>NZ_QXCP01000017.1 GCF_003711805.1 Brachybacterium sp. EE-P12 | reverse complement strand
CGTTCGTCGCCAAGCTGGTCGGGAGTCACTGCGCGGGGCAACATGCACCGCCTGCCCTAACCGAACGGAGCACCCCACCTTGTCAATCGCCCCAGGACTGACCACAGACGAAATCCTCGACCTCGTTTTCGAGTACGACTCTCTTCCGTACGGCACGAAGATGGCCTGGCTCAAGGACAAATCGATCTCCCGCGGGACCTTCAGGCGCTGGCAGAGCGCCGTCTACGATGGTGATATCTCCCGAGGCCTCGTGCCGCGCGTGGAGAACGGAGCACAGACCACCGCCCAGGAGCGCAGATCGATGGCCCGCAGGAAGAAAGAACGCGATAAGGACGCCGAAATCCGAGCCCTCCGCGAGAAAGTCGCAAATCTGGAGGAGGTGAACACTACCCTGGGAAAAGCATTGCGGCTTCTGCGCGACCACGAAGAGCAGAAGCCGCCCGAAACCCAGCCCACGCAGACTCCAGGGAGTTCATTCTTCAAGAGAACGGACTCGTCCGAAGACTGACTACTCTTCTCGCCTCCCAAGAGGAATGCCCTCCAACTGATCGGATTGAGTCGGAGCTCCTGGCATCGCCGGAACGTACCGCAACCACGAACCACCAACCCGACCCATCAACGCGATCGTGGGTACCCGAATCAGCTGAGCGCACCAGAGCGAGAACAGATCGAGTCCGCGATCCGGGCCGGCCGAGAGAAGGGTTGGAGCGTCGAGCACACGTTCCACCACCACTGGGATCGCGGTGTCATAGTGGCGAGCTCGAGAACTTGGCACAGAATCGCCGCGGACCTCGACGCCCGCCCTCAAGAGACCCGACCTCGCCCTGCTCGGGAGAAGCCGGTCGTGACAGCCACCGGGCCCGGGCAGGCGTGGAGCTGGGACATCACCGACTTGAAATCATCCTTCTCGAGAGTCGCGTTCAAGCAATACGTCATCACCGACATCTACTCGCGGTTCCGCATCGCGAGCATCGTTGAGCCGTCCGAGAACACGGACGCCGCAGTCAACCTGTTCTCCGCGGCATTCGCAGAGCACGGTATCCCGAGGGTAGTCCATTCTGACAATGGTCCGACGATGAGATCCGGCTTGCTGAACAATCTGTTTGCGGACCGCGGAGTCGAGGTGAGCAACTCGAGGCCATACGTCTCGAACGATAATCCATTCTCCGAGGCCTCGTTCAGCACGATGAAGCGACACCCCAACTACCCGACCACCTTTGAGTCCCTTGATGAAGCCAGGGAGTTCGACGCCGACTACAGGGAGTGGTACAATACGCGCCACTATCATTCCGGGATCGCTCACTTCACGCCCCAACAAGTCCATGACGGGACTTGGCGGCAGGTCTGGAGAGATCGAAACACCAGCATGCAGCGCTACTATGAGGCGCACCCGGAACGATTCCGAGCGCGCCCCCGAACCCCCCGACCAGCAGCGACCGTCGGCATCAACCACCTAGTCAAAACAGCCTGACCAAACCAACCGACTGACTCCAACCAGCTTGACAGTCAACG
>NZ_QXCP01000016.1 GCF_003711805.1 Brachybacterium sp. EE-P12 | reverse complement strand
TTGGTGATGCTCCTTAGAAAGGAGGTGATCCAGCCGCACCTTCCGGTACGGCTACCTTGTTACGACTTAGTCCCAATCACCGATCCCACCTTCGACAGCTCCCTCACGAGGATGGGCCACTGGCTTCGGGTGTTACCGACTTTCGTGACTTGACGGGCGGTGTGTACAAGGCCCGGGAACGTATTCACCGCAGCGTTGCTGATCTGCGATTACTAGCGACTCCGACTTCATGGGGTCGAGTTGCAGACCCCAATCCGAACTGAGGCCGGCTTTTTGGGATTCGCTCCACCTCACAGCTTCGCAACCCATTGTACCGACCATTGTAGCATGCTTGAAGCCCAAGACATAAGGGGCATGATGATTTGACGTCGTCCCCACCTTCCTCCGAGTTGACCCCGGCAGTCTCCTATGAGTCCCCACCATCACGTGCTGGCAACATAGAACGAGGGTTGCGCTCGTTGCGGGACTTAACCCAACATCTCACGACACGAGCTGACGACAACCATGCACCACCTGTGCACCAGTCCAAAGAAAGCCACATCTCTGCAGCCGTCCAGTGCATGTCAAGCCTTGGTAAGGTTCTTCGCGTTGCATCGAATTAATCAGCATGCTCCGCCGCTTGTGCGGGCCCCCGTCAATTCCTTTGAGTTTTAGCCTTGCGGCCGTACTCCCCAGGCGGGGCACTTAATGCGTTAGCTACGGCGCGGAAAACGTGGAATGTCCCCCACACCTAGTGCCCAACGTTTACGGCATGGACTACCAGGGTATCTAATCCTGTTCGCTACCCATGCTTTCGCTTCTCAGTGTCAGTAATGGCCCAGAGACCTGCCTTCGCCATCGGTGTTCTTCCTGATATCTGCGCATTTCACCGCTACACCAGGAGTTCCAGTCTCCCCTACCACACTCTAGCCTGCCCGTACCCACCGCACGCCCGAGGTTGAGCCTCGGGTTTTCACGGCAGACGCGACAAGCCACCTACAAGCTCTTTACGCCCAATAATTCCGGACAACGCTTGCGCCCTACGTATTACCGCGGCTGCTGGCACGTAGTTAGCCGGCGCTTCTTCTGCAGGTACCGTCACTTTCGCTTCTTCCCTACTGAAAGAGGTTTACAACCCGAAGGCCGTCATCCCTCACGCGGCGTCGCTGCATCAGGCTTCCGCCCATTGTGCAATATTCCCCACTGCTGCCTCCCGTAGGAGTCTGGGCCGTGTCTCAGTCCCAGTGTGGCCGGTCGCCCTCTCAGGCCGGCTACCCGTCATCGTCTTGGTGAGCCATCACCTCACCAACAAACTGATAGGCCGCGAGTCCATCCCCCACCGATAAATCTTTCCAACACCCACCATGCGATGAGCGCTCGTATCCGGTATTAGCCACGATTTCCCGAGGTTATCCCGAAGAGGGGGGCAGGTTACTCACGTGTTACTCACCCGTTCGCCACTAATCAGACCGTGCAAGCACGGCCGTCATCGTTCGACTTGCATGTGTTAAGCACGCCGCCAGCGTTCGTCCTGAGCCAGGATCAAACTCTCCATGAAAACATGAAAAACTATAACCTGACAAAATAAACAAACAACCAGCATTAACTGCTGTATCATCCGTCATGATTTGCCATTCAAAATAATGGCATCGATAAACAGACACGCTATTGAGATATCAAGCAACACGCGCAC
>NZ_QXCP01000015.1 GCF_003711805.1 Brachybacterium sp. EE-P12 | reverse complement strand
CAGCGGGGTTGTTCCTCAAGAACCGCACAGTGGACGCGAACACACACAGCAAACAACACACGCAAAGAATGGTTGTTGTAAGTCATCGGCCATTAGTACCAGTCAGCTCCACACATTGCTGCGCTTCCACATCTGGCCTATCAACCCAGTCATCTACTGGGGGCCTCACACACCTCAAGGGTGCAAGGATATCTCATCTCGAAGCAGGCTTCCCGCTTAGATGCTTTCAGCGGTTATCCCTTCCCGACGTAGCCAACCAGCCATGCCCTTGGCAGAACAACTGGCACACCAGAGGTCAGTCCATCCCGGTCCTCTCGTACTAGGGACAGGACTTCTCAAATATCCAACGCGCGCAGCGGATAGGGACCGAACTGTCTCACGACGTTCTAAACCCAGCTCGCGTACCGCTTTAATAGGCGAACAGCCTAACCCTTGGGACCAACTCCAGCCCCAGGATGCGACGAGCCGACATCGAGGTGCCAAACCATGCCGTCGATATGAGCTCTTGGGCAAGATCAGCCTGTTATCCCCGGGGTACCTTTTATCCGTTGAGCGACACCCATTCCACAATGAGGTGCCGGATCACTAGTTCCTGCTTTCGCACCTGCCCGACATGTCTGTCTCGCAGTCAAGCTCCCTTGTGCACTTACACTCAACACCTGATTGCCAACCAGGCTGAGGGAACCTTTGAGCGCCTCCGTTACTCTTTAGGAGGCAACCGCCCCAGTTAAACTACCCATCAGACACTGTCCCTGATCCGGATCACGGACCGAGGTTAGGAATCCAGAACGACCAGAGTGGTATTTCAACAACGACTCCACACTCACTGGCGTGAATGCTTCCCAGTCTCCCACCTATCCTACACAAGCCGTCCCGAACACCAATATCAAACTATAGTAAAGGTCCCGGGGTCTTTCCGTCCTGCTGCGCGTAACGAGCATCTTTACTCGTAATGCAATTTCGCCGAGTTCGCGGTTGAGACAGTGGAGAAGTCGTTACGCCATTCGTGCAGGTCGGAACTTACCCGACAAGGAATTTCGCTACCTTAGGATGGTTATAGTTACCACCGCCGTTTACTGGGGCTTAAATTCTCAGCGTCGAACCCCGAAGGGCTCTAACCGGTCCTCTTAACCTTCCAGCACCGGGCAGGCGTCAGTCCGTATACAGCGTCTTACGACTTCGCACGGACCTGTGTTTTTAGTAAACAGTCGCTTCTCCCTGGTCTCTGCGGCCCTCTCCGCTCTCACGGATCGGGCCCCCCTTCTCCCGAAGTTACGGGGGCATTTTGCCGAGTTCCTTAACCACGATTCTCTCGAACGCCTCGGTATTCTCTACCTGATCACCTGAGTCGGTTTAGGGTACGGGCGACCGTATTCGTCACGCCGGAACTTTTCTAGGCAGTACAGGATCACTCACCTACGCCCATACGGGATCCCCATCACGTCTCACCCACATGGCCCCAGCATTACCCAGGACCGGGCTGCACGCTTAGACGGACTATTCCATTAAGTCCGCGGAAGCTACCTCTCTGCGTCATCCCACGCGCTGACCTACTACAACCTTGGTTCCCAGCCTCACCACCATCCACACCCCGAAGGGCACGGTGACAGCTCGGGTGGTTAGCATCGACTGCCTCGGTATGGGTCCTCCTACGATCGGTTCGGGAATATCAACCCGATGTCCATCGACTACGCCTGTCGGCCTCGCCTTAGGTCCCGACTAACCCAGGGCGGATAAACCTGGCCCTGGAACCCTTGATCAATCGGCGGACGGGTTTCTCACCCGTCTTTCGCTACTCATGCCTGCATTCTCACTCGTACAGCCTCCACCACTGGGTTCCCCCGCGGCTTCACCGGCTGCACGACGCTCCCCTACCCACCCCGGAAAACTCCGGAGTGACACAGCTTCGGCGGTGTGCTTGAGCCCCGCTAAATTGTCGGCGCAGAATCACTTGACCAGTGAGCTATTACGCACTCTTTCAAGGGTGGCTGCTTCTAAGCCAACCTCCTGGTTGTCTCAGCAACTCCACATCCTTTTCCACTTAGCACACGCTTAGGGGCCTTAGCTGATGTTCTGGGCTGTTTCCCTCTCGACTATGAAGCTTATCCCCCACAGTCTCACTGCTGCGCTCTCACGTATCGGCATTCGGAGTTTGGCTAAGGTCAGTAACCCGGTGGGGCCCATCGCCTATCCAGTGCTCTACCTCCGACACGAAACACGCAACGCTGCACCTAAATGCATTTCGGGGAGAACCAGCTATCACGAAGTTTGATTGGCCTTTCACCCCTATCCACAGGTCATCCCCTCCATTTTCAACTGAAGTGGGTTCGCGCCTCCACGCGGTCTTACCCGCGCTTCACACTGCCCATGGATAGATCACTTCGCTTCGGGTCTAGAGCCGGCGACTGAACGCCCCGTTCAGACTCGCTTTCGCTACGGCTACCCCACACGGGTTAACCTCGCCACCGACCACTAACTCGCAGGCTCATTCTTCAAAAGGCACGCCGTCACCCCTCAAGGCTCCGACGGATTGTAAGCACACGGTTTCAGGTACTATTTCACTCCCCTCCCGGGGTGCTTTTCACCTTTCCCTCACGGTACTTGTCCGCTATCGGTCACAAGGTAGTATTCAGGCTTACCAGGTGGTCCTGGCAGATTCACACCGGATTTCACGGGCCCGGTGCTACTCGGGAACAGCGTCACGCCGC
>NZ_QXCP01000004.1 GCF_003711805.1 Brachybacterium sp. EE-P12 | reverse complement strand
TGCCATTCAAAATAATGGCATCGATAAACAGACACGCTATTGAGATATCAAGCAACACGCGCACTCAGTGCTCCGAAACCCTTCCGAGTTCTTCGCTCCGAGGCAACCCTGCTAACTTAGGACTTCCGCTCCCCCGAGTCAAATCGCTGCGGTGTGATCCGCGCCGCGATCCTCCTCGGAGAACCTTCCGCCCCAGGTCAGGACCAGAACCGCTTCCTCGACCACCGGCCGATCCGCTGTCCCGATCTCCTGGGCACGAGGAAGAACATTACGCACCCCCGAACGCCCCGTCAAGCCAGAACAGCCGTTTCCGAGGTGGCCTCGGCCACACCTGCCCCGTCGGGCTGCGTGCGGTGGGTGTCGTTCCCTCGCGTGCAGCGCGTCCCTGCTGGTCATGGCGCCTAGGAAGGGGTCGGTCGCCGGCCGCGGGCGGAGCGCCCGCCGTCCCCCTCAGAGGGCGGGGACGATTCCGCGGTGCAGTGCCACGATGCCACCGCTGAGGTTCCTGTGACGGACCTCCTCGAGCCCTGCCTCTCGGAACCACTCCGCGAGCTCCATCTGGTCCGGCCAGTCGAGGATCGACTCGGCGAGGTAGTCGTAGGCGTCGGCGCTCGTGGCGACCCGTCGGGCGACGGCCGGCAGAGCGCGCAGCAGGTAGTTCTCGTAGACGGCGCGGAACGGTCCCCAGGTCGGGGTCGAGAACTCGCAGACCACGACCCGTCCGCCGGGTCGCACCACTCGGGTCATCTCGGCGAGGGCTGTCCGGGGCGCGTGCACGTTGCGCAGGCCGAAGGAGATGACGGCGGCCTCGAAGGAGTCGTCGGCGAAGGGCAGGTGCTGGGCGTCGGCCCCGACGAACGGGACGGGGACGCCCCGACGGCGCCCCTCGGTCATCATCCCCAGCGAGAAGTCGGCGGCGACGACACGGCCGCCGGCCCGTGCGATGGCCCCGCTGGACGTGCCGGTGCCGGCCGCCAGATCGAGGACGGGATCACCGGGCGCGAGCTCGAGGGACTCGACCATCTTCTCGCGCCACATGCCGACCTGTCCCATCGCGGCGAGGTCGTTCATCAGGTCGTAGCGGCGAGCGATGCCGTCGAACATGGTCGCGACGTCATACGGCTGCTTCTCGAGATCGGCACGGCTCATGCCCTGATCCTCCCACGCCCCGAGGCGCTCGGCGTTCATCCCTGGCCACGGTGAGCAGGGCCGCTCCGTCCACGAGGTCGCGGCGCGAGGGCGGGCGAGGGCAGGCACGTCCGCGGCGTCTCCCGGACCGTCCGCGGTCGGATCGCGCGAGCCTGGAACAATGGTCGCGGGCCGCCGCGGCACGTCGACGGTCCGGACCGTCCTCGTGAGGAGACCTCGAATGACTGCTGCCAGCACCGCTCGCACGGACGCACTGCGCGCCCTGACCATCCCCTCGGAGCTCCTGCCCGCCGACGGACGCTTCGGCTCGGGCCCCTCTCGGGTGCGGGACGCGCAGATGGAGGCGCTGTCCGCGAGCTCCCGCACGGTGATGGGCACCTCGCACCGCCAGGCGGCGGTGAAGGACGTCGTGGCACGCGTGCGTCGGGGCCTCGCCGAGCTGTTCTCCCTGCCGGAGGGCTACGAGGTCGTGCTCGGCAACGGCGGCTCGACCGCGTTCTGGGACGTGGCGGCCTTCGGACTGATCGAGAACCGCTCCCAGCATCTCGTGCTCGGGGAGTTCTCCCAGAAGTTCGCGACCGAGTCCGCGGGCGCGCCGCACCTCGCCGCGCCGGAGGTGCTGCGTGCCGAGCCCGGCACCTGCCCCGTCCCGCAGGCCTCCGACGAGGTGGATGCCTACGCGTGGCCCCACAACGAGACCTCGACCGGTGTGATGGTGCCGGTCTCACGCCCCGAGGGTGCTCGCGAGGATCAGCTGGTGCTCGTGGACGCGACCTCCGTGGCCGGTGCCGCGCTGGTGGACGTCTCCGCGACCGATGCGTACTACTTCGCGCCCCAGAAGGCCTTCGCCTCCGACGGCGGCCTGTGGATCTCGCTCCTCTCCCCGGCCGCGATCCAGCGGGCCGAGCGACTGGGCGGTGCCGAGGACCGCTGGATCCCCTCGTTCCTCTCCCTCACCGCCGCGATCGACAACTCGCGCAAGGACCAGACGCTGAACACGCCCGCGGTCGCGACGCTCGTGCTGATGGCGGAGCAGATCGACTGGATCCTCGCCCAGGGCGGTCTGGCCTGGGCCGACGCCCGGACCCGGGCGACGAGCGGGATGCTGCAGGCCTGGGCGGCGCGGCGTGAGGAGATCACGCCGTTCGTCGCCGATCCCGCGGCGCGCTCGCAGGTCGTGACGACCCTCGACGTCGACGAGTCGATCGACGCCACCGCGATCACCTCGGTGCTGCGTGCGCACGGCGTGGTCGACATCGAGCCCTACCGCAAGCTCGGGCGCAACCAGCTGCGCATCGCGACCTTCCCCGCGGTGGACGAGGCGGACGTCGCCGCGCTCATCGCCGTGCTCGACCACGTGCTGGACCGCTCGGCCGACGCGCTCTCCTGAGCACCCCGCCCGGGCGGGCGTGCGCCGGTGCGAAGGCCCGCCCGGAGCACGCAGACGAGGAGGGCCCCGTCCTCTGACTGGGCCCTCCTCCTCGGTCGGCGGCACGGGTCCAGCGGTGCTCGGCCTCGGACCGGAGCTGTGCTCGCTCGCCTGCCGGGGCGCTGCTCGGTCGCGGACCTGCGCTGTGCTCAGTCGCGGGGCGGGACGAGCGTGCGGCGCAGCAGCGCGGTCGCCTCGCGCAGGCTCTCGCGCTCGGCGGCGCTGATCCCGTCGAGCCGGGAGCGGAGCCAGGCGTCGCGCTCGGCGCGGCCTGCCCGCACGAGCTCGCGGCCCGCCGCGGTGAGCGTGACGCGCACCTGCCGGCCGTCCTCGGGATGGGCGGTGCGGTCGACCAGGCCGGCTCGCCCCAGTCGGCCCAGCACCCGCGTCATCACCGGCGGGCTGACGTGCTCGAAGTCGGCGAGAGCGCCCGGAGTCGACTCCCCCGCCCGATCGAGGTGCGCGAGCACCGAGAACTGCGAGGCGGAGACCGCCTGGGAGGCGGTGTGCGAGCGCAGGATCCGCGAGGACACCAGCAGGAGGCGCTGCAGCTCCACCGCGAGCTCGGCGATCTCCGCCTGCTCCGCCTGGTCCGGCTGCGCCGTGTGCTCCTGCCGCCCCGGCCGCTCCGGTTCGCCCGGACTCACAGCAGCAGGCCCTCGACCGCGCCGCGCAGGAAGTAGGCGACGAACATCAGTGCGATCACGTACAGCAGCCAGTGGATCTCCCGCGCCTTGCCGCGCATGACCTTCAGCAGCACGTACACGATGAACCCCGCGCCCATCCCGACGGTGATCGAGTACGCGAAGGGCATCAGGATGATCGTGAGGAAGGCCGGGATCGCGATCTCCACGTCGCTGAAGTCGATGTCGGTGATCTGGGTCATCATCAGGAAGCCCACCATCACCAGCGCCGGGGTCGCCGCCTCGTAGGGCACCATGCCCACCAGCGGCGAGAGGAAGGTCGACAGCAGGAACAGGATCCCGACGATCACGGCGGACAGGCCCGTGCGGGCGCCCTCGGCGACGCCCGACGTGGACTCGACGAAGCTCGTGTTCGAGGAGACGCCGCCCACGCCGCCCGCGATCGCGGCGACCGAGTCGACCACGAGGATGCGCTGGGCGTGCGGGATCTCGCCCTCCTCGTCGGTGATGTCGCCGGCCGCGGCGACCCCGACCATCGTGCCCATCGTGTCGAAGAAGTCGGCCAGCAGCAGCGAGAAGACGATGACGCTCGCGCCGATCACGCCGGCTGCGGTGACTCCGCCGACGGGATCGACGGTGAACAGCGTCGCGAAGTCGGGCAGCTGGATCGGGAACTCGGTGACAGCGGGGACGTTCATGGCCCAGCCGCCGGGATTGCCGGGTCCGTCGGCGCCCGCCGGGGCGAAGGCGCCCAGGTGCAGCACGCGCTCCAGGACGATCGACAGCACGGTCGCGGCGACGATCGAGATGAGGATGGCGCCGGGCACCTTGCGCACCCAGAGCACGAGCATCAGCAGCAGGCCGATGACGAACACCAGCGTGGGCCATCCGGTGAGGGAGCCGTCGTTGCCGAGCTGGACCGGGGTGCCGTTCGCGGTGGTCACGAACTTCGCGTTGAACAGCCCCAGGAAGGCGATGAACAGACCGATGCCCACCGCGATGGCGGTCTTGAGGAAGGCGGGCACCGCGGCGAAGACGGCCCGACGGAAGCCCGAGAGGACCAGGAGCAGGATCACCACGCCCTCGATCACGACCAGCCCCATCGCGCCGCCCCAGGTCATCCCGGGCAGCGGCACGACGGAATAGGCGATGTAGGCGTTCAGCCCGAGGCCCGTCGCGAGCGCGAGCGGGAACTTCGCCCAGGCCCCCATGAAGATGCTCAGCAGTCCCGCGATGAGGGCGGTGCCCGCGGCGACCGCGGGCAGGTTCGGCTCCGCGCCGCCGCCGAGGTACATCCCGGTGGAATCCGGGACGGTGCCGATGATCAGTGGGTTCAGCACCACGATGTAGCACATCGAGAAGAAGGTGACCAGTCCGCCGCGGATCTCGCGGGGAACGGTGGAGCCACGCGCGGAGAGGTGGAACCAGCGGTCGAGAGCGCCGCGGGGCGGGTCGTCGGTCAGGACCGCGGTCCCCGAGGAAGACGGGGTGGGAGAGGGATCAGCCTGCTGCATGAAGGCGATCGTATCGGCCCCGGACCCGCCGGACCCCGGCTCGGAGGCTCGGTGGCCGCCGAGGTCCGGTGGTATCGGTCTCAGCGGCGGCGGGAGGCGAGCTCGCCCTCCTCGAGCGCGCGCTCGTGGCGATAGTCCTCGTGGAGCTCGAGCCGGGACGCGGCGGCCTCGTCCACCACGACCAGCACCTCCGGGTGCATCTGCAGCACGGTCGCGGGCCAGCGGGAGCTGATCCCGCCCTCGACGAGCTGTGCGACGGCCGCGGCCTTGTTCTCCCCGCTCGCCACCAGCACGATCCGCCGCGCCTCGAGGATCGTGCCGAGGCCCTGGCTGAGCGCCTGGACGGGGACGTCCTCACGGCTCGCGAAGTAGCGCGAGTTGTCGGCGATCGTCGAGCGGGTCAGGCCCACCACGCGCGTGCGGGAGCCGAGCGAGCTGCCGGGCTCGTTGAAGGCGATGTGGCCGTTCGAGCCGATCCCGAGGATCTGCAGGTCCACTCCCCCTGCCTCCGCGATGCGGCGGTCGTAGGCCGCGGCCTCGGCGTGCGGGTCGCTCGCGGTGCCGTCGGGCGAGGCGACGTTCTCGTCCGGCATGTCGATCGCGGAGATGAGCTGCTCGCGGATGAAGCGGTGGTAGCTCTGCTCGTGCTCGTCCGGCAGGCCCACGTACTCGTCGAGCAGGAAGGCGCGCGCCGCGGCGAAGGACAGCCCCTCCTCGCGGTGGCGGCGGATGAGCTCGGCGTAGGCGGGCAGAGGGGAGGAGCCGGTGGCCAGTCCCAGCACCGGGCCGGTCGCGCGCTGCTCCTCCAGGACCCGCTGCACGGCGTCAGCGGCGACGACGCCGCCCGCCTCGGCGTCCTGCACGATGTGGATCTGCATGGTCCTACCCCTCCCCGGCCTGGGGCCGGCTGCTGCTCAGTGCTCGTTCCTGCTCGTTTGACTGCTGACCCGAGGATACTCGCTCATCCCGGCGCGACGCGACGACGCCGCCGTCCCTGTCGGGAACGGCGGCGTCGCGGGTGCGCGGGGCGCGGTCAGGGGCGCCCCGAGCGGGTCACTTCTTCTTGCCGGAGCCGGCGGCGAGCTCGAAGGCGGCGCGCGGGGTCTCGGCCTGGGGGATGCCGATGATGTCGCGCCGGGAGACGAGGTTGCCCACCCAGCCGGCGGCGACGGAGACCTTCCGGCCGATGGTCGGCATCGCGTACAGGTGGTAGGAGCGCGCCATCGCCCAGGCCGGCAGGCCGCGGATGTCGAGCTCCTTCTCGCCGAGCATCAGACGGCCGACGCCCTTGTACATGCCCAGGGTCGCGAAGACGCCGAGGTTCTTGTGGTAGTAGTCCACGAGCGGACGACCCTGCACGGAGCGGGCGATGTTGTCCGCCAGGCGCTTGGCCTGGCGCACCGCGTGCTGGGCATTCGGCGGGCAGAACTTGCCCTCCCCGGAGGCGAGATCCGGCACCGCGGCGCAGTCGCCGGCGGCGAAGACGTCGTCGATCGCGCCGTCCTCGCCGTTGACACGCAGGTCCGGGAGCACCTGGACCTTGCCCATGAGCGGCCCGCGCTCGCGGACGACGGGGAGATCGGAGGTCTCCTCGTCGAAGAGGACGGGGTTCGGCTTGACGCCCGCGTTCCACACCAGCAGGTCGGTCTCGAACTCGTCGCCGTCGCTGGTCTTGATCACGCCGTTCTCGGCGGAGTTCAGGAAGGTCTCGAGCTTGACCTCGATGCCGCGCTCGCGCAGCTGGTTCAGCACGTAGGCGCGCTGGTCCTCGGTGAGCTCGGGGAAGATGAACGGCGCACCGTCGACCAGCACGAAGCGGATGTCGGAGGAGTGGAGGTCCGGGTAGTAGCGCAGGGCATCGCGCACCATGTCCTCGGCCTCGGACACGGCCTCGCCGCCGGCGAAGCCACCGCCGATGAAGGTGAAGGTCAGCAGGCGCTTGCGCAGCTTGGGATCCTTGGTGGTCGCCGCCTCGGCGAGGTTCGCGAGGATGCGGTCGCGCACGGCCGTGGCCTCCTCGACCTGCTTGAAGCCGATGGCGTTCTCGGCCAGACCGGGGATGGGCAGCAGCCGCGGCACCGCGCCGAGGCCCACGACGAGGTAGTCGTAGGAGATCTCGAGCTGCTCGCCCTCCTCGGTGTCCACGACCACCGTGTGCTCGGCGCTGCGGATCGCGGCGACGGAGCCGGTGACGACCTTGGTGCCGGTGAGGATCTTGCGCAGCGGCGCGAGGACGTTGCGGGGATCGATGCTGCCGGCGCCGACCTCGGGGAGGAAGGGCGCGTAGGTCATGTACGGGCGCGGGTCGACGATGGTGATCGCGACCTCCGCACCGAGCGTCTTGCGCAGCTCGGACGCGGTGGTCATGCCGACGGAACCGCCGCCGAGGATGAGGACATGGGGCTTGCCGCCGAAGGTGTTGGTCATGGGCTCAGCCTAGAACCGTCGCGTCCCTGAGACAAAAGCGGCCCGTCAGACGATCGGCGCGTCCTGCTCCGGCGTGCTCGCGGAACGGGCCGCGCGCCGTGGCACCGGCGGATCAGGGAACGTGCTCGAGCAGGTCCAGGGCGATGCCGTCGAGGATGTCGTGCTCGCTGGTGCGTGTCGAGGTGATCGACGTGGCGGCGGCGACCCGCTCGACCACGCGCGACCAGATCAGGGCACCGGCACCGATCACGTCGATCCGTCCGGGATGGATGACCTGGTGGCGGGCGCGCTCCTCCCGGGTCTGGCCCAGCAGCGTCTCGCAGACCCGGCGCACCTGCGCGACCTCGAGACTCGCCCCGTGGGTGACGTCGGGACGATAGTCCCGGATCCCGACGGCGACCGCGGTGACGGTCGTCACGGTCCCGGCGACGCCGACGAGGGCGGCCACGTCGCCGAACGGGATCGCGGCGGCGGCCTCGTCCAGGAGCGCGTCGACGTCCGCGGTGGCGGCGGCGATCTCCGCCGGGGTCGGCGGGTCCGTGCGCAGGTGGCGCTCGGTGAGGCGGACGGAGCCGATGTCCAGGCTGATGCGGTGCGTGGGGGCGTCGGTGCCGAGGACCAGCTCGGTGGAGCCGCCGCCGATGTCGACGACGAGGGCGGGCCCCTCGGGCAGTCCCTCGACGGTGCTGACGGCGCCGCGGAAGGAGAGCTCGGCCTCCTCCTGGCCGGTGATGACCTCGGGGGTGACGCCGAGGATCTGCTCGACGCCGGAGATGAACTCGTCGCGGTTGGCGGCGTCGCGCGTGGCGGAGGTGGCGACGAAGCGGATGTCCTCGCGGCGCACGCCGTGGTGGTCCACGAGCTCCCGGTAGCGGCGGGCCGCGTCCAGGGTGCGCTCGACCGCGACGGGGTCGAAGCGGCCCGTGCGGTCCACCCCGAGGCCCAGCCGCACCATCTCCAGGCGCCGCTCGAGATCGACGAGGCGGCCGCTGGCCTCGTCGCGCCGGGCGATCAGCAGACGGATCGAGTTGGTGCCGCAGTCGATCGCGGCGACGGGGGCGCTCATCGGGTCTCCTCCTGCGGGTCGTGCCGGTCCTGCGGGTCCTCGCGGCAGCGGCACACGAGCTCGGGGACGGCGCCGTCGATCATCGCCAGCACCTCGTCGCCCACGGGGTTGACGCCCTCTCCCTCGGAGAGGGACTGGCCGGCCAGCGCGTGCAGGCACTTCACCCGGGTGGGCATGCCGCCGGCGCTGACATGGGCGACCTCCTCGGCCTGCCCGACCTCGTCGCGTCGGGCGAGATAGCGCTCGTGCGCGGCGCGATACGCGGCGGCCAGCTCGGCGTCCTCCCCCAGGCGCTCGGTGAGCTCGGCCATCAGCCCCGTCGCCTCGAGCCGCGAGAGCTCGAGCGTGAGCCAGGGCAGGGTGAGGTAGAGGGAGGTCGGGAAGGGGGTGCCGTCCTCGAGCCGCGGCGCGGTGCGGACCACGGCGGGTCGCCCGCAGCCGCAGCGACGGGCGATCGAGACCACCCCGCGCATGTCACGGCCGAGCTGGTCCCGCATGACCTCGAGGTCGTGCGGGGCGGCAGGGGTCTCGAAGGGCAGGGGGGCGAGGGTGGTCACTGGTCGGCGTCCTGGTCGGTGGTCTCGGCGGGGTCCTGCTCGGGGACGTCCCCGTCGGTCGAGCCGGGCTCGTCGGGGATGTCCTCCGGGGTGAGGCGGCTGGAGCCCTCCACGCTCTCCCAGAGGGTGGAGAACCACTCCCCCTCCTTCGCGGCCTCCTCGGCCTGCTGCGCCTCGGTGAGGGGGACGTCCTGTCCGGAGGTGTCGGTGAGGCGGTACTGGGTCTCCCCCGGCATCGCGAACAGGAGGCGCTCGCGGGCACGGGCCGCGACGTAGGTCGGGTCCTCCCAGCGGGCGACCTGCGCCCGGAGGTCCTCGACCTGGGCCTCCTGCTGGGAGACCTGGCTCTGCAGCTCGGAGAGCTGCTGGCGCTGCGCGACATAGGAGTTCACCGTCGGCACGAGCGCCGCCAGAGCGATCACGACGAGGGCGACCAGCACGAGGGTGCGCCGGGTGATCGTGATGCCCGGACCGTCCTGCTCGCCGACGGACGCGGCGGTCCCGGCGGGGCGGGAAGCGGGGGCCGGGCCGCGGCTGCGGTCTCCGCCCGTTCCCGAGGCACCGGAGGATCGGGCGCCGCCGGATCGACCGCCGCCGCGACCGGGGGACGCCGCGGGGCGGGAGCCCGGCCGCGCGCCCGGGCGGCGGGCCCCGGACGCGGCGACCGGGCGCCTCGTCGATCGCGGGGCGCCCGGTCGTCTGCTGCTCATGCGCTAGAGGATACGGCCTCCGCCTGGGATCCCCGTGTCGGAAACGCGGGGTCCCGGCGGGGCGATCAGGCGCTGTAGCGGGGGAAGGCGGAGGCGCCGGCGTAGCGAGCGGCCTCGCCGAGCTCCTCCTCGATGCGCAGCAGCTGGTTGTACTTGGCCACGCGCTCGCCGCGGGCCGGGGCACCGGACTTGATCTGCCCGCAGTTCGTGGCGACGGAGAGATCGGCGATGGTGGTGTCCTCGGTCTCGCCGGAGCGGTGGGACATCATCGCCTTAAAGCCCGCGCGATGGGCGAGGTCGACGGCGTCGAGGGTCTCGGAGAGCGTGCCGATCTGGTTGACCTTCACCAGCAGCGCGTTGCCCGCGCCCTCGTCGATGCCGCGGCCGAGGCGCTCGGGGTTGGTGACGAAGAGATCGTCGCCGACCAGCTGGGTCTTCGCGCCGAGGCGCTCGGTGATGGCCTTCCAGCCCTCCCAGTCCTCCTCGTCCAGCGGATCCTCGATGGAGACCAGCGGGTAGGAGTCCACCAGCTCGGCGTAGTAGTCGACCAGCTCGGCGGCGGTCTTCTTCGCACCCTCGAAGGTGTAGGCGCCGTCCTCGAAGAACTCCGAGGCCGCGACGTCGAGCGCGAGCGCCACGTCCTTGCCGGCCTCGAAACCGGCTCGACCGATGGCCTCGACGATCAGATCGAGGGCGGCGCGGTTGGACTCGAGGTTCGGGGCGAAGCCGCCCTCGTCGCCGAGACCGGTGGCGAGCCCGCGCTCCTTGAGCACCGCCTTCAGCGCGTGGTAGACCTCGGCGCCGACGCGCATCGCCTCGGAGAAGGTGGGCGCGCCGATGGGCGCGATCATGAACTCCTGGATGTCGACGTTGGAGTCCGCATGGGAGCCGCCGTTGAGGATGTTCATCATCGGGACGGGCAGGATGTGCGCGTTCGGGCCGCCGACGTACTGATAGAGCGGGACTCCCGCGGACTGCGCCGCAGCACGCGCGACGGCGAGGGAGACGCCGAGGACGGCGTTCGCGCCGATGGTGCCCTTGTTCTTGGTGCCGTCCAGGTCGAGCATCGCCTGATCGATCGCCCGCTGCTCCTGGACGTCCATGCCGTGGATGGCGGGGAGGATGTCGACGATCACGGCGTTGACCGCGTCGAGGACGCCCTTGCCGAGGTACCGGCCCTTGTCGCCGTCACGGCGCTCGACGGCCTCGAACTGGCCGGTGGACGCGCCGGAGGGGACCGCGGCCCGCTCGAACGTGCCGTCGTCGAGCAGGATCTCGACCTCGACGGTGGGGTTGCCGCGGGAGTCGAGGATCTCTCGGGCGAGCAGTGCTTCGATCAGGGCTGCCATGGGCTGTTCCTTCCTTCGGTGATGAAGTTCGAATCGTCCGGTCGGCGCTGACCGTCCGCCCGACAGTCTAGGCCGACTCGTGCCCGTGACGCTCCCCGTGGACGGCGCCGGGCGGCTTGCGGCACGCGCCCCGCTCCCGGGCCGGGCGCGGCCCGGCAGGTCAGGGCTGTGGCGGGGTCCCGGCGTGCGGGCCGAGCTCACGCACGGTCCGGGCCAGGAGGGCCCGCAGCGCGGTCTCGGGGTCCTCGTCGCGTGCCTCGGCGGCGACGACCAGGTCGAGCAGCGAGCGCCCGAGCTCGCCGCCCCAGTCGGCGGAGTCCTCGGCGTCCGACGCGGCGTCGGCCGCTGCGAGGAGCTCGCCGAGCCCGCCCGCCGAACGGGCCCGGTGGACGATCTTCGCCGCGGTCTGCAGGGCGGGCAGCTGCGCGGGGATCCCGTCGGCCCAGCCGCGGGGTCGCGGCGAGCCCGCGGCGGCGCCTGCCCCGCCTGCCCCGTCTGCACCGGCCGCTGCGGCCGCCTCGCGCGCCTTGACCGCGTGCCACTGGGCGATGATCTCCTCGACGTCGGAGGGGTCCTCGAGCACCTTCTCGGCATGCTCGCCGAAGATGTGGGGATTGCGCCGCTCCATCTTGGCGACGAAGGCGCGCGCCACGTCGTCGACGTCCCAGGCCGGGTCCTCCTCCTGGCCCACGCGCGCATGGAAGAGGATCTGGAAGAGCAGGTCGCCGAGCTCGTCGGCGAGGGCGCCGGGCCCGTGAGCGGCGGGGTCGTCGATCACCTCGAGGACCTCGTGGGTCTCCTCGAGCAGGTAGCGGGCGAGGGAGGCGTGGGTCTGCCGGTGGGTCCAGGCGTCGCCGGTCGGCGCCCGCAGCGCCTCCATCACCTCGACCGCGCGCAGCAGGGCATGGCCGCGGGGCGCGGGCGCGGCGGCATCGGGGGCGGAGGGGACGGGGCTCTGCGGCGTGCTCACGCGAGGAAGGCTACTGCGCGGAGCCCCGCACCGTCGGTGCGGAGATCTGCTCGGCCGCCGCGGGCACCAGGACCCGCAGCACCTCCCGCGCCCACTCCAGCAGCGCATGGTCCCGCAGCTCGGTGCCGCCGAAGCGGGCGGTCATCGGCCGCGGCACGAGGACCTGCCGCGTCGCGGGCTTGAGCACGGTGCCCGGGTAGAGACGCTTCATCCGCATCGCGGCGGAGTCCGGCACCTCCAGATGCGCGAAGCGGATCATCTTGCCCTGTGCCTGGACCTCGTCGACCCCCGCGGCGCGGGCGTCGATGCGGAAGCGGGCCACGTCCAGCAGCACCTCGACCGGCTCCGGCAGCGCGCCGTAGCGGTCGACGAGCTCTGAGCGGATCTGCTCGATCTCGGAGTCCTCGCGCACGGCGGAGAGCTTCGCGTAGGCCTCCAGGCGCAGCCGTTCGGAGGCGATGTAGTCATGCGGGACGTGCGCGTCCAGCGGCAGCTCGACCCGGATCTCCTTCTCCGGCGCGGTCGCCTCGCCCCGGAAGGCCGCCACGGCCTCGCCGACCATGCGCACGTAGAGGTCGAAGCCCACCCCGGCGATGTGCCCGGACTGCTCCCCGCCGAGGAGATTGCCGGCGCCGCGGATCTCGAGGTCCTTCATCGCCACCTGCATCCCGGCGCCGAGGTCGGTGTTGGTGGCCAGCGTGGTGAGGCGGTCGTGGGCGGTCTCGGTCAGCGGCTTGGTCGCGTTGTAGAGGAAGTAGGCGTAGGCGCGCTCGCTCGAGCGGCCCACGCGGCCGCGCAGCTGGTGCAGCTGGGAGAGGCCGAAGCGGTCCGCGTTCTCGACGATGAGGGTGTTGGCGTTGGCGATGTCCAGCCCGGTCTCGACGATCGTGGTGCACACGAGCACGTCGAAGTCCCGCTCCCAGAAGTCGACGATCACGCGCTCGAGCTGGTGCTCGTTCATCTTGCCGTGGGCGACGGCGACGCGGGCGTCCGGGACCAGCTCGCGCAGGTGCGCGGCGACGCGGTCGATGTCCTCGACCCGGTTGTGGATGAAGAAGACCTGCCCCTCGCGCAGCAGCTCGCGGCGGATCGCGGCGGTGATCTGCCGGTCCTCCTCGGCGCCGACGTAGGTCAGCACCGGGTGCCGCTCCTCGGGCGGGGTCGCGAGGATCGACAGCTCGCGGATGCCGGTGACGGCCATCTCGAGGGTGCGCGGAATCGGGGTCGCGGACATCGACAGCACGTCCACGTCCGTGCGCAGCGCCTTGAGGGTCTCCTTGTGCTCGACGCCGAAGCGCTGCTCCTCGTCGATGATCAGCAGCCCCAGGTCCTTGAAGCGGACGTTGCCGGTGAGCAGGCGATGCGTGCCGATGACGACGTCGACGGTGCCGTCGCGCAGCCCCTCGATCGTGGCCTCGGAGTCCGCCGCGGCCTGGAAGCGGCTGAGCCCCTTCACCGTGACCGGGAAGCCCGTGTACCGCTCGGCGAAGGTGTCCAGGTGCTGCTGGGCCAGCAGCGTGGTGGGAGCGAGCACGGCGACCTGCTTGCCGTCCTGCACCGCCTTGAACGCGGCGCGGACCGCGATCTCCGTCTTGCCGTATCCGACGTCGCCGAGGATGAGCCGGTCCATGGGGACCGGCTTCTCCATGTCCTTCTTGACGTCCTCGATGGTGGAGAGCTGATCGGGGGTCTCGACGAACTCGAAGGAGTCCTCGAGCTCGCGCTGCCAGGGGGTGTCGGGGCCGAAGGCGTGCCCGGGCGCGGACTGCCGCGCGGAGTACAGGCGCACCAGCTCGTCGGCGATCTCCCTGATCGCCTTGCGGGCCTTCGACTTGGTCTTCGCCCAGTCGGCGCCGCCCATGCGGTTGACGCTGGGCTCCTCGCCGCCGACGTACTTGGTGACCTGGTCGAGCTGGTCGGAGGGGACGTAGAGCCGATCGCCGGGCTGACCCTTCTTCGAGGGCGCGTACTCGATGACGAGGTACTCGCGGGTGGTGCGCTTCGCACCGGTGCCGACGGTGCGGCTGGTCATCTCCACGAACCGGCCGACCCCGTGGTGGGCGTGGACGACGTGGTCGCCGGGGCGCAGCTGCAGCGGGTCGACGACATTGCGACGGCGCGAGGGCATCTTCCGCTCCTCGCCGCGGCGCGCCCCCGACTTGCCGGTCAGATCGCGCTCGGAGGCGAGGACCAGCTTCAGGTCCTCGGCGACGAGCCCCTCGGGGAAGGGGCCGACGGTGACCACGGCCTCGCCCGGGGCCACGGGGTCCTCGAGCCGCTCGGCGAAGACGGCGGCCATCCCCTCGGCGCGGAGGTTCTCGGCGGCATGGCGGGCTCCTCCAGGCCCCGCCATGGTGGCGAGCACCCTCCAGCCCTCGGCGCGGCGCCGCTCGAGGTCCTTCGCGGCGTCGGCCGGCTTCCCGGAGTAGCCGGGATGGGTGGCGGTGCCGGAGGCGGTGAGGTCCAGGTCGGCGTCGAGCCCGAAGGCGGCGAGGGTGAACCAGGCGCGGCCGCCCTCGCGGGCGTGGCCCTTCGCCTCGGACAGCGGCACGAAGCTCGCCGCGCCCACGTCGATCGGGAGGCCGCCGCCGGCGGCGGCGCTGGACCAGGCCGCGGCGAGGAACTCGTCGGTCGTGGCGACGAGCTCCTCGGAGCGGGCGCGGGCCTTCTCGGGGTCGATCACGAGGAAGCGCGCCCCGGCGGGGAGCACGTCGGCGACCTGCTCCATGCCGTCGACGAGGACGGGGCTGAGGGACTCCATCCCATCGGCCGCGATCCCGTCGGCGACGCGCAGCAGGAGGTCCCGCACGCCGGGCAGCTCCTCGGCGCGGGCGCGGGCGCGCTCGCGCACGGCGGGGGTCAGGAGGATCTCGCGGCAGGGCGGGGCATCGAGCCCGTGCGGCACCGGCTCGAGCGAGCGCTGATCGGCGACGGAGAACCAGCGCACGTCATCGATCTCGTCGCCGAAGAGGTCCACGCGCACGGGGTGCGGCTCGGTGGGCGGGAAGACGTCGAGGATCCCGCCGCGCACCGCGAACTCGCCGCGTTTCTCGACCATGTCCACGCGTACGTAGGCCGCGTCGACGAGCTCCCGCTCGAGGTCCTCGAGCGGGTGCTCCTCCCCCACCCGGGCGCGCACGGGGCGCAGGTCGCCCAGGCCCGTCGCGATGGGCTGGAGGAGCGAGCGCACGGGCATGAGCAGCACGTGCACCGGGTCCTCGGTCTGCGGATGGGCGATGCGGCGCAGGGTCTTCAGGCGCCTCGCGACGGTGTCGGCGCGCGGGGAGAGCCGCTCATGGGGCAGGGTCTCCCAGGCGGGCAGCTCGGCGAGGTGCGCCGTGCCGACGAGGGCCGCGAGCGCCGCGCGCAGGTCCTCGGCGGCGCGGGTGGTCGAGGTGACCACCACGAGCGGCTCCTCGGCGCTCGCGCGGCGGGCGAGGTCCGCGACGACGAACGGGAACAGCGCGGTCGCCGCGACGACGTCGCCGCCCTCCCCGCTCTCGCCGCCCGCGGCGACGAGCTCGCGGATCGCGGTGAGGTCGGCCCCACCGGAGAGCTGCTCGAGCAGCGGGGCCAGCGGCGGGGCGGGCCGGGATCCGTCGGCGGCGGGCGCGAAGGGGGAAGGGGCGGCAGCGCTCGGCTGCGAGGCGTCGGCAGGTGCGGTCATCGGCTCTCCCGGGAGTGGAAGCGCTGCTGGGCGGCGGTGAGCCCCTCGAGGACGAGCGACTCGACGGCGTCGGCCGCGTCCGAGATCAGCAGCTCGAGCGTGCGGCGCTCGGTGGCGGTGAAGGGGGCGAGGACGTGGTCGGCGGTGTCCCGGCTGCCCGGGGGTCGGCCCACGCCCACGCGGACGCGCAGGTAGTCCTTGGTGCCGAGCGCCTTGGTGATGTCGCGCAGGCCGTTGTGCCCGCCTTCGCCGCCGCCGCGCTTGAGGCGCACCGCGTCGAAGGGGATGTCGACCTCGTCGTGCACGACGACGACCTGCTCGGGGGCGATGCCGTAGTAGGCGGCCAGCGCCTTGACGGGCCCGCCGGAGACGTTCATGTAGGAGGTGGTCTTCGCGAGGATCACCCGTTCGCCGGCGCCGGGGGCGCCGAGCCGTCCCTCGAGGACGACGGCCTGGGCGCGCTTCGCGGCGGCGAAGCGGCCGCCGGCGGCGTCGGCGATGTGGTCCAGGACCATCTGGCCGACGTTGTGTCGCGTCGCGGCGTACTTCGGCCCCGGGTTCCCGAGCCCGACGACCAGGTACGGTCCGGGGCGGCGCTCGCTGACGGTCATGGTGCTCCTCGTTCCTCGCCTGTGCGCGGCGGCGCACGACCCCGGACACCGTACCGGGGCGCCGCGCATCGCGCGACGCCCCGGCAGGCGGTGTGTGAGCAACGGAGCGGCGGTGCCGCCCCGACGGGGTCACTCCTCCTCGGAGGCCTCCTCGGAACCCTCGGCGGACTCGCCCTCGGCGCCCTCGGCGGCCTCGGCCTCCTCGGTCTCCTCGTCCCCCTCTTCCTCGACGCGCGGCAGCGCGACGGAGACGACCAGGATCTCGGGATCGTTGATCAGCTCGGCGTCGCCGGGGAGCTTCACGTCGCCGGCGAAGACCTGGAAGCCGTCCTCGGTGCCCTCGACGTCGATCTCAACCTGCTCGGGGACGTTCAGGGCGTCCACCGACAGGGTCAGCGTGAGCAGGTCGACCACGGCGATCGACGGGCTGACGGGCTCGCCGGTGAGGACCACAGGGATCTCGACCTCGACCTTCTCGCCCTTCTTGACGATGATCAGGTCGAGGTGGTTCAGGGAGCGCTTGAGCGGGTGGCGCTGGACCTCCTTGATCAGCGCGAGGTGCGAGGTGCCGTCGGCGAGCTGCAGCTGCAGGAGGGCGTTGGGGTTGCGGGCCGCGAGCGCGGTCTCGTGACCGGGCAGGGACAGGTGCAGCGGGGCCTCGCCGTGGCCGTACAGGACGGCGGGGACGCGGCTCTCGGCGCGCAGGCGGCGGGCGGCGCCCTTGCCGAAGTCCTCGCGCAGTTCGACGTTCAGCTTCTCAGCCATGGTGTGGTGCTCCTCGTGGTCGCGGTGCTCGACGATGAGCGACGCCACGGGCACAGGGAGGCCTCGCCTCCCAGGTTCCGCACCGCGTCGATCACGGAGGGGCTGACGCCCGCTCCCTCGCCGAAGTGACGCGCAGACCGTAGCACGCCGTCGGAGCCGCCGCCCGAGGGGCGGGGCCCGAGGTGAGCGACGCCGCAGCCGTGGCGCGGCGAGCAGCCCGACGGCCGGGCTCGACGGCGGGGCCTCACGGAGGGCGACGCATCCCGGAGGGACGAACGTCCCCGCAGGTCAGAGGCGTGAATTGATGACCTAGGTCCCTGTTGCGACCCTTCGCGCCGACCTACCGTTGTTCTTGTCAGGACGACACCCCGAGATCCGATCGTCGATCGGGTCGACCACCGAAAGGCATCTGCCGTGAGCGCCACCGCCGCCCCCGCCGACCTCACGTCCCCCTCCGCCGGCACGACCGAGGGCCATGCCCGCAGCTGGGGCTTCACGGTCCTCGGCGTGGTACGGATCCTCATCGGCTTCTACTTCCTCTGGGCCTTCGCCGACAAGCTGTTCGGGCTGGGCTACTCCACCCCGAGCGAGCGTTCCTGGCTCAACGGCGGATCCCCCACCGCCGGCTTCCTCGGCGGCTCGATCGAGGGCGGCAACCCCTTCGCGGGCGTCTGGCAGTTCTTCATCGACCTGAACCCGGTGACGAACATCCTGTTCATGGTGGGGCTGTTCGCGATCGGCGTCGCATTCCTGCTCGGCATCGGGATGCGCATCGCCGCCGCATCCGGCTTCGTGATGTACATGCTCATGTTCCTGGCCGCCTTCCCGCTGGTCACCAACCCGATCATCGACGACCACGTCATCGTCGGAGTACTCATGCTCGCCATGGCGGGACTGGCCGCCGGCGACCACCTGGGTCTGGGCAGGCAGTGGCGGGAGCTCGTCGGCCGGAAGGCTCCGTACCTGATCTGACCCTCGCACGCCGCCGCACCGACGGGAGCCCGCATCCTTCGCCGGATGCGGGCTCCCGTCGGTGCGGCCGCGGATCGAGGATCTCGCGGGCTCAGACCTCGCCGTCGAAGAGGCTGGTCACCGAGCCGTCATCGAAGACCGCACGGATCGCCCGGGCCAGCAGCGGGGCGATCGAGAGCTGGGTGAGGCTCTCGAACAGCTTCTCCGGCGGGACCGGCAGCGTGTTGGTGCAGACCACCTCGCGCACCTGCGAGGCCTTCAGCCGCTCGACCGCCGGGTCCGAGAGGATCGGGTGGGTGGTCGCGATGACGACCGAGGCCGCGCCGTTGGCGATCAGCGCGTCGGAGGCCTGCACGATCGTGCCCGCCGTGTCGATCATGTCGTCCACGAGGATGCAGGTCTTGCCCGTCACGTCGCCGATCACGCGCTTGGCCACGGCCTGGTTGGGGCGGGTGGTGTCTCGGGTCTTGTGGATGAAGGCGAGGTTCACGCCGCCGAGCCGCTTGGACCACTGCTCCGCCACCCGGATCCGACCGGCGTCCGGGGAGACGACGGCGATGTCCTCCTCGCCGTACTTGCGCTGGACGTAGTCGGCGAGGATCGGCAGCGCCATCAGGTGGTCGAGCGGCCGGTTGAAGTACCCCTGGACCTGCGGGGCGTGGAGATCCACGGAGATCATGCGGTCCACGCCCGCCGTCTCGTAGAGGTCCGCCATGAGGCGGGCGGAGATCGGCTCGCGCCCGCGGTGCTTCTTGTCCTGGCGGGCGTAGGGGAAGCTCGGCGCGATCGCGGTGATGCGCTTCGCGGAGGCGCGCTTGAGCGCGTCGATCATGATGAGGTGCTCCATCACCCAGGTGTTGATCGGAGCGGGGTGCGACTGCAGCACGAACACGTCGGTGCCGCGCACGGACTCGCCGTAGCGCACATAGATCTCGCCGTTGGCGAAGTCCCAGGCGTCCATGGGGAGGACCTCGACGCCGAGCTCCTCGGCGACCTCCTGGGCGAGCACCGGGTGGGCCCGCCCTGAGGCGAGGACCAGTCGCTTCTCCCCGGTGGTGACGATTCCGCTCATCGCTGCTCGTGCTCCTTGTGCTCCTCGGCGGCAGTTCCTGCGGGCGTCTGCGCTGCGGACCCCTGCTCGGCGTCGAGAGCGGCCCGGGCCGCGCTCTCGGCCGGGGTCCCCGCACGGCGTCGCAGGGTCCATCCTTCCATGTTCCGCTGCGAGACCGCGTTCACTCCCAGCGCTCCGGCCGGGACGTCCTTGCGCACCGTCGTCCCGGCGCCGGTCGCGGCGCCGTCCCCGATCGTGACGGGGGCGACCAGCACGTTGTCGGAGCCGACGCGCACGTGGCGGCCGACGACGGTGCGGTGCTTCTCGACCCCGTCGTAGTTCGCCACGATCGTGCCCGCGCCGATGTTGGTGCCCTCGCCGATCTCGGCGTCGCCGACGTAACTGAGGTGCGGCACCTTCGCCCCCTCGCCGATCACCGAGTTCTTCGTCTCGACGAAGCCACCGATCTTGCCCTGCGCGCCGAGGTCGGTGCCCGCGCGGAGATAGGAGAACGGGCCGACGGTCGCGCCCTGCCCGATCACGGCGAGCAGCGCGTGGGAGCGGACCACCTCGGCGCCCGCGCCGACCTCCGTGTCGCGCAGCGTGGTGTCCGGGCCGACCACCGCCTCCTCGCCGATGTCGGTGGCGCCGTGCAGCTGCACTCCCGGCAGGATCCTCGCGTCCTGTCCGATCGTGACGTCGGCATCGATCCAGGTGGTCGAGGGGTCCACGATCGTCACGCCGGCGCGCATGTGGCGCTCGAGGATGCGACGGTTCATCTCGGCGCCGAGCTGGGCGAGCTGGACGCGGTCGTTGACGCCCTCGACCATCATCACGTCCTCGGTGACCACGGCGCGGACGGACCGGCCGTCGGCCCGCGCGACGGAGAGCACGTCGGTGAGGTACATCTCGCCCTGGGCGTTGTCGGTGGTGATGCGGCCCAGCGCATCGCGCAGCACGGCGAGGTCGAAGGCGTAGATGCCGGAGTTGATCTCGTCGATCCCCCGCTCGGCCTCGCTCGCGTCCTTGTGCTCGACGATCCCGAGCACCTCGGAGCCGTCCTCGCTGCGCAGGATGCGGCCGTAGCCGGTGGGATCGGGGACGCGGGCGCTGAGCACGGTCACCGCGGCGCCCTCCGCCTCATGGGCGGTGACGAGATCGCGCAGCGTGGCCGGGTCCAGCAGCGGCACGTCCCCGTAGGTCACCAGCACGGTGCCCTCGCTCGCTGCGACCTGCTCGAGACCGCACTGGACGGCGCGGCCGGTGCCGGGGATCTCGTCCTGGTCGGCGACGCGCACCTCGGAGGCGTGCTCGGCCAGGTGCGCGGCGACGCGCTCGCGCTCGTGGCGCAGCACGACGACGAGCTCCGCGGGGCCGGTGCCCTCGGCGGCGGTCAGCGCGTGCACCAGCAGCGAGCGGCCGCCGATCTCGTGGAGCACCTTCGGGGTGCGGGACTTCATGCGGGTCCCGGCACCGGCGGCCAGGACGATGACGGCGGCGGGTGCGGTGGTCTCGGCAGTGGCCACGTCGGCAGCTCCTAGGGATCGGTGATCGACGGGTGGTCGGCCGCGCCGCCCCGTGGCGGGGCGGTGAGCGTTCCGCCATCAGGACTCGAACCTGAAACTTCAGAACCAAAATCTGAGGTGTTGCCGATTACACCATGGCGGACCGCGTCCGCTCGGGGCCTCCGCCGCGCTGGCGCGAGAGGCGTCTGTGAGCAGGCCCGTCGCACTGCCGAGAGGGTCGACGGCACCGCGGACGCGCGCCGATCCTACCGCTCGCGGGGAGGGGTCCGTCTCCTGGCCCGCGAGCTCCCGGCCCACGGGCCCCGGGCTCACGGGTGCGTCCGCGGCGGCTCCGCTCGGCGCGACTGCGGGCGGCATCATGGCCCGGCCCGCTCCGGAACGCCCGGCCCGGCCCGCCGCGACCTGCCCTCACCGGTGTGGGAGACTCCCGCCATGGCGGAGAACGGGGCCCCTCGCGGCCGGTCGACCCGGATGTCGGGCAAGCAGCGGCGCGAGCAGCTCGTGCTCGTCGGGCGGCGCGTGTTCGCCGAGAAGGGCTTCGACATGACCACCGTCGAGGAGATCGCGGCCCGCGCGAAGGTCTCCAAGCCGATCGTCTACGAGCACTTCGGGGGCAAGGAGGGCCTGTACGCGGTGGTCGTGGACCGGGAGGTCTCCGCGCTGCTCGGCTCCCTCGAGGAGTCGCTCTCCGACCAGCGCGCCCACCCGCGGATGCTCATGGAGCGGGCGGCGCTCGCCTTCCTCACCTACATCGACGAGGACGAGGACGGCTTCCGGATCCTCGTGCGTGACTCCCCCGTCAGCCATTCCGTCGGCACCTTCTCCTCCCTGCTCACCGATGTGGCCAGGCGGGTCGAGGTGATCCTCGGCGCGCAGCTGCGACTGCACGGCTATCCGCCGAAGGACGCCGCGCTGTACGCGCAGATGCTGGTCGGCATGGTCGCCTACACCGGGCAGTGGTGGCTCGAGACGCGCAAGCCGTCGAAGGAGATCGTCGCCGCGCGCATGGTGAACCTGTCGTGGTTCGGACTCGGAGCGCTGGAGAAGCGGCCCGGGCTGCGTGGCGGCGCGAACGGCTGAGGGCCCGACCGGCTGGACGCACGAGTCGCGGATCACCCCGGACCTCCGCCCCGTGCGCCGAGAACCTAGACTCGGCCGCATGCCCACGACGCCTCCGGACGATGCCCTGACACCCCATGACGAGGTCGATCGCATCCTGGCGGGCTGGGCGCTCGCACGCGAGGACCTCGACGTCTCGCCGCTGGCGGTCTTCTCCCGCATCGCGCGGCTGACCCGCTATCTCGAGATCGCGCGACGCGAGGCCTTCTCCGAGGCGGGGCTCGAGGGCTGGGAGTTCGACATGCTCTCTGCCCTGCGCCGCAGCGGCGAGGACGCTCTCTCCCCCGGTGCGCTCATGCACGAGACCCTCGTGACCAGCGGCACCATGACCACCCGGATCGACAAGCTCGTCGCGCGCGGTCTCGTCTCCAAGAACCGCAGCCCGCACGACGGCAGGGCGGTCGAGGTGCGTCTGCGTCCGGACGGGGTCGCCCGGGTCGACGCCGCGATGGAGCGTCTGCTCGGCGCCGAGCGCGAGATCCTCGGCCCCCTCGCCGCGAGCGAGCAGGCGGAGCTCGCGGGCATGCTGCGCACCCTGCTGCTCACCTTCGAGTCCGACGATCCCCTCGGGGGCTGAGCGAGGGACCCACGCCGCGCTCCCGTCGCCGGCGGCCGTGACGCCGCCCGGCCTTCCGCTCCCGCCCCCGCCCTGACCGACCGCTCCCCCACGAGGACCCCACCTGCATGGCTCACCTGCTCGGCACCCAGTCCCTCCACGTCGCGCTGCCCGATCGCGTGCTGCTCGACGACATCACCGTCGGCATCGACGAGGGTGATCGGATCGGGGTGGTCGGCCGCAACGGCGACGGCAAGTCGACGCTCCTGCGGCTGCTCGCCCGCACCCAGGAACCCGACGAGGGCCGCGTCACCGTGCGCGGCGGGGTGCGGGTCGGGGTGCTCACCCAGCAGGACGAGGCCACCGCCGGCGCGAGCGTGCGCGACCGCGTGGTGGGAGACCGGCCCGAGTACGAATGGGCCTCCGACGCTCGGATCCGCGACGTGCTCGCAGGTCTGCTCGACGGCATCGCGCTGGACGCCCAGCTCTCGGACCTCTCCGGCGGGCAGCTGCGACGCGTGCACCTGGCCGAGCTGCTCGTCGGCGACTGGGACGTGCTGCTGCTGGACGAGCCGACGAACCACCTCGACGTCGAGGGGATCGCCTGGCTCGCCGAGCATCTCCGGCGCCGCTGGTCCGCGAAGGACGGCGGGCTCGTGGTCATCACGCACGACCGCTGGTTCCTCGACGCCGTGTGCACCCGCATGTGGGAGGTGCACGACGGGATCGTCGAGCCGTTCGAGGGCGGCTACGCCGCGTACGTGCTGCAGCGCGTGGAGCGCGATCGGCAGGCGGCCGCGATCGAGTCGAAGCGGCAGAACCTGATGCGCAAGGAGCTCGCATGGCTGCGCCGCGGCGCGCCGGCGCGGACCTCGAAGCCGAAGTTCCGCATCGACGCGGCCAACGAGCTGATCGCCGGGGAGCCGCCGGTGCGCGACACCGTCGAGCTGACGCAGCTGGCGACCTCGCGGCTGGGGCGGGACGTCATCGACGTGCTCGACGTGGACGCCGGCTACGGGGACGTGACGGTGCTCGAGGACGTCACAGTGCACATCGGCCCTGCGGACCGGATCGGGATCCTCGGGCCGAACGGCGCCGGGAAGTCGACGCTGCTGGCCCTGATCACCGGAGATCTCGAGCCGCTCTCCGGGCGGGTCAAGCGCGGCAAGACGGTGACGGTGCGGCAGGTCTCGCAGCGGCTCGAGGGCCTGCAGGAGCATCTGGACTCGCGGGTCAGCGACGTGGTGGGCCGGTACCGCAGCTCCTTCCGGGCGGGGAAGGACGAGGTGTCCCCCGGTCAGCTGCTGGAGCGCCTGGGGTTCACCGCGGCGCACCAGAAGGTGAAGGTGGGTGCGCTCTCCGGCGGACAGCAGCGCCGGCTGGACCTGTTGCTGACGCTGCTGGAGGAGCCGAACGTGCTGGTGCTGGACGAGCCGACGAACGACATGGACACCGACATGCTCGCGGCGATGGAGGACCTGCTGGACACGTGGCCCGGGCCGCTGCTGGTGGTCTCGCACGACCGCTATCTCCTCGAACGCATCACGGACATGCAGTACGCGGTGCTGGACGGGACGGTGCGGCACGTGCCGGGCGGCGTCGAGCAGTATCTCGAGCTGCGCGCGGCGAGCGAAGGGCGCGCAGCGGGCGGAGGACGCTCTGCCGGGGGTGCGAACTCGGCCTCGAGCGCGGACGCCGGGGCGGTCGACGGCGACTCGGGCACCTCATCGGGCGCATCGACGCTGTCGGGCGCCGAGGCGCATGCCGCGCAGAAGGAGCTGGGCGCTGTGGAGCGGCGGATGCAGAAGCTGGAGAAGCGGACGACGTCGCTCCACGCCACGCTCGCCGCGCACGATCAGTCCGACTACCAGGGCCTGCAGGAGATCACCGCGCAGCTGCGCGAGGTCGAGCAGGAGAACGAGTCCCTCGAGGAGCGGTGGTTGGAGCTGTCGGAGCTGCTGGGCTGACAAGGGGACTCCGCTGGGCTGTCCCTTCGCCGTCCCTTCGTCCGACCGAGTCCTCGCTCTCGACGTCACCGTCCGCGGCTGCCGCGCAGCACGATCCAGTCCCCCGGATGGCGGCCAGGTCTGTCGGTCCCATGCCGCAGGGGGAGATCGGTGAGCCGAACCCGGAGGTCCTCGAGCGCTCGGTCGAGCGTCGCGGTCCCCAGCTCGTCGTGGTGCGGAGCGTCGCCCTGCTGTGCGCCGCCATTCTCTGCGCCGTCCGGCGGAGCGATGTCCGGTCGTGTGCCGCGTTCCGTCGGCGGTCCGAGTTGCAGCGCGTCGTCTCGAGGCGCGGCGGGTTCCGTCGGCGGACCGGACTCCTGTGCGCTGTCGTTCTGCGTCTCCGGATCCGTCGACCGTGCGAGATGCTTCGCACGCCGACGGCGATAGGTGCCGACGGGGTCGAGATCGATCGCGCCCCGGGAGGCCGTCTGTCCGTGGCGGGTGGTCCAGCGGACGGTGCGGCGCACGCCGTCCTCGTCGCGGACGACCTCCGCACGCTCCCCGGAGATCTCCTTCTGGTTGTCGCCTGCGCACAGCCCGTTGCCGTTGTCGAGCGAAGTCGCTCCGCCCTGCGACCAGGGCACGATGTGGTCCATCTGGCGGATCGGTGCGTCGCAGTGCGGCGCACGGCAGGTCTGGTGGGCGATCATGAGGAACCGCTTCAGCGCAGGTGGGAACGCTCGTGCCGTCGACTCGACGGCGACGAGATCGCCGACGTCGACATCGGCATACAGACGCCTGAGCGTGAGAGCGAGCTCGGGATCGTCCTCGGACTGCGCGGCGCGGAGCATCTCCTCGCGCGCGTGCTCGTAGGGCACGGCGCCGAAGCCCTCGACCAGCGCCGCATCGGCATGAGCGGGCGAGAGCAGCGAACGGTCCGTGATCACGATGCCGACGTCGAGGGAGGTCGGGTCGACGCCGTCCGCGCGCCCGATCAGCGCATCGGCGAAGAGGTCGGCCATGATCTGCTGGTGCCCGCGACGATCGCCCTGCGCACGGGCGCTCTCCGCCGCGACGCTGAGCCCCTTGCGGATCCGGGCCCCGTCGATCCCGGGGATGACGGCGGTGACCTGTGCCATCCCGTGATCGGTGCGGCGCACTCTCACGTGACGATCCTTCTTCGCGGCGTGATGCCGTGCGGCGGCTCCCTCGGGGTCCAGGGCATGGAGGATCTTCGCGGCCTCATCGCCCCACTCCAGCGACCCGCACCCCTCGAGAGCGGAGAGCCTGGAGGAGAGGATCTCGTCGACCTGGCGGCGCTGCTCGGGGGTCGCCGGGCCCACGACGGAGCCGACCTTGTGGGCGGCCTGCGGGACCATCCGCGCGTGGGACAGCGCTGTCAGCATCCCGGGCATGCTGCGGACCAGTCGTCGCGAGGTCGCGAGCGTGCGGCCGGCCACGGACCTGGACTTCTTGAGCGCTCTGGCCGCCTCGGAGCGCGCGACGCGCGCCGCCTGCCGCGGGCTCTCGTCGCGGCGGAGGCAGTCCTCCTTGACCGCATCCTCCAGGTGCACCACAGCGCGCGCCCGCACGGACTCCAGCGCGCTCTCGAGACCGACGATCCCCTCGAGCAGGGCGATCGTTCCGTCGACCGACATCGCATCGAGGGAGGACGAACCGTGCGCACCGAGCTCGGAGAGGACGGCGCGCAACGCCAGGAGGTCGAGCTCCCCGATCCTCAGCTGCTCGCGGTCGGCGCGGATCGGGTGGTCTGCGCGGGTGTGATGCTCGCCCGAGGCCGACGCGTCGAACGAGTGCGAGGAGGACGGGAAGCTCTCCCGGGGACGACCGCGATCACGCCGGGTGCCGTGCTCGGCGCCCTCCGGCGTCTCGCGCGCATTCCGGGCCTGTCCACTCATGACCCCATATTCGCATGACCGTTCGAGCAAAGGAAGGGCAGAAAGAAAGCTACTGATCAGTGGACTGAAATTGTGGATAACCATCCTGTGTGGAGGAGAGGTCGGCAGCCCAACCTGACGCAGAAAGCTCCCCGGGTCGAGGATGACGAGGGCGGAACCGGACTTCAGGACGGATTCGACGACAGCCCCAGGCGGAGACCATGACGACGATGGAAGAATCGTGAAAGGAGAGTTCGATCAGCACTCACTCAGATATCGTTGCGAGGAGTTCCCGGTTTCCGCTGCTGAGCGCCTGCGGCTGGCGTTCGTCGATCTCGGGCCGTTTCGGCGGGACGCGTCCGCCGGGGACGGCGAGCAGCCAGGTCCATCCCCCGTGGGTGAGGACCGTGGTGAGATCCGCGCCGCCGCAGCCCAGCGCGGTGCGGCCGAGCATCGAGAAGGGGACGCCGGCCCCGAGCGTCGCGCCCAGCCGACGCAGCCTCTCCGGTCAGAGGTCGGTGCCTCACAGGCGGTCCAGCGCCACGAGCGCCGCGGCGGCATCGGCCGCTCCTCCGGCCATGCCTCCCGCGATCGGCACCTGATTGCGGAGGTGCAGCACGGCGCCGTCGGTCACGCCGCACTCAGCACGCAGCAGCTCGGCGGCGCGCAGGGCGACGTTGCGCCCGGCCCTCGGCACCTCGCCGGGGACCTCGGAGGTCATCCCGAGGCTCATCTCCGAGGCTCATCTCCTCGACGTGGAGCGAGAGGTTGTCTTGCCCGGGGGCCCGCACCACGACCCGCTGGAGCGGCCAGGTCACCCCTCGGCCTCCGCGGCGCCCTCGCCGGCCTGCGCGGCGCGCGCGATGTCGCGGAACTGCTCGATCTCGAGGGTCTCGCCGCGGGCCGACGGGGCGATCCCCGCGGCGCGCAGGATCTCCTCGGCCCGCGCGGCGCCGCCCGCCCAGCCGGCGAGCGCGGCGCGCAGGGTCTTGCGCCGCTGGGCGAAGGCCGCGTCGATCACGGCGAAGACCTGCTCGCGCTCCTCGGCGGTGCCGAGCGGCTCCTCGTGCCGGACGAGCTCGACCAGCGCCGAGTCGACGTTCGGGACCGGCCAGAAGATCTGCCGGGAGATCCGGCCCGCCTGCACGGCGCGGCCGTACCAGGCGGCCTTCACGCTCGGCCCGCCGTAGGTGCGCGAGCCCGGCCCCGCGGTGAGCCGGTCGACCACCTCGGACTGGACCATCACGAGCGCCGAGCGCAGGGAGTCGAAGCGCTCGAGCATCGTCAGGAGGATGGGGGTGGCGACGTTGTAGGGCAGGTTGGCCACCAGCATCGTCGGCTCGCCGGCGCGGGGCAGGGTCGGCAGCTCGGTGACCTGCAGGGCATCGGCGTGCACGAGGCGGAAGCGGTCATCCTCCACGCCGCGGGCCCGCAGTGTCAGCGGCAGCAGCTCAGCGAGGCCGCGGTCGAGCTCGATCGCGGCGACGTCCGCCCCTGCCTCGATCAGTCCGAGAGTGAGAGAGCCCAGGCCGGGTCCGATCTCGAGCACGGCCTGACCGGGCTCGGCGCCGGCGCGGCCGACGATCGTGCGCACGGTGTTGGGGTCCATCACGAAGTTCTGCCCGCGCTGCTTCGAGGGCCGGATGCCTGCCGCCTCCGCGAGCTCGCGGATGTCCCGGTGCGTCAGCAGCAGCCCGGCGCCGTCCGTGGCGTCGGTGCTCATGCCGCTCCCGCTTCGGGCCAGCCGTACACGTCCTGCGTGGTCCCGCGCACCGCCCGGCAGGCCTGCTCGAGGGTGGTGCCTGTGGTCTCCGCGATCGTCGCCATGGTCAGCGGGATCAGGTAGGAGGAGTTCGGCCGTCCCCGGTAGGGCACCGGCGTGAGGAAAGGCGCGTCGGTCTCCACCATGACCCGTCCGAGCCCCACCTCGGCGAGGGCGCCGCGCAGTTCGGCGGCGTTCTTGAAGGTGACGGTGCCCGCGAAGGAGAGGTACCAGCCGCGGTCCGTGCACTGGCGCGCGAACTCGGCGTCCCCGGAGAAGCAGTGGAAGACGGTCCGCTCGGGGGCCCCGTCGGCCTCGAGGACCTCGAGCACGTCGCGGTGCGCGTCGCGGTCGTGGATCTGCAGCGGCAGGTCCAGCTCCTTCGCGAGGGCGATGTGGGCGCGGAAGGCGTCGATCTGCGCGGCGCGCGCCTGCTCGTCCTTGCGGGAGGTGCGGAACCAGTCCAGCCCCGTCTCCCCCACCACGACCATGCCGGGGCCGCGCAGCAGCTCGGAGACCTCCGAGATCGCGGCGTCCAGACCGATGAGCTCACGGCCCTCGTGATCGCGGCCGCGCGCATGCAGCGCCGCCTCGTTGGGATGCACGGCGACGCCGCCGCGCAGTGAGGGCGGGCAGTCCGGGGCCGCCAGCAGCGCCGCCGTCCAGCGCACCGCCTCGAGGTCCGAGCCGATGGTGATCTGTGCGTCGATGCCGGCCGCCGCGGCGCGGTCGACGTGGTCCTGGACGCTCAGCTGCTCGTCCCCGTCGGCGAAGTCGAGATGGCAGTGGTTGTCGATCACCGGGAACGGCAGCGGATCCGGCGCGGGCGGCCAGGAGCGGTCGCGCTTCGCGCCGCGCGGGTCCAGGTCCTCACGGTCGCGCACGGGCGGCAGCGCGGAGGCGGAGGGGTTCTCGTGCGGTGACGGCATGCGACCATCGTAGGAGGAGCGCTGGACTGCTCCGGACCGCCTCGTGCGGGCACACTCCGCACCTGCGCCCGACGTGCCCGGTGTGCTAGGTCACGGGCCCCGGGGGCGCGGATCGACGGAGGATGTGGCAGGATAGGATGTCGTTGCGCGCCCTTTCGTGCACCCGAGCGCCCCGCATCGTCGTGTCCACCCACATGGCACCGGGTTCGGGTCGCTGCTCGGGACGGACGCCAACGCCGTTCATCCTCCGGACCGTCCAAGGAGCGTCCCATGGCAGTGCCCAAGTTCAAGATGTCCCGTGCGCGCACGCACTCCCGCCGCTCGCAGTGGAAGGCGAACAACGCCGACCTCGTGCAGGTGACGGTCCGCGGCCGCACCGCCAACGTCCCGCGCCGGCTCGCGAAGGCCTACCAGCGCGGCCTGCTCCAGATCGAGGACTGATCCCGCGCGGGCGCTGCCCGCTCGCAGGACCCTCGAGAACGCCCCCGGCACCTGGTACCGGGGGCGTTCTCGCATGCTCTCACCGCCGACGGGCGAGGGCGAGATCGTAGAGCTCCCGCGCGCTGACGCTGTCGTGGCCACGTGCGACCTCCTTCGCCGCATCCTTGAGCCGCTCCCCCGCCGCGGCGCGTCCCAGCACGTCCTCGACGAGGTCCTCGGCGGAGACGGCGACGGGGTCGGCGCCGGCGACCACGATCACGATCTCGCCCAGCACCTCCGTGCCCGCGGCCCAGTCGGCGAGCTCGGCGAGGGTGCCGCGCAGGATCTCCTCGTGGGTCTTGGTCAGCTCCCGCGCCACGGCCGCCCGTCGGGCCGGTCCGAAGGCCTCCGCCATGGCGACGAGCGTCGCGGCGGTGCGCCGCGGCGATTCGAAGAACACCAGCGTGCGCCGCTCCTCGGCCAGAGGCGCGAGCGTGCTCGCCCGGCGGCCCTCGCGGCGCGGCGGGAAGCCCTCGAAGGCGAAGCGGTCCGGGGCGATGCCCGAGGCGGCGAGCGCGGTGAGCACCGCCGACGGCCCCGGGATCACCGTGACCGGGAGGTCCTCCGCAGCCGCGGCGCGCACCGCCTCGAAGCCGGGATCGGAGACGACGGGCATCCCCGCATCGGTGACCAGCAGGACCCGCCGCCCGGCGCGGACCGCCTCGAGGAGCGTCGCGGTCCGCTCGGCCTCGTTGTGCTCGTGATAGGAGAGGATCCTCGCGTCGGAGGTGATCTCGAGGTCGCTCAGGAGCCGATGGAGGCGCCGGGTGTCCTCGGCGGCGATGAGGTCCGCGGAGCCCAGGGCCCGCACCAGACGCACCGAGGCGTCCAGCGGGTTCCCGATCGGGGTGGCGGCGAGGGTGAGGACTCCGGGTTCGAGCATCCCGCCATGCTAGTGCCGTCCCGCGCACCGGCTCCCCGCGCACGTTCGGCCCATGACCTAGCATGACCGGGTGCGCAGCCAGGAGACCGAGACGGAGGCCCCTCACCGCTCCCCCGTCGAGGACGAGCCGGACGCGCTGCTGGCCTCCTACCGTCGTCGCCTGCGCACCTTCGACCTGCCCGTCTCGCGGATCGCCTGGGCGGGGGCGATGGCCGTGTTCGGGCTCGCGCTCGTGCTGCGGCTGTGGGGGCTGGGCTCCATCGGCGAGCTGATCTTCGACGAGACCTACTACGTCAAGGACGGCTACACGCTCACGCAGACGGGCGTGGAGATGGACTGGCCGGAGGAGCCCGATGCCGCCTTCGAGGCCGGGGACGTGGACTCCTACGAGGAGACCGGCTCCTACGTGGTGCATCCGCCGCTGGGGAAGTGGCTGATCGGAGCCGGCACGCTGCTGCTGGGCGCGGACAGCCACTGGGGATGGCGCGTCTCCTCAGCCGTGCTGGGCTCGGCGGCGGTGCTGATGCTGACCTTCATCGCGCGGCGCCTGTTGCGCTCCACCACCGCCGGGCTCATCGCGGGGCTCCTGTTCTCGGTCGACGGGATGGCGCTGGTCCATGCGCGCACGAGCCTGCTGGACCCGTTCCTGATGGTGTTCGCGCTCGCGGCCTTCGGCGCGCTGCTCGTGGACCGTGATCGGTTCCGGGAGCGTCTCGCCCTCGCCGCCGCGCGCATGCACCTGGCCGCCGAGACGCCGCCGCCGCTGGGGGTGAGCGGCGGTCTGCGCCCCTGGCGGCTGCTCGCCGGAGTGCTGCTGGGGATGGCGTGCGCGGTGAAGTGGTCCGGGCTGTACTTCGTGGCCGTCTTCGGGATCATGACCGTGCTGTGGGACTGGTGGGCGCGGCGCACCGTCGCCCAGCGCCGCTGGCTGCTCGGCGGCTTCGTGCTCGACGCGGTCCCGGCCTTCTTCGCGGTGGTCGGCACGGCGCTGCTCACCTATCTCGCCTCCTGGGCGGGCTGGTTCGCCTCCTCCATCGGCTACAACCGAAATCTCGCGGCCGACGAGGGCGTCGCGACCGGGTTCGGACCGATCGACTCGCTGATCTCGCTGTGGCTGTACCACCGCCAGGCCTACGAGTTCCACGTCGGCCTGGACTCCGAGCATCCCTACGCGGCGCATCCGGCCGGCTGGCTGCTGCAGCTGCGGCCGACGAACTTCTACTACCGCTCCTACGACCACGGCGAGAACGGCTGCGAGGTCGCCAAGTGCGGTGCGCACATCCTCGACGTCGGCAATCCGCTGATCTGGTGGCTCGGGACCGCGGCGATCCTGGTGACCGTGGTGCTCGGGATCGTGCATCGCGACGGGCGGGCCTGGGCTGCGCTGTCGGGACTGGTCGGCGGCTACCTGCCCTGGCTGATGTACACCGACCGGACGATCTTCACCTTCTACGCGATCGCCTTCGAGCCCTGGCTGATCCTGTGCCTGACCTACGTGCTCAGCCTCGTGATCGGCGCGCCGGACGCCGAGCGGGAGCGGCGGCTCGCGGGCGGGCTGTTCGTCGGCTCCCTGCTCGTGCTCATCGTGATGGTCTCGGCGTTCTTCTGGCCGGTGTGGACCGGGCAGGTGCTGGACGTGGACCAGTGGGAGTACCGGATGTGGCTGCCGTCCTGGACCTGAGTCCGGAGCAGGACACGCGGCGCGCGCCCGTTCGTGGACGGCCGGCGGCGGCTCTTCGTGACAGCGTTCCGGCGCCGGTGCGAGGCGCCGCATCCCCGCCGCTACCATGACGCCATGGCCCCCGATTCCTCAGCGCTGCGAGATCTCGCCCACGACCTCGGCGTCAGCACCCGGTACTGGGGGTGGGACGGCGCCGAGAAGGACGTCGCCGACACGACCCTGCACGCGATCCTCGCCGCGCTGGGCACCACGGTGGCCGCCGACGAGGACATCGCCGCCGCCCGTGCGCGCAGGGAGCGCGCACCGTGGGAGCGCACCCTGCCGCCGGTGACGGTGATGCGCGAGGACCGCAGCGCGAGCGTCCCCGTGCACGTCGACCACGGCACCCCGGTCACCGTGCACGTCCTGCTCGAGGAGGGCGGGCGGGTCGACCTCGTCCAGGGCGAGGACAACACCCCGCCCTTCGACCTCGACGGCGTCCTGCGCGGGCGCGCCCGCTTCGAGCTTCCCGAGGGGCTGCCGCTGGGCTGGCACCGCCTGGTCGCCGAGACCGGGGCCGGCCCCGCCGAGGCGGACCTCGTGGTCACCCCCGCCCGGCTGACCGTGCACGAGCAGTACGCGGCTCGGCGCGCCTTCGGGGTGCAGGCGCAGCTGTACTCGGTCCGCTCGGAGCGCTCCTGGGGCATCGGCGACCTCGCCGACATGCGCGACCTCGCCGCCATCACCGCAGCTCGGCACGGCGCTGACTTCCTGCTGGTCAACCCCCTGCACGCCTCCTCTCCGACGCCGCCGGTCGAGCCCTCGCCGTACCTGCCGGTCACCCGGCGGTTCACCGCCGCGCTGTACCTGCGGATCGAGGACGTGCCCGAGTACCGCTCCCTCACCGACTTCGCCCGCCAGAAGGTTGACCTGCTGCGGGGCACCGTCGCGGAGCGCAACACGCGCGGGGACCGGCTCGTGCGCGACGAGGTGCTGAACGCGAAGCTCGCCGCCCTCGAGGAGCTGTTCGCGGTGCCCCTCACAGCGGGTCGGCAGGCGCTGCTGGACGCCTACCGCGCCCGGGAGGGGCAGGGGCTCGAGGACTTCGCGCTGTGGTCCGCGATCGCGGGATCCGTGCGCGGCACACCGGACGAGGTGCAGCTGCAGCACCTGGACGAGGATGTCCTCACCAGGGCGCGCACCGAGCTCGCCGACCGGATCGAGTTCCACGTGCGGGTGCAGTGGTGGCTGGACGAGCAGATGGCCGCCGCCCAGGCCGCGGCGCGCGAGGCCGGGATGCGGATCGGGATCATGCACGACCTCGCCGTGGGCGTCGAGCAGGTGGGCGCGGACTCCTGGGCGCTGCAGGACGTGCTCGCGCGCGGCGCGACCGTCGGCGCCCCCGCCGATCAGTACAACCAGCAGGGCCAGAACTGGTCGCAGCCTCCCTGGCACCCCGAGCACCTGCGCGAGGCCTCCTACCGTCCCTGGCGGGACATGCTGCGCACCCTCATGCGGCATGCGGGGGCGCTGCGCATCGACCACGTGCTGGGGCTGTTCCGGCTGTGGTGGATCCCCGAGGGGCACGAGGCGGCCGACGGCGCCTACGTCTCCTACGACCACGAGGCGATGATCGGGATCCTCGCCCTGGAGGCGCAGCGCTCGGGCACCCTCGTGGTCGGCGAGGACCTCGGCACCTTCGAGCCATGGGTGCGGGAGGTGCTCGTGGACCGCGGGATCCTGGGCACCTCGATCCTGTGGTTCGAGTACGACGCGCAGGGCCGCCCGCTGCGTGCCGAGGACTACCGCACCCTGTGCATGGCCTCGGTGAACACCCACGACCTCCCGCCGACGGCCGGCTATCTCGCCGGCGACCACGTCACCCTGCGCCACGAGCTGGGGCTGCTGGAGCGGCCCCTGGCCGAGGAGCTCGCCGCCGATGCCGCGGGGCGCGAGGAGGTGCTGGACGTGCTGCGGGCCGAGGGCCTGCTCCCGCCGGGGCCCGTCGAGGACGTCGAGGACGTCGAGGAGACGGTGATCGCTCTGCACCGGCACCTGGCCCGCACCCCGTCGATGCTGCTCGGGGTCTCGCTCGTGGACTGCGTGGGCGAGCGGCGCATCCAGAACCAGCCGGGCACCGACGAGGAGTACCCCAACTGGCGGATCCCGCTCGCCGACCCCAGGGGCCGTCCCGTCGGCCTGGACGAGATCGCGACCGATCCGCGCACCGCGCGGCTGCTCGCCGCGGTGCGTGAGGGGATCGCGGGGCGCTGAGCCGTGCCCCGCTCAGGAGCACCGCCGCGATCAGGCGGCGGTGACGGTGCCCCACTCCTCGCGCCGCTCGAGGAAGGCACGGGCCGCGGACTGCGCGCCCTCGAGGGTGTGGTGGGCTCCCCAGCCGCACTGGACCTCGTTCGCGGCGGGGACCTCGTCGGCGGCGACCAGGTCCCGCAGCGTCGCCTCGAGGACCGGGGCGAAGCCCTCGACGTCGTGATCGCCCACCAGCAGCACGTAGAAGCCGGTGCGGCAGCCCATCGGGGAGACGTCGATGACGTCGCCGGAGTGGTTGCGCATGTGCTCGGCCATCATGTGCTCGAGGGAGTGGACCGCCTCGGAGTCGAGGTGCTCGACGTTCGGCTGGGCGAAACGCACGTCGAACTTCGTCAGCACGTCGCCGCCGGGCAGCTCCTTGCGGTCGGCGGTCCGCAGATAGGGGGCGGCGACGGTGCGGTGGTCGAGGTTGAAGCTCTCGACGTTCATACGGGGCTGCTCGGTCATGGTTCTCCTTCGATCGGGGTCTGGATGCGGTGCCGGAGCGGGGCTGAGCGGCTCGAGCGGGCGGTGCGGCCGCGGACGACGCCGACGAACTCCTGGCGGATCTCGTCATCGGCCGCGCGCGGCCAGGCGAGCGCGATGCGGGTGGGCTCGCCGTCGCGCAGCGGCAGGGAGACGGCGTCCTTGCGGTGGTGCAGGCGGGCGAGGGAGAGCGGCACGCGGGTGAAGCCCACGCCGGTCGCGGCGACGGCGATCCGCTCCGCGGCGTCGTCGAGGTGGGTCCCGGGGATCTCGGTCTCCCCCGCCAGATCCGCCTCGACGATGTCCTCGTGCAGGCTCAGCAGGTTCTCGTCGCCGACGACCACGCACGCCCGCTCCTCCCACAGCGCCACCAGGTGCAGCTGCTCCCGTGCGTCGGCCGGCAGCGGGAGCCTGACGAAGCACATGTCGACCTCGCCCTCGGCGAGCGCCTCCGCCTGCCGGGAGAGCGGCACGGGGACGAGCTCGAGCCAGGCCGCGCGGCGGCCGGACTTCCAGCGGCGCAGGAAGCGATCCGGTTCGACGCCGGGCACGAAGCCGACGCGGAGCGTGGTGGGATGCATGGCCCCAGCCTAGATCCTCGTCCCGTCCCCGGCGCCTCTCCCCCGTGGGGCGGGGCACACTGCCGACGCGCCCTGCTGGCCGCGCGCGCGGAGCGGGGATAGGGTGCTGTCAGCGCGCCCGGCCGCCCCGAGCCGGCCGCCTGCGGAGCAGACGAGAGCGAGGTGAGCGTCCCATGGACAGTGGCAGTCCCACACCCACGCCGGACGCCCTCTCTCGGTGCTCCGCCGCGCCCCGCGCCTGAGCGCACCCTGGCACGGCGGGCCGCGCCATGACGCGGCATCCGGCTGACCCACGGCCCCACCCGCCGCCCGGCCCCGCCGACGACTCCAGCCCACCCCGCCGCCCGGTCCTGACGGCTCATCCCCGGATGAGCCGTGACGACTCGCGACGGGTGCGCGGGCGGTCTCGACAAGGCGCCGCGGCCTGCCCAGGAACGAGCGTCCCATGACCTTCACGACCCCCGCCGTCCAGATCGACGTCACCGACCAGACCCTCCGCGAGGCCCTCGCCGACCACGACCTCGTCTCGCTCGCCCGCCAGCTCGGCACCCTCGATCTCTCCGAGATCCTCGACCTCAGCGGACGGCTCGAGGACCGCGAGCGCGCAGTGGTGTTCCGCCTGCTGCCCAAGGGCCAGGCGATCGAGGTGTTCGAGCGCCTGGATCCCGCCCTGCAGCACGAGCTGCTGCACGATCTCCAGAGCGGCGAGGTGGCCGAATTGTTCGCCGCGCTCGAGCCCGACGACCGGGTGTGGCTGCTGGACGAGCTCCCGGCCGGGCTCGCCACCCGCCTGCTGCGCGGGCTGCCCGAGCACGAGCGGGCCGTGACCGCGACGGTGCTCGGGTATCCGCAGGATTCCGTCGGGCGCCGCATGAGCCCGGCCTTCGTCGCCGCCCACCCCGGTGACACCGCCGGCGAGACCCTCGAGCGGGTGCGGGCGCGCCTGGACGACGCCGAGACGGTCTACACGATCCCGGTGCTGGACGGCACCCGGAAGCTGGTGGGGGTGATCAGCCTGCGCGACGTGCTGCGCGCCGCGCCGCAGCAGGACATCGCCGAGGTGATGGTGGATCCGCACAGCGTGTCGGCGACCGAGACCGCCGAGCTCGCCGCCCGGCGCTGCTCGGAGCTGCGTCTGTCGGCGCTGCCGGTCGTGGACGCCGAGGAGCGGCTGGTCGGGATCCTCACCCTGGACGACGCTGCCCGGATCCTCGAGCGCGAGCAGGACGAGGACTCTGCGCGCCAGGGCGGCACGGAGCCGCTGCGCCGCCCCTACCTGGGCACGCCGGTGCGGACCATCGTCCGCTCGCGCATCGTGTGGCTGCTGGTGCTGGCGGTGGGCGCGACCCTCACCGTGCAGGTGCTCGACGCCTTCGAGGCGACGCTCGAGCAGGTCACCGTGCTGGCCCTGTTCGTGCCGCTGCTGATCGGCACCGGTGGGAACACCGGCAACCAGGCGGCGACCACGGTCACCCGCGCGCTCGCCCTCGGGGACGTGGGCCCGCGGGATGTGCTGCGGGTGCTCGCGCGCGAGCTGCGGGTGGGCCTGCTCATGGGACTGCTGCTGGGCGTGCTCGGCGCCGGGATCGCCGGCCTCGTCTACGAGCCGCGGATCGGTGCGGTGATCGGCCTGACGCTCGTGGGCATCTGCGCCGTCGCCGCGGCGATCGGAGGGATCATGCCGCTGATCGCGCGGGCGGTGAAGGTGGATCCGGCCGTGTTCTCCAACCCGTTCATCTCGACCTTCGTCGACGCGACGGGCCTGGTGGTCTACTTCCTCATCGCCCGTGCCGTGCTGGGGCTGTGACCGGTCCCGGAGAGGTCGTCTCCGCGCGGGCGAGGACGCGCAGCAGGTCCGCGGTGAAGCGCTCGGGGCGCACGAGGTTCACCATGTGGTTCCCGTAGGACAGCAGCTCGAGCCGGCCGTGCGGGGCGGCCGCGGCGAAGGAGCGCTCGTGGAGGCGCAGCTGGTCCCCGCGGCCGTGGAGGAAGGTGACCGGCACCGGGATGCGGGCCAGCTCCGAGCGCAGGTCCAGCGACGCGACTGCGGCGAAGGCGGGGGCGACGACGTCCCGGTCCGCCCTGCCGCCGCGCAGATAGGCGCGGGCTCCGACGGGGCCGAGCAGCCAGGTGAACGGGAAGGCCGCGGTCCCGCTGTGCATCGAGGGCAGGAGGTCCCCGGCCGTCATGAGGCGGGCGTAGAGCCGGGCGGCGCCCGGGGTGGGCTGGACCGCGGCGCCGCAGGCGATCACGGAGCCGAGCACGGGCCGGGGTGGTGTGCTCAGCCGTGCCGCGGAGTGGATCGCGAGCATCCCGCCGAGCGAGCTGCCGACGAGGTGGACGGGCAGGCCGGTCGCGGCGTGCGCGGCCTGCACCGCGTCCTCGATCACGGCCTCGGCCGCCTCGAGGGTGAAAGGCGCACCGCGGTCCGTGCCGTGCCCGGGCAGGTCCGGGGTGATGACTGGATGGCCCGCGGCGCGGAGCGAGGGGGTCTGCAGGTCCCACTGGCTGTGCGAGGTGCGAGTGCCGTGGACGAGCACCACAGGCCATGGAGGGGCGGCGGGGCCGACGGCCCGCGGGGCGGGTGCCTCGGGAGCCGTCATGTCGCCGCCGCCGTCGCGGCCGCACAGCGGCGCAGGATCTTCGCGAATCGCTTGGGGCGGGAGAGGTTCGCGATGTGCCCGGCGTCCTCGAGGATCACGAGGCGCCCGTCGCGGGCCGCCTCGAGGAAGAGCGCCTCGTGGCGGCGGAAGGGGTCGTGCTCGCCGTTGACGAAGGTGAGCGGCACGTCGATCGCGGCGACGTCGGCGAGCAGGTCGAGGGAGCTGATCGTGCGCACGACGTTCCGGACCACGCCGTGGGCGCGGCCCCCGCCGTAGTAGCGCCTGGCGGCCTTGCGCGTGTGCTGCCGGGCGAAGGAGCGGGCGACGCGGGCGTCGGAGTCCCCGGGCAGCCAGTCCTTCATCGTCATCCACAGCCCGTAGAGCCGTGCCGTCGCGGGGCCCGGCACGATCGTGCAGTCCGCGGCGACGATGCCGGCGATCCGCCCCGGAGCGCTCGCCGCGAAGTGGAGGGTGAGATAGCCGCCGAGCGAGAGGCCCACCAGCAGCGGCGGCTCCTGGCATCGCGCGACGGCCTCGTCGATCGTGGAAAGCGCGCTCTCGAGAGTGAAGGGCTCTCCGCGGCGGCGGCCGTGACCGGGCAGGTCGGGGGCGATGACCTGGTAGCCGCGCTCGCGCAGGCGCCGCACCTGCCCCTTCCACATGGTGCGCGAGGAGCGCACGGCGTGGATCAGCACGATGCTGCCGGTCATGGCGCTCCTCCCCCCGGGGCCTCCGCGTCCTGCCCCGCTCGGAGCGTACCGGAGCGCGGCGGGCCGGAATAGCCTGGGACGATGCCGAGCTACCGCCTCCACCTGCCGATCGGCGCGCTGCGCGAGGGCGCCCGCCCCCAGGACGTCCTCGAGCAGGCCGTGCTCGCGCTCGGCTCCCTGCACGCGGTGGAGCGGAAGGACGTGGAGGCGCCGCTGATCGGCGGCAGGCGGATCGGCAGGATCGTGCTGCGCTTCGGCGTGGAGCCGGGCGGCCGCGCGGCGGAGGACGACGCCGCCCGGCACGCCCTCGCGGCGGTGGTCGAGCATCTCGAGGAGACGGTGTGCGAGGTCGCCCCGGCAGGTGCCATCGTGCTCAGCCGCGGGTCGGGCGGCCGGTTCCGGCCGATCCCGCCGTCCCGGCCCGGAGCCTGAGCGCGCGGTGCGCTCCTGTGATGGGATGGGGCCGGCGGGCCGAGGGTGCCCGCCGACGATGCTCCAGGGGGTCCTCGATGCTGCAGCCCGTCCCGATGCCCGTCGGCCGTCCTCTCGTCTCGGCGGTCACCGGCACCAACGGCAAGACCTCGGTCGCGACGGCGACGCTGCAGCTGCTGCGCGCGGCGGGGCTGCGTGCGGCCGGCTGCGACTCGACGGGGATCACCGACGTGCACGGCGCCCAGCGGCCCGCGGAATTCCGCCGCTCGGCGCAGTACCTGCCGGACCTGATCGCCGAGCAGGTCGCGCTCGGGGCGGAGGCGATCTCGCTCGAGGCCTTCGTCGGGATCCTGAAGGACGGCCTGCTCACGCAGGTCGAGGTCGACGTGGCGGTGTGCACGGGACTGGAGCGGGACCATCTCGACGTGCACGGCAGCCTCGAGACTTACTGGGGCGCGAAGCTGCGGCTGTTCGAGGAGCATCTGCGCCCCGACGGGGCGGCGGTGCTCGCCGCCGACTGCGCGCAGGGCGATCTGGTGCGGGCCGCTGTCGCACGGCGCGGGGCGCGGCTCGTCACCGTGGGCCCGGGCGGGGACGTCGAGCTCGACGACGCCCGCGAGCTCGACGCGCCGCGGCTCCGGGGCCGGCTGCGGGTGGGGGCGGAACGGCACGACGTGGTGCTGCCGACGGTGCACGGCGTCGCGGTGACGAATCTGCTGCTCGCCGCGAGCGCGGTGATCGCCCTGGGCGGAGAGCCCGAAGTGGTGGCCGGGGCGCTGTCCGAGGTGGCTCCTCCGCCGGGCCGGCTCGAGGTGGTGGGGGTCCGCGACGGCGTGACGGCGATGGTCGACACCGCGCACAACCCTGCCGCGCTGCGCAGCGCGCTGACCGCGGTGCGCGCACGGACCGAGGGCCGGTTGCTGCTGGTGGTCGGCGCGGGCGGGGAGCGGGACCGGGCCAAGCGCGCACCGATGGGACAGATCGCCGCCGAGCTCGCGGACCTCGTGATCCTCACCGACGACAACCCCCGCCGGGAGCCGGCCGCGAGGATCCGCGCCGAGGTGCGGGAAGGTTGTCCGAACTGCCTGGAGATCCCGCGCCGGGCCGACGCGATCCGTGCGGCTTGGGAGATGGCGCGCGGGGGCGACGTGGTGCTCGTGGCCGGCAAGGGGGACGAGACGGTGCAGCTGGTCGGGACGCGGAGGGTGCCCCATGACGATCGCGTCGTGCTGCGGGAGCTGCTGGCGAGGGGCTGAGCTCGCCGGGCGTGACGCAGCGGCGCCCGCCGTGAGCGGACGCCGCTGCGGCGTTCAGGTCAGATCAGACCGCCGTCAGGGTCGTAGCCACCGTCGGGGTCATAGCCGCCATCCGGGTCATAGCCGCCGTCGGGGTCGTACCCACCGTCCGGGTCGTACCCACCGTCGGGGTCATAGCCGCCGTCCGGGTCGTACCCACCGTCCGGGTCGTACCCGCCATCCGGGTCATAGCCGCCATCGGGGTCATAGCCACCGTCGGGGTCATAGCCACCGTCGGGATCGTAGGTGGAGCGTGCCTCGGTCATGATGTCCCCCTCGAAGTCGTCGGACCGATGCACGACCGAGTGAACCCGGTCACAGCACGGAACGCAAGGGTGGCCCTCGTGCTCGACACCCCGTGCAGGACCATCCGTTGCTCACGAGAGCTACGACTGGAGCAGCTGCGACCGCGTGCACCGGCGTCAGACGCAGTGCCGCCGGCGCCTCGAGGACTCGGCGCCGATATCTCTGTGTCGCCGTCGGGCCGATGGCGACGAGAGGTGACCATATAGCCAGCTCGTGTCGCCATAGGCCCGCGCACGACGGCTGATGCCGCCTGGCACCGGTTCGAGGCCGGAACCGCCCCGGAGCCCGACGACGCACCTCTGCCGAACACGCATGATGGCCAGCACCCCATGACGAAGTCCCCCAAGGAGCGAATTGAAGTCCGTCTGGTGCTCGCGGGATGGGAACGGTGGACACAAGAAATCACCCCTGGCTGTCTGACCAGGGGTGATACCGGGTGGAGCTAGGGGGATTCGAACCCCCGACCTTCTCATTGCGAACGAGACGCGCTACCAACTGCGCCATAGCCCCATGTCGCTCGGCGACCACGTCAGATTAGCATCGCCGCCGGGGTGCTGTCGCATCGGGGGCGGCCTCTTGACGAAGGTCACAGAGCGGATGCTCAGCGCGCCGAGCGAAGCTCCTGCAGCTCGTCCTGGAGCGTGTCGAGCACCTCGAGCCGCTCCTGGCCCGTGCACGCCGTGTAGGCGGGCTGGAGGTGATCGGGACGCGCCGCGTCCCCCTCCCCCGGCCAGGTGCGCAGCGACCCGCCGGCCCGGCGGAGGATGTGGAAGCCCGCGGCGACGTCCCAGGAGTTGATGGCGCTGAGCGCGGTCGCATCCGCCCAGCCGGCGGCGACGTAGGCGAGCTCGAGCGCGGCCGAGCCGAGATGGCGCACCGCGGAGACGGAGTCCTCGAGGGTACGGGTGGCGTGCGCGGCGTGCTCGGGGAAGCGGGCACCCATGCGCTGGCCGGGGTATCCGGACAGCACGAGGGCGTCGGGCGCGGGACGCGTCGAGCGGGGGGCGAGCACACGGCCGTCGAGGGTCGCGGGGCCGTCGGCCGCGGCGAAGACCTGGCCGAGGATCGGGGCGTCGATCACGCCGGCGACGAGCTCGTCGTCGACGGCCACGCCGATCGAGATGCAGAACAGCGGCAGACCGGCCGCGAAGTTGCTGGTGCCGTCGATCGGGTCGACGTAGAAGCTGACCACGGGGCCGTCGGCACCGGAGTCGGGCTGCTCGGCGGGGCGCTCGCCGCCCTCCTCGCCGACGATCCTCGCGCCGGGCACGAGGCGGCGCAGCTCGGAGACGATGATCTCCTCGCTGCGACGGTCGTGCTCGGTGACGATGTCGTGGTTGCTGGCCTTGTACTCGCGGGAGAGGCCCTCGCGGTCCAGGGAGCGGAGGTATTCGGCGGCGGCGTGCGCGGCGGTGGTCGCGTGCTCGAGCAGCCGGGACGGGGAGGGGGTGCGGGGCGCTGTCGTGTTCATGTCCTCACCAGGCTAGTCGGCCCTGGTCAGGAACGGGGGTCGGACTGCAGTTCGGGACAGCGGCCTCTCGGGGCGCACGACGAGATGCGGGGCCCTCGCCGCCTCAGGCGCGCCGGCGGGCGAGGATCTCGTCGAGGTGGAGGTCCTGCGCAGGGGCGAAGCTCTCCTCGACCGCCTCGGCCTCCTCGACGTGGGCGCTCTCGAGCGGCACCGACTCCGGGAGCATGGTGCGGCGGTGCGCGGCGTGGCGGCTCGCGAGGTCGTCGACCTCGCCCCGCAGCGCGTAGGTGGGGCGCGGGACGGGGCGCGGGGTCCACTCCCCCGGGCGCGTGACCTGCTGCGCCGCCCGCTCGGAGGCGGCCTCGAGATCCGTAACCGCGGGGCTCGCTGCGGAGCTCGCCGGAGCCGTGACGGAGGCGGTCTCGGAGGGGGCGGGCAGTTCGCGGGTGCTGGGCTGGGGAGCGGCTCCCGTGGCGCGGCGGCGGGCGGTCTCGGCCTCTGCCTGCTCCCGACGGGCACGGGTCGCGGCGCGGGTGCGGCGGGCGCGACGATCGAGCTCGGCGCGGCGCAGCCCCGCCAGGAACACGCCGAGCGCGAGCGCGGTGAGCAGAGGGGTCCACCAGGGAAGCAGCTGAGTCACGGCGGCCACGACGAGCACCGCGGTGGCGGCGATCAGCCCGATCAGCACGGTGCGCATGAGCCGGCGCGAACGCCCGCGCTCCTCGCCGAGGTCCACGCGGGTGCCGGGCTCGGCATCGAAGCGGGGCCGACGGGTGGGGTCGGCGGGACGCATGAGCAGACGGTCCTGGGACATGGGGGAGGTCACCTCGGCAGACGAGCGGCGGGCGTGGACGGCCGCGGAGAGGTCCCGCGCCTGGGACGACATCTCGGCCTCGTCCGCGGCGCGGGCGCGTCCCATCACCTCGCGGCGGCTCGCGGTGCGGGGCAGGGCGTACACCAGCCACAGCAGCAGCAGGCCGGCGAAGAGGACGGCTCCGAGATTGATCGACTCCACATCGACACAGTAATGACACGGACGTGATTCCCCTGGTCATGGACCGGGCGTGTCGGGGAGGAATTCCGTGCGCCCCGCCACGGGCGAGCCCGGACGTGGCTCAGCGCTTCACCGCGCGGCTCGGATGCTCGCGCTGGAGGCGGCGCAGCACACCGTAGCCGGCGTCGTCGGTCGCGACCTCCTCGGCCGTCAGCGCGAACACGAGGTGATCGCGCCAGGCGCCGTCGACGTGGATCGCCGCGCGACGCATCCCCTCGGCCCGGAGGTTCAGCTTCTGCACCACGCGCAGGCTCGGCGCGTTCTCCGGGCGCACGGTCACCTCCACGCGGTGCAGGCCGAGCTCGGCGAAGAGGTGGTCGATCAGCAGCGCCGCCGCCCTGGGAACGAGTCCACGCCCGGCCATCCCCTGGTCGATCCAGTAGCCGAGGACCGCCGAGCGCACCGCCCCGTACTGGATGGGGCCGGCGGTGATCTGTCCGACCACCCGCCCGTCGGCGACGATCGCGAGCGGCAGGGCCGTGCCGAGCCGCGCCTGCTCCGAGGCCCAGCGGCGCAGGGCGCGGAAGTCGGTCGCGCGGCCGGGGTGCAACGGATCCGTCGCATCCCAGGGACGCAGCCACTGGGCGCTGCGGGCGCGCAGACGGTCGAACTCGCCGCGGTCGCGGCGGCGCAGCGGCCGGAGCATGAGCTCCCCGTCGCGCAGGACCAGGGGCCACACGTGAACCATCGCGTCATCGTAGACGCCTGCGGGGCAGACGCCCACGGGGACGCCCACGGTGTGGGAGCCTGACCCCATGGACGCCCCCATCCCCGCCGAGGACCGGACGGCGCAGGAGCCCGCCGCGCCGACGCAGCAGACCGCGGCGCAGGAGCAGGAGCTCGCCGCGCAGAAGCAGGCGCTGCGCCGGAGCCTCCGCGCCGCCCGGCGGGAGGCCTACGGTGCCGATCCCGAGCGGCGCTCCCGGGAGGCCGATAGGCTCCTCGCCCACGCAGGGCCGCTGCTCGCCCTCGTGGACAGCGTCGTCGCGCGCCGACGGGTCGCGACCGGCCCCGCACCGCGGGTGGCCGCCTTCCACCCCACCCCCACCGAGGCCGACGTGATGCCGCTGGCCGCGGAGCTCGCCGCCCGCGGGGCGGAGCTCGTCTTCCCCGCCGCGGCCGGGACCGAGCTCGAGTGGATCCGCTGGGACGGGCGCTCCGCCTTCGCCGACTCCCCCGGGCGGGGCTTCGGGAAGGAGCCGGTGGGCGAGAGGCTCGGCACGGACGCGCTCGCGCAGGCCGTCCTCGTGCTCTCCCCCGCCCTCGCCGTGGACCGGGCCGGCACCCGCATCGGGCACGGCGCGGGCTACTACGACCGCGCCCTGGTGACCGTGCCGCGCTCGGCGCGCGTCGTCGCCGTGGTCCACCCCGGCGAGCTGCTCGCCGCGGGCACCCTGCCGCGCGAGGCGCACGACGTGCCGATCCCCGAGGTGCTCACAGCCGACGGGATCGTCTCGCTGATCACGAACGATCCCGCCTGAGCCCCGGGCAGACGTAGACTTCCTCCGGCCGCCCGTGCGCGGCCCGCTCATCGATCATCCCGGAGGACCCGCGTGCCCACGTACGTCTACGCCTGCAAGAACTGCGGGCATCGTTTCGAGCAGTACCAGAGCTTCAGCGAGGACTCGCTGACCACCTGCCCCGAGTGCGCGCAGGAAGCCCTGCGGAAGGTCTTCGACTCCGTGGGCATCGTCTTCAAGGGCTCGGGCTTCTACTCCACAGATTCCGCGACCTCCGGCGCCTCGACGCCGTCCGGCGGATCCGCGCCGGCCTCCGACGGATCCGCCTCGAGCTCCGCCGACTCGGCCTCGTCCGGAACCTCCTCGAGCGGCTCGTCCTCCAGCGGCTCGTCCTCCAGCGGCTCCTCGAGCACCTCCTCCGCGCAGCCCGCCGCCGCGGCGTCCTGACCTCTCCTCCCCACCGCCCCGCGCTCCACAGCCGCTCGCGGGTCCGGGCGGGCAGGTGCGCCCCGGCCTAGCGTCGAGGCATGTTCGCTCGCCTCCTGCCCCATCTGCCCCTCTGGCGCCGCGCCCTGCGACGACGGCGTCGGAGCCTCTCGCTCCTGGTCGCGGCCCTCGCCGTGGTGCTCGTGCTGCCCGCGCTCGTGCCCGCCTCGATGCAGAGCACGCCGGTGGTGGTCGCGGCCGGCGACCTGCCCACCGGCACCGAGCTCGGTCCGCAGCATCTGCGCACCGTCGAGGTCGCGAGCTCGCTGGTCCCCGGCGGGGCGTCCTCGTCGGTCGCCGAGCTCGAGGGGGAGCGCCTGGCGGGGCCGGTCGCCGAGGGCGGAGCGGTGCTGCCCGCCGACGTCGTCGGCGCCGAGGGCCCCGCGATCCCCGAGGGCACGGCGCTCGTGGCAGTGCCCGTCCCCGAGGTGCTCCTGCCGCATCTCGCCGCCGGGACACGGATCGAGCTGCTGATGAGCGATCCCGTCGACGGGACCGGCTCCCGTGTCCCCGCCGAGATCCGTTCGCTGTCCGCCGACGCTGCGACCTCGGGTCCTCCCGTGTCGCCGGGGTCCTCGGGCACCGAGGCGCTGGTCCTCGTCGAGCGGCAGAGCGCCGGAGACGTCGCGCACGCTCTCGGCGCGGGGACCGTGACGGTGTCCGTGATCGGTTAGAGTCCGTGCGAACCGTGTCCGCGGTTCCCCTCATCCCCGACCTCAGAAGGATCTCCCCATGAAGGGCTTCAAGGACTTCGTCATGCAGGGCAATGTCATCGACCTCGCGGTCGGTGTCGTGATCGGCGGCGCGTTCACCGCGCTGGTCACCGCCTTCGTCGACAACCTCATCAACCCCGTGGTCGCGGCCGCCGGCGGTGCCGACTCCGTCAGCGGATTCGGCTTCCAGATCTTCGAGAACAACGAGGCGACCTTCGTCAACTTCGGCGCGGTCATCTCGGCGATCATCACCTTCCTGATCACCGCCGCGGTCGTCTACTTCGTCTTCGTCGTGCCGATGACCAAGGCCCGTGAGATGGCCAACCGCAACAAGGACCTGGACGAGGAGCTCGAGGCGGCTCCCGAGGACGTGGTCCTCCTCTCCGAGATCCGCGACCTGCTCAAGGCCCAGACCCCGCAGGTCTGATCCTCCTGCTCCGTGGCGCTGCCACGGGTCCCGACGGGGGCGGCACCGCGAGGTGTCGCCCCCGTCGTCATGAGGCGAGCCCTCTCGGGCCGGTCGTGGGGCCGATGCCCGGATGCGATACCGTCCTGCGGATGACCGGCACCAGCACCCCCTCGACCCCCGCGATGATCGACGCGATGATCGACGCGGTGATCGACTGGTACCGCAGCAGCGCCCGCGTCCTGCCCTGGCGCGAGCCAGAGGCCTCGGCCTGGGGCATCCTCGTCTCCGAGGTGATGCTCCAGCAGACCCCCGTGGTGCGAGTGCTGCCGCGCTGGCAGGAGTGGATGCGACGCTGGCCCGCCCCCGTCGACCTGGCAGATGCGCCCACCGCCGAGGTGCTGCGGGTCTGGGACCGGCTCGGCTATCCGCGGCGCGCGCTGCGACTGCAGGACTGCGCCCGGCAGATCGTGCGGGCCCACGGCGGCGAGGTGCCCCGCGGCGAGCAGGCGCTGCGCGCCCTGCCGGGGATCGGCGAGTACACCGCGGCCGCGGTCACCGCCTTCGCCCACCACGAACGCGCCGTCGTGGTGGACACGAACATCCGCCGCGTGCTGGCGCGGGCGGTGAGGGGACGCGCGCTGCCGGACCGCTCCTACAGCGCCGCCGAGCGGGTGCTGGCCACGAGCGTCCTGCCCTCCGAGCGCGGCCGGTCGGTCGCCTGGAACCAGGCTGTGATGGAGCTGGGCGCACTCGTGTGCACGGCCCGCTCGCCGCGCTGCGAGCAGTGCCCCCTGCAGGCTCGGGGCTGCGCCTGGGTCGCTGCGGGGCGGCCCGCTCCGGAGGAGGACACCCGGCGTCGGCAGGCCTTCGAGGGCACGGATCGTCAGCTGCGCGGAAGGATCATGGCGCTGCTGCGGGAGCACGGCGAGACGTCCCCCGCAGCACTGGCCGCACTGGATCCTGAGGACCCCGTGCGCGTGGAGCGCTGCATCCGCTCCCTGCTGGCCGATGGGCTCGCCGTCCGTGCGGGCGAGGAGCACGCGAGCGGCGCCGGAGCCGGCGGGGTCGGGACCAACGTCGCGCGGGAGGCCGGAGCGGACGGCGCCGCCGCACCCGACGGGCTCCGTCTCCCCTGACCCCGGTGCGCGTCGGCGCCTCGGGCGGTCCGGCGCTCAGGCGGAGGCGTCCAGGCGCTTGATCATGCGGGTGTTGCCGAGGGTGTTGGGCTTGACCCGGGCGAGGTCGAGGAACTCCGCGATCCCCTCGTCCGCCGAGCGCAGCAGCTCCACGTAGATCTCCGGGTCGACCGTCTCCTCCATGACCTCGAAGCCGTGACGGCCGAAGAACTCGACCTCGAAGGTCAGGCAGAACACGCGCTCCAGTCCGAGCTGGCGGGCACGGTCCAGGAGGGACTCGAGGATCCGGTGGCCGAGACCGGTGCCTCGGACGGAATCGGAGACGGCGAGGGTGCGCACCTCGGCGAGGTCCTCCCACATCACGTGCAGGGCGCCGCAGCCGACGATCGTGCCCTCCTCGTCGGTCGCGACCAGGAACTCCTGGACCGCCTCGTAGTAGGAGACGAGGTCCTTGCCCAGGAGGATCCCGGTGTGGGTCATCGGCTCCACGAGCCGGTTGATCCCGCGCACATCGGCCGGCCGAGCCGGCCGGATCCGCACGGCGGCGCTCCCGCCGCTGCCGCTGCCTCCGTCGTCCTCGGTGCTCGCGGTCATGAAGGGCTGTCCTCTCCCTGGGCGGTGGTCGTCAGCGGCGAGGTGCCGCGCTCCTCGGGCGTCTCCTCGGCCTCGCGTCGTGCCGCACGCCGGTCCAGCCAGCGGTGCACGCCGGAGATGATCCGCTCGAGCAGCAGGGCCATCACCACCGCCGCGACGAGAGCGACGGTGATCGCCAGGAGGTGGTTGTCCTCGAACCAGGCCCCGGCCACCGCGCCGATCGCGCACGAGTAGACGGCCCACACGAAGGTGGACAGCAGGGAGCGGGGCCAGAAGTGCCGGTGCGGATAGTGCACCGCGCCGGCCACGAGGTTCACGGCGGTGCGTCCGAAGGGGATGTACCGGGCCGTCATGAGGAACAGCAGCGCCCGCTTGTCCAGTCCGCGTTCCGCCGCCTCGACCGCGCGTCGGCCCCTGCCCTCGCGCAGGAAGCGGAACCGCTCCCAGCCGATCTTGCTGCCCAGCAGGTAGCCGAGGTTGTCCCCTGTGAACGCCCCCGCCCAGGCGGCGAGGCAGACCAGGAGGAGCGACGGTCGGCCGGAGCTCGACCACAGCGAGGAGAGCGTCACGATCGTCGACTCGCTCGGCACGCTCGGGAAGAACCCGTCCAGAGCCGAGAAGGCGTAGACGACGAGATGGACCCACCAGGCGTCGCCGATCTCGAGGATCCAGTCCTCGAGGACGTCCGTGAGCGAGAGGAGTCGGTCGATCAGCGCTCCCATGGGTCCTTCCCGTCAGGTGTCCTGCAGGCCTCGGCCGGGCCGGTGCGCTCCGGGACGGGGCCCGGAGCCGGCATGCCCGGTCCGGGGACATCCCGCAGGCGGTCGTGCGACCGGCCGCGGGATCGGCCTCGGCCCGGGCCCCTCGGAAGGGGACCGGGCCGAGGACTGTGCTCAGGAGGCGCTCGCCTCCGCGCTGTCGGGCGCGTTGTCGGAGGCGTCCGTGCCGTCGGCGTGGGTGGCGTCCTCGGCGCGGGCCTGCGTCATCGACTCCACGTCCACGACGTCCGAGATCGGCTCGAGGGAACCGTCCTCGCTGCGACGGGAGAAGGTGAGGTCTCCCAGCAGCCCCTCGCCCTCGGCGTCGACCACGATCTGATCGCCCACCTGGACCTGCCCGAAGAGGATCCGCTCGGAGAGGGAGTCCTCGATGTCGCGCTGGATGGTGCGGCGCAGCGGCCGGGCGCCCAGCACGGGGTCGTAGCCCTTCTCGGCCAGCAGGTCCTTCGCGGCCTGGGTGAGCTCGAGGGCCATGTCGCGATCGTGCAGGCGGCGCGAGAGCTTCGCGACCTCGAGGTCGACGATCTGCACGATCTCTTCCTTGGACAGCTGCGGGAAGACCACCACGTCGTCGACGCGGTTGAGGAACTCGGGCTTGAAGTGCTGCTTGAGCTCCTCGTGGACCTTCGCCTTCATCCGCTCGTAGTCGGTGGAGAGGTCGCCGCCGGCGGTGAAGCCCATGGAGACGCCCTTGGCGATGTCCCGGGTGCCGAGGTTGGTGGTCATGATGATGATGGTGTTCTTGAAGTCCACCACGCGGCCCTGGGAGTCGGTCAGGCGACCGTCCTCCAGGATCTGCAGCAGCGAGTTGAAGATGTCCACATGGGCCTTCTCCACCTCGTCGAAGAGCACCACGGAGAACGGCTTGCGGCGCACCTTCTCGGTGAGCTGGCCGCCCTCGTCGTACCCGACGTAGCCGGGGGGCGAGCCGAACAGCCGTGAGGCCGTGTGCTTCTCGCCGAACTCGGACATGTCCAGCTGGATGAGGGCCTCCTCGTCGCCGAAGAGGAACTCCGCGAGCGCCTTGGCCAGCTCCGTCTTCCCCACGCCCGTGGGGCCGGCGAAGATGAACGAGCCGCCGGGGCGCTTGGGGTCCTTCAGGCCCGCACGGGTGCGGCGGATCGCCCGGGAGATGGCCTTGATCGCCTCGTCCTGGCCGATGACGCGCTTGTGCAGCTCCTGCTCCATGTTCAGCAGGCGCGAGGACTCCTCCTCGGTGAGCTTCACGATCGGGATGCCGGTCGAGGCGGCGAGGACCTCGGCGACGACCTCCTCGGAGACGGTGGTCACCGCGTCGGACTCGCCGTGGCGCCAGGCCTTCTCCTTCTCGTCGCGCTCGGACTTGAGCTTCTGCTCCTCGTCGCGGAGGTTCGCGGCGAGCTCGAAGTCCTGCCCGTCGATCGCCTCCTCCTTCTTCTTGCGCGCCTCCTCGATGCGCACGTCGAACTCCTTGAGCTCGGGCGGCGCGGTGAGGCGGCGGATGCGCAGGCGGGCACCGGCCTCGTCGATCAGGTCGATGGCCTTGTCCGGCAGGAAGCGGTCGTTGACATAGCGGTCGGCGAGGTTCGCCGCGGCGACCAGGGCGCTGTCGGTGATGGTCACCTTGTGGTGCGCCTCGTAGCGGTCCCGCAGGCCCTTGAGGATCTCGACGGTGTGGGCCACGGAGGGCTCGTCGACCTGGATCGGCTGGAAGCGTCGCTCGAGCGCGGCGTCCTTCTCGATGTGCTTGCGGTACTCCTCGAGGGTGGTCGCCCCGATGGTCTGCAGCTCGCCGCGGGCCAGCATCGGCTTGAGGATGCTGGCGGCGTCGATCGCGCCCTCGGCGGCACCGGCCCCGACGAGCGTGTGGATCTCGTCGATGAACAGGATGATGTCGCCGCGGGTGCGGATCTCCTTGAGCACCTTCTTCAGGCGCTCCTCGAAGTCGCCGCGGTAGCGGGAGCCGGCCACGAGGGAGCCGAGGTCGAGCGTGTAGAGCTGCTTGTCCTTGAGCGTCTCGGGGACGTCCCCGGCGACGATCGACTGGGCGAGGCCCTCGACGACGGCGCTCTTGCCGACGCCCGGCTCGCCGATCAGGACGGGGTTGTTCTTGGTGCGGCGGCTGAGCACCTGCATGACCCGCTCGGCCTCCTGCTCGCGGCCGATGACCGGGTCGAGCTTGCCGTCGCGGGCGGCCTGGGTGAGGTTCCGGCCGAACTGGTCCAGCACGAGCGAGCCGGAGGGCTGGCCCTCGGCGGGGCCGCCGGCGGTCGCCGGCTCCTTGCCCTGGTAGCCCGAGAGGCGCTCGATGACCTCCTGGCGCACGGCCGACGGCTCGGCCTTGAGCCGGGAGAGCACCTTGACCGCGGTGCCCTCGCCCTCGCGCAGCAGGCCGAGCAGGATGTGCTCGGTGCCGATGTAGTTGTGGCCCAGCTGGAGCGCCTCGCGCAGGCTCAGCTCGAGCACCTTCTTCGCGCGGGGGGTGAAGGGGATGTGGCCCGACGGGGTCTGGTTCCCCTCGCCGATGATGTCCCGGACCTGCTCGCGCACCGCGTCGAGGGTCACGCCGAGCGCCTCGAGCGCCTTGGCGCCGACGCCCTCGTTCTCGTGGATCAGGCCCAGCAGGATGTGCTCGGTGCCGATGTAGTTGTGGTTGAGCAGGCGGGCCTCGTCCTGCGCCAGGACGACGACGCGGCGAGCCCGGTCGGTGAACCGTTCGAACATGGTCCTCCCCCATTCGGTGGTGGTGATGGATCGAGAGTACGCGGATCGGACGAGGATTCCCCGTGTGTTCGCCGCTGGCGTGACGTTCAGACGCCCCGATGCTGCGGGGCCGGACGACGCGCCGGGGCTCCCGACGGGGGTCCCGCCCACGACGACGGTGTCGGCGGCAATGGCGCCATGGCCTCTGACCCGGAGCCCAGGCCCCAGTCCTCCCACGTCTCTGATCAACCCTCGACTGATTCAACCGCCGAGCACCTCCCGCAGCCCTGATAGGCCGACACTGGCCGCCAAGTGATCGGAGGTCTGCTTGACATACATCCGATCACTGCGCATGCTTCTCATGCGGTGCTCACCGTTGAGGACCGAGGAAGGACCCCCGAAGATGATCAGCACCGAGGCGCCCCCGACCGGGAAGGCCTCCCCTGCACCGTCCCCGCCGCGACGGATCCGCGAACCTCGTTCGGATCGCGTGCTCAACATCGTCCTGATCGCCGCGCTGGCTCTGTTCACGCTCACCATCGTCTACCCGTTCGTGTACATCGTCAGCGCCTCGATGTCCTCCCCGCAGGCGGTGTCCTCCGGCGAGATGTGGCTGTGGCCCATCGGCTTCAGCCTCGACGCGTACTAGGCGGTGCTCGACTACCCGGACATCACGAGGGGCTTCCTGAACTCCCTGCTCTACTCCGGCAGCTCGATGCTCATCGGGACCGCGGTGACACTGGCCGGCGGCTACGCCCTCTCCCGCGCCGATCTGTGGGGACGTAATCCGATCACCTTCGTCTTCATCCTCACGATGATGTTCTCCGGCGGCATGATCCCCACCTACCTGGTGGTGCGTGATCTCGGGATGCTCAACACGATCTGGGCGATGATCCTGCCCGGTGCCGTGAGCGTGTGGCAGCTGATCGTCACCCGCACCTTCTTCCAGACCACCATCCCGCACGAGCTGCTCGAGTGCTCGCGCCTGGACGGGGCGAGCGACCTGCGGTTCTTCTCGCAGATCGTGCTCCCGCTGTCGAAACCGATCATCGCCGTGAACCTCCTGCTCTACGGCGTCGCGACCTGGAACTCGTACTTCAACGCGCTGATCTACCTCACCGACGACTCCCTGTACCCCCTGCAGCTGGTGATGCGGAACATCCTCCTGGGCAACAGCTTCGACCCCTCACGGGTCCCCGGCATCTCCCCCGAGCAGGTGCTCGAGATGCAGCAGCTGGCCAACCAGCTGAAGTACGCCCTCATCATCATCGCCTCGATCCCCCCGCTCATCGCCTATCCGTTCGTGCAGAAGCACTTCGTCAAGGGCATGATGATCGGCTCCCTGAAGGGCTGACCGCGCCGTGACCGACACAGACCACAGAACCTTCGTCGACCAGCTGCGGATCGACGACGAGCCCCGCACGAAGAAGAAGCAGCAGACTCCTGCGCTGGAGGGACGGCGCAAGACCCCCCTCTCGCAGCGTCTGCGCAACAACTAGCAGCTGTACCTGCTGCTGCCTGCTCTCGTCTGGGTCGCGATCTTCGCGTACTGGCACATGTACGGCATCCAGATCGCGTTCCGCAACTACACTCCCGTCGGCGGGCTCACCGGCTCCGAATGGGTGGGGCTCGACCACATCGAGCGCTTCGTCACCAGCTACAACTTCGGGCGCCTGCTGTGGAACACGCTCGTGCTGGCCTTCTACGAGCTCCTCGCCGGGATCCCCATCCCGATCATGTTGGCCCTCGCCCTGAACGCCGTGCGGCAGAAGTACTTCTCGCGCGTCGTCCAGCTGATCACCTACGCGCCGAACTTCATCTCGGTCGTGGTCGTCGTCGGCATCCTCGTGATGCTGCTCGATCCGCAGACCGGGATCTTCCCCCACGCCCTCTCCCTGCTGGGGATCGATCCGCCCGCGTTCCTCACCGATCCCGGCTGGTTCCGCCACACCTACGTGTGGTCCGGCGTCTGGCAGACGGCCGGCTTCAGCGCGATCATCTACCTCGCCGCGCTGTCCTCCGTGCCGCCGGAGCTGCACGAGGCCGCGAAGGTCGACGGCGCCTCGCACCTGCGCCGCATCTGGCACATCGACCTGCCGGCGATCCTCCCGATCGCCGTGGTGCTGATGATCCTCGCGGTCGGCTCGATCATGAGCGTCGGCTTCGAGAAGGTGCTGCTCATGCAGAACCAGCTCAATCTGGTCACCTCCCAGGTCATCGACACCTACGTCTACGAGGTCGGGCTGAACAGCCCGATCCCCCAGTACAGCTACGCCACGGCGATCGGCCTGTTCCGCAGCGTCATCGGCCTGGTCCTGCTGATCGCCGTGAACCATCTGGCTCGTCGGATCACGCGCACCGGCCTGTTCTGACCCTCCCGTCGCGATCGGGAGCCCCGCACGTCACACCCGCCACGCATGTCATCCCCCGAGGAAGAGTGGAGACCATGAACGAAACCCCCCGCCCTCAGCTGTCCCGTCGAGGTGTCCTGGGCCGAGCCGGCGCCGTCGGTGCCGCGGCGGTCATCGCCCCTGCCGTGCTCGCGGCCTGCGGCGGCGACTCCGGCGCCGATGCAGAGGTCGTCGGCGAAGCCGACTACGAGCCCGGGAGCGCCGAACCGGTGGTCGAGCTCGGCCCCGAGACCGAGGGGATCAACTACCCGCCCGACTACCAGGGCCCCAAGGCCCGCGCCCTCGTACCCTTCGGAGACGGCGAGACCGAGTTCTCCGTCCTCGGACGCTCGATCCCCGAGCTCGACTACCCCACGAACTACTACGCGAACCTTCTCGAGGAGACCACCGGCGTCAAGGTCGCCTACCAGCCGGTCCCGCTGGGCGAGGACGGCATCACCACCGTCAACGCGATGCTCTCCGGCGGCGAGCTCCCCCACGCTCTGATGACCGGCATGGGCCTGTTCACCGTCTCGCAGGTCGCCGTCTACGGACAGCAGGGCATGTTCCTCCCGCTGGACAAGCTGATCGACGAGCACGCCCCGCACATCCGGGACATGTTCGAGCAGTTCCCGCAGATGCGCGAGCAGTTCACGTCGCCGGACGGCCGGCTCTACGCCGTGCCGTCGATGAACGACTGCTACCACTGCAAGACCGGTGACGTCCGCACCTGGTACAACTCCGCCTGGCTCGAGGAGGTCGGCGCCTCGGTCCCGGAGACCCTCACCGACTACGAGGCCCTGATGGAGGAGTGGAAGAGCTGGTCCGGGCTGCCGGACAGGGCGGGGCTCACGGTCACCACCTCGGACACCCTGTTGAACCTGGTCAACTTCTTCATGGGGTCGTTCACCGAGGTCAGCTCCACGCACCTGTTGCTGCGCGACGGGAAGGTGGCCTGGGTGCCGACCGAAGACGCCTACCGGCAGGGCCTGATCTGGATCCAGGAGCAGTTCGCCAAGGGGCACTTCGCCCAGAGCATGCTGTCCATGACGACCGAGCAGCTGCAGCAGATGGGCGACGACCCCGAGGGGCCGCGCTTCGGTGTCGTGTACGGCAACTCCCAGGGAGCCTTCGCCACCACCCTGGACTTCGAGAACTCCAAGAACGCCGCGAGCAGGATGCAGCCGCTGCCCCCGATGGAGGGGCCCGACGGGCTTCGCACGTGCCACTGGGACTGGTACCAGCTGGGCTCCCCGAACTTCGTGATCACCTCCTCCTGCCCTGATCCCGTGCAGATGATCCGCTGGGCCGACTATCAGTTCGAGCTCGGCATGACCATCTCCATGGGACGCGGCGAGCAGGGCACGGGCTGGGACTACGCGGGGACCGACGCCGTCGGCATCGACGGCCAGCAGGCGCTGTACGAGGTCCTCCCCGGCAGCACCGAGCTGACCAACCAGGGATGGTGGGAATGGGGTCCCTTCTTCAAGTCGATGTCCCAGCGCCATGGCGAGGCCGTCATGGAAGGCTCCTCCTCGATCGAGCCCTCGCTCTTCGCCGCCGGGGAGGCCTACGAGCCCTACCGACTGGACCAGGAGCTCGTGCTCCCCACGCTTGCCTTCGACATGGAGCAGTCCGCGCAGGTGGGCGAGATCGAGACCAACCTGATCCAGCACCTCGAGCAGTCCATCGCGTCGGCCGCCTCCGGGCGCACCGACTTCACCAAGGATGCGGACTGGCAGGCCTACGCGGACCAGTTCACCACCATCGGAGTGGAGAACCTGCTGGAGATCTACCAGTCGGCGCTCGACGAGCAGTACTGAGCGGGCGCTTCACACGCAGACGCCGACGGCGCGACTCCGAGGGCCGGGGTCGCGCCGTCGGCATCTGCGACGACCGGGTCAGGCCTCCGGCGCCGAGGTCGGCGCCAGATAGGCATCGCCCAGGTCGGGGACGGGCGCTCCGGTCGCGTCGTGGACCCGCACCGCCTCGAGGACGGCCGCCTCGCCGTCGAGCTCGATCCGCAGCCCGCTGGTGCGGACCACGGCGGGCAGACGGTGGAGGCGGCGCACGCCGATCGTGCCTCCGACGGCGAGCTCGGTGCCGTCCTCCGCCAGCACTCGGTGCCTGTGCACGCGCTGGCCCTCCTCGAGCCGCTCGACGAGTTCGATGTGGTCGAGGCTGGTCTCGTCCCCGAGCGCGACCTGGACGACGCCGTCGTCCTGGGACACGAGCTCACCCTCGTGCGGGGAGCCGAAGCGCTCGTGCAGAGCGCGGGCGAGCTCGCGCACCCGTGCGGCATCCTGCGGGTCGATCCGCCCACGCCTGTCCGGCGGGATGTTCAGCAGGAGGTTCGCCCCGAGGCCGATGGAGCGGTCGTGGATCGCGAGCAGGTGCGGAAGCGACTTGGGCTCCTCGCCCGGCTGCCAGAACCATCCCCGGCGCAAGGAGACGTCGCACTCGGGCGGCAGGTAGCGGGGCACCGCCGACTCGATGACGTCGTCGTCGTAGTTGTTGAGATCCGCCGAAGCGGTCACGTAGTGCACCGGATCGCAGGCGAGGCCGTCCTCGTTCCCCACCCACCGGATGGTGGCCGGCCCCATGTTGAAGATCATCGCCCCGGGCTGCAGCTCCTCGATCAGCTCCCCGATCCGCTCCCAGTCGTAGTTCCGCCCCGCCGAGCCCGCTCCGTCGAACCAGAGCTCGTGCAGCGGGCCGTAGGCCGTGCACAGCTCACGCAGCTGGGTGAGGTAGAACTCGTCGTAGGCCGCCGGGTCCTCGTACTGCGGGGCATGGCGGTCCCAGGGCGACAGGTACAGCCCGAGCTTCAGGCCGTGGCGACGGCACGCCTCGGCGAGCTCGCCGATCAGGTCTCCCCCGCCGTCCTTCCACGGCGAGGACGCGACCGAGTAGTCGGTGGTCGCGGTGGGCCACAGGCAGAAGCCATCGTGGTGCTTGGCGGTGAGGACGACGTACTTCGCGCCGAGCTCAGCAGCCAGAGCGGCCCACTCCTCGACGTCGAGGTCGGTGGGGTCGAAGAGCTGTGGGGAGAGCGTGCCGTCGCTCCATTCCCGACCGGCGAAGGTGTTGACCCCGAAGTGGAAGAAGACCCCGAGACCGTCACGCTGCCAGGCGAGCTGCGCGGGTGTGGGGGCGAGGACGTGCTCGGAGCGGCTGAGCGATTCCGGATGCGACGGTGCAGTCATGTACACATCACATCAAAGATCGGGTCTCTCTTCCAGGGCCTCGCGCCCATCTCCCGAGAATCCGAGGTGACAGTGACGAACACCGCATCCATTCGCGCGAGACATCGGGGCTCTCGCGGTGCCCGCGCCTTCGCGGAGCCCGGTTCGGGATACGCTCCGAGACATGAGCGGACGAGGCGGGACGAGCGGCCCCACCCAGGTGCCCGGGTGGGTCCTTCGCGCCAACGCGGTGATCGACCGCCTCCTGCTGGTGGTGAAGGTCAACCTGCTGTGGCTCCTGCTGAGCCTGGCGGGGCTGATCGTCCTGGGAGTCGCCCCGGCTTCGGTCGCCGTGGCAGAAGTGCTGATCGCCGACCGGCACGGGGCCGGGGTGCGTGTGCTGCCGCGGATGTGGGCCTCCTTCCGGGCGCAGTTCCTGCGCGCGAACGTGCGCCTGCTGCCGCTGCTGATCGTCCAGGCGGGCTCCGCATCGATGCTCTGGATCGTCCTGACCGGCGGCGCGCCCGGCACGGCGATGACGATCGTGCTCAGCGGACTCGCGGTGATGAGCCTGGGCTGGTCGCTCCTGAGCTCGGCGATGATCGTGGCGGTGCCACGGCTGCTGCGCCAGGATCTGCTGATCACCTGGCGCCTCGCTCTGCTGCTGCCGGGGGCGCTCCCGGGCCGGTCCGTGCTGCTGGTCCTGGCCCTGACCGCCTGGACCCTGCTGTGCGCGATGCTGCGGCCCCTCGCGCCGCTGTTCGGCGCAGCCGTCGCGATCGATTTGGCCACGGCCCTGCTGAGCGGCCGCGTCACGGGTCTGCTCGAGGAGATCGACGGCGCCGGCTCGACCGACGGCTGAACCGAGGGGCACCGCCCCCGGACGTGCTCGGGCGGTGCTCGACACCCCGGGACACGAGATACCCTGATCGGCACGATCACCCTGTCACCCTGCGCCGCGCGAGGAATGCGCGGCTCCTCGTGGGCAGGACACGCGCTAGCGCGAACGGAGAGACATGGCAGACCTGGACGTGACCCGAGCGGATGCGGTGCTGATCGGCGGCGGCATCGCCAGCGCGACCCTCGCCGCGATGCTCACCGAGCTGGAGCCGGAGTGGGAGATCGTGGTCCTGGAGCGGCTGGACTCCCTCGGCGCCGAGTCCAGCGATGCCTGGAACAACGCCGGAACGGGGCACAGCGCCCTGTGCGAGCTGAACTACACGCCGCAGGACGTGGACGGCTCGGTCAGCCCGGCGAAGGCCATCGCGATCAACGAGCAGTTCCAGGTCTCGCGCCAGTTCTGGTCCCATCTGGTGGAGAACGACCGCATCGGCTCCCCCTCGCGGTTCATCCACACCGTCCCGCACATGAGCTTCGTGCACGGGATGGAGAACGCCGACTACCTGCGCCGCCGCCACGAGGCGCTCGTCGCGAACCCGCTCTTCGACCGCATGGAGTTCACCACCGAGCACGCGCAGCTCGCCGAGTGGGCGCCGCTGGTCTCCGAGGGCCGCCCGGTCACCGAGACGATCGCGGCGACCTGGTCGCCCGACGGCACGGACGTCGACTTCGGGGCGCTGACCCGCGAGATGCTCGCCTTCGCCTCCCGCGCGGGGACCACCGTCTCGACCGGCTCCGAGGTCGTCGACCTGCGCCGCATGGGCACCGACTGGGGCGTGATGGTCCGCTCGAGCGCCGACGACTCCGTCCGCGTGGTCCGCGCCCCGTTCGTGTTCGTCGGCGCGGGCGGCTATGCGCTGCCGCTGCTGCAGAGGTCCGGGATCGAGGAGATCCGCGGCTTCGGCGGGTTCCCGATCTCCGGGCAGTGGCTGCGCTGCACCGACCCCGAGACCATCGCCCGCCACGACGCCAAGGTGTACGGCAAGGCGGCCGTCGGGGCTCCGCCGATGAGCGTCCCCCACCTCGACACCCGCTACGTGGGCGGGAAGCGGTCGCTGATGTTCGGCCCGTACGCGGGATGGTCACCGAAGTTCCTCAAGACCGGCCGGTACACCGACCTGTTCGAGTCGATCAAGCCCTCGAACCTCACCCAGATGATGGCCGTCGCCCCGCCGAACCTGGACCTCATGGTCTATCTCGGCTCGCAGCTGGCCGCGACCCATCACAAGCGCTTCGAGGCGCTGCTGGAGTACATGCCCGACGCCCGGGAGTCGGACTGGGAGGAGGTCACCGCCGGTCAGCGCGTGCAGGTGATCGCCCCGGATGCGAAGAAGCACGGCGTGCTGCAGTTCGGCACGCAGCTGATCGCCGCGGCCGACGGGTCGATCGGCGGGATGCTCGGCGCCTCCCCCGGCGCCTCCACCGCGACCAGCATCATGCTCACGATGCTCGAGCGCATGTTCCCCCAGCGCATCGAGACCTGGCGCCCCGCGCTGCAGGAGATGGTGCCCAGCTGGGGCACCCATCTCTCGGAGGACCGCGACCTCGCCCACCGGACCCTTGAGCGCACGGCCGCCGCGCTCGACCTCAGCCACTGAGCCGCTGAGCATCACCGCCGACACCGCGTCCCCGCACCCCAAGGAGAGCACCTGATGACCGACCCCCTCGCCCCCGCCGGACACGACGCCGGCGCAGGCGTCGATCCGACCGCGCCCGCAGCCGCGCGCGACCGCGGCGACCTGTTCACGCTCGTCGCGGGGAGCTACCGCGCCGAGGTCTCCACGGTCGGCGCGACCCTCGAGTCCCTCACCGTCGGGGGGCGAGACCTCCTGCTGCGCAGCCCCGAGGAAGGGCCGATGCTGTTCTTCAGGGGCGCGATCGTGGCACCCTGGCCGAACCGGATCGGCGACGGCACCTACACCTGGGACGGGGAGGAGATCCGCACGCCGCTCAGCGAGCCGGAGCGCGGCAACGCCCTCCACGGCCTCGTCTCCTTCCATCCCTTCGCCCCGGCCTCGGTGACCGAGGACGAGGTGGTGCTGCGCACGGAGCTGTTCCCCTCCCCCGGCTATCCCTTCCACCTGCTGCTGTCGGTGCGCTACGCGCTCTCTGCCGAGACGGGGCTGGCCACCACGGTGACGGCGAGGAATCTGGGACGGCGCGACGCGCCCTACGGCGTGTGCCCGCATCCGTACCTGGTCGCGGGGCCCGAGCCGCTGGAGCAGTGGTCGCTCGAGGTCGCGGCCGGGACCGTGCTCACCGTCACCGAGGACCGCCTGCTGCCCACCGGCACCGCCCCGATCGCCCGCGGGGACGACTTCGACTTCTCTGCTCCGCGCGTGCTCGAGGACCTGTTCATCGACCACGCCTTCACGGATGTCGCCCGGGACGAGGGCGGGCTGCTGCGCGTCACCGTGACCGCCCCCGGCGGCACCGGCGTGGAGCTGACCGCCGGCGAGGAGTGCCCGTGGCTGCAGATCCACACCGGGGACCGGCCCGAGCCCGAGCATCACCGCCGCGGCCTCGCGGTCGAGCCGATGACCTGCCCGCCGGACGCCTTCCGCTCCGGGACCGACGTGGTGCGCCTGGCTCCCGGCGAGGAGCACCAGGCGTCCTGGACCCTGCGCGGCTGGTGACCTCCGGCGGGCGCCGGAGCGCCCCGACCGAGCACGATCGAGCATGAGAAGGGCCCGTGACCATCGTGGTCACGGGCCCTTCGCAGCGGCACCGGCGGCGATGCTCACCGCCGGGAGGGGATCACTTCCCGTTCGCCTCCTCGTAGGCCTTGCGGATCGTGCCGGAGATCCGGCCGCGGTCGGGGACCTCGTAGCCGGCCTCGCGCGCCCACTGGCGGATCTTGGCGGAGTCGTTCGAGCTCGCACGGGAGCCGGAGGTCGTGCCGCGAGTGCGGCGCCCTCCGACGCGGCGCGCCTTCCCGACCCAGGTGCCGAGCTCCTCGCGGAGCTTCTCGGCATTGTCCGCGGAGAGGTCGATCTCGTAGGCGACGCCGTCCAGGGCGAAGCTCACCGTCTCGGCGGCCTTGTCACCGGTGAGGTCGTCGATGAGCTCCACGTAGGTCTTCCGTGCCATAGGGGTTCTCCCTCGTAGGTCGTTTTCGGACTGCGTCATGAACTCATGTGCGTTCATGATCCCGCCCAGTATCCGATGCGAGGGAGACAATTTCAAGACGATAACGAATATTGGGGAAGGCGCGTGACCGCATTCTCGTGCGGCACACCGTCAGGACTCTTCGCGCCGCTTCCGGTTCTCGAGGAACTCCTGCTCCGCCTCGCGCTCGGCGTCCCGCTCCCGCCGGTCGGCCCGCAGCAGGGCGCGGACCGCGAACCAGAACAGCAGCCCCACGCCGATCGACGGCAGCAGCGCCCCGGCCTCGAACCAGAATCCCGAGCCCATCTCAGGCTCCCGGCTTCACGAGCGGGAAGAGGATCGTCTCGCGGATGCCGAGGCCGGTCAGCGCCATCAGCAGCCGGTCCACGCCCATCCCCATCCCGCCGGTCGGGGGCAGCGCGTACTCCATCGCCTCGAGGAAGTCCTCGTCCAGGCGCATCGCCTCGTCATCGCCCTGCGCGGCGAGCTGCGCCTGCTGCGCGAAGCGCTCGCGCTGGATGACGGGGTCGACGAGCTCGGAGTAGCCGGTCGCGAGCTCGAAGCCGCGCACATACAGGTCCCACTTCTCGACCACGCCCGGCGTGGAGCGGTGAGCGCGCACGAGCGGGCTGGTCTCGACGGGGAAGTCCCGCACGAAGGTCGGTGCGTGCAGATGGTCGCTCACCTGGTGCTCGAAGAGCTCCTCGACGAGCTTGCCGTGGCCGTACCTGGGATGGTCGAGGTCGAGGTCGAGGGAGCGGGCGATCTCGCGCAGGCGGGCCGGGGAGGTCTCCGGTGTGATCTCCTCGCCGAGCGCCTCGGAGAGGGAGCCGTAGACGGTGATCGCCGTCCATTCCCCGGAGAGGTCGTACTCGGTGCCGTCGGCGAGGGTGACGATCTCCGAGCCGGTCGCCGCGCGCGCGGCCTCCTGCACGAGCGAGCGGGTGAGATCCGCGATCGTGTCGTAATCTCCGTAGGCCTCGTAGGACTCGAGCATCGCGAACTCGGGGGAATGCGTGGAATCCGCGCCCTCGTTCCGGAAGTTGCGGTTGATCTCGAAGACCTTCTCGAGCCCTCCGACGGCGGCGCGCTTGAGGAACAGCTCCGGCGCGATCCGCAGGTACAGGTCGAGGTCGAACGCGTTCATGTGGGTGACGAAAGGCCGTGCCGCGGCGCCCGAGGGGATCACCTGCAGCATCGGCGTCTCGACCTCGACGAAGTCGCGGCGGCGGAACGACTCGCGCAGCGAGTGCATGACCTCCGCGCGCTGCCGCACCGCGTCCCGCGCCTCCTGGCGCACGATCAGGTCGACATAGCGACGGCGCACCCGGGACTCCTCGGAGAGGTCCGCGTGCAGCACCGGGAGGGGGCGGACGGCCTTCGCGGCCATCTGCCAGGAGTCCGCGAAGACGCTCAGCTCGCCGCGGCGCGAGGCCCCGACGCGGCCGTGGAAGAAGACGTGGTCGCCGAGGTCGACGTCGGCCTTGAGGTCGGCGAGGCGCTCCTCGCCCAGCACCGCCTGGGAGGCCATGATCTGCAGACGCTGCCCGGCACCGTCCTGGAGGGTGATGAAGGCGAGCTTCCCGGTGTTGCGCTGGAAGACGACGCGGCCGGAGACCCCGACCTCGTCCTCGGTCTCGACGCCGGCCTCGAGGTGGCCGTACTCGGCACGGACCGCGGAGATCGTGGTGGTGACCGGGACCGAGACGGGATAGGGCTCCTCCCCGCGCGCCAGCAGGCGCTCCCGCTTGGACCGTCGGACCGCGACCTGATCGGAGCTGTCGGTGACCTCGGGGACAGGGGGAATCTCGCTCATGGGTGCGATTGTCTCATCACCGCCCCTGTGAGGTCTTCCCCGATCAGGGGGCTGTCGCCACCGCCACAGCCGCATCGAGCAGCCGGGTGCCCTCGACGCGGCCCGCGAGCACGACGAGCACCTCGCCGCGATGCTCGGCGCCGGCGGGCTCGAGCGTCGCGGGGTCCAGCGCGAGCGCGTAGTCCCAGTCGATCTCGGCGCGCTCGCGGGCACGGGCGAGGGCCTCCTGGATCGCGGCCAGGGAGGGGGCGGCCTCGAGGGCGGCGGCGATGGTGCGGGACAGGGCCAGGGCCTGCTCCCGGCCGGCCTCGCTGAGATAGGCGTTGCGGCTCGAGCGGGCCAGTCCCGTCTCCTCGCGCTGGATCTCGACGGGCTCGATCCGCACGGGCAGGTCGAGGTCCGCGACCAGGCGCTGGATGATCGCGAGCTGCTGGGCGTCCTTGCGTCCGAACACGCTCAGGTGCGGGTCGGTCAGGCGCAGCAGCTTCGCGACGACGGTGACCACGCCGTCGAAGTGGCCCGGCCTCGCCGCGCCCTCGAGCACGGTCCCGGCGCGGCCCGCGGTCACCGAGACCGTCGGCGGCAGCACCGGGTACATCTCCTCCACGCTCGGGGCGAAGACGAGGTCGACGAGGCCGTCGACGAGCGCGAGGTCCGCCTCGAGGTCGCGGGGATAGGCCTGGTAGTCCTCCCCGGGCCCGAACTGGAGGGGGTTGACGAAGTCGGTGAGGATCACGTGGTCGGCGAGCTCGCGGGCCCGCTGCACCAGCGCCAGGTGCCCGGCGTGCAGGGACCCCATGGTCAGCACCGCGCCGACGGTGCCCTCCATCGCGGCGCGCCTCGCGCGCAGCTCGTCCTTGGTGGTCACCAGCGCGGTCGTGCGGTCGGGTGTCATGCGTCCTCCGGTGGCGGGGTCTCCTCCAGCAGCGCGCGGATCTGCTCGCGCGCGCCCTCCGGGAGTCTCGCACGGGCCAGCGCCGCCAGGGCGAGCGTGCGATAGGTGTCGCTCACGTCGCCGGGCTCGACCGGAGCTGCGGTGGCGTCGAGGTCCGCGAGGGCCTCGAGATGGGCGCCCACCGTGCCGGCGTCCCCGCGCACGACGGGCCCGGTCAGGGCCTTGCTGCCGCGGCGCAGGGACTCCTCGAGGGCGGCCTCGAGCAGCGGGCGCAGGTAGGAGCCGGGGTCCTCGATGCCGAGGCGGGAGAGCGCCCGTCGGGACTGGTCCACGAGCACGACGAGGTGGTTCGCGGCGTGGGCGAGGGCGGCGTGGTAGAGCGGGCGGTCGCCCTCCGCGATCACGACGGCCTCCCCGCCCATCTCCACCACGAGCGCGGCCGCGACCGGCAGGAACTCGGCGGAGGCGGTGATGCCCATCGGGCAGCCGACCAGCCGGGGCAGGTCGGTGCGGGTGCCGGTGAAGGTCATCGCGGGATGGATCGCGATCGTGGCGGCGCCGGCGCGGGCCAGCGGCGCCAGCGCCTCGGTGCCGTAGCGGCCGGAGGTGTGGACGACGAGCTGACCGCCCGGTGACAGGCCCGTCGCGGCGATCCCGGCGGCGAGCGGTGCGAGCTGGTCGTCGGGGACCGCGAGCAGCAGCATCTCGCTGCGCTCGACGAGAGCGGGCACGTCCAGCAGCGGCACGCCGGGCAGGAGCTCCGCGGCCCGCTCGCGGGAGGCGTCGGAGACGGCGTAGGCGCCGGTGAGCGCATGGCCCTCGGCGCGCAGCGCCGCGCCGAGCACGGCGCCGACGTGTCCGGCGCCGATCACGCCGATCCCGAGGCGGGGCGGGGTCATCGCTCCTGCTCCGGGCGCGGGGTCATCGCTCCTGCTCCGGGGGCGTTCCCGCTCGTCTCCACCTCGGCGGCTGCGCTGTCCGCCGCGGCGCCGTCGGTCCCGCCGCCGACGGGGGCGAGGGCGGGCCGGGGCCAGCGGTCGCGGTCGCGGTAGCGGCGCAGGGAGCGGGCATCGGCGGCGAGCACGGCGTGGAGCGCGAGGGCGTCCTCGCGGCGCAGGTTCTCCAGCAGCAGCGAGTCCCCGGCCCCTTCGACGTGCAGGTCCAGGATGCCGAGCCGGCGGGCGAGCGGGCCGTCCTCGAGCCGCAGCTCCTGGATCCGCTCGCGCGGGACGATGCTGAGCTTGCGCGAGACGATCCCGCTGCGGTGCACGAGCGCGCCGGGCAGCAGCAGGCTCAGCTCGGTGCGACGGGCGATCCAGAACCAGCGCACGGGGGTGCGCAGCCCGGTCAGCTCTCGAACAGGTGCCATGAGCAGGTGCTCGAGGGTCGCGAGGTCGTCCTCGGTGCCCAGCGGTGCGCTGAGCCGTCCGAGGGTGCCGCGTAGCTCCTCCCGGGTGCCGACCGGCAGCACGCTGGTCGCGCCGTTCTCGTCGTCGTCATCGATCCCGGCCACGGTCACGGAGACCGCGGTCCAGCCGGGGCCCCGCCACAGGAACGGCCGGCGCAGGTCGAAGCGCTGGATGCGGCCCGCGGCGATGTTGTCGGTGCGGGTGTTCGCCAGGCCCCGTCGCATCCGCAGCCCGCGCTCGGTGTAGCGGGAGACGAAGCCCCAGCCGGAGTCGATGCGCCCGAAGACGTACTTCGGCACGGCGATGACGGTGGGCGCCAGGGCGACGAGGATCGCGATCGAGAAGCCCTCCTGCCAGATGCCGAGGGCGATCGCGACCCCGACGCCGACGATGCTCATGACGATCCCGACCAGGAAGCCGAGGTCGCGCGCGAGGGAGCGGACGAGGCGCTCGGTGGGGATCTTCGCGATGAGCTCCCCGTCGGTCACCCCGTCGTACAGGAGCTCCTCGAGCCGGTCGCCGTGCTGCTCCCCCGCTGCGCCGCCGGCCTGCGAAGGCTCCGAGGCGGCGGAGGTCGCGGAGGGGTCGGCGGCGGCCGCGCCGCCTGCGGGCGGAGCGTCGATGTCGGGGCGGGCGTTCGCGGCCGACGCGCCGGCGGCGACCTCGAGGATGCCGCGGCGCAGCTCCTCGGCGCGGGCGGAGCTGACGTACTCGATGTCGAGATAGGACTCGCCGCCGCCGGCGACCTCGACGCGCACCTTCGCCAGCCCCAGCAGGCGGGCCAGCAGCGGGCGCTCGATCGAGACGGACTCGATGCGTGCGCGGGGCGCGTACTCGCGCGAGCGGCTGATCATGCCGTGGTGGAGGGAGACGCCGTCCTCGTCGACCGCATAGGTGGTGAACCACCAGCTGAGGGCCGACAGCACGATGGACACCAGGATCACCACGAGCAGGACGCCCAGGCCGATCAGGGCGCGGCGGACGGTGAACTCGTCGGCGAGCTGGGCGACGTTCTGCGCCGTGATCACCGCGATGACGCCGACGACGACCTTCCAGCCGGTCACCAGCGGGGTGATCGGGTGGGTGCGGTGCCGCGGCGCGGCGGAGCCGCTGTCGGCGGGGCTGGCGTCGGCGGAGGTGCGGTCTGCGGGAGCGCTGCCGGCGGCGGAGTCGGGCTCCGGTCCCGTCGGCGCCGTGCCGGGGGCGGTCACAGCGCCGCCATCAGCTCGACGCCGCGCGCGGTCAGCAGGGCGCGCAGGCGCTCCGCCTCGTCCTTCGGCAGCCCGGGCAGGGTCACCCCGGCGCCGTCGTGCGCGGTGCTGATCGTGAGCTTCGCGAGGCCGTAGCGGCGGTCCACCGGTCCCTCGTCGATCTTCACCGACTGCACCCTGCCGTAGGGGATCGTGTGCACGGAGCGGAACATGATCCCGAGCGCGATCGTGAGGTCCTCCTCCGCGTCGCGATAGCCGATCGCCCGCACCCTGCGCGGGGTCAGCAGGAGGCTCTGCACCACGACGACCAGCGGGATCAGCGCCAGCAGGCCGAGCCACCACCATCCGGTCAGGGCCGCCGCGACCACTGCGCCGGCCGCCAGCAGCACCCCGATCACGTAGCCGGGGATCGTGGCCAGGTAGCGGGCGGGCACGAGGCGCGGCGAGACGGCGCGCAGCCCCTCGGCGCCGAGCCGTCCGTCCGGGGCATCGGAGATCTCCGGGCCGGCGGCACCCGGGGCCCCGGGGCCAGGTGCGGCGGGAGCCGCGGACCCGGGAGCGACGGACGCCGCGGCTCCGGGATCGGTCTGCGGACGCACCGGGGGACGCGGCGGGCGGTCTGCGGGCGGTGAGGAGGTCATGGGGTCCATCGTGTCATCCCGGGCGCCGCCCGCCCTGCGACGCTCGGCGCTGCCGGGCCCCGTCGAAGGTCGGGGCCGTCCGTTCCTCCCGTACGGGCCCCGTCCGCCCTCAGGAGCCGGCCTCGGCCCCCTCCGCGGGGCCGTCGCCGTCGGGCGGGAGCTTCCCCCACCGCTCGACGACGACGCCGAGCACGCCCAGCACGATCCCCGAGACGGCGGCGGCCGCGGTGGGCAGGACCGCGCCGAGGGGATCGCCCGTGCCGGTCAGCAGCAGGAACAGCGCCTGTCCGGTGAAGAGCCCGCCGACGACCGCGCCGGTGTAGGCGCAGGCCCTCGCCAGCAGCACCGTCCGGTAGGCGGTGGGCAGGTCGATCTGGTGCCGCCGCGGCGCATAGCTCGGCTTCTCGCGGCGCTCGGCGCTCTCGAGGAGATAGCGGCGCATCGGCACCCCGTAGGCGAGCAGCACCGCCGAGAGCGCGAGGAGCACCGCCGTGGTGAGCCAGCCGGCGATCGGCAGAGAATGGCCGCGGGCGGCGAGCGCCTCGAGCATCTGCGCCCCGAAGCCCGCGCCGATCACGAGGATCAGCACGAGCACCGGGATGTTCAGAGGCTTCACGGCGTCTGCGCTCCCTCCCCTGCCGAGGCCGGTCGCCGGTCGAAGCCCTCGAGGCTCGGGCCCGGACGCAGCGTGTCGCGGTCCGCGGCCCGGGCGAGCAGCTCGCCGACCGGGCCGCGGCCGGGCAGCTGCGCCTCGGGATCGGCGGCGTGCCAGGGGGCGAGCACGAAGCCGCGCTCATGGGCGCGGGGGTGGGGCACGGTCAGCTCGGGGTCCTCGCTGCGCCAGTCGCCGTAGGTGATCACGTCGACGTCGAGGGTCCGCGCTCCCCAGCGCTCCCGGCGTTCGCGGTGCGCGGCCTGCTCGGCGCGGTGGGCGAGCTCGAGCAGCTGGTGCGGGCCGAGCACGGTGCGCACGCCGACCACGGAGTTCAGATAGGGGCCCTGTCCCTCGGGACCGCCGACCGGAGCCGTCTCCAGCACCGGGGCGCTCCAGGCGATCTGCGTGCCCGGGGCGGCGCCGAGATGCTCGAGCGCGCCCCGCAGATGCGCCTCGCGGTCACCGAGGTTCGAGCCGAGGGCGAGCACGGCCAGGACCGGGGCCGCGTCCCGCTCGATCGCGACGGACACCCCGCCGACGGGGAGGCCGACGGGGGCGGCGGGCTTGTGGACCCGCACGCCGACGCGGCGCACGAGCGGGCGGCCGACGCCGTCCAGGATGCGGGTCGCGATCCGCTCGGCGAGGGTCTCGACGAGGTCATGGGGCCCGGCGCCGATCTCCTCGTGCACGGCCGCGGCGACCTCGGCGTAGTCCACGGTGCGGGAGAGCACGTCGGAGCGGCCGGCGGCGGCGGTGGAGAGGCGGAGGGCGACGTCGACCCCGAACTCCTGGCCGATCTCCTTCTCGGCGGCGAGCACGCCGTGGTGTCCCCAGGCGCGGATGCCGGTGACCTCGATCCGGTCCAGGCGGTCCAGCGGGTCGGGCGCTCCCGACGCGTGCAGCGGCGGGTGCGGCGTCTGCGGCGCGTGCGGGCTCATCGGCGCATGCTCCGTCGCAGCCGGTCCCCCACCCGCACGGCGGCGAGCGTGGAGGGGACCTCGTGGACGCGCACGGCCCAGGCGCCGCGCTCGGCGCTGTAGGCGCTGATCGCGGCGGTGGCCGCGTCCCGGTCCACGCCGAGCGCGCTGACGAAGCGCTTGCGGGAGGCGCCGATGAGGACGGGCAGGCCGTGGGAGGCGATCGCCTCCCAGTCCGCCAGCAGCTCCCAGTTCTGCTCCCCCGTCTTGGAGAAGCCGAGCCCCGGGTCGGCGACGAGGAACCGGTCCTCGACCCCGGCCTCGCGGAGCGTGGTGAGGCGGTCGCCGAGCTCCGCGGTGCTGTCGCGGGCGACGTCCTCGTACCGGGTCAGGTCGTTCATGACGTCGCTGTGTCCGCGCCAGTGCATGGCGATGAACACCGGCGGGGTGCCGAGCCGGGTGCGCAGCTCGGCGACCTGAGCGCCCATCCGCACGTCGGCCTGACCGGCCGAGACGTCGTTGACGATGAGGGCGCCGGCGGCGATGCTCGCCGCGGCGACGGAGGCGCGCATGGTGTCCACGCTGATCACGACGTCCTCGGCGGCGAGGGCCTCGACGACGGGGATCACCCGTCGCAGCTCCTCCTCCTCGTCCACCCGGACGGCGCCGGGACGGGTCGACTCCCCGCCGATGTCGATGATCGCCGCACCCTCGGCGACCAGGCGGCGGCCGTGGGCGATCGCGTCGGGGGCGCGGTCGTGCTCCCCGCCGTCGGAGAAGGAGTCGGGGGTGACGTTCAGGACCCCCATGACGAGGGTGTCGTCGCCGCCGAGGCGGTCTGGCAGGCCCGCGGGGCCGCGCGCCGGGATGCTCACGCCCTCACCGCCCGTGGATGAGGGACATGGCCTCGCCGCGGGTGCTCGCGCTGTCGCGCAGCATGCCGCGCACGGCGCTGGTGACGGTGCGGGCGCCCGCGGCGCGGACCCCCCGCATCGACATGCACATGTGCTCCGCCTCGATGACGACGATCGCCCCGTCGGCGCCGAGCTCGTCGATCAGCGCGTCGGCGATCTGGAAGGTCAGCCGCTCCTGCACCTGCGGGCGGTGGGCGTAGACGTTCACCAGGCGCGCCAGCTTGCTCAGACCCGTCACGACGCCGCCGCCGGGGATGTAGCCCACGTGGGCCGTGCCGTGGAAGGGCAGCAGGTGGTGCTCGCACATCGAGTGGAAGGCGATGTCGCGCACCAGCACGAGCTCCTGGTGGTGGATGTCGAAGGTCGTCGACAGAGGCTCGCGGGCGTCCTGGTCGAGGCCCTCGAAGACCTCGGCGTACATGCGGGCGACGCGGGCGGGCGTCTCCACGAGGCCGTCGCGGTCGGGGTCCTCGCCGATCGCCGCAAGGATCTCCCGCACCGCGGCCTCGATGCGGGGCCGGTCCACGCTCATCTCAGCGCTCCGTCCCGTCGTGGCCGGGCCCCTGGGTGTCGTAGCCGTAGCCCTGGCCGGGGCCGAGCGGGCCGCCGTCGTCGGTGCCGCCGGGGCCCGGCCCGCCGTGCGGGGCCCCGGGGATCGAGGGGCCGTCACCGCCGGGATGGGGCAGCTCGGGAGGATTGGGCTGCATCGGCTCGCCGGCGTCGTGCTCCTCGGTCCCGGTGGCCGTGGTCGTCCCGCCGACGGACGGCCCGGCGAGGGCGGGCCGCTGCGTGCTCGAGCCCCACACCCCGCGCGGGGGCTGCTTGGTGACGTCGGCGAAGATCACCGCGAGCTCGTGCTCGTTCAGGGTCTCCTTCTCCAGCAGCTCCTCGACGAGGCGGTCCAGCACGTGACGGTTCTGCTCGATCACGGCCCAGGCCTCGTCCAGCGCGGTGTCCAGGAGCCTGCGCACCTCCTGGTCGACGAGGCTCGCGGTCTCGCCGCTGAAGCGGGGCCCCTGCCCCTGCTGCATGCCGACGAACACCTCGTCCTGGTCGCCGGAGAGGGCGACCTGGCCCACGGCCTCGCTCATGCCCAGCTGCATCACCATGGTGCGGGCGATCTTCGTGGCGTTCTGCAGGTCGGAGCTGGGGCCGGTGGTGACGTCGTGGAAGATGCTCTCCTCCACCGCGTAGCCGCCCATCGCGTAGGCGAGGCGGTCCAGCAGCTCGTTGCGGGACTGGTAGTTGCGGTCCTGGGTGGGCACCACCATCGTGTAGCCGCCGGCCTGGCCGCGCGGCAGGATCGTCACCTTCGTGACGGGCGCGGAGTTGTTCATGGCCGCGGCGACCAGGGCGTGGCCGCCCTCGTGGTACGCGGTCATCTGGCGCTCGCGCTCGGTCATGACCTTCGAGTACCGCTGCGGGCCCATGGAGACGCGGTCGATCGCCTCGTCCAGGGCGCGGTTGTCGATGATCTGGTTGCCGGAGCGGGCGGTCAGCAGCGCCGCCTCGTTCAGCACGTTGGCGAGGTCCGCGCCGGACATGCCGATGGTGCGCTTGGCGACGGCCTCGAGGTCGACGTCGTGCGCGAGCGGCTTGCCCTTGGCGTGCACGCCGAGGATGTGCAGGCGGCCCTTGAGATCCGGGGCGGCCACCGCGATCTGGCGGTCGAAGCGGCCCGGACGCAGCAGCGCCGGGTCGAGGATGTCGACGCGGTTGGTCGCGGCGATCAGGATGACGTTCTGGTTCTCGTCGAACCCGTCCATCTCCACGAGCATCTGGTTCAGGGTCTGCTCGCGCTCGTCGTGGCCGCCGCCCATGCCGGCGCCGCGATGGCGGCCGACGGCGTCGATCTCGTCGATGAAGATGATCGCCGGGGCGTTCTCCTTCGCGGTGTTGAACAGGTCGCGGACGCGGCTCGCGCCGACGCCCACGAACATCTCCACGAAGTCCGAGCCGGAGATCGAGTAGAAGGGCACGTTCGCCTCGCCGGCGACGGCCTTGGCCAGCAGGGTCTTGCCCGTGCCGGGCGGGCCGTACAGCAGCACGCCCTTGGGGATCTTCGCACCGACGGCCTGGTACCGCTCCGGGTCGACGAGGAACTGCTTGATCTCGTCGAGCTCCTCGACGGCCTCCTCGGCGCCGGCGACGTCGGCGAAGGTGACCTTCGGGGCCTCCTTGTTGAACAGCTTCGCCTTGGACTTGCCGAACTGCATCGCCCGGCCGCCGCCCTGGGCGTTCATGATCAGGAACCAGAACAGGCCGATGAAGATCAGCAGCGGCAGGAACGACAGCAGCAGCGTGGACCACCACGAGCTGGAGGCGATCTCGTCGGTGTAGCCGTCGGCCGGCTCGGCCTTCTCGACCGCGTCGACGATCGACTCCGCGCGCGCGTCGACGTAGGAGAAGCGCACCTTGGTGCCCTTGTCCTCCTCGCCGTCGGTGAAGCTCTCGCTGAGCACCAGGTCGACGCGCTGCTGGTTCCCGCCGATGATCTTGGCCTGCTCGACGGTGTCGCCCTGCAGCAGCTCGAGGCCCTGCTCGGTGTCGATCTGCTGGTATCCGTCACGGCCCAGCAGGGAGAACAGCGCCATGCCCAGCAGGAGCGCGACGACGATCCACAGGGCGACGGAGGTGAACGGGCGGCGCTTCCGGCTGCCGGAACCGCTCTTCGAGCTCTTGGGGGAATCTGCCACCGGTTCAGTCCTCGTAGACCGAGCGTGCGAGCACGCCCACGTAGGGAAGGTTGCGGTAGTTCTCCGCATGGTCGAGCCCGTAGCCGACGACGAACTCGTTGGGGATGTCGAAGCCGACGTACTTCACGTCGATCTCGACGCGCGCCGCCTCGGGCTTGCGCAGGAGGGTCGCGATCTCGACGGACTTCGGGCCGCGCGAGCGGAGGTTGGACAGCAGCCACTTCAGGGTCAGGCCCGAGTCGATGATGTCCTCGACGATCAGCACGCGACGCCCGGAGATGTCGCCGGAGAGGTCCTTGAGGATGCGGACCACGCCGGAGGACTTGGTGCCCGAGCCGTAGGAGGAGACCGCCATCCAGTCCATCTCGACCATGAGGTCGATCTGCCGGGCGAGATCCGCCATCACCATCACCGCGCCCTTCAGGACGCCCACCAGGATCGGCGGCTCCTCCGCGTAGTCCGCGGCGATCTGCGTTCCGAGCTCTGCGAGCCGGTCGCGGATCTGCTGCTCGTCCAGCAGCACGCGGTCGACATCGGGATGGGGGTGCGTCAGGGGCACGCGGATCTCCTCCAGGTGATGTGGTGGGTGCGTCCGCCGCGGCTCACGGAGCGGGACGGCGCCACACCAACAGGCCGTCACGGCGAGCGACCTCGATCCTACCCGGAACGGGCACCGCCGCCTGACCGTGCCATGAGACGACGAGCGCATCGAGGGCGAGCACCTGCCTGCGCACCAGCGATTTCGTCGACCCGCCGGGCTCACCTGCGTCGATTGCGCGCTGAGCGGAACGGGAGGCGTCCCTCAGCACGCGGGTGCGCACCGGGGCGGCGACGGCGGCGAGGGCATGGACGTCCAGGTGCAGCAGGTCCCCCGGCTCGGCCAGCTCGCCGGCGTCGCGGCGCAGGGCCGGCAGCAGCGCCCGCGCCTCCTCGTCGAGGTGGTCCACGTCCGGGCGGACCAGGTCCGCGCTGCGGGCGAGGTTCTCGTCGATCTGCTCCCCGAGGATCTCCCGCAGCAGGGGCAGGGCGCGGTGGCGCACCCGGGAGCGCAGCAGCTCGGGGTCCGCGTTCATCGGGTCCTGCCACCAGTCGAGGTCGTGGAGCGTGCAGATCTGCTCGGTGTCGGCCCGGCGCAGGGCGGTGGTCTCGTCGCGGCCGGTGCCGAGGAAGGGGCGCAGGAGGTGGCCGCGGCTGCGGCGGATCCCGGCCAGCGCCCTCGGGCCGGCGCCCCGGGCGAGCGCCATCAGCACCTGCTCGGCCTGGTCGTCGAGGGTGTGGCCGAGGAGGACGGCGAGGGCGCCGCGCTCCCGGGCGAGATGGTCGAGGGCATCGTGCCGGGCCGTGCGGGCGGCGTTCTCGATCCCGCCGGGAGCGTCGAGGTCGACGTGGGGTCTGAGCACGTGGGCCTCTGCGCCGAGCCGCTCGGCCTGGGCCGCGGCCCGCGCGGCGACGGCGGCGGAGCCGTCCTGGAGGCCGTGGTCCACGATCGCGGCCTCCGTCGCGAGCCCCATCCGCTCCCCCACCCAGCAGGTGGTCGCCAGCAGCGCGAGGGAGTCCGCGCCGCCGCTGAGCCCTACGAGCAGGCGCGGGGAGAGATGCCCCGAGCCGGTGTCGTCGGCGAGCTGCTCGAGGCGCTCGGCGAGGCTGAGACGCACCGCGCGGCGTGCGCGGGCGACGACGACGGGGGGCCCTGCCATCAGTCGACCTGCACCATCTCGGCGGCGACCTGGTCGACCGCGGCGCGGGCGTCGTCGGCGTCGGTGCCGTCGAAGCCGTGCACCACGATCGAGTAGCCGACCGTGCGGCCGTCGGGCAGGACGGTCACGCCGGCGAGGGTCGCGGCGCCGCCGAGATAGCCGGTCTTGCCGCGCACCTGCCCGGCGGCCCCGGTCACCTCCCCGCCCTCGAAGCGCTCGGCGAGGGTGCCGGTCAGCGCGGCGACGGGCACGTCGTAGAGGATCTGCTCGAGCGCGGGGACCTCTCCGGAGGCCACCTCGGCGAGCACGGCGGACAGCAGGGCCGGCGGGACGCGGTTCGCGCGCGAGAGGCCGGAGCCGTCGTGGAGGTCGAGCGCGGCGAGGTCCTCCTCCCCCAGCCCGATCTCGGTGCCGAGATCGCGGATCTCCGCCTCGACGGCGGCGGCGGCCCCCTCGGGGGTGGTCTCCTCCCCGCGGGAGAGGGCGACCAGGTGGGCGAGGAGCTCGGCGGTGGTGTTGTCGGAGATCTGCAGGGTGTGGCGGACGATCTCGGACAGCGGCTCGGAGGCGATCTCGGCGGCCGGGGCGCCCTCCGGGGCCTGGGCCTCGGCGATCTCCCCGGCGACCTCGAGGCCGGCCTCCTCGAGCAGCTCGGCGAAGCGCTCCGCGGCGTCGCCTGCGGGATCGGTGGACTTCGGACCGTACTGCTCCCCGTCCAGCCACCCCTCCTCCAGCGCGAGCGAGGCGGTGGGGGTGACCCAGCCGCCCGCGGGGCCGTTGTCCCCCCAGGCCGGGTTCTCGCCCCCGCCGAGATAGTCCTCGTCCAGGGCGAGGGAGACGGTGGTGGTGTCCTGCTCCTGCGCGAGGGCGGCGGTCTGCGTCGCGAGCTCGCGCAGATCGTCATCGGTGAGGGTCATGTCACCCTCGCCCACGAGGGTCACGACCCCGTCCTGGACGGTCGCGCGGGTCAGCAGCACCTCGTCGCCGGAGTAGCGGCGCAGCACCGCGGCGGCGGTGAGCAGCTTGAGGGTGGAGGCGGGCACGAGGGCCGCGTCGGCGTCCCGCTCGGCGAGCACCTCTCCACCGTCGGCGTCGACCACGCTGAAGGCGAGACCTCCGTCGACGACGGGCAGGTCGGCCTTCTCGTCCATGCGTCGCTGCAGGTCAGAGGGGTCGATCGGAGACGGCGAGGTCCCGACGGGGCCGACGGCGTCGGCCGGGTCGACCCGCTCCCAGTCCTCCGCGACCGCGCGGGGCCCTGCGACGGGCCCTTCCTCCGCGCTGCGCACGGTGAGGACGCCGGGGAAGGCGTCCATGAGGTCGCCGAGGACGTAGAAGCTCACGGGCACTGCCGCGCACATCACGATCGCGGTGGCGCGCCACATGCGCTCGGCTGCTCGGAGGGCCATGCACCCACGATATGGTGTTCCGGTCATCGGAAGTGGCCCACGGGGCCGGAGCAATGGAGCGGCTGTCGTGGAATTCGACGTGACCATCGAGATCCCTCGCGGGAACCGGAACAAGTATGAGGTGGACCACCACAACGGGCGCATCCGGCTGGACCGGATGCTGTTCACCGCGACGCGCTATCCGGACGACTACGGCTTCATCGAGGGGACCCTCGGCGAGGACGGCGACCCGCTGGACTGCCTGGTCCTGCTCGAGGAGCCCACGTTCCCGGGCTGCCTGATCCGCTGCCGCGCGCTGGGGATGTTCCGCATGCGCGACGAGGCCGGCGGCGACGACAAGATCGTGGCGGTGCCCGTCGGGGACCGTCGTCAGGTGCGCCGTCAGGAGCTGACCGACGTCTCGGAGTTCCACCGCCTGGAGATCCAGCACTTCTTCGAGGTCTACAAGGACCTCGAGCCGGGCAAGAGCGTCGAGGGCGCTCACTGGGAGGGCCGCAGCGATGCGGAGGCGGAGATCCGCCGCTCCTACGAGCGCGCGGTCGGCACGGAGCACGCCAACGAGTTCACCCAGGAGGTCTGAGCGCGGCACGCCCCCTCATGGCACCTCCGCTCAGGACGGCTGCGCTCGGCACGGGCACGCCCGCGACGAATGCGCTCGGCACGGGCCGCCGCGGTCAGGGGTGACGGCCGAGACCAGCACTGCAGGACGAGACCAGCACTGCAGGAGGGGCCGGTCCCATCGGGGCCGGCCCCTCCTTCGTGCCCGCGGCCGGGCGATCGTCGACTACTGGCGCAGGGCGTCCCACTATGCCGTTATCGGCATAGTGGGACGCCCTGCGCCACCGCCTGACCATCCGCCCTCGGCGCGGGACGAAGGCTCGGCTGGGGACGAAGGTTCGGCGCGGCCCGGGGCTCCGCGCGGCCCGGAGAGTCAGCGGCGGGAGAGCTCGAGAGTATCCGCGCCGGGGCCGAAGATCTCCAGCAGCGCCTCGACCACGGAGCGGGCCACGACGCGGGCGCCGATCCCGCCGAGCAGCGCCCCGATCCCGAAGGGCAGCAGGCGCGCGATCCACAGCCCGCCCGTGCGCGAGACGACGCGTCGGCGCACGTACCTGGTGATCTGCGAGGAGACGAGGCCCGGGAGGAACCCTCCCCCGCCGCCGAGGACCGAGTTCCAGCGCAGGCCCTGGCGGCCCAGCGCCTTGGCGATGATCTCGGCGCCGCGCTCGCCGCCGAGGACCCCCATGAGCACGAGGCGACGGGAGTCGCGGTCGGTCATGTCCACGCCGTGGATGTCCGCTGCGGCGAGGGTGAGGAAGGCGCAGGACTCGGCGAAGGACAGTCCCTCGCCGACGGTCAGGCCCACGGCGGCCGCGGTGCCGAGGCCGGGCAGCGCCGCGACGCCGCCGATGCCGGCGCCGGTCGCGGTGGTCAGAGCGGTGAAGCGTGCGGTGACCTTCTCCAGCAGCTGGCGGTCGGTCGCCCCCGGGTGCTTGGCACGCAGATGCGCCACGTAGGTGCGGGCCAGCGGCGCCTGGACCTTGAGCGCGGCGTCGATCAGCGCGAGCCAGCGCTCGTCGATCTGCTCGGCGAGGGCGCCGTCCTCGGCGGGAAGGTCCGTCGGGCTCGGGTCGTGCGGGGCCTGCTGGGGGGAGTTCGTGGCCACCGGGTTCTCCGTTCTGTGGGGTCCTGAACAGGGCAACGGTATCGCGCACGGACACGCGAGCCTGGACGTCGGGTCCGGACGGGGGCCGAGCGTGCCCTCGCGCCGCGGAGGCACCGGCCGGCGCCGTGACGGGGTGCCGGCGGGGCCTGCTCCGCAGGGGCTCAGCGGCGCAGCACGACCTCGCCCTCGCCGAGCTGCGTGATCTCCCCGGCCAGGCCCAGGCGGCGCACCGCCTCGCCGAGATCGGCGTAGCGCGCGGTGTAGCCCTCCTCGACGAAGGAGCGCGGCACCATCCGGTCGTGACAGAGGGTCCCGGCCAGGTGGTCGGTCTCGTGCTGGAGGATCCGGGCGGTCCATCCCGTGTGCTCCTCGTCGACCTCGCTCACCGAGCCGCCGGGCAGCAGCTCGAGGGCTCGCAGGCGCACACGGCGGGAGCGGGGCACGATGGACTGCCAGCCGTCGACCGAGAGGCAGCCCTCGAAGGCGAAGACGGTCTCGTCCCCGAGCGGCTCGACGACCGGGTCCAGCAGCGCCCGCAGGGCGAGCGGGCGACGCTCGAGCAGCTCGTCCTCGGGGTCCTCGCCCTCCTCGGCCACATAGCGGTCCTCGACGACGTACATGCTCAGCGGCAGGCCGATCTGCGGCGCGGCGAGCCCCACCCCGGGCGCCTCCCGCATCGTGAGGGTCATGGCGTCGGCGAGCTCGAGCAGCAGCGCCGGCTCGAGCCGGTCGCGGGCGGTGATCGCGGCGCGGCGCAGGGCGGGATGGCCGGCCTGCACGATCCGCAGCGGGGCGTTCTCGCGCGGACGGCGGTCGAGGATCTTCCGGGTCAGCTCAGCGGTGTCCACCCCACCAGTATCCCGTGCGCCGCTCTCCGGCATGCCGCGCATGCGGTGCCCGGCGCGCCCCGCCGCGGACGTGTCCGCCGCACCGTGAGACGTGGGATACACTCACCCGTGCCGGTGCGACGGAGCACACCCTCGGGGGCTCTCCGGACCGGTGTCACAGTCACTTCACGACGGATCGTCCGGCACGTACCTGCCGGTGAAGGAGAACCACCATGGCAACAGTCACGTTCGACAACGCCTCCCGGGTCTACCCGGGCCAGGAGCGCCCTGCGGTCGACAGCCTCAACATCGAGATCGGCGACGGCGAGTTCCTCGTCCTCGTCGGCCCCTCGGGCTGCGGCAAGTCCACCTCCCTGCGCATGCTCGCCGGTCTCGAGGAGATCGACGCGGGCCGCATCCTCATCGGCGATCGCGACGTCACCGACGTCCCGCCGAAGGACCGCGACATCGCCATGGTGTTCCAGAACTACGCGCTGTACCCGCACATGACGGTCGCCGACAACATGGGCTTCGCGCTCAAGATCGCCGGCACTCCGAAGGCGGAGATCCGCAAGCGCGTCGAGGACGCTGCCGCGATCCTCGACCTCTCCGAGTACCTCGACCGCAAGCCGAAGGCGCTCTCCGGCGGTCAGCGTCAGCGTGTGGCCATGGGCCGCGCGATCGTGCGCTCCCCGCAGGTGTTCCTCATGGACGAGCCGCTGTCGAACCTCGATGCGAAGCTGCGCGTCTCGACCCGCACCCAGATCGCGTCGCTGCAGCGCCGTCTCGGCGTCACCACGGTCTACGTCACCCACGACCAGACCGAGGCGATGACGATGGGCGACCGCGTGGCCGTCCTCGACCGCGGCGTGCTCCAGCAGATCGACTCCCCGCGCCGCATGTACGACCACCCGAACAACGTGTTCGTGGCCGGCTTCATCGGCTCCCCGGCGATGAACCTGTTCGAGGCCCCGCTGTCGGATCAGGGCGTCGAGTTCGGCGGCGCCGTGCTCCCGGTGGACCGCTCCACCCTCTCGGAGACCGATCAGAAGACGGTCACCGTGGGCGTGCGTCCCGAGGACCTCGAGGTCGCCCCCGACAACCAGGGCCTCGCCGTGGAGATCGACCTCGTCGAGGAGCTCGGCGCGGATGCGTTCATCTACGGCCGCCGCGCCGGCAGCGAGGAGACGGCCAAGCCGTTCATCGCCCGCGTCGACGCCCGCCGTCCTCCGCAGAAGGGCGAGACGGTGTACTTCCGTCCCTCCCCCGAGCACGCGCACCTGTTCGACACGAAGACCGGTCAGCGCCTCGGCGACTGAGCACCCCGCTCCCGCGCGACGGGCGTCCGGCTGCGGCCGGGCGCCCGTCGCCGTCTCCGGGCGCCTCAGGACCCGGGCGCACCTGGCGACATCCGGGCGCATCCGCCCATATCCGCCCATATCCGTCCCACCGGTCCGGACCGGGCGCTCGCCGTCCGTGTCGCGGCGTGACCTTCACGTCCGTTCGACGTGAATTGTGGGAGCGTAGGGTCCTAGCGTCGGCCCTCGGGAGAGAATGGACCCATGGCACCCCTGGAGATCACCGCGTCCCGTGCAGATCCAGCACTGCTGGACCTGCCGTGGGAGACGCCGCTGGAGCAGTGGCCGGACGACATCCTGGCCGCGCTCCCCCGCGGCATCTCCCGCCATGTGGTCCGCTTCGTCCGCGTCTCGGGACGGGTCCTCGCGCTCAAGGAGATCAACCACCATCTCGCGCAGCGCGAGTACGAGATGCTGAAGGTCCTCGGCCGCATCGGGATCCCCTCGGTGGAGCCCTTCGCCGTGGTCTCCGGGCGCACCAGCCGCACCGGCGAGGCGCTGGACGCGGTGCTGATCACCCGCCATCTGCAGTTCTCCCTGCCCTACCGGGCCGTGTTCAGCCAGGTCTCCCGCCAGGACACCGCCCAGCGCCTGCTCGACGCACTCGCGGTGCTGCTGGTGCGGCTGCATCTGGAGGGCTTCTACTGGGGCGACGTCTCGCTGTCGAACACGCTGTTCCGCCGCGACGCGGGCGCCTTCGCCGCCTACATCGTCGACGTCGAGACCGGCTCGCTGCACGAGGAGCTCTCCCCCGGCCAGCGCCACTACGACCTCGACCTCGCCCGCACCAACATCATCGGCGAGCTGATGGACCTGCAGGCCGGCGACATGATCGATCCGGAGATGGATGCGGTCGAGATCGGCGACGAGCTCGTGACCCGCTACGAGGAGCTGTGGGACGCGCTGACCTCCTCCGAGAGGTTCTCGGCCGACGAGCGCTGGCGCGTCTCCGCCCGCATCGAGCGCCTGAACCAGCTGGGCTTCGACGTGGGCGAGCTCGAGATCACCACCGACCTCGACGGCACGACCCTCTCCATCCGGCCGAAGGTCGTCGACGCGGGCCACCACTCCCGGCGCCTCATGCGTCTGACCGGCATCGACGCCCAGGAGAACCAGGCCCGACGGCTGCTGAACGACCTCGACCAGTTCCGGGCCGACACCGAGCAGCAGGCCGAGGAGGAGGAGTTCGTCGCGCACGAGTGGCTGAAGGACCAGTACGAGCCGGTGGTCCGGGCGATCCCCCGCTCGATGCGCTCGAAGCTCGAGCCGCCGGAGTTCTTCCACGAGGTGCTCGAGCACAAGTGGTTCCTCTCCGAGCAGGCCGGCGTCGACGTGAGCCTGGACGAGACGGTGCGCCACTACATCCTCAACGTCCTCATCCACCGTCGCGATGAGAAGTCGTTGGTGACCACCGAGACCTCGGCGCTGCCGATCGTCGAGGCGTGAGGGGCGCGGCGAGAGAGGTGCCCCCGGCCGAGCCCCGCCGGCACGCCCGGCTCGACAACCTGTCCCTGCGCGATCAGCTGGGCGTGGACCGACTGCCGCGTCGGCTCGTGCAGATGATGCTCGGGCTGACCGGTTTCGGGCTGTCGCTGGCGATGCTGCTGCGCTCGGGCCTCGGCGGTGCTCCGTGGGACGTGCTGCACGCCGCGCTCGCCGCGCGCAGCGGGGCGACGGTGGGGACGATGAGCATCACGGTGAGCTTCGTGCTGCTGCTGATCTGGATCCCGCTGCGGGAGCGGATCGGGATCGGGACGGTCTCGAACGCGATCTGGGTGGGCGTCAGCATCGATCTGGGGATGTGGCTGCTGCCTGCGGCCCAGTCCCTGCCCGCGGCGCTCGCGCTCATGCTGCTGGGCGTGCTGATCAACGGGATCAGCGGCGCGGTGTACATCGGCGCGCAGCTCGGGGCGGGCGCCCGCGACGGGCTGATGACCGGGCTGGGCCGGGTGCTGTCGCGCCCCGTCGGCCCTGTGAGGATCGTGCTCGAGGTGATCGTCCTGGTCAGCGGATGGCTGCTGGGCGGGCCGCTCGGTCTCGGAACGGTCGTCTACGCGATCGCGCTCGGGCCGGTCATCCAGCTCACGCTGCCGCGGGTGCTGGTCCCCGTGCGCTCGGTGCGGGGCGAGGTGCTCGGCCCCGCCCGCTGAGCCGCCCGCGTGCGACGGGCGCGGACCTCAGGCCAGGCCGCGCCGCTCGCGGACCCCGGAGAGCTCGTAGAGGGCGATCGCCGCGGCGACGGAGGCGTTCAGCGATTCGGAGCGACCGCCCATCGGGATCGAGACGACCTGGTCGCTCGTCTCGCGAGCGAGCCGGGAGAGCCCCTTGCCCTCGGCGCCGACGACGAGCACGGCGGGCTGGGTGCCGAGCTCGAGCTCGCGCGAGGTGACGTCCCCGTCGGCGTCGAGGCCGAGCACGAAGACGCCCTGCTCCTTGAGGGAGGCGAGGGTGCGGTTGAGGTTCGTCACCTGCGCGACGCGGACGCGACCGGCCGCGCCGGCGGCGACCTTCCACACGCTCGCGGTCATCGAGACGCTCCGCCGCTCGGGCAGGATCACGCCGTGGGCGCCGAAGGCGTCCGCGGAGCGGAGGATCGCCCCGAGGTTGCGGGGGTCGGTGATCCCGTCGAGCGCCACCAGCAGAGGCGGCTCGAAGCGCTCCGCCGCGATCTGCAGGAGCTCGTCGACCCCCGCGTACTCGTACGGCGGGATGGTCAGCGCGACGCCCTGGTGGACGGCGTGGTCGGTGATCCGGTCGAGGTCGGTGCGCGAGGCCTCGACCACGGGCAGCGACCGGGCCGCGGCCAGGCGCATGATCTCGCGGACCCGCTCGTCCGCGTCCAGGCGCACCAGGACGGTCAGCTGTGTGGCGGGGACCTCCTCGCGCAGTGCCTCGAGCACCGCGTTGCGGCCGGCCACCTGATCGCTGCCGGGCACCTTCGCCTTCCCCTTCGGGCCGCCGCGGCGGGCCGCGCCGCCGGCGGCCTTCCCCGCTCCGGCGTACTTCTTGTGGTTCGGCCGCTCCTCGGCCTTCGGGGTGGGGCCCTTGCCCTCGAGCCCTCGTCGGCGCACGCCGCCGGAGCCGACGGTGGCGCCCTTCTTGCCCTTGCGCACCGCGCCTCGGCGCGAGCTGTTTCCTGCCATGGGTGGTCTCCTCAGTCCTGCTCAGTCTCGGGTCTCGAGGCTCCAGCGGGCGCCGCCGCGGCCGTCCTCGATGCGGATCCCGGCGGCGGTGAGCGCATCGCGCAGCGCATCGGCGCGGGCCCAGTCCTTCTCGGCGCGGGCCGTCTCTCGCGCGGCGAGCTGCGCCGCGATCAGGGCGTCCAGCGCCGCGTGCTCGGCCCCGGCGGCCCCCTGCTCGGAGCCCCACTGCGCACCGAGCGGGTCCAGGCCCAGCACGTCGAGCATGGCGCGCAGCCGGCCCAGGCCGCCGGCCACCTCGTCCGGGTCCTGCTCTCCCGCTCCCGCCAGGAGAGAGTTCAGCGCCGCCTGCTCGCGGTGGATCACCGCGAGCGCCTCGGGGACGGCGAGGTCGTCGTCCATCGCGGCGATGAACTCCTGCGGCAGCTGGACCGGGCCCAGGTCCGCGCCGACGCTCGGGTGCTCGCCGAGCAGGTCGGCGGCGCGCCGCGCGGTCGCGGAGAAACGCTCCCACACCGTCTCTGCCTCCTGCACGGCGGTCCGGTTGTACTCGACGGTCGCACGGTAGTGGCCGCCGACGAGCGCGAGGCGCACCGCCGCGGCGGTATGCTCGCGCAGCGCGTCCTCGGCGGTGACGAAGTTGTCCAGGCTCTTGCCCATCTTGAGCCCGTCGACGGTCACCATGCCCGAGTGCATCCAGCGGCGGGCGAACCCGTATCCCGCGGCGTGGGACTGCGCCTGCTCGTTCTCGTGATGGGGGAAGCGCAGGTCGAGTCCGCCGGCGTGGATGTCGAAGGTCTCCCCGAGATACTTCCGGCTCATGGCGGAGCATTCGAGGTGCCAGCCGGGGCGGCCGCGGCCGAAGGGAGTGTCCCAGGAGGCCGTCTCCGGCTCGGCGGGCTTGGCCGCCTTCCACAGCGCGAAGTCGCGGGGGTCGCGCTTGCCGGGCTCCATCTGCTCGCCCGCGTCCTGCATGTCCTCGAGGGACTGGCGGGTCAGTGCGCCATAGGCGGGCAGGGAGGCGACGTCGAAGTAGACGGAGCCCTCGCCGTCGGCGTAGGCGTGCCCGCGCTCGATCAGACGCTGCATGAGCTCGATCATCTCCGGCACGTGACCGGTGGCGCGCGGCTCGTAGGTGGGGCGCCGGTTCCCGATCCGGTCCAGCACGTCCTGGAACTCGCGCTCGAAGCGCAGCGACCACGCCCACCAGGGCGCGTCGGCCTCGGCGGACTTCACGAGGATCTTGTCGTCGATGTCGGTGACGTTGCGGACGTGGGTGACCTGATAGCCGCTGCGTTCGAGCCAGCGCACCAGCACGTCGAACGCGAGGAAGGTGCGCAGGTGCCCGAGATGGGGAGCGCCCTGCGTGGTCGGTCCGCACACGTACAGCGACACCGCCCCCTCGCGCACCGGGGTGAAGGGTGCGGTGGTGCGGGTGGCGGTGTCGTGCAGCTGGAGAGTCACGTGCTCCAGGATACTGCCTGGTGGGGCCGGAGCCGGCCGATCACTCCGTGCGGGCGCTGACCTGCTTGCCGTAGAGCTCCTCGAAGGTGTCGTCGTAGGAGACGGCATTGCTGCGGCGCTTGCCCTGGACGGCCTGGACAGCCGACTGCGCGGTCTCGATCGTGGTCTCGGGGGCCCTCAGCTTCTTCGAGACGAGGAAGGCGACCAGACCGGCGATCGCGCTGATCACGATGAACACGCCCGCGACGATCAGGAACGAGGCCCAGGCCGGGAGGCCGGCCGCCTGCAGACCGGTGGCGGCGGCGAACAGCAGCATCACCCAGGCCGACAGCAGCAGGAACAGCAGCACCGCGGCCATCGCGGCGATGATGCCGACCTTGATGCCGAGAGCGGTGATCTCCTTCTTCGCGATGTCGATCTCGTGGTGGACGACGCCCAGGAGCTCGTCGCGGATGGACTGGACGAGCTCGCCGATGGACCGCTGGGTGGGCGGCGTGCTCGGGTCGTTCGTGGTGTTGATCATGGTCGGAGCCTATCGCAGGGTGCGGGCGGTTCTGTGGCGTTCGGGCCGGGCGGTCGGGGACGCTCAGTCCACGGAGATCCGCTTGCGGCGGGTGGTCTCCGGGCGGGGACCGGCGGAGGAGGTGCGGCGCACGACCAGGGAGGGAGCGACCGCGACGTCGCGCGGGGGCCCCTCGTGGCCGGAGACGCGGTCCACCAGCATCTGGGCCGCCAGCGCGCCGAGCCGCTCGGAGTTCGGGTCGACGCTGGTCAGCTCCGCGACGCCGGAGGAGGCCAGCGAGGTGTCGCCGTAGCCGGCGACCGCGAGCGCCTCGGGCACGTCGTAGCCGGCCTCGCGAGCCGCGGAGAGGACGCCGACGGCGGTGACGTCGTTGGCGCAGGTGACCGCGGTGGGCACCCGGCTGCCGCGCAGCAGCATCGACCCGGCGGTCTGCCCCACCTGCTCGGTGAAGTCGCCAGGCTCGACGCGCGCGGAGTCGGCCAGTCCGTGGCGGGCCATCGCGGCGCGGAAGGCGTCGGCCCGCTCGCGGGCGACGGCCGCGCCGACCCCGCCGACGTGGGCGATCTCGCGGTGGCCGAGGCTCACCAGGTGGTCGACCAGCAGCCCCTGGCCGACCTCGTCGTCGATGCGGACGGTGTCGATCCGGCCCACGAGCTCCTTCGAGCAGCCGATGCCCACCAGGGGCCGGCTGCCGATGGCCGCGAAGACCTCGTCCATGTCGGCGAGGTCGGAGATCATGAGGAAGCCGTCGACGCCGAGGTGGACGAGGTTCTCGATCGCGTCCTCGTCCACGGCGACCGGGTACTCGGGCAGACGCCGACGGGTGGGGACCACGACCGCGGTGCGCCCGGTCGCGGCCAGCTCGATGCGGATCGCGCGGACCAGATCCGAGATCCAGGTGTTGCGCATGGTGTTGACGAGCACGGCGACGACGCCGCGATGCTCGGTCTCCTCGCTGAGCTCCTCGAGCGGGAAGCGGAGCCGCGCGGCCGCCTCGCGCACGCGCTGGACCATCTGCGGCTTGACCTCCTCGGAGCCGCGCAGGGCGCGCAGCGCGACGGCGCGGGAGATCCCCAGCGAGTTCGCGACGTCGCCGAGGGTGCCGCGGGAGGCGCCGTCGGCGTCGAGCTCACCGGCGGTCCTCTCCACGTTCTCGACGATCTGGCCGGTCGAGCCGTCGTCGGTCGCGGCGACCTCGGCGTCGGCGTCGCGGTCGAGGGAGCTGTCGGAGGAGGAGGCGTCACTGCTCATGGCCCCATTGAACCGCATCCGCGCATCGTGCGGCGCCACGTCCGGGGGCGCGGGCGCGCGCCGTGAGCCGTCCCGCACGGTGACGGGCGGGGGCTATCCCCCGTCCGCTGCGAGGGCGGACCCGGTGGGACACGGCGTCGGCGCACGTCTAGGGTCGGACCATGCACGAGACGAGCGAGCAGACCGCGTCCCCCGCACGGTCGCGCATCTCCCCCGCCGCACTGGCCTCCGTGGTCGTCGGCGGGGTGCTGAGCGTCTCCTGGGGCGTGGTGAGCATCCTCATGCTCGTCACCGGCCTGAGCGCGCTGCCGGCGCTCGGGAGCGGGCTGCTGCTGCTGATCCCGTGGCTGCTGCTGATGCAGGGGGCGGTGCGCATCGAGCAGCGCCGCGCGGTCGCCGTGCACGGCATCGGGGTGAACCTCCCCGCCCGGCGGCGCTCGCACCGCACCGGAGCGGCGGGCTGGCTGCAGGACAGGTGGTTCGAGCTGGGCGCCGGCGCGTTCTGGCGCGGCGTCCTGCACCATCACCTCGCGATGCTCACGGCCGGCGCCTTCCTGCTCGTCGCGCTCGCGCTGCTGTGGCTGGGCTGGTCCGGGTGGGAGCTCGCGCTGCTGCGCGGCCCCGTCGGGATCGGCGGGCTCGAGCTGTCGCGCTGGTCGCTGGCGGGGATCGGCACCGTCGCGCTCGTGCTCTGCGCGGTCGTGCTGGCCCTCGGCGCGCTCGCCGACCGCGGCCTCGCCCGCGGCCTGATCTCCGGCTCCGAGGACGAGCTGCGCGAGCAGGTGGCCGAGCTCGCCGAGCGCCGCCAGGGCGCGGTCGACGCCGCCGCCCAGGAGCGGCTGCGCATCGAGCGGGACCTGCACGACGGGGTCCAGCCGCGTCTGGTGAACCTCGCGATGACCCTCGGCCTCGCGCGCACCGCGATCCGCAGCGACCCCGACCGGGCCGAGGCGCTGGTCGGCGAGGCCCATGCCGAGGCGAAGGCGGTCATGACCGATCTGCGACAGCTCGCCCGGGGCATCCACCCCGCAGTGCTCGCGGACCGGGGCCTGGATGCGGCGCTCTCCGCGCTCGCCGCCCGCTCCCGCATCCCCGTCGTCCTCGACGTCACCCTGCTCGGCCCCGGGCACGCGGGCCTGGACCGGGAGCGGGAGGGCGTGGCCTACTTCGTGGTCGCCGAGGCGCTGACCAACATCGCCAAGCACGCCGAGGCGGAGCAGGTCGCCGTGACGGTGCGCCAGGAGCCCGGCACGCTGCGTGTGCGGATCGAGGACGACGGCCGCGGCGGTGCCCTCGTGCGCAGGGACGGCCTGTCCACCGGGCTCGCCGGCCTCACCGACCGGGTACGCGCCGCGGGAGGCGTGCTCGAGATCCTCAGCCCCCGCGGCGGGGGCACCGTGCTCGAGGCCGTGCTGCCGCTGCCGACCTCCTCCCCGCCGCCGCGCCCGTCCGCGCAGCCTTCCGTCCGCTCAGAGACCCGAGACCAGACCCTGGAGGTCCCCCGATGAGGATCGTGATCGCCGACGACGCCGTGCTGCTGCGCGCAGGGCTGGAGAGGCTGCTGACCGATGCGGGTCACGAGGTGGTCGCCGCGGTGGGCGACGCCGCGGGCCTGCTCGCCGCCGTCTCCCACCACCGCCCGGATCTCGCCGTGATCGACGTGCGGATGCCGCCGACGTTCACCGACGAGGGGGTGCGCGCCGCGGTGCTGATCCGGCAGCAGGACCCGGAGGTGGCGCTGCTGGTGCTCTCCCAGTACGTCGAGGAGCGCTACGCCTCCGATCTGATCGCCGACTCCTCGCGCGGCCTGGGCTACGTCCTCAAGGACCGGGTCGCCGAGGTCGAGGAGTTCCTCGGGGTCGTCTCCGACGTGGGCGAGGGCGGGACCTGGCTGGACCCGGAGGTGGTCCAGCAGATCTTCGTGCGCTCACGGCGGCGCCGCACGCTCGAGACCCTCACCCCGCGCGAGCGGGAGGTGCTCTCGCTGATGGCGCAGGGCCGGTCGAACCAGGCGATCGCGGATGCGCTGTTCGTCTCCGCCGGCAGCGTCGAGAAGCACATCTCCTCACTGCTCACCAAGCTCGACCTGCCGCCCGTGGACGGGGAGAACCGGCGCGTCATGGCGGTGCTGCGCTATCTGGAGTCGGAGGAGCGGACGTGACCGCGCCTGTCTCCGGCCCCGCGCCTGCGCCGACGGAGCGCCCCGCCCCGCGCTACGACCCGCCGCGACGCCTGGAGCCCTCGCCCGAGCGCGACCGTCCCTGGCGGCGCGGGATCGTGCTCGCGGGCGGGGCGGTGATGCTGCTGGTCCTGCTCGCCCTGGCCGCGGCGACGACGGCGACCTGGTGGAACGGCCGGCACTTCGCGGAGATCCCCGCCACGACCGGCCTGGGCACCCCCTCCGCGCTCCAGCTGACCAGCACGCTCGGCGACGTGCGCGTGCAGATGTCGCCCGACGTCGAGGAGATCACGCTCTCGCTCGTCTCCCCCGGCACCACGGTGCCCGCCCCCGACGGGGAGCGGGTTCGCGCGCGTCTGGAGCGCAGCGACGCGGGAGGGACGAGCACGCTGCAGGTGAGCCAGCCCGAGAACTACTCCACCTGGCCGGGCACCAGCGGCACCCGGGACGTGCTCCTGCTGGTCCCGGCGGACCACGAGCTCGACCTCGACCTGCTGTCCGAGGTGGGCGACGTGACCGCCGAGGGCACCTTCGGCTCCCTCGACGTGGAGGCCGACGTCGGAGACGTGCACCTCGGCCCGGTCACCGCGCCGCAGGGGCTCGCGGTGCTCACCGACATCGGCGACATCGAGGCGGAGCTCGAGGCGCCCGGCCCGGCGGCGGTCGACCTCTCCTCATCCCTCGGGAGCATCGCCCTGCAGCTGCCCGCGGACGCGAGCGGCCCCGTCGGCGCCGAGACCGCGCTCGGGGACGTGGAGGTCTCCGTCGCGGGCACCTCGACCTGGCGGGTCGAGACGAGCGCGGGGCTGGGCGAGGTGAGCGTGGATCCCGGTCTCCGCGGCCCCGAGGACGAGGCCGCAGGCACCCTGACCCTCGCCTCCGAGACCGGGGACATCACGCTCACCCGGTGAGGGCCCGAACGCACGAGGGGCGGGCGGCCCGTCAGCTCTTGCCGGCGAGTCCCTGCTGGATCAGATCCATCACCGAGGCGTCGGCGAGGGTCTGGGTGTCGCCGATCTCGCGGTTCTCCGCCACGTCCCGCAGCAGGCGCCGCATGATCTTGCCGGAGCGCGTCTTGGGCAGCTCGGTGACCAGCAGGACCTTCCTCGGCTTCGCGATCGGGCCGATCTCCTTGCCCACGTGGGCGCGCAGCAGCTCGGGGACCTTCTCCTCGCCGCCGGCCTCCGCGATCGCGTCCTCGCTGCCGCCGCGGAGGATCACGAAGGCGACCGGGGCCTGGCCCGTGGTCTCGTCGTTCGCGCCGACGACCGCGGCCTCGGCGACCCACTCGTGGCTGACCAGCGCCGACTCGATCTCCATGGTCGACAGGCGGTGACCGGAGACGTTCATGACGTCGTCCACGCGCCCCAGCAGCCAGATGTCGCCGTCCTCGTCGCGCTTGGCGCCGTCGCCGGCGAAGTAGAGGCCCTCGAAGCGCGACCAGTAGGTCTCCTCGAAACGCTCCGGATCGCCCCAGATGCCGCGCAGCATGCCCGGCCACGGCTGGTCGAGCACGAGATAGCCGCCCTCGCCGTTCGCGACCGACGCGCCCGACTCGTCCACGACGTCCGCGCTGATGCCGGGCAGGGGCACCTGGGCCGAGCCGGGCTTGGTCGCGGTGATGCCGGGCAGCGGCGAGATCATGATGCCGCCCGTCTCGGTCTGCCACCACGTGTCCACGATCGGGCAGCGGTCCCCACCGATGACCCGGCGGTACCACATCCAGGCCTCGGGGTTGATGGCCTCGCCCACGCTGCCCAGGAGGCGCAGCGAGGAGAGGTCGTGCTTCGCGGGGATGTCCTCGCCCCACTTCATCGCGGTGCGGATCGCGGTGGGCGAGGAGTAGAACAGGGAGACCTTGTGCTTCTCGACGATCTCCCACCAGCGGCCCTGGTGCGGGGTGTCCGGGGTCCCCTCGTAGATCACCTGGGTGGTGCGGTTGGCCATCGGCCCGTAGACGACGTAGGTGTGTCCGGTGACCCAGCCGATGTCCGCCGTGCACCAGTACACGTCGCTCGCGGGCTTGAGGTCGAACACGTTGCGGTGCGTGTACGCGGCCTGGGTGAGATAGCCGCCGGTGGTGTGGATGATCCCCTTGGGCTTCCCGGTGGTGCCGGAGGTGTAGAGGATGAACAGCGGGTGCTCGGCCTCCACCGGCACCGGGGCGTGCTCGGTCGAGGCGCTCTCGCGGGCCTCGTGCCACCACACGTCCCGGCCCTCGGTCCACTCGACGTCCCCGCCGGTGCGTCGCACGACGAGGACCTTCTCGACGCTCTCGCCGCCTCCGGCGAGCGCCTGGTCGACCGCGGGCTTGAGCGGGAGCTGCTTGCCGCGGCGGTTCTGGCCGTCGGCGGTGATGACCACCCGGGCCTCGGCGTCCTCGATGCGGGAGCGCAGCGCGTCGGCGCTGAAGCCGCCGAAGACGACGGAGTGGGGGGCGCCGATGCGGGCGCAGGCGAGCATCGCGAAGACGGCCTCGGGGATCATCGGCAGGTAGATCGCGACCCGGTCGCCGGTCTTCACGCCGAGGTCGGCGAGCACGTTCGCCATGCGGGAGATCTCGTCCTTGACGTCCGCGTAGGTGAAGGACGCGTCGGAGCCGTCCTCGTACTCGGCCAGCAGCGCGACCTGCTGTCCGTGGCCGGATTCCACGTGACGGTCCACGCAGTTGTAGGCGACGTTCAGCGTCCCGTCGGCGAACCAGCGCGCGAACGGCGGGTTCGACCAGTCCAGCGTCTCGGTGAAGGGCGTCTCCCAGCTCAGCAGGCTCGCCCGGGAACGCCAGAACGCCAGACGGTCCCGCTCGGCCTCCGCGTAGAGGGACGGGCGGGCGACGGAGTTCTGGACGAACTCGGTGGGCGGGGAGAACGTGCGGTCCTCCTGGGAGAGGTTCTCGATCCCGGTGACGGCCTCGTCAGTCATGAACACTCCTGCTTCACGGGCCCCGGGGCTGCCGGGGCGGATGGACGCGAACACCGTATCGCAGGAGATGCACGTCACGTGCACGGATCACATCCCGTGGACGATGACATGACGAGCGCTGTCGGCTGTCCTGCCGCACGCAGCCGCTGCGCGAGCTCGGCGCTGCCCTCGGGCGCGGGCGATCCGGCGGGCTCCCGGGAAGGACGGATACCGTGGGGGCATCATGGCCTCCGATCCCTCGTCCCCCCTCCTGCTCTCCCCGGCCCGCCTGCGCACCCTCGAGATGCGCAACCGCATCTGGCTCGCCCCGATGTGCCAGTACATGGTCGAGGAGCACGACGGGGTCCCCGCCGACTGGCATCTCGTGCACCTCGGCGCGCGAGCGGCAGGCGGCTTCGGGATGATCGTCACGGAGGCGACCGCCGTCTCCCCCGAAGGCCGGATCAGCCCCCGGGACACCGGGCTGTGGAACCGCGACCAGACCAGGGCCTGGCAGCGCATCGTCAGCTTCTGCCAGGACCAGGGTGCCCGCATCGCGGTGCAGCTCGCCCATGCCGGGCGGAAGGCCTCCACCTGGCCGGCCCTGCCCCGCTATCGCGCACGGCGCGGCACCGTGCCGGAGTTCGCCTCCGGCTGGCGCACCGTCGGCCCCACCTCGGAGCCCTTCCCCGGCCTCGACGCCCCCGATGCGCTCGAGAAGGCCGACATCACCGGCGTGATCGACGACTTCGTCGCCGCGACGCGCCGCGCCGAGGAGGCGGGCTTCGACGCCGTCGAGCTCCACTTCGCCCACGGCTACCTGGTGCACGAGTTCCTCTCGCCGCTCGTGAACACGCGCACCGACGAGTACGGGGGCGACGGACCGGGCCGCCGGCGCCTCGCCCGCGAGATCGCGACCGCCGTGCGGGAGCAGTGGCCTGCCGAGCGCCCGCTGATCGTGCGGATCAGCGCGACCGACTGGATCGACGGCGGATGGGACATCACCCAGTCGATCGAGCTCGCGCGCGAGCTCGAGCAGGTCGGGGTCGACGCCCTGCACGTCTCCACCGGCGGTGCCGTGATCGCGGACATCGCCGTGGGGCCCGAGTACCAGGTGGGCTTCGCCCGCACGCTGCGGGAGGCCGTCTCGATGCCGGTCGCGGCCGTCGGGCTGATCACCGATCCCGCCGGCGCGCAGGAGGTCCTCGAGCGCGGCGACGCCGACTTCGTGGCCGTGGGCCGGGCCGCCCTGCGCGAGCCGAGCTGGCCCCAGCGCGCCGCCCACGAGCTGGGGGTGCGCGATCCCACGCTCTACCCGGGCGCCTACCACCGCGGCTCCTGGTGAACGGCGCGGGGGCCCGATGATCCTCGTGACCGGCGCGAGCGGCGGAGTCGGCACGGCGCTGTGCCGCGAGCTCGCCGCCCGCGGCGAGGACCTCGCCCTCACGGCCCGGGACCGCGGGAAGCTCGAGCAGCTCGCCGAGCAGGTCCGTGCGGCCGGCGGCACCGCCACGGTCCACCCCTGCGACCTGCGCGACCAGGTCGCGGTCGCGGCGCTGGCCGAGGAGCTCCTCGCCACCCGCGGCGCCCCCTCGGCGATCGTCTCCCTCGCCGGGCATTCCCTGCGCCGCTCGCTGGCCGACACCGTCGGCCGTCCCCATGACCTGGTGCGGCTGACCGGCACGAACATGCTCGGCCCGGCCGCGCTCCTGCTCGCCCTCCTGCCCGCCATGAGCGCTGCCGGCGGCGGCCGCGTCGTCGTGGTCACGAGCGCCTCCGCCCGCATCCCCGCCCCGGGCTGGGCCGCCTACGGCGCCTCGAAGGCGGGGCTGGACGCGTGGCTGCGCGCCGTGCGTCCCGAGGCCGAGCGGGTCGGGGTGCGGATCACGGTGGTCGAGCTGCCGCTGGTCGCGACGGCGATGGCGGCCCCGACCTACGGCGAGGCACCCCGAGGCGCTCTCTCGCCCCGCCGGGCCGCCGCCCGGGTGCTGCGCGGTCTGGACCGCGCCCCCGCGCTGATCTCGCCGCCCTGGGCTCGGCTCGGGGCGGTGCTGTCACAGGCGGCCCCCGCGCTCGCGGCACGGGGCGCAGGCGCCGGCGCGGAGCTCGCGCAGCGGCTGGCCGTGCGGGGAAGGACGCGATGAGACTCCGGGGAGCGCCAGGGCTGCTCGGCAGCGGCCGCGCCGCCCGGGTCCGCTCCGGGCAGGCTCGCACCTCGGCGGGCCTCGACACCGCGGCCGCGCTGCGCGCCCGGATCGGGACGCGCGCCCGCAGCGTCGTGCTCGTGGACCGCCGCGGCGCGCTCACCGGCGGCGATCTGCTGGACCTGGTGCGTCTGCACCGCGCGGGCTCGGGCGCGGAGGGGCACGGCGAGCTCGGCGCGCTGCCCGCCGCCGCACCGCTGCGCCAGGTGGTGGTGACCGTGCTGGCCGGGGACGGGACGCTCGAGCCGCGCTCGAGCGGGTCCACCGGTGCTCCGCGCCCCCAGCGGCGCGGACCGCTCTCCCCCGCGCAGCTGCTCTCGCTGCTCGACCTCGCCCGGCGGATCGGGCTGCGCCCGGGGCGGCGCACGGCCTGCGCGGCGCCGGGCGTGCACGGGCACGGGCTGCTCGCGACGCTCGGGGCGCTCGCGCTCGGCGCCCCGCTCGTGGACCTCACGCATCTGCCCGCCGCGGAGCGCATCGAGCTGCTGCACCGCACCTCCCCCGAGCTGCTCACCGGGGTGCCGGTGCATCTCGCGGACCTGCTGCGCACGGACCGCGAGCTGAGCCGCTCCCGGCCGCTCGCCGTCGCGCGCATCGTCTCCGGCTCCGATCTGCTCTCCCCCGCCCTGCGCGCCGACCTCTCGCGTCACTTCCGCGCCCGCGTCCACGACGTCTACGGCACCACCGAGACGGGCTCGCTGTGCGTGGACGGCCGACCCCTGCACGGCGTGCACCTGCGGGAGCTCGACGGGCTGCTGTGCGCGCGCACCCCGTTCACCGGTGGGAAGGAGCTGGTCACCGACCGCGGGGAGATCGCCCCCGACGGGACGGTGCACGTGCTCGGCCGGGCCGACGGATCCGTCTCCTCCGGCGGGATGCTCCACGACCCCGCCGCGACGGTGCGGGCGCTGCGCTCCCATCCCGGCGTCGCGGCAGCGCGACTGCACGTCGTGCCCGACGAGCGCTTCGGGGTGCGGACCCTCGCCGAGGTCTCCCTCTCCCCCGCAGCGCCCGGCACGGTCCCGCCCGGCGCCGAGGAGCTGCGGGCGCTGGTGCGGGACCGGGTCGGCGCGGCGGCGGTGCCGCGCGAGGTGCGGATCGCCGGGGACGGGGAGCCGGAGTCGCCCGGCCCTGCCGGGCTCAGCAGTCCGGGACGCTGACCGGGACCGCGGTGACGGCGAGGCCGCCCATGGCGGTCTCCTTGTACCGCTCGTGCATGTCCCTGCCCGTCAGCCGCATGGTCTCGATGACGGTGTCCAGGGAGATGAAGTGGTCCCCCGTGCCGCGCAGCGCGAAGCGTGCGGCGGTGATCGCCTTGACCGCCGCCATCGCATTGCGCTCGATGCACGGCACCTGCACCAGGCCGCCGACGGGATCGCAGGTCAGTCCCAGGTTGTGCTCCATCGCGATCTCGGCGGCGTTCTCGACCTGGGCGGGCTTGCCGCCCATCGCCTCGCACAGCGCCGCGGCCGCCATCGAGCAGGCCGAACCCACCTCTCCCTGGCAGCCGACCTCGGCCCCGGAGATCGAGGCGTGCTCCTTGTACAGCGAGCCGATCGCCCCGGCGGTCAGGAGGAAGCGCACCGCGATCTCGTCGGGATCAACGCCCTCGATGTAGGTCGTCGCGAAGTGCAGCACGGCCGGGACGATCCCGGCGGCGCCGTTGGTCGGCGCGGTGACGACCCGTCCCCCGGCCGCGTTCTCCTCGTTCACCGCGAGCGCGGCGAGGGATACCCATTCGAAGGCGTTCATGGGCAGGCGCACCGGGTCCTCGGCGGAGAGCGAGTCGTACCAGGAGGCGGCGCGTCGCTTGACCTCGAGCCCGCCGGGGAGGATGCCGGGGGTGCGGATGCCGCGCTGGATGCAGTCGGCCATGGCTCCCCAGATGCGCAGCAGGCCTTCGCGGATCTCCTCGTCGCCGCGCCACTGCCGCTCCCGCAGCAGCATCGCCTCGGAGACGGAGATCCCGCGGTCCTCGCACACGCGCAGCAGCTCGGCGCCGGTGGTGAAGACCGCGCATCCCTCGTCCTCGGCGACGACCTCCGCTATCGAGCGGTCCATGTCCGCCTCGTCCACGACGAAGCCGCCGCCGACGGAGAACATCGGGCGGCGCAGCAGCTCCTCGCCCGCCTCGTCGAGCGCGATGAAGGTCATGCCGTTGGAGTGCTGGGGAAGGAAGGTCAGCGGGTGCAGCTCGATCGAGGAGGGCCGCAGGGACACCTCGAGCCGGCCGTCCAGCAGCATCCCGCCCTCGGCCTCGATCCGCTCCACGCGCTCCCGCCCGGCGACGGGGTCGACGGTCTCCGGGTCCGCGCCCTCGAGCCCCATCACGACCGCCGAGAGCGTGCCGTGCCCCTCCCCGGTCGCGGCGAGGGATCCGTACAGGTGCACCTCCACGTCCGCGACCCGCGGACCGAGCTGCGGATCCTCGAGCACCTCGTGCGCGAACCGCGCCGCCGCTCGCATCGGCCCCACCGTGTGGGAGCTCGACGGGCCGATCCCGATCGTGAACATGTCGAACGTGCTGATGCTCATTCCGGTCCTCCCCGACGCCATCGTCGTGTCAGTCGGTGCCCTGCCGGGAGTGCCGGCAGTCCCTGCGTGCCGTGGCCGGGGGCAGCCCCCCCTCTCGCCGTCACGGCACGATGCTCATCGTCCCCCGCGTCGACGGGGGGAACGGCTCGGCGCGCCGGAGCGGCCCCGGCCGCCCGAGCGCCCGGTGCCCCGGCCGCCCTTCGCTCGGCCTGTGCCCCGGCCGGTCGCTCCGCTGCGCCCAGCGCCCGCGCCACGCCCGCGACGGGACCCGCCTCGGCGCTCGTCCCGCGGCTCCTCCTCCCAGGAGGCGCGCCGCTCCTCGTTCGCGCGACGCTCCTCGGCCTTGCGCGCGTCGGCCCCGCGCGAGCGGCTGAGATCCAGCTTGCGCGGTGCGCCCTTGTACTTCACGCGGGCGGGGTCCTCGACGGGCTCCCCGGCCGGGGAGCGCCCGCCGAGCTCCTCGAGCGCGGGGTGGGAGGCGTCGGCGACGTCCTCGGCCCAGGTGGGATCGACCTCGGCCTCGCCGAGGATGCGCCGGGTGGAGCGGGTCTGGTGGGGCAGGGCGAGGGTGACCACGCTGCCTGCCGCGCCCGCACGCGCGGTGCGGCCGCTGCGGTGCACGTACTCCTTGACGTCGTCGGAGGGGTCGACGTGCACCACCATCGAGACATCGTCGATGTGCAGGCCGCGCGCGGCGACATCGGTCGCGACCAGCACCGGGAAGGCACCCGCGCGGAAGCCGGCCAGCACGTTGGTGCGCAGGCCCTGCTGCTTGTTGCCGTGCAGGGCAGCGGCCGGCACGCCCACCTCCACCAGCTCCTGCGCGACGCGTTCGGCGCCCAGCTGGGTGCGGGTGAACATGAGGGTGCGGCCCTCGCGGGCGCCGAGCTGCGCGGTCACGGCGCGCTTGGCGGCGGGGGCGATCTCGAGGACGTGGTGGTCCATGGTCGCGACCGCCGCGGAGACCGGGGTGGTCTCGTGGCTGACGGGGTCGACGAGGAATGCGTCGACGAGCTCCTCGACCTGTCCGTCGAGCGTCGCGGAGAAGAGCATCTTCTGGGTGCCCATCGGGACGGCGGCGAGGATGTCGCGCACATCGGGCAGGAAGCCGAGGTCAGCCATGTGGTCGGCCTCGTCGATGACGGTGGACTCCACGAGGTCCAGCTGCAGCGCGCCGCGCTCGGCGAGGTCGATCAGCCGTCCGGGCGTGGCGACCACGATCCCGACGCCGCGGGCGACGGCGTCGGCCTGCTTCTCGATGTTCATGCCGCCGGCGACCAGCTGCGCCGTGATGCCGACCGCCCGGGCGAAGGGGTGGATCGTGTCGACGACCTGGACGGCGAGCTCGCGCGTGGGCACCAGCACCACGCCGAGGGGGCGGCGACGGTGCACCTTGCGGCCCCGGAACCGGGAGGTCATCGCCAGGGTGAAGGCGAGGGTCTTGCCCGAGCCGGTCTCGGCGCGGGCGAGGACATCCCGGCCGGCGAGGGCGTCGGGCAGGATCGCGGACTGGATCTCGAAGGCGCGCTCGAGGCCCTGGGAGGCGAGGACGCCCAGCAGCTCGTCGGGCAGGGCCATGTCCTCGAACCGCTCCGAGCGATGGGCGGAACGGCGGCGAGCCTTGGGCATGGTGATCCTCCTGACGAAAACGTACGCTCCCATCATCCAGCATCGCGCACTGATGGGAGAATGGGAGCGATGTTGCGCACTCTCATGACCTCGAAGATCCACCGGGCCACGGTCACGCAGGCAGATCTGCACTACGTGGGCTCGGTGACGATCGACCCCGTCCTCGCCGAGGCCGCGGGTCTGGTCGAGCACGAGCAGGTCACGATCGTGGACATCGCCAACGGGAACCGTCTGACGACCTACGTGATCGAGGGCGAGCGCGGCAGCGGCGTGATCGGCATCAACGGCGCCGCAGCGCATCTGGTCTCCCCCGGCGACCTCGTGATCATCATGGCGTACGGGCAGCTGGACGAGGCGGAGCTCGCCGCCCACCGTCCCCGGGTGGTGCACGTCGACGGCGACAACCGGATCGTCGCGATCGGGGACGACGGAGCGCAGCCCGTCCCCGGCATGGACGATCAGATCGACGGACGCACCTCGCACGGGGTGCGCTGACCCCTCGGGGGCGCCGACGACGACGGTCGTCCGCCTCCCGAACAGCGGAAGCCCCTTTCCCCCTCGGCCCATAGGATCATCGCGATGATCCCTTCCTCGCCCTCCTCCGCCCCGTGAGCGGCGTCCTCGCGGGCTTCTTCATCGTCTGGTCCCTGATCGGGGTGGGCTGGGTGGTGGGGCGCACCGGCGTGCTCGGCGCCCACGGCCGCTACGTCCTGAACCGCACCACCTTCTTCGTCGCCTCCCCCGCGCTCGTGCTGGTGGGCCTGCTGGGCTCCGACGTGAAGGCCGTGCTCTCCCTTCCGATGCTCGTGGCCGGGGTCTCGGGGCTGGTCACCGGCGCGCTGCTGGTGGGCGGGATCGCGCTGCTGACCCGCCGCCGCGGTGCGGATCTGGTGATCACCGCCGTCAGCGGCTCCGTCGTCAACGGCGCGAACATGGGCTTCCCGATCGCGCTGTACGTGCTCGGGGACATCTCCCACGCGCTGCCCGTGATCCTCTTCCAGCAGGCGATCTACACGCCGCTGTACCTCTTCGTGCTGCACCGGGTCACCTCGGAGGACAGCCAGGGAGCGGCCGGGGTGCTGCGCAGCATCGTCGCCAACCCCACCATCATCGCGGCCGCGGTCGGCCTGCTGCTGGTGCTCGCCGGGGTGCACGTGCCCGGGGTGATGCTCGATCCCGTCCAGTCGCTCGCGGACATGGCGATCCCGGCGATGCTGCTGGCCTACGGCCTGTCCCTGCACGGCTCCCGGCCACTCGCGAAGGACGACGGCTATCGCGGCCTGATCGCCGTGGCCTCCTCCGCGAAGCTGGTGCTGATGCCGGTGATCGCACTCGGCGTGGGCCTCGCGCTGGGGATGCGCGGGGCGTCGCTGTACGAGGTGGTGGTGATGGCGGCGCTGCCCACCGCGCAGAACGTCTACGTCGCCGCGGCCAGGTACCGGGCGGCGGAGAACCTCGCCCGCGACACCGTGCTGATCACGACCATCGGGACGGTGCTCGTGCTGCTGGCGATCTCGGCGGTGCTCGAGGTCTGAGTCCCGGGCCGGGAGCGCGCTAGGATGGCCCGGTGACTGAACGGCTCCTGCTTACGACGCCGCGTCGGACCAGGCCCGCGCCCACCCCGCGCTCCTGAGCGAGCGCCCGGTGCGCAGTGAGGCACCGATGCGGCTCCCCTCGCCTGCGCGAGGGTTTTTTCATGTCACGAGACGACTGGCGGCTCCGGCCGCACCGATCCCTTCGGAGGACGATTCACCCATGAGCGAGGCCCCGCACCGGTACACCGCGGCGATGGCGGACGAGATCGAGCTGCGCTGGCAGCAGCGCTGGGACGAGGAGGGCACCTTCTTCGCCGACAACCCCGTCGGCGAGCTGCGCGGCACCGCGCCCTCGCTCGAGGAGGCCGTCGCGGCAGGGTCCTCGGCGCCCGAGAAGATGTACATCATGGACATGTTCCCCTACCCCTCGGGGTCAGGGCTGCACGTCGGCCACCCGCTGGGCTACATCGCGACCGATGTCGTCGCCCGCCACCAGCGGATGCTCGGCAAGAACGTGCTGTACACGATGGGCTACGACGCCTTCGGCCTGCCGGCCGAGCAGTACGCGGTCCAGACCGGCACGCACCCGCGCACCACCACCGAGGCGAACGTGGCGAACATGCGCCGACAGCTGCACCGGCTGGGCCTGTCCCACGACGCGCGCCGCTCGCTGGCGACCACGGACCCGCAGTTCGTGAAGTGGACGCAGTGGATCTTCCTGCGGATCTTCGACTCCTGGTACGACCCCGACGCCCCGAACGCCGACGGCATCACCGGCCGGGCGCGCCCGATCGCCGAGCTGCGCGAGGAGCTGCGCGCCGGCACGATCGACCCCTTCGCCCTGGCCGAGCGGCAGGGCCTGCCGATCCCGGCCTCCTGGCAGGGACGCGGCTCCGCGGACGTGCCCGGTGCGAGCGAGACGGAGATCGCGCAGCTCGCGGACGCCTTCCGCCTGGCCTACATCTCCGAGACCCCCGTGAACTGGTGCCCGGGCCTCGGCACGGTGCTGGCGAACGAGGAGGTCACCGCCGAGGGGCGGTCCGAGCGCGGCAACTTCCCGGTGTTCACCCGACGCCTGCGCCAGTGGAACATGCGCATCACCGCCTACGGCGACCGCCTGATCGACGACCTGGATCGCGTGGACTGGCCCGAGTCGATCCGCTCCATGCAGCGCAACTGGATCGGCCGCAGCCACGGCGCCCAGATCACCTTCCCCGTCACGGGGCTCGCCGACGCGCCCGAGGCCTCCTTCGACGTGTTCACCACGCGCGCCGACACCCTGTTCGGCGCGACCTTCTGCGTCCTCTCCCCCGAGCACGCCCTGCTGGCCGACGTCGCCGCGCTGCCCGCGGCGTGGCCGGAGGGGACGAACGAGGCATGGACCGGCGGCGCGGCGAGCCCGCGCGAGGCCGTCGCGGCCTACCGGGCGCGCGCCGACGAGCTCGACGAGGACGAGCGCACCGCCGAGGGCCGTGAGAAGACCGGCGTGTTCACCGGCCTGGTCGCACGGAACCCGATGGACGGGCGCGAACTGCCGGTGTTCACCGCCGACTACGTGCTGACGGGCTACGGCACCGGCGCGATCATGGCCGTGCCCGCCGAGGACGAGCGCGACTTCGCCTTCGCGGACCGCTTCGAGCTGCCGGTCATCCGCACCGTCCGCCCGCCGGAGGACTTCACCGGCGGTGCCTGGACCGGGGAGGGCGAGAAGATCAACTCCGCCTCCGCGGAGCTGGACCTCAACGGCCTGGACGCGGACGAGGCGAAGGCGCGCGCGACCGCCTACGCCGAGGAGAAGGGCTTCGGCCGCGCCCGCACCACCTACCGCCTGCGGGACTGGCTGTTCTCCCGTCAGCGCTACTGGGGCGAGCCCTTCCCGATCGTCTACGACCCGGCGGATCCCGAGACCCCGATCCCGCTGCCGGAGTCGATGCTGCCGGTGGACCTGCCGGAGGTGGAGGACTTCTCCCCGAAGACCTTCGACCCGATGGATGCGGACACCGAGCCGCAGACCCCGCTGTCGCGGGCCGCGGACTGGGTCGAGGTCGAGCTGGACCTGGGCGAGGGCCCGAAGCGCTACCTGCGCGAGACCAACACGATGCCGCAGTGGGCGGGCTCGTCCTGGTACCACCTGCGCTACATCGACCCCGCCGAGGACGAGGTCCTGGTGCGGCCGGAGAACGAGAAGTACTGGCTGGGCGCCCGCGAGGCCGGCGGCGTCGGCGGCGTGGACCTGTACGTCGGCGGCGTCGAGCATGCGGTGCTGCACCTGCTGTACGCGCGGTTCTGGCACAAGGTGCTCTTCGACCGCGGGGACGTCAGCAGCCAGGAGCCCTTCCACCGACTGTTCAACCAGGGCTACATCCAGGCCTTCGCCTACACCGATGCCCGCGGCGTGCACGTGCCGGCCGAGGAGGTCGTCGCGGAGGCCGACGGCACCTTCACCTACCAGGGCGAGCCGGTCACCCAGGAGTACGGGAAGATGGGCAAGTCGCTGAAGAACGCGGTCGCGCCCGACGACATGTACGAGGAGTACGGCGCGGACACCCTGCGCGTGTACGAGATGTCGATGGGCCCGCTGGACCTCTCCCGCCCCTGGGAGACCCGCGCCGTGGTCGGCTCGCAGCGCTTCCTGCAGCGCCTGTGGCGCCTGGTGGTCGACGAGGAGACGGGGCGCCTGAGCGTCTCCGACGAGCCGGCGGACCTGCCCACGAAGCAGGCGGTGCACCGCGCGATCGACGGCGTGGGCCGCGACATGGAGCGCATGCAGTTCAACACCGCGGTCGCGAAGCTCATCGAGCTGGTGAACCACCTGACCAAGCAGCTCACCGCGACCGGCTCCGTGCCGCGCGAGGCGGTCGAGCCGCTGGTGCTGATGGTCTCGCCGCTCGCCCCGCACCTGGCGGAGGAGCTGTGGGTGCGGCTGGGCCGCTCCGGCGGGATCTCGCGCGTCGCCTACCCGGTGGCCGACCCCGAGCTGCTGAAGGCCGAGCAGGTCACCTGCGTGGTCCAGGTCAAGGGCAAGGTGCGCCACCGGGTCGAGGTCGACCCCGAGATCTCCGCGGAGGACCTCGAGGCCGCCGTGATGGCCGAGCCGCGCGTGCAGGAGCTGCTCGAGGGCCGGACGATCCGCAAGGTCATCGTCCGGGCCCCGAAGATCGTCAACATCGTGGTCTGAGCGGCGCGAGCGGAGGATCCCGAGCCCCGAGGAGCACCGGCTGCGACCGGTGCCCCTCGGGGCTCGCTCGTGCGCTGACCGTTCCTCCACATCCGCCCGTCATCCACAGTCCCGCGCAATGGCGAGCAGGCGAGGCGCCCGTCGCCCTACGGTCGCGCCATGAACATCTTCTGCGGATGCGACCCCGATGCCCTGGCCGAGCTCGCCGAGCGCCTGCACGAGAAGGCGCTGCGCCTGCGCGAGCTGATCGGTCTGCTGCGGGAGACCGCCGCGGCGGTGACCTGGGTCGGTCCGGACGCCGACGCCCACCGACGCCGCACCGGGACGATGGCCGAAGCGGCTCTCGTGGTCGCCGCAGACCTGCGGGCGGCCGCGCTCGCCGCGCGTCGCCACGCCTGGGAGCAGGAGCGCGCCTCGCAGGTCGACCCCGGAGCCGCCGTGCGGGCGGAGCTGCCCGGGGGAGAGTTCGTCCGGCGGCTGCGCAGACCGAGCGTGCTCGATGATCCCGGACGCTGGATCGGCGGCCCCTTCCAGGCCGAGGGCCCCGTGGCCCCGTTCCCGCATCTCCCTCCCGTGCCGGAGCCCTCGGGCGGCTGGGGGCCGCTGATCGGCGGGCCGTTCATGCCGACCTCCGCCCCGTTCCTGCAGCCTCGCGGGCTGGAGCCCGGGGGTGACGAGCTCGCCCTGGATCCGGAGATCCTGGCCGGCGCGCAGGAGGATCGCCGCTCCGTGCTGGGGGCCGTCCCCGTCGCCGGCACGATCCAGACCACGATGGACGTGCACAGCGGGCTCGGGGAGCTCCACGACGGCGTCGACCGCGCCCTCGCCGATGCCGGGCTCGAGCAGCTCCAGCCGCTCGCGGACGCCTCCCGCCTCCCCCATCGGCTCACCGAGCCGGTGCTCGGCGAGGACTCGAGGCTCGGTCAGGTCGCGGACATCGCGGACCGGAGCTGGGCGAACGTGCTCCAGACCGGCTCCGAGATCACCGGCGCGCTCGGAGAGGGCGACTGGAACGGCGCGGCGGCCGCCGCGGAGCGCGGGTTGTTCCGCTCTGCCGGGACCTCCGCGGAGCTGCTGAGCACCTCCGCGCTCCCGGCCTATGCGGAGACCGGCGCCGATCTGCTCGGCGACGGCGCGGACGCTCTCCGCCCCGTCAGCCCGGAGGCGGCCGACGGTCTCGCGGAGCTCTCGGGCGGCCTGCGCGGCCGGGGCGAGGACTACGAGGCCTTCCTCGACTCGTTCAGCGATGCGGAGAGCTGGTACGCCACCCGGCGCGAGCACGCGCCGATGCCGTGGGACCCGCAGGGATGAGCCGCCCGGCGCCGGGCGACGGGCGGCGCCGGGCTCAGGACGCATCCTGCACGGCAGGGCCCGCCCCGGGCCAGGTCGCTGCTCCTGGCACAGGGCGGGCCGGTGTCGCCGGGGCGCTCAGACTTCGACGGGCTCGTTCACGCTCTCCCCTTCGGGCTCCTCCGGGGAGTCGGCCGTGCTGAGCACGAGTCCGTCCCCGTCGGCCGCGGCGCGCACTGCGACCGTCTGGCCGTCCTGCACCTGGCCGCGCAGGATGAGGCGCGCGAGACCGTCCCCGATCTCCTTCTGGACCAGCCGCTTCAGCGGCCGCGCCCCGTACATCGGGTCGAAGCCCTCCTCGGCGAGCCAGCGCGTGGCTCCCTCGTCCACGTCCAGGCTGATCCGACGCTCGGCGAGGCGCTGGGCGACCTCGTCGATCTGCAGGGTGACGATGCTGCCGAGCTGCTCGCGGCTGAGCGCGTCGAACAGCACGATGTCGTCCAGGCGGTTGAGGAACTCGGGCTTGAAGGAGGCGCGCACCACCTGCATCACGCGGTCGTGCTTCTCCTGCGCGGTCAGCGCCTGATCCTGCAGCGCGTGGGCGCCGAGGTTCGAGGTGAGGATCAGGATCGTGGAGCGGAAGTCCACGGTCCGTCCCTGCCCGTCGGTGAGCCGGCCGTCGTCCAGGACCTGCAGCAGCACGTCGAAGACGTCCGGGTGGGCCTTCTCGACCTCGTCGAGCAGCACCACGGAGTAGGGGCGTCGCCGCACGGCCTCGGTGAGCTGGCCGCCCTCGTCGTAGCCGACATAGCCCGGAGGGGCGCCGACCAGGCGAGCGACCGTGTGCTTCTCGGAGTACTCCGACATGTCGATGCGGACCATCGCCCGCTCGTCGTCGAAGAGGAACTCGGCCAGAGCCTTGGCGAGCTCCGTCTTGCCCACGCCCGTGGGGCCGAGGAACAGGAACGACCCGGTGGGACGGTCGGGGTCGGAGATCCCGGCCCGGGCCCGGCGCACGGCGTCGGAGACCTCCGCGACCGCACGCTCCTGGCCGATCAGGCGCTTGCCGATCAGCGTCTCCATCCGCAGCAGCTTCTCGGTCTCGCCCTGCATCAGGCGGCCGGCGGGGATGCCGGTCCAGGCGGAGACGACATCGGCGATGTCATCGGGGCCGACGTGGTCGGCGACCATGGGTCGCTCGTCCTCGCCCTGTTCACGGCCCTCCTGGGCCTCGGCCTCCCGCAGCTGCTCCTTGAGCGCGGGGATGTCGCCGTAGAGGATCTTCGAGGCGGCGGTCAGGTCGCCCTCGCGCTGCGCGCGGTCGGCCTGCATGCGCAGCTGCTCGAGCTGCGCCTTGAGGTCTCCGACCAGGTTCAGCCCGGCCTTCTCCCGCTCCCAGCGGGCCGCGAGCTCGTCCATCTGCTCGGTGCGGTCGGCGAGCTGCGAGCGGACGGAGTCCAGGCGCGCCAGGGCGCCGGGGTCCTCGCTCCCGGCGAGCGCGAGCTCCTCCATCTTCAGCCGGTCCACCTGTCGGCGCAGGATGTCCAGCGACTCGGGCGAGGAGTCCAGCTCCATGCGCTGTCGCGAGGCGGCCTCGTCGATCAGGTCGATCGCTTTGTCGGGCAGCTGCCGTCCGGAGATGAAGCGGGCGGAGAGGGAGGCGGCGGCGACCAGCGCGGAGTCGGTGATCGCCACCTTGTGGTGCGCCTCGTACTTGTCCTTGAGCCCGCGCAGGATCGTCACGGTGTCCTCGACGCTCGGCTCGCCGACCAGCACCTGCTGGAAGCGTCGCTCGAGCGCGGGGTCCTTCTCGATGTTCTCGCGGTACTCGTCCAGCGTCGTCGCGCCGACCATGCGCAGCTCGCCGCGGGCGAGCATGGGCTTGAGCATGTTCCCGGCGTCCATGGAGCCGTCGCCGGAGCCGCCCGCGCCGACCACGGTGTGCAGCTCGTCGATGAAGGTGATGATCTGCCCGTTGCTGGTGCGGATCTCCTCGAGCACGGCCTTCATGCGCTCCTCGAACTCGCCGCGATACTTGGAGCCGGCGACCATCGAGGAGAGGTCCAGGGAGATCAGGCGCTTGCCGCGCAGGGAGTCGGGGACGTCGCCGGCGACGATGCGCTGGGCGAGGCCCTCGACGACGGCGGTCTTGCCCACGCCCGGCTCGCCGATGAGGACAGGATTGTTCTTCGTGCGGCGGCTGAGCACCTGCACGACGCGGCGGATCTCGGCATCGCGGCCGATCACGGGGTCCAGCCGGCCCTCCCGGGCCTGTTCGGTGAGGTCGATGCCGAACTTCTCGAGGCTCTGGAAGGTGCTCTCGGGGTTCTGCGTGTCCATCTGGTTCATGCGGTCATCTCCTGCGGTCAGTGTGCGGACGGCATCGCGGAGTGCGTCGGGGGTGGCGCCGACGCCGCTGAGCAGCCTCGAGGCCGCGTCCTTGCCGAGTGCGATGCCGATCAGCAGATGCTCGGTGGACAGGTACGTGCGGCGGGCGGAGTCGGCCTCGTGGCGTGCCGCCTCGAGGGCGTCGTAGCCGGTGCCGACGAAGGTCGGGGAGGCCTCCGCGCCGCCGCCGGAGACGCGGGGCAGGGCGCCGACCGCCTCCTCGGCGCGGCGACGGACGTCGCGGGCGTCCGCACCGGTCTGCTCGAGCGCGGCGCGGGCGATGCCGTCGGCCTGCGCGGCGAGCGCCCACAGCAGGTGCATCGAGCTGATCTGCGGGTTGCCGAGCTCGACGGCCTTCTCCGCCGCAGCGGTGACGGCTTCCTGCGAGCGGGTGGTGAACTGGAACTCCACGGTGCTCCTTCTGCGATGCGGGCTCGGCGGTGCGGGCCCCTGGTCGGTGGTCCGGTCTGGATTCCGGGCGGTGCTCTGAGCGGGAGAGCTCCTCCCGGCATGCTCAGGTCAACGTCGCCAGGGTTGAGTCTATTCCGCTCAACCTTGGGATGTCCCCCGCGAGTCGTCCGCTCGCGTGCACGTCGCCGGCTCGTCCACATCCCGGGGTCCGACCCGCTGCGCAGGAACCGGCCGCTGTAGCATCGGGCGGGAGCCGCGCACCGTCCGTCCGGGGGAACCGACGCCGACGGGGCGTCGGCGGCGTCTGCATCCCCCTCCCCAGAGACCGAGGCACCCATGTCCCAGCCCCCGCCCCCGCCGCAGAGCGGCCAGCACCCGCCCGACGGTCGGCACCAGCCCACCGGCAGGCCGCGGCAGGGCGCTCCGCAGGCTGCGTCGGGCGCACCCTCCTTCCAGCAGCAACCGCGGTACATCGACTACGGCAGTCCCCGCGCCTACGACACCTCGGTGCGCCCCGCCTCGGGGCTGACGGCGGCGCGCTACGCCCCGGCGCCGATCCAGCGCCCCGCTCAGGCCCAGCCGCAGTCCGCCTGGTCCACCCAGACCCGGCGCGTGGAGCAGGTCTCGCAGGCCCCGACCTCGCTGCCGGCCGTGAGCATCCTGGTGTGGATCGCGATGGTCGTGCTGGGCTTCGCCCTGCTGCTGGTGCTGGGCTACTTCTTCCTCGACTTCCTGCTCAGCTCCAGGGCGAACGCCGCCTGGTGGCCGGTCACGGCCTTCCTGGCCGGGATCTCGCTGGTCGTGATCGCGCTGGTGATGTTCCTCGCCGACCGCTGGGACCCGCAGCCCGTGCCGCTGCTGCTCATCGCGGTCTTCTGGGGCGCGGCGATCGCGGCCTTCACGAGCTACTGGCTGAACACCCTGAACTCGCTGCTGGTCTACTGGGTCACCGGGAGCGGCGCAGCCGCCGAGTTCGCGGGTCCCGTCTTCAGCGCTCCCCTGGTCGAGGAGACCACCAAGGGCGCGGGCCTGCTGCTGCTGATGCTGCTGGCACGGCGGTACTTCAACGGCCCGATGGACGGGCTGATCTACGGCTCGCTGATCGGCGGCGGCTTCGCGTTCACCGAGAACATCATCTACTACAGCCGCATCCTCGAGGAGGCCGGCGGCGCAGGGGTGCTGATCCTCTTCATCATGCGGGGCGTGCTGAACATCTTCGGCCACGCGATCTACACCGCGTGCACCGGCATCATCGTCGGCTTCGTGGCCCGCAAGTGGGGCACGGCGATGGGCTTCCTCGTGTTCATCCCCGCGCTGATCCCCGGCATGCTGCTGCACGGGCTGTGGAACCTCTCCGCCTCCCTCGGCGGAGGCATCCCCGTCATGCTCGTGATGTACGGCCTCCAAGCCCTCATCTCCTTCGTCTTCCTGCTGGTCATCGTGCTGCTCATCTGGGACGAGTCCCGCCTGACGCGAGTGCGGCTGGGCGACTACGCGAACCAGGGCTGGCTCACCCACGAGGAGGTCGACATGCTCGCGACCTGGAAGGGCCGACGCGAGGGCAAGCGCTGGGCGTCCCAGATCGGCGCGAAGCCGGTGATGAAGAAGTTCATCCGCGAGAGCGCCGACCTCGCCTCGATCCGCCAGCGCCTCCTGGCCGACGGCGCGAACCCGAAGGTCGTCGCCACCGAGCGGACGCTGCTCGGGCGGCTGACGGCCAATCGGCAGGAGCTGCTCTCCCACGCCCGCTGAGCGATTCCGCCGCGCAGGTCCCGCCTCGAGCCTTCGGGGCGGGACCGGCGTCGTCCCGGGCCGCCACCCGATCCTCAGCGCTCCTCGTGCCGTGGCGGAAGGTGTCGCCCGCGCAGCCGATCGAACTGCCGCCGCTCGCGCTTGGTGGGCCGCCCCGTGCCCCGTGCGCGGCGCGGCGGAGCCGCGGCCAGCTGCGGGGCCGGTTCGGGGCTGTGGTCCTCGTAGGCCTCGCGGGCGATCGGCGCACCGACCCGCTTCGTGAGGATCCTGGTGACCACGACGATCCGCTCCCGGCCCGGGGAGCGCACCCGCAGCTCATCGCCCACGACGATCTTCTGCGCGGCCTTGACGGGGTCGCCGTTGCGGCGCACGTGCCCTCCGCGGCAGGCGGCGGTCGCGGCCGAGCGGGTGGGCATCAGCCGAGCACTCCACAGCCACACGTCCAGGCGCACGGACTGCGGTCCGTCCGCGGCGATCGGGCCGCTCCCCTGTCCCGTGCTCATGCGGCGCGGGGGACGCGCGCCGGCGGCCAGGGATCGTGCTCCTCGAGCTGGGCGGCGAGGGAGAGCAGCAGCGGTTCCTCCCCCGGCCGGGTCGCGCCGAGATGGACGCCGAAGGGCAGCTCCACCCCGTCGAGCTCCTCGCGGTGCAGCGGCACCGACAGCGCGGCGGTGCCGAGCATGTTCCAGGTGCTGGTCCAGGGTGTGAAGGCGCACTGGGCGGCGAAGTCGTCCGCCCCGTCGGGCAGCTGGAGCGTCTCGGGGAACGCTGGCGGGGCGGCGAGCGAGGGGGTGAGCACCACGTCGAAGGCGGCGAGGTCCTCGAGGATGCGGCGGGCGAGGGACTGCACCCCCGAGAACGCCTCGGCGAGCTGCACCCCGGAGTAGCCGCGGCCCTGCTCGCGCAGCCACCGGGTCAGCTCCAGCAGCTGCCCCTCCTGGGACTCGCTCAGCGGGATGCTCGCCGCGCCGACCGTCCACAGCGGCATGAACGCCCGCCACTCCTGCGGGGTGAGGGGCGCGGGGATCTCCTCGGTCCGGTGGCCGAGGTCCGCCAGCAGGCGCACCGCGCGCTCGAGGCCCCTCAGCGCCGCGGGGTGGACGTCGGTCTCGGCGGCCAGCGGCTCGCGCAGCACGGCGATCCGCAGCGGGGGCGGGGCCTCGCCGTGCAGGAGCTGCTCGAGGAACGAGCCGGGGCGGGCGGGCGCCGGCATGAAGTCCCCCGGGCGGGAGCCGGCCATGAGGTCGAGGCCCGCGGCGAGGTCGCGCACCTCCCGGGCGAGGACGCCGTCGGTGACCAGTCCCATGCCCTCGCCGCCGTGGGGACCGGGCGAGATCAGGCCCCGAGACGGCTTCAGCCCGAGGACGCCGCAGCAGGCGGCGGGGATCCGGGCCGAGCCGCCGCCGTCGGAGCCGTGCGCGATCGGCACGACGCCGCCGGCGACTGCGGCGGCCGCTCCGCCGCTGGATCCGCCGGCGGTGCGCCGCAGGTCCCACGGCGTGCGAGCCGGTGCGCCGGTCGCGGGCTCGGTGTAGCAGGGCATCCCGAACTCGGGCGTCGTCGTCTTCCCGACGGTCAGGGTGCCGCCGTCGAGGATCTTCTGCGCGACGCCGTCGGTGACGGTCGCGATGTTCCCGCGCAGTGCGGCGCTGCCCGCCTCGAAGGGGGCGCCGGCGAGCTGGGTGAGGTCCTTCAGCGGCAGCGGCACGCCGAGCAGCGGATGGGTGCGGGCGAGATCCTCGAGGGTGCCGTCGCGGCGCGCGGCGGCCAGACGCTCGGCGGCCTCGCGGGCCTGGGTGCGGGTGAGCTCCTCGAGCAGGTGCGCGAACGCCCCGGTCTCGGCGCCGACGGTGCGGGCGGCCGCGAGGGTCTCCTCGGCCAGGGCCGTCGCCTCGAGCTCGCCGCTGCGCAGCGCCGCGGCCGTGGCGAGGCCGCCGCGGGGATCCTGCGCGGTCACCGCCGGGCCCCTTCGCGGGCGTCCTGCCCCTGCCGTCGTTCGGCCCGCACGTGCTCGAGGATCCCGTCGACGGCCTCGGCGATCTGCTCCCAGGCGAGCTCGAAGTCGCTCTCGTCCCCGTACCAGGGATCGCGGATCCCGGTGTCCTCGACAGGCTCGGGCGCGAAGTCGCGGACCATGTGCAGCGTGCGCTCGGCCCGCTCGGCGCCGAGCTCCTCGCGGATCGGGCCCACGTGGTCGTGGTCCAGGGCCAGGACGAGGTCCGCCCGCTGCAGCTCCTCGCGGTCCATCCGTCGGGCGCGGTGGCCCGCGGGATCGATGCCGTGCTCGCGCAGGAGCGCACCGGCGCGAGGATCGATCGGGTTCCCCCTCTCCCAGCCGGTGGTGCCGGCGGAGGTGATCTCGACCTGCCCGGCGAGGTCGCTCGTCTCGACCGCCTCGCGCAGCGCGTACTCGGCCAGCGGCGAGCGGCAGATGTTGCCGGTGCAGACGGTCATGATGCGGTAGGTCAACGTCACTCCTCGCCAGGGGCGGTATCGGGGGCGTCGGGGGTGGTCCCGGAGGTCTCCAGCAGGTCCGCGTACTCGGGATGACGCTCGACGTACCCGCGCACGAACCAGCAGGTGGGGCGGATGCTCAGGCCGCGGGCGCGGCTGTCCTCCAGGGCGAAGCGGACGATCGCGGAGCCGATGCCGCGACCGGAGCGGTCCGGGGCGACGACGGTCGAGCGCAGATCCCGCACGGCTCCCTCGTCCTCGAAGGCGAGGACGGCCACGACGGTCTCGCCCTCGTAGGCGGCGAAGCGGTCGCGATCGTCGTCGTGGACCAGGCGCACCGCGCCCTGATCGGCGGAGGTCTCATCCATGCCGGTCACGGTACACTGCCGCTCATGCCCTCGCCCCTGATCTGGCACATCACCGAGCTGTCCGCCTGGGAGGCGGCGGTCCCGGAGGGCGTCTACACCCGTGCGACGCGCGGCCGGGATCTCGCCCAGGAGGGCTTCCTCCACGCTTCCTGGCCCGAGCAGGTCTCGAAGGTCGCCAAACGCGTCTTCCCCGACCGCCCCTCCGATCTGGTGATCCTCGAGATCGACGTGGGCCGGGTCGAGTCGGCCGGGATCGCGGTGGACATCGAGGCCGACGTCGACGGGAAGGGCCGAGGGTACCCGCACATCATGGGTCCGCTCCCGGTCAGCGCCGTGGTGCGGCTGCGGCGCACGAAGTGGATCGGGCGGGAGTTCGTGGTCGTCGCCTGAGGACTGCGCCCTCGGTGCCCTGCACACCGGGTCGCTCCCCGCCCGCCTCTCGGACGCGCCCGCCGACCTCTCGGGCGTACCATCGGGCATGGCCAGATCACGTCGCTCCGCGAAGTATCTCGACATCCACCCCGAGGATCCGCAGCCCCGCCTCGTCGCGCAGGCAGTCGCCGCGCTCGAGGACGACGGCCTGATCGCCTATCCCACCGACTCCTGCTACGCACTGGGCTGCCGGCTCGGGAACGCCGACGGCCTCGAGCGGATCCGTCGCATCCGCCAGGTCGGCAAGGACCACCACTTCACCCTCGTCTGCGCTGACTTCGCGCAGCTGGGGCAGTACGTCCTGGTCTCCAACCCGACCTTCCGGCTGGTCAAGAACGCGACCCCGGGGCCGTACACCTTCATCCTCCCCGCCACGCGGGAGGTGCCGCGGAAGATGGCGCATCCGAAGAAGCACACCGTCGGGGCGCGGATCCCCGACCACCGGGTGGCGCATGCGCTGGTCGACGCGCTCGGCGAGCCGATCCTCTCCTCGACGCTGCTGCTGCCCGGGCAGGAGGATCCGCCCTCGGAGGGCTGGGTGGTCCAGGACCTGCTCGGGGAGCAGGTCGACGTCATCATCGACTCGGGCGAGGTCGGCATCGAGCCGACCACCGTCGTGGACCTCACCGGTGCGGAAGCGGTCATCGCGCGCGAGGGCGCCGGGGACATCGACCGCATCTGACCCGGCGGCTCGGCCGCGGTCAGACGCCCGCCCGCCGCCGACGGGAGCTGAGGACGCCGGAGAAGGCGAGGATCCCCAGCGCGTACACGGGCACCATCCACAGCGCGTAGCGCAGCGTGAGCGCGTCCGCGAGGGCGCCCACGATCGGCGGGGTGATGAAGAAGCCGAGGCGCGCGAGCCAGCCCACCACGGTGATGCCGACGCCGTGGGGCACGCCCGGGAGGTCATCGGCGGTGCGGAAGGCGGCGGGGAACAGCGTCGCGATCCCCCAGCCTGCGGCCGCGAAGCCGATCAGCGCCGTGGCCGGGGTGGGCAGCAGCAGCGCGAGGCTCATCCCCGCCAGCGCGATGAGCGCGCCGATCCGGGCGGTGAGACGGTCCCCCAGCCGGTCCACGATCGCATCGCCCGTGAAGCGCCCGATCGTCTGGGCACCCTGCAGGGCGACGAAGGCCATGCCGGCCAGGAACGGGGTCGCCTCGAAGGTCGAGCGCATGAACAGCGCGCCCCAGGTGTTGCCGGCGTCCTCGGTGGAGCCTGCGAACACGAGCACCATGCCCAGCGCCGCGACGAGCCCCAGGGAGCGCAGGCTCATCCCGGCGATGCGCCGCCCCGCGGGCGTCGCGGCGGCGGGCACCTCGGCGCCGGGGTCGGCCGACGGGGAGGACGCAGGCGCCGCCGCCGCGGCGGTGCTGCGCTCGGACGCGTCGTGGCCGGGCAGCAGCCGACGCCCGGCGCCGAGCACGAGCACGCCGAAGACGACCAGGCCGATCACTCCCTGGGCCCACAGCGGCAGCCCCGCCTGGGCGGCTGCCGCGCCGAGCAGCCCGCCGAGCACCGCGCCGAGGGACCACCACCCGTGATAGCTGTTCATGATGGAGCGGCGATAGCGGCGCTCGACCCGCATGCCGTGCGCGTTCATGGAGATGTCGGTGATCGCATCGGCCGCCTGGGCCAGCAGGAGCGCGAGCGTGAGCCACAGCCAGGAGCCGGAGACGTAGATCGCCAGGTGCGAGGTCGAGGCCAGCAGCTGGAAGGCCACGCTCGTGCGGGCCGAGCCGAAGCGGGACATGAGCCGGGCGGCGAACAGCCCGGCGAGGAGGCCGCCGAGCGGTCCGAGGCCCACGGCGAGCCCGAAGGCGGTGTTGCTCAGCCCGATCGAGTCCACGAGCTCCGGATAGCGCGGCAGGATCGCGCAGAAGGAGGCGCCGTTGAGGAAGAAGATGAGCGAGACGGCCCAGCGCGCATGGCGCGCATCGCGCGGGATCGCGGGACGCAGGGCTCCATCGGATGACGGGGAGTGAGCGTTCACGAGAACCCATTGTCCGCCATGTCACGCTCGCACGTCGCGCGGCACACGCCCGAGGTGCCGCCCCGTCGGCGACCGGACATGACTGTGCCCGGCCGCCACGAGGGCTGCCGGGCACCGTGGGGCCGGATGTCTCAGGTGAGGAAGCGCGGCACCAGGTCGAAGGCGCAGAACAGCGCCACCAGGCACATGGCCAGGCCGCCGATGAAGGTCGCGACCGTGAGGAGGGACATCACGTAGAGCCCGCCGACGAACAGCCCGAAGAGCACCAGGAACAGCACCACCGACAGGACGATGCTGTTGCCCTGCGAGGTCACGTTCTCGTCCCCGCGCCCGTGCGCGCGGCTCGTGTCCGCGACATGCTCGTTGCTCATGCTGCCTCTTTCCTGACTCTGCCCGGCCTCTGGCCGACGATGCGGCGTCCTCGGCGCCCGCCATCAGGTGCGGGCGGCCAGGACCATCCTAGACCAGCGCGCGGGTCCCGGCGGCCACCTCGCGGTGACGGATCGCGGTGAGCAGGCTCTCGAAGATCGCGGCGCCGTCCGTCCCGTCGATCTCCGGATGCCACTGCACCCCGATCACGCCCGCGCCGGAGGAGGCCTCGACCGCGAGCGGCAGCCCGCTCTCGTGGCGGGCCACGACGCGCAGGTCCCCGCGGACCTCCCGCACCCCCTGGTGGTGGAAGGCCGTGACCCGCGCGGAGGTCCCGAGCGCGAGGGCGAGGTCGCTGGCTGCGTCGATCTCGACCTCGACCCGGGTGGGTCGCTGTCCGGTCGCGGGATGGGCGGGCACGTCCTCGGGCAGGTGACGGTGCAGGCGGCCGCCCTCGGCGATGGTGATGATCTGCAGGCCGCGGCAGATGCCGAGCACCGGAACGCCGACCCGACGGGCGGTGCGGTAGAGCGCGGTCTCGAAGGCGTCGCGCGCGGGATCGGGGGTCATGTCGGTGGGCAGCGCGTCCTCGCCCCAGGCGACCGGGTCGAGGTCGGTGCCGCCGGTGAGGACCAGCCCGTCGAGCTCCGCGAGCTCGTCGTCGGTCCAGGGGTCCTGCGGGGACAGGACGACCGGCCGGGCCCCGGCCTCGCGCAGCGCGCGCACGTAGTGCTCGTTGACGACGACGGCCTCATGGCCCTCCCACGCACCGGACATCATGGTGCGGGTCCCCGCGGTCACGCCGATGAGCGGGCGACGAGTGCGCTGCGCCATGATGTTGTCCTTTCCGCAGTGGAGCCGGGTCACGTGCCGCCGATCGGCGACAGGACCCAGTCCACCTCCTCACCCCCTGCAGCGGCGAGCTGTGTGGCGGAATGTGACGGCGCGGGCGCTGGGCCGGTTCAGCGCACGAGCTCCCGCGCATGCGACTCGATGGCCTGGAGGTAGTAGCCGCGCAGCTGCTCGCTGAGCACCGGCCAGGTGCGCTTGCGCACGGACTCGACCGCGGCCGCGCCGAACGCCGCCCGCTTCGCGTCGTCGAAGAGCAGGTCCCCGGCGCGGTCGCGCAGCTCGTCGAGCATCCCGGGGGTGTACAGCCAGCCGGTGCGGCTCGGGCTGACCAGGTCCACGGGTCCGCCGCGGCGCGGTGCGATCACGGGCAGCCCCGAGGCCATGGCCTCCTGGATCGTCTGTCCGAAGGTCTCCAGCTCGCCGGGGTGGACGAAGAGGTCCGCGCTCGCCAGGTGCGCGGCGAGATCCGTCCCCGTGCGGAAGCCGGCGAAGCGCGCCCGCGGCATCTCGCGCCGCAGCGCCTCGCGCTCGGGGCCGTCGCCCACGATCAGCAGCCGCACCCCGGGCATGTCGTGCAGCACCCGCAGGTCGGCGACCTGCTTCTCCGGGGCGAGGCGGCCCATGTAGGCCACGAGCCGCTCCCCCGGCTCGGCGTAGCGGGCGCGCAGCGTCGAGCTGCGCAGGGAGGGGGAGAACAGGGAGGTGTCCACCCCGCGCCGCCACAGCCGCACCCGCTCGATGCCGTGCTCGAGCAGCTGTCCCCGCGTCGCGGTGGACGGGGCGAGGGTGAGGGATGCGCGGTTGTGCACGTCGCGCAGCAGCTGCCAGGAGGCGCTCTCGAGGAAGGACATGCCGTAGCGGGCGGTGAAGCCGGGGATGTCGGTCTGGTAGACCGCGACCGTCGGCACGCCGGCCTTCTGCGCCGCGACCATCGCGCGCCCGCCGAGGATGGTCGGCGAGGCGAGGTGGATGACATCGGGCTCGAACTCCTCGATGCGGCGGCGCAGGGCGGTCGCGCTCGTGGTCGCGATGCGCACCTCGGAGTAGCCCGGCATCGGGGCCGAGGCGATGCGGCGCACCCGCACCCGGCGCCCGCAGGAGGTGCGCAGGTGGGTGTCGGCCCCCGGCCACTTCGGGGCGATGATCTCGAGGTCGTCGCCCGAGGCGGCGAAGTGATCGGCGATCCGGAGTACCGAGTTGGTGACTCCGTTGATGTGCGGCAGGAACGATTCGGCGATGACGAGGATCCTCACGAGCTCGATGATGCTCCGGCCGCGTCGCCTCCGCGCCACACCCACGTGACGGCCCGGCGACGGCGAGATGAACTCTTCGGCCCGCGGTCGCCGGTCGCGCGCGGCCCGGCCGGGCACGGGCCGGCCCCGCGGGCGGCGTGCCTGCGGGGCCGGTGAGCTCAGGACCGCCGAGCGGTCACAGACGCGAGGAGGCCAGCGCCGCTCCCTCGACGAGCGAGGCGAGCTTCGCCCAGGCGATCTGGGGGTGGATGCGCCCGCCGAGACCGCAGTCGGTCGATCCGATCACGCGCTCGGGGCCGACGATCCGGGCGAAGCGCTCCAGTCGCTGGGCGACGAGCTCGGGGTGCTCGACCACGTTCGTTGCATGGGAGACGATCCCGGGCACGATCACCTTGTCCTCGGGCAGCTCGAGGTCCTGCCACACCGTCCACTCGTGCTCGTGCCGGACGTTCGCGGCCTCGAAGCTGTAGTACTTCGCGTCGATCTCGAGCAGCAGCGGGGCGAGGTGGCGGAACTCGATGTCGGTGGTGTGCGGTCCGTGCCAGGAGCCCCAGCAGAGGTGGAAGCGGGTCTGCTCGGTCGGCACGCCCTCGAGCGCCCGGTTCACGGCGTCCACGCGCTTGCGGGTGAACTCGAGATAGTCCTCGATGCTGGGCTCGGGGTTGATCTGGTCGAAGTTCTCGGCGATCGAGGGGTCGTCGACCTGCACGGTCAGCCCCGCCGCGGCGATCGCCTCGTACTCGGGGCGCATCACCTCCACCCAGGCGTCGAGGAAGGCGTCCACGTCGCCGTAGTGGTCGTCGTTGATGCGGCTGCCGGAGCCCGGCGAGAGCGAGTTGAGGAAGCCGTGCTCGTAGCCGGCCGCGTCCAGCGCCGACTTCACGTTGGCGATGTCCTGGGCGATCAGCTCGCGACCCGTGTCGGAGAAGGCGATCGGCCCGGTCGCGGCGGGGAAGGTGGGCTGGGAGCCGACGGTGATCCCGGAGGTCGGATCCTGGTAGGCCTCCGCGAAGATCGTCCAGTCTCGACGGTCGGGGAAGGTGGTCAGGCGCACGTCCCCGGGGGCGGAGCGGACGGGCTCGGAGGAGAAGTGGTCGCTGCCGGTGAGCTCGAGGCCGCTGACGCGGTCGAAGATGTACGACCACCACGAGCCGTAGTTCACCGCCGAGCCCATGAGGTGGCCGTACTCGCCGTCGTTGGGGAGCGAGATCCCGATCTCGCGCTGCTTCGCGACGACGTCGAGGACCGCCTGGCGCAGCACCTCGCGGAACTCCTCGGTCGGGGCGGGGGTCAGGCCGTCCTCGCCGACGGGGCGGGCGGCGTTGGCGGCGATGAGCTCCGGGCTGCGGGGCAGGGAGCCGGCGTGGGTGGTGAGGATCTCTGTCATGGCCCGAGCGTAGGACGCGATGACGGCCCGGCGGGAACCGGGCCGTCACAGCAGTTCACACGGCGTCTCCGAGGTGCCGCCGCGCAGTCAGTCCAGCGGCCAGGTGGGGACCAGGTTGCGGTCCCCGTAGGCCTGGTCGATTCGGCGCACCGGCGGCCAGTACTTCGACTGGATCCTCATCTGGGCGCTGTCGTGGACCGAGTCGTCCTCGGGCGCGGTCCAGGTGCCGGGATAGACGGCGACCTCGCGGGAGTAGGGGTGGGTCCACTCCCCCGTCGCGAGCGAGGCCGCGGTGTGCGGGGCGTTCACCAGCGGGTTGTCCTCGGCGGGCCAGGTGCCGGCGGCGACCTCCTCGGCCTCCTTCGCGATCATCAGCATCGCCTCGACGAAGCGGTCGATCTCGGCGAGGTCCTCGGACTCGGTCGGCTCGATCATGAGCGTCCCCGCGACGGGGAAGGACATCGTCGGGGCGTGGAAGCCGTAGTCGATCAGGCGCTTGGCGACGTCGTCGACCGTGATCCCGGTGCGCTCGGTGAAGGGGCGCAGGTCCACGATGCACTCGTGGGCGACCAGCCCGTTCTCCCCCGTGTACAGGATCTCGTAGGCCTCGGAGAGACGCCGGGCCGTGTAGTTGGCCGCGAGCACCGCGGAGCCGGTCGCATGGCGCAGCCCGTCCGGTCCCATGAGCCGGATGTAGGTCCAGGTGATCGGCAGGATCGAGGGCGAGCCGTAGGGGGCCTGGGAGACGGGGGCACCGCTGTGGGCCTGCTCCCCCGCGCCGGCGACCGGGTGCCGCTCGCGCTGCATCTCGGGATGGCCGGGCAGGAAGGGGGCCAGGTGCGCCTTGGCCGCGACGGGTCCGACGCCGGGGCCGCCGCCGCCGTGCGGGATGCAGAAGGTCTTGTGGAGGTTCAGGTGGGAGACGTCGCCGCCGAACTCGCCGGGCCTGGCCACCTGCAGCAGGGCGTTGAGGTTCGCGCCGTCGACGTAGACCTGGCCGCCCGCGTCGTGCACGAGCTCGCACACGGTGCGCACCTCCTCCTCGTACACGCCGTGCGTGGAGGGATAGGTGATCATGATCGCGGCGAGCTCGTCGCCGTGGTCCTTGATCTTCTGCCCCAGGTCCTCGAGGTCGATGTTGCCGTGGGCGTCGGAGGCGACGACCACCACCCGCAGGCCGGCGTTGACGGCGCTGGCGGCGTTGGTGCCGTGGGCGGAACTCGGGACCAGGCACACCTCGCGCCCGGACTCCCCGCGGGAGGCGTGATAGGCGCGGATCGCGAGCAATCCCGCGTACTCGCCCTGCGAGCCGGCGTTGGGCTGCAGGGACACGGTGTCGTAGCCGGTGAGATCGGCCAGCCAGGTCTCGAGCTGGGTGATCAGGTCGAGATAGCCCTCCACGTCCTCGCGCGGGGCGAAGGGGTGGATCGCGTTGAACCCCGCCCAGGTGATGCCGGCCATCTCGGTCGCGGAGTTGAGCTTCATCGTGCACGAGCCCAGCGGGATCATGCCCCGGTCCAATGCGAAATCTCGATCGGAGAGGCGGCGCAGGTAGCGCATCATCGCCGTCTCGGAGCGGAAGGAGGAGAAGACGGGATGGCGCAGGAAGGGGTCCTCGCGCACGAGGCCGTCCCAGCCGGCGCCGGAGCGGACCGCGGCGAGCTCCTGGCCGGGGGTCGGGGCGTGCGGGGCGAAGGCGGCGGCGATCGCCTCGAGATCGGCGGCGGTGATCGTCTCGTCCAGCGCGAGGTGGACGAGGTCATCGCCCTGGACCCGCACCAGGAAGCCGGCCTCGCGCAGCGAGGCGGCGACGTCGGCGGCCGCGCCGGTGGTGCGCACCTCGAGGGTGTCGAAGAAGCTCTCGGAGACCAGCTCGAAGCCGCTGCGACGCAGCAGGTCGGCGAGGGCGGCGGTGCGGTCGGCGACCGTGCGGCCGATCCGTGTCAGACCCTCGGGACCGTGGTACACGGCGTACATCGCGGCCATCACGGCCAGCAGCACCTGCGCGGTGGTGATCGAGCTGGTGGCCCTGTCGCGGCGGATGTGCTGCTCGCGGGTCTGGAGCGAGAGGCGGTAGGCGGGGTTGCCGTCGGCGTCACGGGAGACGCCGACCAGGCGGCCCGGCAGCTGCCGCTCGAGGCCCTTGCGCACCGCGACGAAGCCGGCGTGGGGCCCGCCGAAGCCGAGCGGGATCCCGAAGCGCTGGGTGGTGCCGACGGTGACGTCGGCACCGAGCGAGCCCGGGGAGGCAAGCATGGTCAGCGAGAGCAGGTCCGCGGCGACGATCGCCACGGCCTTGGTGGAGCGCACCTCGGCGATCACGTCGCGCGGGTCCCACACCCTCCCGGAGGCGCCGGGGTACTGGATCAGCGCGCCGAAGTACTCGCCCTCGGGCGCGCCGTCCGTGCGGAAGTCGACCTCGCGCAGCTCGATCCCGAGCCCCTCGGCGCGGCCGCGCAGCACGGCCTTGGTGGCGGGCAGGGCGTCGGCGTCGACGAGGAAGACGTTCCCGTTGCGCTTCGCGGTGCGGCGGGCGAGCATGAGCGCCTCCGCCGCGGAGGTCGCCTCGTCGAGCGTCGAGGCGCCCGAGACGTCCATCCCGGTGAGATCGCAGATCATGGTCTGGAAGGTCAGCAGCGCTTCGAGCCGGCCCTGGGAGATCTCGGGCTGGTACGGGGTGTAGGCGGTGTACCACGCGGGGTTCTCCAGCACGTTGCGCTGGATCACCGCGGGGGTGTGGGTGCCGTGGTAGCCCAGGCCGATCAGGGAGCGGCGCACGGTGTTGCGGTCCGCGAGGGCGCGGAGCTCCTCGAGCGCGGCGGGCTCGGTGATCCCGGCGGGGACGGAGGTCGCGTCCAGCGCGTCAGAGCCCTCGTCCAGGAGGATCGTCGAGGGCACCGCGGCGCGCAGCATCTCGTCGAGGGACTCGTAGCCCAGGACCTCCAGCATGTGGCGCTGGGCGTCGGGGTCGGCGCCGACGTGGCGGCGGACGAAGGAGTCGTGGTCGGGCTCAGGCGATGAGGTCATGGAGGAGTGCCCCTGGGGTTCTTCGTGAGGTGCGGGTTCGTGGCGGGGTCGCGACGGGGCGGCCCGGTGCCGGGCCGCCGCCCCGCGCTCAGGACCGGGTGAGGGCCGTGTACTCCTCGGCGCTGAGGAGGTCCTCGGGCAGCGCCTCGAAGGCGGCCTTCAGCAGCCAGCCCTCCCCGAAGGGCGAGGAGTTCACGAGCTCGGGAGCGTCGACCACGGCCTGGTTCACCTCGGTGACCGTGCCGTCGATCGGGGAGAACAGGTCCGAGACGGACTTGGTGGACTCGATCTCGCCCATCTCGGTGCCGGAGCTGATCTCGGCGCCGATCTCGGGCAGGTCGACGTAGACGACGTCGCCGAGCTGCTCGGCGGCGAAGTCGGTGACGCCGATGACGGCGACGCCGTCGGACTCGACGCGGACCCACTCGTGGTCCTTGCTGTAGAGGAGGTCTGCAGACATTTCCATGGTCCTTCCTGGGGACGGTCGGGGAACTCGGGACCGCTCAGACGCGGCGGTAGAAGGGCATCTCGACGACGCGGACCGGAAGGTCCTTGCCGCGCACGTCGACCACCAGCTCGGTGCCGACCTCGCTCGCGGCGGGGTCGACGTAGGCCATCGCGATGGGATGGCCGAGGGTCGGGGCGAGCGCCCCGGAGGTCACGGCGCCGACCTCGCTCCCGGACGCGTCGCGGACCGCGGAGCCGGCGCGCGCGGCGCGACGCCCCTCGGCGGCGAGCCCCACGAGCACGGGCAGGCCCTCGACCTCAGCGGCCTCGATGCCCGCGCGACCGACGAAGTCGCCCTTGGAGGCGAGCGCGACGATCCGACCCAGGCCGGCCTGGGAGGGCAGCAGCTCGCGGCCCAGCTCGTTGCCGTACAGCGGCATCCCGGCCTCGAGACGGAGCGTGTCGCGGCAGGCGAGGCCGCAGGGCACGAGGCGGTCGCCGCCCACGGCGGCGAGGCGCTCCCACAGCTCGACGGAGACCTCATCGCCGACGTACAGCTCGAAGCCGTCCTCACCGGTGTAGCCGGTGCGGGCCACGAGCAGCTCGCCGCCGCGGTACGTCCCCTCGGCGACGCGGTAGTACTTCATCGAGGTGAGGTCCTCGGCGGTGATCCCCGCGATCCCGGAGTCCTCGGAGGCGAGGAGGTCCACGAGGATCTGCTCGGCCGCGGGGCCCTGCACCGCGAGCAGCGAGGTGCGGTCGGAGGCGTCGTCGACCTCGACGTCGAAGCCGGCCGCGCGGGCGCGGAGCTCCTCGGCGTCGACGGCGGCGTTGGAGGCGTTGGCGACCACGAGGAAGTGCTCCTCGGCGAGCCGGTAGGTGATCACGTCGTCGATCACCCCGCCCTGCTCGGTCAGCAGCAACGAGTACTTCGCGCGCCCGATCCCCATCGCGGAGAGCTTCCCGGCGAGCGCGTGGTCGAGCGCCTCGGCCGACTGCGGGCCGCGCAGGTGGATCTCCCCCATGTGGCTGAGGTCGAACAGTCCCGCGCTCTCGCGCACGGCCCGGTGCTCGGCGAGGTCCGAGTCGTAGCGGACCGGCATCCGCCAGCCGGCGAAGTCCGTGAACATCGCTCCGAGCGACTCGTGGACCGCCTCCAGGGCGGTGCTGCGAAGGTCCTGGTCGACCATGGTGCTCCTACTCGTCCGTGGACCGCTGTCGCGTCCGTCCTGCTCGACCCGTGTCGCCCGATGCGGGGCCGGGCACCGACGCGCGGCGGCACGCCTGTGTGCCGCAGGCTCACCATACCGTCCCCGTCGGGGCCTCGCGGACCGTCGGGGCACCGGCCGCCGCGCCCGCGTCGGGAACCGACGGCACAGGTCCCGCTGCCGGACGGGGAGTGCTTGTACCGTGGTGGCGTGACGAAGGAAGGCACCGCCGAGTGGCCCGTCCGGATCCGCAGCCCCCGGCTCGTGATCCGGCCGCCGGGCGACGCCGACCGCGCGGCGATGATCCGCCTGATGACCGATCCGGTCACCCGGGAGTACCTCGGCGGGGCGGTGGACTACGCCTCGCGCCAGGCTCTCGAGCTCTCCCCGCTGGGCCTGACCTGGGGGCGCTGGGTGCTCGCCCTGGCGGGCGACGACACGATGATCGGGTCGATCACGCTGGACTACGACCGCGGCGAGCTCGAGCTGTCCTACGCCCTGCTGCCGGAGTGGACCGGGCAGGGCTATGCCGCGGAGTCCTGCATCGCGCTGCTGGACTGGGCGCGTCACGAGCTCGAGGACGAGCTCGTCATCGCGATCAGCCAGACCCGCAACAAGCGCAGCGTGGCCCTGCTGCGCAAGCTCGGCTTCACGGTGCGCAAGGGGCTCGAGGAGTTCGGCACCCAGCAGCTGCTGCTGGAGCGGTCGCTGCGCGAGCCGCTGCCCGCCCAGGAGTCGACCCTGCAGACCGCGGAGGATCCTCCGCCGCCGACGCGCCGCTGAGCACGGGCGCCCGGCGCGCCGCTCAGCCCCGGGCGACGGGGCAGCTCATGCAGCGCGGTCCGCCGCGGCCGCGCCCCAGCTCGTCGCCTGCGAACTCGAGCACCTCGACGCCGCGGGCGCGAAGGTACTCGTTGGTCGCGGCGGCACGCTCGTAGGCGACCACCACCCCCGGTGCGAGGGCGAGGACGTTGCAGCCGTCGTCCCACTGCTCGCGCGCGGCGGCGTAGGGGTCCAGCGGCGGGGTGAGCACGCGGAGGGAGGGGACTCCGAGACCCCGCGCGAGCACCTCGTCCATCTCGTCGGCGGCCCGCGCGCGGGCGAGGAGACGGTCGCCGGGCCGCTCGATCTCGAAGGTCTCGAGCGGCGGCAGGGGCCCGAAGCGCAGCATCGACTCCTGGTCGACGACGGTGGTGACGGTGTCGAGGTGCATCATCGAGCGCCGATGGGGCAGCGCGACCGCGATCACCCGGTCCACCGCGCCGTCCTCGAGCAGGTGAGCGGCCAGCCGCTCCACGCCGACGGCGCTGGTGCGCTCGGAGATCCCCACCGCGACCACGCGCGGGGACAGCATCATCACGTCGCCGCCCTCGACGGTCGCGGCCCCGGCGCCGTCGCGGCCGAGGATGCGCCGCGGCCCGCCGGGCCCGGTGAAGCGGGGGTGGTGGCGGTAGATCATCTCCAGGTGCAGGCTCTCGCGCCGACGGGCCGGGTGCCGCATCGCGCTGACCGCGACCGCGTCGCCGATCCAGGCGGAGGGGTCGCGGGTGAACAGGTGGTTGGGCAGGGGCTCCAGCACCAGGTGCTCCTCCCCCACGCGCTGCAGCGCGATCGAGCGCGGGTCCACGCCGAGGGCCCGCAGCTCGCCGACGGTGATCCCGCCGATCAGCACCTCGACCAGCTGCTCGGCCGCGAGGTCGGCGAGGCCTCCGCGGAGGTCCTGCACCGCGATGTCGCCCAGCACGGCGGGGTCGAGCGCCCGGCCGAGCAGGTGCTCGCGCAGTCCCGGATCGCGCACGAGGTCGGCGAGCAGGCCGTGCAGCTCGAGCACCTCGACGCCCTGGTCGCGCAGGAGCCGGTCGAACTCGCGGTGCTGCGCCTCGGCGCGGTCGCGCCACAGCACCTCGTCGAAGAGGAGCTCGGCGCGGGTGTCCGGGGTGAGGCGCTCGAGCTCGCGCCCCGGGCGGTGCACGAGGACGGCGCGCAGCGGCGAGATCTCGTCGTGCACCCCGAGCGCGACCGTGCCGGACCTCGCCCCCGGGTCCGTGCCGGTGATGCTCATGCTGCACTCTCCTCGCGGTCGACGTCCTCGTCGCGGCAGACGCTAGCAGAGCACCGTCGGCGCCCCGCCGCGCGGGCGACCGGACCGGCTCCGCGATGCCGAGCACCGTGGCGGATGGCTACGCTGGTGCAACCTGCTCCCGTCTTCCAGGAGGATCCGTGTCCGAGCTGTCCATCCCCACCACCGCCCTCGCCGACGGCACCCCCTTCCCGCTGATCGGCTTCGGCACCTCGAGCATGCGCGGCACCGACGGGGCGGACGCGGTCGCCCAGGCGCTGCGCGCCGGCTACCGCCTCGTGGACACCGCCGCCCAGTACGGCAACGAGGCGGCTGTCGGGCAGGGACTGCGCGACAGCGGCGTCGACCCCGACGACGCGCTGATCACCACCAAGATCGCCGGCGGCGACCAGGGCCGGGAGGCGACCCGCGAGGGGCTGCTCGGCTCCCTGCGCCGCCTGGGCCTGCCCCGCGTCGCCCTCACCCTCATCCACTGGCCCAATCCCTCGCGCGGGCTGGCCCTGGACACCTGGCGCACCCTCATCGACCTGCGTGAGGAGGGGCTGACCCAGCACATCGGCGTCTCGAACTTCCGCCCGGAGCAGGTGGAGGAGCTCATCGACGCGACCGGCGTCGTGCCCGAGGTGAACCAGATCCAGCTCTCCCCCGCCCTCGCGCGCCCGGAGGCCGTGGCCTTCCATCGCGAGCACGGCATCGTCACCGAGGCGTGGGGCCCGCTCGGCGGCCGCGAGGGCCTCGGGGGGCAGTTCGCGCTGCGCAAGGTCGCCGAGAAGCACGGGGCGAGCACCTCGCAGATCTCGCTGCGCTGGGCGATCGACCAGGGCATCGTCGTGATCCCGAAGTCGCAGGACCCGACCCGCCAGCGGGCGAACGCGACGCTCGACGGCATCGCCCTGGACGACCAGGACCGTGCGCTGCTGGCCTCCCTCGACCTCGGGGAGGACGCCGCCTGGGACTCCCGGGAGCACGAGGAGTGGTGAGCTCGCCCGGGCGCTTCATCCCGGGACCGGGGCACCGGGAGATCATCTTCCTCACCGGCTCCGGGATCAGCGCCCGCACCGGGCTGGGCACCTTCCGCGGCCCGGACGGCCTCTGGGCTCTCGAGCCCGAGACCGAGGAGGCGATGCACGCCGACCTGCTGCCGGGCTCCCTGCCGAGGCTGTGGAGCGTGTGGGGGCGGATGGCGTCGATCGCGCTGCGCCACGGCCCCACCCCGGGTCATCGGGCGATAGCGCGTATGGGCGCACAGGTGATCACGCAGAACATCGATGGCCTCCATCAGGCCGCCGGCAGCGAAGTGGTCGCCGAGCTGCACGGCAGCGCGCTGCACGCGGTGTGCCTGGGCCGGGCCTGCGCCTGGCGGGCTCCGCTCGTGCAGGGTGCGGGCGAGCGGGCCGAGGACCACGGCGTGCCCTCCAGCTGTCCGCGCTGCGGGGAGCCGACCCGGCCCGACGTGGTGCTCTTCGACGAGCAGCTGCCCCCGGCCGAGCTCGAGCTCGGGATGCGCCTCGCGCAGCGGGCGGACCTGTTCGTCGCCGTCGGCACCAGCGGGGTCGTCTTCCCCGCGGCGCAGCTCGCCCCCTTGGCCCACGCCCACGGGGCGACGACCGTGCTCGTGGACATCGCTCCCCCGCCCGGGGCGAGCGCGCTGTTCGACCACGTCATCGCCGAGGACGCCCACGAGGTGCTGCCGGACTGGGAGCGGCGCCTGCACAAGGTGGGCGGCACCTCGTTCCTGGACCCCTTCGCGCTCTGATGCGCGCCCCGCCCGCGGCCATGCGGGCGGGGCGAGGGGCGTCAGATCCAGATCGCCGGGTCCGTCTGCTCCTCGGGATGAGCGGCGTCCGCGCGCACGGTCGCGGGGACGCCGACGGCGGTCGCCCGGGCCGGCACGTCCTTGACGACCACCGCGTTGGCCCCCACCTGGGCGCCCTCGCCGAGGGTGATCGGGCCGAGCACGCGCGCCCCGGCACCGATGATCACGCCGTCGCCGACTGTGGGGTGGCGCTTGACCCGCTCCATCGAACGGCCCCCGAGGGTCACGCCGTGGTAGAGCATCACGTCGTCGCCCACCTCGGCGGTCTCGCCGACCACGACGCCCATCCCGTGATCGATGAAGAAGCGCCGACCGATCCGTGCCCCGGGATGGATCTCCACGCCCGTGACCGAGCGCGCGCCCTGGGCGAGCACGAGGGCGGGGAGCTTCGCCCCCCGCTCCCAGAGCCGGTGGGCGATCCGGTGGGTCCAGATCGCGTGCAGTCCCGGCGAGGTCAGGAGGATCGCGAGGTCGTCGGTCGAGGCGGGGTCGCGTCGGTGCGCCGCGGCGAGGTCCTCCCGGACGCTCGCGACCACGCCCATCACCCTGTCCAGGGCTCGTCTCGCCACGGCGACGCCCGCCTCAGTCCGCGTACTGCGCGTACAGCGGGGTGGAGAGGTACCGCTCGCCGAAGGAGGGCACGACGACCACGAGGGTCTTCCCGGCGAACTCCTCGCGGGCACCGATCCGGGCGGCGGCCTCGATCGCGGCGCCGGAGGAGATGCCCACCAGGAGCCCCTCGGTGCGGGCGACGGAGCGGGCGCGCTCCATCGCGGTCTCCGCGTCGATGTCGAGGACCTCGTCGTAGACCTCGCGGTCCAGGATGGAGGGCACGAAGTTCGCGCCCAGGCCCTGGATCTTGTGCGGGCCGGGCTGGCCGCCGTTGAGGATCGCGGACTCCTCGGGCTCGACGGCGAAGACCTTCACCTCCGGGCGGCGCTCCTTGAGGACCTGGCCGACGCCGCTGATGGTGCCGCCGGTGCCGATCCCGGCGATGAAGCCGTCGACCTGTCCGTCGGTATCCGCCCAGATCTCCTCGGCGGTGGTGCGGCGGTGGATGTCGAGGTTCGCGGGGTTGTCGAACTGGCGCACCTGGACCGCTCCGGTCTCGGCGGCGATCTGCTCGGCCTTCTCGACCGCGCCCTTCATGCCCTTGGCCGCCTCGGTGAGGACCAGCTCGGCGCCGTAGGCGCGCAGCAGCATGCGGCGCTCCTTCGACATCGACTCGGGCATCGTGAGGACGACCTTGTAGCCGCGGGAGACGCCGATCATCGCCAGGGCGATGCCCGTGTTGCCGGAGGTCGCCTCGACGATCGTGCCGCCGCTGGTCAGCTGCCCGGATTCCTCGGCGGCGTCGATCATGGCCACGCCGATGCGGTCCTTGACGGAGCTGGCGGGGTTGTAGAACTCGAGCTTCGCCAGGACGGTCGCGCGGACCTCCTCGCCCAGGTGGTTGAGCTTGACCAGCGGGGTGCGGCCGACAAGCTCGGAGACGTTCTCGTAGACGGTCATGCTTCTCCTCGGTGTTCCGGGAGCCCGCGGCACGAGCTCCAAGGGATGCTTGTGGCGATCATAACGGTGCAGTCGGCACATGTGCTGAGGATTCCGGCGGGCGCCGGTGGCTCCGCCCAGAGACCGACCCCGGTCGCGACGATCATCGGGCCCAGCCTCGCCGGGCGACTCGATACGGTCGCGGCATGGCCCGGTCCCATTCGTTCGCCGCCCCTGGCCCCTCGCGCGCCCACGCCCCGCGGCAGGCCCCGTCCCGCGCCCTCGCCCTCCTCCTGCTCGCCTGCCTGATGCCGCTGATGGTGCTCGCCGCTCCGTGCGCGCCTGCCGCGCACGCGGCGCCGCCCGTCGTCGTCGAGATCGACGACGAGCAGGGCATCATCGCGGATCCCGACGCGCTCGGGGCGCAGCTGAGCGAGACCTCCTTCCGCGACGTGGCCGCACAGGTCGAGCTCCATGCGGTCACCCTGGACATCGGCGCGCAGGGCGCCGATCCGGACGCCGACACAGGCCTGAACGACGCGGTGCGGAACTACGCGACCGCGGAGCATCCCGACTGGATCGACGGCGAGAAGTGGGCCGATCATGTCGTGATCCTCACGATCGACCCGGGGAACCGGAAGGTCGGCATCTACGCCGGGGAGGACGTCAAGCTCTCCGACGGCGGCTTCGAGGACGTCCAGGACGCGATGAAGGACGACGCGCAGGACGGCGACTGGGCGCAGGCCTTCGTCGCGGGCGCCGAGGAGTACGCCGACCTGCTCGCACGGCCCTGGTGGCAGAGCCCGGGCGCGATCATCGGCGCGTTCCTCGCGCTCATCGCCCTGGGAGCAGGCCTCGCAGCGGCCCTCGGGCGCGGCGTCCGCGCCCGGCGCCGGATGCGCACCGCCCGCGAGCGCCACGAGGACGTGCGCGTGAAGCGGCGGGAGACCGACCAGGCCGCCGCACGGATCCCTCGGGACTCGGTCTACGGCGCGAGCATCCTCGCCGATGTCGAGGACTACCGCCGCGCGGCCTGTGAGGCCGAGGGCCTCGCGGCCCGTCTGCCCGAGCGTCCCGGCCCGCTCTGGGGCGTCGCCGGGGGCACGGCCGGCCGGGCGAAGGAGTACGAGGAGTCCGTGCGCACCGCGGACGACGCTGACGACACGATCATCTCAGCGGCCCGCCTGCTGGGGCGCACCGGGGACTTCGCCGGCGCCTGGCAGCTGGAACGGCGGCCCCTGGACGAGTCCCTGGCCGCGGTCGAGGACACCATCGCGCAGGCGGGCCTCGACGACGAGGCACCGGGAGGGGCGGCGGACGCCCTGCGCGACGTCGCCCGGGAGGTCGCGGGCGACCTCGAGGACATCTCGCGGGACTACCTCGAGGGCGCCCGGACCCCGGACGCATGCCTCGAGCGCCTCGACGAGCTCACCGATCGGCTCTCCCTGGCCAGCGCGCGTGTGCGCGAGGAGGTCATCGGCTCCAGCGCCCACGACGAGGAGGAGGCCGATGTGATGTGAGACGCCGAGCCCGAAGGCTTCGTGAGAGACTTCCCGACCTCGGTGCGCGGCCGCCGGTTCGCCCGGCACCCGCAGGACTACGTCAGCGGCTACTCGCTCAGCCCCGTGCTCTGGACGGGCGCCTGGTGCGGCGGGGCGACCTCGGCACTGGACACGCACCGGAACCCGCCGGCCTCCTCGGGGAGCGCCGGCGGGTACTCGGGCGGCGGTTTCTCCGGTGCGGGCAGCTCGAGCAGCTTCTGACCCGTCGCAGGCGGGTCAGTAGACCATCCCCATGAACTCGCGCACCCGCTGGAGGGTCTCGTCGGCCGCGGCATTCGCGCGCTCGTTGCCCGCACGCAGTACCTGCATCAGATAGCCGGGGTCCTGCTCGAGCTCCGCGCGGCGCGCGCGCAGCGGTGCGAGGTGGGCGTTCAGCGCCTCGGCGGTGAAGATCTTCAGCGTGCCGGCGCCGCGGTCCCCGATCTCCTCGGCGATCTCCTCCGGGGCTCGACCCGTGGCCTGCGAGGCGATCGTGAGGAGGTTCGAGATCTCGGGGCGGTGCTCGGGGTCGTAGGTGATCTGCCGGTCCGCGTCGGTCTTGGCCTTCTTGATCTTTTTGAGCGTCTCGGCCTCGTCCATCCGCAGCATGACGGTGTTGCCCAGCGACTTGCTCATCTTGTTCTGCCCGTCCAGGCCGAGGATCGTCGGCGACTCGGACAGCAGCGCATCGGGCTCGGGGAAGTACTCCTCCCCGCCCGCATAGCGCTCGTTGAAGCGGCGCGCGATGACGCGGGTCTGCTCGATGTGGGGCAGCTGGTCCTTGCCGACGGGCACGAGGTTGCCGTGGCAGAAGAGGATGTCCGCGGCCTGGTGCACGGGATAGGTGAGCATGAGCCCGCCCATCGCGGACTTCCCGGCCGAGGCGAGCTCGGCCTTTACGGTGGGGTTGCGCTCGAGCTCGGGCTGGGTGACCAGGGACAGGAACGGCAGCAGCAGCTGGTTCAGGGCCGGCACCGCGGAGTGGGTGAAGATCGTCGAGCGCTCGGGGTCGATCCCGGCGGCGAGGTAGTCGGTCAGCAGCTCGCGCACCGAGCCCTGGATGTCGCCGATGATCTCGCGATCGGTGATCACCTGGTAGTCGGCGACGATCAGCCAGGTCTCCACGCCCGCGTCCTGCAGGCGCACGCGGTTGCGCAGCGAGCCGAAGTAGTGCCCGATGTGGAGGGCGCCGGTGGGCCGGTCGCCCGTCAGCATGCGCAGGCCCGTGGGGTCCTCGCCGATCCGGTCCCAGATCTTCTGGCTGCGCTGCAGGGCGGTGTCGTAGCTGGTGCTGGAGATGTTCGGTGCGGTCACCGCTCCATGCTAGCGGCCGCGCTCGGTGCCGCCGCGGTCGAGCCGCGCACCACGAGCTGGGGACGCACGACGACCTCCGTGCGGGCCGGCCGGCGACTGTCCTCCCCGCCGCCGAGGGCGGTGCGCACTGCGGCCCGGGCGATCGAGGCGACGGGCTGACGCACCGTGGTCAGCGGCGGGTGGCTCAGGGACGCCCAGAAGACATCGTCGTAGCCGACCACGGAGACGTCCCGCGGCACCTCGAGGCCGCGTGAGCGGATCCCCTCGTAGGCGCCGGCCGCCATCACGTCCGAGCCGCAGACGATCGCAGTCGCCCCGCGGTCCAGCAGCTCGCGAGCCGCCTCGTAGCCGCCCGCGTAGGAGAAGTCGGTGAAGGCGACGGGCTGCGGGCCGTCCCCGCCGGCGGTCGCGGCCTCGAAGGCGCGCAGCTTCTCGCGCACGGGCCAGGTGTGCTCGTCGCCGACGGCGAGGCCCACGGTGCGGTGGCCGAGCTCGTGGAGGTGGGTGAGCACGAGGCGCACGGCGTGCTCGTCGTCGGTGGAGAGGAAGGCCGCGTCGAGCCCGCGCTGCACGCCGTTGACGAGCACGAGCGGGATCCCGGCGGAGGTCACCTCGCGATAGTGATCCAGCGGCGACTGCTGCTGGGCGTGGTGGCCGGAGACGACGATGATCGCGACCGCACCGGCATGCAAGAACCTCTGCAAGATCTCTCTCTCTCGTTCCACCGTGCGAGCCCGCACACCCACCAGCGTGGAGGCCCCGGTCTCGAACAGCTCGGCCTCGAGACGCTCGACCCACGCGGAGAAGACCTGGTTGTCGAGGTCCGGCACGAGCACCCCGACGACGGGGCCGTGGCCGACCGCGACGGGCTCCACGACGCGCCCCAGACGCCGCGCGGCGTCGAGCACCGTGGTGCGTGTGACCTCGTTGACGCCGCTGCGGCCGTTCAGGACGCGGGAGACGGTGGCCTCGCTGACCCCTGCCTCGCGGGCGATGTCGATGAGACGTGCCATCGGGCCGCCCCTCTCTGGCCGCGCGTCGTCGCCGTGGCCGGATCGTGTTCTGAAAGTTCTTGCGCATTCTTGCACACCTCGGCTGCATCGGTCTACAGTGCCGACCACCAGGCATGGGCCTGCCCCCCGGTCGCGAACGACCACGATTCAAAGGAGAAGACGTGCAGATCCGTCGAAAGAGCTTCCTCGCCCTCGGAGGCCTCGCCGCCACCACCACCCTGCTCGCCGCCTGCGGCGGCTCCGACTCCGGCGCCTCGGGGTCCTCCGACTCCGGCGCCTCGGACGCCGGCGGCGACGCCGGTTCCGGCTCGCGCCTGGTGATCTGGGCCGACGAGGAGAAGGCCCCCGCTCTCGAGCCCTCCGCGAAGGAGTGGGGCGAGCAGAACGGCGTGGAGGTCGTCGTCGAGGTGGTCCCCGGCGACGAGCTGCAGGGCAACTTCGTCACCGCCAACCAGGCCGGCAACGGACCCGACGTCACGATGGGCGCCCACGACTGGATCGGGAACCTGGTCCAGAACGGCGCGATCTCCCCCGTCCAGCTGCCCGCCGACGTCGATTCCACGATCGCCCCCGTGGGCATCGAGGCGGTGACCTACGACGGCCAGACCTACGGCGTCCCCTATGCGGTCGAGACCCTGGCGCTGTTCGCGAACAACGACCTCACCGACGTCCCCGAGCCCGCGAGCATCGAGGAGCTCGTCGAGGCGGCGAAGGCCGGCGGCGCAGAGAACATCCTGTCCCTGCCGATCGGGGAGTCCGGCGATCCGTACCACATGCAGCCGATCTACACCTCCGCCGGCGGCTACCTCTTCGGGAAGGACGCCGAGGGCAGCCTCGACCCCTCCGACCTCGGGGTGGGCGAGGAGGGCTCCCTCGCCGCGGCGGACAAGATCGCCGAGCTCGGCGAGGAGGGCGTGCTGAAGACGTCCATCACCGGCGACAACTCGATCTCCCTGTTCGCCGAGGGCAAGTCCGCCTATCTCATCTCGGGCCCGTGGGCGCTCGCGGACGTGCGCGACTCCGACATCGACTTCACGGTCTCGGCGATCCCGGGCTTCGAGGGCATGGAGCCCGCCGCCCCGTTCGCGGGCGTGAACTCCTTCTACGTCGCCTCGAACGCGAAGAACGCCGGCTTCGCTCAGCAGTTCATGACCGACGTGGCCAGCTCCCCCGAGGTCGCCCGGGCGATGTACGAGGCGAACCCGCTGCCGCCGGTGAACCTCGAGCTGCGCGAGCAGATCGCCGACGAGGACGAGCACGTGATGATCTTCGCCGAAGCGGCGGAGGCCGCCGACCCGATGCCCGCCATCCCCGCGATGGCGGCGATCTGGGAGCCGCTCGGCATCGCCCAGGCCAACATCGTCGGCGGCAAGGACCCGCACTCGACGATGGAGGCCGCGGGCGAGGAGATCGCCGCCGCGATCGGCTGACCCGCTGCCGTTCGCCCCGCCGCCCCCGACCTCGTCGGGGGCGGCGGGCCCTCCTGCCGCTCGGCGCTCCCCTCCGCTCCGCTCCGATCCCACGAAAGGCACAGTCGCCTCATGACCTCGACGCATGCTCCGGCGCACCGGACGCGCTCCACGACGGCGTCGGCCGTCCTCACCCGCGTGCTCGTCCTCGGCGCGACCCTGGCTCTCACGGTCTTCATCGCCCCGGTGCTCATCGCGCAGCAGTCCTGGATGTGGCTGGCGGTCCTGCTCGCCGCCGCCGTCGCGATCTTCGCCCTGTACTCCACCAGGCGCTTCGTCCCCGGCAAGTACCTCTTCCCGGGCACCTTCTTCCTCGGCGTCTTCCTCATCCTCCCGATCGTGCTGACCGTCGGCTACTCCTTCACCAACTACGGCGACGGCACCCGCGGCACCAAGGAGCAGGCGATCGGCTCGATCGTGGCCAACTCGGTCCAGCCCTCCCCCGACGCCCCGCGCTACGCGATGACCGTGGCGACCTCCGGCTCCCCCGCCGAGGGCCCCTACGAGCTCTTCCTCGTGGACCCGGCCGACGGCACCGTGCTGCACGGCGACGAGGAGACCGCGCTGAGCGAGGTGGACCCGGGCACGGTCTCCGTCGACGACGGGCGCGTCACCGAGGCCGACGGTCTCACCATCCTGGACGCGAACCAGGTCAACACCATCTACGACGAGCTCATGGAGCTCGCCGTGCCGGTGGACGAGACCACCGCCGTGCGCCCCCTCGGGGTGAACCAGGCCTTCGTGGGAAGCACGGTGCTGCAGTACGACGAGGCGTCCGACTCGATCACGGACACCTCCACCGGGGAGGTGTACACCGTGGGCACGGTCGGCGACGAGCAGTACTTCGTCGACTCCGAGGGGCAGCGCGCCTTCTCCCAGGGGTGGCTGCAGAACGTGGGCCTGTCGAACTACGAGCGACTGCTGACCAACCCCACCGTCGCGAAGCAGTTCCTCTCCGCCTTCGTGTGGACTCTCGTCTTCGCCGCCGGCTCAGTGCTGACGACCTTCGCGCTCGGCTTCGCCCTCGCGCTGATCCTCAACGACCAGCGCCTGAGGGGACGCAAGGTCTACCGCTCGATCCTGATCATGCCGTATGCGATCCCGGGCTTCATCTCGCTGCTGGTGTGGTCCAACTTCTACAACCGCGACTTCGGTCTGATCAACGAGATGCTCGGGCTGGACCTGAACTGGTTCGGCGACCCGACGCTGGCGAAGGTCGCCGTGCTGCTGACGAACCTGTGGATGGGCTTCCCGTACATGTTCATCGTCTCCACCGGCGCGCTCCAGGCGATCCCCGACGAGCTCACGGAAGCCTCGCGGATGGACGGCGCCTCGCGCTGGCAGGCGACCTCGCGGATCGTGCTGCCGCTGCTGCTGGTCGCGGTCGCCCCGCTGCTCGTCTCCTCCTTCGCCTTCAACTTCAACAACTTCAACGCCATCGAGCTGCTCACCGAGGGCGGGCCCTTCCCGGACGGCTCCGGCCGCGGCGCGACGGACATCCTCATCTCGATGGTCTACCGCATCGCCTTCGGCGGCTCGGGGGCGGACTTCGGCTTCGCCGCCGCGGTCTCGGTGTGCCTGTTCGTGCTCACCGGCGTCCTCGCCGCCATCCAGTTCCGATTCACGAACGTCCTCGAGGACGTCAACTGAGCCCGCGGAAGGGGTCCTCATGAGCTCCACCACTGCCTCCCGCGCCGAGTCGCGCCACCGCATGCCCGCCGGCCGCTGGTTCGCGGAGATCGGCTGGCGGCACGTCGTCGGCGTCCTGGCCATCGCCTTCGCGGTCTTCCCGATCCTGTTCGTGCTCTCGGCGTCCGTGAACCCCAGCGGCTCGCTGTCCTCGGCGAACCTGCTGCCGACCTCCGGGGTGACCTTCGAGCACTACGCCGCGATGCTCGGCGGCGAGCGGGCCAACTTCCTGCGCTGGTACCTCAACACGATCATCGTGTGCGGCGTGGTCGCCACCGGGCAGGTGTTCCTCTCGCTGCTGGCCGCCTACGCCTTCAGCCGGCTGCGCTTCCGCGGCCGCCGCGGCGGGATGCTCGCCGTGCTGCTGATCATGATGTTCCCGGCGATCCTGTCGATGATCGCCGTGTACACGATGATCGCGGACCTCGGCGAGGCGGTGCCCGTGCTGGGTCTGAACACCCTGGCCGGCTACATCGCCGTGCTCATGGGCGGCGCCTTCGGTCAGGTCTGGCTGATCAAGGGATTCTTCGACACGATCCCGACCTCCCTGGACGAGGCTGCGATCCTCGACGGCGCGACCCACTGGCAGACGTTCTCGCGGATCCTCGTGCCCTCGATGACCCCGATCCTGGCCACCACGCTGCTGCTGGCGCTGGTGGGGTCGATGAGCGAGTTCCTGATCGGGTCGATCTTCCTCACCGACGACTCGAAGAAGACCCTCGCCGTGGGCATGTACGGGATGTTCTCCTCGGACCGCTCGAACAACCTCGGCGTCTTCGCCGCGGGCTCGGTCATGGTGATGATCCCCGTGATCCTCCTGTACCAGTTCCTGCAGCGGTTCATCGTCGGCGGCTCGACCGCCGGGGCCGTGAAGGGCTGAGCAGCCCCCTCCCCCACCTCGGCGTCCCGTCCCGCGCGGCGGGGCGCCGTGCGGCGCCCCTCGGCGCCGCACCCCGCACCTCGGCGCCCCGCGCCGCCGCACCACCGGAAGGACCCCCATGACCCTGCACGCCCCCGCCCCTGCCAGCACCGCCCCGCTGCCCGGCCCTGACGCGGGCACCGCCGTCCACGAGGCCCCCGAGTGGTGGCGCGACGCCGTGGTGTACCAGGTCTATCCGCGCTCCTTCGCCGACTCCGACGGCGACGGGATGGGCGACCTCCCCGGGATCACCTCCCGCCTCCCCCACCTTCGCGACCTCGGCGTCGACGCGATCTGGCTCTCGCCCTTCTACACCTCCCCTCAGAAGGACGGCGGCTACGACGTCGCCGACTACACCGACGTCGATCCCCGTTTCGGCTCCCTCGCCGACGCCGACGCGCTCATCGCCCGCGCCCACGAGCTCGGCCTCCGCGTGATCGTGGACATCGTCCCCAACCACTCCTCCGACCAGCACGAGCTGTTCCGCCGCGCGATCGAGGGCGGGCCGGGCGCCCCCGAGCGGGACCTGTACGTCTTCCGCGACGGCCGCGGCGAGCACGGCGAGCTGCCCCCGAACAACTGGACCTCGATCTTCCACGGCCCCGCCTGGACCCGCATCACCGAGGCCGACGGCACTCCGGGACCCTGGTACCTCCACATCTTCGACACCTCCCAGCCGGACTGGAACTGGGAGCACCCGGCCGTCCACGAGCTGTTCCAGGACGTGCTGCGGTTCTGGCTGGACCGCGGGGCCGACGGCTTCCGCGTCGACGTCGCCCACGGCATGGTCAAGCCCGAGGGGCTGCCCGACGCCACCGTGAACGCCGAGGGCCTCATCGACATACCCGAGGGCGAGGTTCCCGTCTACTTCGACAACGACGGCGTGCTGGACATCTACCGCGAGTGGCGGCCGATCCTGGACTCCTACGAGGGCGAGCGGATGATGGTGCTGGAGGCCTGGATCCCCGAGCACCGGCTCCCCCTGTACATCGGCCCCGCGGAGGCGCACCAGTCCTTCAACTTCGGCTTCCTCCAGGCCCGCTGGGGCGTGGAGACGATGCGGACCGCGATCGAGGAGCCGCTCGCGCTCGCGGACGCCGTCGGCGCCCCCACCACCTGGGTGCTGTCCAACCACGACGTGATCCGCCATGCGAGCCGCTACGGCTTCCCGCCCGATCACGCCTTCGGGGAGGGCCTCGCCCGGGACGAGGTGCCGGATGCGGAGCTGGGCCTGCTGCGCGCCCGCGCCGCGACGCTGCTGATGCTCTCGCTGCCCGGCTCCGCCTATCTCTACCAGGGGGAGGAGCTGGGCCTGCCCGAGGTCGCCGACATCCCGGACCACCTGCGCGAGGATCCCTCGCATCTGCGGGCCGGGGTGCCGGGCCGGGACGGCTGCCGTGTGCCGCTGCCGTGGAGCGGGGACGCCCCGGCCTTCGGCTTCTCCTCCACCGGCAGCAGCTGGCTGCCGCAGCCAGCGGTGTTCGGCGAGCTCGCCGTGGACCGCCAGATCGGGGTCGAGGGCTCGACCCTGGAGATGTACCGACGCGCCCTGCATCTGCGCCGCGAGCTGCGCCTGGGGCGGCCCGAGGCCCCCGTGGCATTCCTCGAGGACCTGCCGGAGGGGCTGCTCGGGCTGACGCGCGGGGACGTGGTGGTGCTCGTGAACACCTCGGAGCAGGAGATCCCGCTCGCGGAGGACCTGGCCGGGGCCGAGCTCCTCCTCGCCTCTGCGCCCTCGGCTCCCGCCGCACCGGGCACGATCCCGGCCGATGCCGCCCTCTGGCTCCGCCGGGCCTGAGGCCCCCGCCACGTCGGCCCCGGCTCCGGCCGCGCCGGGGCCGGTCCGGGCCGGCGCGCCGCTAGGATCGGCGCCATGCGCTCGCCCTCCTCCTCGGCCGACCCCGGGTTCGACGTCGTCGTCCTCGGGGCCGGGCTGAACTCCCTGAACCTCACCATCGCCTTCCACGCCCAGTACGGGATGCGCTGCACCACCGTGGTGCGCACCCCGGTGGCGATGAACGAGCGCACCGTGACCTCGGACCTGGTCGTCCTCGGCGCCGATGCGAGCGACGAGGACCTCCGCGACGCGCTGATCGACCTGGCCGCGCAGCGGCCCGTCGGCCGTCCCGCCCTGCTGCTGACCAACGCCGACTCGCTCATCGAGCTGATCGACCGCTTCCGTGCGGACCTCGAGCCGCACTACCTCCTCGCCCAGGTCGACGCCGGGCTGCTCGGCCGCCTGGCGGACAAGGCGGAGTTCGCCGAGATCTGCGCCGAGCTCGACATCGACACCGTCCCCACCGTGATCGTGGACTTCGCCCGCGCCGGGGAGCCGGACTGGAACGGGCACGAGGAGCTGCCCTGGTCCTATCCCGTGGTCGGCAAGGCCGCGAGCACCGCCGAGTACCACCACGTCGACTTCCCCGGGAAGAAGAAGGTGTTCTTCCTCGAGTCCGCCGCCGAGCAGCAGGATCTCGTGCGCCGCCTGCGCGAGTCCGGGTTCACCGGGCGCTTCCTGTTCCAGGAGCTCGTCGAGGGCGACGACACGGCGCAGCGCTCGATCACCGCCTACCGCTCGAGCCGCGGGCGCGTCACGCTGCTGTGCGCGGCGCAGGTGCTGCTGGGCGAGCACACCCCGGAGGCGCTGGGCCGCCCCGCCGCGATGGTCACCGGGGACTTCCCCTCCCTCACCGCGGCCGCGGAGCGCTTCCTGGACCACGTCGACTACGTGGGCTTCGCGAACTTCGACGTGAAGGTCGACCCGCGCACCGGCCGGGAGTGCTTCTTCGAGATCAATCCGCGCATCGGCCGCAACAACTACTACGTCACCGCCGCCGGCGAGCCCGTGGCCCGGCACGTCGTCGAGGACCGCATCCACGGGCGGGACATCGCGCCGGTCCGCGTCACCGCACCGATCCTGTACACGATCCTGCCGCTGCGCCTGGTGCTCTCGTACGTGCGTGACCCCGCCCTGCGCGCGCACGTGCGGCGGGTGGCGCGCCGCGGCCTGCGCAACCCCTTCCGGTACCGTCCGGAGGGTCTGTGGATGCGCGCGTACTCGGTCGTCTCCGGCCTGAACTTCGTGCGCAAGTACCGTGCCGTGTACCCGCGCCCCACCGACACCGGCTTCTGACCGCGCCCCGCCGCGCAGCAGCCCCCGCACGACACAGCACGACCGAACCCGACACAGCACGACCGAAGAGGACCGCGATGCCCGACACCCCGCCCTATCCCTACGCCGCGGCGACCGCAGAGGTCGACCTCGTGCTGCTGGGCGGTGACATCGGGATCTACGCACTGGCCCGCGCCTTCCACGAGCAGTACGGGATCACCTCCACCGTCGTGACGCGGAAGGTCGCCGGCCCCGTCGCCGACTCCTCGATCCTCGAGACCGTCGAGCTGGGGGCGGCCGCCTCGGAGGAGGACATGATCGCCGCGCTGCTGCGGGTGGGCCGCGAGAAGGCGGCCAGGCCCGGCGGCGGCCGCCCCGTGCTGCTGGCCAATGCGGACTTCCTGGTGGCGCTGCTGGCCGCTCATCGCGAGGAGCTCGGCGAGCTCTACCACCTGCCCCTGCTGGACGACGACGTGCTCGAGGCGGTCGCGGACAAGGCCACCTTCTCGCAGATGTGCGCCGAGATCGGCGTGGCCACCCCGCGCACCGTCGTGCTCGACTTCGAGGGAGGCACCGCGCCCGAGGTGCCCGAGCTCGAGCTCGGCTGGCCCCTGGTCGCCAAGGCCTCCCGCTCCTCCGCCTACAACGCGGTCTCCTTCCCCGGCAAGCGGAAGGTCTTCGAGATCCAGGACCGTGCGGAGCTGCTGGACCTCGTCGAGCGGCTCGCGGCCGCCGGCTACGAGGACCGCTTCGTGGTCCAGGAGATGATCCCCGGGGACGACACCTCGATGCTGTCGGTGACCGCGTACGTCGACACCCGCGGTCGGGTGACGCTGCTGGGCGGGGCGCAGGTGCTGTTGGAGGAGCACACCCCCGGCGCGCTCGGGAACCCGGCGGCGATGTTCACCGCCGAGCTGCCGGAGGTGTTCGAGCAGTCGGTGCGCTTCCTGCAGCACTCGGGCTACCGCGGCTATGCGAACTTCGACGTGAAGATCGACCCGCGCGACGGGGTCGGGAAGTTCTTCGAGGTCAATCCCCGCATCGGCCGCAACAACTACTACATGACCGCCGCGGGAGCGAACGTCGCGCTCCCCGTGGTCGCGGACCTCGTCGAGGACCGGGAGCTCACGCGCCTGATGCCGAGCGAGGAGGTGCTGTACTCGATCGTGCCGTGGCGCCTGCTGCGCCGCTACATCATCGACCCGGAACTGCGGGAACGGGTGCAGGAGATCCGCCGGCGCCGCACCGTCCACCCCCTGGCCTACGAGGTCGAGGGCGCCCGACGCCGCCTGTACGTCCTGGCGGCGAAGGTGAACCAGGTCAAGAAGTTCCTCCAGCACTACCCCCGCCCCTCGGCCGACGGCTTCTGAGAGGTCGACTTCTCCCCCTGCCGTGCCTAGGCTGGCGCGCATGAGCGAGAACGTCACCGAGACCGATCAGACCTTCGCCCTGACCTCCGCCGCCACGCCGGCCGGGTCGGTGATCGCCCCGCAGCAGCTCGTCGAGGCCCTCGGCGGCGAGAACCTCTCCCCCGACCTCGCCTGGACCGGCGCGCCGGAGGGCACGAGGTCCTACGCGATCACCTGCTACGACCCCGATGCGCCGACGGGCTCGGGCTTCTGGCACTGGGTGGCCTGGGACATCCCGGCCGCGACCCTCTCGCTGCCCGTCGGCGTGGCGCGCGAGGACTCCTCCCTGAAGCAGGCCGTGAACGACTTCGGGAACGTCGGCTTCGACGGCCCGGAGCCGCCGGCCGGCCCGCCGCACCGCTACCAGTTCTCGGTCCACGCCCTGCCGACGGAGAGCCTCGGCGTCGAGCAGGGCGTGCCGAACGTGCAGGCGCGCTTCGCGATCTTCTCCCAGCAGCTCGCGTCCACCTCCCTCACGGCCCGTTACCAGGTGTCAGCCTGAACCGCTAGGGGGGAAACTCCTCCCGAGCCGTCGGGCGTGCCCCGTTCTGGGCTCCCCGCCCCGGTCGTAGGCTCGACGCATGAGCTCGAGGACCAGGCACGACCAGGCGTCGGCGACGGGATCAGACCACGGTCTGACCCCTCTCCTCCGCTCGGGGGATTCGCGGGGGCCGGGTGCGTGCGAGGCTCGAGGGGTGAACGTCACCAGGAAGCATCCCGCAGCTCGGCCCGCCGCCGAGTCGACCCGTCCGCTGCGCGTGCTGATCACCACGGACTGGTGGGAGCCCGTGGTCAACGGTGTCGTCGCCTCGGTGCAGACGCTGCGCCGCGAGCTGCTCGCCCTCGGCTGCGAGGTGCGCGTGCTGACCCTCTCCCAGGGGATCCGCACCCGCAGCGAGCCGGGCGTGTACCGGATCGGCTCGGTCTCGGCGTCGATGGTCTACGACCGCGCCCGGATCGGGATGCCCGCGAGCCGGCGCGTGCTGCGGGAGATCCTGCGCTGGCGTCCGGACGTCGTCCACTCCCAGTGCGAGTTCTCCACCCATGTGTGGGCGCGGCGCATCGCGCGCATCCTCGCGGTGCCGCTCGTGCACACGTATCACACGATCTACGAGGACTACACGCACTACTACTCCCCCAGCCGCACGGTGGGGCGGAAGGTCGTGGAGACGTTCTCCCGCAAGGTCCTCGCCGGGACCGATGCGGTGGTCGTCCCGACGGCGAAGGTCCAGCATCTGCTGGCCGGGTACGGGGTGCGCTCCCCCGTGCACATCGTGCCGACGGGTCTGGACCTGACGCGCTTCCGTCCCGCCGAGAGCGCGGCCGAGCTCGAGGACGTCCGTGCGCTGCGGCGCCGGCTCGACATCGCCCCGCAGCAGCGGGTGATCGTCTCCGTCTCGCGTCTGGCCAAGGAGAAGAACCTCGAGGAGGTCCTCGAGATGGTCGCCGCCGCGGACCGTCCGGACGCGGTGCTCGTGCTCGTCGGGGACGGCCCCTATCGTCCCGTCCTCGAGGCGCGCGCCCGGGAGCTGGGGATCGCCGAGCGGGTTCGCTTCGCAGGCGTCGCCGACCCGGCCGAGGTCCAGCGCTGGTACCGGATCGGCGAGCTGTTCGTCAGCGCCTCCCTCAGCGAGACGCAGGGCCTGACCTTCATCGAGGCGCTCGCCTGCGGGCTCCCGCTGCTGTGCCGCCGCGACCCGTCGCTGAACAGCGTCGTGGTCGAGGGGCGCACCGGCTGGCAGTACGAGGACGCCGAGCAGTTCGCCGCCCATCTCGCCTCGCTGCTGGACACCCCGCGGCGGCGCGGGACGATGTCGCTGGCGGCGCGGGAGCACGCCCGTGCGACCTGCGGCGCGCAGGAGTTCGGTCGCTCGGTGCTCGAGGTGTACCGCCAGAGCCTGCAGCGTCGGGCCCCGCGGATCATCGCACGTCCGGTCGTGACCGCGTGAGCGCGCCTGAGGCGCCGCTGCGGGTGCTGATGCCCCGCGGCCTCGCGCGCCTGGCGACGCAGTCCGGGATCGGCGCCGCGATCCGCCACCAGGAGACGGCGGTGCGGGCGCTGGGCCACGAGGTGGTCACCTCCCCGCTGCAGCCCTTCGACGTGGTGCATCTGAACACGCCGTTCCCGGACACGCCGCTGCTGGCGCGCTGGGCGCGGCTGCGCGGCCGGCCGGTGCTGATGTGGGCGCACTCCACGGAGGAGGACTTCCGCGACTCCTTCCCCGGCGCGAACCGGATCGCGCCCCTGTTCCGGCGCTGGATCGCGCACCTCTACCGCCGCGGCGACCTGGTGGTCACGCCGAGCGAGTACTCGAGGTCGCTGATCTCCGCGCCGGAGTACGGGATCCGCGCCCCGATCCGGGTGCTCTCCAACGGGGTGGACACCAGCTTCTTCCGTCCCGATCCGAGCGCACGGGGCCGACTGCGCGAACAGCTCGGGCTCGCTCCCGAGACGCGCGTGGTGGTCAGCGTGGGGATGCAGCTGGTGCGCAAGGGGATCCTGGACTGGGTCGAGCTGGCGCGCGCGATGCCGGAGGTGGCCTTCGTCTGGTACGGGCGGACCGATCCGCGTCTGCTGACCTCCGACGTCGAGCAGGCGCTGCGCAGCGCCCCCGCCAATGCGCTGTTCCCCGGCTACGTGCGCCCCGAGCAGCTGCGCGAGGCGTACTGCGGCGCCGATGCGTTCTGCTTCCTCACCAAGGAGGAGACCGAGGGCATCGTGCTGTGGGAGGCGCTGGCCTGCGGGGTGCCGGCGCTCGTGCGCGGCATCCCGATCTATCGCGACGGGATGCCCGACGGGGTGCTCACCCACCAGGTCGAGGGGGCCGGTCCCGGCTTCGTCCCGCGCGTCGCGGAGAAGCTCGCCGCGCTGCTGGACGGTCGGCTCGCGGATCTACGGGAGGCCGGCCGGGAGGCCGCCGAGGGCGTGGACCTGCTGCAGGTCGCCGAGCGCCTGGACGGGATCTACGAGGAGGTCGGCGCGCGGCCGGGCCGGGTCAGGAGCGGTGCCCGGGCCGCCATACGACCAGTGCTCCGCTGGTCGAGGCGCGGCGCGGACGCTCCCCGCGGCGCAGGGCGCTGATCTCCCCGTCGCGGTCGGCGGAGAAGACGCGCCGCTGCGCGGGGCTCATCGACTCGAGGGTCTCGCGCACGCCGGCGAGCTGCTGCTCGAGAGCGGCGACCTCGTCCTGCAGCTCGAGGATCCGCTTGATGCCGGCGAGGTTGATGCCCTCGTCCTGGGACATCGCCTGGATCTGGCGCAGCCGCCTGACATCGCCGATGCTGTAGCGCCGTCCCCGGCCGCGCGTGCGACGCGGCACGACGAGCCCGAGGCGGTCGTACTGGCGCAGGGTCTGGGGGTGCATCCCGGAGAGCTCGGCCGCGACCGAGATCGCGAGGACCGGCGCGCGGTCGTCGAGACGATGCGACGAGGCCATGGGGAGCTCCTTCCGGGTGGCGGGGCCGAGGACGGCCCGTGTGTGCGGGACGGCGACCGCCCCGGCCGGGTCAGCCGGCGGCGGCCGCGGCGAGCCCGGCGCGCGGGTCCTCGTCCGCGAGGGCGTCGCGGAGGTCCTCGACGGCCTTCCTGGCCGCGCCCTCGACATGGGTGGGGACAGCGACCTCGACGGTGACGTGCAGGTCGCCGGTGGTCTTCTTCGTGACCAGCCCCTTGCCGCGCACGCGCAGCGTCCGGCCCGAGGGGGTGCCGGCGGGGATCTTCACGGAGACGGTGCCGCCGTCCAGCAGCGGGACGGACAGGGTGGTGCCGAGCACGGCCTCGTCGAAGGAGACGGGCACCGTGATCCTCAGGTTCGCGCCGTCGACGCTCCACACGGGGTGCTCGTCGACGTCGAGGGTCAGCAGCAGGTCCCCGGCCGGGGCGCCGCCGGGCCCGGGACGGCCCTTGCCGCGCAGACGGATCCTCTGCCCGTCGTGGACGCCCGCGGGGATGCGGACGGTGACGGCCTTCCCATCGACGGTCAGGCGCACCTCGGTGCCCAGCGCCGCATCGCGGAAGGGGAGGCGGGTGCGGGCCGAGATGTCCTGGCCCTTGGCAGGAGCGGGCTGGAAGCCGGCCGGTCCCCCGCCGCCGAAGCCGCCGCCCTGGCCGCCGAACATCTTCAGCAGGTCGTCGATGTCGGGGTTCGCGCCGCCCCCGCCGCCGGGGAAGCCGCCGCCGCGCGGGGCGCCCGCCCCGCCGCCGAACATGGAGGAGAAGATGTCCTCGAAGCCCGCACCGCCGGGTCCGCCCTGTCCGGCGGAGAAGCGGGCGCCGCCGGAGCCCATCGCGCGGATCGCGTCGTACTGCTCGCGCTGCTCGGGATCGTTCAGGACGGAGTAGGCCTCGCCGATCTCCTTGAAGGTCTCCTCGGCCTTGGGGTCGTCGGGGTGGCGGTCGGGGTGGTACTTGCGGGCCTTCGTGCGATAGGCCTTCTTGATCTCCTGCGCGCTGGCGTCCTTGGAGACGCCGAGGACCGCGTAGAAGTCCTTGTCGAGCCAGTCCTGTCCGGACATCAGCGTCTCCTTCCGGGAGCCTCAGGTGCTTCTGCGTCGTGCGGGTCGGTGAGGGGGACCGGGGCGGGGCCCGTCGGTGGGACCGACGGGCCCCGCCCCGGCGTGGTGGTGGGAGCTGCTCAGGAGGGGCCCCGCGTGCCGACCCGGGCGGGGCGCAGCACGCGGTCCCTCATCGCGTAGCCGGGCTGCATGACGAGCGAGATCGTGGCGGTCTCGACGTCGTCGGCGTCCTCGTGCATGAGCGCCTCGTGGAGGTTCGGGTCGAACTCCTCGCCCACCGCGCCGAAGCGCTTCAGGCCGTGGGAGCCGAGGACCTCCTCGAGCTTCTGCGCGATGGAGTGGAAGGGGGTGCCCTCCACGATGTCGCCGTGCTGGCGGCCGAGCTCGAGGTCGTCGAGCACGCCGATGAGGGAGCCGAGCACGCCGGCGATCGCGGCCTCCTTGCTCACCTCGGCGGAGGCCTCGATCCGGCGGCGCGAGTTGACGTACTCGGCCTGCTCGCGCTTGAGCTGCTCGGTGAGCGCGGTGACCTGGCCCTCGAGCTCGGCGACCCGTCCGGCGTCGGCCGGGGCGGAGTCCCCGCCCTGGCCCGAGGCGGCCTGCTCGAAGAGCGTCGCCGCCTCGGCGTCGATCGGGTCGACCGGCTCCCGGGAGCCCTGTCCCTCGGAGGCGGGGGCGTCCCCGGAGGGACGGACCGAGCCGTCCTCCGGGTTCACCTTCCGCTTGTCGGTGAAGGAGAACCGCGGCTCGCCCTCAGGGCGCTGAGCGTCGTCGGGGTGGCTCTGGTTCTCGGTCATCACTTGTTCTCCTCGTCCTCGTCCACGATCTCGGCATCGACCACGTCGTCGTCATCGGACGACGGCGCCTCGGTGCCCTCGGCGCCCTCCTGGGCCTGGGAGTAGATCGCGGTGCCGACGGCCTGGAGCGCCTCGTTCAGCGCGTCGCGCTTGGCCTCGAGGTCCTCGGTGGAGGCGTCCTCCTTGGCCAGCTCGTCCTTCGCCTCCTTGATGGCGTCCTCGGCCTTCGTCCTGTCGCCGTCGGAGATCTTCTCCTCGTTGTCCTTCAGCAGCTTCTCGCCCTGGTAGACGAGCTGCTCGAGGGTGTTGCGGGCGTCGGCGTTCTTGCGGCGCTCCTCGTCCTCGGCGGCGTGGGCCTCGGCGTCCTTCACCATGCGGTCGATGTCCTCGTCGGACAGGGCGGAGCCGCCGGTGATCTGGATGGACTGCTCGTTTCCGGTGCCACGGTCCTTCGCGGTCACGTGCACGATTCCGTTGGAGTCGATGTCGAAGGTGACCTCGATCTGCGGGATGCCGCGCGGGGCCGGCGCGATGCCGGTCAGCTCGAAGGTGCCGAGCATCTTGTTGTCCCGGGTGAACTGACGCTCGCCCTGGAAGACCTGGATCGCGACGGAGGGCTGGTTGTCCTCGGCGGTCGAGAAGACCTCGGAGGTCTTGGTCGGGATGGCCGCATTGCGCTCGATGAGCTTGGTCATCACGCCGCCCTTGGTCTCGATGCCCAGGGAGAGCGGGGTGACATCCATGAGCAGGACGTCCTTGCGCTCGCCCTTGATGACCGCGGCCTGGAGAGCGGCGCCGACGGCGACGACCTCGTCCGGGTTCACGGACTTGTTGGGCTCCTTGCCGCCGGTGAGCTCCTTGACGACCTCGGTCACCGCGGGCATGCGGGTCGAGCCGCCCACGAGGACCACGTGGTCGATGTCGGAGACCTTGATGCCGGCGTCCTTGATGACCTGGTGGAAGGGGGCCTTGGTGCGCTCGAGCAGATCGGAGGTCATGTCCTCGAACTGCGCGCGGGTCAGCTTCTCGTCCAGGTGCAGCGGGCCGTTCTCGGTCATCGAGAGGTACTGCAGGGAGAGGGTGGTGGAGGTGGAGGAGCTGAGCTCCTTCTTCGCCTGCTCGGCGGCCTCCTTGAGACGCTGCAGGGCGATGCGGTCCTTGCCCAGGTCCACGCCCTCCTTGTTCTTCACCTGCGAGATCAGCCAGTCGACGATCTTCTGGTCCCAGTCGTCGCCGCCGAGGCGGTTGTCGCCGGCGGTGGCCTGGACCTGGATGGTCGAGCCCTCCTCGTCCTTGCTCACCTCGAGCAGGGAGACGTCGAAGGTGCCGCCGCCGAGGTCGAAGACGAGGATCTGCTCGTCGTCGTTGCCCTTCTCGAGGCCGTAGGCGAGGGCCGCGGCGGTGGGCTCGTTGATGATGCGCAGGACGTTCAGACCCGCGATCGTGCCGGCGTCCTTGGTGGCCTGACGCTCGGAGTCCGAGAAGTAGGCCGGGACGGTGATCACCGCGTCGGTCACGGACTCGCCCAGGTAGGACTCGGCGTCCTTCTTGAGCTTGCCGAGGGTGCGGGCCGAGATCTCCTGCGGGGTGTACTTCTTGCCGTCGATCTCCTGGGTCCAGTCGGTGCCCATGTGGCGCTTGACGGAGGAGATGGTGCGGTCGACGTTGGTGACGGCCTGGCGCTTGGCCACCTCACCGACGAGGACCTCGCCCTGCTTCGAGAAGGCGACGACCGACGGGGTGGTGCGGGAGCCCTCGGCGTTCGCGATGACGGTGGGCTGGCCGCCCTCGAGGACGGCGACGGCGGAGTTGGTGGTGCCGAGATCGATTCCGACGACACGGGACATGGGTGCCTGCCTTTCTGCGACGGATGCGCCGCACGGGATCTTCGCTGCCGACCAGCGGCCGACGGCAAGACTTGAGCTGTACGGACTCAAGTAGAGAACCCGAGATCGACGATGTCAATCTCAGCAGCTCCGTTCTTGAGTGCACCCGACTCAACTCTGATCCGATCAGGTTCATTCCCGGTGCAACAGGACGTGATGCAGGCCACATCCATACGTCCTCGACAAGGTGGCAGTGATCTCACCGATCTGTCACTGGCGTGACTGGATCGCGGATCCTGTCCTGGACCAGGGCATCGATGACGGTGCGGGCTGCGATACGGGCCCGACGCCTCCAGGCCCGGCAGCCCCCGCAGCCCTCGCCTCTCATCACGTCGCCTAACGCCAGGATCGCTGGTTGCGCGGGTCGAGCTCGCCGCGAAGAGAACTGAGGCCGGGCGGAGCGTCTCCTGGTCCTCGCACAGCTGATCGTTCTCAGCCTTCGATCGCTTGACCTCGGCAGTCCCTGCGCTGGTGACACCCGGACTGGTCCCGCCGACGACATCGTCCAGCGCCGGACAGCGCCGCACGGACCCCCACGGGACCCCGTCCTGCCAAGCGGCCGCGTCCGCTGCGGCGAGGTGGGAGGGGAACCCCCGCGGGAGCTCTCGCACGAGCCGCACGCACCTCGCGCGCAGCTGGGGATCGATCTCCCACGGCCGCCCGTCCACTCCCTCGGACCCGAACAGCAGCGGCATCGGAGCCGGTCCGAGCCAGTGGCGCCGTCCAGCACGGTCAGGCAGAATCGCGCCGTGCCCCACTCAACCTCACCCTCGCGCGGAATAGCCGGAAGACTCCGCACGGAGTCGGGCTCGGCCGTGCTGCTCATCGTCGTCACGGCCTTCGCTCTCCTCTGGGCGAACTCGCCGCTGTCCTCTTCCTATGTCGAGCTGTGGCAACAGAGCGTGGGGATCGACGTCGGTCCGTTCGGCCTGCATCTGGATCTGCACCACTGGATCAACGACGGACTGATGGTCGTGTTCTTCTTCGTCGTGGGCCTCGAGGTGCGCCAGGAGTTCGCACACGGGGCTCTGCGGGACACCAGTCGCGCCCGCCTGGCGGCGATCGCGGGCGTCGCGGGAGTGGCGGTGCCTGCGCTGGTGTACGTCCTGGTCGTCGGCGCGTCCGGTGGCGAGGGGCTTCGCGGGTGGGGGGCGGTCGTCGGAACGGACACGGCGTTCATGCTCGGTGCTCTCGCGATCGTCGGCCCCCGGCTTTCCGGGCAGCTTCGCGTCTTCCTCCTGACCCTCACGGTGGTCGACGACTTCCTTGCGGTGTCGATCATCGGGGTGTTCTACAGCGACGAGATCCGACCCGTCCCGCTGCTGCTCGCTCTCGGCTGCCTCGTCGCCCTGTGGCTGGTGGGCCGTTCCCGGCAGTGGAGTGCCGCTCCGTACGTGGGGATCGTCATCGTGCTGTGGCTGGCGACTCTGTCCTCCGGCATCCACGCCTCGCTGACGGGCATGATCGCCGGCCTTCTGATCCCCGCCTACCCGACGCAACGGCAGGAGGTGGTCGCCGCCCGGCAGCTGTTCCGTGACTTCTGGCAATCCCCGAGCGCTTCCTCGGCGCGTGCCGTCGGACGGGGGCTGTCCAAGGGCGTGTCGGTCAACGAGCGGTTGCACGAATACCTCCGTCTCCCCACGGCGTTGCTGGTCGTGCCGATCTTCGCTCTGGCCAATGCCGGGGTCGACCTGCGCGGCGGGGTGGTCGCCGACTCGCTGGGCTCGCCTGTGACGTGGGGCGTCATCGCGGGGCTCGTGCTCGGCAAGCTCCTCGGAATCGGGATCGCGACGCTCCTCGCCGTTCGGATGGGCGCAGGCCGACTGCCGGAGGGGGTCGGAATGGGCAGCGTGTTCGGCGGGGCAGCACTTTCGGGCATCGGTTTCACCGTGTCGCTGCTGGTCATCAGCCTCGCTTTCGACTCCTCCTCGGATCTGGGGCGCCAGGCGACGCTGGGTGTGCTCGTGGCGATGGTGCTCGCCACTGTTCTGGGCTGGTCGATCTTCAAGGTCGCGGCCCGTCGGTGGGGAGAGGAGACGGCGGATCTCCCGATGACGCTCGACTCTCCGGTGGACCCCGAGGTGGATCACATCCGCGGACCGGAGGACGCCCGGCTCACCCTCGTGGAGTTCGTGGACTTCGAGTGCGAGTACTGCGCGCACGCCACTGGCTCATGGGAAGACCTGCACGGGCGCTTCGGTGACGATCTGCGCTACGTCGTGCGGCATCTGCCTCACCATCCTCACGGCCCCCTCGCCGCACGGGCCGCCGAGGCGGCCGCGAAGCAGGGGATGTTCTGGCCGTGGCTCGACTTCGTCTTCACTCGGCAGCACGCGCTGGAGAGGGAGGATCTCATCGGCTACGCGGCTGAGCTGGGCCTCGATGTCGAGGCGTTCATCGAGGATCTCGACAGCGACGAGGTTGCTGCGAGGGTGCAGCGGGACATCGCGAGCGCGGAGGCGAGCGGCGCCAAGATGACCCCGACGTTCTTCGTCGATGGTTGTCGGATGGTGGGCAGCTATGACGCACGCTCACTGACCGAGATGCTGGAATCCAGCCGTCGCGGGGGCCGCACCCAGGCGGCGAAGGCCTGAGGACGATCCGCGAACCCGGAACACGGTGGGACGCGGGCCGTGCCGGCGCGTATCAGTCACAGCTGTGCGTTCACCGGTTTCGCGTCGGGCTGGTACTGGACGGCGTGGGGCGTCGCCTTCACCGACGACCACCAGCTCTTCGAGGTCACGGCCATGAGGCTCGCAGCGCAGTGGGTGCGACACCGCTGCCGACGTCCGGACCGAGGCCCGCTATCGAGTCTGGGCGCTCGGAGAGTGCGCATCATGGGAGTGAGCGATGCTTGCGAGCTCGGCGCGCGTGCGGGCGCCGTACTTCCGCAGCAAGTTGGCCACGTGGTACTTCACGGTGTTGCCCGTGATCCCGAGCTGGTCGCCGATGCGCTGGTTCGAGATCCCGGTCGCGACCAGGCGCAGCACCTGCTTCTCGCGGTCGGTGAGTTCCTCGGCGCCCTCCACGGTGAGCGCTGCGCTGGGTGGGTCCAGCGGGATCTCGATCCGCAGCGTCGTCCCCCAGCCCGGGGTCGTCTCCACGTCCATGGTTCCGTCGAGCGCCGCCACTCGCTCCACGATCGGACGCAGTGTGTCGTCGTGCGCTGTCACCGCGATTCCCCCGTCGTCACGGACCTCCATCAGCAGGTTGCGGCCATCGCAGTCCCAGCCGATCCGGGCGCGTGCAGCGTCCGCGCGGTCCATGAGCGAGAGCACTGCTGTGCGGGAGATGGCGCGGGCTTCCCGAGCGACCGGGCCCGGCAGCGCCCGTCCTCGCGCAGGAGGCTCTGCGAACTGGACCTGCAGCGGCCCGGAGCGGGTCAAAGGACGCAGTTCGGTGCGCAGGCGCGAGAATGCCTCGGCTACCGGCTCGAGCACGCTCTCCTGCTGCTCATGGATCGAACGAGCACGGATGAGTGCGGAGGAGGCGATCTCCGTGGCCTCCCTGCGCGCGGCCGCATCCGCGAGTCGGCCGGAGCGGAGCACGGCAAGGATCGATTCGAGGGTGATCGCATGTTGATCAGCCTGCTCGGTCAGGGCACGGTCGCTCGACACGGAGCGGGCACGTTCCAGCGGGGTCGGGAGGTCGCTCACTCCGCTACTCTAGCCCGACCTGGGAGGCCCACCCGATCGAACGGGGCACCCCGCTCATCGGGCAGCAGTGGACCACCGCAGACCGGCCCAAGATGGTCGGCATGGAAGAACGAAGCATCCAGGATTCGCTGACGCGGATCGTCAACGAGATCGAGGGGACAGCTGCCCTGCCCGACGCGCCCGCGCTCGCGGCCGCCGTCGAGCTGACAGCGGACGCCCGGCGGGTCTTCGTCCACGGCGCCGGGCGCTCCGGGCTCGCGCTGCGTATGACGGCCATGCGCCTCATGCACCTCGGGCTGCAGGTCCACGTCGTCGGTGAGACGACGACCCCGGCGATCGGAGAGGGCGACCTGCTCCTGACCGCCAGCGGTTCCGGCACGACCTCGGGAGTGGTGAGCGCGGCTGAGACGGCGCGATCCGTCGGCGCCCGCGTCATCGGGATCACGACCGACCCCGAGTCACCGCTTGCTCAGCTGTCCCACGCCGTCCTGGTCATCCGTGCGGCGACGAAGACAGACCGGTCCGAGCAGCAGTCGGCCCAGTACGCCGGCAGCCTCTTCGAGCAGCTCCTCGTCCTCGTCGGCGACGCTCTCTTCGACGTCCTGTGGCAGAAGAGCGGTCAGAGTGCGGATGCGCTCTGGCCCCGTCATGCCAACCTCGAATGACCTTTCTTCCCCGTTCCATCATCGACACCACCACGAGAAAGAGACACCCTGACATGCGACTGCAGTTCGCCATGGACACCCTGACCACCGAGTCCGCCCTCGACCTCGCCGCGAAGGCCGCCCCCTACGTCGACATCCTCGAGCTCGGCACCCCTCTGATCAAGAGCGAGGGCCTCGCGGCGATCACGGCGGTCAAGGCCGCCCACCCCGACAAGACCGTCTTCGCCGATCTCAAGACCATGGATGCCGGCGAGCTGGAAGCTGACATCGCCTTCTCTGCCGGAGCGGATCTGGTCACCGTGCTCGGCGTCGCCGGTGACAGCACGATCGCCGGCGCGGTCGCCGCGGCGACCAAGCACGGCAAGGGCGTCGTCGTCGATCTGATCGGTGTGGCCGACAAGGCCGCACGGGCCCGAGAGGTCGTCGCCCTCGGCGCCGTGTTCGTGGAGATGCACGCCGGCCTCGACGAGCAGGCGGAGGACGGCTACAGCCTCGACGCCCTGCTCGCCGCCGGCGAGGCCGCCGAGGTCCCGTTCTCCGTCGCCGGCGGCGTCAGTGCGGACTCTGTCGAGGCCGTCCAGCGGGCGGGAGCAGACGTGGCCGTCGCGGGCAGCGCCATCTACAGCGCATCGGACGTCGCCGCCGCGGCCGCCGCTATCCGCTCCGCCATCAGGTGACCACCGCCCACCGCATCCCGTGGAGAGAGGGCAGGTGACGGCACGCCCGGACCCCGTCCCCTCCCACCGGGTGCGGTGGACCGACGCCGCGAACGATCACCGCATGGCGCAGAGCGCCCCGTGATCCTCATCCCCGCAGGGCGTGCCGGGGCGTGCCCGGCGTCGGCGTCGGTCGGAGCACTCATCCCTGCCGCTGAGCTCCGGCATGCCGGCCCCACCTTTCCCGGGCCCGCGCCCGGGCCTCGTCCAGGACGGGATCGGCGACGGATCCGTGCACAGAGCCGGCCCGCGACCGCCGCTGGAGCGACGATCGCGGGCCGGGTGCATGACGGCCCGGGATCAGGCGGGGATCATGCCGTGGGGATCGATGATGAACTTCTCCGAGACACCGGCATCGAACTTCGCGTAGGCGTCGGGGGCCTCGTCGAGGCTGATGACCTGGGTGTTGAGCATGTCGCTGAGGTAGGGCATGCGGTCCCACAGGATCGACATCATCAGCTCACGGTTGTAGTGCATGATCGGGGCCTGGCCGCCGGAGATCCGAGGCGACTTGATCCACGCCTTGCCGAAGTCGAGCGGGTAGGTGCCCTCCTGCTCGGCCTTGGATGAGGCCAGCGGGTCGGGGCCGTAGACGCCGACGATGCCGGTGGCGCCGCCTGCGCGGGTGGCGTCCATGACCTGGTTGATGGCGTGGGCCGGGCTCATGTCCTCGGCCTCGCGGCCGATCCCGTGGGCTTCGTTGCCGACGTAGTCGACGGCGCAGTCCACCATGGGTTCGCCGAGGATGGCCTCGATCTGATCGGTCAGCGGCACGTCCTGGTTCAGGTCGATGGTCTCGCAGCCGTTGTTCTTCACCAGGTCCAGCCGGTACTGGTGGTAGTCACCGACGATGATGCAGGAAGCGCCCAGGAGCCGGGCTGCTGCGGCGCCGCAGCGACCGACGGGACCGGCGCCGGCGATGTAGACGGTCGAGCCGGGCTTGGCCCCGGCCTCCATGAGGCCGTGGAACGCGGTGGGCAGGATGTCCGAGAGCAGGGCGAGGTCACGGATCTTCTCCATGGCCTGGTCCTTGTCCGGGAAGCGGAGCAGCTGGAAGTCGGCGTAGGGGACGAACAGGTACTCCGCCTGTCCGCCCTGCCAATCACCCAGGTTGAACCCGTAAGCGCCGCAGGCCGCGTCGGGGTTCACGGTCTCGCACACCTCGGTACGGCGGGCGCGACAGTTGCGGCAGCGGCCGCAGGCGACGTTGAAGGGGACCGAGACCAGGTCGCCCTCGGAGAGGAACTCGACGTCGGGGCCGACCTCGAGGACTTCTCCGGTCATCTCGTGGCCCACGACCATGCCCTGGGGGACAGGGAAGGACCCGCGGTAGATGTGCAGGTCGGAACCGCAGATGTTGGTGGCGACGATCTTGAGGATGACTCCGTGCGGGGCGCTCTTACCGTTCGGCATCTCGAGCTTCGGGAAGTCGAGGGACTCGACGCGCATGTCCTTGACGTTCTGGAACACGACGGCGCGGTTGCTGCTTGCCATGACGTTCTCCTCCAGTTGGGGATGGCCCGGTCGCGGAAGTGCCACGGTCATATGGATGCCCGTCGCCCGTGACCTCGGCTCTCCTCGAGCATAGCAGAAGGAACCTCGCCCTCCATCGAGGTGCCCGCCGCGGCTGCGGCGATAGGCGCCACGGGCAGGTGGACCGTGGAGGACTGGGGCATGCACCGACCGATCGGTGGAACGCGTTGCTAGTCTCGCCGGCATGGTCGAAGCACGCAGATCCGCATCGTCGGACTCCTCACCCGTTCAGCCCGACGTGCAGGTTCTCGGCGCTCGAGAGCACAACCTCCAGGACATCGACCTGACGGTGCCTCGCGACGCGCTGGTGGTGTTCACCGGGGTCTCGGGATCGGGGAAGTCCTCCCTGGCCTTCGGAACCCTGTTCGCGGAGTCCCAGCGCCGCTACCTCGAGTCCGTTGCTCCCTACGCTCGTCGCCTGATCGACCAGGCCGGTGTCCCGGACGTCGACTCCATCACGGGCATGCCGCCGGCCGTCGCTCTCCAGCAGCAGCGTGGCGGCCGCAGCGCGCGCTCGTCGGTGGGCAGCATCACCACGCTCTCCTCGCTGGTGCGCATGCTCTACTCCCGGGCCGGCCACTACCCCGAAGATCAGCCGATGCTCTACGCCGAGGACTTCTCTGCCAACACCGTGCAGGGCGCATGTCCGGAGTGCCACGGCATCGGCCGGGTGTACGAGGTCACCGAGGACACGATGGTTCCGGACCCTTCTCTCACGATCCGCGAGCGGGCCATCGCCTCCTGGCCGACGGCCTGGCACGGCCATCAGCTGCGCGATGTGCTCGTCGCCCTCGGCTACGACGTCGATGTGCCCTGGAAGGATCTGCCGAAGGAGGAGCGTGAATGGATCCTCTACACCGAGGAGACGCCGTACGTCCCGGTCCATTCGCGGCTGACTCTCGCCGAGGCTCGGGCCGCGACCGAGGCGGGCGTCGAACCGAGCTACTCGGGCACCTTCGTCGGCGCGCGTCGGTACGTGCTCGACACCTTCGCGAACACCAAGAGCGAGTCGATGAAGCGACGCGTGGCGGAGTTCCTCTCGGTCGCTCCCTGCCCTGCCTGCCAGGGGAAGCGGTTGAAGCCGGAGGCTCTGGCCGTGACGTTCGAGGGTCTCGACGTCGCAGATCTCTCCGCGCTGCCGCTCGCGGAGCTCTCCACGCTGATCGACCAGGCGGTCGAGCGAGCTGCCGGAGCTCTCGACGGGGCCGAGTCGGCGGGCCGCACAGGTGGCCAGGCTGCCCGACGCGACGCCGGGCAGCGGGCCGACGTCGGAGGATCAGCCCCCGCGGCCGCCGACGACGTGAGCGCGGCGCCTGACCGCTCGGTCGAGAAGCTGGCCGCGACAGCGCGATTGGGCGCGGAGCTCGTCAACAGACTGCGGCCGATCATCGATCTGGGTCTGGGGTACCTCTCCCTGGGCCGCACCACCCCCACCCTCTCCGGCGGCGAGCTGCAGCGACTGCGACTCGCGACCCAGCTGACCTCCGAACTGTTCGGCGTGGTCTATGTGCTCGACGAGCCTTCCGCGGGGCTCCATCCGCAGGACGTCAGCGCCCTGCTCGGCATCCTCGACGGGCTCAAGCGCCGAGGCAACAGCCTGTTCGTCGTGGAGCATTCGGTGGACGTGATGCGCCACGCCGACTGGCTGGTCGACATCGGGCCCGGCGCGGGCGAGCGCGGCGGCCGCGTCGTCTACAGCGGGCCCTACGAAGGGCTCGCCGAGGTGGAGGAGTCCGTCACCCGCGGCTACGTCTTCGGGGGCAGCGGACTGCCCCGCCGGACGCCTCGCGAACCACAGGGATGGCTGAGACTCGAGCACGTCACGCGCAACAACCTGCGCGACGTGACGATCTCCTTCCCGCTCGGGGTGTTCACCGCCGTCACCGGAGTCTCGGGATCAGGCAAGTCCAGCCTGGTCAGCCAGGCACTGCCCGCGCTGCTCGGCGAACGGCAGGGACGAGCAGACCAGGCGGAGGACGCCGCCCCCGCCGAAGGGGACGATCTCCTGCTGTCGGACGAGCCCGACGAGCTCGAGGGAGAGATCCGGGGCGACGTCGCAGGGGTGCGCCGCGTCGTGAGCATCGACCAGAAGCCCATCGGTCGCACCCCACGCTCGAACGTCGCCACCTATACGGGCCTGTTCGACCACGTGAGGAGAAGGTTCGCGGAGACGCCCGAGGCTCGCGCTCGCGGGTACAAGGCGGGCAGATTCTCCTTCAACGTCACCGGCGGTCGCTGCCCTACCTGCAAGGGCGAAGGATCCGTCATGGTGGAGCTGCTCTTCCTCCCCTCGGTCTACACCGAGTGCCCCGACTGCCACGGCACCCGCTACCAGTCCAGCACGTTGGAGATCGCCTGGCGCGGCCGCAATATCGCGGAGATCCTCGCCATGAGCGTCGAGGAGGCCCACGACTTCTTCCACGGCGAGTTCGACATCATGCGCTCGCTCACGGCACTGGTCGACGTCGGCCTCGGATATCTCCGTCTCGGACAGCCGGCCACCGAGTTGTCCGGAGGTGAGGCGCAGCGGGTGAAGCTCGCCTCCGAGCTCCAACGATCCCAGCGCGGGGACACCCTCTACGTCCTGGACGAGCCGACGTCCGGGCTGCACAGCGCCGATTCCGACCGGCTCGTGACGCATCTCCAGACCCTCGTGGACGCAGGCAACACCGTCGTCGCGGTCGAGCTCGACATGCGCATCGTCGCCGTGGCCGACCACGTCATCGACCTCGGGCCCGGCGCGGGAGACGATGGCGGCACGGTGGTCGCCTCGGGCACGCCCGCGCAGGTCGCCTCGTCGGGAGCCGGTGCGTCGGCACCGTACCTCGAGGCCGCGCTCCAGGAGGCCACCTCCCGGATGTGAGAGTCGGAAGGCTGCGAGCTCCCTCCGACGACCAGGACTGCCTGCGGGCCCGCGAGGCCTGGGTCGAGATGGAGAACGATGACGTCGAGCTCGTCGACAAGAGGTCGCCATAGCCGTCGACGACTCCACGGCCGATCCCGTGCGTCGTGCCCGACCGGAGATCCGGGGACGGGCCCGAATCGCCGGATGCGATCGGCGCGGTCCCCCGGCGGCATCGGAGTCGTCGACGTCTTCGTGCTCCGGCGTCCAGGCGTCCAGAACGAGATGGCCACGTGCGGCCCGTCCCTGACCAACGAGATCTAGACTGGAATACGGGCCCGGCGCTCACATCCGGCCAGGCCCCGGTGAAGAACGACAACCGTCGATGGCGGCAGGTCATCGTCGACCACAGGGCCGAAGCTTCTTCACCGTCTCCCAGGATCCGGCCCGAGAATCGGCAGCCAACACCTGCCGGCACTCCGATGAGCGCAACGGCGACTGCACGAGAGTCGTCCTGCACCTGAACCACGTTGCCCGGTACGGACAGCGTGCGGCTCGCCCGCACGGGCAGGCCGTCACCTCCCACAGAACGGAGCAGAACATGGCAGACGAATTACGAGGGAAGCGGATCGCGATCCTGGCCGCGGACGGCGTCGAGCGCGTGGAGCTCGAGCAGCCGCGACAGGCTCTGCAGGACGCCGGGGCCACGACCGTGCTGCTCTCGCTGCACGAGGGCGAGATCAAGGCCCGCGAGAACGACCTGGACGAGGCCGGGACATTCCCGGTCGATGCCCTGGTGAAGTCCGCCTCGGCCGACGAGTACGACGCCCTGCTGCTTCCCGGCGGCACGGTCAACCCCGATCAGCTGCGCGTGGACACCGACGCAGTCGGATTCGTGCGCGACGTCATGGCCGCCGACAAGCCGGTCGCCGCGATCTGCCACGGACCGTGGACGCTGATCGAGGCCGGTGTCGCGAAGGGTCGGACGCTGACCTCGTACCCGAGCATCCGCACCGACCTGCGCAATGCCGGAGCGAACGTCGTCGACGAAGAGGTGGCGCGCGACGGGAACCTGATCACCAGCCGCTCGCCCGAGGATCTCCCGGCCTTCAACGCCGCGATGATCGAGCTGTTCAGTCAGGACAAGTGAGGAAAACATGATCAACGTTGCATTGTCGGTCGTCGTGCACGCCAAGCCCGGGAAGGAGCAGGACGTCGCGGACTTCCTCCGCAGCGCCCGACCCATCGTCGAGCAGGAGGAGGGTACGCAGGCCTGGTTCGCTCTGCAGTTCGACGAATCGACCTTCGGGATCTTCGACGTGTTCCCCGACGACGAGGCCCGCCAGACCCACCTCTCGGGTGGCGTCGGTCAGGCACTCGCTGCACAGGGAGCTGATCTGTTCAGCACCGAGCCGAGCATCCAGAACGTCGACGTGATCGCGTACAAGCTGCCCGGCGAGACCGCCTAGAGCATCAGCCTCGATTGACATCGGGGTGCGGCCCCGATCGGCTCCACAGCCGTGGCCACGGCTGTGGAGCCGATACCCGGGGCGTCCCGATCCAGGACCGTGCGAGTTGCGCTGCCCGCTGGCGGCCGATGGTCCCCTCAGCGGGGCACCCAGACCGCCAGGCCGCCCCGTTGACGCATCAGCCCCTCCTCGATGGTCGGCAGGTCAGTGCTGCCTCCGTGGCCCTGCGCGCCCTCGGTGGGCCGTCGCCGAGGCCGACGGTCCCGGCGCGGACCTGCGGGCGCTCGAGGGGTCCCCGGGGGAGCTCGGGGTCGACGCACTCCCGTTCCCGTCGGATCCCTTAGCCTCGCTGCATGTCTCCGACCACCGACCCGTCGGCCCCCGCGCCCCGCCCTGAAGACCACTCCGACGAGCCGCCCTCCTCGAGCCGCTTCCAGCGCCTGGACGGGCAGGCGGTGCGCCGCTCGGCCGCGGCGCTCGAACACCGGATCATGACCCGCTTCCCCGATCGCACTCTGTGGGAGGTGTGCCGGGAGGTGGTGGGGCTCGTGGACGAGATCAACGCCGGCACCGGCATCAGCCGCCGACGGGTGCGGCTCGCCCGACTGCTCTCACGGCTCGCGATGCTCGCGGTCACGCTGTTCCTCGGCGGGGCTGTCGCGCTCGCGGCGGTGGACCTGTTCGCGGAGCGCGACGTGCTGGGCCCGCTGGACGTGCTCCCGCTGCTCGAGACGATCATCAACGACCTCGTCTTCGGCGGGATCGCGGTGTTCTTCCTGCTGCGGATCCCCGAGCGGATGGAGCGGGCGCGCGTGCTGCGGATCCTGCACCGTCTGCGCTCACTGGCCCACGTGATCGACATGCACCAGCTGACCAAGGTGCCCGAGCGGCTCGAGCGCGGCTCGCGCGCGGACGGCGGGCTGGACCTGGACCGCACAGAGCTGACCCGCTATCTCGACTTCTGCACGGAGATGCTCTCGCTCGTGGGCAAGAGCGCGGCCCTGTTCGCGGAGCACACCACCGACGGCGACGTGCTCGACGCGGTCGAGGGCATCGAGGCGCTCACCTCGGACATGGCCCGCAAGGTGTGGCAGAAGATCGGCATCATCCAGCAGCAGGGATGAGAGGAGTGGCGATGGACGGGACCGCGCTGCAGCAGACCGCCCACGGCCGGGCGCTCGAGCTGCCCGCCATCGGCATGGAGCTGCCCTTCGGCCCGGGGACGAGCTCGCGCAGGTGCTGGGACGATCTTCCTGCTGCTCACCGAGGTGAAGGGCGCCCCGGTCGTTCCGTCGGGGCTCCCCGGCGCGACGCGGGTCATGCGGCGGCCAGCAGCCTCTCAGGGATGAGCTCGGCACCCTCGACGTCGGCGACGAGAGCGGGGGCGATCCGGTCTCCGCGTCGGACCACGGTGAGGCTGCCGCGCTCCTCGAGGATCACGAGCTCGACCTCGGCGGGGTCGAGCACTCCCCCGGCACGCAGGCGATCATGCAGCCCGCTCTCCGTCAGTCGGCGCCGGTGCAGGGCCCCGGCGAGGCTGCGCCCCTCGAGCATCACCACGCTCGGCCGTCGGCGCACGGCCGCGGGCAGCATGTGCGTGACGCGACGCAGCGACCCCATGAGCGCCTCCATCACCATCAGCGTGTTCAGCACGAGCAGACCGCCGAGCATCGTCGGCGACTCCCCGAGCATGGAGCGGGCGCTGACCCCGCCCACCACCGCGAGCACCACGAAGCTCGCGGCGCCCATCGTCGCCATCAACCGGGTGCCGGCGAGGTGGACGAGCAGGGAGAAGAACAGGTACAGCACGATCGTGGAGAGCACCACGCCGAGCGCGCCGGTCCAGCTGATCCCGAGGTAGTCGTGCCAGAGCAGGTCCAGGTCGATCATGTCCGCCATTATCGTCAGGCGGCGACGACGTGCCGTGCGGCGGTGCTCAGCGCTGCTCGGCCCGGCGCGGGGGCATCCTTCATCCCCGACTCGATGGTCGTCAGGAGCTCGTCGAGATCGATGCCCTCGGGTGCCTCGCCGTCGGGGGCCTTCGTGATTCGGTCGCTGGTCGGTGCCCAGCCCGCGCTCGCGACGACGGGGTCTGGATCGGCGAACCAGGCCTCTCGCAGCGTGTCGCGGTGCGGGCTCTTCTTCACCATGCAGCTGACCAGCCACTCGTGGACCTTCGGCGTCGGGGCCTCGCGCAGCATCGCGTCGAGCTCGGTCTTCTCGTACTGCTTCGGGCGAGAGACCCGCAGGGCCAGCAGTTTCGGAGCGGAGTCCTGCGCGGGCGTCTTCCACAGGGCGCGAGCGAGATCGGGCTGGGTCTTCAGCCGCTTCGCGATCGCGCGGAGCTTCGTGAGGTTCACGGCGTGGTCGTCGCCGTGCTTCTCGTCGACGGCGCGCATGCGGGCGTCGGCGAGCGCGGCGAGCTCCTCGTGGAGCGAGGCGACCTCGCCGCTGAGCTCGGCCTCGGTGCGCTGCGGGGCGGCGGCGGTCATGGGCGCTCCTGCGGGGTCTCGGGGGCGTCCAGGACACCGCCGAGCACGCGGACCAGCTTCTCGAGCGGCAGGGCGGCGTCGAGCCGGTGCACGTGCGGCCGTCCCCTCAGCAGGGCGTCGAGCGCGGTGACATGGGCGGCGACATCGGCGGGGCCGACGTGCCGGTCGTTCGCGGCCTGCTCGGGCCGGTCGGGGGCGGCACGTCGGGCGGCGAGCCGGGCGGCGAGGGTCGCCGCATCGGCCAGGAGCGCGGCCTCGACGAAGCGGGCGCGGCACTCCGTCGCGAGCCGCTCCAGCTGCTCGAGGAAGGCGGGGCGGGCGAGGTACTGCCCGATCAGCACGTCGTGCCCGTCGGCCAGATGCCGGCCGGCGAGCGCGAGCGCCAGCCGACGCGCCTGGAGCCCCGAGGCGTGCAGGTCCTCCTCCCAGCCGCCGAGGGAGTGCTTCAGCCGGTCGACGTCCAGGGCGAGCGCGAGCTCGCGCTGCGCCGCGAGCAGGGCGGCGAGGGTGGACTTGCCGCTGCCGGGCGCGCCGTTCAGCAGCAGGAGGACGGGAGGGCTCATCCCCGAAGTGTCGCGCACGTCGGCGGGCGGAGGGACCGGTGCTCCCGGTCCCTCCGCCCGCCGACGGCTCAGCCGGCGCTCGCGCGCGGCGCGCCGATGCCCGGATCGATCCTCGGCACCTCGCCCGACCCGGGGCGGATGTCGATGTCGAAGATGTCCAGCGGCAGGTAGACGGTCGCGCAGGCGTTGGGGATGTCGACCACGCCGGAGAACCGGCCCTCGATCGGCGCGGCACCGAGCAGCAGGTAGGCCTGCTCGGCCGACCAGCCGAAGGTGGTCAGGTACTCGATCGCGTGCAGGCACGCCCGCTGGTAGGCGAGGTGCGAGTCGAGATAGCGCTGCTCGCCGTCGAGGGTGACGGAGGTGCCGGAGAAGCTCAGCCACTGCGAGTGCTGCGGGGCGGTGTTCCCGGGCATGAAGATCGCGTTCTCGGCGACGTTGTACTTCTCCATCCCGCCGGGGATCACGTCGACGTGCAGGTCGATGAACCCGCCCATCTCGATGCCGCCGCAGAAGGTGATCTCGCCGTCACCCTGGCTGAAGTGCAGGTCGCCGACGGAGAAGTTCGCCCCGTCCACGAACACCGGGTAGAAGATCCGGGTGCCGCGGGTGAGGTTCTTGATGTCCTGGTTGCCGCCGTTCTCGCGCGGCGGGGCGGTGCGCGCGCCCTCCCCCGCGACCCGGTCGAACTCCTCCGCGGGCACACCGCCGAGGATCGCGCCGTCCGGCTCGGGCGGGAGCGCGAGGGCCGGGACGCGATCGGGGTCGGTCGCGATCAGCGCCGCCTCGCGGGAGTTCCACTTCCCCAGCAGGTCCGGGGAGGGAGCGGTGCCCATGAGGCCGGGATGGATCATCCCGGTGAACTCCACGCCGGGGACGTGACGGGAGGTGGCGCGCTCGCCGCGGAAGTCCCACACCGCCTTGTACGCGTCGGGGAACTGGTCGGTGAGGAAGCTGCCGCCGTTGCGCTTGGCGAAGATGCCGGTGTAGCCCCAGCCCTGGCCGGCGAGCGGGCCCGAGTCCTCCTGCGGGATCGGACCGACGTCGAGGATGTCCACGATCAGCAGGTCCCCGGGCTTCGCGCCCTCGATGCGGAAGGGGCCGGAGAGGGTGTGGACGGTGTGCAGGGGCGCGGTGGCGATGTCCTCGGCGGAGTCGTCGTTGCGGATGTACCCGTCGAACCATTCGCGGCAGTCGACGCGGAAGGTGTCGCCGGGCTTGACGCTGACCGCCGGAGGGATGTCCGGGTGCCAGCGGTTGTGACCGAGGATCTCCTGCTCGGTGAAGGGTTTCGCGGAGTCGAGGGGGAACACGTTCTTCGGCATGCTTCTCCTTCCACAGCGACGGGTCCGCTGCTCGGTCCCGCCGGGTCCTGGGCCGGTCTCAGGGACGCGGCAGCCGCGCATGGCGCGGGTCCGTGCTCGTGCGCGCGGCGGCGGGGCGGGCTCCGGGCACACGGTCGACGACGGAGGGTTCGTGGGCGCTCATCGCCGTCGCCTCCAGCAGCTGCCCGGCGCTGGTGCCGAGCCGGCCCAGGCGCGGGGCGCTGATCCGGCGGCGGGCGGGCGCTCCGCAGCGGGGACAGTCTGCGTGCTGGTCGCGGGCGCTGATCGGCATCGAGCGCTCGTACTCGTGCGCGCTCTCGCAGCGGAACTCGTAGATCGGCATCCTCGCTCCTCCTGGCTCCTCCGGCCGCGTCCTCGCAGGCCTCCCCTCACCATAGGCAGGTCCGACGGTTTCCGCGCGGGATCGGGGGGAAGTCGTGCGGGAGGGACGCCGGACGGCCCGGGATACTGGCGGGCATGTCCCCCACCTCGCCCCGCCCTGCACCGGATGTCCCGTACACCGGCTCCGACTTCTACTGCGATGTCGCGATTCCGGATCCGGGCGCGCTGGACGTGGTCCACCTCGACGAGCGGGTGCTCGCCTTCCACCACACCCGACCCTTCTGGCAGGTGCATGTGGTGGTCGTGCCACGGCGGCACATCGCCTCGCTCACCACGGCCGGGTCCGAGGACGCGGAGGACCTGCGGGCGCTGCTGACCGTGGTGCAGCGCATCGCGCGGGAGGTCGAGCGGACGCACGGCGCCGCGGCGGTGCTCACGAACCTCGGCGCCTACCAGGATTCGAAGCACCTGCACGTGCACGTGCACTCCGGCCCCCGGCGCTGAGAGGGCGCGCCGCGCTCACAGCGGACGCTTGAACCCCACATGGCTCGGGATGAAGCCGAGACGGTCGTAGAAGCGGTGGGCGTCCGGGCGGGACCGGTCGGTGGTGAGCTGGGCGAGGGACGCGCCGTGCTCCCTGCCCCAGTCCAGCGCCCAGGTCATCAGCGCGGTGCCGAGGCCGCCGCCGCGCGCCAGGCCCGCGACTCGCACCGCCTCGATCTGGAGCCGCGTCGCTCCGCCGCGCGAGAGGGAGGGCAGCAGGGTCAGCTGCGCGGTCGCCACGAGATGCCCGTCCCCGTCCCGGGCGGCGAGCAGGAGGTGGGCAGGGTCGCGGTCGACCGCCTCGAGCGCTCGGGCATAGGGGGCGAGGTCCTCGGCCTCCCGCTCCCGGCCCAGCACGTCGTCGGCGAGCAGGGCGACGAGCTCGGGGAGATCCTTCCGGGTCGCCCGGTGGAGGGTGACGGGGCCCGTGGGGAGGTCGAGGGTGTCCAGTGCGGTCATCCCACCATTGTGCGCACCAGCGGCCACAATGTCCCCATGAGCTCCTCCGCCACCCCCTTCTCCCCCGGCACGCCCCGCAGCGCGCAGCTGTCCTTCTCCGACCAGCCCGCCTGGATCGTCGCGGACGAGGTGGTGGGCGGGTGGACGCTGCTGATCGGCGGGGTGGAGCAGTCGCACGTGGATCTCGAGGACCCGACCCACCTGGTGCACGAATACCTGCGCCGGGTGGGGAACGTGCTGGACACGGTGAAGCCCGCCGGGGAGCCGCTGCACATCGCGCATCTCGGCGGCGGGGCACTGACCCTGGTCCGCTACGTGCAGGCGATCCGGCCCGGATCCGCGCAGACGGTGATCGAGATCGAGCGGGAGCTGCCCACGCTCGTCACCACGGCGCTGCCGCTGCCGGAGGGGACGGACCTCGAGGTGGTGATCGGGGACGCGCGCGAGGAGCTCGCCGCGCTCGGAGAGCGCACCTTCGAGGCGATCGTGCTGGACGTCTTCTCCGGCCAGGACTCCCCCGCCCACCTCGCCGAGGCTGCCTTCTACGCCGAGGCGCTCGCGCGCCTGGCCCCCGACGGGCTGCTGCTGGTCAACGTCGGTGACGACGCCGGCCGGCGCTTCCTCGCCGCACAGGTGCGGGAGCTCGAGGCCGCTGCGGCGCAGGCCGGGGTGCCGGGGGTGTGGACGCTCACCGATGCGCAGCTGCTGACCCGCCCGGCCGACGGGAACATGGTGCTGCTGGCGGGCGGGGCGCTCGCCTCCCCCGCCGTCGAGGACTGGCGCGCGGCCTGGCTCGCCGCCGGGCCGCATCCGGCCGCCGTGCTCGACCCGCACGAGACGCAGGAGCTCGTCGAGGGCATCAACCGGTCCTGACAGGACGACGACGGCCGCCGCCCCGGGCGGGACGGCGGCCGTCGTGGCGCGGCGTGCTCAGAGCAGCTCGACCCGGGCGCCGGAGTCGTTCATGACGATCACGGGCGTGATGGTCGAATGCCCGGCAGCGCGGATCGCGGTGAGGTCGGCACGCAGCAGCGGCGATCCCGCGACCACGTGCTGCCCCGCCTCGACCAGGGTCTCGAAGCCCGCGCCCTGCATCTGAACAGTGTCGAGTCCGACGTGGATCAGCACCTCGACGCCGTCCTCGAGTCTCAGCGCGACCGCGTGCCCGGTCGGGAACACATGGGCGACGGTGCCCTCGGCGGGGGCGAGGACCAGGCCGTCCTCGGGCTCGATCGCGACGCCGGGGCCCATGATCCTCTGCGCGAAGGTCGCATCCGGCACCTGCTCGAGGGGCACGACGGCGCCCTCGACCGGCCGGCGCAGGCGCACCAGCGAGGAGGCGCGCACCGCGGTCGCGCCCCGGGCCTCCGCACCGTCGGCGGGAAGCTCGTCGGCGGAGACGGGCTCGGCCGCGCCGCTCATGATCCGCTCCATCGCGTCCTTCACGAACTGGACGGAGGTCCCGTAGATCACCTGGACGGAGCGCCCGCCGGGCTTCATGGTCCCGGCGGCGCCCGCGCGCTTCAGCGCCGTCTCGTCGACCTTCGAGACATCCACGAGCTCCATCCTCAGCCGTGTCGCGCAGTTCTCGAGATCGGTGATGTTGCCGGCACCGCCGAGCGCGGCGAGAAAGGCGGTCGCGGTCGCGGCGTGCCTGCCGCCGCTGGCGGAGGACTCCTCCCCGTCGGCCCCGCCGTCGACGGAGTCGTCGCGGCCCGGCGTCTTCAGGTCGAACCTCAGGATGATCGCACGGAAGGCGAGGAAGTAGACGACGAACCAGAAGATGCCCATGAGCGGGATCGCCCCGGGATTCTGCGCCATCGGGTTCACCCAGCCCAGCACCAGGTCGATGAAGCCGCCGGAGAAGCCGAAGCCCATCCGCACCGGCAGCGCGGCGCTGATCGCCATGGAGATGCCCGTGAACAGGGCGTGGACCACGTATAGGCCCGGTGCGAGGAACATGAAGGCGAACTCGAGCGGCTCGGTGACGCCCACGAAGAACGCGGCGACGGCGCTGGAGAAGAGCACGCCTGCGGCGACCTTGCGGCGTGAGGTCCTCGCGGTGACGTACATGGCCAGCGCCGCACCGGGCAGGCCGAACATCATGATCGGGAAGAAGCCGGTCATGTACTGGCCGGTGACACCGTAGGTCCCGGTGCCGTCCAGGAAGTTGCCGAGGTCGTTGATGCCGGCGACGTCGAACCAGAACACGGAGTTCAGGGCGTGGTGCAGCCCGAGCGGGATCAGCAGGCGGTTGAGGAAGCCGTACAGACCCACGCCCACCGGCCCGAGGGTCAGGATGAACTCGCCGAAGGCGACGAGCCCGGAGAACACCAGCGGCCAGATGAAGAACAGGGCGAGCGCGAGCACGAGGGAGAGCCCGGCGGAGACGATCGCGACGGAACGGCGACCGGAGAAGAAGGCGAGCGCGTCCGGGAGCTCCGTCTCCTTGAAGCGGTCGTAGGACCAGGCGCCGATCAGGCCGCACAGGATGCCCACGAACACGTTCTCGAGGTTCGAGAAGGCGAGGTTCACGGCGTCCGGCTCGATGCCCTGGAACAGGGCGACGTTCTCCGGGTCCAGCAGCGTGGTCACGACGAGCCAGGAGACGAGCCCGGCGAGCGCGGAGGTGCCGTCGGGCTTGGTGGCCATGCCGAGCGAGACGCCGATGGCGAACAGCAGCGGCAGGTTGTCCAGGAGCGCGCCGCCGGCGGTCTGGAAGAAGACGCCGGCGAGGTTCGCGTCGTTCCCGGTGGCGGTGAGGATCCAGTAGCCGATGCCGCTGAGGATCGCGGCGACGGGGAGGACGGCGACGGGCAGCATCAGCGATCTGCCCAGGCGCTGGAAGAACTTCATCATGGCCTCTCGAAGGGTGGGGCAGGGCGGGGTCCGCGGCGAGCCGCGTGGACGCTACCACGCCGCGACAGCCCGTCCCGGGCGTCGCCCGGCCCTGCATAGACTCGTGGTTCGAGGGCCGGTGACCGCGCCCGCACGGCGCCGCGCGGGCCGCGGTCGCCTCCGGACAGCGTGCGTCCCCCGGCCCGCAGCGCCCCGACCTGCGAGGAGTCCGCCCATGATCGAGCACACCGTCCGCGTCCACCGCTCAGAGGAGAACCTGCCTCGGCACGAGCAGCTCGCCTGGAGGATGGCCGAGGTCGCCGTCGACCCCGTCCCGGTCGAGGACGAGACCGCCGAGATGATCATCAACCGCGTCATCGACAACGCCGCCGTCGCCGTCGCCTCCCTCACCCGCGCCCCGATCCTCGCCGCCCGCGCCCAGGCGCTCGCCCATCCCGTCCCCACCGGCGGCCGCGGTGCGCGGGTGACCGGGCTCGAGCAGCGCACCTCCCCCGAGTGGGCCGCCTGGGCCAACGGCGTCGCGGTGCGGGAGCTGGACTTCCACGACACCTTCCTCGCCGCGGACTACTCCCATCCCGGCGACAACATCCCGCCGATCCTCGCCGTCGCCGAGCACACCGGCCGCTCCGGCGCCGAGCTGCTGCGCGGGATCGCCACCGGCTACGAGCTGCAGGTGGACCTGGTGCGCGGGATCTGCCTGCACGAGCACAAGATCGACCACGTCGCCCACCTCGGCCCGTCGGTCGCCGCGGGGATCGGCACCCTGCTGAGCCTGGATGAGGAGACGATCTTCCAGGCGATCGGCCAGGCGCTGCACACCACCACCGCCACCCGCCAGTCCCGCAAGGGCGAGATCTCCACCTGGAAGGCGCACGCCCCCGCCTTCGCGGGAAAGATGGCGGTGGAGGCGGCGGATCGCGCCATGCGCGGGCAGACCTCCCCCGTGCCGATCTACGAGGGCGAGGACGGGGTGATCGCCTGGCTGCTCGGCGGGCCCCAGGCCCGCTACACCGTCCCGCTGCCCGGCCCGGGCGAGGCCAAGCGCTCCATCCTGGACACCTACACCAAGGAGCACTCGGCCGAGTACCAGGCGCAGGCCTGGATCGACCTGGCCCGGCGCCTGCACGCCGAGCATCCCGAGCTGGCCGATCCCGCGAACGTCACCTCGATCGTGCTGCGCTCCTCCCACCACACCCACGTCGTGATCGGCTCCGGCGCGAACGACCCCCAGAAGTACGATCCGTCGGCCTCCCGGGAGACGCTCGACCACTCGCTGCCGTACATCGTCGCGGTCGCCCTGCAAGACGGGACCTGGCACCACGCGGACTCCTACGCCCCCGAGCGCGCGGCCCGGCCCGACACCGTGGCGCTGTGGCGGAAGATCACCACCGAGGAGGACCCGGAGTGGACGCGCCGCTACCACTGCCTGGACCTCGCCGAGAAGGCCTTCGGCGGCGAGATGGTCATCACCCTCGCCGACGGCTCCGCGCTGCGCGAGGAGATCGCCGTGGCCGATGCGCACCCGCTGGGCGCCCGCCCCTTCGCCCGCGAGCAGTACGTGCAGAAGTTCCGCACCCTCGCCGAGGGCGTGCTCGAGGAGCGCGAGATCGCCCGCTTCCTCGATGCCGCCGAGAACCTCGCCGACCTGCCCGCTGGGGAGCTGGGACGGCTGAACGTGCTGGCCGCGCCCGGCGTGATCGACCCGTCGGCCGCCACGAAGGGACTGTTCTGATGCTCTCCTCGCCCCGCACCCCCGCTCAGAAGCGCCAGGACCTGCGCGCCCTGCTCGCCCCCGGCGCCGCCGCGCCCTTCCCCGGAGCGTTCACCCCGCTGTCCGCGAAGCTCGTCGAGGAGAAGGGCTTCCCCGGTGTGTACGTCTCCGGGGCCGTGATCGCGAACGAGCTGGGGCTGCCGGACATCGGACTGACCACCCTCAGCGAGGTCGCCTCCCGCGGCGCCCAGATCGCCCGCGCCACGGACCTGCCGTGCCTGATCGACGCGGACACCGGCTTCGGCGAGCCGATGAACATCGCCCGCACGATCCAGGAGCTCGAGGACGCGGGGCTCGCCGGCTGCCACATCGAGGACCAGGTCAACCCCAAGCGCTGCGGCCACCTGGACGGCAAGACCATGGTCGACCTCGACACGGCCACCCGGCGGATCCGCGCCGCGGCCGACGGACGGCGCGACCCCTCCTTCCTCGTGATGGCCCGCACCGACCTGCGCGCCGCCGAGGGGCTGCCCGCGGCGATCGAGAGGATGAAGGCCCTCGTGGACGCCGGGGCCGAGGCGATCTTCCCCGAGGCGCTCGCGGACCTCGGCGAGTTCGAACAGGTCTGCGCGGCGCTGGACGTGCCGGTGCTGGCGAACATGACCGAGTTCGGGAAGTCGCAGCTCTTCACCCGCGAGCAGCTCGCCTCCGCAGGCGTCGCGATGGTGATCTACCCCGTCACGCTGCTGCGCGCCGCGATGGGCGCGGCCGAGCGCGTGCTCGAGACGATCCTGGAGACCGGCAGCCAGGAGTCGCGCGTCCCGGAGATGCTCACCCGTGCGCGGCTGTACGAACTGGTGGACTATGGGTCCTACAGCCGTTTCGACACCTCGGTGTTCGACTTCGAGATCCCCGAGGCGCACCGCACGGACACCGACCGCACCGCCGCGCACCTCCCGCCCGAGACACCGCCGTCGACGAAGGAGTGATCACCATGAGCCCCACCGCCCAGGACCAGGGACGACCCGAGATCCGCAAGGGGCTGAACGGAGTCGTCGCCGACGTCTCTGCGATCTCCAAGGTGAACCCGGAGACGAACTCGCTGCTCTACCGCGGCTATCCGGTCCCGCAGCTCGCCGCGACCCAGCCCTTCGAGTCCGTCGCCCACCTGCTGTGGACCGGGGAGCTGCCCGACGAGCAAGAGCTCGCCGCGCTCCAGGACCGCTTCCGCGCGCACCGCGCGCTGGACCCGACGGTGAAGGCGGCGCTGGACGCTCTGCCGACGACCTGCCACCCCATGGACTCGGTGCGCACCGCCATCTCGACGCTCGGGGCGCTGGACCCGGATGCCGAGGACTCCTCCCCCGTCACGGAGCTGGCGAAGGCCGAGCGCCTCACCGCCCAGCTGCCGGCCGTGATCGCCTACGAGCAGCGACGCCGCCGCGCCGGCGGGCCGACCGAGCCGATCCCGGCCCGCGAGGACCTCGACCACTCCCGGAACTTCCTGTGGATGACCTTCGGCCAGGAGCCGGCGCCCGAGGTGGTCGACGCCTTCCGGATCTCGTTGATCCTGTACGCCGAGCACTCCTTCAACGCCTCGACGTTCACGGCGCGGGTGATCACCTCGACCCTGTCCGACCTGCATTCCGCGGTCACCGGCGCGATCGGGGCGCTCAAGGGCTCCCTGCACGGCGGGGCGAACGAGGCGGTCATGCACACCTTCGACGAGATCGGCATACGTCCCGGGGAGTCGGCGGCGGAGGCGAAGGAGCGTGCCCGCGTCTGGATGGAGGAGGCGCTCGCGCAGAAGCGGAAGGTGATGGGCTTCGGCCACCGCGTCTACAAGAACGGCGACTCCCGGGTCCCCACGATGAAGCAGGCGATGGACGCGATGATCGCCCACACCGGCCGAGAGGAGATCCTGGGCCTGTACGACGGCCTCGAGCAGGCGATGGACGAGGCGAAGTCCATCAAGCCCAACCTCGACTATCCCGCCGGCCCCGTCTACCACCTGATGGGCTTCGACACCGAGCTGTTCACGCCGCTGTTCATCGCGGCACGGGTGACCGGCTGGACCGCGCACGTCATGGAGCAGCGTGCCTCGAACGCGCTGATCAGGCCGCTGTCGCACTACGACGGAGCGGACGAGCGGGCCGTGCCCGGCGCCTGAGACCGCCCCGGCCGCAGGACGCAGCAGCGGCCGCAGCCGGCGGCGGCTCAGGCGCCGGGCAGCTCGGGCAGCGCCGCGGAGGCGGCGCGGATGTGCTCGGCGGTCAGGCGCGCCGCCTCCTCGGCCTCGCCCGCCCGGAGGGCGTCGAGGATCTGCCGATGCTGGCGGCGCAGCATGTCCGCCATCGCCTCCCAGTCCTCGACCTTCGTGAAGGCCTCGAGCAGCGGCGCTCGCAGGGAGGCGCGGATCGCACCGGTCATCTCCGCGAACAGGGCGTTGCCCCCGGCGCGGGCGAGGGCGACGTGGAAGTCGGTGTCCGCGTCGTTGAAGACCTCGCGGGTCACCCCGGGCCCCTCCGTCCTCGCCAGGTGCTCCTCGAGCCCGTCGAGCGCCTCCTCATCCGCACGCTCCGCGGCGAGCGCGGCGCTGGCCCGTGCCAGCAGGATCCTCGTCTCGATCACGTCATGGACGGGGAAGTTCGCGAGCGCGACGTGCAGGCGCAGGAACCGCTCGAGGGCGGCGCTCGGCATCGCGGCCACGAAGGTGCCGGCCCCTCGGCCGGAGCCGACCTCGGAGCGGAGCACGCCGTGCGCCTCAAGCACCCGGATCGCCTCGCGCACGCCGGTGCGGCTCACGTGCAGCCGGGCGGCGAGCTCCCGCTCGGGCGGCAGGAGGTCCCCGACGACGAGCGCGCCGTTCATGATCTGGTCCTCGATCGCGGCGATGACCAGCTCGTGCGTGCTGCGACGGGACACCGGGGCCCATGCCGCGCCGCTGCGCTCGGACTGCCGGGCCCGGCCGGTCTCCTCGGCTCGGCCGGTCCGTCCCGACTGCGGTCCGACCTCTGCATGGCGCGCGTTCTCGACCATCGCCCCGTTCTAGCACAGCCCCGGTCGGCGCACCCTCGGGGTTTGCCTCGCCGTCCTCGGCGTCCTACGATCCCCGTGTGGTCCGACCACATCGTGGTCACCCGTTCCGCGTCCTCTCCAGCAGGAAGTCCCCATGGTCAAGCGTCAGGTGCCCCGTCCCGCCGAGCTCCTCGAGCTCATGCAGTTCAAGAAGCTCGATCTCGACGGGAAGCGGCGCCGGCTCTCGTCGGCCCAGACGATCGAGGACCTGCGCAGGATCGCGAAGCGCCGCACCCCGGCCGCCGCCTTCGACTACACCGACGGCGCCGCGGAGCGCGAGATCTCGATGCGTCGCTCCGTCGAGGCCTTCGAGGACATCGAATTCCACCCCGCGATCCTCAACGACGTCTCCTCGGTGGACACCACCACCCAGATCCTCGGCGGCAGCTCGGCCCTGCCCTTCGCGATCGCCCCCACCGGCTTCACCCGGCTGATGCAGACCGAGGGCGAGGTCGCGGGCGCGACCGCCGCCGGCGAGGCCGGGATCCCCTTCACCCTCTCGACCCTCGGCACCACCTCGATCGAGGACGTCCGCGACGCGAACCCGCACGGGCGCAACTGGTTCCAGCTCTACGTGATGCGCCAGCGGGAGATCTCCTTCGGCCTCGTCGAGCGCGCCGCCGCGGCGGGCTTCGACACGCTCTTCTTCACGGTCGACACCCCGGTGGCCGGGGCGCGCCTGCGCGACGCCCGCAACGGCTTCTCGATCCCGCCCCAGCTCAGCCTCGGCACGGTGCTCAACGCCATCCCGCGCCCCTGGTGGTGGTGGGACTTCCTGACCACCGCGAAGCTCGAGTTCGCCTCGCTGAGCTCCACCGGCGGCACCGTCGGCGAGCTGCTGAACTCCGCGATGGACCCCACGATCGACTTCGAGGACCTCGCCGAGATCCGGAGGATGTGGCCGGGGAAGTTCGCGGTCAAGGGGGTCCAGACCCTCGAGGACGCGAAGAAGCTCGCCGACCTCGGGGTCGACGCGATCGTGCTGTCCAACCACGGCGGCCGGCAGCTGGACCGCGCCCCGGTCCCCTTCCACCTGCTGCCGGAGGTGGCGCGCGAGATCGGGAAGGACGTCGAGATCATCCTCGACACCGGGATCCGCAGCGGGGCCGACATCGTCGCCTCGATCGCGCTCGGCGCCGACTTCACGATGATCGGTCGCGCCTATCTCTACGGCCTCATGGCCGGCGGCAAGGAGGGCGTGGACCGCACCATCGAGATCCTCTCGAGCCAGGTCGAGCAGACCATGAAGCTGCTGCAGGTCCCCACCCTGGCCGATCTCGGCCCCCAGCACGTCACGCAGCTCAGCCGCCTGGCACGGCGCGGCGAGACGGAGAGCCGCCCGCAGGTGCTCTGACCGCCCGGTCGACGGGCGCGGCCGCCGGCGGCCGCGCCCATCGACCGGTGGGGCCGGCTCGCCCTGTCGGCCATGTACAACCCCGCACCGGAGTCCTAGGGTCGGGCCATGACCGACTCCGATCCCGCCGCCCCCGCCACTGCTGCTCCCGCCCCGGATCTCAAGCCGCGCAGCCGTCAGGTCACCGACGGCCTCGCCGCGACCACCTCGCGCGGGATGCTGCGGGCGGTGGGGATGGGCGATGCCGACTGGGACAAGCCCCAGATCGGCATCGCGAGCTCCTGGAACGAGATCACCCCCTGCAACCTGTCGCTGGACCGGCTCGCCCGCGCCGCGAAGGAGGGCGTGCACTCCGGCGGCGGGTACCCGCTGCAGTTCGGCACCATCTCGGTCTCCGACGGGATCTCGATGGGGCACGAGGGCATGCACTACTCCCTCGTCTCCCGCGACATCATCGCCGACAGCGTCGAGACGGTGATGCTGGCCGAGCGACTCGACGGCTCCGTGCTGCTCGCCGGCTGCGACAAGTCCCTGCCGGGGATGCTCATGGCCGCGGCACGGCTGGATCTCGCGAGCGTCTTCGTCTACGCGGGCACGATCATGCCCGGCCGGGCCACGCTCACCGACGGCACGGAGAAGGACGTGACCATCATCGACGGCTTCGAGGCCGTCGGCGCCTGCGCGCGCGGGCGCATGAGCCGGGAGGACGTCGGACGGATCGAGCGGTCGATCTGCCCCGGCGAGGGCGCCTGCGGCGGGTTCTACACCGCGAACACGATGGCGACGGTCGCCGAGTCGATCGGCATGTCGATCCCGGGCTCGGCCACTCCCCCGTCGGCCGACCGCCGCCGCGACGCGGACGCTCGCCGCGCCGGGGAGGCGGTGGTGGGGATGCTGCGCCGCGGCCACACCGCCGGCGACATCATGACCAAGGCCGCCTTCGAGAACGCGATCAGCGTGGTCCAGGCCTTCGGCGGCTCGACCAACGCGGTGCTGCACCTGCTCGCGATCGCCCACGAAGCCGGCGTCGACCTCACCCTCGAGGACTTCGCCCGGATCGGGGCGAAGGTGCCGCACCTGGCGGATCTGAAGCCCTACGGCCGCTACGTCATGAACGACGTCGACCACGTGGGCGGGATCCAGGTGGTGATGAAGACGCTGCTGGACGAGGGACTGCTGGACGGGAACTGCCTGACCGTCACCGGCCGCACCGTCGGCGAGAACCTCGAGGTGCTCTCCCCCCGCCCGGCCGACGGCACGGTGCTGCGCCCCGCGACCGCGCCGATCGCCCCGACCGGCGGGATCACGATCCTGCACGGCTCGCTCGCCCCCGAGGGCGCGGTGGTGAAGTCCGCGGGCTTCGAGGAGGACGTCTTCGAGGGGACCGCACGGGTCTTCGAGCGCGAGCAGCAGGCGCTCGACGCGCTGAACGACGGCACGATCGATCACGGCGACGTGGTCGTGATCCGCTACGAGGGCCCCAAGGGCGGGCCGGGCATGCGCGAGATGCTCGCGATCACCGGAGCGATCAAGGGGGCGGGGCTCGGCAAGGACGTGCTGCTGATGACCGACGGCCGCTTCTCCGGCGGGACGACGGGCCTGTGCGTCGGCCACATCGCCCCGGAGGCCGTGGACGGCGGTCCGATCGCGGTGGTGCGCGACGGGGACCGGATCCGCCTGGACGTGGGTGCGGGCCGTCTCGACCTGCTGGTGGACGAGGCGGAGCTCGCCTCCCGCTGGGAGGGCTGGGAGCCGCTGCCGCCGAAGTTCACCAAGGGCGTGCTGGGCAAGTACGTGAAGCTCGTGAAGTCCGCCTCGCGCGGCGCGATCCTCGGGGACTGAGCCGGGGCGCCCGACCATGTCCACCGTCGTGCTGATCCACGGGGCTGGGGACGTCGGCTGGTCCTGGCACCTGGTCGTCGCCGAGCTGCGCGCGCTCGGACACGACGCGGTCACACCGGACCTGCCCTGCGAGGATCAGGACGCGGGCCTGCCGGAGTTCGCGGAGACGGTCCTCGCGGAGGTCGGCGAGCGACGCGACCTGGTGGTGGTCGGACATTCCTTCGGCGGTCTCACGGCGCCGCTGGTCGCGGACCGTCGCAGGGACGCGGGGCTCATGCGACTGGTGTACCTCGCGGCGATGATCCCGGCCCCCGGCGAGCGCCCTGCCGACTGGTGGGAGAACACCGGCTACGAGCGGGCGGCACGCGAGCAGTCGGTCCGCGACGGCGGGCTGACCGGGCACGAGGACCCCTTCGTCAGCTTCTGGAACGGGGTGCCTCGTCCGCTGGCCGAGGAGGCGGAGCGTCGGTCCCGCGGCCAGGCCGGCACCTCCTCGGCCGCGCCGTGGCCGCTGGCCGCGCACCCTGCGGTGCCGACCCGGGTGCTCGCCTGCCGCGAGGACCGTTTCTTCCCGCTCGCCTTCCAGCGCCGCGTGGCCCGCGAGCGGCTGGGGATCGAGGTCGAGGAGGTGCCGGGCTGCCACTGCGCGATGCTCAGCCATCCCCGGGAGCTCGCCCGGGCCCTCGTGCAGGGCTCCGAGGCTCAATGACGGCGACGGTCCCGCGCTCCCCGTCGACACGCACCTCGGCGCCGACCTCGAGCCGCTCCATCGCCTCGGGCACGGCGAGCACCGCAGGGATACCGACCTCCCGGGCGACGATCGCCGCGTGGGAGAGCATCCCGCCGGTCTCGGTGACGACGGCGGCGATCAGGGGGAAGAGCGGCGTCCAGGCAGGATCGGTGCCGCGGGCGAGAAGCACGTCGCCGGGACGGACTCGGGAGAGCTCCGCGACCGACCGCAGCACCCGCACCGGCCCGGTCGCCGTCCCGCCGCTCGCGCCGACGCCGTGGAGCACGGTACCCGCCCCGTCGCCGTCCGAGCCCTCGTCCGACGGCTCGGGGAGGACGGCGGTGAGCGGACGGGCCTGGAGCAGGTGCACGCCCGCTGCGTCGACGGCCCATTCGAGGTCGACGGGTCCGCCGAGGTGCTCCTCGACGCGTCGGCCGAGCGCATCGATCTCGAGCACGCGGTCCTCGCCCAGCGGTGCCCGGTCCCGGAGCGCGGCCGGCAGCGGCTCGCGAAGCACCCGGTCCCCTCGCCGCACTGCGCGGAGGTCCTGTGATCCCGGACGGTGGTCGCGGATCCCGGTGTCCTCGACCTCCCAGGCGTCCGGGGTGACGGCGCCGCCGACGAGGCTCTCCCCGAGCCCGTGGACGGCCTCGAGCACGCGGCGCTCCCCGGTGAACAGGACACCGGCCGCATCTGCGTCGACGAGCACCTGGACGAGCACGGCCATGCCGTCGGCGTCCTCCTCCCCGGTGCGGGGAGGTGCGTCGAGACGACGCGGCGACCACCAGGAGGCCCAGCAGCGCATCACGGCCTCCGCCATCGCATCGGGACCGCGGACGCCCAGGATGGTCTCGTGCAGGCCGGCACCGGCGGTCTCGGGCGAGTCCTCGGTCGTGGCGGAGGAGCGCACGGCGACCGGGGTGTCGCGTCCGCCCGGGAGCGCGTCCAGCGCATCGGCGAGGTCGGCGCGCAGCGTGGCGTCCGCGCCCTGAGCGACGAGTCGATCGCGGATCTCCGTCCCGCTCGCACCGGGTGCTCTGCAGGCCGCGAGATGGCGCTCGAACTCGGACAGCGGCACCGAGAATCCCGCAGGCACGGGGAATCCGGCCCGGCGGAGCACTGCGAGCGGCGCGGCCTTGCCGCCGAGCTCCGCCCGTGTCTCCTCCCCGAGCATCGGCAGCCTCATGCGGTGTCGTCCTCGAGGTGGGAGCGGTCGTTGACGCAGAGGATCATGGGCGGCTCGTCCTGCTCGAGCACGATCGTGGTCAGCGCGGTGTTCTCGATCCTCCCCAGCGACATCCAGCTCACCGTAGGCGCCCCGAGGGCCTCGCGCACCAGCCATGACACCTGGAACGCGTGCGTGACCAGGAGCTCCTCGGTGGAGCGTGCCCCGGGCGGGTGAGGGCGCAGGAAGCGGTCCGCGAGCTGTCCGGCGAGCTCGTGCCCGGCCGCTGCCTCCTCCTCGTCGATGCCGTCGAAGAAGGCCGCGCGGCGCGGGCTCAGCGAGTCGAGGTCGGGCACGAAAGGCACCGCGTCGACGAGCTCCGGGGCCTCGTCCACCAGGAGCCCTCGGCGCCCCTCGGCGAGCAGGGCGGCGCTGTCGACGGCGCGCGGCAGCGGCGAGTGCCAGATGACGTCGAGCGGGACGTCGGCGAGCCGCTGACGGAGGGCGCGGCACTGGGAGCGTCCGTCCTCGGTCAGTCGCCCGAGGGCGTCGGCCCTGCCATGGCGGACGATGTGCAGGGTGCGGGTGGGCATCTCAGCGCTCCTCGGGACGGGTCTCTGCCCGGCGCTCGCGGCCGAGGGTGGACAGCAGGTCCTGATGCAGCTCCGCCCAGACCGTATGGCAGGAGAGGATCCCGATCCCGGCGATCCAGCGGAGATCCCCGTCCCGGGCGCGACGCAGCGCGATCCGGTACTGCGCGGGATAGCGACCGAACCGCGGCAGCGTCGCCACGAGCGGCTCGAGGACCTGCCGCAGCTCCGCGCCGAGGGCCGCGAGCTCGTCGAGCAGCTCCACCGGCGCCTCCGATCCGGGCACCGCCCGCTGCCACTCGGAGACCGCACGGACCATCTCGCCGTTGATCCCGTGTTCGAAGTCCTCGAGCACTGCGCGGAGCGTCGTCCGCGCCTGCTCGACCTCCAGATCGTCGTCGAGAAGCTCTCGGAGACGGGCGTGACCCGCCTCGGTCAGGACCAGGGACCGGCTCGTGCCGAAGTCGAACGCTTCCACCTGCCCGGCCGCCTGCGCGGCGCGCACGAGGTCCTCGATGACGTCGGTCGGCAGGAAGGAGCGGTCGGCGATCCGGCCGGCGTCGGCGGCGCCGGCGAGGCGCAGGGACTGCAGGACGAGCAGCTCGGGCACGGAGCGGTGCGGGCTCATGCGCGCCGCTCGTCGAGTCGTCGACTGCGCTGCTGCGCGGCCTGGGCCGAGCGCAGTCCGAGCTCCTCGGCGATCTCCGTCCAGGTCATGCCCTCGGCGCGGGAGCTGAGCAGGAGGGCGGTCTCGAGGCTGTCGAGCTCGGAGCGCGCCGCCTCCAGCAGGCGGAGTCCGGCGCGCAGCTCGTCGGTGCGTCCGCTCCCGACCTGGCCGCTCGCGAGGTGCAGCGCATACCGCAGCAGCAGGAAGTCCTCGGCGGGGGCCTGGTGGTGCTGCCAGGGCATCCGGGGCAGGTCGGCGGCGCCGGCGTCGAGCAGGACGCGCCGGGACTCGTCCAAGGGATCGGTGGGCTGTCGCATGATCCTCATGCTCGAGCATCAACATTCTGTTGTCAATGCGCTGTTGACCCTTCTCGTCGGCACACCGCTCACGCCACCCCGCTCGTCCGTCGCACCCCGCTCCTACTCTCGGGACATGGCTTCGACGCGCCGCTCCGCAGCGCGCTCCGCCTCGGCCGACACGGTCCGGGCCGAGCGCGAGCGGATCCGCGCCCTGCTGCTCGCGCAGCGTCCCGAGCTCGAAGCGCGTCTCGCCGTCGGCCCGAGCGGCGCACTCCTGATCCCGCTGCGCGCCGGCGGCAGCGTCGAGATCGGGCGGATGCGTCGACGGGGCGCGCCGCGCTGGGTCGTCGTCGCGCCCGTCGCCGACGGCGCGATCGTGCGGGAGCCGGCGACCCTGCGTTCCGTGGCCCGCGCGGCGCTCTCGGCCCTCGACGAGGACGGGAGGGGCAGGGCGCTCAGCGCGGTGCGATGAGGTCCGCGAGGGCTTCGATCTGCGGGCGGAGGATGTCCTCGCCGAGGGCGACCGCGTCGGGGCCGAGCTGCCCGAACAGGTGGGCGCTGATGACGCCGACGAGCCCGGACCAGGCCGTGACGGCCCGAGCGGCGGTGACGGCGTCGGCGGCGATGTCGAACTCCGCGAGGTGCCGGTCGAGCAGCGCCACGACCTCCGGAGCGAGCGTCGGCGAGCCAGACTCCTGCCGCCGCCCGTCGGCCGAGCCCGCCGCGTCCGCCGCGATCACGAGCACCTCGCGAGTCACGCGCGTGCCCGGGGCGTTGGTCGCCTCGGAGGGCGCGGCATAGCCGGGCACGGGGGTGCCGTAGAGGAGGGTCCAGCGCTCCGGGGCGGCGAGCGCCCAGTCGGCCATCGCGCCCCCGAGGGCGAGGAAGCGCGACCGCGGTTCCTCGCCGACATCCGCGAGACGCTCCTCGACCGCGGCGGCGAGGTCCTCATAGGCGTCGACGATCAGCAGCGTCAGCAGTTCGTCGCGGCTCCCCACGTACCGGTAGATCGCGGAGGAGACCATGCCGAGGCCGCGCGCGATCTCCCGCACGCTGAGCCCGGCCGCCCCGACGGTGCGCAGCTGCGCGTTCCCGAGCTCGACGATGCGGGTCATGGTGCGCTCCCGGGCGAGGGCGCGAGGAGTGGAGGAGGCGCTCATGACCGCATCCTCCCACATTCCGAGAGCAGTGCTCTTGACTGCCGGGCGGGAGCAGTGTTCACTGTTCCCCTCAGAACCGAGAGCAGTGCTCACTCATGGGAGGCAGTCATGCATCACCTCGTCATCGGAGAGGGACAGATCGGTCGCGCGATCATCGAGCTCGCCCTCGCGGACGGCGACACCGTCACCGTGCTGCGCCGCTCCGCGAAGGAGCCGACTCCCGAGCTGAGGCGCGTCGCGGGCGATGTGCTGGACCCGGCCGCGCTCGGTGCGGCGATCGAGGGGGCCGACGCCGTCATGGCCACCTTCCACTCCCCTTACGACGCCCGGCTCTGGCGCGAGCAGCTGCCGCCTCGGGAGGCGGCGGTGCTCGACGCCGCGGCCGAGCACGAGATCCCCGTGGTGTTCCCCGAATCGCTCTACGGCTTCCAGGGCGGCGCGGCCTCGCTCGCCGAGGACGCCTCCCCCTCACCGCAGGACGAGAAGGGCCGCATCCGGGTCGAGCTCCTCCGGGCCCGGCGCGCACACCGGGCCCGCACCCTCAGCGTCATCGCCTCGGACCTGATCGGCCCGACCACCGTCGGCACCGGGTCGGCCGTCGCGACGGCGATGGTCCTCGAGCCCATCCTCTCCGGGCGCCGCGCGATCCTCTTCGGTCGCGCCGACGTGCCCCACACCCTGACCTTCGTGCCGGACCTCGCCGCAGCGATGCTGCATGCAGCCCGTCACGCCGAGCGGCTCTCCGGACCCTCGGGCGATGCGGTGCTGAACGCCCCCGCAGCGCCGGCGCGCACGCAGCGGGAGCTGATCGCCGAGGTCTCGCGCCTGGCCGGCAGGCCGGCCCGTCGGCCGCTGCCGATCCCCCGTGCGGCCCTCGCGCTGCTCGCCCCCGTGAGCGCCTTCGTGCGGGAGCTGCGCGGCATCTCGGGTCTTTGGTACGGGCCGTGCGTCCAGGAGCCGGGGCGGCTCGTGAGAGAGGAGGGCCTCGCGGCGACGAGCTGGGAGGACGCGGTCGCCGTGACCGTCGAGGCGGCCCGGGCTCGGCAGGATTCGTGAGGCACCCGCAGCACGGGGACTGCTAGCGTCGCCCCATGAGCGCCGCCGCCCCTCCCGCCACCTGTCGATCGAGATCGACCGCTCCTGGCGCGCGGTGTACGAGTTCGCGAGCGACCGCGGAACCTGCCGCTCCGGGCCGCGGGGCTCGCGGAGGACGCCGCGGCGGTCGGCGAGGACCTCGAGCGGCTCGAGGAGATCTGCGAGCAGGCCTGATCGTCGGGCCAGCCCGACATCGACCGGCCCGGTGACCGGATGGGATCCGCGGGCCTCCGCAGCGAGAGTGGAGGCATGACGACCATGACCCTGCCCCGCACGGCGGATGAGGCGACCGAGAGCCCGGCCCCGCGGCGCTCCCTCGGTGCCTGGGCCGCCCGCATCGGACGTTTCCTCGCCTACTCCCTCCTCGCCCTGCTGCTCGGCGCGATCGGGTTCTCCCTCGTGCTGGCCCTGCTCTCGGCCGGGGTCTCGACCGTGGTGGTCTGGGTCGGCCTGCCGATCCTCGTGGCCGGAGTGCTCGCGGCCCGCGGCTTCGCCGCGGCCGAGCGGGCGCTGCAGTCCTCGATCCTCGGCACCCGCCTGCCCACACCGCTGCCGAAGCAGGCGCCCGCCGGGGCCGGCCCGGTGCGGCGGATGCTCACTCCGCTCACCGACCCCCAGCGCTGGCTCGACTCGCTGTGGGTGCTGGTGAACTTCCTGCTCTCCCTGATCACCTTCCCGCTCGCGCTCGCCTGGACCGTCGGGGCGGTCGCCATCGTCGGCGGACCGGTCGCGACGCTGATCCTCGAGAACGTGCTGCCGCCGGAGGAGACCAGCGGGCTGGGCACCCTGCTGGGTGTGCCCGAGCCCTACGCGCTCCCGGCCGACGTCCTGATGCAGTTCCTCGCAGGCCTGTTCTTCCTGCTCACCGTCGGCCCCGTGGTGCGAGGGCTGACCGCGCTGCACCAGGGGGTCGCGCGCGGGCTGCTGAGCTCGCGATTCGAGGAGCAGCAGCGCCTGCTGCGCACCGAGGAGTCCCGCGCAGCAGGCCGCTCGGCGGAGTCGGCGGCCCTGCGCCGCCTCGAGCGGGACCTGCACGACGGGCCCCAGCAGCGCCTGGTGCGGGCCTCGATGGACCTCGCCCGGATCGAGTCGCTCGCCGAGCGGGATCCCGAGCGGGCGCAGACCGTGCTGCGGGAGACGCGGGAGCAGCTGGGCCTGACCCTGGACGAGCTGCGGCGGCTCTCCCGCGGGATCGCCCCGCCGATCCTGGTGGACCGGGGCCTGCCGGCGGCGCTCGCGGAGCTCGCTGCGATCTCGCCCCTGCCCGTCTCGGTCGAGGCGCCGGATCTCGACCTTCCCGAGCACGTCGAGATCGGGATCTACTACGTCGTCTCCGAGGCGCTGACCAACGCGGCCAAGCACTCGGCGGCCCGGGCCGCAGTGGTGGAGCTCGCGCGGATCGGGGAGGATGCGCGGGTGAGGATCGAGGACGACGGGCGCGGCGGCGCGGAGCTGCGCACGGGCGGCGGTCTGGCCGGTCTCGCGGGGCGGGTCGCCTCGCTCGAGGGACGGCTGACCGTGCACTCCCCCGTCGGTCACGGCACCCGGGTCGAGGCGGTGATCCCGTGCGCGTCCTGATCGCCGACGACTCGGCGCTGCTGCGCGAGGGTCTGCGCCTGCTGCTGGAGGACGCCGAGCACGAGGTCGTGGGCACGGCGGCGACGGGCACCGAGCTCGTCAGCCGCGCGCTCGAGCTGAGGCCGGACCTGATCGTCTCCGACATCCGCATGCCTCCCTCGCACAGCGACGAGGGCCTGCGGGCCGCGAAGGAGATCCGCGTCGCCTGGCCGCAGGCACCGATCGTGCTGCTGAGCCAGTACGTGGTGGTCGGCTATGCGACCGAGCTGATCGAGTCCGGGGCGGGGGCGACGGGCTACCTGCTGAAGGACCGGGTGTTCGACATCCGCTCCTTCCTCGAGTCGATCGAGCGGGTCGCCGAGGGCGGGGTGGCGATCGATCCCGATGTGGTGGCGCAGGTGATCGCCTCGCGGCGCCGCAGCCCGCTGGACGAGCTCACGCCGCGCGAGCGTGAAGTGCTGGAGCTGATGGGCGAGGGGCTCACGAACGCCGCGATCTCGCAGCGGCTGTTCCTCAGCACCGGCGCGATCGAGAAGCACACCCAGCGCCTGTTCGCGAAGCTCGGGCTGAGCGAGGACGCGAGCGTGCATCGGCGCGTGACTGCGGTGCTCACGCTGCTGGGGAAATAGGACCTCTCCTCCCCGGCAGGGGTTCTTGCACAGTTTTGCGGCAGGGCATTGACAGGACCAGATCCAGAATTTCTCGTCGATGGGCAGGAACGTCAACATTCTGGCGATCTTCCTGCCACCCACGAAGCACCTCTCCTCCACACACCCTCTTCTTCCACAATTTCATCCACATTCTTCGGACGACCGAGGAACTCATCCACAGAATCTTCTGGGGCCTGGCACGGAGAATCGTACGTCCGTACGATCGAAGGCATGGAGCACAGGACGCAGCAGGCCGACGGGGACCGCCCCGGTGGGGGCGATCCCCGCCCGGGCGCAGCCCCGCCGTCGTCCGGCGCCCGCGCGACGAGCGACGCGCTGGACCGGGCCGCGGCGCAGCTCGCGGGTCTCGAGGCCGCGGCCTCGGCCCGCGGGGTGCTCGCCGAGATCCTCACGGCGACCCTCGCAGCCGCCACCTCCACCCGCTCCACGCGCGACCCGCTGGCGGACACCGCTCCGGACAGCGCCGAGGAGGCCCTGGCCGTCTTCGCCGGGCTCGACCACCTGCGCTCCTCGCTCGCCGCCCTCGATGCGAGCTGGCAGGTGGAGGCGGAACGCCGGATCACCCGGTCCGACGCCGACCGCGACGTCCCCGCCTCGCGCCGCGGGAAGGGGGCGAGCCACGAGATCGCCCTCGCCCGGCGCGTCTCCCCCTCGGCCGGCTCCTATTCCCTCGCCTCGGCGCGCAGGCTGGTCGCACAGCTGCCGGGCACCTCCTCGGTGCTGCGCAGCGGCCGCCTCACCGCCGAGCAGGCCTCGACGGTGGCGACGACGCTCGACGGCGCGAGCCCGGAGACCTGTGCCCGGATCGACCGGCTCATCGCCGAGGCCCCCGAGGCGCTGCAGGGGCGTGGACGCAGGCGCCTGGCCTCCGACCTGCGCGCGATGATCCAGCAGCTCGAGCCGGACGGTTCCCGGGACCGGGCGGAGCGCACGGCGAGGGCCCGGCACGTGACGATGACCCCGCTGGCCGACGGCATGGCGCGGCTCAGCGCCGTGCTGCCCGGACTCGATGCGACGGCCATGATGCAGACCCTCGAGGCGCGCGCTGCCTCGCAGCGTGCGGCCGGCTCCCGCACCCCCGCACGCGCCCTCGAGGCGGATCTGCTGGTCGAGGCGGTGCTGCGCGCCGAGACCACGGGCCAGGACCCCGGCGCCCCCACCCCGCGCCCGCGACTCGATCTCGGCATCGTCATCACCGACACGGCTCTGCTCGGACGCGGCGACGAGAGCGAGTGCGCGCTGCTCGAGGGCTACGGCACGATCCCCGCCCACGTCATCACCGACACCCTCCAGGGCCGACCGCCGGGCACGATCGTCGGCAGCCCCGAGGAGCATCCCGACCACGAGGCCGCGGCCGTCTTCCGTCAGCTGTACCGCAGCCCGAGAAGCGGGCAGCTGGTGGCGATGGAATCACGGGCCCGCACCTTCCCCGTCGGTCTCTCCCGCCTCATCCGCCTCCGGGACGTCACCTGCCGCACCCCCTGGTGCAATGCTGTGATCCGTCAGATCGACCATGTCCTCCCCCACCATCGCGGCGGCCCCACCAGCCTCGAGAACGGGCAGGGACTGTGCGTGCGCTGCAACCTCGCCAAGGAGCTCGGGCTGTGGGAGGTGACCCCGCTGGAGGAGGGGCCCACAGGCACCGGGCGCCCGGGCGGACACCGCTGGACCAGCCCGCACGGCGCCGTCGGGTATTCCTCGCCGCCGAGCGTGGGTCCGCCGATCATCCCCGCCGCGGAGGGATCCGACCCGCCCGCTCCCCGTGACCGCGGGGACGCTGCCGCATAGGCTCGATGCGCCCCGGCGCGACGGGCACGCCACCGTCCCGCCAGGACATGTCACCGAGGACGTCGAGGAGCACGCCATGGACAGACCGCTTCCGACCCTGCGGGGCGAGCCCCTGCAGATCACGATCCTCGGCGCAGGGATCGCGGGGCTCGCCGCCGCGACGCTCCTGGCCCGCACCGGCCACCGCGTCGAGCTGCTGGACGAGCGCTTCGTGATCCCCGCCGTCGGGACCGTGCTCGGGCTCTTCCGCCCCGCGCAGGAGGTCCTCCGACGGCTCGGCGTGCTCGAGGCGGCACAGGAGCTCGCCGCCGCACCGGAGCGCGGCACCCTCCGCGCCGCCGACGGCCGGGTGCTCGCCGACCTCCCCTCCGGAGGTGCACTGCTGCTCTCCCGCTCCGTGCTCGTCCGTCTCCTCCAGGAGGCGCTGCCGGTGGAGGTCCGCACCGAGACGCGTCGGATCCAGGACGTGCGCCCCCTGCGCGACCGCGCGGACCTGCTGATCGGCGCCGACGGCGTCCACTCGCTCGTGCGCCGCTCCGGCTGGCCCGGGCGACCCGCAGCCCGCTCGCACGGCATGACGGTGCTGCGCGGCACCACCGACGCTCCCCCGCCCGAGATCTCCGAGACCTGGGGCGGTGGCTGGCTGTTCGGCATCACGCCGCTGGCCGGGATCGGGACGAACTGGTTCGCCTGCATCCCCGAGCACCGCACCCCGACCACGCGGGCGAGCCTCGAGCACCTGCGCACCGTGGTGGGTGGTCACCGCCCCGCGATCGACGAGGTGCTGGCGGCGGCCGCCCCCGAGCGGACCCTCGTCCACGGCATCCACACCGCCCCGGCCGTGCTGCCGGTGCGCGAGGGGACCGTGCTGCTCGGCGACGCGGCGCACGCGATGGCTCCCAATCTCGGCCATGGGGCGAACACCGCCCTCGCGGATGCCGCCGCGCTCGCGGAGGCGCTCGCAGAAGCACCCGGGCCGTCCGCCGCGCTCCGGAGCTACGCCCTGCGGCGGACGCTGCCGGGCCAGGCCTGGCGGCTCGGCTCGGCGATGATGATGCGACTGGCGATGCTCGAGACCGGCGCGCCCCTGCGCGACCGCCTGCTCGGCGGTGCGCCGCTCAGCGGACCTTCCGGGCGAGGGTCGTGATGACGTGCCAGTGCTTCTTGTCCGCGAGGAAGCGCCCGTCCTCGTCCCGGACCGAGCGGTCGATGACGTGGAAGTCGCGGAACATCGCGTCGATCTCCTCGAGCCGCAGCGTCGCGACGTCGGGCAGCTCCGCCCAGGAGTCGTTCGTGCCGAAGAAGTCCACCGCCATCACCCCGCCGCGCGGGAGCGTGTCGACGAGCTTGGTCCACACCTCGGGCAGCGCCTCCGGACCCAGCAGGCCCAGGGTGTAGGTCGAGTAGACGATCTGCGCGGCAGGGAAGGCCTCGACGTCCTCGATGGCGGTGTGGTGGAAGGTGACGGAGCCGCTCATCCGCTCGTTCTCGACCAGGCGGGCCGCGAGCGTGTCGTCGCTGTCGTAGGCGTGGACGTGCCAGCCGCGCCGGGCGAACTGCAGGGAATCGGCCCCGGCACCGGCGCCGAGGTCGAGCACCACCCCGGGATGGCGGTCACCCCCGGCCGCCTGGATCGCCTTCGCCACGAGCCGACGGGCGGGACGGCCCGCGGCATGGGCGTTCAGCGCCGCCCAGTCAACCTTTTCCGCCGTGTCCATGCCTGTCAGGCTCCACCATGCTCATTCCCAGTTCAACTTCCCGTGACACAGGCCGCGTCCGTTTTCGTCACGGGCGAACAGCGGCCCTGCACAGCGGGCGGCGACCAGGCCCGGACCGGCCCTCTAGGATGGCGTCCATGACGGCCACCTCCCTGCGGATCGCCGCGGTCTGCCTGCACACCTCCCCTCTCGCAGAGCCCGGGGGCGCCGACGCCGGCGGCATGAACGTGGTCGTGCTCGAGCAGTCCCTGGCCCTCGCCCGCCTGGGCCACCGCGTGGACCTGTTCACGCGGCGCCGCGATCCAGGCGCCCCCGCGATCATCGAGGTCGCCGAGGGCGTGCGCCTGCTCCACCTGGACGCCGGGCCCGCCGCGCCGGTCGCCAAGGGCGACATGGACGCCACCATCCGACCCTTCCGCGAGCAGCTCCGCCCGCACCTCGCCGCGGGCGAGTACGACGTCGTCCACTCCCACCACTGGTTCAGCGGCGTCGCCGCCCTGCCCGCCGCACGCGAGCTGGGCCTGCCCCACCTGCAGTCCTTCCATTCCGTCGCCGCCCCCGAGGGCTCCTCCACGCTCGAGGCCGGTGAGCCGGCCGAGTCCGAGGGGCGCATCCCCGGGGAGCAGTTCGCCGCGACCGGCTCCGACCTCGTCGTCGCCGTCTCCGATGCGGAGGCGCGCACCGTCGTCGAGCGCTACGGCGTCCCCGGCGAGCGCCTGGCGGTGGTGCGCCCCGGCGTCGACATCGACCGCTTCCGCCCCTGCGAGGACGACCGCGCCCGCCGCCTGCGGCCCACGCTGCTGTTCACCGCCCGGATCGAGCCGCTCAAGGGCCCCGACCTCGCGCTCGAGGTGCTCTCCCGCCTCGACCCGGCGCTCGGGGCGCGCCTCGTGCTCGCCGGCTCCGCCGCACCCGCCTTCGCGGAGTATCTCGACTCCCTGCGGGAGCTGGCCCGGGAGCTCGGCGTCGAGGACCGGGTCGAGCTCGTGGGCACCCTGGACCGCGACGAGCTCGCCGAGGCGATGCGCTGCGCCGGTGCGCTGCTGCTGACCAGCTGGTCGGAGACCTTCGGCCTGGTCGCCCTCGAGGCGCAGGCCAGCGGCACCCCGGTCCTCGCCTGGCGCTCCGCGGGCGGGGTCCAGGAGGCCGTCGCCCCGGACGGCCTCCTGCTCGCCACCCGCGACCCGGACGTCTGGGCCGAATCGCTCGAGGCGCTGCTGGAGGACGGGGAGCGCTACGCCGAGGCGGTCCGCAGCGCGCGGGAGTTCGCCTCCACCCGCATCTGGGAGACGACCGCGACGGCGCTCGCCTCCCTCTGCCGCCGGCTCGTCGAGGAGCGCGCATGAGCACCGATCCCTGGCAGCTGCTGGACGAGGCGTCGACGATCCTCGCCGTCCACGCCCACCCCGACGACGAGTCGCTCTCCACCGGGGCGTTGCTCGCGGCTCTCGCCGCCTCCGGCACCCGCGTCGTGCTCGTCACCGCCACCCGCGGGGAGGAGGGCGAGGTGGTGCCCGGCGCGGTCGCCGAGGGGGACCGGCGCGCGCTCGAGGAGATCCGCGAGCAGGAGATCGACGCCGCGACCGCCGCGCTCGGCATCGCCGAGCGGCACTGGCTCGGCACCGCCCCCGCGCTCGCCCCCGGCGCCGCCCCGCGCCGCTACCGCGACTCGGGCATGACCTGGGTGCGCGAGGGGCTCGCCGGCCCGTCCCCCGACGCGGGGGAGGACAGCTTCTCCCTCGCGCCGCTCGAGCAGGCCGCCGACGACCTCGTCGCGCTCGTCGAGCACGTGCGCCCCGCCGTGCTGATCGGCTACGACGACGAGGGCACCTACGGTCATCCCGACCACGTCCGCGCCCATCACCTCGCCGTGGCCGCGAGCACGCGCACAGGCGTGCCGCTGGTGCAGATCGCGAGCGATCCGGGTAGCCCGGGCACGACGACCCGCGAGCACCCCGGCGCCCGGGACGCGGTGCGGGAGGCGGTGGACGCCTATCGGACCCAGCTCACGCTCCTCGGTCCCGTCGGCGGCGGGTTCGCGATCCGCCACGTCGGCGGGCAGGACGACGTCGTCGCGCTGCGCACGGGGCTCAGAGGCTGACGTCCAGCAGCGTCGGCAGATGGTCGGAGGCGTGGGCCAGCCGCTCCTCGCTCACCCGCGCCGTCGAGCGGACCGCGCGCGCCTGCCGCACCCGGACCCCGTCGCCGACGAGGACCGCGTCGATCCGGCGCACCGGACCGGCCGCGGGGAAGGTGTGCTCGGACTGGTCGGCCGGGTCCCGGACCACGCCCTCCAGCAGCTGCCGCGCCGGCCCGTCCGCGGTCTCGTTCAGATCGCCCCCGACGATCACCGGCGCCCCCGCGCCGCGCACGAGCGCCGTCAGATGCTCGGCGTGGCGCAGCCGGTTGTCCTCCTGCAGCGCGAGATGGAGCGAGGAGACCACGACCGCGCCGCCCCCGGGCACGGACAGCCGCACCGCCGCGACCCCGCGGGGATAGGTCGAGTTCAGATCCGTGATCTCCTGCGCGACCGGGTGCATGCCGCGACGGATCACCTGGGCGGCGACGTCCTCGGTCGCCAGCAGCGCCAGTCCGCGCCCGCCCGCGCCGCCGACGAGGATCCGTCGACCGACGGACCGCGCGAACCAGGCCAGGCGCGCGGAGGGCAGCACGAAGCGCGGCGTCTCCTGCACGAGCATGACGTCGGGGTCGAGGTCCTGCACCGCCTCGATCAGCGCGTGCAGGTCACCGCGCAGCTCGCAGATGTTCCAGGAGAGGATCCGCAGGTCCCAGCTCGCGCTCATGCACGCTCCTCATCCACGACGAAGGGCGCGAGGACCCGCTCGACCAGGCCCTTCAGCTCATCGACCTCGTAGCCGGGCCAGCCGAACAGAACCCTGCGCCACTCCGGCGGGACAGCCTTGTAGCCGAGCGCTCCGCCGATGAGGGAGCCGGTGATGCAGGCGACCGTGTCGGTGTCGTAGCCGGCCCGGGCCGCGGCCTCGAGCGCCGCCACGAGCGCGTCGCGCTGGGCGAACTTCCCCTCGGGGATCGGCCCGACGCCGGTGATCGCCGCCCACGCCGCCTGGAACGCGCCGACCACCCAGCCGTTGCGCCGGAACATGACCGGCGTCGACTCCTCCGCCTCCTCGATCCGGTCCAGCCACAGCGCGCGCCGCTCGGGCTCGAGCTGCTCGAGGCCGACCCGGACGTCGAGCTCGCCGGTGAGGATCGCCTGCCGCACGGCGAAGCCCCACAGCAGACAGGCCTCGACCGTGTCCGGATGCACGTGTGTCAAGCGGCACACCGAGGCGATCGCCTCGGCCGCATCCGCGTCCGGGGAGAGCAGATAGGGCAGCACCGAGACGTGCGCGCGCATGAGGGAGCCGTTGCCCGCCGAGGTCGGATGCTCCTCGTGCGCGGCGGCGGCCGCGGCCCGGAAGTCGATCGCGCGGGGCGCGTAGTGCCCCGCCTCCCGGCCGATGTCCGCCGCGCTGCGCAGCACGTACGAGGTGAGGTTCCCGATGTCGGGGGTGCCCAGCGACCACGAGTACCACTCGCGCGCGATGTGGTCCTGCGCGGACTCGATCCGCAGGTCATGGCAGTCGGAGGCGGCCAGGGACGCCTCCAGCACCACGATCGCCATCGCGGTGTCGTCGGTCCACTCCCCCGGCTGCCAGCCCAGCACCCCGCCGCCGATCATGTCGATCTCCTCGGAGTCGACCACCGGGGCCTGGAACTCGTAGGGCGCCCCGAGCGCGTCACCGGTCGCCGCGGCGACGACGGCGCCGGCCGCCCGCTGCCGCTGCGCCGCGGTCAGCCCGGGCGGACGGGAATGGTTCTCATGGGTCCTCACGCATCCATGGTTCCACAGGTCAGCTCCGCGCCAGCCCCGTTACCCTGGTGGGGACCCGAGAAGGAGCTCCATGACCGACACCCCTGCGGAGTCCCGCCCGCACTGCGACGACCCCCACGACCCTCACGACCACACCGGTCATGACCATCCGCCCACCGGCGCGGACCTGGTGCGGGACCTCGTCAAGGGCCTGTCGATCCAGGCCCTGCTGATCCCCGCGATCGCGGTGGTGCTGCTCGTGGCGATCCTGCCCTTCGCCCCGGTGACCCCGGTGCCGCTGCTGCTCGGCATCGGCCTCGGCGCGCTCCAGCTCGTCTCGCTCGTGGCCACGAGCCTGTTCGTCGCCCGCACCCGCCGCCAGCTCGCCGTGAACCCGGGGCTCGTCGCCGTACGCAGCATCGTCGACGAGGTGCTGCGCATCGCCGCGCTGCTGCTCGCGCTCGTGCTGTGGCCCGCGAGCATCCGCTCCGAGCTGGGGGTCTGGATCGGTGCCGGCTGCGCCCTGGTGTGGCTCGCGCTCGCCACGGCGCAGACCGTCTCCACACGACGCCGCATCGCCCGCCCGGGCGAGTGGTCCGAGGAGGCGGTCTCGACCCTGCTCGACCAGCGCGTCGGCGCCCGTTCGACCGTGGTGATGCGTCTGCTGGACGTACTCGGAACCGTGATGTTCCAGGTCGGCGCCACCGTGCTCGTCATCCTCTCGCCGGTCCTCGCGATCGGCACCACGGTCCTCTCGATCGGCACCGGCCTGTCCACCCTCGTCCTCCACCGCCGCCCCCCTGCGGAGCGCGCCGGCAGCCCCTGGGCCTACGCGCCCCTCGCGCTCGGGGCGCTGACGCTCGTCCTCGCCACGATCGGGCTGCTCTCCCTCTGACCCGCTGACCACCACCTCGCAGGAGCCGATGATGACCGCTGCCCTCCCCTCCGGACTCGACCTCGAGCAGGTCGACCCCTCGACCCGTCTCCAGGACGACCTCTTCGGCCACGTCAACGGCCGGTGGCTGGCCGAGCACGTGATGCCCGCGGACCGGTCGAGCGACGGCGCCTTCCACGCCCTGCGCGACCTGTCCGAGGAGCGGGTGCGGGAGATCGTCGAGGAGGCGGCCGCCGACGTCGCCGCAGCACCCCCGGAGGGAGCGAGGGGAGCGGAGCAGCCGCCGATCCCGACCACCGACCACGCCCGGGTGGGAACGCTCTACCGCATGTTCATGGACACCGAGGCGATCGAGGCCGCCGGGCTCTCCGGCCTCGAGCAGCTGCTCGAGACGATCGGCACGGCCGACGACCTCGACCAGGTGGTGCGCCTGATGGCGGCCCCCGACTCGGGCGCCTCGGCGGTGCTCGCCTACGTGTGGACCGACGACCACGACTCCTCGCAGTACCAGGTCAAGCTCCACCAGGGCGGCCTCGGCCTGCCGGACGAGTCCTACTACCGCGAGGAGCACCACGCCGAGACCCGCGAGGCCTACGCCGCGCACCTGGCGAACCTCGCCCGCCTCGCCGAGCTGCCCGGCCGGCCGGGCCTGGTCGAGGGCACCGCGCAGGACGTCGCCGCGGCGGTGCAGGACTTCGAGACCCGACTCGCGGCCTGCCACGTCGACGTGGTCCGCCTGCGCGACCGGGAGAAGTCCGACAACCCCATGGACGCCGCGCAGCGCCGCGAGCTCGCCCCCGCCTTCCCCTGGGACGCCTACGTCGAGGGCACCGGCGCGCCCGCGGCGGCCTTCGACGTCGTCTCCGTGGGCCAGCCCGAGTTCGTCTCCGCCGCCGCGCAGCTGCTCGCCGACGAGGACCTCTCCGTGCTGCGCACCTGGCTCGCGCTGCACACCGTCTCGACCTACGCCCCCTATCTCCCCGCGGCGCTCGTCCAGGAGGACTTCGACTTCAACGGCCGCGTGCTCTCCGGCGCGGAGGAGCTGAGGGAGCGGTGGAAGCGCGGCGTCGCCCTCGTCGAGGGCGCCCTCGGCTTCGCCGTCGGCCGCGAGTACGTCGCCCGCCACTTCCCCGCCGCGCACAAGGAGCGGATGACCGCCCTGGTCGACGCCCTCATGGACGCCTATCGCGACTCGATCCGGGCGCTGGACTGGATGACCCCCGCCACGCGCGAGAAGGCGCTCGAGAAGCTCGAGCGCTTCACCCCGAAGATCGGCTATCCCGAGACGTGGCGCACCTACGACGGTCTCGAGATCGTTCCCGGGGACCTCGTCGCCTCCGTGCGGGCCTCGCGCCGCTTCGAGGCGGACTTCGAGTTCTCGAAGGTCGGCGGGCCGATGGACGAGGGCGAGTGGCACATGACGCCGCAGACCGTCAACGCGTACTACAACCCCGGCCGCAACGAGATCGTCTTCCCCGCCGCGATCCTCCAGCCCCCGTTCTTCGACGCGGAGGCCGACGACGCCGTGAACTTCGGCGGGATCGGCGCGGTCATCGGGCACGAGATCGGCCACGGCTTCGACGACCAGGGCTCGAAGTACGACGGGGAGGGGAACCTCGTCTCCTGGTGGACCGACGAGGACCGCGCTGCCTTCGACGAGCGCGCCGCACGCCTCGTCGCGCAGTACTCCGAGCTGTCCCCGCGCGAGCTCGAGGACGCCCATCTCGTCAACGGAGCGCTGACCATCGGGGAGAACATCGGGGACCTCGGCGGGCTCTCCATCGCCGTGAAGGCGTACCTGAGCAGCCACGACGCCGCCGAGGTCGAGCGCGAGATCGACGGCCTGACAGGCCTGCAGCGCGTGTTCTGGTCCTGGGCGACCGTGTGGCGCGGCCGGAACCGTCCGCAGGAGGCGATCCGGCGCCTGGCCGTGGACCCGCACGCCCCGATGGAGTTCCGCTGCAACGCCGTGGCAGGGCATCTCGACGAGTTCCACGAGGCCTTCGACGTGCGCGAGGGCGACGGCATGTACCGCGCCCCGGAGGAGCGGGTGAGCATCTGGTGAGGCCCGAGCCGCCCTTCCACGTCGGCCGGACGGCGCCCTCCTCCGTGGGCTGGACCCGCATCGCCATCACGCTGGGGGCCGGGGCGGTGCTGGCCGGGCTCCTGGTCCAGCGCGGCTCCGTGCCCGGCGCGGTCGCGGCGCTCGCCGTCTTCGCGCTGCTGGCGCTGTGGACGTGGATGGGGCAGGCCACCCGCTTCGTGGTCGACGAGCGCGGGCTGACCGTGAGCCTCGGCGGCTTCCTGCCGCGGGCGACCTGGCCGCTGGCGGACTTCCGCACCGTGCAGCTGCGCGAGCTGCCCGCCTCGCGCGTGGGGGTCACGCTCGGCGGCTACGGCTGGCGGCGCGGGAAGGCGATCACCCCCAAGCCCGAGGAGCTCACGCCCGTCGGCGAGCGGAAGATCTTCACCCTCGCCGACATGCAGCGGCCCTACCGGATGCTCGTCACCCGGCCGGGGACCCTGGTCGAGATCATCGGGCGCGAGCGGACCTGCTACATCCTCTCCCCCGTCGACCCCGCCGCGACCGCCGCAGCGATCGACCAGGCGATCCGCTCACGCCGCTGAGGCCCGTCCCTGGGCTAGACTCGGTCCTCGTCATCCACTGACAGGGGAGCACCGAGCGGTGCTGAGAGTGCGCGGACCTGCGCAGACCCTCGAACCTGATCCGGCTCGCACCGGCGTAGGGAGTCGGGACTTCCGTGGTGCGCCTCCGGCGCGCCACGCCCCTTCCATCATCTGGGAGGAGACGTGATGACTCGTTATCGCACCGTCGATCTGCTGGTGACCGTGCTGATCGGGGCGGCCTTCGGGGTCGCCTTCCTCGGCTACGGCCAGCTGTACACGCTGATCGGCCCGCTGACGGCGGCGTTCAAGCCCGCCGAGGGGCTGCTCGCGGGGCTCTGGTTCCTGCCCGCGATGCTCGCCGGCCTGATCGTGCGCAAGCCCGGCGCGGCGCTGCTCGCGGAGCTGATCGCGGCGGTCATGTCGATGCTGCTGGGCAGCCAGTGGGGCTGGGGCACCGCGGTCTCCGGCCTCATGCAGGGCGGCGGTGTCGAGCTCGCCTTCCTGCTCACCCGCTACCGTCGCTTCACCCTGCCCGTCGCCGTGCTGGGCGGGGTGCTCGCGGCGCTGCTGGAATGGGGCTGGGAGAAGCTGGCCTACTACCAGGAGATGAGCTGGGCCTTCTCCGGGACGATGCTCGCCTTCTTCCTGCTCTCGGGGGCGCTGCTGTGCGGCGTGCTGGGCTGGGCGGCGACCCGCGCGCTGGTCGCGACCGGTGCGGTGGACTCCCTGGCCGCGGGCCGGGAGCACTCCCGGGCCGCGGCCGTCTGAGGGGCGGCACAGGATCGCCCCGGCGAGCGCCCCGAGCACCGCAGGCCTCCGCGTGGAGCGCCTGCGGTGGCGCCCCCTCTCGCGCCGCGAGCCGACGATCGACGGGCTCGACCTCGAGATCCCCTCCGGGCAGCGGGTGCTCCTGGCCGGGGCGAGCGGCAGCGGGAAGTCGACCGTGCTGCGGGCGCTCGCGGGCCTGCTCGATCCCGAGGACGGGGAGGGCGAGGGGCTCCTGCCCGCCCCGGCACGGCCCGGCGAGCGGGGGCTGCTGCTGCAGAACCCGGTGCACGCCCTCGTCGGCGCCACGATCGGGCGCGACGCCGCCTTCGGCCCGGAGAACGCAGCGCTCCCCCGCCCCGCGCTGCACGAGCACTCCTCCCGCGCCCTCGCCGCCGCGCGCGTCGACCTCGATCCTGCGCGCGCCCCGCTGGACGCCTCGGGCGGGCAGCAGCAGCGGATAGCGCTCGCGGGCTCCCTCGCCCTGGATCCCGAGCTGCTGCTGCTGGACGAGCCGACGAGCATGCTCGACGCGCCGACGGCCGAGCAGGTGCGCACGGCGATCCTCGACGCGGCGGGCGAGGCGACCCTCGTCATCGCCGAGCACCGGATCGAGCCCTGGCTCCCCCATGCGGACCGGCTGATCGTGCTGGGCCCGCAGGCGCGGATCCTCGCCGACGGGACGCCGGGCGAGGTGCTCGCGCAGCAGCGGGAGACCCTCGTCAGGGCAGGAGTGCTCGAGGAGCGGGCGGTCGGCGCCCCGGACACGGCAGGCACGACGAGCACTCGTGCCACGAGCGCCGACGGGAAGATCGTCGCCGCGCTGCGCGGCGTGACCGTCCCCGACCGCGGGCTCACCGCGCCGCAGGAGCTCGAGGTGCGCGCCGGGCGGCTCACCGTGCTCACCGGGCCCAGCGGAGCCGGGAAGACGACCCTGCTGCGCCTGCTCACCGGTTCCCGCACCCCCGAGCACGGGGAGGTGGAGCGCCCCGCCCCCGACCGGATCGCGCTGGTCCCCCAGGACCCCGAGCACTCCTTCGTCGCCGCGACCGTGCGGGAGGAGCTGCGCGCCTCCCCCTGGGCGAGCGACGAGGCCCTCGCCGAGCAGCTGCTCGAGCGGGCAGGTCTCGCCCACCTCGCCGGCGCCCACCCCCACCGGCTCTCCGGCGGGGAGCAGCGCCGCCTCGCGATCGCCGCGGCCCTCGCCCAGCGCCCCGCCCTGCTCGTGCTCGACGAGCCGACCGTCGGACTGGACGCCCGCCGTCGCCGCGAGGTGCTGGACCTGCTGCGCGAGGCGCGGGATCGGGGCTGCGCGGTGCTCGCCGCGAGCCATGACGAGCTGCTCGTGGCCGCGGCCGACGACCAACACGCGCTGCCCGCCCCGCGCCCCGACGCCGCGGCGACGCCCGCACCCCGCCGGATCCCCGCCGACGCGCTGAACCCCCTGACCCTGTGCCTGATCGGGATCCTCGCCGCGATCGGCTCCTTCGCCGTGCAGAGCTGGCAGGGCGGTCTGCTCGCCCTCGCGCCGACGGCGCTGCTCGCCCCGCTCGCGGTCCGCTCCCTGCCCGGGGCCGCGCTGCGGCTCGCCCCGATCCTGCTCTCCGCGGCGGGGCTCGCCTGGACCACGGCCCTGCTCGGCGACGCCCCGGCGCTGTCGGCCCAGGCCTGGCTCGTGGGTCTGAAGGAGGCCGCGCGGATCACCGCCTTCGTCGCCCCGGGCGTGCTCGCCCTCGGTGCGGTCCGCCCCACCCCTCTCGGGGACGCGCTCGCCCAGCGCCTGCACCTGCCGGGCCGCCCGGTCGCCGCCTCGGTCGCCGCGCTCGTCCGCGTCTCCCACCTGGGCCGCCAGTGGTCCACGATCGTCGAGACCCGCACCCGTCGAGGCCTGGGCGGGGCCCGCTCCCCGCGCCTGCTCGCCGGCGCGACCCTCGCCCTGCTCGTGGACACGCTGCGGGGCGCCGAGCAGCAGGCGCTCGCGATGGACTCCCGCGGCTTCGCGACCGCGACCAGGCGCACCTGGGCGGAGCCGAGCCCCGTCGGCCCCGCGGATCTGGCCGGGATCGCCATCGCGGCGGGGCTGCTGATCTGGCCGCTGCTCGCGGAGCTCCTCGTCGGCGCGGCGTAATACCCTGGGGCGATGACCGACGACTCCCTCGATCCCGCCCTCATCGAGCTCGCGAACGCCCTGCTCGACGCCGCCCGGCAGGGCGACGCGGCGACCGTCCGCGCCTTCCTCGACCGCGGCGCTCCCGCGAACCTTCGCGACGGCGCCGGGAACTCCCCGCTCATGCTCGCCGCCTACCACGGCCATGCCGCCCTGGTGAGCGAGCTCGCAGCCCGCGGTGCCGACGTGGACCTGCTCAACGACCGCGGACAGTCCCCGCTGGCCGGCGCCGCGTTCAAGGGCTTCACCGAGGTCGCCGAGGCGCTGCTCGAGGCGGGCGCGGACCCGGACATCGGCGAGCCGAGCGGACTGGCGACGGCGCGCTACTTCGAGCGAGACGAGATCGTGGAGCTCATCGAGTCCCGTCGGGCCTGAGCACCATCGCCACGTGCTCGATCCCGGCCTCGAGGAACATCCCGCCGACGGTCTCGAAGCCCATCGAGGCGTACCACGTCTCGAGATATGCCTGGGCGTCGAGGTGCACCTCGGCGCTCGGGGTGAGCTCCCGGGCCCGCTCGAGCGCCGCGACCATGAGGCGCCTGCCGTGGCCGCCGCGGCGTCGGTCCGCTCGCACCGCGACGCGGCCGATGCGCACCGTCCCGTCGGCCTCCCGCAGCAGGCGCAGATGCGCGATCGGCTCCCCCGCCTCCTGGATCCACAGCAGCTCGGTGCCTGCCTCGAGCTCGCGGCCGTCGAGATCCGCATCGGTCGCGCCCTGCTCCATCGTGAAGACGTCCTGACGCAGCTTCATGAGCAGGTAGAGGGTGCGGACCGGGACGTCGTCGAGGACGGCGCGGTGCAGGTCGGGCGGGACGGCGGGCTGGTCGGGCATGGGCGTCAGGATACGACCGGGCGGGCGCGGCGCGCGCCGTCGACCAGCCTCTCCATGGCCTCGCACCAGTGCTCCGCCATGATCGGCCCGCCGTGCCCCTCCTCCTCGACGACGATCAGCTCGCTGCCGGGCCAGGCGCGGTGCAGCTCCCAGGCGGTCAGCGTCGGTCCCGAGACATCGCGGCGGCCGTGGATCAGCACGCCCGGGATGCCCTGCAGGCGGTGCATCCCTCCGAGCAGCCCCGAGCCCGGTGCCGCGCCGAAGGGCACCGCCCAGTCGGCGACGAAGCCGTCGTGCGCCCAGACGTGCGTGACCTGCCGGGCGAAGCCGCGCTCGTGCTCGGTGACCGGGGTGTCACGCGGGGGCGCGGACGGCTCGGACGGGCCGCCTCCGCCGATCGCGATGTGCGCGTCCTCCCAGGTCGTCCAGGCGCGCACGGCGGCGTCGACGAGATAGGGGTCCTCGGCGACGAGCATCCGCCGGTAGGCCTCGACCAGGCGCAGCCGCTTCGGAGAGCGGTCGCGGCGGTCGAAGCCTGTCCACTCCTCGGCGAACGTGGCGAAGGCGTTCCATGCCTCGGGGTAGAGCGCGCCGACGCCCTCGGTGATCCAGTCGACCTCACGCCGGGAGGTGCTCGTGACCGCGAACAGGACGACGCCGAGGACCCGCTCCGGATGCGCCTCGGCGTAGGCGAGGGTGCTGCCCCACGAGACGCCCTGCACGATCCAGGCGGCCACTCCGAGGTGCTCGCGCAGCGCCTCGAGGTCGGCGACCAGGTGCGCGGTGGTCAGCGCGGAGAGGTCGACGGGGCCCGGAGCCCCGGCCGACGGGGTCGAGCGCCCCGCCCCGCGCTGTGACAGGGCGATGATCCGAGCGCGGTCCTCGGGCACGTTCCGGCGATGTCCCGGCGTGAGCCGTCCGCCCGGTCCGCCGTGCAGGTAGAGGGTGGGCACGCCGTCCGGGGTCCCTGCCTCGTCCCAGAAGATCCTGTTCCCGTCCTCCCGCTCGAGCATCCCTTCGGCAATCGTCGAAGGGGGCGGGGGAAGCGCGGAGCGGCTCATGGGGCCGATCCTAGGTCAGCTCGTCCCGCAGCCCTCGCAGCGCGATCTCGTCGTCCTCAGTGGCCATGTGCGGGGCGCTGAACCAGCGCATGTACTCCTCGACCTCACTGAGCGTCCACTCGATCCTGAACAGCTCGCTCATCGCGGGGTCCGCTCCCCGCGCTTCGCGGAGCCCCGGGGGGCAGTGCCGCGAGGTCGCGTTCCCGGGGGGCCAGGGCGAGGGGCTCCCAGTCCACGAGGAGCAGCCCGTCGTCCGCCGTGAGCAGCTGATTGGCGTGATGGGGCTCCCCATGCGTGGGAACCCTGCGGTGAGCGCGGGTGCTCTCGAGGGCGACGAGCTCGCGGTAGCGCTGCTCGATCTCCCGGATCCGCGGCGCCGCGGCGCGGAGCAGAGCGCGGGCCGTCTCCCCCATCGGTCCCGTGGTCCAGGCCGAGCCGGTCCGCTCCTCGAGCCGGGCAGCGAGACCGGGGCCGACGCACGCGGCCCACGGACGGAGCACCTCCGGGGCCCGGGCGGCATGGAGGCCGTCGAGCAGCGCGGAGACGCGCCGAGCATGCCCGGTCCCCTCGGCCTCGGCCTCCGTCGGCGTGCGGCCCTCCCGCCAGGGCGTGACGCTGAGCAGGGCGCCGTCGAGGCGGATCGTCACGCGTCCCTCCACGTCGGCGCACGGAGCGAGCACCCCGGGCAGTCCTCCGGCCAGGAGCTCCCGTGCGCCGAGATACGCGGCGGTGAAGCTGTCTGCCGAGCGTGTGGGGGAAGGACGGTCGAGCGTCGCGAACAGCGTCGGCCCATCGGGGCCTTCGATCCTCCAGTGGTGCGCCCCGAACCCGAGGGGCAGGTGGATCGCCTGCTCGGCCTCGGGCAGCCAGGTCCGACGCACAGCCTCCAGCACCTGGACGGCAGTCGGACTCGCGGGGGCAGTGCGCATCACGGGCCGTATCAGACCTCGAGCGCCCAGGGCGCGGCGGGGTTCTCGCGGGTCCAGCCCGCGCGGCGGCTGCGCACCCGCTGGCAGCGCGGGCACCAGAACACGGTGCGCGCCGTGATCTCGCCGGAGCGCACCGTCGTGCCGCACAGGCGGCAGGGCAGGGTCTGTCGGTGGTAGACGTAGAACGACTCCTCGCGGGGCACCACGTCCGGGTCCTCGTCCCCGTTCTGGCGGGTGCCGCGGGAGCGCTCGACGATCCGCGCCTCGATCTGCCGGTGCTCGGGCTGGGTGGTGACGATCCGCCCCGTCCGCGCCCCGTAGGCCATCAGCGCGACGAGGTCCTCCCACATCTCCTCGCACATCCCGGCGGTGAGATCGCGCCCGGGCACGAAGGGATCCAGCCTCGCCCGGAACAGCAGCTCGGCGCGGTAGATGTTCCCGATCCCGGCGACGACCTTCTGATCCATCAGCAGCGCGCCGATCGTGCTGCGGGAGCGCCGGATCCCCTCGACGAAGCGGCGCCGCGCGGAGCCGTCGGGGTCCGGGCGCAGCGGGTCCGGGCCGAGCCGGTCCAGCACCCGCTGCCGCCCCTCCGCGTCCAGCACCTCGCAGGCCGTGGGGCCGGTGAGATCGGCGAGGCCGCGGGGGCCGGCGATGCGCAGGCGCACCGTCTCGCGCGGCACGATCCGCCGCCAGTCCGCCTGCTCGGAGATCGCCTCCTCCCGCTCGCCGACGCGCAGCCGCGGGGCGCCGATCGCGTGGGCGTCGACGAAGCCGGGCTCGCCCGCGAAGGTCCAGGAGCCGTACAGGCCCAGGTGGACGTGGACGTGCCGGACCGCGGGGTCGGCCGGGTCGATCTCGGCCGAGGGCGCGAAGGGCAGGAACAGATGCTTGCCCACCGCCTCGGCGCCGAGCAGCACGGAGCCGTCGAGCGCTGCGGCGTCGCTGAAGCGTCCCTGCGGGCTCGAGGTGCGCACCCGCTGGCCGCCGAAACCTCGCGCGAACGCGGCGGCGAGCCGGTGGACGGTGTGGCCCTCGGGCATCAGCGCGCGTCGGCGCCGGTGCCCTGGCCCTCCGTGTAGCCGCCGGTCGTCTCGTACCGGGCGACCAGGTCGATGCGGCGCTGGTGGCGCTCCTCGCCGGAGAACGGCTCGGCGAGGAACAGGTCGATCAGCGCCTCCAGCTCCTCCTCGGAGTGCTGGCGCGCGCCGACGGAGATCACGTTCGCGTCGTTGTGCTCGCGGGCCAGGCGCGCGGTCTCCTCGTTCCACACCAGCGCTGCCCGCACCCCGGCGACCTTGTTCGCCGCGATCTGCTCGCCGTTGCCGGAGCCGCCGATCACGATGCCGAGCGAGCCGGGCTGGGCGACGACCGCCTCGCCGACGTCGGTGCAGAAGGGCGGGTAGTCGTCCAGCGCGTCGTACTCGTGGGCGCCGTGGTCGGTGACCTCGTGGCCCTTCTTCTCCAGCTGCGCCACCAGGCGGTTCTTCAGCTCGAAGCCGGCGTGATCGGTGCCGATGTGCACTCGCATGTCGTGGATGTCTTCCTGTCGTGAGGGGGTAGGGGTCAGCTGAGGTCGACGCCGCCGGTGCGGGAGCGCTTGAGCTCGTAGAAGCCGTCGATCGAGGCGAGGGCAGCGAGGGCGTCGAGCAGCTTGCCCGCCTCCTCGCCGCGCGGGGCCGGGGAGACGACGGGGCCGAAGTACGCGGTGCCCTCGCCGAAGGAGATCACCGGCGTGCCCACGTCGTCGCCGACGCGGGAGATCGCGCCCTCGTGCGAGGCGCGCAGCGCGAGGTCGGTCTCGTCGCCGGCGACCGGGGCGTACGCGTCGATGAGGGAGGCCGGCAGGTCGGCGTCGGCGAGCGCCGCGATCGCGGTGGCGCGGCGGTCCTCGTTCTCGCCCCCGACGTGGAAGCGCTCGCCCCAGGCGGTGTACCAGCGCGCGAAGGCCTCGTTCCCCTCGGCACGGTCGATCGCGACAGCGAGCCGGGCCGGTCCCCAGGAGTCGTCGAGCATCTCCCGGTAGCCGGCGTCCACGTCGCGCCCCTCGTTCAGGACGGACAGCGACATCACCGAGTAGACGGGCTCCACCTCGCGCACCTGCGCGGCATGGAGCAGCCAGCGGCTGGTCATCCACGCGTACGGGCAGACGGGGTCGACGAACAGCTCCACGCGACGGGCGCTCACGGATTCTCCTCGGATCGGGGACGGACGAGCCCCCATTGTCGCACCGGCGCGGGCGGAGTGCGCCTGACCGGTCACGGCCCGGGAAAACACGTTGCACCCCGGGGCCGGGGAGGGTTGGATCGGACGAGTGCCCCTCTCCTCCTCCGCCGCGTCCGCGGCGACCTCCTCCGCAGCGCGCCCCGCCCCCGGCGTGCTGCGCTCGATCCTGCGCGACCACCGCCGTGACCTCGCGATCATCCTGCCGCTGGCGACCGTGTCCGAGGGCGTCGAGATGCTCATGCCGATCGTGCTGGGCCTCATCATCGACCGCGGCATCCTCGCCGGCGACCTGCCCCTGACGGTGCTGGGCGCGGCGGGGCTGATCCTGCTGCGCGTGCTCGGGGTGCTGCTGTGGGTGTGGACCTTCCTGCTCTCGCAGAAGGCGGTCATGTACCAGCGGCACCGGCTGCGAGTGGGCCTGACCGGCGCGGTGCTCGACCCTCGCTCGCGCACGGTGCGCCGACCGGCCGGGGAGGTGCTCTCGATCGCGACCTCGGATGCGGACAAGGCTTCCGACGTCATGGACATGGTCCCGTGGGTGATCCCCTCCGTCCTCGCCGTGCTCGGCGCGACCGCCTATCTCGCCGCGATGGACCTGTGGCTGGGGATCGCGATGCTGCTCGGCATCGTGGTGATGGTGGTGGTGATCTGGGTGATCACGCCGACGCTGTCGGCGCGCTACGACGATCAGCAGTCCCAGGCCGCCGAGGCCGCCGCGACCGCGACGGACCTCGTGCACGGCCTGCGCGTGCTGCAGGGCCTGGGCGTGCAGAGCCGGGCACGGGCCACCTACCGCCGGCGCTCCCGCGTCGCGCTGGACGCCGCGCTGGTCAACGCCCGCTACTCGGGCCTCTCCTCGGGGCTCACGACGCTCGTGACCGGGACGATGCTCACCGCGGTCGTGGTGCTCGCCTCCCTGCGGACCCTGGACGGCGCCCTGTCCCTCGGCGTGCTCATCGCCGTGGTGGGCGTGGCCCGCTACGTCATGGGGATGCTGCAGGGCCTCTCCGGAGCGCCCGTGTGGTGGGCGGGGATGTCCACCTCGGCGCGGCGCGTGCGCGACCTCTACACCGACCTCGGCCGCACGGTCGACGACCCCGAGCTGGGCCTGGACGTGCTGACCACCCGGCGCGACGACCGCGGCCAGCAGGGCCTGGGCCGGCGCGGCGCGGCCGGCGGGCTGCACCTGCCGCTGCTGTCCGTCGCCGACGGCGAGGTCGTGGCGCTGGCCTGCGCCGACCCGGCCGACGCCGCGGACGTGATCGACGCGGTCAGCGGCCGCGTCGACGCCGGCGCACGGGTGGGCACCACCGCGATCACGCCCGAGGGCCGGCTGCGGCTGCGGGCAGACCTCCTCGTCGAGCCGCACGTCGTGGACCTCTTCGACGGCAGCCTGCGCGAGCAGCTCGCCACCCGCGCCCCCGAGCAGGGCGGCGTGGACGACGGGGACGACGCCTGGGCCGATGCGGCCCTGCACGCCGCCGGGGCCGAGGACCTGCTGCGGATCCTGCCCGAGGGCTACGACACCCGGATCCTGGACCGCGGCGCGAACCTCTCCGGCGGCCAGCGGCAGCGCATCGCACTGGCCCGCGCGGTCGCCGCGGACGCGCCCGTGCTCGTGCTGCACGACCCGACCACCGCGGTCGACGCCGTGACCGAGCAGAACATCGCCGAGGCGCTGGTCGCGGCGAGGCACCGCACCGACCGGGCGACCCTCCTGGTCACCCGCGCCCCGGCGCTGCTGCAGGCCGCGGACCGGGTGGTCTTCGTCCGCGACGGGCGGATCACGGCCGAGGGGGAGCACACCGATCTGATGGGGCACGAGCAGTACCGGGAGGTGGTGCGGCGATGAGCGCTCGGGACACGCCCGGCCTGGACTGGGACCGTCCGCTCGAGGAGGTCCTCGGCGACGACACGACCGCACGGCGGCAGCTGGCCGAGCACGCCCAGCTGCTGCCCATCGCGGGCCCCGGCGCCTCGCTGCGCTTCATGCTCGCGCGGCTGCGGGAGCACTGGCTGTCCACCACGGCGACGCTGCTGATCACCGTCGGCGGCGCGGTCGCCGCCGCGATCCTGCCCCGGCTCATCGGCTCCGCCGTGGACGTGGTCGCCGGCGGCGGCTCGAGCGCCGAGGTGTGGTCGCTGGGGCTGCGGATCCTGGGCGTCGGGATCGTCCAGGCCGTGCTGATGGCGGCGGGATGGTCGATGATCTCCGCGCTCGGCCAGCGGATCCTCGCCTCGATGCGCGAGGACGTGATCGACCGAGCCCTGGACCTGCCCGCGCAGACGATGGAGCGCACCGGGATCGGCGACGCCCTCTCCCGCGTCGCCGACGACGTGGACGTCGCCGCCCGCGCGGTGAACAACCTCGTCCCGAACCTCATCCAGCTCGGCTTCCTGGTGCTGATCACGCTCGGCGGCATGGCGACCCTCTCGCCGTGGCTGCTGCTGATGGTCGTGATCATCGTGCCGATGTACGTGCTGGCCGCGATCTGGTACCTGCGCCGCACCGGACCGATCTACCGCCGGGAGCGGATCGCGATGGGCGCCCGCGCCCAGGGTCTGCTCTCGGCGATCCACGGCATCCCCACCGTGCACGCCTACGGCATCGAGCGGCGCGAGACCCGGCACGTGGCGGTGCTCTCGGAGACCGCGGCGCTGCTGAACATGCGCGTCATGCGCCTGGTGAGCCGCCTGGTGATGGGCCTGAACGTGCCCGAGAACCTGGCGCTGGCGATGGTGGTCGGCGTCGGCTTCGTACTGGTGCAGACGGGGACCGCGCCGGTCGGGCTGGTCACCGCGGCGGCGGTGTACCTGGTGACCCTGTTCTGGCCGATGATGGCGGTCATCTTCAACCTCGACGAGGTCCAGTCGGCGCTCGCGAGTCTCGCGAGGATGGTCGGGGTGATCACCTCGATCGACCCGGCCGTCTCCCCCGGGGACCAGGTGCCGGCTGACGCCTCGATCCGCCTCGATCAGGTCTCCCACGCCTACGGCGAGGACGCCGACGGCCGGGAGCGGATCGTGCTGCGCCCGCTGGACCTCGAGATCGCGCCCGGGGAGACGGTGTCCCTCGTCGGCGCCTCCGGGGCGGGCAAGTCCACGCTCGCCGCGATCCTCGCAGGCACCCTCGCGCCGCGCCACGGCCGGGTGCTGCACGGCGGCGCGGACCTCGCCGCGGCGGATCTCGAGTCGATCCGCCGCCACGCCTCGATCGTCTCCCAGGACGTGCACGTCTTCCGCGGCACGCTGCGGGAGGACCTGCAGCTGGCCGCCCCCGACGCCTCCGACGAGCTGCTGCGCGTGGCGCTCGCCCGGGTGGAGGCGCTCGCCTGGGTGGACCGCCTGCCGCGCGGCCTGGACACCGAGGTGGGCGAGAAGGGCGAGCGGCTCACCGCCGAGCAGTCCCAGCAGCTGGCCCTCGCCCGGGTCTCGCTGCAGGACCCGGCGGTGCTGATCCTCGACGAGGCCACGGCCGACGAGGGCTCCTCCGGGGCGCGCGTGCTCGAGCGGGCCGCCCTCGAGGTCGCGCGCGGCCGCACCACGATCATCGTCGCCCACCGCCTCTCCCAGGCCCGGGTCGCCGACCGGATCCTGGTGATGGCCGACGGCGCGGTCGTCGAGCAGGGCACGCACGAGCAGCTCATCACCCTCGGCGGGGACTACGCCCGACTGTGGGAGGCCTGGTCGGGCTGAGGCCCGCACGGCCGGTGCGGCGCGCCGCACCGGCCGACGGGATCGAGGCGGTATGGTCGCCCCATACGCCTACCCCTCCACGGGCAGCGCAGCCCCGGCCCGGTGGCCGGTCGGTACGGGGCGTCCGCGGAGGCCGATCCGGCCGGGATCACCACCATGTCTTCCACCCCGCGCTGGTCGCCCGGCGACCAGGTGACCTGGACCTACTACACCCCACAGCACCCCACCCGCACCGTCCGCCCCGGCACCGTCGTGCTCGACGACGACCGCGGCGTGGTGGTGTGGATCGCCCCCGGCACCGAGGTGCTCCTGCCCGTGCTCGAATCCGGGGCGGCGCTGCGCCGGGCCGGCGACGAGGGGATGTTCACCGCTCCCCGCGTGCAGTCCAAGCAGCTGTGGACAGGCAACGGCATCCTCATGATCGGCCTGCCGGACAAGCCCTACTCGATCTGGCTGTTCTACAAGGACGACGGCTCGCTGGGCTGCTACTACGTGAACCTCGAGACGCCCTACGAGCGGACCGAGGAGGGCGTGCGCACGCGCGACCTGGTGCTCGACCTGGTGGTGCTGCCGCGCCGGGACTGGCACTACAAGGACGAGGACGAGCTCGAGGGTGCCGAGCGCACCGGCTACTTCAGCAGCGAGGAGATCAGAGGGATCCGGGAGGCGGGGCGCGAGGCGGAGCGGCACATCGCCGAGTGGACCTATCCCTTCTCCGCCGGCTACGAGTACTTCTTCCCGGATCCCACCTGGGAGCTGCCGCGCCTGCCCGAGCACTACACCTGGGACCTGGACCTCACCCGACGGTGAGCACCGGGGACCCGCCGGTGGCAGGATGGTCCCCATGTCCTCCAAGAACCTCACCCGGGACGAGGCGCGAGGTCGCGCCTCCTTCCTCAGCACCGACGCCTACGAGATCCGCCTGGACCTCACCACCGACGAGCGGACCTTCCGCACCGAGACCACGCTGCGCGTCACCGCCGCCGAGGCGCGGGAGACCTTCCTCGACCTGATCGCCGAGGAGGTCCACGAGATCGAGCTCAACGGCGAGCTGTTCGCGGACCCCGCCTCCCGCTTCGACGGCGCCCGCGTGCAGCTGCCCGCCCTCGCCGAGGGCGAGAACACGGTGCGGGTGCTCGCGACAGGCCGCTACATGAACACCGGCGAGGGGCTGCACCGCTTCGTGGACCCCGTGGACGAGGAGGTCTACCTCTACACGCAGTTCGAGGTCTCCGACGCGCGGCGCATGTTCGCCTGCTTCGAGCAGCCCGACCTCAAGGCCACCTTCCAGCTCACCGTCACCGCGCCCGCCCACTGGCGGGTCATCTCCAACGCGCCCACCCCGGAGCCGTCGGCCGCGGGCGAGGGCACCGCGACCTGGGCCTTCTCCCCCACCGAGCGGATCTCCACCTATCTGGTCGCACTCATCGCCGGGAACTACCAGGGCGGCACCGGCGAGGTCACCGCGCGCGACGGCCGCACGATCCCGATGGGCGTCTTCGCCCGCGCCTCCCTCGCCGAGCACGTCGACGCCCAGGACGTCATCGACGTGACCCGCGCCGGGATCGAGTTCTACGAGGAGGCCTTCGACCAGGACTTCCCCTTCCGCAAGTACGACCAGATCTTCGTGCCGGAGTACAACATGGGCGCGATGGAGAACCCCGGGGCGATCACCTTCGTGGAGTCCTACGTGTTCCGCTCGGACGTCTCCGACGCGATCCGCGAGCGGCGCGACCTCACGATCCTCCACGAGCTCGCCCACATGTGGTTCGGGGACCTGGTGACCATGCGCTGGTGGGACGACCTGTGGCTGAACGAGTCCTTCGCCGAGTACGCCTCGACCCTCGCCAGCGCCGAGGTGACCCGCTGGAGCGACTCCTGGACCACCTTCGCCCTGTCGGAGAAGAGCTGGGCCTACCAGCAGGACCAGCTCCCCTCGACCCATCCCGTGGTCGCGGACATGGTGGACCTCGAGGCGGTCGAGACGAACTTCGACGGCATCACCTACGCCAAGGGCGCCTCCGTGCTGCGCCAGCTGGTCGCCTACGTGGGCCGGGACGAGTTCTTCGCCGGGGTGCGCGCCTACTTCGCGAAGCACGCCTGGGGCAACACCGAGCTGAGCGACCTGCTCTCCGAGCTCGAGACCACCAGCGGCCGCGACCTGTCCCGCTGGGCGGAGCTGTGGCTGCAGCGCGCGGGCGTGAACACCCTCTCGCCCGTGATCGAGCAGGACGCCGACGGCGCCGTCGCCCGCTTCGCGATCGCCCAGACCGCCCCCGCGGAGCACCACGTGCTGCGCCCGCACCGGCTCCGGGTGGGCGGCTTCCGTCTGCAGGACGGCGACCTCGTGCGCACCGAGACGCTCGAGCTGGACGTGGACGGGGAGCTCACCGAGGTGCCCGAGCTCTTCGGCCGACGCGCGGACCTGTGGCTGCTCAACGACGGCGACCTCACCTATGCGAAGGTCCGACTGGACGAGGACTCCCTCGCCGTCGCGATGGAGCACCTGCGCCATCTCGAGGACCCGCTGGCCCGCACCCTGCTGTGGTCCGCGGCCTGGGACATGGTGCGCGACGCAGAGCTGCCCAGCCGCCGCTTCCAGCAGCTCGTGCTCGCGAACCTCACCGGCGAGGACTCCTCCTCGGTGCTGCGCACCCTGCTCCAGCAGCTCGAGACGGTCGCGGGCCCCTACGCCGCTGTCGAGGAGCGGGCCGGACGCACCGAGCAGGCCGCCGACGCCGTGTGGGCCCTCGCCCAGGAGGCCGCACCGGGCTCCGACGCGCAGCTGCAGCTGCTGGAGAGCTTCGCGCGGCTGGCCCGCACCGCCGCGCACCGCAGCACCCTCGAAGGCCTGCTCGGCGGCGGCCTGACCCTGCCCGGACGGACGATCGACACCGATCTGCGCTGGAAGCTCGTGATCGCCCTCTCGGTGCTCGGTGGTATCGACGCCGCCGGCATCGACGAGCAGCTGGCGGCCGACGACACCCAGTCCGGACGCAAGCACGCCCTCACCGCCCGCGCCGCCCAGCCCACCGAGGTCGCGAAGGCCAAGGCGTGGCGGCGCACGGTCGAGAAGGACACCCTGGCCAACGAGTCGGTCACCGCCGTCGTGCAGGGCTTCCGACGCGTCACCGACGAGTCGCTCATCGCGCCCTACCGCCCCCGCTACTTCGAGGAGATCTCGCGGATCTGGGCGGAGCGCTCGAACGAGATCGCGACCCGTCTGGTGGCCGGGTACTTCCCCCACTCCTACGGCGGGCAGGGAGTCCTCGACGCCGCCGACCAGTGGCTCGCCGACTCCGAGGACGCCCCCTTCGGGCTGCGCCGGATCATCGTCGAGGGGCGCGACACCGTCGCCCGCCAGGAGCGGGTGCGCGCGGCCGACGTCGGCTGAGCCGCCGGGCCCGGCCGGTCCTGTCCCCGCCGGTCCCACGGTGACGAGCCTCGCCCCGCCGCGGTCATGACGACCGCGGCGGGGCGAGGCTATCGTCGAGGACATGCAAGACGACCCCCTGGACCTCGATCCCCTGCTCGCCGCGCCGACCACCGACGAGGCCCTCACCCTCGCCGACCAGCTGCTGCGATGGCTGGCCACGAGCGGTGTGAAGATCGTCGTGATCCTGGTGGCCGCGACCGCGCTGAGCGTCCTCGCCGGCTGGCTGCTGCGTCGCTTCTTCCGCACGATGGTGCAGTCCGGCTCGCGCCTGTCGACGGTCGCCGGCACCGTCATCAAGCGCGATCCCCGCTCGCAGAAGGCCGCCCAGGCGCGCCGCGAGCAGCGCGCGGAGACGCTCTCGAACGTGGCCCGCAACCTCGCGCGCGCCGTGATCTGGTCCGTCGCGCTGATGATGGTCCTCTCCGAGATCGGCGTGAACATCGCCCCGGTCATCGCGAGCCTCGGCGTGGTGGGCCTGGCCGCCGGCATCGGCGCGCAGACGATCATCAAGGACGTCGTCGCCGGCATCGTGATGCTCTTCGAGGACATCGTCGCCGTGGGCGACTGGGTCGACCTCGAGTACGCCGAGGGCACCGTCGAGTCGATCAACCTGCGCGCCACCCAGGTGCGCGGCGTGGACGGGGTGCTGTGGACGGTGCGCAACGGCGAGATCATCCGGGTGGGCAACTACGCCCGCGGCTTCTCCAACGCCGTGGTCACCCTGGACATCGACGCCGGCGCCGACGACGAGAAGGTCACCCAGGTCCTCGAGCAGGTCACCACCGAGCTCGCGGCGGACCCGCGCTGGCAGGAGCCGATCCTCGCCGGCGCCGAGATCTCCGGCATCCTCTCGGTCGACGGGAACCGCTACCAGCGCCGCGTCGTGATCCAGACCGTCCCCGGCCAGCAGTGGGGCGTCGAGCGCGAGCTGCGCGCACGGATCCGCGCCGGCTTCGCCGCCTCGCAGCTCTCCTTCGCGATGCCCCGCTTCATCGAGGCGGCCCAGTGACCTCCTCCGAGCAGCAGAGCCTCTACGACGCCGTCGGCGGCGCGCCCACCTTCGCCCGGCTCGTCGAGCGGTTCTACGAGGGCGTCGCCGAGGACCCGCTGCTGCGCCCGATGTACCCCGAGGAGGACCTCACCGGCGCGAAGCACCGTCTGGAGACCTTCCTCGCCCAGTACTGGGGCGGGCCGCGGACCTACAGCGAGGAGCGCGGGCACCCGCGGCTGCGGATCCGCCACGCGACCTTCCCCGTCTCCCCCTCGGCGCGGGACGCATGGCTGCGGCACATGCGCACCGCCCTGGACGAGCTGGAGCTGCCGCCGCTGCACGAGCAGACCCTGTGGGACTATCTCGAGCGCGCCGCGCACTCCCTGCTGAACACCGTCGACGGCGGCGAGGCGCCCGCGGCGGGCCGGGAGATCCCGGGCCGGCTCTCCTGAGCCGGAGCGGTCCCCCGCCGCGGCCGGCTCAGTCCCGGAAGGCGAGCGGCGGGCCGGCGAAGGCCTGCAGCGAGTCCCGCAGCTCCTGCGGCAGGCGCACCGGGGTCCCGGCGTCCGCGTCGATCATCACCATCACCGTCCGCGCCCGCGCGTAGGGCGCCTCGCCCTCGGGGTCGTCCCGCGTCAGCACGAGATAGTCGGCGGTCAGGCTCGCCCCGCCGATCCGCGAGAGCCACAGCCGCACGATCACCCCGTCCCGGCGATGGCCGAGCTGGCGCGGGTACTCGATCCGCTGCGAGGCGATCACCGTGGCGAGCTCGGAGCCCGCCCCGCCGGCGGGCAGCTCCGCGGGCGGCGGGATCGCGCCGAGGGCGAGCTGCTCGGGGGACGGGGGCCAGAAGGCGGCGATGCGCGCCTCCTCCAGCAGCCGCACCATCGCGGCGTTGTTCACATGGCCGTAGGCGTCCAGATCCGTCCAGCGGACGGGCACGGGGATGTCGAGCGTCTGGGGCATGACCGCCATGCTAGATCCCTCGACCAGTACGATCAGCGCATGACCAGCACGAGCCCTTCGCACTCCGCCATCGCCGCCGGCCTCGTGGACCTGCTGGACCTGCGCACCGTGCAGGTCCCGGCCGGCGCCGCGCCCGGTGGTCCCGTCGCCGTCTTCGAGGGGGACTCCTCCCCCCAGCCCGGCGGGCACGTCTTCGGCGGGCAGGTCATGGGGCAGGCCGTCACCGCGGTGGGGCGCACCGTCCCCGCGGGGCGGAGGATCCATTCGATGTACTCCTACTTCCTCGCCCCCGGCGATCCCGCGCACCCCATCCGCTTCGAGGTCGACGCGCTGCGCGACGGCGGATCCTTCTCCGTGCGGCGGGTGCTGGCGCTCCAGCCCGGCCGCTCCGCGGAGGAGGGCGAGCGGACGATCCTGGCGATGACCGCCTCCTTCCAGGAGGAGCAGGAGGGGCTCGAGCACTCCGAGCGCGCTCCCGAGGCCCCGGCCCCGGAGGGCCTGCCCACGACCGCCGAGGTGCTCGCCGGCATCGACCATCCCGTCGCCGAGTACTGGTCCACCCAGCGACCCATCGACATCCGCCACGTCACCGATCCGATCTACCTCCGGCCCGACGCCAATGGCGCGGAGGGGGAGACGCAGATGGTGTGGATGCGCACCCTGGCCCCGGTCGCGGCGGACCCGCTGGTGCACGATGCGATCCTGGCCTTCGCGAGCGACTACACGCCCTTCGAGCCGATCCTGCGCAGGCAGGGGCTGAGCTGGATGACGCCGGGGCTGAAGATGGCCACGATCGATCACGCGATCTGGTGGCACCGCCATGTGCGGGCCGACGAGTGGCTGCTGTACGTGCAGCGCTCCCCCTCCGCCTCCGGCGGCCGCGGGCTCACCCACGGGCAGGTCTTCGACCGGGACGGCGACCTCGTCGCGACCGTCACGCAGGAGGGCATGATCCGGGCCGGAAGACCCGGCGAGGACGGCGCGGCGCCGCGGCGCTGAGCCCGCCCGGGCCCCGCAGCCTCAGCCCATCACCTCGCGCGCGGCCTGCTGGGCGCGCGGCAGGGCCTCCTCGGCGGTGCTCTCGCCCCGGAACACCTCGGCGATGACCTCGAGCGCGGCTCCGGTCGCCTCGGCGGAACGCGCCCCCTGCTCGGGTCGGGCCGGCTCGGCGGGGGCCTCGAGCACGGAGACGTCCACGCCGGCGGTCGCCCAGCTCTCCTCCCACGCGGAGCGCAGATCGCGGTGCGCGGGGATCCCGAGCCGGTTCTCCGCCAGCGGACGCTGCCCCTCGACCCCGCCGAGCCAGCTCAGCAGGGCGCCGATCGCCTTCTCGCGGTCCTCGTCGTCGGGGTCCACGCCGACCGCGGCGACGGAGTGCACCAGGGGCCTGGCGCCCTCGGTGCCCTCGACCACCGGGTGGAGGGTCCACTCGAAGGCGCCGTCGACCTCGTCGACGAGGGTGTGCAGGTCGTAGGTGCCCGTCTGCAGCAGCCCGAGCTGTCCCGTGACGAACAGGTCCCGGCACCGGGTCGGCTCCTCCACGGTCTCGGCAGCATCGGGTGCGAGATGGTCGGCGGCGAGATCGGCGAGGTACTGGATCGCGGCGACGCCCTCCTCGGTCGCGAAGGACATCGCCCCGTCCTCGTCCTGCCAGGTGCCGCCCTGCCCGGCGAGGAAGGGGCCGAGCACCGCGGTGCGGTCGAGATGCGCGCTGAAGCCGAACCTCGCCCGCGAGGCGGGGTCGAAGCCCTCCTCTCCCGGGTGACGGCCCTCCCCGTCGGCCGTCAGCGCGGCGGCGAGCTCCCGCAGCGGATCGGAGGGCGCACCGGGCTCGGCCCGCAGCGCCGAGGCGTCCCCTCCCGCCTCCGCGACCAGATCCTGGTTCGCGACCAGCAGGCTCTGGTCCCAGATCTGGGGGACGCCCCAGAGCGTGCCCTCGAGCCGGTGGAGCTCCGCCGCGGACTCCTCCCAGCCCGACACGTCCCGCCCCACGATCTCGCCGACGTCCAGGAGCACGTCGGCCGCCTGGGTCTCGGCGAGATGGGCGGTGTTCATCCACAGCACGTCCGGCAGGGAGCCGGCGGCGACGTCCAGCGGCAGCTGGCTCCAGTAGTCGTCCCAGCCGAGCACCTCGAGCTCGACCTCGATGCCGGACTCCTCGGCGAACGCGGCGAGAGACTCCTCGTAGGCGGCCGCAGCCGCCTCGCTCCACACCCGCATGCGCAGCCGGTCCCCCTCCTCGAGCGAGGCCGGGGCGCCGCGGGAGCAGCCGGCGAGCGCGCCGGCCCCGGCCAGTCCCGTCGCGGCGGCGGAGAGTAGGAGCTGACGGCGGGTCGGCACGGGGGCGGGCCTCTCGGTCGGGGCGGTCGGGGTGCGGACCTCAGGCGGTGGCGACCAGCCCGAGCTCGGCGCGGGAGGCGAGCACCGGATGATGCGGGGTGACCCGCACGGTGCATCCCACCCTGCCGGGGACGGCGAGGGCGAAGCGGGCGCTGAAGCGACCGTCCTCCCCGCGCTGCAGCGGGATCAGCTGCGGGTCGATGATCTCATCCTCCGCGCCGAGCGTGCCGAGCACCGCCTCGACGAGCACGTCCTGCTCGTCGAGCCCGGCGAGGTCGACGTCGGCCCGCAGGGTGATCTCCGCCCCCGTCGCGACATGGGAGCCCTCGGCCCCCTCGAGCTGCGCCCCGCGCACCGCCACCTGCGGCCACAGCCGACCCACTCGCGCCTTCCACTCGGTGAACTCGCCGGCCAGGGCCGGGTCCGCGGTGAACGCGCCCGCGGCGCGGGCGGCGGGGAGGTAGAGCTCGGTGGCGTAATCGCGCACCATCCGGGCGGCCGTGATCTGCGGGGCGATCGTCACCAGGGAGGAGCGGACCTTCCGCATCCAGCCGCGCTGCATCCCGCGCGCATCGCGCTCGTAGAACAGCGGCGCGATCTCCTGCTCGAGGATCTCGTAGAGGGCGCCGGCCTCGATCCGGTCGCGCTCGACCTGATCGGCCACGTCCGCGGTCGGGATCGTCCAGCCCGCCTCGTCGTCCTTCATCTCGTCCCACCAGCCGTCGGAGATCGAGAAGGTCAGCCCGCCGTTGAGCACCGCCTTCATCCCGGAGGTGCCCGAGGCCTCCTCGGGACGGACGGGGTTGTTCAGCCACACGTCGGCGCCCGCGATCAGCACCGAGGCCATGCGGATGTCATAGTCCGGCAGGAACACGATGCGGTGGCGCACCCCGTGGTCGTCGGCGAACTGCACCAGCTGCTGGAGGAGCTCCTTGCCGGGACGGTCGGCGGGGTGGGACTTGCCGGCCACGACGATCTGCACCGGCCGCTCCTCGTCCAGCAGGATCCGCTTCAGCCGTGCGGGATCGCTGAGCATGAGGGTGAGGCGCTTGTAGGTCGAGACGCGGCGGGCGAAGCCGATGGTGAGCACGCTCGGGTCGAGGATGTGGTCGGTCCAGGCGAGCTCCGCCGCATCGGCACCGCGCCGCAGCCAGGAGTCCTTCACATGCTTGCGCGCCATGTCGACGAGGTCGGCGCGCAGCGCGTGACGGGCCTCGGTGAGCTCGTGGTCGGTGAGGGTGGACAGCGCGGACCAGTCCGACATCGAGGAGATGTCCACATCGCCCAGCGCCTTCTTGTACAGGTCGTCCATGTGGGCGGAGGTCCAGGTGCGGCGGTGCACGCCGTTGGTGACCGAGCCGATCGGCACCTCGGGCACCTCGAAGCCCGGGTACAGGCCCTGGAACATCGCGCGCGAGACGGCGCCGTGGAGCTTCGCGACCCCGTTGGAGCGCTGGGCGATGCGGAAGCCGAGCTGCGCCATGTTGAACACGTCACCGCCCTCCTCGATGCCGAGCGCGAGCGCTGCCTCGACCGGCAGGGAGGGGATCAGGCGGGAGAGCCCGTGCTCGTCGGCGTCGAGATGGCGGCGCAGCTGGGAGGCGTCGAAGCGGTCGATCCCGGCGGGCACCGGGGTGTGGGTGGTGAACACGGTGCCGGCGCGCACCTCGGCGACCGCCTCGGAGAACCCTGCCCCGTCGGCCATCAGACGGCCCACCCGCTCGAGCCCGGAGAAGCCGGCGTGGCCCTCGTTGAGGTGGAAGACGCTCGGTGCGGGCGCACCGGTGAGGCGGGCGTGCTCGAGCACGGCGCGGACGCCGCCGATGCCGAGCACGATCTCCTGGACGATGCGGTGCTCGTGGTCGCCGCCGTAGAGGCGGTCGGTGATCTGGCGGGCCTCCTCGTCGTTGCCCTCCACATTCGTGTCCAGGAGCAGCAGGACGACACGCCCCACCTGCGCCTTCCACACCGCGATCGCGACGTCGCGGCCGCCCGGCAGCGTCACCGAGACGGTCAGCTGCGCACCGTCCTGGTCGAGCACGGGCTCCACGGGCAGGTCGGCGGGGTCGTTGAGGCGGTACCCCTCCTGCTGCCAGCCGCTGCGGTCCAGGGACTGGGAGAAGTAGCCCCACTGGTAGAGCAGGCCGATCGCGGTCAGCGGCACGCCGAGGTCCGAGGCGGACTTCAGGTGGTCGCCGGCGAGGATGCCCAGGCCGCCGGAGTAGATCGGGAGCGTCGGGGTGATCCCGAACTCCATCGAGAAGTACGCGATCGAGGAGCCCGCTCCGGTGCCCAGCGCGCCGGGCACGGTGCGCTGGAACCAGCGCCCGGAGTCGAGATAGGTGCGCAGGTCCCCGACCTCGGAGCGCATCCGGGCCAGGAAGGACTCGTCGCGCGCCGCCTCGGCCAGACGGCCGGCGGGCACCATGGGCAGCATCGCGAAGGGGTTCTCGCCGCTGTCCACGAAGGCCTTCGGGTCCAGGGAGCGGAACAGGTCGAGGGTCTGGCGGCGCCAGGACCAGCGCAGGTTCAGCGCGAGATCGCGCAGGGGGACGAGGGCCTCCGGGAGCTCGGAGGAGACCGTGAGCGTGCAGAGCGGCTTCATGGCCCCAAGGTACCCGAGCAGCACCCCGTGCTTGCAGCACTCTTGCGTGTCGCGCGAGGCAGCACGCCAGGCTCATTCCGGACGATCACCAGCACCGTTGGGACACGTGCTGTTCACCGGCATCGCGGACGTCCGACGCGCAGCACCCATCGCGCAAGAAGTTTCATGTCCGTGGCCCGGCCCGCCTCGGCCTGCTCGACCTCGCACGGGACGACGCCGACCCTCGCCTGCACGTGGTGCCCGCGGGCCGACGACGAGGGCCGATCACCCCTGGGGTGATCGGCCCTCGTCGTCGGCCCCGGCGGGGGGCGGGGCTCAGTCGCGGGTCAGGCGGCGGTAGGTCACGCGGTGCGGCCGCGCGGCCTCCTCACCCAGACGGGAGACCTTGTTCTGCTGGTAGGACTCGAAGTTGCCCTCGAACCAGTACCAGTTCGCCGGGTTCTCCTCGGTGCCCTCGTAGGCGAGGATGTGGGTCGCGACGCGGTCGAGGAACCACCGGTCGTGGGAGACCACGACGGCGCAGCCGGGGAACTCCAGCAGCGCGTTCTCGAGCGAGCCGAGGGTCTGCACGTCCAGGTCGTTGGTGGGCTCGTCCAGCAGCAGCACGTTGCCGCCCTGCTTGAGGGTGAGGGCGAGGTTCAGACGGTTGCGCTCGCCGCCGGAGAGCACGCCCGCCTTCTTCTGCTGGTCCGGGCCCTTGAAGCCGAACTGGGAGACGTAGGCGCGCGAGGGGATCTCCACCTTGCCGACCTGGATGAAGTCCAGCCCGTCGGAGACGACCTCCCAGAGGTTCTTCTCCGGGTCGATGTTCTCGCGGTTCTGGTCGACGTAGCTGATCTTGACGCTCTGGCCGATCTTCAGGTCGCCGCCGTCCAGCGGCTCCAGGCCCACGATCGTCTTGAACAGCGTGGTCTTGCCGACGCCGTTGGGGCCGATGACGCCGACGATGCCGTTCGGCGGCAGGGAGAAGGAGAGCCCGTCGATGAGGATCCGCTCGCCGAATCCCTTCTTCAGGTCCTTGGCCTCGATCACCTGGTTGCCCAGGCGCGGGCCGGGCGGGATGGTGATCTCCTCGAAGTCGAGCTTGCGGGTCTTCTCGGCCTCCGCCGCCATCTCCTCGTAGCGGGCCAGTCGCGACTTGGACTTCGCCTGCCGGCCCTTGGCGTTCGAGCGCACCCACTCCAGCTCCTCCTTGAGGCGCTTGGCGAGCTTCTGGTCCTTCTTGCCCTGGACCTCGAGGCGCTGCTCCTTCTTCTCCAGGTAGGTGGAGTAGTTGCCCTCGTAGGGGTAGAGGTGGCCGCGGTCGACCTCGGCGATCCACTGGGCGACGTGGTCGAGGAAGTAGCGGTCGTGGGTGACGGCGATGACGGCGCCCTCGTACTGCTGGAGGTGCTGCTCGAGCCAGAGCACGCTCTCGGCGTCGAGGTGGTTGGTCGGCTCGTCCAGCAGCAGCAGGTCCGGCTTCTCCAGCAGCAGCTTGCACAGCGCCACGCGGCGGCGCTCGCCGCCGGAGAGGTGGGTGACGGGCTCGTCGCCGGGCGGGCAGCGCAGCGCGTCCATCGCCTGCTCGAGCTGGGAGTCGAGGTCCCAGCCGTTCGCGGCGTCGATGTCGCCCTGCAGGGTGCCCATCTCCGCCATGAGCGCGTCGAAGTCGGCGCCCTCCTCGGCCATCTCCTCGCCGATCGCGTTGAAGCGCTGGACCTTCTTGAAGAGCTCGCCCATGCCCTCCTGGACGTTCTCCAGGACGGTCTTGGACTCGTCCAGCGGCGGCTCCTGCAGCAGGATGCCCACGCTGTAGCCGGGGCTGAGACGGGCCTCGCCGTTGGAGGGCTGGTCCAGTCCCGCCATGATCTTCAGGATGGTCGACTTGCCGGCGCCGTTGGGGCCGACCATGCCGATCTTCGCGCCCGGGTAGAAGCTCATGGAGACGTCATCGAGGATGACCTTGTCGCCCACGGCCTTGCGGGCCTTGTACATCGTGTAGATGAACTCTGCCAATTCGGTGTCCTTGTCGAGGGGTGGTCGGTGTGCGGTTCGCTCACCGGCGCGCCGCACCTCGGCGCCGCACGGGAGTCGTCACGGTGCCCGACTCTACCCCGCCCCGGACGGACCCGCCCGCCGGGGCGGGGCCGTCGTCAGTCCAGCGGGATGCCGCGCTCGGCGAGGACGCGCCGGGCGATCGCCGCGCCGTGCTCGGTGCCCTCGGGATGCGGGTCGCCGTTGCGCGGCCACAGGTGGGCGTCGATGCCGAGCGCACGAGCGGCGGCGACGTTGTCCTCGCGGTCGTCGAAGAAGAGCACCGAGGAGGGCAGGCGCACTCCCCCGGTCTCGTGGGCGAGCACGTCCAGCAGCACCTCGTAGATCTCCCGCTCGGGCTTGACGCTGCGTTCCTCTGCGGAGATCACCGCGAGGGTGAAGGCCTCGAACCAGTCGGCGCGCCGCACCGCCTCGCCGAAGGCGGCCGAGGCGTTGGACAGCAGCGCGAGGCGCACGCCGTTGCGGGCGAGGTCGTGCAGCAGCGCGCGGGATTCGGGGTCCAGGCGCAGGAAGTAGCGGTTGTCCGCGTCCTGGAGCTCCTCGACCTCGGCGGCCGTGAGCTCCTGGATCCCGGCGGCGCGGGCGACGGCGCCCCAGTACTCGGCAGAACTCGTGCGGCCGGCGTCGTAGGCGCCGCGCTCGGCCCACAGCGCCTCGCCGACGGCGGCGGCGTCCCCGCCCAGCAGCTCGTGGATCGCGGGGACCGGGTCGTGCCCGGCGCTGAGCACGCCGCCGAAGTCGAGGACGACGGTGGGCTTCGGCGGGGTGCGGCGGCGGTTGCGCTTGCTCATGGGGTGCTCACGTCCTCACAGGTGGGAAGGCCTTCGACGGTACCGGTCCCGGCGATCGTGCCGGTCGCCTCGAGCGCCTCCTCGAAGCTGCCGACGGCGACGACCTGGAGGCCGTCGGGCTCGTAGCCGACGACCTCGTCGCAGTTCGCCGTCGGGGCGAGGAAGAACTCGGCGTCGGACTCGGCCGCGCCGACCATCTTCTGGCGGATCCCGCCGATCGAGCCGACGGCGCCGTCCTCGGCGATCGTGCCGGTGCCGGCGATGGCATGGCCGCCGGTCAGGGCGCCCGGGGTGAGCTCGTCGTAGACGGACAGGGAGAAGACCAGACCGGCGCTGGGGCCGCCGATGTCGCCGACGGCGATGTCGATGTCGAGGGGGAACTCGTGGCCCTCGGACAGGACCACGCCGAGCCGGAGGGTGCCGTCGACGAGCTCGGCGGGGACCTCGAGCTCGGTCTCCTCGCCGTCCCGGCGCACGGTCATCGGCACGGCCCCGTCCTTCGAGGAGCCGGCGATGAGGTCGCGATATCCCTCCACGTCCGCCGCGGTCTCGCCGCCGACGGAGACGATCACGTCCCCGGCCTCGAGGGTGCTCGCTGCCGCACCGTCCTCCTGGACCCCGGCGATCATCACCACGTCGCGGTACTCGATCCCGAGCTCGTCCAGGGCGACGGCGACGGCGCCCTGCTGGGAGGTGCTCATCGCGGCGGTGTTGGTCAGGGTGGTCTCCTCGCGGGTCTGCCCCTCGGGGAAGACCGCCTCGCGGGGCATCACCATCTTCGTGCGGTCGAACCAGGCGGTGACGACCTCGACGGGGGTGACGCGATAGCCGGGGCCGCCGTCGACGGAGACGGTGGTCATCATCAGCTCGCCGTCGGTGGGATAGGTCTCGGCGCCGTCGATCGCGAGGATCTGCTCGTCCTCCCAGTCGCCGAGCACGTCGATCGCGGGACCGGGCCGCTCGATGACGTAGGGGACGGGGAGCAGGGAGCCGCCGAGGATCATCGCGCACAGCAGCACCAGCATCGACAGGGCCAGTCGCGGCCGGGCCAGCTGGGCGTCGTCGATCGCGCGCGCGGCCGCGGCGCGCACCCCGCGGCGTCGGGCAGGGGGCGTGGGCTCGTCGGTCACGCAGGACATTGTGCCCCACGTCGCGGGGCGGTCAGCGAGCACCCGGGGTGCTGTCGGTACGCTGGGAGCCCCACGGACCGCAGGAGGTGGCCATGAGCGATGCCCCGATCCCGGGTGGACCCGGAGACATGGACGAGGAGGCGCTGAAGCGCTTCCTGAAGGAGACGTTCGGGGACGCGCTCCCCGAGGGGGCGCTGGACGGGCTGGACCTCTCGGCCCTCGCGCAGCAGGCGAACCTCCCCCAGGACCCGGCGCAGCTGCGCGCCGCCGCCGCCCAGATGCAGCACCTCTTCGCCGCGCAGGGCGACAGCCCCGTGAACTGGCAGATGGCGGAGGACCTCGCGCGCCGCACCGCCGCCGGCCAGGTGACGCTGCCGGGCGTCGACGCGCCCTCCGGCACGCCCGGCGATCCCTCTCCGTCGGCCGAGCAGGTCGCCGAGCTGCGCCAGGCCGCGCAGGTGGCGCGGCTGTGGCTGGATCCGGTGCTCGCGATCGACGTGCCCTCCGCGGAGCTGCAGGTGTACGGCCGCGGCACCTGGCTGGCCCGCACCCTCCCGCGCTGGAAGCCGATCGTGGAGCCGGTGGCGAAGTACATGGCCGGCGCGATCGGCGAGGCGATCAGCGCCCAGATGGGGCAGATGGGCGATCTGGGCGCGGCGGGGATGCCGATGCCCGGCGGCGATCCGGCCGGGATGATGGAGAGGATCGGCGGGACCATGTTCGGCGTCCAGTTCGGTCATGCGATCGGGGCGCTGGCCCGCGAGGTCTCCGGCACCACGGACCTCGGGCTGCCGCTCGGCCGCGAGGGCGAGCCTGCGCTCATCGCCGCGAACGTCGAGGACCTGATCTCCGCGCACTCGCTGGACCCGGCCGCGGCGCGGATCTTCCTCGCGGCCCGCGAGATCGCGCACATCGCCCTGTTCGACGCCGCGCCCTGGCTGGGCCGTGCGCTGTTCTCCGCGATCGAGGACTACTCCCGCGGGATCACCCTGGACCTCGACGCGCTCGACGAGATGGTCCGCGACCTGGACCTCTCGGATCCGGAGGCGCTGCAGGCGCGCCGGCCCGAGGAGATGTTCGTGTTCACCCGCCGCGCCTCGCAGGAGCGTGCCCTGGAGGAGCTCGCCACGACGCTCGCCCTGGTCGAGGCGTGGGTCGACCACGTCACCACCAGGGCCCTCACCGGCAAGCTCCCGGATCTGGAGGCGCTGCGCGAGGTGCTGCGTCGCCGCCGTGCGGCCGGCAGCCCGGCCGAGCAGATGCTCTCGCGCACCGTCGGCATCGAGCTGCGCCCCCGCCGGGTGCGCGAGGCGCTGTCCTGGTGGGAGTCGGTGCTGGACACCGAGGGCGAGTCCGGTCGCGAGGCGAAGTGGGACCATCCTGATCTGCTGCCGACGGCGGAGGTGCTCTCCGGCACGCCGCAGGCTCCGCGGGAGGACGCCGCCGCCCCGGCCGAGGGCGCGGAGGCGCTCGCCGACGTCTCCATCCCCGTCGACTTCGACGCGGAGCTCGAGCGGCTGCTGTCCGGCGAGGGCGGCGAGAGCGCGCCCCGCGAGGACGAGCAGGGCGGGGTGCGAGGCGCCGACGGCGAGGACGACCAGGGCGAGGACGGCCCGACGGGCCATGCCCGCTGACGCGGGCGCCGCTCCCGAGCCGGCCGCGACCGAGCTCGAGCGCGCCGCCCGCGGCGCGGTCTCGAATCCCCGTCTCGCCCGCGAGTACCTCGCCCTGCTGCGGGGGGCGCCCCGCGCCCTGTACCGCGACGGCGGACCGGCCCACCTCACCGCGAGCGCCGTCGTGGTCGATGCGCCCGGGGAGCACGTCGCCCTCGTCTGGCATCTGAAGGGCCTGTTCTGGGTGCAGCCCGGCGGGCACCTCGAGGACGGCGAGGTGAGCCTCGAGCAGGCTGCGCGGCGCGAGGTCGCCGAGGAGATCGGGCTCGAGGACCTGGAGCTCGTCGGCGACGGCCCGGCGATGCTGCACCGCCACGGTCTGGACGCCGCCTTCGGGCGGTGCAGGGAGCACTGGGACGTGCAGTTCCTGCTGCGGGCTCCGCTCCCGGCCGCGCAGATGCCGCTGCGCGCGAGCGAGGAGTCGGGCGCGGCGGAATGGTTCCCCTGGCCCTCCCGGACGCCCCTGGCGGGCACGGCGCAGGAGCTGCTGCCCTCCGGTGTGGTCCCCGATCTCCCGGCCACGCTCGAGGCGCTCGCCGACCGCTACACGGCGGTGCGCGGCTAGCGGGAGACCTCTCACCCCTCCCCCGGCGCCTCCTCGACGTCATCGCCGCCCAGCGGCGGCATGTCCTTCGCCCAGGAGACCCCGTCGAGGAACCCCTGCGCCTTCTCGGCCTGCGGGTAGGCGGCCATGAGGGCCTTGAACTCCGGGCCGTGGCCCGGCACGAGCAGGTGCACGAGCTCGTGCATCATCACCGAGCGCACCACGTAGTCCGGCATGCCCTGCAGCTGATGGGAGAGCCGGATCGTGCCGTCAGCCGGAGTGCACGAGCCCCAGCGGGCGTTCTGACGTGTGGACCAGGTCACCGAGGTGGGGTGGGCTCTGCCACCGAGATGAGCCTCACTGACCTCCCGCGCCATCGCCATCAGCTGAGCGTCGCTGCGCCGGGCGGGGCGCCGCCGGGACTCCTTGGCGACCAGCTGGTCGACCATCTTCTTCGCCCATTCCCGCTCCTGCCGAGCGCTGAAGGCAGCGGGGATGGCGATCACGAGGTCGCCCTCGCGCCGAGTGATGGACACGGTGCGGCGCCGACGGGCGCTGCGCCGCACCAGCACCCGCTCGCCGGCCGGGCCCGCGAGCTTCTCGTGGTGGACCAGATCGTTCATGAGGGAAGCCTGGCATGCTTCGGTGACGAAAAAAACTTCGTCCACAGCTGTGCACTGCGAACGGGCCGGTCAGAGCCCCGTGACCGGGGGCGATGTCGTCTCCTCCACAGTGTTCGCACCGACGGGGGATGCCTGTCCACAGGATGGGGCACGTTGTCCACAGTCGATCCCCGGCCGATCTTTGACCCGCCCGGTCCGCAGAGGCTAGGTTTCCCTCCACGTGGGACCCCGGGATAACTAGCAGGACGCACACGGGGAAGGTGCGCGTGGTGCTGAGCGCCCCCGGGGTCCCACGGCCCGGCCTCACGTTGCCGTCGGGCCGCCGATATCGGCTCGTCGTGCGCACTTCCTCGGCTCCTGCGGAGCCCCCCAGCCTCCCGAAGCGCGCGACGAGCCGGTCAGATCGGAGCTTCGTCTCCTCCTGCCGCGTCACGGCCTCACGGATTCGTGCGCATTCACGGCCCCCGTTACAGTGGTCCGGTCCCGGCCTCGCGGTGAGAGCTGCGCGCCGGTGATCGTTCATCACTCACGAAGCAACGAGGAGCGGATATGGCCGACGAGACCTATGCCGGAGAGTTCTACTGCGTCAAGTGCCGCGAGAAGCGGGAGGCCGAGGGCAATGTCGTCGTCTCCAACGGCCGTCGCATGGCCAAGGCCGTGTGCCCCGAGTGCGGCACCAAGCTGAACCGGATCCTCGGCAAGGCCTGATCGACGTACTGGCGAGGGACGAGCCGGTAGGAGATCAGGCAGTCAGCACTGCTGATCGACGTACTGGCGAGGGACGAGCCGGTAGGAGATCAGGCAGCAAGCACCCCTGATCGACGTACTGGCGAGGGACGAGCCGGTAGGAGATCAGGCAGTCAGCACTGCTGATCGACGTACTGGCGAGGGACGAGCCGGTAGGAGATCAGGCAGCAAGCACCCCTGATCGAGACACTCTCTCGAGACCGCGGAGGGCGGGGCACCGATCGGTGCCCCGCCCTTCGTCGCCCGGGTGCGGTGCCGGGCAGGCTCATGCCGCGTCGGCGTCCGGGAGGGGGTTCTTCCGCGGGCGGCCGCGGCCGCGCTTGACGGCGATGATGCGGCCGTCCTGGAAGATCGCCCCGCCCCACACGCCCCAGGGCTCTCCCCGGTCGAGGGCGCCCTGGCGGCACTCCTCGATGAGGGGGCACTGCGCGCACAGGCGCTTGGCCGCCTCGAGGTCCGCGGGACGCTCGGAGAAGAAGAGGTCGGCCGCGTCGGCGTCATGGCACGGCAGCATGTCCGCGGAGGTCTCCGCAGGGTTCAGGAAAGTGGTGAGTAGAGAAGTCATCGTCTCGCTGCTTCGAAGTCGTCGGTGGGACGAGCCCCTGTGAGGGGCGGGGGCGGCGGCGGTGCCGCCCCGTGCAGCGAGGTGGGCCTCGTCAGCTCAGGGGGAGCACCGCAGGGGCATAGCCCCGTTCGCGTGGCAGAAGGGAGGGCGCGCCGAGGGGGCGCTGTCCGACCACTGCGAGATTCCTGGTGATCATCACGTGACCCACCCCCTTTCTGTGCGCGTGCCCCGGTTTCCCGGCTCACGACCCGAACGATTGACGTCAGCGACTCTACACCCTGCCTGCCGGATGCAGAAGTATTTTTTGACCTGCGGTTTCAGTTCTTCTCGGCGGTGCCGGCGAGGATCTGCAGGAGATCGGTGCCGTAGGAGGAGAGCTTCGCCGGGCCGATGCCGGGCACGCCGAGCAGCTCCTGCTCGGTGCGCGGAGCGCGCTCGGCGAGCGCCTCGAGGGCGGCATCGGTGAGCACGGCGTAGGCCGGCACGCCGCGGCGCGAGGACTCCTCGCGCCGCCAGCTGCGCAGCTCGGCGAGCAGCGCAGGACCGGCGGTCGTGGGGCAGCCGTCGTGGCGGCCGCGGCGCTGCTCGGCGGCGGAGACGAGCCCCTGACCGCACACCCGGCACTCGGAGTAGACGGTCGCGGAGCGGCGTCCGGTGCGGCGCGGCCCGGGACCGGGCGCGGTGCGTGGGGAGTCGGGGTGGGCGAGGACCCCGTCGAGGAAGCGGGAGGGCTTGCGGGAGCCGCGGGCACCGGGGGTGCGGGCCGCGGCCCAGCTCACCGTGAGCAGGTCCCGGGCGCGGGTGAGGGCGACGTAGAACAGGCGCCGCTCCTCCTCCACCTCGGCGGGGGTCTTCGCCATCGAGATCGGCAGCAGCCCGTCGCTCGCGCCGACGACGAACACGACCGGCCATTCCAGGCCCTTGGCGGCGTGGACGGAGGCGAGGGTGACGCCGTCGACGACGGGGGCGGCCTGCGACTCGGCCCGCTCCTCGAGCTCGCGGACGACGTCGGCCATGCTCGCCCCGGGCCGGGCGGTGATGGTGTCGGTGAGGCCGACGAGGGCGTTGAGGGAGTCCCAGCGGTCGCGGATCGCGCCGGTGGTCTCCGGTGCCGTCTCGGACCAGCCCTGCTGGGAGAGGACGTCGCGGACGGCGCGGGCGGGGTCGAGCTGCTCGACGCGGGTCGCGGCGCGCAGGGAGACCATCGCCCGGCGCACCTCCTGGCGCTCGAAGAAGCGGTCACCGCCGCGCACCAGGTAGCCGATGCCGCGGGCGGTGAGCGCCTGCTCGAAGGCCTCGGACTGGCTGTTGGTGCGGAAGAGGATCGCGATCTCGGAGGCGGTGCGTCCCTCGGAGATCAGCGCGCCGATGCGGTCGGCGATCCCGTCGGCCTCGGCCGGGTCGTCGGGGAAGGACTCCACCAGCGGCGGCGGGCCGGCATCGCGCTGGGAGACGAGGGTGAGGCGGCCGGCCCGGGTGCGGCCCTGGGCGCCGTCCAGGACGGTGTTGGCCATCCGCACGATCTCGGGGGTGGAGCGGTAGTTGCGCTCGAGGCGGATGGTGCGGGCGCGCTTGAACTCGCTGCGGAAGTCCAGCAGGTAGGAGGCGCGGGCGCCGGCGAAGGTGTAGATGGTCTGGGCTGCGTCGCCGACCACGCACAGATCGTCCGAGGTGCCCAGCCACAGCCGCAGCAGGGCGTGCTGGAGGGCGGAGACGTCCTGGTACTCGTCGACGACGAAGTGCTTGTACTGGGAGCGGACCTCGCGGGCGACGTCGCCGCGCTCGGTGAGGAAGCCGACCATGTGCAATAGCACGTCCTCGAAGTCGATCACGCCCTGCTCCTTCTTCACCTCCTCGTACTGGGTGAGGATGCGGGAGATCGAGCGGGAGTCGAAGCCGGCCACCCCCGTGCGGCGGGCCTTCTCCGCCGCGTCGGGATAGGACTCGGGGGTGAGCATCGAGACGCGGGACCACTCGACCTCGGCGACGATGTCGCGCAGCGCCGCCCGGTCCACGCTGAGGTGCAGGCGGGAGCAGGCCTCCCCCACCCCGGCGTACTTGCTGGCGATGATGTCGGGCATCGGCCCGCCGACGACGCGGGGCCAGAAGTGGCGCAGCTGGCGCAGCGCGGCCGAGTGGAAGGTGCGGGCCTGGACGGCGGGAACCCCGAGGTCGCGCAGGCGCGAGCGCATCTCGGCGGCGGCCTTCGCGGTGAAGGTGACGGCGAGGACGTGGCGGGGGTTCAGCTGACCGGTGGTGACGCCGTAGGCGATGCGGTGGGTGATCGCGCGGGTCTTCCCGGTGCCGGCACCCGCGAGGACGCACAGCGGCGTGCCGAAGCTGCGGGCCACCTCCCGCTGCTCGGGGTCGAGCGCGGCGAGGAGGGACTCCGCATCGGCCGGGGCGGAGGGGGCGGGAGCGGCGGGGTCGGCAGCGGTCTGGTCGGTCATCGCCCTCCATCCTGCCAGGGCGGTGCGACGCTCCACGGGGTGCTGTGGACGGCGGGTGCCTCACACACCCCCCGGTGCATCGGGGCACGAGCGGACGGGGCTGTTTCGGCCGGGCACCTCACGGGTACTGGCGTGTGGCGTACCTCTATGCCCATATAGGCGTACTGGTACGCCATGCGCCAGTACCTGACAAGCGGCCCCGCGGCGGCCGACGGGCCGGCGAGCGCCGCTCAGGCCTCGGCGGAGCGGCCGTACCAGTCGTCGATCAGGGCGCGGCCCATGGAGGCGGCGCCGGGCAGCTCGATCTCCTCGGCGGCGAGAGCCGCGGCGAGCTCCTCGCGCGAGAACCAGCGCGCCTCGGCGATCTCCTCGTCCTGGAGGGTGAGCTCGGCGGCCTCCGGTGCCCAGGCTCGGTAGCCGAGCATGAGAGAGCGCGGGAAGGGCCAGGGCTGGCTTCCCATGTACTCGACCTCGGTGACCGTCACCCCGACCTCCTCGTCGACCTCGCGCGCGACCGCGTTCTCGAGGCTCTCGCCGGGCTCGACGAAGCCGGCCAGCACCGAGTGGAAGCGGCCGCGGAAGTGCGCGTTGCGGGCCAGGAGCAGCCGGTCCTGCCCGTCGCGCACGGCCATGATCACGGCGGGGTCGGTGCGGGGGAACTGCTCGACGCCGTCCTCGCGGCAGCGCAGCACCCAGCCGGCCATCTCGGGCTCGAGCAGCCCGCCGCACAGGGGGCAGTGCCGCATCGAGCGGTGCCAGGCGCCCATCGCGACCGCAGCGGCGGCGAGGTCGGCGTCGGCCTCGTCGAGGCGATCCGCGACGCGCCGGAGGTCGCGCAGATCACGGCCGGGGTCGTCGAGCTCGGGGCTCGGCTCGGCGATCTCCACGGCGAGCACTCGCAGGCCGTCGCGGCGCCCCAGCAGGACCAGCGGCTGGGTGGTGCCGCCGCGCGGATCGGCGGTCTCCAGCACGGCGCGGAGGGTGCCCTCCTCGTCCTCGGCCAGGGCGACGGCCCCGGCACGGGTGACGAGATAGCGGGCGTCCTCCCCCGGGGCGAGGATCCCCGGGTCGTCACGCAGCAGCGCGTCGCGGTCGGAGCCGCGGAGGGTGAGGGGTGTGCTGAGGTGCGGTCCACGGAGCGTCGGCATGGTCTCGAGCCTACGCGGCAGGCGGGGGTCGGACGGGTACGGTGGACGCGTGCATCGCAACTCCTTCTCCCTGGCTGCCCTCGCCGCGGCGGCGGTCCCCGGGCTGGTCCCGGTGCGGACCTCGCCCATCGCCACCCCGGCCGAGGATCTCGACGTCGCCGGGGTGGTCGCGGAGGACGGCCGCCGAGTGCTGGTCCACTCCCCCGCGTCCACCGCAGGCGGGATCCGTCTCGAGCGCGATCTGCGGGTCGCCGATGCGCTCACCGGGACCCCGCTGCGACCCGTGATCCCTCCTGTGCTCGGCTACGTGAGACTCCCCGAGGGCGGGCGCAGCGCTGTCACGGAGGCGCCCGTCGGCCGTCCGCTGATGCTCGAGGACCTCCAGGAGAGCGAGGAGCTGGCCCGCTCCCTGGGCGAGGTCCTGGCCCGGATCCACACCGTCCCCCGGTACGCGGCGGAGTCCGCAGGGGTCGAGTCGTTCACCCCCGAGGTGCTGCACGCCCGCCATCGCGCCCGGATCGACGCGGTCCACGCCGCCGGGCACCTGCCCGCCGCGGTCGCGCAGCGGTGGGACGCGCTGCTGGCCGATGCGGAGCTGTGGGACTTCACCCCGCAGTTCATCCACGGCGACCTCTCCGAGGAGAGCCTGTTCGTCTCGGGCCGGCGCCTGAGCGCGGTGCGGGACTGGTCCTCGTCGATCGTGGGCGATCCCGCGGCGGACCTCGCCTGGCTGATCTCCTCCCTGGACCCGGAGCGCTTCGACGCGCTGTACGCCGCCTACCGGGAGGAGCTTCCCACCTCGAGCCATCCGCGGCTCATGGAGCGGGCGCAGGCGCTGGGCGAGTTCGCGGTCGCCGAATGGCTCGAGCACGGCCTCGAGGTCGAGGACGAGGACATCGTCGCGGACGCGAAGGGCATGATCGCGGACCTCGACACGGATCTCGCGCAGATCGCCCGCGAGGAGGCGGAGCGTGCCTACGAGGCGATGAACGCGCGCGAGGACGGCAGCGCCTGACCTCTCCTCACTCCCCCGCGAGCATCTGCGCGATCCGCTCGCGGGAAGGATGCTCGGCGACCTCGTGGGTGATCCCGTCGGCCACGAAGTGGAAGGCCGTGCGGATGTTCTCCAGCGGCAGCCCGGTCTTCTCGTGCCAGGCCAGTCGGTAGAGCGAGAGCTGCAGGGAGCGTTCGCGCAGCTGTGCGGGGCGGGGCATGCGGCCTGTCTTCCAGTCCACGATGATCACTCCTCCGTCGCCGTCGGGACCCGCGGTGCCGTCGCCGCCCTCGGGCTCGGCGAACACCGCGTCGATCACGCCGCGCACCCCGATCTCCCCGATGCGCGTGGTGACGGGCTGCTCGACCGCGATCGGGCTGCGGTGCGCCCACTCGGAGGCCTCGAAGGCCTCGCGCAGCGCGCGGGCGTCGGCGAGGGCGCGCTCCTCCTCCGGGTCCTCGAGATCGGCGAGGTCCTCGAGGTCCAGCAGGGTCGCGCTCTCGAAGCGGGTCTCGAGCCAGGCGTGGAAGGCGGTGCCGCGCACGGCGGCCGGTGAGGGGCGGCGCGGCAGCGGGCGCAGCAGCTCGATCGCGGCGGCCTGCGGGTCGCGGGCCTGCTGGACGACCTGGGAGGCGGACAGCCGCGGCGGGGAGTGGACGACGGGCGCGGCGGCGTGCTGGGCGAGGTCCGCGAGGGTGCGGCGCACGAGCTCCTCGAGCTGGGCGTCGGCGAGCGCGGGGGGCTCGACGTGCGCTGCCGGTTGCACGGCATCGGCCGGGGCGGCCTGGTCGAGCCGGGCGGCGGCACGGGCACGCGCCCGCTCCGCCTCGCCGGGCTGCGGCGGCCAGGCGGCGGTGGACCGCTCGGACTCCAGCGGGTTCTCCTCGGGGACCTCCTGCGCGGTGCGGAAGGGTTCGGGCACCAGCGGCGCCGCCTCGGCGAGATAGCGGGAGCGGGGCCGGGGGGTGCGCAGTCCCTCGCGCCAGGCGGCGGAGGTCAGCAGCAGTCGGCGGCGGGCCCGGGTGACCGCGACGTACATCAGCCGCCGGTCCTCGGCCAGCGCCTCCTCGCCCTGTGCGAAGCGGTACTCCTCGATGAGCCCCTCGGCGTCGACCTGGGTGTCGGCCTCGGCCCAGGCGAGCTCGGGGAGGGTGTCCGCGTCGCCGCGCAGAGCGGTGGGCACCGAGGCGCCGGCGAGCTTGCCGAGCCAGCCGTCGCCCGGCACGCGCACCCGGCCGGTCTCGTCGGTCTTCGCGCGGCGCAGGTCGTAGGAGGGCACGGAGCCCTCGGTGAGGCCGGCGACCGCGACGAGGTCCCATTCGAGGCCCTTGGCCGAGTGCATCGTCACGATGGTCACGGCGGCGGGGTCGTGGGCCTGCTCGGGGGCGGCGGTCACGGCGAGCCCCGCCTCCTCGTCCTCGCTGATCTCGAGCAGGTCGAGATAGGCGCCGAGCCCGCCGCGGCGGGCGGTGCGCTCGAAGGACGCGGCGTGGTCGCGCAGCGCCTCGAGGTCGGCGAGCGCGCCAGTGCCCGGCGCGGTCTCCAGCAGGGCGAGGTCCACCTCGAGCGCCCGGACCGCGGCGGTGATCAGGTCCGGCAGGGGCAGCGGCAGCAGGCGCCGCATGTCGCGCAGCATCCGCTGCAGGTGCAGCAGCCGCTCGCGGCCGGCGGCGGTGAGGGCGCGGCCGGCCGGGTCGGTCCAGTCCGCGGGCGGGAGGTCGTCGACCGCGTCCACGAGCGTGACCTCCTCGGCCTCGTCCCGGGCCCCGACCGGTCCCGCCGCAGCGGCGTCGGCGCGGCGGCGCGAGCCCATCCGGTCGCGCCAGCGGCCGAGGACGGCGAGGTCGCGCGCCCCGAGCCGGATCCGCGGTCCGGTGAGCAGACGCATGAGGGCGTCGCCGCGGCCGGGATCGTGCGCGCATTCGAGCAGGGCGCGCACATCGGCGACCTCGGGGCGGTGCAGGAGCCCGCCGAGTCCCACGACCGCGGGGGTGAGCCCCCGCTCCTCGAGCCCGGCGACCAGCGCGGGGATCTGCCGGCGGGCGCGCACGAGGATCGCGGCGGAGGCGGGCGGCGTGCTCTCGGCGCCTGCCCCACCGGTGCTCACGGCACCGGTCCCGTCCTCGGCGCGGCGGGCGAGGATCCAGTCGGCGATCGCGCGGGCCTCGGCCCGCTCGTCGGCCGCCTCGAGGATCTCGCAGGCCCCCTCCCCCGCGCCGGGGCGGGGATGCAGCTCGGGGATCTCGATCCCGGCGCCGGCGTCGCGCAGCGGGGCGGCGAGGCGGTTGGCGACGGCGAGCACGGCCTCCTCGTTGCGCCAGGAGGTGGACAGGGTGCGCTGCAGGACGGGCTGCGCCTCGGTCGCGAAGGCCTCGGCGAAGCCGGCGAGCGAGGCGGCCGACGCGCCGCGCCAGCCGTAGATCGCCTGCTGCGGGTCGCCGACGGCGCAGGCGGCGTGGCCGGGGCCGAAGAGGTCGGTGAGCATGCGCAGCTGGGCCACGGAGGTGTCCTGGAACTCGTCCAGCAGCACCACGCGGTGCATGCGCCGGGCGAGGGTCGCGGCGGCGGGGACCTCGCGGGCGATGCGGGCGGCGAGGGAGACCTGGTCGGAGAAGTCCAGCGCCGAGTCGGCGGTGCGGATCTCGGCGAACCTCTCCAGCAGCGGGATCAGCGCCAGGCGCGACTCGAGCGCGCCGATCACCTTGGCGACCTCCTTCGGGGTGGTGCGGCGCCGCCCCTCGACCTGCAGCGGGATCTGGGCGAGGTGGTCGCGGATCTCGCGCAGGTGCGCCTCGAGCTGGTCGGGCGTGACGAGGTGGTCGGCCAGCGAGGAGCTCAGGGAGAGCAGCGCGGCGGTGAGCGTGGCCGGGGAGGCGTCGAGGTCGAGGGAGTCGTCCCAGCCCTCGACGATCTCGTGGGCGAGCTGCCAGGAGGCGGAGGCGGACATCATGGTCAGCTCGGGGTCGATGCCGACGGCGAGGGCGTGCTCGCGCACGAGGTCGAGGGCGAAGCCGTTGTAGGTGTGGACCAGGGGGCGCTGGCCGACGAGCTCGTCGCCGCCGCGCTCGAGGCCGGGCGGCAGCTCCTCCCCGGCATCGCGCAGGGCAGCGGCGAGCGTGGCCAGACGCGCCCCGATCCGCTCGCCGAGCTCATGGGCGGCCTTGCGGGTGAAGGTCAGGCCCAGCACCTGGCGGGGCTCGACGATGCCGTTGGCGATCAGCCACACCACGCGCGAGGCCATCGTCTCGGTCTTGCCGGAGCCGGCGCCGGCGACGACGAGCATCGGCGCGAGCGGCGCCTCGATCACGGCGGTCTGCTCGGCGGTGGGCGGGGGCTGCTCGAGCAGCGCGGCGAGCTGCGCGGCGGAATGGCGGGCGGGGGTGCCGGGCACGGTCGGGACGGTGCTCACAGCTGCTCTCCTTCGGGCTGGAGCGGGCAGCTGGAGCGCACCGCGCAGTGGTCGCAGTGCGCGTTGCGGCGCGCGGTGACGTGCTCCCCGGAGACCTCGCGGGCCACGTCGCGGACGAGCTCGTCGAACCAGTCGGGGTGCTCGGCGCGGGTGAGCGCGGTCTGGGTGCGCACCGCGGCCCGCTTCGCGCCGGTGCCGACGTAGACGAGCTGGGCGCCGTTCAGCCGCTCTGGGGCGTCCTCGCCGAGCTGCTCCGCGAGCGCGCCCTCGCGCACCGCGGCCTGGTAGGCGGCCAGCTGCAGGTCCGCCTCGGCCTTCGCGGCGGACTTCGCGGCACGGCCGGTCTTGAGGTCCACGACCCGCAGACCGGTCGCGTCCCCCTCGATCCGGTCGATGCTGCCGCGCAGCCGCACCCGTCCGAGGGTCACCTCGAAGGGCGCCTCGACGGCGAGGGGCTCGGCGGCGGTGCGCAGGTGCTCGGTGAGCAGCCGGGCGGCGTCCTCCGCGCGGCGCACGCGGCGGCGTCCGGACCAGGTGTCGGTGCCGGGCATGCCGCGCAGCAGCGCGTGGAGCTCGTCCAGGAGGTCCGTCTCGCCGCGGGGGTGGATCTGGGCGAGATGGTGGATCGCGGTGCCGAGGAGCTGGGCGGGACCGCCCGCACGGGTGCCGCCGGCGCGCTCCATGAGCCAGGACTGGGGGCAGTCCGCGGCACGCTCGAGCGCGGAGGGGGACAGCGCGATCGGGTCCTCCGGGTCGTGCAGGGGCTCGGTGGAGCTGGGGTCCTGGTGATACCAGGCCGCGGGGTCGGTGCCGGGGGCGCCCGCGCGGCCGAGGGCCTCGAGGGCGAGGGCCGCGTCGCGGGAGCGGACGGGGTCCTCCTCGCGCAGGCGGCGGCGCAGCGCGGCGACGAGGCGGCGCGCATCGGGGGCGGGGCCGGGGTCCAGGCGCAGCACCTCGGGGTCGATCCACGGCTCCCCGGCGGCCTCCTCGAGCACGTCGAAGAGCGCGGAGGGCTCCTCCTGCTCGCCCTCGATCGCAGTGAGCAGCACCCGGGAGCGGGCGCGGGCGAGGGCGCTGACGGCGAGGCGGAGCTCGTCGGCGAGGACCTGCTCGCGCTGGAGGGCGCGCAGCGCCTCGGGCCCCGGGGCGGGGTCGGCGGCGCGGGGTCCGGCGAGCAGGGCGAGGTCCGCGGCGCCGAAGAGGGTCGAGCGCAGGCGCAGGTCCGGCCAGGCCCCTTCCTGGAGCCGGGCGAGGACGACGGTGTCGCGGTGCTCGCCGGCGAGCTGCGCGGGGGTGAGCACGTCGATCCGGCCGCGGGCGGCGGCGGCCGGGGCGAGGGTGTCCTCGACGACGGCCTGGGCGCGGATCTGCTCGACGAGCTCGAGGGGCCCGGCGCCGGGGCGGCGCTCGGTGAGGCGCTCGGCGGCGGCGAACAGCTCCAGCAGCGCGTCCAGGCGGGAGCCGGCCAGGCGCGCCCGGGCTCCGTCCACGTCGCCGGCGTCCCCGAGCGCGGCGCGGCGCCAGCCGCCCGCGAGGCGGGAGGCGTCCCAGGCGTGCCAGAGCACCTGCTCGGCCCCGTCCTCGCGATGCGCGCGCACGGCGCGGATCATGTCGCGCAGCCGGTGCACGGGGGCGGCGGCGCGGTCGCGGGCGTCCGCGGCGGGAAGGCCCGGCACCTCCTCGTCGACGAGCGCGCGGGCCAGCAGCTGCTCGCTCGTCACCGGCGCGGCCGGCGGCGCCGAGTCATCCGACACCGCAGCGTCTCCGGTGGCGGGCTCCCCCTCCTCGCCCTCCTCGTCCCGCCGCCTGACCTCCTCGCGGTGCGCGGCGAGCAGGAGCCGGCGGATGCGGCGCAGGCGCAGGTCGTCGGCGTCCCCGAAGGGGCCGCGCAGGAGCTCCGTGGCGGTGCGGGGCTCGAGCGGCGCGCCGTCGGGGGCGAGGCCGAGCTCGAGGATCGTCAGGAGATCCGCGACCACGGCGACCTCCCGCAGCGGCTGGGGACGGCGGGGGATCCGCACGGGCAGGCCGGTGCGGGAGAGACGGTCGGCGACATCGGCGACGGCCGCACCGGAGCGGCACACCACGGCCATGTCGTCGTACTCGATCCCCTCGCGGTGGTGCAGGTCCCGCAGGGCCGAGCCGATCAGGCGCGCCTCGTCCAGGGGGTCCCCTGCGCGCAGGGCGACGATCCCGCCCGAGAGCTCCGTGCGGGGCCGACGGGAGCCGGCCGGGGCGCCGGCGAGCGGGAGCCGTCCCCGCAGCGCGTCGATCGCCCCGGTGAGCGGCGCCTCGCTGGCGTGGGCGCCGTCGAGGGAGATCTCCAGCGGCACGCCCGGCAGCAGGTCCCGCAGCCGGGCGGCGGCGTCGGGGAGCGCGCCGCGGAAGGTGTCCACCGCGGCATCGGGGCAGCTGATCGCGAGCACCCGCGCACCGCTCGCGGCGAGCGCCGCGACGAGCTCGACGCCGGCGGCGGTGAGGTCCTGCGCGTCGTCGACCACGACGGCGCGGAAGGGCGAGGGGACGGACGGGTCGCCCAGGAGCGTCGCGGCGCGGCGCACCAGGGCGCCGGAGTCGAGGCGGGGGCCCGCATCGAGCGCGGCGGAGGCCTCGAGGTCCAGCACCCCGAGGTAGTCGCGCAGCAGCGCGGCCGCGTCGCGCCAGGCGGGCCGGTCGTGCTCGCGGCCCAGCGCCTCGAGCGCCGTGGGGCCCAGCCCCAGCTCCCCGGCACGGGTGATGAGGTCGCGCAGCTCGGTGCGGAAGCCGGGGAGCGCGCGGGTCCCCGCGTCGACCTCGAGGTGCCAGCCAGTGCGCTCGGCGATCAGCTCCGCGAGCAGGGCGTCCTGCTCCGCGCCCGTGACGAGGGTCGGCTCGCCGAGTCCGCGGCGCAGCGCCTCGGCGCGGGCGACGGCGTGGGCGAGGGCGGGCGGGGTCATGGCGCGCGCCGTGCCGCGTCCGTGCACGGCGAGGGCGTCGCGCAGCCTCCCGGCGGCGAGGCGGCGCGGGGCGAGCAGCAGCGTCTCCTCTCCCGCGGAGTCGGCGGCGGCGAGGGCGAGGGCGGTGCGGCCGCTGCCGGGACCGCCGTGGACGAGGACGTGCTGGCCTGCGCCGAAGGCCGCGAGGGCGCGACGCTGGCCCTCGTCGAGCCGCTCCCGGTCCAGCAGGGCGGGCAGCGAGGCGAGGTCGGGTCCGAGCAGGCGGATGCCCTCCCCCGTGATCGTGCCGGTGCGTCGCATGGACCCATTGCACCTCATGGGGACGACGTCCGAGGCGGTCCGGCCCGGACCGCGGCGGCGGTACAGTGGTCGGGATCACCCCCTGTCCCGATTGTCCGATCCGGAGGTCGATCCCATGTCCTCACCCGCCACCTCCCGGATGCCCCGAGAGCAACGACGCTCCCAGCTGCTCCGGCTCGCGACCGAGGTGTTCACCGAGAAGGGGTACCAGGCCACGTCGATGGATGACATCGCCACCTCCGCAGGTGTGACCAAACCCGTCCTCTACCAGCACTTCCGCTCGAAGGAGAGCCTCTACGTGGAGGTGCTGGACGTCATCGGCGAGGGACTGCTCGCCGAGGTCCGCTCGATGGCGGGCCGAGCCGGTCGGCCCGCCGACCGGGTCCGCGTGGGCCTGCAGCGCTTCTACGAGTACGTGGCGCTGAAGAACTCCCTGCGCCTGTTCACCGGCCACGAGGCGATCTCCGAGGAGGTCCAGGAACGGGTCGACGAGGTGCTCGATGCGATGTCGATCGAGCTCGCCGGCGTGCTGACCTCCTATCGCGAGCTGAGCGTCGGGCAGTCCAGGACGCTCGGGCGCGGCCTGATCACCCTCGCCCAGACCACCGCCCAGCTCCTGCACGACGCCGCGGACGAGGCGGAGCGGGAGATGATCCTGTCCACGATGACGACCGCGGTGGTGGACGGGCTGCAGGGCTTCGTGGCCGTGGAGCCGGCCGCGACGCAGCACAGCACCTCCGGACGCTGAGGGACCTGCCCGCCTCCGCAGGGCCTGCCCGTCCCTGCGGGTTCCGCCTGCGGCGTACGCGCGCCGGAGCGCCGGAGAGGGCACGTAGACTCCCCCTGAACAGCACAACCGTCTCCGCCGCGCGCGGAGGGAAGGAAGGTCATGGAGATCCGCATCGGCATCCAGCACTCCCCCCGCGAGCTCGTGATCGAGTCCGACGAGAACGCCGACGCGGTGCTCGAGCGGCTCGGCGCCGCGGTCACCGAGGGCACCCCCGTCACGCTGGTCGACGACAAGGGCCGCACCGTGCTGGTCCCCGGCGCGAAGCTCGCCTACGCCGAGGTCTCCACCGAGGAGCCCCGCCGCGTCGGCTTCCTCGGCTGAGGACTTGACGACCCCCGAGGAGCCGGCCCGCGCGGGCGAGTCCGCGGGGGCCGCCGGAGAGCAGGCCCCCGCCCCGGAGCAGCCGCCCGGAGCCGCGGACGCGACGCAGGACGCCCCCGCTGCGGAGGATCTCGCGCAGGCCCGACGACGGCGCCGCCGCCGTGCGCGCGTGCTGCGGGTCAGCACGACCGTCGTCGTCGCTCTGCTCGGCATGGTGGTGGGCGTGCTGCTCGTGCCCGACTCGAAGGTCGAGGTGGGCCCGCTGACCGCCTCGGTGCACCTGCGCCCCTCCCTCTCCTCGGACACGGTGCTGCTGCTGCCGCCCGTCGGCGAGGTCGCCTTCGACACCCACATCGCGCCGGTGCGGATCGAGGCGCGGGTCAAGGGCGTCGACATCGAGAAGGCCGAGGCCCTCTTCTACTCCGATGCCGGGTTCGCCGAGCTGCAGTCCAGCGCTCCCGAGGCGATCAGCTCCGCCGCCGCCCGGAACGCGGCGCTGAACGCCCTGTTCGCGGCCGGCGGGGCGGGTCTGGCCGTGGGGATCACGTTCCGCCGCGTGCGTCGGGCGCTCGTCGCCGGCGGAGGCGCCGTCGCGCTGGTGGGCGCCTCGGTCGGCACGGCGGCGGCCACGTTCTCCCCCGACTCCCTCACCCAGCCGCGCTTCGACGGACTGCTCTCCCAGGCCGCGTACATCGCGGACCTCGGGGAGGCGACGGCCCAGGACTACGCGAGCTATCGCGACACCCTCGCCGAGTTCGTGGGGCAGGTCTCCGCGCTGTACATCGCGGCCGACAGCCTCCCGGTGGGCCTGGACCAGGAGGACCTGGTCACGGTCCTGCACGTCTCGGACATCCACGACAACCCGCAGGCCTACGACGTGATCGAGCAGCTGCACACTCAGTTCGCGATCGACGCGGTGATCGACACCGGCGACATCGTCTCCTGGGGCACCCCGGTCGAGAACGAGCTGCTGCACCGGATCGGCACGCTGGAGATCCCCTACGTCTACATCAGCGGCAACCACGACGGCGCCCGCGCCTCGGCGACCATCGCGGCGCAGCCCAACGCCACCGTCGTCGACAACGAGGTGGTCGAGGTCGCGGGACTGACGATCGCGGGGATCGGCGATCCCCGCTTCGCGGCCGACGACGACTCCGACGCGGGAGGCTGGCAGGAGGGCAAGGACGCGGTCGCAGCGAGCGGCTTCCAGCTCGGGGAGACGATCGAGGCGTACGACGAGGCCCATCCCGAGGACCCGGTGGACGTGGCGCTCATCCATGACCCCACCCAGCCCGACGGTCTGCTGGGTCGCGCCCCGCTGGTGCTGTCCGGCCACATGCACACCTCGGACGTCGAGCTGGACCGGGACGGCTCGGGCACCGACTGGCTGACGGTCGGCTCGACCGGCGGCGCACTCGCCTCGGGCGGCGTCGCCCCGGTGCTGCAGGGAGAGGACCCGCTGGACCTCACCGCGCGGATGCTCTACTTCGACCGGGAGAGCGGGCGCCTGGTCGCCTACGACGACATCACGATGGGCGGGCTGGGTCTGGTCTCCGTCTCGATCCACCGCTCCCAGATGCCTGTCGAGCAGCCCGAGCTCGAGGTTCCCGAGGGCGCCGAGACGCCGGAGGGCACCGTCCCGCCGGAGCAGGAGGTCACCCCCGGCGAGGGCCTGCCGGACGAGGAGCGCGTCACGCCGACGGACCCCGTCAGCCCGCTGCCGGACCCGAGCGACGGCGGCGAGGGGTAGGCCGCAGTTCCTCACGGCGCGGAGCCCCCGGGGGCTACCATGGCCGTGCACATCCATGACCAGAGAGTTGAACGGTGCCTGAAACCATCCCGCACACCGACGAGGCCGTGTCGGCCTCCCCCGCCGTCGAGCAGAGCTCCGGCACCCCCGACCCGCAGCAGACCTTCGCCGACTTCGACGTCCGCGCCGACATCGTCGAGGCCCTCGCCGCCAAGGGCATCACCACGCCCTTCCCGATCCAGTCGCTGACGCTCCCTGTCGCGCTCAAGGGTCGCGACATCATCGGCCAGGCCAAGACCGGCACCGGCAAGACCCTCGGCTTCGGCATCCCGCTGCTGCAGAGCTCCGTCGCCCCGGGCGAGCCGAACCCCGACGACCGTCCGATCGGCAAGCCCCAGGCGCTCGTCGTGCTCCCCACTCGCGAGCTCGCGGTGCAGGTCGCGCACGACCTCGAGGCAGCCTCGGCGAAGCGTCCGATCCGCATCCTCACCGTCTACGGCGGCCGCGCCTACGAGCCGCAGATCGAGGCGCTCGAGCGGGGCGTCGAGGTGGTCGTCGGCACGCCGGGCCGGCTCATCGACCTGATGCGCCAGAAGCATCTGGACCTCTCCCAGGTGCGCACCGCGGTGCTCGACGAGGCCGACGAGATGCTCGACCTCGGCTTCCTCGAGGACATCGAGAATCTGCTGCAGGCCGTCCCCGCCCACCGGCAGACGATGCTGTTCTCCGCGACGATGCCGGGCCCGATCATGGCGCTCGCACGGCGCTTCATGAAGCAGCCCACCCACATCCGCGCCCACGACCCGGGCGACGAGTCCCGCACCAAGGCGGACATCAAGCAGGTCGTCTACCGCGCGCATCAGCTCGACAAGATCGAGGTGATGGCCCGGGTGCTGCAGGCCCGAGGACGCGGCCTGACGATCGTCTTCATGCGCACCAAGCGCCAGGCGGACCGGGTGGCCGGCGATCTCGCCGACCGCGGCTTCGCGGCGGCTCCCCTGCACGGCGACCTCGGCCAGGGTGCCCGCGAGCAGGCGCTGCGCGCCTTCCGCCACGGGAAGATCGACGTGCTGGTCGCGACCGACGTCGCCGCGCGCGGCATCGACGTCACCGACGTCACCCACGTCGTGAACTGGAACTGCCCCGACGACGACAAGACCTACCTCCACCGCACCGGCCGCACCGGCCGCGCCGGCAAGAAGGGCACCGCGATCACCTTCGTGGACTGGGAGGACCTCGCGCGCTGGGCCCTGATCGCCCGGCAGCTGGGGCTCGAGTCGACCGAGGCCGTGGAGACCTACTCCACCTCCGACCACCTGTTCACCGACCTCGACATCCCCACCGAGGCCAAGGGCACCCTCCCGAAGGACAAGCGCATCCGCGAGGGTCTGGACGCGGAGGAGATCGAGGACCTCGGCGGTCCCGACTCCGGCGCCCGCGCGCCGCGCGAGGGCGGCCGCGGCGGCCGAGGCTCCCGTGAGGGCGGACGCGGCGGGCGCGGCTCCGGCCGAGGCGGTCGCGACGCCGGCCGGGGGCGCGATGGCGGTGCGGATCGTGATCGCGAGCGTCCGGCCCGCGGCGGGCAGGGCGAGGAGGGCTCCGAGCGGCCCCGCCGCAAGCGCTCCCGCACCCGCACCCGCCGCGTGAACGGCGAGGTCGTCGCCGGGGAGGGCACGAACGCCGAGGCCCCCTCGACCGGGCCCTCCGAGAACGGCGGCTCCTCCGAGTCCAGCGGCTCCTCGACCCGTCGTCGTCGCTCGCGCGGCGGCCGGGGCCGCAGCCGCGGCGGCAGGTCCGCCGGCGGCTCCTCCGAGGGATCGCGGACCGGCGGCGACGCCGAGGGCTGATGTCCCGAGGCCGCCCGGCCGGCGACGCCGCCGCAGCAGGTCACCTTCTCCACCGGGCCCCGGCGCACCCGCGCCGGGGCCCGTCGGCGTCTTAGGACCGGGGCACGTCGCCGGCGCGGGCTCAGGGCCGGATGACGCGGGTCCCGCTCGTGGCGCGGTGCTCGATCTCGGCGAGCACCTCGGGGGCGGTGAGGTTCTCGGCGAGCAGGTTCGGCTTGCCGCTGCCGTGGAAGTCGCTGCCCCCGGTGATCAGCAGGTCGTGCCGCCGGGCGAAGGCGGCGAGGCGCTCGCGCTCTGCTGCGTCGTGCTCGCGATGGGCCACCTCGACGCCGTCCAGCCCGGCCTCGACGAGCTCCTCGAGCAGCTCCACCGGCAGGTCGTCGTCGCGCGTGACCGAGCCCGGGTGCGCGATCACGGAGACCCCGCCCGCCGCCCGGATCGCGGCGAGCGCCTCGAGCGGGGAGGGCGCGTAGTAGGGCACGTAATAGGGACCGGAGCCGCGCAGGATCTCCTCGAAGGCCGCCGAGCGGTCGGGCACCACCCCGGTCGCGACGAGGGCGTCGGCGATGTGCGGCCGTCCGATCACCGTCTCCTCCCCCGCGACCTGGTCGAGGACGTCCTGCCAGGTGAGCGGATGGTCGCGGCCGATCAGCTCGACCATGCGGCGGGCCCGCTCGATCCGGGAGGAGCGCGCGTCGGCCATCTCCGCGGCCAGCGCCGTGTCCTCGGAGGGGTCCACCAGCAGCGCCAGCAGGTGCACGCTGCGATGGCCGTGCTCGGCGGAGACCTCGATCCCGGGCACCGCCGCGACGCCGCTCGCGGCGACCGCGTCCGGCAGCGCCGGCCAGCCCTCGACGGTGTCGTGGTCGGTCAGCGCCAGCACGTCCAGGCCCACCTCCTGCGCGTGCGCGAACAGCTCCGGCACGGACGTCGTGCCGTCCGAGCAGGTGCTGTGCGCGTGGAGGTCGATGCGCTGCCTCGCGCCGGAGTAGGACCGCTCACTCATGCGCCCAGGGTAGACCGGAGCGTGAGAACATCGTGGGGTGAGCACCGAGAACACCGACACCAGCACCGACGGCACCGCGCGCGGCGAGCGGCTGGAGGACCTCGCCTCCCGGGGTGACTCCCGCTCGCAGCGTCCCAGCAGCGAGGCCTTCCGCGAGTTCATCTCCTCCGGCTGGGACGAGACGGTGCCGGACGCCGAGCGCCGCGAGTCCGCGGACTACACCCCCGCGCGCCGCGACGCGCTCGTGCGCCGCCTGCCCGGGACCCGGCTGGTCCTGCCGGCCGGGGTGCTGAAGGTGCGCTCGAACGACACCGACTACCCCTTCCGTCCCGATTCCGCCTTCGCGTACTACTCGGGCCTGGGCACCGACGAGGAGCCCGACAGCGTGCTCGTCGTCGAGCCCTCCCCGGAGGATCCGACCACGTCGGTGGCGACCTACTTCTTCCGGCCCCGCGCCGGCTTCGACACCTCGGAGTTCTACGCGGACTCCCGCTACGGCGAGATGTGGGTGGGGCGCCGCCCCACCATCGCCGAGGCCGCCCAGCGGATCGGCGTGGAGGTGCGCCACATCGACGAGCTGCGCGACCACCTCGCCAAGGACGTCGGCGCCCGGCTGTCCCTGACCGTGATCCCCCAGGTCGACGCCTCCGTCGAGGCGATGGTCCAGGAGATCCGCGAGCAGAACGGGCTGCCCGGCGGGGAGGAGGCCGCGGCCGAGAGCGCCGCGCTCAAGGAGGCCGCGAGCGAGGCCCGGCTGGTCAAGGACGACTACGAGGTGCGCCAGATGCGCCTCGCGGTCGAGGCGACCCTGCGCGGCTTCGAGGACGTCATCCGCAACCTCCCCGCGGCCGTCGGCCACCCGCGCGGAGAGCGCGTCATCGAGGGCGTCTTCGCGGCGACCGCGCGCGCCGACGGCAACGGGGTCGGCTACGACACCATCGCCGCGGCCGGCGACCACGCCTGCACCCTGCACTGGACCCGCAACGACGGCGCCGTGCGGGCCGACGAGCTGGTGCTCGTCGACGCAGGCGTCGAGATCGACTCCCTCTACACCGCGGACGTCACCCGCACCCTGCCGGTCTCGGGCGTCTTCTCCCCCGTCCAGCGGAAGGTGTACGAGGCGGTGCTCGAGGCCGCTGATGCGGCGTTCGCCGTCGCCCGTCCGGGGCTGCTGTTCCGCGACCTGCACACCGCCGCGATGGAGGTGCTCGCCGCGCGCCTGGAGGAGTGGGGGCTGCTGCCCGGCACCGCCGCGGAGTCCCTCGCCCCCGAGGGACAGTGGCACCGGCGCTGGATGCCGCACGGCACCAGCCACCACCTCGGCCTGGACGTGCACGACTGCGCCCAGGCGCGCCGCGAGATGTACCTCGACGCGGAGCTCGTGCCCGGCATGGTGTTCACGATCGAGCCGGGCCTGTACTTCAAGGAGAACGACCTGCTGGTCCCCGAGGAGCTGCGCGGGATCGGGGTGCGCATCGAGGACGACGTCCTGGTGACCGCCGACGGGGTCGAGAACCTCTCCGCCGCCGCGCCGCGACGACCGGAGGACGTCGAGGCCTGGATCGCCGGGCTGCGGGCGTGAGCACTCCCGGGCAGCCCCGCTTCTACGCCGCGAGGCTCGTCGGCACCTCCGTCTTCGATCCGATCGGGGACGCGGTGGCGACGGTGCGCGACGTGGTCGTGGTGCCGCAGACCCGCACGAGCGCCCGCGCCGTCGGCTTCGTGGTCGAGGTCGCGGCGAAGCGGCGCGTGTTCCTGCCGATCACGCGCGTCACCTCGATCTCGCCCGGTCAGGTGATCTCCACCGGCGTGCTGAACGTGCGCCGCTTCGAGAAGCGCACCGGGGAGCTGCTCGTGCTCGGCGATCTGCTGGACCGCGCCGTCACCTTCGTCGACGGCTCGGGAGAGGCGACCGTGCTGGACATCGCGCTGGACCAGAACCGGCACCGCGACTGGATGGTCTCGCGCCTGCACGTGCGGCGCCGGCGGCCCGGCGGCTCGCTGGGACGGCTCGTCTCGCGCGGGCAGACCCTCACCGTCGAGCTGTCCGAGGTGACGGGGCTCTACGGCACCCAGGCCGAGCAGTCCGCGCACCTGCTCGCCGCCTCGTACCAGGACCTGAACCCGGCTGACCTCGCCGAGATCATCCAGGAGCTGGAGACCAAGCGGCGCATCGAGCTGGCCGGGGAGCTGGCCGACGAGCGCCTCGCCGACGTGCTCGAGGAGCTGCCCGAGGACATCCGGGTCGAGGTCGTCACCGGGCTGGACGCCCGGCGCGCCGCCGACGTGCTGGACGCGATGGATCCCGACGACGCCGCGGACCTCGTCCAGGAGCTGCCCGAGACCGTGGCCGCCGAGCTGCTGGACCTCATGGAGCCGGAGGAGGCCGAGGACGTCCGACGCCTCATGGCCTACGACGAGTACACCGCCGGCGGCATGATGACCACCGAGCCGCTGATCGTCGCCCCCGAGACGCCCGTCGCGCACTGCCTGGCGATGATCAGCCGGGAGGCGATCCACGCGGCGCTCGCCTCGACCGTGCACGTGTGCCGCTCCCCGCTGGAGACGCCGACCGGGCGCCTGCTGGGCATCGTCCACTTCCAGCAGCTGCTGCGCGAGCGGCCGGACCGGCCCGTCGGCGAGATCATCGACCCCGACCGGGTGGAGGTCTCCCCCACGGTGCCGCTGTCGACGGTGACCCGCGAGATGGCCACCTACAACCTCGTCTCGATCCCCGTGGTCGACGACGAGGGGCGGCTGCTGGGCGCGGTCACGGTCGACGACGTGCTCGACCACGTGCTGCCCGACGACTGGCGCGAGCAGGACGAGCCCGCCCCGACGACGGGGCAGATCGACCTCTCCGAGATCGCACGCGCCACCGCCCGTGACGCCGAGGACGGGACCGGTGCCGTGCCGGCCGACGAGCAGGCCGACGGGACGAGGCAGGAGGGCTGAGGATGGCCGAGCAGAACCTCGACGCCCTCGACGCGCCCGCACCCCGCCGTCGCGGCCGGCTGCGCAGCCCCTTCCGCGGCGACGCCTTCGGGCGCGGGGCGGAGGCGTTCGCACGGATGATGGGCACCCCTGCCTTCCTGGTGGGGATGACGCTGTTCTGCGCGGTGTGGCTGACCTGGAACTCGCTCGCCCCTCAGTCCGCGCAGTTCGATCCGCGCGCCCTGAACTTCACCCTGCTCACCCTGATCCTCTCGCTGCAGGCCTCCTACGCCGCGCCCCTGCTGCTGCTCGCGCAGAACCGCCAGGACGACCGCGATCGGGTCCAGGCCGAGCAGGACCGCCAGTCCAACGAGCGCAACCACGCCACCACCGACTTCATCACCCGGGAGATCGCCTCGCTGCGCCTCGCGCTGAACGACGTCGCCACGCGCGACTTCGTGCGCGGCGAGCTGCGGGACCTGCTCGAGGAGCTCGAGGAGCCTCGCGAGCAGGCTCGCCGCGAGGCCCCCGAGGTCCAGGACCAGCATCTCCGCGCGCTCCTGCGCGAGGAGGTCGAGGCGGCGCTGGATCGCCGCGCAGGGAAGGAGCAGGACCCGCAGTGACCACCACCCCCGATCCGTCCACCCCCGAGCGGTCCGGCGCGGAGCAGCCCGGCGCCGACGAGCGCGTGGACCGCATCCACGAGGCCCTGACCGGGGTGATCGACCCCGAGATCCACCGTCCCATCACCGAGCTCGGCATGGTCGGCTCCGTGGCCGTGGACGAGGACGGCACCGCCCGCGTGCACGTGCTCGTCACGATCGAGGGCTGCCCCATGCGGGACCGGATCGAGCGCGACACCGCCGAGGCGACCGCGACCGTGCCGGGGCTGTCCCGCGTCGAGGTGACCACCTCCGCGATGACCGAGGAGCAGCGCCGCGAGCTCACCGCGCGGCTGCGCCAGGGCCGTCGCCAGATCCCCTTCAACCAGCCCGGCTCCCTCACCCGCGTCTTCGCGATCTCCTCCGGCAAGGGCGGGGTGGGCAAGTCGACCGTGACCGCGAACCTCGCCGCCGCGATGGCGGCCGACGGGCTGCGCGTGGGCGTGATCGACGCGGACATCCACGGCTTCTCGATGCCGGGGATGTTCGGGATCACCGAGAAGCCGACGAAGGTCTCCGACCTGCTCATGCCGCCGGTCGGGCACGGCGTGGCCGTGATGAGCATCGGCATGTTCGTGCCCGAGGGGCAGGCGGTCGTGTGGCGCGGCCCGAAGATGCATCGTGCGATCGAGCAGTTCGCCTCCGACGTGTTCTGGGGCGACCTCGACGTGCTGCTGCTGGACCTCCCGCCGGGCACGGGCGATGTCGCGATCTCGGTCGCGCAGCTGCTGCCGGGCGCGAAGATGGTCGTGGTGACCACGCCGCAGCAGTCCGCGGCCTCGGTCGCCGAGCGCGTCGGCTCCCTCGCCGCCTCCACCGAGCAGGAGATCGCCGGGGTGGTCGAGAACATGGCCGGGCTGACCCTGCCCGACGGCTCCGTGATGGACGTCTTCGGCTCCGGCGGCGGGGACCGGGTCGCATCGACCCTCGCCGAGGCGGTCGATGCGCCCGTCGGCGTGCTCGGGCGGGTGGGCCTCGACCCGGCGCTGCGTGAGGGCGCGGACAGCGGCGTGCCGCTGGTGGTCTCGCAGCCGGACTCCCCCACCTCGCTCGCCCTGAAGGCGGTGGCGCGCTCTCTCGTGCGGACCCCGCGCGGGCTCGGCGGGATGAAGCTGCCGCTGACCGTCGCCCGGCACTGAGCCGTCACGGGGCGGGGCACCTGGATCGGGCTCGGCTCGGCTCAGGTGGCCTCGTCGTCGAAGGGCGCGCGCTTCGGCCCCTCGTCCTTCGCCGTCCCCCCCGAGCGCTTCTTCGCGCCCTTGGCGGCGGCGCCCGCTGCGGCGCCGCCGGCGGCGACCGACATGGACTCCTTGCTGGGCAGGAGCTCGTCGATGTCGGTGTCGCCCCAGGCCTCGCGGATGATGCGGCGCGGATCGTACTGGCGGGGGTCGTACTTCTTGAGGTCCTCGATGGCGATGCCCATCTCGTCCTCGACCGTGGAGCGGGAGTCCTCGACCCAGCGCCGGGCCTGCCTGACCCACTGGATCAGCTGACGGGTGACCTCGGGCAGACGCTGCGGCCCCACGACCACGAGGAACACGATGAGCAGGACGACGACCTCCCACCCGCCGAGGCCGAAGAAACCGGTGCCGCCCATTGTCCACCCATACGTCTCGAGGTCCGCTGATCCGCGCCCATTATTGCATCGCGCACCCTGGGAGCGGCGCGGGATCTGCGCGTCCCGGCGCCGCTGACGTAGGATCGGCCCGTTCACAGGCGTGCGGCGAGAGGAAGCGGAGATGTCGTCGGGAAAGGTGGCCTCCTGGGCCCACGGCGAGGAGTTCGTCGACGAGGCGACCCTCTTCACCGACGACGGCATCCTCGCCCGCGCCCGCGAGCGCGGCAACGAGCTCGGCGCGACCCCGGTGCTGCCGGGGGCGGGTGCCCTCATGCGTGTGCTGGCCGCGGCGGTGCAGGCCCGCTCCGCGGTCGAGATCGGCACGGGCAGCGGCGTCGGCTCCCTCTACCTGCTCGCGGGGATGCATCCCGACGGGGTGCTGACCACGATCGATCCCGAGGTCGAGAACCAGCGCGCGGCGCGCGAGGCCTTCGCCGAGGCGCGGATCCGCTCCCCGCGGGTGCGCACGATCGCCGGCCAGCCGCGCGATGTCATCGGCCGGCTCACGGACCATGCCTACGACCTGGTGAGCTTCCCCGCCCATGCCCCGCACGCGGTGGATCTGCTCGAGCACGCCCGGCGCCTGCTGCGTCCGGGCGGCGTCCTGGTCATCCCCCATGCGCTCTTCCACGACCGGGTCGCGGACCCGACCGCGCGCGATGCCTCCACCAGGGCGGTGCGCGAGCTGCTGCGCGCGGTCACCGAGGCCGAGGACCTCGTGCCGGCGCTCACCGGCAGCGGCGACGGCGTGCTCGCCGCGGTGCTGCGCCCCCGCCGCGCCTGACGCCTCGCCGCCCGTCCCTCCCGGACGGCGTCGGCCCCGCATCCGTCGACGGGATGCGGGGCCTGACCGGCGGCGTGCTGCTCAGTCGATGACGCCCTGCAGGGCGTCTCGCAGCTCCACGGCTTCCGATGCGGCGATCTCGACGACCAGACGGCCGCCCCCCTCGAGCGGGACGCGCATGATGATGCTGCGGCCCTCCTCCACGACCTCGAGCGGACCATCACCGGTGCGCGGCTTCATAGCAGCCATGGCGTGCCTCCTAGATGTGTCGCTGCCGGTGAGTGGCTCCCCCGGACGGGGCCTCTGGCAGCGCGCGTACGGTGGCCATTATCTCAGGTCTTCGGGAGTGCTCGCACGTCGCGTCCGACGGGGCCGTGCGGGCAGGCCGATCCCGCCGCCCCAGCGGCCGGTGGCGACACCGATCATGAGCACCCCGACCAGCAGCGCGACCAGCAGCAGGAGCAGCACGATCGGGCTGACGGCGGTCACGAGGCGTCCACGACCTCGTCCTCCACGGCGGCACGGTCCTCCCCTGCCGCCGGCCCCTCCTGGTCGCCGCGGATCGCCTCGCCGAGCGCGGACAGCGCCTCGTCGGCGGTGTCCACCACGCGCACGAGGTCCAGGTCTGCCAGGCTGATCATCCCGCGGTCCACGACCGCCGAGCCCACCCAGTCCAGCAGGCCCTGCCAGTAGTCGCGACCCACCAGGATCACGGGGAACAGGTCGATCTTGTGGGTCTGCATGAGGCACAGCGCCTCGAACAGCTCGTCGAAGGTGCCGAAGCCGCCCGGCATCACCACGAAGCCGCTGGAGTACTTCACGAACATCGTCTTGCGGGCGAAGAAGTAGCGGAAGTCGACGCCGAGGTCGACATACTTGTTCATGCCCTGCTCGTGGGGCAGCTCGATGCCGAGGCCGACGGAGACGCCGCCCGCCTCCTGCGCGCCTCGGTTGCCGGCCTCCATGATGCCGGGGCCGCCGCCGGTGATCACCGCGTAGCCGCGCTCGGCGATGCCCGCCCCGATCCGGCGGGCGCATTCGTAGTCGGGATGGTCCTCCCCGAGCCGTGCGGAGCCGAAGATCGAGATGGCCGGGCCGAGCTCTGCCAGCGCCCCGAACCCCTCGACGAACTCCGACTGGATGCGCAGCACCCGCCAGGGATCGGTGTGCACCCACTCCCCCGTCGCGGACTCCTCGAGGAGTCGCTGGTCGGTGGTGCGGTCGGGCCGCTGGTCGCCGCGCAGCGTGACCGGGCCCCTGCGGTGATGCTCTCGTTCCTCCGGTGTCATGCCGCGATCGTAGTGGTCCGCGCCCCCGCGGTGCGCGGCGGCGCAGGAGCCGGGGCGGGGCGCGCGGTCGTGGATCAGGCCGGCAGCAGGTAGCGGCGCAGCCCCTCGAGCGCGATCTCGAGGTCCCGCACGGGCACGTGCTCGTCGTCGGTGTGGGCGAGCAGCGGGTCGCCGGGTCCGAAGTTCACCGCCGGGGTGCCCAGCGCCGAGAAGCGGGAGACGTCGGTCCAGCCCTGCTTCGCGGCCAGCGGCACCTGCCCGCCGAGCGCGGCGAGGAACTCCCGGGCGGCGGGGGTGTCCAGGCCGGGCAGCGCGCCGGGCGCGGCGTCGGTCACCTCGATGTCGACGTCGAGGCCGGAGAGGACCTCGCGCACGTGCGCCTCGGCCTGCTCGACCGAGGTGTCAGGGGCGAAGCGGTAGTTCACCGTCGTGCTCGCCCGGTCGGGGATGACGTTGCCGGCGATCCCGCCGGAGATCGCCACGGCGTTGAGGCACTCGCGATACTCGAGCCCGTCGATCACCGCGCGCCGCGCCTCGTGGGCGGCGAGCCGCTCGAGGACGGGGGCGAGGTGGTGGATCGCGTTCTCGCCCACCCAGTCGCGGGCGGAGTGGGCGGCGGTCCCGCGGGCGGTGATCTCGAGCTTCATCGTGCCCTTGCAGCCTCCCTCGACCCCGGCGGAGGTGGGCTCGCCGAGGATCGCGAAGTCGGCCTCGAGCAGCTCGGGACGCTCGGCGGCGAGACGGGTGAGGGAGTTGTCCGCCGCGGCGACCTCCTCGTGGTCGTAGAAGATCCAGGTGAGGTCCAGCGGGGAGGCGGCCGCCTCGACGGCGAGCTTCAGCATCACCGCGACCCCGCCCTTCATGTCGCAGCTGCCGCGGCCGACGAGCTCCTCGCGCCCCTCCCGGTGCCGACGGGAGGAGGGGAGGTTCGCCGCGACGGGGACGGTGTCCAGGTGCCCGGCCAGCAGGACCCGGCGATCCCGGCCGCGAGCGGTGCGGGCGATGACGGTGTCCCCGTCGCGCAGCACCTGGAGGTGGGGGGCCCTCGCGCGCAGGGTCCGCTCGACGGCGTCGGCGAGCGCGCGCTCGTTCCCGGAGACCGATTCGATGTCGACGATCGCGGCGGTGAGGTCGACGATGTCGGCGTAGGGGTCCAGGACGGGGGCGGAGGGCGAGCTCATGGGCGCCATCGTGCCACGGCCGGCAGGGCGCTCGCTCCGCAGCGGAGCGCTCACTCCGCGGCGAGCGCTCCGCCGGCGCGGGCGAGCCGCAGCGCGACCGCCTCGGCGTGGCGCAGCAGCTGCGGGGAGGTGCCGGGCTCGGCGGTGATCGCGGAGCCCGGCTGGGCGGTGGAGACCGGCACTCCCACCAGGAGCCGGCGCTCGTAGACGGTGTCGTCGGTGCCGATCGGGGCGTAGAGGCCGTCCACGGCGATCGAGCCGGTGAGCATGCGGTGGCGAGAGCCGCGGGAGGCCCAGTGGTCCTTCTGCACCTCCCCGCGCTCCCGCCAGGCGCCGAGCAGCGCGGAGCGGTAGGCGGGCAGGTCCACCGGCGGAAGGTGCGCCTCGAGCACCCCGTCGCAGAGCGTCACGATCCCCTCGGCGCCGCGGACCGCGAAGCGTCCCGCCGCCTCGTCGATGTCCAGGTGCATGCGCGGGCCCGTGAAGCGCACCAGGCCCGCCTCCTCGAGGGCGAGGACCTGCCGGGCGCGGAGGACGGGAGGACCCGAGGCCCAGGAGGCGAAGGCGTTGCGCAGATGGCCGTCGATGTCGCGGCGCACCGACTCGGTGGTGTAGGCGCCGAGGTCGATGAGGCGGTTGACCTGCATCCGCAGCGCGATGAGCACGCGGTGGACGAGCACCCAGGCGGGATCGGGTGCGGTCGCGGCGGCGAGCGCGCGGGCGAGCACCTCTCGGGTGCGGCGGTGCGCGTCGGCGCTCTCCCCTCCGCGACGTCCGAAGGGGAACAGCAGGCGGATCAGCGCCTCGTCGCGCGCGAGCTCCTCGTGGCCGGCCTCGGCGAGGGCGCGGCGCAGCTCTGCGAGCATCAGCGGCATCACCTCCCGCTCATGGTCGACGCCGGCCGAGCGCACCGCCAGGTCCAGCACGCGCTCGCTGGTGAGGACCTGCAGGGGGTAAGGGGTCAGCTGATCCTGGGGGAGGTCGGGCTTGGGGCGGTAGACCATCCCGGAGCGGGAGCCGACCACCAGCAGCGGCTCCCCGCCGCCGGGCAGGTAGCGCAGCCCCGAGGGCGCGGACGGATCGGGCTCGAAGCGTCCGCCGGCGACGGCGGTGAGCATCCCGATCGCGTCGTAGAAGTTCAGGCCCATCCCCTGCACGGCGACCGCGTCCAGGCCGAGGAGCGCGGCGTAGTCCACCTCGAGCGGGTTCGCGGGGCCGATGTGGACCAGGCCGTGCCGCTCGGCGGCGTCGGCCAGCTGCTGGGAGCGGGGGCCGAGCGCCGTGGGCAGGTGGCCGAGCGCGAGCGCGACCGCGTCGGCGCGCAGCACCCGTCCGTCGGACAGGCGCACCCGCTGGGGGCCGTCCGCGGGGCCGGTGACGTCGAGGGCCTCGGCCGGATGGGTGACGATCCGCAGCCGGGCCGGGTCCGCGTCGGCGATGGCCTGCTCGAGCACGTGCGCGAGATAGCGGCCGTGCGCGGCGCGGGAGGCGAAGTCCGAGGGGCCGAGCCCCTCATCGGCCAGATGGTCGGCGAGGGTCCTGCGGTGCGGCACGGGCAGCAGCGGATGGCAGGTCTCGTCCGGATACATGGTGGTCTGGCAGGTGGTGGTGTTCATCAGCAGCACCTCGGGCTGGTCCCGGCGCCACACCGCACCGCCCTGACCCACCTGCGGATCCACGAGGTGCACGGTCAGCGCTCCCTGCCATTCCTCGGCGGAGGAGGCCGCGACCAGCCGCTCCACGATCGCTGTGCCCCGCGGCCCCGCTCCGATGACGACGACGGTGCGGACGGGCTCGGCGGTGTGGGTCATCTTCCCAGTATGCGGCGCGGTGCCGGGTGATCCGTCGCAGGAGCGGGCGACGTCGGGGGCGGTTCCGCTCGGCTCCTGCGGCGCGGCCCACGGGTCTGGGACCATGTCCCCATGTCGACGACGCCACCCAGACACCTCCCGGGCCGCGGGACCGCCGGACCCACGGGCGTGGGTCTCTTCGGGCAGGCCGCACGGCTGCGCGCGGTGGTCAACGCCGATCTGCTCCCGCGCGAGCGGGCCGCTGCCGATGCGCTCGTGCTCACCGCCTGGCTGAGCAGCGCACAGCGTGAGCGCTATGCCCCGCATCTGCGTGCCGGCCTCCAGGTCGAGGAGTTCGCGGAGCGGCTGGCCGACGAGCGCCGGGTGGTGCTCGAGGAGGGCGCCGACCCGGTCGCGGACGAACGCGAGGCGGCCGCTGCGGCGGAGCGCGGGGCGCGGCAGATCCCGCTGCGGATGCTCGAGGGCGCGCTGCTGCTCGCGGCGCTCGCCTGCCTCGTGCTCACCGTGCTGCGGAGCCTCGAGGCGGCGGATCTCCCCCTCCACCTGGCGAGCGAGGCGGGCCCGCTGCTCGCCGGGATGCTGCTGGCCCTGGTGCTCGCGGCGGTCGTCGGCGCGATCGCGACCCGGCGCCGGGACCGGGCGCTGCTGGACTGGGCCGTCTCGCGACCGGGCCAGCTGGGGCGCGGCCTGCCGCTGCACCGTCCGCTGCAGTCCGAGTCCGCGGGCCCGGTGATCCTGCGCTCCCTGGGCCCTGCCCTGCTGCTCGGCGCCGGGGTGCTCGCGATCGTCGCGGGCGCCGCGGTGCTGCTGCTCTCCCTGATGCTGCGGGTCGAGATCATCGCCGCCGACCAGGCCCCCGCCCTGCTGATCGGCGGCGTCGTCGCCCTGGTCGCGGCGACCGCGGCGGTGTACCTCCTCGGCCGTCGCCGGGAGCTCGCGGCGCGGCGGGTGCGGGCGAGCGAATGGATCGGACCGGCGCCGCGGGCGGAGGAGCCGCCGGCGCTGTGAGGCGCCGGCGGTGCGAGCCGCGGGCAGCGGCGAGCGACCTCCGGGTCGGCCGTCGGCGAGCTCTCACTCCGGCACGGAGAGCCCTTCGGCGAGCGCGTGAGCCTCCCAGCGGGAGGAGACGGGCAGGCGACGCAGGTCCCGGCTGAGCACCCCCACGACCGTGCCCAGGGCGAGCACCCCCGCGAAGAGCAGCAGCGTCGGCGTGGCGCCGGCGAGGTCGAGGCCCCAGCCGGCGAGCGCCGGGGCCAGGGTCATCACCCCCAGGGACACCATCCGCATCAGGGCGCTGACCCGGCCCTGCATCGCCACCGGCGTGATGTGGGTGAAGAACCCCTGCCCGGAGGCGTTGATCGCGGGCAGGCCGATGCCGAGGAGGGCATAGCCGACGCCGATCCACACCATCGAGGGCGCGAGCGGCAGCAGCACCCCGACCAGGGCCATGAGCCCCACGGGAGCGATCGCGAGCACCCCCGTCGGCACCGTGTCCACGAGCCGCGGGGCGAGGAAGGCGCCGAGGAGGATCGAGGCGGCCAGCGCCGTGTTCAGCAGGCCGATGCGGGTGGCCGGCACGCCCTGGTCGGCGAGATCCAGCATCACGGTGAACAGCAGCCCGTTCGCGCCGAGGTTCACCGCGCAGGAGACCGAGAGCATCTGCAGGCGGATCGGCTGGGTGCGGATCCAGGCGACCGCCTCGCGCAGGTCGTCGACGAGGCGCGTCGGCGCGGATCCCTCGGTCCGGGGCAGGTATCTCCCGCGCATGCTGAGCGTGGCGAGGACGGAGCCGAGGTTGCCCAGCAGGTGCGCGAGCGGCGGGAACACCAGCGAGATCCCCAGCAGCGCCCCGCCGACGGGGCCGGAGGCCATCTCCACCGCCGCCTCCCGGCCCTGGTTCACCGAGACGGCGCGGGGCAGCTGCCGCGTGGGCACGATCTGCTTGAGCATCGCGTTGGACGCGCTGCCCAGCGCCGTCTCCCGCAGCCGGTCCAGGAAGGCGAGCACGGCCAGCAGCACCGCCCCGGCCCAGCCGCCCAGCAGCACCACCACGAGGGCCAGCTGCACCGCCGCCCCGGTCAGCCCCGCCAGCAGGCGCAGTCGGCGGCGTTCGACGCGGTCGGCGAGCAGTCCGCCGGGGATCATCCCGACCACCGCGCCGAGGCCCTGCACGAGGGCGACCAGGCCTGTCGTGCCCATCGAGCCGGTGACCATGAACGTGATCAGCGGGAAGGCGAAGGCGCCGATGCCGGCGCCGATGTCCAGCAGCAGGTCCCCGAGCAGCCATCGCAGGTACTCGCTGTTGCGGTGCAGGGGCGCCCCACCCGGGACGGGCGCCGCGCCCTCGCGGCGCCTCATCCGCGGACCGCGGGGGACTCGGCACCGGGGTCGGGCGGTGTGCTCTTCGCCGCGCTGGGCCGGACGAGCATGTCGCGACGACGACCGGATTCGTAGACTCGCTGCATGAACTCTGCGCCCCCTGTGTCCCCCACCCGCTCGGCCTGGGGCATCGCGCTCACGACCCTCGGCGCGGACGGCTCCGTCCTGGATGCATGGTACCCCTCGCCCCAGCTCGGCGAGATGCCCGGCGACGTCTCGAGCCATCCCCTGCATGCGCAGCTGAGCGCCGCGGCACGCGCCGACGAGGTGCGCGGCACCACCCAGGAGGTCGCGGTCCGCGCGATCGACCTCGACGCCGCGCCGGCCGACGCCGCGGACGCCTACCTGCGCCTGCACCTGCTCTCGCATCGCCTCGTCGCCCCCAACGCCCAGAACCTCGAGGGGCTCTTCGGGACGTTGACCAACGTGGTGTGGACCACCGAGGGGCCCTGCGCCGTGGCCGGCTTCGAGGAGACCCGCCTGCGGCTGATCGCCGCGGGTCGCACCCCGACCGTGCTCAGCATCGACAAGTTCCCGCGCATGGTCGACTACGTCCTGCCCGCCGGGGTGCGCATCGGCGACGCGGACCGGGTCCGGCTCGGCGCACACCTCGCCGAGGGCACGACCGTCATGCACGAGGGCTTCGTCAACTTCAACGCGGGCACCCTCGGCTCCTCCATGATCGAGGGCCGCATCTCCCAGGGGGTCGTCGTCGGCGACGGCTCCGACGTGGGCGGCGGGGCCTCGACCATGGGCACGCTCTCCGGCGGCGGGACGGAGCGGGTCAGCATCGGCCGGCGCTCCCTCGTGGGCGCCGAGGCCGGTGTCGGGATCGCGCTCGGCGACGACTGCGTGGTCGAGGCGGGCCTCTACGTCACCGCCGGGACGAAGGTCGAGCTCGTCGACGCGGCGGGAGCGGACCGCTCCCCCCGCATCATCGCGGCGCGCGAGCTCTCCGGGGTGCCGAACCTGCTGTTCCGGCGCCATTCGCTCAGCGGTGCCGTGCAGGCGGTGGCCCGCGAGGGCCGGACCGTCGAGCTCAACGCCGCCCTGCACAGCAACTGACGGGCCGGGACCGCGGGTGATGGCAGTGAGCTCCCGGGCGCGACGCACGTCGCGCCGCGGCGTGGGCCGATATGTCGCGGTCCCGCTCGTGATGGTGCTGCTGTTCGGCGGGATCGCCGGCGGCAGCTATGTCGCCCTGCAGCGCTACGGCTCCCCCGCCCATGAGGGCACCTGTGTCGCCTCGGGCCTGGGCACCAGCCACCGCTACACCAGCGACCGGGTCTCGAACGCGGCGCTGATCAGCGCGACCGCCGTGGACCGGGGCCTGCCGCCCCGGGCGGCGTCGATCGCGCTCGCGACCGCCTACCAGGAATCGCAGCTGCGCAACATCGACTACGGGGACCGCGATTCGCTGGGCCTGTTCCAGCAGCGGCCCTCGCAGGGCTGGGGCACCGAGGAGGAGATCATGGATCCGATCTACTCCACCAACGCCTTCTACGACGTGCTCGAGACCGTCCGAGACTACGAGAGCGCCGACATCAACGACATCGCCCAGCGGGTCCAGCGCTCCGGGCACCCCGAGGCGTATCGGGACCACGAGACCGAGGGGCGGCTGTACGCCTCGGCGCTGACCGGCCACTCCGGCGCGAACCTGCTGTGCACTCTCGGCGCCGTCGGGGCGACCACCTCCCCCGAGCAGGTGCGGGCCGAGCTCGAGCGGCAGTTCCCCCGCGCGGCCGCCTCCGAACGGTTCACCGCGTCCCTCGGCTCGGCCTCCTCCGTCGCGCCGCAGCGGCCCGAGGGCGCCGGCGCGACCGCGCTCATGGTGGATCCGGGCGGGGACGAGACGCTCGGCTGGGCGCTCGCGAACTGGGCCGTGGCCCGCGCGGCGGAGGACGGCGTGGTGCAGGTCAGCTATCGCGGACGGGTCTGGGACCGCACCGCCCACGGCGAGGACGCCGGGGCCTGGGGCAGCGTCGAGGGCGGCGACGCCGAGCGCGTGGTGGTGCTGGTCAGCGGGCGCTGAGCAGGCGTTCCCCGGGATGTTCAGTGCCGCTTCGACGCACGACTCAGTGCACGGTGAGGCCGCGAGCGCGGAACTGGGCGCGGACCCGCTCGACCGTCTCGGCCGACGGCGGCTGCGCGTCGCGGAGCCGGTACTCCATCCCGAGCGCGTCCCACTTGTCCTGCCCCATGTTGTGGAAGGGCAGCACCTCGACCCGCTCGACGACGTCCCGCCACCGCTCGACGATGTCGGCGACCAGCTCGACGTTCCGGGCCGCGTCGGTCCACTCCGGCACCACCACGAAGCGCACCCAGATCGCGGTGCCGGTGCGGGCCAGCCGATCGCCGAAGTCGATCGTGGGCTGCAGGTCCCTCCCGGTGAGCGCCCGGTAGGTCTCCTCGTCCCCGGACTTCACGTCCAGCAGCACGAGGTCGACGTCGGCCAGGAACTCCTCGCGCGCGACGGCGCCGAGATAGCCGGAGGTGTCGATCGCGGTGTGGATCCCGAGCTCCTTCGCGGCGCGCAGCACGTTGCGCGCGAAGGCGGGCTGCATGAGCACCTCCCCGCCGGAGAGGGTGATCCCGCCGCCGGTGGCCCGGAACACGCGGCGGTAGCGGCGCAGCAGACGCTCGATCTCCTCGAGCTCGACATCCTGGCCGCGCCGCATCTCCATCGTGTCGGGGTTGTGGCAGTACACACAGCGCAGCGGGCAGCCGGCGAAGAAGATGGTCAGGCGCGTGCCGGGGCCGTCGACCGCGGTGACCAGCTCCCAGGAGTGGATCGAGGCGAGCCGGCCCTCCCGCAGCGCCGTGAGGCGATCGGAGCGGTCGAGCTCCGCCGCGGCCATCCCGTCGATCCCGGCGCCGGTCCGCCGGTCCTCGGCGGGCCGGCCCAGCAGGTCGATGCTCGTGCTCATCGTGCTCCTCGCCCTCCCCCGTGCCCGCCGGGGCTCAGGCGCCCTGGTGGAAGGTGCGGTCCAGCACGTCGAGCTGCTGCTCGCGGGTGAGCTTCACGAAGTTCACCGCGTAGCCGGAGACGCGGACGGTGAGGTTCGGGTAGTCCTCCGGGTTCTCCATCGCGTCGATCAGCGTGTCCTTGTTCAGCACGTTGATGTTCGCGTGGAACAGCCCGGACTCCATGTTGCGTGCGGAGCGGCCGGCCTTCATCGAGGCCAGTCGCTGCTCGAAGGTGGGGGTGGTCATCTCGTTCTCCTCCTGGAAGTGCTCTGCGGGGTGGTCTGCGGGCGGCTCGGCGGCGCGGCCGGCGCGAAGCTCGCGCGGTCAGTCCTCGTCCCTCAGGAAGCCGGCGTCCAGGATGCCGACCAGGTTCGTGACCTGCTCGTCCTTGGTGCGGCCGAGCCCCTGCGGGGTGATGGTGTTGGTCAGCGAGATGCCGTCGAGCGCGTCGTGGTAGTCGAGCTTGCCGACCGACAGCATCGAGGCGACCATCCCGTGGGTGTCGGCGCCGTTCTCCGGGTTCGCGCCCGGGGAGAAGGGGGTGCCGGCCCGGTGCCCCGAGGGGAAGGAGCCGGTCGCCTTGCCGTAGACCACGTTCGAGGTGATCGTCAGCACCGACTGGGTGGGGATCGCCTCGCGGTACATCGGGATCGCCGCGATCTTCTGCATCACGGTGTGGACGATCGTGGCGGCGATGTCGTCGGCGCGGTCGTCGTCGTTGCCGTAGCGGGGGAAGTCGCCCTCGGTCAGGTAGTCCACGACCAGGCCCGTCTCGTCCCGCACCGGAGTGACCTTCGCGTAGCGGATCGCCGAGAGGGAGTCCGCGACGATCGACAGGCCCGCGATGCCGCAGCCCATGGTGCGCACGATCTCGCTGTCGTGCAGCGCCATCTCGATCGACTCGTAGGCGTAGCGGTCGTGGCTGTAGTGGATGATGTTCAGCGCCTCGACGTAGGTGCCCACCACCCAGTCGAGCATCTCCTCGTAGCGCTGCCAGACCTCGTCGAAGTCGAGCGGGCCGTCGCCCGTGATCGGGGTGTGCAGCCCCTCCTCGGTGACCTGCTTGCCCGTCACCTCGTCGCGGCCGCCGTTGATCGCGTACAGCAGCGCCTTGCCGGCGTTGACGCGGGCGCCGAAGAACTGCATCTGCTTGCCCACCCGCATCGGGGAGACGCAGCAGGCGATCGCGGCGTCGTCGCCCCAGCGGTCCCGGATCTGCGAGTCGGACTCGTACTGGATCGAGGAGGTCTCGATCGAGATCGCGGAGCAGAACTCCTTGTAGCCCGCGGGCAGCGACGGGTCCCAGAACACGGTGATGTTCGGCTCCGGGGCGGGGCCGAGGTTCCGCAGCGTCTGCAGCAGGCGGAAGGAGGTCTTGGTGACCAGGGGGCGGCCGTCCTCGGCGAAGCCGGCATCGGACCAGGTGGCCCAGTAGGGGTCGCCGGAGAAGATCTGGTCGTAGTCGATCGTGCGCAGGAAGCGGACGATCCGCAGCTTGATCACGAGCGCGTCGATGATCTCCTGCGCCTCCGACTCGGTGAGGGTGCCGGCGGCGAGGTCCCGCTCGATGTACACGTCGAGGAAGGCGGAGAGGCGGCCGATGGACATGGCGGCGCCGTCCTGGCTCTTGACCGAGGCGAGATAGGCCATGTAGGTCCACTGCACGGCCTCCTGCGCGGTCGCAGCGGGGCGGCGCAGGTCCAGGCCGTAGATCTCGCCCAGGGTGACCAGCTTGCCGAGCGCCCTGATCTGCTCGGCGTGCTCCTCGCGGTATCGGGCCCAGTGCTCGCTGAAGCCCTGGTCGGCCACCGCGTCCTTCGCGGCCTTCTTCTCGGCGATCAGGAAGTCCGCGCCGTACAGGGCGAGCCGGCGGTAGTCGCCGATGATCCGGCCGCGGCCGTAGGCGTCGGGCAGGCCGGTGATGATGTGGCTCGAGCGGGCGGCGCGGATGCGCGGGGTGTAGATGTCGAAGACGCCGTCGTTGTGGGTCTTGCGGTAGCGGGTGAAGATCTCCTTGATCCGCGGGTCCGGCTCCTTGCCGGCCTCCTTGATCGCGGTCTCGACCATCCGCCAGCCGCCGCTCGGCATCATGGCGCGCTTGAGCGGGACGTCGGTCTGGAGTCCCACGATCACGTCGTCGTCCTCGCTGATGTACCCGGCGCCGAAGGCGTCGATGTCGGCGGGGATGGTGGTGTCGACGTCGTAGACGCGCCGGCGCCGCTCCTCGGAGAGGTAGTCGCGCTCGAGGCGGTCCCACACCCGCAGCGTCTTCGCGGTGGGCCCGGCGAGGAAGGAAGCGTCGCCCTCGTAGGGGGTGTAGTTGCGCAGGATGAAGTCGCGCACGTCGATGGCGTCCTGCCACGGTCCGGGGGCGAAGCCGGCCCAGGCGTCGCCTCCCGTCCTCTCGGTGCCGGGGCGGTCGGTGGTGGCGGTGCTCATGGACGCTCCTCCTGGACGGGACGGGCCCGCGGCGCGGTGCCCTTGTCGGATGACCTCAGGCTAGGTGCGCCGTCGTGCCCCGGCCGGGGAAGAAGGTCCCCCTCCGGCGACCCCCCCGCCGGGGACGGCGGAGGGCCCGTGCGATCCGCGATCGCACGGGCCCTCACGGGTCCTGGGCGGGAGGCCGGCGGCCGTCCCGGGAGGGTCTCAGGCTCGCCTGTCCATCTCGGCCTTGAGCTCGGCCAGGCGCAGCTCGCTGGTGCCGGTGCGCTCGTGCATCTCGGTGTAGGGGCGCTCGGCCTCGCCGGTGTAGATCTGGCGCGGGCGGCCGATCTTCGTCTCCGGGTCGTGGACCATCTCCTGCCACTGGGCGATCCAGCCCGGCAGGCGGCCGATCGCGAACAGGACCGTGAACATCTCGGTGGGGAAGCCGATGGCCTTGTAGATGATGCCGGTGTAGAAGTCGACGTTGGGGTAGAGCTTGCGCTCGACGAAGTAGTCGTCCTTCAGCGCGATCTCCTCGAGCTTCATCGCGAGCTCGAGCCGCTCGTCCTGCACGCCGAGGCGCTCGAGGACGTCGTCGGCGATCTTCTTGACGATGCGGGCCCGGGGATCGTAGTTCTTGTACACCCGGTGGCCGAAGCCCATCAGGCGGATCCCGTCCTCCTTGTTCTTCACCTTCTCCATGAAGTCGCGCGGGTCGATGTCGCGCGCCTGGATCTCGTCGAGCATGTCCATCACGGCGGCGTTCGCCCCGCCGTGGGCGGGGCCGGAGAGCGCGCCGATGCCGGCGGAGATCGAGGTGAACAGGTTCGCCTGCGCGGAGCCGACCAGACGCACCGCGGAGGTGGAGCAGTTCTGCTCGTGATCGGCGTGGAGGATCAGCAGCTGCTCCATCGCGCGCACGATCACCGGGTCCGCGATGAACTCCTCGACGGGGAAGCCGAAGGTCAGGCGCAGGAAGTTCTCGATGAGGGAGAGGCGGTTGTCGGGATAGAGCAGCGCATGGCCCTGCGCGATGCGGTGCGCGTAGGCGGCCATGGTCGGCATCTTCGCGAGCAGGCGGACGGCGGAGATCCGCACCTGCTCCTCGTCGAAGGGGTCCAGGGAGTCCTGGTAGAAGGTCGACAGACCCGAGACCCCGGCCTGCAGCACCGCCATCGGGTGGGCGTCGCGCGGGTAGCCGTCGAAGAGGTGCTTGAAGCGCTCGTCCAGCAGGGTGCGCCGCTCGACCTGGGAGACGAAGTTGTCGAGCTGGCCCTTCGTGGGCAGCTCGCCGTTGATCAGGAGGTAGGCGACCTCGAGGTAGCTGGACCTCTCCGCGAGCTGCTCGATCGGGTAGCCGCGATAGCGCAGGATGCCCTCGTCGCCGTCGATGTAGGTGATCGAGGACTTCGCGTTCGCGGTGTTCATGAAGCCGGGGTCGTAGGTGACCTGGCCGGTCTCCTTGCGCAGCGGCCCGATCGCGATGCCGGAGTTACCCTCCACGGCAGGGACGACGGGAAGGTCGAGGGACTTCTCCCCCAGGGCGAGGCGAGCAGACGTCGTGGCGTGATCCATGGGCTCTCCGTTGTGCGTGGTCGGATCTGTCCGGCGCGGGGCCGGGTGTCAGGGGCGCTCGAGGCGCCGAGCGGCGGCGGCGATCCGTTCGTCGGTCGCGGTGAGGGCGACGCGCACGAACCGTGCACCACCCTCACCATAGAACATCCCCGGTGCGACCAGCACACCGAGGTCCGCGAGGCGGTCGACGCTCGTCATCGCGTCCTCGCCGAAGGTCGTCCAGAGGTAGAGGCCGGCTTCGGAGCCGTGGATCTCCCCGCCGGCGGCGCGCAGCGCGGGGGCCAGCAGCTCGCGGCGCGCACGGTAGATCTCGCGCTGCGCGGCGGGTCCGGCGTCGTCCCCGAGCGCCGCGGCCATTGCGGCCTGGACGGGCCCGGGCAGCATCATCCCCGCCTGCTTGCGCACTGCGACCAGCTCGCCGACGAGGGCGGGATCGCCCGCGACGAAGGCCGCGCGATAGCCGGCGAGGTTGGACTGCTTGGACAGGGAGTAGACGCACAGGAGCCCGTCGAGGGAGCCGTCGTTCACGCGCGGGTCGAGGATCGAGGGCACCTCGTCCACGGTCCAGGGCAGCAGGGCGTAGCACTCGTCGGAGGCGACGAGGATCCCGCGCTCGCGCGCCCAGGCCAGGAGCGCCGCGAGCTGGGCGACGTCGAGCACCTCGCCGGTGGGGTTCGAGGGCGAGTTCAGCCACAGCAGGCGGATCCGTGTCAGGTCCGTGCCCGCAGGCAGCGCGGCATCGCCCTCGGCGGCCAGACGCGCCATGTCCAGCGGGAGCGGGGCCGCGCCGACGAAGCGGGCCCCCATGTCGTAGGTGGGATAGGCGATGTGGGGGAAGGCGATCACGTCGCCGAGGCCGAGGCCCAGCTGGAAGGGCAGGTGGGCGACGAGCTCCTTCGAGCCGACGGTGGGCAGCACCGCGTCGACGCCCAGCTCCGCGGGAGCGCCTCGATGGCGGCGCACGAAGTCCACGAGCGCCTCGCGCATGGCGGGGGTGCCGATCGTCGTGGGATAGCCGGGGCTGTCGGCCGCCGCGGCGAGCGCCTCCTGCACGAGAGGTGGCGTGGGGTCGACGGGGGTGCCGACGGAGAGGTCCGCGATGCCGTCAGGATGCGCGGCGGCCTGTTCGCGGGCGGGTCCGAGCGCGTCCCAGGGGAAGGCGGGCAGGCGTGCGGCGAGACCCTCGCGCGCGGTCGGGCGGGCGGCGGAGTGCGTCGGCGTCATGATCAGTCCAGGGGGTTGGTCTGCGGGGGCAGGGCCTCGACGAGGGGGTGGTCCTTGTCGATCACGCCCATCTTCGCCGCTCCGCCGGGGGCTCCGAGCTCGTCGAAGAACTCGACGTTGGCCTTGTAGTAGTCCGCCCACTCGTCCGGCGTGTCGTCCTCGTAGAAGATCGCCTCGACCGGGCAGACCGGCTCGCACGCGCCGCAGTCCACGCACTCGTCCGGCTGGATGTACAGCATCCGGTTGCCCTCGTAGATGCAGTCCACGGGGCACTCGTCGACGCAGGCGCGATCCTTCACGTCGACGCACGGCAGAGCGATCACGTAGGTCATCGGGGGCGGTTTCCTTCCGTCAGGGCGTCCTCCATCATCTCACCCCGGCGCGGCCCGGGAGCCTCTGCGAGCAGTGCCGGGGCGGGAGGTGACAGGTTGCACAGCCGCCCCTCGGCGGCCGGGGCCTCCCGGCCGCGCGGACGGGGATAGCCTGCCTCGATGACGATGCACGACGGCCACCGGGTGCGCGCCGGCTGGGCGCCCTTCCTCACCGAGGGGCGCCGCGTGGTGCTGCGCTACGCGATCGACCGCGAACGCTCCCCGCACGGGGAGTCGATGACCGATGCGCTCGGCACGATCACGCGGGCCGACGAGTCGGTCCTGGAGGTGATGACCCGGCGCGGCGAGGTGCGGGTGCCGCGCGCACTGGTCATCGCCGCGAAGGAGGTCCCGCCTCCGCCGGTGCGGCGTCAGGGGCCCGCCGCGCCCTGACGATGTAGTCCAGGCCCGAGACCGTGTGCAGGCCGGCGCCGATCCACACCAGCGCCTGCGCGGCAGGCACCAGCGACGGCGTCCAGGCTGCGGCAGCGACCAGCAGGAACACCGCGGTCATCAGCACGAACGTGCGGACCTTCCCGAGCCAGGAGACGGAGATGCGGCCGCCGAGCGCCGCCCCGGTGGCGAGTGCCGTCATCGCCACGTCGACGAGGACGATCAGGGCGAGCGCCGCCCAGGGCAGCAGGTCCGCGATGGCGAGGGTCAGCACGATCGCGGCCAGGCCCAGCCGGTCCGCGATCGGGTCGATGATCGCCCCGGTGCGGCTGGCCTGGTCCAGCGCCCGCGCGAGCAGGCCGTCGATCCAGTCGGTCGAGGCCCACACCAGCAGCAGCACCACGCCCGGGGTGTCCGGACCGTCGGCCAGACGCAGGCACACCGGCAGCAGCAGCGCGAAGCGGACCAGGGTGACCAGGTTCGGGATCGTCGCCCAGTCGGGGCGGTCGGCGGCGGTCATGGCCTCAGCCTGCCAGGCGGCGCCCGCGACCCACCAGGGTCATCGCGAGCACGACGAGGAAGGGGACCCCGATCCCGATCCCCTGCACGATCCAGCCGGAGAGCTGCACCTGCCCCGCGAGCTCGGCGGGCAGCAGCACCCCGCCGCCCGCTCCCTGGCCGAGGAACGGCGCGGCGGCGAGTCCCCACAGCGCACCGAGCACCAGCACCGGGAACCGCGTCCCCGTGGCCGCCCACAGGAACAGGCTCACGACGACCTGGAACGCGGCGCCGAAGAGCAGCCCGGCCGGCAGGTCCGCGCCGAGCACGGCGAGCTCGACACGGTGGGTGGTCAGCAGCAGCGGCACCGAGACGATCGTGAGCACGACCGCCATCGCCGCCTGGCCGAGGCGAGCGCCGAGCGTGGTGGTCGGCGCCCCCGTCGGGCTCTGCTGCGTGCTGATCACCGGCTCACTTCCCGGACTTCGCCCTGGACTGGGCGCGGCGACGCTCGGTCGGGTCCAGGATCACCTTGCGGATGCGGACGATCTCAGGGGTGACCTCGACGCACTCGTCCTCGCCGGTGAACTCGAGGGACTCCTCGAGGGTGAGCCTGCGCGGCGGCACCAGGTTCTCGAAGGAGTCCGACGACGCGGCGCGCATGTTCGTCAGCTTCTTCTCCTTGGTGATGTTCACGTCCATGTCCTCGCCCCGGGAGTTCTCCCCCACGATCTGGCCGGTGTACACCTCCGAGGTCGGCTCGACGAAGAAGGAGCCGCGCTCCTGCAGGTTGATCATCGCGTAGGGCGTGACGACCCCCGGCCGGTCCGCGACCAGCGAGCCGGTGGAGCGGAACTCGATCTCGCCCATCCACGGCTCGTGGCCGTCGGCGTAGGAGGAGGCGATGCCGTTGCCGCGGGTCTCGGTCATGAAGCGGGTGCGGAAGCCGATCAGGCCGCGGGCGGGGACGACGAACTCCATGCGCACCCAGCCGGAGCCGTGGTTGGCCATGGTCTCCATGCGGCCCTTGCGGGAGGCCATGAGCTGGGTGACGGTGCCGAGGTACTCATCGGGCACGTCGATGGTCATCCGCTCGACGGGCTCGTGGACCGTCCCGTCGACGGTGCGGGTGAGCACCTTGGGCTTGCCGACGGTGAGCTCGAAGCCCTCGCGGCGCATCTGCTCGACGAGGATCGACAGGGCGAGCTCGCCGCGGCCCTGCACCTCCCACGCGTCGGGGCGCTCGGTGGGCAGCACCTTCAGGGAGACGTTGCCGACGAGCTCGGAGTCCAGGCGGTCCTTGACCTGGCGGGCGGTGAGCTTGTGGCCCTTGCCGTTCTTGCCCGCCAGCGGGGAGGTGTTGATGCCGATGGTCATCGAGATCGCGGGGTCGTCGATCGAGATCAACGGCAGGGGGCGCGGGTCGTTCACGTCGGCGAGGGTCTCGCCGATCATGATCTCTGGGATGCCGGCGACGGCGACGATGTCGCCGGGGCGGGCGGCACGGGTCATCGGCTCGCGGGCCAGGCCCTTGGTCTCCAGCAGCTCGGTGATCTTGACGTTCTTGACGGTGCCGTCCTGGGTGCACCAGGCGACCTGCTGGCCCTTGCTCAGCTCGCCGTTCTTGATGCGCAGCAGCGCGAGGCGGCCCAGGAACGGGGAGGCGTCGAGGTTGGTGACGTGGGCCTGCAGCGGCATCTCGTCGTCGTAGCTCGGCGCCGGGATCTGCTCGAGGATGGTCGCGAACAGCGCCTCGACGTCCTCCTCCTCGGGGAGGGTGCCGTCGGCGGGCTGGGTGGTCGAGGCGCGGCCGGCCTTGCCGGAGGCGTAGACGACCGGCACGTCGAGGACCGCGTCGAGGTCGATGTCGTCGATCTCCTCGGCCAGGTCGGAGGCCAGGCCCAGCAGCAGGTCGGTCGCCTCGCCGACGACCTCCTCGATGCGGGCGTCCGGGCGGTCGACCTTGTTGACCACGAGGATGACGGGCAGCTTCGCGGCGAGCGCCTTGCGCAGCACGAAGCGGGTCTGCGGGAGCGGGCCCTCGGAGGAGTCCACCAGCAGCACCACGCCGTCGACCATGGACAGCCCGCGCTCGACCTCGCCGCCGAAGTCGGCGTGGCCGGGGGTGTCGATGACGTTGATGGTGATGCCGTCGGGCTCGCCGATCGCCGCGGCCGACGGACCGGTGTACCGGATCGCCGTGTTCTTGGCGAGGATGGTGATGCCCTTCTCCCGCTCGAGCTCGCCGGAGTCCATCGCCCGCTCGTCGTGCTTGTCGCGCTCCCCGAAGGCGCCGCCCTGGGTGAGCATGGCGTCGACCAGGGTGGTCTTGCCGTGGTCCACGTGGGCGACGATGGCGACGTTTCGCAGGTCGGTGCGGTGCTGGATGGTCATACGCAGGTGCTCGATTCAGATAGCGCGACGGGGCGAGGACCGAGCAGCGCCCGGTCGCACGACGGGTGCGACCCGCTCCAGGGCCGCGCCGAGTCTACCGGTCCGGACCGACTGTCGACCGGCGGGCGGGTGAGAGCTTCGACGCGCCGAGCCCCGACGGCGTGCGCCGTCGGGGCTCGTGGGGGCGGAGCCTGTGCCGGCTCCGCTCAGACGTGCCCGGCCTGGGCGAAGGGGTCGATGATGTCGTCCGGTCCGCCCTCGCCCTCCCCGCCGGTCTCGTCGGCCAGTCCCACGGGGGCCTCGACGTCGATCGTCTCGGCGCCGGCGAGCGGGATGGACCCGCCGGGGATCGCGGCGAGCAGGCGCTTGGTGTAGTCCTGCTGCGGGGAGTGGAACACCTCGTCGGTGGTGCCCTGCTCGACGACCTTGCCCTTCTCCATCACCAGCGTGGCATCCGCGATCTGCCGCACCACGGCGAGGTCGTGGGTGATGAACAGGTAGGAGAGCCCCAGCTCGGCCTGGAGGTCGTTGAGCAGCTCGAGCACCTGGGCCTGGACCAGCACGTCCAGCGCCGAGACGGCCTCGTCGCAGATCACGACCTCGGGGTCGAGGGCCAGCGCGCGGGCGATGGCGACGCGCTGTCGCTGGCCTCCCGAGAGCTCGTTCGGGTAGCGGCGCATCATCGCCGCGGGCAGCGCGACCTTGTCCAGCAGGTCCCGTACCCGTGCCTCGCGGCTCCTCGGGTCCCCGATGCCGTGGATGCGCATCGGCTCCTCGATCGTGCGGTAGATCGAGTACATCGGGTCCAGCGTCCCGTAGGGGTTCTGGAAGATCGGCTGGACCCTGCGGCGCAGCGTCTTCAGCTCCCGCCCGTGCAGCGCGGCGACGTCCTTCCCCTCGAAGAGGACCCGGCCCGAGGTGGGCGCGAGGAGCTTCAGCACCATCTGGGCGACGGTGGACTTGCCCGAACCGGACTCCCCCACGATCGCGGTGGTGGTGCCGCGCCGGATCGAGAAGGAGACGTCGTCGACGGCGAGGAACGGGGTGGAGCGCCACGGCACCTTCCCGCGGATCGGGAAGGACTTGGTGAGGTTCTGGACCTCGATCACCGCGTCCCGGTCGCCCTGGTCCGCGGTGGAGGAGGCGGCCGACTCCTGCGCCTGCTCCCGGATCTCCGCCCGCTCGGCGGCGGACACCAGGCGGCGCGAGGCCAGCGACGGGGCCGCCGCGATGAGCCGCTTGGTGTAGGGGTGCTGCGGGTCCTGCAGCAGCTGCAGCGCGGGGCCGGACTCGACGACCTGGCCCTTGTACATCACCACGAGGTGCTGGGCGCGCTCGGCGGCGAGCCCGAGGTCGTGGGTGATCAGCAGGACCGCCACGCCGAGCTCGCCGGTGAGGTGGTCGAGGTGGTCGAGGATCTGCTGCTGGACGGTGACGTCCAGGGCGCTGGTGGGCTCGTCGGCGACCAGCAGCTTCGGCCGTGCGGCGAGGCCCATCGCGATCAGGGCGCGCTGCTTCATGCCGCCGGAGAACTCGTGCGGGTACTGCTCGGCGCGGCGCTCCGCATCGGAGAGCCCCGCCTCCTCGAGCAGCTGGACGGTGCGCTTCCTCGCCTCGGCGCCGGTGGCGACGCCGTTGGCGGCGAGGGTCTCGCGGATCTGGGAGCCGACCTTCCACATGGGGTTGAGGTTGCTCATCGGGTCCTGCGGCACCAGACCCACCTGGTCGCCGCGCAGCACCCTGATCTCCTTCTCGGAGACGTGCGTGATGTCGCGGCCCTCGAAGAGGATCTGCCCGCCGGTGATCGCACCGTTCTTGGCCAGCAGGTGCGCGATCGCCATGGCGGTCGTGGACTTGCCCGAGCCGGACTCGCCCACGATCGCGACGGTCTCCCCGGGGTGCACCTCGAGGTTCGCGCTGCGCACGCCCTTGACCGGGCCGCTCGAGGTGGTGAACGTGATCTCGAGGTCCTTGATCTCTAGCAGCGGCTGCGCGGAGCCGGCGGAGGCGCCGGAGGGGGTGGGGCTCGCGGAGGTCGTGGTCATCGCTTCCTCGCCTTCGGGTCCAGGGCGTCGCGCACCGCGTCGCCGAGCATGATGAAGCTCAGCACCGTGATCGCGAGCGCCACGGACGGGTAGAACAGCATCGACGGCTGGGTGCGCAGCGCGTCGCGGGCGTCGGAGATGTCCCCGCCCCAGGAGACCGCGGAGGTGGGCAGTCCCACGCCGAGGAAGGACAGCGTCGCCTCCGCGACGATGAACACGCCGAGGTTCACCGTCGCGGTGACGATGACGGGCGCGATCGCGTTGGGGATGACGTGCTTCAGCAGCACTGCGGGGCTCGAGGCGCCCAGCGCCACCGAGGAGGTGACGTAGTCCTGGCTCTTGGTGGAGATCACGGCGCCGCGCATGATGCGGGCGATGTTCGTCCATCCGAAGACGCTCAGCACCGCGACCACCGTCCAGAGGTTCATCTCCCCCAGCCGCGTCGCGACCACGATCGCTCCGAGGATCAGCGGGACCGCGAAGAAGATGTCGGTGATGCGGGAGACGACCTCGTCGAACCAGCCGCCGAGGTACCCGGCGAGCGCGCCGATCGTCCCGCCGATGAGCGTCGAGCCGAGCATCGCGAAGAAGCCGATGACCACCGAGGTGCGGGCGCCCCAGACGGTGCGGGCGAGGATGTCGTAGCCCTGGCGCGAGGTGCCGAAGGGATGCTCGGCGCCGGGCTTCTGGTTCGCCAGCGACAGGTCCCCGTAGCGCGGGTCCTGCCCGCTGAACACCTGCGGGAACGCGGCGACGAAGAGCACGAACAGGATCAGCAGCGCCGAGATCACGAACACGGGGTTGCGGATCAGGCTGTGCCCGGCCTCGGCCCACAGCGAGCGGGGCGTGCCGGTGGTGTCGGCCGCGTCGACCTCCTGCAGCGGGGTCTCCGCGAGCGGTGCGACCCAGTGCTCCGTGCGGGGGCGGCGGGTGTTCTGAGCATCACTTGGCATAGCGGATCCTCGGGTCGAGCACGCCGTAGAGCAGGTCCACGACGAGGTTGGACAGCAGGAAGATGATCACCAGCAGCGTCACCAGGGACACGATCATCGGGGCCTCCCCCGAGACGATCGAGGAGAACAGCAGCGTGCCGATGCCCGGGACGTTGAACACGCGCTCGGTGACGATCGCTCCGCCCATCAGGGCGCCGAGGTCCGCGCCGATGAAGGTGACCACGGGGATCAGGGAGTTGCGCAGGATGTGCCGGGTGACCACGCCGCCGCGCGAGAGCCCCTTCGCGGTCGCGGTGCGCACGTGGTCGGCGCCCGCGGTCTCCGCGATCGAGGTGCGGGTCAGGCGCAGCACGTAGGCGAAGGAGACGCCGCCGAGCACGAAGCCGGGCAGCAGCAGGTTCTGCCAGGACGGGTCGCGGCCCACGTTGATCGGGGCGATCCCCAGCTGCAGCCCGAAGACGAACTGCGCGAGGAAGCCGAGCACGAAGGTGGGTGTCGCGATCAGCAGCAGGGAGAGCATCAGCAGCGTGGTGTCGATGAGCTGGCCCTTGCGCAGGCCGGCGATCACACCGGCGATCACACCGAAGATGGTCTCGACGATGACGGCGATGATCGCGAGGCGGAAGGTGGTCGGGAAGGCGGCGGCGATCTGGTCCCAGATCGGGCGTCCGTTGAATCCGACGCCGAGGTCGAAGGTCAGCACGCTCTTGAGGTAGAGCAGCCACTGCACGAGCACGGGCTGGTCGAGGTTGTACTGCTCGCGCAGCTGCTGCTCGACCGCCGGGGAGATGGGCTTGTCGCCGGCGAGGGCGAGGATCGGGTCACCCGAGGTGTAGAACGCCATCAGGTAGACGATCAGGGTGGCGCCGAGGAAGACGGGGATCATCTGCAGCAGTCGCCGCCCGATGTACCAGAGCACGTCGTTCCCTTTCGATGGTGCGGGGGCCGTGGGGCCCGAGGGACGACCCGGCCGAGGACCGGGCATGCAGCAGCGGGAACCGGACGGAGCCGGTTCCCGCTGTCACGGGAGGGTCAGCCGATCACTTGGTGATCTGGTGGTACAGCGGCACGGTGTCCCAGCCGTACTCCACGTCGGAGACGAGCGTCGAGTAGCCGCCGATCGTGTTCTGGTACCACAGCGGCAGGACGGGCAGGTCACGCATGAGCAGCGCCTCCGCCTCCTTCCACAGGGCGATCGCGTCCTCCTCGGTCTCGGCGGCGAGGCCGTCGGAGAGCAGCTGGTCGAACTCGGGGTTCTTGTAGTCGCCGTCGTTGGAGCCGTTGCCGTCGGCGGCGGAGGAGCCGTAGAGCGGGCCGAGGAAGTTGTAGGCCGAGGGGTAGTCGGCCTGCCAGCCCGAGCGCCAGGTGCCCAGCAGGTCGCGGGCGCGGATCTGCTCGCGCATCTCGCCGAAGGCCGGGAACGGGGTGGGCTTCGCCTCGATGCCGAGCACGTTGGTCAGCGAGTTGCAGACCGCCTCGACCCAGTCCGCGTGCGGACCGTCGGCGTTGTAGGCGAGGGTCAGCGGGCCCTCGAAGGGCTTGATCGCCTCGGCCTCCTCCCACAGCTTCTTCGCCTCGGCCTCGTCGAACTCGAGCACCTCGGCGCCGGGGATGTCGGTCGCGCCGCCGCCGGGGATCACCGGGGAGACGAAGTCGGTCGCCGGGGTGCGGGTGCCGAAGAAGAGGCTGTCGCAGATCGACTGACGGTCGATCGCGCGCGAGAGCGCCTTGCGGCGGATGTCGCCGGCCTCCCCCTCGAAGTTCGGGTCGTAGCCGGGCAGGGTGATCGACTGGAACACCGCGCCGGGCGCGTTGACGGCCCGGTCGCCGAGGTCGTCCTCGAAGGTGGCCAGCGCCGAGCCCGGCAGCTGGTCGACCACGTCGACGTTGTCGGACTGCAGGTCCAGGTACATCGTCTCGGGATCCTGGTAGACCGTGAAGGTGATCCCGGAGTTCTGCGGGGTGCGGGGGCCGTCGTAGGACTCGTTGGGGACCAGCACGAGCTCCTGGTCGTGGGTCCAGGTCTCGAGCTTGTACGGACCGTTGGCGAGCGGGGCCTCGCCGTAGGCCTCCATGTCGTCGAAGGCGCTGGGCGGCATCGGCATGTACGCGGTGTAGCCCAGGCGCGTCGGGAAGTCCGACTGCGGGGAGACCAGGCGCGCGGTGAAGGTGGTCTCGTCGACGACCTCGAGGCCGGAGAGGGTCGCATCGGGGGCGACGTCCTCGGCGGAGAGCTCCTCGTAGCCCTCGAAGGGCTCGAAGAAGTACTGGCCGATCTGGGCGTTGGCGGCGTTGGCGCCGTAGTTCCAGGAGTCGACGAAGTCCTGCGCGACGATCGGGGTGGAGCCGTCGGAGTAGGTCAGCCCCTCCCGGATCTTGATGGTCCAGTTCTGGTTGTCCTCGGACTCGATCGACTCCGCGACGTCGTTCTCGATGCTGCCGTCGGCCTTGTAGTAGACCAGGCCCGCGAAGATCATCGTCATGATGCGGCCGCCGCCGACCTCGCCGGTGTTGGCGGGCAGCAGAGGGTTCTCGGGCTCGGTGGTGTTCGCGTAGATCGGCTCTCCGGAGCCGCCGCCGGCATCGCTGCCGCTGCCGGCACCGCCGTCGTCGCTGCCGCATGCGGCGAGGGTCAGGGCTGCGGCGCCGCCGGCGGCGGTGCCCAGCATCATGGATCGGCGCGAGATGGCCATGGGGTCTCCTGGGTGACTCGTGATCGTGATCCGCACCATCGTTGTGCGGTATCCCTCCCAGTGTGCACCCTCGGATGTCAACTGCATTCCATCCGTCGGTAACGCTTCGGTCTCGGCAACTTTTCAATCACCCGGCGACCCGGGCCCGGGGCGGCCGGATGCTGCCGGAACAGACGGCAGGAACCGCCACGGATCGACGCCACGGTGTTCAATGGCCGTATGACTTCTCCGGATGCTCCCACCTCCCCCGTCGACCCCACCACGACCTCGGCCTGGGCCGAGCTCGAGGCGCACGATCTGGCGCTCGACGGCTCGCTGCGCGAGTGGTTCGCCGAGGATCCCGAGCGCGCCGCGCGCTTCACGCACGACGCCGCCGACCTCCACGTCGACCTCTCCAAGAACCTCCTGACCCCCGAGACGATGCGGCTGCTGCTGCAGCTGGCGCGCGAGGTCGGCGTCGAGGAGCGCCGCGACGCGATGTTCGCCGGCGCCCACCTCAACACCACCGAGGACCGCGCCGTGCTTCACACCGCGCTGCGCCGCCCGGCCGGCTCCTCCCCCGCCCTGACCGTCGACGGCCAGAACATCGACGAGGACGTGCGCGGCACCCTCCACCGCGTCTACGAGTTCGCGCAGAAGGTGCGCTCGGGGCAGTGGACGGGCATCACCGGCAAGCGCATCGAGACCGTCGTGAACATCGGCATCGGCGGCAGCGACCTGGGCCCCGTCATGGTCTACGAGGCGCTGAAGCCCCATGCGCAGGATGGTCTGACGGCCCGCTTCCTCTCGAACATCGACCCCACCGACGCGTACGAGACCACGCGCGGTCTCGACCCGGAGACCACGCTCGTCATCGTCGCCTCGAAGACCTTCACCACGCTCGAGACGCTCACCAACGCGCGCCTGGTGCGCAGCTGGCTGCTGGACGGGCTGCGCGAGAGCGCGGGGCTGACCGTCGAGCAGGAGAAGGAGGCCGTGGCGAAGCACTTCGTGGCCGTCTCGACCGCGCTCGACAAGGTCGAGGAGTTCGGGATCGACCCCGAGAACGCCTTCGGCTTCTGGAACTGGGTGGGCGGCCGGTACAGCGTCGACTCCGCGATCGGCACCGTGCTCGCGACCGTGCTCGGCCCGGACGTGTTCGAGGAGCTGCTGGCCGGCTTCCACGCGATGGACCAGCACTTCGCCACCGCGCCCGCCGAGCAGAACGTGCCGCTGCTGATGGGCCTGACGAACATCTGGAACGTGAACTTCCTGGACGCGGAGACCCACGCGGTCCTCCCCTACTCCCAGTACCTCCACCGCTTCCCCGCCTACCTCCAGCAGCTCACGATGGAGTCCAACGGCAAGGCGGTGCGCTGGGACGGCTCGCTCGCGACCACGGAGACCGGCGAGGTGTTCTGGGGCGAGCCCGGCACCAACGGCCAGCACGCCTTCTACCAGCTGATCCACCAGGGCACCCGGGTGATCCCCGCGGACTTCATCGCCTTCGCCACCCCGGACCACGCGCTGGCCGACGGAGAGCAGGACGTCCACGAGCTGTTCCTGGCGAACTTCTTCGCCCAGACCAAGGCGCTCGCCTTCGGCAAGACCGCCGAGGAGGTCCGCGCCGAGGGGACCGAGGGCGCGCTCGTCGCCGCCCGCGAGTTCTCCGGCGACCGCCCCACCACCTCGATCATGGCCCCGAAGCTGACCCCGTCGGTGCTGGGCCAGCTGATCGCGCTGTACGAGCACATCACCTTCGTGCAGGGCACCGTGTGGGGCATCAACTCGTTCGACCAGTGGGGCGTGGAGCTGGGCAAGCAGCTCGCGAAGGACCTCGCCGGAGCCGTCGGCGGCGACGAGGCGAAGATCGCGGCGGAGGACTCCTCGACCGAGGGGCTGATCCGCTACTACCGCCAGCACCGCGAAGGCTGAGCGGCACCCTCCGCTCCTGCGCCTGCACGAAGGGGACGTGAGCGGCACGCTGCGGAGCTCAGCGCTCCGCCGTGCCGCTCACGTCCCCTTTCTGCAGGTGCTGCCAGATCAGGCCAGCCCCCTCCGCCCGATCTCCTACCGCTCGTACCTCGCAGCACGTCGATCAGGCCAGCCCCCTCCGCCCGATCTCCTACCGCTCGTGCCTCGCAGCACGTCGATCAGGCCAGCCCCCTCCGCCCGATCTCCTACCGCTCGTACCTCGCAGCACGTCGATCAGGCCAGGTAATCCACGTCCCGGGTCTCGCCGCCGATGAGGAGCGCGGCGAGCGTGAGCACCGCGGCGAGCGCCAGGTAGGAGCCGACCAGCAGCAGGGATCCGCCCTGGAGCTGCCACAGCGCGATCATCGCGTACGGGGCGGGCGCCGCACCGATCACCGAGGCCATGTTGTAGCTGACGGCGCTGCCGGTGTAGCGCACGTCGGCGCGGAACATCTCCGGCAGGAACGCCGCCATCGGTCCGAAGGTGAGGCCCATGAGGGTGAAGCCGAGGATCAGCGCCGCCATCACCCCGGCGGTGCCGGCGTGCATGAGCGGGTCGAGCACGAGCCCGAACACGCCGATCAGCACCGTCACGACCAGCAGCAGGCGCTTGCGCCCCAACCGGTCCGCGAGCGGCCCGGAGACGACGGTGAAGACGCCGAAGAAGACCACGCCGATGATGAGCATCGTGAGGAAGTCGGTGCGCTCGTACCCGAGGCCCGGCGCGAAGCTCGACGGGTCGAAGCCCTTGCCCGCCGCCTCGGCCGCCGCGCGCGCGGAGGCCTCGTCGGCGGCGGTGGTGCCCACCACCATGAGGAAGGCGGTCATGAGGTAGAAGAGCACGTAGGTCGCGACCATGGCGAGGGTCGCGAGCACGAGCGGGCGCCATGCGGTGCGGAACACGCGGGCGATCGGGACGGAGGCGACGCGCTGCTCGTCCAGCACCTTCTGGAAGGCTGGGGACTCCATGAGCTTCAGGCGCACCCACAGGCCCACGATCACCAGCACGGACGAGAGCAGGAACGGCACGCGCCAGCCCCAGGCCGTGAACTGCTCCGACGTGAGCTGCACGCTCAGCAGCACGAACAGCAGGTTCGAGAGGATGAAGCCGACCGGCGCGCCGAGCTGCGGGAAGGTGCCGTACAGGGCGCGCTTGCCGGGCGGGGCGTTCTCGGTGGCCAGCAGAGCGGCGCCGGACCACTCCCCGCCCAGGCCGATGCCCTGGCAGAAGCGCAGCAGCACCAGGATCGCGGGGGCCAGGAACGAGAAGCCGGGGGTGGAGGCGGTGGGCAGCACGCCGATGAGGAAGGTCGCGATGCCCATCACCAGCAGGCTCGCCACGAGCGTGGTCTTGCGGCCCACCCGGTCGCCGTAGTGGCCGAAGATCAGCGAGCCCAGCGGGCGGGCGACGAAGGCGACGCCGAAGACCGCGAAGGAGCTCAGCAGCTGGTTCGCCGGGGTCTGCGTGGGGAAGAACAGGGCGGGGAACACCAGCGACGCGGCGGTCGCATAGGCGTAGAAGTCGAAGAACTCGATCGTGGTGCCCACCATCGAGGCGGTGATGACCCGGCCGCGGGTGTTCGCGGGCGCGGTCGGCGGCGGGCTGGTGGGGGCGGGGGCGTGCGGGATGTTCACGACGGGCGAGGCTAGACCCTCGATCCCGCCATTCGGACGCCGCTGACACATCATGAGACGCCCTGGGGCTGCGGGCACCGAGGATCCGGGACGCGGGCGGCGTGCGCACCGATCACGACCGGGGTCTCCGCCCGCGGAAGAGACTCCCGCTCACGCGGCCCCGATGGGAGAATCGAGGGCGGCGTGCCTGAGCGGCACGCGGAACTGACCGAGGGGAACCCATGGAAGCCTTGATACCGATCATCGTCGGCGCCGCCGTCGTGGTGGTCGTCCTGCTGATCCTGCTGTTCGTGCTGATGCGCAGCTATCGCATCGCCGCGCCGAACGAGGCGCTGATCATCACCGGCCGCAATGCGAAGGCGAGCCCCACCGGGGACATCGACCTCGAGTCCGGCAGCGCCCGGGTGATCATCGGCGGCCGTGCGATCGTGCGCCCCATCGTGGACCGCGCCTTCGTGCTGAGCCTGAGCTCGCGCCAGATCCCGGTCGAGGTCGAGGGCTACTCGATGAACGGCATCTTCCTGCGGCTGCGCGGGGTGGCGCAGGTGAAGGTGGGCGGCAACGTCGACGACGTCCGCAAGGCCTCGCAGCGATTCCTCGATCAGCAGCAGCAGATCGACCACTACACCCAGGAGATCCTCTCGGGCACCCTGCGTGCCGTGGTGGGCACGCTCAGCGTCGAGCAGATCATCCGCGACCGCGCCTCCTTCGCCTCCCAGGTGCAGGCCGAGGCGGAGCACTCGATGAACAACCAGGGCCTGGTCATCGACACCTTCCAGATCTCCGCCATCGAGGACGACGGCTCCTACCTGCGCGACTGGGGCCGCCCCGAGGCGGCGCTGGTCGCCAAGCAGGCCGCGATCGCCGAGTCGAACGCGAACCGCGAGTCGACGCAGGCCAGCAACCTCAACCTCCAGCAGGAGGCGGAGTCGAAGCAGGCCTTCGACCTGCGCAACGCCGAGATCAAGGAGGAGACGGACGCCCGCCAGGCGATCGCCGACGCCGCCGGCCCCCTCGCCCGCGCCGCGCAGCAGCAGAAGATCATCGAGCAGGAAGAGCTCATCGCGGTCCGCAACAACGACCTGCGCGAGAAGCAGCTCATCGCCGAGGTCCACAAGCCGGCCGAGGCCAAGCGCTACGCCGAGCAGCAGGACGCGGACTCCAAGAAGTACGCCCGCATCGCCGAGTCCGAGGCGCAGCTGACCGACGAGCGCAACCGGGCCGAGTCCCGCAAGGTCACCGCCGACGCGGAGGCCCACGCCATCGAGGCCCGCGGCCGGGCCGAGGCCGAGGTCGAGCTGCAGCGTCGTTCGAAGGACGCCGAGGCGGTCCGGCTCGAGGGTCAGGCGGAGGCCGATTCGCTGCGCGCCAAGGGCGAGGCCGAGGCCGCGGCGATCCGCGCCAAGGGTGACGCCGAGGCGGAGACCACTCGCGCCCGCGCCGAGGCGTACAAGCAGTTCAACGACGCCGCGGTCCTCGCCCAGGTGCTCGAGGTGCTGCCGGAGGTCGCGGGCGAGCTCGCCTCCCCGTACTCGAACATCGACAACCTCTCGGTGTTCTCGACCGACGGGGAGGCGAAGATCGGGCAGAACATCTCCGTGGGCCTCGCCCAGGTGCTCGACATGGTCAAGTCCACCACCGGCGTGGACTTCCAGGACACGCTGCAGCGTGCCGCCGAGGGCGGCCGCGAGGTGCGCGCGCAGTCCGAGCAGGTGCACGAGACCGGCTCCGCGCCGCACGACGCGGATCCCGCCGGCCTCGACCGGCCCGACGGGACCGACGAGGCCTGAGGATCGGGCGGCGGCCCGGCATCGGCACCGGCACGACGAGGGGCATCCACCGCGCGGTGGATGCCCCTCGTCGTGCCGGGACGGAGGCCCTGTCGCCGGGACGCGGAGCGACTAGGCTGGTCACGATCGGATCGCGACCGAGAGAGGACCGCCTGCCCCATGAAGATCGGAATCCTGACCTCCGGCGGTGACTGCCCCGGCCTGAACGCCGTGATCCGCGGCGCGGTGCTCAAGGGCGAGACGCGGTTCGAGGACGAGTTCATCGGCTACCGCGACGGCTGGCGCGGAGTGATCGACGGGGACTGGATGTCCCTCCCCCGCCGCCGGGTGCGCGGCATCGCGCGCCTGGGCGGCACGATGCTGGGCACCTCCCGCTCGAACCCCTTCCACGACGGGGCCGACGGGGCGGACATCGTGCTGCGGCATCTGGAGGAGGAGGACGTCGACGCGATCATCGCGATCGGAGGGGACGGCACCCTGTACACCGCGAACCGGCTGTTCGAGGCCGGCGTGCCGGTGGTCGGCGTGCCGAAGACGGTGGACAACGATCTGGACGCGACCGACTACACCTTCGGCTTCCACACGGCGGTCGAGATCGCGACCCAGTCCCTGGACCGGCTGCGGATGACGGGCGACTCCCATCACCGCTGCATGGTGGCGGAGGTGATGGGCCGCTCGGTCGGCTGGATCGCGCTGCACTCCGGGATGGCCGCGGGCGCGCACGTGATCTGCCTGCCCGAGTTCCCGCTGAGCATCGACGAGATCTGCGACTACGTGCAGGCGGCCTTCGATCGCGGACGCGCACCGCTGGTGGTGGTCGCCGAGGGCTTCATGCCCCGGGACGCACCGGAGGGTTTCATGGACTACGACCTCGACGAGTTCGGCCGTCCGCGCTTCGGCGGTGTCGCCTCGGTGCTCGCACCGCTGATCGAGCAGCGACTGGGCATCGAGTCACGGGCGACGGTGCTGGGCCACATCCAGCGCGGCGGCGAGCCGACGGGCTACGACCGGGTGCTCGCGACCCGGCTGGGCACCGCGGCGGTCGACCTCGTCCACGGCGGCGGCATCGGGAGGATGGTGGCGCTGCGTGGCACCGACATCGTCGACGTGCCGCTCACCGAGGCGATCGACAGCCTCAAGCGGGTGCCCGAGTCCCGCTGGCGCGAGGCCGAGGTGCTCTTCGGCTGAGAGCCGCCCCGCGCCCCGGCACGACCGCGTCGTGCGCGGCGGGACCGACCGGCCGCGCACAGAGCGGTGCCGACCGGCAGAGGACCGGCGGGAGGGTTCAGCGGTCCGTGCCGATCTCCCCGAGCAGCGCCTTGGCGTAGGAGGAGTGCACGGACTCCTCGTCGGAGGGGTGGTAGAGCCCGGCCCGCACGTCGCGGGAGAGGCGCTCGAGCTCGCTGCGGCGGAAGTAGTGGGCGCCGCCGCTGGCGCGCAGCACCTGGTCGACCGCCGCGAGCGCGGCCTCGCTCGCACGGGACTTCACCCCGGAGAAGTGCAGGAACCAGCGCGGCCCGTGGTCGTCGATCCCGGGGCCGGACTCCCCCGTGCCGAGCGCGTCGAGGTCGGCGAGGACCTTCTCGGTCTCCAGCACGGCGCCGTCGAGCCGGAGCGCGGCGTCGGCGAGGCGCCACCGGATGTCGGGATCGTCGGCGTGGACGATGCCCTTGGTGACGTTGCGACGGGTGAGCGCGATGGAGCTGCCGAGGCTCACCGCGCGTTCGCCGATGCCGGTGTACACCGAGGCGATCAGCAGCTCGAAGGCGCCGAAGATCCCCATCACGAAGGGGTCGGGGTTGGGGCCGACGGGGGTGGTGGTCACCACCCGGTCCGCGCGCAGCGGGGCGCCGTGCAGGCGGGTGGTGCGCGACTGGGAGGGGCGCATGCCGTGCGTGTCCCAGTCGTCGAGGGTCTCCACGTGCTCGTCCCGCTCGAGCACGCCGAAGACGAGCCGGGGCTCCTCCTCCGGGGCGTCGGCGAGGCGGCCGTGCACCACCAGGCGGTCCCAGACGGGGGCGAGGGAGGTGAAGATCTTCGTGCCGGTGAGCAGGTGGCCGCCGTCCTCGCCGGGCTCGGCGCGAGTGCCGGAGTCGAAGAGCATCGCGTCGTTCCCGGCCTCGGAGATGCCGAAGGCGAACAGCCGCCCCTCGGCGGCGTCCTCGAGGATCGTGCGCACGGAGGCGACGCCGAGCCGGTGGGCGTGCAGGGCGGCGCCGGTGACCACCAGATGCATGTTCATCGACAGGGCCGTGGCCGGCGCGGCACCGGCCAGGCGACGCTGGACGCGCGCGGCCTCGAGCAGGCTCCCGCCGAGACCGCCGAGCTCGGTCGGGACCAGCAGACGCAGGTAGCCGCGCTCGCGCAGGTCCGCGAGATCCTCCGACGGGAAGGTGTTCTCCCGGTCGTGGACCGCCGCGCGCTCGCGGAAGGTCTCCAGCAGGGAGTCGGGCAGCAGGTCCACGGGAATGACGCTCATGAGCCCACGCTAGTCCAGGTCGCGATCGGCGCGGGACCCCGGGGCCCGGCGAGGACGGGAGCCGTCAGGTGGCGAGCGTCGCGACGACGGGACGGTGGTCGGAGGCGGTCAGCGCGCCGGTCTCGAGATCCAGCACCTCCACCGGGCCGCGCGTCCACAGCGAGTCGATGCGGCGCACCGGGAGGCGCGCGGGATGGGTGGGCCGAGCCGGGTCGCCCGCGAGCGGGGCGAGCACCGGCAGGTCCTGGAGCAGACGATGCAGGGCGGGCCGCGCCGCTTCGCGAAGGGCTGCGCGCCGCGCTCCCGCACCTCGGCCCCGGGACCGCGCACCGCGTGCCGTGCGCAGCTCGTGCGCGGCCTCCCGCCAGCCGGCGGCGGCGAGCGGGGCGAGCTCGGGATGGTGCGGGGCGGCGTTGAGATCCCCGAGCAGCACGGCCGGGCCCGTGATCTCCTCGGCGAGACGGAGGATGCCGAGCACCTCGGCGGTGCGGTGCGCGGGCAGCTCGGGATCCAGATGCGTGACCAGCAGGTCCAGAGCCTCGCCGGCCTCACGGGTGACCCGTGCCCGGAGCACTCCGCGCGGCTCGTCCAGAGCGGGCGCGCCGGGATGGGCGGGCAGCGGTTGCATGACGGGATCGGCCAGGGTGTGCGGGGTCAGCAGCGCGACCCCGTAGCGTCGTCGCGGACCGTCGGCCACCAGAGGCGGGAGCTCGAGCGCCGCGCCGAAGGCGACCTCGTAGCCCAGCAGCTCGGCGAGACGGGCGGCCTGGTCCTCGCCCGCGGAGCGAGGGCCGAAGGCGACGTCGACCTCCTGCAGCCCGATCACGTCGGCCCGCAGCGCGGCGATCTCCCCCGCGGTGCGGGCGAGGTCGACCCGCCCGTCACGGCCCAGGCCGTGGCGGATGTTGAAGGTCGCGACCCGCCACAGCGCCATGCTCAGCACCGGCCCGTGCTCAGGAGAGGCAACCCGGGCCCAGCAGCGCCTTCAGCGAGGCGTAGAGCGCGGCCGACGGGGTCACGGCCAGGCGCTTGTCAAGCTGCATGAGCGTGGTCCGGCCGGGCTCCTGCAGCTTCACCCGCACCTCGGAGGAGCCGGGATTGTCCTCGAGCACGCCGCGGAGGTCGCCGACCACCCGCTCGGTGGCGCGCATCGCGGGCAGCGCGATGGTGACGGGGCCGTCGACCCCTCCCCCGGTCTCCGGGATCGTCATCTCCATGACCCGCAGCTCGGGCATCCCCTTGGAGGTGTCCACGCGGCCCTTCATCGAGACGACGAGGTCCTCGGCGAGCTCGGAGGCGACGGTCATGTAGGTCGAGGGGAACATGAGGCAGTCGATCGAGCCCTCGAGGTCCTCGACCGTGGCGATCGCCCACATGTCGCCCTTCTTGGTGGTCTTGCGCTGCAGGGTGGTGATCAGCCCCGCGATCGTGACCATCTGGCCGTCCTCGACCGCGCCGTCGTCGGCGAGCGAGCTGATGGAGGTCGAGGAGTTCTGGGCGATGACGTGCTCGAGCCCGTACAGCGGGTGGTCCGAGACGTACAGGCCCAGCATGTTCCGCTCGAAGGCGAGCTTCTCCTTGCGGTCCCACTCGGGCAGGTCCGGGATGGTCAGCGTCGCGGCGGAGCCGGAGGCCATCGCATCCTCGCCCCCGCCGCCACCGAAGACGTCGGCGAAGAGGTCGTACTGGCCCTGGGACTCCTTGCGCTTGACGTCCACGACGGAGTCGACGGCGTCCTCGTGGACCAGCACGAGGGAGCGGCGGTTGTGGCCGAGGGAGTCGAAGGCGCCGCCCTTGATGAGCGACTCGATGGTGCGCTTGTTGCACACCGACAGCGGCACCTTGTCCAGGAAGTCGGTGAAGGAGGTGAAGGCGCCCTTCTCCTCGCGGGTGCGGATGATCTCCTCGACCACGTTCGCGCCGACGTTGCGGATCGCCGAGAGGCCGAAGCGGATGTCGTCGCCGACGGCGGAGAAGTACAGATCGGACTCGTTGACGTCCGGGGGCAGCACGGTGATGCCTCGATGGCGGCAGTCGCCGAGGTAGAGGCCGAGCCGGTCGCGGTTCTCCTGCGTGGAGGTCAGCAGCGCGGCCATGTACTCGGTGGGGTGGTTCGCCTTGAGATAGGCGGTCCAGTAGGAGACCACGCCGTAGGCAGCGGAGTGGGACTTGTTGAAGGCGTAGTCCGCGAAGGGCAGCAGCGTCTCCCACAGCGCCTGCACGGCCGCGTCGGAGTAGCCGTTTGCCTTCATTCCCGCCTCGAAGGAGACGTACTGCTTGTCCAGCTCCGCCTTCTTCTTCTTGCCCATGGCGCGGCGGAGGATGTCCGCCTCGCCGAGGGAGTACCCGGCGACCTTCTGCGCCGTCTGCATGACCTGCTCCTGGTAGACCAGCACGCCGTAGGTCTCGTCGAGGATCTCCGCCAGGGGCTCCTCGAGCTCGGGATGGATCGGCGTGATCTCCTGCAGGCCGTTCTTGCGCAGCGCGTAGTTGGTGTGCGAGCCCATGCCCATCGGGCCCGGGCGGTACAGCGCCGAGACGGCGGTGATGTCCCCGAACTGGTCGGGCTTCATCTGGCGCAGCAGGGTGCGCATGCCGGAGCCGTCCAGCTGGAACACGCCGAGGGTGTCGCCGCGCTGCAGCAGCTCGTAGGTCTTAGGGTCGTCGAAGGGCAGGGTCTCCAGGTCCGGAGGCGTCTTGCCGTTGCGCTCCATGTTCGTCACGGCGTCGGAGAGGACGGTGAGGTTCCGCAGCCCCAGGAAGTCCATCTTCAGCAGACCGAGCGTCTCGCAGGTCGGGTACTCGAACTGGGTGATGATCTGGCCGTCGGAGGGGCGGCGCATCATCGGGATGATGTCGGTGAGGGTGTGGCTGGACATGATGACCGCGCAGGCGTGCACGCCCCAGCCGCGGGTCAGGCCCTCCACGCCCTTGGCGATCTCGACGACCTTCTGGATGTCCGGGTCCTCGTCGTGGAGGCGGCGGAACTCGGTCGCCTCCGCGTAGCGCTTGTGCTCGGGGTCGAAGATCCCGTTGATCGGGATGTCCTTGCCCATCACCGCCGGCGGCAGCGCCTTGGTGATCTTGTCCCCCATCGCGAAGGGGTAGTCGAGCACGCGCGCGGCGTCCTTGATCGAGTTCTTCGTCTTCATGACGCCGTAGGTGACGACCTGGGAGACCTTGTCGTCGCCGTACTTGCGCTCGACGTACTCGATCACCTCGCCGCGGCGGCGGTCGTCGAAGTCGACGTCGAAGTCCGGCATGGAGACGCGGTCGGGGTTCAGGAACCGCTCGAAGAGCAGGCCGTGCTCGAGCGGGTCGAGGTCGGTGATGCGCATGGCGTAGGCGACCATGGAGCCGGCGCCGGAGCCTCGCCCGGGGCCGACGCGGATGCCCTGCTCCTTGGCCCACTTGATGTAGTCGGAGACGACCAGGAAGTAGCCGGGGAAGCCCATCTGGAGGATGACCCCGACCTCGTAGTCGGCGCGCTTCTGGACCTCGTCGGGGATGCCGGAGGGGTAGCGGTACTCGAGCCCGTCCTGGACCTGCTTGACGAACCACGACTCCTCGTCCTCCCCGCCGGGGGTGGGGAAGTGAGGCATGTAGTTCGCACCCTCGTCGGTGGTGGTGAAGGAGACGTCGCACATCTCGGCGATGCGCAGGGTGTTGTCGCACGCCTCGGGGAACTCGCGGAACAGCTCCCGCATCTGCTGGGCGGACTTCAGGAAGTAGCCGGAGCCGCCGAACTTGAAGCGGTCGGGGTCGTTCAGGCGCGAGCCGGAGTTGATGCACAGCAGCACGTCCTGGATCGTGGCGTCCTGCTCGGTGACGTAGTGGAGGTCGTTGGTCGCCACCAGCGGCGCGCCGATGGCCTTGGCGACCTCCAGCAGATCCTTGGTCACGCGCTTCTCGATGTCGAGCCCGTGGTCCATCAGCTCGATGAAGTAGCTGTCCTTCCCGAACATGTCCTGGAACTCGCCGGCGGCCTTGACGGCCTCGTCGAACTGGCCCAGGCGCAGGCGGGTCTGGACCTCGCCGGAGGGGCATCCGGAGGTGGCGATGAGGCCGGGCGCGTACTTCGCGAGGATCTCGCGGTCCATGCGCGGCCACTTGCCCATCTGCCCGTCCAGCGACGCGGCGGAGCCGAGTCGGAAGAGGTTGTGCATGCCCTCGGTCGACTTCGACAGCAGGGTCATGTGGGTGTAGGCGCCGCGGGCGGAGACGTCGTCGCCCGCGGCCTGCTGCTCCTTGGTGCCCCACTGCACGCGGGTGCGGTCATGACGACTCGTCCCGGGAGTCACATACGCCTCGATGCCGACGATCGGCTTGATCCCGGCGTCGGTCGCGGCCTTGTAGAACTCGTAGGCGCCGAAGAGATAGCCGTGGTCGGTGATCGCCACAGCGCTCTGGCCCTGGTTCACCGTCTCCGCGACGAGCTTGTCGATCTTCGCGGCCCCGTCCAGGAGCGAGTAGTCGGTGTGGACGTGGAGGTGGACGAAATCATCGGACGCCGCAGAAGCCATGCCGTCCAGGGTAGCCGCGAGGGCCGACGGGCGAGGGCTCCGACGGGGGTCGGAGAGGTCACCCCGGCGCGTCCAGCGTGTCGGGAATCCGGGGACGCGCCAGGGTGCCTGCAGGCGCGGCTCAGCGCGGGTCCGAGACCTCGACGTGGGTGCGCAGGATGCCCTCGGTGGTGCCCTCCGGGGCGCGGCCGATGCCGCATTCGGTGGCGACGCCGAAGGGTCGATCGAGCACCTTCTGCGCCGCGGCGATGCGGGCTCGAGCGCCCTCGGCGCCGTCCTCGCGGTGGACCAGACCGAGGTACAGCTCGGGGACATCGGCGAGCTCGGCGAGCGGGGCGAAGTACGCCTCGTCGTCGCGGCTGATCGGCACCGGCAGGTGCAGCCAGGACGGCTCCCGACCGGCCGCGGCGAGGACGGCGTTCGCGACCCGCACCAGGTTCGCGGTGTCGGCCGGCTCGACGAAGTGCTTCTCCCCCGCATCGCCGTAGCAGAGGTGGATCCCGACCTCGACCTCGGGCGGGACGGCGTCGACGAGCGCGGCGAGGCGGGCGACGATCCCGCCCAGCACTCCCCCCGGTCCACCAGCCCTGCATGACCGCGCCGTAGCCGGAGGCGCCCTCGAGGATGCCCATCTCGGAGGCGACGTCCCACTGGATCGCGAGGTCCTCGTGCGGAATCTCCTCGAGGATCTGCTCCAGCTCGCCCAGCAGCGCGTCCGCGTAGACCGGCTCGATCGCGATCCGGTCCTCCCCGGAGAAGAAGGACGAGATGACGGCGACGGGGGTGGGCAGGGACACCTGGAAGCGGATCCCGGCCGGGATCGCGCCCTCCTCCCGCAGCCGGGTGAACAGGGCATAGGACTCGCGGGCTGCGTCCGCGTAGCCGAGCGGCGGCAGCTCGATCCCGGCGGGATCGACCCCGTCGGCGATCCGCAGGGGACGCGCGTCGAGGCCCGCAGCGAAGGGGATCGGCTCGGCACCGACCCGCTCGATGCCGGGGGCCTGGCCGAGCACGTCGGGCTGGAACATGATCCAGTGGAATCGCTTCCCGACCTCGCCGTCGGGGATCCGCGCGACGTGCGCGCCGAGGATCTCGGCGACCGTGCGCATGGTCTTCTCGGCGTCGTCGAAGTTCACGCTGCCCGTGAGGAGGGCGCCCCGTGGTGTCGTCATGGAGCCAGGGTACGGGCCGCTGCACGCCGATCCGTGGCTCAGAGATTCAGACCCCGTCCTCCTCCGCCTCCTGCTCGCGGCGCATGTCCGCCAGCAGCGTGTTCATGTAGTCGTGGACGTCCTCGAAGCTGAGGCGCCGCTCGTCGCGGCGGGGCGGGATCCCGCCCACGAAGGCACCGCCGTGCCAGGCCATCGAGTCGTCCGGCAGGGTCGGGTCGTCATCGCGCCACAGGTCCATCGGGATCGCATGGGCGGCGAGGTCGCGCGCGATCTCGTCGGCCCGCGCGGGGTCCCCGGAGCGCTGCAGCACCGAGACCAGCAACGACTGCGCGGCCCAGGCGAGGGCGTCGTCGTCGCTGCGCTCCCCCGGCTCCACGGCCTCCTGCACCAGCGCGATGTAGCTCGCGGCGAGTTCGTCGGCCCCGTCCTCGTGGTGGTCCTTCGCCACGCGCAGCGCGACCTTCGGGATCAGGTCCTGCGCCTCCCACAGCACCGCCGCGCCGACGAGCGCCATCCCCACCCCGGTCGGGAAGTCCGGATCCAGGGCCAGCTCGGAGGTCGGCATGCGCCCGGCACGGCGCTCGTCGTCGGCGGCGAGGAACTCCTCCACGGAGCTCTCGAGCGCGGCGCGCACCTGCTCGTCGTCGCGCAGCGCGAGATCGGCTCCGGCGGGGTCGAGGCCCAGCCGCCGCGCCACTCGGGCGACGGGGAAGTCGGGGCGGGACAAGGCGGTCTCGCGCATGGGCGTCAGCGCACCGGAGGTCTGCTCGTCGGTCATGGCTCGACGGTACCGGCCCGCGTGTGAGCTCCGCCAAGACAGGCGCGGCCTGCGAGTGTCAGGTTCTGAACCGTTCTCGCGGCGAGAGCGGCTGAGAACGCCGCATTCGCCGAAGGGGCAGCGGCGCTGTGCGAGACCGGGCTCAGCGCTCCCTGAGCTGCTCGAGCGCCCGCTGGAGGTCGGCGGGGTAGGTCGAGGTGAAGGTGACCTCGCGCTCGCTGACGGGGTGGACGAAGGTCAGCTCCATCGCGTGCAGCCACTGGCGCACGAGCCCCACCTTCGCGGCGAGGGTGGGGTCTGCGCCGTAGAGCGGATCGCCGACCAGCGGATGCCGCAGCGCCGCCATGTGCACGCGGATCTGGTGGGTGCGGCCCGTCTCCAGGCCCACCCGCAGCAGGGTCGCTCCCCGCAGCTCCTCGAGGGTCTCGTAGTGGGTGACGGAGTGCTTGCCGTCCTCGCGCACCGCGAACTTGTAGTCGTGGCTGGGCGAGCGGCCGATGGGGGCGTCGATCGTGCCGGAGGGCTGATCGGGCCTGCCCTGGCACACCGCGTGGTACACCTTCCCCACCTCGCGGGCGCGGAAGGCGTCCTTGAGGGTGGTGTAGGCGCGCTCGGTGCGGGCGACGACCATGAGTCCGCTGGTGCCCACGTCGAGGCGGGAGACGATGCCCTGCCGCTCGGGGTCGCCGCTGGTGCGGATGGAGACGCCGGCGGCGGCGAGATGCCCGAGGACCGTCGGCCCGGACCAGCCGGCGCTCGGGTGCGCGGCCACGCCCACGGGCTTGTCGATCACGACGATGTCGTCGTCCTGGTGGATCAGGCTCATGCCCTCGGCGATCTGGGGCCGCACCTCGACCGCGGGCTTCTCGTCCGGCAGCTCGACGTCGACCATCGCGCCCGGCTCGAGGCGGGTGGAGCGGGCGGGCACCTGCCCGTCGACGAGCACGTGACCCGCCATGACGAGGTCCGCGGCGCGGGTGCGGGACAGGCCCAGCATGCGAGAGATGCCGACGTCGACCCGCTCGCCCGCGAGCCCGTCCGGGACCATCAGCGTGCGCGAGGCGCTCACCGCTGCGCCTCCGAGGAGCCTGACGTCGCCTCCTGCTCGGCCCGCGCCGGATCGGCGTCGAGCCCGAACAGCCCCAGCGCGACCACGAGGAGCGCACCGCCCACCACGCCCATGTCGGCGACGTTGAACACCGGCCAGTGCGGCAGCTCGAGGAAGTCGACCACGGCGCCGTGGAAGGGGCTCGGGTCCCGCAGCAGCCGGTCGTGGATGTTGCCGAGCGCGCCGCCCATGATCAGGCCGAGGGCCAGCGCGTACCAGGCCGAGCGGACCGAGCGGATCGCGAAGACGATCACGCCGATCACGATCGCGATCTGCAGGCAGGTCACGACCGGGGTGATCTCCGCGCCCATCCCCCAGGCCGCCCCCGAGTTGTACAGCAGGGTCAGCTGCAGCACCTCGCCGAGGAAGGGCTGCGGGTCCAGCTCGGGCAGGTTCGCGACCGCCCAGTTCTTCGTGAGCTGGTCGACGATCAGGATCACGGCCGCGAGCGCGCCGACGAGGACCAGCACCGCGGGACGGCTCAGACGGCGACGAGCGCCGGACCTGTGCAGGCCGGCGCTCGTCGACGTGGGGTCAGGAGTGCTCACAGACCGAAGTTCGCCTGCTTGTCCTGCGTCTCGCTCGTGTCGAGATCGCGCAGCTGGTTCTCCAGGTAGTTGCGCAGACGGTTGCGGTAGTCGCGCTCGAAGTTGCGCAGGCCCTCGATGGTCTTGTCGAGCTCGGCCTTCTTGGTCTCGAGCTCGGCCAGCGTGGTGCGGGACTTCTCCTCGGCCTCGCCGACGATGCGGCGGTGCTCCTCGTTCGCCTCGGTGATCAGGCGGTCGCGCTCGTCCTCGCCGTTCTTGACGTGCTCGTCGTGCAGGCGGTTGGCGAGCGCGATGATGCCGGCGGCGGACTGATCGGGAGTCTGCGCCGCGGCGGCCTCGGGCTCCTCGGCGGCGGCCTGCGGGGCGGTCTCGTCCTCGGAGGCGCCGGGCACCTCGGAGACGACGGTCTCCTCGTCCTGGTCCTCGGCGTCGACGGCCGGCGCGGCAGCAGCCGCGGGCGCACCGGACTCGAGCTCCGCGATGCGGTTGTGCGCCTCGTCGAGCTCCGTCTTCAGGCGCTCGTTCTCGGCGATCAGTTCCTTCAGACGGGGTTCGACCTCGTTGTCGAGGAAGTTGTCCACCTCGTCCATGTCGTAGCCCTCGGAGAACCGGACCGGGGTGAACCGCTGATTCATCAGGTCTTCGGGCATCAGAGCCATGGGTCACCTTTTCGTCGTTCGTAAGTCGGTGTGCGCGGTGGGGCGCGGTGCGGACAGCCTAGCGGATCGGCGGCGCACCCCTGCCACCGCGCCGGGAGAGCCGCACACCTCACATCGCGAGGCCGGCGAGGATCCGCAGCAGGATCCATCCCACGATCAGGAGGATCATGAGGGAGAGGTCCAGGCTCACCGCGCCCAGCCGCACCGGCGGGATGAGCCGGCGCAGCAGCTTGACCGGGGGGTCCGTCAGCGTGAAGACCACCTCGAAGAGCACCAGCGCCAGGCCGGCGGGCCGGTACTCGCGGGCATAGCCCTGGATCCACTCGAGCACCAGGCGCGCCAGGAGCACGAGCAGGTAGATCAGGAGCGCGAGATAGAGGATCCCGGCGACGAGCTGCACGTCCCGCTCAGCTCTGGTTGTAGAAGCTGCCCTCGTCGGCCGAGGCGTCCCCGTCGACCTGGACGAACTCCGGAGAGAGCAGGAACACCTTGGAGGTGACGCGCTCGATCGTGCCGCGCAGCCCGAAGACGAGCCCGGCGGAGAAGTCGACCATGCGCTTGGCGTCGCCGTCCTGCATGTCCGAGAGGTTCATGATGACGGGCACTCCGTCGCGGAAGGACTCCCCGATGGCCTTGGCGTCGTTGTACGACCGCGGATGGATCGTGGTGATGCGCTGCATCGACTCCTCCACTGCCGGGGCCATCGCGACCACATTGGAATGCTGACGGATCGGGGTCACCTGGGCCTCCCGTTCGGGGGCGGGCTCGGGAGCCCGCTCGGTGCGGCGGGACGGGGCGGGCTCCTCCTGGCGGTACCGCTCGTCCTCGTAATACTCGTCGTCGACCTCGTTGGCGAGGCCGAGTGCGACCATGGCGTTGCGCCAGGTTCCCATGGCAGATCTCCCAGTCGTTGTTCGCGCTGACCTGGGCCCCGGGGAAGCACGGGGAGTGCGCGGGGACCCGTTGTCACGAAAGTACAGCAGGCTGTTCCGCGGCCCGGGGACGTCACCGGCGTGTCGTGCGTGTCGTGGCGCGCCCCGTCGGGGACCCGCGCCGCACAGGTCGGGGTCAGGCCCGGCGCAGCACTCCGGCGAAGCGGCCGGTCCTCGCGCTGCGGCGATAGGAGTAGAAGCGCTCGTCCTCGAGGGTGCAGGGATGCTCGGCGTCGATCGCCTCGGCGGGAAGGCCCGCAGCGCACAGCACGCTCACCGCGCCGGCGCGCAGGTCGAGCGCCGGAGTGCCCCAGCTGGTGGTCGAGGCGGTCCCGGGCAGGCGGCGTGCGGCATCCTCGCGCATCGGCGCCGGCACCTCGTAGCACGCCCCGCAGATCGCGGGGCCGATGCTCGCGGTGGTGTCCTCGGGCCGGGCGCCGAGGCGGGACATCTCGGCGAGGGTCGCCTCGAGCACCCCGTCGAGCAGGCCGCGGCGGCCCGCATGGGAGGCCGCGACGACCCCGGCGACGGGATCGGACAGCAGCACGGGCAGGCAGTCGGCGACCATGATCGCGAGCGCCACGTCAGTGCGGTCGGTGACGATCGCATCGGCGCGCACCACGGGGGCGGGAGCGGGGTCCCCGGACGCGGGGCCCTGTGCGGGCACCTCCTGCGCGGGCAGGACGTGCACGTCGGCGGAGTGGACCTGTTCGACGAAGACCAGCGGGGCGCCGACCTCCGCGGCCAGCAGCGCGCGGTTGCGCTCCACGGCCGTCTCGTCGTCGCCGACGTGGCGGGCGAGGTTCAACCCGGCATGCTCTCCGGTGCTGACACCGCCTGGGCGACCCGTGAACAGGGCACGGGCCCCGCGGATCCGCGGGGCCCGTGCGCTGAGAGGGGTCGTCACTTCAGGAAGGACGGCAGATCGAGGTCGTCGTCGTCCGCCGGGGGCTCCTCGATGTGCGGCGGGCGCGCGGGCTCGGGGGCTCGGGGCGCCGGCTGCGGGGCGACCTGCTGGTCCTGAGCCGCGTCCTCGGAGTCCGCGGCGTCGAGCACCTCGGTCTCGGGCTCGGGGGCGCTGGGCCGCGACGGGGAGAACGCCTGCTGCGGCAGGCCCCAGGCGCCCGGGGAGGTGGCGGTCGCGCCGGTGCCCTGGCCGGAGCGCTGGTCCTGGGCTCCCTGGCGCTGCGGAGCCGACTGGCGCTGCGGCACCGCGGGGCGCGGGGACGTCTGCTCGCTGCGCGCGGCGGGGCGCTGCTGCGGGGTGAGGTCCTGGCGCGGCTGGGGGCCGCCGCCCTCGAAGCCCGCAGCGATCACGGTCACGCGCACCTCGTCGCCGAGGGCGTCGTCGATGACGGAGCCGAAGATGATGTTCGCGTCCGGGTGCGCGGCCTCCTGGACCAGGCGAGCGGCCTCGGAGACCTCGTACAGACCCAGGTCGCTGCCGCCCTGGATCGAGAGCAGCACGCCGTAGGCGCCGTCGATCGAGGCCTCGAGCAGCGGGCTGGAGACCGCGAGCTCGGCGGCCTGCAGGGCACGATCGTCCCCGCGGGCGGAGCCGATGCCCATCAGGGCGCTGCCGGCGCCCTGCATGACGGACTTCACGTCGGCGAAGTCGAGGTTGATCAGGCCCGGCGTGGTGATGAGGTCCGTGATGCCCTGGACGCCGGAGAGGAGGACCTGGTCCGCGCTCTTGAAGGCGTCGAGCATCGAGACCTGCTTGTCCGCGATGGAGAGCAGGCGGTCGTTGGGGATGACGATGAGGGTGTCGACCTCGGCCTGGAGGGCGGCGATGCCGGACTCGGCCTGGGTGGAGCGGCGGCGGCCCTCGAAGGTGAAGGGGCGGGTGACCACGCCGATGGTCAGCGCGCCGAGGCTGCGGGCGATCTTGGCGACCACGGGCGCGCCGCCGGTGCCGGTGCCGCCGCCCTCGCCGGCGGTCACGAAGACCATGTCGGCCCCGCGCAGGACCTCCTCGATCTCCTCGGCGTGGTCCTCGGCGGCCTTCTTGCCGACCTCGGGATCGGCGCCGGCTCCGAGACCGCGGGTGATCTCCTTGCCGACGTCGAGCTTGACGTCCGCGTCGGACATGAGGAGTGCCTGGGCGTCGGTGTTGATCGCGATGAACTCGACGCCCTTGAGCCCGGACTCGATCATGCGGTTGACGGCGTTGACACCTCCACCGCCGACGCCGACGACCTTGATGACTGCGAGGGAGATCTGGGTTCCGGCCACGTTTGGTCCTTGCTCTTGGCTCTTGTCGGTCTTCCTGGGAGAGGGGCCTGCGTCGCGCCTGGTCGCGACCTCTCCGAAACCCTCGACCTCTACTTGAGGTTCGGACTTCGGGGCGCCTCTCCTTTCCCTCGACGCTAAGGACGAGCGCACCTGCACGCAAACACCGAGCGCGCGTGTCGGCCGCGAGGTGGGGCGAGATCACCGCGATGCGGTGCCGGCGGTGCAGTTCGGGCGGGACCCGGCGGGTGCACCGGCCCGGTTCAGCGGGTGACGGGGGCGACCGGGGAGGAGACGTCGATGACCGAGCCGGGCTGGTCCAGGAGGGCCTGGACGACGTCGCCCTTGAGCTCGGCGTCGCGGGAGTCGCCCCAGACGACGGTCTTGGTGCCGCCGTCCTCGAGGGACAGCTCGAGGGTGACGTCGCTGGCGCTGGAGGCGGTGATCTCCTGGGTCGCGCCGCGCAGCGGATCGGGCAGGGTCGCGAGGACCTCGGTCATCGTCGCGGCCGCGCCGTCGGGGTCCGCGGCACCGCCCTCGACGCTCAGGGGCACGAGGGTCGCTCCCTCGGCGGCCTCGGCCGGCAGCTCCTCCCCCGCGGCGTCGACCACGGCGGTGCTGCCGTCGGCGCGGGTGAGCTGGCCGACCGGGTCCGCCTCGGTGACGGTGACGGTCATGCCGTCGGGCCAGTCGCGCTCGACCTCGGCGGAGGAGACACCGGGCACCTCGGAGGCTTCGGCGGCGATCCGGGAGGCGGGCAGCAGCAGCACGCTGTCCCCGGTGTGGCCGGCGACGGCCTCGCGCACGGCGTCCTCGGAGACGTAGCCGGTGCCGGCGACGGCGATCTCGCGGACCTGCAGCGCGGGCACCATGACGGCGGCGGCCAGTCCTGCGACGAGGACGAGCGCGCCGACGGCGATCGTGGCGAGGATCGCCCGGCGGCGTCGGCGCCAGGGGCGTCCGGCCACGAGCTCGCGGAAGCGGTCCGCGGCCTGGACGACGCGTCCGCCGCCGTGCTCCTCCTGCGCGGGCGCAGAGGATCGGGCCGGGGCCGGGGTCTCGGAGGGCGGTGCCGGCCGGCCGAGGGAGCGTCCCCTCCCCCGCGCCGTGCCGCGCTCCGGGGAGGAGGCGGGTGCCGGGGACGGCGAGGCGGCGGAGTGCGCGGTCCGGGACGACGGCGCCGACGGGGCGGAGCCCGCGGAGCGGGAGGGCTGGACGGTGCGGCGCGGCGCGGCCGGACGGACCGAGCCCGGTCGGGGGCGGGGCGTGCTCGGGCGGCGTGCCATCAGGCCTGTCCCCTCGCCGCCGCGTCGAGCGCCTCGAGCAGTGCGGGGGTGGTCTCGACGACGTCCCCGGCGCCGAGCATCAGCACGAGGTCGCCGGGCCGTGCCGCGGCGGGCACCAGGGCGAGGACCTGACCGGCCTCGTCCAACGGGGTCAGCTCTGCGCGGGCGAGGTCGGTGATGGTGCGGGCGGTCGTGGTCGGGTCGGGGTCCTCGCGGGCCGCGTAGACCGGCATCACCCAGGCGACGTCCGCCGCGTCCAGGGCCCGGGCGAAGTCGGCGGCGAAGCTCCGGGTGCGGGAGAAGAGGTGGGGCTGGAACACGGCGAGCACGCGGCCGGGCGTCTCCTGCGCCTGGACGATGCCGCGGGCGGCGGCGATCGTGGCGGCGACCTCGCGGGGGTGGTGGGCGTAGTCGTCCACGACGGTCACGCCGCCGACGGTGCCGGCCACGTCGAAGCGGCGGGAGGCGCCGGTGAAGGTGCCGAGCCCCGCGGCGAGGCGGGTGGGCTCCAGCGTCCGGTCCGCGGCGGCGGTCGCGGCGAGCGCGCCGAGGGCGTTGAGGACGTTGTGGTGGCCGGTGACGGCCAGGTCGAGCTCGAGCGGCCCGTCGGGGCCGTGCACCTCGACCTCGGCGCCGCGGGCGCCGCTCCGCTCGGCGTGCAGCGCCCAGTCCTCGGCGGGCTCGGAGCCGTAGCCCTGGACGTCCAGCCCGCGGGCGCGTGCACGTTCGCCGAGGGCGGTCGCTCCGGGATCGTCGGTGCACACCACGAGGGTGCCGCCGGGGGCGAGCCGGTCCACGAAGGCGTCGAAGGCGGCGGTGAGCGTCTCGGCGTCGCCGTGGAAGTCGAGGTGGTCGGGCTCGAGGTTGGTGACCACGATCGCGCGCGGGGAGAAGGCGAGGAAGGAACCGTCGGACTCGTCGGCCTCGACCACCGCGAGACCGCCGGGGCCGCTGCCGCCGGGCTCGGCGCCGAAGCCCGCGTTCCGGCCGAGGTCCGGCACGGCGGCGCCGAGCGCCCAGGCGGGATCCAGGCCGGCACCGCGCAGGGCGCTGACGGCCATGCCGGTGGTGGTGGTCTTGCCGTGCGTGCCGGCGACGGCGATCAGCTCCCGCTCGCGCAGCAGCCCCGCGAGCGCTGCGGCGCGGTGGATGACGGGGATCCCGCGCTCGCGGGCGGCGAGCACCTCCGGGTTGTCGGCGCGCACCGCGGTCGAGACGATCACCAGGTCGCAGTCCTCGGCCAGCAGCGCGGCGTCGAAGCCGATGCCGATGCGGGCGCCGGCCTCGCGCAGCGGAGCGATGAACTGGCCGTCCTGGGAGTCGGAGCCGCTCACGGAGAGGCCCGCCTCGAGGGCGAGGCGGGCCACGGCGCTCATGCCGGCGCCGCCGATCCGCACCACGTGGACGGAGCGGACGCCCTGCTCCGTCGGCCAGTCCCGCCGGGTGATCACGTCGCCGGGGCGCAGGATCGTGCGGGGTGCGGGGCCGTGGGCGTCAGTCATGGGGTCACGGTATCCGGGGCTCGTCGCTGCCGGGTCAGGCTCGGCGTGCGACGCCGATCACGACGTCGGCCATCTGCTCGGCCGCGTCGCTGATGCCGAACACGCGCGCCGCCTCGGCCATCGCATCGCGGCGGCCGTCGTCCAGCAGCAGCGGGAGCACGTCGGCGCGCAGCCGCTCTGCGTCGATCTCGCCGTCGGGGATCATGAGCGCGCCGCCGGCGGCGACGACCTCCTCGCCGTTCAGCGCCTGCTCGCCGTTGCCGATGGGGAGCGGGACCAGCACGGCGGGCAGGCCCACGGCCGTCAGCTCGCACACGGTGCCGGCACCGGAGCGGGTCAGGGCGAGGTCCGCGGCGGCGTAGGCGTCCTCCATCGCGGAGACGTACTCGAGGACGCGGTAGCCCTCGCGCTCGTCGAGCCCCTCGGCCTTGCCGCGGCCCGTGACGTGGAGGATCTGCGCGCCGGCGGCGAGGAAGTCCGCCGCCGCCTCGCTCACGGCGGCGTTCAGCCGCTGGGCGCCGAGGGAGCCGCCCGTGGCGAGCAGCACGGGGCGGGCGGGGTCCAGGCCGAGCGCGGTGACGGCCTCCTCGCGGCGGGCGGCACGATCCAGGTGCGCGATCGCCTCCCGCATCGGCATGCCGATGCGCCGGGCCCCGGGGAGGGAGGAGCCCCCGAAGGCGGTGAGCACGGCGGCGGCGCGGCGGGCGCCGAGACGGTTGGCCAGGCCCGGGCGGCGGTTCGCCTCGTGGATCACCACGGGCAGTCGCTGTGACGCGGCGGCGAGATAGGCGGGCGGGCAGACGTAGCCGCCGAAGCCGGCGACCACGTCGATCTCGCGCTCGCGCAGGAGGGTGCGGACGCGACGCAGCGTCCCGGCGAAGCGGCCGGGGAAGCGCACGGCGGCGCCGCCCGGCCGGCGGGGGAAGGGCACCTTCTCGATGGTGACGAGCTCGAAGCCCGCCGCGGGCACGAGATCGGCCTCGAGCCCCTCCGCGGTGCCGAGCACGAGCACCTCCGCCTCGGGGCTCCGGCGACGGATCTGCGCGGCGGTGGCCAGCAGCGGGGAGACGTGCCCGGCGCTGCCGCCGCCGGCCAGGAGGATGCGGGGCGGGGCGGTGGCGGTCATCGGATCCTCCGGGAGGTGCGGTCGGCGCCCCGTCGGCTGCGCGGGGCGGAGGTGGTCGGGGCGGCGCGGGCGGCGGACTTCTTCGCGCCCTTCGCGCCCTTCCCGCGGCGGGAGCGCCGCGGGCCTCGGGTGCCGGTCGCCGCGCCGGCCTCGCGCGGGGCGGGGCGGATGCTCACCGAGCGGCGCACGGCGCCGAAGCGGGCGCTGATCGCCTCGGCCGCGCCGGGCTCGCGGCGGGCGAAGGACAGCAGGATGCCGAGGGCGGTCATCGAGGCGAGCAGTGCCGAGCCGCCCGAGGAGATGAACGGCAGCGGCACGCCGATGACGGGCAGCAGACCGGTGACCACCATCATGTTCACGAAGGCCTGTCCGAGGATCCAGGCGCAGATCCCGGCGACGGTGATCTGCATGAAATGGTCGTCGTCCAGGCGGGTGATCATGCGGAAGAGCAGCAGGGCGAGGACCGTGAACAGCACGAGCACGCCGAGCGTGCCGATCAGGCCGAGCTCCTCGCCGATGATGGCGAAGATGTAGTCGTCCTCGGCGGCGGGCAGGCGGCCCCACTTCTGCGCGGACTGGCCCAGCCCCTTGCCCCACCAGCCGCCCTCGGCCAGGCCCATCAGTCCCTGGTCGCTCTGGTAGCAGGAGTCGCCCTCGCAGATACCGTGCATCCAGTTCGAGATGCGGGCCATGCGGTTGGAGCTGGTGACGGTGAGGGCGAGGATGCCGACCAGGCCCGCGATCCCGGCGGCGACGAACCAGCGGCGCGGGATCCCGGAGACCCACACGGCGCCGGCCACGAGCATCGCCATGATCATCATGGTGCCGAGGTCGTGGCCGAGGACCACGAGCCCGAGGGCGAGGAGCACCCCGGGCACGAGCGGGAACAGCAGGTGCCCGGTGCGGTGCAGGAGCGGACGCTTCGCGGCCAGCAGCGCGCCGAGCCACACGGCGAGGGCGAGCTTGAGGAACTCCGAGGGCTGGAGGGTCTGCCCGGCCACCAGGATCCAGTTCCGGTTGCCGTCCACGGCGATGCCCAGCCCGGGCACGAACACCAGGCACTGCAGCGCGAGGCCCAGGCCGAACAGCGGCCAGGCGGCGCGCCGGTAGAAGTGCGGCGGGAGCAGGGCGGCGACGATCAGCAGCACGATCCCGATGCCCACGAAGGTGCCCTGACGGAACAGGCCGGCGAAGCCGGAGTTGCCGCGGGAGATGTTCAGCACCGCGGAGGAGGACAGCACCATCACGAGCCCGATCCCGATCAGCAGCGCGCCGACGACGAGGATGCCGTAGAAGTCCAGCGCCGGAGAGCGCAGCCAGCCGCCGACGCCCTCGCGGACGCGGCCGGAGATGTTGCCCAGCGGCTGGTCCTCGTCGGGCCGGACGACGGAGGTGGAGCGGCCCCCGGGGCGGGGGCCGGAGCTCTGCGCGGGCGTCGCGCGGCGATGGTCGGTGCCGCGGCGGCTGCCGCGCCGGGTCTCCTCCATCGTCATGCGTGCACTCCTGGCAGTCGGGTCACGGCCGCGGCGAACAGATCCCCCCGTTCCGCGTAGTCACGGAACTGGTCGATGGAGGCGGCGGCCGGTGCCAGGAGCACCACGTCCCCTGCCGCGGCGAGGGAGCGGGCTGCCTGCACCGCGTCCTCCATCAGCCGGGTGCGTGCGGCGACGTCGCCAGTCTCGCCCGGATCGATGCGCCGGACGGGGACCTCGGGCGCGTGTCGGGCGAGCGCCTCGCTGAAGGGCGTCGGGTCCAGGCCCAGCAGGACCACGCCCACGAGGCGCTCCGCGGCGGCGGCGACCAGCGGGTCGAGGTCCGCGCCCTTGACGTCGCCGCCGGCGATCCACACCACCCGCTCGGCGGCCTGGAGGGAAGCCGCCGCGGCGGCCGGGTTGGTGGCCTTGGTGTCGTCGACGAAGTCGATCCCGTCCACGCTCGCGAGGTGCTGGGCGCGGTGGGCGCCCATCCGGTAGGCGCGCAGGCCGTCGCGCACCGCGTGGGCGGGGACGCCGTGGGCGCGGGCGAGCGCGGCGGCGGCGAGGGCGTCCAGGAGCACGTGCGGCCCGGCGCCCTGCGGGCCCAGGTGCGCGAGGTCGGCGAGGGTCGCGAGCTCGGCGGCGGAGGTGCGCCGCCCGGGGTGGAAGGCGCGGTCGACGAGGATGTCGTCGATGATCCCGAGCTCGGACAGGCCCGGCGCGCCGAGGGTGATGCCGACGGCGCGGGCGCCCTCGACGACGTCGGCGTCCTCGACCAGGCGCAGGGTGGTGGGATCGGCGACGTTGTAGACGCAGGCGGTGCGCACGCCCTCGAAGATGCGGCCCTTCGCGCGGGCGTACTCCTCGGCGCCGCCGTGCCAGTCGAGGTGGTCGGCGCTGACGTTGAGCACGACCGCCGCCTCGCAGTCCAGGTGCTCGGTCCAGTGCAGCTGGAAGCTGGACAACTCCAGCGCCAGCACGTCGAAGCCCTCGGGGTCCAGGGCCGCCTCGATGACGGGCAGGCCCACGTTGCCGCAGGCGACGGCGCGCAGCCCGGCGTGGCGGAGGATCGACTCGAGCATGGTCACGGCGGTGGTCTTGCCGTTGGTGCCGGTGATGCCGAGCCAGGCGGGGCCGTCGGCGGACTGCATGCGGCGGGCCAGCTCGATCTCGCTCCACACCGGGACGCCGCGGGCGGCCGCGGCGGCGAGCAGCGGCTGGTCGGGGCGCCAGCCGGGAGAGGTGACGACGAGGTCGATCTCGCGGTCCCGGGGCAGGTCGCGGGTGTGCTCGGCGCCGAGGCGCACCTCGACCCCGAGCACCTCGAGGATCTCGGCGCGCTCGCGCAGCGCGGGGGTGTCGGCCCCGTCCACGACGAGCACGCGGGCGCCGCGCTGCATGGTCTGGTCGGCGATCGCGTAGCCGGAGACGCCGAAGCCGGTGACGAGGATCCGCAGCCCGGCGACGTCCATCCCCGGCCAGGGGCGGTCCTCGGCGGGGCGCGGCGCGGGCGTGTCCGCGGGGGCGGTCATGAGGTGATCCTCGGCAGCGCGTCGAGGTAGAACAGGCCCAGCCCCACCCCGGCGAGGATGCCGGCGACGATCCAGAAGCGGACCACGATGGTGACCTCGTTCCAGCCCTTGAGCTCGAAGTGGTGCTGCAGCGGCGCCATGCGGAACACGCGCTTGCCGGTGATCTTGAAGCTGGTGACCTGGATGATCACGGACAGGGAGATGACCACGAACAGCCCGCCGATGATCGCGCCGAGCAGCTCGGTGCGGGTGACGATGGTCAGGCCCGCGATGCCGCCGCCGAGGGCGAGGGAGCCGGTGTCACCCATGAAGATCTTCGCGGGCGAGGTGTTCCACCACAGGAAGCCGACGCAGGCGCCGATGATCGCGGCGCACAGCACGGCGACGTCCAGCGGATCACGGGTGTCGTAGCAGTGCACGAGCCCGCCGGCGCCGAGGTCGACGTTGCACACCTGACGCCACTGCCAGAAGCTGATGATCAGATACGCGGCGGTGAACAGGATCGTCGCGCCGCTGGCGAGGCCGTCCAGCCCGTCGGTGAGGTTCACGCCGTTGGACCAGGCGGCGACGAGGAAGTTCGCCCAGATCGCGAAGAGCAGGAAGCCGACGATCGAGCCGAGGAAGGCGAGGTCGAGCCACGGCACGTCCCGCACGAAGGAGATGTGCGTGGAGGCGGGCGAGTGGCCGTTCTCGTCGGGGAAGAGCAGGGCGAGCACGGCGAAGCCGGTCGCGACCACGAACTGGCCCACGAGCTTGTAGCGGGGGCGCAGCCCCGTGGAGTCCTGCTGGGAGATCTTCAGGTAGTCGTCGAGGAAGCCGACGACCCCGAGGCCGACCATCAGGAAGAGCACCAGTACCACGGAGACGCTCGGCGCGGTCCACAGCACCAGATGGGTGAGGAAGTAGGCCAGCAGCACGGCGAGGATGATCGCGACGCCGCCCATGGTGGGGGTGCCGCGCTTGGTCGCGTGGCTGGTGGGGCCGTCGTCGCGCACGAACTGGCCGTAGCCGCGGCGCTCGAGCACCTTGATGAACACCGGGGTGCCGAAGATGGACATGGCCAGGGCGAGGGCCCCTGCGATGATGATCGCGATCATGCATCGTCTCCCGTCTGGTCGGTCCCGGCGCTCGCGCCGCGGCGGTCGAGGTGCTCCACGAGGGGCTGGGCGAGCCAGCGCAGGCCCGCGTCGCGCGAGGACTTCAGCAGCACCGCGTCACCGGGGCGCACCGTCCGTTCCAGCACGGCGAGCGCCTCGTCCACGGTGTCGACGTGCTCCGACTCCCCGCCGAAGCTGCCCTCGAGGCTCGCGCCGTGGTGGATGGGCGCGGCACCGTCCCCGACCACGTAGAGCTGGGAGATGTTCAGACGCACCGCGAGGCGGCCGATCTCGTCGTGCAGGCGCACCGCGTCGGGGCCGAGCTCGAGCATCTCGCCGAGCACCGCGATGGTGCGGTGGGTGCGGCCGAGGTGGGCGAGGGTCTTCAGCGCCTGCTTCATCGAGTCGGGGTTGGCGTTGTAGGCGTCGTTGATCACGAGCGCGCCGGCGGCGCGGTGGACCTCCATCCGGTGGCCGGAGGCGAGGGTCGCGCCCTCGAGGGCGGCGCAGGCTGCGGCCGAGTCGACGCCGGCGACGAGCGCGGCGGTGAGGGCGGCCAGCACGTTCGCGGCCTGGTGCTCGCCGAGCAGGTCCGGGCGCACGGGGAAGCGTCCGGCCGTCACGGCGGCGCCGCGCAGCGTCACGAGCCCCTCGGGCAGGACGAGGTCGAAGGCGACGCGGGCCTGGTCGTCGAGGGTCAGCTCCGCGCCGCGCACGGCGCCCTCGTGGAAGCCCCAGGTGAGGACCGGGGCGGCGGAGCGCTCGGCCATCGCGGCGACCAGGCGGTCCTCCGCGTTGAGGATCGCGCGGCCTTCGGGGGCGAGGGCCTCGACGAGCTCGCCCTTCGCGCGTGCGATCGCCTCGACGCTCCCGAACTCGCCGAGGTGGGCGGAGCCGACGTTCAGCACGACGGAGATGTCGGGGCGGGCGATCGTCGTGAGCCGGGCGATGTGGCCGATGCCGCGCGCGCCCATCTCGAGCACGAGGAAGCGGGTCTCGGGGGTCAGGCGCAGCACCGTCAGCGGCAGGCCGAGCTCGTTGTTGAAGGTGCCGGCGGGGGCGATGGTCTCCCCCGCGGTGGAGAGGATCGTGCCCAGGAGGTCCTTGGTGCCGGTCTTGCCGGCGCTGCCGGTCACGGCGAGGACGACGAGCTCGGGGTGCTCGACGCGGGCGCGCTCGAGCTGGGCGCGGGCGAGGGTGGAGAGCGCCTCGAGGACGTCCGGGACGCGCACGGCGGGCGTGCCGCGGTCCTCGGTCACCAGCGCGGCGCTCGCCCCGGCGGTGCGGGCGGCCTCGAGGTAGTCGTGCCCGTCGACGTGCTCGCCGTGGAAGGCGGCGAAGAGGTCGCCGGGCGTCACCTCGCGGGAGTCGATGCGCGCGGTGCCGGTGACCTGCTCGTCACCGGTGGCGCCGCCCACGAGCGTGCCGCCGGTGATCTCGGCGATCTCCCGTGTCGTGATCTGGAGCATGCTCAGCGTCCTTCGTCCATGTCGTCGGCATCGACCCGCCCAGGCGCGGTCCCGGTCGCATCCAGCGCGTCGCGCAGCCGGAGGCGATCGTCGAACGGATGGACGATACCGCCGATCTGCTGGCCCGTCTCGGCGCCCTTGCCCGCCACCAGGATGGTGTCGGACACGTCGGCCAGGGAGGCGGCCAGCGCGATCGCGTCGCCGCGCCCGTCCGTCTCGTGGACCTGCGCGTTCGTGGTCTCGGGGATGCCGGCGAGGACCTCGGCGCGGATCGCCGCGGGGTCCTCGCTGCGAGGGTTGTCGTCCGTGACGATCACCACGTCGGCCAGGCGTGCGGCGACCTCGCCCATGCGGGGGCGCTTGGTCCGGTCGCGGTCCCCGCCGGCGCCCATGACGACCAGGAGCCGACGCGTGCCGGGCACGGCGCGGAGCGTGGTCAGGGCCTGCTCGAGGGCGTCGGGAGTGTGGGAGTAGTCCACGATCCCGCGCACGGGGGCGTCGGCGACGAGCTCCATCCGGCCGGGCACGATGCCCTCGGTCGCCAGGGCGTGCGTCACCTCGGGGCCGTGGTGCCCGATCGCGGCGAGCACGAGCTCGGCGGCGAGGGTGTTGGCGACGTAGTGGCGGCCGGGCAGGGCCGCGTGCAGGATGCGCTCCCCCTCGGGGCCGGCCACGGTGAGGGTGCTGCCGTAGCCCTCGGTGCGGGTGGCGACCACGCGGTGGTCGGCCTCGACATCGGGGAGGCTCGCGTAGGTGGTCACGGGGACCGTCGCCTCGCGGGCGAGGCGACGGCCCCACTCGTCGTCGACGCAGACTATGCCGCGCCGGGCGTGGTCGGGGGTGAACAGCCGGCGCTTCGCCCGGTAGTACTCCTCCATCGTGCCGTGGAAGTCGAGGTGGTCCTGGGTGAGGTTCGTGAAGCAGGCGACGTCGACCACGACCTCGTCGGCCCGGTGCAGCACGAGCGCGTGGCTGGAGACCTCCATGGAGGCGACGGCGACCCCGTCCTCCGCCATGCGGGCGAGGATCCCGTGCAGCTCGGGCGCCTCGGGGGTGGTGCGCACGGTCGCGATCGCGTGGTCGGCGCCGCGCGCATCGCGGTAGCTGGTGCCGCTGGTGCCGACGACCCCGGCGGGGACGTCGAGGGCGAGAAGGGTGCGGGTGACCGCGGTGGTGATCGAGGTCTTGCCGTTGGTGCCGGTGACCCCGATGGTCGCGAGGCGCTCGGCAGGCCGTCCCTGGACGATCGCGGCGGCTGTCGCGGTCGCCGCGCGCGGGTCGGGGACGACCAGGGTCGGCAGCCCGGCGTCCTCGCAGCGCTCGCGGCCGGCCGGGTCGGTCAGGGCGAGGGCGGCACCGAGGCTCGCGGCCTGGGAGGCGAACTGGGCGCCGTGGGCGCTCGCGCCGGGCAGGGCGCACCACAGGTCACCGGGCGCCACGGAGCGGGAGTCGAGGGTGACCCCGGTCAGGCGCAGCGCCGCGAGCTCGCCGGCGGGCGGCGCGGCGCCGATCGCCGCGGCGATCTCCGCCGCCGCCGCGCCGTGCGGTCGGCGCGGGCGGGCAGGCTCGGGCAGGGGGACGGGGGTGTCGGTCACGTCGATGCTCACCACTCGTTCTCGAGCTGTCGGCCGGGCTGCCCGGTCGGGGCGATGCCCTGGTTCTGGAGAGCGAAGGTGGTCAGCTCCGAGAACGCCGGGGCTGCGGCCCTGGACCCGGAGATGAAGGTGTCCAAGCCGAAGAGGAACACGCCCACGACGATCCCGGGATCGTCCGCGGGGGCGAAGCCGATGAAGGAGGCCGTGTAGGTGCCGTCGGGGACCTGGGCGGTGCCGGTCTTGCCCGCGATCGCGTAGCCGGGGACCGCGGCGCTCGAGGTCTCGTCGTCCACGGCGTTGTCCATCAGCAGCTGCATGGTCTCGGCCGTCTCGCTGGAGACGACGCGGGTGCGCTCGGGCTCGCCGAGGGGGCGCACCGAGCCGTCGTCCTCGCGGACCCCGGAGATCAGCGAGGGCTGGACCCGCACGCCGTCGTTCGCGAAGGTCCCGACGGCGGAGACCATCTGCAGGGCGTTGACGCTGTAGCCCTGCCCGAAGGAGGTCGTGTAGCGGGTGCGGCCGGTCCACTCCGAGGCGGGGTGGACGATGCCCGCGGACTCGCCGGGCAGCTCGACGCCGGTCTTCTGCCCCAGGCCGAAGGCGAGGAGGTAGTCGTGGCGCACCTCGGGGCTGAGGGTCTCGGAGATCTGCACGGTGCCGACGTTGGAGCTGTTCTTCAGCACCCCGGCGAGGGTGAGCCGCTGATCGGGGTGGCTGTGGGAGTCCTTGATGCGCTCGCCCTCGAAGTACATCTCGTAGGGCACCTCGTACTCGGACTCGGGGGTGACCTTCCCTTCCTCGATCGCGGCGGCGATCGTGAAGAGCTTTCCGGTCGAGCCCGGCTCGAAGACGCTCGAGATCGAGCGGTTGCCGAGGTCCTCGGCGTCCGCCTCTCCGGGAGAGTTCGGGTCGTAGGTGGGGTACTCGGCCAGGGCCAGTACCTCGCCGGTGCTGGGCTTGTAGGCCACGGCGCTGCCGCCGGTGGCACCCCACTGCTCGACGGAGCTGGCGATGACCTGCTGCGCCTTCCACTGCAGGTCCCGGTCCAGGGTGAGGACCACGTCGCTGCCGTCGACGGCCGGGGTGGTCTCCTGCTTGCCGGTGGGGATGATCTGGCCCTGGGCGCCGCGCTCGTAGGTGGTCTTGCCGTCGGTGCCGGCCAGCTCGTCGTCGAAGGAGAGCTCGGTGCCGGCCAGGGCCTCGCCGCCGTCGCCGACGAAGCCGAGCACGTTCCCGGCGACGGAGCCTGCCGGGTAGATCCGCTCGGCGACCGGGTCCGCGCCGATGCCGGGGATGCCCAGGCCGATGGCGGCGTCGCGCACGGCAGGCTCCACGTTCTTGCGCAGGTAGGAGAAGCCGGCGTCGCCCGTGAGCGCCTCCTCCGTGTCGCTGACGCTCCAGCCGAGCACGGGGGCGAGCTCCTTCGCCGCGGCCTTCACGCCAGTGACCTCGGCGGTCTTCGAGTTCTGCAGGTACTCGTCGACCTGGGTCTGGTTCACCCACAGGTCGTAGCGCTGCACGGAGCTCGCGAGCACCGTGCCGTCGCGATCGGTGATGTCCCCGCGCAGGGCGTGGATCGGGCGGGTCACGGTGCGCTGGTCGACAGCCTCCTGGGCACGGGCGCTCGCGTCCAGCCCCTGCACCCACACGAGCCGACCGGAGAGGGCGAGCACGGCGACCAGGACCAGGCTGATCAGCAGGCGGTGGCGGGTGGCGGGCTCCCCCACCCGTGCCCGCGGGATGCGGAGGGCAGCGCCGGCGGGGCGCGGACGACGAGCACCTCCCGCAGAGCGGGAGGTGCTGGACCGGCCGTTCCTGCGCGGTGGTGTCATGCTCAGGCCCCTTCGTTGCCCATGCCGTGGTACTCGGTGGGCTCGTCGTAGATCTGCGCCGGCGGGACGGCGTCCTCTGCGGGCACCTCCGCCAGCTCCGGCGTGCCCCCAGTCTGCTCCGCCGGGGACGTCTCGCCGATGATCTCGCCCGTGTCGAGGTCGATGTATGCCGGATCCGACACCGGGACCATGCCGATCTCGCGGGCCTGGCGCTCGAGCTCCTGCGGGGTGCCCAGGCGCTGGTCGGTCTCGGCGAGGCCCTGGCTCTCCTCGGTCAGGCGCTGCGACTGGCCCTGGAGGCGGGTGATCTCGTAGCTCGCATCGGACATCTGGATGTTCAGGTAGAGCAGCGCCGAGAGTGTCGCGACGACGATGAGTGTGCACAGGAGCGTGAACGGCATCGTGCTGCCGCCGGTCCGCGGGGCGGAGACGACGGTGAGCCGGGGACGGGCGGCCTGTGCGGCGCGTGCTCCGCGGGCAGGGCGGATCGCGGGCGCGTGGACTGCTGACGTGCTGGCCATCTCAGTGTGCTCTCCGGGCGGATCGGGTTCGGGTCAGTGCTCGCAGCCGGACGGAGGCGGCACGGGGATTGCCACCGCGCTCGTGCTCGTCGGCCTGGAGCGCGCCGCGCACGAGCGGGGTGAAGGTGGGCTTGTGCTCCTCGAGCTCGACCGGCAGGCCGGCCGGCGCGGAGGAGCGGGTGCGCCGAGCGAAGGCCGTCTTGACCAGACGGTCCTCGCCGGAGTGATAGGACTCCACGACGATCCGGCCGCCGACGTGCAGGCAGTCCAGCGCGGCCTCGATCGCGGAGGCGAGGATCTCGAGCTCCTCGTTCACCGCGATGCGCAGCGCCTGGAAGGTGCGCTTGGCGGGATGGCCGCCGCTGGCCTTCGAGGCGGCGGGGATCGCTCTCTCGAGGAGCGCGACGAGCTCGCCGGAGCGGGCCAGCGGCGCGTCCCGGCGCTGTTCGACGATGCGGCGGGCGATGCGGCGGGCGAAGCGCTCGTCGCCGAGGTCGTGGAGGATGCGGGCGATCTCCGCCTCGGGCAGCTCGCGCAGCAGGTCCGCGGCGGTGGGTCCGTCCGAGGAGGGGTCCATGCGCATGTCCAGCGGCGCGTCGACGGCGTAGGAGAAGCCGCGCTCGGCGGTGTCGATCTGGAAGCTCGACAGGCCCAGGTCCATCATCACGCCGTGGGCGCCGGGCAGGTCGAGCTCGGCGAGGACCTCGGGGATCTCGTCGTAGGTCGCATGCACGAGCGTGGCCCGCTCCCCCACGCCCTCGCGGTCCAGCCGCTCACGGGCCAGGGCGAGCGCCTGCGGGTCGCGGTCGATGCCGACGAGGCGGGCGGCGGGGGCCGCGTGCAGCACCGCGGCGGCGTGCCCGCCCATCCCGAGGGTCGCGTCCACGTGGACGGCGCCGGGCTCCTGGAGGGCGGGGGCGAGCAGCTGGACCGAGGTCTCGAGCAGGACGGGCAGGTGCCGCTGCTCGGCCGGCAGGTCGCCGTGCGTGGTGTCCATCTCGCCCCTCCCCTCGGGTCGTGCTCTCGTGCGATGTGCTGTGGTCTCGGTCCGTGCGCCGGCCGGCCTGCGCCTCCTGGGCGCTGCCGTCCTGTCAGATTCCCCGTCGTTCCCGACCCGCCACCGGGGAAGTTGCGTCGGGGCGGGAACGACGAGAGGTCTCACAGGACGGATGTCCTCGTGGCCGGGCTCAGAACAGGCCGGGGATCACCTCCTCGGAGGTCTCGGCGAAGCCCTCCTCCTTCTGCTCGAGGTAGGCCTCCCAGGCCGGGAGCGACCAGATCTCGAGCCGGTCGAGCGCGCCGATGACGGCGCACTCCCGATCCAGGTCCGCGTAGGTGCGCAGATGGCTCGGGATGGTGATGCGGCCCTGCTTGTCCGGGATGACGTCCTCCGCACCGGACATCAGCACTCGCAGGTAGTCACGGGTGCGTCGGTCGGTGGTGGGCGCCCGACGGGCCTCCTCGAGCTTCTGGCGGAACTCCATGAGCGGGTACACGGCGATGCAGTGCTCCTGTCCACGAGTCATGACCAGTCCCGAGGCGAGCTCGTCGCGGAACTTGGCGGGGAAGATCAGGCGGCTCTTCTCGTCGAGCTTGGGCGTGAAGGTGCCGAGGAACATCTGCACCCTCCTCCAGTCGCCGCGGCTCCGATCCGAACTCCATCTCCTCCCAACGCACTCCACTTTACCCCACATCTCCCCACCGGTGGCCATAGATGGCACCGAACACTCGCATGAGCCGTCGGTCACTGCAGGTCAGGAGCGTGGAGGAAGGTGGGGGGAAATCGACAGCCGGGCGTGGTGCAGCTCCTCTCCGATGCACCGCCAGGCGGGACGAGGGCGCCGCTCCCCCGCGGCGATCCTGCATCTTCGCAGGTCAGCCGCTCACGCCCGCGAGCGGAGAGAGTGCGGGGCGGGAGGTGGAGGGATGGGGAGGATGCGGGTGGAGCGATGTGGGGAAGAGCCCGGGGACCCGGGTGGTGCGGTGCGGGGAGCGGGATGGAAGGGCTCAGAACGCAGTTGCGAGCCGGCGGGGCGAGCAGTGCCGTGCGGCGTGGAGCCGTGCGGCCTCCGGGCGCAGGCTGCGGGGGGATCGGGAGCGCCCGGGCACGACGAAGCCCCGGCTCGAGGAGCCGGGGCTTCGTGAGGGGATCAGGGGTGGGCGGGTCGGCGCCGCGGCGGCAACGGCGTGCCGGAGCCGCCCGCGGCCGGGACCGGAACGGTCAGAGGCGCGGGTCGTCCCCTGCGCGCTTCTCCCAGCGCTCCTCCATCTTCCGCATGAAGGAGCCGCCGTCGCCGGTGCCGGGCGCGGTGGGGCCCTGGCCGCCGCCGGGACCGCCGCCCGAGGATCCCGTGCCCGAGGAGGTGCCGCTCGGGCCGGTGATGGCGTAGACGGCTCCGGCGACCATGCCGACGAAGGCGATGACGCCGAGCCAGATCGCGGGGAGCGCCACGGCGAGGACCAGCAGTGCGAGGCCCACCACCACGGCGCCGAGACCGATGAGGATGCGGCGCCCGTTGCGGCGCGGCGGTGCCTTCGGTGCGAAGGCGCGTGCAAGACGCGGATCGTCGGCGAAGAGCTGACGCTCCATCTCGTCGAGCATCTTCTGCTCGTGTTCAGACAGCGGCATGATCCCGCTCCTTGTCCCCGTCCTCTCGCGCCTCCCGGCGCCCGGTGCGTCCGCCGTCGACCAACATCGTCGTCGGCGGTTCATCCAGTTTAGAGCGTCATCCTGAGTTATGGGAACCGTGCCGGTCACGTCTCTCCCACCCGGTCGCCGAGGGTGAGGGCGGGGCCTCGCCGCCGCTCCGGGAGAGGGTGGATCCGCGACTGAGGCTCTCGCTGCCGAAGCGGTCACGGGCCCGATCCATCGCGGCCTCCAGATCCGTCCATCCGGCTGACCGCGCGGTCAGCTCGGACTGCACGGGAGCGCCGTCCGCGGCCTCGAGCTGGGTCGCGCGCACCCCTGCCAGGCGCACTCTCGGCATGCTCCCCCGCTCCCGCTCCCACAGCGCCACCACGTGCTCGCGCAGCCGCTCCCCGCTCGCGGTGGGCTGGTCGAAGGTCGAGGAGCGGGAGAGGGTGGTGCCGTCGGGGGCGCGGAGCTTGAGCACGACGGTGCGGCTGACGAATCCGGAGCGGCGCAGCTGTCGGGAGACGTCGTCGGCCATCATCGTGATGCGTCGGCGCACCTCCTGCGGATCCGTGAGGTCCTCGTCCCAGGTGCGCTCGGTCCCCAGCGAGCGGTCCCGGGTGCGATGGCCGAGGCCGGTGCGATCGCTCCCGTCGGCGAGCGCGGAGATCTCGGCGGCCCGCGGGCCGAGCGCCCGGGCGAGGGTCGAGGCGGGCAGCTCGCGCAGCTGGCCGATGGTGCGCACGCCGAGCCGCTCGAGGCTCGCCCGGGCCTTCGGCCCCACCCCGGAGATCACCCCCACGGGCAGCGGGGCGAGGAAGTCCGCGGTCCGGTCCGCCGGGACGATGAGCATCCCGTCGGGCTTGGCGCGGGCGGAGGCGATCTTCGCGACGGCGCGGGAGACGGAGCCGCCGACGGAGCTGGGCAGGCCGAGCTCCTCGCGGATCCGGGCGCGCAGCAGCTCGGCGATCCGGGCCGGCTCGCCGAAGAGGCGACGGGCGCCGCGCACGTCCAGGAAGGCCTCGTCGACGCTGATCTGCTCGACGTCCGCGACCACGTCGCCGAGGATCGCCATCACCCGAGCGGAGACGCTGCGGTAGTGGGAGATCCGGGGCGGGACGATCACGAGGTCGGGGGCCAGGCGGCGCGCGCTCGCCATCGGCATCGCCGAGCGGATGCCGCGCGCGCGGGCGGGGTAGCTCGCCGCGGCCACGACCCCGCGGGCACCGGCGCCGCCGACGACGACGGGCAGCCCCTGCAGCGAGGGGTCGTCGCGCACCTCGATCGAGGCGAAGAAGGCGTCCATGTCCAGGTGGAGGATCCCGGGGATCTCCTCCGGTCCGTCCGTCGCCGCGCGCATGCCCATCGCCACCTCCCTCGCGGGCACTGTACTCGGGCGGGCTCAGTCGCCGGCGGGCTCCGCGAGCGGGGCGGGCAGGTCCTCCAGCAGGCGCTCGGCGACCCGGTCGAGGTGGGAGGAGGTCTGGGCCAGGTGCTGCTCCAGCAGCACCGGGTCCGGCAGAGCGCTCTGGTCCCGGTCCAGGCGCGTCCGCTCGGCGACCAGCGGCGCGAGCGCCTCCGCCCGTGCGGCGTCCTCCCCGCCGAGGCGCTCCAGTGCGGACCACACGTTCAACGGCAGCGCGCGGCGCCGCTCGCGGTTGGCGCGGGCGACGAGCACGCCGGCGCCCCGCAGCGCGGCGCGGTGGACGAGCTCGAAGGCCTCGCGCGGAGCGACGGCGGAGAGCTCGCGCGCCTGCTGCAGCAGCTGGCGTGCGCGTTCGAGATCGGCCTGATCCTGGTCGAGCCGCGCGAGCAGCAGGCGCAGGGAGCGTGCGTCCGAGCGCAGCGCCGTCCCCGCGTGCCGCCCTCGCCCGCGTGCCGTGGTGGTGGCCATCGCGCTCCTCCTCCGCTCGTGGTCGCCGGGGCTCTGCACCCTCGCCGTCCGGTCGATCCGTCGTCGACCTCGTGCCCTGAACGCTAGGCGGTGGGTGTGACAGATGACGCGAGGGGAGGAGGGATGGGGACGGGACGGCCCTGGGGAGGGGAGGTCGTGGCCGCTCGCCCGCCGACTCCCGGGCGTCTCCCGCAGCGGGCGTCTCCTACAGTGGGACGATGCCCCGCCGCCGCGACCGCGCGCCCCGAGCCCCCTTCGAGAACCTCGGGCCGCTGGACACCCTGCTGCCGATCTCCACCGGCACCGCCAGCCTCGCCGTCGAGAACGACGGCTCGGTGCTGCTGGACGTCAACGGCGTCCCCTCCTCGCACCTGCACCCGGATCCCGAGCACCTGGTCTTCGAGTACATGCGCTGGATGCTGCTGGTGATCGACCGCCACCTCGACCAGGCCGGCCGACAGGAGGTGGCCGGGGCGCGTCCCGCGCAGATCGCGCACCTGGGCGGGGGCGGCTGCTCCCTCCCTCGCGCGATCGCGGCCCGACACGAGCGGGCGCGCCAGATCGTGGTCGAGATCGACTCGCTCCTCGCCGAGCAGGTGCGCACCTGGTTCGACCTCCCCCGCTCCCCGCAGCTGCGGATCCGGGTGGGCGATGCGCGCTCGGCGCTGGCGGACTGGCGCGAGGACCGCTTCGACGTGCTCGTGCGGGACGTCTTCGCCGGTGATGTGACCCCGCCGGAGCTGATCGGGCTCGAGTCCGTCCAGCAGGTCGACCGGGTGCTGCGACCCGGCGGGCTCTATCTCGCCAACTGCGCCGCCCCTCCCGGGACCCGGCTCATGGCCGACGAGGTCGCGACGCTCTCGTCGGTCTTCGCGCACGTGGGCGTCATCGCCGAGCCCGCCCACCTGACCGGCAGGCGCCGCGGGAACTGCGTGCTGCTCGCCTCCCAGGCTCCGCTGCCCGACGGCGTCGACCGGGCTCTGCGCTCGGACGCCGTCTCGGTGCGGCTCGCTCCGCGGGACCGGGTGCTCGCCCTGGCTCGGGCGGGCACGGTGCTGGGCCGGGACTGAGATCGGAGCCAGGCCAGGGCCGGGGACGGCGTCGAACGAGGACGGACCGGGCAGGAGCGTGATGCTCCTGCCCGGTCCGTGCGTTCACGGGAGATCCGTGATCAGAGAGGGCGGACCTGTTCGGCCTGCGGCCCCTTGTCCCCCTGGCTGACCTCGAACTCCACCCGCTGACCCTCGTCGAGGGAGCGGTAGCCGTCCATGTCGATCTTGCTGTGGTGCACGAAGACGTCTGCGCCGCCTCCGTCGATCTCGATGAATCCGTAGCCCTTTTCGGCGTTGAACCACTTGACCGAGCCCTGTGCCATACCTGTCACCTTCTGTGTCGTCCATCATCGATCGCACGACGCGACCGCGGTGCCGCGTGAAGCCGTCCCCCGCCGGAGCGGGTGGCGCATTGGTGCGTGCCGTACTGCTGTGCCGGAGGCACCGTCGACGGACTGTCCTGCTGGAACTGCATCACCGCAACGCCGACATTCTGTCACGACCGTGGCCCGCTTCACACGGAGATCGCGATCACTCGATCACGAAGGCGTAACGAACTGCGGCCCGTCGGCGCCCGGAGGGGCTCACAGCGGTGTCGGGCCCTCGTCCGGCTCGTCGTCATGGTCGGCGAGGAAGCGCTCGAAGTGCTCGCCGATCTCCTCGGCGGTGGGCAGGTCGAGCGTGGTCGCCAGCGGCGAGCGGTCGGACTCCTCGCTCATGGAGTCGTACTGCTCCTCGAGGGCGGTGACGATCTGGCGGACCTCCCCGTTCTGGGCGAGGGTCCCCTGGAGCGCGACCGTCGCCGCATCGGTGAGATCCCCCAGGTGCACCAGCGGGAGCTCGAGCTCGGCGGCCTCGCTCACCCGACGCAGCAGGGCGAGCGCCCCGGCGGGGAAGTCGGTGCGGGTGAGGTAGTGCGGGATCTGCGCGGCGTAGCCCATCGCGGGATGCCCCGCCCGCCCCAGGCGGTTCTCCAGCAGCGCGCTGAAGGCCGCGGGGATCACCAGCTCGGAGGCGCCCTCCTCGCCCCCGGAGGGATCCGTCCCCGGCGCCGGGGTGGGCCGGGTGCTCGGGCGCCCCAGCAGCGAGGGGTCGTTGGCGTGGGCGAACAGGCCGATCGGTCGGGTGTGCGGGACCGCCATCGGCACGGCCTGCATACCCACCACGCGCTCGACCTCGAAGTACTCCACGAGGTCGATCAGCGCCTCGGTCAGCCGCTTCCACTGCAGATCCGGCTCGGGACCGTCGAGGAAGAGGAAGGGGCGGTCCTTCTCGTCGTACATCAGCCACAGCGTGAGCTCGGGGACGTCGACCTCGGCGAAGGAGGTGCCGTCGAAGGTGGCCTGCGGGCGCGAGCCGCGATAGTCCAGCAGCTCGTCGGTCTCGAAGGTGACCAGTCGCAGATGGCGCAGCTCGTCGCGGAGGTAGCCGGCGGCGATCCGGCAGGCGTTGCCGGCGTCGACCATGCCGGGCAGGGCGTGGACGAGGGTGAGGCCGGATCGGGGGACGGCCTCGAGGACCTCGGTGGACTCGAAGCGGTACAGATCCCGGGGATCGCGCATCTGGCTCTCCTCCCTCACGGCCATGGAGCTGTCGGTGACCTGATGGCACACGCATCCAGGCGGGTCCACCATAATGGACCACCGTGTCTCGCCGACCCCGGGTCCGTCCGGGCCGGGCGGGACTGGTGCAGCGACATCCGGAGGGGGCGGGTCAGTGGACGAGACCGAGGAGCAGGTCGCTCGGGAGATCGCGCGGGAGCAGGCCTATGCCGACCGCCTCTACGCGCGGGTGGACGAGCTGATCGCCCAGGTCGAGCGCAATCTCGATCAGATCCAGGGATCCCAGCAGGCCTCCACCCATCAGAACCGCTCGGAGCGGGACTCCTTCATGGCGCTGTACGAGGACCGCCTCGCGCTGCTGCGCTCGGTCTCCCGCAGCGTCGTGTTCGGGCGGCTGGACATGGACGACGCCGCCCGGCACTACATCGGCCGGATCGGCCTGTTCACCCCCGACCGCGAGCAGCTGCTCGTGGACTGGCGTGCTCCCGCCGCAGCCGCCTTCTACCGCGCCACCAGCACCGAGCGGCTCGGCGTGCGGCTGCGCCGGCATCTGATCAGCCGCGGGCGCACGGTCATGGGACTCGAGGACGACGTGCTGGACCAGTCGGTGCTCGCCGAGGGCGCGCACGACGTCGTCCTCCAGGGCGAGGGAGCGCTGCTCGCGGCGGTCTCCGGCACGCGCACGGGCCGCATGGGCGACATCGTGGCGACCATCCAGTCCGAGCAGGACCGCATCATCCGCTCGGGGAACCGCGGGGTGCTCGTGGTCCAGGGCGGGCCTGGCACCGGCAAGACCGCGGTCGCCCTGCACCGCGCCGCCTATCTGCTGTACACCCATCGGCGCCGACTCGAGCACACGGGCGTGCTGATCATGGCGCCGACGCCCGGGTTCCTGCGCTACATCGAACGGGTCCTGCCGAGCCTCGGCGAGTCGGGCGTCGTGATGATGACCCCCGGCGAGCTGTTCCCCGGTGTGGAGACCTTCGCCCACGACACCGACGAGGTCGCGCGGCTCAAGGGCGAGTCGGGGATGGCCGAGCTCCTCTCGCGCGCGGTCAAGCAGCGCCAGCTCGTGCCCGAGGAGGACGTCCACCTCCGGATCGACGGCACGCCCCTGGTCCTCACCCGGTCGATGCTGCGCGCCGCCCGACGCGAGGCCCGTGCGACGCACAAGCCCCACAACGCGGCGCGGGCCGTGTTCGTGCGTGCGGCGATGGACCGCCTGGTCGAGGCCTACGAGCGGGCGCTCACAGCGCAGGGCAGCACCGTCGTCCCCGAGGACCGCCCCGAGCTGCTCTCGGACCTGCGCCACGATCCCGAGGTGCGGCGCAGCCTGAACATGGCCTGGCTGCCCTACACGCCCCAGGGGTTCCTGCGGATCCTCTTCTCCCGTCCCGAGCGGCTCCGCGCCGCGGCACCCCGTGCCCTCGCCGGGCAGGTGGACCTGCTCGTGCGGCCGAAGGACTCGCCCTGGACGGTCGAGGACGTGCCGCTGCTGGACGAGGTCGCCGAGCTGCTCGGGGAGGACGCGGCCCCTGCGGAGGCGAAGGCGCGGGACGACGCCGAGCGCCGCCAGGCCGACGTCGAGTACGCGCGCAAGGTCATCGAGAACATCGACACCTCCGGGATCGTCCGCGCCGAGGACCTCGCCGACCAGGTCGGCCGGATCCGCGACGGCCGCACCCTGGCCGAGCGGGCCACCTCCGAGCGCAGCTGGACCTACGGGCACGTCGTCGTCGACGAGGCGCAGGAGCATTCGGCCATGAGCTGGCGGGCGCTCATGCGCCGGGCGCCCACGAAGTCCTTCACCGTGGTCGGCGACGTCGCCCAGACCTCCTCCGCCGGAGGCACCGACTCGTGGACCTCGGCCCTGTCGCCGTACATCCAGGACCGCCTGCAGGTGGAGCACCTCACCGTCAACTACCGCACGCCGCGGCGCATCATGGATCGCGCCGTCGCGATGGCCAAGGCGCACGATCTCCCGGTCACGCCCGTCAGCTCGGTCCGGGACGGCGAGGAGGATCCGCTGATCACCCGGGTCGGCGCCGAGGAGCTCAGCGCCCGCACCGCCGAGGCGGTCCGGAGCGTGCACGCCCGGCTGCCCGGCCGCATCGCCGTGATCGCCGCCGAGGAGCGGCTCGGGGACCTCGCCGCAGCGCTCGCCGCACGCGGCGACCTGCCCCGGGTCGGCACCGGCTCCGCGGGCGTGGACGACGAGATCGCGGTGATGACCGCGCAGGACGCGAAGGGGCTCGAGTTCGACATCGTCGTGCTCGTGGAGCCGGCGGAGCTGATCGACGCCCATGGCGCGGGCGACCTCTATGTCGCCATGTCGCGCTCCACCCAGCATCTCGGAGTGGTCCATGCGCGGCCGCTCCCCCGGGGCATGGAGGGATGAGAGCTCCCCTGGCGGCCCTCTCCCCGGACGGCGATCGGCGGCCGTGGCTTCCCCTCCACGACCGCCGATCTGGTGTGCGCCTCGTCGGCGCACGAGGAACATCTTAAGCACACTCGGGACCGCTCCAGCACCATGTCCGCGAAATGCTCCGGATCGCCCCGGAGCGCGAGGTCCGGCCGGGCGGGTCAGGCGGCCGGACCGCCGCCTGCACCGGATCCCTGCACCTCGGAACCCTCGGCACGGAGCCTGGCGATCGCCGTCTCGAAGTCGTCCAGCGAATCGAAGCCCTGGTAGACGCTCGCGAAGCGGAGATAGGCGACGAGGTCGAGCTCCTGGAGGGGCTGGAGGATGGACAGGCCCACCTGATGCGCATCGATCTCGGCCTGTCCGCTGAGGCGGATGTTCTCCTCGACCCGCTGGGCGAGCAGGGCCAGCTGGTCGTCGCTGACCGGCCGCCCCTGGCAGGCCTTGCGCACGCCGGAGATGACCTTCGCCCTGCTGAACGGCTCGCTCACTCCGGAGCGCTTGAGCACGGAGAGCGAGGCGGTCTCCGAGGTGGAGAAGCGGCGGGAGCAGTTCGGGCACTGACGGCGGCGCCTGATCGTCGCGCCGTCGTCGGACGTGCGCGAATCGACGACGCGCGAATCGGGATGGCGGCAGAACGGGCAGTGCATCCGCTCAGGGTACCGGCCGCATCCCTGTTCAGCGGGCGGAACTCCCCATCTCGGGCAGCTCGATCTCCTGACCGGCGCTGATCCGCCCGGTGGTGAGCTGGTTGAGGCTGCGGACCTCGTCGACGAACTCCGACTCGCTCACGCCCTCGGGAGCGTGCTCGGCGGCATAGCCCCAGAGAGTGTCCCCCGCCTCGACGGTGATGACGGCGGGCTGCTCGCCCTCGGTGCCTGCGAGCGCGGCGGGCAGGTCCAGCACCAGCAGAGCGACTGCGGCGACGGCGAGCCCGAGGAGGAAGGCGACGGCCGTGAGCAGGAGCCGCCCGCGACGGGTCGGCTCGAGTCGAACACGCGGTCGAACATCGACCCCATGGGTCTGCTCGTCATGCCGCGGGAAGGGAAGGACCGTGGCGGTATGGGTACGCATCTCCGAACTCCTGTTCGATCGAATCTCTGTGCGACTGTATCCCGACGCTCCCGCGACACGCAAGACGAACATCGAACACATGTTTGGCATCCGTCGCGTGCCGCCCTACGCTGGGACACGAGGACAACGGAACCGGACGGGTCCGACAGACGACGCCAGGAGGCCGCACGATGACGCCGAGCACCCCCAAGCCGATCCGGTCGCGCGGCGACGCGCCGGCCGATGAGCGCACCTCCGGGCTGACCCGTCGCCAGCGCCTCGTGCTGGAGACGATCAGCGACATCGTCGCCGCCCGCGGCTATCCGCCGTCGATGCGGGAGATCGGCGACGCGGTGGGCCTGACCTCGTCCTCGTCGGTCGCCCATCAGCTGCAGACGCTCGAGCGCAAGGGGTTCCTGCGCCGCGACCCCAAGCGCCCCCGCGCGATGGAGGTCGTGATGCCGGAGGCCGACGGCACGCCCGCGCCTCCTCCCGCCCCGGCGGAGACCGCCTCGAGCTCGGTGAGCGTCCCCCTGGTCGGCAGGATCGCGGCCGGGCTCCCGATCACCGCCGAGGAGCAGGTCGAGGACGTCTTCACCCTCCCGGAGCGGCTCGTCGGCGGCGGCGACCTCTTCCTGCTGCAGGTCGTCGGCGATTCGATGATCGACGCCGCGATCTGCGACGGGGACTGGGTCGTGGTGCGCTCGCAGAGCACCGCGGAGAAGGGCGAGATCGTCGCCGCGATGATCGACGGCGAGGCGACGGTGAAGACCTTCGTGCAGCGTGACGACCACGTCTGGCTGATGCCGCACAACCCGGCCTTCGCCCCGATCCTCGGGGACCACGCCGAGATCCTCGGCAAGGTCGTCGCGGTGCTGCGCTCCGTCTGAGGCGGATGCGCCTCAGCTCGCCGCGAGCCTGCGCAGTGCGCCGAGCGCGACCTCGGGATCCGCAGTGGGCCACAGCGGCGGCATCGCCTCGCGCAGGAAGCCTCCGTAGCGCGCAGTCGCCAGGCGCGGATCCAGCACCGCGACCATCCCTCGGTCGGACTCCGTCCGGATCAGCCGGCCCGCGCCCTGCGCGAGCAGCAGCGCGGCATGCTGGGCTGCGACCGCCATGAAGCCGTTGCCGCCGTGCGCGGCGATCCGCTCCTGGCGCGCGGACATCAGCGGGTCGTCCGGGCGCGGGAAGGGGATCCGGTCGATCGTGACCAGGCGCAGGGAGCGGCCCGCGACATCCACGCCCTGCCACAGGGTGAGGGTGCCGAACAGGCTCGCATCCTCCTCCTCGCGGAAGGTGCGCACCAGGTTCGCCATCGAGTCCTCGCCCTGCACCGCGATGGTCATGTCGAGCCGGGCCCTGACGTGCTCGGCCGCGAGCTCCGCGCCGCGGCGCGAGGAGAACAGGCACAGCGCACCGCCTCGCGAGGCCTCCACCAGCTCGGTGAGATGGTCGAGCATCGCCGGGGTCGGGCCCTCCCGCCCCGGGGGCGGCAGGTGCCGGGCCGTGTACAGGATCCCCTGGCGGCCGTAGTCGAAGGGGCTGCCCACGTCGATCCCGGCCCAGGCGCCGGAGTCCTCGCGACGCGGGATCTCGTCCTCCCCGATGCGACCCGCACGGGCGAGCCCCACCTCCCCGGCGGCGGGCTCGAAGCGCCCGCCGAGGGCGAGCGTGGCCGAGGTCAGCACGGCGGTGCGGTCCTCGAGGATCGCCCCGCGCATCGCCCCCGCCACGCTCAGCGGGGCGACCTGCAGCGTCGCCCGACCGGTGGCCTGGCCGCGGGAGACGGAGACGACGTCGTCCTCCCCCGGGTCCGAGAGCCGCTCGCAGACGTCGATGATCTCCTGGAGGTTCGCGCGCACGGTCTTGCGGGCCCCGGCGGAGGACTCGTCCCCGGCGTCCTTCGCGTCGGAGTGGGCGGTGCGCGCCTCGACGCGCAGCTGGCCGACGGCATCCGCCAGGCGCTCCGGGAGGTCGCCGAGCACCCGCCCGTCGGGGGCGAGCTCGAGCGCTGCGCGCAGCTCCTCGCCCGCATCGTCCAGCGCGGTCGCGGCGACGCCGAGTCCCCGCAGCTCCCGCACGGTCCCCCGCAGCATGCCGGGGCTGAGCACGTCGGTGACGGCGCTGGTGACCCGGGCGGTGAGGTCATGGGCCTCGTCGAACACCACCACGTCGTGCTCGGGGATGATGCCGTGCTTGTCGAAGGCGTCGATCGCCAGCAGCGCATGGTTGGTGACGACGACGTCGACCTCGCGGGCGATCTCGCGGCTGCGCTCGGCGAAGCAGTCCTGCACCATCGGGCAGGAGGAGCCGATGCACTGGGAGCCGGTGACCGAGACCTGGCGCCAGGCACGGTCCGAGACCGCGTCCTCCAGGGAGTCGCGGTCCCCCGTGTCGGTCTCCTCCGCCCATTCCCGCAGGCGCTTGACCTGTGCGCCGAGCTTCTCCCCACCCGTGCGGGCGGGATCCGCGGAGGCCTCGGCGAAGAGTGCGCCGGGTTCGATGTCCACCGGATAGCCGCCGGCGATCTTGTGCTTGCACAGGTAGTTCGCCCGCCCCTTGAGGAGGGCGAAGGTGGGTGTGCGCGGCAGATGCGGGGCGAGGGCCTCCGCCAGGCGCGGGAGATCCTTGCGCACGATCTGGGTCTGCAGGGCGATCGTCGCGGTGGAGACGACGACGGGCCTCCCGCTGACCAGCGCATGGCGCAGCGCCGGCACCAGGTAGGCGAGGGACTTGCCCGTGCCGGTGCCCGCCTGGACGAGGAGATGCCGCCCGCCGGACATCGCGGTGTCCACCGCCTCGGCCATGGCCTGCTGGCCGGGGCGCGGCGAGCCGCCGACCGCCATGACCGCCGCCTCCATGAGGTCCGACAGGGGGACGTCGGCCGCCGCCGGCGCGACGGGGTGCTCGGGTGCGGAGGTCATCGGCTCAGGGTATCTGCGCACCCGCCCCGGACACCCGAGGCGGGGCCGGGGCAGTCCGTGCGTCTGATCTCCTGCCGCTCATCCTTCGCAGCACGTCGATCAGGCGGTGCCGCTCTGCCTGATCTCCTGCCGCTCATTCTTCGCAGCACGTCGATCAGGCGGTGCCGGCGAGCTCCGCGGCGAGGGTCTCGTCCACGAGGGCGTGCACGCGCGTGCCCTCCGGGAGATGCTCCTCGTGGAGCATCTCGCCGGTGGTGTGCACGCGGGAGACGAGGTCGCCGCGGGAGTACGGCACGACCACGTCGACCTCCACCGCGGGGCGCGGGAGGCGCTCGGCGATCAGCTCGCGGAGCTCCTCGATGCCCTCCCCGGTGCGGGCCGAGACCACGGCGCTGTCCCCGACCTGGCTGCGCAGGCGTGCGATCGTCTCGGGCGCCGCGAGATCGGCCTTGTTCAGCACGATGATCTCGGGCACGTCGAAGCCCTCGAGCTCGCTCAGCACGGTGCGCACCGCGGTGATCTGCCCCTCGGGGTCGGGATGGGAGGCGTCCACGACGTGCAGCAGCAGGTCGGAGTCGCCCACCTCCTCGAGCGTCGAGCGGAACGCCTCGACCAGCTGGGTCGGCAGATGGCGCACGAAGCCGACGGTGTCGGCGAAGGTGAACTCGCGGCCGTCGGGCGTGCTGGCACGGCGGACCGTCGGGTCGAGCGTCGCGAACAGGGCGTTCTCGACGAGGACCCCGGCCCCCGTCAGACGGTTCAGCAGCGAGGACTTCCCGGCATTGGTGTAGCCGGCGATCGCGACGGCGGGGACCTGGTGCCGACGGCGGTCGGCGCGCTGCGCCTCGCGCCCCGGCGCCATGGCCTTGATCTCGCGACGCAGCTTCGCCATCCGGTCGCGGATGCGCCGGCGGTCCAGCTCGATCTTCGTCTCGCCGGGCCCGCGCGAACCCATGCCGGCGCCTGCGCCGCCCACCTGACCGCCGGCCTGGCGGGACATCGACTCGCCCCAGCCGCGCAGGCGCGGCAGGAGGTACTCGAGCTGGGCGAGCTCGACCTGGGCCTTGCCCTCCCGGGACTTCGCGTGCTGGGCGAAGATGTCGAGGATCAGGGCGGTGCGGTCGATGACCTTCACCTTCACGATGTCCTCGAGAGCACGGCGCTGGCCGGGAGCCAGCTCGCCATCGGCGATCACGGTGTCCGCCCCGGACTCCGCAACGATCTCCGCGAGCTCGGCGGCCTTGCCCTTGCCGAGGAAGGTGGCCGGGTCGGGATGGGCACGGCGCTGGAGGATGCCGTCGAGCACCTCGGAGCCGGCGGTCTCGGCGAGCGCCGCGAGCTCGCGCAGGCTCGTCTCCGCCTCGTCCGCGTTGCCGGAGGTGTACAGGCCCGCCAGCACCACCCGCTCCAGGCGCAGCCGGCGGTACTCGACCTCGGAGACATCCTCGAGCTCGGTGGAGAGCCCGGCCACGCGGCGCAGCGCATGACGGTCGGCGAGGTCGAGCTGCTCCCCGTCCGTGTCGGCGGTGAAGCTCGTCGCGGAGGCGGAGGCGTCAGCTCGGGAGAGGATCCGCTCGGTCAGCGGGTCCCGGCGGCGGGGGCCGACGCTCGACCGGTCCTGCTCCGCGGGCGAGTGCTCGGCGTCCCCGGCCCCACCCGTGCTGGTCCCGTCGACGTCGAGGTCGGAATCGGGTTCGGGATGGAAGGCGATGGGCACGATGTGGGCACTCCTCGGTTCGGGGGTCGGAAGGGTTCCAGAATCCCACGTCCCCGGGCGCGGGTCGAGCGATTTTGCGCTGGGCGGAGCGGCGGGTGCCGGGAGGCCCGCGTGCCGTGCCGGCCCCGCGTCCGTATCCTGCGGGGGTGGACGAGCACTACTTCACCGCCTCCCCCTCCGTCGAGGACCGTCGCTTCCCGCTGCGCGTGCGCCTGGCAGGGCACGATCTGGACCTCGTCTCCTCCTCCGCGGTCTTCAGCGGCCACGGCCTGGACAAGGCCACGGCCGTGCTGCTGGACCGTCTGGACGAGGTGGCCGAGCCGCCGTCGGGCGGGACCCTCGTGGATCTCGGCTGCGGCTGGGGCCCGATCGCGCTGACGGCGGCTCTGCTGCACCCCCGGATGCAGGTGGTGGCCGTCGATGTGAGCGAGCGCGCCCGCGAGCTGACCGCCGAGAACGCACACCGCGCCGGGGTGGACAACGTGCAGGTGCTCTCGCCCGAGGAGGTCCCCGAGGATCTCGCCGTGGACGCCCTGTGGTCGAACCCGCCGATCCGGATCGGGAAGCCGGCCCTGCACGAGCTGCTGCTGGAATGGACCGGTCGCCTGCGGCCGACGGGCACCGCCGCACTCGTGGTGGGGAAGAACCTCGGCGCGGACCCGCTCGCGCGCTGGCTCGGCGAGCAGCTGCCCGGGCGTCGGGTCGCGAAGGTCGCGAGCGCCAAGGGGTTCCGGATCCTGGAGGTCGGCGCCGTCGACTGACCTCGCCTCGGAGCGGGGCGCGGGCCGGCCGAGCGGGCCCCGCTCGGCCACGCGGCCGTTCAGCCGTGGGCCAGGGTCGTCCCGTCGGCGACGAGCTGCGCGGGTCCGCTGAGGGTCACCTCGCCGTCCTCCGTCCAGCCCACCTCGAGCCGGCCGCCGGGGACGTCCACGGTCCACGGTTCCCGGGAGTCGTCGCCGGCGCGCAGGGCCGCGGCGACCGCGACGGCGGCGACGCCGGTGCCGCAGGAGCGGGTCTCCCCCACCCCGCGCTCGTGCACTCGCATTGCGACATGGCGCGGCCCGCGCGGGCTGACCAGCTCGATGTTCGCCCCGTCCGCGGGTTCGGGATCCAGGCCCGGCCGACGGGTGAGGTCGAGCTCCTCGAGCACGACGTCCTCGGGCAGGAAGGCGACGGCGTGAGGATTGCCCATGTCCACGTCGGTCGCCTCGAGGCGGTGCCCGGCGATCTCGACGACGCGCACAGCGGGGGCGGTGCGGGAGGCGCCCATGCCCACGCGCACGCTCCACGGCGCCCCCGGGTCGTCGGGCCGCCCGAGGATCTCGACGGTGCGCACCCCGGCCCGGGTGAGGATCGCGAAGCGGTCGGCGTCCACGTGGCCTGCGCGCTGGAGGTGCGCGGCGAGGACCCGCACGCCGTTGCCGCACATCTCTGCGATCGACCCGTCGGCGTTGCGGTAGTCCATGAACCATTCGGGCGAGTCCTCGGGGACCTCGATCCCCGCGGCGCGGGAGCGGACGGCGCGGATCACGCCGTCGCCGCCGATCCCCGCGCGCCGGTCCGCGAGGGCGGCGACCGTCGCGGCGTCGAGCGTGAGCAGGCCGTCGGGGTCGTCGAGGAGGACGAAGTCGTTCTCGGTGCCGTGCCCCTTGGTGAAGGCGAGGTGAGCGCTCATGGGCGAAAGCCTACGACCGGGCCGGACCGCTCGCTGCGGTATGCGCCTCGATGACCTCCAGAGCGTGTTCGAGCAGGTCCTCCGCTCCCCCGTCGAGCCAGGTGATGCGTCGGTCGCGGCGGAACCAGGTGTCCTGCTTGCGGATGAGCCGACGGGTGCCGGCGATCGTGTCCTGGATCGCCTGCGCGCAGCTCAGGGTGCCGTCGAGGACGGCGAGGCCCTGCTCGTAGCCGATGGCACGACGGGCGGTCTGTCCCCGGTCCAGGCCCTGGTCTCGCAGGTCGCGGATCTCCTCGAGCAGCCCCTGCTCCACCATCCGCTCCACGCGCCGGGCGATGCGCTCGTGCAGGACCGTGCGGTCCCAGCGCGGCGCGATCTGGACGGTGGCGGGGTCGACGTACAGGGGGCGCGGCAGGAAGGCGGTGAAGGGCCTCCCCGTGAGGGTGCCCACCTCGAGCGCGCGCACGATCCGTCGGGCATCGCGCGGCCCGATGATGCCTGCGGCCTCGGGATCCCTCGCGGCGAGTTCGCGGTGCAGGGCCTCGGTCCCCTCCTGCTGCGCGCGCTGCTCGAGGCGGGCGCGGAGGTCGGCGTCCGTGGGCGGGAACTCGATGTCGTCGAGCGCGGCCCGCACGTACAGACCGGAGCCGCCCACGAGGATCGGCGTGCGCCCCCGGGCGCGGATCGCGTCGATCGCCGCGCGGGCCGCGCGCTGGTAGGCCGAGACGCTGGCCTCCTCGGTGACCTCGAGCACGTCCAGCAGGTGGTGGGGCACTGCGGCGCGCTCCTGCTCGGTGACCTTCGCGGTGCCGATGTCCATCCCCCGGTAGAGCTGGAGCGCATCGGCGTTGACGACCTCCCCGTCCAGGTGCTGCGCGAGCGCGATCGCGAGATCGGACTTCCCCGTGGCGGTCGCACCGACCACGGCGATCAGCGGGCTGCGCGCGCCCGTCGGCCCCGGATCCTGCTCGCTGTGCTCCACAGCAGCACTCTAAGGGGCGGATCGGGCGCTCAGGGGCCGGACCGGGAGCGGGCGCTCTCCTGTCGGCCGTCGTGCCGTCGCCCGGACGATGTGGGAGGACTCACCGACCGCCGCCGAGCGCCTGGCAGGTGCCGCCGCCCCGCGGAGGGAGTAGGGTGATCCGCGATCCGGCCCGGACGGATCGGCCCCGCTCTACGTCGAACCCCCGAGGTGGGAAGTGATTGCACCGAACGAGTCCCCTGAGAAGACGGACTCGACCGCTGGTCTGGCTCCTGTGAGCATGGCGCGGCTCGAGGAGAGCCTGAACCGCCATGGCTACGCCTTCGTCGAGGACGATGAGCACGCGGAGATCGTCCGCGCGCGCTTCGACGACTACCGCTTCCAGTTCATGCTCACCGGGGAGGATCTCGGCGTGCTGCAGACCCGCGGCCGCTGGAGCCATACGGTGGACGTCACCCGCAAGGTGCAGATGATCAAGCTCTGCAACGAGTGGAACATGAACCGCATCTGGCCGAAGGTCTACGTGCGCCGGGAGTCCGAGGGGCTCCTCGGCGTGTACGGCGAGCTGGCCGCTGACTTCCGCGCCGGCGCCCTCGACTCCCAGATCGACAGCGCGATCAAGTGCGGCCTGAGCACCGTGATCGCCTTCTTCCACAGCCTGGAGGAGCGGCTCGGCCCCGAGCTCGACGAGCTCGACACCTGACTCCTCGGCCGCGGCCGACGTGACGAGCCGGGGACCCTGCGCCGCGGCGCGGGGTCCCCGGCTCGTCCGTGTGCGGGGCTCAGCCGCGCCGCAGGCTCGGCATCCCGAGGACCACCGGGCCGGCCACCGCCTCTCCGCCGTGCCCGGTGCCGCAGGCCCCGCCTGCGTCCAGGCCCTGCACTCCCGCCTCCCAGGCATCGCCCGAGCGGGTGCGGCGCACCGAGAACCGCGGATCGTCCGGCGCGAGGGCTGCCGCGCCCTGGAGCGCGCTGTCGGCGAGGAGGTAGTGCGGCGCGGCGTGGGTGACGGTCGCGGTGACGAGGTCGCCGGGCCGCGGCCGCTGCGCCGCGGGCAGATCCGCGGGGAGGGAGAAGTGCACCAGGCGGTGGTCGCGGGAGCGGCCGGAGAGCCGCTGCGTCTGCGCGTCCCGGTCCCCTTCGCCCTCGGCGACGAGGATCTCCACCGCACGCCCCTCCAGAGCGCGGTTCTCCTCATGGGTGATGCGGTCCTGGAGGGCGACGAGACGCTCGAAGCGCTCCTGGACGACCTCCTTGGGGATCTGGTCCTCCATCGTCGCGGCCGGGGTGCCGGGGCGGATCGAGTACTGGAAGGTGAAGGCGCTGGCGAAGCGGGAGGCCTCGACCACCTCGAGGGTGCGCTGGAAGTCGTCCTCGGTCTCGCCGGGGAAGCCGACGATGATGTCCGTGGTGATCGCGGCCTCGGGGATCCGTGCGCGGACCCGGTCCAGGATCCCGAGGAACTTCTTGGAGCGGTAGGAGCGCTTCATGCGCCGCAGCACGTCGTCGGAGCCGGACTGCAGCGGCATGTGCAGCTGCGGCATGACGTTCGGCGTCTCGGCCATCGCGTCGATGACGTCGTCGGTGAACATCGCCGGGTGAGGGGAGGTGAAGCGCACCCGCTCGAGCCCCTCGACGTCGCCGCAGGCGCGCAGCAGCTTCGCGAAGGCGCCGCGGTCACCGAACTCCACGCCGTAGGAGTTCACGTTCTGACCCAGCAGGGTCACCTCGATCGCGCCGGAGTCGACGACGTCGCGCACCTCGGCGAGCACGTCCCCGGGGCGGCGGTCCTTCTCCTTGCCGCGCAGGGACGGGACGATGCAGAAGGTGCAGGTGTTGTTGCAGCCCACGGAGATCGACACCCAGGCCGCGTAGGCGGACTCGCGCCTCGTGGGCAGGGTCGAGGGGAACACGTCGAGGGACTCGAGGATCTCGACCTGCGCCTCGGCGTTGTGCCGGGCCCGGTCCAGCAGCACCGGCAGGGAGCCGATGTTGTGGGTGCCGAAGACGACGTCGACCCACGGGGCGCGCTCGACGATCGCGGCGCGGTCCTTCTGCGCGAGGCAGCCGCCGACGGCGATCTGCATGCCGTGGTTCGCGTCCTTGCCGGGGCGGAGGCCGCCGAGAGTCCCGTAGAGCTTGTTGTCGGCGTTCTCCCGGACCGCGCAGGTGTTGAACACGATCACGTCGACCTCGCCGCGCCGCGGATCCGCGCCCTCGGGAGCGGCGGTGTATCCCGAGTCCTCGAGCATGCCGGTGAGGCGCTCGGAGTCGTGCACGTTCATCTGGCAGCCGAAGGTCCGCACCTGATAGGTGCCGCGCTGCGGGGAGGGAGCGGTGAGAGACATGGTGGTCCCAGGGTACGGCGCGGAGTGCGTGCGGACGCGCCGCAGGGCGGCGTGATCCCTCCCCCATCGCCCCGATCCGACCGCGGTGCCAAGGTCACAAGATCATGACGGTGGACCCTTGCGGCCCGGTGGACGGGAGCTGGTGCCATAGCGTGCACATATGACGCACACCACACCGGATGCCGCGGGCGGGTCCTCCTCGCCGGCGCGGCCCCTCGTCGAGCTCACCGGGGTGCAGAAGCACTTCGGCGAGCTGCACGTGCTGAAGGACATCGAGCTCGAGGTCGCCGCGGGCGAGGTCGTGGTGGTGCTGGGCCCCTCGGGCTCGGGCAAGTCGACCCTGTGCCGCACGATCAACCGCCTCGAGACCGTCGACGAGGGCGAGATCCGCATCGACGGACGCGTGCTGCCCACCTCCGGGAAGGGTCTCGCAGCGCTGCGCTCCGAGGTGGGGATGGTGTTCCAGTCCTTCAACCTCTTCGCCCACAAGACGGTGCTGCAGAACGTCACCGTCGCACCGATCAAGGTCAAGGGCGTCCCCCGCGCGAGGGCAGAGAAGGAGGGGATGGCGCTGCTGGAGCGCGTGGGCGTCGCCGATCAGGCGGACAAGCTCCCCGCTCAGCTCTCCGGCGGCCAGCAGCAGCGGGTCGCGATCGCCCGCTCCCTCGCGATGAAGCCCAAGGTGATGCTCTTCGACGAGCCGACCTCCGCGCTGGACCCGGAGATGATCAGCGAGGTCATCCAGGTCATGACCGACCTGGCGAAGGAGGGCATGACCATGATCGTGGTGACCCACGAGATGGGCTTCGCCCGCCGCACTGCCGACCGGGTGGTGTTCATGGACTCCGGCCGCATCGTCGAGGTGCGCGAGCCGGAGGCGTTCTTCTCCTCCCCCGAGACCGACCGTGCGAAGGACTTCCTGGGCAAGATCCTCCACCACTGACCACACCGCATCGCCGCGGGAGGCACCGTCGCCTCCCGCCACGACCCTGCACCACCCGACCGAAGGAGAACATCATGGCCAGCCCCTTGAACCGTCGCCTCTTCCTCTCCGGCACCGTCGGCGCCGCCGCAGCCCTGGGCCTCGCCGCCTGCGGCGGGGGCGGGGACGAGGAGCCCGAGGTCGCCGAGGTCGACACCGCCGACTTCCCCGAGGGCTCGACGATGGCGAAGCTCGCCGACGCCGGGAAGATCACGATCGGCACGAAGTTCGACCAGCCCCTGTTCGGCCAGGCCGGGCCCGACGGGAAGCCCGTCGGCTTCGACGTCGAGATCGGCAAGATCCTCGCGGGCGCCCTCGGGATCGACGCCGACGGCATCGAGTGGACCGAGACCGTCTCCGCCAACCGCGAGCCGTTCATCGAGAACGGGCAGGTCGACATCGTAGTGGCGACATACACCATCAACGACACCCGCAAGGAGGTCGTGGATTTCGCCGGCCCGTACTACGTCGCCGGCCAGGCGCTGATGGTGCTCGTGGACAACGAGGACATCACCGGCGAGGACTCGCTGGCCGGCAAGAAGGTCGCCTCCGTGGAGGGCTCCACACCGGCGCAGTACATCCTCGACAACCACCCCGACGCCGAGCTGGTCAACTTCGACACCTACTCCAACTGCGTCACCGCGCTGATCAACGGGCAGGTCGACGTGGTCACCACGGACAATGTCATCCTCGCGGGCTTCGTCGAATCCGATCCGGACAACCTCAAGCTGGTCAACGACGGGGAGACCTTCACGGATGAGCCCTACGGGGTGGGGCTGGCCAAGGGCGATGACGACTTCCGCGCCTTCCTCAACGACACCCTCGAGGCGGCCTACGAGGACGGCTCCTGGGCGAAGGCCTGGGAGGACACCGCCGGGGTGGTGCTGCCCACGCCGGACCCGCCGGCGGTGGACCGCTACTGACCGCCGGGGGCGCGGGCACCCGGCCCGCGCCCCTGCCCCGCTCGCCGCCCGCGAGCCGACGCCACCTGCCAGGAGCCTTCATGGGAACCTTCCTCATCGAGCGAGAGATGCTGTGGAACGCCTTCAGCACGACGCTGTCGCTCGCGGTGATCTCCGGGCTCCTCGCCCTCGTGGTCGGCACGATCGTGGCAGGGCTGCGGGTCTCCCCCTACCGGCCGCTGCGGCTGGTCGCCACCGCCTACACGGAGTTCCTGCGCAACACCCCGCTGACGATCGTGTTCTTCTTCTACGTCTTCGTCACCCCCTCGATCGGCTTCGCCTTCGACTACCGCACCGCCGCGACGATCGCCCTGACCTGCTACACCTCGGCCTTCGTGGCGGAGGCGGTGCGCTCGGGGATCAACTCGGTCGCCGTCGGCCAGGCCGAGGCGGCCCGGTCGCTGGGGATGTCCTTCCGGCAGAACCTCCTGATCGTGGTGCTGCCCCAGGCGTTCCGCACCGCGATCCCGCCGCTGATCAGCGTGCTGATCGCGCTGGTGAAGAACACCTCGGTCGCGGGCGCCTTCGGGGTGTTCGAGCTGTTCGCGATGTCGCGGCGGCTGACGAACGTGTACTCCGCCGACGTCATCGCGATCCTGCTCGGCGTGGCGCTGTTCTATCTCGTCATCTGCATCCCGCTCGGCCAGCTGGCCGGACGGCTCGAACGGAAGGTGGCGTTCGCGCGATGAGCAGCAGCACCGGACCCGTCCTCTACGACGTCGCCGGCCCCGAGGAGAAGGCGCGGGAGAGACGCATCTCGATCGTCCTCGCGGTGGTCCTGGTCCTGCTGGGCGGCGGGCTCGTGGCCCTCCTCGCCCGCAACGGCGCCTTCGACGACCGCTGGCTGGTGCTGGTGGACGTGCCGACGAACTTCGCCGGGTTCGAGACGCGCCACGTGTGGCAGGCGGTGTTCCGGGGGCTGCTGAACACGCTGATCGCCGCCGCGATCGCGCTGCCGCTCGCGGCGCTGCTGGCGCTGGTGCTGGTCTCCCTGCGCTCCTCGCCCTTCGCGCCGCTGCGCTGGCTGGTCATCGCGATCACGGAGTTCTTCCGGGGGCTGCCGGTGGTGCTGGTGATGTTCTTCGGGATCCTGGTGCTGCCCGGGGCGACGCAGCTGATCGCGGTGGTGTTCGGGCTGACGCTGTACAACGCGGCGGTGTTCGCGGAGATCCTGCGCGCCGGGATCGCGGCCCTGCCCAAGGGGCAGACGGAGGCGGCCGAGTCGCTGGGGATGGGGCGCTTCCTCACCTACCGGGACATCCAGCTGCCGCAGGCGGTGCGGATGATGATGCCCTCGCTGATCGCGCAGGGCGTGGTGCTCGTGAAGGACTCCTCGCTCGGCTACATCGTCGGCTACGCGGAGCTGCTGCGCAGCGTGAGCCGGGTGGCGGATGCGCTGACCAACGCGCAGTACCTGCTGCCGCTGCTGACGGTGGGCGCCGCGGTGTACATCGCGCTGAACATCAGCCTCTCGCGGCTGGCGGTGTGGGTGCAGCGTCGCAGCAGCTTCGCCCGCCGCGCCCCGGCGCGCGTGGTGGGCACTCCCCCGATGCCCTGACCGCGCCCTGCCCAGGGCTCGGACGGCCCGCGCTCGGACCCTGCTATCAGGCGGCCGGGTCCTCCGCCGCCGCGCGCAGCTCGCCGGCGATGACGTGGACGGCGAGGTCTCCGGGATAGCCCTTGCGGGTCAGCAGCGCGTCGAGGCGGCGGGAGAGGCGCCGGCGGTGGGCGCCGTCCCGTTCGGCGCGCAGCAGATCACGGTCGCGCGGGCCGAGGCGCGAGCGGACGAGCTCGCGGCAGCGCTGCTCCTCGTCGCTCTCGCCCTCGCCCAGCGCGGCCTCGATGTGCACGGCGTCGACGCGACGCTGCTCGAGCTCGCGGCGCAGCGCCTCGTCGCCGAGCGAGCGCAGGGCTCGACGCTGCTGGACCCAATCCCGGGCGAAGGCGGCGTCGTCGATGAGTCCGGCCCGGTCGATCCGGGCCATCACCTCGTGGGCGACGTCGGCGGGGACCTCCCGCTCGGACAGGCGGAGACGCATCTCCCCGTCCGTGCGGCGCCGCGTCGACAGCAGGCGCATCAGGTACCGGCACTCGTGGACGACCGCCTTCTCGCGCGCGACCTGCTCCTCGCTCGCGGCCGGCCGAGGCCGCTCGAGGATCTCCCGCGTGCGGGCCGCGAGGCGATCGCGCACAGGGTCCGGGACGTGCTCCTCGGCGCGGACGTCGGCGGCGCCGACGACCTGCTGGTCGCCGGCGCCGCCGGGGTGGTGCTCCGAAGCCATCGCTCAGATGGTCGCCGGGACGTCCTCGTCGAGGAACTCGCCCGCGCCGAGCGCGTCCTCGCCCAGAGCGTCCTCGGCCTCGGGGGCCGCCTGCTCGGCCGCGTACTTGCCGACGCCGAGCGTGCGCAGGATCTTCTCCTCGATCTCGGCGGCCAGATCAGGATTGTCCTTGAGGAACTGGCGCGAGTTCTCCTTGCCCTGGCCCAGCTGGTCGCCCTCGTAGGTGAACCAGGCCCCGGACTTGCGGACCACGCCGTGCTCGACGCCGAGGTCGATCAGGCCGCCCTCGCGGGAGATGCCCTCGCCGTAGAGGATGTCGAACTCGGCCTGCTTGAAGGGCGGGGCCATCTTGTTCTTGACGACCTTGACGCGGGTGCGGTTGCCGACCGCGTCGGAGCCCGTCTTCAGGGTCTCGATGCGGCGGATGTCCATGCGGACGGAGGCGTAGAACTTCAGCGCCTTGCCGCCCGTGGTGGTCTCGGGGCTGCCGAAGAACACGCCGATCTTCTCGCGCAGCTGGTTGATGAAGATCGCGGTGGTGCCCGAGGAGGACAGTGCGCCGGTGAGCTTGCGCAGCGCCTGCGACATGAGCCGCGCCTGCAGGCCGACATGGGAATCGCCCATCTCGCCCTCGATCTCGGCCTTGGGCACGAGCGCGGCGACCGAGTCGACCACGACGATGTCCAGCGCGCCGGAGCGGATCAGCATGTCCGTGATCTCCAGGGCCTGCTCGCCGGTGTCCGGCTGGGAGACCAGCAGGGCGTCGGTGTCGACGCCGAGCTTCTTCGCGTACTCCGGGTCCAGCGCGTGCTCCGCGTCGATGAAGGCGGCGATGCCGCCGTTGCGCTGGGCATTGGCGACCGCGTGGAGCGCGACGGTCGTCTTGCCCGAGGACTCCGGGCCGTAGATCTCGACGATGCGGCCGCGGGGCAGGCCGCCGACGCCGAGCGCGGCGTCCAGTGCGACCGAGCCGGTGGGGATCACCTCGACCGGCGGGCGGGTGTCGTCCCCCAGCCGCATGATCGATCCCTTGCCGAACTGGCGATCGATCTGGGCGAGTGCGTTGTCGAGCGAGGAGCCGCGATCCTTCGCGGCGGACTTCGAAGAGGACTTCGGTGCAGCCATGGGGTGTTCCTTCCTGAGGGCCGGGCGAGCCGACGTGGTGACCGTGCGGCCACAGTAGGCGCCGACCCCGACATTCGCCGCTGCCCCGCAGCCCCTGTGGATGACGGGTGCTGGGGAGGAGAGGTGCTGAGGCGGGCGCGGTGCCCGGGGACCGACGGACACAGACTACCGAACAGACGTTCGAACACAAGTCGTTCCGGGGCGTGTCGCGCGGCGTGTTCGGGCACGTCCGGCTCCGGCGGGGCGCACCGCTGCGCACCGATGCGCCGCGCCGGCGCGGTCCGCCGGGACGGCTCTCTCAGCGTCGTCGCTGCTCGACGGGGATCTCCCAGCGCGCGGACTCGGGGATCTCCATCGCATCGCACAGCGCGTTCCACACCGCACGCACGGCGACCCCGCGCTCGAGGGCCTCGGCGGCGCTCAGGCCACCGATCTCCTCGAGCACGAGGTCGTGGGTGTAGGTGCGGGCCAGCGACGGGCCGAACACGTGGTCGGCCAGTTCGGCGAACTCGCTGCGGCGCACCTCAGCTGGCGCCGACCAGCGGCGCGGTGCCGTCGGCGAGGCCCTCGGGGACGGTGTCCGGGATCGTCACGCGCTCGGCGACCGCGATGCGGTCGGAGACCTCGCGCAGCACGAAGGACAGCGGGAGCCCCAGGGCGTCGGTCACGGAGACCAGCAGCTCGCTCGAGGCCTCCTTCTGCCCGCGCTCGATCTCGCTGAGGTAGCCCAGCGAGACCCGCGCGTCGGAGGACACCTGCCGCAGCGTGCGGCCCTGGGCGCGGCGCGCGTCTCGCAGCACGTCCCCCAGCTCCTGACGGAACAGGATCATGGACCTTCCTCCCTTCCTCTGACTCTGGTGACTCTGGATGAACTTCTCATGCACCTCTGGGATGCGGAACGTCGTCGTCATCACGTCCAGCCCAACGCGCTTCCCCGCGAGAGTGTTCCCCAGAGTGTAGTGGCCCACTCCCGTACGTTCCCCGGGACTGTGCATGGTGGGACGGCGAGGAGGGGAGGCGGCCGCTTCCGCGCGGTGATCAGGCCTCGCGCCGCACCCCGAGCTCGGCGGCGAGCTCGTCGAGCGCGGCCTGCACCGCCAGGGCCCGGATCCGGGCCCTCCCGCCGCTGAGACGGACCTCACGGGTGCGCGCGGGTCGGCCGCGCCGCGCGATGCCCAGGTGGACCGTGCCCTCGGGCACACCGCGCGCATCCGGGCCGGGCCCCGCGACGCCGGTGGTGGCCACGGCGAGGTCCGCGCCGTACAGCTGCTGCGCGCCCTCGGCCATCGCGGCGGCGACCTCGGCGGTGACGGCCCCGTCACGCTCGAGCAGCGCCGCGTCGACGCCGAGCACCCGGGTCTTGGCGTCATAGGAGTAGCAGGCCGCTCCCCCGGCGACCACGGCGCTCGCCCCGGGGACGTCCACGAGCCGGGCGACCACGGCACCGGCGGTGAGGGACTCGGCCGTGGCCAGGGACCAGCCCCGCTCGCGCGCCGCGGCGATCACGTCGGCAGCGTCCACGCGGGCGGGAGCGGACTCGTCGGCGCCACCTCCCGCGGGCACGCCCACGCCGCCGCCGGCGAGCTCACCCGCCTTCTCGCTCACGCCGCGTCCCCTCCCGCGGAGAGCGCCTCACGGCGCAGGCGCAGACCGTCCTTGAGGTTCACCAGACCCGACCAGACGGTGAGGACAACGGCCAGCAGCACGAGGGCCAGGCCGATCCAGCGGGCCGGCTCCCACCACAGCTCGAAGGGGATCAGGCAGAAGGTGATCGCGATGGACTGCACCATGGTCTTCGCCTTGCCGGCCATGTTCGCCGGCAGCGCCCCGTACTTGAGGATCGTGAAGCGCATGAGCGTGATGCCGAACTCCCGTACCAGGATCAGCACCGTCATCCACCAGGGCACGTACTCCCAGACCGAGAGCATGATCAGCGCGGCGCCGGTGATCGCCTTGTCCGCGATCGGGTCCATGATCTTGCCGAAGTCGGTGATGAGGCCGCGGCTGCGGGCCAGGTGGCCGTCGACGAAGTCGGTGATCATCGCCAGCACGAACACCGCGGCGACCAGCAGGCGGCCGCCCGCCGACTCCGGGTACAGGATCGCGAGCACCACCAGCAGCGGCACCATCGCGCAGCGCACCATGGTGAGGATGTTGGCGATGTTCCACAGCGGGACCTCGGCCTTCGGCGATGCGGTCATCGGTGCTCCTGGGGTGCGACGGGCTGGGCGGGGGGCGGACGGAAGGGGCGGGGACGGGACGGGCGGGACGCCGACCGGCGCGCAGGGGCACCGGTCGGCAGGCGGGACTCAGCGGCCGGTGAGGCTCCAGGCGTCCTCGCTCTCCTCGTCGTCCTCGTCGTAGTAGTCGACGGCGGGCTCGGCGCCGTCGTCGGCGAGCGGGTCGCTGCCGTAGCGGTCCTCCCCCTGGTCCACGGGCTCGGGCTCCCCGGCCTCGAGGTCGACGGCCTGATCGGCGCCGTAGGGCTCCTCCCCCTCGCCGCCGGGGACGTCCTCGCCGCGGATGCGGGCGATCGCCGTGCCGAGCTCGTCGGGGTGGACCAGCACGTCGCGGGCCTTGGACCCCTCGGAGGGGCCGACGATCTCGCGGGACTCGAGCAGGTCCATGAGCCGCCCGGCCTTCGCGAAGCCCACGCGGAGCTTGCGCTGCAGCATCGAGGTCGAGCCGAACTGGGTGGTGACCACCAGCTCCGCCGCCTGCAGCAGCACCTCGAGGTCGTCGCCGATGTCGTCGTCGATCTGCTTCTTCTCGGCGACGACGGTGACGTCTTCGCGGTAGTTGGGCTTCATCTGGGTCTTGACGTGGTCGACGACCTTGTGGATCTCCGACTCGCCCACCCAGGCCCCCTGGACGCGCATCGCCTTCGCCTTGCCCATCGGGTGGAACAGGGCGTCGCCCTGGCCGATGAGCTTCTCGGCGCCGGGGGTGTCGAGGATGACCCGGGAGTCCTGCAGGGAGGAGGTCGAGAAGGCGAGGCGGCTGGGCACGTTCGCCTTGATGATGCCGGTGACCACGTCCACGGAGGGGCGCTGCGTGGCGAGGATCAGGTGGATCCCCGCGGCCCGGGCGAGCTGGGTGATGCGCTGGATCGAGGCCTCGACGTCGCGGGGGGCGACCATCATGAGGTCCGCGAGCTCGTCGACCACCACGAGCAGGTACGGGTAGGGGGCCAGGCGCCGCTCGCTCCCGGCGGGCACCTGCACCTCCCCGGCCCGGACCGCCTTGTTGAAGTCGTCGATGTGCTTGAACCCGAAGGCGGCGAGGTCGTCGTAGCGGGCGTCCATCTCCTTCACCACCCACTCGAGCGCCTCCGCGGCCTTCTTCGGGTTGGTGATGATCGGCGTGATCAGGTGCGGGATACCCTCGTAGATCGTGAGCTCCACTCGCTTGGGGTCCACGAGCACCATCCGCACCTCCTCAGGGGTGGCGCGCATGAGGATCGAGGTGATCATCGAGTTCACGAAGCTCGACTTGCCGGCGCCGGTGGCACCCGCGACCAGCAGGTGCGGCATCTTGGCGAGGTTCGCGACGACGAAGCCGCCCTCGACGTCCTTGCCCACGCCCATCACCAGCGGGTGCTCGTTGCGGCGCGCGACCTGGCTGCGCAGCACGTCGCCGAGGACGACGGTCTCGCGGTCCGCGTTCGGGATCTCGATGCCGATCGCCTTCTTGCCGGGGATCGGCGAGAGGATCCGCACGTCCGAGCTGGCCACCGCATAGGAGATGTTCTTGTCCAGGGCCGTGACCTTCTCGACCTTGGTGCCCGGGGCGAGCTCGATCTCGTAGCGGGTGACCGTCGGGCCGCGGGAGAAGCCCACGACCTCGGCGGCGACCTTGAACTGCTCGAAGACCTCCTCGAGGGCGGCGACCACCTGGTCGTTCACCTCGGAGCGGGTCTTGTGGGGCGGGCCCTCGACCAGGAAGGAGGAGTCCGGCAGGGTGTAGACGATGTCCCCGGCCAGCTCGAGCTGCTCGCCCGCGCGGGGCAGGTCGCCCATCGGCGGGTGCACGAGCTCCGCCTTCTCCTCCGCCGGCTCCCCGGCGGCGGGCTTCGCCGGCGCCTTCTTCACGGGCATCGGGGTGGTGCGGTCGCCGCGGGCACCCTTCGCGGGGATCGCCGCGGTGGCCGCGTCGTCCCCGGTCGGGAAGGTCTTCGCGCGCTGGTTCTCGTCCTCGACCACGTCGAAGACCTCGGTCGCGTCCTCCGGGGCGCCGCGGCGCGGGGCGGCGGCACGGCCCTTGCCGGCCTTCGCGCCCTTCTTCCTCGCGCCGGGGCTGTCCTCGCCGGCGACGCCCTGCTCGAAGGCCTCGTCGCCGGCGTAGCCGAAGTCCTCGTGGTCGCGCGCGGCCGCGGCCGCCTCCGCCTTCTCCTTGCGGGTGCGCCGACGGGGGCGAGCGGCGGGCTGCGCCGCGGTCTCCTGCTCGTGCACGGCCGGATCGACCCGGCGCGGCCGCAGCCCGAGGGCGACGCGCTCCTCGTCCTCCTCCTCGCTGCGTCCGACCATCACGTCGTACACGCCGCGCAGGCGGGAGGGGATCGACTCGACCGGGGTGGCCGTCAGCACGAGGATCCCGAAGGCGATGAGCGCGGAGTGGATGATCACCACCGCGAGCGGGGGCAGCAGCGCCGCGAGCGGTGCCGCCGCGAGATAGCCGAGCACGCCGCCGCCGCGGGCGAGGGCGTCGATCCCGTCGGCGGGTGCCGGCAGGCGGGCCGAGACCGAGGCGATCGCGGAGATCGCGGTCAGCAGCACGGCGATGCCGATCGAGATGCGGGTGTTGGCGCGCACCTGGTCCGGGCGGCGGAACATCCGCAGCGCCCATCCGGCGGCGAGCAGCGGGATCACCATCGAGGAGATCCCGAAGGTGCCGGCGACCACGGTGTGCACGGCGCCGAGCACGGGGCCGGCGGACTGCCACCACTCGACCACGGCGACGAGCACCGCGATCATCATCAGGACCAGCGCGTAGCCGTCGCGCCGCTGCTCGGGGGCGACCTCCCAGCGCTGCACGCCGATCGAGCGGACCATGCCGCCGACCATGCGGGCGATCACCAGATAGCCGGAGCGCACTGCGCGCACCGGCAGGGGGAGCGTCGAGGGGTCGTTCGCCGCGGCCCCGCGGGTCCGGGAGGTGCCGGAGGCCGAGGAGCGGGACGAGCCTTTCGACGCACGTGCGGGGGAAGACGTACGTGTCGCCATGGCCCCGATGGTACATTCCGGCCCCCTCCCGGCCCGGGAGGTGCACGGCCCGGCCCCGTCGTCCGGGGCGCGGATCACTCGCGCCCCGGGGTGCTCAGGACTCGACCACGACCGGGATGATCATCGGCCGACGGCGCAGGCGCTGGCCGACGTAGCGCCCCACGACCCGGCGCATGACCTGCTGCAGCTGGTAGGTGTCGCGGCGATCGGCCTGGTCGGCGACCGCCTGCTCGAGGGCCTTGACGATCTCGGGCCGGATCCGGTCGAAGACGGCGTCGTCCTCCGCCACGCCGCGGGCGTGGATCTCGGGCCCGGCGATGAGCGCCCCGGTCTCGGAGTTCACGACGGCGAACAGGGAGATGAAGCCCTCGTCGCCGAGGATGCGGCGGTCCTTGAGATCGGCCTCGGAGATCTCGCCGACGCTCGAGCCGTCGACGTACACATAGCCGTTGGGGATCTCGCCGACCACGCGCGCCACGCCGTCCTTCAGGTCCACGACCTGCCCGTCGCGGGCGAGGACCACGCGCTCGCGCGGCACGCCGGTCGCCTCGGCGATCCGCCCGTTGGCGATGAGGTGGCGCACCTCGCCGTGGATCGGCATGACGTTGCGGGGGCGCACGATGTTGTAGCAGTACAGCAGCTCGCCCTCGCTGGCGTGGCCCGAGGTGTGCACCTTCGCGCTGCCCTTGTGGACCACCTCGGTGCCGAGCGCCATCAGACCGTTGACCACGCGGAAGACGGCGTTCTCGTTGCCGGGGATGAGCGAGGAGGCGAGGATGACCACGTCGCCGGGGCCGACGCTGACGCGGTGGTCGCGGTTCGCGATCCGGCCCAGCGCCGCCATCGGCTCGCCCTGGCTGCCGGTGCACATGAGCACCACCTGCTCGTCGGGCAGGGAGTCGATGCGCTTGACGTCGATCAGGGTGTCCTCGGGGACGCGGAGGTAGCCCAGCTCGGCGGCGATGCCCATGTTGCGCACCATCGAGCGGCCCACGAAGGCGACCTTGCGCCCGTGCGCCGCGGCGGCGTCGAGCACCTGCTGGACGCGGTGGACGTGGCTGGAGAAGGAGGCGACGACGATCTTCTGCCGCGCACGGGCGAAGATCCCCTCGAGCACGGGGCCGATCTCCTGCTCGCCGACGGTGAAGCCGGGGACCTCGGCGTTGGTCGAGTCGGTCATGAACAGGTCCACGCCCGCCTCGCCGAGGCGCGCGAAGGCGCGCAGGTCGGTGATCCGGCCGTCGAGCGGGAGCTGGTCCATCTTGAAGTCGCCGGTGTGCAGCACGGTCCCGGCGGGCGTGGTGATGTGCACCGCGAGCGCGTCGGGGATCGAGTGGTTCACGGCCACGAACTCGCACTCGAAGGGGCCGAGGTTCTCGGTCTCCCCCTCGGCGACCGCACGGGTGCGCGGGCGGATCCGGTGCTCGCGCAGCTTCGCCTCGATGAACGCGAGGGTCAGCCGACTGCCCACGAGGGGGATGTCGGGCCTGCGGCGCAGGAGGTAGGGCACGGCCCCGATGTGGTCCTCGTGGCCGTGGGTGAGCACGATCGCCTCGACGTCCTCGAGCCGGTCCTCGAGCATGTCGAAGTCCGGCAGGATCAGGTCCACGCCGGGCTGGGACTCCTCGGGGAAGAGCACTCCGCAGTCGACGATCAGCACTCGCCCCTCGAACTCGAGGACCGTCATGTTCCGGCCGACGTCGCCGAGCCCGCCGAGCGGGGTCAGGCGCAGCGTGCCGGGGGCGAGCTCCGGCGGCGCAGGGAGACGGTCGGTGAAGGCGGCGGTCATCGGGATCTCCTCGGCGTCCGGGGCGGGGCGGATCAGAGCAGGCCGGCGGTGTCCAGCGCGGCCTCGAGCTCGCGCAGCTGGGTGCCGTCGGCGGGGACGAGCGGGCCGCGCATCGCGGCATGCGGCAGCACTCCCTGCAGGTGCAGTGCGGCCTTCGCCGCGACGGCGCCGGGCATCCGGTTCATGATCGCCTCGACCACGGGCACGAGGCGGTGGTTCGCGGCGCGCGCGGCGGGCAGGTCGGAGTGGTCGACCGCGTCGACCATCTCCCGCTCGACGTCGCCGGCGATCTGGCTGACCACGGAGACCATGCCCGCTGCGCCGATCGCGAGCCAGGGCAGGTTCAGGGCGTCCTCGCCGGAGTAGTAGACGAGGTCGGTGCGCTCCATGACGAGGGAGGCCTGCTGCAGGTCCGCCTTGGCGTCCTTGACCGCGACGATCCGGGGGTTCTCGCCCAGGCGCAGCAGGGTCTCGTAGGCCAGCGGGATCCCGGCGCGGCCGGGGATGTCGTAGAGCATGACGGGCAGCTCGGTCGAGTCCGCGATCGCGGTGGTGTGCGCGATGACCCCGGCCTGGGAGGGCTTGGAGTAGTAGGGGGTCACCACGAGCAGCCCGTCGACGCCGACCTCGGCGTGGGCGCGGGCGAGGTCGATCGAGTGCGCGGTGTCGTAGGTGCCGACGCCGGCGACGACCGTCGCCCGCTCCCCCACCGCCTCGACCACGGCGCGGGCGAGGTCGATCTTCTCGACGTCGGTGAGGGTGGGCGCCTCACCGGTCGTGCCGGAGACGACGACCAGGTCGTGGCCGTGCTGCACGACGTGCGCGGCGAGTTCCTGGGCCGCGTCGAGGTCGACGCGGTGGCCGTCCTCGCTCAGCGGGGTGACCATCGCGGTCCCCACCGCGCCGAACGGTCGCGCGGGGCGCTGGTCGGTGCTGCTCATGGTCTCCTCCAGGGAAAGTGCTGCTGCCCGGATCCTAGTGCAGGACCGGGCGTGCTCCGCGCCGTGTCGGGGCGCGTCGGGGCGCTGCGCTCAGCGTCCCGCCGCGGCGCCGAGGTCGACGAGGATGGCGAGCGGGGTGCGCTGGCGGCCCTGGCCGAGGGGGTTGTCGCCGAAGGTCGCCTCGAGCTGCTCGTGCGGGACCTGCACGTCCGAGCCGAGCACGTTGCGACCGATGTCGTTGGCGTCCATGACGACCGTGCCGACGAAGGCGTCCCGCAGCGCGGCGGGGATGTCCGCCCCGCGGATCGCGGCGGAGATCCGTGCGGAGACCGCGTCCGGGTCCTTCGGCGGGAGCTTCGCGGAGACGTTGGAGGGGAAGGCCGAGTACGGGGTGGGGCCGTCGATGGCGCGCACGTTCGCGCCGACGACCTCGTAGAACAGCCCCCGCTTGCCGATGACCTTGCCCGCCGCGCCGACGGCGGAGGCGGCGACGACGCGCGGGAGCCCCACCTCGCGGATCGCGAGCTCCATCGTGGTCGGGTCGCCCAGGCCGATCCCGGCGGGGGTGCGGGAGACGAAGCGGCTGAGCACCTTCGCGGAGCGGCGGGGACGGATCTCCCAGGTGAACCAGGAGCGGCCCTGCGTGATCGCGATGATCTTCTCGCTGATCACGAAGTACCACGGCGCGCCGTCCGGGACGACGCCCTCGGGCAGGGACGCGGCGAAGGCCTCGACCCGCTCGCGGGCGATCCGCTCGACGTCGTCGCCGCGGGCGACCAGCGCGGTCTGCAGCGGCAGGCGGCGCCAGGTGCGGCCGTCGGCCTCGGAGACGAGGTCGAGCTGCTTGCCCTCGTTGGCGACGTAGTCGCTCTTGGGCACGACCTCCTCCTCGGCCGCGGGCTCCGCGGCGACGGCGGCGGGGGCCGGCGCGGCGGCGAGCGCGGCCTCGTCGGCCGAGCCGCCGAGCGCGCGGGTCGCGCCCTCGGGATCGTCGAAGAAGGTGCGCATCCACAGCTCGACGTTCAGCAGGCGCCAGAACATCAGCGTGCCGTGGTTCTCCGGATGGGCGATGTAGTCGTCGAACAGCGCGAGCACGCTCGGCGCGTCGAAGTAGGGCCGGGAGGCGAAGGACGCGGAGGCGAAGACGTCCCGCAGCTGCGGCGCGATCGAGCGGAACCACTCCCCCTCCGGAGTGGTGAAGCCGATCTTGTTGCGGCGCTTGGAGATCATGTCGGGGAGGATCCCGTCCATCGCCTCGCGCAGGATCCGCTTGTTCCAGCCGTCGTGGATGATCGCGGACTCGTCGAGGGAGAACAGGAACTTCAACAGCTCCTTGTCGACGAAGGGGACGCGCCCCTCGATGCTGAAGCGCATCGTGTTCTTGTCCTCGTAGCGCAGCAGCGAGGGCAGGGAGGAGCGGAAGGTGTCCTCGAGCAGGCGCTCCTTGAGGTCGTCCTGGACGGAGGTGACCTTCTCGCCGCTGTGCTCGGCGACGAAGCCGGAGTTCAGCAGCGCCTCCATCGGCACGGAGGTGCGGCCGGAGAACTTGGTGCGAGCGAGCTTGCGGAGGATGTCGCGGGAGCCGACGACCTCGGAGGCGAGCTCCTTGAACCGCTTCTGGCGGCGCAGCTGGCGCAGGTAGACGTAGAAGTACGGGTTGTACCCGGCCATCATCTCGTCCGCGCCCTGGCCGTCCAGGAGCACGGTGATGTGCTGGCTGGCCTCGCGCATCACGGCGTACTGCGCGTAGGGGCCGGTCGAGATGATCGGCTCCTCCTGCGTCCGCACGAAGTCGTGGAGGTCCTCGAGGAAAGCCTCGGGCTGCGGGTGGATCTTGTGGGCCGTGATCTGGCCGCGGTTCTCCTCCAGCAGCGCGTCGACGTACCGCTCCTCGTCGTTGGAGGAGTTCGGGAAGACGGCGGAGAAGGTGTTCTGGCGGGAGCCGACCGCCTCGTAGCCCTCGTCCTCGGGCCGCTCGCGCAGCTGGCGCGCGATCACGGCGGCGACGGCGGAGGAGTCCAGCCCGCCGGAGAGGGAGGTGCCGACGGGGACCTCCGACTGCAGGCGCATCCGCACGGAGTCCTGGAAGCGCTCGCGGTACTCGTCCACGACCGACTGGTCGTAGGGGCGGCTGGGCCGCGCGGCGATCTCGCGCAGCTCCTCCTTCAACCGGGTGAAGGAGCGCACCTCGGTGCCGTCGGGACGGATCTCGAGCACCTCGCCGGACATCAGTCGGCGCACGCCGGCGAAGAAGGTGCGGGAGTCGTCGTCCTGGACGCGGAACTTCAGGTAGCGGTAGACGGCGCGGTCGTCCGGCGCGGCCTCGAAGGTGCCGGAGGCGAGCAGCGAGCGGATCTCCGAGCCGAAGACGACCTTCGGCACCCCACCGGCCTCGGAGGCGGGGTCCACGCGGTAGTAGAGCGGCTTGATGCCGAAGTGGTCGCGGGCGAGGGTGACGGTGCCGGTGGTCGCGTCGTGGATCGCGAAGGCGAACATGCCGTTGAAGCGGTCGTAGGCGGCGGTGCCCCACTCGGCGTGCGCCTGGAGCAGCACCTCGGTGTCGGAGTCCGTGCGGAAGGTGCGGCCGAGCTCCTCGAGCTCGGCGCGCAGCTCGAGGTAGTTGTAGGTCTCGCCGTTGTAGACGATCGTGTACCGACCGTCGACGGTGGTCATCGGCTGGGCGCCGTGCTCGCGGTCGATGATCGCCAGGCGTCGGTGGGCGAGCCCGGCCTCGCCGTCGACGAAGAGCCCCTCGCCGTCGGGTCCGCGATGGGCCAGGGCGCTGCTCATCCGGCGGGCGATGCCCTCGGTGTCAGCGCCGTATCCGAAGGTGCCGGCGATTCCGCACATGGGACGAGTCCTTTCGAGGGGGACGGCTGCGCTCGCTCTCCGGACGCTCGCCGCCGTGGCGCGGGGACGTCGGGGACGTCCGCCGCTCGGGCGCGGGGCGGACCGGTCGGGCCGCCCAAGGGTATCAACGGGGCCGCGGCCCTCCGAGCAGGCGCGGCGAGGGTCTCAGCTGCCGCGGCGCGCGAGGACGAGCTCTTCGCCCTCGACCCGGACCTCGAGATCGTCCAGCGACGTGACCAGCGCGTCCGCGAGGGGCGAGAGCTCCCCGGCGGGGGTGGTGCTCGTCACGGCGACGGTGCGGGCTCCGGCGGCGATCCCGGAGCGCAGCCCGCCGACGGAGTCCTCGAGCACGACTGTCCGGGCGGGATCCGCCCCGAGCCGCTGGGCGCCCAGGAGGTAGGGCTCCGGGTCCGGCTTGCCGCGGGAGACCTGGTCGGCGGTGACCATGCCGGCCGGCACCGGCAGGCCCGTGCGGGCCCAGCGCGCCTCGAAGAGGGGGCGGGTGCAGGAGGTGACGATGGTCCAGGTGCCCCGGCCCAGCTGCTCCGCGGCGGCGTCGAGCTCGCCCAGCAGGCGCTCGGTGCCGGGGAGCACCACGATCCCCTCGACGTCCTCGATCTCGAGCTCCTCGATCCGCCGGTGCGCCGCACGGAGCTGCTCCTCGCTCGCCTCGGGCAGCACCTCGGCGAGCACCTGGCGCGCGGGCATGCCGTGGTGGGCGTGGCCGAACACGAGATCGGTGCCCAGCTCGCGCAGCAGCGTGTTCCACGAGCGCTCCACGGCCGGACCGGAGTTGATCAGGGTCCCGTCCATGTCCAGCAGGAGGGCGCCGGTGCGCAGCGGGAGCGCGGTGTCGGGGGCGGGGTCCGAGGAGGCCGTCATGCGGCCAGAATCTCATATCCCACTGCGGACCACGGGACGATGTCGACGCAGGTGATCGTAGAGTGTCGAGCATCATGACCGCCCTGTCCCCCGCTCCGTCCCCGCAGCGCGGATCCGCTGATGCGCGTCTGCGCACGATCCGGCGCACGGGCCTGTCTATCGGGTTCGCGACGGGGCTGTACGGGATCAGCTTCGGAGCGCTCGCGACGGCCTCGGGGCTGGATGTGTGGCAGGCGATGGTGCTCTCCGCGGTGATGTTCACCGGCGGCAGCCAGTTCGCCTTCGTGGGCGTGGTCTCCGGGGGCGGCTCCGCGCTCGGCGCTGCGCTCGCCTCCCTGCTCCTGGGGATCCGCAACACGCTGTACGGGCTGATCCTCGCGCCCTCGCTGCCGCGCGGAGGGGTGCGCGGCGCGGCCCGGGCCCAGCTGACGATCGACGAGTCGGCGGCGCTGGCCGCCTCCGGCGCGGACGACGAGGAGCGGCGCGCGGGGTTCTGGGCCGCCGGGGTGTGGGTCTACGTCTTCTGGAACCTGTTCACGCTCGCGGGCGCGCTCGCGGGGCAGCGCATCGCCGATCCTGCGGCCTGGGGGCTCGACGCGGCGGCGGCCGGGGCGTTCATCGCGCTGCTGTGGCCGCGGCTGCGCAGCGCCGACGCGGTCGCGATCGCGGTCGCGGCGGCGTTCGTGGCGCTCGTGACCACGCCGGTGCTGCCCGCGGGGCTGCCGGTGCTCGCCGCGGCGCTGGTCGCCGTGGTGGCGGGGCTGCTGCCGCGGCGCGGGGAGGAGAGCTGATGAGCCTGCTGTGGATCGCGGTGATCGGCGCCTCGGTGCTGTCCTTCGCCCAGAAGTGGATCGGCTACCAGGCACCGCAGGACGTGCTCGAGCAGCCGCGCATCGCGCGGATCACCCGTCTGCTGCCCATCGCCCTGCTCGGAGCGCTGGTGGCGACGCAGACTGCGACCAGCGGGGCGCAGATCGTGCTCGACGCCCGGCTCGCGGGGCTCGGCGTCGCGGTGGTCCTGCTGGTGCTGCGCGCCCCGTTCCTGGTGGTCGTGATCGGCGCCGCGGCCGCGGCCGCGGCGCTGCGCGCGCTCGGCTGGGCCTGATCCGGGGCCCGGATCGCCGGGCCCGCCCGGGACCGGATCAGCCTCGGGCGGCCTCGATCGCGCGCCGGGTCGCCATCCGCGCCCCCTTGCGGTCACGCAGCGCGTCGTAGGCGAGCGCGAGACGGAACCACGCCCGCCACTCCCCCTCCGCGCCGTCGCCGAACGCCTCCTGCCGGAGCGCGGTGCGGGCGGCCTCGAACTCGGCCCGCGCGTCCTCGCCCTCGGCCTCCGCAGGAGGGCGGTACCGGGCGGCGAGGCGCCCGGCGGCGAGGCCGAAGAGGACCTCGCGCCAGGTCACCCACACGGTCAGCACCAGCAGGACGACGATGCCGCCGGCGAGCCCGTACCCGAGCACGCCGCCGACCCGGGCGAAGCCCCAGGCGATCCAGCCCAGTCCCCACGCATAGGCCGCGGTGACCAGCAGGAGCAGGCCGACGAAGAGCTTGTCGCGCATGGGGGTGCCCGTCCCCGGCCTCAGCCGAGGTCCATGTAGCCGTCCAGGCCCACGGTGAGGCCCGGGTGCGCGGCGACCTCGCGCACGCCCAGCAGCACCCCGGGCATGAAGCTGATCCGGTCGAAGGAGTCGTGGCGCAGCACGAACTGCTCCCCCACCCCGCCGAACTGCACGACCTCGTGGGCGACCAGGCCGCGCTGGCGGACCGCGTGCACGTGGATGCCGTCGACGACCGCGCCGCGGGCGCCGTCCGGGTCCTTCTCCGTCGCGTCCGGCACCGGGCCGAGCCCGGCCTCGGCCCGGCCCCGGGCGATCGCGGCGGCGGTGTGGCGCGCCGTGCCCGAGGGGGCGTCGAGCTTGTTCTCGTGGTGCATCTCGATGATCTCGGCGCTGTCGTAGTAGCGCGCCGCGATCTCCGCGAAGCGCATCGCGAGCACCGCGCCGATCGCGAAGTTCGGGGCGATCAGCACGCCGATCCCGTCGGCGCCGGCGAGCCGCTCGCGCAGGTCCTGCAGCGACTCCTCGGTCCAGCCCGTGGTCCCGACCACGGCGTGGATGCCGTTCTCGACGAGCCACGCGACGTTGTCGGCGGTCGCGGAGGGGACGGTGAGGTCGATCGCGACCTCGGCGCCGGCCTCGGCGACGGCGGAGAGCTCGTCTCCGCGGCCGATCCGGGCGACGAGCTCGAGGTCTCCGGCGTCCTCGACGGCGCGGCAGGCGGCGGCGCCCATGCGTCCGGCCGCGCCGAGCACGGCGACGCGGGTGGGGCGGGAGGACGACGGGGTCGGGGCGGAAGCGGGGGTCATGGCGGCTCCTGGGGTCGTAGCGGTGCAGGGAGGGACGGGAACGGGGAAGGTCCGCGAGGCGGGGTCAGCTCTCGGGGCCGACCTCGACCCGGGTGCTGAAGGAGCGGGACAGGCGCGCGGCGAGGTCCTGCACCGCTGCGATGTCCACCGCGCCGATCCGCTCGAGGGTCTCGTCCACGCTCGTGTAGCGGCCGTGGACGAGCTCGATGGTGCCCAGCCGTCCCATGCGGGAGCTGGTGTCCTCGAGCCCGAGGGCGAAGGAGCCGGTGATCTGGCCCTTCGCACGGGAGAGCTCGAGCTCGTCGATGCCGTCGGCACCCATGCGCCCGAGCTCCTCGGCGAGCAGCTCGACGACCTGGCCGGTGCGGCCGGGGCGGCAGGCGGCGTACATCCCGAACAGTCCCGCGTCCCGGTACCCGGCGCTGAAGGAGTAGACGGTGTAGGCCAGTCCCCGCTCCTCCCGCACGGTCTGGAACAGGCGGGAGGACATCCCGCCGCCGAGCACGGACATCAGCACCGAGAGGGCGTGACGGTCCTCGCTGAGGGCGGTGAGCCCCTGCCCGCCGAGATAGATGTGGTTCTGCTCGGTGGGCCGTGCGAGGCGGTGCGGGGCGAGCGTCGCGACATCGGCGGCGATCCCGTCGCTCGGCACGTCGGTCGCGTCGCGCCGCCCGCGGGAGGGCAGCGCCCCCTCCTCCAGGCTCCAGCCGCCGCGGCGCAGGCCCGCGACCAGGAGGCCGGCCAGCTCGTCGTGGTCGATGTCGCCGACGGCGGTGACCACGAGGTTCTCGGGGCGGTAGTGCTCGCGGTAGTGGGCGCGGACGTCCTCGATGGTGAGCGCCTCGACGCTCGCCGCGGTGCCGCCGACGGGCCGGCCGAGCGCCGTGTCCGGGCCGAGGACCTGGGCGAGGAAGGTCTCGTAGCCGATGTCGTTCGGGTCGTCCTCCGCCATGGCGAGCTCCTCGAGGATGACCTCGCGCTCGGTCGACAGCGCGTCCTGCTCGAGGACGGAGGCGGTGATCATGTCGGTCAGGACGTCCACGGCCATGGGCACGTCCGAGGAGCGCACGCGCCCGTAGTAGAGCGTGTGCTCCTTCGCCGTGATCGCGTTGGAGTCCCCGCCGACCTCGTCGAAGGCGGTGGCGATGTCCATCGCGGAGCGGCGGCGGGTCCCCTTGAACAGCAGGTGCTCGAGCACGTGCGTGGAGCCGGCGTGGGCGGGGGTCTCGTCCCGGGAGCCGACCGGCAGCCACAGCCCGATGCTCGCGCTGCGCACGCTGCGATCCGTCTGGGTGAGCAGCCGCACTCCGCCGGGCAGGATGCTGCGCCGCACGCCTGTCGCGGCGTCGAGGAGCACGTCGGAGGCGGGGTCGTCGTACAGGAGGTCGGAAGGCATCGCTCGATTGTTCCACGGCGGGCAGGGGTCGGGCGCCGAGCCGTTCGTCACGGCGGCGCCGGGCATGCACGGAGGGGAGACGCCCGAGCGGGCACCTCCCCTCCTGCGCTCCTCGTCCCCGCGGTGCGGGGGCCGAGGGGCGGATCACTCCGCGATGATCTCCTCGGCGGCGGCGGACGCCTCGGACTCGGACGGAGCCTCGTCCTTCTCCTCCTCGAGCACGGCGAGGGAGATCTTGCCGCGGGAGTCGATCTCGCGGATCTCGACCTCGATCTTCTGGCCGACCTTCGCGACGTCCTCGACGTCCTCCACGCGCTTGCCGCCGTTGAGCTTGCGCAGCTGCGTGACGTGGAGGAGGCCGTCCTTGCCCGGGGTGAGCGAGACGAAGGCGCCGAAGTCCACGACCCGCACGACGGTGCCGAGGTAGCGCTCCCCGACCTCGGGGACCATCGGGTTGGCGATGGCGTTGATCGCGGAGCGGGCCGCCTCGGCCGAGGGGCCGTCGGTCGCACCGATGTAGACGGTGCCGTCGTCCTCGATGGTGATGTCGGCGCCGGTGTCGTCCTGGATCTGGTTGATCATCTGGCCCTTCGGGCCGATGACCGCACCGATCTTGTCGACGGGGATGGTCACCGCGAGCACGCGCGGGGCGTGCGGGCTCATCTCGTCGGGCGCGTCGATCGCCTCGTGCAGCACCGAGAGGATCGCCAGGCGCGCCTCGTGCGCCTGGGACAGGGCGCCGGTGAGCACCGAGGCGGGCAGGCCGTCGAGCTTGGTGTCCAGCTGGATCGCGGTGACGAACTCGGAGGTTCCGGCGACCTTGAAGTCCATGTCGCCGAAGGCGTCCTCGGCCCCGAGGATGTCGGTGAGGGCCGCGTAGCGGGTCTCTCCGTCCACGGTGTCGGAGATCAGGCCCATCGCGATGCCGGCGACCGGGGCGCGCAGCGGCACACCGGCGTTCAGCAGCGACAGGGTCGAGGCGCACACGGAGCCCATCGAGGTCGAGCCGTTGGAGCCGAGGGCCTCGGACACCTGACGGATCGCGTAGGGGAACTCCTCGCGGCTGGGCAGCACCGGCACGATCGCGCGCTCGGCGAGCATGCCGTGGCCCACCTCGCGGCGCTTCGGGGAGCCGACGCGGCCGGTCTCGCCCGTGGAGTACGGCGGGAAGTTGTAGTGGTGGATGTAGCGCTTGCGGTCGACCGGCCCGAGGGAGTCGATCTGCTGCTCCATCTTGAGCATGTTCAGCGTGGAGACGCCCAGGATCTGGGTCTCGCCGCGCTGGAACAGGGCGGAGCCGTGCACGCGCGGGAGCACCTCGACCTCGGCGGAGAGAGCGCGGATGTCGCGCAGGCCACGGCCGTCGATGCGGACGCCCTCGGTGAGGACCTTCTTGCGCACGACCTGCTTGGTCAGCGCGCGGAACGCGCCGGAGACCTCGCCCTCGCGGCCCTCGAGCTGCGCGCCCTCGGCGGCGAGCTCGGCGGTGACCTCGGCGAGCAGCTGCTCGGTGCGCTCCTCGCGCTCGGTCTTCGCGGCGATCGACATGACCTCCGCCAGACGCTCGGTCGCGGCGGCCTCGACGACGGAGTAAGCGTCCTCCTGGTAGTCCAGGAAGAGCGGGAACTCGCGCACGGGCTTCGCGGCCTTCGCGGCGAGCTCCTGCTGCGCCACGCACAGGCTTCGGATGAAGACCTTGGCGGCCTCGAGTCCCTCGGCGACGACGGACTCCGTCGGCGCGATCGCGCCCTGCTCCTTGATGAGGGTCCAGGAGTTGTCGGTGGCCTCGGCCTCGACCATCATGATCGCCACATCGTCCTCGACGATGCGACCGGCGACGACCATCGAGAAGACGGCCTCGTCCAGCTGCGCGAAGGTCGGGAAGGCGACCCACTGGCCGCCGCCGGAGGCGTCGGGCATGAGCGCGATGCGCACGCCGCCGATCGGGCCCGAGAAGGGCAGGCCCGAGATCTGGGTGGAGGCGGAGGCGCCGTTGATGCCGACGACGTCGTAGGCGTCCTCGGGATTGCACGCCATGACGGTCAGCACGACCTGGACCTCGTTGCGCAGCCCCTTGACGAAGGCGGGACGCAGCGGGCGGTCGGTGAGGCGGGCGGCGAGGATCGCGTCGGTGCCGGGGCGGCCCTCGCGGCGGAAGAACGAGCCGGGGATGCGGCCCGCAGCGTACATCCGCTCCTCGACGTCGATGGTGAGCGGGAAGAAGTCGAAGTGCTCCTTCGGCTTGTTCGACACGGCGGTCGCCGAGAACACCATCGTGTCGTCGTCGAGGTAGACGGACACGGCACCGGCGGCCTGCTGGGCGAGACGACCGGTCTCGAAGCGGACCTCGCGACGTCCGTAGGCGCCGTTGTCGATGACGGCGGTGGTGGCGGTGATGTCAGGGCCTTCCATGGCCATGGGGGATCTCCTTGATCGAAGGGGTGCCCCTGCCGGTGCGGCCTTCGTCAGTCACGCGCGGCGGGCGGCGGGACCGGTGCTCCGGTCGCCTGCGCCGCAGGTCACTGCCGAGGACCGAACCTGGTCGGGGCGGACATGCAGAACCGCCGCCCGCCCATGGGGCGAGCGGCGGCGGGGGTCACCGGCGGAGGCCGAGGCGCTTGATCAGCGCACGGTAACGCTCGATGTCGGCTTCCTGGAGGTACTTCAGGAGGCGCTTGCGCTGACCGACCAGCAGCATCAGACCGCGGCGCGAGTGGTGGTCGTGCTTGTGGGTCTTGAGGTGCTCGGTCAGGTAGGTGATGCGGTGGGTGAGCAGCGCGATCTGGACCTCGGGCGAACCGGTGTCGCCCTCGCCGGTCGCGTACTCCGAGATGATCGCCTGCTTGGTGGCGGTGTCGAAGGCCATACTGGTTCTCCTCAGGTCGTTGCGCGGCGCACCGGGGCCTGCTGCCCCGGGCTCTTCGGACGAGCGGCTCCCGCACGCACCTCGCCCAAGGGTTCGGTGCGGGGTTCGGGGGCGGATCGCTCTCCGCGGCCGATATGACGGCGCGAGCAGGATATCAGGGGGTCTGCTCGCCCCGGGAGGCCTCCGCCTCGAGAGTGCGGCGGGTCACCTCGACGTCCTCGGCCATCTGCGCCACGAGCGCGTCGACCGAGTCGAACTTCAGCGTGGGGCGCTGGAAGTCGACGAACTCCAGGCGCACCGTGTCCCCGTAGAGCTCGAGGTCATGGGCGCCGTGGACGTAGGCCTCGACGGTGCGGCGGGGCGCGCCGTCGGCCTCGAAGGTCGGATTCGTGCCGATGGAGATCGTCGCCGGGGCCCCGGCGAGGGGCTCGACGCCCGCGTGCGCGGCATCCTGCTCGGTCACGGTGGCGTAGCCGGCGTAGACGCCGTCGGCGGGGATCAGACCCTGCGGCGCGGGGCCGAGGTTCGCGGTGGGGAAGCCGAGCTCGCGGCCGCGCCGGAAGCCGTGGTGGACCGTGTCGGTGACGGTGTGGAGACGGCCCAGCGCCTCGTTCGCCTCGCGCACCTCGCCGGCTAGCAGGTCCCGGCGGATGCCGGAGGAGGAGATGCGCCCGGTGCCGGTGCCCTCGGGGCCGAGGTCCGGGGCGGTGACGACCTCGAAGCCGTACTTCTCCCCCAGCGCGCGCATGGTAGTGATGTCCCCGGCGTTCGCACGCCCGAAGAGGGCGTCCTCGCCCAGCACCACACAGCTCGCACGCAGCCCCTCGACCAGGAAGATCCGCACGAAGTCCTCCGGGGAGTGCTGGGCGAAGCCGAAGGTGAACTCGAGATCGAGCACGCCGTGCATCCCGGCGAGCAGGAGCAGCCGGTCGCGATCCTCGTGCCCGGTGATCAGCGGGGTCGTGGCCGGGGCGCCCATGACGTGGCGGGGATGGGGCCAGAAGGTCAGCGCGATCGGGCTCAGCGAGCGCGTCTCGGCGTGGTGGCGCAGCTGGTCCAGCACGAAGCGGTGACCCCGGTGGACGCCGTCGTAGTTGCCGATCGAGACCGCGGTCTCGCCGAGATCGGCGGGCACCTCCTCGACGGAGTGCCAGATGGGCAGGAGGGTCACGACGTGCTCAGGTCCTTCCGGTGCCGGTGGGCGGTCCGTGCACCCGCGCCCGCCTCGGTCCGGGGCGCGGCGTCGGATGCGCCGGAGGACACTGTAGCGCTCGGGCAGGGACGGGCATGCCCGCGGGACCCCTCGGGACGGGGACGCGTCCACGCGGTGTGTCACGTCGATGCGGACCTGTGACGAAGCTCGGGCGGGGGATCGTGGTATGGGAGAGGCCCCTCCGTTATTCTCGGGACGAAGGCGGCGCCGGGGAGGGACCCCTGTGCCCTGCGGCGAGAGCCCGGGGCGGGCACGACGGCCGCCGAGAACGGATCTGGATCCATGACGAACGTGACCGATACGGCCCCGCGGGGCCGCAGCCGTCGACGGGTCGCCCTGGTCCTCGTGGCGATCGTCGCCGTCCTCGCCGTGATCCTCACCGGCGGGGCGCTGGCCTACGCCAAGCAGTTCGAGGGTCGCGCGCTGCCGGGCACCACGGTGCTCGGGCAGGACGTCTCCGGGAAGAGCCCGGAGGAGATCGCCGCCCTCGTCGCCGAGCAGGGCGAGGACGTCGTCGTCACAGTCACCGCGGGCGAGAAGGAGCTCGAGGTGCCGCTGGCGGACCTCGGCGTGAGCGTGGACTCCGAGGCGACCGCCTCCGCCGCGCTCGGGCGCGACGACTCGCTGCCGGCCGTGATCTCCTCGACGTGGTCCGGCGAGCACGCCGTGGAGCCCGTCGTCGAGGTGGACGAGGCGGCCGCGGCCGCCTTCGCCAAGGGCCTGGTCCCCGAGGACCGGACCACGCCGGTCGACGCGGAGGTCGTCTTCGACGAGGACGCGCAGAGCTGGAACGTCGAGCCCGGCCGCAACGGCCAGGGGGTGGATCCGCAGCCCTTCGTCGAGGCCGTGCAGGCCCAGGCCCCCTCCCTCGAGAGCTTCTCCGTCGAGCAGGAGATCGAGGAGATCTCCCCGGCGATCACCACCGAGGAGGCCGAGGAGGTCGTCGGCTCGATCTCCGACCTGCTCGAGCAGCCCATGGCGATCGATAGCGCCGACGGGAAGACCCACGAGGTCTCCCCCGAGCGCCGCAGCAGCTGGATCTCCGTCGAGCCCGACGAGTCCGGGGAGGAGCTCGCCGTGTCGGTCGACGAGGACGCGGTGCGCGAGTGGGTCACCGCCCGCGCGGACCAGGACTCGGTCGAGCCCGAGGACGGCATCGAGCAGGTCGACGGCGACGGCGAGGTCGTCAAGGTCGTCGCCGAGAAGAAGGACGGCCTGGAGATCACGAACTCGGACGCCGTCGCCGACCAGCTGATCGAGGCGCTCAAGGGCACCACCCCGCTCGAGGCCGCCTTCGAGAGCAAGAAGCTCGAGGCCGAGGTCGAGAAGGTCGACGCGCCCGCGGACGAGGAGGACGAGGAGTCCACCGAGGACGAGGACGCTTCGAAGGACGACGAGGACGAGCCCGCCGCCGAGCCGACCGGCGAGAAGTGGATCGACGTGGACCTGACGAACAAGACCGTCACCGCGTACGTGGGCGACACCCCCGTCTGGGGCCCGCGAGCGATGGTCGACGGCAAGGAGGGCAACGAGACCCCCACCGGCACCTACGAGATCTACCTGCGCTACGACCGTCAGGACATGACCAACGCGGCGTACTACCCGGAGGACCATCCGAAGTACTACTACACCCCCGACGTCCCCTGGGTGCAGTACTTCCACCACGGCTACGGCTTCCACGGCGCCCCGTGGCGCTCCTCCTTCGGCTACTCCGGATCGCACGGCTGCATCAATCTGCCCGTCTCGGACGCGAAGTGGCTGTACGACTGGGCCGGCATAGGCACCAAGACCGTGGTGCATCGCTGAGCACCGACTCCGCGAGGGCACGATGAGCGAGGCCCCCTGGACACCGCCGAGCGGTGACCGGGGGGCCTCGTCGTCAGCGGGAGCGGCTGCTCAGCATCGCGCCTCGGCGGGGACGACCAGCTGCGGGCGCCAGGCCCCGCCCTCCCGGCCGAGGACCGCCACGAGGCGCCCCTCGGGATCCAGAGCGGCGACGGGGGCTTCCTCGCCGGCGTGGCCGGGATGGGGGTGCGCCGGCTCCCGCAGCGCCGAGGCGGAGCGGATCCGCTGCCCCGTGCCGAGCGCCGCGGCCTCGGACTCCTCGACCGGCAGGACCGGCAGGACCCGCGCGGCGACCTCGCCGAGCCCGAGCAGCGGCAGGTCGACGTCGTCGCCCTCCCCGCGCGCCGGCACACGGACGCCGTCGGTCACGTCGAAGGGGCCGACGGCGGTGCGGCGCAGCGCCGTGAGGTGGCCGCCCACCCCGAGCGACGCACCGAGGTCACGTGCCAGCGCCCGCACGTAGGTGCCCGAGGAGCAGTCCACGACGGCGTCGAGGTCCAGGTGGCCGTCCGTCTCGCGGCGCGCGGTGAGCTCGAAGCGGCCGATGCGCACGGGGCGGGCCGCGAGCTGCACGTCCTCCCCCGCCCTGGCCCGGGCATAGGCCCGCTTCCCGTCGATCTTGATCGCGCTGACGGTCGAGGGGACCTGTGCGATCTCGCCGCGCAGGGCGCCGAGCGCCTGCTCGAGGCGCGCGTCGGCGAGCCCCGTCGCGTCGACCGCCTCGCCGAGCATCTCGCCCTCGCGGTCGTCGGTGGTGGTGGCGCGGCCCAGCCGGATCGTGGCGCGGTAGGTCTTGTCGAGACCGACGAGATGGGTGAGCAGGCGCGTGCCCTGCCCGATCCCGAGCACGAGCAGGCCGGTGGCCATCGGGTCGAGGGTGCCGGCGTGGCCGACCTTCTTCGTGCCCAGCAGCCAGCGGACCCGCGCGACCACGTCGTGGCTGGTGCGGCCCTCGGCCTTGTCGACCAGCAGGATGCCGTGGGGTGCGCTCACGCCCGGTCGTGCCCCGGAGCCGCCGGATCCTCGTCAGCACCCTCGCCGCCGCGGTACTCGCCGTCGGCGTCGTCCTCGAGCTCCTCCTCGCGGGGCTTGCGATAGGGGTCCTCGTCGCCGGCGTAGGCGGCGCCCTGCTTGGCCTTCTCGAGCTCGGCGTCGCGGCCGCGGGCCTCGCTGAGCAGGTCCTCGATGACACGGGCGTTCTCGGGGACGGCGTCGGCGATGAACTCGAGCGTGGGGGTCAGGCGCACGCCGGTCTGCCGCCCCACCTCTCGACGCAGCATGCCGGTGGCGCTGCGCAGAGCGGCGGCGGTGCCCTCGCGCTCCTCCTCGGAGCCGAAGACGGTGTAGAAGACGGTCGCGTGCTGCAGGTCGCCGCTGACGCGCACGTCGGTGATGGTCACGAAGCCGAGCCGCGGGTCCTTGACCCGGGTGTCGAGCATGGTCGCGACGATGACCTTGATGCGGTCGGCGAGCTTGAGGGCGCGGGGGTTGTCGGTCATGGGATCTGGTCCTCCTGGTCGGTGCCGAGAGCGGCGAGCTCGTCGGCGCGGGGATGGTCGTCGGGGACGGCGAGCAGGACGTCGCGGTCGATGGACTGGTCCACACGGTGGCGGAAGGCGCCGTCGGCGCTCAGGACCCGCAGGCCGGCGTCGGCGAGCACCGCGCTCGCCTCGGCGTGGTCCAGGGTGCGGCGGTTGACCGCGAGGGCGATGCCCGCGCCGTCCCGCAGCAGGGAGCGCCAGCCGGGGGCCGCCGTGCGCAGCACCTCGAGCGGGGAGCGCTGCCAGGTGCCGTCGGCGCGGCCGCCGTGCTGGACGCCGTAGGGCAGGTCGCCGACGAGCGCGTCGACGCTCCGGGCGGGGAGCACCTCGCCGAGGCGGGCGGTGTCGCAGCCGAGCAGGGTCAGGCGCTGCCCGTCCCCGCGGCGCAGGGTCTGCTTGTCGGGGGCGAGCTCGGCCTCGGTGCGGCTGCCCAGCTGCTCGCCGTGCACGGTCAGGCGCGTGGTCTCCAGCGTGTGCTTCCAGCGGTGGGTGCGCAGCCAGGTTCCGAGGAAGGCGCGGTACTCCTCGACGTCACGGCGGTCGATCTCGGCGCCGACGGGGCTGAGCCCCAGGCGCAGCGCCCGGTTCAGGGTGGTGCCGCGCCCGCACAGCGGATCGAGCAGATCCAGCGTCCCGTCGAGCAGGCCGTCGCGGCGGGTGGACAGCGCCGCGGCGAGGTTCACCAGCAGGGCGGTGAACTGCTCGTTGGTCTTGCCGCGATAGCGCAGGGTGGTCTCGAGGTCCGAGGGGTGGCGGAGCACGTCGGGCAGCGCGCGGGGGCGCAGCAGCGGGCTCTCGGGCGCCGCGGGGTCCTCCTGCTGCACGTCGAGCACGCCGAGCGTCCCGGAGAGCGTCGCCAGCAGCGCGTCGAGCCGCCGGTGGTCAGGGGCGGCGGAGGCGGCGGCCGGTGCGGGGCGTCGCACCTCGAGGGCGCCCATCCCCCCGATCCGCCGCTCGCGCAGCGCGGGGACGACACCGAGGTGCGCGCCGAGCACCCAGTGCGCCTCCGCGCGCGAGAGCGCCCCCGCGGCCTGTGCGTACACGCGGTTGGCCGAGGGGGCGCGGAGCAGGAGGGACACCTCGCTCATCGTGGTCTCCTCCCCCGCCGGCGCGGTCGGGCACCCCTCGTGGGACACCCGACCGGCTCAGGATCAGCTGCGGGGCTTCTCCTGCATCTCGTAGGTGGTGATGAGGTCCTCGAGCTGGAGGTCGTTGAAGGACCCCAGGTTGATGCCGCACTCGTAGCCCTCGCGGACCTCGGTGACATCGTCCTTGTAGCGTCGCAGACCGGCGATCTCGATGTTCTCCGCGATGACCTTGCCGCCACGGGTGATGCGGGCCTTCGCCCCGCGCTTGATGAGGCCGCCGCGCACGATCGAGCCGGCGATGTTGCCGAACTTGGAGGAGCGGAAGATCTCGCGGATCTCCGCCGAGCCGAGCTCGACCTCCTCGTACTCCGGCTTGAGCATGCCCTTGAGTGCCTGCTCGACCTCGTCGATGGCGTTGTAGATGACCGAGTAGTACTTGATCTCCACGCCTTCGCGGTCGGCGTACTCCGCGTTCAGGCCCTCGGCCCGCACGTTGTAGCCGACGATCACCGCGTTGGACGCGACGGCGAGGTTGATGTTGTTCATCGTGATCGCGCCGACGCCGCGGTCGATGATCCGCAGGTCCACGCCCTCGCCGACGTCGATGCCCAGCAGCGACTCCTCCAGGGCCTCGACGGCACCGGCCGCGTCGCCCTTGAGGATGAGGTTGAGGGTCTCGACCTTGCCGTCGGCGACGTGCTTGTTGAGGTCCTCGAGGGAGATCCGCTTGCGGGCCTTGGACAGCGAGGCGGCGCGCTTGGCGGCCTCCCGCTTCTCGGCGATCTGACGGGCGGTGCGCTCGTCCTGGGCGACCAGGAACGAGTCGCCGGCGCCGGGCACCGAGGTCAGGCCCAGCACCTGCACGGGACGGGACGGCCCCGCCTCGTCCACGTTCTGGCCGTTCTCGTCGAGCATGGCGCGCACTCGGCCGTGGCCGGTGCCGCACACGATCGCATCGCCGACCCGCAGGGTGCCCTGCTGGACCAGCACCGTGGCGACCGGGCCGCGACCGCGGTCCAGGTTCGCCTCGATGGCCACGCCGCGAGCGTCCTTGTCGGGGTTCGCGGTGAGCTCAAGGGCGGCGTCCGCGGTGAGCAGCACCGCCTCGAGCAGGTCGTCGATGTGGAGGTTCTCGCGGGCGGAGACGTCCACGAACATCGTCTCGCCGCCGTACTCCTCGGCGATCAGGTTGTACTCGGTCAGCTGCTGCCGGATCTTCTCCGGGTTCGCCTCGGGCTTGTCGATCTTGTTGACCGCGACCACGATCGGCACGTTCGCCGCCTGGGCATGGTTGAGCGCCTCGATCGTCTGGGGCATCACGCCGTCGTCCGCCGCGACCACGAGGATCGCGATGTCCGTGACGTCGGCACCACGGGCACGCATGGCGGTGAACGCCTCGTGGCCCGGGGTGTCGATGAAGGTGAGCTGGCGATCGGTCCCCTCGTGCTCGACGTCGACCTGGTACGCACCGATGTGCTGGGTGATGCCGCCGGCCTCGCCCGCGCCGACCTTCGCCTTCCGGATCGTGTCCAGCAGGCGGGTCTTGCCGTGGTCGACGTGACCCATGACGGTGACCACCGGGGGACGCGGCAGACGATCGGACTCGTCCTCCTCCGCGAGCTCCGCGTCGAGGTCGATGTCGAACTGCTCGAGCAGCTCGCGCTCCTCGTCCTCCGGGGAGACGATCTCGATCTTGTAGCCGAGCTCGTTGCCGAGCAGCTCGAAGGTGACCTCGTCCAGGGACTGGGTGGCGGTCGCCATCTCGCCCATCGCGAAGAGCACCGTGATCAGCGACGCGGGGTTGACGTCGATGCGGTCGGCGAAGTCGGTCAGCGAGGCGCCGCGGCGCAGCCGCAGGGTCTGACCGTTGCCGCGCGGGATCGAGACGCCGCCCGGCGCGGGGGCCTGCTGCTGCTCGAACTCCTGGCGCTTCGCGCGCTTCGACTTGCGGGAGCGGGCCGGCTTGCCGCCGCGTCCGAAGGCGCCCTGCGTCGCACCGCGGCCGCCGCGGCCGCGGGGACCGCCCGGACCGCCTCCGGGACGACCGCCCGGGCCGCCCCCGGGACGACCGCCGCGGCCGCGGCCGCCACCGCCCTGGTTCGTGTCGGCGAGACCGCCGTGGGAGTGCTGGCGCATGATGCCGGGGGTCGGCATGCCGGGACGGGGACCGCCCGGACGCGGGGCGCCGCCGGGACGCGGTGCGCCCTCGCGGGGAGCGCGGCCGCCCTGCTCGGCACCGGCTCCGGGACGGGCCGGGCGCTGACCGGGACGGGGCATGCCCTGCGAGCTCGCGAAGGGGTTGTTGCCCGGACGGGGACCGCCCGGACGCGGACCGCCCTCGCCGCGGCCGGGACGACCGCCCTGACCGGGCTTGCGGGAGCCCGGGCGGGGCATGCCCTGCGAGCTGGCGAAGGGGTTGTTGCCCGGACGCGCGGCACCGGGGCGGGGCGCGGGGCGCTCACCGCCGGGCTTCGGCGCGGCAGGCTTCTCGGCGCCGGGCTTCGGGGCCTCGGCACCGGGCTTGGGCGCGGGGGCGCCGGGCTTGGGCGCCTCGGCGGCGGGCGCCGGCGCAGCCTTCTCCGCCGGGGCGGGCTCCTCGGCCGCGGGGGCGGAGGGCGCCGGCTCCTGCGGCGCGGGCTTGGCGGGGCCGGGCTTCTTCGCGGCGGGCTTCGCGCCGGGCTTCGGCGCGGCGCCGGGCTTCGCGGCCTCGGCGGACTTCTTCGGGGCGCTCTCGGCGGCAGGGAGCTCCTGACGCAGACGACGGGCCACGGGGGCCTCGATGGTCGAGGAGGCGGAACGGACGAACTCGCCCATGTCCTGCAGCTTCTGCAGGACGATCTTGCTCGGCTGTCCGAGCTCCTTGGCGAGCTCGTGGACGCGGACCTTAGCCACTTTTCTCCTGTCTCGGTCCGGCCGACAAGAGGGCTCGGACCATTAGTTCCTGAGGGTGCTCATGAGTGAGTACTCATCGGATGTCCATGGGTGCTTCTACCTGTTCCACGTTCGGGTGGGATCGAAGGCCTCGAGGTCCCGGGCGAGGAGCCCGGTGTCGACCCTGCCGCGGAAGGACCGGGCCGGGCCGCCTCGCCGCAGGGCGAGGTCGAGACATGATGCGTCGGGATGGAGCCACGCCCCGCGGCCGGGCGCGGACCCCGTGGGGTCCACGCGGACGCGTGGAACGGCACCGTCGGGAGCGGGCTCCCGGACCAGTCGCACCAGCTGCTCGCGCGGGGCCGCCTCTCGGCAGCCGACGCACGTGCGCTCGGGGCGGTGTGCGGTGGAGCGTGCGATGACGCGACCTCCTCCGTTCCGAGCGCTCCGCCCGGACGGGAGTGCGGCCGACTCGTCGGCGACGAGGTCGAGCGCGGTCTCCACTGGGCGAACAGCCTCCCCAGTGTAGCGGACCACCGCCGCGGCGACCTCAGCGGGGAGGTGTGGGACACACCTCGGGCGATGGCCCGGGACGCCTCAGCCCCCGGCCGACGGGCCCGGCCCGCCCTCTGGACGGATGTCGATCTTCCACCCGGTGAGCTTCGCGGCCAGGCGGGCGTTCTGCCCGTCCTTCCCGATCGCGAGGGAGAGCTGGTTCTCCGGGACCACGGCCCGCACGACCCGGCCCACCTCGTCGATCACGGTGACGGAGGAGACCTTCGCGGGCGAGAGCGCCCCGGCGACGTACGCGCTCGGGTCCTCGTCGAAGTCGACGATGTCGATCTTCTCGCCGCCGAGCTCGTTCATCACCGAGCGCACGCGCGCCCCCATCGGGCCGATGCAGGCACCCTTGGCGTTGACGCCCGCGACGGTGGCGCGCACGGCCATCTTGGTGCGATGACCGGCCTCGCGGGCGAGTCCCGCGATCTCGACGGTGCCGTCGGCGACCTCCGGGACCTCGAGGGCGAAGAGTCGACGCACGAGGTTCGGGTGCGAGCGCGAGAGCGTGATCTGCGGGCCCTTGGGGCCGCGGCGGGTCTCGGTGACGTAGGCGCGCAGGCGTCGACCGTGGGAGTAGTCCTCCCCCGGCACGCGTTCGTGCGGCGGCAGGACCGCCTCGACCTCGCCGAGGTCGACGAGCACCATGCGCGGGTCGCGGCCCTGCTGGATGATGCCCGAGACGATGTCGTCCTCGCGGTCGGCGTAGGTGCCCAGCACCGCGTCGTCCTCGAGATCCCGGATCCGCTGGAAGATGACCTGGCGCGCGGTGCTCGCGGCGACGCGGCCGAAGTTCTCCGGCGTGTCGTCCCACTCCTCGAGCACGATGCCGTCGGCGTCGCGCTCGCGGGCGATGACGGCGACCTCGCCGGTGCGCTCGTCGATCAGGACCTCGGAGTCCCGCACCGGATGGTCGGTGTGGAGATAGGCGGCGTGCAGCGCCGAGCGGATCGCGTCCAGCAGCACGGGCAGGCTGATCTCGCGCTCCCGCTCGAGGGCCCGCAGGGCACCCATGTCGATGTCCATCTCAGCTCTCCTTCGTCGCGGTGGTCCCCGCGGTCGTCTCGGCGGTGGTGCCGGCATCGCCCTCGGCGGCGCCGGCGGGATCATGGGCCGCATCGGCCGGGCCTGCGGAGTCCGACTCGCCCTCTGCCTCGGCCAGCAGCTGCGCGAGGTCCTCGGGCGGGTCGAACTCGACCTCGACGCGGGCGGAGGCGATCTCGGCCAGCGGCAGCTCGAGGTGCTCGGAGGTCCCGGCGGGCAGCTTGCGGGGCCTGCCCCGCTCGTCCCTCCCGGGCTCCTGCCGCAGCCGGAGCGTCTCGCCGTCGACGGCGAGCAGGCGCGCGCGGTGCTCGGTGCCGGCGACGGTGCGCACGAGCAGCAGGCGCCCGCGCGAGCGGCGGAAGTGGCGCGGCGCGGTCAGCGCGCGCTCGAGGCCGGGCGTGGTCAGCTCCAGCAGGACGGGCTCGGGGCCCAGCAGGGAGTCGTCGGCGTCGATCCGGGCGGACAGCTCCCGGGACGCCTCGGCGACGGTGTCGAGGTCGGCGCTGCCCAGCTGGTCCTCGGGCAGGTCCACGACCAGACGCAGGCGGGGCAGTCCGCTCTCGCGCCCCAGCTCGACCTCCTCGAGCACGAGGCCGTGCGCGTCCAGCACCTCGGCGGCCGCCTCCCGCAGGTCGGTCCGGTCCTCGCGTGCGCTCATGGACTGATCGCCTCCTGCTCATATGGGTGACTTCGCCGCCTCGGGTGGGCCCGCAGCGTCGGCACCAGGATAGTGGCCGTGCGAGGTCCGCGCCGACCCGGGCGTCCCGGATGCGAGAATCCTCCCGTGCCCGCCTCCCCTCGCCCCTCCGTGCCCGCGCCCGCTCCCGGACGACGGGGCGTGCTGCGCGGCACGCTGGCGGTCCTCGCCGCGGGGACGCTCGGGGCGGGCGCGCTCGGCGGCTGCGGCCGGGTCGCGCTGGGCGGGCCCGAGGAGTACACCCCTCCCCCGCCCGGGATCGACGACCTCTACCGACGTGACCTGCTGGTCCTGCTCGAGCGGGCGATCGCGGGGGCCGAGGACGTGGCCGACGCGAGTCCCGCGGCGGAGGAGGACCAGGCTCTCGCCTCGGACCTCGCCGTGCTGGTCGCCGCGCTGCCGGTGCAGCGCCGTGCGCTGCTGACCGGGGCGGAACAGGAGCGCGAGAGCGAGGCCCTGGAGGATCCGGACCCGGCCGCGAGCACCGCCCCCGCCCCGACGGACGTGCCGGAGGACCTCGCAGAGCTGCTCGCGCTCCTCGTCGAGCTGCGAGATCTCGCCGCCGACTCCTCGCTCCAGGTCTCCGGGTCCCTCGCGCGCGTGACCTCCGCGCTCGCGGCGCACTCGGCATGGATCGCGCTGCGCCTGCGCTCCTCGTCCGGGACGGGCGAGGTGCCCGCCGCGCCGTCGGCCGAGGAGCTGGAGCCGCGCCGCGAGGTGCCGGAGACGGACCCGCCCTCGATCGGGGCCGAGGAGGACTACCGCACGACGATCGAACGGGCGCAGCAGGAGGAGTGGTACGCGGGCTACGTCCACGAGGTGCTCGCCGCGCGCACCGAGGGCAGGGAGCGCGAGAGGCACCTCGCGCAGACGGAGCTGCACCGCGCCCGCGCCGAGCAGCTCGCCGCCGCGGCCGAGGAGGACGGCGCCCCCGTGGTGGTGCGGCAGGCGGTCTACGCGCTGCCGGGCGGGCAGCTGGACGAGGCGACCGCCGCGTCCCTGCCGGCGACGCTCGCGCAGGGGCTGCTGCTGGACCATCTCGCACTCACCGGCGCGGCGCCCTTCGAGCGCCGCCCGCTCTCCATCGCCGCGGCGCTGGCCGAGGCGGAGCTGCTGGCCGGGCATGCGGACAGCATGGATCCGCTGCCGGGCCTCGTGGCCGAGGACCCGCCGCCCCTCGACGGCTGAGCCCGTCGGCGTGCCCGGGCGGGTCGCTCAGACCCCGCGCACCTCGGCGAGGACGGCATCGACGACCTCGGCCGGGGAGACCTCGCGGATCGTGCCGCTCGCTCGGTCCCGCACCTCGACCACGCCGTCCGCGAGGCCGCGGCCGATGACCACGGAGGTGGGCATGCCCAGCAGCTCGGCGTCCTTGAACTTCACGCCCGGGGAGACCTTCGGGCGGTCGTCGTAGAGCACCTCGAGGCCTCGCGCCTCGAGCTCGCCGGCGATCCGCTCGGCCTCCTCGAAGACCGCGGCGTCCTTGCCGGTCGCCACGACGTGCACATCGGCGGGGGCGAGCTGGCGGGGCCAGACCAGGCCCTTCTCGTCGTGGAGCAGCTCGGCGACCGCGGCGACGGCACGGGTGATGCCGATGCCGTAGGAGCCCATCGTGACCACCACGGACTTGCCGTTCTCGTCGAGCACCCGCAGCCCCAGCGCCTCGGCGTACTTCCGCCCGAGCTGGAAGATGTGCCCCATCTCCATGCCGCGGGTCAGGCGCAGCGGGCCCGAGCCGTCGGGGGCCGGGTCGCCGTCGCGCACCTCGGCCGCCTCGATCGTCCCGTCGGCGGTGAAGTCGCGCCCGTAGACGAGGTCGTAGACGTGCCGGTCCTTCTCGCCGGCGCCCGCGACCCACGAGCTGCCGGGCACGACGCGCGGGTCGACGAGATAGCGGATCCCGGAGGGGGCCTCGAGGCCGAGGCCCTCGGGGCCGATGTAGCCCTTCTTCAGCACGGGATGCTTCGCGAAGTCCGCATCGGTGAAGGGCGTCGCGATCGCCGGGGAGAGCGCGGCCTCGAGCCGCTTGGGGTCGACCTCGCGGTCGCCGGGCAGCGCGATGACCAGGGGCTCGGTGGAGCCGTCGGGATGGGTGAGGAGATAGACGAGGTGCTTGAGCATCTCGTAGCGGGTCCAGCTGCCGTCCTCCGAGACGGGGCCCTGGCCCGGGAAGGCCTCGTTGGAGAAGTCGGTGAGCTTCGCGATGGTGCTCGCGCCGGGGGTGTCCTCGACGTGCATCGCGGGCAGGGCCGCGATCGCGGCGTCGTCCAGCGCCTCGGGGGGCAGGGTGGTGACCGCCTCGACATTGGCGGCGTAGCCGCCGTCGGTGACCACGAAGGTGTCCTCGCCGATCGGGGTGGGGTGGAGGAACTCCTCGGAGCGGGAGCCGCCCATGGCACCGGCGTCGGCCTGGCAGATCACGGTGGGCAGGCCGAGCCGCTCGAAGGTGCGCTGGTAGGCGCCGCGCTGCTTCTCGTAGGAGGCGTCCAGGCCGGCGTCGTCCACGTCGAAGGAGTAGGCGTCCTTCATGATGAACTCGCGGGTGCGCAGCAGGCCCGCGCGGGGCCGGGCCTCGTCGCGGAACTTGGTCTGGATCTGGTACAGCATCGCCGGGAGGTCCTTGTACGAGGAGTACAGGTCCTTCACCGTGAGGGTGAACATCTCCTCGTGCGTGGGGGCGAGGAGGTAGTCGTCCTCGCGCCGGTCCTGGAGCCGGAACAGGGTGGGGCCGTAGTCCTCCCACCGGCCGGTCGCCTCGTAGGGCTCGCGCGGCTGCAGCGCGGAGAAGAGCACCTCCTGCCCGCCGATCGCGTCCTGCTCCTCGCGCACGATCTGCTCGACCTTCCGCAGCACCCTCAGCCCCAGCGGCAGCCAGGTGTACACCCCCGCGGCGGAGCGACGGATGTAGCCCGCGCGCACCAGCAGCTTGTGGCTGGCGACCTCGGCGTCGGCCGGGTCCTCCCGCAGGGTGCGGACGAACAGCGAGGACAGACGGAGCATGGGGCGGCCTTTCGGGATGTGGGACGGCGCCGCCGGCGATGGCGCGCGGGCCCATGCTACTGGTCGCGGCGGGTTCCGGGCGGGGCGGGAGTGAGCCTGCGAACGTGCGCTCGGCTCCTCCGGGGGCCGTCGGTACCCTGGGCCGGATGCAGCAGAGACAGGAGCAGGGCTCGGCGAGGACAGCGCCGGCTCCGGCGGAGCGGAGGGCGCCGACCGGTGCCGGTCCCGCGACCCGTCGACAGCTCCTGCGCGGGGCGGCGGGCGCGGCCTCGCTCGCGGCGCTCGGCGCGCTGGGCACCGGTGCGGTCGCCGCGCAGCGCTCCCTGCGCGGTCCAGAGCAGGCGCCCGCCCGGATCCCGCTGCTGTGCGGGACCGTCGCCCATGCCGACCCCGACCGACGGATCCTCGTCGGCGGCGACGCCCCCGACCTCGAGCTCTCCCCCGGCACACGGCTCGCCGCGGCGCTGCCGGAGCACTCCCCCGCCCGGGTGCGCGCAGCCGACTTCACCGCCCTCACCGCCGACTGGCGCGAGCATCTCCGTGCCGGCCTCGAGCAGGACGAGGACGGGGCCCTGCTCGGCGAGCTGGCCGACACCGCGCTCGCGGACCTCTGGGTGCTCGACGACGAGCTGCCCGCCCCCGTGGCCGGCTGGAGCTCGAACTGGCGTCACGTGTGGCCGCGGGACGCGGCCTTCTGCGCCGTCGCGCTCTCGAGGATCGGTGCGCGGGGCCGCGCCGTCGACGTGCTCTGCCATCTCCAGGACCTCCAGGCGGCCGACGGCTGGTTCGAGGCCCGCTACGTGCCCGGCACCGACCGCGCCCCCGACGGCCGCGCCCCGCAGTTCGACGGGACGGGACTGCTGCTGTGGGCGAGCACCGAGGTCGTGGCCGCCTCCGGCACGGGCGGCGGCGCCGTCGCGGACCGGCTGGACCGGCTCGTGACCACCTCCCTGGGGGCATTGCACCACGCCACCGCGGGCGGGGCCGCGCTGCCGCCCGTCTCCCCCGACTACTGGGAGGTGAACGAGTCCTCCCCCACCCTGTGGGGGATGGCCGCGACGCTCGCGGGGCTGCGCGCCGGCGCGGAGCTCACCGGCGGGACCGGGGCGGCGGACGCGGCGGCGACCTTCGCGCACCTGCTCGCCGGAACCTTCGGACGCAGCGGCTACCAGCGATATCGCGACGGCGGCGGGGCCGACTCCGCGCTCGCCCTGTTCGACGCGACCGGGCAGCAGGGGCAGATCGAGCCGTCCCGCCTGCTCGCGCTGCGCGGCGAGCTCGCCCGCCCCGGGGGCGGCATCGCCCCCGGCGCGGCGTGGAAGCAGGACGGGGTGAGCTGGACCCCGTCGACGAGCCTGCTGGGACTCGCCCTCGCCCGCTCCGGCGAGCGCGCGGCCGCCCGCGAGGTCCTCACCTGGCTCGCCGCGCACCGCACCGAGGCCGGCTCGCTCCCGGAGAAGGTGCTCTTCGACGGGCGCCCCGCCTCGGTCGCCCCGCTCGCGTGGACCGCCGCGAACACGCTGCTCGCCCTCGACGCGCTGGCCGGCTGAGCGCCGACCCGGAGGGCTCAGGCCTCCTGGCCGAGCGCCGCGAGGAGCGCCGTGACCGCCTCCTGCGGACCGCCCTCGGAGACGTCGAGGTGGAGCGCATCGGGCGGGGCCGGGAGCATCGGCACGGCGAGGATCTGGGCGAGCAGCTCAGGATCGGTGAGCTTGCTGCGCTCCGCGCGGCCGGGCGCCTCGACCCGGGCGAGCAGCGCCTCCTCCGAGGCCGTCAGCCAGACGGGCACGAAACGAGCACCGCGCACGCGGGCCAGCTCCCGCAGGCGCTCGACGTGGGCCGCGTTCTCCTCGTCGTCGGGGAGCCAGTTGGTCATGACGTGCGAGAGCGACGGCGGCGCCGCGGCGGCCGCCTCGAGCACGACCTCCCAGACGCGGCGGCGCAGCCCGTCGGTCGCGGAGATGTCCACGCCCTCGCCCGCGTGCAGGCCCATCGGCACGAACACGGGGTTGTTGATGAGGTGGTTGTCGACCACGAGCGCGCCGGTGCGCCGCGCAAGCTCCCGGGCGATGCTGAGCTTGCCCACTGCGGGAGGTCCCACGAGCAGGAGCACATGAGCGCCCGCGAGAGCCTGCTCCGGCTCGGGCGCGGCCGAGGCGGCCTGGTCGGGGGTCTCCGGAGCGGCGGTGGGGGCGGCGTCGTCGCGCATCCCCCGAACCTACCCGCTCCTCGCGGCCCGGGGCGAGGAGCGTGCTGGTGCCGGGAAAGCCCTGGCGTCGGCCGTGCTCGACGTCGTAGCGTGCCGACGGCGCCGGCCGGCGCCTCGCTGCCCCACCCGCCCGACGCCGCTGAGGAGACGCCGATGGGTTCCCCCGCCCCGCACGACCCCGCCGTAGAGCGCCGCTTCGAGGACAACCGCGCGAACTGGGACGACCGCGCGGCCCTCCACGTCGCCTCCGGCTACGGCATCGAGGAGCTCGTCGCGGTTCCCACGCGGATCACCCCCGAGGTCGACCAGGACCGCGAGCGTCTCGGCGACCTCACGGGACAGGACGTGATGCATCTGCAGTGCCATCTGGGCACCGACACGGTGAGCCTCGCCCGGCTCGGGGCGCGGCGCGTCGTCGGCGTGGACCTCTCCCCCGGCTCCCTCGCCCGCGCTCGCGATGTCGCCGAGCGCGCCGGGGCCGGGATCGAGCTCGTCGAGGCGAACGTGTACGACGCCCGCGAGGCCGTCGAAGGGGACTTCGACCTCGTCTACACCTCCCTCGGGGTGCTGTGCTGGCTGCCGGACGTGACCGCCTGGGCACGGGTCGTCGCCTCGCTGCTGCGTCCGGACGGGCGCGTCCTGCTCCGGGACGACCACCCGATGTTCATGGCGGTGGGCGAGGACGTCTCCGGAGGGCTCCGGCTCGAGCAGCCCTACTTCGAGCGCACGGAGCCCATGACCTGGCAGGATGACGGCAGCTATGTCGAGGCGCCGGAGGGCACGGCCCCGATCGCGCATCGCACCAACCATCAGTGGAACCACTCGATCGGCGAGATCCTCACCGCGCTGCTCGAGGCGGGGCTGGTGCTCGACTCCTTCGAGGAGACCCCCTGCTCGGCCTGGGCGCCGTGGCCCGAGCTGATGGAGCGGACGGTCGACGGCCGGTATCGCCTGCGGGAGGATCCCGACCGGCTCGCCCTGCAGTACGTGCTCACCGCGCACCGGCCCGGCTGACCCGGTCGCCGCGGCGCGCTCAGAACAGGATCGTCGTCAGCTCCCCGACCTGGCGGAAGCCGGAGGCGGCGTAGGCGCGTCTGGCCGGCTCGTTGAAGTCGTTGACATAGAGCGAGACCTGCGGGCAGTGGTCGCGGCGGACCCGCTCCACGAGCTCGATCATCGCGGCGCGGCCGAGTCCGTGGCCGCGCAGGTCCGGGCGCACCCACACCCCGTGGATCTGGGCGACCGGGCCGAAGAGCGCGCCCACGTCGGCCTTGAACACGACCTGACCGCCCCGGACCACGACGTAGCTGCGCCGCTGCCGGATCAGCTCGCCCACCCGGTGGCGGTAGGAGCGCCCGCCGTCGCCGAGCAGCGGGTCGATCCCGACCTCCTCGCGGAACATCGACACCGCGGCGGGGAACACCGCCGCGGCCTCCTGCATCTCGGCGGCCCGCAGCCCCGCACCGGGCAGGGAGGGCATCTGCGCCGGCGGTGCGGCGAGCAGCAGGGGCTGGCTCCAGCGGTACTCGCGCACCGCCGAGCCCCAGCTGCCCGAGAGGGTCTGCCACAGCCGGTCGATCGCCGCATGCTCCCCCACCACGGAGCTCGCACGCCGGGGACGCCCGGCCATGTGCTCGCCGAACTCGTCCAGCGCGCCCGGGGAGGCGGACAGCGGCGAGAGGTTCACCCCGTGCCAGAGCACGCCCTCCGGCCGCCGGTCCTCGCCCACGAGGGAGAACTCCTGGGAGAGCGCGGCGGAGCCGATCGTCTCGCGCAGCCGGGCACCGCCGAGCGCGTTGGTGATCGGGTCCTGGAGCGCGAGATCGAGCGCGGCCTGAGCCGTGCCGGAGCGCACCGCGCGCAGACGCCCGCCGCGTCGGAACACGGGGCTCAGCCCACGAGGACGGAGGGGACGCCGCCGACGTGCAGGTCGCCGAGCCTCGCCGTGCGCGTCGTCCGCCGGCGGGCGAGGACCGGCGGAGGCGTCGTGACGGCGGGGTCGCCGAGGCTCAGGGAAGTCACCGCCCCATTATGGACTGCCGTCGCGGTCCCGGGAGGCGAGGCGCGACACGTCCGCGGCACCTGCACGGACCCCAGCGACCGGGTGCACGGCGGCGCGCCGCGGCCCCTGCGACGCTCAGGGGAACAGGGTGATCGGCTTGACGATGTCCGCGTACACCAGCAGCACCGTCATCACGATGAACACGAGCGCGACCGCGTTGGTCAGCGGGAGCATCCGGGACATGTCCACCGGTCCCGGGTCGGGCCGTCCCCGCAGCCTCGCCAGGAGGCGCCGTGCCCCTTCGAGCAGCGCCCCGGCGACGTGCCCGCCGTCCAGCGGCAGCAGCGGGACGAGGTTGAACACGAACAGCGCCATGTTCAGCGAGGCGAGCATCGAGATCATCGTCCCGGTCTTCTCCCGCAGCTCGAAGCCGGGCTGATCGACGGAGGCGACCTCGCCGGCCAGCCGGGAGACGCCGACGACGCCGAGGGGGCCGTTCGGGTCGCGCTCGGCGCTGCCGAAGGCGGCCTCACCCACCTCGTACAGCCGCACCGGCAGGGTCAGCACGATCTGCCCGGTGCGCACGAAGGCGTCCCAGGCCATCGCGGGCACCTCGGTCGGGGACTGCGGCACGAGGTCGGGGGTGCCGGCCACGCCGAGGAAGCCGACCTCCTCGGTGAGGATCTCCCCGTCGGCGGCGTGCACAGGGGCGCCGCTCTCGTCGAGGACGGGCCGGGCGTCGACCACGAGGGTCGCCTCGAGCGTCAGCTCGCGGTCGTCGCGCTCGACGACGACGTCGACGGTGCGGTCCTCCGCGGCGCGCACCGCGGCGGTGACGTCCTCCCAGCGGTCGATCCGGTGCCCGTCGATCTCGCGCAGCACGTCGCCGGGCCGGATTCCCGCCGCGAGCGCCGGTGCTGCCGGCTTCCCCTCGCAGGAGACGTCCGCGGGGGCATCGGCCGGGACCACGCACTGCGAGACGCTCTGCACAGTGGGCGTCACCGAGGGCAGGCCGATGCCGCTGACCAGCACCACCATGAGCAGCACGGAGATGAGCAGGTTCATGGCCGGGCCGCCGAGCATCACCGCGAGCTTCTTCGGCACGGAGAGCGCGACGAAGGTGCGGTGGGCGTCCTCGGGGCCGTACTGGGAGGACTCGTAGGCCTTCGCGTCCTCGGACATCTCGGTGATCTGCTGGAGCAGCCCGGTGGAGTCCTCGCGGATCGTCCCCTCGGGCTCCCCGCGGTGCGGCGGGAACATGCCGATCATGCGGATGTAGCCGCCGAGCGGGACGGCCTTGAGGCCGTACTCGGTCTCGCCGCGGGTGCGGGACAGGAGCGTGGGGCCGAAGCCGATCATGTACTGGGTGACCCGCACGCCGAACAGCTTCGCGGGGACGAGATGGCCGATCTCGTGCAGGGCGATCGAGAGGCCGAGCCCCGCGGCGATCACGAGCACGCCGAGGGCGAAGAGCAGCATGCTCAGCGCTCCTGCACGGCGAGGAGCCCGGTGGAGCCCGGCAGGATCAGGCGCCGCGGCGACGCGTCGGTCACGGCACGGAGGCCATCACGTCCGCGACATGGTCGAGATAGACGTCGACCACGGCCTCGCGGTAGCCCTCGGCGCCGCGGCGACGCCCGAAGGCGGCGCGACGCACGTCGTCCACGCTCATGGGGTGGCCGTCGGTGAAGTAGGCGACGAGCTGGTCGCACAGGGCGTCCACGTCGGCCTTGTCGTAGGCGGGCTCGCCCTGCGCGGCGGGGGCGAAGCGGTCCCCGGCGGGGCGCTCGAGCCGCTCCTTGAGCACCTCGGCGCGCTCGGTGAGCTGCGCGACCCACGCCTCCTCGCCCTGAGCGGCGATGGCGTCGTCGCGGGCCTGCAGCGCGAACGCGTCCGAGAGGCGGTCCAGCGCCTCGTCGACCACGCGCATGTCATAGCCGCCGCGCTCGGTGCCGAAGCTCGCCGCGGTGATGTCGCTCCCGCCGAAGGACGGGTCGCGGCCCTCGTAGGCCTTGCGGGCGCGGGCGAGGAACTCGTCGACCTCACGCATGTCGTATCCGACGCTGAAGCGCGAGACGCGTTCGAACGATGTGCTCACCAGTGGTCCTTCCTCGGTGCTGTCGGTGCCCCACTGTAGCGGCGCGGGGCGGGTGTGTCGGGGAGGCGTGCAGGGCCGTGGGGCGGGAGGACCCGCTGCCGCGGAGCTCAGCGGGAGCGGCGCAGCAGGCGCGAGAGCAGGCCCGGCCGCTGCTCGGCGGGATGAGGGGCGCTCGCGGGGCCGGTTCCGGTCCCCCTGCCCTCCCCCGCCGGGCCGCCGGCGGACCGCTCGAGCTCGTGGAAGCGCGGCACGAGGACGTCGTCGAGGAAGGCGTCGACCTCGTCGATGGCGTAGCCGGGCGTGAAACGGGTCTGGGCGAAGCGCATGCCGGCGACGTCCTGCGCGTTCACCGACCCGTCTCCCGTGGCCAGGGCGTGTTCGCAGCGGTCCAGGAAGTCGTCGACCTGGTCCATGGCGTAGCCGTCGGAGAAGCGGGTCGGGGTGAAGGCGATGTCCATGGGTCTCCTCGTCGGGGGCTGGCTCGGCCCGGGCCGGTCGGGGCAGTGCGGTCGGGGCGGGGTCAGTCGGCGACGGCCGAGGCGACCGCCTCGACCCGGGCCACGCGCGCCTCGCGGTCCGCGCGGTGGGTGTCGGACTCGATCACCTCGGCGGCGAGCTGGCCGCAGGCGCCGTCGATGTCGGAGCCGCGCGTGTCGCGGATCGTCGCGGAGATGCCGTTCTCGCGCAGGATCTCCACGAAGCGCTTCTCCACCAGCGGATCCGAGGCGGTCCACTTCGAGCCCTTGACCGGGTTCAGCGGGATGGGGTTCACGTGCACCCAGTGCGCGCCGCCCTTGGCGATCAGCCGGTCGGCGAGCAGCTGGGCGCGGTGGGCGTGGTCGTTGATGTCGCGGATCAGCGCGTACTCGATGCTGACCCTCCTCCCGGTGGTCTCGAAGTACTCCCAGGCCGCATCGAGGATCTCGTCGATGTCGAAGCGGGTGTTGATCGGCACGAGCTCGTCGCGCAGCGCGTCGTCCGGTGCGTGCAGCGACACCGCGAGGGTGACCGGGATCTTCTCCGCGGTCAGCTTCCGCACCGCGGGGGCGAGACCGACGGTGGAGACGGTGATGTGGCGGGCGCCCATCCCGAAGCCCTCGGGGGCCGGGGCGTTCAGGCGCTTGCAGGTGGTGGCCACGGGGCGGTAGTTCGCCAGCGGCTCCCCCATCCCCATGAACACGATGTTGTTCACGCGTCCGGGCCCGCCGGGCAGCTCCTCGCGGGCGAGCATGCGATTGGCGATCCGCACCTGCTCGAGGATCTCGGCGGTGGAGAGGTTGCGGGTCAGCCCCATCTGACCGGTGGCGCAGAAGGGGCAGTTCATGCCGCAGCCCGCCTCGGAGGAGATGCACAGCGTGTTGCGGTCGCTGTAGCGCATCAGCACCGACTCGACCATGGGGCCGTCGAACAGCTGCCAGAGGAACTTCTGGGTGGCGCCGTGATCGGCGGACTGGCGCGAGACCAGGGTCAGCAGCGGCGGGAAGAAGCGGTCCACGAGCTCCTGGCGGCCCTCCTTGGGGAGGTCGGTGAGGTCCTCGGGGTCCGTGGTGAAGTGCTCGAAGTAGTGCACGGAGAGCTGCTTCGCACGGAATCCGGGCAGGCCCATCTCCTTCACCGCCGCGATCCGCTCCTCCAGCGTGAGATCCGCCAGGTGCGCCGGCGGCTTGCCGCGGCGCGTGGGGCGCAGCTGGAGCTGGCCCGGGGCGAGGGCGACCTTCTGGCCGGGCACCGCCTCACGGGAGAGGTCGGGCTTCGGGCCGACGGCGACGGGCGTGGGCGCGCCGGGGCGCCGCGGCGGGTCCTGGGGAGCGTTCATGGCAGCAGTACCTCCAGCATGACATAGGTGGTGGGGGCGGCCAGCAGGATCGAGTCGATCCGGTCCAGCACGCCGCCGTGGCCGGGCAGCAGGTGCCCCATGTCCTTGATCCCCAGGTCCCGCTTCAGCAGGGACTCCGAGAGATCGCCGCAGGTCGCGACCACCACGAGCACCGCGCCGAGGGTCACGCCCGTCCACCAGGGAAGCCCCAGGGCGAGCGTCGCGACCGCCGTGACCGTCGCGGTGCCGAGCACGAGCGAGCCGGCGAAGCCCTCCCAGCTCTTCTTGGGGCTGATGCTCGGCGCCATCGGATGGCGGCCGAACAGCACCCCGGCGATGTAGCCGCCGACGTCGTTGCCGACGGGGCCGAGCACGGCCAGCAGGACGAGCACCGGCCCCTGATCCTGCTGCATCAGCAGCAGCAGGAAGCAGCCGAGGAAGGGCACCCAGGCCAGGGCGAGCACTCCCCCGGCGACGTCGCGCAGGGCGGTCAGGCCCATCGACTCGGTCACCCGCCACAGGATGAGCACGGACACCGCGGCCGCGGTGGACAGCAGAAGTCCCTCCGCCCCGAACACGACGGTCGAGACGACCATGCCGATCACGCCCACGAGCAGCGGGACCGGAGGGACCTCCAGCCCTCCGGAGGAGAGCGCGCGCGTCAGCTCGAGCACCGCGCCGACCATCGCGATCGCGGCGACGACGGGGAAGGCCTGGGGCACCACCAGCACGGACACCAGCAGCACGACGACGAGCACGCCGCCGACGGCGATCGCGGCGGGCAGGTTGCGGCCGGGACCGCGGCGCTTGGCGCGCTGAGGTTCCGGCACGTCGACGACCGCCTCGAGGCTGCTCGAGGCGGTCGCTGCGGCGGGCTCCTGCGCGGGGCTGTTCATCGCGGAGCGGTCACGGTCTGCACGGCCGACGTCCGGTGGTGCGGCTCAGACGGTCTCGAGCTCGGTCTCCTTGAGGCTCAGCGCCTCGTCGACCTGCTCGATGTACTTCTTGGTGACGGCCTCGAGCTCCTTCTCGGCGCGCACGCCGTCGTCCTCGCCGATCTCCTTGTCCTTCACGAGCTTCTCGATGGCCTTCTTCGCGTTGCCGCGGGAGCCGCGGATCGCGATGCGGCCGTCCTCGGCCTTGGTGCGGGCGAGCTTGACGTAGTCGCGGCGCCGCTCCTCGGTGAGGGCGGGCAGGACCACGCGCAGGTTGTCGCCGTTGTTGGTGGGGTTCACGCCGAGGTCGGACTCGCGCAGCGCGGTCTCGGTCGCGGACATCGCGGTCTTGTCGTAGGGCGTGATCAGCACAGTGCGCGCCTCGGGGAACTGCAGCGAGGCGAGCTGGTTCAGCGGGGTCGGGGTGCCGTAGTACTCGACCGTGATCCCCTGGAACATCGCCGCGCTCGCGCGTCCGGTGCGGATCGCGGTGAATTCGTCCTTGGTGACCTCGACGGTCTTGGTCATCTTGGCCTGGGCGTCCTTCAGGATGCTCGCGGTCTCGTCGCTCACGGGGTGCTCCTCGGTTGTCGATGGGTGCTGTGGTCCATTGTCCCGCACGTCGGGGCGGTCCCGCACGTCGCGGCGGCGGGGCGCCGCGACCGGCGCTCCGGTGTCACTCGGTGACGACGGTGCCGATCCGGTCCCCGCGCATTGCCCGGGTGATGTTGCCGGGGGTGTCCAGGCCGAAGACCATCATCTGCTGGGCGTTGTCCATGCAGAGGCTGAAGGCGGTGGAGTCGACGACCTTGAGGCCCTGCTGGAGGGCCTCGCCGTAGGTGATGTGCTCGAGCTTGGTCGCCTCGGGGTTGCTGCGCGGATCGGAGTCGTAGACGCCGTCGACCCCGTTCTTGGCCATCAGCACCTCCTCGCAGCCGATCTCGAGGGCGCGCTGCACCGCGACGGTGTCGGTGGAGAAGTAGGGCATCCCGGCACCGGCGCCGAAGATGACCACGCGGCCCTTCTCGAGGTGGCGCACCGCGCGCAGCGGGATGTACGGCTCGGCGACCTGCCCCATCTCGATCGCCGTCTGCACGCGGGTGGAGACGCCGCGCTGCTCGAGGAAGTCCTGCAGGGCGAGGCAGTTCATGACGGTGCCGAGCATGCCCATGTAGTCGGCGCGGCGGCGGTCCATCCCGCGCTGGGACAGCTCCGCGCCGCGGAAGAAGTTGCCGCCGCCGACGACGATGGCGCACTGGACGCCCTGGGCGACTCCCTCGGCGATCTCCGCAGCGATGCGGGAGACGACGTCGGGGTCGACGCCGACGGCGCCGCCGCCGAAGGCCTCGCCCGAGAGCTTCAGGAGGACACGTCGTCCGTCCTGTCGCTTGGGCAGAACGGGGATGGGGGACGTGAACGTCTGGGTCATGGGGGTCCTTCCGCGCGGGGTCCTCGGCGATGATACCGGCGCGGCCCCGCACCGATGGTGCGGGGCCGCAGGGCGGTGGCCACGCTCACGTGGCCGTGGGGCGGGCGAGGGCGCGGTGGGCGCCCGTGCCAGTCCCGGGGGCGTCAGCTGCCGACGCGGAAGCGGACGAAGCCGGTGACGGTGCCGCCGACCTCCTCGGCGATCTGGCCGACGGTCTTCTTCGGGTCCTTCGCGAAGGCCTGGTCCAGGAGGCAGTTCTCCTTGAAGAAGCCGTTCAGGCGGCCCTCGACGATCTTCGGGATCGCCTTCTCGGGCTTGCCCTCGTTCTCGGCCGTCTCCTGGGCGATGCGGCGCTCGTTCTCGACGACGTCGGCGGGGACCTCGTCGCGGCTGAGGTACGCGGGCGTGAACGCGGCGATGTGCATCGCCACGTCGCGCGCGACCTCGGCACCGGCCGCGTCGGTCGCGACCAGCACGCCGACCTGCGGGGGCAGGTCCTTGTTGGTGCGGTGCATGTACTCGGTGACGGCCTCGCCGGAGACCCGGCCGATGCGGCGGACGAGGATCTTCTCGCCCATGGACGCGCCGGCGTTGGTCAGTGCCTCGCCGAAGGGGGTCTCGGCGAGCTCCTCGGGCTCGGTCGCGCCGGACTCGACGGCCGCGGCCACAGCCTCGTCGCCCAGCGCCACGAACTTGTCGTTCTTGGCGACGAAGTCGGTCTCGGAGTTGAGCTCGACGAGGGTGCCGGTGCGGCCGGCGTCGCTGTCGCGGATGTCGAAGGCGATGAGGCCCTCGGAGGCGGTGCGGCCCTCGCGCTTGGCGATGCCCTTGAGGCCCTTGACGCGGATCAGCTCGACGGCCTTGGCCTTGTCGCCCTCGGCCTCGTCGAGCGCCTTCTTGACGTCGAGCATGCCCGCGCCGGTGGCCTCGCGGATCTCCTTGATGTCTGCTGCCGTGTAGTTGGCCATGTTCCTCTTCCTTGTGGGAGCTGCTTCGGGAGGTGGCGGGAGGCTCACGGCCTCCCCGTGGAGGGGCCCGGGACCGAGGTGACGGTCCCGGGCCCGTGGATCACTCGGCGGCGGGGGCCTCGGTGGCCTCGGCGGCGGGCTTCTCCTCCGACTCGGCGGCCTTCTCCTCGGACGGCTTCTCCTCGGCGGCGGCGACGGACTCCTCGGCCGGGGCGTCCTGGGACTGGACCTCGGACTGCTTGAGCAGCTCCTGCTCCCACTCGGCCAGCGGCTCGGCGTCCACGGCGGAGACGTTCTTCTCGCCGGTGGACTTCGCGTGACGCTCCTGGAGGCCCGCGGCGACCGCGTCGGCGACCACGCGGGTCAGCAGCGTGACGGAGCGGATCGCGTCGTCGTTGCCCGGGATCGGGTAGGTGATCTCGTCGGGATCGCAGTTGGTGTCCAGGATCGCGACGACGGGGATGTTCAGCTTCTGGGCCTCGTCGACGGCGAGGTGCTCCTTGTTGGTGTCCACGACCCACAGGGCCGAGGGCGCCTTGCCCATGTCGCGGATGCCGCCGAGCGTCTTCTCGAGCTTGTCCTTCTCGCGGCGCATCATCAGCAGCTCCTTCTTGGTGCGGCCGGAGGAGGCCACATCGTCGAAGTCGATCTGCTCGAGCTCCTTGAGGCGGTTCACGCGCGCGGAGACGGTCTGCAGGTTGGTGAGCATGCCGCCCAGCCAGCGCTGGTTCACGTAGGGCATGCCCACACGGGTGGCCTGCTCCTGCACCGACTCCTGCGCCTGCTTCTTGGTGCCGACGAACAGGATGGTGCCGCCGTGGGCGACGGTCTGCTTGACGAAGTCGTAGGCCTTGTCGATGTACGACAGGGTCTGCATGAGGTCGACGATGTAGATGCCGTTGCGCTCGGTGAAGATGAAGCGACGGACCTTCGGGTTCCAGCGACGGGTCTGGTGACCGAAGTGGACGCCGCTCTCCAGGAGCTGGCGCATGGTGACGACTGCCATGATGGTGTCCTCTGTTCTCCGGTCCTGGGCTCGCACGGCGCGCCCGTGGGCGTCCGCGGTCATCGCGCAGGACCTGCTTTCTCGGTTGTCCCCCGCCACCGGTCGGTGCGGGGCCTGGTGCCCGGGAGCCGGCCGCCCTGCGCCTCCCCCGCGCGGAGCAGAGGACGGGAAGGACCGATGGCCGACGAGCCCTGGTGGGCACGCGAAGTCATCCGGACGGACCGGATGCTGAGGGAAGTCTATCCGACGCCGCCGCATCCCCGTGCGCGGCATGCGTCACCTCCGCTGGGCGGGAGGGAGGGACGACCTGGCCGGCGGAGGCGGGACGTCTCCTCCACAGGACCGCTCCGTCCACCGCCGGGTCGTGCCTCTGGCGGCACGGTCCCCGCACGCGGAGGATCCCGCCATGGTCCTCCTCGCGTCCCGCCCCGTCCCGTCCCGGCTCTCCCTGCTCTCGCGGGGGCTCGCGCTGCTGACGATGCTCGTGCTGGTGCTGGCCGTGCCGCCGCCCGGCGCGGCCCGCGCCGAGGGCCCGCGCTGGCAGTGGCCGACACCGCCTCCGCACGAGGTGGTGGCGCGCTTCGAGGCGCCGACCACCCCGTACGGGCCGGGCCACCGGGGGATCGACATCGCGGTCTCCGGCGGTGCGCAGATCCGGGCGGTCGAGGCCGGGACGGTGCGTTTCAGCGGGTCCCTCGCCGGCCGTGGTGTGGTCTCCGTGGTGCATGCCGACGGGCTGCTGTCCACCTATGAGCCGGTGACGAGCACGCTGAGCGAGGGAGCACGGGTGGCGGCGGGCGACGTGCTGGGGACCCTCGAGGGCGGCTCCCCGTCCTCGCACTGCGGCGAGCGCGACTGTCTGCACCTGGGAGCCCGACGGGGCGAGTCCTATCTGGACCCGCTGCTGCTCCTCGGTGGTCGGGGACCGAGCGTGCTGCTGCCCTGGGAGGGTGGAGGCAGCGTCGGGGCCTCTGCCTCGGCGCCGGGCCGAGCATCCACGGGATCCGCCTCCCCGGGAGGCGTGCCCGCGGGATCACCCCCGGGCTCCTCTCCCGTGCTCCTCACGCGACCCGTGGTGCAGCTGCAGGGGGCCGGCCCCCATGCGGCGGGCCTCGTCTGAGCGGGTCGCACCCGCGGAGCGGATGCGAGCGAAAGCGGAGCGGGGCGCGGCGATGCCGGGACGCCCGGACGGGATCAGGCTCGCGGGTGGGCCTGATCGACGGTGCTGCGCAGGCGTTCGGCGCTGACGTGGGTGTAGATCTGCGTGGTGGCGAGCGAGGAGTGTCCCAGGAAGTCCTGCACGCTGCGCAGGTCCGCTCCGCCCTCGACCAGGTGCGTGGCGGCGCTGTGGCGCAGGGTGTGGGGGCTGATGTGCCGGGCGATCCCAGCCCGGGCCGCGTACCGGTCCACGAGGGTGCGCACGGCGCGGTCCCCGAGCCGTCCCCCGCGCACGCCGAGGAAGAGAGCCCGCTGCGGCGAGCCGCCCTTCCCCCTGTCGGCGAGCACGGGGCGCCCCTGCTCCTCCCAGACGCGCAGCGCCTCGAGCGCGGGGACGCCGACGGGGACGATCCGCTCCTTGTCGCCCTTGCCGCGCACGCGGACGGTGCCCTCCGCGCGATCGATGCCGCCGAGGTCGAGGGACACGAGCTCGGAGACGCGCAGCCCGGAGGAGTAGAGCAGCTCGAGCACCGCCGCGTCACGCTGCAGCACGGCCTGCTCCACCGGATCCGTCGGCGCGGCCGGCGCCTCGTGCTGAGAGGCCGTCGGCCCCGCGCCCCGCCCGGAGGCGGACGCCTCGCCCGGACGGTCGGCGGCCGCGCCCTCTCGACGGGCTCCGGTCGCGTCCTCGCGAGGCGCGGCGATCCCGTCCAGGAGCGCCCCGGCCTGCTCACCCGTGAGGACAGCGGGCAGATGCCGGCCGCGGCGCGGGGCGCGGAGCCGGCCGCCGACGTCATGGGGGATCCGGCCGGTCGCGGCGAGCCAGGCGGTGAAGGTGCGGGCTGCGGCGGCGGAGCGGGCGAGGGTGCTCGCGCTCGCGCCGGTCTCCGCGCGCGCGGCGAGCCAGGAGCGCAGCGCAGTCACGTCGAGCTCGGCGGGGGCGATGCGCTCGACCTCCCGCAGATGCGTCAGCAGCGAGCCCGTCTCCCGCCGGTAGGCGCGCACCGTGTGCTCGGAACGGCCGCGCTCCAGGCGCAGGTGGGCTGCGAAGGCCTCGACGATCTCGTCGTCCTGCTCCATCGCGGGGTGGGTGCTCATGCCCGCCATTCTCGCGCATCGACGCCCCGGCCCGGGATCTCCCCTCACCGTCTCGTGCTCACCGCCGTGTGCGTCGCACCCGCTGCGCGGAGCGCTCGACGAGGCCGAGCAGCTCGAGCCGGGCCAGCGCCGCACTGACCTCCCTCGGCGCGAAGCCGACCTCGTCCACGATCCGCGCCGGGGTGAGGCTCGAGCGCGGCGGCACCGCATCCAGCACGCGGCGGTCGGAGGGCGAGAGCAGGTCGAGCTCGTCCTGCCGGGCGAAGCTCCCCTCCCCCGCCGCGGGCCCTCCCGGCAGGAGGTCCAGCAGCTCGGCAGGCTCGGTCACGAGCACCGCGCCCTGCTCGCGGACCAGTCGATGGCAGCCGGCGCTCGCCGCGGAGGTCACCGGGCCCGGGACCGCGCCGACCGGCCGGGAGAGCTGATCGGCGAGTCGCGCGGTGGACAGCGCGCCGGAGCGCCAGGCCGCCTCGACCACCACGACCGCCCGGGACAGCGCCGCGATGAGCCGGTTCCGGGCGAGGAAGCGCCACCGCGTCGGGGCGGTACCGACGGGCGCCTCGCTGACCAGCAGATGATGCTCACGGATCCGTTCGAGCAGCTGCGCGTTCCCGCGGGGGTAGAGACGGTCCAGTCCTCCGGCGAGGACCGCGATGGTTGCGCCGCCCCCGGCGGCGAGCGCACCACGATGCGCGGCCGCGTCGATCCCGTAGGCGCCGCCGGAGACGACCGTCCCGCCGGATCCGGCGAAGGCCGCGGCGAGGGAGGCGGCGACGTCCTCGCCGTAGGGGGTGGAGGCGCGGGAGCCCACGAGACCTGCGCTGCGCTCGCCCGTCAGCTGCTCGAGCCGTCCGGGCCCCTGCGCCCACAGGCAGTGCGGGGCGCTCTCCTGGAGGTCGTCGAGGAGCTGCGGCCATTCCGCGTCGCCGGGCACCAGCACGCGCAGGCGTCGTCTGTCGGCGTCCTCGAGGACGGCGTCGACGTCGACCGTGCGGAGCCGTCCCCGCCAGCGCTCGAGGGCGCGTGCCGCTCGCGCTCGCGGCGTTCCCGCGCCGGGGTCGGCGGCCTGGGAGGGCACCTCCCCCTGCAGGGCGGAGACCAGCTCGTCGGGCGTGGCCTCGCGGGCGAGCTCGAGGGCGTGGGCCGGTCCGAGCCGATCCCGGGCCAGCAGGGCGACGGCGTCGGAGGGCTCGGCGGTCAGGGACCAGGTCACCCGGGCTCGTCGTTCCGTCTCGCGGGGCGCGGGCTGCGGCGGGGTCAGGGGCTCCTGCTCCGTGCGCGGTGCGCGGCTCATCGGGGGTCCCCCAGTCGCAGGGTGAGAGCCTCGCCGATGTGGACCGCATCGGGTCGATCCGCCGCGTCGAGGTCGGCGAGGGTCCAGGCCAGTCGCAGCACCCGGTCGTAGCCGCGCAGGGTGAGCCTGCCCTGTCCGTGGGAATGGTCCAGGAGGGCGAGGTCCGCCTTCGCGGGCGCGAACTCGGTGCGCAGCAGCGGTCCGGGGAGGTGGGCGTTGGTGCTCCAGTTCCGCCCCGCATACCGGCTCCTCTGTCGCTCCCGTGCGCGGCGGACGCGTGCGGCGATGCTCGCGCTCGGCTCGGAGGGCTCCCCACCGCTGCGACGGAGGTCGACGGGGCCCACGTCCACGCGCATGTCGATGCGGTCCATCACCGGGCCGGAAAGCCGTGAGAGATAGCGTCGGCGCTGCAGCGCGGTGCACGTGCACCTCTCCCCCTTGCCCCAGGAGTTCCCGCACGGGCACGGATTCGCGGCCAGGACGAGCTGGAAGCGGGCGGGATAGCGGGTCACGCCGCGAGCGCGGTGGAGGGTGATGTCCCCCGTCTCGAGCGGTTCCCGCAGCGCCTCGAGCACCCGGGAGGAGAACTCGGGCGCCTCGTCGAGGAAGAGCACTCCGCAGTGCGCACGGGAGATCGCTCCGGGCCGGGCGAGGCCGCCGCCTCCCCCGACCACGGCGGCGGCGCTCGCGGTGTGATGCGGGCTCTCCAGGGGCGGGAGATGCAGGAGGCCCTCGCGTGCGTCGAAGCGTCCGTCGAGGGAGTGGACGGCCGAGACGTCCAGCGCGTCCTCCGTGCTGAGCTCCGGGAGGATCCCGGGCAGGCGGGCGGCGATCATCGTCTTGCCCGCGCCGGGCGGCCCGGTCAGCAGCAGGTGATGGCCCCCGGCCGCGGCGACCTCGGCGGCGCGCCGCGCCTCGGCCTGCCCGATCACGTCGGCGAAGTCCGTCGTGCGGGCCGTGCCCCGCGGGGCGGGCGGCGTCGGGGCGGGCAGCGGCTCCCGCGGCGGGGCCGGCGGGACGTCCGCGCCGAAGCGGTGCAGGAGCGTGGCGAGGTCGGAGGCGGCGTCCACCTCGATGCCCTGCACGAGGCGCGCCTCGGCGAGGTTCTCCTCCGGCACCACGGCACGGCACAGCCCGTGGCCGCGGGCCGCGAGCAGGGCCGGCAGCACGCCGGGGACGGGACGCAGCCGCCCGTCGAGCCCCAGCTCCCCGAGCAGCACCGTGTCGGAGGGGACGTGGGTGCGCAGATCACCCTGGGCGTCGATCACCGCGAGCGCGATCGCGAGGTCGAAGCCGGAGCCGTGCTTGTGCTGCCAGGCGGGAGTCATGTTGACGGTGATCCGGCGCTGGGCGAGGTGGACGCCGCTGCGGGCCGAGGCGGCACGGACCCGGTCACGCGCCTGGAGCGTCGAGGAGTCCGGCAGGCCCACCAGGGAGAAGGCGGGAAGTCCCGGGGAGACGTCCGCCTCGACCTCGACCAGGGTGCCCTCGAGACCGGTGAGGCTGATGGAGACGGTGCGCGCCTGTCCCATCTCAGTGCACCCCTTCGAGATGCTCGAGCGAGAAGACCCCGTCGACGTGGGCGTGCACGGCGATCACATCGATCCGCACGTCGCGGTGCGGTGTCGAGCGCTCCATGAGGTACTCGCCGGCGAGCCGTCGCAGCCGACGCAGCTTCGCCGGGGTCACCGCCGCCTGCGGCACACCGGTGACGAAGGAGCGGCGCGTCTTGACCTCGACGAACACGAGGGTCGAGTGGGCGAGGGCGACGATGTCGAGCTCCCCCTGCGCCAGGCGCAGGTTCCGCTCGACGATCTGCCAGCCGCAGGCGATCAGGTGGTCGGCGGCCAGGTCCTCTCCGGCCCGGCCGAGCTCGGCGGTGGTCATCTCACGCACCCGTGGTGGGGCCGGTGCCGGGCGTGGCCGGTCGGCGGCGAGGTGAGGGGGCGGGGTGCCGGGGGCGGAGGCGAGGCTGTTCATGCCGTCAGCCTCGCCGGAGGGCCCCGTGCGGGGAAGCAGTCCCTCGATCCTGGGGACGGAGGGGGTGTGTGGAGGGGAGGTCGCGGCGCCGCGTCCGCGATGCAGGGACGCCCGTCTCAGGGGGCGGCCAGGACTCAGGGCAGGGAGAGGTCCTGCTTGTTGAGCTCCTCGATGTTGACGTCCTTGAAGGTCACCACGCGCACCGAGCGCACGAAGCGGTTGGAGCGGTAGATGTCCCACACCCACACGTCCGCCAGGCGCAGCTCGTAGAACACCTCCCCGCCGCCGGAGCGGACCTGCAGGTCCACCTGGTTGGCGAGGTAGAAGCGCCGCTCGGTCTCGACCACGTAGGTGAACAGGCTGACCACGTCGCGGTACTCGCGGAAGAGCTGGAGTTCGAGGTCGGACTCGTAGTTCTCGAGGTCCTGGCTGCTCACCGGCGCTCCTCCTCATCCTGCGGGCTCCACGGGCCCTCCCACAGTACGCCAGCCGAGCTGGTCGTCGGCCGAGCGCCCGCAGGCTGGCGCCCGTGCGGACTCGCTGACGGCGCGGTCCGGTTCGGCACGGTCCGGTTCGGCACGATCCGGGCCGGCGAGGACCCGGCGGCGTGAGCCGAGCCGAGGCGCCAGCTGCGTCGATGGTGCTCGTGCGCGCCCAGCCGGTCGATCGCCTCGCGATGCGCCGCCGAGCCGTAGCCCTTGTTCGAGGCCCAGCGATACTCGGGCGCCTCGGCGTCCAGCGCCGCCATCCGCGCATCCCGGGCGACCTTCGCCAGGATGCTCGCCGCGGAGACGCTCGCGCAGTCGCGATCGGCGGCCACGCGCAGCTCGACCAGGGGCGCGGGACGGTCCGAGGTGCTCAGCGCCCCGGTGAGCACGTCGGCGTCGCCGTCGAGCAGGAGCGCATCGGCCGCCAGCGCGAGCCCGTCCAGGGCGCGCAGCGCGGCCCTGGTCAGAGCGGGCATGATCCCGATCTCGTCGATCTCCGCGGCCTCGGCCCAGCCGATGGCGCCCGCGAGGGCCGTCCCGAGGATCGGGTCCACGAGCGCCTCGCGGCGGCGTGCGGTGAGCTTCTTGGAGTCCCGCACCCCCTCCGGCAGGGGCTTGACGGCACCGTCGGTGATCTCCAGGGCGAGGGCGCCGACGGCGACGGGTCCGGCGAGGGCGCCGCGGCCCACCTCGTCCAGCCCCACGACGATGCGTCGGCCGGGACCGCAGCGCCGGGCGAGCGCGATCTCGAGGTCGAGGGTCGGCGCGGGTGCGCTCACGGCTGGTCGGGCACGTCGGCGAAGGCGTCGGTGCCGTCCCCGAGCCCGGTCCAGCGGCTCACGGGCCAGAAGATCGCCTCGGCGCGGCCGGTGATGTCCGACTCGTCGACGAAGCCGCCGTCGCCCTGCACCTCGTGCCAGGCGGAGTCCGCGGAGGCGTAGCGGTTGTCCCCCATCACCCACACCTTGTCGGCGGGGACGGTGACGTCGAAGGCGGCCCGGCAGGCGGGGGTCTGCGGGTTGATGTACGGCTCGTCGAGGGTCGTGCCGTTGACCTGGAGCGCGGCGCCCTCGTCCTCGCACACCACGTGGTCGCCGGGCAGTCCGATGAGGCGCTTGACCAGGTGGTCCTGGGACGGGTCCGGGGCGAGGCCCACGAGCGAGAGCGCCATCATGAAGCGCACGCGCAGGGTGGGGTCCTCGGTGGCGTCGCCGGGGATCCAGTCGGCCGGGTCCTCGAAGACGATGACGTCCCCGCGCTCGAGGTCGAACACCCCGGGGCTGAGCTTGGAGACGATGATCTTGTCGTCCTCCAGCAGGGTGGGGTTCATCGAGGCGGAGGGGATGTAGAAGGGCTGGATGAGGAAGGTCTTGACCAGCACCGCGATGACGAGGGCGACGACCATCGTCACCAGCGTGTCGAGCCACAGCGGCATCCGCTTGCCGCGGTGGCGGGGCCGGTCCCCGTGCTCGTGGGGGTCCGCGGCGCGCTCCTCTCCCCGGGGCGGCTCGCCGTTCCCCTCGGGCGCGGCGGTCGCGGTGGTGGCGTCCACGGCGGGAGCGGGGTCCTCCGTGGCGGACGCTGCTCGGCGGTTCTCGTGGGACGCACTCTTCATCGCGGTCAGGATAGCCGGTGAGGCTGGGCGTCAGAGGGCGGAGCCGCGAGGCGGTGGCCACACGATCCGGTCCGCGCGGCCGACCACGCGCTCGACGGGGATCATCCCGCCGCCGGGGGCTCCGAGCAGATGGCGGGAGTCGGTGGAGTCGGAGCGGTTGTCGCCGAGCACGAACATGCGCCCCTCGGGGACGCGCAGGTCGAACTCGATCGTGCTCGGTGCCATGCCCTGCGGGAGATACGGCTCCTCGAGGGGCTCGCCGTTCAGGAGGATCGCACCGTCCTGCCCGCAGCAGCTCACGGTGTCGCCGCCGACGGCGATGACGCGCTTGACCCAGTAGCGGCCGCCGTCGGCCGAGGAGGGGGCGAAGTATCCCGTGCCGTCGAGGACGACCACGTCCCCCCGGGCGGCGGTGCCGGCCGTGGTGCGGTCGGCCAGGAGCACGTCGCCGACCTCGAGGGTCGGGGCCATCGACGCCGAGGGGACCCGGAAGGGCTGGACCACGAAGTGGCGCACGGCCAGCACGGCCAGCAGCGCCAGCACGACGCAGACGGCGACGGCCACCACAGGGTGGGGCCGTCGCCGTCGGTCCGCGCTCACGCGGATGCTCCGGGGATCCGCAGGGGGATCAGGAGTGGTCGCGCTTCTCCTTGATGCGGGCCTTCTTGCCCGTGAGGTTGCGCAGGTAGTACAGCTTCGCGCGGCGGACGTCACCGCGGGTGACGACCTCGATCCTGTCGACCGTCGGGGCGTGCACGGGGAACACGCGCTCCACGCCGACGCCGAAGGAGACCTTGCGGACGCGGAAGGTCTCGCCCACGCCGTGGCCCTGGCGGCCGATGACGTAGCCCTGGAAGACCTGGATACGGGAGCGGTTGCCCTCGATGACCTTCACGTGCACCTTGACGTTGTCGCCGGCACGGAAGGCGGGGACGTCGTCGCGCAGCGACGCCTTGTCGAGCTCGTCGAGCTTCTGCATGTCTCTCTCCTGGCCTCCGCCTCAGGTCGGTCGGCCTCGTTCGTCGGGCCGCTCGGGGCGCCCCGTCGTGAACCGTCGATCCGGCGGGGAGACGTGCATGTCTCGCCGTGCCGGTGTGCTGGGCCTCTGGCGGCGACTCCCATCGCCACGGATCTGCCCGACCGCGTGATGCGCCCTCCCCTGAGGCAGAGGGGCGCGCGGTGCGCACGAGGGGACATTCTGCCAGCGCACCGCGCGCAGCGGCAAGCCGGCCCCGGGGTGTTCGTGCCGGTGATCACCGCGCAGGGCCGTCGGATCGCTCACGTCCGCTCGCGGGCCGGCACGGCGGCGTCCCCGTCGGGGTGGCCGGTGCACCGTCGGGAGGTGCTCTCAGGCCTCGTCGAGGAGGTCGGGGCGGCGCTGCCGGGTGCGCGAGACGGACTGCTCGCGTCGCCAGGCCGCGATCTTCCCATGGTCCCCGGACAGGAGGATCGCCGGGGCCTCGCGCACCACCCCTGCCGGGTCCTCCCAGCGGGCGGGACGGGTGTAGAGGGGGTATTCGAGCAGTCCCTCGGAATGGGACTCCTCGACGAGGGACTCGGCGTTGCCGACGACGCCGGGCACGAGTCGCACGACGGCCTCGGTGATCGCGAGCACCGCGACCTCGCCGCCGTTGAGGACGTAGTCGCCGAGGGAGGCCAGGGCGACCTCGCAGCCGATGTCGGCGAGGTGCTCGTAGACCCGCTCGTCGATGCCCTCGTAGCGGCCGCAGGCGAGGATCAGCCACTCGCACTGGGACCATTCCTGCGCCGTGGACTGCGAGAACGGCGTCCCGGCGGGGTTGGGGAAGATGATCAGCGGCTCCACGTCCTCGCCGAGCGCCGCCTGCCCCTGCTCGCGCACGGCGGCGAAGGCCTCCGCCCACGGCTCGGGCTTCATCACCATGCCGGCGCCGCCGCCGAGCGGGGTGTCGTCCACGGTGCGGTGCCGGTCGTGCGTCCAGCTGCGCAGGTCGTGGACGTGCAGGTCCAGCAGCCCGTCGCGGCGCGCCTTCCCGATGAGGGAGAGCTCGAGCGGGGCGAGGTACTCGGGGAAGATCGTCAGGACGTCGATGCGCACGGCGGCCTCAGCGCTCCGTCCGCGCAGGGCCGGAGGTCTCCGGCTCGGGGCCCTGCTCGTCCTCCGGCAGCGCGTCGAAGAGCCCGCCGGGCGGATCGGCGGTCACCACGCCCGCGGCGAGGTCGACCTCGGGCACGAGCTGCTCGACCAGCGGCAGCTGCACGCGGCGCCGGTCCGGGGTGCGCACCACGAGGAGGTCCTGGGCCGGGTAGTGGTCGACTCCGGCGACGACGCCGAGCTCGCGGCCGTCGACGTGGCGGACCGCGAGGCCCTCGAGCTGGGAGGGGTACCAGGCGTCGGGGTCCACGTCGGCCTCCTCCTCGGCATCGACGGCGAGCTCGAGGTCGATCCCGCGCAGGGACTCGGCGTCGGTGCGGTCGGCGACCTCCTCGAAGCTCACGTACCAGCGATCCTGCTGGAGGCGGGTGCCTCGCACGGTGAGGGTGCGCCGCCGGCCGTCGGAGTCGACCTCGAACGCGGCGCCGGGGCGCAGCCGTTCCTCCGGCTGGTCGGTGCGCAGGATCAGCGCGACCTCGCCGCGCAGGCCGTGGGCGCGGCCGATGGTCGCGACGATGACGTCGAGGGTGCTCATGCGAGGGCTCCGTTCGTGGGGACGGCGAGGGATGCGGGGGTGCCGGCGGGGGTCGGGGTGTCGGCGAGGGCCTGGGCAGGGCCGTGGGCGGCGGGGGCACCGGCCACGGCGTCGCCGCCGTCCTCGGCGGGGGCGGGGGCGTCGTAGCCGCGTGCCAGGCAGGCCGAGGCGAGCCGGTCCAGCGGGTCCTGGAGCCCTTCGGAGGAGGTGTCGCCGTCGAGGGCGTCCGCGAAGGGGGCGCGGATCTCCTCGAGCGCGGCGCGCACGGCGTCGTCGTCCACGGCGCTGATCTCGGCGTCCAGCAGGTCTGCGGTGGCGCGGAGCTCATCGGTGCGTCCCTCCGGAACCTGCTGCGGGGCGCGGCCGACGAGCTTGAACATGTTGGAGGTCAGCACGTTGGAGTTCGCGAAGTGGGTGAGCGTGCCGGGGGTGTCGAAGACGTCCGCGCACACGAGCGCGGCGGGCTTGGTACCGGCCTCGCCCGGACCGTCGGCCCAGAGCGCGGCCGCGGAGCTGTCCCGGCAGACGGCCGCCACGCCGTCCCAGGCGCGGGCGAAGGCGTCGAGGTCCGCGTCCTGGCCGCGCTCGGGCTCGGTGCGGAACCAGTCCGCGAGGGGCGCGGCGCTCTCGCGCGCCGTCTGCGGCGCGTGCTCGAAGACGGACTCGACATCGTCCCCGGCGAGGGCGTAGAAGCCGGGATCGGAGGGGCCTGCCTCCGGGGCGCTGCCCGCGCGGTCCAGGACCTCGCGGGAGAGGGGGTCCGCATAGTCGGGGTCTCCCCAGAACGCGGTGCAGGCCGCGGCCAGGGAGGGGTCGGAGCTCGCGTGCGCCGTCGAGACGGCACCGTCGTCGGCGGTCGAGGCGTCCGGGGCCTCGTCGGAGGTGCAGCCGGTCAGCGCGAGGGAGAGCCCGAGCAGCGGGACGAGGAGGCCGAGTGTGCGGGTGGAGCCGGTCGCGGCGGCGCGGGCGGGGCTCTCCGCGAGCACGCGGGGCGCGGACGACGAGGAGCGGCGCCGCCGGGACCTCCCGGTCCGTTCGGCAGCGCCGCTCCTCAGGGTCCTGCGGGGCACCTCAGCGACGGTCGACGTCGACGATGTCGACCCGCACGTCGTCCTCCGAGAGGGCCGCGGTGACCGTGCGCAGGGCACGGGCGGTGCGGCCGGACCGGCCGATGACGCGGCCCAGGTCGGCGGCGCCGACCCGGACCTCGAGCAGCGGACCGCGGCGGGTGGACTTCTCCGTGACGCGGACGGCGTCAGGGTCGTCGACGATGCCTCGGACCAGGTGGTCGAGCGCTTCGGCGCGGGTGCTCATCTCAGGCCTCGTCGGTCGCCGCGGCGGCGGCGTCCTCGGTGGCCTCGCCCTCGGCCGGGGCCTCCTCGTGGCCGGCCTCGACCTCGGCGGCGGACTTCTCCTTGGCCTTCTTCGCGCCCTCGCGGGACTCGGTGGCGGCCTTGTCGGCGGCGGCGATGCGCTCCTCGGCGGACTGCTTCGCCTCGGCGGTCTTCAGGGAGCCGGCGGCATCGCCCTCGCCCTTGAACTTCGCCCAGTCACCGGTGACCTTGAGCAGTGCGGCGACCTGCTCGGTCGGCTGCGCGCCGACGCTCAGCCAGTACTGCGCACGCTCGGACTCGATCTCGATGACCGAGGGGTTCTCGGTGGGGTGGTACTTGCCGATCTCCTCGATCACGGCGCCGTCGCGCTTCTTGCGCGAATCGGCGACCACGACGCGGTAGAACGGTGCACGGATCTTGCCCATGCGCTTCAGGCGGATCTTGACAGCCACGTGGGTGGACTCTCCTTCAGGGATGTTCGGGTGAGTCCCGCCGCAGCCTGTGGGGTGATGCGGGCGCTGACGGTTCTCGGGGTGTCGCTCCCGGGCGGGTAGAGGGCCGGCCCGGACGCATACAGGCGATGATTATGCCAGGGATCCCCTCCCCCGTTCCACCCCGGCTCCTGTGCGCCGGGGCACACGGGCCGGCGGGCCCAGGTCGGAAGGCGTGGGCGAGCGGGCGAGGGTGTGCACGGGGAGGACCTCTCACGCCACCTGGCGACCGCCGAGCACGATGTGGCTCCGCTCGCGCAGCGCCCGATGGTCGATGCGCGGATCGGCCGGGACGACGAGCAGATCCGCCGGGGCGCCGTCCTCGAGGCCCGGCACGCCGAGGAGGCGGCGAGGGGCCCAGGTCGCAGCCTCGAGGATCTCCGTGCCGGTCAGGCCCGCGGCGGCGAGCTCGTCGAGCTCGTCATGGATGATGCCGTGGCCCAGCACTCCCCCGGAGTCCGTGCCGACCAGCAGCTGCACACCCGCATCATGGGCGTCGCGGGTGCGCTCGTAGCGGGATGCGCGCAGACGGCGCATGTGCGCGGCGTAGGCGGGGAACTTCCCCTCCCCCTGGGCGGCGTAGGTCTCGAACTCGTCGACGTTGACGAGGGTGGTCACGACCGGGATCCCCGCCTCGGCCACGCGGGGGATCGTCTCCCCCGTCAGGCCCGTGGCGTGCTCGAGGCAGTCGAAGCCCGCGTCGAGCACGAGCGGGAGGGTCTCCTCGTCGAAGGTGTGGGTGGTGATCCGGGCACCGGCCGCATGGGCGGCGTCCGCCGCGGCGACGAAGTCCTCGGCCTCCCAGCACGGGCTGAGGTCGCCGGCCGCGCGGTCGATCCAGTCGCCGACGAGCTTGACCCATCCGTCGCCGCGACCGGCCTCGCGCGTGACGGCGGCGGGGAGCTCCTCCGGCTCGACCTCGTCGGCATAGCCGATCAGATAGCGGCGGGTGCGGGCGAGGTGGCGTCCGCACCGGATCAGGCGCGGCAGGTCGCCCTGCTGCTGCAGCGGCGAGTTGTCGATGATCGAGCCCGCGTCGCGGACCAGGAGCACGCCGGTGTCGCGGTCCACGAGCGCCTGCTCGCGCGCCTCGGCGAGGGTGGTGCCCCCTCCCCCGTCGGCGATGCCGAGATGGCAGTGCAGATCGGCGAGGCCGGGGACCACGATGCCGTCGATCTCCCGGACCTCGGTCCCTGCGGGCAGCTCGGGCTTCTCGTGATGGATGACCCCGCCCGCCACCCAGGCCTCGGCGAGCTCCTCCTCGGGACCGAGCAGGATCGGTCCGCGCAGGTGGAGGATCGGTGCGGTGGTCTCGGCGACGTCGGCGGTGCTCATGGCCGCGAGCCTATCGAGATGACCGAGCCGGGCCCGCGCAGGACGAGGAGACCCCGCCGCGATCACTTCCCGCCGAGGAGCTTCTGCATCTCCGGCGGGAGCTGGCTCGGATCGAAGTCGGACAGGTCCGGCTGACCGCCCTGCTGGGCGCCGCCGCCGAACGCCGAGCCGCCTGTTCCCTTGCCGCTCTCCGCGGCGCGCTTGGCGGCCTCGGCCTGCTCGCGCGCGGCCTTGGCGGGGTTCTTCGACTTGGACTTCTTGCCCTGGGGGCGCTGCGGGGCCTGCCGGCCGCGGGACTTCTTGCCCATGCCCATGCCGGGACCGCCGGGCATCCCCGGCATGCCCCCGCCGCCGGCCATGCCGCGGCCCATCGTGCGCATCATCTGCTGAGCCTGCTTGAAGCGCTCGAGCAGCTGGTTGATCTGCTGGACCGTCGTGCCCGAACCGCGGGCGATGCGGTTGCGGCGCGAGCCGTTGATGATCTTGGGGTTGTTGCGCTCCTCGGGCGTCATCGAGCGGATGATCGCCTCGATGCGGCCGATCTCGGACTCGTCGAAGTTGTCGAGCGCCTCGCGGTACTGCCCCATGTTCGGCAGCATGCCGAGCATCTTCTTGATGCTGCCCATGTTCTTGAGCTGCTGCATCTGGCTCAGGAAGTCGTCGAGCGTGAAGTCCTCGCCGGAGGCGAGCTTCTGCGCCGCCTTCTCGGCCTCCTTCTGGTCGAAGGCCTTCTCCGCCTGCTCGATGAGGGTGAGCACGTCGCCCATGTCGAGGATCCGGTTCGCCATGCGGTCCGGGTGGAAGCGCTCGAAGTCGTCGAGGCTCTCGCCGGTGGAGGCGAAGAGGATGGGGCGCTCGGTGACGCCGGTGATGGACAGCGCCGCGCCGCCGCGGGCGTCGCCGTCGAGCTTGGAGAGCACCACGCCGGTGAAGCCGACGCCGTCGCGGAACGCCTCGGCGACCCGCGCCGCGTCCTGGCCGATCATCGCGTCGACCACGAACAGGGTCTCGTGCGGGTGCACGGCGTCGCGGATGTCCCGCGCCTGCTGCATCATCTCCTCGTCGATGCCGAGACGGCCGGCGGTGTCGACGATGACCACGTCGTGCTGCTGGAACTGGGCGGTGGAGACGCCGTTCATCGCCACGAGCACCGGGTCGCCCACGCCGTTGCCGGGCTCGGGGGCGAAGACGGGTACTCCGGCGCGCTCTCCCACGATCTGCAGCTGGTTCACGGCGTTGGGGCGCTGGAGGTCCGCGGCGATCAGCAGCGGGGTGTGCCCCTCGGCCTTCATCCACTGCGCGAGCTTGCCGGCGAGGGTCGTCTTGCCGGCGCCCTGGAGGCCGGCGAGCATGATCACGGTGGGCGGGTTCTTGGACCAGTTCAGCTCGCGGGCCTCGCCGCCGAGGACCTGCACCAGCTCGTCGTTGACGATCTTGACGACCTGCTGGGCGGGGTTGAGCGCCTTGGAGACCTCCTCGCCGAGGGCGCGCTCGCGCACCGCGGCGGTGAAGGTGCGCACCACGGACACCGCGACGTCGGCGTCCAGCAGCGCTCGGCGGATCTCGCGGATCGTCTTGTCGACGTCCGCCTCGCTGAGACGGCCGTGGCCGCGCAGGCCCTTGAGGCTGGCGGTGATGCGATCGGACAGGTTGTTGAACACGAAGAGCTTCCCCTAGGTCGTGCGGACCTCCCCAGTGTAGGGGCCGGGCCGCGCGCACCCGATCCCCGATCCCGCGCTCGGTGGGATAGCCTGCACCGATGGCACGCGGTGGCGTCGGGACGGCGCACGGGATCACATTGCAGCAGCTGCGGTACTTCGTCGAGGTCGCCGCGGAGGGCTCCATCACCGCGGCCGCGGATCTGCTCTACGTGTCCCAGCCGACGATGTCCGCGGCGATGAAGGACCTCGAGCGTCGGGTGGGGCGCGTCCTCCTGCGTCGCTCCGTGCGCGGAGCGGCCCTCACCGAGGACGGCATCGAGTTCCTCGGCTATGCGCGCCAGGTGGTCGAGCAGGCCGAGCTGCTCGAGCAGCGCTATCTCGGACGCCCGCCGTCGCGCCGCCTGCTGGCCGTCTCCGCCCAGCACTACTCCTTCGTGGTGGAGGCGTTCGTGCGCATGGTGAAGGCCTCGCAGGCCGCGGAGTACGCGTTCACGCTGCGCGAGACCCGCACCGCGGACATCATCGAGGACGTGCGGACGCTGCGCAGCGAGATCGGCGTCCTCTACCGCAGCGACTTCAACCGGAAGGTCATCGACAAGCTGCTGCGGGACTCCGAGCTCGCCTTCACCCCGCTGTTCCTGGCGAGCCCGCACATCTTCGTCGCCCGGACGAACCCGCTCGCCTCGCGTCGGCGCGTCTCCCTCCAGGACCTCGAGCACCTGCCCCGGCTCACGTTCGACCAGGGGACCGACAACTCCTTCTACTTCGCCGAGGAGATCCTCTCGACCCGGTCCTCAGCACAGGACATCCGGGTCAGCGATCGGGCCACGATCTTCAACCTGATGATCGGTCTGGACGGCTACACGATCTCCACCGGCATCGTCTCCGATGACCTGGATCCGTCGATCGTCGCAGTGCCGCTCGACGTCGACGAGCACATCGAGATCGGCTGGATCGGACACGAGTCCGCATCGCTCACCGGTCAGGCGGAACGCTTCGTCGCGGAGATGCGCGATGTGGTGACGGGCTTCGGCGTCGAACTGCTGACATAGGAACCAGCTATGCCGAGCACCCAAGTGTCTTGATGGGGCTATGAGAGGTCGTCATGCGTACGCTCGCTCCACCATGACGATCGAGGGCACCATGACGACCGACTTCACCTTCAGCATCCGCACGACCCGCTTCGACGAGGACTACGTCCCGGCGAGCGGATCACGGATCACCACGAACTTCGCCAACCTGGCCCGCGGGGACCACCGCCGCGAGAACCTCCGACGCGCCCTTGCGATGATCACCGACCGCACGAACGACCTCGCAGGCGGCGGGGATCGCTACGACGTGGAGCTCGACATCGTCTCCGCGGATCTGCACCCGGGCACCGGCGAGGGGACCGCGGACGACGGCGCGGGAGTCCCGCTGATCGAGATGCTCCACGTGCAGATCCTGGATCGCGACACCGGCGAGCGCATCCCGGGGATCACCGGCAACAACTTCTCCTCCTACGTGCGCGACCACGACTTCAGCGTGCGGCTGCCCGCGCACCGGAGAGCCGCGGACGCCGTCGCGGGCCCCTCGGGATCCGGCCCCGACGTGCCGGACGACTTCGGCGTGCTGCACGGGAAGCTCTTCCGCCGCTTCATCGCCTCGGACGCCTATCGCGAGCGCTTCGCCCGGCCGCCCGTGGTCTGCATCAGCGTCTCCACCAGCCGGACCTATCGCCGGATCGGCGAGGGGCATCCCGTGCTCGGGGCCGAGTACGCCACGGACGGCTCCTCCCTCACCGACCGCTACTTCGCACGGATGGGACTGCAGGTGCGGTACTTCATGCCCCGCGGTGCCGTCGCCCCCCTGGCGTTCTACTTCGAGGGCGATCTGCTCGCCGACCACTCCGACCTGGCGCTCATCGGCACGATCGCCACCATGGAGACGTTCCAGAAGATCTACCGCCCCGAGATCTACCATGCCCACGAGCCCGCCGGAGAGATCTACCGGCCGCGCCTGGACAATCCCGACCACGCGGACACCGGGATCGTGTACGACCGTGAGGAGCGCAGCCGGCTCGGGGTGACCCAGGGCGGCTTCATCGAGGAGCGGCTCCTCGAGCCCCATGGCGAGCGACTGGAGCAGTGGCTGGCCGAGGAGGTCGCCCGATGAGCACCCTGCTTCCCACCTCGATCGTCGGCAGCCTCCCCAAGCCCTCCTGGCTCGCCGAGCCCGAGACGCTCTGGTCCCCGTGGAAGCTCGAGGGCGCGGAGCTGGACGAGGGCAGGCGCGATGCGCTGCACCTGGCCGCCGCCGAGCAGGCCCTCGCCGGGCTCGACATCATCAGCGACGGGGAACAGACCCGTCAGCACTTCGTCACCACCTTCATCGAGCACCTCAGCGGCGTCGACTTCTCCCGGCGCGAGACGGTGCGGATCCGGAACCGCTACGACGCGAGCGTCCCGACCGTGAGCGGGCCCGTCGGGCGTGAGCACTCCGTCTTCGTCGACGATGCGGTGGCCCTGCGCGCGCAGACCGACCGGCCCCTGAAGTGGGCCCTCCCGGGCCCGATGACCATGATCGACACCCTGTACGACGCGCACTACGGCAGCCGCGAGCAGCTCGCCCGGGAGTTCGCGGGCATCCTCAACCAGGAGGCGCGGGAGCTGGAGGCGGCGGGCGTCGACATCATCCAGTTCGACGAGCCCGCCTTCAACGTCTTCTTCGACGACGTGCGGGACTGGGGCGTGGAGGTGCTCGAGCGCGCGGCCGAGGGGCTGCGCGCCGAGACGGTCGTGCACATCTGCTACGGCTACGGCATCAAGGCCAACACCGACTGGAAGGCGACCCTCGGCTCGCAGTGGCGGCAGTACGAGGAGACGTTCCCGCTGCTGCGGGCCTCGAGCATCGACACGGTCTCCCTGGAGAGCCGCGGATCCCGGGTCCCGATGGAGCTCGTCGAGCTGCTCCGGGGGAAGAAGGTGATGCTCGGCGCCATCGACGTCGCGGACTCGAGGATCGAGACCCCGCAGGAGGTCGCCGACACGCTCCGGGAGGCGCTCGCCTTCGTGGACGCGGACAGGCTCTGCCCGAGCACGAACTGCGGCATGGCGCCGCTCGCTCGCACGGTCGCGCAGGGCAAGATGCGTGCGCTCGCCGCCGGGACGGCGCTGCTGCGCGCCGAGCTGTCCGGGGACTGATCCCGCGGCGCGGCGTCCACGCGACGTGCGCTCAGGTCGAGGCGGCGTCCATCAGGGCCGCGACGACCCGTCCGACGGTCGGCGGGTCCAGGGCGCGGCCGTGCTGGTCTGTCAGGTACAGCACGTCGACCGCACGGCGCCCCAGGGTCATCACGTGGGCGCTGCGCACCTGCAGGCCGTGGAGGGTGATCGCCTCGGCGACGTCGGCCAGGAGACTGGGGCGGTTGCGGGCGTTGACCTGCACCACGGTCGCCTCCCGTGAGGCGCCGGGCAGGAGCGTGACCACGGGCGTGTCCTCGGTGCTGCGCGGCGGCGGGGCGGGCGGCAGCTCGAGCACGCGCGCATCGGCCCGATCGCGATGGGCGAGCTCCCGATCCAGGGCGGTGCGCATCACGGAGGGGTGCGGCAGGTCCGCCTGGGTGCCGGTGACCCACCAGGTGTTCACCGCGACGCCGTCCTGGGTGCTGACCACGGCGCTGTGCACGTCCAGGTGCAGCCGCACGAGGACCCGTGCCATCGCCGCGAAGACCCCGGCACCGTCGGGTGCGCCGAGGCAGAGCTGGGAGATCGGCTCGTCGTCCAGCGGAGCGGGGTAGAGGACCTGGGCGCTGTCGCTGCGGCGGACGGCGGCGAGCACGGCCTCCTGGGCGGAGCGCTGCGGTGCCAGGCGAGTCCGGGGCATCGACGCGGTGCCGCGCAGCGCGTCACGCCCGAGGCCGGTGAGGTGGTCGACGAGGTCGGCGCGCCAGGTCGACCAGGCCGAGGGGCCGGCGGCGATCGCATCGGCCTCGGTCAGCGCCCGCAGCAGCTCGAGGGTGTCGACGTCCTCGTCCACGGCGGTGAGCAGGTCCCGCAGGGTCGCGGGATCGGCGAGATCGCGGCCGGTGGCGAGGCCGACGAGGGTCAGGTGCTCGCGCACGAGGGTGCCGATGGTGCGTGCATCGGCCTTGTCGAAGCCCAGGTGCCGGGCCGCGGCCTCGGCCAGCGGCGCCCCCTCCGCGGCGTGGTCCCGCATCCCCGGCCGCTTGCCGAGGTCGTGCAGCAGGGCGGTGACCAGCAGCAGGTCGGGACGGCTGACGCGGGGCAGGAACCGCTGCGCCTCGAGCACGGTCTCGATCTGGTGGCGGTCCACGGTGAAGCGATGCACGGCGGAGCGCTGGGGCCGGTTGCGGATCTCGGCCCAGCCCGGCACCCAGCGGGAGAACACGCCCTTGACGTCGAGGGCCTCGTAGGCGTCGGCGAGATGCTCGCCAGCGAGGGCGTCGACGAGCACATCACGCTGGGCCGGCAGGAGCGGGGCGGCCGGGGTCTGCGCCATGCGGGCGAGGGTCGCCTCGGCGAGCGGCAGACCGGTGGTCGCGGCGTGCCGCACCGCGGCCACGTCCCGCAGCAGGTCCCGGGAGGACGGGTCGACGGACACCTCGCCGGCCTGCACGATCACGCCGTGCGGGAGCCGTTCGAGGGCAGGGCGGCGTGCGGCGCCCAGTCCCCTGGTGGCGCTGCCGCCAGGTGCGATCGCGGCCTCGGCGGCGCGGACCGTGCGGTGCAGCTCCCAGGTGACGGACCGGGCCGCGTCGGCGAGGACGGCGTGGTGGTCGTCGGCGGTGGCGTGGCCGGTCAGCGCCGCGACCGCGTCCTGGTCGGCGCGGCCCAGGCGGGTGCCGGAGGTGCCGGTGACGGCCTGGAGCGCGTCGCGGGCATCGCGGAGGGTGCGGGCGGCGGAGTCGACGACCTCGTGGTCGTGGTCGGCGAGCCAGCTCTCGGCGAGCGCGCGGATGACGGTGACGTCGCGCAGCCCGCCGCGGTCGGACTTGAGGTTCGGCTCGGTGGAATGGGCCAGGGAGCCGTAGCGCCGGTCGCGGTCGGAGGCGAGGTCGACGACCTCCCCGACCCGGCGCCGGGCCTCGCGCCGCCACTTGGCACGCACCCGGGCGGCGGCATCCTCGACGAGGTCCCCGTCCCCGGCCACGCAGCGCAGGTCCAGGAGAGCGATCGCGGCCCGCAGGTCGGTGCCGGCGACCTCCTCGCACTCCGCGGGGCTGCGCACCGAGTGGTCCAGCGAGGTCCCGGAGTCCCAGATGGGGTACCACAGCGCCCCAGCGAGCTCGGCGGCCCGTTCGGTGCTCACCCGGGCCGGGTCCACGAGCAGCACGAGGTCGAGATCGCTGGCGGGGCCGAGGGAGCGCCGTCCCAGGGAGCCGATCGCGGCGAGCGCCGCCCCGCTCCCCCGTCCGGACACGGCCTCGCCGGCCCGCTCCCACAGGGTGCGCAGCCAGTCGTCGACGAGGTCGGACTGGGAGAGCCTGCGGGAGGGGCCGGCGGAGGGGTCCGCGAAGCCCTCGTGGAGCACCTGGGTGATCCGACGGGAGGAGAGCTCCTCAGAGGGCATCCGCCCCCCGTTCCCCGGTGCGCACGCGCACGACGGTGCCGACGTCGGTGGTCCAGATCTTGCCGTCGCCGATGCGGCCGGTGCGGGAGGCGGCGAGGACGAGGTCGATGATGGCGGCCTCGTCGTTCTCCTGGGCCAGCACCTCGACCTTGATCTTGGGGATGGTGTCGATCGTGTACTCGGCGCCGCGGTAGACCTCGGTGTGGCCGCCCTGGCGCCCGTAGCCGGCGACCTCGGTGACGGTCAGGCCCGTGATCCCGTACTCCCGGAGGGAAGCGGTGACGTCCTGCAGGGCGTGCGGCTGGATGATGGCGGTGATCAGCTTCATCGGGGCTCTCCTGCGACGGCGGGACGGGTGGTCTGCTCGGCGGTGCCGTCGGACTCGGTGGGGGCCGGGGCGAGGTCGGGCTCGACGGCGACCTGGTTGCGGGGCTCGGGTCCGGGGTCGGCGGGCGGGAACGCGGCGGCCCCGGTCGTGCCGGGAGTCGAGGAGCGGTCCCGGCGGGAGGCCAGGGTGCCGAGCAGATCGTATCCGGCCTCGGCGTGGTGGGTGATGTCGATGCCGGCGCGCTCGTCGGCCTCGGGGATCCTCCAGCCCATCGTGTGCTTCAGCACCAGGGCGATGGCGAGGGTCAGCACTGCCGAGATCAGCATGGCCACGATCGCGACGAGGGTCTGGACCAGCAGCAGGCTCGCGCCGCCGCCGAGGAGCAGACCTCCGTCCACGGCGAGGAAGCCGATGCCGATGGTGCCGACGAGACCGCCGACCAGGTGCACGCCGACCACGTCGAGGGAGTCGTCGATGCCGACGCGGTACTTGAGGCCGACGGCGAGGGCGCAGGCGAGGCCCGCCGCGAGGCCGAGCACGATCGAGGTGAGCGGGGTGAGCGCGGCGGCCGCGGGGGTGATCGCGACCAGGCCCGCGACGACGCCGGAGGCCATGCCGAGAGAGGTGACGTGCCGGTCGCGGATCCGCTCCACGAGGGCCCAGCCGAGCATGGCACCAGCGGTCGCGACGGTCGTGTTCACCCAGGCCAGGCCCGCGGTCCCGTCGGCCGTGCCGGCGGAGCCGCCGTTGAAGCCGAACCAGCCGAACCACAGCAGCGCCGCGCCGAGCATGACCAGCGGCAGGTTGTGGGGCTTCATCGGCTCGGTGCCGAAGCCCTTGCGCGCACCGACGACGAGGGCGAGCACGAGCCCGGCGACGCCGGCGTTGATGTGGACCACGGTGCCGCCGGCGAAGTCGACCGGTTCGGCGATCGCGGCGAAGGGGCCGTCCCCGCTGAGCAGTCCGCCGCCCCAGACCATGTGCGCCAGGGGTGCGTAGACGATCAGCACCCACACGGCGGCGAAGACCAGCCAGGTGCCGAGCTTGACGCGGTCGGCGATCGCGCCGGAGATCAGGGCGGTGGAGATGACGGCGAAGGTCATCTGGAAGCCTGCGGCGACGAGGAAGGGCACGCCGCTGCCTGCGAGGATCGACTGCTCGTCGCTGCCGGCGAGGCCGAGGAACTCCAGCGGGCTGCCGAACAGTCCGCCGACGTCGGTGCCGAAGGCGAGCGAGTAGCCGGCGACGGTCCAGGCGATCGCGACCACGGCGATGGCGCTGAAGGACATCAGCATCATGTTCAGCACGGTGCGGGCGCGCACCATGCCTCCGTAGAAGAGGGACAGGCCGGGTGTCATCAGCAGCACGAGCGCGGCGCTGGTGAGGATCCAGGCCGTCGCCCCTGTGTCGAGGGTGAATGGCTCCATGGCGGTCTCCAGGGGTGGAGGGGCCGGCAGCCGGGGCCGAGGGCCGAGCTGCCGTACGGCCGGACCGGCCGTGCTCACAGAGTGCGGTCGGGACCGGGGATCGCCTAGGCGGGAGGCCCGCCGTGACCGTTCCGTGACCGAGGGGTCCGGCACACGGGACGTGCGCCGGGACGGCGGGGCGCGCGGCGGACGGCCCGGCGCGACGGAGGCGGCGCACCGTCGCCGGTGCGCCGCCTCCGCTGGGGGGATGTCGGGATCAGCCCTCGAGGAGGGCGTCCACGAAGCCGTAGGGGTCGAAGGGGGTGAGGTCGTCCATGCCCTCGCCGAGCCCGACCATCTTCACGGGCACGCCGAGCTCGCGCTGGACGTTGACGACGATGCCGCCCTTGGCGGTGCCGTCGAGCTTGGTGAGCACGATGCCGGTGATGTTCACGGCCTCGGAGAACACCCTCGCCTGCTGCATGCCGTTCTGCCCGGTGGTGGCGTCGATGACGAGCAGCACCTCGGCGACCTCGTCGCCGTGCAGGCCCTTCTCGGCGACCCGGCGCACCTTGCCGAGCTCGTCCATCAGGCCCTTCTTGTTCTGCAGGCGGCCGGCCGTGTCGATGATGACCACGTCGACCTCCTGCTCGATGCCCTTCTTCACGGCGTCGAAGGCGACCGCGGCGGGGTCGGCGCCGTCGCGGTCGGAGCGGACGGTGTCGACCCCGACGCGGGAGCCCCAGGTCTCGAGCTGGTCGGCGGCGGCGGCGCGGAAGGTGTCGGCCGCGCCGAGCACGACGGAGCGCTCCGCGGCGACCAGCACGCGGGCGAGCTTGCCGACGGTGGTGGTCTTGCCGGTGCCGTTGACCCCGACCATGAGCAGCACGGAGGGGACGTCGGTGCCGTCGGGGGCGGTGCGGCGGGTCGCGGCGAGGCGACGGTCGAGGTCCGGGTCGACGAGGGCGACGAGCTCCTCACGCAGCACCTCGCGCACGGCGGCCGTGTCCTCGGTGCCGAGCACCTGGATGCGGCGCTTCAGGTTCTCGAGCATCTCGTCGGTCGCCGCGGGGCCGAGGTCGGCCATCAGCAGCGTCTCCTCGATCTCGTCCCAGGTCTCCTCGTCGACCGTGGAGCGGGTCAGGAGGGTGAGGATGCCGCGGCCGAGCGCGCCGGAGCGTGACAGCCGCTCGCGCAGTCGCAGCATCCGGCTCTCGGGCGCCTCGGGCGTCTCGAGGGCGGGGCCGGCGGGGGCCGACGGGGCGGCGGCTTCCTCGGCGGGCGGCGCCTCAGCGGCGGCGGGGTCGCTCGGGGCTGCATCGGCGGGGACGGTGTCGGCCGGGGGCGCATCGGCCGGGGCCGTGTCGGACGGGGCGGTCTCCGCAGCGGGCACCTCGGCCGGGGGCTGCTCGACCTCGGCCGGGACGTCGGGCGCCTCCTGGTCGAAGGGGACGTCCTCGGCGGGCGCGTCCTGGGTCCGCGTCCCGTCGGTCGCGTCGGCGTCGGCTCCGGTCGTGCCCGCGCCCGGGGCCGGGCGGTCGGCGGTCTTCGGCGCCGGGGCGGAGAGGGTGTCGGCCCAGGTCGGGGCCGCGGGGCGCTCCTTGACCGCGGTCGCGGCGCCGGTCGCGCCGGTCGCATCCGAGCTGTCCTCGGTGCCCTTGCGCTCCTCGCCGGAGCCCTTCGAGGACGAGCCGCCGCGGCCGCGGAGGAAGGCCCAGGCGCCGACGCCGAGCACGACGATGCCTCCACCGCCTCCGGCGATGAGGGCGAGTAGGGAATCGGGATCCACGGGTCACCTCCGAGGACGGGGAAGCCGGCGATGCGGCGAGGACAGCAGTCAGTCTAGGGCCGACGCGCACCCGCCCCGCGGGCGGGAGGAGAGCACGCAGGGGCGCGGGAGGCGAGGAGGGCACCGCGCGCGACGCGGCGCCGAGGGAGGGCTGCTGCGCCGAGGGTCAGCCCCGCCCGGTGCGGGAGGTGTGGCGGGGATGCTCCGCACCCGGCCCGTCGTCCTCCTCGCGCGGGGCCCGCAGATGGGGCATCGCGACGACGACCAGGATCCCGACGGCCAGCAGCACGGCGAGCGCCAGGAAGAGGACGACGACGAAGGGCAGTTGCATGCCCATATTGTGCACTGCCGTCGGCCTGCGTCCTGGGAGCCTCCCGCATGACGCGCCCGCGGGCGGCGTCTCAGCCGAGCTCGGGGAACCAGATCCCGATCTCGCGGGCGGCGGACTCCTCGGAGTCGGAGCCGTGCACGAGGTTCTGGATGACGGGGAGGTCCCTCTCGCAGGCGAGATCGCCGCGGATGGTGCCGGGAGCGGCCTCGGTGGGGTTGGTCGCCCCGGCGAGGGAGCGGAATCCGGCGATGGCGTTCACGCCCTCGACGACGAGCGCGACCAGCGGAGCGGAGCCCATGTACTCGACGAGGCCGGGGTAGAAGGGCTTGCCCTCGTGCTCGGCGTAGTGGGCGGCGAGCTCCTCGGCGGTGGCGGTGCGCTGGACGAGGGCGACGACGTCATATCCCTTCGCCTCGATGCGGCGGAGGATCTCGCCGCGCAGGCTGCGCTGGACGGCGTCGGGCTTGAGCAGGACGAGGGTGCGCTGTGCGGTCATGGGGCCAGGGTACCCACAGGTCAGCCGTCCTCCGCGTCACGTCCGGCGAGGATCTCCTCGTCCACGGCGTCCTTCTCCCGATCCAGCTGCCTGCCCTTGACGATGCCGTAGGCGAGCATCACCGCGAAGCCGATGCCGACCACCCACATCGCCCCGACCTGGAGGCCGAGCAGGATGACGGGGATCTGGAGGGCGAGGGCGAGCCAGTACGCCCAGGCGCCCCGGCTCAGCAGCCCGCCGTTCAGCAGCAGCACGACCGCGGTGGCGATCCCCCAGGTCCAGGTCAGGGCACGATCCCCGGGGGCGAGCTGATGGGCGACGAGCACCGCGAAGAACACCACGAGCGCCTCGCACACGAGCACCGTCGCGGTGATCATCCGCTGTGCGCCGTGGGCGCGGGTGGAGGGGGTGAGGTCGAGGTCCATCGGGTTCACGCCTCCTCGGGGACGCCGAGCAGGTCGCGGACCTCGGCGGCGAGCGTCACGGAGCCGGCGATGACCACGCCGCCGAACTGATCGCCCTCGGCCTCGGCGAGGTCGACCGCGATCTGGATCGCATCGGGCAGGCTCTCCTGCTCGAGCACGCGGTCCTCGTCCTCGAAGATCTCGCGGGCGATGTCCGCGAGCCGGTCGGCGGGGATCGCGCGCGGCGAGCTGGAGCGGGTGATCACCACGGCGTCCAGCAGCGGCTCGAGCACCTCGAGGATGTCGTCGGCCTCCTTCTCCTGGAGGATGCCGACCACGCCGATGGTGCGGGTGAAGCGGAAGTTCTCCCGCACGGTCGAGACGAGGGTCAGGGCGCCGGCGGGGTTGTGCGCGGCGTCGAGCAGCACCGTCGGCGCCTGGCGCACCACCTCGGCCCGGCCCGGGGAGGTGACGGTGGACAGCGCCGCCTGCAGCAGCTCCCCGTCCAGCGGACTGGTGCCGCCGCCCAGCAGAGCCTCGGCGGCGGCGACGGCCAGCAGCGCGTTGCGGGCCTGGTGCTCGCCGAGCAGGGAGAGGAACACCTCCTCGTAGCGGCCGGCGATGCCCTGCAGGGAAAGCATCTGCCCGCCCACGCCCGGAGTGCGGGCGAGGACGCCGATCTGCGTCCCCTCCACGGCCGCCTCGGCGCCGAGCTCCTCGATCCGCTCGCGCAGCACGTCGGCCGCGTCCTGGTACGGCTGCTCGGCCAGGACCGCGATCGCGGAGGCGGTGAGGATCCCGGCCTTCTCCCCCGCGATCTCGGCGATCGTCTCGCCGAGGTACTCCTGGTGGTCCAGGGAGATCGGGGTGACCACGGCGACGTCGGGATCGGCGGCGCCGGTCGCGTCCCAGGTCCCTCCCATCCCGGTCTCGATCACCGCGACGTCCACGGGGGCGGAGGCGAAGGCCTGGAAGGCCATGGCGGTGAGGTACTCGAAATAGGTCAGGCGCGGCCCGCCGGCGGCCTGGGACTCCGCGTCCACGATCTGCGCGAAGGGCTCCACGTCGCGATAGGCCTGCACGAAGCCCTCGTCGTCGATGGGGGCGCCGTCGATCGCGATCCGCTCGGCGGGCGAGCGCAGGTGAGGGCTCGTGGTGCGGCCGGTGCGCAGCCCGGCCTCGCGCAGGATCCGCTCGAGGATCCGGGCCGTGGTGGTCTTGCCGTTGGTGCCGGCGATGCGGATCGACCGATAGGAGTTCTGGGGGTCGCCCATCAGCCCCATGACCCGCTGGATCCGGCTCAGATCGGGCTCGATCCGGTTCTCCGGCGCCCGCTCCAGCAGCGCCGCGTAGACCTCTCGCAGCTCGGGGGACATGGCCTGGGGGGAGGACCCCGAGCGGGGCGGATTCTGCACTGCGGCTCCTGCGAGGGCGACGGACGAGCGGGGCAGCGCTCAGTGTACGAGGCGGGACCTGGACCGCTCCTCCCCACCCGGTGCTCTTCCACATGGGGAGTCCTGCCCATCGCCTCCGGGAGGCCCGCTCCCTAGTCTCGGGGCAGGAGCGGCGACCACGGGGTCGCCTCATGACGAGGAGGGGCGATGTCCCAGGTGACCGCGACCATCGACCAGGCGGCGCACTGGGCGGGCGGCGCCTCGGTGCCGCCCGCCCGGTGGAATCCCGTGTACCGGGCGCTGGTGGACGCCCCGGCGCCGGCGCCCGGCGAAGCCCCCGCGGAGGAGACGGTCGAGCTGATGCGCCGGCAGCTCACCGCCCCGGCCCTGCTGACGGTCGCGGTGACGACGGGTGGGTCGACGCACCGGCTGCGCATCGGGGTGGACCCGGCCACCTCCACCCTCGAGAGGTCCGAGGGCGACCAGCCCTCGCAGTGGTCCGAGTCCGCCGCGCAGGAGCTGCCCGCGCTCATCACGGACCTGCTCGAGCGGGCCGGGGTCGACCTCTCCCCCGCCCGGCTGGACGTGCGGCGCAGCAGCGACGCCCTGAGCCTGAGCCCGCAGCAGGCGGCCGCCGCCCGTGAGGGGCTCGCCCGCGGGCTCACCCCGGAACAGGCCTTCGCCGCCGTCCCGGGTCTGGACGACTCGCTGCGGGACGCGCTGACGGCGACCGGGCCGAGGATCTCCCTCGCACTGACCCTCCATGATCCGCAGGGGCGCCAGATCGAGCGGCCGGTGAGCTGGTCGAGGCTGTGGGCGAGCGGGAGGAAGGGCCTGTACCGGCTGGATCAGCCGGACGGACCGGAGCTCGCGGTGCATCCGGTGGACGGCGGCGACGTGCTCGGCACGGTGCTGCCGATCCTCGAGCAGGCCCTGCGGTTCGCCGCCGGCGCGACCGTCGCAGGAGGTGCGCGATGAACACCTTCTGGGGGATGGACACGGCGCAGCTGCGCGAGCACGCCGAACGGCTCCGCACGGCCTCCGGCGAGGTCGAGGGGCTCACCGCACGGCTCGGAGCCGCGGTGCACTCCGCCACCTGGACCGGAGCCGATGCGGACGAGTTCCGGACGCGGTGGACGACCCTGGCGACGGGTCGGCTCATGGCGCTGCGCACGGACCTGCTCGCACTGGGGACGACAGGTCTCGCGGAGGCCGAGCAGCAGGATGCGGCCTCGGACGGCGACGGCGGCGATGCGAGCGGCCCCGGCGGCGTCTCGGACGCAGGCGACGGGCCCGTGCCCGGCCGCGGGTACCTCCACGAGGACAACCCCTGGATGCCGGACTGGCTCGAGAAGCCCGTGGAGCAGGCCTTCTCCGGCCTCGCCGAGGGCATCTCCGAGGGGATCGGCTGGGGCTTCGACACCGGGATCGATCTGCTCGAGCGCGGCCTCGGTGAGTTCGGGGTGGACATCGACGGGATCGCTCAGTTCCAGCGGGACGCGGACCACTTCGGCGGGATCCTCGAGGACTGGGCCACCGGTGAGCGGGTCCCGACGATCGCCGAGGTCGGCGCCGCCGGACTGCTCGCCGTCGGCTCCGCGGGCGTCGGCCTGTACGAGGCCGCGACGGGGAGAGACACGGCGCTGCTCGATGACCGTCCGGGCGGGATCGTCGAGTCCGTGACCACGGACGACACCCCAGCGCGGAGCCCGCAGACCCTCCAGGACCTCGTGGTCGGCAACGATGCGCTGCGCATGGACAACCCCGGCGGTCCGCTGGGAAACGGCCAGATCGGCATCCAGCAGGTCCGCAGCACGCAGGGTTCCGAGCCGTCGTACATCGTCCAGGTCCCGCCCACCGAGGGAGCGGGCATCACCGACGTGCCCGGCGCCTACGGCGAGCAGGGCGGCTCCCGCGACTGGGGATCGAACCTGCGCCTGGTCGCCGGCCAGCATCCGGCTGCGATGGACGACGTCCGCGCCGCGATGGAAGCGGCCGGGGTGCCTCCGGGGGCGGACGTGATGATCGTCGGCCATTCGCAGGGCGGCATCATCGCGAACCACCTCGCCGCCGACCCCTCCTTCAACAGCGCCTCGGGCGCGGCCGGCAGCTACAACGTGACGCACACCTTCTCCGCGGGCTCACCGGTGCAGACCGTCGTGCCGGCGCAGGCCTCGACCGAGTCCGTCACCGTGAACCACGAGGCGTCTCTCGGCCCGAGCGGGTTCGGCGGCGATCTCATCCCCGCGACCGACCTGCAGGGTCGGCAGGTCGACGGCGGCACTCTCTCTGCTCCGAATCGTCACGAGGTGACGCTCGATCCCTATCCCGTGACCGGCTGGAACCCGGTGCCGGTGCTCGAGGCGAACCATGACTCCGTGGGCCCCGAACGCGACCCCGACGGCGGCTACGCGGGATCGGTGGGACGGGCGACGGACACCGAACCGACGCTGTCCGCGCTCCAGGACGATCTGACGGGCAGGTATCTCGGGGAGGGCACCTACATCGCCGAGTCCCATGTGGTGACGGTGGGCCGCGGCGATCCGTGACCCGGACCGCGGATCCCGGATGCGGTCCGCCCCAGGCCGTGCTTCGCGGAGAAGGACTCGGCGGTGATCCGCTCGAGGCGCGGAGGCTGCGCTCCGCTGCGGACGGTTCGTCCGGCACGCAGGTGACCGACGTATGTGCACGCTCCCCGGTCAGCTCAACCCGTAGCGGGAGTAGAGGGATCCGGCGGTGACCTGATCGCGGCGCGGGTCCTCGCCCTTCGTCTCCGGATCGAGCACGAAGACGTCGAGCTCGGTCCCGTCGGCGAGCACCCCGAGGATCCAGCCGACTCTGAGAGTCCGGGCCTCGTCGCCGCCGATGCGGTCATGGACCACGGTGATGATCGCGCGCATCGCCTCGTCATACACGTCGATCCCCGCGTCCCGGTCCTCCGCCTCCAAGGAGACGGTCCCGCTGAGCAGCCGCTCGAAGGTCGCCCCCGCCTTCTGCTCGAGCTCGACCGAGGCGACCCCGTCCACCGCCGCAGCGGCCTCCTGCGCCTCCGCCGAGACGTCCTTCCCCCGCAGCAGCCGTCCACAGCCGCTCAGCACCATCGCCGCCGCCGCGACCACCCCGCCCAGCGCAGCCCGTCTGCTCACCATGCTCATCCCCTCGTCCCTCGACTCGCACCCGAGCATGCCACGTACAGGACTGCAGGGGGCGTCGCCCCGCAGCCCTGTGGACAGCGCGACGGGCAGAACCGTCGACCGGCGCGCGAGGACGGGCGGGTCCCGGACAGGCGAGGCCCCACCGCTGTGGCGCCCTGGCCGGGGCGGCGCAGCGGTGGGGCCGGCACGGCGGTGCCTCAGGCCCGGCGGACCGAGACCCGCACGGTCCCGCCGGAGACCTTCTCGCTCGCCTCGTGCGCCCCGTCGGCGGGCGCGGCGGGGACGTCGAGCCCGACGGCGAGCACCTCGCCGGCGACCAGCTCGCGGTGCGCGGCGACCGAGGCGACGACGCTCTCGTCGCCGTCGACGGTCAGCCGGATCCGGTCGGAGATGTCCAGTCCCGCCTCGCGGCGCGCGGACTGGATCGCGCGGACCACGTCGCGGGCGGCACCCTCCGCCTCGAGCTCGGGGGTGACCCGGATGTCGAGGGCGAGGAAGTCGCCGCCGCGCAGCACGCCGACGGCCCGGCCCTCGAGCGCGGCACTCTCGCCGGCGACGAGGTCGAGGGAGTACTCGCCCTCCTCCAGCACGATCCCGCCGGAGGTGACGGTGCCGTCCTCCGCCACGGTCCAGTCCCCGGTCTTGGAGCCCTTGATCGCGCCCTGCATCTGCTTGCCGAGCCGGGGCCCGGCGGCGCGGGCGTTGACGGTGAGCTTCTGCTCGACGCCCATCCCCTGCGCCTCCTGGCTGGTCACGTCCAGCAGCCGCACCGCCTTGACATTGAGCTCGTCGGCGATGATCGCGGAGAACGGCTCGAGCGAGGCGGGGTCGTGGTGGACCACGGTCAGCTCGGCCAGCGGCAGGCGGGCGCGCAGACCCTCCTTCTTGCGCAGCGCGTTGCCGGCGCTGGCGATGGCGCGCACGTCGTCCATCTGCGCCACGAGCGCCTCGTCCCGGGGGAACAGGGAGTCGTCGGGCCAGTCGGTCAGGTGCACGGAGCGCCCGCCGGTGAGCTCCTTCCAGATCTCCTCGGCGACCATCGGCAGCAGCGGCGCGACGACCTGGCAGAGGGTCTCCAGGCTGGTGGCGAGCACGTCGATCGCCTGCTCGTCGCCCTCCCAGAAGCGGTCGCGGGAGCGGCGCACGTACCAGTTGGTGAGCATGTCGAGGTGGTCCTGGATCTGTTCCGCCGCGTCGGCGATCGCGAGCTCGCGCAGGGAGGCGCGCACGCCGCGGACCAGGTCACCGGTGCGGGAGAGCAGGTAGCGGTCCATCACATCGGTGGACTCGTACCGGGCCGCGCCGCGGTGGCCCGTCGGCCTGCCGTCCGCATCCTTCTCCCCCGCCGCGTTCGCGTACAGCGCCAGGAAGTACCAGACGTTCCACAGCGGCAGCACCACGTGGCGCGTGGCGTCGCGGATCTTCGGCTCGTCCACGACGAGGTTGCCGCCGCGCAGGATCGGGGAGGACATCAGGAACCAGCGCATCGCGTCGGCCCCGTACCTGTCGAACATCTCCCGCACGTCGGGGTAGTTGCGCAGCGACTTGCTCATCTTCTGCCCGTCCTCGCCCAGGACGATCCCGTGGCAGATCACGGAGGTGAAGGCGGGACGGTCGAACAGCGCGGTCGAGAGCACGTGCATGACGTAGAACCAGCCGCGGGTCTGGCCGATGTACTCCACGATGAAGTCCGCGGGGTTGTGGCCCTCGAACCAGTCGCGGTTCTCGAAGGGGTAGTGCACCTGCGCGAACGGCATCGAGCCCGAGTCGAACCAGACGTCGAACACGTCGGTGACGCGGCGCATGGTGGAGCGGCCCGTGGGGTCGTCCGGGTTCGGGCGGGTGAGCTCGTCGATGTAGGGGCGATGCAGGTTCACCTCGCCGTGCTCGTCGCGCGGGAGGGTGCCGAAGGCCTCCTCGAGCTCGGCGAGGGAGCCGTAGACCTCGACGCGCGGATGGTCGGGGTCGTCGCTCTTCCACACCGGGATCGGGGTGCCCCAGTAGCGGTTGCGGGAGACAGCCCAGTCGCGGGCGCCCTCGAGCCAGCGCCCGAACTGGCCGTGCTTGACGTTGCCGGGCACCCAGTCGATCTGCTCGTTCAGCTCGAGCATGCGCTCGCGCTGGTCGGCGACCTTCACGTACCAGGAGGAGACGGCCTTGTAGATCAGCGGGTTCCGGCAGCGCCAGCAGTGCGGGTAGGAGTGCACGTAGCTGGATTCGCGCAGCAGGCGCCCCTCGCGCTGGAGGCTGCGGATGATCGGCCGGTTCGCCTCGAACACCTGCACCCCGGCGATCTCGTCGAGCTGGGTGCCGCGGAAGTACTCGTGGAACTGCGCGCCCTCGTCGACCGAGACGATGACAGGGATGCCGTAGGCGGCGTTGACCTGCTGGTCGACCTCGCCGTAGGCGGTGGCCTGGTGGACCACGCCGGTGCCGTCGTCGGTGGAGACGTAGTCGGCGACGGTGACGATCCAGGCGTTCTGGGTGCCCCACTTCTCACGGTCCTCGGAGTAGACCGTCCACAGCGGCTGGTAGGCGACGTGCTCGAGCTCGGCGCCCGCGTAGGTGCGCTCCTCGATCGCGGCGGCGGCGTCCTCGGCGCTGTCGTAGCCGAGCTCCTTCACGTGCGCGCCGACGAGCGCCTCGGCCAGCAGGTAGCGGCCCTGCCCGGCGGCGGTGCCGTCCGCGGCGCCGAGCGGTCCGGCCGGCAGCACGGCGTAGCGCAGCTCGGGGCCGACGGCGAGGGAGAAGTTCGTGGGGAGGGTCCAGGGGGTGGTCGTCCAGGCGAGGGCCTTCACGCCCGCGAGGCCGATCTGCTCGGCCTTCTCGCCGGTGAAGGGGAAGGTGACGGTGACGGTCTGGTCCTGGCGGTCCTGGTAGACGTCGTCGTCCATGCGCAGCTCGTGCGCGGACAGCGGCGTCTGGTCCTTCCAGCAGTAGGGCAGCACGTAGTAGCCCTCATAGGCCCGGCCCTTGTCGTGCAGGGTCTTGAACGCCCACAGCACCGACTCCATGAAGGTGACGTCGAGGGTCTTGTAGTCGTTCTCGAAGTCGACCCAGCGCGCCTGGCGCGTGACGTACTCCTCCCACTCCTTGGTGTACTTCAGCACCGAGGCGCGGGCGGCGTTGTTGAAGGCCTGCAGGCCCATCTCCTCGATCTCGGACTTCTCGGTCATGCCGAGCTCCCGCATCGCCTCGAGCTCGGCCGGGAGGCCGTGGGTGTCCCAGCCGAAGCGGCGGTCGACCTTCAGCCCGTCCATCGTGCGGAAACGCGGCACGACGTCCTTGACGAAGCCGGTCAGGAGGTGGCCGTAGTGGGGCAGGCCGTTGGCGAAGGGAGGGCCGTCGTAGAAGACGAACTCCTCCGCGCCCTCGCGACGGGCGATCGAGGCGCGGAAGGTGTCGTCGGTGCGCCAGAACTCCTGGATCGCGTTCTCGAGCGCGGGCAGGTGCGGCGAGGGGACGAGGGGGTCTCCGGAGACCGGGTAGACCATGGGACAACCTCCGAGGCGGAACAGGGTGGGCGGATGCGGACTGCGACGATGCTGTCCGAGGACGTCGCCGGCGCGGGGCCGGTGGCGCGGTACCACCTCGGTTGACGCCTCGCGCACCGGTCTCGGACCGATGCGAGGCCTCCCCTCGTTCCTCAGCTGTGACGGGCTGGTCCCGGCGGGTTCTACTGTGCCCCCCGCCCTCGAGGGGCGGTGGGCGGTTCTTCCCGCGGCTCTCCGGTGATGGCCGGGTCGATGCCGATGCGGTGCAGTGTACGCGGGGCCGGGTGCCTGGTCACGACGGGCGGTGCGGAAGAGACACGGGGAACATCCCGGAGCCGCACGCCGCACTGCGCCGATGTCCGGCCCCGCCCCGCCGGTCCCAGCGGATGAGTGCGGGATCTCCAGCGGATTGCCAGGTGCGCGGGTTCTGATGGCTCCGCCGGCTCTCGCAGGGCCGCGGACGAAGGAGACGACATGGATGACGACACCCCTCCGCGACGGTCACGTCTGGGTGCGACGACGCTCTCGGCGGCGGCGCTGCTGGTGCTGAGCTTCGGTCCGTCGGCGCTCGCGCTGAGCCCCTCGGCCACCACGGCGACCTCCTCCCCGCCCGCCCGGGTCGTGGTCTCCGCCCCCGCCGCGGCCGCCGGCGCGACAGCGACCGTCCGGTCGCAGGACGAGGAGGATGCGGCCGACGGTGCTGCGGCGCCCGGGGCGTCCCTCGACGAGTCGTGACTCACCTCCGACCCTCTGCGCAGTCGTGGAAGACTGGTCCTTCGACGGAACCGCCCGCCGTGCGGGGCGGATGATGCAGAAGGAGCGAGGATGTCGCTGTCGGGAGAGCCCTTCACCGCGAAGTGCCTGAAGTCGGGGATCACGGTCGAGGTCGCGGAGGGGCAGTCCCTCCTCCAGGCTCTGCTCGATGCGGGCGTCCCGATGGACTACTCCTGCGAGGGCGGCGTGTGCGGCACCTGCGTGGTGCCGCTGGTCTCCGGCCAGGTCGAGCACATGGACGAGTTCCTCATGGACGACGAGCAGGCCGACCAGATGATCACCTGCGTCTCCCGCGGCGAGGGCGAGATCGAGATCGACGTCTGAGGCCGGTCCCGCGCGGCTAGAGCCGCGGCCCGGCAAGCACCCAGGCGAGGACCACGAGCCCTGCGGCGGCTCCCGCCACGGCGACAGCGAGTCCCGTCTGGAGGGCCGGTCCCACCACGAGCAGGGCCAGCACGACGAGTGCGGCCAGGGTGAGCATGACGGTGAACAGCACCGGGCGTCCCATGGCCGGGCGTCCGGCACGCGCCTCGCAGGTCCTCTCGCGCGGGTCGAGCGTCTGCGGGTGCATGCTCATGGTGTCCTCGTCGATCGTCGTGCGGTCATCCGGGCGGTGAGCCCTCCGGGACGGGTCCCGTCGGCCACCCGGGTGCTGGGGCATGACCACGATCCTTCCGGCGGCGGCGCGGCGCCGCATCCCGCGGCGGGAGGAGCGGGGCTCATCCTTTCGTCGTAGCCGGACCGGTTCAGGGCACGGGGTCCTCCGCACCCCGGGCGGCGAGACGGGCGAAGGCCCCGCCCCTGCCCAGCAGCTCCTCGTAGGTGCCGCGCTCGACGATCCGGCCGCGCTCCATCACGACGATCTGGTCGGCGTGGCGGATCGTGGAGAGCCGGTGGGCGATCGAGACGGTGGTGCGGCCGCGGGCGACGGCGGCCAGCGCCCCGGACATCGCCCGCTCGGTCGCGACGTCGAGGGCCGAGGTCGCCTCGTCCAGCAGCAGCACCGGCGGGTCGCGCAGGATCGTGCGGGCCAGCGCCAGGCGCTGCTTCTCCCCGCCGGAGAAGCGATAGCCCCGCTCCCCCACGATCGTCGCGTAGCCCTCGGGCAGGGACTCGACGTGGTCGTGGATCTGGGCGATGCGGCAGGCGGCGACGAGCTCCGCATCGCTCGCGTCCGGGCGGGCGAAGCGCAGGTTCTCGGCGATGCTCGCGTGCAGCAGGTAGGTCTCCTGGGTGACCACGCCGATGCTGGCGGCGAGGGAGTCCATGGTGATCTCGCGCAGGTCGTGGCCGTCCAGGGTGACCCGCCCTGAGCTCGGCTCGTAGAGCCTGGCCATGAGATAGCCGGTGGAGGTCTTGCCGGAGCCCGTCGCCCCGACCAGCGCGGTGTGCTTCCCGGCCGGGACCACGAGGTCCAGGTCGGCGAGCGCCGGCTCCTCCGCGCCCGGGTAGGAGAAGCTCACGTCCTCGAAGCGGATCTCTCCGCGCACCTGCGCCGGGTCCAGGGCGATCGCGCCCTCGGCGTCGGCGATGAGGATCGGTGCGTCGAGATACTCGAAGACCCGCATGAACAGCGCGAGGGAGCTGTTGACCTGCGTCGCGACCCGCAGCAGAGCGTTGATCTGGGGGAACAGGGAGGACTGCAGGGCGATGAAGGCGACGAGGGTGCCGATGGTGACGCCGCTCCCGGCGGGGTCGGCGAACAGCAGGTGCCCGCCCAGGAGGTAGGTCAGCGCCGGGAAAAGCGCCATGATCGTGGTGAACACGGCCATCTGCCAGCGGCCGGCCATCTCGGAGCGCACCTCGAGGTCGGCGAGCTCGCGGGAGTCGGCGGCGAAGGCGCGGCTGAGCGCGGCGGTGCGGCCCATCGTGACCCCGAGCAGGATCCCGGAGACGGACAGCGATTCCTGGATCCCGGCGGAGAGGTCCGCGGCCTTCTCCTGCCGGGCACGGACGATCTCGCGGCGGCGCCGGCCGACGCGACGGTTCATCCACACCGCGAAGGGCAGGGCGATCAGGGAGAAGAGCGTCAGCCGCCAGTCCATGGCGAGCATCGCCGCCAGCGCCATCGCGACCCCGGCGCCGGAGGAGACGATCTGGGTCATCACCGAGGTGACCACGGACTGCATCGACCCGATGTCCGAGAAGATGCGGGACTGGATCTCGCCGGTGCGGGTGCGGGTGAAGAAGCCCAGCCCCATCCGCTGCAGGTGGGAGAAGACCGCCACGCGCAGGTCGTGCATCACCGACTGGCCCACGCGGGCCGAGAGCATCGACTGGACGACGCCGAGGGCGCCGGCGAGGACGGTCACCGCGATGAGTCCGCCGACGGACCAGGCGAGCACGTCGGCGCGCTGGTCGGGCAGGGCCACGTCGACGATCTCCCGGATCAGGAAGGGGGAGACCACCCCGGCGGCGGCGCCGAGCACGATCAGGGCGAGCACCCCGGCGAGGGTGAGGCGGTAGGGGCGGAACAGGCCCAGCACCCGCCGCACGTCGGGGCGCTGGCCGGGGCCGAGGCGGAGGTCGTCCGGGAGGCGTCCACCTCCCCCGCCGCCGCGGCCGCCGCCCATGCCGCCGTAGGCCATCACACGCCCTGGTGGCGGGCGACCCGGTGGGCGGCCGCCTGAGCGAGGGGGCGCACCGTGACCAGGTCGAGGTTCACGTGGTGAGGGGCGTTCAGGGCGTAGGAGATGACGTCGGCGCAGTCCTCGGCGGTCAGCGGCTGCTCGACCCCGTCGTAGACGGCGTCGGCCTGCTCCTGGTCGCCGAGGCGCACGAGGGAGAACTCCTCGGTGCGGACCATCCCGGGGGCGATCTCGACGACCCGCACCTTCTCGCCGTTCAGCTCGAGCCGCAGGGCGCTTGCGAGCATGTGCTCGCCGGCCTTCGCGGCGTTGTAGCCGGACCCGCCGGGGTAGGCCTCGTGCCCGGCGACGGAGGTGACGAACAGCAGGTCGCCGCGACCGCTGGCGCGCACGGCCGGCAGCAGCGCGCGAGTGACGCGCACGGCGCCGAGCACGTTGATGTCGTACATCCGCTGCCACTTCTCGAGGTCCGCCTCGGCGGCGGGCTCGACGCCGAGCGCACCGCCGGCGACGTGGACCACGGCGTTGAGCGTCCCGCCGAAGAGCTCCTCGGCGCGGGCGGCGAGCGCGGCGACGGAGTCGTCGTCGGTGACGTCGACGGGCAGGATCTCGCAGCCGGTCTCGGCGGCGAGCTCGGCGAGGCGCTCCTCGCGGCGGGCGACGGCGAGGACGCGCCAGCCGTCGGCGACGAGTCGGGCGGCGGTCGCGCGGCCGATGCCGGAGGAGGCACCGGTGACGACGGCGGTGAGCGGGGCGGCGGCGGAGTCGGAGGTCATGGCCTCGAGCCTACGTCGAGGGAGGAGGGCTCAGTGCGCCGCGGCATCGGCGGCGCGAGGGCTCAGACCCCGTGCACCTGCTCGTGCTGCCCGCTCGCGAGATCCCCCTCGACGCGCCCCTTCGACAGCCGCGCCATGATCGCGGCGATGGCGCCGTCGCCCGTGACGTTGGTGGCGGTGCCGAAGGAGTCGATCGCGATGTAGGCGGCGATCATCAGGCCCACGGCCGCCTCGTCGAAGCCGAGCATCGAGGAGAGGACGCCGGCGGCCGCCATGATCGCGCCGCCCGGCACGCCGGGGGCCGCGATCATCACCACGCCCAGCATGAGCACGAAGCCGAGCAGCGCGCCGAGGTTCAGGTCCATGCCGGTGACAATCATGATCGCGACGGCGAAGGTGGTGATCTTCAGCGTCGATCCCGAGAGGTGGATCGTGGCGCACAGCGGGACGACGAAGTCCGCGATCGCGTCGGGGATGCCGTTGCGCTTGGTGCACTCGACGGTCACGGGGATGGTCGCGGCCGAGGAGCTGGTGCCCAGCGCCGTCATGTAGGCGGGCAGCATGCGGGCGAGCATGCGCAGCGGGTTCCTCCCCAGCGCGATGCCGGCGACGCCGTACTGGGCCAGGAGCACCACCACGGTCATCGCGAAGACCAGCACGATCACGGCGAGGAAGGTGCCGATGACGGTCCAGATCTGGCCGTTCATGGTCAGGCCCAGGAACATGCCGAAGATGTACAGCGGAAGGAGCGGCACGATGATCGCCTCGATGATGCGCACGATGATCGTGCGCAGCTGCTCGAAGGACTCCTGGAGGGCGCCCCTGCGCACGAGGGTCAGCCCGATGCCGAGGCAGAAGGAGAGCACGAGCGCCGTCATCACGTCGAAGACCGGCGGGATCTCGATGTCGAAGTACGCCGCGATCGCGGAGTCCTCGGGGTTCTCGAGGGCGCCGACGCTCGCCCCGTCCAGCATCCGCGGCAGGAGCAGCAGCGAGAGCGTGAGCGCGAACAGCCCGCACAGCACGGTGGAGAGATAGGCGATGCCGGTGGTCGCGGCGAGCATCCTGCCCGCGCCGCGACCGAGCTCGGCGATCGCCGGGGTCACCAGACCCACGATGATCAGCGGGATCAGGAATCCGAGGAAGCCGGAGAACACCCCGTTGAAGGTGGTGAAGACGCGGGCGATCGACTCGGGCATCACCAGTCCCAGCCCGGTCGCCAGGACGATCGCGACGAGGATCCGGGGCAGGAGGCCGAGCCGGCGGCGGCGCGCGGGCTCGGCAGGCTGTGCAGCGGCGGGCTCGGCGGTGCGCGCGGGCTCCGCCGCGGGGTCGACGTCGGCGTCGGGCGTGAAGGTCATGTCGGTCCGGTTCACTGGGCGGGGCGGGGACCGGGCCAGGGTAGACGGCGGACGCGCGGTGCCGCGACGCCTCCTGCCGCGCCTTCCCGGGCACCGGATGGAGCTCCAGGTCCGGGCTCCGCCCGCAGGCCCCTTGTGGTGCGTCGCACAGCGCACTAAGCTCGCGCGAGTGCCTGCTCACGGACGGATCGCCGCTGCCGCCTTCCGTCAGTACTCGACCTATCGCATGGCGACCGCCGCAGGCGTCTTCACCAACACCGTCTTCGGGTTCATCCGCGCCTCCATCATGTTCGCGGCCATCGGGACCGCGGGCGGGGAGCTCGGCGGGTACACGATGCTGCAGGCGGCGACCTATGTGTGGCTGGGGCAGGCGCTGCTGGCCCCGATCGAGGCCTTCGGCACCCGGGAGGTGTCCCAGCGTGTGCACCAGGGGGACATCGCCGTGGACCTGCTGCGACCGACGGGCTTCCTCGGCCTCCACTACGCGCAGAAGCTGGGCCGCTCGGGCTTCCTGATGCTCGGCCGCGGGGTGCCGCCGCTGGTCGTCGGCGCACTGGTGACGGGGCTCGCGCTGCCGGAGGATCCCCTGTCCTACCTGCTCGGCGCGCTCTCGCTGCTGCTCGCGATCACGGTCGCGTTCCTGGCAGACATGATGGTCAACCTCGCCGCGTTCTGGCTCGTGGAGACCCGGGGCCTGACCGTCGTCTACACCGCGACGATGAACCTGCTCTCGGGCTTCCTCATCCCGATCGTCTGGTTCCCGGACTGGCTGCTCGCGATCGCCCGGGCCACGCCGTTCCCCTCCATGATCCAGACCCCGATCGACACGCTCTCGGGCCGGGTGCCGCCGGAGGAGGCGGCAGGTCTCCTGGCGGTGCAGGCCGGCTGGGTGGCGCTGCTGGGCCTGGCCGCCTGGGCGATGCTGCGGGCCGGCACGCGGAGCCTGGAGGTGCAGGGTGGCTGAGCAGCGCGACGAGGACCGCCCCGTCTCGACCGCGCGGATGGTCGCGATGCTCTACGGCTCGCGGATCCGCTCGCAGGCGACCTTCCGCACCAGCTTCCTCGCCGATCTCCTCGGCCAGGTGCTGATCGTGGGGACCGAGTTCCTCGAGCTGTGGGTGATCCTCACCCAGGTCGAGACCCTCGGCGGCATGACTCTGAGCCAGGTCGCGGTGGTCTACGGGCTGGGGGCGCTCGCCTTCGGGATCGGGGACATGTTCTTCGGGGAGATCGACGGGCTCTCCGCGCAGATCCGCTCCGGACGGCTCGAGACCCTGCTGATCCGGCCCGTGCCGCTGCTGCTGCAGATCTCGAGCCTGGACCTCTCGCTGCGACGCCTCGGCCGGATCGGGGTGGGGCTGGCGATGTACGCGACCGCGCTCGGGATCGCCGGCTTCTCCCCCACCCCTGCGACGCTCCTGCTCGCGGGGCTGGCTCCGCTGGCCGGCGCACTGCTGTTCGGGGCGCTGTTCACCCTCGCCGGGGCGCTGCAGTTCTGGCTGGTGGACGGGCGCGAGTTCGCGAACGCCTTCACCTACGGCGGCAACTACGTCGCCACCACCCCCGGTGCCGTGTTCGCGCTGCCGATGCGCGCCTTCTTCACCTTCGTGATCCCGGCGACCCTCATCGCCTACGCCCCCACCCTCGCGCTGCTGGACCTGCCCGGCCCCGCCCTGGTCCCCACCTGGGCCGGCTGGCTCGGGCTGCCCGCGGCGCTGCTCGCCTGGGGCATCGCGCTGATGCTCTGGCGCGCGGGGGTCCGACGCTACACAGGAGCAGGTGGATGACTCTCGAGAGCACCCCGCACATCCCGTCCGAAGTCCCGGCGGTCGAGCTCGACGGGCTGCGCCGGGACTACACGGTCCGCGCCGCCGCGCCGGGCTCGAGGCGGCGCCGACGCCAGGTGGTGCGCGCCGTCGACGAGATCACGCTGCGCATCGAACGGGGCGAGGCCGTCGGCTTCGTGGGCGCCAACGGCGCCGGGAAGTCCACCACCATCAAGATGCTCACCGGCATCCTCCAGCCGAGCGCGGGCAGCGTGCGGGTGCTGGGACGGGAGCCCGTGCCCGAGCGGCGGCGGCTCGCGCGCGAGATCGGCGTGGTCTTCGGCCAGCGCTCGCAGCTGTGGTGGGACCTGCCGCTGCGGGACAGCTACCGGATCCTCGGGGCGATGCACCGCCTGACCGACCGGGCGGTGGGCGAGCGGCTGGACCGTCTGGTCGAGGGGCTGGACCTCTCCGGTTTCCTCGATCGTCCGGTGCGGCAGCTCTCCCTGGGCCAGAGGATGCGCGGCGAGGTCGCCGCCGCGCTGCTGCACTCCCCCGCGCTCGTGGTCCTCGACGAGCCGACGATCGGGCTGGACATGGTCTCCAAGGAGGGGCTGCGCCGCTTCCTGCGCGAGGACCGCGCCGAGCGGGGCACCACGCTGTTCCTCACCACCCACGACATGGGCGACGTGGAGCGGCTGTGCGAGCGGATCGTCGTGGTCAACACCGGCACCATCGCCTACGACGGGCCGCTGGAGTCCTTCCGGGCCCGGCTCGGAGCGCCGCGCGAGCTCGTCGTGGACCTCGCCGCACCGCGCGAGCACCTCGAGCTGCCCTCCGCGGCCCGCACCCTCGCGGTCGAGGCGGACGGGATCCGGCACCGGATCGCGTTCTCCGGCCAGGAGCTGACCGTCCCGGCCCTGCTCACCGCGATCGGCACCCAGGCGGAGGTCAGCGACCTCTCCCTCACCGAGCCCGCGATCGAGGACCTGGTGCGGCAGATCTATGCCCGGGGCGGCGGGATCTGAGCCCTCACCGGGCCGGGGCGTCGTCGCGCGGCGTCCGGGCGCGTCCCCGACTGTCTGCGGCAGAATGTGCGGGGTCGCCCGGAGGCCCGCCCGCGCAGGCATCCCGCACCGCCCCGAGGAGGAGAGGACCATGGCCCGTTCCTACGCCAGCGTCGGACAGATGCTCACCTATGCCGTGGAGCGCTCGGGGCACTCCTCCGGCGTCGAGGAGTGGGGCGACGGCCGCACCCGCGCCGAGATCATGCTCCGGTACATGCTCGAGTTCGTGCTGATGGCGCCCCGCAGCCGCGCCGCGTTCCTGCGCACGGTCGCGAGGACGGAGCTGAGCACGGGCACCATCATGGCCGCGCCGCGTCTGCGCGCCCATGCCCCCGACCTCATCGCGGAGATGCTGCCCTCCTCCGGCGCGGCCGACGACGGCGCCCGGCTCGGGATCGCGCTGAGCACCGACGGGGCGCTCCAGCCGGCCCGCCTCACGAAGCTCCGCGACGCCCTGGGCAGCTCCCCGCACCATCTGCTCATCGCGATCTCCCGCAAGGCCGACCATCGCGCGCTCGACGGCGAGCTCCCCGACGGCGTGGTCACCACCAGCTGGAGCCGTCTGCGGGCCCGGATGGTCAAGGCCGACGCCGGTCACGCTCCGCTGTGGGACACGATCGGGGAGATCGGCGAGCATTCCGGCCGTCCGATCGCCCAGTTCCCCGTGGACGCGCGCAAGCTGCTGACCAAGGGACGCACCGCCCGCGAGTTCCGGGCCCATCTCGACGTGATGCAGAACGCCTCCCGCACCCTGCTCGGCACGAGCGCGCACTTCTCCACCCGCCGCGGGCAGACCGCCGCCCACCTGCAGTCGGGCGTGAGCCTGCAGCGCACCGGGCTCGACTTCGGGGAGGTCGAGCACGGCAGCCCCGTGCGCTTCCTGCGCCGGGGTGCGGAGCCCGTCCCGCTCGGCATCGGGCTGCTGGGCACCGACGAGGAGCGCACCGCTGCGCAGGAGCGGCTCGACCAGCTCGCCCGGCGCACCGCCTGGCGCGCCGAGCACGGCACCCCGCCGACCCCGCAGGAGCTCATCGGCACCGCCGCATCCCCCGAGGTGGAAGGGGCACGGCTGCTGCTGTGGGCGGTGCTGAACCCGATGCTGCTGCGCGACCGCGGCTTCGACCCCGCGCCCTCCCGCCGCCAGCCAGCTCTGACCGCCACGCATCTGGGCCTGCGCCTGCTGCACCGCGGGGAGGACCGCGCGACCACCTACCGGATCTGGGTGGGCGGCGACCGGGACTGGCACAACCTCATCCCGAAGGTGACGCGGGAGGAGACACCGGACCGCCCGGCCGAGACCTATGCGATCGCGCCCCGCAAGAGCCAGTCCACCGCGGACTTCGTGTGGGAGGTCCACCGGGCGCTGCGCTCGCTGACGATCGTCTGAGGCCGGCCGGCCGCGGTACGAGGCCGGGCGGGGCGAGAGGCTCCGTCCCACGGCCCTTCCCGACCTCCCCGGAGACGTCCCGGATGCGCGAGGATGGAGGCATGACGCAGCCCAGCGAGAACCCGGTCATGCACGGCGAGTACAAGGTCCGCGGCGGCAAGCTCGTCGCCGTCGACGTCACCGCCCAGGACGGCCGGATCGCCACCGCGCACGTCTTCGGCGACTTCTTCCTCGAACCGGACGAGGCGCTCGAGGAGCTGAACACGGCGCTGGTGGGCATGTCCATCGAGGCGACCGCGGCCGAGCTCGGCGCCGCGATCGCGGACCGGCTCGCAGCGCTGCCCGAGCCCGTGCAGATGATCGGCTTCGACGCGGAGGCCGTCGCGATCGCGGTGCGGCGGGCGCTCGGCCACGCCTCCAGCTGGGAGGATCTCACCTTCGACGTGATCGGCCCCGTGGTGCTGCCGCCCGTGATGCACGTGGCGCTGGACGAGGTGCTCCCGAAAGAGGTCATCGCCGGCAGGCGCCGACCGCACTTCCGCATCTGGGACTGGGACTCCTCGCTCGTGGTGATCGGCTCCTACCAGTCGCTGCGCAACGAGATCGACGCCGAGGGCGCGGCGCGGCACGACATCGGCGTGGTGCGCCGCATCACCGGCGGTGGCGCGATGTTCATGGAGCAGGGCAACTGCATCACCTACTCCCTCGTGGTGCCGACCTCGCTGGTGGAGGGGCTCAGCTTCGAGCAGGCCTACGCCTATCTCGACGACTGGGTGATGGGAGCGCTCGCGGAGATCGGGGTGAAGGCGCACTACGTGCCGCTGAACGACATCGCCTCCGAGCAGGGCAAGATCGGCGGTGCCGCCCAGCGCCGCTTCGCCGGCGGGGTGCTGCTGCACCACGTGACGATGAGCTACGACATCGACGCCGAGAAGATGGGCGAGGTGCTGCGCATCGGCCGGGAGAAGCTCTCCGACAAGGGCACCCGCAGCGCGGACAAGCGCGTGGACCCGATGCGCTCCCAGACCGGTCTCGCCCGCGAGCAGATCATCGACGGGTTCCTGGAGTACTTCCGCGCCCGCTACGACACGGTCGACTCGGCCTACACGGAGGACGAGCTGGCCAAGGCGCGCGAGCTGGTGGAGACGAAGTTCGGCACCGAGGAGTGGACCGCGCGCGTGCCGTGAGCGGCGAGCGGGTCCCGGTCCCCGGAACCGGTCGAGCCTCAGGGACTCCCGGGCCTCGGCGGGCCGGCCATGTCGCCGACGGGCTCATGGCGGCACCAGGTGGTGGATATGCCAGCTCGTGCTGCCATGGGCCCGTCCACGCCATCGGCCGGTCGGCTCGGCGAGCCGTGAAGGCCGCGGCGCGAGAGCGCTCACACTGCCGACGCCTGCGTTGCACGGGGGGCCAGACCTGGAACAATGACCCGCATGACCGACACCGCATCGCGCCCTGACGCCCAGACCTCGATCCCCGATCGCCCCTCCCTCGAGGGCCTCGAGGAGAAGTGGGACGGCGTATGGAGCGAGCAGCAGCTGTATGCCTTCGACGAGGACACCACCCGTGACCAGGTGTTCAGCGTCGACACCCCGCCGCCCACGGCCTCCGGCTCGCTGCACATCGGCCACGTGTTCGGCTACTCCCAGGCCGACATGATCGTGCGCTACCAGCGCATGCGCGGCAAGAACTGCTTCTACCCGCTGGGCTGGGACGACAACGGCCTGCCCACCGAGCGCCGCGCCCAGAACTACTACGGGGTGCGCTGCGATCCCTCGCTCCCCTACGACCCGGACTTCACGCCCCCGCAGGAGGGCGGCTCGAACAAGTCCTCCAAGGCCGCGAACCAGGTGCCGATCTCGCGCCGGAACTTCATCGAGCTGTGCGAGCGGCTGACCACGCTGGACGAGAAGTCCTTCGAGGAGGTCTTCCGCACCCTCGGCCTGTCGGTCGACTGGAACCACAGCTACCAGACGATCGACGCGCGCTCCCGGGCGACCTCGCAGCGGGCGTTCCTGGAGAACCTCGCAGCCGGTCAGGCGTACCAGTCCGAGGCCCCCACCATGTGGGACGTCACCTATCGCACCGCGGTCGCACAGGCCGAGCAGGAGGACCGCGAGCGGGACGGCGCCTACCACCGCATCGGCTTCACCCGCACGAATGCGGCCGAGAACGCAGAGTCCACCGTCTACATCGAGACCACGCGCCCCGAGCTGCTCCCGGCGTGCGTGGCGCTGGTCGCCCACCCCGACGACGAGCGCTACCAGGACCTGTTCGGCACCACCGTCACCTCGCCCCTGTTCGGCGTGGAGGTGCCCGTGAAGGCGCACCCCCTCGCCCAGGCCGACAAGGGCGCGGGCATCGCGATGATCTGCACCTTCGGCGACTCCACCGATGTGGTCTGGTGGCGGGAGCTCGAGCTGCCCACCCGCTCCGTGATCGGCCGCGACGGCCGCTTCCTACCCGAGGCGCCGTGGATCACCACCCCCGAGGGGCAGGCCGCCTACGCCGAGCTCGTGGGCCTGACCGTGTTCAGCGCGCAGAAGCGCGTGGTGGAGATGGTCAAGGAGTCCGGCGACCTCGTCGGCGAGCCGACGAAGATCTCCCACCCGGTGAAGTTCTACGAGAACGGCGACAAGCCCCTCGAGTTCGTCACCTCCCGCCAGTGGTACCTCACCAACGGCGGGCGCGACTCCTCCGAGGGCGGGCTGCGCGACGAGCTGATCTCCCGCGGCCAGGAGCTGACCTGGCACCCCGCCTACATGGAGTCCCGCTACCGCAACTGGGTCGAGGGGCTGGCCGGTGACTGGCTGATCTCCCGTCAGCGCTTCTACGGCGTGCCCTTCCCGGTCTGGTACGCCGTGGGCGAGGACGGCGAGACCGACTACGACACGGTGCTCACCCCGGCGGTCGAGGACCTCCCGATCGATCCGACGATCGACGTCCCCGCCGGGTACTCCGAAGCGCAGCGGAACCAGCCGGGCGGATTCGTCGCCGATCCCGACATCCTCGACACCTGGGCCACCTCCTCCCTCTCCCCGCAGCTCGCGGGCGGCTGGAACTCGGGGGCGGAGTCCGGGGGGCTCTTCGAGAAGGTGTACCCGATGGACCTGCGCCCGCAGGGCCACGACATCATCCGCACCTGGCTGTTCTCCACGATCGTGCGCTCCCACCTGCAGCAGGACGCGCTGCCGTGGAAGCATGCGTCGATCAACGGCTGGATCCTGGACCCGGATCGCAAGAAGATGTCGAAGTCCAAGGGCAACGTGGTCACCCCCATCGGCCTGCTGCATCAGCACGGCTCCGACGGCGTGCGCTACTGGGCGGGCCGTGCCCGGCAGGGCGTGGACACCGCCTTCGACGAGGGGCAGATGAAGATCGGTCGCCGCCTCGCGATCAAGATCCTCAACGCCTCGAAGTTCGCGCTCGGCTTCGGCGAGGCCCCGGCGGATCCGGCGGGCCGGCTCGCCGCGGACCCGGCCGTGGTCACCGACCCGCTGGACCGTGCGCTGCTGGCCCAGCTCGCGACCGTGGTCGAGCAGGCCACGGCCGCGTTCGAGGAGATGGACTACGCCCGCAGCCTCGAGGTCGTCGAGCCGTTCTTCTGGGCGTTCTGCGACGACTACATCGAGCTGGTCAAGGAGCGCGCCCACGGCAACTCCCCGGCCGGCGAGGCCGGTGCCGCCTCCGCACGGGCCGCGCTCGCGATCGCGCTCGAGGTGCAGCTGCGCCTGTTCGCGCCCGTGGTCGTGTTCGCGACGGAGGAGGTGTGGTCGTGGTGGCGCGACGGCTCCGTGCACACCCAGCCGTGGCCGGAGGCCGCTCCGCTGCGCGAGGCCGCCCAGGGGCAGGACGCCGCGCTGGTGGACTCCGTCGCCCAGGCCGCGATCGTGGTGCGCCGTCTGAAGTCCGACGCGAAGGTCTCGCAGAAGACCCCGGTCCTCTCCGTGACCGTCGAGGCGCCGGGGTCGGCGCTCGCCCATCTCGAGGCCGCCGCCGCGGACCTCACGGCCCTGGGCCGGATCGAGGCGCTCGAGCTGGTCGCAGGGGAGGGCGAGGAGATCCGCACCCGCGACGCCGTGCTCGGCGAGCCGCCGGTCAAGCAGCCGCGGAACAAGGGCTGAGCCGACGGGCGGCGGCAGGCGCCGCCGCCCGTCACGCCGGCGCGTCCCGAGCTCTCAGCGCACCACCTCGCGGTGCCCGGCGTCCACGCGGCGGGTCCAGCCGCGGGCGTCGAGGTGCTCCAGCAGCGGGATCGCGATGCGTCGCGTGGTCCCCAGCGCCTGCCGCGCCTGACTCGTGGTGAAGGGCTGGTCGAGCCGGGCGAGCTCCCGCATGGCGAGCGCGGGGGCGGTGGGCAGGAGCACCACCTCGTCCGGCAGGCGCAGCACGCGACCCTGCGCGGCGGCGGCCGCGAGCTCCCGGGCGCCGAGGCGAAGTGCCGCGAGCTCCTCGGACTCCGGGGCGCGGAAGGGGTCCTCGGCCAGACGCCGCTCGAGCGTGGAGATCCCCTCCTCCGCCGCGCCGAGGCCCGCAGCGGTCCGTGGGTCCCGCACCCGTCCGGCGTCGAGCTCGAGACCGGCGGCGGCGACCACGGCGTCGAGCAGGCCCGGGACGGGCAGCGCCAGGGCATCCGCCGCGGCCTTGCGCGATAGCCCGGCGGAGAGCGGATCGGCCTGCTGAGACTCGGCGACCAGGGCGGTCAGACGCGTCCGCCAGGCGCACAGCGCCTCGTCGTCGACGAGATGCCCGTCACGGCGTCCGAGGCCCGCAGGCAGCTGCTGCGGCACCGCGATGCCGTAGCGGACGAGCTCCTGCTCCGCGACCGCACCGCGGCGCGTCACCTCGTGGACGAGGTCGCCGCCCCCCGGCATCGCCTCGAGGGTCGTGCGCCGACGGGTGCCGTCGCCACGCCGGTCCAGGACGGGAGGGTCGACGTCGAGGACCCGCACGCCGCCCAGGACGGAGCGGCTGCCGCTGCCGCGCAGCACGAGCGGATCGCCGACGGCCAGCGGCAGGGGGCGCTCGAACGTGAGTCGGGCGTGGTCGGCGCCGAAGGGACGCACCCGGGCGGTGACGGCCGCGGTGCCCGCATGGGCGATGAGCTCCGTCGGGGTGTCGCCGAGGCCCGTGCCCGTCATGCGGCGCACGTCGACCTGCGCGGTGAGATGCCAGGCGCCGGGGGTCAGCAGCGCGTCGCCGCGGCCGATCTGCTCGGCGTCGAGGCCGCGGAGGTTCACGGCGGCGCGGCTGACCGGGCCGAGCGCATCGACCTGGCCGCCGCGGCTCTGCAGGCCGCGCACCTGGACCGCCGCCCCGTCCCCGGCGCCGTGTGAGCCGTGCAGGGTGAGCCGGTCCTCGCGCTGCAGGGTGCCGGCGGCGAGGGTGCCGGTGACGACGGTGCCGGCGCCGGGCACGGTGAAGGAGCGGTCCACCCACAGCCGCACCCGGTCCTGGGCCTCGGGGCGGCGCGCGGCGGCGACGAGCGCGCCGAGCGTCTCGCGCAGCTCCTCCATCCCGTGGCCGGTGACGGCGGAGACGGCGAGGACGGGGGCGTCGGCGAGGCCGGTGCCGGCGAGCTCGGCGCGTGCCTGGGCGGTGACTGCGGGGACCTGCTCGGGGGAGAGATCGGCCCGGGTGATCACCAGCAGCCCCTGGTCGATGCCGAGCGCGGCGACGGCGTCGCGGTGGTCCGAGGACTGGGCCTGCCAGCCCTCGTCGGCCGCGACGACGAAGCAGACGATCGGAGCCGGGCCGAGACCGGCGAGCATGTTGCCGAGGAACCGCTCGTGGCCGGGGACGTCGACGAAGGAGACCTCCTGGCCCGAGGGCAGGGTGGTCCAGGCGAAGCCGAGGTCGATCGTGAGGCCGCGCCGCCGCTCCTCGGCCAGACGATCGGGCTCGATGCCGGTCAGCGCGCGGATCAGCGTGGACTTGCCGTGGTCGACGTGCCCGGCGGTGGCGATCACCTGCATCAGCGTGAGCCTCCCCGCGCGGCCTCGACGGCCTCGGCCAGGGCTTCGTCGTCCTCCTCGGGCACGCAGCGCAGGTCCAGCAGGCAGGCGTCCTCGCGGAGGGTCGCGACGACGGCGGGCCTGCCGAGCCGCAGCGGCCCGGCGAGAGCGGGCTCGAGGGCGACGGCCCAGCCGGGCAGCGGCACCTCGGCCCCTCCCCCGCCGCCGACCCGTCCGTCGTGGGCGACGGTGCGTCCGCCGAGGCGCGCGGCGAGGCGGTCGGTGCGCTCGCGCAGCACGTCCGGGTCGGTGCGCAGGGCGGCGAGGACGGGCGGGACGGGTCCGGCGAGGGTCGCCTCGAGCGCGGCGAGGGCGAGCTTGTCGGCCCGGACCGCGCGGGCCAGCGGATGGCGGGCCAGGCGGGCGATGACCTCGGCGCGGCCCAGCAGGATCCCCGCCTGCGGGCCGCCGAGGAGCTTGTCGCCGCTGGTGAGGATCACGTCCGCGCCGGCCTCGAGCGCGGCGGAGGCGTCGGGCTCCGCAGGCAGGGCCGACTCGGGGCGAAGCAGTCCGGAGCCGAGATCGGCGATCAGCGGCAGCTGGTGCTGGTGGGCGATCTCGGCGAGCTCGGCGATGCCCACCTCGCTCGTGAAGCCCTCGATGCGGTAGTTGCTGGTGTGGACCTTGAGGATCGCGCCGATCTCCCTGCCCGTCGCGGCGGCGCAGGCCTCGCGGTAGTCGCTCGCGTGAGTGCGGTTGGTGGTGCCGACCTCGCGGACCCGTGCCCCGGCGGAGGCGACGAGCTCGGCGAGGCGGAACCCGGCCCCGATCTCGACGAGCTCCCCGCGGCTCCACAGCACCTCCCTGCCCGCGGCGAGCGCGGTCGTCGCGAGCAGCAGCGCCGCGGCCCCGTTGTTGACCACGAGCGCGTCCTCGGCGGCGGGGCAGGCGGCGAGCAGCGCCGCCCGGGCACCGGCGCCGCGGCGGGAGCGGGTGCCGGTGGCGAGATCGAACTCGACGTCGGTGTACCCGGCCGCATCCTGCAGGGCGTCCCGTGCGGCGGCGGAGAGCGGTGCACGGCCGAGGTTCGTGTGGACGATGACGCCCGTCGCGTTCAGCACGGGCCGCAGCGAGGAGGCGGTGCGATCCCCGAGCGCCTCGAGCACGGCGTCCAGCACCTGCTCGGGGGCCATCTGACCGATACGCGCCCGGTCCTGGGCGGCGCGGACGACGTCCCGCACCACTCGGTCCCCCATCGCGGCGGCCGCCGCGGCGACCTCGGGCCGTGCCAGCAGCGCATCGGTGCGGGGGATGCGTCGACGCGGGTCCCCGCCGGTCGGAACGGCGTCGGACTTCGGCACGGCGGTCTCCTCGGCGCGCGGACGGACCCCGGCGGGAGGCCGGGGACGAGTGGCGGAGGCGGACGGGAATCGAACCCGCCAGACCGAGCTGCTCGGTCTCACCAGTTTTGAAGACTGGGGCGCCCACCAGGACACGTACGCCTCCGCCCGTGACGATATCACCGCCGGACCTGCGCAGACCTTCGCGTGAACGGCTGTGCGCACGCGGCGCCGGCCCGCGCCGCGCGGGCTATCGTCGGGCCATGAGCGATTCCCCGATCCAGCCCCTCGCGCGCCCCTCGATCCGCCTGACCACCATGGCGCACGGCGGCGGCTGCGCCTCGAAGATCCCGCCGGGCGAGCTCGAGGAGGTCGTCTCGACCCTCGCCGGCCAGGACTGCGCCCAGGTGATCGTCGGGCTCGACGACGGGGACGATGCTGCGGCGGTGCGGATCGGCGGGGCCGACGGGGACACCGCCGTGCTCTCGACCGCCGACTTCTTCACGCCCGTCGTCGACGACGCCTACGACTGGGGCCGCATCGCCGCGGCGAACGCGCTCAGCGACATCTACGCGATGGGCGGCGAGCCCGTCGTCGCGATCAACCTCGTGGGCTGGCCGCGCGAGGTGCTGCCCTACGAGCTGCTGCAGCAGGTGCTCGCCGGCGGGCTCGCCATCGCGCAGGAGGCCGGGGTGCCGGTCATCGGCGGGCACTCGGTCGACGATCCGGAGCCGAAGTACGGCATGGCCGTCACCGGCACCGCCCGCCCCGACCGTCTGCTGCGCAACGACGCCGCAGAGGCGGGCCTGCCGATCACGCTGACGAAGCCGCTGGGCGTGGGCCTGCTGAACAACCGCATGAAGTCCACCGGCGAGGTCTCCGAGGCGGCGATCGAGGTGATGACGACCCTGAACCGGGACGCGTCCCGGGCCGCCCTCGCCGCCGGTGCGCGGGCCGCCACGGACGTGACCGGCTTCGGGCTGCTCGGCCACCTGTTCAAGATGGGCCGCGCCTCCGAGGTGGGCATGGTGGTCGACCGTGCGGCGGTGCCGCTCGTGGACGGCGCCGCCGAGGCGCTGAGGGACGGGTACGTCTCCGGCGGCACCCGTCGGAACCTCGACTGGGTGCGCCATGCGGTCGAGGCCGGGCCCGGCCTCGCCGAGGAGGACCTGCTGCTGCTCGCCGATGCGCAGACCAGCGGTGGCCTGCTCGTGATCGGCGAGGTGCCGGGCTTCCCGGTGATCGGCGAGACCGTCGCGGGCGAAGGCATCCGGGTGCGCTGACGGGGCCGCTCAGCCGCCGGCCGTGATCGAGTCGTCGGTGATGCCGGCGGCCCGCCGGGCGGCGAGGCGCGCCTTCTGCGGCTCGATCACCCGGCGCGGGTCCTTCACGGACTCGAGCCCGGCGTTCAGCACCCCGAAGCGGGTCAGGGCCGAGGCGGTCAGGAGCGCGGCGCCGCTGGCCGCGGCGACCACACGGCTGCGTCCGCCGAGGAGGGCGCCGATGCCGCCCGCGACCGCGAGCCGCTCCGCCCAGGTCAGCAGCTTCCCGGGCGTGCCGGTCTCGAGCGGCTCCCGCTCCAGCGGATGCATCGACTCCTTCATGCGGTGCATGCTCACCACGTCACCGGCGACCCCGGCGGCGGCGAGCAGCCGGGCGGGGCCGGCCTCCGCGACGGGCGTGGTGACCATCGCGGCCCCGCCCGCGGCGAGGCTCGCCGAGGAGGCGAAGAGATAGGAGAGGTGCCCGCGGCCGGCCTCCCAGGTGGGGACGATCGTGTTGCCCAGCAGCGCCCCGGTGTAGGAGGCGAGCAGGGGCGCGAGCACGACCTGGCCGAGCGAGGCGGGGCCCTCGGCGGCGCCGAGCAGCGGCCGCAGCGGCCCGAGCGGCAGCTTCCGCCCCGTCATCCGGTCCACCTCGAGCGCTCCGAGCACCCCGGACAGCGAGGCGAACCCGCCCACCACCCAGGTGCCGAGGCTCATGGGGCTGGTGACCTTCACGGTGCGCATCATGTTCAGGAACCGCTCGGGCCGGCCGAGGTCCTCGATGAGCGCCACGGTGCCGAGGCCGACGGTCCCGAGCGCGACGAGCCGGGCGTTGCGGCGCAGCAGCGGCCGACGCGTGCACTGCGCGCCGAAGGCCAGCAGGCCCGAGCCGCCGGCCACACCGCCGAGGAACAGGTACACCGCGATCGGCGCCTTCCACGGCGGTGCCTTGACGACGGGCCGGCCGTAGTAGGAGCCGTACTCGTCGGCCCGCTCGAACTCGACGTCCTCGACGACGGCGCCCTCGCGGGAGCCGTCGCCCATGCCGATCTCGCCGAGGCCGCGGCGGCGGCGCCGTCTTCCGTCTCCGCGGCGCCGGCGGGGCTTCTCCGGCGGGCGGTCCGCGTCGAACTCGGTCAGGCTCATCGGCGCGCCCCCAGGAAGGACAGCGCGACGGCCGCGACCATGCCCGCGGCGGCCAGACCGGTGCGGGCGTAGGTCTTCGGCAGGGACTTGGTGGGCACCTGCGGATCCGGCGGGAGCCCGTAGACCTCGGGCTCGTCCAGCAGCAGGAACACCGAGCCGGTCCCGCCCACACCGTCCTTCGGGTTCGTGCCGTACAGACGCGCCTCGGTCATCCCCCGCGCGTGCAGGTCCGCGACGCGCTGCTTCGCGTCCTCGGCCAGGTCGGGGTGGTCGCCGAAGGTGATGGACTGGGTGGGGCAGGTCGCAGAGCAGGCGGGCTCCTCCCCGTCGACCAGCCGGTCGTAGCACAGCGTGCACTTGCTCGCCGTGCCGCGACGCGGATCCTCCTCCTCGCGCACCGCGAACGGGGAGACGGTGCCGTCGTCGCGCCGCTCGATGACGCCGAAGGGGCAGGCGCTCACGCAGGTGCCGCAGCCGTTGCACACGTCCTGCTGGACCACGACGGAGCCGAACTCGGAGCGGAAGATCGCCCCGGTCGGGCACACGTCCAGGCAACCGGCGTTGGTGCAGTGCTTGCAGACGTCCGAGGACATCAGCCAGCGGAACTCGGGGGTGTCCGGCGGGGTGCGGTCCACCTGGGAGAGGTCGCCGGCGGGGGTCGCGCCGCGGGCCCCGGAGGACTTCGGGCCGATCCCCGGCATGCCGAGGCTGACCAGCTTGCGCCCCGACTCCCGCGCCTCCTCGATCCGCTCCCGACCCTGCTCGACGAAGGCGACGTGGCGCCAGGTGTTCGCGCCCAGCGCGCCGGTGTTGTCGTAGCTCGAGCCGAGGATCTCGAGGTTCCCGTCGATCGGGTTGCGGTTCCACTCCTTGCACGCCACCTCGCAGGCCTTGCAGCCGATGCAGATCGAGGTGTCGGTGAAGAAGCCCTTGCGCTCGTGATCGTGGCCCCATCCGCTCTGGGCGGCGGGGCCCTCCTCGCCGGCGAGCAGGCTCATCGGTTCCTCATCTCCTTCATCGACGGCTCTCCCGTGGGCACGGCCGAGGCCTCCTCGGGGCCGCGCATTGGATGCGGCGTCCCCTCGGTGACCGGGCCGGCGCCGGGCGCGCCGTCGGCCCCGTCGACCTGCGGGTGCAGCTCGGGGATCAGCCCGGCCCGTCGCCGATAGGCCTCCACGAGCTCCGCGCGCCCGGCACCTCGGGGGCGGCGGCCCGGGATGATCGTGCACGAGTTGTTCTTGCTGTTCTGGATCTGGGTGTTGGCGTCGAGGTTCATGCCGATCAGGTCGTTCGCGCCGTCGCCCTGGACGACCGCTTCGCTGCCGCGCCCCCAGTGGAAGGGCAGCCCGATCTGGTGGACGGTCCGCTCCCCCACGCGCAGCGGTGTCATGCGCTCGGTGACCAGCACCTTGGCTTCGATCGCATTGCGCGCGGAGATGATCGTCGCCCAGCCGTAGGGCTCCAGCCCGATCTCCTCGGCGAGCTCCGGGGAGACCTCGCAGTACATCTCCGGCTGGAGCTCGGAGAGATAGGGCAGGAAGCGGCTCATGCCGCCGGCGGTGTGGTGCTCGGTGATCCGGTACGTGGTGAACACGTAGGGGTACACCTCGCCGCCGGCCCCCATCGCGCCCGGTGAGCTGAGGTTGTCCTCGTCCCGGAAGGTGACGCGGGTGGGATTGGACTGCTGCGCGTACAGAGGGTTGCGGATGTTGGATTCGGGCGACTCGTAGTGCGTCGGCATCGGCCCGTCGACCATCCCGGTGGGGGCGAAGAGCCAGCCGCGCCCGTCGGCCTGCATGATGAATGCATCCGTGCCGGCGAGGGCGGCGGCGCCGCCCTTGCTCGGGTCGCCCGGATCGTCGGGCCGCTTCGTCGCCGGGAAGTCCGGCACGTCCTTGCCGGTCCAGGTCCCGGACTCCTCGTCCCACCACACCCACTTCTTCCGCTCGCTCCAGGGCCGGCCCTCGGGGTCGGCGGAGGCGCGGTTGTAGAGGATCCGACGGTTCGCGGGCCAGGCCCAGCCCCAGTCGGCGGCGGTCTCGTCCTGCTCCTGGCCGGGGGTGCGCTTCCGGGCGCGGTTGACGCCGTCGGCGTAGACGCCGGAGTAGATCCAGCAGCCGCCGATCGTCGTGCCGTCGTCCTTCATCTCGCCGAAGGAGGCCAACGGCTGCCCGGCCTTCTCCCCGGCGATGTGCCGGCCGTTGATCTCGGCGAGGACCGCCTCGGCGTCGGGGTCACCGTGCTCGTCGACGGGATAGTCCCAGGTGAGGTCCAGGAGCGGCCGGTCACGCGGATCGGTGGAGTCCGCGAGCTTCGCGAGCACGCGCCGCCCGAGGTCGTACATGAACTCGAGGTCGCTCCGCGCATCGCCCGGGGGCTCCACGGCCTTGTCCCGCCACTGCACCATGCGCTGGGTCTGGGTGAACGACCCCGCCTTCTCGGTGTGGTTGGCGGCGGGCAGGAAGAACATCTCGGTGCCGATCTGCTCCGGGGAGAGCTCGCCGGACTCGACCTCCGGGCCGTCCTTCCAGAAGGTCGCGGACTCGATCATGTAGAAGTCGCGCACCACCATCCACTTCAGGTTCGACAGCCCCAGGCGCTGCATGCGCCCGTTCGCGGAGCCGACCGCAGGGTTCTGGCCGAACAGGAAGTACCCGTCGACGTCGCCCTCGAGCATCCGCATGAGGGTCTGGTAGGTGCCGTGCGCGCCGGTGAGCCGGGGGAGGTTGTGGAACCCCCAGTCGTTCTCGGCGCTCGCATGCTCGCCCCACCAGGCCTTCAGCAGGTTGATGGCGTAGACGTCCGCGTTCGCCCAGAAGCCCTTCTGCTCCTTCTTGCCGATCCCGCGGGTGTACTCGGCGAAGTCGTCCTGGCCGGCCTTCGGCATGGGCAGGTAGCCGGGGAGGATGTGGTACAGGGTGGGGATGTCGGTGGAGCCCTGGATCGTGGCGTGGCCGCGCAGCGCCATGATGCCGCCGCCGGGCCGGCCCACGTTGCCCATGAGCAGCTGCAGGATGCCGGAGGTGCGGATCATCTGCGCCCCGCCCTGGTGCTGGGTCCAGCCCAGCGCGTAGGCGAACATCGTGGTCCTCTCGCGCCCGGAGTTCTCCGCGATCGAGGTGGCGAGGTACTCGAAGTCCTCCGGGGAGATGCCGCAGGTGTCCTGCACCATCTGCGGCGTGTAGCGCGCGTAGTGGCGCCTGAGGATCTGGAAGACGGTGCGGGGGTGCTGCAGCGTCTCGTCCCGCTCAGGCAGGCCGCGCGCGATCTGCTCCGGGTCGCCCGCGTACGCCCAGGTGGAGTCGTCGTAGGTGCCGGTCTCCGGGTCGTAGCCGGAGAACAGTCCGTCGAGGTCCTCGGGGTCCCCGTACTCCTCGGAGATGAGCGTGGAGGCGTTCGTGTACGCCTGCACGTACTCCTTGAAGTACAGCTCGTTCTCGAGCACGTGCCGGATCACCCCGCCGAGCAGCACGATGTCGGTGCCGGTGCGGATCGGGATGTGCCGATCCGCGTTGGCCGAGGTGCGGGTGAAGCGCGGGTCGACGTGGATGACCCGGGCGCCTCGCTTGCGCGCCTCGATCACCCACTGGAACGCGACCGGGTGGGCCTCGGCCATGTTCGAGCCCTCGATGACGATGAGGTCAGCGTTGGCGAAGTCCTGCACCGTGTTCGTGGCACCGCCACGACCGAACGAGGCTCCCAGACTGGGAACCGTGGCGGAGTGTCATATGCGGGCCTGGTTCTCCATCTGGATGGCGCCCGCCGCCGTGAAGAACTTCTTGATCAGATAGTTCTCCTCGTTGTCGATGGTCGCGCCGCCGAGGCTGGCGATGCCCATCGTGCGTCGGAGGGGATGGCCGTGCTCGTCCTCGTCCTCCCAGTGGTCGCGGCGCGCCTGGATGAAGCGGTCCGCGATCATGTCCATCGCGACCTCGAGGTCGAGGTCCTCCCACTCGGTCCCGTACGGGCGGCGGTAGCGGACCTTCGTCTGGCGCAGGTAGGAGTTCGCGAGCTGCTCGCTCGCGGCGCCCTTGGGGCACAGGCGGCCGCGGGAGACCGGGGAGCTCGGGTTGCCCTCGATCTGGATGACGCGGCCGTCCTGGTGGAAGATCCGCTGGCTGCAGCCGACCGCGCAGTAGGGGCAGATGCTCTCGGTGACGCCGTCGGCCTGGGCGGTGCGCGGGGCGGTGCTGCGGGTCCGCGCGGACGTGACGGCGGTGCCGCGTCCGGTCGGATCCGCTCCGCGAAGCTGCCGGAGCACCGGCCAGTCGAGGAACGTCTTTCGAGCCATGGCAGCGATGCTACCAGCGCAGGGACCCGCCGGAGACGAGTCCTGCAGGTACGGCGAGGCGGGGGCCGGGGCCGCTCAGGCGCCGGCCTGACCCTCCTCGCGGATCCGCTCGTGGTGGCGGATCACCTCGGTGACGATGAAGCGCATGAACGCCTCGGCGAAGGTGGGGTCCAGACCGGCCTCGTCGGCGAGGGTGCGCAGGCGATCGATCTGCTGCTGCTCGCGGGACGGGTCCGCCGGGGGCAGGCCGTGCTCGGCCTTCAGCACCCCGACCCGCTGGGTGTGGGAGAACCGTTCGGCGAGCAGGTGCACGAGCGCGGCGTCGATGTTGTCGATGCTGCGCCGCTCCTCGCCGAGGAGCTGCCGGGCGCGCTCGACCTCCGCCTCGCGGGTCCCGCCCGCGGGAGAGGGGGTGCTCATGCAGTGCGCTCCTGGCGGTCGTCGGCCTCGGCGCGGTCCGCGTCCTTGCCGGTGAGCATGAGCGGGGCCCGCCCCTCGGTGACGACGCCCTCGGTGATGACGACCTTGACCACGTCGTCGCGGGAGGGCACCTCGAACATCACCGGCTGGAGCGCCTCCTCGAGGATCGCGCGCAGGCCGCGCGCGCCGGTCTCGCGCTCCACGGCCTTGTCGGCGATGGCCTCGAGGGCGCTGCGCTCGAAGTCGAGCTCGACACCATCCAGGGCGAACATCTTGCGGAACTGCTTCACGAGCGCGTTGCGCGGCTCGGTGAGGATCGTGATCAGCGCGTCGCGGTCGAGGTTGGACACGCTGGTGATGACCGGCAGGCGGCCGATGAACTCGGGGATCAGCCCGAACTTCAACAGGTCCTCCGGCAGCAGCTTGGAGTAGAGGGCCTCCTGCTCGAGCGGCGAGTGCAGCTCGGAGCCGAAGCCGATGCCGCGCTTGCCGATCCGGGAGCTGATGATGTCCTCGATCCCGGCGAAGGCGCCCGCCACGATGAACAGCACGTTCGTCGTGTCGATCTGGATGAACTCCTGATGGGGGTGCTTGCGCCCGCCCTGGGGCGGCACCGCCGCGACGGTGCCCTCGAGGATCTTCAGCAGCGCCTGCTGCACGCCCTCCCCGGAGACGTCACGGGTGATCGAGGGGTTCTCGGCCTTGCGGCCGATCTTGTCCACCTCGTCGATGTAGATGATGCCGCGCTCGGCCTTCTTCACGTCGTAGTCCGCAGCCTGCAGCAGCTTCAGCAGGATGTTCTCGACGTCCTCGCCGACGTACCCGGCCTCGGTCAGCGCGGTCGCGTCCGCCATCGCGAAGGGGACGTCGAGCATCTTCGCGAGGGTCTGGGCGAGATAGGTCTTGCCGCAGCCGGTGGGGCCGACGAGCATCACGTTGGACTTCGCGACCTCGATGTCCTCGTGGTCGGTGCCGGCCTCCTCGGCGAGGGCCTCGGCGGCGCTCTTCGCGGACGGGCCGGCCTGCTCGGAGTCCTGGGCGCGCACGCGCTTGTAGTGGTTGTAGACGGCGACGGCGAGAGAGCGCTTGGCGGGCTCCTGTCCCACCACGTACTCCTCGAGGAAGTCGAAGATCTCCCGCGGCGCGGGCAGCGGGGCCTGCTCCTCGGCGGCGGGCTGCGCGGCCTGGATCTCCTCGGCGATGATCTCGTTGCACAGCTCGATGCACTCCTCGCAGATGTACACCCCGGGCCCGGAGATCAGGCGCTCGACCTGCTTCTGCGACTTGCCGCAGAAGGAGCACTTGAAGACGTCACCGGTCTCGCTCGTACGTGCCACAGCTGTCCTCCTCCTCGGCGCTCGGACCCGACCAGCCTACCCGGAGCCTCCCGGGGCGCCGCGCAGGCTCGCTGAGGGCGGAACGCCGTGGCCGTCGGGAGCCGGACACGCCGCAGGGCGGCACGGAGGAATCCGTGCCGCCCTGCGGCGTGCTGGCCGGACGGGCCCCGGACCGGACCGTCCTCGCCTCAGCGCCCGATGGCCGGACGCACCTCCTTGCGGGAGGCGAGCACCTGGTCGACCAGGCCGTAGTCGAGGGCCGCCTGCGCGGTGAGGATCTTGTCGCGCTCGATGTCGCTGCTGATCTGCTCCTTGGTGCGGCCCGAATGGTGGGCGAGGGTCTCCTCGAGCCACTCGCGCATGCGCATGATCTCGTTCGCCTGGATCTCGAGGTCGGAGGCCTGGCCGCCACCGCCCTCGCCACCCATCGCGGGCTGGTGGATGAGGATCCGGGCGTTCGGGAGCGCGAGGCGCTTGCCGGGGCTGCCGGCGGCGAGCAGCACGGCGGCGGCGGAGGCCGCCTGGCCGAGGCACACGGTGGTGATCTCGGGCTTGATGTACTGCATCGTGTCGTAGATCGCGGTCAGCGCCGTGAAGGAGCCCCCGGGGCTGTTGATGTACAGCGTGATGTCGCGGTCGGGGTCCTGGGACTCGAGCACGAGCAGCTGCGCCATGACGTCATCGGCCGAGGCGTCGTCCACCTGCACGCCGAGGAAGATGATGCGGTCCTCGAAGAGCTTGGTGTAGGGGTCCTGGCGCTTGAAGCCGTAGGCGGTGCGCTCCTCGTACTGGGGCAGCACGTAGCGCGAGGTGGGCATCGGGGCCATGGGGGCGGGGCGGCCGCCGGCCTGGGCGGTGGGCAGCGCGCCGATGGTGCGGGGATCGAAGGTCACGGGGTCTCCTGGTCGCGTGGGTGTCTGTAGGCGTGGGAGGGGCGGTCAGTCGTCGGTGCCGCCGCCGCCCGTGACGTCACCGGAGCCGGTGACGATCTTGTCGATGAAGCCGTACTCGAGCGCCTCGGTCGCCGTGAACCAGTGGTCGCGGTCGGAGTCGGCGTGGATCTGCTCGACGCTCTTGCCCGTCTGCTCCGCGATCAGCTCGGCGAGCTGCTGCTTCATGGACAGGATGAGGTCGGCCTGGATGCGGATGTCGGTGGCGGTGCCGCCGAGGCCGCCCAGCGGCTGGTGCATCAGCACTCGGGTGTGGGGGGTCGCGTAGCGCTTGCCCTTGGTCCCCGACGAGAGCAGGAACTGCCCCATCGACGCCGCCATGCCCATGCCGACGGTGACGACGTCGGGCCTCACGAACTGCATCGTGTCGTAGATGGCCATGCCCGCGGTGATCGAGCCGCCGGGGCTGTTGATGTACAGGTAGATGTCCTTGTCGGGGTCCTCGGCCGCCAGCAGCAGGATCTTCGCGCAGATCGCGTTGGCGTTGTCGTCGCGGACCTCCGAGCCGAGCCACACGATGCGCTCGCGCAGAAGGCGCTGGTAGACGTTGTCGTCGAGGCCCATCAGGGAGTCGCCCGCCGCGGCACGGGGCGCGGAGGGCTGGTTGCTCTGCGGGGTCTTAGAGGTCACGGTGGCTCCTAGATCGCGGGAATCGTCGATGGGTCGACTCTAGGCGCTGGGCGGGACGGGCACGGACCCTGTTCGCCGCAGGCGCACTGGGCCGAGGCCGACGAAGGGGCTGTCGAGGCCTGGGCGTTCGAGGGACCGTGGGGCCCCGGCCGCTCGCCGCCCGACCGCACGCCGCCGCCCAGGATGTGGCGGACCCGTCCGGGGATCGTCAAGCCGGGGCGAGACTCGGTCACGACTTCCTGCGACTGTGCAAAAACCTCCCCAAGAGCGCTCTCCGGGTCTGCCAAGCGCCTTCTGAGGCGGCCTGCGCCGCTCGTACTGTGAGGTCATCGCCCCGACCCCCAGAGGTCACGACATCCCGCAGGACATCCCCCGACAGTGGTCGGGACCGGAAGGAACGCACCGCTCTCATGGCTCAGCACAACTCCCACCGCCTCCCCGGCCGCGCCCAGCTCCCGACGCAGCAGGCCACGGTCGCCGCTCGCGGTCTCGGCGGCGCCGCCGTCCTCGGCACCGTCGTCCTCGGCTCGGCCTTCGTCGGCTCCTCGGCGCAGGCGGCCCCTGCCGCCCCGAGCGCCCCGGCCGCCGCGCCGTCCGCGTCCGCCCCGGCCACCGCGCCGACGGTCGCCCCCTCCGCCGCCCTGAACACCACCCAGAAGCTCCGCTGGGGCTCCCGCGGCAGCTCCGTCAAGGAGCTGCAGACCGCGCTGAACTCCCACGGCGCGAACCTCGCCGTCGACGGCGTGTTCGGCAAGCGCACCCACGCGGCCGTCAAGGACTACCAGTCCTCGAAGGGCCTGCAGGTCGACGGTGTCGTCGGCCCCAAGACCCGCGGCGCCCTCAACGGCGGCGTCTCCACCGGCGGCGCCTCCGCGCCCTCGGCCTCCTCCGGCTCCTCGAGCTCCTCGAGCAGCGCCATCGTCAACGCGGCCCGCTCGGCCGTCGGCACCCCCTACTCCTGGGGCGGCTCCTCGCTCAGCGGCATGGACTGCTCGGGCCTCGTGAACTACGCCTACAAGGCGGCGGGCATCTCCCTGCCGCGCACCTCCGGCCAGATCGCCAACGGCGGCCGCTGGATCTCCCAGTCGCAGGCCCAGCCCGGCGACATCGTCGCCTGGTCCGGCCACGTCGCGATCTACGCCGGCAACGGCCAGATCATCGACGCCTCCGGCTCGAAGCAGCGCGTCGTCGAACGCTCCATCTGGGGCAACCCGATCGGCTTCGTCACCTACCGCTGAGCCTCCCGGCACCCCGGCCCACGGCCCGGCTCCCCTCGCGGGGGCCGGGCCGTTCCTGCTCCCCGCGCCCTCAGCCCGCGGCTCGGCGCGGGCGGTAGACGCGGCCGAACCCGGCCTCCGCCCCAGGGATCGGCCCCACCAGCTCCCAGTCGATCCGTCGTCCGCCCGGGACCGAGAAGGCGCGTGTCCCGTCGCCGAGCATGACCGGCGCGGAGAAGATCTGCAGCTCGTCGACGAGGTCGAGCTCGAGGGCCTGGCGCGCGATGCCGGCGCTGATGATCTGCACGTCCCTCCCCGCCGCGAGCTCGCGGGCGCGGCGGATCGCCTCGGCCACGTCGACGTCCAGAGCGATCACCGAGGGATCGTCGTCGAGCTCCTCCGGCCGATGGGTCAGCACGATCTCGACCCCGCCCCATGCACCGCCGTACGCCTCGGAGGTGAGCTCGCCGCGCTCGGCCGCTCGGGCGATCGCGGCGTCGTAGCCGCGCCGGCCGGAGATGATCACGCCGACGGGGGCGGCGAGCCGAGCGACGACCTCCTCGCCCATCGGCGGGCAGGCCTCGAGCCAGGACATGTCGTGCTCGGGACCCGTGATGAAGCCGTCGAGCGAGGCGGTGAACCCCCAGGTGACCCTGCCGGGCGGGGTACTCGCGGGATCATCGGGATCGTCGTGTCGGCCGGAGGGGCGAGGTGTCATGGGGGGCTCCCGGGCGTCGGAGGGTCCCGGCGCTCGCCGGGACGGGGAGTCTTCCATCGACGACGACGGGCCGCCACCCCAGGGGGTGGCGGCCCGTCGCTGCGACCCGATCAGGACACCGTCCGGTCGGAGCGGTGCGCTGTCCGGGCGATGCCCGGTCAGGGGCGGTGCGTCACTCGGCCTTGTCGGCCGCGTCCTTCGCGTCCTCGGACTCGGCGGCCGAGTCCTTCTTGGCGGCGGTCTTCTTGGCCGGGGCCTTCTTCGCCGGGGTCTTCTTCGCGGGCGCCTTCTTCGCGGCGGGCTTCTCGACCTCCGCGTCCTCGGCGGTCTCGCCCTCGGAGGCCTCGGCCTTCTTCGCGGCCGGCTTCTCGGCGGCGGCCTTCTTGGCCGGAGCCTTCTTCGCGGGGGCCTTCTTCGCGGGGGCCTTCTCCTCGGCCTTCTCCTCGGTCTTCTCCTCCGCGTCGTCGGCCGCCTCCTCGCCCTCGTCCTGGGCCTTCAGCCCCAGGTCGAGCACGTCGCCGGACTCGTTCTTGACGGTCACGTCGGCGAGGACCACGTCGAGCGCCTTGGAGCGCTGGACCTCGGCGAAGATCTGCTCGAGCTGGCCGGACTGCGCGAGCATCTGCAGCAGCTGGTTCTGCTCGATGCCGTACTGCGCCGAGAGCTGCGCCATGTAGCTCATCAGGTCGTTCTGGTCGACGTCGACCTGTCGGGAGCCGTTGATCTCGTCGAGCAGGAACTGAGCGCGGACGGCCTTCTCGGTGTCCTCGCGGATCTCCTCGCCGTGCGGGTCGCCGGCCTCCTTGCCCTCGTTCTCGAGGTGGGAGAGGATCTCGTCCTCGACCAGCTGCTCGGGCACGGGGATCTCGAGCTCCTCGAGGAGCTTCTCGAGCAGGGCGTTGCGGGCCAGGGCCACGCGGTTGCCCTCGGCGTCCTTCGCGGCCTGCGCCTTGAGGTCCTCCTTGAGCTCGTCGATGGTGTCGAACTCGGAGGCCATCTCGGCGAACTCGTCGTCGGCCTCGGGCAGCTCGCGCACCTTGACGGACTGCGCGGTGACCTTGACCTGGGCCTCCTCGCCGGCACGATCGCCGCCGGCGAGCTTCGAGACGAAGGTGGTGGTCTCCTCGGCGGACAGGCCGATCAGCGCCTCGTCGAGGCCGTCGAGCATGTTGCCCTCGCCGATGCGGTAGGAGACGCCCTCGACGGACTCGATCTCCTCGTCGTCGATGGTGGCGACCATGTCGAGGGAGACGAAGTCGCCGTCCTCGGCAGGGCGGTCGACGCCCACGAGGGTGCCGAAGCGCTCGCGCAGCTCGGTCAGGCGCACCTCGACGGCGTCCTCGTCGACCGCGGGCTCCTCGATCTCGACCTCGTAGGAGGCGAAGTCCGGCAGCGCGATCTCGGGGCGGACGTCCTGCTCGACGGTGAAACGCAGCTCGCCGTCCTCGGCGCCGTCCAGGCCCGGGATCTCGGTGACCTCGACCTCGGGGCGGCCGACGGGCTTGAGCTCCGCCTCGGCCGCGGCCTGCTGGTAGAAGTCGGGCAGGGAGTCGTTGACGGCCTCCTGCATGATGGCGGGACGGCCGAAGCGCTGCTCGACGAGCTTGGAGGGGACCTTGCCCTTGCGGAAGCCGGGGATCTGCACGGAGTCGGCGATCTTCTTGGTGGCTGCTTCGACGGCGGGCTTGAGCTCGTCGAAGGGCACCTCGACGGTGAGCTTCACCCTGGTGGGGCTGAGCTTCTCGGACTCGGTCTTCACTGGTCAGGTCTCCCTGTGGATGGACATCGGATGGACGATTCTGGCGGTGCCCCGGAGCTCGCGCGGAGGCGACCCGGTGGCGGAGTCGGGGTGACAGGATTTGAACCTGCGACGTCCCGCTCCCAAAGCGGGTGCTCTACCAAGCTGAGCTACACCCCGGAGGGCAACCCAGGGGATATTACCCGGTCCGCCCGCGCGTCGGCGGAGAGCGCCCGCGAGGCTGTGAGCAGATGCATGTCGCCCGGCCCACGCCGGATGTGCTCGAACGGCGCTGATCTGGTTCAATGGAGCGGCACGCGGGCGTAGCTCAATGGTAGAGCCTCAGTCTTCCAAACTGATTACGCGGGTTCGATTCCCGTCGCCCGCTCCAGCGGACAGGCCGCATCTCCCCTGGTCAGGGCGGGATGCGGCCTGTTCTCGTCCAGAGCTGCACCTCACCCCAGAAGGCCCTCGCGCAGCGCACGGAGCACCGCGCTGGTGCGGTCGCGAGAGCCGGTCTTGGTCAGGATCGCCGAGAGGTGGTTCTTCACGGTGCCCTCGGCGAGGTGCAGCACCTCGGCGATCTCCCGGTTGCTGCATCCCTCCGCCACGAGTCGCAGCACCTCGGTCTCGCGAGCGGTGAGCGCCTGCAGCGGCACCTCGTGGGCCTCCCGCTCCGTCGCGCCCTCTCGCAGCGCGCGCAGCAGGGAGTCTGTGATCGAGGGGGACATGAGCGTGCCGCCCCCGGCCAGCACCTCGACCGCATGGGCGAGCCGGGCGATGGTGACGTCCTTGAGCAGATAGCCGCGCGCCCCCGCCCTGAGCGCGCGCAGCACCAGCTGATCGTCGTCGAAGGTGGTCAGCACCAGCACCGGCACGTCGCTGCGCTGCTCGCGCAGCCGCTCGAGCGCCCAGATCCCGTCGTGGCGCGGCATGCGCAGGTCCATGAGCACGACCTCGGGTGCGTGCTCCTCGATCGCGGCGAGCGCCTGCGCGCCGTCCTCCGCCTCGGCGACCACGTCGATCCCGGCGACCTCGAGCAGGGTGCGGATCCCCTCGCGCACGAGAGCCTGGTCGTCCACGACGATCACCCGCGTCATGAGCCCACCAGGCGTCCACGCACCGGGAAGCCGGGTCCGGGGTCGATGGTGATCTCCCCGCCGAGCTGCTCGAACCTCTCCGTCAGCCCCCGCAGCCCGTTCCCGAGCGCGAGCTCGCCGGCGCCGACGCCGTCGTCACGGGCGAGCAGCACGACGCCGCCGCCCTCCTGCACGGTCACGTCGATCCGCAGCCGGGTCGCCTCGGAATGGCGGATCGTGTTGGTCACCGTCTCCTGGGCGAGCCTGATCAGGGCGATCTGCTCGGTCTCGGCCAGGCGCAGCTCGTCGTCGACCTCGATCTCGACGTCGAGGCCGGGGATGCCCTCGACCATGCCGCGCAGCGCGGCACCGAGATCCATCGGCCGTGCCCGCATCTCCCCCACCGTCGCGCGCACGTCGCCCAGCAGCTCACGGGCCACCTGGTCGGCGCGCTCGACCTGGCGACGGGACTGCTCGCCCTCGAGGTGCCGGGCGGCCTCGAGGCTGAGGGCGAGGACGGTGAGCTGGTGCCCGATGAGATCGTGCAGCTCGCGCGAGATCCGCAGCCGCTCCGCGGTCCGCGCCGACTCCTCCAGGAGGACGCCCGCCGCCCGCAGCTCGACATGGGCGCGGGCGAGCTCCCTGCGCATCCGGACCTCGCGCAGCAGGGTCGCCGTGCTGAAGGCGCTCGCGACCTGGATCAGCAGGTAGAACAGCGAGAGGAGCAGCGACTCGACCAGGCCCGCTCCGGCGATCTGGACCGACGCCAGGACCACGCCGGTGTTCGCCAGGATGATCAGGGACGTCCATGCCGGTCGCACGACGTACACGCTCGCGGCGGCGGTGAGCACGACGAGCACCTGGATCAGGCCGCCGCCGGCCGTCGAGAGGATCAGCGCCCAGGAGCACAGCACCGCGACCATGATCGAGGCCCGCTCCCACCATGGCCGCCCGACCACGCCCATGGCGCCGAAACCCAGCAGGTACGCCACGAGCAGCAGCAGCCACACCGGGCGCGGCAGCGCGGACTCGATCACGCCCAGCAGCGCGGGCAGGGAGACGCCGACGGCGACCGCCAGCATCACCGCCCCGGCCCAGCCCTCCGTCCTCAACCAAGGCATGACCCCAGCGTAGGGCGGCGGGTCCGGCCCCGCCCGTGCCGATGGTCATGGTCCGGCGCCCCCGAGCCGGTGACCGCCGGCACCGGCGCACCGCGGGCGCCGCTCCGTAGCGTCGAGGCATGACCAGGGACAGCAGGCAGTGCCCGGCCGTGCGGATCGCCGGGCTGCGCAAGAGCTATCGCGGACGACCCGCCGTGGACGGATTCGATCTGGAGGTCCGCCGGGGTGAGACCGTCGGCATCCTCGGCGCCAACGGTGCGGGCAAGACCACCACGGTCGAGCTCGTGGCCGGCCTGCGCCGTGCGGATGCCGGACGGATCTCGGTGCTCGGTCTGGACCCGGTGCGGGACCGTGCCGCCCTGCGACAGGTGCTCGGCGTCCAGCTCCAGGAGAGCCAGCTCCACGGCGCACTCACCGTCGGCGAGCTCATGGATCTGTACGGCAGCTTCTACCCCGCTCCGCGTCCCCGCGGGGAGCTGCTGGAGCTCCTGGAGCTGCGCGCGCAGGAGAGGATCCGCTTCGAGCATCTCTCCGGCGGGCAGCAGCAGCGGGTCTCGGTGGCACTGGCGATGATCGGCCGACCCCGCGTGCTGATCCTCGATGAGCTCACCACGGGTCTCGACCCGGCGGCGCGGCGGCGCATGTGGCGCACCCTCGACACGCTGCGCGCCGAGGGCGTGACCATCCTCCTGGTCAGCCATGCGATGGACGAGGTGGAGCGCCTGTGCGACCGGATCGTCCTGCTCGGAGCCGGACGCGTCCTCGCCTCCGGCACCCCCGCCGAGGTCGCCGCCGCCGCGGGCGCCGCGACCCTCGAGGACGCCTTCGTCGCCCTGACCGGCGACTCGCCCCGAGAACAGGAGACTCCCCGATGACCGCCGCCCAGGACGCTTCCGCCCTCACCGCACCCACCGGACGGCCCCGACGGCCCGGAGCGCGTGCGCTGATGATGCTGGCGCGCGCCGAGGGGAAGATGATCGCCCGCGACATCGCGGGACTGCTCACCCCCTTCGCGCTCCCGCTGCTGATACTTCTCACGAGCGCCTCGGGGGCGAGCCGGCAGGAGGTCGTCGCGGGCCGCACGGTCCTGGACCTGTACGTGCTCCCGCTGGTGCTGGTGATGGTGCTCGCCTTCGTGGGCGTGCTGAACATGCCGAGCTTCCTGGCCTACTACCGCAAGGCCGGGATCCTCCGCCGCCTCGCGGTGACCCCGGCCTCCCCCGTGCTGGTGCTGCTCGCCCAGGCGCTCGTCTCGGCGGTGCAGGCGGCGCTCGGCATCCTCGCGGCCGCCGTCGTGGCGGCCCTCGCCTTCGGCGCGAATCCGCCGCTGCACCTGTGGTCGGCGCTGGGGGCTCTGGTCCTCATCGCCGCGGCGATGTACGCCACGGGGATGATCGTCGCCGCCGTCGCGCCCTCGCCGAGCGCGGGGGTCGCGATCGGGCTGCTCGGCTTCCTGGGTCTCGGGGCGCTGGGCGGCATGTTCGGCGGGCGAGACTCGCTGCCGGGGCCGCTCGCCGAGATCGGCGCGCTGCTCCCCTTCGGCGCGGGGGTGGATGCGCTCGGTGCGGCGTGGGCGGGTCAGCCCCTGCCCGGTCAGGCGCTGGTCGCGCTCGCCGGCGCCGTGGTGGTCGGGACCGTCGTGGCAGGGGCGCTGTTCCGCTGGGAGTGAGGCCGCATCGCCGGGCCGGGACGGAGGCGGAGACGCCTCCGTCCCGGCCTTGCCGGGTTCCGGGACCTGCATGGTCCCGGATCCCGCGCGCGGCCGTCGTCGGTCAGGAGCCGAGGGCGCGCGCCACGAGCGCGGCGATCCTCTCGGCCGCGGCGTCGTCCACCTCGGTGACCGCGAAGGACGTCGCCCACATGCTCCCCTCGTCGAGGCGGGCGGGGGCGTTGAAGCCGAAGCTGCTGTAGCGCTCGTCGAACTTCGAGGCGGGCGTGAAGAAGCAGACCACCTCGCCGTCGAGCGCCCAGGCGGGCATCCCGTACCAGGTGCGGGGATCCAGCTGCGGCGCGACGAGGGAGACGATCTCGTGGACGCGCTGCGCGTCGCGTCGATCGCCCTCGGGCAGGCCGTCGATCAGCTTCTCGAGCTTCGCGCGGTCGCTCTCGCGCTTCTTCGCGCCGCGGCCCTGGGCCTTCTCGGCGCGGATCTCCTCGGCACGGGCGCGCATCGCCTCCTTCTCGGCGGCGCTGAAGGTGCCGGCGGTGTCATCGGTCGCTCGGGTCATGAGTTCCTCCCGGGGTCGGTCTCGAGTCGTTCAGGCGGCGGCCTGCTGGATGCGGATGAGGTTCCCGGCGGGGTCGCGCACGGCGCAGTCGCGGATCCCGTAGTCCTGGTCGACGGGCTCCTGGACGATCTCGGCGCCTGCGGCCGCGAGCGCCGCGAAGGTCGCGTCGAGGTCGGCCGCGGCGAGGTTCGCGCCGAAGTAGGCGCCCTTGGCGATCACCGAGCGCAGCGCGGCGTGCTCCTCGGCGGTGATGCCGTTCCCCTCCAGGAGGGGATGGAGCACGAAGGCGGTGTCGGGCTGTCCGACCGGACCCACGGTGATCCAGCGCATCGGGCCGCCGCCGACGTCGAGACGCACCTCGAAGCCGAGCACGTCGCGGTAGAACGCGAGGGAGGCCTCGGGGTCGGTATGGGGCAGGAAGCTGGAGTGGATGGTGAGCGCGTGGCGCGGCGTGGTGGTCATGGGAGGAACGCTACGAGGTGGCGGCGCCGGGCGCTTCTCGATTCCTGATCGGTCTGGTGATCCTGCGGGCGATGCAGGGAGGCATCCCGTCGAGCACCTCGGCGCCATGGCGGCGATAGGCGCTCGGCGGCACGCCCACGAGCTCCTTGAAGCGAGTGCTGAACGTGCCCGGCGAGGTGAAGCCGACGTCCATGCAGATGTCGGTGACGCTGCGGTCGGTGCTGCGCAGCAGGGCCATGGCCCGCTCGATCCGACGGGTCATGAGATAGGAGTAGGGCGACTCCCCGAACTCCTCCCGGAAGCGGCGGCTGAGGTGCCCGGCCGAGAGATGCACCCCTGCGGCCAGGGCCTCGACATCGAGCGGACGGTCGTGCTCCCGGTCCATGCGATCCCGCACCCTGCGCAGGAGCACGAGATCGGCGGGGGCCCCGGCGGGGGCGAGGGGACCGGCGTGCACCCGCAGCACGACCGTGCTGCCGTCCTCGCCGAGCACCTGGTCCACCGGGCCGAGCCGGCCGGTGGCATGCGCGGCTTCCCGCGCGGCGCGGCACTGCTCGCGGTGCATCTCGAGCAGCAGCACCCCGCCCGGGGCGAGATGGTCGGCGGCGCCGGCGATCAGCGCACGCACATGGTCCAACCCGTCCTCCCCGCCCAGCAGCGCGGCCCGCGGCTCGTGCTCGCGGGCCTCGCGGGGCATCAGCGCGAGCCGCTCGTGCGGCACGTAGGGCGGCACCGCGGCGATCACGTCGAAGCGCTCTCCCTGGGGCAGAGCGGCCCAGCCGTCGCCGTGATGGAGTCGAGCCCGCGGGGGAAGGTTCCGACGGGCGACGGCGAGCGCGGCGGCGTCGCCGTCGGCCGCGTGGACGAGCGCGCCCGGCACCCGCCGTGCGACGAGCGCGGCGACGGGTGCGGCGCCGGCGCACATCTCGAGCACGCGCGGTGCGCGGCGGGCAGCGGCGGCGCGCACCGCCTCGCCGATCAGCAGCTCGGTGCGCCGACGGGGCACGAACACCCCGGGCCCGACGGCCAGGCGCTCCCCCATCACTTCGACTCTCCCCACGACATGCTCGAGGAACTCCCCCGCCTCGCGCCGACGGGTCATCGCCTCGAGCTCGGCGGCATCCCGGGCGGCGCCGCGCAGGAGCTCGGCCTCCTCCTCGGCGAAGACGCAGCCCGCGGCGCGCAGCCGCGCCGTCGTCGCGTCGTCGCCGGTGCCGATCATCCCGCCAGTGTCCCTGCCACCGGCACGGGATGCCAGCCCGCGCGGGGCTGCGATGCCGGAACGCAGCATGCCGAGGCACCTGGTCGGGGCGGGCGGATGTCACGGCGCCGCTGCCGGACCTCGCCCCACCTGCGTGACACGATGGGGCGATGACCACGCCCCCGTCCGCCGCACCGTTCCGCTTCCCCGTCGCCGCGCGCTACGCCGGCATGGAGTCCTCCCCGCTCAAGGACATCTTCGCCCTCGCCGCCCGCGAGGACGTGGTCTCCTTCGCCGGCGGCATCCCGGACCCGGAGCTGTTCGCGCTCGAGGACGTCACCGCCTGCTACGACTGGGTGCTCGCCCACCAGGGCCACCGCGCCCTGCAGTACGGGGTCAGCGAGGGGGAGCTCGAGCTGCGCGAGCAGGCGGCACGGCGCGTCTCCCGCGACCTGCCCACCGACGCCTCCCAGATCCGGGTCACCTCCGGCTCGCAGGAGGGTCTGTTCGTCCTCGCGCAGGCGCTGCTGGAGCCGGGCGACGTGGTGCTCGTGGAGTCCCCCACCTATCTCGCCGCCGTGCAGGCCTTCTCCGTGCACGGCGCCCGGATGATCGGCGTGGACACCGACGACGACGGGGTGATCCCGGAGGCGCTCGAGGAGGCGATCCGCACCCACCATCCGCGGATGGTGTACCTGATCCCCACCTTCCAGAACCCGACGGGGCGGACCATGCCCGTCGAGCGTCGGCAGGCGGTGGCCGAGGTGCTCGCGCGCACCGATGTGCCGCTGGTCGAGGACGACCCCTACGGGGCGCTGAGCTTCACCGGGCACACCTGGGCGCCGATCGCCGCCCTGCCCGGCATGGGCGAGCGGACCATCCTGCTGAACTCGATGAGCAAGCTGATGAGCCCGGGGGTGCGGATCGGCTGGATGCGCGCGGAGGGCCCGGTGCTGGACACACTGGCGGTGGCGAAGGCCGCGATCTCGATGCAGTCCTCCGTGGTGGACCAGCTGATGGTGGCCCGCTACCTGGAGACCGTGGATCTCGACGCGCACGTCGCGAGGGTCAGCGCCGTCTACCGCGAGCGGCGGGACGCGATGTCCGCCGCGATCGCGCCCGTGCTGCCGGCGGGCGCGCACGTGACCCGTCCCGAGGGCGGGATGTTCCTGTGGGCGGCGCTCGGCGAGGGCTACGACGCGCAGGAGATGCTCGCCGCGGCGGTCGAGGCCGGGGTCGCCTATCTGCCCGGCTGGTCGTTCTTCGCCGACCATGCGGACCGCTCCACGATGCGGCTGAGCTTCGTCACCCACTCCCCCGCCGTGATCGAGGACGCCGTGGCCCGGCTCGGGGAGGTCATCGCGGCGCACCGCGCCTGAGCCCTCGCCCGGGAGATCGGCTCCCGGACGGGCGGCCCTCAGCCGGTCTTCCCCTCCCGGTCGGGCTTCTGCCAGCGCAGCGTGGCGCGGAAGCCCTCGCGGCGGTGCAGCACCGCACCGGGCAGCACCTCGCGGGCCCTCTCGCGCAGCTCGCCGACGGACCATGCCGGGTCCCGCACCGGGATCGTCGGCCCCGGGACCGGGTCTCGGACGGGCCGCGGATGCTCGGCGAGGCCGCGGCGCCGGATCGTGACGCCGGCGAGGTCCCGGCACCGCTCGGCGGCGGCGAGCGCGATGCCCGGGTCCGGGTCGATGCCGTCCACCCGCGCGCCGGTCGCTGCGAGGGCGCGCACGAGGTCGCCGCGCCCGCAGCCGACGTCGAGCATGCGCGATCTCCCCGCCGGCAGCGAGCGCAGGATCCAGCGGTGGAAGTGCGCGTTGTGGTCCCAGGGGTGGCGGGCGTTCAGCGCGTGCAGGCGTCGGCCCGCCCAGCGGATGACGGGGTTCGACGTGGTGCGGATGTCCATCACGGGTCTCCTCCGCTCAGGCCTGCAGGTCCTGCAGGCGTCCGCGGGTCAGCAGCACGAGCACGGCGACCGTCGCGGCCGCGGCGCCCAGCAGTGCCGCGGGGCCGAGCGGCAGCACGAGCAGCAGCAGGGCCGCCCCCAGCAGCGGTGCGATCACGGAGTCGGCCTGCCAGGCGAGCATGACCAGCACCGACAGGTCCCCCTGCGGGGTCGGGATCGGGGTGGCCAGCGACAGCGGCATCGTGCCCTTGGCCGCCTCCCAGACCCGTGCGGCGAGGACCACGGCGGCGGTCGCGACGGGCAGCAGCACCGGGTCCGCCCCGGCGCCGCCCCCGCCGACGAGGACGGCCGCGAAACCGCCCAGCGCACCGAGGACCGCCAGGAGCAGCAGCGGCGCGACGGCGTGCAGGAGCAGCTGCGTCGCGGCGCGCTGACCCAGCAGCGGCGGAGCACCGAGGGTGTGCACGCCGTGGCGGATCCCGTCGACGAAGGCGCCCGCACCGGCCCGCAGCAGGAGCGCACCCAGGACCAGCAGCGCCCAGGCGGCCGGACCCTGCAGCAGCACGGCACCGCCCAGCGCTGCGGCGCCGAGGAGCGCGCCGAGGGCTCCACCCGCGCAGCGGTCCGGGGTGCGCAGCCAGGCGACGGCGTCCCGTCGCGCGTACAGCAGCACCAGCGGGCCGGGGCCGATCGCCGCCAGGCCTCGCGCGGCCGTGGGCACGGCGCGGAAGGCACCGGCCGCCCCGGCGAGGTCCGTCGTCGACGCGGCCGTGGTCGCGGCCTCCCAGCGGGCGGCCTGCGCGGCGAGCTCCGTGCCCCTCAGCCGTCCCAGCAGGGTCGTGCACAGCACGACGACGACCGCCCCCGACACGACGAGGCCCGCCGCCCAGGCCCCTCCCGGCACCGCCGAGAGCCCGCCGACGACGCCCTCCGCGGGTCCGGCCGCCACCCTGCCGCTCGGTTCGCGCGGCTCTCCCCCGGCGAGCAGCGCCGTCAGGGCCGTGCACGCCGCCGCGAGGCCGAGCAGCAGGACGGCGAGGCGCCGGCCCGTCCGGCGCAGCAGCTGCCCGGCGCACCAGGCGCCGCCCCACAGCAGCCCGAGGCCGATCCCGGCGAGGACCAGCGACGTCGCCGAGTCGGGCCCCGCCTTCCCGGCCGCGAGCAGCGTCGCGGCCACGAGCGCGGACGGCAGCACGGCCGCGCTGAGCGGCAGCAGCAGGGCGCGCGCGAAGGGGCGCCGCAGCACGACGCCCCGGGGCAGGGGGCCCGAGGCCAGGGTCGCGGTGAAGAACGGCGGGAGCAGGGCGGGCCCCCGCACCCCGCCGAGGCCGACGAGGGTCGCGGCGACGGCGAGGGCGAGCGCCACGACCGCCGGCACGGCCTCCTCCCGCCCCAGCAGGGCCAGCACGTCGGGGCGGGCCAGCAGCCGGCCCGCCCAGATCAGGGCCGGCAGGCCGAGCACGACGGCTGTCAGCCCCGCGAGGTAGAGGAGGTAGAGGAGGTCCGTGCGGGAGCGGGCGCGGGCCCGCTGGGCCCACACCTCGCGGACGGGCGCGAGGGAGGCGTTCACCACGGCTCCTCGAGCTCGAGCCGCTGATCGGCGAGCTCCTCCACGAGGAGCGGGCTGTGGCTGGCCAGCACGAGCGCGGTCCCCGCACGGGCCCGGGCCCGCAGCGCCTCGATCACGAGTGCGAGCCGGTCGGGGTCCAGCCGCTGCTCGGGCTCGTCCAGGAGCAGCACGGCGCTGGGCCGGGAGAGCGTGAGGGCGAGGGAGACCAGCTGGGTCTGGCCGCTGGAGAGCTCGTGGGGGAAGCGGCCCGCGAGAGGGAGGATGCGCAGCTCCTCGAGGAGGGCGCGACCCTGCTCGCGAGCGGCGCGGGCCCCGCTGCCCCAGGTCGCCCCCACGAACTGGAGGTGCTCCAGCACGGTGAGGTCACGAGCGGTCTGCGCCGGGCCGATCAGGGCGGCGAGGGCCGCCCGGAAGGCGGGGTCGCGATCGTCGGGACGGCGACCCGCGATGCGCACCCGGCCCGCCGTCGGCGGGAGGAGGCCGGCGAGCACGCGCAGCAGCGTCGTCTTGCCGCTGCCGTTGGGGCCGGTGACGGCGAGCGTCTGCCCCGCGCCCACGACGCCGCTCGCCTCGAGCAGCAGCACGCTCCCCTCCCGCAGCACCCCGACCCGGTCGAAGACGACGACCTCCGGCGTGCGCTGCGGCGGGGAGGTCGGCGAGCACGCGGAGGGCATGCCCCCCATTCCATCCCATCGCGCCGCGCCCTGCCCCCGACGATCGTCGCGACCTGTCCGATGTGATCCACTCGGAAACGTCAGGGCCTGGATAACTTGTCAGATCCGTGAGATCATGGACAGGCGCTGTCGTAGGCCCCGCCACCCTGTCCCTGCAGGTCGAGCGGGGCTCGAGCCGCTCCCGTCCCCCTCACGCACCGGCCCTGCACGGGTCACGTCGAGGCGGCGGGCGGCCGCCTCGACCCCACCAGGGCCGCGGTACCGCCGGCGCACAGGTCCATCGAGGAGGAATCCCTTGTCCGTTGCCACTGCGTCCAGCGACTCCACCGCCACGAAGATCGGCAAGGTGCTCACCCATCCCGTCCACGGGCCGGTGCGCATCGTGTCGACCCTGACCCGCACGGTCCGGGGTGAGGAGCGCGAGTACGTGGACCTGGAGGTCATCGGCGACGAGATGCGGATCTCCGTCCCGGCGGACGGCAAGGACGTCGTCGGTCTGCGCCCCGTGCTCGGCACGAAGGAGATCGACGAGCTGATCGCCCAGCTCGCCGAGCCCATCACCGCGCCCGAGAAGAAGGCGTCCTGGGCCCACCGCATCAAGTCGCTGCAGATGCAGCTCCAGACCGGTCGTCTCACCGACCGCATCGAGGTCATCCGCGCGATCATGCGCGACTCGGGCGGCACCCCGTCCTCCCTCGCCGAGCGGAACCTGCTCAAGCAGGCCATCGACCCGCTGGCCTCGGAGATCGCGATCGCCCGCGCCGTCGACCGGGAGGAGGCCGCGGCACTGCTGCAGACCACCGCCGAGGGCGCCCTGGTCGACGCCGCCGCCTGATCCATCCCGCGGCGCCCCGCCGTGCGGCGCCGCCCCTCCCACGTCGCCCCGTGTCAGCGCCTCCGGGTCCCTCCGGACGGTGTGACGCGGGGCAGCGTGCGTGCGAGCCACGTCCCGCCCACGACGCAGAGGGCGCCGGTGGCCGCGCCGGCGACCGCCACCGGGGCGACGAGCGTGATCGCGGTGACGACGAGCGGGGCGGCGAGCCGTCCCGCACCGAGCATCGTGTTCCACCAGGCCAGGTAGCGGGTGCGCCCGTGCACCGGGGAGACGTCGATCCCGAGGGTCATCACGATCCCCGAACCGAGCCCGTTGCCGATGCCGATCAGCAGGCTCGGCAGCAGCAGCGCGAGGATCGCCGCGGCGCTGCCCCGCCCGTCCAGGACCGTGCCGAGCACGGACAGCAGCAGGAAGCCCGCCCCCATCACCAGCGCGCAGGGGACGGCCACCGCGGCGCGGCCGTACCGGTCCATCAGCGTCCCGGCGGGGAGCACCAGCAGGATCTCGAGCGCCGCCGAGACCCCGAAGACCACGGAGATCCACACCGGGTCCAGTCCCAGCGCATCCCCCAGCAGCGGCACGATCACGGGGCGGTTCACCCGCGCCATCATCACCGGGGCGATCCCGAGTCCGACGGCGACCATCCGACGCAGCACCGCGCGGTCCAGCCGCACCCGCGCCCGGCTGGCCGGGGCCCGGTCCCGTCGGCGCACCGTCCGCTCGGGCCGCGACTCCCCCGGCGGCAGGAACACCGCGACCATCACCGTGCCCGCCGCGGCGGTGAGCGCGAACAGCACGAACACCCCGGCCATCGAGCCGGCCGCCATCACGAGCGCCCCCATGAGCGGGCCGATCACCTCGCCCACCCGGATCACGCCGCCGAAGAGCGTCATCCCCCGCGCCCGCATCGCCGCGGGCAGGGCGGTGCCGAGATAGGACTGCCGGCCCAGCTGCCACACCTGCGTGCTCGAGGCCATCACCAGCAGCAGCACCACGAGCGCGATGCGGTGGAGGAGGTCTCCGTCCCCGCCGAGCGCCGGGGCGATGAGCACGAAGGCGAGGAGGTTCGAGGCCACCAGCAGGCAGCCCGTGCTCACCAGCGCCGCGCGGGCGCCGATGCGGGAGATCAGCCGCCCGGCCGGGATCGGCCCGAGGAAGGAGGTGATCCCGAAGATGGTCGACAGCGCCGCGGCCTGCGGGACGCTGAACCCGAGGTCGCGGGCCAGCAGCGGGATCACCGGCATCAGCGCGGCGAGGCCCACGAACTCCAGCAGGCTCGGGGCGTAGACCGAGGGGACCAGGCCCCGCAGCACCGCTGCGGGTGAGCGTCCGTCCCGGGAGGTGGGGCCGGGCGCGCGAGAGGTCACCGCTCGAGTGTGGCACCGGGTCGTGAGCCGGGGCAAAGAGTTCCGGGGGTCGGGACGGGCCCGTCCGCTCGGGCTCCCGCAGAGCCGACCTGCGGCCCGGCATCCGTCGGGCTCAGGTCTCCAGCTGGGTCCGCAGGGACTCCGCCTCGGCGCGCCGGGCAGCGCCCTCGTCCATCCCGGCGGCGACGGCCGCGGCCGCCCAGCGCACCGACCAGGCCCGGAGGTAGCGTCTCCCCTCCTCGCTCCGTCGCCAGGCGGGTCCGGGCACGGGTGCCTGGATCTGGCATCCCGAGCGCCAGCCGCCGGTGCGCGCGGCCAGCGCGAGCAGGGCCAGCTCCCAGGCGAGCGCGACATCGCCCGGGCCGCCCCGGTCGAAGCGCTCGCGCGGCACCAGCGCCGTGTGCCGCAGCGTCAGCAGCGTCGTGCCGTCGTCCTCCGGGTCCAGTCGGATCAGCAGCAGGTCCTCCCCACCGCCCTGCTCCCACACGAGGGAGAGCCGATGGGGCTCCTCCGCCTCCAGCACCGTCCCGCTCACCCCGTCCGGGGCGGTGAAGCGCCCGCCCTCGGCGAGCTCCCCCTCGACCGCGCCGAACCATCCGGCGAGCTCCTCGGTCCGGGTCAGCAGCGGCCACAGCCGGGCCGGGGCGAGATCGAGGTTGGTGGTCAGGGTGAGCACCGCCCGCACCTGCGGGGTGCCGCCGCGGGCCTGCTCGTCGATCTCGAGCTCACGCCGCACCGCCTCCAGGGCGGGCAGCGACTCGGTGCCAGTCATCTTCTCCTCGGGAGGGTCTCGAGCCGCTCCGCACCGGCGCGCACGCGCGGGCGCGGACGATTGCAGCGTAGCCCACGGCGGCGGCCCGTAGCATGGCCGTCGTGACTTCAGCGCGAACCCTCTCACCAGCAGATCTCACGGCCCATCTCTTCGATCTCGACGGGGTGGTGACGCCGACCGCCGAGGTGCACATGCGCGCCTGGGCGACGATGTTCGAGGAGTTCCTCACCTCCCGCGGCGTCGCGGCGCCGTACACCGAGGCGGACTACTTCGAGCACGTCGACGGCCGTCCCCGCTACGACGGTGTCCGTGCCGTCCTGGCCTCCCGGGGCCTCGAGGTGCCCGAGGGCGAGGACGTCGATCCCGCCGACCAGCCCGCCGGCGCGGAGACGGTCCGCGGCCTCGGGAACCGCAAGAACGACCTGGTGCTCGAGCTGCTGCGGCGCGACGGCGTGAGCGCCTATCCGGGGACCGTCGCCTATCTGGACTCCCTCGGCGCGCGGGCTCGCCTGGCGATCGTCTCCTCCTCCCGCAACGCCGAGGAGGTGCTGCGCGCGGCCGGGCTGCGCGAGCGCTTCGAGCACGTCGTGGACGGGAACGTCGCCGCCGCCGAGCACCTGCCGGGCAAACCCGCCCCGGACACCTTCCTGCGCGCCGCCGCCCTGCTGGGCGTCGAGCCGGCCGACGCGGCGGTCTACGAGGACGCGGTCTCGGGCGTCGCGGCCGGTGCGGCCGGTGGTTTCGGCGCCGTGGTCGGCGTGGACCGGGGGGCGGGGCGCGAGGAGCTCGCCGCCGCGGGCGCGAGCCTCGTCGTCGCCGATCTGGAGGAGCTGGCATGACGCGTCTGCGCTCGCTGCCCGAGGACCCGGTGGACCGCACGCGGCTGCCGGTGGACGAGTGGCGCCTGGTCGAGTCCCGTCCGGGCGGCGACCTCGGCCACCTGGAGACGCTGTTCGCCGTCGCCAACGGCTATCTCGGCATGCGCGGCACGCCCGAGGAGGGGCGGGACGCGCACAGCCACGGCACCTTCCTCAACGGCTTCCACGAGACCTGGGAGATCAACCACGCCGAGTCCGCCTTCGGCTTCGCCCGCACCGGGCAGACCATGATCTCGGTGCCGGACTCCTCGGCGATGAAGCTGTACATCGACGACGAGCCGCTGCTGCTGTCGATCGCGGACCTCGAGGAGTACGAGCGCTGGATCGACTTCCGCGAGGGCGTGCTGCGGCGCGAGCTGATCTGGCGCACCCCCGCCGGGAAGCGCGTGAAGGTCTCCACCGCCCGCATGATCTCCTTCTCCCAGCGGCACCTGGCGCTGATGTCGATGCGGGTCGAGATGCTCGAGGGCTCCGCCCCGCTCGCGATCTCCTCCCAGATCGTGAACCGCGAGGACTACCGCGACGACTTCGGCAAGGGCGTCGACGGCGGACCCGTCACCGACAAGAGCGATCCGCGCCAGACCACCGCCTTCACCCACCGGGTGCTCGAGCCGATGCAGGACTGGCACAGCGAGCGCCGCATGCTGCTGGGCTACCGGGTGGCGCACTCGAGGATGACCCTCGCCGTCGGCGCGGACCACGAGGTCGAGTCCGACGCCGAGACCGAGCTGCTCATCGACACCTCGGCCGATCACGGCCGCCAGGTCACCCGCGCCCATCTCGAGGAGGGCGCGGTGCTCACGGTGCGCAAGGCCGTGGCCTACCACTCCTCCCGCTCGGTGCCCCACCGCGAGCTGTTCGACCGCTGCCGCCGCACCCTGGACCGGGTGCGGGCCGACGGCTTCGAGGCGCACCTGGCCGCGCAGCGCGAGTACCTCGCGGACTTCTGGGAGAGCTCGGACGTCCAGCTGCCGGGCCAGCCCGCCGCGCAGCAGGCCACCCGCTGGTGCCTCTTCCAGCTCGCCCAGGCGACCGCCCGCTCCGACCAGTGGGGCATCCCCGCCAAGGGCGTGACCGGCTCGGGCTACGAGGGGCACTACTTCTGGGACAGCGAGATCTACATCGTCCCCTTCCTGACCTTCACCCAGCCGCGCTGGGCGCGCAACGCGCTGCGCTTCCGCACCGCGATGCTGCCCAAGGCGCGCGAGCGGGCGCGGGAGCTGAACCAGCGCGGGGCGCTGTTCCCGTGGCGCACGATCAACGGCGACGAGGCCTCGGCGTACTACGCCGCCGGCACGGCGCAGTACCACATCGACGCGGACGTCGCCTACGCCTTCAGCCAGTACGTCGACGTCACCGGCGATCTCGACTTCCAGCACCGCGACGGGGTGCACGTGCTCGTCGAGACGGCCCGGATGTGGGCCGATCTCGGGTTCTGGCGGGTGACCGCCACGGGCGTGGCCAGTTTCCACATCAACGGGGTCACCGGTCCCGACGAGTACACCACCGTGGTGAACAACAACCTGTTCACCAACGTCATGGCCCGCTACAACCTGCGCCGCGCGGCGCGGGCGGTGCGGGAGCTGCGCGCGGCGGACCAGGCCGCCTACGACTCCCTGCGCGTCGAGCTCGAGCTCGACGAGATGGAGCTCGACCAGTGGGAGGCCTGCGCGGACGGCATGTTCGTGGCCAAGGACGAGTCCCTCGGCATCCACCTCCAGGAGGACCGCTTCCTGGAGCGGGAGATCTGGGACGTGGCCAACACGCCGCCGGAGGCATTCCCCCTCCTGCTGAACTTCCATCCGCTGGTCATCTACCGCTTCCAGGTCCTCAAGCAGGCCGACGTGGTGCTCGCGCAGTTCCTGCGCGGCTCCGAGTTCACGGCCGAGGAGAAGCGCGCCGACTTCGAGTACTACGACCCGATCACCACCGGCGACTCCTCCCTCTCCGCGGTGGTGCAGTCGATCATGGCCGCCGAGGTCGGCCACCAGAAGGCGGCGCTGGACTACTTCCGAGCCGGCCTCTACGTGGACCTCGGGAACCTCCACGGGAACACGGCCGACGGGGTGCACATCGCCTCCGCGGGCGGGGTGTGGAACGCGCTCGTGCACGGCTTCGGCGGGATGCGCCACGAGGAGGGGCGGATCTCCTTCGACCCGCGCCTGCCGGCGGGCTGGCCCGAGCTGTCCTTCCCGCTGACCGTCCGGGGCTCCCGGATCCGGGTGCGCCTGGTGCGGGAGGAGGTCTCCTTCACGCTCGAGACCGGCGAGGAGCTCGAGGTCTCGGTGCGGGGCCGGACGGTGCGAGTCAGCGCCGAGGGCGTCCGCGTCGCGCTCGAGGACCAGGGCCCGCTGCTGGACGATGCGGTGCTGTCCAGGCCCGTCGGCCTGGGCGATGTCCGCGCGGACGGCTCGATCATGACCTCCTTCGTGCCGGGCGATCCCGAGGACCCGTGGGAGTTCCCGGTCGCCACCGATCCCGACGACATCATCGACGCGGGCTGACCCGCACGGTGCCGCGGCGGGACCGGGCCCGGCGGTGGACTAGGCTCCACAGCGCCCGTCCGGCCCCGCCCCGTCCTGGCCGCCGCCCGTCCCGCCCCCTGGTCAGGGACCCGAACCCCGGAGCAGCCCCACGGTGTCCACCTCCCGCCCGCGCAGGCCCAGTCCGCAGGTCGAGCTCGCTCGCCCCCGGCTGAGCGTGCTGCACGTCCTGAACCGGGTGCGGATGCGGCTGCTGGACATCCAGGTGTGGGACGTGGCCGGGACGATGACCTTCTACCTGCTGCTGTCGCTGTTCCCGGGCGCCGTGGCCGTGGTCTCGACGATGTCGCTGATCGGGATCGAGGCGGAGACGCTGTCGGCCCTCTCGGGACTGATCACCGAGATCTTCCCGACACTGGATCCGCGCCCCTATCTCGGGGCGATCCAGGCGGTCTCCTCGACCGGCGGCGGGCTGCCGGGGCTGCTGCTGGGCACGCTCGGCTCGCTGATCTCCGCCTCCAACGGCGTCGCCGCCTTCCACCGCGCCCTGCACCGCGTCTACGACACCCGGGAGGGCAGGCCCTTCCTGTGGTTCCGCACGATCGTGTTCGGCGAGACCGTGCTGATCGTCGCGGTGGCGCTGCTGGCCATCGGCATGATCATCATGGGCGGCGAGGCGAGCCAGCGCATCGGCGAGTTCATCGGGATCCCGATCATCGCCTTCCACGCCTGGAACGTCGTGAAGTGGCCGATCCTGCTGGTCATCCTGATCATCGGGGTGTCGCTGGCCTACTACTCCTTCCCCAACGTGCGCCTGCCGAGGTACCGGCTGATGACCCTCGGCTCGACGCTGAGCGTGCTGACCCTGTTCGCCACCCGCTGTTCGCCGGGCAGCTGCTGGTCTACGCGACCCGCTTCGCCGAGATCCTCACCGCCCTGAACGGCCTGATCGCGATCCTGCTGCTGATGTGGATCGCGAACATCGTGGTGATCACGGGGGCCGCGCTGGATGCCGAGTTCCTGCGCGCCCGGCAGATCGCGAGCGGGCTCGAGGCCTGGCACGTGATCGCCCTGGCCCCGCACGCGACCCACACGCTGGACTTCCTGGCCCGCGACGCGGACGAGGCCGAGGAGCTCGGCCGTGCAGTGGCCGAGGCGAACCGCACCGGGCGGCCGCTGCGCCGGGAGCGCGGCCCCTGGATCGTGGAGGCCGCGAACCCCCTGGCGGTGAACCCGCCCCGCCGCCATCGCGTGACCAGCGGCCCTCCCGATGAGGAGGCCGCTGCGCAGGAGCTCCCGGCGCAGGAGATCCCCGCCCAGGAGCACACCGAAGACCCGCCGAGCCGAGGAGGATCCTCCGCATGACCGTCCGTCCGATCACCATCGCCGGGCACCGCGCCCTGTCCCAGCGCACCCGCCGCGTCCGCGAGGTCACCGACGAGCTGCGCACCCTGGTCGCCGACATGTTCGAGACCAACGACGCCGCGAACGGGGCCGGGCTGGCGGCCCCGCAGGTCGGCTCGCGCTGGCGGCTGTTCGTGTACTCCTGCCCCGATGCGGGCGGCACGCTGCGCCGGGGCGTGGTGCTCAACCCGGTGCTCGAGCGCTTCGGCGGGATCGCGCTGGACGAGGAGACGCTCGAGGGCTGCCTCTCGGTGCCCGGCGAGGGCTTCCCCACCGCACGGCATCGCGGGGCGCGGGTGACGGGCACCGATCTCGACGGCGCGGAGGTCGTGGTCGAGGACGAGGGAGGCGTGCTCGCCCGCGCGCTCCAGCACGAGGTCGATCATCTCGAGGGCGTGCTGTACCTGGACCGGCTCACCCCGGCCCGGAGGCGGGAGGCGCTGGACGCGGTGCGCGACCGCGGCTGGCGCGCGGGCGGCATCCTCACCTGGGATCCCACGGAGACGGAGGCCGCCGAGGTCTGATCCTCCCCGGCCCCGCCGGGCGGCACTCGTCCCCGCCCGTCGCGGGCGCGGCGGTCGAAGCGGTCACACCGGCCCGTCCTCGCGCCCTGTCCCCCATCGCCGCTGACTATCCTGACGTCATGGAACGTCCCTGCCTCTCACGCCGCCACGCCCTCCTGCTGCCCGCCACCGCGGCCGGACTCGGCGGCCTCGCGGCCTGCGCCCCGGAGGACCAGGGATTCGGCACCGCCGAGCCGCTGCGCGCTGACGACGGGGCGATCCCCCTGTCCGAGGTGCCCGAGAACGCCTCGACGCTCGTGAACTTCGGCGGCCAGCAGCCCTTCGTGCTGCTGGTGCGCGGCACGGGCGACGACCTCACGGCGTACTCCGGCTACTGCACCCACAACGGCTGCGCCCTGCGGCAGGACGAGGAGGAGCTCGACTGCCCCTGCCACGGCTCGCGCTTCGACGCCGCGACCGGCGAGGTGCTCGTCGGCCCGGCGACCCGCCAGCTGCCCGGTGTCGAGATCGTCGTCGAGGACGACGAGATCCGTCGCGTCTCCTGAGCGTCGATGACCCCTCCTGCCACCACTCCCCCGCCGCTGCATCCCGAGCGCCGGGCGCCCGGCACGACCCGTCGTGACGTCGTCTCCTTCGTGCGTCGCGGAGAGCGCCTGACCGCCTCGCGGCGCGAGGCCTGGGACCGGCTGTCCGACGAGTACGTGCTGGACCCGCCGCGCGGCGAGCGCGACACCCTGCCCGCCGACGGGGCGAGGCTGGACCTCGAGGAGGTGTTCGGCCGTCGCGCCGAGCTCGTGGTCGAGGTGGGCAGCGGGCTGGGCGAGAACATCGTCGCCGCCGCGAGCGCCCACCCTGAGCGCGACCATCTGGGCGTCGAGGTGTACCTGCCCGGCCTCGCCCAGACCCTCAGCCGGGTCGAGAAGGCCGATCGCCCCCGCAACCTCCGCCTGCTGCCGCTGGACGCCCAGCGCGCGCTGCCGTCGATGCTGCCGCCGGCCTCGATCTCCGAGCTGTGGGTGTACTTCGCCGATCCCTGGCCGAAGGCCCGCCACCACAAGCGGCGTCTGATCAACCCGCCCTTCCTGGACGCGGTGCTGCCGTTGCTCGCCCCCGGCGGGCACTTCCGCCTGGCCACCGACTGGGCGCAGTACGCCCATCACATGCGCCGCGAGCTCGATGCGCGCGAGGAGCTCGAGCTCGTCCATCCCGACGGTCCGCGCCCCACGGGCGTCAGCTCGGACACCGTGCCGGAGGGGATGCCGCGCACCGGCTGGGCACCACGGTTCGAAGGTCGTGTGAAGACCAGCTTCGAGAGCAAGGGAACGCAGGCCGGGCGCCTAATATGGGATCTCGCCTACCGCAGGCTGTGACCGCTCCGGCGGCACCGGACGAGGGGAACCGCCCATGACCCGCAATGACGACGTCGATCTGCCCGCCGACTGGGAGGACGACGCCTCCGAGGAGCCGGGCCGTCGGCGCGGACGCCGCGTCGCCCTCATCGCGCTCGGGCTCGTGGCCGTGCTCGTGATCGGTGTCGGCATCGTGGTCGGCAGCTATCTCCAGGGGCTGCGCAGCTCCTACGAGAAGCGCACGGTCGTGCAGATCACGCGGAGCGCCTCGGACGGCGAGCGGCCCGAGGACGGCACCGGGGAGAACATCCTCCTGCTCGGCTCCGACAAGCGCTCCGAGGAGGACGCCGTCGCCGAGGGCGTCACCGGGCAGCGCTCGGACGTGATGATGCTCGTGCACATCCCCGAGGACCACGAGAGCGTGTACGTCACCTCCTTCCCGCGCGATCTCTACATCGACATCCCCGGCCACGGCAAGGACCGCATCAACGCGGCGCTCGCCTTCGGCGGCCCGTCCCTGGCCGTGGCGACGGTCGAGGACTACACCGGCGTGCCGATCGACCACGTGGCCCTGATCGACTTCGAGGGGATCGAGGGCCTCGTCGACACGCTGGGCGGGATCGACGTGCAGGTCCCGATGGACTTCGAGGCCGACGGGATGCAGTTCACCGCCGGCACCCAGTCGATGGACGGCCAGGAGGCGCTGGTCTTCGTGCGTCAGCGCAAGCAGTTCGCCGACGGCGACTTCCAGCGCAACCGCAACCAGCAGGCGGTGCTCGCGGGCATCGCGGACAAGCTCATCAGCGCCGACACCCTCACGGACCCGCGCAGGCTCGCCGACACGATCGAGTCCGTCTCCCCGTTCCTGACCACCGACGAGGACCTCACCGCCGGGCAGATGTCGAAGCTGGGGCTCTCGCTGCGCTCGGTCCGGGGCGACGACCTCCACTTCCTCTCGGTCCCCCACGGCGGCCCGACCACCACCAGCGGCGGTGCGAGCGTGGTCGCCACGGACGAGGAGGCGATGGACGTCCTGCGCGAGGCACTGCGCACGGACGACATGGGAAGCTATTACGCTCAGTACGCCGGGGCCTACTGAGCGCCCCGTCCGAGAGACCGTCGCCGACGCCTGGAGGTACCCGTGGCCAATCCGCTCGTGAGCATCGCCGTCCCTGTGGCAGGGGTACTCGCCGCGTCCCTCGGCACGAAGGCCGCCGAGGCCGGCTGGGGCGCCGTGTTCGGCGAGGACGCGCCGACCACCAAGGCGCAGAAGGCCGCGCAGAAGGACGTCGCCGCCCGCCGCAAGCAGCTGAAGAAGGACGGCGCGTCCAAGGCCGAGATCCAGGCGATCCGGGACCCCGAGGACGATCAGCCCGTGTGGAAGCTGATGCTGTGGGCGACGATCTCCGGCGTGGTCCTGCAGGGCCTGCGCATGGCCGCCAAGCGCGGCGCGAAGGCGGGTGCGGAGCGTCTGACGACGCGCCGCCCCCGCCCGAACCGCGGCTGAGGCCGGGCGCCCGGTCTGAGCCGGGCGCCCCGTCAGAACTCCTGGACGTCCACGCCTTCGGAGAGCGTGTCCATCGCATCGCCGGTGACCAGGAAGCCCACGCGGCGCACGAGGGAGACGGCGTGGTCGCCGATCCGCTCGTAGAAGCGGATCAGCAGCGTCATGTCGATGACCTGCTCCGCGGTGAACGTGCACTCCTCGGCGCTCGAGATCCGGCGGGAGATCTCGAGCATGAGCTGATCCAGCTCGTCGTCCTCCTTCTCGACCTGGGCGGCCAGGGCGAGGTCGCGGTGCGCGATCACCTCGGAGGCGCCCTTCAGCGCCTCGAGCCCCACCTGCGACATCCGCGCGATCTGCTCGCGGAACTGCTGGGGCACCGCGGGCTGCGGATGGGTGCGGCGGGCGATGAGCGCGATGTGCGCGGCGAGGTCGCCCATGCGCTCGAGCGAGGAGCTCATGCGCAGCGAGGCGACCAGGAGCCGCAGATCGGTCGCGACGGGCGACTGTCGGGCCAGGAGCTCGACCGCCTTCGCGTCGAGCTCGAGGTGGCGGTCGTCGATGTGCGGGTCCGCGGTGATGACCCGCTCGGCCAGCGCCAGATCGCCCTCGAGCAGGGCCGCGGTCGCATCGGCGAGGGCCGTGCTCACCAGATCCGCCATGTCCAGCAGGTCGTCGACGATGTGCCGCAGATCGCTCTGGTACGCCTCGCGCATGGGTGTGCTCCTCTGTCTGATGGGGACGTCGCCCCGATCCTCGCAACTCCGGGTGAACTCGACCCGTGCTCCGGTGAACTCGAAGCGTAGCCTGCGTGAACTCCTGCCCGCTCCCGTCCCGTCGGGCGACATGATGAGGGGTCGGGGCCGCGCGGGGGCCTAGGCTGTGCGCGTGCCCCAGTCCGTCCTCCTCCTGCTCGCCGCGGCGATCGGCCTCGTGATCGGCATCGTCGCGACCTCGGCGCTGCGCCGGTCCGAGAGCCGCCGCGCCGTGGCACCCGCGGTGCGCGACGAGGTGGTGCCCGAGGCCGCCGCCGAGGTGCTGGCGATCCTCTCCTCCGCCTATGTGGTGCTGGACGCCGCAGGCGACGTGCTGCGCGCCTCACCCCTGGCCTACTCCTACGGGATCGTCCGCGCCGCGGAGGGCGACTACCCGCGTCTGGCGAACGCGCAGCTGATGGAGCTCGCCTCCGACGTCGGCCGCAACGGCGGATTCCGCGACGAGCGCCTGACCCTGCGCCGCTCCGCGCAGGAGGACACCGACGCGGTGATCGACGTGCGCATCGGCGCGCTCGGCGAGCACGGCGCGCTGCTGATGGCCGACGACCTCACCCGCGCGGTCCGGGTCGAGGAGACCAGGCGTGACTTCGTCGCCAACGTGTCCCATGAGCTGAAGACCCCCGTCGGCGCGATCACCCTGCTGGCCGAGACCATGGAGGACGCGGCCGAGGACCCCGATGCGGTGCGCCGCTTCGCCGAGCGGATGCAGACGGAGACCCGGCGCCTCTCCCATCTGGTGCAGGAGATCATCGAGCTCTCGCGCGTCCAGGGCGGCTCCGCCCTCACCGATGCCGAGCCGGTCGAGGTCGACGAGGTGGTCGAGGAGGCCGTGGCGCTGAACCGCAACTTCGCCCTCGGCTCGAAGATCGAGGTGAGCGTCGGCGGGAGCAGCGGGCTGCGTGTCTACGGCTCCTCCGCGATGCTGATCACTGCCCTGTCCAACCTGGTCTCGAACGCGATCGCCTACTCGGAGGCGCGCACGCGGGTCGGCATCGCGGTGCGCCATGAGGACGGGATGGTCGAGATCTCCGTGAAGGATCAGGGCATCGGCATCGCGAAGGACCAGCTGGAGCGGGTCTTCGAGCGGTTCTTCCGCGTGGACCGCGCCCGCTCGCGCGCCACCGGCGGCTCCGGCCTGGGCCTCGCGATCGTCAAGCACATCGCGACGGACCACGGCGGCGAGGTGACCGCCTGGTCGATGCCGGGGCAGGGCTCGACCTTCACGCTGCGCCTTCCGGAGATGGGGCGCACCGAGACGATCACCGTCGGCTCGCGCACGCTCGAGGTCTCCGCGAACCCCCACGGGGCGTCCGCGCCCTCCGACCGACCCTCAGGAAAGGGAAGTTGAGATGACACGCATCCTGATCGTGGAGGACGAGGAGTCGTTCTCGGACCCTCTGTCCTACTCGCTGCGGAAGGAGGGATACGAGGTCGCGGTCGCGGACAACGGCACCGACGGCCTGCGCATCTTCTCCGCCCACGGCGCGGACCTGGTGCTGCTGGACCTCATGCTCCCGGGGATGAGCGGCACCGAGGTGTGCCGGGAGATCCGCCGCACCTCCTCGGTCCCGGTCATCATGCTCACCGCCAAGGACGACGAGTTCGACAAGGTGCTCGGGCTCGAGCTCGGCGCGGACGACTACGTCACCAAGCCCTACTCCTCGCGAGAGCTGCTCGCGCGGATCAAGGCCGTGCTCCGCCGCGGCCAGGACACCGGCGACGCGGAGGAGGACACGACCCTGACCGCCGGCGGCATCATGATGGACGTCGAGCGCCACGTGGTGCGGGTGCACGGCGAGGAGGTCGCGCTGCCGCTGAAGGAGTTCGAGCTGCTGGAGATGCTGCTGCGCAACGTCGACCGGGTGCTCACCCGCGGCCAGCTCATCGACCGGGTGTGGGGCGCGAACTACGTCGGCGACACGAAGACCCTCGACGTCCACGTCAAGCGCCTGCGCGCGAAGATCGAGGACGACCCGCGCAATCCCGTGCACCTGGTGACCGTGCGTGGCCTGGGGTACAAGTTCGAGTCCGGCAGCTGAGCCCGGCCCGGCAGCCCCCAACCACGACGAGCGCCCCGCAGCCTGGCTGCGGGGCGCTCGTCGTGGTGAGCGGGGGGCGGCGGGTTCCGGTCGGCTGCCGCGCGGGCGGGGTCAGCCCGCCGCGGGCTCGTCCTGCCCGTAGTGGCTGAGGGAGGTTTCGAGGGTGGGCAGCGAGATCGTCGTGGACTGGTCCCCGGAGGTGACCGTGAGGTCGAGGATCGTGCCGGGCTGCACATCGAGCGCGCCGACGTCGACGAGCTGCTGGCCCTCCTCCTGGCCGAGCTCGACGGTGCCCTGGGCAGGGACCGTGACGCTGGTCGAGAAGAGCGCGGAGCCCTGGGACTCGGCCTGGAGATCCACGGTGGCCGGCTCGCCGGAGTAGTTCACGACGGTCGCCGAGAACACGGGGGCGCCGCCCCCGTCCTCGTCGAGCACGAGCACCGCGTTGCGCACGCCGGTGTGGAACTGCCCGTCCACCTCGAGGTTCGCGTTCGTCCCGTCGCCCGCCTGGTAGAAGTCATGGGTCTGCACCGGGCTCATGAAGGTGCAGCCGGACGCCGCGAGGGCGAGGCCCAGGGCGGCGGCGGAGAGTGCGAGACGGCGGGGACGGCGCACGGAGGGCTCCTGTTCGATGCCGCAGGGCGGCGGGGACGTTCTGGGGACAGCGCTCACAGGGTACCCCACCCCCGGGCTCGTGGCGGACTCCGCCCCGGTGCGGAGCGCATCGCAGGAACGGCCGGCTCCGGGGCGGGCCGGACCGGTCCGTCCCGCCGCGCCGCGGCAGTCCGCATCGGGCACGGCGACCGCCCGGGATCGTCGCTCCCGGCGCCCCGAAAAGCGGGTCCGGCCAGGGCGTCCGCCGCGGGGCCGCGATCGCCGCAGCCCCGGCCCGGACGACGGTCGACGCTGGTCGGAGGGCATTTCACCGCACACGCCGGGTGGTAGGATGAGCGCCGGAAAGGGGACCACCACATGAACTTCGCTGTCGGCGAGACCGTCGTCTACCCGCACCACGGTGCCGCACTCATCGAGGAGGTCAAGACCCGCACCATCAAGGGCGAGGACCGCACCTACCTCAAGCTCAAGGTCGCCCAGGGCGATCTCACGATCGAGGTCCCCGCCGACAACGTCGACCTCGTCGGCGTCCGCGACGTCGTGGACAAGGAGGGCCTGGACGAGGTCTTCGAGGTGCTCCGCCAGCCGTACACGGAGGAGCCGACGAACTGGTCCCGCCGCTACAAGGCCAACGTGGAGAAGCTCGCCTCGGGTAACGTCAAGAAGGTCGCCGAGGTCGTGCGCGACCTGTGGCGCCGCGACCAGGACCGCGGCCTCTCGGCCGGGGAGAAGCGGATGCTCGCCAAGGCGCGGCAGATCCTCGTCTCCGAGCTCGCGCTCGCGGAGAAGACCGACGAGGCCGAGGCCGAGACCATCCTCGACGAGGTCCTCGCCTCCTGAGAGACCCGGTGCGACGACCGCACCGCGCCGCGGGCCCGCCCGCTCCGGCGGTCGCGGCGCGCTCGGCCGCAGCGGAGCACCGGTCACGCCGGCATCGTGGACGCCGACCTCCCCCGATCTCGCCGCCGAGGGCGGCCCACGGGACCTCGGGTGCGCCCCGACCGGGCTCGACGTGACAGAATCGACGGGTCGACGTCCCGGCGCGCGCACTGCGCCGTCGCCGTGGGCGCGCCCTCCCTCCCCTTCCCGTCCCAGGAGTCCGAATGCTCACCATCGCCATCGTGTGCGGAGCCGGGATCGCGACCTCCGCGCTCATCGCGGAGCAGGTGCGCGAACACATCGCCTCCCGCGGCCGACGGGTCACCGTCGTCCAGGCGACGGTCATGGACCTGCTCTCCTCCGACTTCCACGCCGACCTCGTGGTGACCACCGTGGATCTGCCCGACGCCCTGGGGATCCCGCGGATCTCCGGGATGCCGCTGCTGCTGGGGACGAGCCCCCAGGTCACCTACGACGACATCGACCGCGAACTGGAGCGCATCGACCCCGAGGGCGGTCGGTGAGCGCGCTCGCGCGGCACGAACCCCATCGAGGAGCACGAATGAGCACCCAGACCACCTGGACCGAGGAGTCCGCCCTCCCGGTCCGCGCTCCGGAGGTCGAACAGGCCGCGGCCCGGCTCGGCAGCGCAGTCCGACGCACCCCGCTCGAGCGCAGCGAGCGGCTGAGCGCCCTGGCCGGGGTGCCGGTCTGGCTCAAGCGCGAGGACCTCCAGCCGGTGCGCTCCTACAAGCTGCGCGGCGCCCACCTGTTCCTGGACTCCCTCGACGCCGTCCAGCGCGAGGCCGGCGTGGTCGCGGCCAGCGCGGGCAACCATGCCCAGGGCGTGGCGCGGGCCTGCCGCACCCTGGGCGTGACCGGCCGGATCTACGTGCCCGGCACCACGCCGCGGCAGAAGCGGGAGCGGATCACGGCGATCGGAGGAGACCTCGTCGAGCTCGTGCTCATCGGCGACACCTTCGACGACGCCGCGGAGGCGGCGGCGGACGACGCCGACCGCACCGGCGCCGTGCAGGTCCCGCCCTTCGACCATCCTCTGATCATGGCCGTTCAGGGCACGGTCGCCCTCGAGGCCGCGGAGCAGCTGCGCGAGGAGCAGGGTCGCGAGCTGGGCACGATGGTGCTGCCCGTCGGCGGCGGCGGACTGCTCGGCGGCTGCGGTGCCTGGCTGCGCGAGCGCTGCCCCTCCGCGCGGATCGTCGGCGTGGAGCCCGCGGGGGCGGTCTCGATGGCCGCCGCGGTGCGGGCCGGCAGGCCCGTCGCGCTCCACGAGATGGACCGTTTCGTGGACGGCGCGGCGGTGCGGAGGGTCGGGACCGGCCCGCTGCGGATGGTGCAGGCGATCGGTCCCGAGCTGGTCGCGGTCGACGAGGGCGCGGTGTGCACCCAGATGCTCGAGCTGTACCAGGTCGAGGGGATCATCGCCGAGCCGGCCGGGGCGCTGGCCGCGACGGCCGTCGCGACCGGAGTGGTCGAGGGCCTGGCCGGCGATGCCGAGGACTCCGGGGACGTGGTGGTGGTCGTCTCCGGCGGCAACAACGACGTCTCCCGCTACACCGAGGTGGTCGAGCGCTCGCTCGTCCACGAGGGGCTCAAGCACTACTTCCTGGTGACCTTCCCGCAGGAGCCCGGTGCGCTGCGTCGCTTCCTGGACCGGGTGCTGGGGCCGAACGACGACATCGTCCTGTTCGACTACATCAAGCGCAACAACCGCGAGGAGGGCCCCGCGCTGGTGGGCCTCGAGATCGGGCATCGCGACGACCTCGAGCCGCTCATGGCGCGGATGGCGGCCTCGAACATGGAGATCGAACGGGTCGACCCGCAGGACCCGATCTACCGCTATCTCACCTGAGGCGCCGGGACGGCCCGGCATCGGCCTCCGGCCCTGAGCATCGGGCCCTGTCCGACCGAGCCGCGGTGATGCGGTGGCGCGCTGCGCGCAGCCGACCCCGCATGCGGGCCTCGCTGCGCGCCTGACGCCACTGGATGCACCTGCTGTCGGCCCGGGCGCGGGCGGGCATCGCCGCCCCGTGGCCCGGGCGCGCGGGCAGGTCGCCGTCAGGCCTCGGGGTAGGCCTCGACGTCGGGCGCGAGCGCGGCGGAGCGCGCCTCGACCGCGGAGCGGACGATGTCGTCCAGGCCGTGCTCGGACTTCCAGCCGAGGGTCTGGGCGATGCGGTCGGCGGAGCAGATCAGCCGGGCGGGGTCGCCGGCGCGGCGCTCCCCCATCTCGGGGGTGATCTCGATGCCCTTCGCGCGGGCGATCGCCTCGATCACCTCGAGCACGCTCGAGCCCTCGCCGGTGCCGACGTTGAAGGTGCGGTGGGGGCGCTCCTCGCCGCGCAGGTAGTCCAGCGCCGCGATGTGGGCGTGGGCGAGGTCGAGGACGTGCACGTAGTCGCGGATGCAGGTGCCGTCGGGCGTGTCGTAGTCGTCGCCGAAGACGACCGGGGCCTTGCCCTGCTCGAGGCGGTCCAGCACGATCGGGACGAGGTTCATCACGGCCGTGTCGGCGAGCTCGGGCCAGCCGGCGCCGGCGACGTTGAAGTAGCGCAGAGCCACGGTGCGCATGCCGTGGGCGCGCTCGGCGTCGGCGAGCATCCACTCCCCCACGTACTTGGTCGCGCCGTAGGGGTTGATGGGCTGCGGGGCGAGGTCCTCGGTGACGAGGTCGACGTCCGGTACGCCGTAGACCGCGGCGGAGGAGGAGAAGACCACGTCGCGCACCCCGGCGCTCGCGCAGGCCGCGAGCACGTTGGCGAGACCCGCGATGTTGTCGTGCCAGTACATCTCGGGGTTCTCGACGGACTCCCCGACCTGCTTGTGGGCGGCGAAGTGGATGACGGAGTCCGCGCCGGAGGCGCGCAGGTGGAAGGCGAGCTTCTCGCGTGCATCCGGCAGCGTGACGTCGAGCTCGATCAGCTCGGCCCCCTCCACGCGTCGGCGCAGGCCCGTGGAGAGGTCGTCGACGACGGCCACCTCCTGCCCCTGCTCCAGCAGGAGTCGCACCACGTGCGACCCGATGTATCCGGCACCACCGATCACGAGAGTCGTCATGGGCGGAAGCCTACCGGCCGATCGCGGTGCCTCGGTTCAGCTCCAGGAGCTCGCGAGCGGGCGGCCCTCGGCGTAGCCGGCGGCGCTCTGCAGCCCGATCACGGCCCGCTCGCGGAACTCCGCGGTGCTGGCCGCCCCGGCGTAGGTGAAGGAGGAGCGGACCCCGGCGGTGATCTCGTCGAGCAGATCCTCGACGCCGCCGCGCCCGTCGGCGAGGTACATCCGGGAGGTGGAGATCCCCTCCTCGAACAGGCCCTTGCGGGCCCGGGCGAAGGCGTCCTCGTGGGCGGTGCGGTGCGAGACGGCGCGCTTGGAGGCCATGCCGAAGGACTCCTTGTAGCGGCGTCCGGCCTCGTCGCTGCGCATCTGGCCCGGGGACTCGAAGGTGCCGGCGAACCAGGAGCCGATCATGACGTTGGAGGCGCCGGCGGCGAGCGCGAGCGCGACGTCGCGGGGGTGGCGGACCCCGCCGTCGGCCCAGACGCGGCCGCCGAGCCGGCGGGCCTCGGCCGCGCACTCGAGCACGGCGGAGAACTGGGGACGGCCGACGCCGGTCATCATGCGGGTGGTGCACATCGCACCGGGGCCGACCCCGACCTTGACGATGTCGGCGCCCGCCTCGATCAGCTCGCGCGTGCCCTCCGCGGTGACGATGTTCCCGGCGGCCAGGCGCACGGCGGTGCCCTCGCGGGGGCCGAGCTCGGCCCGGGCGGTGCGGATCGCCTCGAGCATCTTGTCCTGGTGGCCATGGGCGGTGTCCAGCACGATCACGTCCGCGCCGACGGCGACCAGCTCCCGCACCCGGCGGGCGACGTCGGCGTTGATCCCGACGGCCACGGCGATCCGGAGCCGGCCCTCGGCGTCGGTGGCCGGGCGGTAGATGGTCGAGCGGAGCACCCCGGTGGCGGTGAGCACGCCGCGCAGGACGCCCTGGTCGTCCACGACCACGGCGGCGTCGTGGTGGGTCGCGGCGATCCGGGCGTGCAGGCGGGAGGGCTCGGCCTCGAGGTCCGCAGGGCCGAGGACGGGCACGTCGGTGCTGAGCACCTCGCCGACCTGGGAGAAGGAGTCGCGGCCGGCGATCTCCTCGGCGGAGACGGTGCCGAGGGGACGGCGCCGCTCGTCGATGACGACGACGATGCCGTGGGGGCGCTTGGGCAGGAGGTCCGCGGCCTGTCCGAGCGTGCCGTCGACGGTGAGGGTGAGCGGGTGGTCCACGAGCAGGTCCCGCGACTTCACCGAGCGGACGATGGACTCGATGCGCTCGGGGGCGAGGTCCTGGGGCAGGACGGCGAGTCCGCCGCGGCGCGCCATGACCTCGGCCATGCGTCGACCCGAGACGGCGGTCATGTTCGCGGCGATGAGCGGGATCGTGGTGCCCGTGCCGTCGTCGCTGCCGAGGTCGACGTCGAAGCGGGAGGTGATCGCGGAACGTCCCGGCAGGAAGAAGCAGTCGTCGTAGGTGAGGTCTGTCGACGGGGTGTGGATCAGGCGCATGGGAACCATGCTACGGACCGCGAGCGGCGGACCTCCACGAGGTCCTCACAGGCTCCTGCACTTCCCGGTCCGGGCAGGTCCCTAGGATGTAGCGCATGACGGACCCCTCCTCGGCCTCCCGCCGCAGTCGCCGTCGGTCCGGACGGCACAGGCAGCAACCGGTCCGACGCACGGAATCCACCCCGCTCCCCCCGGAGCAGGCGCGCAGGAACCGTGACGCGGCCTTCGGCGGCCCGAACCCCAAGCGCACCTGGATCGGCACCCCTGCGGCGCCTCCCTCGGCGCCGTCGGCGCCCTCCGCCGCCGGGGCCTCGACGAGCCCGGGCACATTCCCCGCCCGCGAGGCGGAGCCCGCCCAGGAGGCAGGGCCCGCACGTGGGACAGGATCTGCGCGCGAGGCGACGTCCTCCCCCGAACAGGCCCCCGGACGCCCCGCGCCGCGTCGCCCTCGCGGCCGACGTGCGGCCTTCCCCCTGGACCAGATCGAGGACTCCCCGGCGCTCGCCTCGAGCCCGGAGGAGCCGGGCACGGTCCCGCGCGGACGCCGCGCCGCGAGCACCCCTTCCAGCGCGAGCAGCGTCTCTCCTGCGCGCGCCCCCTCCAGCGCGAGCAGCGCCGCCGGTGGGAGCAGCGCGGCCGCGGCCGACGCCTCCGAGCCCGACGCCTGGTCCGCCTCCCGGAGCAGCGGCGAGGCCGCTCCCCTCTCCCCCGGCGACGAGCCGTCCCCCGCGACACCCCACCGAGCAGAGGAGCCGCAGGACTCGCCCGCCGCCTCGACCGCGCCGCGGGTCGTGCCCGCCCGTCGGAGGTCCCGCGCCGCCGGCGCAGCTGCGGCCGGTGCGGGCGCAGCTGCGGCCGGAGCCGGCGCGGCGGCGGCCTCGGACTCGGGCGGCGGCGGAGCGGGCGGGCGCTCCGGCTCTGGCCGGCACGACGGCCCCGACGACCCCGACGACCCCGACGGCCCCGACCACGGTGAGGCCCCATCGGACGGCGGCTCCCTCGCGAAGGTCGCCGGCTGGACAGTGCTGACCTCGGCGATCCCCGGCTCGGGCCTCGTGACCACGGGGCTGCGCCGGATCGGCGTGGTGATGATCGCCCTGCTGGTCCTCGCGATCGCGTCGGTCGTCGCGGTGCTGGTCATCAGCGACCCGCTGCGGCTCGCGGCCACGCTCGGCACGCATCGAGGGGTGCTGATCGGCGCGCTCGCCGTGGCGGTGGTCGTGGGCCTCGTGTGGTGCCTCCAGATCGTGCTGGCGAACCTCGCCCAGTCCACGAAGCATCGTCTCGAGGGCGCCAAGCGCTATCTCGCCCTGGCCCTGGCCGCCGTGATGGTGATCGCGGTCGCGGTCCCCTTCGGTCGCGGCGTGCAGTCGCTGTGGGCGCTGCAGGGGCTCTTCGGCTCGACCTCCGTCTTCGGCGGCGAGAGCGGCAAGCTCGCAGAGGGCTCCGATCCGTGGGCGGACACCCCGCGGCTGAACATCATGCTGCTGGGCCAGGACGCGGGCGCCGACCGCACCGGCACCCGCCCCGACACCATCATGGTCGCCTCGATCGACACGAAGACCGGGCAGACCGCCCTCTTCTCGATCCCGCGCAATCTCGAGAACGTCGAGTTCCCCGAGGGGACGGTCGCCGCCGAGGAGTTCCCCGACGGCTTCGACTACTACGGCAGGAACGAGAACCTCATCAACGCGGTCTGGGCCTGGGCCGAGGAGCATCCCGACCTCTTCCCCGGCGATCCCGAGCCCGGTCTGACCGCGACCCGCTGGGCCGTCGAGGAGACCCTCGGGATCTCCACCGACTACTACGCGATGGTGAACCTGCAGGGCTTCGAGGACCTCGTCAACGCTCTCGGCGGGGTGGACCTCGTCGTCGAGCGACGCATCCCGATCGGCGGCGGGGCGAGCGAGGTCGAGGGCTACATCGAGCCCGGCGAGCAGAAGCTCGACGGCTTCCACGCCCTGTGGTACGCCCGCTCCCGCGAGGGCTCCGACGACTTCAACCGCATGTGCCGCCAGCAGCGCATCGTGCGCGCGGTCAGCGAGGAGGCCGATCCCACCACCCTCGCCCTGTCGATCCCGCGCCTGGTGACCGCGACCGAGGAGAACATCGAGACCGACATCCCGGTCCGCGACGTGGACGCCTTCGTGGAGCTCGCGCTGCGGATCAAGGAGGGCGGCTTCACCTCCTACCCGATCACGCAGGACGTCACCTTCTCCGGGAACCCGGACTGGGACTACCTCGAGGAGTGGGTGGACGCCTCGATCGAGGACTCCATGAAGCAGGATCCGCCGGAGTCGGTGCAGGGCGAGACCGAGCCGGGCTCCACGGAGCCCGCCGAGACCGGGGCCCCGCCGGAGGAGGACACCGCCTCCGAGGAGGAGACCACCACGGAGGAGGAGGCCACCACGGAGGAGGAGACCTCGGACGGCACGGGCACCGAGGAGGAGACCCCCTCCGACGCCCCGGAGATCGAGCAGGATCCGCTGAAGTCCTGCCTGCCCGGCGCGGAGCAGTGAGCCGTCCCCGCATCCGTGCTCCCGCGGCTCAGTCCACGAGCTGCAGCAGAGCGTTCTCGACGAGTTCCGGCATCGCCGGGTGGATCCAGTACTGGGTCGCGGCGATGTCGCGGGCGGTCTGTCCGGTGCTCATCGCCTGGATCAGCTGCTGGATCAGGGTCGTCGCCTCGGGGCCGATGAGATGCGCACCGAGGATCTCCGTGGTCCCCGCGTCGACGATGATCTTCGCGAAGCCGGTGGTGTCCTCGAGCGCCCAGCCGTAGGCGACCGAGCCGTACTCCTGCACCGCGACGCGCACCTCGCGCCCGCTCTCGCGGGCCGTCCGCTCGTCCATCCCCACCCAGGCGATGTGCGGATGGGTGAACACGCCGCTCGGGATCGGCATCGTGTCCGAGCGCCGCAGCTGCTCGGGATGGAGCACGTTGTGCCGCACGATCCGCTGCTCATGATTCGCGACGTGCTTGAGCTGGTGAGCGCTGGAGAGGTCCCCGAACGCCCACACCCCCTCGCGCACCGCGCCGCCGGCGAGGACGCGCTGATACGGGTCCACCTCGACGCGCCCGTCGGGAGCGGTGTCGATGCCGGCCGCGGACACGTCCAGCAGATCGGAGTTCGGGCGGCGGCCGACGGCGACCAGCAGCTCCTCGGCCCGCACCGTCTCCTCCCGGCCCTCGCGCGTGCCGCGCAGCTCGACCCCGTCGGCGGTGCGGTGCACGGAGGTCGTGTCGAAACCGGTGACCAGGTGGATCCGCTGCCCGAGGAGCTCGGTGAGGCGGGCCGAGACGTCCTCGTCGGCGGCGCGCAGCACCCGCTGCGAGCGGGCGATCAGCATGACCTCCACGCCGAGGGCGGCGAACACGTGCGCCATCTCCACGGCGACCACGCCGGAGCCGAGGATCGCCAGGGAGGTCGGCAGGGCCTCGACGCGCATGATCGTGTCCGAGGTGTGCGGGTCGACGTCCTCGAGCCCGTCGATCGGGGGCAGGACGGGGCGTGAGCCCGCGCCGAGCACGATCGTGTCCGCGCTGAGGCGCCGCGCGGTGCCGTCGACCTCCTCCACGAGCAGCTCCTTCTCCCCCACGAAGCGGGCGGTGCCGCGCAGCAGGGTGAGGTTGACGTTGTCCTCGTGCTCGCGCCGATAGGCCTCGCCCCCGGCGGTGATCGGGTCGATGCGGCCGAAGATGCGGTCGCGGATCGCGGGCCAGTCCACGTGCTGCAGCTCCTCGGCCAGGCCGAAGCGGGCGGCGTCGGCCGGGGTGGCGGCGAGGTCCGCGGTGTGCACGAACATCTTCGTGGGGATGCAGCCGAGGTTCAGGCAGGTCCCGCCGAACACGCGGTCGGGGCCGACGCCGCGGTCGATCTGCACGATCGAGCGGTCGGCGAACTCGGGCCCGGGGAAGGAGTTCGCCGAGCCGGAGCCGATGAGGGCGATGTCGTAGTGGGTCGTCTCAGTCACCGCCCCAGGCTAGTCCGCGGCGGGGTCGCCGAACCGGCCGTGTGACGCCCCGGTCATCCCCGACGTCGCGATGTGGCGCAGATCCTCCATGGCGCGTCAAGTCGCCCCCGACTGTCACGCGCCGGGCAAAACCTCGTTCAAGAACCGTCGTCGGCCTGCTCAAGCCTGTCGTCACGCCCCGGGGGCGGCTCCTAGCGTGGATGCCACGTCCCCAGCCCCTCGGCCCGGCACCCGCTCCGCGGTGCGGCCGCGCGGCGCCGGACCGGTCTCCCCTCCATGGGGGCCGGGCACGATCACCTCCTCGAGAGAGTCGGTCACCGAGGGACGCACGGACCCGCAGCACTCCCGTCTCCACCCGAGGCCGTAAGGAACACACAGCACCCATGGCACGTCACAACTCGCACCGCGCGCTCGGCCGCGCCCGCACTCCCTTCGTCTCCGCTCGTCGCGCCGCAGCCGGCGCGGGCGGCGCCGCCGTTCTCGGCTCGGTGCTGCTCGGCACCGCCTTCACCGGCGGTGCGGCGCAGGCCGACGACACCGCACTGCTCGAGGGCTCCTCCTCGAGCTCCGCCCCGGCCGAGCAGACCGCTCAGGCCCCGGCCGACCAGGGCCCGGCCGACGCCTCATCCGGCGACACCCTGCGTCGCGGCGACAGCGGCGCCTCCGTCGAGCAGCTCCAGTCCGCGCTCAACGAGCGCGGCGCCGACCTGCCCGTCACCGGCTTCTTCGGCTCCATGACCCAGGGCGCGGTCGAGGACCTCCAGGCCTCCGCCGGCATCGCCGTGGACGGCGTGGTCGGCGCCGACACCCACGCCGCCCTCGCGGACGGCACCGCCGTGACCGGCTCCGACTCCTCCGACGAGGGCCGCAGCGCCTCCTCGGTCCCCGCCGGCGGCGCCTCCGTCCCGGTCTCGGCGACCTCCAGCTCGGGCAGCGCGATCGTCGACGCGGCCCGTTCCGCGAAGGGCACTCCGTACTCCTGGGGCGGCTCCTCGCTCAGCGGCATGGACTGCTCGGGCCTGGTGAACTTCGCCTACCAGGCCGCGGGCATCGACGTTCCGCGCACCAGCGGCCAGATCGCGGCCCAGGGCCGCAGCATCTCGCAGTCCGAGGCGCAGCCCGGCGACCTCGTGGTCTACCCCGGCCACGTCGCGATCTACGTCGGCGACGGCCAGATCATCGATGCCTCCGGCTCCAAGCAGCAGGTCGTCGAGCGTCCCATCTGGGGCAGCCCGACCGGCTTCGTCACCTACCGCTGAGCCGGCCGCTCCGCGCCGAGAAGCCTGCTCCCCTCGGAGCAGCCTGCCCCGCGCCGAGCCGCACGTTCCGAGAGGCCCGTTCCCCGCGCTTGCGGGGTGCGGGCCTCTCCGCTCACCCGAAGTGGGAGGATTGCCCCCGGCACGCCACCCGCCCGCTCCGAGGAGACCCGATGTCCGAGACCCGCCATCCCGCCGATGCGCACGACGTGATCCGGGTGCGCGGCGCCCGCGAGAACAACCTCCGCGACCTCTCCCTGGATCTGCCCAAGCGGCGGCTGAGCGTCTTCACGGGCGTCTCCGGCTCCGGCAAGAGCTCCCTCGTCTTCGGGACGATCGCCGCCGAGTCCCAGCGGATGATCAACGAGACCTACAGCTCCTTCGTGCAGGGATTCATGCCGCAGCTGGCACGGCCCGACGTGGACGAGCTCTCGGGCCTGACCACTGCGATCATCGTGGACCAGGAGCGGATGGGGGCGAACGTCCGCTCGACCGTCGGCACCGTCACCGATGCGAGCGCCTACCTGCGCACCCTCTACTCGAAGCTCGCCGAGCCGCACGTGGGCGGGCCGGGCGCCTACTCCTTCAACGTCCCCTCCGTGACCGCCGCCGGCGCGATGACCGTCCAGAAGGGTGCGAAGACCATCGCCGAGAAGACGACCTTCTCGCGCGTGGGCGGGATGTGCCCGCGCTGCGAGGGCATGGGCGAGATCTCGGACGTCGACCTCGCCGAGCTGTACGACGAGGACAAGACCCTCGAGGAGGGCCCGTTCACGATCCCCGGCTACGTGCCCGGAGGCTGGTACGTGAAAGTCTTCGCCTCCTCCGGCCTCTACCCGGCGGACAAGCCCATCCGCACGTTCACGCAGCGGCAGCGGCACGACTTCCTGTACAAGGAGCCCACGAAGCTCTCCATCGACGGGATGAACATGACCTATGAGGGTCTGATCCCGAAGCTCCAGAAGTCGATGCTGTCCAAGGACCGCGACGCGATGCAGCCGCACGTGCGCGCCTTCGTCGATCGCGCGGTCCGGTTCATCACCTGCCCGGACTGCGAGGGGACGCGCCTGGCCGAGCATGCGCGCACCTCCCTGATCGACGGGGTCTCGATCGCCGAGGCGACGTCCTGGCAGATCACGGACCTCGCCGCCTGGGTGGAGCGCCTGCGCACCGAGCACACCGCCGCCTCCGTCGCGCCGCTGCTGGGCAACCTCTCCGCCCTGCTGGACTCCTTCGTGCGGATCGGGCTCGGCTATCTGTCCCTGGACCGCCCCTCCGGCACCCTCTCCGGCGGCGAGTCCCAGCGCACGCGCATGATCCGGCATCTCGGCTCGGCGCTGACCGATGTCACCTACGTCTTCGACGAGCCGACGATCGGCCTGCACCCCCACGACATCGCCTCGATGAACGCACTGCTGCTGTCGCTGCGGGACAAGGGCAACACCGTCCTGGTGGTCGAGCACAAGCCGGAGACCATCGCGATCGCGGACCACGTCGTCGACCTCGGCCCGCGCGCCGGCTCCCACGGCGGGCAGCTGCAGTACGAGGGCGATCTCGCGGGGCTGCTCGCCTCCGACACCCTCACCGGGCGCCACCTCGAGCAACGGGTGCAGCTCAAGGAGCAGGTGCGCGAGCGCCGCGGCGCGCTCGAGATCCGCGGCGCCGACTCCCACAACCTCCGCGACGTCGACGTCGACGTGCCCCTCGGGGTGCTGACCGTGGTCACGGGCGTGGCCGGCTCCGGCAAGAGCTCCCTGATCCACGGCTCGCTGCCCGCGGGCGCGGACGTGGTGGTCGTGGACCAGAGCGCGATCCGCGGCTCGCGCCGCTCGAACCCGGCGACCTACACGGGTCTGCTGGATCCGATCCGGAAGGCGTTCGCGAAGGCGAACGGGGTGAAGCCCGCTCTGTTCTCCAACAACTCCGAGGGCGCGTGCCCGGTGTGCAAGGGCGCGGGCGTGATCTACACGGAGCTGGGCTTCATGGAGACCGTCTCCACCCCGTGCGAGGAGTGCGAGGGCCGGCGCTTCCAGGCCTCCGTGCTCGAGCACACCCTCGGCGAGGGCGAGCAGGCGCGCAGCATCGCCGACGTGCTCGAGATGTCGGTCGAGGAAGCCCGGGAGTTCTTCATCTCCCCCGCCGCGAAGGTACCCGCCGCCGCGAAGCTGCTGGGGCACCTGGAGGAGGTGGGACTGGGCTATCTCGCCATCGGTCAGCCGCTGACCACGCTCTCCGGCGGCGAGCGGCAGCGGCTGCGGCTCGCCACGCACATGGGCGACAAGGGCGGGATCGTGGTGCTCGACGAGCCGACGACGGGCCTGCACCTGGCTGACGTCGACCAGCTCCTGGCACTGCTGGACCGACTCGTCGAGAGCGGCAAGACGCTCGTGGTCATCGAGCACCACCAGGCGGTGATGGCCCATGCCGACTGGATCATCGACCTGGGCCCCGGGGCCGGCGCCGACGGCGGCCGGGTCGTGTTCGAGGGCACCCCCGCGCAGCTCGTCGCCGACGCCTCGACCCTCACCGGCCGCCACCTGCGGGAGTACGTGGGCGGCTGAGCCGAGCCGGGACGTACCCTGACGGACATGCCCCGCCCCGTCCCCGCTCCCCTGCTCGCCTGGCTCGACGCGCTGCGCTGTCCGCAGTGCGCGGCCCCGCTCGCCGAGCACGAGGGCTCCCTGCGCTGCGCCGAGCGGCACAGCTTCGACCTGGCCCGCGCCGGATACGTCTCCCTGCTGGGCGGCGGCGGGGCGATCAGCGGCGACGACGACGAGATGGCGCGCGCCCGTCAGCGGTTCCTGGACACCGGCGCCTACGATCCGCTGCGCACCGCCCTCGCGGACCTCGCCGCCCGGAGCGTGCCCTCGCTCGAGGCCGGCGCGGGGAGGATCCCGTCGATCCTCGACATGGGCTGCGGACCGGGCCGCTACCTCGCGACGCTGCTGGACCGATTCCCCGCCGCCCGCGGCCTCGGGGTGGACTCCTCCGCCCGGTCGCTGCGCTTCGCGGCACGCGCCCACGACCGGGCCGCCGCGGTGCTCGGCGACGTCTTCGCGCCCTTCCCGCTCGCGGACGGCTCCGTCGACCTGCTGCTGGACGTGTTCGCACCCCGCAACGCGGCCGAGTTCGCACGGGTCCTGCGCCCGGACGGCGCGCTGCTCGTGGCCCGTCCCGCCGAGGACCATCTCGCCGAGCTGAGGGCGCTGGTGCCGGGGATGGTCGACGTCGATCCGCGCAAGGAGGAGCGCCTGCAGCGAGCGCTCGACCCGCATCTGCAGGAGGTGGAGCGCGAGGAGCTGCGGATCCCGCTGGCGCTGACCGGGCAGGCGGCCCGGGACCTCGTCGCGATGACGCCGAGCGCCCGCCACGTCGACCCCGCCGCGACCGCAGCCGTGCCGGACGGCGGGGAGACGCTCGAGGTCACCCTCGCCGTGCGGCTGAGCGCCCACCGTCCTCGCCTAGGCTGAGGCAGTCCCGTCCAGCCGTCCCAGGAGCGTCGTGTCCGCATCCGTCCCCTTCCGCCGCCGTGCCGCCTTCCTCGACTTCGACGGGACCCTCGCCCAGAACGGGGTGATCCCCCGGGCGCACACCGAGGCCGTGCTCCGCGCCCGTGAGGCCGGGCATGCGGTGCTGCTGAGCACCGGCCGCCCCGCCTCGATCGTCGCCGCCGACGTCGCCGAGCTCTTCGACGGGATGGTCACCTCCGCCGGCGCGCACATCCGCCTGGGCCAGGAGCAGCTGCGGGACGTGCGCTTCCCCGCCGCGCTCGCACGACGCACCGTCGAGGCGCTCGAGTCCCACGGCGCGCACTACGCGCTGGAGGCGCACGAGGCGCTGTGGTGCTCCCCGCGCTCCGCCGAGCGGCTCGAGGAGCGCCGCGCCGAGATCAGGGCGCCGCGGGACGGGGAGCGGGGACGGGGTTTCGCGGACATCCTCTCCGCGATCGAGGTGACCGAGCAGCTCACCGAGGTGTCCTTCGCGAAGATCGCCGTGTGGAGCGCGCCGGTGGGCATCGAGCGGATCGCCGCGGAGATCGGCGAGGCGGTCGGCGCGCTGCCGAACTCGATCTCGGAGGACGGCCGCGGCTCCGGCGAGCTGCATCTCGCCGAGGTGGACAAGGCCGACGGGCTGCGACTGGTCGCCGAGCGGCTCGGCCTCGGGATCCATGACACGGTCGCGATCGGCGACGGCCCGAACGATCTGGGGATGCTGCGCGCGGCCGGGACCGCCGTCGCGATCCTCGGATCCCGTGACGAGGTGCTCGCAGCCGCCGACGAGGTCGTCCCCGGCCCTGCGGGGCACGGGGTGGTCACCGCCTTCGAGCGGCTCGGGATGCTCTGACCGGGAGCAGGTCAGCTGTGTCGACGCAGTCCGATCAGCACCAGACCGGCCGCGGCGACGAGCGCCCCGGCCCCGAGCAGCACCACGCCCTGCGGCATCACCTCGGCGGCGAAGCGCTGCTCGAAGGCCTGCACGATCGGGCCGAGGAACCTCGCCTGGTCGACCGCATCGGGGACGACGTCGCCGATCCGGGTGGCCAGCAGCCAGGTCGCACCGCCGGCGACCAGCGCGCCGAGACCGGCGAGGGTCAGCATGAGCCGGCGATGCGCGGCGATCAGGACCGCGAGCCCCGCGAGGCCGAGGGCGATCGGTCCGGCCCGGTGCGCCCACGGGTCCAGCACCGTCGCGTGCGTCAGCAGCGGCACGTCCGGGACGGACGCCAGGGTCACGGTCGCATCGCCCGGGCGGGGCAGGTCGTCGATGAGCGGGAGCGTGTCCTCCGCCCCGGTCAGCAGCGAGTCGATCAGCGGCAGCAGGTCCACGTCCAGCGGTGAGACGCCAGGGGTGAACAGCGCCCCGTGCAGCTCGACCATCGCCGCGTCCCACACCTCGGTGTAGGCCGCGGTGCCGGTGACGCGCGGCGCCTGCTCCTGGAGCATCGGCGCGGCGCGGTCCGCGACGAAGCCTGGGACGAGCTCATGGTCCAGCGCCTCGTCCACGGCGCTGTCGGTGAGGGTGCGCTGGAAGGCGGCGTCGTGCGCGAGCGGCTGGGTGATGGCGAGGAAGCCGTCCTGGTCCACGACGTTCTGCGCGATCCACGCGCTCGGCAGCCAGAGGGCGCCCAGCAGCGTCGCCGCGGTCAGCAGCAGGACGGAGAGCAGATCACGGAGGGAGGACACCCGCCCACGGTACCGTCGCGCGCTGCACCCGTCGGCGTGTCCTCCCCCACCCCGTCCCCTACGTGAACGGCCCCGCACCGCCGGGAGGGCGATGCGGGGCCGTCGAGGCCGAGGGAGCTCAGCCGCCGATGCGGATGAAGGTCCAGCTGCCGGAGTAGATGTTGCGCTCGGAGGTGTCCACGCGGCTGTTGCCGGCGTCCACGAACTTGTTGCCGCCGGCGTAGATGCCGATGTGGCCGGGCTTGTAGACGAGGTCGCCGGGCTGCGCCTCGGAGCGCGGGATGACGGTGCCGGCGGCGGCCTGCTCGGCGGCGCCGCGGGGCAGGTTGATGCCGTGCTGGGCGTAGACCCACTGCACGAAGCCGGAGCAGTCCCAGCCGGAGGTGGAGGTGCCGCCGAAGACGTAGGGAGTGCCGATGCCGGAACGGGCGGTGGCGAGGATGGAGCTGCCCTTGCCGGCGGAGGGTGCCGGGGAGGACGTCTCCTCCTTCTTCTCGGACGAGCTGCTCTCGGAGGAGCCGGAGTCCTGCTGATCCTCGGAGTCGTCCTCGCGCTGACTGCGCTCGCCCGAGCGGGAGGAGGTCTCGGAGGAGTCGTCCTGGCGGGACTCGGTCTGCTCGGTCTGCTCGCTCGAGTCTTCCTGCTGCTGCGCATCCTGCTCCGCGGCGGCACGCTCCTGCTCGGCCTGCTCCTCGGCGGCGCGCTCCCGCTCGGCCTGCTCGGCGGCCTCACGCTCGGCGGCCTCGCGCTCGGCGGCCTGGATCTGCGCGGCCGACCGGACGCTGATGGTGCTCTCGGGGGCGGGGGCCAGGGCGGGCTCCGGCGCATCCTCGTCGTCGCCGGCGTTCGCGGCCGGGATCCCGACGGCGGGAGCGGCGACGGCAGGGATCACGGCGGGGGCGGCGGCGTCGGCCTGGGGGGCCTCGGCCTGCGGCTCGGCGGTCGCGGCGGCGGCGCCACCGAACAGCATCGCCGCGGCCATCGCCGCACCTGCTCCGACGCGTCCGGCGCGGGAGACGGGGGTGACGGTGCGCATGGCGCGGCGGTGGGTGTGGTGCACGGTGTTCGACACGAAGTTGCTCCCAGCCCCGGGCTCTGCCCCCGCGCGTGGTCACGACTCGCACCCTGTTCTCCGGTGCGCGGTGGGGCTTCCGGAAGGGATGTCGCGGACCTCGGCGCCGCGACACGCCCTCGAGACTAGGGGTCCCGCATCACTTCGTCAGGGTGACTGGAAGCTTCTGGGGGAGGGTTTGACGCAGGCTTTACCCGGCAGTCAGCGGGGTCACGTGGAGCTGGTCGGCGTCGAGCTCGCCCACGGCCGCCTCGCCCCCGTCGGGGCCCCGCACGACGAGGCTGTCGCCCACGCGCTCGACCTGCAGCTCCGCACCGGGAAGAATCCCGTGACCTGCGAGTTCTCCGAGGAGCTCGACGTCGCTCTGCAGCCGCTCCCCGATGCGCTCGAGACGGAAGCGGAGCGTCTGCCCGTCGGAGATCGCAGCACGCAGCTCGCGGACCGTCGTGGCGTCCTCTTTACCCTCGCCGGTGGCGTCGGTCTCCTCGATCCCGAGGGCCGCCAGGCCGGGGATCGGGTTGCCGTAGGGGTCGACGTAGGGCGGGGCGATCTGGCGGGCGAGCCGCTTCTCGACCTCGAGGCTCATCACGTGCTCCCAGCGGCACGCCTCCTCGTGGACGTGGGCGTAGTCCAGCCCGATCACGTCCAGGAGATGGCGCTCGGCGAGGCGGTGCTTGCGCATCACGTCGGTCGCGACCTCGGCGCCCTGCGGGGTCAGGCGGATGCGGCGCTGGTCGTCGAGGTGCAGCAGGCCGTCGCGCTCCATCCGGGCGACGGTCTGGGACACGGTGGGGCCGGAGTGCCCGAGCCGCTCCGCGATCCGGGCCCGCATCGGCGCGATCCCTGCCTCGTGGAGCTCGAACACCGTCTTCAAGTACATCTCGGTGGTGTCGATGAGATCTCCGGACACAGGTCCTCCTCGGTGGGTGCGCGGCTGCCGATGGCCAGCTTATCCGGCGCGGGCGCCGTCCGCTCGGCTTTCGCGGCGGGCTGATGGACGTTCCGGGCTCGGCGCGTGCCGGCACGGGCGCGGACTGGAACAGGGACTCGTCAGCCGATCACGCCGAGGAGGTGCAGCAGCACGACGAGCCCGTTGAGAAGCACGTGACCGAGGACGCACGCCCACAGCCGCCGCCAGCGCCGCCACATCATCCCCAGGGCGATCCCGGTCGTGCCCTGCATCGCCACCGCCTGCGCGGCGCTCGCCCACAGCGCTCCCTCGCCGCGGCCGGTCGCGTGCATCAGACCGAACAGCAGCGAGGCCAGCAGCAGCCCCGCCCACGGGCCGAGCAGCGCCTCCAGACGGGTCTGCAGGAAGCGGCGATACATCAGCTCCTCCCCCAGCCCCGCGGTGATCGCGGTGGCGACGGCGGCGACCAGCAGCACCGCCGGGGGCGGCCAGGCCGAGGGACTCCCGGCGGAGAAGGGGCCGACGGTCGCGAGCCCCGCGAGCACGAGCGGCGGGAGCAGCACCGGCCATGTCCTCGTCGCGGGACGGTCCACGTCGATCGACGGTCCCGCACGGCGGGCGGAGAGCCACAGCACCAGCGGCGCGACGACCAGGAACAGCGCGGCCTTGAGCAGCACGTAGTCCTCGGGCAGCGGCAGCAGCGGGGCCAGCAGCGGGAAGGCGAGCACGAGAGCGAGCAGCAGGCCGGTCTCGACGCGGGCGGAGCGCGGGCGTCGCACAGCGGCTCCTGCACCGCCCTCGCCCCGGGGCAGGAGCACGGTCAGCAGCGCCGCCGCGAGCGCCGGCACCAGCTGCAGGGGCACCGGGCGCGGAGCGTAGCCGGGGTCGGAGGAGACGACCACGCCCTCGGGGCTGCGCAGGATCGTCACCCCGATCGCGAGGACGAACACCGCGGCCAGGAGCACGAGGACGAGCGGACGGCCCGAGGCAGCGGTGCGCGCGTCGGCGCCGGCGCGGGGACGCAGGTCAGCAGGCATGTCGCCATCCTGTCGGTGATGCCGGCCGCCGCGCCTCCCTCGCTCGGAGGAGATCCACGTGGCCCGTCGGCTCCGCCGACGACGACCGGCGGGCGCTGCGAGCTCGGCCACGTCGGCCGGCCTCCGACACAGCGCGCCCCGGACCCTCACGGGGTCCGGGGCGCGCTCACCGGCGGGCCGGCGGGGTCGGGTCGCTCAGGAGAGGCCCTTGATGATCTCGCGCATGAGATCGGCGGTCTCGGTGGGGGTCTTGCCCACCTTGACGCCGGCGGCCTCGAGGGCCTCCTTCTTCGCCTGCGCGGTGCCGGCGGAGCCGGAGACGATCGCGCCGGCGTGGCCCATGGTCTTGCCCTCGGGGGCGGTGAAGCCCGCGACGTAGCCGACCACGGGCTTGGTGACGTTGGCCTTGATGTACTCGGCCGCGCGCTCCTCGGCGTCGCCGCCGATCTCGCCGATCATCACGATCCCGGCGGTCTCGGGATCGGCCTCGAAGGCCTTGAGCGCATCGATGTGCGTGGTGCCGATGACGGGGTCGCCGCCGATGCCGATGGCGGTGGTGAAGCCGATGTCGGACAGCTCGTACATCATCTGGTAGGTCAGGGTGCCGGACTTGGAGACCAGGCCCAGCTTGCCTGCACCGGTGATGTTCGAGGGGGTGATGCCCGCATTGGACCTGCCGGGGCTGATCAGGCCCGGGCAGTTCGGGCCGATGATGCGGGTGGTGCCCTTGACCTGGGAGTAGTTGAAGAACTCGGCGGTGTCCTTGACCGGGATGCCCTCGGTGATGATCACCAGGAGCTCGATCGCCGCATCGATGGCTTCGAGCGCGGCGGACTTGGCGAACTTCGGCGGCACGAAGACCACCGAGACGTTCGCGCCGGTGGCCTCCATGGCCTCGGCGACCGTGCCGAAGACGGGCACCTCGGTGCCGCCCTCGAAGGCGACGGACTGCCCGGCCTTGCGCGGGTTCACGCCGCCGACGATGTTCGTGCCCGAGTCGAGCATGCGCTGGGAGTGCTTCATGCCCTCCGAGCCCGTCATGCCCTGGACGATGACCTTGCTGTTCTCATCAAGGAAGATAGACATGTCGGGTGCTGCTCACTTTCCTGCGGCGGCGAGCTCGGCGACCTTCGCGGCGCCGCCGTCCATGGTGTCGGCCTGGGTGACGAGGGGATGGGCGAAGTCGGCGAGGATCTTCCGACCCTCCTCGACGTTGTTGCCGTCGAGGCGCACGACGAGCGGCTTGGTGGCCGCGTCCCCGAGCTTCTTCAGGGCGCCGACGATGCCGCCCGCGACCTGATCGCACGCGGTGATGCCGCCGAAGACGTTGACGAACACGGCCGAGACCTGCTCGTCGCCGAGGATCACGTCGAGGCCGTTGGCCATCACCTCGGCGCTCGCGCCGCCGCCGATGTCCAGGAAGTTCGCGGGCTTGACGCCGTGCTCCTCGCCGGCGTAGGCGACCACGTCGAGGGTGGACATGACCAGGCCCGCGCCGTTGCCGATGATGCCGACCTCGCCGTCGAGCTTGACGTAGTTGAGGTCCAGAGCCTTCGCCTTGGTCTCCAGCGGGTCCTCGGAGGTGACGTCGACGAGCCCGGCGTGACCCTCCTGGCGGAACTGCGCGTTGTCGTCGAGGGTGATCTTCCCGTCCAGGGCGACGATCTCGCCGGCGCCGGTCTTGACCAGCGGGTTGACCTCGACGAGGGTCGCGTCCTCCTCGCGGTAGACGTCCCAGAGCTTCTGCAGCACGGGGACGACCTTCGCGCCGGTCTCGTCGTCGAACCTCGCCGCCGCGACGATCTCCTTGGCCGTCGCCTCGTCGATGCCGACGTTCGGGTCCACGGCCACGCGGGCGAGGGCCTCGGGCCGCTCGACGGCGAGCTGCTCGATCTCCATGCCGCCCTCGACCGAGCACATGGCGAGGTAGTTGCGGTTCGCGCGGTCCAGCAGCAGCGAGAAGTAGTACTCCTCGGCGATGTCCGCTCCGGCTGCGACCATGACGCGGTGCACGGTGTGGCCCTTGATGTCCATGCCGAGGATCTCGGAGGCCTTCTGCTCCGCCTCCTCGGGGGACTTGGCGATCTTCACGCCGCCGGCCTTGCCGCGGCCACCGGTCTTCACCTGGGCCTTGACGACGACGACCGGGGTGCCGAGCTGCTCGGCGCCGGCCTTGGCGGCTGCCGGATCCTCCGCGACGACTCCTCCGAGCACGGGCACGCCGTGCTTCTCGAAGAGATCGCGGGCCTGGTACTCATACAGGTCCACGGGGTGCTTTTCCTCTCGATGTCGGCAGTGGGCGGCTGGCCGCACTGGCCTCGATGCCACCCCTGGGAACATCGCCAGGGTAACGCGTCCGCCGCCTCGAGCGGTCCGGGGCCCCGGGCCGGAGCGGAGTGTGGCGGGACTCTCACCGGCGACGACGCCACCGGGTGTCCCCCGGGGACGGCGGACGTGCTCGGCCCGCTCGGCGGACGCGGTCGACGCGCCCGGCTCGCGCCCAGGGCGCGCGTCTACGATGGCGGGATGAGCCGTCCCTCCCGGAGTCTCGTCCAGCGGGTGCGTGATCACCTGGGCTTCAGCATCGTCGCGATCGGCGTGCTGTTCATCGTGCTGCGCCTGCTCGGGATGCGCTCGACCCTCGGCGGGTTCGTGCTGTCTGTGGGCATCACCCTCGCGCTGAACGTGGGCCTGTCGTACTACTACGAGCGCCGGGCTCGCAGCCCGCGACCCCGACGGCAGACGCGCGGCGGCGGGGACATCCGCTTCCGGGAGGACGACCGGTACGACGAGGACCGACGCTCGCGGGACCGCCGCGACGGGGCCCGCTGAGGCGAGGAGAGCCCATGGCCGACTGGAGGACCTACGCGAAGGCCGCGCGGAACACCGCGCGCAGGCAGGCTCCCGGCGCCCGGGACGCCGCCCGCCGCGCCACCGACCGCGCCGGGGACTACGTCCGCGCCGCCGGCCGGGCCGTCGACGAGGGCTGGCGCGAGGACGAGCGGGAGCCGCGCGACCAGCAGCGCGAGTCGACGAGTGATCGGGAGACCGCGAGCCGGGACGACGACCGCCGGGAGCCCCGTCGCGAGCGCGAGCCGCGAGACGACGACCGTCGTGAGGACCGCCGGGACGAGGAGCCCCGCCCTGCGCCCCGGGCGCGGCCCAGCGGCGAGCAGCTCCGGCGCGACGCCGCCGCGTACTACGCCGTCGCGAGCCGGCGTGCGGAGCGGGCGAACATCGTCCCCCGCGTGCTGCGCGCCCTGCGGGACGCGCTGCTGATCGGACTCTCGCTGCTGGTGCTCTGGGGCGTGCTCGCCGCGGCCGGGATCCCCATCCCCTTCACGACGGTGCTGATCGCCGTGGGGCTGATCGTGGCGCTCAGCTTCGGGACCGGCCTGTACGGGCAGTGGAGGCGCAGCCGTGCCGCGTCGGACGAGGCCGAGGACCCCCGCGACCTCTGACCGGGACGTAGGCCACGACCCCCTCTGAAGGTCCGGCCTAGTCTGGGAGCGTCCCTGCCCGCTTCCCGACCGGTCGCCCGCCGCCCCGGCCGGTGCACCGTCCCGAGGTGGTCATGCCGTCGCTGTCCTCTCCCCCGTCCCGGCCCGCGGCCGGGACCTCGCCCGCGCTGGACCGCGGCGCATGGCATCGGCGGGCCTCGCGGCCCGTGCTGATGTGGATGGTGGCGCTGATCGTCACGGTGCTCGTGCATCGGTGGCTGCCGCAGTCGCGCTGGCTGCTGGTGCACATGGTGACGCTCGGGCTGATCACGACCTCGATCATGGTGTGGGGTCAGCACTTCACTGAGGCGCTGCTGAAGACCCGCCTGGGTGAGCAGTCGCGACGACGGCAGCTGGCACGGATCTACCTCCTGACCTCCGGGATCGTGGTGACGATCGCGGGGATCCTGCCCTCCTGGCCGTGGCTGGTGGTGGTCGGGGCGCTCATGGTCTCGGCGGCGCTGGTCTGGTACGCGGCGGCGCTCGGCGCGCAGGTGAAGGCGGCTCTCGCCCCGCGCTTCGAGTTCACCGTGAAGGCGTACATCGCGGCCTCCTGCCTGCTCCCCGTCGGTGCGACGCTCGGCGCGGTGATGGCGTTCAGCCCCGGCGAGCCCTGGCAGGGCCGGCTGCTGCTTGCCCATCAGATCCTGAACGTGCTCGGCTTCGTGGGTCTGACGGTCACGGGGACGCTGCTGACGCTCTGGCCGACGGTTCTGCGCACGCGGATCGAGCTCGATGCCGCCCGGCGCGCCGCCCAGGGTCTGCAGGGAATGTTCCTGGCCGTGCTCGGCGCGACGGCGGGCGCGCTCGTCGGCTCCGCGCTGCTCGGCGCCGTGTTCGTCGTGATCTACCTGGGCTGTCTCGCCTGGGTGGGAGCGACGCTGGTGCGGCTGGCCGTGCGCGCGGCGCGACAGGAGCGGACGGTGCCGCTGTCCCTCTTCCCGGTGCTCTCGATCGGGGCGGGCGTGATCTGGTGCGCGCTGACCGTCGGCGCGCTGGCGGTCCTGTGGTGGGGGTCCGCGGATGCGCAGCTGAGCAGCTCCCTGGTCGCCGCCGATGCGCAGCGGCTCACGGTCCCGTTCGTCGCCGGGTTCATGCTGCAGGTGCTGTTCGGGGCGATGAGCCATCTGCTGCCGGTGACGCTGCGGGGCGGGCCCCGCTCGACGAAGGCGGCGCTGGAGATGATGAGCCGCGGGGCCGTGGTGCGGGTGGTCGCCTACAACCTCGCCGTCGCCCTGTTCGTGCTCGGCGAGGCGGGAGGCTCGGGCGCCGCGGCGCTGTTCTCCGCGCTCACGCTCGGCACCGCCGACGCGGCGGACTTCGGCTCGATGACCAGGGTGCTCGTCTCCCTGCTCGCCTTCGCGGTGCTGGTGAGCTTCGTGGTGCTGCTGGTGCTGGCGGTGCGGGTCAGCATCCGCCTGCGCGGGGAGGCGCTGCCCACTCCGACCGTGCCCCCGTCCCGGCCTGCGACCGGGGACGGCGCCGCCCCGTCGGGGCCGACGTCCCGCGCGGACTCCTCCCCCGCCCGGCTCCGCGCCCGCGCCGCCGCGCAGGAGCGCAGTCTGGACCGACGCTCGCTGACCGGCGTGCTCCTCGGCGTCGGCGCGGTGCTCGCGACCACCGCGGCCGGCACGTCGCTGGACCGCTTCCGCGGCTCCGTCCCCGCAGAGGACGGCAGCGGCGGCTCGGGCGGCATCACCCCCACCGGGGAGACGACCACGGTCGCGGTGAGCATGGCGGAGATGCGCTTCACCCCGGACGTGCTCGAGGTCCCGGCCGGGAACACCCTGGTCATCGAGCTGAGCAATGACGACGAGCACGACGTGCACGACCTCGTCCTCGCCACCGGCGAGTCCTCGGGGCGGCTGCAGCCCGGCGCGTCGGCGACCCTCGACGGCGGCGTCATCACCCATGACGTCGAGGGCTGGTGCTCGATCGTCGGCCACCGCGCGATGGGCATGACCCTGCGGGTCCGCGCCACCGGCGCGGACGGGGAGGCCGACGGCGCCGCGGAGGGAGCGGGATCCGCCTCGGGCGGGACCGACGAGCTCGCCCGCGTCGACGCGGACCTCATGGCGGACCCCGGCGCGGGATACGAGGTGCGCGACGCCCGACTGCCCGACCCGGCGGGCACCGACCAGCGCCTGAGGCTCGAGGCGCTCGACCTGCCCGCCGAGATCGCCCCCGGCGTCACGATGGACGCGATGACCTACGACGGGACCGTGGTAGGCCCCGTGATTCGCTCCGAGCTCGGGGCCCGGCTCACCGTCGACCTGGTCAACAACGGGTCGATGGGCCACTCCCTGGACCTGCACGCCGGCCGCGTCTCCCCGGACGAGGTGATGCGCACGATCCCGCCCGGGGAGTCCCTCGAGTACGCGATCACCACGGAGCATGCCGGGATCTGGCTCTACCACTGCTCGACCATGCCCATGACGGTCCATCTGGCGGCGGGGATGATCGGGGCGCTGGTGGTGCCGCCTGCGGATCTGGCCCCGGCCGATCGCGAGTACGTGCTGGTCCAGTCCGATCACTATCTCGTCCCCGAGGGCGCGCCCGGCGCCGAGGACGCCATGCACGAGGGCGCCCTCCCGGTCAGCACGGCGAAGATCGCGGCCGAGTGCCCGGACTTCACCGTCTTCAACGGGCACGCGACCCAGTACGTGGCCGCGCCGCTCGAGGCACGGGTGGGCGAGCGGGTGCGGCTGTGGGTGCTGGCCGCGGGGCCGTCCCGCGGGATCTCCTTCCACGTCGTCGGCGGCGTGTTCGACACCGTGTTCAAGGAGGGCGAGTACCTGCTGCGCCCGGAGAACGAGACCGGCGGCGGAGCCCAGGCCCTCGACCTCGCCGCCGCCCAGGGCGGGTTCGTCGAGCTCGTGTTCGAGGAGCCCGGAACCTACACGGCGGTGAACCACTCCTTCGTGGAGATGGAGCGAGGAGCCCGCGCCCTGATTACAGTCACCGCATGAGCACCCCCGCGCCCACCTCCGGCCTGCACCACCTCGAGCTGTGGACGGCGGACCTCGCCGCCGCCGAACCCGCCTGGCACTGGCTGCTGACGACCCTGGGCTGGCGGGCCGAGCGCGTCGAGGGCTGGGAGCTCGGCCGGATCTGGCGCCACGCGGACGGCTCCTACATCGTCCTCGAGCAGTCGGCCGACGTGCGCGGCGAGCGGTCCGAGCGTCGCGCACCGGGCATGAACCACCTCGCCCTGCGGGTGCGGGACCGAGAGCTGCTCGAGCGGATCCGCCGGGATGCGCCCTCGAACGGGTGGCGGGAGCTGTTCGCCGAGCGCTATCCGCACGCCGGCGGGCCGGAGCACAACGCCTGGTACGGCGAGGACCCGCACGGGATCGAGGTCGAGCTGGTGGCGGTCACCTGACCTCGTCCCGTGTCGTGGCCGCGCCGCACGGCCCGGCCGCAGACCGTTGGCTGCGGCTGCGGCTGCGGCTGCGGCGAACGATGCTCAGAGCTTGGTCAGCGGGGCGTAGCGCAGCAACAGGCGCTTGCGCCCGTGCGGATCCCGGAACTGCACCTCGACCTGGGTCTTGTCGCCCTGTCCGGCGACCTCGGCGACGGTGCCCATCCCGAAGGAGTCGTGGGTGACCCGGTCGCCGACGGCCAGTTGAGGCAGCTTCGCCGTGGGCGTCGCGGTGCGGCCGGAGCCGAAGCTCGGCCGCTTCACGTCGGAGCGGCCGCCGCCGATGCCCCCGCTGAAGGACGGGCCCCGGCCCGAGCTGCGAGAGCCGGAGAACCCTCCCCCGCCGAAGGACCCGCCGCCGAAGCCGGAGCCGCCGAGGGTGGAGCCGGCACGGGCGACGTCCAGGACCTCCTCGGGCACCTCGTCGAGGAAGCGGCTGGCAGGCATGTACTGGGACTGCCCCCACATCGAGCGCATCTGGGCGCGGGTGAGGTAGAGCCTCTCCCGGGCGCGGGTGATGCCCACGTAGGCCAGGCGCCGCTCCTCCTCGAGCTCGTCCGGGTCCGAGAGGGTGCGATTGTGGGGGAAGGTGCCGTCCTCCATCCCGGTGAGGAACACGACCGGGAACTCGAGGCCCTTCGCGGTGTGCAGGGTCATGAGGGTGACGAACTGGTCCTCCTCCCCGGGCAGCTGGTCCGCGTCGGCGACGAGGGAGACCTTCTCGAGGAAGCGGTCCACGAGGCCCGCCTCGGGATCGTCCGGGGCGGTCAGCGCCGCATCGGGGGCGATATCGGAGCCGGCGGGGGCGGGATCCCCCTCCGCGCTCCCCTCGTCGGCGCCGTCCTCGTCCTCGGCCTCGCTCGCGAGCGCGTCGAGCTCCTCCATCTGCGCCTCGAACTCGGCGGCGACGCTGATCAGCTCGGCGAGGTTCTCCAGGCGGGACTCGTCCTGCGGATCGTCGCTCCCCTGCAGCTCGGCGTAGTAGCCGGAGCGGGTGAGGATCGCCTCGAGCAGCTCGGCGGGGCCGTCCCCGCGCTCCGCCATCTCCTGGAGATCCTCGAGCATCGCCACGAAGGTCCGCACCGCGTTCAGGGAACGGGTCGCGATGCCGGGCGCCTCTTCGGCGCGCCGCAGCGCCTCGCCGAAGCCGATCCGCTCGCGCTCGGCGAGCATCGCGATCGCTGCCTCTGCCCGGTCGCCGATACCGCGCTTGGGCACGTTGAGGATGCGGCGCAGGTTGATCTCGTCGGCCGGGTTGGCGAGCACCTGCAGGTAGGCGATCGCGTCCTTGATCTCGCGCCGCTCGTAGAAGCGGGTGCCGCCCACCACGCGATAGGGCAGCCCCACCCGGATCAGCTGGTCCTCGAGCGCGCGGGACTGGGCGTTGGCGCGGTAGAAGATCGCGATGTCCCCGGCGCGGCGCCCGTCGTCCACGAGCGCATCGATCTGGCGGCCGATGTAGCGGGCCTCGGACTGCTCGTCGTCGGCGACGTAGAGGGTGATCTGCTCGCCCTCGCCCTGATCGGTCCACAGGTTCTTCTCGCGCCGTCCCCGGTTCTCCTCGATCACGGCGTTCGCGGCGGTGAGGATGTTCTGGGTGGAGCGGTAGTTCTGCTCGAGCACGATGGTGCGGGCCGAGGGGAAGTCCTGCTCGAACTCGATGATGTTGCGGATCGTCGCGCCGCGGAAGGCGTAGATCGACTGGTCCGAGTCGCCCACCACCGTGAGGTCGGCGCGCGGGTCCTCCCCCACCAGCTCGCGCACCAGCTGGTACTGGGCGATGTTGGTGTCCTGGTACTCGTCCACCAGCAGGTGGCGGAAGCGGCGCCGGTAGCCCTCGCGGATCGCGGGGTTGTCCCGCAGCAGGGCGACGGTGAGGCCGATGAGGTCGTCGAAGTCCACCGCATTGGCCTGCCGGAGGCGCTCGGTGTAGTTCGTGTAGATCTTCGCGAGAGTCTTCTCGAAGGGGTTCTTCGCGCTCTCGGCCTGGTCGGCGAAGTCGATCGGGTCCGTCAGGTCGTTCTTCAGCGTGGAGATCCGCGAGGCGAGCGCGCGGGGGGCGTGCTTCTTGGTGTCCAGCTGGAGGTCCTTGGCGATCGTGGTGATCAGCCGCAGCGAGTCCGCGCTGTCGTAGATGGTGAAGGAGCTCTTCAGACCGGCCGCGGCGGCGTCACGGCGCAGGATCCGCACGCAGGCGCTGTGGAAGGTGGAGACCCACATGGAGCGCGCGGCGGGGCCGACGAGCTCCTCGACGCGCTCGCGCATCTCGGCCGCGGCCTTGTTCGTGAAGGTGATCGCGAGGATCTCGCCGGGCATCGCCTCCCCGGTGCGCAGCAGGTGGGCGATGCGGCGGGTGAGCACGCGGGTCTTCCCGGAGCCGGCGCCCGCCACGATCAGCAGGGGGCTGCCGCGGTGCTCGACGGCCTCGCGCTGGGCCGGGTTCAGTCCGTCCACGAGCTCGTCGAGCCCGGGGCCTCCGGCGCGCGCCGGGCCGGGCCGGGACGGGACGGGCACCGGGCGGTCGTCGACGGGCGGGAGCTCGTCGTAGGGAGGCTCCTCCTCGTGGGGCGGCTCCTCGTCGACGGGAGGTTCTTCCTCTCGCGGCGGCTCCTCGTGCGGCGAGGTCGCAGGGTGCACCCGCACCCCGTCCAGGCGGCGGAAGGCGTCGGGCAGCGAGAGGTCGTCGAAGAGTGAGCTCATGAGGCCTCCAGGATAGGCGCGGGGCCCGACAGCGCGTGCGCTGCCGGGCCCCGTGGGGGCGAGCGGTCGTCGTGGAGGAGAGGTCCGACGGGTCCGGGCTCAGACGAAGACCGCGACGACGATGTTGACGAGGATCGCGGCGGGGATGCCGAACCAGACGGCCGACGGCGTCTCGGTCTGCTTCTTGTTCGCGACGTAGGCGAGGACCACGGCGACGATCGAGATCAGCAGCTTGATGCCGAGCTTCATGTGGTTCGGGTCGCCGCCGATCGAGACCAGGGCGGCCAGGACGATGCCGAACACGAGCGCACCGGCGGTGGCGTGAGCCATCCCCTTGTTGGGGACTCGTGTGCGGGCGGAGGCGACCCAGGTGCCGAGCGCCACGGCCCAGCAGATCATGTGCAGGACGACGAAGAGCGAGATCAGGAAGGACATGACACGATGTTAGATCCTCGGTCTGGGAAGGTCCTCACCCGTGCGTGCGAGAATCGCCGCATGTCAGCGGCACCTCCCGGCCCCCAGGACCCTCCCTCGGACCCGTCCGACGAGCACCTGGCGCTCCTCTCCGAGGATCTCGGCGCCGCCCCGCCCGCGCGGCCCGGGGCCGGTCGCCTCCTCGCCGCAGTCTGCTCGGGCCTGCTCGTGCTCGCCCTGCTGGGCTGGGGGCTGCCGTGGGCCACCGGCGCGAGCTGGTCGCGGATCGCCGCGACGGTCGGGGGCCTGCCGTTCTGGGCCCTGCCGGCGATGGTCGTGCTCGGTGCGACCGCGCTGCTGCTGGAGGCGATGACGGTCCGCACCGCGGTGCCGGGGGCGCGCTACCGCACGACCCTGCTCGGCCACACCGCCTCTCAGGGCGCGTCGCTCGCCCTGCCCGGCGGGTCCGTGCTCGGGCTCGGCCTGCTCGCCTGGATCCTGCGCCGCGCCGGGATCGCGCTCCCGGTCGTGGTCACGGGGATCCTCGCCGCGTCGCTGGTCGAGATGGCGCTCACCTCGGTCCTGGTCCCGCTGCTGGGCGGCGGCGCCCTCCTGCTCGGCTCCGCGGTGACACCCGCGATCTCCCTGCGGACCGGCTGGCTGTGGGCCGCTCTCCTCGCCGTCGCGGGAGCCGCGCTGGCCCTGATCCTCTGCGCGGTGCTGCTGCGGCGCGGAGTGCTCACGGTGCTGCTCTCCCGTGCCGAGGGGCTGGTGCCCGGGGGGACCGCTGCGGAGGTGCTGCGTCAGCGGGACGCTCTGGTGGGGATGCTGCGCGGACGTGCGGTGGCGCTCGCGCTGCCCACGCTCGCTGCGCGCGCTGCGCAGTGGGCGGCGCTGTGGCTCGCGATCGAGGCGGTCGGCGCCGAGGTCCCGCTGCTGTTCACGCTCGCGGTCTTCGCCCTGGGGCGAGTGCTCGCGCTCGTGCCGCTGACGCCCGGCGGGGCCGGGATCTCCGAGACCGTGAGCGGGGCCGTGCTGGTGGCGCTCGGAGTCGCCTCGGCCGACGCCGCCGCCGCGATGCTCCTGCTGCTGGTGGCGATGCTGGTGGTGCCGCTGCTGGCCGGCGGCGCCGCGGTCGCCCTCGCGCTCGCCCGGGTGCCGAGCCGGGCCGCGGCGGACTGACGCGGCGCGCACCCCGGCCCGCGCGAGGCCGCGCCGACGAGCGGCGCGGGCTCAGGACCCGACCGTGCCGTCGGACCCGTCGCGCCCGTCAGCTCCGTCGGCCTCGTCGTCGAAGTCCGGGGTCTCGATGCCGAGGGTGTACGAGGGGTGGGCGAGCAGCCCCTCGTGGGCGCCGGGCCGCAGCGGGTAGCCGCCGATGCTCGCCCCATGCTCGGTGCCGACGAAGGAGGCGACCTCGTGCACGTGGCGGCTGGCCTCCTCTCCGCGGCCCAGGAACCCCGCCCCGGTGTATCCGCCGAGGCGTCTGCCGCTGCGACGCTCGGCGAGGACCGCGGCGTCGTCGAGGCGCGTCGCCGCGGCGCGCAGCCCGGCGGCGAGGCGGCCCAGCTCGGGGTGCTCCTCGAGCGTCCAGCGCTCATGGGCACGCGCACCGATCTCTCTCAGCTGCGGGTCCTCGGAGCGGGCGGCGTCAGCCAGGGTGTTCGCCAGGCGCAGGCGCAGCAGGGTGAGGCGGTCGGCGGCGCGGCGCTGGGCCTCGGCGAGGCCGCGCAGGGCCCGGGCGTCCGCGCTCATCGCGATCCTCCTTCTGCCTGGTCCTCGGGAGCGGGGGCGCCGTCCCCCGCGGTGCGGCCCGCCCCCGGCATCGTAGGGGCTGCGAGCAGGTCCGTCGCCAGCCAGTCGTCCAGGACGGCGATCGCCCGCGCCCGCACCGCGGGGGCGGAGAGGAAGACGTCGTGCCGCGCCCCGGCGATCGGGACGATCCGCACCCGGGGCCCGAGCCTCCGTGCGGCGGCCGCCAGCGAGCGCACGTCCAGCACGGAGTCGGCATGCAGCATCCGCTCGTCGAAGCGGGGCGTGAGCCGGCTGTGCGCGGAGTGCATCACGAGCACGGGCGCGGCGAGGGGACCGGCGGCGGCCAGTCGTCGTTGACCGTCCAGCACGGCGTTGAGGGTGGTGGCGGGGAAGCGGTGCCCGCCGGGCGGCTTCAGCGAGAGGTCGTACTCATAGTCGCCGCCGAGCGCGCGATGGGTGGTGCGGGCATAGTGGTCGCTTCCCTGGGGCAGGATGGGCCGCTGCCCCAGCATCTCGGCGAGCAGCCGCACCGGCGCCTCCAGGAGCGCACGCGCGCCCGGGCCCAGATGCATCTCGATCCAGGGGGAGTTCAGGGCGAGGCCCCGCACACGGCCCGGGTGGCGCAGCGCGTAGAGCGCCGCGGTGAGACCTCCCGTGGAGTGGGCCAGCACCACCGGCGGCCGCTCGTGGCCGATGCGGCGCAGCGCCGCGCCGATCTCGGTGTCGTAGCGGCTGAGGTGGTCGATCTCGGTGGGCGTCTGCCCGGGCAGGAGGCTGCGCCCGTACTTGCGCAGGTCCAGTCCCCACACGTCATGGCCGCGACGGCCCAGATGGTCCATCAGGTCCCGGTCGAAGACGTAGTCGGACCAGCCGTGCATGAGGAGGAGCGGCGGCGTTCCCGGCCCGCCGGGCAGGTCGCGGGGGGCGGGCTCGCGATGGACGAGGCTCGCGAGGAGGGGACCCTCGTCGTCGCTGCCGAGGTCGATCCGCTCGAGCGTGTACCCCTCCCCGAGGACGGGGTCCGTGCTCACACGTCCTTGGAGCTCTCCCGCAGCAGCTCCACCACTTCGCCGCGGCGGTAGCGACGGTGGCCGCCGAGGGTGCGCATGTAGGTCAGCTTGCCGGCCTGCGCCCAGCGCGTGACGGTCTTCGGATCGACGTGGAACATGCTCGCCACCTCTGCGGGCGTCATCAGCTCCGTGGCGTCGTCGTCCCCGTCCGGCACTCCACCGGGGTGCTGATCCGTGGGAGCGTTCATCGAGGAGGTGACCTTTCGCTGGGGGAGACGGCTCGAGCCGGGTCAGGGCCCAAGTGCACTCGAGTACCGTCACAAGACTACCCGGTAAGGTCTGCGCACCGGTAAAAGACGGGCCGTGATCCGCCCAATTCCTCCACCTGAGACGTGACCCTCCCCTCCCCTGCGACGTCGCCGCGGCTCGGAGCGGCCCTCCCGGGCGCGTCGTCGATCCCCCCGGCGAAGGGATGTCGGGCACGTCCGGGCGGCCGCGGTTCGCCGTCCACGGGGGCGACCATGTAGTCTTGGCCTCCGAAACTAATGCCATCCTCCGGGTCGTCGAGAACACCCGGCACCCGACGCACAGGGGGTCAGATCCATGGGTCGCGGCCGACAGAAAGCCAAGCACACCAAGGTGGCACGGGACCTCAAGTACTACAGCCCGCCGACGGACCTCACGGCGCTGCAGCGCGAGCTGCAGTCCCAGCGGAGCGAGACCTCCTCCGCCGATGGAGACGACTGGGGCGAGGACGCAGAGGACTGGGCCGACGAGGACGCCCCGTCCGCGCGTCGCCGCTGAGCGACGCGCGGCAGGCGCCGCCGAGCCCCGTGCCGGAGAAGGAGGGTCGACCCACCGGGTCGGCCCTCCTTCTCCGTGCGCTCCCTGCGGACCATCGGCTCGCGCCCTGCTCCGCTCAGACCCAGCCCGGGTGCTGACCGGCGAGCATGACCGCGCCGCCCTCGACGCCCTTGGCCCCGGCGACCACGTGCTCGAGCGGCGCACCCGGCTCGGGAAGGTCCTCCTCGGCCACGACCTCGCCGATCGCGCGGGCACCGAGACCCCGCTCGGCGAGCACGGCGAGGACCTGGTCGGCCCGCTCCTGCGCGACGAGAGCGACCATGCCGACCCCCATGTTCAGCGTGCCCTCCAGGTCCAGCTGCGGCACCGAGCCCCAGCCGGCGACGCGGGAGAACACGGCACCCGGCTCCCAGCTGGCTCGGTCCACGCGGGCCGCGAGCCCCTGCGGCATGACGCGGGCGAGATTCGCGGCGAGCCCGCCGCCGGTGACATGGCTGAGCGCGTGGACGGCACCCGCGGAACGCTCGTCGCCGAGCACGGCGAGCAGGTCGGCGGTGTAGATGCGGGTGGGCTCGAGGAGCTCCTCCCCCAGCGTGCGGCCGAAGTCCTGGACGTGCTGCTCGAGGGAGAGCCCCGCCGCGGAGACCACGGCGCGCACGAGGGAGTAGCCGTTGGAGTGGAGACCCGAGGCGTCCATGCCGATCACCACGTCGCCGCGGCGCACCCGCTCGGGACCCAGCAGGGCATCGGCCTCGACCACGCCGACCGCCGCACCGGCGACGTCGTAGTCCTCGGGGGACATCAGGCCCGGGTGCTCGGCGGTCTCGCCGCCCACCAACGCGCAGCCCGCCAGACGGCAGCCCTCGGCGATGCCGCGCACGATGTCGGCGATCCGCTCGGGGACCACCGCGCCGCAGGCGATGTAGTCGGTCATCGCCAGCGGCGCCGCTCCGACCACGACGATGTCGTCGACGACCATGCCCACGAGGTCCCGGCCGATCGTGTCGTGCACGTCCAGGGCGCGGGCGATCGCGATCTTGGTGCCGACCCCGTCGGTCGAGGAGGCCAGCAGGGGGCGGCGGTAGTCCTTCAGCGCGGAGACGTCGACGAGGCCGGCGAAGGCGCCGATCCCGCCGAGCACCTGCGGGCCGTGGGTCGCCGCGACGGCCTCCTTCATGAGGTCGACGGCGCGGTCGCCGGCGGCGGTGTCGACGCCGGCGGAGGCGTAGGTGATCCCGGCGCCCTCGGCGGCGGAGCGAGAGGTGGTGTTCATGCGTCCTTCCCGACGACGGCCGGCTCGTCCTGACGAGCCTGGAGGATGCCCTGCGCCCGGGCGACGGGCTCCGGCAGGGAGACGGGGTACCTGCCGGAGAAGCAGGCGGTGCACAGCCGCTCCTCCGGCTGCGCGGTCGCGGCGATCATCCCCTCCTCGGAGATGTAGCCCAGCGAGTCCGCGCCCAGCGAGCGGGCGATCTCCTCGATGCCCAGCCCGTTGGCGATCAGCTCGGCCCGCGAGGCGAAGTCGATGCCGTAGAAGCAGGGCCAGCGCACCGGCGGGGAGGAGATCCGCACATGGACCTCGGCGGCGCCGGCCTCGCGCAGCATCCGCACCACGGCGCGCTGGGTGTTGCCGCGCACGATCGAGTCGTCGATGACCACCAGGCGCTTGCCGGCGATCACCTCGCGCAGGGGGTTGAGCTTGAGGCGGATGCCGAGCTGGCGGATGGTCTGGCTGGGCTGGATGAAGGTGCGACCCACATAGGCGTTCTTCACCATCCCCTGCCCGTAGGGGATCCCGGACTCCTGGGCGTAGCCGATCGCGGCCGGCGTCCCGGACTCCGGGGTGGGGATCACGAGGTCCGCCTCGACGGGATGCTCACGGGCGAGCTGGCGGCCCATCTCGGCGCGGGACTCGTTCACGCTGCGCCCGGCGATGCGGGTGTCGGGGCGGGCGAGGTAGACGTACTCGAAGACGCAGCCCTTGGGGCGGGGCTCGATCACCTGCTCGCTGTGCAGGCCCTGCTCGTCCACGATCACCATCTCGCCCGGGGCGACCTCGCGCACGAAGCTCGCGCCGCAGATGTCCAGCGCCGCGGTCTCCGAGGCGACGACCCAGCCGCGCTCGAGCCGGCCCAGCACCAGCGGGCGGATGCCCTGCGGGTCGCGGGCCGCGTACAGCGCGGTCTCGTCCATCAGCGTGAAGCAGTAGGCGCCGCGCAGCAGCGGCATCACCTCGCGGAGGGAGTCGGCGAGGGTCCCCTCGGAGTTCAGCAGCGCGGTCACCAGGGCGGTGTCGGTGGTGTTGCCGCGGGCGAGCTCGCCGGCGCGGGGGGTGCCCTGGCGCTCGTGGATCAGCTCCAGCAGCTCCTCGGTGTTGACGAGGTTGCCGTTGTGGGCGAGGGCGACGGTGCCCTCGTGGCGCGGGCCGAGGGTGGGCTGGGCGTTGGACCACACCGAGCCGCCGGTGGTGGCGTAGCGGGTGTGCCCGATCGCGATATGGCCCTGCAGCGTCTCGAGGGAGGCCTCGTCGAAGACCTGCGAGACCAGGCCCATGTCCTTGTAGACCAGGATCTGGGAGCCGTCGGAGGTCGCGATGCCCGCAGATTCCTGTCCGCGGTGCTGGAGGGCGTAGAGCCCGTAGTAGGTGAGTTTGGAGACGTCCTCACCGGGGGCGAAGACACCGAAGACGCCGCAGGCGTCCTGGGGGCCCTTCTCGCCGGGGAGCAGGTCATGGGAGAGTCGTCCGTCGCCACGTGCCACCCGGCCATGATGCCACAGCGAGGGGCGTCGCCCACCGGGCGGTCCGCGCAGCGGGCGGGACGTCCGCGGCGCTCAACGGCGTCCGCGGCCCTCCCCGCGATGGCGGCGGGCGTCGATGAACGAGGCGATGGCGGCGAGCGGCAGGCCCACGACGACCATGGCCAGGATCACGAAGTTCACCACGCCGCGGAGGTCGCCGAACTGGAGCAGCGGTGCGGCGATCAGCGCCGCGACCCCGGGGACGAGGAAGGAGAGCAGGACCCAGAAGCCGAGGGCGGGGGTGCGCCTGCGGCGCACGTAGAGCGCGGTCTGCACGTCCGCCCGGAGCTCGTCGGCCTCGTCGCGAGGTGCGTCCACCACCTCGCGGGGCTCTTCGGGGCCATGGCTCAGGGGCGCGACGTCGGCGCCAGGGGTCCCGTCGGCGTCCTCACGTGGCTGCTCGTCGCCCTCGCGCGGCTCCTCGGCGGGGCTCTCGGGCTGCTCGGTGGTGTTCACGGTGTTCACAGGTCTCCTGCGGCGTCGACCGCCGCGGCGACGATCGCCGGGTCGGTCAGGGTCTCGGGGGCGTCGGGCTCGACGGGCGCGCCGGGGCGCCGTCGCGCGGACAGGTGCACGGAGCCGACACCGGAGCGGCGGACCAGATCGGCGACGTCGGCGGGGCGCACCCCGCCGCCGGCGCAGATCTCGACGAGGTCCTCCGCGGCGTCGACCATCGCGGCGAGGTCATCGGCGCCGTCGAGGGCACGAGAGTGCCCTCCCGAGCTGAGAACTCGGTGGATCCCGAGGCCGATCGCCGCCTCGACCGCTCCGACCCGCGCCTGCCGCGAGGGCATCGCGTCGACGGCGCGGTGGAGGGTGAGGCTCAGGCCCCGGCCGGCGCACTGGGCGGCGATCAGGGCGCTGTCGCGCACCGCCTCGATTGCGGGCACGTCGAGCTCGCCGTCGGCGGTGAGGATGCCGAGGACCACCCCGGCCGCTCCCGCGTCGACGGCGGCGCGGGCATGGTCCGCCATCCGCTCCACGGCGGCGGCGTCGGCCGCGAACTCGCCGGGGCGGTCCAGGAAGTCGCCGGTGCGCGCCTCGGGGCGGATCAGCACGTGCACGTCGAGATGGGGCTTCGCCTCGCGCGCGGCGACGAGCGCCTTCGCGCGGTCCACGGACTGCCGGACCAGCTCGGGATCGGGGGTGGTGCCGCCGCGGGCGAGGTCGTGGCACAGCTCGATGCGGTCGGCGCCGGCGCGGGCGGCGACCTCGAGGCCCACCAGGTCCTCGACGGCGATCTCGACGGCGGGGCTCATCGCTCCTCCTCGGCGGGGTGCCCGTCGGCACGGGCGGTGCGGACCACGCGCCGCGGACCGGTCAGGGGCAGCAGCGCGGAGAGGTCGCTGCGCTCCCCGGAGGCGGTGATGCGCCCTGCGGCGACGGCTCCCGCCCAGCTCTCCTCGCCGGTGACGAGGGCGAGCCAGGTCGCGGCGTCCGTCTCGACGACGGCCGGCGGGGTGCCGCGGGTGTGCCGGGTGCCGGCGATGGCCTGCACCGCGGCGTAGGGCGGGACGCGCAGCTCGACCGCGCCGCCGGGATGCTCCTCGGCGAAGAGTTCGAGTGTGTGGCGCACGGCGGGGGCCAGGACGGGACGGCGCGCCCCCTCGGGATCCCGTGCCCAGGCGGTCAGCGCGGCACGCCCGGCCTCGGGGTCGGTACGGCGGGTCACCACGTCAGTCGGTCGCCTCCGGCAGCAGGTCGTGGACGGCGATGGTGTCCGTGCGGTCCGGGCCGACGCCGATCGCGCTGATCCGGCAGCCGGCGAGCTCCTCGAGACGGCGGACGTAGGCCCGTGCGTTCTCGGGCAGCTCCTCGAAGGTGCGCGCCTCGGAGAGGTCCTCGGTCCAGCCGGGCAGGGTCTCGTAGACCGGCACGGCGTGGTGGAACTCCGTCTGCGTCATCGGCATCTCGCGGTGGATCACCCCGTCCACGTCGTAGCCGGTGCAGATCGGGACCTCGTCGATGCCGGTGAGCACGTCGAGCTTGGTCAGCACGATGTCGGTGAACCCGTTGATGCGCACCGCGTGGCGGATCATCAGCGCGTCGTACCAGCCGCAGCGGCGGGGACGGCCGGTGTTGACTCCCACCTCGCCGCCGACGCGCTGGAGGTACTCGCCCCACTTGTCCTCGAGCTCGGTCGGGAAGGGACCGGCGCCGACGCGCGTGGTGTACGCCTTGACGATCCCGATCACCCGGTCGATGCGGGTGGGGCCGATCCCGGTGCCGGTGGAGGCGCCGCCCGCGGTCGGGTTGGAGCTGGTGACGAACGGGTAGGTGCCGTGGTCGACGTCGAGGAAGGTGGCCTGGCCGCCCTCCATGAGCACGACCTCGTCGCGGTCCAGCGCGTCGTTCAGCAGCACCGTGGTGTCCACGACCATGGGGCGCAGGCGCTCCGCGTAGGACAGGAGCCCCTCGACGATCTCGTCGACCTCGACGGAACGGCGGTTGTAGACCTTGACCAGCAGCTCGTTCTTCTGGCGCAGAGCGCCCTCGACCTTCTGGCGCAGGATCGAGGCGTCGAAGAGGTCCTGGACCCGCACGCCCAGGCGACCCACCTTGTCCAGATAGGCCGGGCCGATGCCGCGCCCGGTGGTGCCGATCGCGCGCTTGCCCAGGAAGCGCTCGGTGACCTTGTCGAGAGTCTGGTGGTAGGGCGCGACGATGTGCGCGTTGGCGCTGATGCGCAGGCGAGTTGTGTCCACCCCGCGCGCCTCGAGCACCCCGATCTCCTCGAAGAGCGCCTCGAGGTTGACCACCACGCCGTTGCCGATCACAGGCGTGACCCGCGGGGAGAGGATGCCGGCGGGGAGGAGCTTGAGCTCGAACTTCTCACCGTCGACGACCACGGTGTGGCCGGCGTTGTTGCCACCGTTGGGCTTGACGACGTAGTCGACGCGCTCTCCGAGCAGGTCGGTGGCCTTGCCCTTCCCCTCGTCGCCCCACTGGGCTCCGACGATCACGACGGCGGGCATGGCGACTCCTGGGGACGGTGCTGTGGTTTGCGGACACGTGGCCGCGAGCGGTGCACGGGGCCGCGTGGATCCTACCAAGCACTGCTCGTGAGCCCACTCGGTCGTCGACGGCCGGCCGAGGGTCAGTCGAGCAGGCTGGGATCGGCCTCGCGCAGGAAGTCGGTGATGCGATCGGCCTCGGGCTGGTCGCCGAGCCGGCGTGAGGTCTCCCCCAGCAGCGCCAGCGCCCGCAGCACACCGCGGTTGGGGACGTGGGAGGCGGGGATCGGGCCCTGGCCGCGCCAGCCGTTGCGGCGCAGGGCGTCCAGGCCGCGATGGTAGCCGGTGCGGGCGCAGGCGTAGGCGGTGATCAGATCGCCGTCGCTCAGGGCGTCCTCGGCGAGCGTGGCCCAGGCGAGCGGGGAGTCGAGATGCGCGGCGACGACCTCGCGGGGCTCGCCGTCGGCGAGCTCCTCGGCGACCTGGACGTCCACGAAGTCGTCGGGGAGGCGGGTCTCCGGGATCCCCAGGAGATTCCCGCTGGTGAGGTTATCGGTACGATCAGCCATGCAAGCATCGTAGGCGCAGCCGCCCGATGACCACAGAACAGAGTGAATCGCCCATGTCACACACGCAGGACGGCTCCGAGCTGCTCACCGGGCCCGGGGCCGGAGGGCTGCTCCGCTCGGCCGTCGGCAACTCGGGCGGGGTGCTGCACAGCTGGCAGCTCGACCATGTCGACCACCGTCCCGGCCGCAGCACCAAGGCCCTGTACCGCACGCAGGTCTCCTGGCCCGAGCTGGACGGTCCGCAGGCCCCGGCGCGGGAGGAGCTGTTCGGGGCCAGCGCCCACATCGGCGAGCGCGAGAAGAACCTCTACGTCGCCGAGCAGACGCTGGTGATGACCGACGGGGACATCAACGTGCGCGTGTGGCGCTATCCCCACGATCCGTGGCTGCCGATGCTCCCCCAGGTCTGCTATCCCGACATCGTCGGTCGCACCCTGCACGACCTCGGTGTCGCGCTCGGCCCGGACCCGGCCGAGCCGATCGCGATCGACGTCGTCTCCTACCGTCCGGGCCGCCGCGCGGTGCTGCGCGCCTCCCAGGGCCCGGCGGCGGTGTACCTGAAGGTCATGCAGCCTCATCGCAGCGGCGAGATCGTGGAGCGCCATCAGCGCCTGCTCGCCGCCGGGGTGCCGGTGCCCGAGGTGATCGCCCACCATCAGGGGCTCGTGGTGCTCGCGGAGCTGCCGGGCAGACCGCTGGCCCGCGCCGTGATCGACGAGGGCGTGGCCTCCTGCCGGGCGGAGGACCTCGTGGCGCTGCTGGACCGGCTGCCCGCCTCGATGTACCCGCTGCCGCTGCGCCCGCCGTGGACCGACTCGGTCGAGTTCTACGCGGGGATCGTCGCCTCCGCGGTGCCGTCCCTCGGGCCGCGGCTGGATGCGCTGGTGCGGGAGATCCGGGAGGGTCTGACGTCGCTCGAGCAGCGGATCGACATGCGCCCGCACGACGTGGTCCACGGCGACTTCTACGAGGCGCAGGTGTTCGTCCGCGAGGGGAAGGTGGTGGGCCTGCTCGACATCGACACGGTCGGGCCCGGCCGACGGGCCGACGACCTCGCCTGCCTCCTCGCGCATCTGAGCGTGCTCGCGGACTACGGGAACGCGGGGCGGATCGATCGCGGCATGCAGGAGCGGGTCGAGGATGCGATCCACACCTGGCGCACGACCTTCGAGGAGCGGGTCGACCCCGTCGAGCTCGCCCTGCGCTCCGCGGGTGTGGTGCTCTCGCTCGCCACCGGCCCGCACCGTCAGCAGGAGGCGGCCTGGGAGGCCGCCACCGAGGCGATCGTGCGCGTGGCGGAGGAATGGGTCCAGGCGGCGCGGCACGCGGAGCGGCTGCGGCTGGAGCGGGCGGCGTCTGCCCGACAGTCGGGGCCGGCGCAGCCCGTCCCGCAGCAGCCCGCTCCGCAGCAGGTCGCTCCGCAGCAGGTCGCTCCGCAGCAAGTCGCTCCACCGCAGGCCGCCCCGCCGCCCTCCGTGCCACCGCGAGCCGCCCCGTCGCGGCCCGCTCCGGATCAGGCCGCGCCCCCACTGGGGACCGCGCAGGACGACTCCCCCACCCAGGAGCGGCGGATCTCCTCGATCCCTCCGCGCTGAGCGCCCGGCACCGCCCCGCTGTGCCACGATCGGGGCATGCGTGCAGTGCTCCAGAGAGTCGACGGTGCCCGGGTCGAGGTCGAGGGCGAGGCGGTCGGCGAGATCAGCGGCGAGGGTCTGGTGGCGCTCGTGGGCGTCACCCACGAGGACGGCCCCGAGCAGGTCGCCGCGATCGCCCGGAAGATCGCCGAGCTGCGGATCCTCGGGGGCGAGCGATCGGTGCTCGACACCGGTGCGCAGGTGCTCGTGATCTCCCAGTTCACCCTCTACGCCGACGTGCGCAAGGGGCGCCGCCCGTCCTGGAACGGGGCGGCTCCCGCCGCGGTCGCCGAGCCGCTCGTCGAGCAGGTCGTCGACGCGCTCCGGGAGCGCGGCATCACGGTCGCGACCGGGCGGTTCGGCGCGCACATGCGCGTCGGGCTGACCAACGACGGGCCGGTGACGATCCTGCTGGAGGCCTGAACGGCCCGGCCCGATCCGACGGACCCTCAGCCGCGCAGGAGCCGGTCCAGCTCCGCGACGGTCTCCGCGAACGGCAGCCCTGCCTCGCGCTCGGCCCGGCCCCCGTAGCCCCAGCCGACGAGCACGGCCTCCAGCCCGTGCGCCGCCGCGCCGTCGGCATCGTGGAGGCGGTCGCCCACCATCACCGCGCCGTCGGCCGGAGAGGCGCCGAGCCGTTCCATCACGCTGGCGATCACCTGCGCCTTGTGGGTGCGGCCCGCCGCGAGGTCGGTGCCGCCGATGAGGTCGAGCTCGCCCGTCAGCCCCTGATGCTCCAGGACGCGCACGGCCGTGGTCTCGGGCTTGTTCGTCGCGATGGCGACGGTGCGGCCCTCGGCGCGCAGCGCGGCGATCAGCTCGGCCATCCCCGCGTAGGGAGCGGACCGGCGGTACCCGCTCTCGAGGTAGTGCTCGCTGTAGGCGAGGCGCAGCGCCTCGGACCGCTCGTCGTCGAGGCCGAGCTCGCTGCGGAAGGAGTCCGCCAGCGGCGGACCGATGAAGGACTGCAGGCGCTCGGCACCGGGATGCTCCTCGCCGCAGGCGGCGAAGGCATGGTCGAGGGCGGCGAGGATCCCGGGGGCGGACTCGACGACGGTGCCGTCGAGGTCCAGCAGCACCACGGGCGTCGAGCGGAGGTCGAGGGAGGGCGCGGCGGTCATGGCCCGACCATAGCCGCGGGCGACGCGCCCGCGGCCCGGCCGCCCACGCGCGCACCGCGACCGCCGCTCATGGCCACCGGTGGCCACCGCATGCATGTTCGCGCCCGGCCCGCGTAGGCTGGGGCCATGACCTACACACTCGTGCTGCTCCGCCACGGCGAGAGCGACTGGAACGCGAAGAACCTGTTCACCGGATGGGTGGACGTGCACCTCACCGAGAAGGGCCGCCAGGAGGCCGTCGAGGGCGGCGACCTGATGAAGGAGGCCGGCATCCTCCCGGATGTCGTGCACACCTCGTTGCAGCGTCGCGCCATCATGACCGCGAACCTCGCCCTCGACGCGGCCGACCGCCACTGGATCCCGGTCAAGCGCGACTGGCGCCTGAACGAGCGCCACTACGGCGCCCTGCAGGGCATGGACAAGGCCGAGATCCGCGAGAAGTACGGCGAGGAGCAGTTCATGGCCTGGCGCCGCTCCTACGACACCCCGCCGCCCGAGATCGAGTTCGGCACCGAGTTCTCCCAGGACCAGGACCCGCAGTACGCCGACCTCGGCGACCAGCTGCCGAAGTCCGAGTGTCTCAAGGACGTCGTCGAGCGCTTCCTCCCCTACTGGGAGGAGGGCATCAAGCCCGACCTCGCGGAGAACAAGGTCGTGCTGATCGCCGCCCACGGCAACTCGCTGCGCGCGCTGGTGAAGTACCTCGACGGCATCTCCGACGAGGAGATCTCGGGGCTGAACATCCCCACCGGCCAGCCGCTGGTCTACGAGCTCGACGAGGACTTCCAGCCCGTCGAGAAGGGCGGCCGCTATCTCGACCCGGTCGCCGCGAAGGCCGCCGCCGAGGCCGTCGCCAACCAGGGCAGGAAGTGAGCTGACCTCGCCCGACGAGACGAGGAACGGCGTCCCCACCGTGCGGTGGGGGCGCCGTTCTCGTTCCCGGCTCAGCGGCGCTTGCGAGTCCCGAACAGGGAGCGGCTGATCTCGCGGCCCAGCACCGTCCCGGCCGACCGGAGGAAGGACTTCACGGCCGGGTTGCCGAGCAGTCCCTCGTCCTTCTTCGTCGAGGACGTCTTCCTCCCGGAAGGCTTCGCCGCGGGCTCGGTGCCCGCCCCGGTCGCCTTCTCCGCTTCGGCGGCGTCCTGGGCGGCCGCGTCCTTCTCGGCCCGCTGCTGCAGGATCTCGTAGGCGGACTCGTTGTCCACCGGCGTGCCGTACTCGGCCATCAGCGGCGAGGCCTTCGCGGACTCGGCGATGACCTGCTCGCCGGCGGGCTCCATCGAGCTCTCCGGGGCGCGCACGGCGGTGATCGCGACCGGGGTCGGGGCGCCGTCCTCGCTCATCACGGTCACGATCGCCTCGCCGGTGCCGAGCGCGGGGATGACCTCCTCGAGGTCGTGCTGCGAGGTGGGGAAGGTCTTCGCGGTGGCCTTGAGCGCCTTCGCGTCGTCGGGGGTGAAGGCGCGCAGCGCGTGCTGGACGCGGTTGCCGAGCTGGGCGAGGACGTCGCCGGGGATGTCCTTCGGGGTCTGGGTGATGAAGAAGATGCCCACGCCCTTGGAGCGGATCAGGCGCACGGTCTGGACCACCTGGTCCAGGAATGCCTTGGAGGCGTCCTTGAACAGCAGGTGCGCCTCGTCGAAGAAGAACACCAGCTTCGGCACCTCGGCGTCGCCCACCTCGGGCAGCTCCTGGTACAGCTCGGCCAGCATCCACATCATGAAGGTGGAGAACAGCGCCGGGCGGGAGGCGACCCCGGGCAGCTCGAGGCAGGAGATCATGCCCGCGCCGTCCTTCGTGCGCAGCAGCTGCTGGGTGTCGAAGGCGGGCTCGCCGAAGAAGACGTCCGCGCCGGATGCCTCGAAGGCGGTGAGGCTGCGCAGGATCACGCCCGCGGTCGCGCTCGAGATCCCGCCGATGCCCTTGAGCTCGTCCTTGCCCTCGTCGGAGGTGAGGAACTGGATCAGGGCGCGCAGGTCCTTGAGGTCCAGCAGGGCGAGACCCTGGGAGTCCGCGTAGTGGAAGATCAGACCGAGCGAGGACTCCTGGGTGGGGTTCAGCTCGAGCACCTTCGCCATCAGGACGGGCCCGAAGTCGCTCACGGTGGTGCGGATCGGCACCCCCTCCCCCTGCCCGCCGAGGGTGAAGAACTCCGTCGGCGCGGCGCGGGAGACCCACTCCTGGCCGCGGGCGGCGGCGCGTGCGGTGAGCTTCTCGGAGGCCTCGCCGGGCACGGCGATGCCGGAGAGGTCGCCCTTCATGTCGGCGACGAACACGGCCGCTCCGGCGTGGGCGGCCTGCTCGGCGATGACCTGCAGGGTGCGGGTCTTGCCGGTGCCGGTGGCGCCGGCGATGAGGCCGTGGCGGTTCAGCATCGACACCGCGAGGTTCACCGGCACGCTCGGATCGGGCTGGTCCCCGTCGAGCATCGCGCCGAGGTGGATGCGGCCTCCCTCGAAGGCGTACGCGGTGCGGACGGCCTCCGCCTCGGCCGAGCTCGCGGGCGGTGCGGCCGGGGCGTCCTGCGCCTCGGGGGTGGCGAGCTCCTGCTGCGGGCTGGTCATCGGGGCCTCCTCGCCGGCGTTCCGGCTCGTTCGAGTGCGGACGGACCGATCGTAGCGGGGAGAGGTGGCTCACCCGTTACCGTGTGGGGATGATTCCCTCCCCACCGGTCGAGATCCGTGCCGAGGACGAGCTCTCTGCCGCCGAGGTGCGCGTCATGCTCACCGCACCCTCCCGCACCGCGCTGCTCGAGAACCTCGGGATCACCGGTGCGGACGCCGAGGATCTGCTGCCGCTGCTGGACGCGGCGACGACGGACGAGGAGATCCTCGCCGAGGTGACCGCGACGGCGAACCGCCTGCGGGCCGCCGCCGGGCTGGAGGTCCCTGCGATCGATCTCGCCGCGGACAAGGACCGCCACGACGCCCTCCAGCAGCGCCTCGCCCCCGGGGAAGGGCTGCTCGCGATCCTCGCCTTCCTCGTCTCGACCTCGACGGTGCGGGCCTGGCACACCGCGCGCGGCCTCGACGCCGCCCGGTCCTGGCACGTGCTCGCCGATCTCGGCCAGCAGATGCGGGTCCACCGCGCGGGCACGGAACAGCTCGGCCTGCACCAGCTGAACTGGGTGAGCGGGAACTGGGCGGGCCGGCTCGTGCACCTGGGCCGGCTCCAGTTCGACCTCTCCCGTCGCCGGGTGGCCCGGCTCGAGCACGGCCGGGAGCGGATCGGCGCCGAGGAACCCGAGCGCTGGGTGATCGGCACCCACATCCCGGCGACCGGTCCGCTCGATCCGGCTGAGGTCGACGCCTCCTTCGACGCGGCCGTCGCCTACTTCACCGAGAACTACACGGATCTGGGCGAGGACCGTCCCGCGGACGCTCCTCGCTTCGGGCACGAGTTCACCTGCGACTCCTGGCTGCTGAGCGACCAGTTCGCGGAGATCACGGGACCGGAGTCGAACCTGGCGCGCTTCGCCGCGCGCTGGGAGATGATCGGCAGCGACCCGCACGGCGCCGACGGCGCGCTGTTCTTCGCCTTCGGGAAGCGGCCCCCGGTGGACCCGGACACCCTCCCCCGCCGCACCCGGCTCGAGCGCGGGGTCGCCGAGCGCCTGGCCGACGGTCGCGGCTGGACGACGGGCAGCGGGCGGCTGCTGCGCTGAACGGACTCCTGCCTCCCGCCCCCGCCGCCACCGGCACGGATCAGCCTGTGGGGTCCCTCGCGCCGCCTCAGAGGTCGATGTCGGGCTCGTCGTAGAGCGAGAGGACCTGGTCGAAGGCGCTGGCCGGGTCGATGCCGCGACGCATGGAGATCGCGAAGGCGCTGCGCGTCAGGGCGAAGCTGACCTGCACGTGGATCACGGCGCGGTCGCGGGCGTCCTCGCCGTCGAGGGCTTCCTCCAGCACCTCGACCAGCTCGGTCTGCATCGCCTGGAGGTTCCCGCTGGAGACCAGGTGCAGGCTCGGCTCCTGTTCCATGACCTGCTTCTTCAGCTCGCGCAGCCCGCGATCGACGGGGACGTTCGCGATCGCCTCGCGCATCATCGCGCGCATGGCGTCGCGCACGCTCATCACCTCGAGCTTGTCGCGCAGCGAGGTGACGGCCCTCTTCCCCTCGTCGCCGATCACCCCGAGGATCGCGGACTCCTTGGTCGCCCAGTGGTTGAAGAAGGTGCGGGTGGAGACCCCGGCGCGCTCGGCGATCCGCTGCGCCGTGACGCCGGCGAGGCCGTGCTCGACGACGAGCTCGAGCGCCGCACGGTGCATGGCCATGCGGGTCTGGCGCTTCTTCTGCTCCCGCAGGCCGAGCTCCTCGGCACCGGCGGGATCGTGGTCGTGGTCGACGGGGGTCTGAGCGTGCATCACGGATCCATGGTAAGTCCGCCATGTCACAGAATCTGCACTCGATGCAATAGTGCAGTCAATGCAACAGTTCTGTAGCATTGCGTGGCCGCAGCCCGACGGGGTGCTGGGGCCGCCACCGTCCACGCCGCTCGACTCTCCCGAGGACTCCATGACCGCATCCACCACCACGGCACCGCCTTCCGATGCCACGAGCCCTGCCGCCTTCACGGGCCTGGACCGCCAGGGCAAGCTCGTCTTCGTCGGCCTCATGCTCGGCATGTTCGTCGCCTCCCTCTCCCAGACCGTCGTCGGCCCCGCGATGCCGCGCATCGTGGCCGAGCTGGGCGGCGTGGAGCACTACAACTGGATCGCGACCGCCGCGATGCTCGTCTCCGCCGTGGCCGTCCCGGTCGTCGGCAAGCTCTCCGACCTCTACGGACGCCGCTGGTTCTACCTCGGCGGCCTCGCCGTGTTCATGATCGGTTCGATCCTCGCGGGCCTCGCCCAGGGATTCTGGTTCCTGGTCTTCGCCCGCGCCGTGCAGGGCCTGGGCATGGGCACGCTCATGCCGCTGAGCCAGACGATCATCGGCGACATCATCCCGCCCCGCCAGCGCGGGAAGTACCAGGGCATCATGGGCGCCGTCTTCGGCGTCACCTCGATCGCCGGTCCGCTCATCGGCGGCGCGATCACGGACCACCTCGGCTGGCGCTGGGCCTTCTTCCTGACGCTCCCGATCGGCGTGATCGCCTTCGCCTTCATCCTGCGCTTCCTCCACCTGGAGAAGGCCCAACAGCACGGGAAGGTCGACTACTGGGGCATCCTCACCCTGACCCCCGGACTCGTGCTCGCGCTGCTGGCCACGACCTGGGGCGGCGGCGACTACGAGTGGACCTCCCCCGTGATCCTGGGGATGTACGCGATCGCCGCGCTGTTCCTCATCGCCTTCGTGGTGATCGAGACGAAGGTGGAGGAGCCGCTGCTGCCGCTGCACCTGCTGCTGCGCCCGATCGTGGCGCTGTCGGTCGCCGCGTCCTTCGTGATCGCGGTGGCGATGTTCGGCGCGATCATCTACATCCCCGTCTACGCGCAGGGCGTCATGGGCGTCTCCGCGACGAACTCCGGCATGATCCTCGTGCCGCAGTCGCTGGCGATGATCCTCACCTCGATCCTGGTGGGCCTGCTGATCTCGCGGACCGGCCGCTACCGCCCCTTCCTCGTCCTGGGCGGCGTGGTGATGGTCGCGGGCTACCTGCTGCTGGCGAACCTCTCCTACGGGGACTCGCAGTGGCATCTGACCCTCGCGATGATCGTGATCGGTCTGGGCCTGGGCCTGTCGATGCAGGTCTACACGCTGGTCGTGCAGAACGCCGTGGCTCGCCGGGAGCTCGGCACCGCGACCGCCGCGATCCAGTTCTTCCGCAACATCGGCTCGACCGTGGGCACTGCGGTGCTGGGCACGGTGATGACGGCGTCGATGACCACCGCGATCCCGGAGCGGATCGCGGCGCTGCCCGCGGAGCAGCTCGCCGCCCTGCAGGGCTCCGGCGGGGTCGACACCGGCACGCTCGAGAACGCGGTGCTGGACCCCTCGGCGCTCGCCGAGCTGCCGGAGTTCCTGGTGGACCCGATCCGCAGCGGGCTGAGCGATGCGATGCACGACGTGTTCCTCACCGCCGTGCCCTTCGCGGTGATCGCCCTGGCGCTGTCGCTGTTCATCAAGCACGTGCCGCTGCGCGAGACGGTCGAGACCGCCGAGGAGCAGGTGGGACGGCCCGGCATCGATGCGGCCGCGGAGCTGGGCGGCACCGGCTCCGAGCCGGAGGACCTCCATCCGCGCACCGGTCCGGTCCCCGTGGTCGATCCCGAGCAGGCGGACGGGGAGGAGGCCCGGCGCGATCCCGACGGGCGGAACCCGGTGGGCGTCTCCGAGCGCTGAGCCCGGCCGCGCTCCCCTGGCACGGCCCCGTCGCCCTCCCGGTCGGCGGGGCCGTCGCACATCCCGATGCCGCAGACCACGGCGACCCGGCGGGGCCGCCGCCGCTCGTGGAAAGATGGGCGGATGCTGCTCGTGGATCACTTCCCGCCCGCTCTGCCCGCCGCCCTCGAGGGGCGGCTCACCACGCGTGTGCCGCAGCCGGAGGACGTCGCGCCCGTGACCGGCCTGCTCACCGCCGCGATGCGCCGCTTCGACCCCGAGGCCGCGGCCGACGAGGCGGCGCTGCGCTCGCGGATGGTGGGGCTGAAGTCCTGGGCCAGGCGCCAGGTGGTCGTGGTGCCGGTGGCCGCCGACGGCACCGCCTCCCTCGATGCGCACCCGCTGGCCTGGATCGCTCTCGAGGACCGCGCGAGCGGCCGCACCAACGTCCAGTTCGTCCTGGCCGCCGAGGCGCCGGAGCGCGAGGCCCTGGCCGCCTCGCTGCTGGACTGGGCGGTGGAGGTGGGCGGCTCCTTCGCCCGCGCCCGCGGAGTGGAGACCACCAAGCTCACCACCGACACCGACGAGCTGGACACCGATCGCCAGCGCCTCCTCGAGGCGGCCGGCTACGAGATGGTGCGCACCTGGCTGCACATGCGCAGGCCCGTCGCCCCCGAGGAGGCCGCCTCCCTGCCCGCACCGCGGGAGGGGACGCGGGTCAGGCGCGTGCACCGCCACCCCTCCGGCCTGCCGGTCGCGCAGGACGTCCGCACCGTGCACCGGATGCTCGAGGAGTCCTTCGCCGACCACTTCAACTCCTACCGCGAGTCCTTCGCCGAGTTCGCCCAGCGCCTCATCGAGAACCCCGAGGAGGCCGACTGGGACCACTGGTGGATCGCAGAGATCGAGCGGGACGGCCGATGGCTGCCCGCGGGCGGGCTCGTCGCCGCCCCGATGAAGGCCACCGAGACCCGCGGCGAGGGCACCTATCTCGAGTACCTCGGCGTGCACCGCAGCGCTCGCGGCCACGGGATCGCCAAGTCGCTGCTGCGCGCCGCGATCCGCGACGCCGCCGAGCGCGGCCGAGGCTTCGTGGACCTCGAGGTCGACGACGACTCCCCCACCGGCGCCGACGGCATCTACGCCTCGATGGGCTGGGAGACGTTCGAGCGGACCCGCTCCTGGCATGCGACCGCGCCCTCGCATCCCTCGCGTCTCCTCGAGCCGCCGACGGGCAGCTGAGACCGACCGCACCACGAGGCAGAACGAGGAACGGGCCGGGACCCGAGGCTGCGCGCGATGCGGCTGCTCGGGTCCCGGCCCGTTCGCGGAGGTCGCGGCTCATGCCGCGACGCTCACTCCCACTCGATGGTGCCTGGGGGCTTCGAGGTGATGTCGAGGGTGACGCGGTTGATCTCGCTGACCTCGTTGGTGATGCGGGTCGAGATGCGCGAGAGCACGTCGTAGGGCACCTTGGCCCAGTCCGCGGTCATGGCGTCATCGCTCGTGACCGGCCGCAGCACGACCGGGTGGCCGTAGGTGCGCCCGTCCCCCTGCACGCCCACGGAGCGCACGTCGGCCAGCAGCACGACCGGGCACTGCCAGATGGTGCGGTCCAGTCCGGCGGCGGTCAGCTCGGCGCGGGCGATCGCGTCGGCCGCGCGGAGGATGTCCAGGCGCTCCTCGGTGACCTCGCCGATGATGCGGATGCCGAGGCCGGGGCCCGGGAAGGGCTGGCGCCAGACGATCTCGTCGGGCAGGCCGAGCTCGGAGCCGACCGCGCGCACCTCGTCCTTGAACAGGGTGCGCAGCGGCTCGACCAGCTCGAAGGAGAGGTCCTCGGGCAGGCCGCCCACGTTGTGGTGGCTCTTGATGTTCGCCGCGCCCTCGCCGCCGCCGGACTCGACGACGTCGGGGTAGAGCGTGCCCTGGACCAGGAACGCCTTGTGCTCGGCGTGCGCGTCCGTGCCCTCACCCTCGACGACGCCCTGCTCGCGCAGGATGTCGGCCTGGGCCTGCTCGAAGGTGCGGATGAACTCGTGGCCGATGATCTTGCGCTTCTGCTCCGGGTCGGTGACACCGGCGAGCGCGGCGAGGAACTGCTCCTCGGCGTCGACCATGACGAGCTTCGCACCGCCGGTGGAGGCCCCGAAGGCCTGCTCGATCTGCGCGGACTCGTCCTGACGCATGAGGCCGTGGTTCACGTACACGCAGGTGAGGCGGTCCCCGATCGCGCGCTGCACCAGCGCAGCGGCGACGGCGGAGTCGACCCCGCCGGAGAGGCCGCAGATCGCGGTGCCCTCGCCCACCTGGGCGCGGATCCGCTCGACCTGCTCCTCGATGACGTTCCCGGTGGTCCACGACGGCTCGATGCCCGCGCCGCGGTGGAGGAAGTTCTCCAGCACCTCCTGGCCGCGGTCGGAGTGGCCCACCTCGGGGTGCCACTGCACGCCGTAGAGCCGCTTCTCGGCGTTCTCGAAGGCGGCGACGGGGCTGCCGGAGGAGGTCGCGACGACCTCGAAGCCCTCGGGGGCGGCGGTCACGGAGTCGCCGTGGCTCATCCACACGTTCTGGTCGAGGTCCTGATCGGCGAGCAGCTGGGAGCCGGGCTCGAGGCTCTCCAGACGGGTCGCGCCGTACTCGCGCACGCCCGTCGGGGAGACGGTGCCGCCGGCGGCGGCCGCCATCGACTGGAAGCCGTAGCAGAGGCCGAGCACGGGCACGCCGGCCTCCAGCAGGGCCGGGTCCAGGCGCGGCGCGCCCTCGGCGTAGACGGAGCTCGGGCCGCCGGAGAGGATGATCGCGCGGGGGTCCTTCGCGAGCATCCGCTCGACGGACATCGAGTGCGGAACTACCTCGGAGTAGACCCGGGCCTCGCGCACGCGACGGGCGATGAGCTGTGCGTACTGGGCGCCGAAGTCGACGACGAGGACGGGGCGCTGGTCGGTGTCGGTCACCCGGCGAGTCTACGACGCGCCCGACCCCGCGGGCACCGCGGTCCGTCGGCCCCGGGGGCGAGCCTGCTCACGCTCGCGCGGCGCGGGTCAGACCCGTTCCTCGTCCTGGAGGGTGGGGCGGCGGGCGAGGTCGGACTCCATCTTCTGGTGGGTCCAGCGCTCGCCGAAGAAGGACAGCACGGGGACCACGCCGAAGAACATCAGCAGCAGCATCCGCGGCAGGCGCCAGCGCATCTTCAGCCACAGGTCGAAGCCGAGGACCACGTAGACCATGTAGATCAGGCCGTGGATCGGGGACCAGGTCTTGGAGATCTGGGTCCAGGTGTCCGAGGTCGAGGTGAACGCACCGTCGCCGCCGAAGACGAGATAGCGCATGATCATGATCGCGACCAGCACCAGCAGCGCGATGCCCTCCACGATGGAGGCCACGCGGAAACGGGCGAAGGAGGTCCTGGCGGCGACTTCGTCGAGGGGGCGTTCTGCGGGCACGGTCACACGTCCTTGTCGGAGGTCGGATCGGGGATGGGGCGGGGGGCCGGGCCGGTCCCCGAGACGGTCAGGGCGCGGTCGCCGTGCGCGGAGTCGTCGGCCTCCTCCAGGAGGCGCTCGAGCTCCTCGCGGCGGTCGGCGGCCTCGTCGAGATAGGTGGAGCGCACGGAGCGCCACCACAGATACAGGAAGAAGCCGCCGAACATCACCCACTGGAACGAGTAGCCGATGTTCTGCCAGTTCAGGCCGCGGGAGAACTCGGACTCGGCGGCGGGCAGCACGTGCAGCGGGGCACCGGCCTCGTCCAGCGCCAGATAGCCGGCGTACATGGGCGAGCCCCATTCGTTGACCAGCAGCGGGGTCGCGATCTCGCGGGCGACGCCGTCGGCGATGCCGCCGGAGGCGGACTCGCTCGCCTCGAGCCGCCCGGAGACGGCGACCGTCCCCTCGGGGACCGGCGGGGCGAGGTCCGCATCGAGCGTGCCGTCCGTCCCGGTCACCTCCGCTGCGGGGACCCAGCCCCGCGCGACCGGCAGCCGCGCCTCGGTGCCGTCCTCGAGCTCGACGAGGAAGGAGGCCACGACGATCACGGCGTCCTCGCCGTCGATCTCGCGACCGGGCACGAGGATCTGCCGGCCGGGCTGGAAGCGGCCCTCGGCCGTGACCACGTCGCCCACGATCTCGTTGGTGACCGCATCGCCCACGCCGACGACGTCCTGGATCTCGCCGAGCTGCTGGGGACCGTCGGCCTTGTCGCTGATCGCCCGGTGCGCGCGGTCCCACTGCCATCCGGCGAGGAGCCCGCACACGAGGGTCGCCACCACCATCAGGGCGAGCATCCCGAGGAAGCGGGGGCGGAGGGCGACGCGGAGCATGGCCCCATGGTACGAGCTGCATCCCGTGCAGGAACCGGATGGCGACCTCGGTCACGTGTGCGGCCCGCCGCTCCCCTGCTCCGCGCTCCGGCCTGCGAGGACGTCCCTGACCTGGCACGCCTCCTCCTCTCCGGGCGGGGACGCCGTACCCCAGCCGCACCGTCGCGGAAGGGGCCGCCGGTCCCGTGCCGTCGGCCCCTTGCGCGCCTATGCTGGGACGCGTGTCGCAGAGTGTGTATATCGCCAGCCCGGAGGGGATGACCGGCAAGTCGATCGTGGCTTTCGGTCTGCTCGAAGCCCTCGCCTCCCGTTCCGATCGCGTCGGGGTGTACCGCCCCGTGGTCCGCTCCGAGTCCACGCGCGACTACGCCGTGGACCTGCTGATCAGCCACCCCGCCGTGGACCAGTCCTACGAGGACGCGATCGGAGTGGATCACCAGCTGGTGCTGTCGGACCCCGACACCGCGCACGAGCGGATCCTCGCCCGCCATCGCGAGCTCGCCGAGCGGTACTCGGTGCTCGTGGTCCTCGGCTCGGACTACGACGACCTCGCCAACCCCACGGAGCTCGCCTTCAACGCCGAGGTCGCCGCCAACATGGGCGCCCCGGTCGTGGTGGTGCTCTCGGGCCTGGACCGCAGCCCCGACCAGATCGGAGCGCTCGCGGCCGTGGCCGTCGGAGAGTTCGGCGGGCATCACGCGATGCCGCTCGCGGTCGTGGTCAACCGCGCCGAGGTCGCCTCCCTCGATGCCGTGCGCACCGCGGTCTCCGCGAAGGTGCCCGGCGCGCTCGTCGCCGCGATCCCTGAGAACCCGACGATCATGGCTCCCACCGTGCAGCAGCTCAAGGACGCCGTGGACGGCACGCTCCTGATGGGCAGCCCCGAATGGCTCGAGCGCGTCTCGGTGGGTGCGGTGATCGCCGCGATGAGCCTTCCGAACGTGCTCACCCGCCTGACCGAGAACTGCACCGTGATCGCCCCCGGCGACCGCTACGACCTGCTGCCGGGGCTGGTGATGGCGCAGCAGTCGGGCACCTTCCCCTCGCTCGCCGGGATCGTGCTCACCGGCGGCTACGAGGTGCCCGAGGAGATCGACAGGCTGATCTCCGGCGTGCAGCAGGACCTGCCGATCATCGCCTCGCAGCTGTCCACCTTCGACACCGCGCTGCAGATCGCCCGTGCCCGCGGCCGCCTCGACGCAGCCAGCCCGCAGAAGCTCGACGCGGCACGACGCGAGGTCGCCGAGCACCTGCCCACCGACGAGCTGCTCTCCGCCCTCGAGGTCAGTCGCAGCGAGGTCGTCACCCCGATGATGTTCGAGTTCGAGCTGCTCGCCCGGGCGCGCGGTGCGAAGAAGACGATCGTGCTGCCGGAGGGGGAGGATCCGCGGATCCTCGCCGCGTCCGAGGCGATCCTCGCCCGCGGCGTCGCGGACCTCGTGCTGCTGGGCGAGGAGAACGCGATCCGCGCCAGGGCCTCGCAGCTGGGGCACGACATCTCCGAGGCGCGCGTCGTCTCCCCGCACGACCCCGAGCATGTCGAGCGCTTCGCCGAGGAGTATGCGCGCCTGCGGGCGAAGAAGGGCGTCACCCTCGAGCAGGCCCGTGAGAAGGTCCAGGACGTCTCCTACTTCGGCACCATGATGGTGCAGATGGGAGAGGCCGACGGGATGGTCTCCGGGGCGGCCCATTCGACCGCCCACACCATCCGCCCCTCCTTCGAGATCATCAAGACCAGGCCGGGCGCGAAGATCGTCTCCTCGGTGTTCCTCATGGCGCTCGAGGACCGCGTGCTGGTCTACGGCGACTGCGCGGTGAACCCCGATCCCACCGCCGAGCAGCTGGCCGACATCGCGGTGCAGTCCGCGACCACCGCCTCCCAGTTCGGCGTCGACCCGCGCATCGCGATGCTCTCCTACTCCACCGGCACCTCGGGCAGCGGCGCCGACGTCGACAAGGTGCGCGAGGCGACCGAGCTCGTGCGCACCGCCGATCCGGCGCTCGACGTCGAGGGACCGATCCAGTACGACGCCGCGGTGGACGCCTCGGTCGCCAAGACCAAGCTGCCGGACTCCTCGGTCGCGGGTCGGGCGACGGTGTTCGTCTTCCCCGACCTGAACACCGGCAACAACACCTACAAGGCAGTGCAGCGATCGGCCGGCGCGATCGCGATCGGTCCGGTGCTGCAGGGCCTGAACAAGCCGGTCAACGACCTCTCCCGCGGAGCGCTCGTGGACGACATCATCAACACCGTGGTGATCACCGCGATCCAGGCCCAGGCGGCCGACGCGGAGAGCGCTCGGACGGACCAGTCGAAGGAGAAGCGATGACCCCGCCCGCCCAGGCTGCCTCGGACAGCGCCGAGCATGCCCCGGGGATCCCGGAGGCCGCGACGGTGCTCGTGCTGAACTCGGGCTCCTCCTCCCTGAAGTTCCAGCTCCTGGATCCCGTCGCGGGCGAGGTCTTCGCCTCCGGCATCGTCGAGCGCATCGGCCTGGACCACGGCGTGGCACGCCTGGAGACCGGGACGGTCACCCAGCCCTACAAGGGGGAGGTCCCCGATCACACGGTGGCGATGCGGGTGGTGATGCAGCTGTTCGAGGACGCCGCGCTCTCGCTCGAGGAGGCCAACGTCGTGGCCGTCGGCCACCGCGTGGTGCAGGGCGGCGCGCGGTTCTCCGAGCCGACACTCATCGACTCCTGGGTGCGTGACCAGATCGCCGCCCTCGGCGCCCTCGCCCCGCTGCACAACCCCGCCGCGGTCGACGGGATCGACGCAGCGCGCAAGCTCTTCCCCGCCATCCCGCACGTGGCCGTGTTCGACACCGCGTTCTTCACCGCGCTCCCGGAGGCGGCGCGCACCTATGCGCTGAACAAGGAGATCGCCGACGAGTACCGCATCCGCCGCTACGGCGCGCACGGGACGAGCCACCAGTACGTCTCCGAGCAGGCGGCGGAGCTCGCCGCCGCCCACGGCCGGGACGCCTCGACGCTGCGACAGATCGTGCTCCACCTCGGCAACGGCGCCTCCGCCTCGGCCGTCCAGGGCGGTCGGCCGGTGGAGACCTCGATGGGGCTCACCCCCCTCGAGGGTCTCGTGATGGGCACCCGCACCGGGGACATCGACCCGTCGGTGTACGCGCATCTCTCGCGCAGCGCCGGGAAGGGGATCGACGAGATCGACACCGTGCTGAACAAGCGCTCGGGCATGCAGGGCCTGTGCGGGATGAGCGACTTCCGCGACATCACCGCCGCGATCGCCGCGGGCGATCGGCAGGCGGAGCTCGCGATGCAGATCTACGTGCACCGGCTGCGGAAGTACGTCGGCTCCTACGCGTTCGTGCTCGGCGGCCTGGACGTGATCACGTTCACCGCCGGGATCGGCGAGAACGTGCCCGAGGTGCGCGAGCGGCTGCTGACGGGGCTGGAGGGCTTCGGGATCCGCCTGGACCGCGAGAAGAACGCGGAACGCTCGAAGCAGGCCCGGGTGATCTCGACGGAGGACTCCGACGTGCTGGTTCTCGTGCTGCCCACGGACGAGGAGCTCTCGATCGCCCGGCAGGCGCTGGCGTTCGCGCGGGGCTGAGCCGGGGCCGCGAGGCTCCGGGGAAGGGGAGGAGCGATGGACGGCATCGACGAGATCTGGCCGGGGGTGCGCTGCGCCCTCACCGATGAGCAGATCCTGGGGCTCTACGCCCCGCCGCACGGGCCGTGGCTGCGGATGAACTTCGTCGAGTCCCTGGACGGGGCGGTCACGCGCGAGGGCCGCTCGGGCGGGCTCGGCGGCGACGGGGACCGGCGTGTGTTCGAGCTGCTGCGGCGCTGGGCCGACGTGGTGCTGGTGGGCGCCGGCACCGTCCGCACCGAGGGATACGGCGCGATGCGCCTGTCCGCGGAGGCGGCGTCGTGGCGGCGCGCGCACGGTCTTGCCGAGCAGCCGGTCTTCGCCCTGGTCAGCGGCCGCCTCGACCTCGATCCCACCTCCTCGGTGTTCGTCGACGCGCCGGTGCGTCCGCTCGTGCTGACCGTCGAGGAGGCCCCGGCCGAGCGGCGGGCGCGCCTCGCGGAGGTGGCGGACGTCCTCGACGTCGGCGGCACCGCCGTGGACCCGCGCGCCCTGCGCGAGGTGCTCCATGCCCGCGGGCACGAGCGGATCCACAGCGAGGGCGGCCCGACGCTGTTCGGCACTCTCCTGGCCGCGGGCGTCGTCGACGAGCTGTGCCTCACCCTCGCGCCCACGCTCGAGGCCGGGGATGCGGGACGCATCACCCGCTTCCCCATGGCCGCGCCGACGGCGATGGAGCCGGCGGGGATCCTGCGCTCCGGCGGCGAGCTCCTGCTCCGTTACACGCGCGCCGACGAGGCGACGAACGCCGACAGCTCGAACGGCGTATAACGGAACCATGGACATCGTGGTGAAGCGCATCCAGGACGAGCCTGCCCGCAACGACGGGACGCGGGTCCTGGTCGATCGCGTCTGGCCTCGTGGCATCAGCAAGGAGAAGGCGGCGCTGGACGACTGGAACAAGGACGTCGCCCCCTCGACCGAGCTGCGCACGTGGTACGGCCACGATCCGGAGAAGTTCGAGGAGTTCTCCCGGCGCTACCAGGAGGAGCTGGACTCCGAGGAGGGCAGGGAGGCCCTGTCCGCGCTCCGCGAGAGCGTGAGGGGAAAGCGGCTGACCCTGCTGACCGCCTCGAAGGCCGTCGACATCAGCCAGGCCGTGGTGTTAAAGGACCTGCTCTCCCGCTGACCGTTCGGCTCAGCGGTCGAGCGCGGCGAAGAGCTCCCCGGCCAGCTCGTAGCCGCGCTTCGTCTCCGCGAGGAACTCGTCCCTGATCTCAGGATCGGTGATCTCGTCGAGCCGGGCGCGGTACTCGTCCTTCACGCGCTTGGGCTTGTCGATGGCGCTGAAGTCCCACATGGCCAGCTGCCCGCCCGGCACCTGGTAGTGGCGAGCGACGAGCGCGCCGATGGCCTGACCGCCCGAGAGGTCCCCGAGATAGCGCAGGTAGTGGTGGGCCAGCAGCTGCGGCACCGTCGCCTCGCGGATGCGGCGCGCATAGCGCTCGGTGACGGGGAGCGGCGGATCGACCTCGGCGTCCTTCCCGAAGCGCGCGGCCAGGTCGCACCGTATGGCCGCGACGCGTGCGAGGCGTGCGTCGTGGAAGGCGGCGGCGAGGGGATCGACCTCGGCGGCCGCGGCGATCGACTGCTCGAGCGCCTCGTACACGGGCAGGTACTGGGCCAGCAGGCGCCAGTAGTCCCCCTCCTCCAGCTCGCCGCCCATGAGCCGGGTGATGAACCCCCGGGTCTCCGCTGCGGTGTGCTCCTCGCGCGTCGCCTCGCGCAGCACGGTGGAGAACGGCGCGCTCCCCGCCGCCGACCCCGCCGCGCCCGACGGGCGCTCGGCGCCCGCGGCTCCGGTGTCGGGACGATGCTGCGGACTCGTGGTGGCAGTGGTCATGGGACGCTCCTCGTGCTCGTCGGGCGGGTGGTCGCCGCCGCTGGTCCGGGCTTCCCGACCGGGCGGATCCGAGTTTTCCTGACACTGTGTCAGATGAACTCGTGGGAGAACTATGCCCCGACGGAAGGGCACCGGCAAGCCCCGCCCGCCCCGAAGCGAACCCCTCGCCGCTCGCCACCGATCTGACGCCGGCACCAAACGCGACCCTTTCCAGCTCGCGACCTGCATCGTCACCCATTCGTTTCCTGACATGTGACGATCGACACCGTACCGCGGTAGGACTTAGGCTTGCCTAGCCTCAATGCATTATGCAACAGTTTCATTGCGTTAAGAAGTGCGCTATCGCACCCCATCGCATCCCCTAGGGCGTTCCCGCCCACCCTCCTTCACTTCGTCCTGGAGAGCTGTGCCTGCCGTCCCGACCCCCTTGAGCCGCCGCGAGCTGCCGCGCCTGCCCCTCGCTCTCGCCGCCGCCCTCGGACTGACCTCCACGCTGTCCGCGTGCTCGCTGCTGCCGAGCTCCTCGGGCTCGGAGTCCGAGCTCGGCAGCACCCTCGAGGACGCCGACTTCCTCGAGGACCCGCTCGCCTACGAGGGCCCCTCGACAGCGCTGCCGGCCGAGGTGGGCATCCGCCCCGTCGCCGAGGAGCCCACGCCCTCCCTCCCCGTCACGCTCACCGACAGCCAGGGCACCGAGGTCACGATCGAGGACGTCTCGCGCATCCTCGCGATCGACCTCTACGGCTCGACCTCCCGGATCGTCTTCGACCTCGGGCTGGGCGCGAACATCGTGGGCCGCGACACCTCCTCCCAGTACGCGGAGATCCAGGACCTGCCGCTGGTCACCCAGAACGGCCACGAGCTGAACGGGGAGTCGATCCTCGAGCTCGCCCCCACACTGATCATCACCGACTCCTCCCTGGGCCCCTGGGACGTGGTCCTCCAGATGCGCGAGAGCGGCATCCCGGTGGTCGTCGTGGACTCCCACCGTTCGCTCGACGGGACCCCCGATCTCATCCAGCAGGTCGCCGACGCGGTGGGCCTGCCCGAGGAGGGATCGGTCCTCGCCGAGCGCACCGACCGGGAGATCCAGGAGTCCCTCGCCAGGATCGCGGAGATCGCCCCGAGCGATGAGGCGAAGAAGCTGCGGATGATGTTCTTCTACGCCCGCGGCCAGTCCGGGACCTACTACATCTTCGGCACCGGCTCCGGCGCCGACGACCTGATCAGCTCGATCGGCGGGATCGACGTCGCCGCCGAGATCGGCTGGGACGGGATGAAGCCGATGACCGACGAGGCCTTCCTCGAGGCCTCCCCCGATCTGCTGCTCATGATGACCAAGGGCCTGGCCTCGATGGGCGGGATCGACGGGATGCTCGAGTCGCTGCCCGCCATCGCGCTGACCCCGGCCGGTCAGACGCGACGGGTCGTCGACATGGCGGACACCGAGATCATGAGCTTCGGCCCGGCCACCGCCGCCGCCCTCGAAGCGCTCGCCGTGGCCGTCTACGCGCCGGAGACCGCGAACGCCGCGGCGGCGCAGAGCGGCGGGCAGGCAGCATGAGCGCCGTCGCGCCGGTGCGGCTGACCGGCACCTCTCCCGCCCCGCAGGCGGACCCGGCGGGCACGGTCGCCGTCCACGAGTCCCCCGAGCAGGCAGCACCGGCCCCTGCCGCCGCCGGGCACGAGGCCCCCGTGATGGACGTCCGCCTGCGCCGGGTCCCCTGGCTGCTGGCCGCGCTCGTCCTCGGCCTGGTGCTCGCCGCGCTGGTCTCCGTGGGCACCGGCCAGTACTCGATCTCGCCCGCGGAGGTGGTCGCGGGCCTGCGCCGCGCGCTCACCGGTGCAGCCGCCCCGGACCGCGCCACCCAGATGGCCGACGCCGCGCTCGTGACGGTGCGGCTGCCGCGCGTGCTCATGGCGCTGCTCGTCGGGGCGGCCCTGGCCTGCGGCGGGGCGCTCATGCAGGGCGTCTTCGGCAATCCCCTGGCCGAGCCCGGGATCGTCGGCGTCTCCTCCGGCGCGGCGGCCGCGGCGTGCATCGTCATCGTCTTCGGCCTGACCTTCCTCGGCGAGTGGACGATGGTGGCGGGCGCCTTCGTCGGCGGTCTCGTCGCGACCGCCGTCGTGTACACGACCGCCCGGCAGGACGGACGCACCGAGGTGGTGACCCTGGTCCTCACCGGCATCGCGGTCAACGCCGTCGGCGGCGCCGTGATCGCGCTGATGACCTTCCTGGGCGATTCGAGCGCGCGCGAGGAGATCGTCTTCTGGCAGCTCGGCAGCCTCAACGGCAGCCGCTGGGACCACGTGTGGATCGTGACCCCCGTGGTGCTGGTGTGCCTCGCGGCCTCGCTGCTGAGCGCCCGCAGCCTCGACCTGCTCGCCCTCGGCGAGAAGCCCGCGCGCCACCTCGGTGTCGACGTGGAGCGGCTGCGCCTGTCGGTCGTGGTGCTCGTGGCGCTGCTGACCTCGGCCGCCGTCGCCTTCGCGGGGATCATCTCCTTCGTCGGGCTCGTGGTCCCGCACCTCATCCGCATGATGGTGGGCCCCGGCCACCGGGTGCTGCTGCCCGCCTCGATGCTGGGCGGCGCCCTGCTGCTCGCGGTCGCCGACACCGTGGCCCGCACCGCCGTGCCCTATGCGGACCTGCCCATCGGCCTGCTCACGGCGCTCGTCGGCGGCCCGTTCTTCTTCTACCTCATCCGTCGCACCCGGCGCGGGGCGGGAGGCTGGTCATGAGCACGGCTCCCCTCTCCCCCGGCGAGGTGACGCTCGAGGCGCGCGGGGTCACCGTGCACCTGGGCGGCACGCCGATCCTCACCGAGGTCGATCTGGACCTGCGCCGCGGTGAGGTCACCGTGCTCGTCGGCCCCAACGGCGCCGGCAAGTCGACCCTGTTCGGGGTGCTCGCCGGGGACATCGCTCCCCGTGCGGGCACCGTGCGGATCATCGCCGGCTCCCCCGCGGCCGGCGGGTCGGCGTCCCGCGAGCTCGCGGACGTCTCCGCGCTGCGCCCGAAGGAGCTGTCCCGGCGTCGCGCCGTGCAGATGCAGGACTCGCGCCTGGCCTTCTCCTTCACGGCTCGTGACGCCGTCGAGATGGGCCGTGCGCCCTGGGTCGGCACCCCGGAGGAGGAGCGTGACGACGAGGTGATCGCCGCCGCGCTCGCGGCCGGCGAGGTCACCCATCTCGCCGCACGCCAGGTGCCGAGCCTCTCCGGCGGCGAGCGCTCGCGCGTCGCCTTCGCCCGCCTGCTCGCGCAGGAGACCGAGATCCTGCTGCTGGACGAGCCGACCGCCGCCCTGGACATCCGCCACCAGGAGCATGTGATCGCCGCCGCCCGGGCGCGCGCCCGCGCCGGCGCGACCGTGATGGTGATCGTGCACGACCTCTCGCTCGCCGCCGCCTATGCGGACCGCATCGTGCTGTTGGAGGACGGCCGCGTGCGCGCCGTCGGCTCCCCCGCCGAGGTGCTGACCGCCGAGCTTCTCTCCGAGGTGTACCAGCATCCCGTCACCGTGCTCACCGCTCCGGAGGGCGGGGAGCTGCTGATCGTCCCCGTGCGTCGTCGGCCGGACGCCGACGCCCCCGCCCCGCTCGAGATCCCGATGGAGCTGCCCGCATGACCACGCCCCGCCCGTCCGCCGCCGCGAATCCGCTGAAGCGACGGCTCCTCGCGCTCGGCGCAGTGCTCGCCGCGCTGCTGCTCACCGCGGTGCACGCGGCCCAGCCTGCGCAGGCCGCTGCCCGCGTGAGCGTCTCCTCGGAGCTCGGGGGCGCGAAGGCCTCCACGACCGCGCCGACCACCGTGTCCCTCTCGGGCAGCGGCTTCCAGTCCGTCCAGGGCGGGTTCGGCGGGATCTACGTGCTGTTCGGGACGATCTCCGACGGATGGCGTCCCTCCGAGGGCGGCGCCACCGGCACCGACTACCAGTACGTCCCGGACTCGGAGACGAAGGACAACCAGGGCTACCAGCGCTTCGTCACCTTCCCCGGCTCCTCCACGGCCGGGGCGGCCAATGGCGGCGAGCTCGCGGCCGACGGCACCTGGAACGCGCAGATGATCATCCCCGGCCCGGAGTTCGACAGCATGGACCGCGACGGCAACGTCACCCGGGTGAACTGCCTCGAGGTGCAGTGCGGCATCATCACGATCGGTGCGCACGGCGTGAAGAACGCGAACAACGAGACCTTCACCCCGATCGAGTTCGTCGGCGAGGCTCCTGCCGCCGAGGGCGAGGGGACCTCCGGGGACGACGCAGCCTCCGGGGACGAGGCGGCTTCCGCGGACGCGGCGGGCTCCGAGGGTGACGCCTCCGCCGAGGGTGCTGCCCCGCAGCAGTCGAACTCCGCGCAGGCCGCCCCCGCACCCGCCGCCGAGGGCTCCGAGGGATCTGAGGGCTCCGAGGAGGCCGACGATCCCGCCGCCGCGGCCGCCGGCGAGGACGCCGCTGACGCATCGGCCGAGACGGCTGAGCTCGGCGAGGCCCAGGTGGGGCTGGTCTCCAAGGATGCCTCGCAAGGAGGTGCACTGAGCTTCACGGCGCGCGGGTTCCTCCCCGGCGAGCAGGTGGTGGGCACCCTCGACAACGGCACGAGCGCTGCCGGCCCCTACCAGTCCGGCGCCTCGGGCGAGATCGCCGGCTCGCTGCCGATCCCCGCGGACCTCCGCCCCGGCACGCACGTCATCACCCTCACCGGCGCCGCCTCGGAGCAGACCGCGCGGGCATCCTTCACGGTCACCGCCGGAGCTCCCGCGGGCGCCACCGCGCAGGTCGACGAGGCCGGGTCCCTGGGTGCTTGGGACATCGTCATGATCGTGGTGCTGATCCTGGTGGGCCTGGTGCTGCTGGTGCTGCTGGTCGCGGTGATCACGAGCCTGGTCCGCCTGATCGCCAGGCGCCGGGCTGCCAAGCGCGCCGCCGCCGCGGCGGAGGCCGCCGAGCGCGAGGCGGAGCGCGCGGCCGCCGCTCCCGGGGAGCGAGTGTGGCCCGGTCCGGGCACCGACGTGCGTGGCGGCGCGGCGGGCCGACGCGCCCGGCAGGGTGCTGCCCTCGGCCTGGCGCTGCTCACCCTCGGCGCCGCCTCCGCGATCTCCCCCTGGGCAGCGACGCGCGCCTCGGCAGAGGAGCTGAAGCAGAAGAAGGAAGAAGGCGCGATCGAGCTGGGGGTTGAGATCCCCGAGGAGACCCAGCCCTCTGAGGAGGCACCGACTCCCGACGACGAGTCTGCATCCTCTCTGTCCTGGCGGGTGAACGACGAGTCCGGCGGCGGCGCCTTCTTCGGCGGCTGCAACTTCCTGGTCGCCGGTGCCGCCGGCGACAACGGCAGGTCCTCCGTGTGGGACTCCGAATTCGCAGAGGCGAACTACAAGACCGCCGACGGCGACGTCACCATTACCAAGCCCGACGCCGACGGCAAGCAGACCAAGCCCACCTGGTCGACCAAGTGCCAGGATTCCTCGGGCACCGCCGTGAGCACCGCTGTCGGCTCCACGAGCGGGAACCAGGTGAACTTCACCGGTGAGGAGTTCACCTTCGACGAGGCCACCGACACCGCGAGCGCCTCCTGGGACGGCGACTTCACGATCGTCTACTACGGCGGCATGACCTACTGGACCATCAGCGACCCGGTCCTCACCGTCGAGAACGGCGAAGGCACCCTCACCGGCACCGCCTCCGGCTACGGCGCCGACATGTACGACCCCTCCAAGTGGGTGACGCTCCCCGAGAAGAAGATCGAGCTCGCGACCTTCTCCGGAGCAGAGGTCACCGACAAGGGAATGACGATCGTCCCCGACTACGAGGGCGTCGAGGTCGAGGGCGACGACAGCGGCACCTTCAACCCGCAGAACCGCACCAAGGACGGCTGGGGCTCCTTCCCGCAGTCCTGGGTCGACTACAACCTCCTCACCGGACAGTCCGCCGACTGGTACACCTCCGGCGGCCAGGTCGACGCGAAGAAGACCGCGGCCCCCATCGTCATCAGCTGGGACGCCTCGGATCCCGTGGAGAATCCTGCGCCCGGCGGCGGGGGCGGCAAGGACGACGGCGACGACAGCGGCACCAGCAACGGCGACGGCAGCGGAAGCGGCAGCGGCAGCGGAAACGGCGGGACCGCGACAGGCGGCGGCAGCGGCACCGACGCGTCGCGCGCCCAGGACGGCGACCGCACCCTCTCGAATGCGCAGCTGCGCTGGGGCATCAACGAGGAGACGACCTCCGCGGCGTTCTTCGGCGGCTGCAACTTCCTCGTCGCCGGCTCCGTCCCGGACATGGGCTCGAGCCACGTGTGGTCCGACGCCGAGGGCAAGAAGGTCTACAAGACCTCCGCCGGGAACGTCCGCCTGGAGCGGGACGGTGCGGCTCCGTCCTGGAAGGACCGCTGCAAGGATGCCTCCGGCGCGACCGTCAGCACGAACTCGACCGTCGGCACCGGGACCGAGATCGTGATGGAGGGCGGCACCGGCACCCTCGACGGGGAGCCCGGGGCCGCGGGGACCACCGCGAGCGTGAGCTGGAAGGGCTCCTTCTCCGTCGTGTTCTACGGCGGGATGACCTACTGGTGGGCGAAGGACCCAGTCCTGACGGTGAACGCCGACGGCACCGGCACGCTGAAGGCGACCGTCGGCGGCTACGGCGCGGACATGTTCGACACCTCGAAGTGGGTGAAGCTCGAGACCCGGACCGTGACCCTCGCGAACTTCCGCAACGCCGAGCTCACCGAGAACGGATTCAGCGTGACCCCCGACTACCGCGGGGTGAGCATCGACGCCAGCGGTGGCATGAACCCGCAGGTGAAGGACGCTGACTACTGGGGTTCCTTCCCGCAGGACTTCGTGGACTTCCAAGTCGCCACCGGCCAGTCGTCCTACTGGTACAGCTCCGGCGGTCTGCGTGATCGTGCGAAGCCCCCGCTGCCGCTGACGGTGAGCTGGGACGCCGCCTCCCCGCAGGCGCCCGCCAGCTCGACCAGCCCCGGCACATCCGCCTCGGGCGAGGGCGGTGCCGTCCCGCCCGGCGGCGGTGGTGCTGTGCTGCCGGGCGGCGGCGGTGCGGTCCAGCCCGAGGGAGGACTCGGCTCGGGCTCCGGACTCGGCTCGGGCTCCGGCCTCGGCTCAGGATCAGGCGGGGTGCTCCCGAGCGCCCTGCCGACGACGGCCCCGGTGAGCACGTCGGTGTCACCGGTCGCCCTCGCCGCGGAGGACTACGCCGCCGACTACGCGCTGAGTTCTCCGGCATGGAGCGGAGGGACTCTCATCCCGCTGGCCCTCGACGCGGCGTTCGGCACCCCGCTGCGGGTGCTCGGGACCACCGGGTTCCTCGGTCTCGTCACGACGGTGCTCGTCCTCTCGCTGAAGAAGGGCTGGCTGGTCCTCCCCCGTCCGAGGATCCCCTTCCTGACCGCCTCCCCCTGATCTCCCCGACCCCCGCCGCAGCCGGGGCGCATCTCGTGCGCAGAGCTGTGCTCCCGCCGGGTTCCCGGCACCCCTTCCACCCGATGAAAGGCCATCATGACCACCTTCTCCACCCTGCGACGGTCCGTCGTGGGCATCGCCGGGGCGACCCTGCTCGCAGGCTCCGGCCTCGCGCTCGGCGCCACGGCCGCCCATGCCGCTCCTGTCGACGTCGACGACGCCTCCTTCTCCTGGCGGGTGAACGACGAGTCCGGCGGCGGCGCCTTCTTCGGCGGCTGCAACTTCCTGGTCGCCGGCGCTGCCGGCGACAACGGCATGTCCTCCGTGTGGGGATCCGCGTTCGCCGATGCGAACTACAAGACGACCGACGGCGACGTCACCATCACCAAGCCCGACGCCGACGGCAAGCAGGTCCAGCCCACCTGGTCGACCAAGTGCCAGACCTCCGCCGGTACCAACGCGACCACCGCAGCCGGATCCACCTCCGGCAACCAGGTGAACTTCACCGGCGGCACCGGCTCGGTCGACGAGGCCTCCGATTCGGGGACCCTCTCCTTCGACGGCGACTTCACGATCGTCTACTACGGCGGCATGACCTACTGGACGATCAGCGACCCGGTCCTGACCGTCGAGAACGGCGAAGGGACCCTGACCGGGACCGCCTCCGGCTACGGCGCCGACATGTACGACCCCTCGAAGTGGGTGGAGCTGCCGGATACCGAGATCGAGCTGGCGACCTTCTCCGGCGTGGACCTCACCGCGGACGGCGTCACCATCACCCCGGACTACGAGGGCGTCGAGGTCGAAGGCGACGAGAGCGGCACCTTCAACCCGCAGAACCGCGACAAGGAGGGCTGGGGATCCTTCCCGCAGTCCTGGGTCGACTACAACCTCCTGACCGGACAGTCCGCCTACTGGTACACCTCCGGCGGCCAGGTCGATGCGAAGAAGACCGCGGCGGACATCGTCGTGGCCTTCGACGCCCAGCCCGTCGAGGACCCCGAGCCGACCGAGCCCGAGGGCACGGAGGAGGGTGACATCGAGGTCGGCGTCGAGGTCCCCGAGGGCGAGGGCTCCACCGATCCCACGGACCCCACCGACCCGACGGACCCCACGGACCCCACCGACCCGACGGATCCGACCGAGCCCGAAGACCCCGAGTTCTCGGTGACCATCTCGGACTCCACCACGAACCTCGGCACCGCTGAGCAGAACGCCGCCGGCTTCGCCGCCTCCGGCACCCTGCCGTCGATCACGGTGAAGGACACCCACACGACCGACAACGCCTTCACCGTCTCGGCGCAGGCGACGGACTTCACCGGCACCGCCGGCAGCTTCGGCGCCGAGGCGCTGGGCTGGACCCCGTCGGCCACCGGCACCATCACCGAGGCAAAGGCCGGTGGCGCGGTCAAGGTGAACGAGCCGGGCCTCGCCTCGGCGCAGACCCTGGTCTCCGCCCCGGAGGGCCACCCGGCAGGTTCGGTGGACGCCACCGCCGACCTGCAGCTCCAGGCCCCCGCTGACGCGGCACCCGGCGCCTACACCTCCACCCTCACCATCACCTCCCTCCGGTGACACTCGCGGCGGGTGCGCTCCCCTCAGCGGGGGGCGCACCCGCCGCCGTCCCGTCCGATCCCCGAGGTCCTCCATGCTCTCCGCCCCTCCCGCTGCGTCGCCCGCCCCCGCCCGGGCGCTCCTGCTGCTCGTCCGTCTCCTCGTCCTCTCCGCGCTCCTGATCTGCGCGGCCCTGCCCGTGGCCCGCGCGGAGGACGTCACCCTCTCGATCGCTCCGGGCCCGGTGCCGGAGGACGCGCAGCGCGGGGACTCCTTCGCGTGGGTGCTCGAGCCCGGGGCGAGCATCGAGGACTCGGTCGTCGTCACGAATCACAACGCCACTTCCCTGCAGCTCTCCCTGGACGTCAAGGACGCCGTCACCACGAGCGACGGGAACCTGAGCCTGGCGCTGCCCGAGGAGCCGGACACCGGCATCGGTGCCTGGGTCTCCCTGCCGCAGGACACCGTGGACATCCCCGCCGGCGAGTCGGTGACCGTTCCGTTCACCCTGACCGTCCCCGCCGACGCCGCTCCCGGCGACTTCTCCGGCGGCGTGGTGGTCACCTACTCGACCGAGGGAGACACCGTCTCCGTCGACAACCGGGTCGCCACCCGGGTCGACGTGCGCGTCCCCGGCGACCTCACGGTCTCCCACGACGTCTCGGACCTGCAGGTCTCCCTGCCCTCGACCTGGTCTCTGCTCGGGCCGTCGACCGCGACCGTCACCTACACGCTGACCAACACCGGGTCCGCGCGGATCTATGCGCAGGAGGCGATCACCGCCTCCGGACCGCTCGGCATCGGCGCGCTGCGCACCGATGCGACGCTGCAGGAGGTGCTGCCCGGCGCGACCGTCGAGCGCACGGTGCAGGTCGATGCCCGGGCGCTGCTGTGGAACACGATCGAGGTGGACACCAGCTCCTTCGCGGTCGACGAGACCCCCGGCAGCACGCAGTCGCTCGAGGCGCACCGCTTCGCCGCGCCGTGGACGCTCCTGATCGTCTGCGCCCTCGTCCTGACGGTCGCGATCGTGCTCGGAGTGCGCCTCGGCCGCCGCAGCGGCACCGGCCCCGTCGCTCCCGCGAAGGCCGACGCCGCTCGAGCCGAGGATGACGCTGCTCCCGAGCGCTGAGGAGCCCGTCCCTCCCGTCTACGCTGGACCTGCACGTCCGTGAAATCTCCAGGGGGAACCATGACCTATCCGCCGTCCTTCGGCCACGTCCCGTACGCCCAGGCACCGCGACCGAGGCGCCGCGGCATCAAGCGCACCGTCTTCGGGGCGCTGGGCCTGCTCGCCAACGCGATCGGCCTGGTGGTGATGCCGATCATCGCGGCGATGATCGGCGCAGTGCTGACGATGTCCTCGAACACGGCGCTGACGCCCCTGGACCCCGCCGGCGACAGCTTCCAGGCCTCTTCGTTCAGCCTGTACACGATCGCGGTGCCGCAGGAGGACCTTGGGACCACCACCTGCGAGATCGACGGGACGGACATCGACGTCACGCCCGGCTCGACGGAGATCACCAGCGGGGACGTCGACGGCGTGGCCTACTACGACCTCTACGACGTCCAGGCCTTCGGCGACCAGGAGGTGACCGTGACCTGCGAGGGCGGGGAAGCGGTCGCCCTGTGGGACGCGGGGATGGGCGGGGTGCTGATCAGCCTCGGCATCGGGGTGGCGCTGCCGGTGCTCCTCGGGCTCGTCGCGCTCGTGATGACGATCTGGGGGATCATCGCCCTGGTCCGCTCCGCCTGAACAGCGCACCGTCCGCGCCGCCCGGCGGTCGCGCCGAGGATCCGGCGCGACGTCGCCGGGGTGCGGCGGGGCCCGTCAGCGGGTGGTCACGACCTCGACCCGCTGGAACTCCTTGAGGTCGGTGTACCCGGTCGTCGCCATCGCGTGACGCAGCGCGCCGACGAGATTCGTGGCGCCGTCGGCGGCGATCGAGGGGCCGAAGAGGATCTGCTCGAGCGATCCGGCGGTGCCGACCTCGACACGGTGCCCGCGGATCAGGGTGGGGTGGTGCGCCTCGCTGCCCCAGTGGTTCCCGCGGCCCGGGGCCTCCTCGGCGCGTGCGAGGGCGGCACCGACCATGAGCCCGTCGGCCCCGCAGGCGATCGCCTTGACCAGGTCCCCGCTGCGGCCCAGGCCGCCGTCGGCGATGACGTGCACGTAGCGGCCGCCGGACTCGTCCATGTAGTCGCGGCGGGCAGCGGCGACGTCGGCGACCGCGCTCGCGAGCGGGACCTGGATGCCGAGGGTCTCACGGGTGGTCTGCGAGGCGCCGCCGCCGAAGCCGACCAGCACGCCGGCGGCGCCGGTGCGCATGAGGTGCAGGGCTGCGGTGTAGGTCGCGCAGCCGCCGACGATCACGGGCACGTCGAGCTCGTAGATGAACCGCTTGAGGTTCAGCGGCTCGCGGTCCGAGGAGACGTGCTCTGCGGAGACGGTGGTGCCGCGGATGAAGAAGAGGTCCACGCCCGCGTCGACGACGGTCTTCCAGTGCTCCTGGGTGCGCTGCGGGGACAGCGAGCCGGCCGCGGTCACCCCGGCCTCGCGCAGCTGCTGGATCCGGTCGCGGATCAGCTCGGGCTTGATCGGCTCGCCGTAGATCTCGCGCATCACCGCGACGACGTCCTCGTCCGAGGCCTGCGCGATCCGGTCGAACTGGGCGGTGGGGTCCTCGTAGCGGGTCCACAGCCCCTCGAGGTCCAGCACGCCGAGGCCGCCGTGCTCGCCGAGGGCGATCGCGGTCTCCGGGGACATCAGGGAGTCCATGGGGGCGGCGAAGATCGGGATGTCGAAGTGGTAGGCGTCCACCTGCCAGGAGGTGGAGACGTCCTCCGGATCGCGGGTGCGGCGGGAGGGGACCACCGCCACGTCGTCGAAGCTGTAGCTGCGGCGTCCCCGCTTGTTGCGGCCGATCTCGATCTCGCTCATCACACCGGGGAGTCTACCGATCCCGGCGGCCTCCACGGGCCAGCCCGGATTCCCGGCCCGCCGCGGCTACCGTGGGGCGATGAGCTCCTCCCCCGGCGATCCGCCCCGTCCGCGCCTGGACGCCGACGGGATGATCGTGCGCGAGGACGCGGAGACGCCTGCACGCCCGGCGCTCCAGCGCTCCCCCTCGCGGCTCCCGCCCGGCGCGGTCACCGCTCTCGGCGTGCTCGGCGCGGGGCTCGCGCTCGGCGAGCTGCTCCGCGCCTCCCCCGCTCCCGGGCAGGCACCCCCCATGGTCCCGCTCGTGCTCGCCTCGGCCCTCGCCCTCAGCGGGTACTCCTTCGCCCGACTGCTGCAGCTGCTCGCCCTCGTGCGCTCCCGCGCCCGGACCCGTGCGCGGGGCGGCTCCCCGGCCACCGCGGCCTGGGGGCTCACCCAGGAACACGCTCTGCACGGGCCCTGGGTGGTGGGGGCCGGCGCGGCGATCGCGCTGATGGGCCTGCTGGGGCTGTGGTCGCTGCTGGACGGTCGCCCCTCCGGGCTCGAGCCCGGGTGGCCGCTGCTGCTGATCGGCGGGGGCATCGCGCTGGCGGGCCGCCGCCTGCAGCTCCGCATCGAGACGCTGTGGGTGGACGAGCGCGACGGGGTCGGAGAGGGCGTCAGAGCGGCCAGGCGGTGTTCACGTCCGGGGTCCTCCCCTTCCTCGTGAGCCACTCGTTCATGCCCTCGGCCCAGCGGCGGTGCCACCCCACCTGCTCGCGGTGGAGGTCCTCGAGGGTGGAGGAGACGACCTGGGGGTACTTCGCGGCGATGGCGCGCACCACATCCAGGGTCGCCGAGACGTCGACGTCGGCGGTGTGGAGGCGGCCGTCCTGCTCGAGCCCGTAGTGCGCGAGCACGTCGGTGAGGGTGCGCTTGCCCTTGCGGTAGCGATCCACGCCCCGGTCGATCACGAGCCCGTCGATCACCGGGGCGATGTCGTGCCCCAGCCGCTCGACGAGGGTGGGCAGACCGAGCCGCTGCAGCTCGTTCTCGAGGATCGCGAGGTCGAAGCCGATGTTGAAGGCGACCAGCGGCACGTCCTTCCCGAGCGCGTCGACGATCATCGCCGCGACCTCGTCCAGCGCCTCGGCCGGCTGCATGCCGTGCTCGCGGGCGTGCGCGGTGCTGATGCCGTGCACCCGCTGGGCGGGCTCGGGGATCTCCACGCCCGGGTCGATCAGCCAGGTCGCGACCGTCTCGTTCTCCCGGCCCGGGCCGACGGAGTGCACGAGCGCGACCGTGACGATCCGGTCCTCGGCCACGTTCGTACCGGTGGTCTCGGTGTCGAAGCCGAGCAGCGGGGCGTCGATCCAGGAGGAGGTGCTCATGCCCCAAGAGTAGGGCCCGTCGGCCGCGTCCCGTCCCGGCCGGCGGGCGCTGTGGACGCGGCGGCCGTGGGGAGGGATGATCGCCCCTGCCCGTCCCCGAGCGGACGGGCCCGCCGACCGTCTGTCGCTCCGAGGAGATCCGATGCCCGCGCCCGCCCTGTACCTGCACCTGCCCGGCACCGCTGCCGAGGCGCTCGAGTTCTATCAGGGGGTCTTCGGCGGGGAGGTCTCCACCTCGACGTTCGCCGAGTTCGAGCGGACCGACGGGCCCGCCTCCGCGATCGCGCACGGCACTCTGCGCGGTGCGGTGGACCTGCACGTCTCCGACGCCGGCGAACGCGACGAGCCGTTCCGCGCGCAGGGCCTCATGCTCGCGCTGCTCGGCGCGGCGGAGCCCACGACGCTGCGCACCTGGTTCGTGGCGCTCGCCGAGGGCGGCGAGGTGGTCGACCCGCTGCAGCGACGGGCGTGGGGCGCCTCCGACGGGCAGGTCCGGGACCGCTACGGGGTGCTGTGGCTGATCGGCTACGAGCACGGCACCGACCCGTCGACCGAGACCGCGAGCAGCCGGACCCCGCGGCGCGAGGTGTGAGGCGGAGGTCGTCGACCGAGGACCGGGCGCCCGCTCCACTCGTCGCACGTGCCCGTCGCTCGCTGCGTGACTCCGGTGGATCCGGGCTCAGCGGGAGGAGTAGTTCGGGGCCTCCATGATCGCGGCCATGTCGTGGGGGTGGGACTCCTTGAGCCCCGCCGCGGTGATGCGCACGAACTTCCCGCGCTCCTTCAGCTCCGGAACGGTGTTCGCGCCGACGTAGAACATCGACTGGTGCAGCCCGCCGATGAGCTGGTGGACGACGGAGCCGAGCTGCCCCTTGTAGGAGACGCGGCCCTCGATGCCCTCGGGGACGATCTTGTCGTCGCTGGGGACGTCGGCCTGGAAGTAGCGGTCCTTCGAGAAGGACTTCTTGCCGCGGGAGGACATCGCCCCCAGGGAGCCCATGCCGCGATAGGCCTTGTACTGCTTGCCGCCGACGAGCACGACCTCGCCCGGGGACTCCTCGGTGCCGGCCAGGAGCGAGCCGACCATGACCGAGTCGGCGCCGGCGACGAGCGCCTTGGCGATGTCGCCCGAGTACTGCAGGCCGCCGTCGCCGATCAGCGGGACGCCCGCGGGGCCGCACGCCTTGGAGGCCTCATGGATCGCGGTGACCTGGGGGACGCCCACGCCGGCGACCACGCGGGTGGTGCAGATCGAGCCGGGGCCCACCCCGACCTTGACCGCGTCGGCCCCGGCGTCCACGAGCGCCTGCGCACCCTCCCGGGTGGCGACGTTCCCGCCGATCACCTGCACGTCGGCGAAATAGGGGTCGTTCTTGACCGAGCGGATCATCTCCAGCGCGAGGCGGGCATGGCCGTTGGCCGTGTCGACCACGAGCACGTCCACGCCGGCGTCGCGCAGCTGGCCGGCGCGCTCGAGCGAGTCCCCGAAGAAGCCCACGCCCGCGCCCACGAGCAGACGGCCCTGGCCGTCCTTCGAGGCGTCGGGGAACTGCTCCGACTTCACGAAGTCCTTCACGGTGATCAGACCGGTCAGGCGTCCCTCGGCGTCGATCAGGGGCAGGCGCTCGCGCTTGTTCTTGCGCAGCAGGGCGGTGGCCTGCTCGGGGGTGACGTCCTCGGGCGCGGTGAACAGCTCGGTGGTCATGACATCCGCCACACGGGTGGTGGACCACTCGGCGACGGGGATGAAGCGCAGATCGCGGTTGGTGCAGATGCCCAGCAGGCGCTGGCCCGGATCCACGACGGGCAGGCCGGAGACGCGGAACTGGCCGCACAGGGCGTCGAAGTCCTCGAGGGTCGCCTCGGGACCGATCGTGACCGGATTCGTGATGCGACCGGTCTGGGTGCGCTTGACCAGGTCGACCTGGTGGGCCTGGTCCTCGATGGAGAGGTTGCGGTGCAGGATGCCGATGCCGCCGTGGCGCGCCATGGCGATCGCCATCCGCGACTCGGTCACCGTGTCCATCGCCGCGCTCGCGAGCGGGATCCGCAGGGAGATCTCCCGAGTGAGGCGGGAGGTGGTGTCCGCATCGGAGGGGATCACATCCGTCTCCCCCGGCAGCAGCAGGACGTCGTCGTAGGTCAGGCCGATGAAACCGAAGGGGTCCGCGCTCGTCATGGATCGATGCTACGTCCCGGCGGGACGGCGAGGTCACCCCGTCCGACGTGGGACCGGCCACGCATGTGCTGCGCCGCACCACGTCAGTTCACGACGATGTCACCGCAGCGACACTTTGGGCCTAGAGTGGCCGCGGCGCCCCACGGCCCTCTCGGCTCCGCGCCCTCTCCCCGCCCCTCCTCACCCTGGGACAGCGACGATGGCACGCACCTCCGACCAGCGCACGACCGACGCCCCTGTGGCGCAGGGCTTCCTCGGCCCCGACCGCAACTGGCACCTCGGCGCAGGGCTGATGACCCTCGCGACCGTGGTCGCCTTCACCATCTGGGCGTTCACCCACACGGGCACCGACGTCAACGCCTTCCTGCTCGTCCTCGCGATCGCTTTCGGCCTGTTCATGGCCTTCAACATCGGCGGCAACGACGTCGCGAACTCCTTCGGCACGAGCGTCGGCGCAGGGACCCTGACGATGAAGCAGGCGCTCGTGGTCGCCGCCGTCTTCGAGGTGTCCGGCGCGGTCCTCGCCGGCGGCTCCGTCACCGAGACCGTGCGCAGCGGCATCGTGGACCTCGGGGGGATGGCGATCGACCCTCTCGCCTTCGCCCTCATCATGATGTCCGCCCTGCTCGGTGCCGCGGTGTGGCTGCTGCTGGCGACGAAGATGGGCTGGCCCGTCTCCACCACCCACGCGATCATCGGCGGCATCGTCGGCGCCGCGGTCACGACCGGTATCTCCACCGGCACCGGCGGCTTCGCGATGGTGCAGTGGGGCGAGATCGGGAAGATCGCGATCTCCTGGGTGCTCTCCCCGCTGCTGGGCGGGATTGCCTCCTTCGTCCTGTTCGGCACGATCAAGCGCCGGATCCTCGCTCCCGCGGCCCGGGCGATCGCGCTGGGCTCGCGCGGCTACGACGACGCGGAGGACGACGACGACGATGACGACGACGATGACGATGACGACGATGACGAGCAGCGCCACGTGCCCGCCTCCGAGCGCGTGACGGAGCTGCAGCAGTCCGCGTTCGCCGAGTCCGCCGCGCTGGACATCACCCCGGGCGGTCCGGGCGCCGAGCTCGTCGAGAACGCCGCGAACCTCACGAAGAAGGAGCGCAAGGCCGCCCGCAAGGTGGAGCGCAAGGCCGCCTACCACGCCCTCGAGAAGCGGGTCCCGCCCCTGGCCGCCGGCGCGGCCGTGCTGCTGGCCGCGATGCTCGTGTTCAAGGGCCTGGACAACGTGGGGCTGAACATCTCCGTCGGCGGCGGCGTGCTGATGCTGCTGATGCTCGCCCTCGGCGTGTGGATGGCCACGACGGTCTTCGCCCGCGCGCTGAAGAAGCAGTCGATCTCGCGCGCCACGTTCATCATGTTCAGCTGGATGCAGGTGTTCACCGCCTGCGCCTTCGCCTTCTCCCACGGCGCCAACGACATCGCCAACGCGATCGGGCCGTTCGTGGCCGTCCTCGACGTGCTCAAGACCGGCACCATCGGCGAGGAGGCCGCCGTGCCCAGCGCCGCGCTGATCGCCTTCGGCATCGCGCTGATCTCGGGCCTGTGGTTCGTGGGACGCAAGGTCATCCACACCGTCGGCACCGGCCTGACGGCGATGCATCCCTCCTCCGGGTTCGCCGCGGAGCTCGCGGCGGCGACGATCGTGCTGCTCGCCTCGGTGCTGGGGCTGCCGGTCTCCTCGACCCACATCCTCATCGGTGCCGTGCTCGGCGTGGGCATCGTCAACCACGCCGCGAACTGGAAGCTCATGCGACCGATCTTCCTCGCCTGGATCATCACCCTGCCCGCGGCCGCAGGGATCGGGGCGGTCGTGGTGCTGGTGCTGCGCGCCATCTTCTGAGCCCGGCCTCCTGGGCTCGGCGGCACCGCCCCGCCGCCCCTCGTCCGCGAGCGCCCGGGCGGCGCCCTGTCGGCCCCGCCCGCAGGGCCCCGGCTCAGGGCTCCGGATCCCCCTCCCGGGGCGGCTCCTTCCCGCCGAGCACGCGCCGGACCCGATCGAACTCCGCCCGGAAGACCGCGTCGTCCTGCGCGTACTCCTCCCGCCAGGGCATACCCAGCCGGGTGGCGAGCTCGCGGTGCGCGGCCTCGCGGCGGGAGCGGACGTGCTCGGCCATGAGCTCGGCGCGCGGCGGCGCGGGCGTGAACCCGGCGGCCGCCTGCAGGAGGCGCAGACCGTCGAAGGAGGCGTCGTCCCAGCCGATCTCGGGCACCACCCACTGCCGGGGCTGCGCCTGGCCCGGCGTGCGCACGCCGATCAGGCCGAGGCTGCCCCGCACCGCCTCCCCCACCGCGTACTCGACCTCGTCGACGCTGCCGCGGTCCCGGATTCGCAGACCCTTGCGCAGGCGCAGCGTCCGCCGCTCCTCGTCCAGCAGCACGAGGGTGCGGGTCAGCAGCAGCGGCACCAGGGCCCACAGCGCGAACAGCGCCCAGAGCGCGAGCGCGCCGAGCAGCAGCTGCGCCCAGGTCGGGGCGAGGAGCTGCTCGAGGGCCCCGTCGTGCCCGGCGGACCGCCGGGAGGCGCGCCACTGCTGGAGGCCTGCACCGGCGAGGGGGCTCAGCAGCAGCGCGACCAGCGGCAGCCCGATCAGCGCACCGGGCAGGTAGCGGGCGCGCACCGAGGGGCCGACGAGCACCTCGCCGCCGCGGCTGCGGCGCGGGGCGGGGGCGGCCCGATCGGGGACCGCAGGCGGGGACGTGTTCACAGGGGTCAGCGTACGGTCCGGTGACTGTGGAACTCCCGCGTCCGACCGGTGATCGGATCGGTGAAGGCGAGGGAGCGGGCGAGCAGCCGGAGCGGGCCGTCGGGCTCCACCTGCGGGACGGGATAGAGGTCCTCCCCCACGATCGGTGCTCCGCGGGAGGAGAGCTGGATGCGCAGCTGGTGGGTGCGACCGGTGCGCGGTCGCAGCGCGAGGCGGAGCGCTGCACCGTCGGCGGGGCCGAGCACCTCGAGCTCGGTGAGCGCGTTGGGAGTGCCGGGCACCACGACGGCGGTGAGCACGCCGCGCTCCTTGAGCAGCCGGTCCTCGAGCACAGCCCGCTCCCCCGGCCCCCGCGGCAGGGCACAGTCCTGGCCGGGCCGCACGAGCGCCTCGTAGCGCTTGTCCACCTCGCGGCGGGCGAACAGCTCCTGGTAGGCGCTGCGCTCTGCCGGCAGGATCCCGAAGGCGAGCACCCCGGCGGTGCGCCGATCGAGCCGGTGCAGGGGCACGAGCTCCGCGACCCCGGTCTCCCGGCGCAGCCGGACCAGGGCGCTGGAGAGGACGTGCGCGCCGCGGGGCATGGTCGCCACGTCGTGGGGCTTGTCGATCACGAGCAGGTGCTCGTCGCGGAAGAGGATCGGCAGAGGATCGGCCGGCACCTCCTCCGGGCGCAGCTCGCGGTGGAACCAGAGCTCGTCGCCGGGGCCGACGGGATCGGTCGCCGCCCAGACCCGGCCGTGCGCGTCGACGATCTCGCCGGCGGCGAAGCGGTCGGCCAGCGGGGTCGCCGCGGGATCCGCGAGGGCGGGGAACCGCTCTCGGAGCCTGTGCACGGCGAGGCCGGGGCTCGCGTCCTGCCCGATCCGCCAGCGCACGGCGTCCAGGCCTTCGCGCTGCAGGAGCGGGGGCGGCAGCCGACGGGCACGGCGGCGGGCGGCCCGGCCGCCCGGGGTCACAGCCCCCACACGACGAAGGTGAGCACGTTGTGGCCCGCATAGAAGGCCAGGAGCCCGAGCAGCAGCAGCGTCGGGTGACGATCCATGAAGGTCAGCGCCTGGGGCGCCTCGCGCCCCAGCTCGGCGAGGGTGATCGCGTCGATGTGCTCGATGCGGATCCCGGCGGCGCGCGCCCGACGCAGCGCCATCTCCTGGGCCCGTTCGCCGAAGAAGCGGCTCGAGACGGCCAGCAGCCGTCGGCCCTCGCGGTCCAGGACGTACACCCCGTCGTACGCCGTCTCGGGAGGGTCCAGCGCCTCGCCGGCGTCGGTGCTGCGGGAGATGTCCCGCACGGCGATGACGGAGCCGACCTCCTCCCAGCGCGCGGAGCGGGTGCGACGGAAGAGGCTCCGCAGCTCGAATCCGTCCTCGTCCAGCTGCAGCCACTGCGTGATCACCCGCAGGCAGACCACGCTCGCGCCGGCCGCGACCAGCACCCACAGCACCAGCGGCAGCGTGAACAGCACGTCGTGCATCATCAGCGGATCCCGCCACAGGCGCTGGCCCACGAAGCTGATGATCACCAGGAACTCGAGCACCACGGTGAACACGAACCCGATGATCAGCGCGCCGATCACGACGGCGGCGGGCGGCCCGAAGGTGCGGGTGGGCAGGTCCCCGCCGGCCGAGGCGGGCGCAGTGCCCGGCGTGCTCGTCACCACTGCTCCTCCGACTCTCGCTGTCCAGGGGACCGCTCCGGGGGATTCCGGGCGGGTGCGCTCATCTTAGGACTCGCACCCGACGCGGCACGGCATTGCGACGCGGAGCGGACCTACCCTCCGCCCCCTGGTCGGGATGTTCCTCGGGCATCGGGGTCCGCGGCACGACGGAGGGGCGGGCGGTGCAGGGAATCCCGCACCTCCCGCCCCTCGGGGTCGAGCAGGATCGACGCGATGCCGATCCCCGACTCGGAGGATCACTCCGAACCGATCACTCCTCGTCGTCGTCCTTCTTCTCGATGACGAGGGTCTCGGTGGTCAGCACCATGCCGGCGATCGAGGCCGCGTTGCGCAGAGCGCTGCGGGTGACCTTGACCGGGTCGATGATGCCGGCGGAGACCAGGTCGACGTAGTCGCCGGTCGCGGCGTTCAGACCGGTGCCGACGGACGCCTCCTTGACCTTCTCGACGACGACGTAGCCCTCGAGGCCCGCGTTCTCGGCGATCCAGCGCAGCGGCTCGACGACCGCACGGGCCACGGCGCGCACGCCCACGGCCTCGTCGCCGGTCAGGCCGAGACCGTCGGCCAGGACGGCGGAGGCCTGGACGATGGCGGAGCCGCCACCGGCCACGATGCCCTCCTCGATGGCAGCGCGGGTCGCGGAGACCGCGTCCTCGATGCGCATCTTCTTCTCCTTGAGCTCCACCTCGGTGTGAGCCCCGACCTTGATCACGGAGACGCCGCCGGCCAGCTTCGCGAGGCGCTCCTGGAGCTTCTCGCGATCCCAGTCGGAGTCGGTGTTCTCGATCTCGGCGCGGATCTGCGCGACGCGATCGGCGACCGCCTGGTCGTCACCGGCCCCGCCCACGATGGTGGTGGAGTCCTTGGTGACCACGACGCGGCCGGCATGGCCGAGCACGTCGGTGTCGACGGTCTTGAGGTCCAGGCCGAGGTCGGCGGTGACGACCTGGGCGCCGGTGAGCACCGCGATGTCCTGGAGCATCGCCTTGCGGCGGTCGCCGAAGGCCGGGGCCTTGACGGCCGCACCCTTGAAGGCGCCGCGGATCTTGTTGACGACCAGCGTGGACAGGGCCTCGCCGTCGACGTCCTCGGCGATGATGAACAGCGGCTTGCCGCCCTCCACCACCTTCTCCAGCAGCGGGAGGATGTCGGCCACGGCCGAGATCTTGCCCTGGTGCAGCAGCACCTGCGCGTCCTCGAGGACGGTCTCCTGGCGATCCGCGTCGGTGACGAAGTGCGGGGAGATGTAGCCCTTGTCGAACTGCATGCCCTCGGTGAAGTCGAGCTCCATCGCGGTGGTGGAGGACTCCTCCACCGTGATGACGCCGTCCTTGCCGACCTTGTCGAAGGCGTCGGCGAGCAGCTCGCCGATCTCGCGGTCCTGGCTCGAGACCGAGGCGACCGACGCGATCTGGGCCTTGTCGTCGACCGGGGTGGCGATCTCGCCGAGCTTGTCGGAGAGCGCCTCGACGGCCTTCTCGATGCCGCGCTTCAGGGCCGCCGGAGCGGCGCCGGAGGCGACGTTGCGCAGGCCCTCGTGGACGATGGCCTGGGCGAGGACGGTGGCGGTGGTGGTGCCGTCGCCGGCCACGTCGTTGGTCTTGGTCGCGACCTCCTTCGTGAGCTGCGCGCCGAGGTTCTCGTAGGAGTCCTCGAGCTCGATCTCACGGGCGATGGTCACGCCGTCGTTGGTGATGGTGGGGGCGCCCCACTTCTTGTCGAGGACGACGTTGCGGCCCTTCGGGCCGAGCGTCACCTTGACGGTGTCGGCGAGCTTGTCGACGCCCCGCTCGAGGGCGCGGCGGGCGTCCTCGTCGTACAGGATCTCCTTGGCCATAGGGGTCAGCCCTCGATGATCGCGAGGATGTCGCGGGCGCCGAGGACGAGGAACTCGTCGTTGCCGTACTTCAGCTCGGTGCCGCCGTACTTGGAGAAGACGACCTTGTCGCCGACCTTGACGTCCATGGGGACGCGCTCGCCCTTGTCGTCGAAGCGACCGGCGCCGACGGCGACGACCTCGCCCTCCTGGGGCTTCTCCTTCGCGGTGTCCGGGATGACCAGGCCGGAGGCGGTGGTCTGCTCAGCCTCGAGCGGCTTGACGACGACGCGGTCCTCGAGGGGCTTGATGGAGACCGACATGCGGCTCACTCCTTCATGAAGAGATGACTCTGCTTGAGTTCGGGGGCGGGGCCCGGATCCGATCGTCGTCGCGGTGCCGACCGGGGTGGGTCCCTTCGCGGCAGCCTCTGGCACTCTCGGCCGTCGACTGCCAACGGCGCTCACTCTAGGACGGCGGTTGGCACTCACGCAAGACGAGTGCCAGATCTGGGCGAGCCGCCCTGCACGACGGCGGCCCCCGCCCGCTCCCGCGCCCCGGCCGGCACGTGCCGCCACTTCGCCACGCTCGCTCTGGAGCCGCAGGTCACACCCTTTTTGTGAAGCGGGCAACTTGTCGCGCGAGAACCCATGACGTCACCTCGTGCGCGCGCTAGAACTGGAGATGTCGAGAGCGACGGAGCACCTGCGATCCAGGGCCCCTCGCGCACACTCATGAAACCTCCGACCCCGAGGAGCTGTCCGCCATGGCTTTCATCCGCACCCTTCGATCCGCCTTCCGCCGCCGCAGCGACCACCAGATCGCCCAGGACATCGTCGAGGCGGGCTCGCACCAGCACGGCGGCAGCGATGCCGCCGCCGCTGCCGCCCGTCACGGCTCCCAGGGCATCCGCCCCTACGGCTTCGGCTACTGACCGCTCCCGGCGGGCCCCGCGCGACGCGTCAGCGCCCCGCGGCCTCGAGGATCCGTGCGACCTGTTCGGGCGAGAAGCGGTAGACGGGGCGCTCCGCGTCGTCGGCGGTGTCCCCCGCGTTGGGATAGGCGGAGCTGACCACGCGCGGCGCACCCTCCCCCAGCTCGACGATGCTCGCGCCGGACAGCGCCAGCGCCTGCTCGTGCGCGTCCGCGCCGACGGGGTCGACCACGTTGGTGATCCCGGGAGCGACGTGCACCGGGATCCCCGCGATCTGCCCGGTCATCTCGTGGTGGTAGTGGCCGGACAGCACGATCCGCACATCGCTGCCGGAGAGGACGTCGGCGAGCTCGTCGAGTCCGTCGAGGTCCAGGCCGCGCAGCAGGTCCGTCGCCCCGACCAGGGGCGGGTGATGGATCGCGAGCACGCTCCCGCCCGGGGCCGGCTCCGCCAGCACGCCGCGCACCCAGTCGAGCTGCTCGGGGTGAAGGTGCCCGTAGCCGGCGCCGGGCACGCTCGAGTCCAGCACGACCACTCTTCCGCCGCCTGCGAGCGGGACCACGCGGTCCTGGCTGTCCGGCCTGCGCTCCCCCGCCGTGATCTCCTCGCCGTAGACGGCGGAGACGTCGTGGTTGCCCATGACGACCACGAGCGGGGCCGCGAGCGCGGCTGCGAAGGGGTCGAGGATCTCGTGGAGCAGGCGGTAGCTTCCCGGGGAGCCGTCCTCGGAGGCGTCGCCGGTGTGGACCACGGCGTCGATGCCCGTCAGCCCCTCGAGACGCTCGAGCACGCCGCGCAGCGCGGCCGTGGTGTCGATCCGGTCGTAGTGGCGGGCGGCGGGGTCGCCGTAGAGGTGCGTGTCGGTCAGGTGCAGGATGCGCATGGTCCGCACCGTATCCCCGCGAGGTGGCCGGGAGGTGACGTGCCGGTCGCTCAGCCCAGCGCGCCCACCCATTCGCTCCCGCCGTCCTCGAACACCTGGTGCTTCCACACGGGAACGCGCTGCTTGACGGTGTCGACCAGCTCGTCGCAGGCGACGAAGGCCTGCTTGCGGTGCGGGGCGGCGACCGCGCAGGCGAGCGCCGAGTCGCCGATCGCGAGCGGGCCCACGCGGTGGGCGACGGCGACCAGGGTGTCCGGATAGCGCTCGGCGATCTCGGCCGCGACCTCGGCGATCACGGCGTCCGCCGACGGGTGGGCGCTGTACTCCAGACGCTCGACGCCGCGGCCGCCGTCGTGGTCGCGGACCACGCCGTCGAAGGTGACCACGGCGCCGCACCGGGGGTCGGCGACGGCCTCGGCCATCGCGCCGACGGAGATCTGCTCGGCCGAGACGGTGGCATGCCGCACGCGCTGCGCTGCCTCTCCCATCGCGGGATCTCCCGGGATCCGCAGGCCCTGCGCCGCGGCGTCGCCGCGCTCGGCGCCGCTCTCCCCCGCGCCGAGGGGCGTCGTGCCCCGGGTCGGGTCCACGGCCGACGGGGCACCGGCTGCGTCCAGGGCAGTGCCCTCGGGATCGTCCGAGACCGCGTCCAGGCGACCGTCCGCGGGCTCCTCTGCGGCCCCCTCCGGCTCGACGTGGTCTCCGCCGTCGCGCTGCTCGAGGAGGTGGTCCAGCATCGGGTCGAGCACGGCGATGCCGTCCTTCACGCCGCCGCGCGAGCCGGGCAGGTTCACCACGAGGCTCCGTCCCGCCATCCCGGCGATGCCGCGGCTGAGCAGGGCGGTGGCCTTCTTCTCGGCGCCGCGGCGGCGCACGGCCTCGAGGATGCCCGGCATCTCCCGATCCACCAGCGGCGCGGTCTGCTCGGGGGTGACGTCGGTGGGGCTGATGCCGGTCCCGCCGGAGGTGATCACCACGTCGGTGCCGTCGGCGAGCGCGGAGGCGAGCGCCCGTCCCACCTCGGGACCGTCGGGCACGACGAGCTTCTCCACGGGGTCCAGTCCCCTGCCGCACAGCCACTGCACCAGCAGCGGGCCGGTGCGGTCCTCGTAGCTGCCGTCGGCGGCGCGGGTCGAGGCGATGAGCACGCGGGCGCTGCCGTGCAGCAGCGGCGGCGCGTCAGGGTCCTCGCGCACGGTGCAGTCGGCGTCGGTGCGTGCGGCGGGCATCTGCCTCATCGTTCCTCCTCGCGTCGCCAGTCCCCGCTCTTGCCGCCGGACTTCGCGAGCACCTCGATCCGCTCGATGACGGCGAGGTGGTCGACGGCCTTGATCATGTCGTAGAGGGCCAGCGCCGCCGTGCTCGCCGCGGTCAGCGCCTCCATCTCGACGCCGGTGACGCCCTTGGTGCGCACGGTCGCGGTGATCTCGACGCGGTCGCCGCGCGGGGCGAGGTCCACCTCGATCCCGGTCAGCGGCAGCGGATGGCACAGCGGGATCAGCTCGCTGGTGCGCTTGGCGCCCATGATCCCGGCCAGGCGCGCGGTGGCCAGCGCCTCCCCCTTGGGCAGATCGCCGCTGGCGATGCGGGCGACGACGTCCTCCCGGGTGCGCAGCGTCGCGTGCGCGGTCGCCTCGCGGGAGGTGACCTGCTTCACGGTCACGTCGACCATGTGGGCGGTGCCGTCGGCACGCACGTGCGAGAGGTCCCCGTCGCCGGCACCGGGGGCAGGCGCGGGGGCGGGCTCGGACGGGGTGGCAGAGGCGTCGGTCATGAGTCTCCTCCGGGGATCAGCAGGGTCTCGAGCAGGTCGCCGTCGCGGACGGCGTCGATGCCCACGGGGATGATCGCGAGCGCGTCGGCGGCGGCGTATCCGCCGATGAGGTGGGAGGAGGGACCGCCCACCAGGCGCACCTGTCCCGAGGGCAGGACGCGGGCCCGACGGTACTGGGCCAGCGCGGCGGGCGAGGCCTCGGGCTGCTCGAGCTGGACGGGCAGGCGCAGACGCCGTCTCGCGGGGGCGCCGAGAGCGGGGCGGGCGATCAGCTCGCAGCTCAGCAGGGCGGAGACGGGGTTGCCGGGGAAGGCGAGCCAGGGGATGCGGCGCCCGTCGACCTCGAGGGTGCCGATGCCCTGCGGCCCGCCGGGCTGCATCGCGATCTTCGGGAAGGTGAGGGCGGTGCCCGGCAGCTGCGAGGCGTGGCGCACCACCTCGAAGGCGCCCATGCTCACTCCGCCGCTGGTGACCACGAGGTCCGCGTTGTGCGCGGTGACATGGGAGCGCAGGGCGTCGAGGAGCTGCTCGGCGTCGTCGGGGACGGTGCCGGTGCGGACGACCTCGGCGCCGGCCTCGGTGAGGGCGGCGGCGAGGCCGGGCCCGTTCGCGTCGTGCCGGGCGCCGGGGCCGGGCTCTCCGTCGGCCGCGGGGCGCACCTCGGAGCCGGTGGACAGCACCACGACCCGCACCGGGGCGAGCACCTCGACGTCCCGCAGCCCGCAGGCGGCGAGGTGGGCGATGCGCGCGGGGGTGAGCAGGTGCCCTTCGCGCAGGACGGTGTCCCCGCGATGGGTGTCCGAGCCGCGGCGACGCACGAAGCGACCCGGCGCGGCCGAGACGGGGGTGAGGGTGACGGTCCCACCCGCGCCGTCCTCGCCGGCGACGGTCCCGTCGGGGCCGCCGGTGCCGGAGTCGGCCCCGTTTCCGCCCGGGCCGTCGGCGGTGAAGCGTCCCTGTGCGCTCTCCTCGACGGGGAGCACGAGATCGGCGCCGGCGGGCAGCGGCGCGCCGGTCATGATCGGGCGGGCGGTGCCGGGGGCGAGCTCACCGGGCGGGTCGCCGGCGGCGATCGTCAGCCCTAGCGGGAGGGTCACCTCGGTGCCGTCGCCGGCGAGGTCGGCGCTCGAGACCGCGAAGCCGTCCATCTGGGAGTCGTCGTGGCCGGGGAGGTCGACGAGGGCGCGCTGCTCGGCGTGGGCGATGCGCCCGGAAGCCCCGCCGTCCAGCGGGATCACCTCGGTGCCGCGCACGAGGGCCAGCAGCGCGACGGCGTCGGCCACGTGGTCGGCCAGGGGTGTGCGGCGCGGTGGCGTCATGTGCTGCGGTCTCCTTCTCGTGCGCTCCTCGGCGCGGCGTGCCTGCCCGGCGACGGTGCGTGCGCGCCGGGCGGTGCGCCGTCCCTCGCCCGCCCGTGCGGGGCGTCCCGCTGGTCGCGGCGCACCTGTCCAGTATGGCGCTCCGCCGCGGGACCCGCGGCCGATCGTGGTGCGCGATGCGATCCGCACCGTGCACGGCAGCACCCTCACAGTGCGCGATGCCACCCGTACGGTGCCCGGTGCCACGCACAGGTCCCGCCCCCGTCTCGGGGACCCGTCCTATCCTGGAGGGGCCCCGGTCGTGCCGGGATGCAGGAGGAGGTGAGCGCATGTCGACCCGTCGGGTGTCCCTCGGGATGCCGGTGCCGCGACGCACCGACGAGACCGCCGACTCCCTCCCCGACACCTCCGATCGTCCGGACACCCCGGCGCTCGCGGACCGTTTCGGACGCGCGGCGACGGATCTGCGCCTGTCCCTGACGGACTTCTGCAATCTGCGCTGCACCTACTGCATGCCCGAGTCGGGGATGGTGTTCCTCAAGAAGGACCAGCTGCTGTCGGCCACGGAGATCGTGCGCCTGGTGCGCATCGGCGTGGAGCGGCTGGGGATCCAGCAGGTGCGCTTCACCGGCGGGGAGCCGCTGACCCGGCCCGATCTCGAGGAGATCATCGCCGGGGTCGCCTCCCTCGAGCAGCGCCCGGACATCTCACTGACCACGAACGCGATCGGCCTGGACCATCGCGCCGCCCCGCTGCGGGAGGCCGGGCTGGACCGGATCAACGTCTCCCTGGACTCGGTGGTCTCCGAGACCTTCGAACGGCTCAGCCGGCGCCCGCTGCTGCACCGCGTGCTCGCCGGGATCGACGGCGCCCGCGCCGCGGGTCTGGATCCGATCAAGGTCAACGCCGTGCTCATGCCCGGGATCAACGACCACGAGCTGCCCGACCTGCTGGACTGGTGCCTCGAGCGCGACCTGCAGCTGCGGGTGATCGAGCAGATGCCGCTGGACGCCGACCACCTCTGGGACCGCGGGGCGATGATCACCGCCGAGGACGTCCACGCGATGCTCGCCCCCCGCTATGCGCTCGCCCCGGTCGCGGAGCCGCGCGACGGCGCCCCCGCCGAGCTGTTCGAGGTGGCCGACCGCGCCACCGGTCGCCATCGCGGCAGGGTGGGGATCATCGCCTCGGTGACCCGTCCGTTCTGCGCGGACTGCCGACGCACCCGGCTGACCGCCGAGGGGCGCGTGCGCACCTGCCTGTTCTCGCGCGAGGAGACGGATCTGCGCACCGCGCTGCGCTCGGGGGCGGACGACGAGGCGATCGCGCAGATCTGGCGCGCCGCCCAGTGGGGCAAGAAGGCCGGACACGGCATGGACCGCGACGACTTCGTGCAGCCGGAGCGCCCGATGAGCGCGATCGGCGGTTGAGGAGGACAGCATGACCAGCATCGACACCCAGTCCGACCACCGGCTCGACGAGCATTCCGGGCAGGACCCGCGCAGCGACGGTTCCGCCGTGCCTGCGGCGGCCCAGACCGCGGCCGGGGCCCAGGCCGCACCTGGGGCTCTGGCTGTATCTGGGGTGCCGACATCTGGAGCGCCGACCACGCCGACCATCGCCGTGCGTCTGTTCGCGGGGGCCGCCGCAGAGTACGGAGCCGACGCGACGACCGTGCACGCACGCACCCTGCAGGGACTCGTGGACGCCCTGACCGCCGGGGCCTCCGAGCGGGCGGCGCAGGTGATCGCCCGCTCGAGCTTCCTGGTCGACGGGGTCGCGCGCACGGACCGCGGACACGAGCTCGAGGACGGCGTCCGCGTGGACGTGCTGCCGCCCTTCGCCGGCGGCTGACGGGCGCTCCGGCAGGAGGCGTCTCACCTGCCCGGCGACTCTTCGATCTCGGCCTCCGGCACCTCCGCGAAGCCGCCGCGCAGCGAGCGCACCGCGATCCCTCGGTCGGCAAGGACCCGCTGCGCGCTCGCCGAGCGGGAACCGGCGGCGCAGTAGAGCACCGCCCCGGCGAACTCGTCCCCGCCGCCGTCGGCCCCGCCCCCGTCAGCCCCGCTGTCGCCGCCGCCACCGTCACCCGCTCCTACCGCGCTGAGCAGCTCCCCCATGGGCACGTGCTCGGCACCGCGGATCATCCCCTCGGCGAGCTCGGCGCTCTCGCGGATGTCGATCAGGCGCGTCCCGGCCGCGCGCAGGGCAGGCAGGTCCTCGGCGGTGACCTCGTCTCCCGCCGGCCCCGTCGGCCCCGGCAGCCCGCAGGTGACCATCACGTCCTCGATCGCGCTGACCGGGCGGCGGGCAGAGTCCCGTGCGAGCGGCAGCTCGTCCCAGCGGGCACGCAGCGCGTCGTAGAGGGCGAGCCGGCCGAAGAGCACGTCGCCCATACCGGCGAGGACCTTCACGGCCTCCATCGCCATCGTCGAGCCGATCACCCCGCACAGCATCCCGAGCACCCCGGCCTCCGCGCAGCTGGGCACCTCTCCGGGCCGCGGCGGGACGGGATGGACGTCGCGATAGGTGACCCCGCTTCCGCCCGCGCCCCAGAACACGCTGACCTGACCGGAGAAGGCGAGGATCGACCCCCACACCAGCGGAAGGTCGAGGATCTCGCAGGCGTCGGAGGCGAGATAGCGGGTGGGGAAGTTGTCGGTCCCGTCGAGCACGAGATCGTGGCCCGCGAGAAGCTCGAGGGCGTTCGCCGGGGTGAGGGCCTCGACCACGGCGCGCACCGTGACCTGCGGCGCCTGGGCGTGCAGGTGAGAGGCGGCTGCGACGGCCTTGGACCGACCGAGGTCCGCCTCGGTGAACAGCACCTGCCGGTGGAGGTTCGTGGCATCGACGGTGTCGGGGTCGAAGATCGTGATCTCGCCGATGCCCGCGGCGGCGAGATAGGACAGGACCGGAGCGCCCAGGCCACCGGCACCGATCACCGCGACCCGGGCACCGGCGAAACGCCTCTGCCCGGTCTCCCCCAGCTGCGGCAGACGCATCTGGCGCATGTGCCGCCGGTCGTCGAGATCCGCTGCGGCGGGCCGGTCCGGCGGCACCGCGAGGTCCAGGATCCTCGGCGGGGAGGAGGTGGTCCGGTCGGTGCTGCTCATGGCTCCAGTCTCCCCCACCGCGCCGATGCACCTCCCGACCTCCGTCCCAGCAGTCAGGTTGCAGCTGGGCACGGCGCCGGCCCTGCTCCCCGTGAACGGGGTGGGGCCCCGAGCGTCTCCGCTCGGGGCCCCGCCCGTCGATGGCGCTGTGCGCCCGCTCAGCCCTCGAGCTTCGCGGAGCCGGCGACGTAGCCGATCTTGGTCCAGTCCGGGGTCTGGAATCCCTTGGCCCCGAAGTTCGCGAGATCCTCGTTCTGCACGAAGAAGTCGTAGGACTGCCACAGCGGGATCGTGCCGGCGAGCTGCCACAGGTTCGCGTCGATCTGATTGACCAGATCGAGGCGCGCATCGGGATCGGTCTCGACCGCGGCCTGGTCGATGAGCTTGTCCGTCTCCTCGTCGCCGATCTTGCCGAAGTTCTGCTCGCCCGACGTCTTCCAGATGGCGTCGCCCGAGGAGAGGAACGGGGTGCCCAGCCAGCCGAAGAGGGTCAGGTCGAAGTCGCCGGGGATGACGTACTTCGAGAAGAGGTCCGTCGGCGGAACCTTCTGCACCTTCATGGTGATGCCCACGGCCTTGAGCTGCTCCTGGACCACGGGGACCACGGCCTCGTTGGTCTTCGAGCCGTCGTTGTAGACGTAGGTGATCTCGATCGGCTCGCCGTCCTTGGAGGCGACGAGGTCGTCGCCCTCGCCCTCGAGGGTGTAGCCGGCGTCCTCGAGCAGCTTCTTGGCGGCCTCGGGATCGTAGGTGCCCATATCGCCGGCGTTGTCCTGGTAGCCCTCCTGGTTGGTCATCAGGAGGTGGTTGTTCAGGGGCTCGGTGCCGTCCGGGTAGGGCATCGTGGCGTTGACCGAGAGGAAGACCTCCTCGCGATCGATCGCGCGGAAGATCGCCTGGCGCACGGCCTGGTCCGCGAGCGGACGGCCCTCGGCGCCGTTGAGGGTGATGTGGCTCCAGTTCGGACCCGCGGCCTCGCGCAGCACCGCGCCGTTGCCGATCAGCGGCTCGACCACGGAGTAGGTCGCCGGGACGGTGGTCTCGATGACGTCGAGCTGGCCGTTCTGGAAGCTGGTCGCCGTCGCGGCCGGGTCCTCGATGGTGGTGAACAGGACCTGGTCGAGGAAGGGCTTGTCGCCCCACCAGTTCTCGTCGGGCTCGAGCAGCACCGTCTTGTTGCCGGAGTCGATCTTGCCGATCTTGTACGGGCCGGCAGTGACCTTCGGCTCCTCGATCCACCCGGTGTTGAACTCATCGGCGGACTCGACGAGGGCATCCGGCATCACGGAGACCAGGCCGATCCAGTCGGCGTACTTCTCCTTGAAGGTGACCACGGCGATCAGGTCGCTGTCGCCCTGCTCGATCTTCTCCACCTTGCTGTAGCCCTCGGAGGAGGCGATCGCGTACTCCTCCTGGGAACCGTCCATGACCTTGAAGACGTTCTCGATCGACTTGTAGTCGATCGGAGTGCCGTCGGACCAGGTCATGCCCTCGTTGAGCTCGATCTCCATGACCTGCGGGTCCTCGGAGACGAGCTCGATGCGCTTGGTGTACTGCGGGTTCGGGCCGACGACGCCGGCGGCATCAGCCAGGGTGAGGACCGGGTAGATCGCCTCCAGCATCTCCGTCGTGTTGCCCTCGTTGCCGTCGGAGTGGTTCCCGTTCCAGTTCGCGGGGAAGGCGTTGTTGGCCAGGCGCAGCACGCCGCCCTCGCCGAGCTCGTCCCGCTCCTTGGCATTGATGTCGTTCTGATCGGAGGCGATCTGCTCGCCGCCCCCGCCGTCGGAGCCGCCGCTGCCGCCGCCGGTGCCCGGGTCCTGGCTGCACGCCGCCAGCGCGGTCATCGAGACGGTCAGAGCCGTCGCCCCCAGGATGGAACGCCGCGTCACACGCATATGAATCTCCTTCGTTCGCGGACAACGAGATCGTCGAGTCCGCTCGATGGTCTGTACCAGCAGGCGTGATCGGCGGCGACCACCGTGGTCGCGCACTGTCCTGCGGTGTGATCAGTCTGTCACCAGCCGGTTACCGACGTGTGCACGGAACACTCCTGTTACCCGTTCGCAACACAGCGATCCACGGCCCGTCCCGGGGCACGCCGACGGCGGGCGGCGCCTGCGTGCGCCGCCCGCCGAGACGGGCATCGCACCCGGTCAGGTGCGGGTCAGAGGCGGGTCACTCCGCGTCCTCCGGATCCGGGAGGAAGCCGCCGGTGGTGCCCTCGAAGGCCTCGCGGTCGATGCTCTCGCGGCGCCGTGCGCGGGCGACCTCCGGATCCGGGATCGGCACCGCGGAGAGCAGTTCCCGGCTGTAGGGGTGCTGCGGGTTCGTGAACACCTCCTCGGTGTCGCCCAGCTCGACGATCCGCCCCTTCTGCATCACCGCGATGCGATCCGAGATGTGCCGGACCACGGAGAGGTCGTGGGAGACGAACAGGAAGCTCACCCCGAGGCGCGCGCGCAGATCGGCGAGCATCGCGAGCACCCCGGCCTGGACCGTCACGTCGAGCGCGGAGGTGGGCTCGTCGAGGATGATCAGCTTCGGATCGCAGGCCAGCGCCCGGGCCACGCCGACGCGCTGGCGCTGCCCGCCCGAGAACTCGGTCGGGAAGCGGGCCGCGTGCTCGGGCAGCAGCCCCACCATCTTCAGCAGCCAGTCCACCCGCTCGTCCATGCGCTCCTTGCTGTACCCCTGGACGCGCATAGGCTCCTTGATGATGTCCGCGATGGGCATCCTCGGGTCGAGCGCGGCCATCGGGTCCTGGAAGACGACGGTGACGTCCGAGCGCAGCGCCGCGCGCTCCTTGCGGGTCAGCGCGCCGGTCTCCTTGCCGCCGATGCGGATGACGCCCTGCTGCGGGGTGCGCAGCTGCATGATCTCCATCAGCGTGGTGGTCTTCCCGCTGCCGGACTCGCCCACCAGCGCCAGGCACTCGCCCTGACGGATGTCGAAGGAGATGCCGTCCACGGCGCGCTGCTCGCCGACCTTCCGGCGCACGATGGCGCCCTTCGTGATCGGGAAGACCCGCACCAGCTCCTCGACCTCGAGCACGGTCGGCATCTCCTCGCGCGGGGGCCGGGCCCCGTCGTCGTCGACGACCTCGGCGAGCTTCTGCATCGCGGAGCCGGCGACGCTGCGGGACTCCCCCGCCTCGCCGGCGTCGACCCGGGGCACCGCGGCGAGCAGGTCCCGCGTGTACTGCTCGCGCGGGGTGTAGAAGATCTCGTCCACCGTGCCGAGCTCGACCATCCGCGAGTCCTTCATTACCAGGACCCGGTCGGCGAATCCGGCGACCACTCCCATGTCATGCGTGATCAGCACGGTCGCCGCGCCGATGAGCTCCTGCGCGGACTTCAGCAGATCCATCACCTGCGCCTGGATGGTCACGTCCAGCGCGGTGGTGGGCTCGTCGGCGATGATCAGCTCGGGCTCGTTGGCGATGGCCATCGCGATCATGGCGCGCTGGCGCATGCCGCCGGAGAACTCGTGGGGGTACTGGTTCGCCCGTCGGCCGGGCTCGGGGATCCCGACCGCGTCGAGCAGCTCGACCGCCCGCTGATGGGCACGGGCCTTGGAGGTCTCGGGGTGGTGGATGCGCACCACCTCCGCGATCTGCTCCCCCACCCGGTACACCGGGGTGAGCGCGGAGAGCGGATCCTGGAAGACCATGGAGATCGTGTTGCCGCGCAGGCGCGAGAGCTGCCTGTCGTCGAGCTCGAACATCCTGTGCCCCAGCATCTCGATCTCGCCGCTGATGCTCGCCGTGCGCGGGAGCAGGCCCATCACGGCCAGGGAGCTCACGGACTTCCCGGAGCCGGACTCGCCGACGATCGCGAGCGCCTCGCCCTTGTGGACCTCGTAGCTGAGGTCCTGGACGGCGTGGACGGTCCCGTACTCGGAGGGGAAGGAGACGCTCAGGTCCCGCACTGAGAGGATCGGTTCGGACATTCTGCTTCCTCAGATCCGGCTGGAGCCGCTGGTCGGGTCGAGGGCGTCGCGCAGCGCTTCGCCCATCAGGTTGATGGCGATCACCAGTGCGGCCAGCACCGCTGCGGGCGGGATCCAGGTGTAGGGCGCGGAGATGTTGTAGTCCTGCAGGACGGTGCCGAGGGAGACCTGCGGGTACTGGATGCCGAAGCCGATGAAGGACAGGCCCGTCTCGCCCAGGATCGCGGCGCTCACGCCGAGCGTGGTGTCGATGATGATCCAGCTGGCGATGTTCGGGATGATGTGCCGCGTCATGGTCACGATCGGGTGGACGCCCATGAACCGTGCCGCCTCGACGTACTCGGTGCGCACCAGCTGCTGGGTCATCGCGCGCAGCACGCGGGCGGTGAGCATCCAGGCGAAGCCGGCCAGCAGCGGGATCATCCACAGCCAGCTCGCCTGCTGCAGCGCCGGGCTGAAGAGCATCAGCAGCAGGATCGAGGGGATCACCAGGAAGAGATTGATGAGGTTGACCAGGGCGCCGTCGCCCAGCGCCCCCCACTTCCCCTTGTGGCTGATGTAGCCGGCGACGATCCCGACCACGAGGGCGAGGAAGGTGGTCAGCAGCGCGGTGCCGATGCCGATGATCAGCGAGATGCGCAGGCCCTGCATGGTCCGCGCGAAGATGTCCAGGCCGTTCTCGTTCACGCCGAACCAGTGGTAGGCGCTGGGGCCGGTCAGGGCGTTGCGCAGGTCCCGTTCGAAGGGCCCGTACTGGTAGACCATGGGCCCGATCACGGCCATCAGCACGAGCACGAGGAAGATGACCATCCCGATCCAGGCGCTCGGGTTGCGGAAGAAGCGTCGCCGCAGCAGCTCGCCACGGCTCATGGACTCGATCGCCGGGCCGGCGCTCTCGTCGATCTCGGTGTCCCGCAGCTCCGGATCGTCGACCGCGGCGCCCATGACGGGGTTCGCCTCGGGATCGGTGCGGCGGCGCAGCGCGGAGGCGTCCTCGGTGCCGCGGATGTCGTTGGGGTTCGTCATCGAGTCACCGGATCCTCGGGTCGAGCGCACCCTGCAGGATGTCTGCGAAGGTGGCGGAGAGCAGGGTCAGGATCGCCGTGTACAGGACCACTCCGGCAGTGCCGTTGACGTCGGCCATCTGGATCGCCGAGATCGCGAAGCGGCCGATGCCCTGCCAGTTGAACATCAGCTCCACGAACAGCGAGCCGGAGAAGGCTCCGCCGACGGCGAAGGCGAAGTACTGCCCCATCGGGATCAGCGCCATGCGCAGGCCGTGGCGGTTCATCGCCCGCCCCCGGGTGAGCCCCTTGGCCCGGGCGGTGCGGAGGTAGTCGCTGCCCAGAACGTCCAGCGTGGTGACCTTCATGTAGCGCGAGTACGAGGCGGCGGCGGTGACGGCCAGCACGATCGTCGGCATGATCAGCGCCTTGGCCTGGTACGTGATCGAGTCCCAGGAGCCCGGCTCCAGGAGCGGGTTGATCGGGTTGATGGCCGGCAGGCCCCAGCCGCTCAGGTCCATGATCCCCTGGTTCGTCTGCTGCACGATGAGGATGATCACCGGGGTGGGCAGGGAGAGGATGAAGAAGGCGAGCAGCGTCGAGAGGCGGTCGCCGATCGAGTCGCGCCGCACGGCGGCCAGCATGCCCAGCACGATCCCCAGCACGGTCCCGATCACGGTGCCGAGCACCACCAGGCGGAGGCTGATGGGGACGCGGGTGAACAGCTCGTCCATCACCGGCACCATCGACTTGTTGGTGCCCGTGGTGACGCCGAGATCCCCGCGGACGAGACCGCCGAGCCAGTTCGCGTAACGCTCGAACAGCGGAGTGTCGGGATTGACGTTGCGCACGTCGAGGTACATCTGCGCGGTCGCCGCGGGCACGGGCTCGGTCGCGATCGGCGGGTACAGCACCTCCTCGGGATGCATGAGCGACGCGGACAGCAGGTACGCGAAGCTCGTGGCGACGAACGCCAGGATCACGTACGTCAGCACTCGCAGGGAGACGAACCTAATCACGCTTCCCCCTCGACACGCTGTTGTTCATCCGTCGGGATCCTTCCGTGCTTCATCATCTCGTCCGCGCGGGCTCGCGGTGAACCCGCCCGACCCCACCCGGCCGGTGCTGCGTCCGGTCACTTCGCCGTGAGCCGGAGGCCGCGCTGGTCCCGACCCCGGTTGTGTCCCAGGTCTCTCGGCAGGCACGGCACACCATAACGCCTGTGATGGCCGCTGCCCGACGAAACTGACCCGCGGGTACGTGGCCGGGACGAGGTTATGCTCGAATCGTGACCTTCCTGCACCTGCTCGTGCTCGCGCTCGGCATCGTCGCCGCGCTCGTGCTGGCCGACCTCCTCGGTCACCGCGGGGTCGGCCCCTGGCCCCTCGGCCTCGCCGCGCTCGTGCTCGCCGTGGGCGCGGGGATCCTCTACAGCCCGTGGCTCGCCGCGTTCTCCCTCGGCCTCGCGCTCGGCGCGGCCCTCGTCATGGTCGCCTCGTTCACGCGCAGCCTGCTCGACCGCCGCCACGCCCGTCGGGAGCAGGCCCGGCGAGCGCAGGACGCCCGACGGGCACAGCTCGAGGACGTCGGCGCGACCCATCGCTGACCACGATCCTCACCGGTCGGTCAGAGCGGGATCACCAGCACGCTGAGCGTCGGGTCGCCGGGGGCGGCGTCCGCGGCGGAGGAAGCAGGAGCCTCGAGACGGGCCGCTCCGTCCGTGCCGGGGACGGCCCGATCGGCCGCCTCGCCTCCCGGGCCCGTGCCGCCCCGCAGCACCAGCGCATCCGCCCTCCCGTACGGCGCAAGTCGGCGACCGGGCACGATGCTCACCACCTCGCGGCCGCCCTCGGTGCGACGCAGCCGTCCCGGGAGGGCGTGCACGACGTCCGGGCCGCCGCGTCGCGGGCGCTCCTCCCCCGCCTCCAGCAGCACCCGCCGCGGAGCGCCTGCCCCGCCGCTGTCGCCGTCGCCGCAGGCTCCCAGCAGCGGGCGCGCGAAGAGGTGATAGCCCACGAGCGCGCCGACGGGCGTCCCCGGCAGGTGGACGACGGGCGTGCCTCCGGGCAGGTGTCCGTATCCCTGCGGCCCGCCGGGTCGCAGCGCGAGATGCGCGAAGCGCGAGCTGACTCTCCCTCGCGGGCCGAGCGTCGTCTTGACGACGTCGTAGGCGCCGTGGCCGATCCCACCGGTGGTGAGCACCAGATCCGCCTCCTGCGCGGCCTGCTCGAGGGCGGCGCGCAGAAGAGCGGGATCATCGCCGCAGCGCAGCGGCGGGAGGGCGTGCGCGCCGTCGGCCGCGAGAGCGGCGGCGAGCATCATGCCGTTGGACTCCCGCACCGCGCCCGGCACTCCGGCGCCGTCCGGCCCTGCACCGCCGGCCGCCCCCTCGCCCTCCCCGGTGAGCTCGTCGCCGGTGACGACGACCGCGACCCGCAGGGGCCGCAGCACCTCGAGGGCGCGCAGACCGAGGGTGCGGGCGAGGCCGACGAGCCCGGCCCCGACGCGATCACCCGCCTCGGCGAGCACCGCCCCGGCCTCGATCTCCTCCCCCGGTCCGCGCACGTGCCGGCCCTCGACGGGCAGGGCCCCGAGGGTGAGGGTGACCGTCGCGGGGGAAGGCCCGAACGGATCGGTGTCGGTCGCCTCGACCTCGACCACGGCGTCCGCCCCCCGCGGGACGGGGGCGCCGGTCATGATCCGGGCCGCGCTGCCTGCAGGCAGCGGCGGCACCTCGCCGAGGCGGGCGGGCAGCTCGGCGGCGACCGGGAGGGTCGTGGCGCTGGGAGCGGTGAGGTCCGCGCGCCGCACCGCGAAGCCGTCCATCGCGGCGATCGGGACCGCGGGCACCTGCTCCGGGCTGCGCACGCCCGCGGCGAGCACCCTGCCGCCAGCGTGCTCGAGCGGCACGTGCTCGGCGGCCCGGGGAAGGGCGATCGCGGCGCGCAGCTCCTCGCGCCACTGCCACGGCGAGGGACGATCCGTGCTCATGGTCCTCCTGGAGGCGAGGTGCTGGATGAGAGGGGCTGGGAGGGGCGAAGGGCGGACGTCGGCACCCCGCGGGCACCGCATGCAGGCTCCATGATCGCCCATCCCTCGCCGCCCGCGCCGGACCTCCGCCATGGCCAGGCCCCGATCCCGGGGTGCATGATGGATGCCATGCGTGAGATCCGTTTCGACCGCTTCGGCGGCCCCGAGGTCCTGGTCCTGCACACCGATGCCGAGGTCCCCGTGCCAGGGCCCGGGGAGGTGCTGGTCGAGGTCGACCACGTGGGCCTGAACCCCCTGGACTACAAGATCCGCGACGGCTCCTCCGGCAGGGCGCAGGACCTCGCCCTGCCCGCGGGGACGGGACGCGAGATGGCCGGCGTCGTGCGCGGCGCGGGACCGGACCTGGACGAGGCCGAGCTCGCCTCGCGCGGCCTCGCGCCCGGCACCCGCGTGTTCGGCATGCGCGATCTCGGCGACAGCCGTGGTGTCGCGGCCGAGCTGATCGCGATCAGCGCCGACGACCTCGCCCCGATCCCCGGGGAGACCGCCGAGGAGGACCTTCCCCGCTGGGCGGGCCTGGCCCTGGCCGGACTCACCGCGATCGCGACCGTGGAGGACACCGCGCGGATCGCCCCGGGCAGCACGGTGCTGGTGCACGGCGGCAGCGGCGGCGTCGGCCAGCTGCTCATCCCGATGGCGCTCGAGGCCGGCGCCTCCCGCGTCTGGGCGACCGGCCGCGCCGCGAACGCGGAGCGACTGCGGGAGCTGGGCGCGCTGCCCATCGCGTACGACGGGACCGACTGGCGGGCCGAGATCCATCGCGCCACCGAGGGGCGAGGGGTGGACGTCGTGCTGGACACGCACTACCACTCGACCTTCGTGCCCAGCCTCGACGTGGTCGCCGAGGGCGGGATCGTGGTGCCGCTCCCCTCCCTCGCGGATCTCACCCCCGCCCATGAGCGCGGCATCGAGGCGCACGTGCCGCGGATCCGCCCGGGACGCGACCGCCTGGACCGGCTCGCGCAGGGTGTGCGCAGCGGCCGCTATCCGCTGGAGGTCTCGCAGATCCTGCCGCTGGCGGAGATCGGCCGCGCCCACGAGCTGCTCGAGCACGGCCACACCCGCGGAAAGCTCATCCTCGACGTCCGCGCGTGACGGACGGGCACGTGCCCGGCAGGTAGCCTGCAGGGCATGTCCTCCCGAGCCGCAGATGCCGAGTCGGCGGTCGCACGCGCCCTCGAGCCCGTCCTGAGCAGCGAGGGCTGGGCGCTGCTGAACTCGCTGCCGCCGTACCGCGAGCAGGACTCGCTGAGCCAGGGAGCGCGTCTGCGCGAGGCCGGGCACGCGCCCGAGCTCGTCGCCGCGGTGATGACCCAGTCCCGACTGCGGGCGCGGGCGGAGGACAAGTTCGGGGAGTTCGCCTCCTCGATGCTGTTCACCCCCGACGGTCTCGAGCAGGCGACCCGTCTGCCCGTCGCGGCCCGGCACGCCGAGCGCTTCGCCCGCGCCGGGATCGCCTCGGTCGCGGATCTCGGCTGCGGCATCGGCGGGGACTCGATGGCCCTGGCCGGGCTCGGCCTGCAGGTCCGGGCGGTGGACCGCTCCCCCGCCGCGGTCGCCGTCGCGACGATGAACCTGCGCCCCTTCCCCTCCGCGAGCGTGCACCTCGGAAGCGCGGAGGACCACGATCCTGCCGCGACGGAGGGGATCTGGCTGGACCCGGCGCGGCGCACCACCAGCGGCTCCGGCACCCGGCGCCGCCACGATCCGGAGGAGTACGAGCCGCCGCTGTCGACCGTGCTCGAGCTCGCCCGGACGCTCGGCGGCGGCGAGGAGCTCGGCCCGCTCGGCGCGAAGCTCGGCCCCGCCGTGGACCGCGAGGCGCTGCCCGCGGAGATCGAGACCCAGTGGCTCTCCTTCCACGGCCAGGTCCTCGAGGCCGTCGCCTGGTGCGGACCGCTCGCCCGGGAGGGCGTGACCTCCTCGGCGGTGCTCGTCGGCCGCGACGGCGCGCACCGGCTGGACCGCGGCGCCGACGCGCCCGCAGATCCGGAGCCCGGCGCGCTCGGCGACCACCTCTACGAGCCCGACGGCGCGGTGATCCGGGCGGGACTGATCGGCCGTCTGGCCGAGGACCTCGGCGCCCGCACCCTGGACCCCTCGATCGCGTATCTCACCGCCGACCGCCGCACCGACACCCCCTTCGCCCGCGGCTACACGGTGCGGGACGTGATGCCCTTCGGCCTCAAGCGCCTGACCTCCTACCTGCGCGAGCACCGCCTCGGCGTGCTGGAGATCAAGAAGCGCGGCACCGCCGTGCAGCCCGAGGAGCTGCGCCGCAAGCTGCGCCCGCGCCGCTTCGGCGGGGAGCACGCCACGCTGATCCTCACCCGCATCGCCGGGGAGCAGTCCGTCGTCGTGGCCTCTCCGCACGCCGCTCCCCGCCCCGAGCCGTCGCCGACCGACGCTCCGCCCGAGGACCCCCGGGAGCGCGACCGGCCATGACCGAGGACCATTCGACGCAGCGTCGCGTCGTCGCCCTCCTGCTCCTCGTCGCCGCGCTGGGCGGGCTCGGAGCGGTCTCCCTCGGGGCCGCCGCCGAGCGTGGACCGCTCAGCGTCGTCGCCGGTCCCACCCGCCCGGCCGATTCCTCACCCGCCACCCCGGCGCCCGAGACCATCGAGCAGCCGAGCTGGAACACCCTCGACGTCCCGTCCACGCCCCCGCGCCCCGATCTCGGCCATGCTCCAATGATCATCCTGCTCTCCCTGCTGGGAGCGGTGCTCGTGGTCCTCGCGGTCTGGGTCGCGCTGCGCATGAGGGCGCTGGCCCGACCGGCACCGCCCGAGGCGGGCGAGGCCGCGGAGGACGAGCTGACCGCCGACCGCGCCCGGGCCGCGCTCGACGAGGCCCGCGACCCGCTGTCCAGCCTGGTCGACACCCAGGACGCCGTGATCGCCGCCTGGCTCGTGCTCGAGCGATCCCTCGCCGAGGCGGGCGTGCCGCGCCATCCGTCACGGACCACGCTCGAGTTCGTCGTCGAGGTGCTCGCGGCCTTCGACCTGGACCGCTCCGCGCTCGACCGGCTCGCCGGTCTGTACCGTCGGGCGCTGTTCGATCCCTCCCCGCTCGGCGAGGACGACCGCACGGCGGCAGTCGCCGCCCTGGACCGCCTGAGCGCGGATCTCGACGCGCTCGGCGCGTCGTCCCCGCGGGTGGTCGCGTCCCCGGCCGACGAGGGCGAGCGCGGAGCCGACGGGGGTGGGCGCAGATGAGGACCGATCTGCTGGATCTGCTCTGGCGCATCGCCGCGACCACGGCGGCGACCGTCGTCCTGGCCCTCCTCTGCCGGCTCATCGGTCTCGAGCTCTCACTGCCCCTGCCGATCGCGGTGGGGATCATCGCCGGGGCGATGTGGTGGTTCCTCCGCGTCGGCCCCGACCGCGCCGAGCACACCCATGTGCCCGATGTCGACCTCGACGCCGACTACGCCCTCCCCCACGCCCAGGACATGCGGGTGCGACGGCTCGAGGACATGATCCACGGCGCCCAGCCGCACCGCCGCATGACCAGCCGCGGACTCGCCCTCGTCCTCGCCGACATCGCGGAGGAGCGGGCCCGCGACCCCGATGCCCCGGCGCTCGGGCACGAGCTGAGCCGACTGCTCCGCACCGCCCGCACCGAGGGGGCGACCGTCCCGCCGATCGACCGCAGAGCACTGCACCGCTATCTCGACGAACTCGCCCCGCGCGAGGAGAGGCACTGATGTCCCAGAACTCCACCTCCCCCTTCCCTCCGGTCGAGGCGTCGGCGGCCGCCCAGGCCGTGCTCGACGCGGTCGAGACGGCCGTCGTCGGCAAGCGGAAATCGCTCGAGCTCGTGCTCACGGGGATCCTCGCGGGCGGCCACGTGCTGCTCGAGGACCTCCCGGGGCTCGGCAAGACCCTCGCCGCGCGCTCCTTCGCGCAGGCGCTCGGGCTGCCCTTCACCCGCGCGCAGTTCACCCCTGATCTGCTCCCTGCGGATCTCACCGGCGCCGAGGTGTTCGACCAGCGCACCGGCGAGTTCTCCTTCCGTCCCGGGCCGGTGTTCACGGGCCTGCTGCTGGCCGACGAGATCAATCGCACCCCGCCGAAGACCCAGTCGGCGCTGCTCGAGGCGATGCAGGAGCGGCAGGTCTCGGTCGAGGGCACGACCCGGAAGCTGCCCGCTCCCTTCCACGTGCTGGCCACCGCGAACCCGATCGAGCACGAGGGCACCTATCCCCTACCCGAGGCGCAGCTGGACCGCTTCCTGCTGCGGCTGTCGTTCGGCTATCCCTCGGCCGAGCAGGAATGGAGCGTGGTCTCGCGCCGCATCGATCGGCGCCGGGAGGAGCAGGAGGTCCCCGAGGTCCTGGACGCGGAGCACCTCCTCTCGCTCCAGCGCGCGGTCGAGGACGTGCACGTCGAGGAGGCGGTCGGCCACTACGCGGTCGAGCTGGTCGCGGCCACGCGCAGGCACCAGCACTCTCTCGTGGGCGCCTCGCCCCGCGGCACCCTCGCACTCATCGTCGCCGCCCGGGCGCTCGCTCTGATCCGGGGCCGCACCTACGTGGTGCCCGAGGACGTCAAGGACCTCGCCCACCCGGCGCTCGACCACCGCGTCACCGTCAAGCCCGAGCTGTGGCTGCAGAACGCGACCGGGGCCGGCGTCGTGGACGCGGTGCTCGAGATGGTCCCGGTCCCCGCCGCCGCACAGCCAGTCCAGGCGCCGGCGTCGGCGTGAACACGCGTCCTGACGGCGAAGCCGCCGACCCCGCCCGCACCGTGCGCAGCCGGCCGACGGGGGCGCTGGTCCGCGCCGCCGCCGTCGGAGTCTCCGCGCTCGTCCTCGCGGTCCTCGTCGGAAAGCCACCGCTGATACTGGTCGGGCTGCCGCTGCTGGTCTGGGCGGTGGCTGCGCTCGCACGGCGCACGGCCCGCGGCGAGGAGCGCGGGGTGCCGCTGCCCCGGCTGCGCCTGAACCGTCAGCAGCTCGAGGAGGACGGCGCGGCGAGCGCGACCGTCACCACGGCCCCCGGCCTGCTCACCACGGCCAGCCTGCCGATGCCGCCGCATGCGGATCTCGCCCCCCGCTACGGGTCCCGCACCGGCGACGGGACGACGCGCCTCCGCATCGGCGCACGACGCTGGGGACGGATCGAGGTGGGGCCCGCCCACGTGCTCACGGCCGACGCGCTCGGCGCCTATCGCACCGAGGTCACCCTGCCTGCGACGTCGCTGCAGGTGATGCCCGCTTCCGTGGTGCTCGACGCCCCCGTCGACGTCCCCTCGCCGATCGGGGTCAGCGGCGCGCACCTCTCACGCCGACGAGGCGACGGGACGGCGCTCGCGGAGGTGCGCGCCTTCCGTCCCGGGGACCGGCTGCACCGGATCAACTGGCGGGTCACCAGTCGCACCGGGACGCTGCACACGAACGCGACCTTCACCGAGCAGGACACCGAGGTCCTCATCGTCACGGACACCACGTCGGACGTCTCCCCCGCCCCCTGGGCCAGCACGGAGGCGCCCACCAGCCTGGACATGACGATCCGGGCGACGACGGCGGTGGCCCGCCACTATCTCGGCGCCGGCGACCGTGTGGCCGTGTTCGACATCGGCCACCTCATCGGGCAGGTGCCCGCCGGCTCCGGACCCCGCCAGCTGCGGGTGCTCACCGATGCACTCGCCCGCGCCTCCCGCGACGACGGCACGCTGCGGCCTCTGCACCGAATGCGGTCCGTGCGGCCCGGGACGCTGACGGTGGTGTGCTCGCCGCTGCTGCGACCGGAGCCGATCGCGCAGATCGGCATGCTCGTCTCCCACGGCGCCGACGTCCTCGTCGTCGACACCCTTCCGGCGAGCATCGGCGACACCTCGGTGCTGCGGGGTCGGCCGCTGAAGCTCGAGGGGCGGGCCTCCGAGCGCTTCTGGCCGGAGGCCTGGGCGCTGCGGCGGATGCAGCGGGAGACGACGGTGCGCGAGCTGCGCGAGGCAGGGGTGCCGGTGACCGCGTGGGAGGGGGCCTCCTCCCTGGCCCCGGTGCTGCTCTCGCTCTCCGCCGCCCGCAGCGCGCCCCGGCGCAGGAGGGCATGATGCGCGCGGGTGTCCTGATCGATCCGATCGCCGACCGGCTGCTCGAGCTGCGTCGCATCGCCCCGGTCCAGTGGGGTCTGCGCGGCGGCGGGACTCTCGCGGTCGCGGGTGCGCTCGCGCTGGCGCTGATCAGCCCGTCCACCTCGGGTGCGTCCGTGGGGATCGTCCTGGCCGTGCTTGTCTCGGCGATCGGGCTGGTGGCGCTGTGGTTCGACCCGGACACCGACCTCGGGGTCCTCGCGCTGCTGCCCGTCGTCGCGGCGCTGTTCCTGCGGGGCGATCTCACCATGGCTCTCGCCGGGGCGACGGGGCTTCTGCTGCTGCTCGGCCATGCGGCCTTCGCGATCGCCGCGGTGATGCCGGTGCACGGCACGCTCGAGCGCGCGGCGCTGCGCCTGGCGGTGCGCGCCCTGGCCGGGGTCGCAGTGCTCGCCGTCGTGGCAGGGCTGCTGACGGTGCTGCTCGCCCGGATCCAGCTCGGGCCCTGGATGATCGTCCTCGGCGCCGTCGCGGCGGTGGCGCTGTGGATCGCGGTCGTGCCCCGCGCCCCCGGGCGGCGCTGAGCGCCTGCACGGCAGCGCGCCGCGCGGGGTCCGGGGTCATCCGGCTCTCGACTGCGGCGGACCGTCGCCGTCGGCATCGCCGGGCGGCGTCGCGGAGTCGAGGGGCTCCTCCGAGAGGAGCTCGGCGCGCTCCCCCTCGGGGCCCTCGAGGTGCCGGAGGAGCGCCGGCGCGGTGGACTGGTAGATGTGGCCGGTGGGCGTCTTGATCGTGAGCCTGCTGGGCCTGGCCTCGACAGCCGGCTCCGTCATCGACTCCCATCCGGGGATCTCCTTGGCGAGGTTGAAGCGCCTGCAGTGACCGAGGCCGTTGTCCGGGTCGGTGCTGCCCCCGTCGGCGAAGCGACGGGGGTGGTCGATGTCGTGGATCGCCGCATCGCACCAGGGCGTGCGGCAGCGCTGATCGCGCGCCAGGATGAAGCGCCGGACCTCGCCACGGAACAGCCGACGTCGGCGATCGATATCGGTCAGCTCGCCGGGCCGGGCGTCGGTGTAGAGGCGGCGTATCCACCGCGCGGCGCGGCCGATCTCCGGTGGAGGCGGCGCGTCCGGTGCGTCCGGGCAGCGGATGACCGTCGATCCATGCGGTCCGCTCCTCTTCGGCGAGGAGGGTCGTGTCGGTCATGAGCAGCTGGATCTCGACGGGGATGTCGTCCGCGCTCTCGAGCCCGCAGGCGCGCGCGGTGAGCGTGTCGGCCATGATCTGGCCCTTGGTGCGCGGGTCGCCGGTCGCGGTGGCAGCCTTGGCCGCCTCGGTCAGCGTCTTGAGGACTGCGACGCCGTCCTTCACCGGAAGGGTCGCGCGGAGGATCGACATGCCGTCGACTGCGGGCCGGAGGGAGACCCGTCGGTCCGCGACGGCGCGCTGGTGGCGCCGCACCGCCGCGTCCGGATCGAGCTCCTGCGCCCGGGCGCGGGCCAGGTCGCCGGCGCGCCGGGCGGTCACGGTCGGCAGCCGATCGGCGAGGTCCGCGTCGACGCGCTCCCTGTCCTCGCCGTCCAGGACGAGCACGTTCGCGGCGACCGTCCGCGCCGCGTGCTCGTTGATCTCCCCGGCCTCCAGCAGCGCCGTGGTGCGAGGCAGGGTCTCGAGCATCAGCCGGTGCAGGGCGACCTCGTCGGAGGCCTGCTTGGGGCTGATGCGCCGGGCGAGCGCGACCTGGTCGGCGATGCCGCGGCCCCGTTGGCCGCGCGGCACGTCCAGGCGCTCCTGCTCGCGGATCTGCGCTGTCCAGAAGGCGGCCTCCGCTCGGGCCTGTGCGGCGGCGAGGCGGCCCTTGGCGCGCTCCGTCGCGGCGATCAGGTCGATCAGGGCGGCGTCGCTCGCGGCGGCGAGCAGCTCGGCCGACGGGGCGCGGTCCAGGAGCGCGGACAGCTGCTGGGCCCAGTCCTGCGCTGTCTTCGTCATGACGCACCTCCGCCCGTCCTCGCAGGTCACCGCCGCTCTCGTGGCGAGCTGCCGTGGCCCCTCCAGCCTGGGCGCCGCAGGGGGCGGGCGCCAGCGTCGGCCGCAGGATGTGGAGCGGCGGGGTCTGGGGAGGAACCGTCGGGACGACGGGGCGTGACCGCTGTCGCTCGCACCTCCCACGCGGTCCCGACCAGGACTACCGTGCAGACCATGTGGCAGATGATGGATCTCCTGTACGCGCACAAGAAGGACATGGTCGCGCCGGAGGACGCGCTGCCCGGACGCGCCCGCTACCCCTACCAGCTCGCCCGCGAGCACCTCGTGCTCGGCACGGACATGCTCGGTCCCGAGGCGCCGCACGATGCCCGTCCCTGGCCCGAGGGCGCGGAGGAGCTGATCCTCGCGGGCGGATGCTTCTGGGGGATCGAGCGGATCGCCTGGCAGATCCCGGGCGTGCACACGACCTCCGTGGGCTACGCCGGCGGGTACACCCCGCACCCCACCTACGAGGAGGTCTTCTCCGCCCGCACCGGGCATGCCGAGGCCGTCCGGGTGATCTACACCGGCGGCGAGGAGACCCTGCGCGCCCTGCTCACCGAGTTCTGGCAGCAGCACGACCCGACGACCGCCAACCGGCAGGGCAACGACGTCGGCACCGAGTACCGCAGCGCCGTGTACTGGACCGCCGACGCCCAGGGCGAGATCGTGCGCGACTCGGCCGTCCGCTACCAGGAGGCGCTGCACGCTGCGGGCCGCGGGACGATCACCACCGAGCTCGCACCGCTCGCCGAGGCGGGCGACGGCGTCTACTACACCGCCGAGCCCGAGCACCAGCAGTACCTCGCGAAGAACCCCGCCGGGTACTGCAACCACGGCTTCAACGGCGTCGCCTGCGCGCTCTGAGCCGTCGGGCCCGTCAGCGCTCGGGCAGGCCGTCCCCGGTGTCGCCGCCCATGAGGTTCCGCCTGCCGCCGATCTCGGGCCCGCCCGTCGGACGCGGAGCGGCGGGCGCCGCCCCCATGAGCTGCGCCGCGAAGCCGCCCGCCTCGCGAGGAAGGGGCGCCGCACCACCCGGCCCGCACGCCGAGGCCGCTGCGGAGCGGGGCGCGCGCGCCGCGGCGCCGGCCGCGGCGAAGCGCTTCATCTGCTCGGTGCTGGGGTACACGGCGCTGACCACCACGTCGCTGCCCAGCAGCGTGACCGGCAGCGCCGCCTCCCCAGCAGAGGCGAGCAGCTCGGCGACCGGCTCGCACTGCTCGAAGGCCCAGGCGTCCTCGTCCTGGAGGTACACCGTGATCGGCTGGCCGTCCAGGGCGAGCTCCGCGGCCTCGTCGAGGAAGGCCTCCTGGCGCTCGGCATCGGGCGGCGGGGAGGGCAGGAAGATGTCGAGTCCTGCGAGCGGCGGGGTCTCCTCGGCAGCGGTCATGGCCCCCACGGTAGCGCGGCGACCATTCGTCGCCGTGCGCGCTCGGGCATCCGTGCCGATCCGCCGACGGTCAGCCTCGGACCAGTGCGAGGACCTCGCCAGGGCATCGCTCAGTCCGTGCCGACGGGGCCGTCCTCGACCCCGGCGGCGGCGTCGAGCACGCGGCCCAGCGGCCGGTAGTGCTGGTGCACCGCCTCGCGGTAGGCGGCCGCGTCCCCGGCCTCGAGGGCGGTGAGCATCGCGCGATGCGCCTCGACGGTCTCGAGGATGTCCTGGGCCGGGGGGATCCCCAGCAGCGGCACGGCCGTGGTGTGCACCTCCCAGAAGGCCTGCGCGAGCTGGCGCAGCAGCCCGTTGGGCAGGCGGGAGAAGAGGACGGTGTGGAAGGCGGCATCGGCCTCGGGGAAGGGCTCCCCCGCCGAGGCGAGCTCTCGCATCCGCTCCACGTGCCCCTCGAGCTCGGGGTTCTCCGTGCCGCGGTAGATCTCCACCAGCTGCTCGGCGACCGACAGGTCCAGCGCGATCCGCAGCTCGACCACCTCGCGCAGGGCGCGCAGGTCGTTGCCGTCGTCGAGCTGGGTGCGGAACAGGAGCCCGTCCACGAGCGGGGCGAGGGAGAGGGCGCCGACGAAGGAGCCGTGCCCGTGGCGCACCTCGACGATGTCGAGGGAGGCGAGCGTGCGCATCGCCTCGCGCACCGAGGAGCGCGAAATCCCCAGCCGTTCGCACAGCGCGGTCTCGGTGGGCATCGGGTCGCCCGGCGCGAGCCCCTCGGCCAGGATCAGCTCCTGGATCCTCTCGACGGCGGTGCCGCCGGCCATCCCCTTGCTGCGCACGTCGCGCCTCCTCCCTGTGGCCGCCGTCCGTGACGACCGGCCCCCCATCATGCCTGGTGGCTGTCCTGCCTGCCCCGCCGAGGTCCACGGCGGAGCGGCCTGCCACCGGGTGGTGGCGACCGGGTCGGGTGTGATGTACTCTTCCCAGTCATCAGACATCATACGTCTGATCTTCGCAGGGCGGCGAGAGGTCCGTCGACTCGCGAGGACGGGCTCCGCTCGACCCCGACGCCGCGGGCGCCGGGGACACCCACAGAAGGGATGCATCAACGGTGATCACCAACCCCACGGGCCGTCTCGGCCGACGCGGCTTCCTCCGCGGCACCGCCGCGCTCGCCGGCGCGGCCGGCATCGTCGCCGGGATCGGCGCCTGCGCTCCGCGCGACGGCGGCTCGGACACCGGCTCCGACGCCGGCGGCGCACCCGCCGGCGAGGCCGATCCCGACGGCCACATCGACGCCGCGATCAGCTACGAGCTCGGCACGAACGGCTACGACCCGATGACCACGTCGGCGGCGCTGACCGTCGCCGTCAACTGGCACACCCTCGAGGGCCTCACCGAGCTGCACCCCGTGACCCGTGAGGTCTACGCGGCTCTCGCGACGGAGGTCCCCGCCGCCGACGGCGACAGCGTCGACGTCACCCTGCGCGAGGGGGCCGTCTTCCACGACGGCAGCCCCGTCACCCCCGAGGACGTCGTGTTCTCCTTCGAGCGCGTCCAGGACCCGGACAACGCCTCCCTCTACGCGCAGTTCATCCCCTTCATCGACAAGGTCGAGAAGAAGGACGACACCACCGTCACGATCACCCTCGCCCACCCCACCGGCGTGCTCGCCGAGCGGCTGGCGACGGTGAAGATCGTGCCGAGGGCCGCCGTCGAGGCCGACCCCGATGCCTTCGACTCCGAGCCCGTCGGCTCCGGCCCGTGGAAGATGACCGACAACTCCGCGGCCTCGAAGATCGTCGAGTTCGAGCGCTTCGACGACTACACCGGCCCCATGCCCGCCAGGGCCAGGACCATGAGCTGGCAGGTCATCCCCGACCCGTCGACCCGCACGAACGCGCTGCAGTCGCAGACCGTCCAGGCGATCGACTCGGTCCCCTATCTCTCGATCGACCAGCTGGAGGCCAGCGGCGAGGTCGAGTCCGTCGGCGGCTTCGGGCTGCTCTTCGCGATGTTCAACAACGGCGAGGACAACCCCTTCCACGACGTGAGGAACCGTCAGGCCTTCCTCTACGCGATCGACATGGACAAGGTCATCGAGACGGGTCTGTCCGGCCAGGCCGAGGCAGCCAGCTGCTTCGTGCAGAAGGAGCACCCGAACTACAGGGAGGCCTCGACCGTCTACTCGCTCGATCTCGACAGGGCGACGACGCTGTTCGAGGAGACGGGCCTGACCTCCTTCCGGATGCTGTGCACCGACCACGACTGGGTCGCGCAGTGCACCCCGATCATCCAGGAGTCCCTCGCCGCCGCCGGGGTCGAGGTCGCCTTCGAGCAGAAGCAGTCCGCCGACGTGTACACGACGATCGACGGGAACCCCGAGGCCTTCGACGTGGTGATCGCCCCGGGCGACCCCTCCGTCTTCGGCAACGACCCCGATCTGCTGATGCGCTGGTGGTTCAGCGGCGACGTGTGGACCGACTCCCGCATGCACTGGAAGGGCCAGGACTCCTACGAGCAGGTCCAGTCCCTGCTGGCCGAAGGCCTGGAGAGCACGGACGCCGCCGCGCAGGAGGCCACCTGGGGCGAGCTGTTCGACCTGCTCTCCGAGGAGGTGCCGCTGTACCCGCTGTTCCACCGCAAGGCCCCGACCGCCTGGGACGGCACCTCCCTGGTCGACTTCCAGCCGACCTCCCTGACCGGGCTCAGCTTCGTCGACGTCGCCTCGACGAAGGCGCCGTGACCCTCCGCTGAGCGCCCGCGCCGGGGCCGGTGCGCACCACCGGTCCCGGCTCATCCCACGACCTCCCCGCCCCCTCGCCCTTCCACGGAGGACCTCGTGTCCCACCTCGTCCGACTGATCGGACGGCGACTGCTCGCCCTGCCGCTGATGATCCTCGGCGTCACCCTGCTGGTCTTCGTCATCATGTCGTTCTCGCCCTCGGATCCCGCGCGGCTCGCGCTCGGGGAGTCCGCCTCCCCCGAGGCGCTCGAGCTGTACCGCGAGAACAACGGCCTGAACGACCCGATCTGGCTGCGCTACTTCACCTTCCTCGCCGGGATGGTCCGCGGCGACCTCGGCACCACCAGCGGCAACGTCCCGGTGACAGAGGTGGTCGCGAGCGCCTTCCCGATCACGCTGCAGCTGACCTTCCTCGGCCTCGCGATCGCGATCGTGCTCTCGGCCGTGCTCGGCGTGCTCGCCGCGCTCTTCCGCGACCGCTGGGTCGACCAGCTGATCCGTGTCCTCACCGTCGCCGCGCTCGCCACCCCGTCGTTCTGGCTCGCGATCCTCCTGATCCAGTGGCTCGGCGAGGTGCCCGGCGGCTGGGGAGCGTTCCCCGCGCTGGTCACCCGCTGGGTCGGGCTGTTCGAGGATCCCGCCACGAATCTGCGCAACATCGCGCTGCCCGCGATCGCCCTCGCCGTCCCCGTGGCCGGCTCCCTGACCCGCGTGGTCCGCACCGCGATGGTCGAGGAGCTGGACCGCGACTACGTGCGCACCGCCGTCGGCGCGGGCGTGCCCTATCCCGTCGTCGTCTCCCGCAACGTGCTGCGCAACGCGCTGATCACCCCGATCACCGTGCTCGGCCTGCGCGTCGGCTATCTCATGGGCGGCGCCGTGATCATCGAGATCATCTTCAACATCCAGGCCATGGGCCAGCTCATCCTCGACGGCGTCACCCGCAACGACGTCTTCCTCGTCCAGGGCGTGACGCTCGTCGTCGCGATCGCCTTCATCGTGGTCAACATCCTGGTCGACCTCCTGTACGTCGTCGTCAACCCCCGGATCAGGAGCATCTGACATGCGACCGAGGCTCGGATCCCGCCTCCAGTCCGTCAGCGGCAGCCCGCTGGCGCCCTTCACGGCCCTGCCGCTCGTCTCCCGCATCGCGGTGATCTTCCTCGTGCTGCTCGGCGTGCTCGCCGTGTGCGCACCGCTGCTCGCCCCGTTCGGGCCGCTGGCCACCGGCACCCCGGTGCAGCCGCCGAGCGCCGAGCACTGGATGGGCACCGACGCGATCGGACGGGACATCTTCTCCCGCGTCGCGCACGGCGCCCGCTCCTCGCTGCTGATCGGCCTGGCCGCCACCGGTGCGGCGCTTCTGGCCGCCGCGGTGATCGGCTCGATCGCCGCGACCGGGGCGAAGCTCCTGTCCGAGGTGGTCATGCGCGTCCTGGACGTGGTGATGTCCTTCCCGGGCATCGCGCTCGCCGCCGTGTTCGTGGCCGTCTTCGGCAACTCCCTGCCGGTGCTGGTCTTCGCGATCGGCTTCCTCTACGTGCCGCAGCTGGCACGCGTGGTGCGCGCGAACGTGCTGGCGCAGTTCGGGGAGGACTACGTCGCCGCCTCCCAGGTGATGGGCGCCTCGACCGCCTGGATCCTGCTCAAGCACGTCGCCCGCAACTGCATCGCCCCGATCATGGTGTTCGCGACCGTGCTGGTGGCCGACGCGATCGTGCTCGAGGCCTCGCTGTCCTTCATCAACGCCGGGGTCCAGCCGCCGAACCCGTCCTGGGGCAACATCCTCTCCGACGGCAAGCAGCTGCTGCTGTCCGGCTACTGGTGGCCCACCTTCTTCCCGGGTCTGATGATCCTGCTGACCACCCTCGCGCTGAACATCCTCTCCGAGGGGCTGACCGACGCGATGGCGAGCCCGCGCGTGACGGTGAAGGTCGACGTCGAGGCCGACGAGAAGGCGCTCGAGGAGCAGGCCGGCGACGCCGCTGCCGGGAGCACCGGCCGGGAGGAGCCCGGGGTGCTCGGCACGACCGACGAGGAGACGACGCAGCGCCTGCTGCGCGAGTCCCTCTCCGCGCTGCGCGCCGCCGAGCTCGCCCGTCCCGAGCGGATCGGGACGGGCCGGGACGTCCCGCCGCTGCTGGACGTGCAGGACCTGCGGGTCTCCTTCCCGGAGGCGCATGGCGAGGTCGACATCCTCGACGGGGTCTCCTTCCAGGTGCGCCCCGGGGAGACGATGGGCCTGGTCGGCGAGTCCGGCTCCGGCAAGTCCGTGGCGAGCCTGGCGGTCATGGGGCTGCTGCCCCGCACCGCCCGGATCAGCGGGAAGGTGCTCCTGGACGGCCAGGACCTCCTGGCCCTGCCCCCGACGCGGATCAACGCCCTGCGCGGCCACGAGATCGCGATGATCTACCAGGACGCGCTGAGCTCGCTGAACCCCTCGATGCTGATCCGCGCCCAGATGGCGCAGCTGACCCGCCGCGGCGGCACCCGCTCCGCCGAGGAGCTGCTGGAGCTGGTGGGCCTGGAGCCTCAGCGCATGCTGAGCTCCTACCCGCACGAGCTCTCCGGCGGGCAGCGCCAGCGCGTGCTCATCGCGATGGCCCTGACCCGCGACCCGAAGCTCGTGATCGCCGACGAGCCGACCACGGCCCTCGACGTCACCGTGCAGAAGCAGGTCGTGGACCTGCTGAACCGGCTGCGGGAGGAGCTCGGCTTCGCGATGGTGTTCGTCAGCCACGACCTGGCACTGGTCTCCCAGCTGGCCGACCGCGTCACCGTGATGTACGCAGGACAGGTGATGGAGCAGGGCAGCACGCGGGAGCTGCTGATCGATCCCCGCCACGAGTACACCCGGGGCCTGCTCGGCTCCGTGCTGTCGATCGAGGCGGGCGCCGAGCGGCTGCACCAGGTCCCCGGCACGGTCCCCTCCCCGCGCGACTTCGCGGGCGGCGACCGCTTCGCGCCGCGCTCGCTGTCCCCGTCGGCCGATCCCTCCGCGCGACCGCATCTGGTCACCACCGGGGCCGGCGACCATCTCGTGTCCACGACGGGCGAGCTGCCCGCATCCCTCGAAGGAGAGCCGCGATGACCCACGCCTCCCCGCCCTCCGTCCCGGCCGGGCAGGCCGGGCGGCCGGCGCCCACGATCGAGCTGCGGGACGTGCACGTCGTCCACCGGCTCCGCACCGGCGGTCTGCTGCATCCGGACACCATCCGCGCCGTGGACGGCGTGAGCCTCGGCGTGCGCCGCGGCGAGGTGCTCGGGATCGTGGGCGAGTCCGGCTCGGGCAAGTCCACCCTCGCCCGGGTGATGACCGGGCTGCAGCCGGTCACCCGCGGCGAGGTCCTGTTCGACGGGACGCCGCTGGGCCGCGGGCGCGCGGCCCGCAAGCGGCTCGGGCGCAAGGTCTCGGTGGTCTTCCAGGATCCCTCGACCGCGCTGAACCCGCGCCTTGCGGTGCGGGAGACGCTCGTGGACCCGCTGCGGGTGCACGGCATCGGCGACGACGCCTCGCGGCTCGCGCGGGTGCGGGAGCTGCTGCATCTGGTGGGCCTGCCGCAGTCGGCGCTCGAGGTGCTGCCCCGCCAGCTCTCGGGCGGGCAGCGCCAGCGCGTCGCGATCGCGCGCGCCCTGGCGCTGGAGCCGCAGATCATCGTCGCCGACGAGCCGACCAGCGCCCTGGACGTCTCGGTGCGCGCGCAGGTGCTGAACCTGCTCACCGACCTCAAGCAGGAGCTCGGGCTGGGCCTGGTGTTCATCTCCCACGACATGAGCACCGTCCGCTTCGTCTCCGACTCGATCATCGTCATGAACCACGGGAAGGTCATCGAGCACGACACGACCGCACGGATCTTCTCCGAGGCGGAGGACGAGTACACCCGCTCGCTGCTCGCCGCCGCGCCCTCGCTCCTCTGAGCCGGCCGGCACCGCCGACACATCCGCACGCACCACGCACCAAGGAGCTCCTCCATGACCACCGCCCCCACCGCCCTGACCGGTGTCGTCCCCCCGCTGCTGACCCCCCTGACCGCCGAGGGCGAGGTCGACGTGCCCTCCCTCGAGCGCCTGATCGGCCGTCTCCTGGACGGCGGGGTCGACGCGCTCTTCGCCCTCGGCTCCTCCGGCGAGGTCGCCTTCTGGGACGACGCGCGACGCGAGACGATCCTCGAGGCCGTCACCGGCGCCGTCGCCGGGCAGGTCCCCGTGATCGCGGGCGTCATCGACATGCAGACCGACCGGGTGATGCAGCACGTCCGCGCCGCCGAGCGCTTCGACCTCGCCGGCTACGTGGTCACCGCGCCCTTCTACGCGATCACCGGCTCCGAGGAGATCGACGCGCACTTCCGCGCCGTCGCCGCGGCGACCGAGCGGCCGCTGTGGGCCTATGACATCCCCGTGTGCGTGCACACCAAGCTCTCCCCCGCCCAGCTGCTGCGGCTCGGGCAGGAGGGCGTGATCACCGGGGTGAAGGACTCCAGCGGCGACGACGTCTCCTTCCGCCGCCTCGCGAGCGCGAACCGCGCCGCCGGCTCCCCGCTCACGCTGCTGACCGGCCACGAGGTCGTCGTCGACGGCGCCTATCTCGCCGGGGCCGACGGCTCCGTGCCGGGCCTCGGCAACGTGGACCCGGCGGGCTACGTGCGCATGCACCGCGCCGCGCAGGCCGGGGACTGGGAGCAGGTGCGCGCCGAGCAGGACCGTCTGGCGGCGCTGTTCGAGATCGTCTTCCAGCCGACCGACAAGGTGGGCCCGGCCGCAGGCGTCGGCGCGTTCAAGACCGCGCTGCGCGAGCTGGGGGTCTTCTCGACCAACTCGATGGCCGTCCCGATGTCCCCGATCGAGGGCGCGGCGGTGGACCGCATCCGCGGCATCCTCGCGGACGTCGACCTGCTCGACGGGACCGTCGCCGGTGCCTGATCCGGTCCTCGCCCTCGACCTGGGGGGCACGAAGATCCGCGCCGCCCTCGTCCACGGGGTCGGGACCGACGAGGTCGAGGCCGACGGGGAGCACGCCGTCGTCCGGCTCGAGCGCATCGCGGAGGTGCCCACCCCCGCGCGCGAGGGCGCGCCCGCGATCCTCGGCGCGGCGCTCGAGCTCGCCGCGCAGGTGCGGGGCGGGGCGACGGTCCGGGCGGTCGGGATCTCCTCGGCCGGGGTCGTCGACACCGCGCGCGGCCGGATCACCCATGCCACCGACTCCCTCGCCGGCTGGGCAGGCACCGCGCTGACCGCGCCGTTCGCCGAGCGCTTCGGCGTGCCGGTCGCCGCGCTGAACGACGTGCACGCGCACGGGCTGGGCGAGGCCCGGTTCGGCGTGGGGCGGGGCCGGGACTCGCTCCTGCTGATGGCCGTCGGCACCGGGATCGGAGGCTGCCAGGTCCAGGGCGGCCGCGCCGTGCTCGGCGCGCACGGCGCGGCCGGGCACGTCGGCCATGTGCCCGTGCCGGAGGCCGAGGGGGTGCCGTGCCCGTGCGGCCGCACCGGACACCTCGAGGGCCTGGCCTCCGGGCCGGGCATCCTGCGCCTCGCCGCGCGGCTCGGCGCCTCGGCCGCGCCCCACGACGGCCGGGAGCTCGCCGCCGCTGCCGCCCGCGGCGAGCCCACCGCGCTCGAGGCCTACCGCCTCGCGGGGCACGCGACCGGTCGCGTCCTCGGCGCGCTGCTGAACGTCCTCGACTCCGACGCGGTCGCGCTCACCGGAGGCGTGGCCGATGCCGACGTGCCCGTCTGGCGCGAGGCGCTGCGCGCCGGGATCGCCGCCGAGGCGATGGACGCGGTCGCCTCGACGCCCGTGCTGGCCGCGAGCGCGGGCTCGCACGCCGCCCTGCTCGGCGCCGCGGTCCGGGTGCTCGAGGCGCCGCCTGCTCCATCGATCCCGCCGCCCGCGACCTGACCGGACCCCCCGCCGCCCCGCTCCCGGAAGGAACCTCCCATGACCTCCCCGCTCCCGCCCCTGGTCGCCGCGCTCGAGGACACCCTGATCGTCTCCTGCCAGGCTTACCCCGGCGAGCCCATGCGCGACCCCCGCACCATGGCCCAGATCGCCGCCGCCGTCACCCAGGGAGGCGCCGCCGCCGTCCGCGCCCAGGGCCTCGAGGACATCCGCACCGTCAAGGACACCGTCGACGTGCCCGTCATCGGCATCTGGAAGGACGGCGAGCAGGGCGTGTTCATCACCCCCACCCTCGACCACGCCCTCGCCGTCCTCGACGCCGGCGCCGACATCCTCGCCCTGGACGCCACCGACCGACCCCGCCCCGACGGCCGCACCCTCGACCAGACCGTCACCGCGCTCCGCACCCGCACCGACATCCCCCTCATGGCCGACTGCGACAGCGCCGCCTCCGCCCACCACGCCGCCCAGCTCGGCATCGAGATCATCGGCACCACCCTCGCCGGCTACACCCCCGCCCGAGCGAGGACCACCGGCCCCGACCTCGCCCTCCTCGAACAGCTCGCCACCACCCTGCCCGAGACCTCCCTGCTGATCGCCGAGGGACGCATCCACACCCCCGACCACGCCGCCGCCGCGAAGACCGCCGGCGCCCGCGCCGTCGTCGTCGGCACCGCCATCACCCACCCCACCACCATCACCCGCTGGTTCCACCACGCCGTCACCGACGCCTGACGCCCATGTCCCGCTCCCCGCCCGCCGGGGACACGGCCCCCGCCCTCGCCCCCGGAGAACGGGGCGAGTCCTGAAGGCCCCGATGAAGGAGAACACCCGATGGATGCACGCATGACCCGACGTGGAGCGCTCGGCACCGCCGCCGCGCTCACCGCCCTCGGCGCCGGCGCCGAGGGAGCGAGCGCCGCCCCCGCCGATGCCGCGGCCCTCGCCGCACCGGCCGATCCCGGCCTGCCGCCCGCGAAGGAGCACGGCCGGCGCCGCGCCACCTACGAGGAGCAGGTCCTCGCCGCCCGCGGCGACTGGGGCGTGAAGAACTTCCGCATCCCCGCCCTCGCCGTCGCCCCCAACGGGGACCTGCTCGCCGCCTTCGACAAGCGCCCCGAGTCCGGCGACTCCCCCGCCCCGAACTCGATCTGGCAGCGCCGCTCGACAGACCGCGGCCGCACCTGGGGCGAGCCGGAGGTGGTCCGGGCGGGACTGGAGTCCACCGAGCCCGGGGAGAAGCTCGGCTACTCCGACCCCTCCTACGTGGTGGACGTCGAGACCGGCTCCATCTTCCTGTTCTGCGTCTTCTCGAAGGACGTCGGCGTCTGGGACAGCGGCTACGGGAACGACGACGAGGACCGCGGCATCCTGAGCGCGAACCTCTCCGTCAGCCACGACTCGGGCCGCACCTGGGAGCACCGCCTGATCACCGAGGTGGTCAAGCCCGAGGACTGCCGGGCCATGTTCGCCACCTCCGGCGCAGGCATCCAGCTGCGCTACGGTCCGCACAAGGGCCGTCTGGTCCAGCAGTACGCGGGCTTCTTCCGCAACGCCGACGGCGGCGAGGACGTCCGCGCCTACTCGGTCTACTCCGACGACCACGGAGAGACCTGGACGATGGGCGCCCCCGTCGGCACCGAGATGGACGAGAACAAGGTCGCCGAGCTCTCCGACGGCGCCCTGATGATGAACTCCCGCGAGCACGTGCGCACCGGGCACCGCTGGATCGCCCACAGCCACGACGGCGGGGAGACCTGGGAGGACCTGCACCGGGACCCCTCCCTCGTGGATCCGGGCAACAACGCCCACCTCGTCCGCGCCCATCCCGACGCTCCCCAGGGCTCGGCGGAGGCGAAGGTGCTGCTGTTCTCCCACGCCGACCACATGCCGAACGACCGCGTGAACGGGACGATCGAGATCTCCACCGACGACGGGGAGACCTGGGAGCGGAAGCGCGTCTTCCAGCCCGGGCCCTGCCAGTACTCGGTGGTCATCCCCTTCGGCCGGCGCGAGCACCTGCTGGCCTACGAGGGCGAGGACGAGACGATCATGGTCGCGCGCGTGCACATGGACTGGATCCTCTCGCGATGATCCCGTCGTAGAAGGGGCGGCGGCACCGTGCAGGTGCCGCCGCCCCTTCTCATGGGCGTCGTGCCGGGCTCAGCGGGTCCCGGGCTGGCGCGGGTTCGCGTAGTCGATCGTGAACTCCGGCGAGGTCCAGGTCTCCCAGTGCTCCGGGTTCTCCGGGTCGCCGAGGGGCCTGAGCACCTTCATCTCCAGGACGTAGTCGCCGTCCTTCACGCTGCGGGCCTTCTGGTTCTTCATCGAGAAGGTCCCGTCCCAGGCGTACAGCTCGGGCTCCGGGGAGCGGCCCAGGTGATCGGTCGCGTCGATCGTGCCCACGGAGGGGTTGACGACCTTGAGCGTCCCGTTGGCGCGCTTCTGGTACGCGCTGATCTCGAGCCGCTCGACCGGGAGCGAGAAGGCGTAGGCGATGTACGGCAGGTCCCCGTCGGCCATCGTGTACGTGTGGCCGCCCTCGGGGTCCAGCAGCACGCTGCCGGCCCCGTCGCTCACACCGAGGGAGGGCAGGCCCAGCCCCTGGTCGTCGAGCACGGTCAGGGCCTGGTAGTCACCGGAGAGGCCGGCGAAGGGGACCACGAGATCGTCGTCCGTTCCGGTCAGGGTGATCCAGCCGCCGTAGATGACGCCGTCCACGCCGAAGTCCTCGCCGAGGGTCACGGTGACCTCGGCGCTGCCGTTCGCGGGCACCGTCACCTGGTCGGCGGAGGTCGAGGTGCTCGCCTCGGCCTCGTAGAAGGCCGGGTTCGTGGTCGGGACGCCGGTGGCGACGCCGTCCTCGAATCCGATCTCGTACACCTTCTCCTCATCGGAGTCGTTGGTGACCTCGAGGGTCACCTCCTGCGGTCCGGCCTCTCCCTCGCCGAGGGAGATCGAGGAGGTCTCCACCCGGGAGGTCGCGTGCACGGCGCCGACCATGTTCAGCATCCCGGCGCCCTGGCGGTGGACGGGCTCGAGATGTCCCTCCTCCGGTATCAGCGACCAGGCGAGCTGGTCGGCGGTGTTCATCATGGCGGTCTTGACGTCCCCGGGGGCGAGATCGGGCTTCGCCTCCAGCATCAGCGCGGCAGCGCCGGCGACGTGCGGGGCCGCCATCGACGTGCCCGACATGGAGCCGTGCCCTCCCTTCTCGAGCGGGAGGGTCGACCAGATCGAGCCGCCGGGCGCGGCGACGTCGGGCTTGAGGGCCAGGTCGGCGGTGAGGCCGTAGGAGGAGAAGTCCGAGACCAGGCCGCCGGTCCCGTTCTCCACCGTCGTCGGGCCGTCCTGCCAGGCCCAGGTGACCTCGCCCGCGGCGAGCGCGTCCTGGAGCGCGAGGCCGTCGGCCTGCTCGAGCATCACGACGGGGACCGTCAGCGCGGGATCGCCCTCGACGGTGGGGTTCACGACGCCGGGGGCGTTGTCGTAGAGGATCACCGCGTCGTAGCCGGCCTGTTCGCCGGCCACGGCCTTCTCCCGGAAGGAGCAGGTGCCGCGCTCGATGAGCAGGGCCTGGCCGGGCTCGGCGGCGGGCAAGTCCGCGGGATCGCAGGCGAGCGCCTCGGGCGTGCCGGCGGCGCCGGCCGCGCGCAGGGCGAGCTCGCCCGAGCTGGGCGGCAGCGGCGCGCCGGTCGCGGCGGCGTAGGGGCGGTCCGCGCCGGCGGCGGTCGCGTAGGGGGCGGAGCGGTGGGTGTTGTCGACCGAGGCGACGGTGATCGCCTCCGAGGAGATCCCGGGGGCGCCGCTCGAGAACAGACCGGCCTCGCCCTCGTTGCCGGCGGAGATCACCATGGTCACGCCGTGGTCCACGAGCACGTCCGACATCTGCGCGGTCGGGTAGTCCGGCCAGGTCATGAACGAGGCGCCGAGGGACATGTTCACCACGTCCGCGTCGGCGTCCATCGCCCGCTCCATCGCCTCGAGGATCACCTCGGTGCTGCTGGAGCCCTCGCAGCCGAACACGCGGAAGGAGAGCAGGTCGACCTTCGGGGCCACGCCGACGACCTCGCCGTCGGCGCCGATGATGCCGGCGACGTGGCTGCCGTGGCCGCCGCAGTCGTCGGGGAACTCGTCGGGGACGGGATCGCCCTCCGCACGGGAGTCGTAGTCGTCGCCGACGAGGTCGTAGCCGCCGACCACCCGGCCGTTCGGGAAGTCCTTCGTCTCGTCGTCGACGCCGGAGCCGCCGAGGTCGGGGTGGTTGTAGTCGATGCCCGAGTCGATCACCGCGACGGTGACGCCCTCCCCGGCGAGCCCGTCGACCTGCTGGACCTGGTCCACGCCGGTCATCTCGTTCGCGTAGGAGTCCTCCGGCGCGGCGTCGGCCGGCTCGGGCGCGGCGACCTCGAGCACCGGGTAGACGGCGCGCACGCCCTCGACCTCGCGGAGCTTCTGCGCGTCCGCGTCGTCCATCGTCACCGACATGCCGTTCCAGCCGCTCGTGAAGGTCTCCTGGACCTCGAGCGGGATCGCCGCGTCCTCGGCGCGCTCGGCGACGGTCTCCTGCGCCGCGGCGGCCTGCGCCTTCGATCCGCCGCGGAGGGTGGGCCGCCCCTCGACCTCGACGAGCCACCGGCCGGAGATCGGGGTCTCGCCCGCGGCGCGGATCTCGTCGGCCGTCGGGACCTCGACGCCGAGCTCGGAGGCGGTGCCGAGCAGCTCGGGGCCGTCCCCGTCGGCGAGAGCGGGCGGCGCCACCAGCAGGCCGGCGACGAGCGCCGCACCGGCGGAGGCCGCGAGCACTCCGCGGGGTCTGGGAAGATCGGGTCTGGGCAGAGGCATCGTCGCCGTCCTTCGGGAGTGAGGGATGGGCGGTGCGCGCGCGAGGTCGCCCCGGGGAATCCGGTGCGCACCGCCGCGCACCATTCCATCATGTGATCCCGTTCACCGGGAGCGGTCGGGAGAATCCCGTCGACGGCCGTCCAGGATCGGCGAACGGCTCGGGGCTCCTGCGGCGCCGCTCAGGGAGCGTCGGTCTCCCGGCGCAGCACGATCTCGTCCGGATCGGGCAGCACGAAGGCGGGCGAGGAGAGCTGCGAGAGGGCGTGCTCGAGCCGCGGCTCCTCGTCGGGGACCATCACCGAGAGCATCCCGAGCCTGCCGTCGTCGATCTGGAGCTCGAGCACGTAGCGGATGCCGCCGCGGCGGAACTCGGCCCGCACCGGCCACAGCTGCTGCCGCGGCACGGCCAGGCGCTCGGGGTCCTCGACCACGAGCTGCAGGTCGGTGCTCACCCCGCCGGTGTCCAGGGCGCGCGCGGAGGCGAGCTGGTCGCGCAGGGCCTCCGCGCCGGGCAGGGCCGGCCCGTCCGGGGCGTCGGCGAGGAGGGCGGCGATCAGCGCGCGGGCCTCGGAGGGCAGCGGCACCCCGGTCGGCTCCCCGAAGGTCTCCTCGAGCGGGGACCAGTCGCCGTCGGGATCGCCGATGTGGGGCAGCGCGATGACGGCGGCGGTGCCGACGGCGCCGAGCGCGGCGAGCACCAGCCGCGGTCGCTCCATGCCGAGCCCCTGCAGCGCGTCCACCATCCGCGCGTCGAAGCTCTCGAGCAGGTCCATGAGCCCGAGGGTCACGCCGCCCGCGACGACCCCGTCCCGCACCGGGTCCAGCACCGGCAGGTCGTAGCGGGAGGAGTCCGCGACCAGCGCGGCGGTCGCTGTGGCCACCCCGATCCGGTAGGTCGCATGGCCGAGGGGCCCGAGGCGGCGGGGCTCGACGAGGGACAGCGCGCCGACGGCGCCGGCACCGGCGACGACGCGGAGCACCCGTGACCGGGACAGCGAGATCATGACGGGAGTCTAGGACCAGCACCCTGGACGTTCCTCACCGCAGGGGTGTCGCGTCGCGGGCGCGGCCGGGCCGCTACCCTCGTCGCTGTGAGCCAGGCACCCGAGACCACCCGGCCGGAACGCCCCGGGACCGTCGCCGCGGCGCCGACGAGAGCGCGCCGCCTCGTCCCGCCGGTCCTCGCGCTGCTGGGAACGCTCGCCTACGGGCTGCTGGGCACCCAGCAGTTCCGGAACCTCGTGGCCCTGTCCTGGGATCTGGGCATCTTCACGCAGCTCGCGCGCGCCTACGGCGAGCTGCGGGCCCCGATCGTGCCGATCAAGGGCGATGCGGTGAACCTGCTGGGCGACCACTTCCATCCGCTGCTGGTGCTGCTGGCACCGGTGTGGTGGATCTGGCCCAGCGGAGAGGCGCTGCTGTGGACCCAGGCGCTGCTGTTCGGGCTCTCCGCGATCCCGCTGACCCGCCTCGCGATCGACCGGCTCGGCCCGTGGCCCGGCGCAGCCGTCGGCGCCGCTTACGTCTTCTCGTTCGGGCTGCAGCACGCCGCCTCGGTGCAGTTCCACGAGATCGCCTTCGCGGTGCCGCTGCTGGCCTTCTCGCTCACCGCCCTGCTGCGGGGGCGGATGTGCGCTGCGGCGCTGTGGGCGGCGCCGCTGGTGCTGGTCAAGGAGGACCTGGGCCTGACCGTCGCGGTGCTCGGGCTCGTCATCGCGCTGCGCGGGCGGGAGCATCGCCGGCTCGGCGCGGTGCTGGCCGCCTGGGGCGGGGCGTGGTTCGTGCTGGCGACCTTCGTGGTCCTGCCGGCGCTGAACACCGCCGGGCAGTACGACTACACCGACAACCTCGGCTCGCCGCTGGACGTGCTGTGGCCGCCGGTGAAGTGGCTGACCACGGCGATGCTGCTCGCCCTCGCGGGCGGGATCGGGGCGCGCTCCCCGCTGATCTGGCTGCTCGTGCCGACGCTGGCCTGGCGGTTCACCGGCACGGTCGAGTTCTACTGGGACTGGCGCTGGCACTACGACGCGGTGCTCATGCCGATCGCGATCGCGGCGCTGCTGGACGCCCTCGGCGACCGCCGCACCGGGAGGGCCACGGCCTGGCTGCGCACCGACCGCCCACGACCCGCCCGCCCCGTGCGCGCCGTCGCGCTCTCGCTGTGCGCGGCGGTCACCCTCGTGCTCGGCCCGCAGCTGCCGCTGCTGGACGTGATGCGGCCCCAGGCCTGGGAGCCGACATGGCGGACCGAGCCCGCGGCCGGCGCGCTCGAGGCCGTGCCCGAGGACGCCGTCCTGGCCGTGGACATCACGCTCATGGCCCAGGCGGTCCCGGACCATGACGTGCAGTGGCTGCACGGGCCCAACCGGCGCGTCCCGGACTGCGTGCTCGGGGACTGGTACGCCTTCTCCTGGAACGGGATGCCGCCCGACGACCTCGCCGTCTGGGCCCAGCAGGAGTGGGGCGCGCCGTATCGGGCGGTGTACGACGAGGGCGGCTTCGCGGTCGTCTGCCGCTCCTGAGCGCGGACGCGCTCAGGCGGGGTCCTCCCGGATGGGACCGGCTCGTCGGCCCCGTCGGCCGCGCGGGGTGGTCCGGGCGCGTTCGAGCTGGAGCCGCTCCCGCTCGGCACGGGCCGACTCCAGGCGCAGGCGCCAGGGCGAGTAGCGCTCCGCGGCGAGTGCGATCTGCAGGCCGCGGGAGAGCGCCCGGTCCGTCGGGGAGACCGGCAGGGCCGCGAGCTCCGCGGCGTGCTCGAGCAGCAGGTGCGCGGTGCCGCAGGCGCTCCAGCGGGCCGCGACCTGCAGGATCCGGCTGCGGGTGTCGAGCAGGGAATGGCCGGCGCCGCGGATCTCGAGCAGGCGCGCCCCGGGGATGCGTGCGGTGAGCTCCCGCGCGATCTGCGGGGGGCTGACGAGGTCCTGGCTCCCGGAGAGCACCAGCGTCGGGGCCGTGATCGCAGGGGCGAGGGCGTGCAGGTCCAGCACCTCGCCGGCGAAATCGGGCACGGCCCGACCCTCCTCCGAGGTCAGCAGCAGCGGATCCAGCGGCCCGCCGTCGGCGTGAGCGCCCACGCCCAGCTCGGTGTGCGCCAGGCGCGCCACGAGGTCGTGCTCGGCCACGAAGGGCGTCGACTCGAGCCAGGCCCGGTTCAGCACCTGCCGCACGCTGTTCCAGGTCAGAGAGCCGCGGCCGACGGCGAGCAGGTCCACCAGGTCCCGCACGGCCGCCGGCCCGCCGTGCTCGTGGACGGCGAGGATCACGGGGCCGGCGCGGGAGACGTCCACCCTCCCCTGCCCCGCGAGGCGCCGCAGCACCGCCGCGGTGGACGAGGTGGTCGCCTCCGTGCCGTCCCAATACAGCTCCCGCAGCCGTCGCTGCGCGACCAGCTCGTCGGCCGCGGCGGTGCGCGGGGAGTCCAGCACGAGGGAGTGCACCCGCTCCGGGTGCAGGACCGCGAGGATCTGCGCGAGCTGGGCGCCGTAGCCGGTGCCCACCACCGCCGCCTGCTCCACCCGGGCGTGGTCGAGCACGGCGAGCACGTCGCGGACCACCTCGCGCAGCGTGATCGCCCCGGCGGGCAGGTCCCCGCCGGTCGCGTCCAGTCGGGAGAACCCCACCCCGCGGTGCTCCATCATCAGCACGTCCACGCCCCGGGCCGCGAGGCTGCGGCGCAGCACGTCGTAGGGCAGCACCGAGGCGCGAGCCGGACCGTCGGGCAGGACGAGCACCGGCACCTCGGGGCTGCGGGCCGGAGGCGGCGGGCTGCCGTCCGCGGCCTTCACCCGTCGGGGCCGGCGCGGCGTGGCGCGGGCATAGCGCAGCGGGAACAGCTCAGGACCCTCGGCGCGCACCTCGCGGTAGACGGTCATCAGGTCGTTGCGGATCTGCAGCAGCTCGTCCTGCGTGGCGCGCTCGATGATCTCCGTCGGCCGCGCCCAGGGGGCCAGCCGCGGACGCGCGGACAGGACGGGCGGCGCCCCGGCGGGCAGCCGTGAGGAGTCGGGGTCCGGGGTCATCGTGCGCGGGGACGGGCGGGCGTCATGAGGCGCGGCCGATCGTGTTCCACAGGAAGGTGTACAGCAGCGCGTTCATCCGGGCGGCCTGCTCGTTCGTCGCCGCGCCGCCGTGGCCGCCCTCGATGTTCTCCCAGGAGCGCACGTCCGCGCCCAGGGACTCCAGCGCGGCGGTGAACTTCCGCGCATGGCCGGGATGGACCCGGTCGTCACGGGTGGAGGTGAGCACGAAGGTGGGCGGGTACTGCTGCGCCTTCTCCGGCGAGAGCAGGTGGTACGGGCTGAAGGTGCGCACGAACTCCCAGTCCTCGGTGTCGGGATCGCCGTACTCCGCCATCCACGAGGCCCCGGCCAGGAGGTGGCTGTAGCGCTTCATGTCCAGCAGCGGCACCTGGATGATCACGGCCCCGAACAGCTCCGGGTACTGGGTGAGCATGTTCCCGGTGAGCAGGCCGCCGTTCGAGCCGCCCCGCACCGCCAGGTGCTCCCGGTCGGTGACGCCGCGCTCGACGAGGTCCTTCGCGACGGAGGAGAAGTCCTCGTAGGCCCGGTGGCGGTGCTCCTTCAGCGCCGCCTGGTGCCAGGCGGGGCCGTACTCGCCGCCGCCGCGGATGTTCGCCAGCACGTACGTGCCGCCCCGCTCGAGCCACACCTTCCCGATCGTGCCGAGATAGGCGGGGGTCAGCGAGATCTCGAAGCCGCCGTAGCCGTACAGCAGGGTGGGGCGCGGGCCGGTCTCCCCCTCCCCCCACGCCCGGGAGATCTCGAAGTACGGGATCCGGGTGCCGTCGTCGCTGGTGGCGAAGTGCTGGGTGACCTCGAGCCCCTCGGCGTCGAAGCGGGCCGGCGCGGACTTGACCGGCTCGAGGTCGGAGGGCTCGCCGCCGCCGGCGACCTCGGCCAGGTCCCCGATCAGCAGCGCGGTCGGCTCGATGAAGTCGGTGACCGTCACCCAGATCTCGTCGCTCTCGTCGGCATCGACCGCGGAGACCCCGATCGAGCCGCGCAGCTCCGGGTACAGCTCGCGCCGCACCCACCGGCCGTGCTCGTCGCGGGTGTGCACCTCGAGCCGGTGCACGACGTCCTCGAGGATCGACAGGACCACCGCGGTGCGCGTGATGGTCATGTCGGCCAGCGACGTGGTGTCGGTGGGCTCGAACAGCATGTGCAGCTCGGGCTCGCCCTCCTGGAAGCGGGCGAAGTCGCCGACGACGAGGGAGCCGGCCGGGTAGACGTCCTCCCCCACCTGCCAGTCGCTGCGGGGGCTGAAGATCCCCAGGTCGCGGTGCGCGTTCGCCTCGAGGTCGCGGGGCACCTCGACGGTCTGCAGCGAGGGCGGCTGCACGGTGCGGTCCACGACGTGCACGGTCTGGTCGTAGAAGGCGTGCGCCTCGACGATCCAGTCCCGCTCCCAGCCGGGCGTGTGGTCGTGCGCGGCGAAGACGGCCATGTCCGCGGTGGGGATCTCGTGGACGAGCTCCGCCTCCGCCAGCGGCGTGCCGCGCCGCCAGATCCGGGCCTGGCGGGCGTAGCCGGAGGAGGTCATCGTGTCCTCGCCGAAGTCGGTGCAGGCCCACACGGTGTCCTCGTCGATCCAGGACAGGGAGCCCTTGGCCTCGGGCCGCTCGAAGCCGCCCTCGGAAGCGGGCACGAAGGAGAGCGTCTCGAGGTCGAACTCGCGCGTGACGTCCGCGTCGGAGCCGCCGCGGGAGAGGTCGACCAGGGCGCGGCGGTAGGGCTCGCCCTCGGCGAGGCCGACGGGCCGCAGCAGGCGCGCGCCGTGCCACACCCAGTTCTCGCCCTCTTCCTCGTTCAGCGCGTCGACGTCCAGCAGGATCTCCCACTCGGGATCCTCGGTGCGATAGGAGTCCATCGTCGTGCGCCGCCACAGCCCGCGCTCGTGCTCGGCGTCGGTCCAGAAGTTGTAGAGGTGCTCGCCGCGCTTGGTGACGCCGGGGATGCGGTCCTTCGCGTCGAGGATCTCGCGGATCTGACCCTGCAGGGTCTCGGTCAGCGGGGCGCCGCCCGGGGCGGCGGGGTCGGTGATCCGGTCGAGCGCGGACTCGGCGCGGGCGTTGCGCTCGCGCACCCAGTCCAGCGCGTCCTCGCCCGTGACCTCCTCGAGCCAGGCGTGCGGGTCTGCGCTGCCGTCGGCGGCGGGCAGCTGCGGGGCGGCCGTGGGCTGCGCAGCGGCGTCCGGGGTGGTGTCTGTCATCGGTGGCTCTCCGTCGTCGTCGTGCGGTCGGTCGTCGTGGCGGGGACGGTGAACTCCGCGAGGACGCCCGCCCAGGCGTCCTTCCAGGCGGCGCGCTCCTCGGCCGTCCCGATCCCCTTGTGCTCGATGCCCAGGGTGCTGCGGCCGGGATCCTTGGCGGTGATGTTCACCGAGACCCTCGAGCCGTCCGCGAGCCCGGCGCGCCAGTAGCGCCAGGTCGCGGTGTCGCTGAGCGAGGGCTCCTCGAGGCCGAGCGCATCGCGTCGGGCCTCGGTCATGAAGGCGTGCCAGCGCTCGCGCACCTCGCCCGGCGCACCGTCCAGGGTGCGGGAGGCGGAGGCGGCGAAGTCGCCGTCGCGGCTCTGCCCCACCACCCGGCGGCCGATCAGCTGCTCGTAGGCGACCGTGACGCCCTGCGCCCACCACTGGTCGACCTCCCACCTCTCGACGAGGAGCCGTGCGATCGCGGTGTGGTCGAGCTCGCGGGCCCCGGCCTCGTCGAGCCGGCGCGCCCACTCGGTCAGCGGGACGCCCGTCCCCCTCTCGAGACGAGCGGCGTGCGGATGGTCCTGCGGGAGGATCTCGGCGCTCATGAGGGACACGATACGGGGGCCGCGAGGCCCGGGTGGGCGCGTCGCCCGCCCGCCAGTCCGCGTGGAAGACTGGCGGGATGCGTCGACGTCATCTGCTCGCCCTGGCTCCCGCGGCCGCGCTCGCCGCCTGCACCGCCGAGGACCCCGCCGGTCCCGGCTCCGACGCAGGCGGCGATCCGACCGGCGGCAGCGGCGGGAGCGACGGCGGCTCGTCGGCCGGCCCGACGACGGAGGAGCCCGACGGGTCCGCCGCTGCGCCGAGCGCCGCGGAGCGCCTGCTCGAGGACCTCTCCCCGCGCGAGCTCGCCGGACAGCTCGTGCTGGTCGGGATCGCCGCCGGCGACGAGATCCCGCCCGAGGTGCTCCAGGACCACCACTCCGGCGGGATCTTCCTGCTGCAGGTCTGGGAGAGCGCCCAGCAGGTCGAGGACACGGTCCGCACCGCCCGGGAGCTCTCCTCCGCCGCGCTGCCGCCGCTGCTCGCCGTGGACCAGGAGGGCGGGCAGGTGCGGATGCTGCGCGGCGACGCCGCACGGGAGACCGCCTCGGCCGAGGAGCTCGGCGCCGAGGGCCCGGACGCCGTCGCCGAGGCGTACACGAGCATCGGCGAGGACCTCGCCGCGCGGGGCCTGCAGATCGCCCTGTCCCCCGTCGCCGACGTCGTCGACCCCGACCTCGGGGACTCGAACGAGCCGGTCGGCGGCCTGGATCGCGGCTTCGGCACCGACCCCGAGCAGGTCGCCGACTGCGTCGCCGCGGCGGTCGAGGCGCTCGAGGGCCAGGGCATCGGCGCGACGCTGAAGCACTTCCCGGGCCTGGGACGGGTCGAGCAGAACACCGACTTCTCCGCCGAGGGGATCGAGGACCCGACCACCGGGGCGGACGACCCGTTCCTGGAGTCCTTCCGCGCCGGGATCGACGCCGGGGCACGCCTGGTGATGATGTCCTCCGCGATCTATCCGCGGATCGAGCCGGACGTCCCGGCGATGTTCTCCTCGGCAGCGATCGAGGAGCTGCTGCGCGGCCGGCTCGGCTTCGACGGACCCGTGGTCACCGACGACATCGGCGCCGCGGAGGCCGTCGCCGACGTGCCCGTGCCCGAGCGCGCGACACGCCTGCTCGAGGCCGGCGGGGACGCGGTGCTGACCGCCGATCCGTCGCTGACCGGCCGGCTCGTCGACGCGATCGAGGAATGGGCCGGGCTCGGCGAGGAGCAGGAGCGCCGCGTGCGGGAGTCCGCCGGGCGGATGCTCGCCCTCAAGGAGTCCCTCGGCCTGCTCTGAGCGCCCGGGCGCGGGGGCGGACTGGTCAGGTACTGGTGCCTGGCGTCTCAGTACGGATATATAGGCGTACCGGGACGCCCTGCGCCACTGCCTGACCGCTCCCGGCCGGGCGAGCGGCGCCGGCGGGAGCCGATCTGACCGGCGCCGGGCGGCCGGATCAGCGGTTGTCGAGCGTGATCAGGTGGTTGAGCGGGCCGTGGCCGCCGCGGGTGCGGGTCAGGCGCCAGTCCTGCGCGTTCTCCGTCGCGCTCGCGACGAACTCGCGGGCGGAGGCGACGATCGTGGGCATGTCGTCGGCGGAGCCCTTCTCCCCGATCTCCTCGAGCTCCCCGGCCCGGTCGAACTCCGCGATCCGGGCCAGCTGCGCCGTGATCGCGGCGGACAGGGTGGTGCCGGCGCCGCGCACCGAGCGTCCGGCCACGCGTCGGGCGCGCAGCAGGTCCGTGCCGCCGGGGTGGACGAGCAGGTCGACGACGTCCTCCCCCGGGAGGGCACCGCCCGTGATCAGCACCGAGCCGGGGCCCTTCGCGGCGAGGGCGAGGGCCTGCTCCCGCATCTCCTCGATCGTGGTCGCCAGCGCCCGCCGCAGCAGCTGCGCCGCCTCGACCATGGTCAGCACGAGCACGTCCACGAGCGGCAGGAGGTCGCGCTCGATCGCGGTCGCGCCCTCCGCCGAGATCAGCGCCGTGCCGTCGGCGGCGACCATCACGGGGTCCAGCACCACGGTCCCGAAACGGTCCCGCCGTGCGCGCAGCGCCGCGACCACCTCGGCGACCACTGCGGCGCTGCCCAGCGAGCCGATCTTCGTCCCGTCCAGCAGCAGCTCGTCGGCGACGGCGTCGATCTGGGACCGCACCACCTCCGGCGGCAGCGGATGCACGCCCCGCACCCCCTGCGGGTTCACCGAGACGACCATCGTCAGCGCGCTCGCGCCGTAGGAGCCCAGCGCCGTGAAGGTCTTGAGGTCGGCCTGGACGCCGGCGGCGCCGTCGGCCTCCGAACCGGCGATGGTCAGGACGAGGGGCGGTCGCATGCGATCTCCATCCGATGGGCGGGCGGGGCCGCGGACGGCCCGTGAGCGGAGAGTACCAACCATGCCTGGCATCTCTATCCTGGTGCCCGGCGCGCGAGCGCGATGCCCGGCCGACGAGGCCGCACATGGGAGAATCTCCCCCGACGAGGCCGGGACCACCCGGTCGGGCCCGGGGCCTCCGGGCGGCGCACCGCGCAGGGGGACGGACGACGGGACAGGGGAGGTGTCGATGACGCAGGAGCCGCACCGCGAGGACGGGGCCGACGGCGACGCGCTGCCCGACTTCGCCTCCTCGCCCACCCGTGCCGGGCTGCCCGACCTCGCCGCGGACCACGGCCCCGCCACCCTCGGCGAGCCGAGCGAGAGCGCCCGCCGCCGCACCCGCGCCACCATGATCGCGGTGATCAGCGGCGCCGTCGTCATCCTGGCCGTGCTCGCCCTGGTCCTGTCCCAGACCGTGTTCCGCTCGGTGCTCGAGGACCCGGACCCCACCGCTCAGGGGACCAGCACCCGCAGCGCCGAGGGCCGCTCCGAGTACGTGCCGGACCCCGAGGACCCCGACATCGCCCCGCCCCCGCCGATCTTCACGCAGGCGCCCACCACCGAGTGCACCGTCGCCCAGAACACCCGGCCCGCGCAGCCCTCGGCCGCCGGGAAGGTCCGCGGCGGCGGGCTCGAGTACACGAGCCCCGAGGGCTGGGGGGACGGCTGGGCGGTCCACTCCCTGCCCTATCTCACCGAGGTCGGGGCCGACGGCCGACGGGTCGAGGGCAACTGGTTCAGCGTCGTGAACCTGGGCCGGGTGACCTTCCCCGAGGACGAGGGCGGCTACCCCGGTCTCGAGGCCGCGGCCGTCGCCATCTTCCAGTGCTATGCGACCACCGCCGGGGTAGTCTCCCATTTCGGCGAGCACCCGGAGGTGACCGACTACCGCTCCGAGGTGATGACGGTGGACGGCACCGCCGCCTGGATCGTCCAGGCCACCTACCACTTCGAGGACCCGGAGGTGCTGAAGACCTCCAGCGCCTCCGTGGTCACCGCGATCGTCGTCGAGACGCCGGAGGGCCCCAGCGCCCTCGCGGGCGACGTCGCCGCGGACCAGCCCGAGCACGTCCAGAACCTCGAGGACATCATCGCGAGCCTCGACGTCGTCGAGTGACGCCCCGCGCCATGATCCGCCGCAGCAACGATCCCCCGCAGGAGCAGCCGTGCACACCGGACCGCACTCCCCCTCCCCCCAGCCCGCCGTGCCCGGCGGACGCGGCGGAGGGGCCTCTCCCCTCCTCGTCGGCGTCATCGCCTTCGCGGCGGTGTTCCTGCTGATCGTGGGCGGCACGATCGCCTACCTGGTGCTGCGGGGGAACGGAGCCGCCCCCTCCGGCGGAGGCACGACGACCACGGCCTCCGCCTCGGCGGGCCCCTCGGGCACCTCGCAGAGCGCCTCGGCGACCCCGACGGGCGAGGTCGAGGAGCAGCGCTGCTGGTCGCCGGAGTCGATCGAGCGCAGCTCGGCCGACCCCTCCGGGAAGCTGCGCGGCGGCGGGCTGCAGTTCGCTCCACCCAGCTCATACGACCTGATCCGCACGCCCAGGGGTCTCGCGTTCATGGACGACGCCCGGGGCGCCTACGCGGAGGTCGAGGAGGACTGGTACTCGGGGATGTCCGTCGGCGCGGTGCAGTGGCAGCCCGGCGTTCAGTACCCGGGCGCGGAGGTCGCCTCGCAGAAGATCCTCTCCTGCTACTTCTCCGCGAGCATCTGGGGCAGCACCCAGGGCCGCAGCCTCGCCGACGAGGTGACCGAGCCGGTGACGGTCGCGGGGATGTCCGGGTACCGCACCACGGCGACCGTGTACTTCGCCAAGAGCGATCTGGAGCGCACCGACGCGACGAGCCTGTCGGTGATCGTGCTGGAGACCCCGCAGGGCCCGAGCGCCTTCCTGCAGGAGACCGCCGTGGGCGTGACCGAGCACGAGGAGGCGGCGGACGAGGCGCTGGAGACCCTCACCGGGATCGGGTGAGCGCCGTCGCGGCGGGGAGCGCCCCGGCTTGTCAGACCACCGAGGAGGCCAGGCGGCACAGGTTGTCGATGACCTGCATGGCGCGCGGCCGGGACTCCCACTCCTCGCGCGTGAGCTCCCGGCTGCGGGCGCGGTAGGTGGCCTCCACCTCGCGGATCTTCTCCATGAAGTCGGTCCCGCCCACCATCAGCGAGCACTCCATCTGCAGCAGGAAGGAGCGCTGGTCCATGTTCGAGGAGCCGATCACGCTGACCGAGTCGTCGATCGTGACGTGCTTGGCGTGCAGGATCGTCGGCGCCCGGTAGAGCCAGATCCGCACCCCGGCCTCCAGCAGCATGGAGTAGTAGGAGCGCTGGGCGTGGAAGACGAGGAACTGGTCGCCGATCTCCGAGACGAACAGCTCCACCTCGACCCCGCGCCGGGCGGCGGTGATCAGCGCGGTGAGCATCGACTCGTCGGGCACGAAGTAGGGCGAGACCGCGACGATGCGCCGCGTGGCGGAGTAGAACAGCTGGTTGAACAGAAGCAGGTTGTTCTCCGCCACGAAGCCCGGTCCGCTGGGCACGAGCTGGCACTCGTAGGTGCCCGAGGCGTCCCGCGAGGGCCGCACGAGGGTCTGCTGATCGAGCATCTCGTCGGTCTCGTAGAACCAGTCGGTGGCGAACAGCAGGTTCAGCTCCGCGACGATCGGCCCCCGGAACCGACCCATCGTCTCCTGCCAGTGCAGGCCGCGACGGATGTTGGCGGGCTTGTCGTAGTGGGCCGCGATGAGGTTCTGCGATCCCATCCACCCGATCTCGCCGTCGACGATCACCATCTTGCGGTGGTTGCGCAGATCAGGGCGCTGGAAGGCGCCGTCGCGGATCAGCCGGATCGGCATCATCGGCGCGTGCTCGATGCCGTGCGCATCGAGCCGGCGCCGCATGGCCCGGTACTGCGCGCCATGGCTGACCGCGCCCCAGTGGTCGTACAGGACCCGGACCGTCACCCCGGCCTCGGCCCGCTCCGCGAGCGCGTCGAAGAAGTCCTCGGTGGCCTCGTCCAGACCCATGATGTAGAAGAGCACGTGGACACTCTCTCGCGCGCTGCGGATGTCCTCGGCCATCCTCGCGATCGAGGTGTCGTAGTCGATCTCCAGCTCGGCGGAGTTGTTGCCCGTCAGCGGGAAGGCGCCGAGCTCGCGGTTCAGCTGCACCGCGCCCTGCAGCCAGCTGGGCACGTCCTCGTCGAGCTCGCTGTCGGGGATCGAATGGGCCCGCACCCGCATCAGGCGGTTGACCACCCGCTGCTTCGCCAGGCGTCGCCTGGGCAGCTGCGAGCGCCCCAGCAGCAGGAACAGGGGGAAGCCGACGATCGGGAGCACCATGATCGCCAGCAGCCAGGCGAGCGCGGATCCGGGCCGGCGGTTCCGCGGCACGACGACGAGGCTGATCAGCCTGAGCAGCACGTCGACGCCGACGTACAGGTACGTCCACACCAGCGCCCAGTGCTCGAGCACCCACTGCCACACTCCCATGGGGCGTTCCCTCCTGCGACATCGGGGCATCGGACAGCCGAGCGGCGGGCCCCTTCCGGGACCCGCCGCTCAGCATACGTAGTGGAGCTCCTCGCAGCGTCGACGGCCGTCGGCGGGGCGGCCGGGTCGCTGCGGCGCCGGCTCAGTCGCTGCCGCGCAGGATCATCAGGATCCGCAGCACCTCGACGTACAGCCACACCATCGTCACGGCGATGCCGAAGGCGAGACGCCACGCGTACTTCCGCGGCACCCCCGCCTGGGCGGAGCGCTGGACGTCCTCGAAGTCCATCACGAGCGAGTAGGAGGCCATCACCACGGCGAGACCGCCGATGATCAGGCCGACCACGCCCTCGCGCAGGCTGGTGCCGGTCAGCAGCAGGTAGCCGATGTTCACGATCCCGAAGATCAGGTAGGCCACCATCGCGACCAGGAAGATCTTGGTCAGCGCCGGCGAGGTGCGCAGGATCCCGAGATGGAAGAGCACCAGGACGGTGCCGGCCACGGCGAGGGTGCCGATCACGGCCTGCAGCGCGATGCCGGGGTAGATGTACTCCATCGTCCCGCTGATCCCGCCGAGGAACAGTCCCTCGAACACGGCGTAGACCAGCACCGCGATCGTCGAGGGCTGCTTCTTGAAGATGTTGACCAGCGAGGCGACGAGCCCGCCGATCACGCCGACGAGGGTCGCGACGCCGGCGAGCGCGAGCCCGGCCTGGAGCCCGGCCTCCCCGGCGACGAGGCCGAGGGCGAGCGGCGTCATCGCGACGGCGAAGCCGACCACGATGATGACGCCGAGGGTCGCGGTGATGGCGTTGAGCGCGTCGCGCATGGTCATGCGGCCGGTGTCGTGACCGGTGGCGGCCGGGCGGGCGTACATCGCCTCGAGCTGGTCGCCGCCCTGCTGGCCGAAGCCGGAGGACCACTGGGTGTCGGGAGCGGGTCCGGTCTGCGCGGCCTGGCCGAAGCGGGGGCCGCTGTACGCGCTGCCACCCTGCTGCACTGCCTGGTCACGGCCGAACACGATGTTGTGGCGTGCCATGTGACTCCTCACGTGGGAACGAACGGGGGTCGACGGCGACCCCGACAGGGTCCACCGGACCGACCCGCCCAGCCTAGCGGCCGTTCCCGAGATCCGCCTGGGCACGCACTGCGCCGTGAGCGAAGCGTGACCGATCCCGGGGCGAGCGGCTCAGACCGAGCTGATGACCTCGCGGAAGCGGCGCAGGCGCTCGTCGGTGCTCGCGAAGAACTCCTGCGGGGTGCCGTCCTGCAGTATCCGCCCGTCCTCGAGGAACACGACCCGGTCAGCGACCCGCTGCGCGAAGGCGAGCGAATGGGTGACGACCACGAGCGTGCGCTGCTCCGCGGCGAGATCGGCGAGCACCGCGACCACCTCGGCGGCGAGCTCGGGGTCCAGCGCGGAGGTCGGCTCGTCGAAGAGCAGCACGTCGGGATCCATGGCGAGGGCGCGGGCGATCGCGACGCGCTGCTGCTGTCCGCCGGAGAGCCGGTCCGGATAGGCCTCCGCCTTGTCGGCCAGGCCCACCTTCCCCAGCAGCTCACGGCCGCGCCGCTCGGCCTCGTCCCGCCCGATGCCGAGGTTCTCGATCGGGGCGAGGGTGACGTTGCCGAGGGCGGTCAGGTGCGGGAAGAGGTTGAACTGCTGGAACACCATCGTGGAGCGGGAGCGGATCTGCCGGACGGTGCGTGCGGGGAGCCGTCCGCCGACCTCGATCGGGCCGTCGCCGAGGTCGAGGGTGCCCGCATCCGGTTTCTCGAGCAGGTTCAGGCAGCGCAGCAGCGTCGACTTCCCCGAGCCGGAGGGGCCCAGCAGCACCGTCGTGGTGCCCCTCTCGATCTCGAGGGTGACCCCCTCGAGGGCGACGAGCTCCCCGAAGGCCTTGCGCAGCCCGCGCACGGCCAGCGGCGGTCGGGCGGCGGGCGCGTTCTCAGGTGCGGACATGGGCGGACACCTTCCTCTCGAGCTGGTTCTGCCCGATGCTCAGCAGCGAGACCACCACGAGGTAGATCAGCGCCACCAGGGTGTACATGATCAGCGGCTCATAGTTGGTCGCGGCGATCTGCCGACCCACCTGGAAGAGGTCGATGAGCGTGATCGCGAAGACCAGACTGGTCCCCTTGACCAGGTCGATGAAGTCGTTGGCGAGCGGCGGCAGCACGATCCGCATCGCCTGCGGGGCGACCACCCGCCGGAAGGTCGCCGTGCGCGAGAGGTTCAGGGAGCGGGCCGCCTCGAACTGGCCGCGCGGGATCGAGAGGACCGAGGCGCGCACCGCCTCGGAGGCGTAGGCGCCCGTGTTCAGCGCGAGCGTGATCACGGCGGCGGGGAACGCCTCCAGCTCGATCCCGATCCTCGGCAGCCCGAAGTAGACGATGAACAGCTGCACCACGAGCGGGGTGCCGCGGAACACCTGCACGTACGCCCAGGCCACCAGGTTCAGCGGGAACGGCACGTACAGCCGGACGAGCGCCACCAGCACCGCGATCACGAGCGCGATCGCGAAGGAGAGCAGCGACAGCGGGACCGTGATCTGGACGAGCGCGGCCAGCAGCCGCGGCAGGGACTCGATCCAGAGCTCGAGGAAGCGGGGCATGGTCGCTCAGCTCTCCGGGGTGATGTCCTGACCCACCCACTCCTCGTAGATCGCGGTGAGCGAGCCGTCCTGCTTCATCTCCTCGAGGATCGTGTTCACCTCGTCGAGCAGGGCGTCCTGGTCCTGCTGCATGATCACGCCGACGGTGGTGTCGTCGGGCAGCTCCTCGTCCAGCAGGCGGAAGGACGCCTCGGGGTGCTCCTCCTGGTAGGTCTGGAAGGAGATGAGGTCGTTCGCGGTCGCGTCGGCGCGTCCCTGGAGCACCAGCTCGATCGCCTCGGCGAAACCCTGGACGGGCACGATCTCGGCGCCGAGCCCCTCCATCTGTGCGGCCCAGTTGCTGGTCGCCGTCTGCGCGGCGCGCGCGCCCTCGAGCTCGGCGAGGGTCTGCAGCTCGGAGTCCTCCGGCACCGCGACCCGGCCGATGGAGCGGGCGTAGGGCTCGGAGAAGGCGTAGACCTCCTGCCGCTCCGGGGTGATGCCGACGTTGTTGACGACGAGGTCGTAGCGGTCCACGTCGAGGCCGGCGATGAGGGAGTCCCACTCGGTCTCGACGTACTCCGGCTCGGCGCCGAGCCCCTCGGCGATGCGGTCGGCGATCTCCTTCTCGAAGCCGACCAGCTCGCCGCTGCTGTCGTGGAAGGCGTAGGGACGGTAGGTCCCCTCGAGGCCGATGCGTACGGTGCCGCTCTCCTGGATGCGGGCGAGCACGTCCGCGCCGCCGCCTCCGTCGGAGGAGCCGGAGCCTCCCTCGGAGCTGCACGCGGCGAGGACGGCCAGGACGGAGGTGCCGCCGAGGGCGAGGGCGAGTCGGCGGGTGGGGCGGGATGCGGAGCTCATGGAGCTGTCCTCTGCGATAGGGGGCGGCGGGTGCGGTCAGCCGGCGGCGGCGAGGGCCTGGTCGAGGTCCTCGAGCAGGTCGGCGAGGTCCTCGATGCCGACGCTCAGGCGCAGCATCTCGGAGCTGATGCCCGCCTCGGCCTGGGCCTCGGGGGACATCGCCTCATGCGTCATCGTCGCGGGGCGGCAGATCAGCGACTCGACGCCGCCGAGGCTCACGGCGTAGGCGGGATAGCGCAGCGCCCGCAGGAACGCGATGCGATCCAGCCCGTCCGCGAGCTCGAAGGAGAGCACCGCGCCGCGGCCGGCGGCCTGGGCGTCGTGGATGCGCGCCTCCTCCTCGCTGTGCGAGCCGGGGTACCAGACCTGGGCGATGCGCTCGTGGGAGTTCAGGTGCCGGACGATCGCCTCGGCGTTCGCCTGCTGCCGCTCGAGGCGCAGCGGGAGGGTCTTGATCGACTGGATCAGGCGGAAGGAGTCCTGCGGGCCGAGCACCCCGCCCTGGGCCTTCTGGGCGAGACGGAAAGCATCGGCGAGGCGGTCGTCGTCGGTGGTGACGGTCCCGGCGAGGAGGTCGGAGTGGCCGGCGAGGTACTTCGTCGCGGACTGCACGACGATGTCGGCGCCGAGAGCGAGCGGCTTCTGCAGGACCGGAGTCATGAAGGTGTTGTCCACGATCACGAGGGCGTCGTGGCGGTGGGCGAGCTCGACGATGCGGCGCAGGTCGGTGATCCGCAGAGTCGGGTTCGCGGGGGTCTCGACGAAGACCGCGCGGGTGGCGGGGGTGAAGTCCTCGTCGGTGAGCTCCCCGAGATCGGCGACGAAGCGGCCGGTGATGCCCCGCCCGGGCAGCACGAGATCCACGAGGCGGTAGGTGCCGCCGTAGACGCTGGCGGAGAGGATCACCTCGTCGCCGACCTCGAGCGTGGACAGGGCCGCGGCGGTCGCGGCCATGCCGGAGGCGAAGGCGAAGCCGTGGCCGGCGCCGTCCAGGGCGGCGAGGACCTGCTCGAGCTGGGCACGGGTGGGGTTGCTGCCTCGCTGGTAGGCGTAGGCGCCGTCCTCGGTGGCGGGGTCGAGCTCGAAGGTCGAGGCCAGGTGTACCGGCGGGACGACGGCTCCGTGCTCGAACTCCCTCAGGGTGTGCACGGCGGCGGTCTGGATGTGCACGGCGGCTCCTCATTCCTCAGCGGGTCGGATATGGCCACACTAGGACGCCGCCCCGCGCGACGAGCGGGTCGGATGAACGAGTGTGACACCCAAGTGCGGCCGATGCTACTCCCAAGCCCTGTTTGGAGAGAGCGCGCTGGATCCGGGAGGGGACCGGCGTCCGACGGGCCGCCTGCCCGAGCATGCGACAGGACCCGTGACCGTCTCCGGTCACGGGTCCTGCGGTGCGAGCGGCGGGTGCACGGCGCGTCCGCCGTCGGCCGTCGGCCGGGATCAGACCCCGACGGTGACCACGGGGATGGAGCCGGTGATGGTCTCCTCGTGATCGCGGAGCACCTGGAGGGTGCGGCGGGAGCGGACCTTCAGCGCGATGAGCGTCGCGACGACCATGGCGAACCCGGTGCTCGCCAGCACGATCGCGACGACCATCGGGGCCTCGTAGCCGAAGCCCGCCGCGATCACCGCGCCGCCGAGGCTCGCGCCGAGGGCGTTGGCGACGTTGAACGCGGCCTGGTTCATCGAGGCGCCGAGCAGCTCGGAGCGGTGCGCGATGCGGATCATCCAGGTCTGCATCGCGGGGCTCAGCGAGGAGTTGACGAGGTTCGCGGCGAAGAACGCGATGATCAGGGCGGTCAGCGAGGTGTGCGCGACCGCGAACAGCACCGCCAGCGCCGCGATGTACAGCGGGAAGCCGATGAGCAGCGTGCCCTTCAGCGAGCGGTCGGTGGTCACGCCGCCGACGATGTTGCCGATGGTCATGCCGAGACCCGCAGCGGCGAGCACCCACGGCACCGAGCTCGCGGAGGCGCCGGTGACCTGGGTGGTGATGTCGGCGACGTAGCTGAACACGGCGAAGGCGCCGGAGAAGCCGACCGCGGCGATGCCGATGACGATCCACAGCTGGAGGCGCTTGAGGGCCACGAGCTCGTCGACCATGCGGCGGCCGATCGCCTTCTCCTGATGGGGGACGGTGAGGTACAGGGCGACGAAGGTCGCGAGGAACACTGCGGTCAGCAGCAGGTAGACGGCGCGCCAGCCGGCGGTCTGGCCGATCGCGGTGAGGATCGGGACGCCGATGAGGTTCGCGACGGTGAGGCCGGACAGGGCCAGCGCGGTGCCCTTGCCCTGGCTGCCGGGCCCCATGAGCGAGGCGGCCAGGAGCGAGGCGACGCCGAAGTAGGCGCCGTGCGGGATGCCCGCGAGGAAGCGGGCGAGCACGGTCAGCTCGAAGGTGGGCATGATGCCGGAGAGCAGGGTGCCCGCAGCGAGGGCCACGGCGAGCAGCATGATCATCGTGGTGCGGCTCCAGCGCACCGAGAGCAGCGCGAGAGCCGGAGCGCCGACGACCACGCCGAGGGCGTAGGCGGTGATCGCGATCCCGGCGCGGGCGATGCCGCTCTCGGGGTCGGAGGCCATGAGCTCGGGCAGGAGCCCGTGGGCGATGCCGGGCAGCAGGCCCATGGAGACGAACTCGGAGCCGCCGATGCCGAAGCCGCCGAGCGCGATCGCGAGCAGGGCGAGGCGACGACGGACAGGGGTGAGCTCGGAGACGCCGGGGCGGGCGGTGTCGAGGAGGGTCATGGAGGGACCTCGGAGTTCGGGAGCGGACGGTCAGGGGACGGGCTCCATCGACCCGGGGCACAAGAGTAAGCAAACGCTGTTGCGATACGTCAAGAGGCGCGTGGGGATCGTACGGGTCACATCCGCGGCGCCGCCGGCCGAACGCGCGTCATCGCCTGGTCACGGCGGTCCCACGTGCGAAGATGACCGCGTGAGACCGACCACCCCGCTGGACCGCATGGCGGGCGCGCACGACGCCGCCGTCCTCGCCGTCGCGCGCCGCGGCGACCCGGTCTCCCGCGCCGCTCTCGCCCAGGAGCTCCAGGTCACCCCGCAGGCGATCTCCAAGATCCTGGGCCGGCTGATGGATCGGGGCCTGGTCGAGGAGGCCGGCACCGTCGCCGCCGGTCCCGGCAAGCCCACCACCCTGTACCGGATCGTCCCCGGCTCCCGTCGCGCGATCGGCCTGCACCTGACCCGTTCGCGTCTGCACTCCGTGGTGGTCGACCTCACCGGGGAGATCCTCGAGCGGCGCGAGCTCGAGATCGGCCGCCTCCAGCCCGTGCCCGAGCTGATCGGGACCCTCGCCGACGAGGTGCGGGCGCTGCGGGACGTCGGCCCCGGGATGCTCCTGGGCGCCGGCGTGGGGATGCCCGGACCGGTCGACGGCGAGGAGGGCGTCTACCGCGGCACCTCCGCCCCGGACCCGTGGCGGGGAGCGCCGATCCGTCGCCTGCTCGCGGCCGAGCTCGGGATGCCGGTGCTGCTGGACCACGACTCGCGCGCGGCGCTGGTGGGCGAGGCCTGGTCCCAGCCGGGGCTGCTGCGCAACGCCGCGCTGCTGCTGGTCGAGGACGGGCTCGGCGCGGCGCTGTGCCTGGACGACCAGATCGTGCGCGGCGCCCACTCCCACGCCGGCGAGGTCGGCCACACCGTGGTGCGGATCGACGGGATCGCCTGCCCCTGCGGCCGTCGCGGCTGCGCGCAGACCGAGTACCGCGCGGCCCTGGACCGAGGCGACGCCGAGCACGCCGCCCGGATCCTCGCCGAGGTGGTGGTGAACCTGGTGCGCCTGGTGGACGTGGACCACGTCGTCCTCGGCGGGCGCACCGTCCACGAGCAGCACGAGGCGACGATGGACGCGATCCGCGAGGCGCTGGCCGCGGGGCTCAGCGACGACCCCTGGGTGCACGTCGAGGTGATGCTCTCCACGCGCGGCATGGACCTGATCGCCGTGGGCGCGGCCTGCGAGGTGCTCGAGCACGAGTACGGGCTGCCGCAGGTGCTCGTCGGCCCCGAGGAGCGCGGCTGATCGGGACGGTTCAGTCGCGGGGGCCGAAGAGGGCCGAGCCCACGCGCACGATCGTCGCCCCCTCCTCGACCGCGATCTCGAGGTCGCCGCTCATCCCCATCGAGAGCTCGGCGAGCTCGTCCGCGCCGAGGCGCTCGCGCAGCTGGTCGCGCAGCTCGCGCAGGGAGCGCAGGGAGGCGCGCACCGCCGGCTCCTCGCTCGTGTTCGCACCGATGGTCATCAGGCCCACGGGGCGCAGCCGCTCGCTGCCCCGCAGCCGCTCCACGATCGGCACGAGCGCCTCGAGGGTCGGGGCGAAGCCGCCCTTGGACTCCTCCCCGGAGGTGTTGACCTGCACGAGCACGTCGCGGCGCAGGTCCGCGAGCTCGGCGCGGCGCTCGAGGGCGTCGGCGATCTCCGGCCGGTCCACGCTGTGCACGAGCTCGGCGAAGGCGATCACGTCACGGGCCTTGTTGGTCTGCAGCCGGCCGATGAAGTGACGGGGCACGCCGTTGCCGGCGAGCAGCGGGTCGGAGTGCTTGGCGATCTCCTGGGCGCGGTTCTCCCCCACCGCGATCCGTCGGCCCCGCTCGCGCAGCAGGTCGGTCATCTCGGCGATCTGCGCGGGGGCGCGGGTCTTGGTGGCCAGCAGCAGCGTGATCTCCGCGCCGTCGCGCCCGGTGCGGGCCGCGGCGGCGTCGATCCGTCCGAGCACCTCGTCGAGGCGGGCGGTGAGCTGGGGGTCGGCGGAGGAGGAGGTCATGGTCCCCATTGTGGCCGATCTGCCGCATCACGGCCGATCCGCCGGTGCGCAGCGGTGCCCCCAGCGGGACTCGAACCCGCACTGCGCCGCTTTTAAGGCGGCCGCCTCTGCCGATTGGGCTATGGGGGCGCTCGCCCGGCGGTGCGCCGCGCGGCGCCGTCACCCTATGCTGGAATGCACCATGACCGCTGTGATCCGGTCCCTCGCGGACTCCCTGCGACGGTTCGGCGACGACCGCCTCGAGGCTCTGCTCGTCGCCCGACCGGATCTCGCCTCGCCCCTCCCCCGGGGGATCGGCCCCCTGGCCGCGCGGGCCGGCGGCACCACCTCGGCCCGTCGGGCGCTGGACTCCCTGACCCTGCCCGAGCTGCATCTGGTCGAGGCGCTCGCCGTGCTCGAGGACGGCGTCTCCCCCTCCCGGCTCGCCGAGGCGGTCTCCTCCGACCCGGCGACGATCGCGCCCGCCCTGGAGCGGCTGATCACCCTCGCCGTGGTGTGGGGTGAGGACGAGCTGCACCTGCTGCGCCCCCTGCGAGACGGGATGCGCACCCCGGCCGGCCTCGCCGCCCCGTCCCCCGAGGACCCCTCCGACGAGGAGGCCGCCCGCCGGGTCGAGGCGGCCCGGGGGTGCCTCGGCCCCGCCCTGGACGCGCTCGCCTGGGGGCCGAGCATCGTGACCGGCAGCGGGAAGCTCGCCGCGGCGCTGCGCGAGGCCGGGATCGTGGTGGCCGACGGGAAGTCCCTGCACATCCCCCGCACCGTCCACCTCGCGCTGCGCGGCGGCCGGGTGCGCCGCAGCCACACCGCCCAGCGCCCCGCCCCCGACGGGCCGGAGGTCGTCGAGCGGATCCCCGGCTCCCGCACGGCCCAGGCCGTCGAGCGCGCCTTCGAGGCGCTGCGCCTGCTGGGCACGGTGCGCGGCTTCGACGAGGACCCGCCCGGGGTCCTCAAGCGCGGCGGGCTCCCCCAGCGGGACCTGCGACGTCTCGCCGAGCGCGCCGGTGCCCCCCTGCTCGAGCACGCGACGGTGCTGCAGAGCGCGTGGCAGGCCGGGCTGATCGGGCACGACGGCCAGGAGTGGCATCCCACCCGGGACTGGGACTCCCATCGCATGCTCGGCGCGTCCCAGCGCTGGGCGGAGCTCGTGCTCGCCTGGGCGCGCGGGCACCACCTCGCCGCCGTCGTCGGCACCCCGGACTCCTCCGGGACCGGGCGCTCGCTGCTGTCGGACCTCACCCGGCGCGACGGCGTGCGCACCCGGCGCGGCAGCCTGCTGCGCCTGCTGCAGACCTCTCCCGGCGTCGATGCGAGCGAGGACTCGCTGATCGCGGCGCTGGCCTGGGCGTTCCCGCTCGTCCCGGCCGAGGTGCTGCAGGAGGAGACTCAGGCGCTGCTGGTCGAGGGGCGGGCGCTGGGAGTGCTCGACGGCGGCTGCCTCACCGTGCTCGGCCAGGCCCTCGTCCCCGCCCTCGACGAGGACGTCACCGCTGCGGACGCCCGGCTCGCCGCCGCCCTCGAGGAGGTGGCCCCGCCGCCGGTGGAGGAGGTGCTGCTGGACGCCGACCTCACCGCGGTGATCCCGGGCAGGCCCGCAGAGCGTCTGCTGCCGCTGCTGGACTGGACCGAGGTGGTCTCCCGCGGCGGTGCGCTCACGCTGCGCTTCAGCGCCGCGACCGTGCGCCGGGCGCTCGGCGACGGCCGGGACGCGGAGGCCCTGCTCGCGCTGCTCGAGGATGTCTCCCGCTCCCCCGTCCCCCAGGCGCTGACCTACCTGCTGCGCGACGAGCAGCGACGGCACGGCCGGGTGCAGGTCTCCCGCGCGACGACCGTGCTCACGGCCGAGCCCGAGGTGCTGGACCTGCTGCAGGCCACGCCCGAGGCGACGCAGCTGGGCCTGCACCGCCTGGCACCGACCGTGGCCGTGACCCTCTCCGATCCCGGCTTCGCCCTGCAGACCGCGCGTCAGGCGGGCCTCGCGCCGCAGGCCGTCGGCCCCGACGGGCAGCCTGTCTCCGAGGAGCTCTCCCACTCGCTGCGCCCCGGTCCCGTGGATCCGGATCTCGTGACCGTCGAGGGCCCGGAGCTGCGGATTCCCGCCGCGGAGGCCGTCGCGAGGATCCGCGAGGCCGAGGCGGGAGGGACGGACCTCAGCGTCACCGACCGGCTCCTGGACGCCATCGCCCGATCCGCCGCGATCCCGCTGGGGATCGTCGACGGGCAGGGCGGGGTCGTCGTCAAGCAGGCCCTGCCGCTCTCGCTCGAGGGAGGGCGGCTGCGTGCGCGGGAGTCCGGCAGCCAGGAGGAGTTCACGGTGCTCGTGCACCGCGTGACGCTCGGCTGAACGCGGCTCAGCAGCCGTGCAGGTCAAAGGGAACATGGGGAGTCGTCCCCATGGCGGGACGACCCTTCCCACGGGGTACCATTCCGTTCGCCAGGCACGGGGCGACCTCAGCGCCTCCCTGGGCCCGGGCGCATCCGTCTCAGGGCATGATCATCAGGAAGAAGGGGATTCCCATGACCGCTCCCTCCTCGGGCTACGACATCGAGAGCATCAAGAAGAAGGCTCTGATCTGGACCATCGTCGGGTTCCTGTGCGGCGGCATCATCGCCGGCGTGCTGGGCCTGCTCGGCTACCTCAAGGCCGACCAGGAGCCGGAGACCGCGCAGAAGTTCACGAAGTGGGCCATGATCGTCACGATCATCGTCATCGTCCTCTACGTGCTGATCTTCATCGGCAGCCTTGCGCTGGGAGCTTTCAGCGCATCGGTCTCGACGAACTGATCACCGCACGCCTGACGCCGAGAAGGCCCGGACCGCGAGGTCCGGGCCTTCTTCCTCGAGCGGGAGGGCGGAGACGAGGCACATGCGACGAGTGGCGCTCAGCCAGCACCCACCCCTCCATGCGGCGATGGATGCTGGCTGAGCGCCACCGCGTGCAATCCCTCCCGCCGCCGTGAGCCCACACGGGAACCCTCGACAGCGGATCAGGGCTCAGACCGACCGATCTCCTGCCGGCTCGTCCCTCGCAATACGTCGATCAGTCCTGCGTCAGCCCGACTGATCTCCTATCGCTCGTCCCTCGCAATACGTCGATCAGTCCTGCTTGGTCTCACGGCGGTCCTGCGTCCACTCGACGTGGAAGGTGCCCTCGGCGTCGACGCGCTTGTAGGTGTGTGCGCCGAAGTAGTCGCGCTGGGCCTGGACCAGCGCGGCGGGCAGGCGCTCGGAGCGCACCGCGTCGTAGTAGGACAGGGTCGAGGAGAACACCGGGACCGGGTAGCCGGAGGCCGCCGCGAAGGCGACGATGCGGCGCCAGGCCGGGATGCACTTGGCGATCTCGGTGGTGAAGTACTCGTCGGCCAGCAGCAGCGGCAGGTTCGCGTTGCGCTCGTAGGCCTCGGTGATGCGGTTGAGGAAGCGGGCGCGGATGATGCAGCCGCCGCGCCAGATCCGCGCCATCGCGCCGAGGTCGATGTCCCAGCCGTACTCCTTCGCGCCGGCCGCGATCTCGTCGAAGCCCTGCGAGTAGGAGACGAGCTTCGCGGCGTACAGCGCCTTCTGGAGGTCGTCGACGAACTGCTTCGGATCGGCGATCTCGAGGGTCTGCTCCTCGCCCTTGAGCACGCCGCGGGCCGCCTCGCGCTGCGGGGTCGAGCCGGAGGTGGAGCGGGCGAAGGTGGCCTCGGCGATGCCGGTGACCGGGACGCCGAGGTCCAGGGCGGTCTGCACGGTCCAGGCGCCGGTGCCCTTCTGGGCGGCCTGGTCGAGGATGACGTCGACGAAGGGCTTGCCCGAGGTCTGGTCGGTGTGGTGGAGGACCTCGGCGGTGATCTCGATGAGGAAGGACTCCAGGTCGCCCCGGTTCCATTCGGCGAAGACGTCGCCGATCTCGGAGGCGCCCATGCCCAGGGCCTTGGACATCATGTCGTAGGCCTCGGAGATGACCTGCATGTCCGCGTACTCGATGCCGTTGTGGACCATCTTCACGAAGTGGCCGGCACCGTCCGCGCCGACGTGGGTGCAGCAGGGGACGCCGTCCACGTGGGCGGAGATCTTCTCGAACATCGGGCCGAGGCGGTCGTAGGACTCCTTGGTGCCGCCGGGCATGATCGAGGGGCCGTTCAGGGCGCCCTCCTCACCGCCGGAGACGCCGGCGCCCACGAAGTGCAGGCCCTTCTCGCGCAGCGCGGCCTCGCGGCGGCGGGTGTCGGTGAACAGGGCGTTGCCCGCGTCGACGATGATGTCGCCCTCCTCCATGAGGGAGGCGAGCTCGTCGATGACGGCGTCGGTGGGGCCGCCGGCCTTGACCATGATGATCGCCACGCGCGGCTTCTGGAGGGAGGCGACGAAGTCCGCCGTGGACTCCGACGGGTAGAACTCGCCGTCGGAGGCGTAGTTGTCCATGACCGTCTCGGTCTTGCCGACGCTGCGGTTGTGGATGGCGACCTTGAAGCCGTTGCGGGCGAGGTTGCGGGCGAGGTTCGAGCCCATCACCGCCATACCGGTGACGCCGATGTCCGCGACATCGGCAGGGGACGGAGCGAAGCTGGCCATGGGATCTCCTCAGATCGGGTGACTGTCGAGCCGGGACGGGCCGCCGCGGCGGCCGGGCGCTGGGCGCCGCCCCCGGTCCATCGGCGTCCATCTTAGGGATCTGCGGCCCGCGGTGCGGAGCTGTGCCAGCGTTTGCCGCACGGAGGAGGGCTCCTGCCGTGCGGAGAGGGCGTCCGCCGCACGGAGAAGGGCGTGCTCGACGCGCGGGCCCGGGCGGCGGGAGGGGGCCGACGCCACGTACCGTGTCCCTCGTCACCGCACGCAGTCCGCCAGACCCCGGCGCTGGACCCGACAGAGAGCGATCCTCCTGATGACCTTCCCTCCTCCGCAGTCCGGACACTCCCCGCAGGACCCGTACGGCGTCGCCCCGGCGGCCGGCGGTCCTGCGAACGGCGCCGGCCAGGCGCCCGGCCCGGCCGGACCGAGCGCGGCCCCCACCGGCCCCGCCGCGGGCACCGATCTCGGCGCGGACCTGGGCGCTGCGCTGCGCTTCGCCGGTCGGACGCTGCTGCGCAACGCGCTGACCCTGCTGGGGGCGGGGCTGCTGTACTCGGCGGTGATGGCTGCGGTGATCGCGGGCGCGGTCACCGGCTTCGTGGTGCTGCTGGTCGGCGCGGCCGAGGCCGCCCCGTCCACCCCGAACGAGCCGACCGCCGTCGAGATCCTCCTGCTGATCGCGATGAGCCTCGCGATCGTGGTGGTCGCCATGGTGTTCGGGATGCTGTGGCAGTCGGGCGCGGCGCGTGCCGCCGGCGTGGTCCTCGAGGGCGGCCGGCCCTCCTTCGGCCAGGCGCTGATCGGCCCGGGCCGGATCCTCGCCACCGCGCTGCTCGTGCTGGTGATCACGGCCGTCGGCTCGCTCCTGCTGTACCTGCCGGGGATCATCGCCGCCGTGGTGCTGATGTACGCGATCCCCGCGGCCGTGCGCGGCGCCTCCCCGGTCGCCGCGCTCACGGAGTCCTTCGCCCTGGCCCGCGCGAACCTCGGCACCACGATCGTGGGTTATCTCGTCTGCATGGTCGCCAGCTACCTCGGCGGCCTGATCGTCATCGGCATCATCGCCGTGATCCCCTTCGCGATCCTGTTCCAGATGGGGCTCTACGAGCGGCTGAACGGCCGGCAGCTGCCCGAACCCGCCGGAGCCTGAGCGAGGCGCCCCTCACGTCCTCGGCGCGGCCTCCCGGGCGCGACGTAGCCTGATCCGATGACCGACGGCCCCCTCATCGTCCAGAGCGACAAGTCCCTCCTGCTCGAGGTCGACCATCCCTCCGCGCAGGCCGCGCGGATCGCGATCGCGGCCTTCGCCGAGCTCGAGCGGGCGCCCGAGCACGTGCACACCTACCGCATCACCGACCTCGGCCTGTGGAACGCGCGCGCCGCGGGCTACGACGCGGAGACCGTGGTCGCCGCGCTCGTGGACCACTCCCGCTATCCCGTCCCCCACGCGCTGCTGATCGACGTGGCGGACACGATGGACCGCTACGGCCGGCTGCAGCTGCTCTCGGACCCGCAGCACGGACTGGTCCTGCACGGCCTGGACCGGGCCGTGCTCGAGGAGGTCTCCCGCACCAGGCGCGTCCAGGGCATGCTCGGCGAGCGGATCGACGAGACCTCGATCCGCGTGCACCCCTCCGAGCGGGGCGCGCTCAAGCAGGCGCTGCTGAAGCTCGGCTGGCCCGCGGAGGACCTCGCCGGCTACGTCGACGGCGAGGCCCACCCGATCGACCTGGCGGAGGACGGCTGGAGCCTGCGCCCCTACCAGGCCGAGGCCGTGGACGGCTTCCGCCACGGCGGCTCCGGGGTGGTGGTCCTCCCCTGCGGGGCGGGCAAGACCCTCGTCGGCGCGGGGGCGATGGCCGCGATGCGGCGCACCACCCTGATCCTGGTCACCAACACCGTCTCGGCCCGCCAGTGGCGGGACGAGCTGCTGGCCCGCACCACCCTCACCGAGGACGAGATCGGCGAGTACTCCGGCACCGTCAAGGAGATCCGCCCGGTCACCATCGCGACCTACCAGGTGCTCACCACCAAGCGGAAGGGCGTCCACCCGCATCTGGAGCTGATGAGCGCCCGCGACTGGGGCCTGATCATCTACGACGAGGTGCATCTGCTGCCCGCTCCCGTGTTCCGCATGACCGCCGACCTGCAGGCCCGTCGGCGTCTGGGCCTGACCGCGACGCTCGTGCGCGAGGACGGCCGCGAGGGCGAGGTGTTCTCCCTCATCGGCCCCAAGCGCTACGACGCACCGTGGAAGGACATCGAGATGCAGGGGTACATCGCCCCGGCGGTGTGCACCGAGGTGCGGGTGACCATGCCCGCCTCGGACCGGATGGCCTACGCGATGGCCGAGGCCGCCGACCGGCCGCGGCTCGGCGCCGCGCACGGCGCGAAGGTCCCCGTCGTCGAGCGCCTCGCGCGCGCCCATCCCGGGGAGCCGCTGCTGGTGATCGGCCAGTACCTCGACCAGCTCGAGGAGATCGCCGAGCACCTCGGGGCGGAGCTGCTGACCGGGCAGACCCCGGTGCGCCGACGCCAGCAGCTCTTCGCGGACTTCCGCGAGGGCCGGATCGACCGCCTGGTCGTCTCGAAGGTCGCGAACTTCTCGATCGACCTGCCCGAGGCCTCGGTCGCGATCCAGGTCTCCGGCGCCTTCGGCTCCCGCCAGGAGGAGGCCCAGCGGCTCGGCCGCCTGCTGCGTCCCAAGGGCGACGGGCGCTCCGCGCACTTCTACACCGTCGTCATGCGCGACACCCAGGACCAGGACTTCGCCGCGCACCGCCAGCGCTTCCTCGCCGAGCAGGGCTACGCCTACTCGATCGTGGATGCCGAGGAGCTCGACCGGGCGCTCGACGCGGGCTGAGCGGGAGTCGAGCCGCGCCGACCGCCAGGTCGAGCTGCTCTGCCCTGTGGTCAGCGCCCGATCAACGTCAGGTCGTCGCTCGTCTCGGCTCCGGTGGTCGTGCCGCGGAAGGTGAGGGTGTAGCGACCGGCCGACAGGCCCTCCGGCCGGGCGAGCTCCGTCGAGAGCTCGCCGTCGGCGTCGGCCTGGAGCGTCCCGGCCTCGGTGCTCCCGCCGCCACGACGGGTCAGCTGCGCCTCGACCACTTCGCCCGGGGCGAAGCCCGTGGCCGTGACCTCGATCGGGGCGTCGGCGTGGACGGGCCGCACCGGCAGCCTCAGCTCGGGCGAGAACTCGGGCACCTCGGCCGCGGGGCCGGCGGCGGTGATCTCTGCGGCGCTCGCCCACGGCTGCCCGCTCGCCTCGGAGAGGGCGACGAGCTTCAGGTAGCGCACCTCCGATGAGGCGAAGGAAGCGGTGTGGTCACCGGCCTCGCGGGGGAAGGTCCCGGCGGCGAGAGGCTCGCCCCAGTCGTCGTCGATCCCGGTGGCGTCTGTCGATCCGTAGACCTCGTAGTCGGCGATCTGACCGTTGGACGCCCCGCCGCCGCTCCCGCTGCGGGGAGTGTAGACGAGTCCGCACACGTTCTGGACCTCGCCGAGATCCACGACGATCGCGTGCGGGGGCTGCGCTTCGGTACCCGACCACTGCGAGTGCCAGTACGTGGCGGGGTCACCGTCGATCGCCGCGGCGGCAAGCCCGTTAGGGGCGGGCTCCCCCTCCGTCTCCTCGCTCGAGACGTCGGCGACGGCGGCGGGGCGCAGCGTCCCGTCCGCGCACACGCCCTGCACGGCGGTGCGGGCCGCGGCGACGACCTCGCCCTCGCCATCCACCAGCTCGAGCGCGACCGTCCCGGCGCCGTTGCCGACGATGTTGTGGAGGGTCAGCTCGACATCGGTCGAGGCACCCGGGGCGAGGGCGTCGATCCCGGCCTGCAGGGGCAGGGAGGTCCAGCCCTCCGGCAGCTCGGAGACGCGCAGGGTCAGGTCCTCGGCCGTCTCCGGGGAGCGGTTCGAGAGGCGGACGGAGGCTATCACCTGGTCGCCTGGCTGCGCCGTCCCTCCGTCGACCGCGACGGTCATCCCGACAGCGCCCTCGAGGTCCCAGACGGTCTCGCCGAGGTCCGCAGGCGCCTGCACGACCTGACCGTCGGGAACGGATCCCGTCTCGGTCCGCCCGGCGATCGGGAACCCCTCGAGGCCGTCGGAGACCACGAGCCGCTGCTGGGTGGCGGCGTTGGTGAGCGCATAGCCGCCCTCGACGGCACGCAGCTGCCACTTCTGCACCGTGCTGCCGGTGCAATCGGCGAACCGCGCCGCCGCCCCGATCTGGACGGGGACGGTCAGACGGATGGTGCCCTCGCGGGAGACGTCCAGGCAGCGCCCGTCGAGGGTTCGGAGGCTGTAGTAGTCGTCCTCCGTCGCGGTGAGCACGAGCGGGTCACCCTCCTCGCCGAGCGCGACGGCGCCGTCCTCGCCGATCACGAGGCTCTTCCCGCCGGCGGTGTCACGGAGGCGGTAGCTGCCGTCCTCGACCGGGAGACGCTCGACGTCGTCCGCGAGAGGGCTGCCGCCGACGGCCTCCATCGCCTCGAGGAACGCGTCATAGTCGGCCCAGGGCCGGCTGCCGGACCAGGTCGCCTGGGCCACCAGGCGCATCGGCTCCACCATGCGCTCCTCGGTGGTGTTCTCCGCCTCCTGCGGGGTACCGTCGTCGGGCCAGGCGCTCAGCCGGGCGCCGCGGATCTGCTCGGTCCCGTCGGTGACCTCGCCGTCGAAGAACATGGTGGGGTCCCACCCGTCCTCGTAGAGCTCGCGCGAGTCCACGCCGTAGCCGCCGCGCACCATGTACAGGCTGTTGGAGACGTTGACGACGTCGTGACCCCAGTCCACGAAGGTCTGCGGATCCACCGTCGAGGCGGCGTTGTTCCAGTGCTCGATGATGATGTCGGTGTCGAAATCGACCACGTCGTTGTCGGTGATCACGCCGTCGTTCCAGATCCGCAGGGTCTTGCCCTTGTCCTTCACGTGCGCGTTGACGCGGTTGACGTACCAGGCGACCACGTCGTTCTCGGTGGCCTCCGGTCCGAACCGCTCGTGGGCGAACTCCAGGATCTGCGGGAAGTTCTCGTAGCCGCTGCCGAGCATGTACTCGTCCACGCCCATGTGCCAGTGGTCGCTGGTGAAGACCTCGTCGTACTCGTCCATCAGCGCGGTGTAGAACTCGAAGGACTCCTCCTTGGTGATGTCCATCCGGACCTCGTCCTTCTCGCCGGTGGCCGGGTTCGTCAGCTGAAGCTCGGGAAGGTTCTCGAGCCAGATCTCCATGTGGCCGGGCGAGTTGATCTCAGGGATCACGTCGATGCCGCGCTCGCCGGCCTTCCGCACGAAGGCCGCGACGTCATCCTTGGTGTAGTAGGACCAGGTGTTGGTGCTCGGGTACTGGTCGACCTTGACCTTCAGCTCCATGACCACGGTGTTGAGCTTGAGATAGCTCATCTCCTCGAGGAGACGGTCGATCCACTCGGGCGAGATGTTGATGACGCAGGCGCAGAGCGTCACCCCGCGCTCCTCGTACTGCGGGACGTCGACGACCTCGCCGCGCGGCAGCTCGGTCCGCTGCACGAGCATCTGCAGCACGGTGCGCGTGCCGTAGAAGATGCCGACCGGGGTGGCGGCGGTTATCCGCACCTGCTCGTCGACGATGAGCTCGTATCCCTCAGCGCCCAGGTCGGCGCGCTCCTCGTCCAGCTGCAGCGTCACGTCGCCCGCTTGCGCCCCACCGTCGCTGGCGGTGGCACCGGGGATGGCGGTCGCGAGCTCCTCGGCGGTGATCTCGGCGGTCCGGCTGAGGGACTCCTCGCCCGCGACGACGCGGAGGTCGTCGGCGGCGATGAAGCTCCCCTCCCCCTCCTGCCAGCTGTCCAGCGAGGGGATCACCTCGGGAAGCCCCGGGGGCGACTCGTCGGCCCCGGCGGGGTCGTCGCCCGGCTCGGCGGGGGCGGCGTCCGCCCGGACCAGAGGGCCCGCGAGCGCGGCCAGCACAAGCGCCAGCGCGGAGAGCAGGATGGGAACGCCGAGGGTGAAGCGACGCCATGGCACGGCGCCGGAGGAATCGGGGGCGTGCAGGGACGGGCGCTCGTCGGCGGCGAATGCCATCGGGAACCTCACTGTTCGCGGGCGCCGACGGGCCACGCCGCCTCGCCCGGTGAATATGGCATCGATAACATAACGGGGTCGCCGCAGCACCGTCAACGCGGACGACCCGAGACCGATGACGGGAGGAGAGCGCGATGAGCGATCATGAGCGGACGGGCAAGGGCCCTTCCATGGCCGACGTCGCGGCGCGCGCCGGGGTCTCCGCCCAGACGGTCTCCCGCGCGCTGCGCGGCCATCCGTACGTCACCGTGGACAAGCGCGACCGCGTTCTCGCGGCCGCGGAGACGCTCGGCTACCGCATGAACGCAGCTGCGAAGGCGCTCTCCTCGGGGCGCACCCGCCTGGTCGGCGTCGTCATGATGGCGACCGACGGCTATGCAGGTGCCGCCACGCACGCCCTCGCAGAGCAGGCCGCCCGCACCCGGGGATACGGCGTGACCGTCACGCAGACCCCCTCGCTCGAGCTGCCCGAGGTGCTCGCGGCGGTGCGCAGGCTCGAGGAGGGCGGTGCCGAGGCGCTCGTGCTCGCCCTCCCCCTGCGCCAGAGCGATCCGATGCTGGAGGACGTCGCCGCTCGGCTCCCCACCGCCACCATCGGCGGGAGCCCGGTGCTCGCCGCGCGTCGCTTCGATGTGGACCAGCAGGAGGTCGCGCGGCTGGTCACCGACCATCTGCTCGGGCTCGGGCACCGCACCGTCCACCACGTCTCCGGGCCGGTGGACTGGATCGACGCGGTCCAACGCGAGCAGGGATGGCGGGACGCACTCGACCGGCACGGCACCGCGGCGCCGGACGTGCTGCGCGGGGACTGGAGCGCCGCTGCGGGGCATCGGATCGGCCTGGCCCTGTTCGAGGACCCCGCGGTCACCGCCGTCCTCGCCGCGAACGACGACACGGCCATCGGCCTCGTGCGCGCCCTGCACGATCTCGGCAGACACGTTCCGGGCGACGTGTCCGTGGCGGGTGTCGACGACATCCCGCTGGCGGCCTTCACATCGCCTCGCCTGACCACCGTTCGCCAGCCCTTCCAGGCACTGACCAGGATCGCGGTGTCCACCGTGATCGCTCACCTGGAGGGCTCCGCCGCCCCCGTGGTCGATACAGACCTCGCGCCCGAGCTCGTGGTGCGCGAGTCGACGGGCTCCGCCAGGCCCTAGAGTGGCGTGCGGATACCTTCCACACCAGGAGAGCAGCCATGACCCAGCCCGCTGACCACCACTCTGAGGACGTCACCCCTGATCGTGGCGCTGCTCAGGTGCCGCAGGATTCCGAGCACTCCCCCGCGGAGGACACCGACGCGACCGCGCCTCGGGACGCGGGCCCGACCGGCCGCCGCGCCGCGGAGCGTCCTGCCGTCGAGGACCCCGCGGACACCCGGACAGACGTCCCCGTCTCCCGCGGCGGCAAGACCGCGACCACGTGGATCGCGCTGATCCTCGGCGCGATCGTGCTCGTGCTCCTGCTCATCTTCGTGATCCAGAACAACCAGACCGCGGGCTTCGAGTACTTCTCGGCCCGGTTCGACCTCCCGCTCGGCGTCGCGATGCTCCTCGCTGCGATCGCAGGCGCGCTGGTCATGGCGCTCGTCGGCTCCGTCCGGATGATCCAGATGGGGTGGACGATCCGCAAGCTGCGCAAGCAGCAGGAGAAGGCCCAGCGCAGCCTGCGCTGACCACGCCCAGGAGACGCCCAGCCGTCTCCCAAGCTGAAGGAGGACGGTGTTCCCATGACTTCGACAGAGGACCACGACTACGAGGCGCGCCTCCTGGTCGTCGACGACGAGCCCAACATCCGCGACCTCCTGGCCACCTCCCTGCGCTTCGCGGGCTTCGAGGTGTTCACCGCCTCGACCGGCAACGAGGCGATCCGCGAGGCGACCGAGCACCAGCCCGACCTCGTGGTGCTGGACGTGATGCTGCCGGACATGGACGGGTTCACCGTCACCCGGCGCCTGCGCGACCGCGGCGAGCAGTACCCGATCCTGTTCCTCACCGCGAAGGACGAGACGCAGGACAAGGTCGCGGGCCTGACCGTCGGCGGCGACGACTACGTCACCAAGCCCTTCAGCCTCGAGGAGGTCGTCGCCCGCATCCGGGCCGTGCTGCGCCGCACCCACGGCGGCTCGGAGACGACCGTGGACAGCGCCCTCGTCGTCGGCGATCTGCGCCTGGACGAGGACTCCCACGAGGTCCACCGGGCCGACGTGAACATCGAGCTGTCCCCGACCGAGTTCAAGCTGCTGCGCTATCTCATGCTGAACGCGGGCCGGGTCGTCTCCAAGACCCAGATCCTCGACCACGTGTGGGACTACGACTGGTCCGGAGAGGTGGGCATCGTCGAGTCCTACATCTCCTACCTGCGCCGCAAGGTCGACGTGGTCGGCGAGCCGATGATCCACACCAAGCGCGGCATCGGCTACGTGCTGCGCGCCGCCGAGGGCGCCTGACCCGGAAGGACGAGGGGAGGAGCACCGCCCAGTGGCCCTGCCGAGCCTGCGCACCGAGCGGCCGATGTCCCTGTGGACCCGGATCGTCGCGCTGATCTCCCTGCTGCTGGTGCTCGGGGTCGTCGTCACCGGGAGCCTGTCGCTGTTCCTGCTGAACCGCACCCTGATCCAGTCGGTCGACAACAGCCTCCAGTCCAGCATCGGCGAGATGCTCTCCCTGGCCCAGCACGAGCTGGCCGGGGACGACGAGGACGCGCTCGCCTCGACCTCGTACATCCCCGTCGAGTACGCGGTCGAGATCCGGGACGACCGCGGCGAGTCGGTCGAGCGGAAGGTCATCCATTACGGGTCCGGCAATGTCACCGTCCAGTTCCCGCAGCTGACCGATGAGCAGATCCTGCGCCGCGGCGGCCGCCCGTTCACGGTGCTGGACTCCTCGGAGAACCGCTGGCGCGTCATCGCGATGCTGAACTCCGGCCCCGACAAGGGCAGCGTGTACGTCGCCCTGCCGCTGACCTCCGTGGATCGCACCATGCACGAGATGGCCCTGATCATCGTGCTGGTGGGCACGCTGGTGGTGCTCGTGGGGATGGGGCTGGGAGGCTATGTGACCCATCGGGCGCTCGAGCCGCTGCGGGACGTGGAGGCCACCGCCTCCCAGATCGCCGCCGGAGACCTCTCCCGCCGCGTGCCGGTGACGGACACGAGCCTGGAGGTGCACGACCTCGCGCTCTCCCTGAACGAGATGCTGGTGCGGATCGAGCAGGCCTTCGCCGCGCAGTCCGCCTCGGAGGAGAAGGCGACCTCCTCGGAGGCGCGGATGCGGCGCTTCGTGGGCGACGCCTCGCACGAGCTGCGCACCCCGCTGGCCGCGATCCGCGGCTTCGGCGAGCTGTACCGGATGGGGGCGCTGCGCACGGACGAGGACACCGCCTCGGCGATGCGCCGCATCGAGGACGAGGCGCGGCGCATGGGCTCGCTCGTGGAGAACCTGCTGCGCCTGGCCCGCCTGGACGAGCGGCCCGATCTGGCCCTCGAGCCGGTGGACCTCACCGATGCGCTCTTCGACGCGGCGCAGGATCTGCGCGCCCTGGACCCCGAGCGCCAGGTCATGGTCGTCTCGCTGCAGGGCACGCCGCTGTCGGTGGAGCCGCACCTGCCCTTCGGGGTGCTCGGCGACGAGGCGTCGCTGCGCCAGGTGATCCTGAACCTCGTCGGCAATGCGAACCGCCATACCCCCAAGGGCTCCCCCGTCGAGCTCGCGGTGGGACGCACCGACGAGGGAAGGGTGCGCATCGAGGTGCGCGACCACGGCGAGGGCATCGACGACGACCAGCGGGAGAAGGTGTTCGAGCGCTTCTACCGCACCGACTCCTCCCGCGTCCGCTCGGCCACGCAGGGCGGAGGGGCGGGCCTGGGCCTGTCGATCGCGGCGACCATCGTGCAGCAGCATCGCGGCGCCATCGGCGTGGACCCGACGCCCGGGGGCGGGGCGACCTTCTGGGTCGAGCTGCTGGGCACCGATCTCGCCCCTGAGCAGCAGGTCGAGCCCGACCAGCTGCGGGCCCTGACCGGCTCTGCCGGGTCCCCGGACGCGCCGGACGACGAGGACACGCGGAGCTGATCCCGGGGCGCCGGGCCGTGCGAGGGCGCAGCGAGGCCGGGCGGTCGCTCAGCGGCTCGGGGCGGGACCGTCCATCACCTGGCCGGTGAACCCCTCTGCGCCGGCGGCGCGGGCGAGGCGGTCGAGCTGCTCGAGCAGCCTGCCTGCGGCCCGTCGGCCCGCAGCGTCGTGGGCCTCGATGCGTGCCGGCTGCGCGGGGTCCTCGCGGGTGAGTCGGAAGGCTCCCGGCTCCGCGGGCAGGGGGTCGACATGGCCGAGGGGGCCGACGATCAGGTCGCGCGGGACCGGGGAGAGTCCGAGCTCGGCGGCGTGCTCGGCGCTGCGCCGGGCCCGGGCGGCGGGGCGCTCGGAGAGCTTCACCCGCAGGCCGGAGCGCAGCAGGATCCGCGTCAGCTCGCGGTCGCCGACGAAGCGCACTCCGGCGGCCTCCAGCCCGGGTCGGGACGCGGCGGGCCAGTCGTAATGGTCCAGGTCGAAGGCCCGGGGCGGCAGGCCGGCGCGAGACGCGGCCTCGTGCAGCTCGGCGAGGGACGCATCGGAGATCAGGTGCCCCCACAGGGTGCCGTGACGGGGCCAGCGCGGGGTGTCGGCGAAGACGGTCATCGGGCTCCTCCGCGGGCTCGGGCGGATCGCGGGTCTCGGGCGGATCGGTGCGCACCCGATCCTGCCAGGAGGCGCAGCGCCTGCTCCATCGGGCCGCGCCGGCCGTGACGCCGCAGCAGATCCGCGAGCGGGAGCATCACGAGCCATCCGGCGAACACCAGCACCGCGGCGCCGGAGCTGCCGAGCCGGGCCCCGAGGTCCAGGGTGTAGGGCGGGAACAGCGCCAGGCACAGCAGCGACTGCGCGAGATAGGCGCTGAGGGAGACGGCGCCGAGTGCCTCGACGGCGCGGACGACCACGCCGACGCGAAGGGCGCGGGCGGCGGGCACAGAGCGAGCGGCGGCGAGCACAGGGCGGGGGCGCCACCGCTCGGCGATCAGCGCCGCGGCGGCGGCGAGGCCGATGCCCCCGGCGAGGCCGCTGATCTGGTGCAGCACCCCGAGGATGCCGAGCAGGAGCTCGGAGTCGAGGTGGGCGTGCGCGGGGTCCAGGACGAGCACGGTCGTCAGCGGCATCGCGCCGAGCAGACCGGCGCCCAGGCCCCAGCGGGTGAGCTGGGCGAGCCGGCGCCGGTGTGCGGGGACGTCCTCGAGCAGGCGGGAGCGGGCCATGAGCGCGCCGAGCGCCATCGGGGCGAGCAGGCCGAGCTCCTCGATCGGGGCGAGCAGCATGGCGCGCAGCGCGTCCGGAGCGCGGATCCCGATGCCGGCGCGATAGTCCGGGGCGGAGGCCGCGGCGTAGCCGGTGCCCTGGCCGAGCCCGATCGTGCCGTCGCCCCATCCCCACACGCCGAGCACCGGCAGCGTCACCAGCGCGGCGGCGGCCAGGAGCAGCCGGTGCCGGGTCACGAGCACCGCGCAGAGCATCCCGATGATCGCGTAGGGCACCAGGATGTCGCCGCTGAACAGGAGGATCGCGTGGGCGAGGCCGATCGCCAGGAGCACGAGATGCCGGCGCAGCATGCGGCGCAGGAAGCGTCCGCTGCGCTCCCCGCGGGCGAGGGAGCGGCGGCGGAGGATCCCGATCCCGTAGCCGAACAGCAGGGCGAACAGCGGGAAGCCGCGGTTGTCGACGAGAAGGGCCAGCAGCACGTCCACGGCGCGGTCGGCGGGGCCCGCGTCGGCCTGCTTCAGCAGCACGGTCCAGGCGGAGCCGTGGAGCCAGCCGACGAGGTTCGCGAGCGCGATGCCGAGCAGGGCGAGGCCGCGGGCGAGGTCGGGCCCGCCTGCGCGCTGGGCGAGCGGGACGGAGGTCGTCACCGCGGCCGGCTGCCCTCCGGGGTGCCCTGGTGGTGGCGCAGCAGCCAGCGGCCCTTCTCCCGCACCCACAGGGAGCTGCGGCGGGCGGTGCCCTCGGGGCCGGTGGTGTCGTAGCGCAGCAGGATCACGCCGGGGGCGATCTCGTCGGCGACGAACTCCTCGGCGTGGACGTCCTCCAGCGGGGCGAGGGTGGCAAGGATCTGCTCGCGGTCGTAGGCGGTCCCGCTCGCACCGATCTCGGTGAAGGCGGGGTGGAGCAGCTCGGCCGCGCTCGGCGCATCGGCGCGCAGCGCATCGCTCAGCAGCGCCTGCTCGCGGGTGATGACCTGCTCGAAGTCGCTCGTGCCGGGGGCGTCGGCCACCAGCATCGTGTCCTCGGCCGCGGTCGAGCAGGACGGCGCGGCGGGCTGGTCGAAGAGGCTGAACAGGTCCGCCTCGGCGGGCTCGGCCTGCGGCGCGGGAGAGTCCGCGGCGGGGCGAGCGGCCGACGGGGCGGCGGTGCCGGACGACGGAGTGATGGTGCCGGGCGGTGCCCCACTCCCCCGGTATCCAGGTCCGACCTGCGGATCCTGCTTCTTCGAGAAGGCGGTCGCGGCGGCGTTGGCGCGCCGGTCGGCCGCCTCGTTCATCGCGTGCCCCGCGTGGCCCTTGACCCATTCGAACTCGACGCTGCGTCCGGCGAGCGCCCGGTCGATGTCCTTCAGCAGCTCGACGTTCATGACGGGCTTGCCGTCCTTCTTCCGCCAGCCCTTGCGTTTCCAGCCCGGCATCCACTTGGTCACCGAGTTGATGACGTACTGGCTGTCGCACAGGATGTGCAGGTGCTGATCGGCATCGACGGCGGTCGCCTCGAGGAGGTCCAGGACGGCCTTCAGCTCGCCCATGTTGTTGGTGCCGTGGGGCCAGCCGCCCGCGCGCCAGGTGTCCTCGTCGATGTACCAGGCCCAGCCGGCGGGTCCGGGATTGCCGAGGGCGGAGCCGTCGGCCGCAGCGGTGATCGTCATGGGCGCAATCGTTCCACAGCCTCCCGGCGCTCCCGTCCCCGTCGGCCGGGCGGGTGTGGCCCGATGCTCACCGGAGACGGCACCGCACCGGCCGGCCGCGACTCGCACCCCGTCGGGGCTCACACGGCGGCGAGCGCCCGGGCGGCGGCCCCCGAGTCGAGATCGCGGATCCACCTGCGGACCCGTCGGCGCAGCACCAGCAGGGCCGCGGCGAGGAGCACCACCGCCCCGGCCCCGGCCAGGAGATACCAGCCGAGGGACACATCCCCCAGGCCGAGGGCCACCAGCGGCATCCTGATGGCCGCGGAGCAGATCATGCCGGCGCCGAGGTAGACGACGATGCTCAGCACCGCCATCGACCGGGCAGGGCGATGGGTGAGGCAGTCACCACCGACGACGATCGCGGTGATCACCAGCACGAGAGCGGACATGGCCAGGCCGACCAGCACCAGCGCCGCCTGCGGGAGACCGGGCGGCCCCTGGACCGTGAAGGTGGGCCCGGGCTCCACGGAGGTCGCGCGCCCGGTCGCGGTGACGGCGAACGGGGCGAGAGCCGAGGTGAGCAGGAGCAGCAGCGTCTCGAGACCGATCAGTGCGACACGCCCCCGCACCCGGTCCGCGCGGGAGAGGCCGAGGCTCGCTCTCAGCTCCGCACGCGAGGCGGTGTCCGCCCGGCCATAGCGGTACCAGGCCAGCGCCGCCCAGATCGGCAGCACGGCCACCAGGGCGTCGGTGACGGTCGCCGCGAGGACCAGGCACAGCACGCACAGCACGATGGCAGTGCCGAAGCGGCCGTTGTTCAGTCGCAGCTCCATGAGCATCGCCTGCCGGATCGGGATCATGACTCCTCCCTCCTCGAGGTCGTGGCGGGAGCGGGCGTCGTGTCGGGGGCAGGGTGCGCGCCGGATGCAGGGGCCGCGCCGGGCGCCGGGGGCGTGCCGGCGGCGCGCAGGCAGTGGGTGACGAGCTCGCTCATCGTCGGTCGGCGGAGCGAGACCTCGGGCATCAGCCCGGCGGCGTCGTCGACCGCGACGAGACCGCGGGTGGTGCCGCCCGTGGTGGCCGGGCCGATCAGCGGCGAGCCGGGGTCGCTCCCCGGGGCACGGTCCGAGGGCTGCTCGAGCAGGAGGAACTCCTCGCAGAGCATCTCGACCTCCCCTTCGAGCACCGCGCGGCCGTCGGCGATCACCACGAGATGGTCGACGAAGCGGTCCATGCCCTCGAGGTCGTGGGTCGACAGCAGGATCGTGCGGTCCCCGCGGGTCATCATCTCGCGCAGCTCGTCGACGAGGTCGGTGCGGGCCAGCGGGTCCAGTCGCGCGAAGGGCTCGTCCAGGAGCAGGAGCCGCGGGTCGCGGGCGAGCGCCGCGGCGACCGCGATCTGGGTGAGCTGCCCGCGGGAGAGGGAGCTGACAGGCCGGTCCAGGGGCACCCGGCGCGCCGTCGACCGGGCCTCGAAGCGCGCGAGGTCTAAGGGTCCCGCGGCGGCGTACGCCCGGGCGACCTTGCGCGCCGTCCAGCGCTCCGGATAGGCGGGGGTGTCGGGGACGACGGCGACGCCCTGCGGCACGGCGACCCGTGCCGGCCCCATCGCGGTGCCGAGCACTTCGAGCCGCCCCGCCGAGAAGGGCAGGGCTCCGAGGATCGTGCGCAGCGTGGTGGTCTTGCCTGCGCCGTTGGCGCCGACGAGCGCCGTGACCTGGCCTGCGGGAACGGTGAGATCGAGCTCCTGCACGGCGCGGAGCGGAGCGGCGTGGGGGCGGTCCCGCGAGGGCAGCTCCACGGTCAGGTCCCGGGCATGCACGGCGGCAGGCGGCTCCGGGGCGAGGCGCGTCCCGGTGGCGTCCTCATGCTCGGACGGGTGCGGGGGTGTCGTGCTCATCAGTCCTCCTCCAGGGCGCGGGTGAGGCGGGTGTGCAGCTCCTCGGCCCCGATGCCGGCGGTCCGCGCCGTCCGGGCGGCCTCGGCGAGCGCCTCGTCGATGCGCTCGAGCGCCCGGGCGCGGATCTCCTCGGGCTCCTGGGCCCGGACGAAGACCCCCTTGCCGCGCACGGAGTCCACCAGGCCGTCGGCCACCAGCTCGTTGTAGGCGCGGGTGGTGGTGATGACGCTGACCCGCAGGTCGCGAGCGAGGACGCGGATCGAGGGAAGGGCCTGCCCGGGGTCGAGATCGCCTCGAAGGATCGCCTCGGCCAGATGCGCGCGGATCTGCTCGTAGATCGGTTCGGGTGCGGAAGGGTCGAGCGGGATGTGCATCCGCGTCACCCCTCCCCCGGATCCGACGGCCGTCGACGACGACCGCACCTACTGTGCATAGACACTATGTACAGTAGGTGCGGCAGACGTCAAGAGCGCCGTGCGAGGACGAGGCGGGGAGGTGGCGGCTCACTCCACGGGCTTCTCATAGGTCGCGTACACGTGGGCGCGGTGGAAGCCGACGGCCTCGTACAGCCGGGTCGCGCCGGTGAGGGACTCGGCGTCGACCTCGAGGGCGGCGCCGGAGAAGCCGGCCTGCGCCGCGGAGGCGAGGGTGCGGGCCAGCACCGCGCGGGCGAGTCCCCGGCCGCGCGCCTCGGGACGGGTGCCGACCAGCGCGATGTGCAGCACGCCGGGGCGGTCCTCGGAGGTGATGGCGTAGGCGAGCACGGTGCCGTCCTCGGCGAGCGCGATCGTGGAGTGCTCGGGCCGGGAGGTGTGGGAGGTGACCCACAGCTGCCAGGTGTCCGCGTCGATCGGGGCGGAGCCCCAGTGGTCGGCGAAGGCTGCGATGTGGGCGACGCGCACCGCCTCGCTCCGCTCAGGGCCGGGCGTGACCAGCTCGGCGCCGTCCGGGACGGGCACGCGCAGCGCCTCGCCGGGCAGCTCCCGCTCCATCTCGAGCCAGGAGCGCACCCGGCGGTAGCCGCGTTGCTCGAGCACCGGACGCACGTCCGCGCCGCCCGGGCCGGCGCCCGGCTCGGGGTCGCGGCCGCCGCCCGTGCGCAGCACCGCGGGCAGCCCGGGATGCCGCTGCGCGGTGAGCTCCCGTCCCCGCTCCTCGAGCTGGGCGAGGATCGAGGTGCCCAGCCCCTGGCGACGGTGCGCCGGGTGCACGGCGCCGCTGAGCTGGACGCGGGCGCGGCCGTCGCGGTCGGGATGCGGCGAGACGGTGACCAGGCCGACGCCGATCAGCTCCTCCCCCGCCCACACCGCGACGGTGTCGACCGCCAGGTCGAGGCGCGGCATCTGCAGCCATTCGCGGATGCTCGGCTCCTCGGCGGGCTCGCCGAGCTGCTCGTGCGCGTCCACGGCGTTCAGCAGTGCGGCGAGGGCGGGGACGTCCTCGAGGGTGAGCGCGTCCCGTCGCAGGGAGATCGGCGGGGTCGAGGTGTCGCTCACGGGGTTCCTCCGGTCAGGCGGTAGACGGTGACATGGCTGCGGGAGTCGGCGGTGAACTCGCTGCGGTCCCAGCCCGCCCAGCGGGACTCCCTGGTGAATCCTGCCAGCTGCGCCATGAGGTCGAGCTCGGAGGGCCAGATGTAGCGGTGCGGGGTGCGGCCCAGACGCGCGCCGCGCGCCCCGTCGACGGCGGGGTCGAAGCGCAGGTGGTGGGAGACCACCTGCTGGGCGAGGACGTCATAGGTGTCCACGAGGAGATAGCCGGGCTCGGAGACCTCGACCGTGCCGCCGTGACCGGGGGCGAGGGAGCGCAGCTGCGGCACCCACAGCTCGACCACGAAGCAGCCTCCCGGGGCGAGATGGCGGGCGGCATTGCGGAAGCAGGCCACCTGCTCCTCCTGCGTCAGGAGGTTCGAGATCGTGTTGAACACCAGGCAGACGAGGGAGAATCCCTCCCCCGCCGCGGCCGTGGCCATGTCGCCGGCGACGACGGGGATCGACGCCGCGTCGGCCTTCTCCCGCAGCCGGGCGATCATCGGCTCCGACAGCTCGATGCCGGTGACGGGCACGCCCGCCTCGCGCAGCGGGATCGCGACGCGGCCGGTGCCGATCGCGAGCTCGAGAGCGGGACCGCCCGCGGCAAGCTCGGCGAGCAGGTCGACCGTCGGCCCCAGCACCTCGGGGGCGAACATGCCCTCGCCGGGCGTGTCGTACTCGGCGGCGGCCTGCGCGTCCCAGAGGCGGCTCTGATCGATCATGTGCCCATGGTCACGCGGCACCGCCGCCGACGCCACGGAATAACCGGGCGACGGTGCTGGGATGGGCGGATCAGCCCTCGGTCTCGTACGCCGCGGCCTGCTCCTGGATCGCGCGGAGCCGGGCGAGGTCGAGCTTGCGGCCGCGGGCGAAGTCGACCACGCCGTTCTTCTCCTGGAACACGTCGGTCAGCTGCGTGTAGCAGTAGCCGAACATCAGCGGGTCCTCGAGCAGCACGCGGGTGAGCCCCTCGAAGCGCTCGTAGAGCTCCTCCTCGCTGGTGATCCGCTGGCCGTAGCCCCAGGACTCGGCGGCGTTGTTCCCGGCCTTCGCCGCCTCGGCGATCTCCCGCGCCTCCTGCGCGTTCCACCAGATCCCGCCGTACTCGGAGACGAAGTAGGGCTGGCCGGCGAAGGGCAGGGAGAACTCGCCGTCGGCGAAGGGGTGCTCGTCCGGGGCCAGATCGCGGCGGTTCGCGAAGGGGCGGCCCTCTGCGAGACCCGATTGCTCGGCACGGAAGCGCTCCGGGTCCTGCTCGTAGGAGTGCGAGTCGTACACGTCGGCCCCTCGCACCCGGTGCGAGTAGCCGGAGGCGTCCAGGACCGGCCGCGAGGGATCGGCGAGCTTGGTCGCGTCGTACATGGCCTGGGTGACGGTGTCGAGCTGGGTGTAGCGGTCGTGGAGGATCTGATGGGTCTCGTTCAGCGGGCACCAGCCGATGATCGAGGGGTGGTTGATGTCGCGGGCGACCGCCTCGACCCACTGCCCGATGAAGGAGGCGGTGGGCTGCTGGTTGTCGCCGAGCGGGCCCAGGCCCGAGACGCCCCAGTCCCCGAACTCGCCCCAGGTGAGATAGCCGTGCAGGTCGGCCCAGAACAGCATCCGCTGCTCGAACACCTTCTGGTGCAGGCGGGCGCCGTTGAAGCCCGCCTCCAGGGCGAGGCGGATGTCGGCGGCGAAGGCGTCGTCCGACGGGGCGGTCATGAAGGTGTCCTCCCAGTACCCCTGATCCAGGACCAGGCGCTGGAAGACCTTCTCGCCGTTGAGGCGGTACTCGTGGGCGTTCAGCGAGGTGGAGCGGAGCCCCGCATAGGAGCGGACCTCGTCGAGCACGCCGCTGTCCCCATCCAGCAGTCGCACCTGCAGCGCGTACAGCTCCGGCGCGCCGGGGCCCCACACCCGCACGTGCTCGGCGGGGATCGCGAGCTCGAGGTGCGGGGCGAGGTCGAGGTCCGCGCGGACGCTCGCGCGCGCCACCTCCGCCCCGCCGGGAACGGAGGCGATGACCTCGAGGCTCGTGCCGGGGGTGCTGCGCGAGAGCGGCACATCGATCGAGAAGGAGGTGGAGGCGAGCGAGGGGAGGATGCGCAGCGAGCGGATCTCGTCGGCGGGGACGCCCTCGAGCCACACGGTCTGCCAGATGCCGGTGGTGCGGTGGTAGTTGGCATGGGTGGGCCGGAACCAGGTGGACTGCTTGCCGCGGGCCTGGGGCTGGTCGTGCGGGTCGCGGGCACGGACCACGACGGCGACCTCGCTGCCGGCGCCGACGCCCGGGACCTGGGAGAGATCCGCGGAGAAGGGGGTGAAGCCGCCGCGATGGCGGGCGACCTCGACGCCGTTCGCCCACACGGTCGCGTCCTGGTCCACGGCCTCGAAGCGCAGGATCGGGCGCAGGCCGTCCCAGTCGGCGGGGATCGTGACGGTGCGGCGGTACCAGACGGCCTCGAGGAAGTCGCGATCGCCGATCCCGGAGGCCTCGGTCTCGGGCGCGAAGGGGACGGTGATGGTGGAGGCGAGCTCGGCGTCCAGCAGCCCGCGCTCGCGCCCGGTGTCGCTGCGGTCGATCTCGAATTGCCAGGTGCCGTTGAGGTTCAGCCAGGCGGAGCGCTGCAGCTGGGGGCGCGGATGCTCGGGGCGCGGCACGCCCGCCGCGGCGGAGAGCGGGGCGTCCAGCTGGGCCGCGAGCTCGTCGGCGCGGGCGAACAGCGCGGTGAGCGTCTCGGGCAGCGCGGGGGTCGGGTGGGTCATCAGGAGGCTCCTGGCGCGGGATCGGCGGTGATCGGTCGAGGCCAAGCCAATCGCATCGCCCTCGGACATGCAACGTGGGAAACCCTGGCCGACGATGCGCCCTCCGGCGCCGTCGCACCTGGAGGATCGTGGGGCGGCAGGGCCCTCCCCGCGAGCCGACGCAGGTCGCAGGACGGCACGCCCGTGCAGGCCGGAGCACGGAGACACGGTGGTATCTCACACGCGCAGCGCATTGCGTCGACCCCGTGGTGACCGCCGCGTAAGGTGAGCCGAAGTGCCGTCCTCCCGCCGCGGCACAGGTCCCGTCCGGGCAGCCCCGCACCCTCGACGCACGGCGTCGGGCACGTGGAGCGGCAGGCCCCGCACGGAGACAGCGTCGGCCGGGGAGGACCGCGGAGCGCGGTCCCGCCGTGACGACGACGTGCGGGGTGCATCGCACACAGATCGGATCACCCTTCGTGACCTCCCCGGACTTCGCACGCCTCGGCGTGCCCTCCTCCCTCACCGGCGCCCTCGCACCGCTGGGGATCACCTCGCCCACCCCCATCCAGGCCGCGACCCTGCCGGACTCCCTCTCCGGCCGCGACGTGCTGGGGCGGGGCCGCACCGGCTCGGGCAAGACGTACGCCTTCCTGCTGCCCCTCGTGGCGCGCCTGCTCGAGACCCCGAAGCGCCGCGCCGCCCGTCGGCCGCGCTCGCTCGTGCTCGCCCCCACCCGCGAGCTCGCCTCGCAGATCGCCGACTCGCTGAAGCCGCTGGAGAAGGCCTCGGGCCTGCGCAGCGCCGTCGTCTTCGGCGGCGTGGGGCAGAACCCGCAGGTGAACGCCCTCGCCGGCGGCGTCGACGTGCTCATCGCCTGCCCCGGCCGACTCCTGGACCTCATGGGGCAGGGTCATGCCGACCTCGGCGCGATCGAGATCACCGTGATCGACGAGGCCGACCACATGGCCGACATGGGCTTCCTGCCCATGGTGCGCCGCATCCTCGAGGCGACCCCGCGCAAGGGGCAGCGCATGCTGTTCTCCGCGACCCTCGACTCGGGTGTGAACAAGCTGGTCAAGGAGTTCCTCCACGATCCGGTCACGCACTCCGCGGACCCTGCGACGAGCCCTGTGGGGACGATGGAGCACCACGTGCTCGAGGTCGATCCGACCTCCCGCTTCGATGTGCTGCGCGATCTCGCGGCCGCGCCGGGGCGCACGATCATGTTCACGCGCACGAAGTACGGCGCGAAGAACCTCGCCCGCAAGCTCTCCGCCCGCGGCGTCGACGCGGTGGACCTGCACGGTAACCTCTCGCAGAACGCCCGCACCCGGAACCTCGAGGCCTTCGGCTCCGGCACCGCGACGACCATGGTGTGCACGGACATCGCCGCGCGCGGCATCCACGTGGACGAGGTCGCGCTCGTGGTCCACGCCGACCCGCCCGTCGAGCACAAGGCCTATCTGCACCGCTCGGGCCGCACCGCGCGCGCCGGCGAGTCCGGGACGGTGATCACTGTCCAGACCCCGGACCAGAAGCGCGACGTGAACGACCTGATGCGCAAGGCCGGGATCAGTCCGACCTACCACCAGCGGGTGGAGGTGACGAGCCCGGTGCTCTCCGAGCTCGCGCCCGGCGAACGGGTCGAGACCCATGAGCCGCGCCAGCCGGAGGCCCCGCTGGACGAGCGGCGCCTGGCCGGCGAGCGCCGCAGCGGCGGCCAGGGCGGTCGCGGTCGCGGCGGTCGCGGCCAGAGCGCCGGTCAGGGCGGCCGCGGCCAGGGTGGACGTGGCGGTCAGGGTGGACGCGGCGGCCAGGGAGGCGGCCGAGGTCGCGGCGGCGAGGCCGACCGCCAGGGCGGCTCCGGCCGCTCCGGCGGCCAGGGCCGTCCCGGCGGCCGCGGCGAGGGCGGCGGACGGCGCGGCGATCAGGGCGCCGGCGGCGGGCGCCGTCGGGGCCGCTCCGCCCCTACAACCTATTCGACCAGCTCCGAGGGCTCCGGCTCCGGCAGCACCGTCGGCGGCGGCCTCGCAGCCTTCTCCTCCGGGCGCCGGCGGTGACCGAGGCGTGCCGCTGCGGCCGTCGGCGCGCCGGGGCGCTCATCGGCCGCGACCCGCGCGACCTCGGCCTCCATCGGGCCACCGACCTCGTCGGCGGGTTCCGCGCCTGCGCTGCGGCGGGGCTCCCCGTCGACGAGGAGCCGGCCCGCTGCGTGCAGTGACCCCTGATCGCGGCGGCCGTGCACCGGCCGCCGCGGAGGGTCGCCTCGTCCGCGACGCCCACCACCGCGGCGAGGGAGATCTGCTCGTGGGCGAGCAGGACGTCCCCCGCCTCGCAGAGGCTCTCGGCCGAGGATCCGCTGCGGGCCCGCTCTCCGCCGGACGCACCATGACGGTCACTTCATCAGTTGCGTGACTGACGAAACGTCGGGAGGATGGCGGCCATGACCACCGGCCCCGGCGACCCCGCAGTGCGCACCGACCGGCCGGGCCGCGCCGACGACCGAGCCGCAGCTCGCCCCCGACCCGCCCCGCAAGGACCACCTGTGACCCGCAGCGAGAACGCCGCCCGCCCCGCCCGCCGGAAGGTGGACCTGACGAGATTCGCCTGGCTCTCGATCGCCGCCGCGATCACCACGATCACCCTCAAGGCCGGCGCCTGGGCGTTGACCGGCTCGGTGGGCCTGCTCTCCGACGCCGCCGAGTCCGTGGTGAACCTGGTGGCCGCCGTGGTCGCGCTGATCGCGCTGCGGGTCGCCATCCGACCGGCGACCGAGCGCTTCCTCTACGGCCGCGCGAAGGCGGAGTACTTCTCCGCCGCGGTCGAGGGCGTGATGATCTTCGCCGCCGCAGGGGTCATTCTCGTCACCGCGGTGGAGCGTTTCCTCAATCCCCGCCCGCTCGAGAACCTGGGCTGGGGACTGGCGATCTCCGTGGTCGCCTCGCTGATCAACGGCGCCGTCGCGCTCGTGCTGCTGCGCGCGGGCCGGACCCACGGCTCGATCACCCTGCGCGCCGACGGCAAGCACCTCATGACCGACGTGATCACCAGCGCCGGCGTGCTCATCGGCGTTGGGCTGGTCGCACTCACCGGCTGGGAGCGGCTGGACGCGCTGGTGGCCTTCGCGGTCGGCGTGAACATCATCGTCACCGGCATCGGGCTGATCACGGAGTCGGTCTCCGGCCTGCTGGACAAGGCGCTGCCGGACGAGGAGCACGAGGTGATCACGGAGATCCTGCGACGCCGGATGGACGGGACGGTCACCTTCCACGGCCTGCAGACCCGCGAGGCGGGCCAGGAGAAGTACATGAACGTCCACGTGCTGGTGCCCGACGACTGGACGGTCAAACGCGGCCACGACTACATCGACGGGCTCGAGCACGAGCTCATGGAGGCGATGCCGACCCTGCACGTGCTCACCCATCTCGAGCCGATCTCGGACCCCGCGAGCTACGAGGACATCCCGGAGGCGCACGTGCCGATCCATGGGGAGGAGAAGACCGGGCTGCGCCCACCGGAGGCGTGCGACGACGCCGGGAGCTGACACCGGGCCCCGCGGGCGAGTGGCCGACCAGCACCGCATGACGGCTTATGACGGCCAGCACTTGCGCTTATGTCACGGTGGGGCGCACTCTGGGCCACGACCCCACGCCCGCGTCCCCTGGAGATCGATCCGTGACGACCACCGCCACCGCCCGCCCCGACGCCCTCCTCGCCGAGCTCGCGGAGCACCTGCGCGCCGCGCTCGGCGAGGAGGCCGTGATCGCGGACCCCGCGCCGCGCTACACCGGGGACGTCGCCGTCCGGGCCGCCGACGGCACCTCCTTCCTCCTGGTCCTGCCGGAGGACACCGCCGGGGTGCAGGCCGTGCTGCGCCTGGCGCACGAGACCGGCACCCCCGTGGTGCCGCGCGGCGCCGGCTCCGGGCTCTCCGGCGGCGCCGCCCCGACCCACGGCGCGATCGTGCTGGGGCTCGAGCGACTCACCCGCATCCGCGAGATCGACGTGCTCGACGAGGTCGCCGTGGTCGAGGCCGGCGTGATCACCGCCGATCTCTCCGCGGCCCTCGCTCCCCACGGCTTCTTCCACGCCCCCGATCCGGCCAGCGCCCGACTCTCCACCATCGGCGGGAACGTCGCGACCAATGCGGGCGGTCTGCACTGCGCGAAGTACGGCGTGACCCGCGAGTCCGTGCTCGGCCTCGAGGCCGTGCTCGCCGACGGCACGCTGCTGCGCACCGGCCACCGCTCGATCAAGGGCGTCACCGGGCTCGACCTCACCCAGCTGCTGATCGGCTCCGAGGGGACCCTCGCCGTGATCACCGCCGTGACCGTGCGGATCCGGCCCCTGCCCGTCGCGCGGCGCACCGTGCTCGCGCGCTTCCCCGGGACCGCCGCCGCGGCCGCGGGCGTGGGCGCGATCTCCCGCAGCCCCGTGCGCCCCGCCGCGACCGAGCTGCTCGACGGCCCCACCCTCGCCGACATCGACGCGCACGCCGGCTCCGCCCTCGCCGAGGGCGAGAGCACCGTGCTGCTGATCGAGCTCGACGGCTACGGCATCGAGGAGCAGCTCGCCGATCTCACCGCCGTGCTCACCGCGGCGGGCGGCACCGTGCGCGCGATCGAGGACGAGGCCGAGGCCGAGCACCTGTGGGAGCTGCGCCGTTCGGGACGCGGCTCCGGCGCAGGCGGTCACCGCCTCGGCGAGGACATCGCGGTGCCGAAGTCCCGCCTCGGCGAGATCTTCGCGCTCCTGCCCGAGATCGGCCGCCGCCACGGCGTGGAGGCCTCCGCGATCGCCCACGCCGGGGACGGAAACCTCCACCCCTCCCTCGCCCTGCCCGGCACCGACGGGGATGCCGCCGGGCCCCTGCCCGCCCCGCTGCTCGCCGCGGCCGACGAGCTGGTCCGCGCCGCGCTCGACCTCGGCGGCACCATCAGCGGCGAGCACGGCATCGGCACCGCCAAGCACGCCTGGCTCGACCTCGAGCTCTCCCCCGCCTCACGCGAACTCCAGCAGCGGCTCAAGACCGCCTTCGACCCCCAGCACCTCCTCAACCCCGGGAAGGCCCTGTGATGAGCACGACCGCCCTCGACCCCGCCCTCCTCACGCCCGAGAGCCTCTCCGCGGGGCTGCTCTCCCGCCTGGGAGCCCGGGAGGACCTCTCGCGCGGCTTCGGCCGCTCCACCGCCGCTGCCCTGCCCGGAGCCGTGCCCCTGCTCGGCGGCGCGCCGAGCGCCGACGCGCTGCCGCTCGAGGCGCTGCACCGCGCCGCCGCGGATCTCACCGGCGACCCCGCCGCGCTCGTCGGCGCCCTGCAGTACAGCACCCCGGGCGGCGTCGCCCCGCTGCGCGAGTGGGTCGCACGCCGCGAGGGCGTGGACGCCTCCCGCGTCCTGCTGACCAACGGCGCCTTCCACGGGCTCTCCCTCCTGTTCGACGCGCTCCTGGATCGCGGCGACCGGATCGTGGTGGAGGATCCGACCTATCCGCTGATCTTCCGCGACCTGCAGCATCACGAGGTGGAGGTGCTGCCCCTGCCGCTCACCGCGGAGGGCCTGGACCTCGACTCCCTCGAGGACCGTCTCGAGGCCGGGGCGCGGCCGAAGCTGCTGTACACGGTCCCGGACTTCCACAACCCCACCGGGGTCGTCACCCCGGCCTTCCAGCGGGAGCGGCTCCTCGCCCTCGCCGAGCACTACGGCTTCGTGATCGTCTCCGACAACGCCTACGCCGGTCTCGCCTTCCCCGGCGTCCAGGTGCCGGAGGACTACTCGACGCAGTCCGAGCTGGTCGCGCGGGTGCGCACCTTCTCGAAGATCCTCGGACCGGGTCTGCGCCTGGGCTACCTGGTGCTGCCCAGCTGGCTCGTCGGCCCCGTCACCCGCCTGCGCGCGAACCAGGACCAGCACTCCTCGGTGCTGGTCCAGGAGACCGTCGCCCGCGTCGTCGGCGCCGGGGACCACGCCCCGCTGGACGGCGGGCTCGACGCCATCGCGGACCGCGCCCGCACCCTCTACGCCCGCCGCGCCGACCTGCTGCTGCGCCTGCTCGACGAGGGCGTGCCCGGCGGGGTGCGGGCCGCGCAGCGCACCGGCGGGATCTTCCTGTGGGCCCAGGTCCTGGACGAGGGGATCGACCTCGCCGCGGCGCAGCGCCTGGCCCGGGAGCGCTTCGGCACCGACGCGGTGCTGGGACGGTACTTCTTCCTCGCGGACTCCGAGGAGGACCACGGACGGCTGCGCCTGGGATTCAGCCACCTCGACGAGGAGGCGCTCGCCGTCGGCGCCGAGCGGCTGATCGCCGCGCTCACCGCCCCGGAGGCCCGCCGATGACCCCGCGCCCCGATGCGCAGGCGGCCGTCGGCCCCGCGAGTACGGCCGCACCGAGCCGTCGGCGGCTGCTGCAGGGGATCAGCGCGGGCGCGCTGGGCCTGGCGGCGCTGCCGCTGGCAGGCTGCGCGCTCGACGGCGCCCGCGCCGACGGCGGTCCCGCGAGCCCCGAGGACGACCTCGAGCTGAGCTTCCTCATCTCGAACCTCGACGGCGGCTGGGTCCCCTCCCAGAGCGCGATCTCCAGCTACGAGGCGAACGTGTGGCAGCAGCTGACCGACAAGCTCGTCCACACCGACGCCGAGGGCACCGTCTCCCCCTGGATCGCCACGCACTGGGAGCAGAACGAGGACGCGACCGAGTACGTGCTCCACCTGCGGGGCGGCGTGACCTTCTCCGACGGCACGCCGCTGGACGCCGCCGCGGTGCTCGCGAACCTCGAGGCCTGGGCCGTCGGCCGGCCCGAGGAGGGGCTGGCGAGGGTGGGCCTGTTCCCCGGCGGCACCTACGAGGGCGCCGAGGCGCTGGATCCCCTGACCGTGCGGGTCACCTTCACCGCGCCGACGCTGTCCTTCCTGCCCACCCTCGGCTATCACGGCTGCCAGCTGATGGCGCCCTCCTCCCTCGCGCTCTCCCTCGAGGAGCAGGCGGACCTCGCGCACCAGATCGGATCGGGCCCCTTCGTGCTCGAGAGCTGGGAGCCGCGGCAGCGGGTGCGCCTGGTGCGCCGCGAGGACTACGACTGGGCGCCGGAGGTGCTCGGCGCGACGGGCCCGGCGAGGCTCTCCGCGATCACCTTCACCGTGCTGCCGGACGACACCCTGCGCGCCTCGGCGGCGCGCGCGGGTCAGACCGACCTCGCCTACAACGTGAACCCGCAGGTGCTGGACTCCTTCACCGAGGCCGGCTTCACGATCGAGGTGCCGCGGTATCTCGGCTTCGTGCACGGCTACAGCCTGCGCACGCAGGTCGCCCCCTTCGACGACGTGCGCGTGCGTCAGGCGGTCACCCGCGGCATCGACCGTGCGGAGATCCTGCGCACCGTGTTCACCGACGCCTGGGAGCCGGCGACCAGCTGGCTGCAGGCCGGGGTGCCGGAGACGACCGACCTCACCGAGCTGTTCGCCTACGATCCGGAGCTCGCCACGCAGCTGCTGGACGAGGCCGGATGGACCGAGCGCACCGCGGAGGGCTTCCGCGCGAAGGACGGCGTGGAGCTCGGATTCACGATCTACCCCACCCCGTATCTCACCGGCTCGGTGCCCGAGGCGGAGCTGATCAGCCAGCACCTGGGCCGGCTCGGCATCCGCGTGCGCACCCAGAAGCTCGACATCCCCACCTACACCGAACGGGTCACCAACGACCCGACGCAGGGCGTGCAGGAGGTGACCCGCAGCTTCGTGGACGTGGGCACGGTCGCCGGGGTCATCACCGACGAGGGCGAGGACTGGTTCCAGACCGGCTCCTCCGATGCGGAGCTGGTGCGGCTGCGGGACGAGGTCGCCGGCGCCGCCTCTCGCGAGGAGCGCGCCGGCGTGGTCGAGGAGCTGTCCCGCCACGTGCTCGAGCAGGCCTACTTCATCCCGCTCGAGCAGAACGTGCAGCGCATCTACGTGCAGTCCCCGCAGCTGAGCGGCATCACCTTCAACGCGGTCGCGATCCCCTCGTACCACGCCGCCACCAAGGAGGAGGCATGAGCGCCGCCGCCACGGAGACGACCGCCGGATCCTCGCCGGCCGGGACGTCCGCCGCCGCACGCACGGCGCGCCGCTACGGCTCCTTCGCGCTGCGCCGCACCGGCCAGGCGCTGGTGGTGATCGCCCTGGCCTACGTGCTCGTGTTCCTGGTCCTCGCCGCGATCCCCGGCGACCCGATCTCCGCGCAGCTGGACAACCCCCAGAACGGCTACTCCGAGGAGGAGAAGGCGCAGATCCGCGCCTTCCACGGCCTCGACCGGCCGGTGCTGGTGCAGCTGCTGGTCTCCCTCGGCAACGCGCTGCGCGGCGAGCTGGGGACCTCGATGTCCACCTCCCAGCCCGTCGCGGCGATGATCGGCGAGGCGATCCCCTCGACCCTGGCCCTCGCCGTCACCGCGCTGGCGCTCGCGATCCTCCTGGCCGCGGTGCTGGGGCTGCTCTCCCGGCTGCTGCCGGAGGGCCCGCTGAACTCGCTGGTGCGCTCGCTGCCCGCCGCCTTCCTGTCCACCCCGAACTTCCTCATCGGCCTGGTGCTGATCCAGGTGCTGGCGGTGAACCTGGGGCTGTTCAGCCTGGTGGAGCCCGAGAGCGCGCGCTCGACGCTGGTCGCGGCGCTGACCCTCGCGATCCCGGTCTCCGCACAGATCGCCCAGGTGTTCATCACGGCGCTCGACGAGTCCTCCGGCCAGGACTACGCGGAGGTGGCGCTCTCCCGCGGCCTCCCGCCCGTCCAGGTGGTGCTGCGGCATCTGCTGCGCCCGTCCCTGCTGCCCACGGTCACGGTGGTGGGCCTGGTGCTCGGGGAGGTGCTCGGCGGCTCGCTGATCACGGAGACGATCTTCGGCCGGGCGGGCGTCGGGACCGTCGTCCAGAAGGCCGTGAGCTCTCAGGACGTCCCGGTGCTGCTGGCCGCGGTGGTCCTCTCCGCCACCGTGTTCGTGATGGTGAACCTCGTGATCGATCTGCTCTACCCGCTGCTGGACCCGCGCCTGCGGGTCGGGAAGGAGTCCCGATGAGCACCGCTGTCCTCACCCCCGGCCTGCGCGCCGGCGCCCAGCCCCGGACCGCCGCAGGGGCCCGGCCGCCCGCGACGGTGCTGCTCTCGGCCGCCGTGATCCTCCTGGTGCTCGCCTGGTCGATCGCGCCCGGCCTGTTCACGGGCCACGACCCCGCCGTCGGCGTCCCGGACGACAAGTTCATCGCCCCGGGAGCGCAGCACTGGCTCGGCACCGACCATCTGGGCCGGGACCTGCTCACCCGGATCGTCCACGGCTCCGCCTCCTCGATGACCAGCGCCCTGATCGCGGTGGCCATCGGCGTGGCGGTGGGCGGCGCGCTCGGACTGGTGGGCGGCTACCTGGGCGGCTGGGTCGATGCGGTGATCGGTCGCGTGGTCGACGTGCTGCTGGCGATCCCCGGCTTCCTGCTGGCCGTGGTGGTGGTGACGGCGCTGGGGTACGACACCCGCAACGCCGCGATCGCCACCGGCGTCTCCGCCGTCGCGGTCTTCGCCCGGCTCATGCGCTCCGAGGTACTGCGGGTGCGCACCAGCGTGTTCATCGAGGCGGCGCGCATCAGCGGCGGCTCCTCGACCTATGTGCTGCTGCGGCACGTGCTGCCCAATGCGCTGCGGCCCGTGCTCTCGCTCGCGGTGCTGCAGTTCGGCATCGCGATCCTCGTCATCGCGGGCCTCGCCTTCCTCGGCTACGGGGATCCGCCCCCGGCCTCCGACTGGGGTCTGCTCGTCTCCGACGGCCGCGAGCACCTCCTGCACGCCCCGTGGCTCGTGCTCGCCCCGGGCCTGGTCATCGCCGTGGTGGTGCTGTCCGTGAGCCGTCTCAGCCGTCACCTGGACCAGGGGAGGAACCGATGAACCCGAGCTCCGCGCTGCTGCAGGTCGAGGACCTGCACGTCTCCTACGGCCCCGCCGAGGTGGTCCGCGGGGTCTCCTTCGCCGTGGGCGAGGGCAGGGCGCTCGCGCTGATCGGCGAGTCCGGCTCCGGGAAGTCCACGATCGCCCGCGCCGTGCTGCGCCTGCTGGGGTCCCGACGAGCCCGCGTGGACGGCTCCATCACGGTGCGGGGCCGGGAGATCACCGGCCTGCGCGAGAGGGAGTTCCTGCCGCTGCGCGGACGGGTGCTGGGCTTCGTGCCGCAGGACCCGGGCTCGTCCCTGAACCCCGTGCGCTCGATCGGGGCGCAGGCCCTCGAGGCCGCGGCGCTGGTCCCCGGGACGCGCAGCCGTGCGCAGCGCGAGGCGCTCGTCGTCTCGGCGCTCGAGCGGGTGGGCCTGCCCGAGCCGCAGCGCATCGCGGACTCCTTCCCCCACCAGCTCTCCGGCGGGCAGCTGCAGCGGGTGCTCATCGCGCTCGCGATCCTGCCCGGGCCGCGCCTGCTGGTCGCGGACGAGCCGACCTCGGCCCTCGACGTGACCGTGCAGGAGCAGATCCTGGACCTGCTCGACGAGCTGCGCCGCGAGCTGGGGATCGGCGTCCTGCTGATCACCCACGACCTCGCCGTCGCCGCCGCCCGCGCCGACGAGGTGGTGGTGCTGCAGGACGGCTCGATCCAGGAGGCCGGTCCCACCGACTCCGTCTTCACCGCGCCCCGCTCTCCCTACACCCGGGCGCTGCAGGCGGACGTACCCGGTCTGAACCCGGACCGCTTCGCGGGCCTGCGCGCCGAGCGCGACGAGCGCCATCCGGCGGCGGGCGCCGATCTGCAGGTCGACGTGCGGGGTATCTCCCGCACCTTCCGCACGCGGGAGCGCGAGGTCCGTGCGCTCGCGGACGTGTCCTTCACGATCCCGCGCGGCCGCACCCACGCCCTGGTCGGCGAGTCCGGCTCCGGGAAGTCCACGGCCGCACGGGCCCTGCTGGGCCTGGAGACGATGGACGCGGGAACCCTGGACGTCGGCGGGGTCGAGGTCGATCCGTCGGATCCGAGGGCGCTGCGCGAGCTGCGCCGCCATCTGCAGATCGTCCATCAGAACCCGTTCACGTCCCTGGATCCGCGCTTCACCGTCGGCCGGATCGTGCGGGAGCCGCTGGACCTGTACCGGGTGGGCGACCGGGCCGCACGCGAGGAGCGCGCGGCGTGGGCGCTCGAGGCGGTGCGCCTGCCGGAACGGCTGCGCGACAGGCGCCCGGGGGCGCTCTCCGGCGGTCAGCGCCAGCGGGTCGCGATCGCGCGGGCCCTCGCGCTGCAGCCCGACGTGCTGGTGCTCGACGAGCCCACCAGCGCGCTGGACGTCACCGTGCAGGCGGGGATCCTCGAGGTGCTCGCCACCCTGCAGCGCGACCTGGGCCTGACCTACCTGTTCATCTCGCACGATCTCGGCGTGGTGCGGCAGTTCGCGGACACGCTCACCGTGCTCCGGCGCGGCGAGGTGGTCGAGTCCGGGAGCGTCGAGGAGGTCTTCGCCGTTCCGCGCGAGGAGTACACCCGCGCCCTGATCTCCTCGATCCCGGCGCGCGAGGGCGTGGGGGCGAGCGCATGACCGCCCTCGCCGCGAACCTCGCCGTCCTGCCGGGCGGGAGGATCCTGACCTGGGCCGACACCGACTGGTCCGATCCGCGTGGCGCAGCGCTGCGGGCGGCGATGGACGTCGAGCTCTCGCCCCGCTACGCGGCCCTGCGCCGCGACTCCCCTCGCCCGGCCCCGCCGAGCAGCGAGGACGTGGCCGTGGTGGTGCTCGCGCTCGTGGACGGTTCGCCCGCCGCGACCGGCACCCTGCGTCGTCTGCCGGACCGCTGGGAGGTCAAGCGCCTGGTCGTCGACGCGGACCATCGCCGGCTGGGGCTGGCGAGCAGGGTCCTGGCACGGCTCGAGGACGCGGCCCGCGAGCGCGGGGCGAGCGAGCTGTTCCTCCAGACCGGGAACCGCCAGCCCGAGGCGATCGCGCTGTACGAGCGCGAGGGCTGGACACGGATCGACGTGTTCGCGCCCTACGATCCGGCCGACGGGATCAGCGTCTGCTTCCGCAAGGTGCTGTGAGCTGGAGGCCGGTGACGGCCGCATGCTGGCTGCGCGCCGCTTCCCGCACTGGCACCGCTGCGAGTGCGTCGCGGTTCGGCCGGTATGTCATCGGCCGAGCTCGCGCGGCTCCTCGAGAACGCGCTGAGGGAGCTCGAGGTCCTCGTCCTCCGTCCCCCGCCTCCAGAGCTTGTCGCCCAGGAGCTCGTGTGCGCGGGCGAGCCGGTCGTACTCCTCGGCCGTCAGCAGGACATGGGTACGCCGACCGTCCTCGGTGATGATGACCGGGGAGGTTTCTGCGGCCTGCAGCGTCGCCGAGGCATCGCGGTGAAGTTCCTCGCTGGTGATCACGGTGGGCATCAGCACGCTCCCTTCGGTACAGCGCCCACGGGCATTCATGGACTGCCCCCGTCGGCACGTCACATGCTTCCTCTACGATGGAGCTGTCGGCGGCGACGTCCGGGGACCTGACGACACGCGGCGACGAGCACTCAGGGGGAAGTATGTCTCGGGGACCATCAGATCGACAGGGATACTCGCAGGGAAAGGGTCATGTGATCCCCGGGGAGATCGTCGAGAACGGGATCGTCGATCACACCGCTCTCAGCCATGACCCACGGGGCGGGGACGTCCGCGGCTCCTCCGCCCTCGGCCCCCTGTCACCAGGTGTGCCCCAGCACCCTGTCACGGTCGCAGCCCCGCAGCCCACGGGCCCCTTCGCCGCGCCGATGCCGATGCCCCCGCTGCCCGAGAAGAGCGTGGGCGTCGCCTTCGTGCTCACCTTCTTCTTCGGTCCGCTCGGCATGCTCTACTCGACCGTCACCGGGGCTCTGGTCCTGCTCGGGATCACCCTGGTCGTCTCGTTGCTCACCGGACTCGCCATCGCTCTGATCACGCTGGCGACCTTCGGATTCGGCTCGTTCCTCGCACTCCTGGCGCCGCTGGTGGGTCTTCCGATCTGGATCACGTCGATGATCTGGGGCTGCCTGGCCGCGTCCGGCCACAACGAGCGGGTCCGGGCGCAGCACGCACAGCATGCCCACGCCTATGCGCAGTACGGTGCGGCCTTCGCCCAGCAGAACGCGCAGCGCCCGGCGGCTCCCGGGTATGGAGCGCCCCGCTGGTGACTCGCTCGAGCAGGGCGAGGCGGCCGTCCCGGCTACCCCAGCAGCGCCGCGACGCGGCGGTCGGAGTCGGCGAGCGCCGTGCGGTCGAAGGTGCAGCCGCTGACCACCAGCTCCTCGGCGCCGGTGCGCTCCGCGGCCTGCTCGATGCGGGCGGCGACGGTGCGTTCGCTGCCCGCCCAGGTCGTCTCGAGCCCCCGCTCGAGGCGTGACCGCTCGCGCGCGGTGAGCTCCCGCTCCCGGATCCGCGCCGGATCCTCGAGCGGCGGGAACGCGCCGGTCTCCCGTGATCTGACCATCGCCCAGACCTCGGACAGGGCGAGCTGCCGCGCCTCGGCGTCGGTGTCGGCGACGAGCACGTCGGCGGAGAGGATCACGGCCGGAGCGCTGCCCCGGTGCGGGCGGAAGGCCCGGCGGTAGCCGGCCAGGCGCTCGGGGAGGTCCGCGGAGTCGAGGACCGGGCCGCCGAGCACGACGGGCAGCCCGAGCTGCGCGGCGGTGTCGAGGCCGGAGCCGGTCGCGAGCAGGAACAGCGGCGGTGCCTCGTCGAGAGCAGGCCGGGCGGTGAGCGCGGCGGTCCCCTCGAGATACCCGCGCAGCTCGCGCGCCTCCTGCGCGAACTGCGCGGGCGTGGCCTCCGTCCTGCCCAGCGCCTCCCGCACCGGAGCGGTGAAGCCCAGGGAGCGGCCGAGGCCGAGGTCCACGCGTCCCGGGGCGAGCGCGGCGAGCATGAGGAACTGCTCGGTGACGACGAGGGGGCGGTGGTTCGGCAGCATCACTCCCCCGGAGCCCAGGCGGATCCGGGCGGTGCGCTGGCTGATCGCGGCGAGCAGCACCGCCGGTGCGCCGCTGGCGATACCCGGCACGGTGTGGTGCTCGGCCGCCCAGAAACGGTGATAGCCGAGCTGCTCGGCCGCCACGGCGCGCTCGATGCTGTCCGTCAGCGCCGCCTGCTCCGGACGGCCGGTACGGGTGCGGGAGCGATCGAGCAGGGAGAACCTCATCCCTGCCGCAACGCCCGGGACCTGTCGGATCTTCCCGGGAATCCGGCCCTGAGCGGGTGATCCTTCCCCTGCTCTCCCGAAGGACCACCGGTCGGTCCGCATCACTAGGCTCGCGCCATGAGCACTCCGCACGTCCCCCTGTCGATCCTGGACCTGGTCCCCCTCAGCGAGGGGCAGGACGCCCGCGAAGGGATCGAGATCTCGATGCGCGCGGCGCGGACCGCGGACCGCGCCGGCTACCACCGCTACTGGTACGCGGAGCATCACAACACCGAGTCCCTCGCCTCGAGCGCGACCAGCCTGCTGATCGACCGCGCCGCCTCGCTCACCGAGCGGATCCGCGTCGGCTCCGGCGGGATCATGCTTCCCAACCACTCCCCGCTCGCGGTCATCGAGCAGTTCGGCACCCTCGTGCGGTTCCACGGCGACCGGATCGACCTGGGGCTCGGCCGGGCGCCCGGCACCGACCAGTACACGGCGCAGCTGCTGGCCCGCACCTCCGCGGAGCCGGGCGCGTTCATCGCCGCGGTCGAGCAGATGCGGGACTGGTCCCACGCGGAGCCGAGCGGGCAGCTGCCGATCCGCGCGGCGGTCGCCGAGGGCACCGAGGTGCCGATGTGGATCCTGGGCTCGACCGCCAACGGGGCACGGCTGGCCGCCCAGCTGGGGATGCCCTTCTCCGTCGCCTCCCACTTCGCGCCCTTCCAGTACCTGCAGGCGCTGCAGGTGTATCGGGAGAGCTTCGACGCGACCCAGAGCCCTGCCGCGCAGATCGAGGCGCCGCACACCATGGTGGGGGTGAACGTCGTGGTCGCACCGACCGACGAGGAGGCCGAGCGCCTGTTCACCACCAACCTGCAGCAGTTCCTGGGGATCGTCACCGGGCAGCGGATGAAGACGCAGCCGCCGCGGGACCTCGAGGGACGCTATCCCGAGCACGTCATGCAGCAGGTCGAGCAGACCCTCTCGATCCGCGCCGTCGGCTCCCCCGCGACCGTCGTCTCTCAGCTCGAGGAGATCGTCGCGGCCACCGAGGCCGACGAGCTCATCGTCACCGCGAACTACTTCGACCCCGACCATCGGATCCGCGGGATCGAGCTGCTGGCCGAGGCCTGGGGGCTCTGAGCCGCGCGCCGCGCCTGGATCCTGTCCCGCGCTCCGACCACGCGCCGCGCCTCGGGCGGCACGCTCCCGCCCCCACCTGGTAGACAGGGACTCGGGGAACGGGAGGGGGTTGCCATGGGGGACATCGGACGACGAGCAGGAGTCCTCGCGGCGGTCGTGCTGACGAGCGCCGCGCTGACGGGCTGCGGGCTGCTCGGCGGGGGCGGGCGCGGAGAGCCCGGATGGGTGCACGACGAGGATGCCCGGCGCTACTACCGGCCCGGCGTCCTCCTGCAGTCCGCCGAGCTCGTCGACGAGCACTTCCCCGCGCTCGGCGAGCCCGCACGGGTCTCGCTCGCCGAGGGGCGCTTCACCGACCCCGACGAGAGGATCCCGCTCCCCGCGCCCGACGACTACTGGTGGCAGGCGGTCCTCGAGCTCGCTCCCGAGGACGCCCGTGAGCTGGTGACCGCGAGCGCCTCCGCCGGGGCCTCCGACGCCGGCGGAGCCCCGGACTCCGGCGGCGGCACGCTGGAGCCGGTGGACGAGGCCGAGGTCCTCGCGCTCCTCGTCCCGTCGCTCGAGGAGGAGCTCGCCGCGTGCGAGGGCGGATGGGTCTCCGTGCTGCCGGCCCTCGCCCGGGGCGACGGCGGGGACATCACCGTCGCCGGTGACCTGATCGAGATCGCCGCGCTCTGCGAGGACAGCGGCATCCTCGTCACCTCCGCCGTCGACATGTGAGCGGCGAGGCGCCCTCAGCTCTCGGGTCCGCGACGGACCCCGTCGGCCCCTCAGCCCCGCGCCCGCCGCAGCCGAGCGGTGACGGTCGCGTGGTCGCTGGCCGCACGACCGTCCCGCAGCGGCACGCGGGCCGCGTACTGCTCGACGGCGAGGCCGCGGGCGAGGATCCAGTCGATCCGCATCCCGCCCGCCTCCGGAGTGCCGTAGTCGGGGAAGGTGCCGATGTCCTCGCCGACGTGCTCGGCGGCGACGTCATGGGCGTCCTCGAAGTCGGCATCGCGCAGCACCCGCCACGGCGTGCTCTCCCCGCCGGCGGCGTTGAAGTCGCCCATCAGCACGATCGGGGACTCTCCCGCCTCGGCGAGCAGCCGCCCGGCCAGCAGCGCCGCGCCCTGCTCGCGGGCGGCCTCCCCGGCGTGGTCGAGGTGGGTCACCGCGAGAACGAGATCCTGGTCGGTGCGTCGGTCCCGCACCCGCGCCCACACGGCGATCCGCGGGCAGTGCGCGTCCCAGCCCAGCGAGCCGATCCGGTCCGGCTCCTCGGAGAGCCACAGCTGGTCCCAGTCCAGCAGCTCGAACCGGTCCCGGCGCAGCAGCAGGAGGTTGTGCTCGCCGCGGCCGCCGCCCTCCCGGCCGATCCCGAGCCGCAGGTGGGTGGCGCCGAGTGCCTCGTCGATCACCGGGATCTGCGAGGCGAGCACCTCCTGCAGCCCCACCACGTCCGCCTCGGCCTCGCCGAGCAGCTGGGCGAGCACCGGTGCCCGCTCGGGCCAGTGATCGGCCTGCCCGGGCAGGGTCGACTCGTCGTGATAGCGGATGTTCTGGGTGAGGACGGCGAAGGCGGGCGGCTGCGCTGCGGTGGATGCCATCCCACCATCCTCGCCCACGCATGACGGTGCGTGACGGCGGAACCGGCGGGGACGGGGCCCGCCGACGCATACTGGCCCCATGAGCTCCCTCGTGCTGCAGTCGGACTTCGGTCTCGACGACGGCGCCGTCAGCGCGATGTACGGCGTCGCCGTCGGCGTCGACCCGGCCCTGCGGATCCACGACGTCACCCACAACATCCCGCCCTACGACATCTGGGAGGGCTCCTACCGCCTCGCGCAGGTGCTGTCCTACTGGCCCGAGGGGACCGTGTTCGTCTCCGTGGTCGATCCGGGCGTCGGCTCCGACCGGCTCTCGGTCGTCGCGCGCACCACGACCGGGCACTACGTGGTCACCCCCGACAACGGCACCCTCACCCATATCGAGGACATCTTCGGCATCACGGCGCTGCGGGAGATCGACGAGACCCGACACCGCCGCCCCGGCTCCGAGGAGTCCTGCACCTTCCACGGCCGGGACATCTACGCCTTCACCGGCGCGCGGCTCGCCGCGGGCGTCGCCTCCTTCGAGGAGGTCGGGCGGGAGCTGCCGCTCGAGGACATGGTGCGCCTGCCGCTGACCGCCCCCGGGATCGCCGACGGCACGGTCCACGGCATCATCGACACCCTCGACGTGCGCTACGGCTCGCTGTGGACCTCGATCCCCCGTCCCCTGTTCGGCGAGCTCGGCGTCGCCGACGGCGATCAGGTGATGGTGCGGGTGCTGCACCACGACACGGTCGTGCACGCCGCCCAGCTCACCTATGCCCGCAGCTTCGCCGCCGTCGAGATCGGCGAATCGCTGCTGTACGTGAACTCGCTGGACCGGATGGCGATCGCCATCAACCGCGGCCACTACGCCCGCGCCTTCTCCCTCGGCACCGGCGCGTCCTGGCACGTGACCCTCGAGCCCGTGCGCTGACGCCCTCCCCTCCCCTGTCCCGGAAGGACCTCCTCATGACCGTCTCCCGCTCCCCCGTCACCCAGGTCGTCGCGATCGGCATCGGCGCCGCCCTGTTCTTCGTGCTCGGCCGCTTCGTCGCGATCCCCACACCGATCCCGAACACCACGATCTCCATCCAGTACGCGGTCCTCGCCGTGTTCGCCGTGCTCTACGGCCCGCTGGTCGGCGCGCTCGCAGGCCTCATCGGGCACATCCTCATCGACGCGACGGGCTTCGGCATCTGGCTGTCCTGGGAGATCAGCTCCGGCGTGTTCGGGCTGGTCGTGGGCCTGCTGCTCCTGCGCACCGCGATCGAGGACGGCGTCTTCGACCGGGCGCTCGCACTGCGCTTCACCGCCGCGGTGGTGATCGCGAACGCGCTGGCCTGGCTGGTCGTCGCCCCGCTCGGCGACGTGCTGATCTACTCCGAGCCCGCGAACAAGGTGTGGACTCAGGGCGCCCTCGCCTTCGCGGCGAACTCGGTGACCGCCGCCGTGCTGGGCCTGATCATCCTCTCCCTCTACGCCCGCACCCGCACCCGGACCGGGTCGCTGAGCCGCGAGAGGTGAGCACCGCCGCCGGCACCGGGGAGCAGCCGCTGATCGAGCTGCGCGGCTGCTCCTTCCAGTACCGCGCACAGGCGGAGCCGACCCTGCGCGACATCGACCTGGCCGTCCGCCGCGGCGAGAAGGTCGCGATCGTCGGCGCCTCCGGCTCCGGGAAGTCCACGCTGCTGCGCGTGCTGAACGGGATGATCCCCCACCATCACCGCGGCACCATCACCGGGTCCGTGCGCGTGGCCGGGCACGATCCCGCCGAGGCGCCGCTGGTGGAGACCGCGCGGGTGGTCGGCACCGTGCTGCAGGACAGCAACAACCAATTCGTGGGCCTCAGCGTCGCCGAGGACATCGCCTTCAGTCTCGAGAACCAGCAGGTCCCGACGGAGGAGATGCCCGAGCGGATCGCCCGCGCGGCGCGCCTGACCGGTATCGAGGACCGCCTGGGCGACTCCCCGCACGATCTCTCCGGCGGGCAGAAGCAGCGCGTCGCCATCGCCGGGGTGCTGGTCGACGAGGTGGATGTGCTGCTGCTGGACGAGCCGCTGGCGAACCTCGACCCCGCCGCCGGCCGTGCGACCGTCGAGCTGCTGGACGACCTGCACCGCGAGCAGGGCACCACGATCGTGATCGTCGAGCATCGGCTCGAGGACGTCCTGCACCGGGACGTGGACCGGATCGTGCTGCTGTCCGAGGGGCGGATCGTGGCCGACGCCCCGCCCGGGGAGGTCCTCGCCTCGGGACGGCTCGAGGCCCACGGGATCCGCCCTCCCCTGCACGTGACCGCGCTGCGCCGCGCCGGCGCCCCCGTCACCGCGGACCAGCGCCCCTCCCGCGCCGCGGACATCGACCTCACCCCGGCCCAGATCGAGGCGGTCCGCGCCTGGACCGAGGACGCGCCCGACCCCGCGTCCGAGCTGTCCGACGACGGCGATCCGGCGCTCGAGCTGGAGGGGGTGCGGGTCGAGATCCCCGTCGGCCCCGAGCGCACCACCGTGGCGCTGGACGGGATCGACGCACGCATCCGCTGCGGGGAGATGCTCGGCGTGCTCGGCTCCAACGGGGCCGGGAAGTCCACCCTCGCCCGGGTGCTGTGCGGGTTCGAGACCGCGACCGCGGGTCGGGTGCGGATCGGCGGGGCCGACGCGACGGGGTGGAGCCTCGCCGAGCGCGGGGAGCGGATCGGCTTCGTGCTCCAGGAGCCCGGGCAGATGCTCTCCCAGCCCCGTGTGCTCGACGAGATCGCGCTGGGGCTGCGAGCCCGCTCCCTGCCGGACGAGGAGATCGCGCGCCGCAGCGAGGAGGTGCTCGCGGTGTGCGGGCTGCGGCCCTTCCGCTCCTGGCCGCTCAGCGCCCTCAGCCACGGCCAGCGCAAACGGGTCAGCATCGCCGCCGTGCTCGCCCTCGAGCCCGAGGTGCTGCTGCTGGACGAGCCGACCGCCGGCCAGGACCACGCCCACTACAGCGAGTTCATGGAGTTCCTGCGCGGCGTGCACCGCGCCGGGACCACCGTCGTGCTCATCACCCACGACATGCACCTCGCGCTCGAGCACACCCGGCGGGTGCTCGTCCTGTCCGGCGGGCATCTGCTGGCCGACGACCATCCCGCCGCGGTGCTCACCGATCCGGAGCTCTCCGCCCGCGCGGATCTCGTGACCACCGGCCTGTACGACCTCGCCCGACGCTGCGGCGTGCCGGACCCCGCCCGCCTGGTGCGCCGCGTCATCGCCGCGGACCGGCACGAACGCGAGGAGGCGCGATGACCTCCCCCGTGCTCGGCTACGTGGACCGCACCGGCCCCCTGCACCGCCTCTCCGGCGTCTCCAAGCTCGCCCTCGCCCTCGGCGTGGTGATCGGGGCGATGATCGGCTTCGACGTGCGCTATCTGGCGGCGGTCTCGCTCGGCTCCCTGGTGCTGTGGGGGATGTCGCGGGTGCGGGTGCGGGACCTCGCCGTCGTGCTGTGGCTGGTGGCGATCTTCGCGACGCTGAACAACATCGGGATCTTCCTGTTCGCCCCCGGCTACGGCACCGAGCTGTTCGGCACCCGGCACGTGCTCCTGGAGGGGCCGTGGCGCTGGGACGTCACCGCCGAGCAGCTGTTCTACCAGAGCGCGGTGACGCTGAAGTACGTGGCGGTGCTGCCCTCGGTGCTGCTGTTCGTGGCGACCACGCGCCCGCCGGAGTTCGCCTCCTCCCTGGCCAGGATCGGGGTGCCCTACCGGATCGCGTACGCGGTCTCGCTCGCCCTGCGCTACATCCCGGACGTGCAGCGCGAGTTCCGCACCATCTCCCAGGCGCAGCAGGCCCGCGGTCTGGACACCTCCCGCGCCGCCGGGCTACGTACCCGGGTGCGGAACCTCGCCTCCGTGCTCCTGCCGCTGCTGCTGGGGACCTTCGACCGGATCGAGGCGGTCTCGGCGGCGATGGAGCTGCGCGGCTTCGGGCGCGGCAGGCGCCGCACCTGGCTGGTGCGCACGCCGCTGCGGCTGCCCGATCTCGTGCTGATCAGTCTCGCCGTGCTGCTCGTCGCGGTGCCGCTCGTGCTGCTGGGCGTGAACGACGGCCGGTTCTGGAACCCGTTCCTCTGACCGCGTCGGCGTGAGGCGTCGCCCCTGCCCCTGCTGATGGTCAGGTACTGGCGCAGGGCGTCCCACTACGGCATATACACCGTAGTGGGACGCCCTGCGCCCTCAGCTGACCATGTGCGGACCAGCACGGAGGGGTGGCGGGGCGGTTACTCCGCCGCGCCGCTCATGCCCAGCAGATCGGGCAGCGCCATCGTGATCTGCGGGACGAACACCACCAGCAGCAGCCCGATCAGCAGCGCGCCGAAGAAGGGCAGCATCTGCCGGATCACCGGCTCGACCCGCACGTTGCCCACCTTCGCGGCGATGAACAGGATGTTCCCCACCGGCGGGGTGATCGTGCCGAGCGAGAGGTTGAAGGTGATCATCAGGCCGAAGTGGATCGGGTCCACCCCGAGCTCCATCGCGATCGGCAGGAAGATCGGCGTGAAGATGAGGATCGCCGGGGTGGGGTCCATGAAGGCGCCCACGATCAGCAGGATCAGCATCATCAGCAGCAGGATGACCGTCTTGGAGTCCGCCAGACCCAGCAGAGCCGAGGAGATCGACTGCGGGATCATCGCGTAGGAGAGCACCCAGCTCAGCGCCGAGGACACCGCGACCAGGAGCATCACGACCGCCGTGGTGCGGGCGGCGCCCGCGATCACCGTGGGCAGGTTCCGAAGCGTGAGCTGGCGGTAGACCAGACCGAGCACGAAGGAGTAGGCCACCGCGATCACCGCGGACTCGGTCGCGGTGAAGAACCCGGCCAGCAGGCCCCCGATCACGATCACGATCATCAGGATCGCCGGGACCGCCTTCAGCAGCGTGGTCACCGCGAGGCCGAGCGGCACCCGCTCTCCGCGGGCCCGCATGCCCGGGCGGGTGCGGGAGATGATCGCGACGACGACGAGACACGCGAGCACCCACACGATGCCCGGCCCGTAGCCGGCGACGAACAGCGTGGCCACGGAGGTCGAGGAGACCAGCGAGTACACGATCAGCGTGTTCGAGGGCGGGATCATCATGCCTGCGGGCGCGGAAGCGGCGTTCACGGCCGCGGAGACCGAGGTGTCATAGCCCTCGCGCTTCATGCGCGGCCCGAGGGTCGAGCCCATCGCCGCGGCCGACGCGACCGCCGCACCCGAGACCGACCCGAACAGAGCGTTGGCGACGACGTTGGTCTGGGCGAGGGAGCCGGGCATCCGACCCACGAGGACCTTGGCCGCGTCGATCAGCCGTTCAGCGATGCCGCCGGTGTTCATGAGCGATCCGGCGAGTACGAAGAACGGGATCGCCAGCAGCGTGAAGGAGCTCGCGCCGGTGAACATGCGCTGGGAGGCGACGAACACGGCCTGCTCGGTCCCGACCACGGCCGCGAGGGCCACGATCGAGGGAAGTCCGATCGCGATCGCGATCGGGGCGCCGACGCCGATCAGCACGACGACGCCGGCGACGAGGATGATTCCTGCGAGGGTTGCGGGATCCATGGCTCAGGCCCCCTTCTGCTCGGTCGGCGACGTGGGGGAGGCGGGAGAGGCCGGGGTGACCGCCTCGGCGTGCTCGGTCCCCTCCGCGCCGACGGACGCCGCCTCGAGCGCGGCCTCCGACTGGGCGTCGTCGCCGCCGAGCAGGTCCTCGCCGCGCACGGCGCGCACGAGATCCTCGGCCGCGAACAGCGCGATCAGCACTCCCGCGATCGGAAGGGCCAGGTACATCTGCCCCACGCTCACCGGCAGGCCCGGGATCGCCTGGTCCCAGGAGATCGCCATGCCGCGGATCCCGCCCCAGACCAGGCCCAGCAGCGCGAAGGCGAGGATCGAGACCTCGACGAGCACGGACGTGCCCCGCTGCGCGGGGCGCGGCAGCAGGCGGGCGAAGAAGTCCACCGCCACGTGGCCCCGCTCCCCGAACACCATCGCGACGGAGAAGAGCACCAGCCAGATGAACAGGTACTGGGAGACGGTGGTGGTCCAGCCGCTGGGCGAGGCCAGCACCTGGCGCGTGAACACCTGCCACATCACCACCAGCACGAGCACCACGAACAGCGCGATGCTGATCCAGGTCAGGCCCTGGACGATCCTCCTGCGCGGCGCGGTCATCGCTGAACCCCCATGTCGTCGGCGAGCGCGCGCACGCGCTCGTACAGGTCCTCGTCCTCGGGGCTGTCCAGGAAGGAGCGCCCCACCTCCTCGATCGCCGGGGTGAACGCCTCGGGGTCGGGCTCGGTGATCTCCACTCCCGCGTCCTTCATCGCCTCGGTGCTGGAGTCGGTCTCCTGCGCCCACAGGCGCACGAACTCCTCCTGCGCAGCGGTGAACGTCGTGCTGAAGGCCTCCTGGTCGGCCTCCTCCATCTGCGCGATCCGGTCCACGTTCGCCATCACGTAGTCCAGCCCCACGAGGTGGTTGGTGAGCGTGAAGAACGGGGCGATCTCGTAGTGGCGCTGGGTCACGTAGCTGACCTCGTTGTTCTCGGCGCCGTTGAGCACCCCGGCCTGCAGCGCGGTGTACACCTCGCCGTAGGCCATCGGGGTGGGCGAGGCGCCGAGCGCGCGGGTCAGCTCCATGAACACGTCGGACTCCTGGACGCGGATCTTCAGGCCGCGGAGGTCCTCGGGGCTCTCGATCGGGCCGCGGTCAGTGTAGACGTGGCGGGAGCCCTGGGTGAAGCCGCCCAGCACGCGCAGGCGCCGCTCGTCCTCGAGGGAGCTGAACAGCTCCCCCACGATCGAGTCGTCCTTCAGCACGGCCGTCTGGTGCTCGATGTCCACGAAGGCGCCGGGCAGGTTCAGCGGCCGGAAGGCCATCGAGAGGTTCTCGACCTGCGGTGCGGAGATCACGGCCATGTCCACGCTGCCGTCGGAGACGAGCTGGACGACCTCCTGCTGCGCGCCGAGCGCCTCGTTGGCGTAGACGCGCGCACCCCAGCGGCCGTCGGTCGCCTCGGCGAGCTGCTCGCCGAACCAGGTCAGCGCGATATAGCTGGGGTGGCTCTCCGTCTGGTTCAGGGAGATCGTCAGGATCTCCTCCACGTCGGTGGCGGCGCCGGCGTCGTCCGGCGTGCAGCCGCCGAGCGCGAGCGCCCCGGCGCCTAGCAGTGGGATCCCGGTCAGCAGCGCTCGTCGACCCGGCCGTGGGCCCGGTGGCCTCGGGGTCGTCCTCGACCTCATGCGTTCCTCCTCCTCAAGGCGTCGAGGAGTCGGATCACGGCGTCCTCGACGAGTACGCCGTCATCATCGCCGTGGCTTCCCGAGTCCGCCTCCTCTTGCCGGAGGTTTCCCGGGCGGTCGTCACCGGGCGGCGAGCACATCGCGGATCGCTGCGAGCGTGGCGTCGGCGACCGACGGAGAGCCACCGAGGGAGGAGGGGACGACGACACCGTCGACGAGAACGAGCCCCGACCCTCCGCAGAGGATCGGGGCTCGTCGCGCTCGGGAGGAGCGGCAGGTGATCAGGAGATCACATCATGCCGCCCATGCCTCCCATGCCGCCCATGTCGCCGCCGCCGGCGGCCGGGGCCTCGGGCTCCGGCTTGTCGGCCACGACGGCCTCGGTGGTCAGGAACAGGCCCGCGATGGACGCCGCGTTCTGCAGCGCGGAGCGGGTGACCTTGACGGGGTCGATGATCCCGGCCGCGACCAGGTCCTCGTACCCGCCGGTCGCGGCGTTCAGGCCCTGGCCCACGGGGAGACCCTTGACCTTCTCCGCCACGACGCCGCCCTCGAGGCCGGCGTTGACCGCGATCTGCTTGAGCGGGGCCTCGATGGCGACCTTGACGATGTTGCCGCCGGTCGCCTCGTCGCCCTCGAGGGAGAGCGAGCCGAAGGTGTCCGCACCGGCCTGCAGCAGCGCGACGCCGCCACCGGCGACGACGCCCTCGTCCACGGCGGCCTTGGCGTTGCGCACCGCGTCCTCGATGCGGTGCTTGCGCTCCTTGAGCTCGACCTCGGTCGCGGCGCCGGCCTTGATGACGGCGACGCCGCCGGCCAGCTTCGCGAGACGCTCCTGGAGCTTCTCGCGGTCGTAGTCCGAGTCGGAGTTCTCGATCTCGGTGCGGATCTGGGAGACGCGGCCGGCGATGCGGTCGGCGTCGCCGGAACCCTCGACGATGGTGGTCTCGTCCTTGGTCACGACGATCTTGCGGGCCTGGCCGAGCTGCTCGAGACCGGCGGTCTCGAGCTTGAGGCCGACCTCCTCGGCGATGACCTGGCCGCCGGTGAGGATCGCCATGTCCTCGAGCATCGCCTTGCGGCGGTCGCCGAAGCCGGGGGCCTTGACGGCCACGGACTTGAAGGAGCCCTTGAGCTTGTTGACCACGAGCACCGCGAGGGCCTCGCCCTCGACGTCCTCGGCGATGATCGCCAGCGGCTTGCCGGCCTGGATGACCTTCTCCAGCAGCGGCAGCAGGTCCTTGACGGAGGAGACCTTGGAGGAGAGCAGGAGGATGTAGGGATCCTCGAGCACGGTCTCCTGACGCTCGGCGTCGGTGACGAAGTACGGCGAGATGAAGCCCTTGTCGAAGCGCATGCCCTCGGTGAGCTCCAGCTCGAGGCCCATGGTGTTGGACTCCTCGACCGTGATCACGCCCTCCTTGCCGACCTTGTCGAGGGCCTCGGCGATGAGCTCGCCGATGGCCTCGTCGGCCGCGGAGATGGCGGCGGTGGAGGCGATCTGCTCCTTGGTCTCGATCTCCTTGGCCTGCTTGAGCAGGGTCTCGGAGACCGCGGCCACGGCCTGGTCGATGCCGCGCTTGAGCGCGATCGGGTTGGCGCCCGCGGCGACGTTGCGCAGGCCCTCCTTGACCAGGGCCTGGGCGAGGACGGTGGCGGTGGTGGTGCCGTCGCCGGCGATGTCGTCGGTCTTCTTGGCGACCTCCTTCACCAGCTCGGCGCCGATCTTCTCGTAGGGATCGTCGAGCTCGATCTCCTTGGCGATCGACACGCCGTCGTTGGTGATGGTGGGGGCGCCCCAGGACTTCTCGAGCACGACGTTGCGGCCCTTGGGGCCGAGGGTGACCTTGACGGCGTCGGCGAGCTGGTTCATTCCCCGCTCGAGGCCGCGCCGGGCCTCCTCGTCGTAAGAGATGAGCTTGGCCATTGTGGAATCTCTCCCGTGTCTGTGATGTCCACCCGACCCAGTGCCCGCGACGGACGGGAGCCGACGTCGTGTTCATGTCCCACGGCGCCGACGCCCTCACGGGGCCGGAATGTTCAGGGCCCAGTGCGCGGGGGCTGTCACTCCCGTGCACCGAGTGCCAGCTCATCATAAGCACTCTGACCCCGAGAGTGCTAACCCTCCGCGCGGAGCGGACACGGCGCGTCGGCGCCGCCCGGCCGGGACGCGGACGCGCCGCCCCTCCGCAGGGAGGAGCGGCGCGTCGAGGCGGCGTCGGGAGAGGTCAGCCCTCGCCGCCCTCGTCCCCGCCGTCGCCCGGCTCGGTGACGGCGACGAAGGTCACGCGCGCCTCGTACTCGTCGCTCTGGCTGGCGTCCCCGGCGCCGACCTGCTGGGCGAGCGCCTGGGCGGTGTCCGCGTCGGCCTCATCGCGGTAGTAGACGACGGCCTCCTGCTGGGGGGTGTCGGCGGTGGCGACGCTGACGTCCTCCCAGCCCTGCCCCTCGAGCTCGTCGCTCCAGGTGCCGGCCAGGCCGTTGATGCCGCCGGCGTTGATCACCTGGACGGGCACCGAGAGATCCGGCTCGGGGGCCTCCTCCTCGGAGTCGCCTCCCTCGTCGGAGCCCTCGCTCTGCTCCGTCTCGGAGGCGGTGGTCGGGTCGGCGGCGCGGTCGTCGCCGTCGCCGCCCATCCCGCCGATCACGAAGAGCAGCACCACGAGCATCACCACGGCTGCGCCGATGATGATGATGTACAGCAGGTTCTCCCGCCAGAAGGGGAGCTCGGCACGGTGGGCGCCGTGGAAGGTGACGGCGTCCGCCTCGTCGTCGAATCGGTCCGGCGGGTAGGGATACTGGGAATCAGCCACGGCCCCATTAAACCTGCTCGACCCGATCCGGGGGCGGAGCACACGCCCCGGCGCGGTGATGGCTCAGGCCACGCGGTGGTCGCCGCCCGCGCCGCCGTCCTCGGAGGTGCGTCGGGCGCGCAGCCGGTTCACGACCGCGGGGGCCGCGCGCAGCGCCGCGGGATCGTCCAGCAGGGCGTTCAGCCGCACGTAGTAGGCGACCTTGGACAGCCCGATCTCCTCGCGGATCGCCCGCTCCTTCGCACCGACGTAGCGGAAGGTGCGCCCCTCGAGCGCGAGGATCCGGCGGTCGCGCTCGCTCAGCGATCCCTGCGGCCCCGGCAGCGCGACGTCCGACGGCGCGGCGCCCGGCTCGACGGCGCCCGAGACGGCGGCGCCGGCGGCTCGTCCGTCGTCGCGTGCGGGCTCGGAGGGAGTGGCGGGCATGCTCCGAGGCTACGCACTCACGGGCGGCCCCCCGCGCCACCACGCCGCCGAGGGTGATTGACTTCCCCCATGCCCGCTCCCCTGTCCCGGACCATCGCCCCCGACTGGGCCGAAGCCCTCGCGCCGGTCGAGGACCGCATCCACGCGCTCGGCGACTTCCTTCGCGAGGAGGTCGGTGCAGGCCGCGGCTACCTCCCCGCCGGGGACGCGGTGCTGCGCGCCTTCACCCGGCCGCTGTCCGAGGTGCGGGTGCTGATCGTGGGCCAGGACCCCTACCCCACCCCCGGCCACCCGATCGGGCTGTCCTTCGCGGTCGAGCGGGACGTGGGGCCCCTCCCCCGCTCGCTGCGGAACATCTACACCGAGCTCGAGAGCGATCTGGGGATCCCGCCCGCCGCCCACGGGGACCTCACCTCCTGGCAGGACCAGGGCGTGCTGCTGCTGAACCGGGTCCTGACCGTCACCCCCGGCGCTCCGGCCTCGCACCGGCGCCGCGGCTGGGAGGAGGTGACCGAGCACGCGCTGCGCGCCCTGGTCGCCCGCGGCGGCCCCCTGGCGGCGATCCTGTGGGGGCGCGACGCCCAGTCGCTGATCCCGCTGCTGGGCGAGGTACCGCATGTCGCGAGCCCGCATCCGAGCCCGCTGTCGGCCTCGCGCGGATTCTTCGGCTCCCGGCCCTTCTCCCGGGTGAACTCCCTGCTCGAGCAGCAGGGCTCCGCCCCCATCGACTGGCGCATCCCGGACTGAGGGACGGGCTGGTGTTCCGCCGCCCCGGGAAGTCGGATCCGTCACGGTTCTCGAGACCCCGGTCACACCGCGGGAGCGGGGCGCGGGGCGCTCTCCGTGCCGGCGGGTCCGTGCAGGTCAGCCCCGGCCGGCGGTGCGGCGGGGCACGGCCCCGGTCCGGCCGGTGACCTGCGGGTCACCGTTCCGCAGGGCCGCCGCGCAGCGCCTCGGCGCACTCCCGTGTGCCATTCTCATGGGTCGGCAGGCCCCCGCGCGAGCCGCGGGAGTCCTTCCGGGACCCGTAAGGAAGGGAGAGCACGGTGGCAGAGCACCGTTCGACGGCGGAGGAGGCGGCTGATCCGGGCACGAGCCCGGAGCGTCTTCTCGAGCTCACCGAGAAGCACCCCCAGCTGCACCGGCTGATCGTCACGAACCCCTCGACGCCCGAGGTCGCGCGCCAGTGGATCCTGGCCACGAACCGGTGGGCGCAGCAGGCCTACGAGGCCGACGCCGCGCCCTCGGGCGGAGACGGCACGCAGGACGGCTCGGAGCGCAGTGCAGAGGACATCGCCGAGGCGCCCGACGACGGCGCCTCCCCCGAGGACGCCGACCTCGACCAGGGCGAGCCCACCCAGCTCCACCAGGTCGTGCCCGACGTGGACCCGGCACCGCAGGACCAGCCCGATGAGGCCGTCTCGGCCTGGGGCGAGTACCCCGAGGAGCTCGTCTGGGGCACCTCCAGGGCCGCTGGTGCCGGGGCTGCCGTTGCCGGGAATGCCGCCGCCGAGGCCACCGACGCGCAGGACAGCTCGACCCCGCCCCCGGCCCCGCCCGTGCCACAGGCACCCGCCGCGCAGACCTCGCCGAGCCAGAGCTCGCCCTCCTCCTCGGTGCGCCTGTCCCCGAAGGCGTCCGTGGTCCCGCTCGGCGCGGCCGAGACGCCCGCGGCGGCCCACGAGCCCACCGCGCAGCAGGCTCCGACCGCCGCGCACGAGCCTCAGCCGGGCTACGGCGCCGCGGCGTACGGCTACGGCTCCGCGGCGGCCTCCGCCGCCCCGTCGGCCCCCGCGGGCCCGCCGTCCGGCGAGGAGGACGACGCCGACGACGGCAGCCGGAAGAAGGCGTGGATCGCCTGCGGCGGCTGCCTCGTGCTCGCCCTGGTGCTCCTGGCCGTGATCGGCCTCGGCGCCCGTGCGCTGCTCTCCCCTCCGGACGAGGAGCAGTACACGCGGGACAGCTCGACCACCAGCGCCGAGTCCGCACCCCAGGAGACCACCGAGGAGCCGACGGAGGAGGAGACCACCGAGGAGGACCCGGTCTCCCCCGCCCCCGACGGCGCCCTGGAGATGGACGAGCTGCGCTCCCCCACCGGGAACATCAGCTGCCGGCTCGAGGAGGACTCCGCCTCCTGCTCGGTCGAGGACCGCGACTTCTCCGACGCCGGGCTCGAGGATTGCGAGGACGGCCCGTTCTCCCTCACCGTCGCCGACGAGGACGCCGGCCGCGCCTGCGGCGAGTCCTTCCTCAGCGACTCCGCGGACACCCTCGAGTACGACAGCAGCGCCGTCCGTGGCGACATGGCGTGCACGAGTCGCTTCGACGGGATGACCTGCTGGAACACCATGACCGGGCATGGCTTCACGGTGAACCGGGTCTCCTACGACACCTTCTGACCCCGCCTCGGTCCCGCCGCCCGGGCGGCGGGCGGACCCGGTCGATTCCGCGTCCTGACCAGCACTGTCAGGGGGTTGGCATACCGTTGCCTGCACCTCGAGGACTCGTCGCCGCTGCCTCCATGTCGCCGTCGGGCCGATGGTGACATGAGGTGGCGATATAGCCAGCTCGTGTCGCCATGGGCCCGCGCACGACAGCCGCTGTCGCCAGGCGCCGGTCGAGGACGGCACCGCCCGGAGGTGCATCTGCGCAGGTCAGATGAGAGCTGGAGACGAGATTCGAACTCGCAACCGCCTGTTTACAAGACAGGTGCGCTACCGTTGCGCCACTCCAGCGAACAGGGGACCGACCGCGCGGCGGACGGTCCCCTGAGAGTGTAGAGGCCCGCAGGCCTCGGCGGCGTCAGGGTCAGCCCTCGCCCCCGTCGGAGGCGCCTCCGCCGTCGGAAGGAGCCGCCTCACCGCCGGCCGCCAGGACGGCCTCGCGCAGGGCGCCCTCCTGGGACCACTGGTCCGAGCCGAAGGCCTCCCCGTCGATCTCGACGTACGGGGTGCCGCCGCCGACCTCCGAGCCGTAGGGGTCCACGACCTGGCGCACCCACGACTGGTAGGTCTTCGCGCTCATGCAGGACTGCACCTCGTCGGAGGCACCGGCCTCCTGGGCGTAACCCCAGATCTCGTCGTCGGTCAGGCCCGCGCTGCCCTCGGCGGGCTGGTTGGCGAACATGAGCTGCTGGAATCCGAGGACGTTGTCGGGATCGTCCTCCCACACGCAGGCGAGCGCATTCGCGGAGCGGGAGGAGTAGTCGCCGGTGGTGGAGGCGGAGTCCAGGAAGCGGCGCGGCACCAGGTGGACCGTCGCCTCCTCGTCCTCGACGATCTGCTCGATGTCCTCGCCGTTGATGTCCTCGAACTGCCCGCACACGGGGCACATGAAGTCGAGATGGATCTCGAGGACGGGCTTGCCCGAGTCCTCGGGCGCGCCGATCGGGAGATAGGGCTGGTCCTCGGCCACGCCCTCGGGCGTCGCGACGGGGCCGGCCGGCTGCATCTGGCGGTAGATGAACAGGCCCGCGGCGGCGACCAGCACCAGCGCGACGACGGTGACCGCCGCGATCACGACGGTGCGGACGGTGCGCTGACGCTTGAGCTCCGCCTGGCGCTGGGCACGCAGCGCCTCGCGCTGCGCTTCACGACGCTCCTGCGCCGACTGGGACGGACCGGACGCGGCCATGGGATCTCCTCGTCGCCCCGGGGCCGGGGCAGCGGTGGGTGGTGGGTCGTGGCGAGTTTAGCGGCCGCTTCCTGGACGTCCCCGGAGGGATGGGCGGTCTCGCTCACCGGGCACGGGCCGCTCGGGTCAGCTCCTCCACAGGGCGATGTCGTCCAGCCGCGGCCCCTGCGGGAAGGGCAGGTAGTCGACCATCCCCTCGCGTGTGAACAGCGCGAAGGCGATCGCGCCGAGCAGCAGCAGGAGCAGCACGAGCACGATCGCGCCCCACAGCAGGTCGGGCGCCGCCGCATCCATCATGCGGTGGGCGCCGTCGCGGGTGGTGCGGCTGCCGATGCCCACCCAGGTGATCAGCAGCGTGATCGCCATCGCCGTGGCGAAGGGGACCCCGTCGGGCGGCGGAGCGCCCTGCAGGAGGGTCCAGCCCGCGTCCAGCGCCACCCCCACGAGGAGGCCCAGGATCAGCGGGAACAGCGCCTGCAGCACGATCTCCAGCAGGCCCAGCAGGAAGCGGAAGGGGCTGGCGACCCCTGCCGTCCACAGCGGGCCGGAGCCGGCGGCGCCGCGCATCCGCTGCGCGGCGATGCTGCGGTGGCTGCGCTCCCAGGTGCGGGCGAGGGCGCCGAGCAGGAGCAGCATCGCCAGGGAGATGTAGGGGGCGAGGGCGGCGAGGGCGACGAGCAGCAGGTGCCCCGTCCACACCAGGAGGGACCGACGGGGCGGCAAGGGCGGCGCGGCCCAGACCCCCTGCTGCGGCGGCATGCCCTGCTGGGGCGCCATCTGCGCGCCGTCCTGGGCGGGCCACTGCCCGGCGTGCTGGGGCCGCGTCTGCGGGGACGGCATCTGCTGCGCGACAGGGTGCTGCTGCGCAGGCACCGCGCCGTACGGGGACGCCGCCTCGCGCGGCGCGGTCTGCGGCTGCGGCGACGGTGCGCCGTGCGCGCCGGTCGTCCCCACGGGACCGGCCGGCGGCGGGACCACCGGCAGGGCCCGGGTCGGGGTGTCCATCACGGGGATCACCTCGGTGGGCGGCTCCACGGGGGTCGTGAACCGGGGCAGCGCCTCGGTGGGGGGCTCTGACGGGGTCGCCGCCCGGGGCAGCGCCTCGGTGGCCGCTCCCCCGGCGGGCAGGGCCTCGGTCGCCCCCGCCTCGCTCGCCGCGCCGGTCGCGTCCGCTCCCTCGCGCGCACCGGGGTCGGCGGGCGTGGCCGCGCCGGCCGCCGGGGCGCCGTCGGCCCCGAGGGCGGGCAGCACCTCGGTGCGGGACCCGGTCTCGAGGGCCTCGGTCTCGCCCGGGTCGTCGTAGCGGGAGAGGTCGAGCTCGGCCAGGCGGGCGAGGAGCTCCTCGGGCGTCGCGCGCTGCGCGGGGTCGGCGTGCAGGGCGGAGCGCAGCCAGGCGCCGAGCTCGGTGGGCACGCCCTCGACGTCGATCTCGCCGCGATCCGCGCGCAGGAAGACGAGGTCGGCGCGGCCGCTGCCGAAGGGCTCCCGTCCCGTCGCGGCGAAGGCGAGCACCGCCGCCCAGGACCACCAGTCCCCCGCCTCGCCGGTGTGGTCGGTGCGCACCACCTCCGGGTCGAGATAGGCGGCCGTGCCCATCACGAGCCCGGTGGAGGTCAGACGCGACTCCTCCGCCGCGGTCGCGATCCCGAAGTCGATGATCACGGGATCCAGCCCGTCGCCGTCGGGGTCGTAGCCGACGAGGTCCTCCTCCGCCGCGCCGCGCAGCATGACGTTGCCGGGCTTGAGGTCGCGGTGGATCACGCCGGCGCCGTGGATCTCCCGCAGCGTCTCCCCCAGCAGCAGGCCCACCTCGCGCACCGCCTCGGGATGCAGCCCGCCGTGGGCGCGCACCGCGTCGTCGAGCGTCGGCCCCGGGATGAACTCGGTGACCACGAAGGCGTCGGAGGACTCGAGCTCCGCGTCGAGGATCCGCGCGATGCTGCCGTTGCGCACCCGCTGCTGGGATGCGACCTCGCGGGCCAGCCGTTCCCGGGCGCGCGGGTCGTCGGCGATCTCGTGGCGCAGCAGCTTGATCGCGACGTCGTTGCCGTCGGCGTCGCGACCGCGGTAGACGATCCCCATCCCGCCGGCGCCGATCCGGCCGAGGACCTCGTAGCCGGAGTCCTCGGCGAGCGCCTCGAGCCGCGGGTCGACGGCGGCCGGGGAGCGGCGATGCGTGGGGGAATCTGACATGGGCCCCATGCTACGAGGCCCGGTCCGGCGCGGAGCTGGCTTCACCGCTCCCCCACAGGGTCCTCGAATCCCCGCCGGATGCGCGGGCCGTCGCCGCGCCTCCATGGCGTGTCCTCCCGTGAGAGGATCCCTGCGCGGCACGGCGGGTGCCGTGCACGTCACGGATCGACGAGAAGAGGGGCCATGCGCTCGCACCTGTTCGACGCCTCCCACCAGGAGCGCCAGACCGACGACCGCTGGACGCTGCAGTCCCCGAAGATGCTGCGCTGCGCGCTGACCCCGCAGTCCCCGGAGATCATCTCCGCCGCGGGCGCGATGGTCGCCTACCAGGGGCAGATGGACTTCTCCTACCAGGGCTCCGGCGGCGGGATGAAGCTGCTGAAGAAGATGGCCACCGGCGAGGGCGCGAACATGATGCGCACCCGGGGGCACGGCGAGATCTTCTACGCCCGGCAGAACAGCCAGATCTTCCTCGTCCAGCTCGAGGGCGAGGCGCTGACCCTGAACACCTCGAACATGCTCGCCTTCGACAGCTCGATCCAGTGGGACATCCGCTCCCTGGGCGGCGCGGGCTTCATGGCCGGCGGGCTGTTCAACCTGTTCCTGCAGGGGCAGGGCATGGTCGCGATCACCTCCGACGGGCCGCCGATGCTGCTGGACTGCTCCCGCCAGCCCACCTTCGTGGACCCGCAGGCCGCGGTGTGCTGGTCCGCGAACCTCCAGCCGCAGATCAAGAACGACTTCAAGATGGGCTCGCTGATCGGTCGCGGCTCCGGGGAGTCCTTCCAGCTCGGCTTCCACGGTCCGGGCTTCGTGGTGGTCCAGCCCTCCGAGGGCACTCCGGTCGTCGCGAGCTCCTGAGCCGCCGGGCGGGCCAGGACCGGCTGGACACCGCGTCGAGGCACCGTGTCTACGATGTCCCGGTGACCATCACACCCCCGCCGACGCTGGACGAGGAGCTCTCCGCCCTCGGCCCCGCGGGTCGACGCCGGGCGGCCTCGAGCGCGGCGGCGATGTTCGCCTCGGACGTCTCGGTCCCCTCCCCCGCCCTCGACCCGGTGCCCGTCGTGCTCGGGGCGGAGGCGTGGCAGGCACTGACGGCCGGGCTCGTCCAGCGGGTACGTCTGCTGGATGCGCTGCACGCGGACCTCTACGGGCCGCGCACCGTGCTGTCCGCCGAGGTCGCCCCCGTCGCGGAGCTGCTGGCGGACCCGGCCTACCTGCGCCCCGCGGTGGGGATCCCCGCCCGCGGCACGCATCATCTCTTCGCCGTGACCACCACCGTCTCCCGCACCGCGGAGGGCGGCTGGGTGGCGCACGAGGACACGGTCGACGTGCCGAGCGGGGCGGGCCTCGCCCTCGAGCTGCGCCGGGTCCTCTCCCGCTGCGCGCCGACGCTGTACCGCAGCACCGCGATGCGCCGCCTCCACCCCTACTTCGACCATCTGCGCTCCTCCTTCCATCAGCGCACCCGCGCCGACGGCCGCTCCGGTCGCGCCGTCGTGCTGGCCGACGACGGCGAGGAGCCGCTGGCCGCCTTCGACCACAGCTGGCTGGCGAACCTGCTCGGCGCTCCCACGGTGACGGTCGGGGACCTGCGCGCCGGCGGCGAGGCGCTGACCCTGCGGCTGCCGGGGCTCGACTCCGCCCCGGGCGACGCGATCGACGCGGTGCTGCGGCTGGTCCCCTCGCCGCTGCTGGACCCGCTCGACCTCGGCCCGACGCCGCTGGGCGGGGTGACGGGCCTGGTGGAGGCCGCGCGCAGCGGCGACGTGATGCTCGTGAACCCGCTCGGCGCCGGGCTGCTGGAGAATCCTGCCCTGCGCGAGGCGCTGCCGGACCTGTGCCGGCAGATGCTCCACGAGGACCTGCTGCTGCGGCCCGCTGCCGCCGAGGTCGCGCCGGCGCTCTGGCCCTCGCTGGACCCGTCCGGCGGCGAGGAGCTCGTCGGCCGGCCCGTGCGGCTGAGCCTCGTGGTGATGGCGGGCCAGGACGGCTTCGAGGTGCTGCCCGGCGGGATCGCCCGCACGGTCGACGAGGGCCCGGAGGCCCTCAAGGACGTCTGGGTCGCGGTGCCGGAGTCCGCTGCGGTCCCCGACGAGGAGGCCGACGGGCGCTCGTTCCCGGAGCAGGCGATGCTGCGCCCCACGGCCTCCGCCTTCCCGACCATGACCCGCTCGGTCGGCTCCGACCTGTTCTGGTTCGGCCGCTATCTCGAGCGGGTCGACGCCACCGCCCGGCTGCTGCGCACCGTGCTGGACGCCTCCAACGACCTCGACGCCGAGCGCAGCCGCAGCGCCGGCACCGCCCGGACGGTGCTGCTGCGAGCGGTCACCGAGGTCACCACCACCTACCCCGGCTTCGTCGAGCTGGACCTCGGCGACGGGGAAGCGGTGCGCACCGAGATCGAGAGCCTGCTGACCGATGCGGCCCGGCCCGGCTCCCTCGCCCAGTCCTCCGCTGCACTCGCCCACACCACCCGCTCCCTGCGCGATCTGTTCTCCGACGACGTGTGGCCGGTGTTCACCAGGATGCGGATGCGCACCCGCGGCGGGCTCCCGGAGCACCGCCCCCTCGAGCAGCACCCCCTCGAGGAGCGGCTGAGCGCCGTCGTGGACGGCTGCCTGACGCTCTCGGGCGCGGTCGCCGACGCGATGCCGCGGGATCTCGGCTGGGACCTGACCGAGATCGGCCGCAAGATCGAGCGGACGATGACCCTGCTGACCCTGCTGCGCGCGACCCTCGGCCGTCGCCGCACCCGCTCGGCGGAGGAGCGGATAGCCGGGGCTGTCGCGCTGATCACCGAGTCCAGCGCCTCCTACCGCCGTGCCTATCACGCGGCCGTGCAGCCGGAGCTGCTGGTCGAGCTGCTGCTCAGCGACACGACGCTGCCGCGCTCGATCGCCTTCCAGCTCGATCGGCTCGGGCAGGCCCTGGACCGTCTGCCGGAGCCGGCCCCGTCCCCTGATCTGCGCGCCCCGATGTCGGCGCTGCGCGCGCGCCTGGCCGGCTGGGAGCCGGCCGAGCTGCTCGGCCCGCTGCCCGGTGCGACGCCCGACGACGGCGTGCCCACCGCACTGCTGGCGGAGGTCGACGCGGCCACCGCCTCGCTGCGCGAGCTCGCCACCGCGCTCGAGGACCGCTTCTTCCGGCGCACGGAGGCCGCGTCACGATGGGGGGTCGACGATGTCTGAGACCACCGGCGAGACACCCGGCGGCGGCGGCGCCGCGTCGCCCGGCGGCAGCAGCGCGCGCCCGCTGATCCCGCTGCGGCACGAGGACACCCCCGCTCTCGAGCCCGTGCACTACCGGGTCCACCACCTCACCTCGTACCGCTACGCGAAGCCGGTCACCCGCAACTACGGCCGCGCCCATGTGGAGCCGCGCGCCACCCCGCATCAGCGGGTCCTCTCCCACGAGGTGGTCGTCGACCCCGCCCCGGCACGCCTGACCGCGCACACCGACTTCTACGGCAACTCCTCCACCTACCTCCTGGTGGACTCCCCGCACGAGCAGCTCGACGTGCACTCCCACGCCCGTGTCTCGGTCTCCGAGCGGCGCTATCCGCTCGAGCCCATGTCCCGCCCCTGGGAGCAGTGCACGCCCGAGCACTGGGGCGCCCCGGTGCCGGAGGCGAGCCTGGACTTCGTCCATCCCTCCCCGCGGGTCCCCGCGGGCACGGCGGCGCGGGAGATCTCCGCGGAGGTGTTCACCCCTGGCCGCGCGATCGGCGAGTGCCTCGCAGAGCTGACCGCGCTGATCCACGGCGAGTTCACCTACGACGCGCACGCCACCACCGTCACCTCGACGCTCGAGGAGGTGCTCGCCGCGCGGCACGGCGTGTGCCAGGACTTCTCGCACGTCGGGGTCGCCGCGGTGCGGGCGGCGGGGCTCGCCGCCCGCTACATCTCGGGCTACCTGCGCACCGCCCCGTCGGCCGGAGGGACGCTCGGCACCGAGCCGGCCGGGGAGATGATCGGCTCGGCCGCCTCCCATGCCTGGCTGAGCGTGCTCGTGCCGGGGACCGGCTGGGTGGACGTCGATCCCACCAACCGCACCTTCGTGGACCAGCGCTTCGTGACCACCGCCTGGGGTCGCGACTACGCGGACGTGCCGCCGCTGAAGGGCATCGTCGTCGGCCCGCCCGGTGCGACCAGCACCCTCCGCGTCGCCGTCGGCGTCGTGCCGGAGGTGCCGGGGGACGACGGCCCGCCGTGACCTAGGTCCGCCCGGCCCGCACGCCGCGGGGATACTCTGGCGCCTGGTCAGCGCACGGGAACCCGCTCGGGGGCCCCGTCGCCGGGCCCCAGGACCCCGACGCGCCCTCCGGCGCCCTCACCGAAGAAGGACTCCTCCGATGACCTCGTCCGCGCCCGATCCCCGCACGAGCACCGCACCGCCCGCTGCGCCGAGCACCGCCGCGACCCCGCCGAAGCAGCTCACCCGGGCGCTCGAGGACGCGATGCACGCGAAGGCCACGGCGCCGCTGGGCCGCATGTTCCTCGCGACCCTCAGCGGCGGCGCCTTCATCGCGCTGGGCTTCGTGTTCATGGTGACCACGCAGCAGGGCATGGGCGAGTGGCCGGTCGGGTTCGCGAAGCTGATCGGCGGCGTCGTCTTCTCCGTGGGCCTGGGACTGGTGGTCATCAGCGGCTCGGACCTCTTCACGGGCACCACGCTGACCGCCATGCCCCGCCTGTCCGGGCGCCTCTCCACCGGGGCGATGCTGCGGCACTGGGGCGTCTCCGCGGGCGGGAACCTGATCGGCTCGGTGACGGTCGCGGTGCTGATCCTGCTGGCCGGCACCCATGCCACCAACGGCTCCGCCTGGGGGATGGTGGTGCTGGACACCACCCAGGCCAAGCTCTCCCACGACTGGCACCAGGCGTTCTTCCTCGGCGTCCTCGCGAACTTCGCCGTGTGCCTCGCGGTGTGGGCGGCGACAGCGGGCAAGACCGTCGCCGACAAGATCCTCGCCGTCGTGGGACCGGTCGCCCTGTTCGTCGCCTCCGGCTTCGAGCACTCGGTCGCGAACATGTTCATGCTCCCCATGGGCCTGCTGATCAAGTACGGCGCCGGCTCCGGCTTCTGGCACGGCGAAGCGCTGCAGGAGGCCGGGAAGTCGCTCGCGGACTACTCCTCGATCACGGTCGGCGCGGTGCTGTGGGACAACCTGATCCCGGTGCTGCTGGGCAACATCGTCGGCGGCGCGGTGCTCGTCGGCGCCTACTTCTGGTCGATCCACCGCCGCGGCGCCGCAGATGCGGCCGAGGGCTGAGCGCTCCGGCGCCCGCTCGGCCAGGATGACCTCGGCGTCGAGGGGTCGGGCGGCTCACAGTCCCCGGGGTGCTGACGAATTCCGCGTATAGAGTGGTGCGGAAATCAGTGCGACCCGGCGCCACGGCGCCACGAGACCGAGGTGTGATGTCCTCCTCCCAGCAGCCCTTCCGCCTGGCAGTGATCGGTTCCGGCCCCGCCGGCGTGTACGCCGCCGAGACCCTGCTGCGCTCCGCGCCGGTCAAGAGCGGCGAGCTCGAGGTCAGCATCGACCTGTTCGACCGCTTCCCGGCCCCGTTCGGTCTGATCCGCTACGGCGTCGCCCCTGACCATCCGCGCATCAAAGGCATCATCACGGCCCTGCACCGGATCCTCGGCCGCGGTGACATCCGCTTCCTCGGCGACGTCGAGTTCGGCACCGATCTCACCGCCGAGGACCTGCGCACCCACTACGACGCGGTGATCTTCGCGACCGGTGCGCTCAAGGACGCGGACCTCGAGATCCCCGGCATCGAGCTGGAAGGGTCCCACGGCGCCGCGGACTTCGTGGCCTGGTACGACGGCAACCCCGACTACCCGCGCACCTGGGAGCTCGACGCGGAGTCCGTGGCCGTGATCGGCAACGGCAACGTCGCCCTCGACGTCGCGCGGGTGCTCTCCAAGAGCGCCGACGAGCTGCTGCGCACGGAGATCCCCGCGAACGTCCACGAGGGGCTGCAGGCCGCGCGCACCGCCGACGTGCACGTCTTCGGCCGCCGCGGCCCGGCGCAGACGAAGTTCTCCCCGCTCGAGGCGCGCGAGCTCGCCCACCCCAAGGGCCTCCAGGTGGTGATGGACCCCCGCGACCTCGAGCAGATCACCGAGGAGCAGTGGGAGACGATCAAGGCCGACAAGCGCACCGACCAGGTCGTGCAGACCTTCGTCGGCTGGCTCGAGGAGCAGCAGCGCCGCGAGGCCTCCGGCGAGGAGCCCACGGACCGCGAGGGCGGCCCCGTGAGGCGCCGTCTGCACATGCACTTCTGGCATCGCCCCGTCGAGGTGCTCGGCGAGGACGGGAAGGTCACCGGCATGCGCTTCGAGCGCACGCGGCTCGACGAGGACGGAAACCTCGAGGGCACCGGCGAGATGGTCGACTACGAGCTCGGCGCCGTCTACCGGGCCGTCGGCTACCACGGCTCCGAGCTGCCCGGCGTGCCCTACGACGCCCGCCGCGGCGTGATCCCCAACCAGGCCGGCCGCGTCACCGAGGCCGACGGCACCGTGATCCCCGGCGTCTACACCAACGGCTGGATCAAGCGCGGTCCGGTCGGCCTGATCGGCGCGACGAAGTCCGATGCGCTCGAGACGATCACCTGCCTGCTCGAGGACATCGAGGCCGCACGCCTCTCCCCCGCCCCCGAGCGCGACGACGACGCGATCCTGCGCCTGCTGGACGACCGCGGCGTCGAGTACACGACCTGGGACGGCTGGACGGCGCTGGACGAGCACGAGAAGAGCCTCGGCGCCGCCGCGGTGGACGCCGACGGCGAGCCCCGCGCCCGCATCAAGGTCGTCGAGCGCGAGGAGATGGTGCGCGTCTCCCGCGAGGGCATGCACGCCCCCGCCAACGCCTGAGCCGCGCCCGGGTCTCCGCCAACGCCTGAGCCGCGCCCGCCCGCGTCCCGGGCACGTCTCACCGGCCGGCGCCGCCCCACGCCCCTCTCCTGACACCCCCCTCCTGCGCCGACACGCCGCTGGCGCCCGTCGAGCGCACCGATACCTGGCTCCAGCGCCGGTGATCGGTGCACTCGGCGCGCACCGGTCGGCGTGCCGTCGCGCAGCGTCCGGGCACGGGCCGCAGGGCACGGCGCGCACTCGCTCAGCGCCGGAACGGCGCGGACCTCCCCTCCCCAGGCAGACGCTGTCCCCATCGGGGGCGAACCCTCACCCCGTCGACGGCGCACGCTCCTACCGTCTCGACCATGACCACGCGCCCGGCTCCTCGAGCCCCGACTCCCCGACGTGCACGTCCGCGCATCTCCCCCGGCACGGTCTGGTCACGCCGCACGCTGCGTGGGATGGGGGTGAGCGAGGAGAGGCTCGCCTCGGCCGAGTTCACCCGCGTCCTCCCCGGCGCCGTCACCCCGACCGCCTCTCCCGCCCCGCTGCTGGAGGTCGCGCGCCATGCTCTCGGCGAGATCGTCCCCGCAGCGGTGATCTCCCACATCTCCGCGGCGGAGCTCCTCGCCCTCCCGCTCCCGTTCGAGCTCACCTGGGAACAGGGCGCACCGCTGCATGTGGACCTCGACCCCGCCCTGCGGAGGAGCGGAGCCGCGCGGCTGGTCGTCCACGCCCGCACCAGACCGAGACCGATCCGTCTGCGATCGGGGATTCCGGTGGCCGACCCGATCGGGGTCCTCCTCGACCTCGCCGGCGTCCTGTCCCACGACGACCTCGTCGCCTGCATCGATGCGCTCGGGTCCCTTCGCCGCAGGGAGGTCCGGGTTCCGGTGGACACCGTCCGCATCGCCGCGCAGTCCGTGACCGGACGCCATGTGAGAGCACTGCGTCGCGCCGCTCGCGAGGCGCGGGACGCGGTGGACTCCCCTCGAGAGACCCGGACTCGCCTGCTGCTCCTCCGCGCGGGATTCCCCGAGCCGGAGATCAACCGCCCGGTGATCGACCCCGCGACCGGGGTCGAGTACTTCATCGATCTCGCCTATCCAGCCTGGCGGATCGCGATCGAGTACGACGGCAAGGACCACTTCGAGCCCGAGCGGGCGAGGAAGGACCGGTACAAGGACGAGGTGCTCCATGATCAGGGCTGGTCCGTGCTCCGGCTGACGGTCCTCGACCACAGGGACCCTCGAGCGTTCCTCGCCAGGCTCCGCTACCGGATCGCGCAGGCGGAGGCTCGCGGGCGGGGGCGCTGAGCGACACGCCGTGCCGTCAGCGCCGAGGTCACCGTTCCCTGGCGATCCCGCAGGATTCCGGTGATCTCGGCGCGCGCGTCGACGGCGGGCCGGGCGGGCCGGGCCGGGGCAGGCCGGGCCGGGGCAGGCCGGGCCGGGGCGGGCGGGACGGCCCCGCTCAGCGCCGGATCGAGGCGAGGTGGTCGGCGATGCGGTCCACGGCGTCGGACAGCACGTCCACGGCCGGCAGGGTGACCAGCCGGAAGTGGTCGGGGGTGGCGAGGTTGAAGCCGGTGCCGTGCGTGACCAGGAGCTTCTTGGAGCGCAGCAGGTCATAGGCGAACTGCTCGTCGTCCTCGATGGCGTACATCTCGCGATCCAGGCGCGGGAACATGTACAGCGCGCCGGAGGCCTTGACGACGTCGATCCCGTCGATGGCGCTGAGCCCCTCGTAGGCGATGTCGCGCTGCTCGCGCAGGCGCCCGCCCGGCAGCAGCAGCTCCCCCACGCTCTGGTAGCCGCCGAGCGCGGTCGCGACCACGTGCTGGGCGGGCACGTTGGGGCAGAGGCGCATGTTCGACAGCACGTCGAGCCCCTCGATGAAGCTCGTCGCGTCCTCCTTCGGGCCGTGCAGCGCCATCCACCCGGCGCGGAAGCCGGCCACCCGGTACGCCTTGGACAGGCCGTTGAAGGTGATGGAGAGCAGGTCGGGGGCGAGGGCGCCGATATGGGTGTGGACGGCGTCGTCGTAGAGGATCTTGTCGTATATCTCGTCGGCGAGGATCATCAGGCCGTGCTCGCGGGCCACCGCGACGATCTCCCGCAGCACGTGCTCGGGATAGACGGCCCCGGTGGGGTTGTTGGGGTTGATCACCACGATCGCCTTGGTGCGCGGGGTGATCCGATCCGCGATGTCGTCGACGTCCGGCCACCAGTGCTGCTCCTCGTCGCAGCGGTAGTGGACGGCGCGGCCGCCGGCGAGCGCGATCGAGGCGGTCCACAGCGGGTAGTCGGGGCTCGGCACGAGCACCTCGTCGCCGTCGTCCACGAGCGCCTGGCAGGTCATCTGGATGAGCTCGGAGACGCCGTTGCCGAGGTAGATGTCGTCCAGCCCCATGCCGGGCATGCCCGTGGTCTGGTAGTACTGCGCGACGGCGCGACGGGCCGGGACGATGCCCTTGGAGTCCGAGTAGCCCTGCGCGGTGGGCAGGTTGCGGATCATGTCCACGAGGATCTCGTCGGGCGCCTCGAAGCCGAAGGGGGCGGGGTTGCCGATGTTCAGCTTGAGGATCTTGTGGCCCTCTGCCTCCATGCGAGCGGCCTCCGCGGGCACCGGCCCGCGGATCTCGTAGCACACGTCGCGCAGCTTGGAGGACTGGGTGAAGATCATCGGTGGGCTCCTGGCCTTCTCGGGGAGGGCGCCAGGGTAGCGCCGCGCGGCGTGCGATGCCGTCCCGTCTCGCCGGGGCACGCGCCGGACACCCCTCGACACGACCCTCGACCGCCATTACTTTCATGGTTATAGTTAATCTGTCGCGCCGGGCCGCGCCGCCGAGGCGCACCGCCCCCGACAGCACGGAAGCCACGAACCGGAGGTCGACGATGTCCCCGCAGAACGAGCCGCACCACGCGCAGAGCGCCCCGATCGCTCCAGGTGCAGAGATCACCGCGCCCCGGCCGGGCCTGACCCACCGGATCCACCTGAGCACCGCCGGGGTGTCCGTGCTGGTGGACGTGACCGACGGGCGCACCCCCGCGATCGTGCACTGGGGCGCCGCCCTCTCCCCCGGCGGCGAGCTCGGCCCCGGAGCCCTGGACGCCCTGTGCGAGGCCGCGATCGAGCCGGTCCCGCAGAACGCCGTGGACGTCCCCGTGCACGTGGGGATCCTCCCGCAGGTCGCCGACGGCTGGCTGGGCAGGCCGGGCCTGTCCGGCTCCCGCCCCGACGGCTCGGGGTGGTCGCCCCGCTTCGCGGTGCAGGAGCTGCGGATCGACGGGACGGCGCTGACCGCCCGGCACGCCGAGACCGGCGCCGCGCACCTCGCCGTGGACCTGGCCGACGAGTCCGAGGGCCTCGCCCTGCTGCTCGAGCTCGAGCTGCTGCCCACCGGCCTGCTGCGCCTGCGGGCGAACCTGACCAACACGGGCACGAGCCCCTACCGCCTCGACGAGCTGACCCTCTCCCTCCCCGTCCCGGCCGCGGCGGAGGAGCTGCTGGACTTCGCGGGGCGCTGGACGAAGGAGCGCACCCCGCAGCGGCGCGACTTCACGGTCGGCACTCATCTGCGAGAGAACCGTCGCGGCCGCACCGGCGCCGACTCCGCGCACGTGCTGCACGCGGGCCGGGCCGGCGTCGGCTTCCGCGAGGGCGAGGTGTGGGCGGTGCACACCGCGCTCTCCGGCAACCACCGCCATCTCGCCGAGCGCACCAGCACCGATCGTCGCCTGCTGGGCGGCGGGGAGCTGCTGCTGCCGGGCGAGATCGTCCTCGCCCCGGGCGAGGCGTACGAGGGACCGTGGCTGTACGCCTCCCACGGGGAGGGGCTCGACGCGGTCGCCGCGCGCTTCCACCGCCACCTGCGCTCGCGCCCCCATCACGTGGACACCCGCCGCCCCGTGACGCTGAACGTGTGGGAGGCGGTGTACTTCGACCACGACCTGGCGCGCCTGACCGATCTCGCCGACCGCGCCGCAGCCCTCGGCGTCGAGCGGTTCGTGCTCGACGACGGCTGGTTCGGCGGCCGCCGCGACGACACCTCCTCCCTCGGGGACTGGGTCGTCTCCGAGCAGGTGTGGCCGGACGGGCTCGGCCCCCTGATCGATCATGTGCGGGGCCTGGGCATGGAGTTCGGGCTGTGGTTCGAGCCGGAGATGGTCAGCGAGGACTCCGAGGTCGCCCGCGCCCACCCCGAGTGGATCATGGCGCCCTCCCCCCAGCGGATGCCGCTGCGCTCCCGCAGCCAGCAGGTGCTGAACCTGACCATCCCCGAGGCCTACGCGCACGTGCGCGACCAGATGCGCGCGGTCCTGGACGCCCACGAGATCGGGTACCTCAAGTGGGATCACAACCGCGATCTGCTGGAGTCCGCGACGCGCGCCACGGGCCGCGCCGCCGTGCACGCCCAGACCCGCGCCGCCTATCGCCTCATGGACGAGCTGCGCGCGGCGCACCCGGGCCTGGAGATCGAGTCCTGCGCCTCCGGCGGAGCGCGCGTGGACCTCGAGGTGCTCGAGCACACCGACCGGGTGTGGGTCTCGGACTGCATCGATCCGCTCGAGCGCCAGCAGATGCACCGCTGGACCTCGCAGCTGATCCCGCTCGAGCTCATGGGCAGCCACATCGCCTCCGGCCGCTCGCACACCACCGGACGCCTGCACACGCTCGGCTTCCGTGCCCACAGCGCGCTGATGGGCCATCTGGGCATCGAATGGGACCTCGCCGCGGCGAGCGAGCAGGAGCTCACCGAGCTCGCCGCCTGGATCGCCCTGTACAAGGAGCGGCGCGAGCTGCTGTTCACGGGGGAGCTCGTGCGCGCCGACCGCGGCGACAGCGCCCTGTGGCTGCAGGGCGTGGTCTCCCCCGACCGCGGCGAGGCGCTGTTCGCGCTCAGCGCCGTCGGCCGGGCGGACACCTCCCAGCACCCGCGGCTGCTGCTGCCGGGCCTGGACCCCGCCGCCGACTATCGCGTGCGCGCCCTGCTCCCCAGCGGCCCGCCCTCGCACCTGACCGCCCCGCCCTGGCTGGCGCGCGCCCTCGCCGAGGGCGAGGCGGTCCTGCCGGGCGCTGCGCTCGCCCGGAGCGGCCTGGCCTCTCCCCTGCTCGATCCCGAGCAGGGCCTGCTGCTGTCCCTGACCCGCGAGCCCGCCGCCGGCCCGGCTCTCTGACCCGCCCCATCACCACCCCATCCCCCGCTCACGGAAAGAAGGCACCTATGTCCACCGCGACGACGTCGACGCGGTCGGCCCCGACGAGGCGCCGCCGGAAGGACGACACGAAGCTCGCGCTGCTGTTCATCGCGCCCGCCTCGTTCGGCCTGCTGGTGTTCCTCGTGTGGCCGCTGCTGACCGGCCTGTACTACTCCCTCACGGAGTACACGACCCTCACCCCGCCCAGCTGGGTGGGGCTCGAGAACTACCGCCGCCTCCTGGCCGATCCGGTGTTCTGGAACTCGCTGAAGGTGACGGTGGTGTACGTCGCCATCAACATCGGCGTGCAGACGATCGTCGCACTCGTCATCGCGGTGCTCATGCAGCGGCTGACGCAGTCCACCGTGCTGCGCTCGCTGGTGCTCGCCCCGTACCTGGTCTCGAACGTGGTCGCCGCGATCGTGTTCCTGTGGATCCTGGACACCCAGCTGGGCATCGTGAACATCTTCCTGCAGTGGGTCGGCTTCGACCCGGTCTCCTTCTGGTCCAGCGAGACCTGGGTGATCCCGACGGTCGCGCTGGTGAACGTGTGGCGCCACATGGGCTACACGGCGCTGCTGCTCTTCGCCGGGCTGCAGTCGATCCCCACCTTCCTCTACGAGGCCGCGCGCACGGAGGGCGCCGGGGAGATCACGATGTTCCGCCGCATCACCCTGCCGCTGCTGCGTCCGATCCTGGCGCTCGTGCTGATCATGACGATCATCGGCTCCTTCCAGGTGTTCGACACCGTCTCGGTGACCACCCAGGGCGGTCCGGCGGACGCCTCGAAGGTGCTGCAGATGTACATCTACGACAAGGCGTTCGCCCAGTACGAGTTCGGCTACGCCTCGGCGCTGTCCGTCGCACTGCTGGTGATCCTCATGGTGATCACCTTCGCGCAGTACTGGATGAGCCGTGCCGGCCAGTCGGATCTGGACTGAGAGGAGAGCGCGATGACCACGACCACCACGCAGCGCGACAGCGCCCCCGTCGCGGGCGGGCCCGCCCCTGCCCTTCGCCCCCGCCGCACCGTCCCCTGGGGCAAGATCGCGGCCTGGGCCGCGATGGTGATCTTCCTGTTGATCACCCTGTTCCCCTTCTACTGGATGCTCCGCACGGCGCTGTCCAGCAACAACGCCCTGGCCACCGATCCGGGCAGCCTCCTGCCCGTCGGCCTGAACACCGGCGGCTTCGAGCGCGTCTTCGGTCTGCAGGACGTCGAGACCGCGATCTCCCAGGGCGGCTCCGGCGCCTCGATCAACTTCTGGCGCTACCTGCTGAACTCGGTGCTCGTCGCGACCACGATCACCGTGGTGCAGACCTTCTCCTGCGCGATGGCCGCCTATGCCTTCTCGCGCCTCCGCTGGCGCGGGCGGGACCTCGTGTTCATGATCTTCCTGGGATCGCTGATGATCCCGCAGATCTTCACCCTGCTGCCCAACTTCATCCTGATCAAGAACCTGGGCCTGGTGGACACGCTGCTGGGCATCATGCTGCCCACCCTGTTCATCTCGAGCTTCGCGATCTTCTTCCTGCGCCAGTTCTTCAACAACGTCTCTCGCGAGGTGGAGGAGGCGGCGCTGATCGACGGGGCGAGCAAGGCGCGGGTGTTCTTCACCCTCATCCTGCCGATCTCCTCCGCACCGCTGGCGACGCTGGCGCTGCTGACCTACATGACCGCCTGGAACGAGTACTTCTGGTCGCTGATGGTCTCGTACACCGACCAGTCCCGGGTGCTCACCGTGGCGCTGGGCGTCTTCCGCGCCCAGGCCCCCGGCACGGGACCGGACTGGTCCGGGCTGATGGCGGCGACGCTCGTCGCGGCCGCGCCCATGCTGATCCTCTTCGCCCTGTTCGCGAAGAAGATCGTGAACTCCATCGGCTTCAGCGGGATCAAGTGAGGTGCCCGAGATGACTGAGAACCGCCATCGACTCCCGTCCCCCGCCCCGTCTCGCGGGCTGACCCGTCGCCGGCTCCTGCAGGGCTCGGCGGCCCTGGCCGCCGGCACGGCAGGGACCGCTGCCCTCGCCTCCTGCGGCACCAGCGCCGCCCCGGCCGGCGCCACCGAGATCGACTACTGGCTGTGGGACGCGAACCAGCTGCCCGCCTACTCCGCCGCGATCGACGCGTTCATGGACCAGAACCCGGACGTCTTCGTGCGGGTGACCCAGCTGGGCTGGGACGACTACTGGACGAAGCTGACCGCGAGCTTCGTGGCCGAGGCCGGCCCGGACGCCTTCGCCGACCACCTCGCCCGCTATCCGGAGTTCGTCGAGCTCGGGGTGATCGCGCCGCTGGACGATCTCGCACCCCTGGCCGACATCACCGCCGAGCGCTTCCAGGACGGTCTGCAGGAGCTCTGGACCGGGCAGGACGGCACGCGCTACGGCATCCCGAAGGACTACGACACCATCGCGGTGATGTACGACAAGAACATGCTCGCCGAGGAGGGCCTGAGCGAGGACGACCTCGCGGGCCTGGACTGGAACCCCGAGGACGGCGGGTCCTTCGAGCGGATGCTCGCGCGCCTCACGATCGACGAGAACGGCGTGCGCGGCGACGAGGAGGGCTTCGACCCGACGAGGGTGGCGCGCTACGGGATGGGAGCCGACGCGGGCATCGACTACACCGGTCAGAGCTCCTGGTCCGCCTTCGCGTTCTCGACCGGCTGGACCTTCACCGACGCCGACACCTGGGGCACGACCTTCCGCTACGACGACGACCGCTTCGCGGCGACGATGGACTGGTACTTCGGGCTCGTGGACAAGGGCCTGTTCCCGCCCTTCGGCACCTTCGGGGACTCGAGCCCCGTGCAGACCCAGGTGCAGTCCGGGAAGGCGGCGCTGGGGCTCGCGGGCTCCTGGATGATCTCGACCTGGGCGAACCTCGAGGGGGTCGATCTCGGGATCGCACCGCTGCCCGCGGGGCCGATCGGCACTCCCATGTCGATGTTCAACGGGCTGGGCGACTCGATCTCCGCGCAGTCCGAGCACAAGGAGGAGGCGGCGCGGCTGATCGCCTTCCTCGCCTCCAACGAGGCGCAGCGGCTGATCGGCGAGCGCGCCCCGTTCTTCCCCGCGACCGATGCGGGCACCGAGGCCGCGATCGCGGCCTATGCGGACCAGGGTCTGGACGTCACCCCGTTCACGGATCGGGTCGCGAACGGCGAGACAGGCCTGTACCCGCTGGTGGAGAACTCCGCCTCGATCATGTCGATCATGCAGCCGGCCTTCGACCAGTGCTGGATGCGGCAGATCGACGGCGCGGACTTCGCGGCCTACAACGAGCGGGTCAACGCGCTGTTCTCGTGAGCCGCCCGGGGTGATCCGACGGCCCGTGAGGACCGGCGCGTCGGCGGCGGGGTCGCTCAGACCTCGCCGCCGACGAACTCCTGGATCGCGATGACCGCGGCGCCCCGTGCCCACTGGTCGAAGTCCCCGCCGAGCTCGCGGATCACGAGGTCCTGCTGCACGCCGGGCAGGGACGCGCGCAGCGTCCCCTCGAACTCCCCGTCGGCGGCGAGGACGAGGTCGATGATCTCCCCGCCGAGCACGATCGCCTCGGGGTCGGCCACGGCGACCACGGCGGCGGCCGCGCGGGCGAGGGTGCGGGCGAGCTCCGCGCAGACCTCTCGGGCCCCGGGGTCGTCGTCGGCCAGCAGCGTGCGCAGACGCTCGACGCCCTCCCCGGCCCCGAGCACTCCCGCCTCGCGGGCCGCGGACTCGACGGCGGCGGTGCGCGCCGCCTGCCAGAAGGGGACGGGAGCGCCGTCGTCGCGAGCGTCCACGGGCAGGCGCCCGGTGAGCCCGGCGAGATGGGAGCGGCCCTGCAGCAGCCGTCCCTCGACGACGGTGCCGATCGCGACGCCGACCCCGAGGGTGAGCACCGCGAAGGTGCGATAGGCGCGGCCGATCCCGAACCAGTTCAGGCCGTGGACCATCGCGGCGATGTCGTTGTCGACCGTGACGGGCAGGCGGAGGCGCTCCTCGAGCCGGGCGGCGAGTTCCACGGGCCGGTCCCAGCCGAGGATCCAGGAGGAGTCCACCCGCCTGCGGTCCGCGACGTTCCCGCCGATGCTGACCCCGACCCCGGCGACGCGGGGATGGGCCTCGGCGAGGGCGAGCACCGGCTCGACGACGCTGTCCACGACGGTCCGCGCGGCGGTGCCCGGAAGGGGCATCACGAGCTCCTCGAGCGCGTTGCCGCGCGCGGTGGTGACCACGGCGTGGACCTCGTCGGCCGTGACCTTGACCCCGACGAAGCGGGGGCCGTGGTTCTCCTCGATGTCCAGCGGCTGCTGGGGGCGGCCCTTGGCCAGCGCCACGGTCTCCAGCGGGTGGAGGTGCCCGGCCTCGAGCAGCTCGCGGGTGACGCGGGTGACGGTCGGCGCGGACAGACCCAGCCGCTCGGTGAGGTCCCGGCGGGAGCGGGGGCCGAAGCGCAGCAGGTCGCGGTACACGGCGCGGGCGCTGTCACCGCCGAGGTCGGGCACGGGCGGTGCCGGTGCGGGACGAGAGCTCGTCCCCTGGTCCGCGGCCTCGTGCTGATCCCCCTGCATCCTGCGCAGTCTAGCCGCGCGACGGCTCCACGGCCCGCGCCGGGCGAGGAGCACCGCGGTGGAGCGGGTGCGCCGCATCTGCCATGCTTCCGTCGACATCTCCGCCCGTTCGCCGTCTGCGCGAGCGGCTCCACGACGCCCGAGGGGGACCATCGATGAACGACTCCGGCAGCGCCGCCTCCGGCGAGCAGGTCACGATCTACACGGCCTACGAGATCGACTTCATGCTGGGCCTGCGCGACACGGAGAACGCCCGGATCACCCGCGAGCAGGTGGGGCTGCGCAGCGCCCCCGAGCAGGCGCGGGAGTTCGTGACCGCCGCGGTGACCTCCGGTCTGCGGGCGCGCGGGAAGGTCGAGCGCTCGGCGGACGGCCAGTGGCTGTTGGGCGAGGAGGGCCAGGTGGTCGCCGCCGCGCTCACCGCCGCGGACCGCTGGCTCGGGATCGCGCTCGCGGAGGGCGAGGCGATGCGGATGGCCTTCGTCATCAAGGCGGACGACGTGATCCTCATGCTCACCCAGGACGAGCTGGACTCCTTCCTCGTCTCCGCCCTGCCGGACGCCGCCCACGTGCCCGCCTCGGTCTCCGACATCGTGCTGGCCTTCCTCGAGGAGGGGCACGAGCGCACCGTCTCGCTGCGCCGCACCTCGCTCGCCGCCCCCGAGGAGCCGGCCCCGCTCATGGTGCACGTCGAGGCCGACGGCAGCTGGCGGCTCGGCCATCTGCCCCTGGACGACCGGGGCGTCCTCACCGTCTCCGAGGTCACCGCGGCGCAGCTGCCGGAGGTGGTGCGGGCGCTGTGGGAGGACGGCACGAGCGCCCCGCCCGCGGCCTGACGCGCGGCGTAGGGTGCGGTGCATGTCCTCGCACGACTCCTCCGCCCCGCGTTTCCGCCGCCCCGCCTCGATGTATCCCTCGGTCGCCGAGTCGATCCCCGGGGAGCCGGACCCCTCGACCTCGACGGATCTCGCGCACGACTCGGCGCGGGCGCTGCTGGACGGGGTGTTCCACAGCTCCGACCCGGAGGTCGTCCAGCGGGTGGTCTCCCTCGCGGCCGACGACGGGCTGACGGATCTGGCGGCGCTGTGGTCCGCCTCGCCCGCGACCACGCTGCCCGGGGCGCTGTGGCGGATGTACGTGCTGCACACCTGGGTGCGGCGCAGCGGCGACGAGGTCGCGCGCCGCTACCGGGCCGGCTCGCGCACGGTGCCGGGGCTGCGCTATCTGACGGGCTTCGCCGAGCCGCCGGAGGTGACGCAGGTCCAGGAGACGATGGACGACATCCTGCGCGGCGCGTTCACCGGCGACCTCGGCCTCGCGCTGCGCCGCGCCGGCGCGGTCGCGACGCTGCTCGCGCACGGCACCGCCCATCTGGCCGACGACGACCGCGACGACGCGCGCACCCGCCAGGCGGAGCGGCTGCTGCGCACGGGCGAGGACCTCATCGCTGCCGGACGGCATGCGGAGGCCGGGCGTCTGGACTGATCCGTGCCGCCCGCCGGGGCGCGCCGGGGCCTGCTGAGGTCCTCGCCATAGTGCGCAGGCCGCGCACTTGCGTCGCCTCCGGGGCGGTGCTCTACGATGGGCGCGCGTCGGGCCGCGGTTGCCCCGGGCTCCAACATCTGCCGCTTCGAGCGGCCTTCGCGCCGACAGGCGCATCCCGGTCCGGCGCCTCAGCATCACGAGCAGGAACCCGCGTCCGATCGCACGGACGACGAGGCATGCACGCGCCCACGGCGCGAGGAGGAGACGCGAGGTGGTGCAGTTCCTCTCCCGGCTCTTCCCCGCCCGCACGGAACGACCGCTGAGCGAGCTGCTCTCCGAGCTGGCCGAGCTGCTGGTCCAGGCGGCTGACACCCATTCGAAGCTGCTGGGCAGCGGCTATCGGGAGCGGACGCGCCTCGCGCCGACGCTGCACGAGCAGTCCACGGTCGCCGAGGAGCTGTGCCTGCGCACCTCACGCCGTCTCGCGGAGTCCCTGATCACGCCCTACGAGGCCGAGCTGCTCTACGACTTCTCGCTCACGATCGCCGACGCCGTGGATGCGATGGAGCACACCGCGGGGCTGCTCGTGGCCGCCCGCACGGGGACGCTGCCCATTCCGCTGCTGGATGCGGCCGAGGGGATCGAGCGCGCGGCCGAGCTCACCGTCGCCGCGTCCTGGAAGCTCAACGACACCCAGGACCTCGGCGACTACTACGTCCAGGTCCGCAAGCTCAAGCGACAGGGCGACCGCCTGGTGCGCCAGGCCCTCGGCGAGCTGTACTCCCGCGGCGGCGCCACCCAGGAACTGCTGCCCCTGCACGACGTCGCCGGGTCGATCCAGCGCACGATCGCCCTGCAGGAGAGGGTGGCGCGCATCGCGGACCTGCTGCGCATCAAGGACGCCTGAGTGACGCCGCTCCTGCTCGCCCTGGTCGTGACGCTGTCGCTGGCCGTCGCCTACATGAACGGCTTCCACGACGCCTCCAACGCGATCTCCACGACGATCACCACCCGGGCGCTGAGGGCGTCCTCGGCCCTGTGGGCGGCGGCGGTGCTGAACACCCTCGGTGCGCTGCTGGGGCTGGCGCTGCTGGCGATGACGGTGCCCTGGGCGGTGCGCCTGCTGGGACTGGGGCCGTTGGTCGACAGCCTGGGCGCCGCCCCCGACGTGCTCGGCGCGGCGCTGCTGGCGCTGCTGATCACGACCTTCTGCTGGGACCTGCTCACCTGGTGGCTTGGGATGCCCTCCTCCACCTGGCACGCCTTCTTCGGGGCCTCCTCCGGGGTGGCGCTGGTGGTGGGGACGTCGGCCGCCTGGGACCGGTTGGGCCTGATGGTGGTCGTCTCCCTCGTCGGCCCTGTCATCTCGGCGACGGTCGCGTATCTGCTGATGCAGCTGATCCAGCGCCTGGCCCGTGCCGAGCTGATGGGCCCCGGCACGATCCGCTTCGCGCAGACCTTCTCGGCGAGCGCCGTCGCGGCCGGCCACGGTCTGAGCGATGCCCGGCTGCCCCTCGCGGTCGTGGTGATCGCGCTGGGCACGGCCGGTCACGGCCCCTCCGGCACCACGGCGATGACGCTGATGGTGTCCGTCGCGGTCGCCGTCGGCGCCGGGACGCTGATGGGCGGCCACCGCATCATCCGCACCCTGGGACGTCGGCTGACGGATCTCACGGCCGCGCAGGGTCTGGCGGCGGAGTCCTCCGCGGCGATGACGACCTCGCTGTCGGTGTTCGGGCTCCAGTCCCCCGTCTCCACCAGCCAGGCGCTCGCCTCGAGCGTCGTCGGCGCGGGGGTCGCCCGGGGCCGGCGGACCGTGCGCTGGCGGGTCGCGCGGGAGGTGCTGCTTGTGTGGCTCGTGACCCCGGTGGCGTGCGCGGTGCTCGGCGCGGCGCTGCACGGCGTGGGTCGGGAGCTCCTCGGGCCGTGAGGCGGCGCTGCGGGACGACGCCCGGCTGCGGGCCGGACCGCAGCCTCGCGCCACGTGCGCGCAGAGGTCGTGCAGGACGGACCACTATCCTTGGCGGAGCCGAGTCTCGAAGGAGTCCCGATGTCCGACGGTGAGCCCACCACGCCCGCCCCGCGGAAGCGCCCGAGCTTCGGGCTGCCGGGGCCGACGCAGCCCGTCCCGGGCGCGGAGCCGCAGCCGGGACCGTCCCAGCACGGCGAGCCGCGGCACGGGTCCTGGCAGGGATCGCCGTACGCGCCGCAGTCGTCGAGCGACCCGCAGGCGCACGGCCGGCACGGGGGCTACGGCGAGATGCCGGTGACGGGCCCGCTGCCCCCGAGCGTGAGCTCCTCACCCTCCTCCCCCGGCGGCTCCCGGACCAGGCGTCGCCGCGGCGTGCTGCCGCTCGTGATCGGGCTGGTGCTGCTGGTCGTGATCGCGCCGGTCGCGACGATCGTCGGGATCGTGTGGTCTGTCAGCTCGCTGGTCGGCGATGCGTCCTCGGGCCCGACGCCGATGGAGGCGAGCTCGACGCTCGAGCTCTCGGCCCAGGAGATGGTGATCGTCTACGTCCCCGCCGAGGACGCCGCGACCGCCCAGTGCACGGCGGAGGGCACCTCCGCCGGGGACCTCACGACCGTGCCGAGCTCGACCTCGACCACCTTCGGCGACGGCTCGGAGTACGTGCAGGTGCTGGGTGTGGCCTCCCTGCAGGACACCACCGCGACCATCTCGTGCACGGGCACGGACGCCCCCGCCCACCTGGGCCCGTACAGCCTCTTCGGCATGATGGCGCCGCTCGTGATCGGCCCGATCATCGGCGTGGTCGCGGGGCTGGTGGGTCTGGTGCTCACGATCATCGGCATCGTGCTGCTGGTCCGCTCGCGCCGCGCCTGAGACGCCCCTGACCCGCGGGCGTCGCTGACCTAGAGTGGCGCCGAGCCCCAGTTCTCGAGGATGGAGTGGTGACAATGCACCCCCGCGCAGGCCTACCGGCACAGCAGGAGGATCTCGTCGACGTCGACGCACTCCTCGACTCCTACTACGACCTCCACCCGGACCCCGACGACCCGGATCAGGCGGTCTCCTTCGGCACCTCCGGCCATCGCGGCTCCTCGCTGGACGCAGCGTTCAACGAGGACCACATCGCGGCGACCACGCAGGCGATCGTCGAGCACCGGGCGGCACAGGGCATCCGCGGCCCGCTGTTCATCGGCCGGGACACCCATGCCCTGTCCCGTCCCGCCTTCGACACGGCGCTCGAGGTGCTCGTGGGCAACGACGTCGCGGTGCAGGTCGACTCGCTGGACGGGTACACCCCCACCCCGGCCGTCTCCCACGCGATCCTCGTGCACAACCGGGACCGCGCCGCGAACGACCCGGGCCGCGCCGACGGCATCGTGGTCACCCCGAGCCACAACCCTCCCCGCGACGGCGGCTTCAAGTACAACCCGCCCCACGGCGGTCCGGCCGACACCGACGCGACCTCGTGGATCGCGGATCGGGCGAACGAGCTGCTGCGCGCGGGACTGAAGGACGTGCGCCGCCACGGCCGCCAGAAGGCCCTGCAGGACGCCTCCCAGTACGACTACCTGCGCACCTATGTGCAGGATCTGACCTCCGTCATCGACCTCGAGGCGATCCGCCGCGCGGGCGTGCGCATCGGCGCGGATCCGCTGGGCGGCGCGGCCGTGGACTACTGGGCCGAGATCGGGGAGATGCACGACCTGGACCTCACGGTGGTCAACCCCGCGGTCGACCCGCAGTGGTCCTTCATGACCCTGGACCGGGACGGGAAGATCCGCATGGACTGCTCGAGCCCGTGGGCGATGGCCTCGCTGCTCGAGAAGCGGGACGAGTACGACGTCGCCACGGGCAACGACGCGGATGCGGACAGGCACGGGATCGTCACGCCCGACGGCGGGTTGATGAACCCCAACCACTACCTGGCCACTGCGATCACCTATCTGTTCGCGCACCGCCCGGGCTGGCCGGCGGGGGCGAAGGTCGGCAAGACCGTCGTCTCCTCGAGCCTCATCGACCGGGTCGTCGCCGATCTGGGCCGTGAGCTGTTCGAGGTGCCGGTCGGCTTCAAATGGTTCGTCCCGGGTCTGATCGACTCCTCCGTGGGCTTCGGCGGCGAGGAGAGCGCAGGGGCCTCGTTCCTGCGCCACGACGGCTCGGTGTGGACCACGGACAAGGACGGGATCATCCTCGCGCTGCTGGCCTCGGAGATCCTCGCCGTCACCGGTCGCTCCCCCAGCACGCTCCACGCGGAGCTCGTCGAGAAGTTCGGCGCGAGCGCGTACTCGCGCACGGACGCCCCTGCCGATCGTGAGCAGAAGGCGAAGCTGAAGGCGCTCAGCCCCGCGCAGGTGACCGCCACGGAGCTCGCGGGCGAGCCGATCGTCTCGGCGATCACCGAGGCGCCCTCGGGCGGTGCGATCGGCGGGCTGAAGGTGTCCACACAGTCCGCCTGGTTCGCGGCTCGACCGTCGGGCACCGAGGACATCTACAAGATCTATGCGGAGTCCTTCCGCGGCGAGGAGCATCTCGCGCAGGTGCAGCAGGCCGCGAAGGAGCTCGTGGACGGCGCGCTCGCGGACTGAGGCTCGTGGGCCGGGCGCCGCGCTCGTCGGCCACCCGTCCGCCGCCCGCGCCCGAGGCCGGACCTCTCCTCCCCAGGGCCTCTCGGACGCCCGAACGGCGCTGGGGAGCGGGCGTGCGGCTCCGCCGATCGGCGATGCACGGCTCTCGCAGCGCCGAGCGGCCCGGACGTCGAGCCGCTGCCCGCACCGCAGCGACCTGCGGATACATAACGTTTCAGACACGTGTGCCACAGCACGCCAGGCAAAGGCCGGGTCAAGCGCTGGCTAATTTGAGGTATGTCACGCGCCGGTGGCGCCGTCCACACACCCCTTGCGCGAGCCAATGAGCACGTCGACCATGGGGTGGGTGAGTAAAGGTTCGGTAGGGTAGTGTGCTCGGTCGGACCCACCGCGAACGACGTCGAGCGCCGCGGAGAAGCGCGGCGAGAACAGGGAAAGGGGGCCGTCCGATGCGACTGAGGGCACGATTCTGCGCAGCCTCCGCCACCCTCGCCCTCACAGCTCTCCCCTTCGCGACGACGGCCGCCCTCGCCGACGAGACGGGCGACAGCACCCCGTCGGCCGAGCAGGAGTCGGAGCCGGTCCCAGAGCCCTCTTCCGCCGACGTCCCCACGCCGCCCGCCGACGCCTCGACCGGCGACGCCGACGAGGCACCCGGGGCGACGGCCGAGACCGATGAACCGGCCGAGACGACGAGCGAACCCGACGAGCCGGCCTCCGAGACTCCTGAGCCGGCCGTCGATCCCCCCGAGGATGACCCGCCGGCCGAGCCGCGTACGACGACGCCCGAGGAGCCGGCCGAGACCGAGGCGACGGTCGAGCCGAGCTCCTCCGGGAGCTCCCTCCCCGCCGTTCCCGAGGAGTCGGAGGATGGCGACGGCGAGAAGGCCGAGAGCACGACGAGCGCGACCACGAACACGCCGCCCGCCGTGCCGCCGCAGAGCGTGACCGCCGAATCGACCCCCTCCGGCTCCCCCTCCTCGTCCGAGAGCAACAGCACCGAGAACACGGAGTCCGCCGAAACCTGCACTAGCGCACCCGGCGGTGGCACAGGCGAGGGCGGCGAAAGCGAGGGCGGCGAAAGCGAAAGCGAGGGCGGCGAAAGCGAGGGCTCGGATGACGACGACACCGCGCAGCAGTCCGTGAAGAGCCAGCGTTCCAGCGGCACCTCTATTCGAGTGCTCGCCTATGACCGCTCGAAGAATGAGGACGACGCCAACCAGGACGATGACGAGGAATGCCCTTGCGGCTGCCCGACCTCCCCCGGTGAGGATGATGAGGAGGGCAACTCGACGCCGCCGACGACGGACGAGGAATCCCCGTCGGGCGACACGGGCACGCCGACTGGAAGCGACGAGACCGGCCAGGAGTCGGACTCCGAGTCCCCGTCACCGACGCCGACACCCACGCCGACGCCGACGGAGAGCCCCGAGAAAACCCCGGAGCTCGCTCCCGAGACGACGTCCGAGCAGCCCACCACTCAGTCGCAGAGTCAGGCACCGGTTCCGGCCCCGACCGCTCAGGAGGAGCGCGCCGAGCCCGCTCCGACCGCTGAGAAGACCGAGGAGCCGACCTCGGAGGCTCCCGTCGAGAAGACCACCGAGTCCGCGCAGACCTCGCAGACCACCGAGGAGACGGAGGAGACCGAGATCGCGGGCGTCGGCAACGACGAGCCCAGCTCCCCCGCCCCCGAGTCTGCTCAGCCCACGGCCTCCGGCGAGGACGGGCCGATCGTGCGGCTGTTCAACGCGATCTCCGACGACTCGTCCACGGGCTTCGGCCAGATCCGCCAGGTCCTCATCGCGGCCCTCGCGATCGGGTTCCTCACCACCGCCGGGTTCGTCGGCGCGACCTGGCACTCGCGCCGCCACGGCGACCGCCGCTGAGCGCCGCGGCTCAGCGCCGGGAGAGCTCCTCGCGCAGGTCCGCGAGGATCCCCGGCACCGCCCGCTCCATGTCCTTCACGGTGCGGTCGAACGCCGACTGCCCCTCGTACCACGGGTCCTCGACGGCGAGCTCGGTCTCCGCCAGCTGCTCCGCTCCGGGCTCGTAGCGGCGCCACATCGCGATCCGCGGCGCCACGCATCCCTCGGGCGCCTGCTCGGCCATGCGCCGCATCGTCTGGGCGTGCTCGGGCGTCATCGCCAGCACCAGGTCCCAGGCCATCAGCTCGGTGAGGTGGATCGTGCGGGCCGTGTGCTCGAAGGGCCGCGGATAGCCGGCCCGCTCGAGCGCGAGCTCCGTCCGGTCGTCCATCGGCATCCCGGCCACCTCCCAGCTGGTCCCGGCCGAGCCGACCTCGACCCGGTCGCCGAGGCCCTCGAGCTCGAGGGCGCGGCGGAGGATCACGGCGGCGGCCGGCGACCGGCAGACGTTGCCGGTGCACACTGTCAGCAGACGGAAGCGCGTCATCCCCCCATTGTGTGTCACCGCGGCGGCCCGGAGGCGCGGAACCGCCGAGCCCCGTACACTGTCGGGAGGAGTGCATGCGGTTCTCGGGTCAGCACGAGAGCATTACGCCAGGGCAGCACCGCCCGTGACCACGCCACCACGGCTCAGGAGGACACCGATGGCCGACATCATCCGCGCCCACGACGAGGACTGGCCGCTCGTGCGGGAGATCCGTCTCCGCTCTCTGAGCACCGACCCGAGCGCGTTCGGGCAGAGCTGGGAGAAGGAGTCCACCTACGAGGACTCCGTCTGGGAGCAGCGTGTGCGCGATGCCGCCTGGTTCCTCGCCATGGACGACGGCCAGCCCGTCGCGGTGGTCGCCGTGCGTCATGAGGACGACTCCCCCGCCAACGAGCGGGAGCTGCAGGCCATGTGGGTCACCCCCGGATCCCGCCACTCCGGCATCGCCGGCCGTCTGGCCGAGGCCGTGTTCGAGTGGGCGCGCGAGGACGGGGCGGACACCGTCACCCTCTACGTCGGCCCCCAGAACACCGGCGCGCGCGCCCTCTACGAGTCGCTCGGCTTCTCCGACAGCGGCGAGCGCTGGCAGATCGTCGAGGACGACCCCGACGGCGCCTGGCTGAAGATGACCCGCGGCGTCTGAGGTCGTGGGCATCGGCTCTGCGCTGTCCGCCGCCCGCTCGATGCTGCGGCCGCGCACGGCCGCCGACGTCGACGCGGACCGGCCCCACTGGGCGGCCCGCGCGGAGGACGTGAAGAACCGCCTCGTCGGAGGGGCCCTGCGCCGCCTGCACTGGGACCTGCGCCTGCAGCCGTTCCACGGATACGGCTCCGCGCACGAGGTCAGGGTGCTGGCCAAGGTGCTGTACGCCTCCCCGCGCACCGCCGCGGACTTCCACGACCAGCCGGTGCACGACATGCGCACTGTCGCCGTGCGCGGCTGGCGCAACTTCACCAGCCAGGTCGCCCCGCACCGCACCGTGCACATCCTCCTCGGCGACCAGGAGTTCACGGTCCGGGCCGACCGCTCCGGCATCGTCGACGCGACCCTGGAGATCTCCCTCGAGCCCGGCGTGCACCAGGCGAAGCTGTGGACCGTCCCCGGGAACGAGGTCACCGCCGACATCACCGTGGTCCCGCCCGAGGCGCGCGTGGGCCTGGTCAGCGACATCGACGACACCGTGATGGTGACCTGGCTGCCCCGGCCGCTGCTGGCCTTCTGGAACGCGTTCGTGGTCCACCAGTCCTCCCGCCAGGTCGTCCCCGGCATGCCGATGCTGTACCAGCGCCTGATGCGCGAGCACCCGCACATGCCGGTGGTGTACCTGTCCACCGGGGCGTGGAACGTGTTCCCGGTGCTCAAGCGCTTCCTGTACCGCAACGGCTATCCCGACGGCCCGCTGCTGCTGACCGACTGGGGCCCCACCCACACCGGCTTCTTCCGCTCCGGCCCCGAGCACAAGACCCGCTCGCTCGAGCGGCTCGCCGCCGCCTATCCGGACATCCGATGGATCCTGGTGGGCGATGACGGCCAGCACGACCCCTCCCTCTACGCCGCTTTCGCCGAGCGGCATCCGGATCTGGTCGAGGAGGTGCTGATCCGTCAGCTGACCGAGCCGGAGCAGCTGCTCGCCCACGGCACGCTGCGACCCCTGGCCGTCTCCCGCCGCGGGGGCGACGGTCCGCTCGCCCTCGCTGCGCCCGACGGCCACGCCCTCCTCGCCGCCCTGCAGCGACATGGGAAGATGTCCCGATGAGCACGATGCGCCCCGCCCTCGACCAGGATGTCCCCCAGATCGTCGACGTCGTCCAGGCGGCCTATCGCGGCGAGGGAGGATGGACCACGGAGGCGCATCTCGTGGACGGCCACCGCACCGACGCCGCCGAGGTGCGCGGCATGCTCGCCGACCCTGCGGTGACCCTGCTGGTCGCGGTCGAGGATGATCGCGTGCGCGGCTGCTGCTACACGCGGCGCGAGCCCCCGGCGGCCGACGACGGCATCGTCCGGGCGGAGCTCGGCCTGTTCGCAGTGGATCCCGCCGCGCAGGGAGGCGGGCTCGGAGGCCGGCTGCTGGAGGCGCAGGCGCAGTCGCTCGCGGCCGACGGGGTGGACGTGCTGATGATCCAGGTGCTCCAGTCCCGGCCCGAGCTGCACCGCTGGTACGAGCGGCACGGCTTCACCCGCACCGGCCGCGCCGTCCCCTTCGCGGGAGATGCGGCGATGCTGAAGGTCGCCGGGCTCGGGATGGACATCATGGAGCGCCCGCTGGCGGCCGCGGAGCAGGCCGACCGGACCTCCGCCTGATCACACCCCGCCCGATCCCGCGTTGACCAGCACGGTCCCGACACTGAGGGCAGGTGCCGGGCTATGCTCCGAGCATGAGCAACGACGCCTGGTCCCCCTCCCCCGCACGCTACGACCGCACGCCGCTGCGCCGCGTGGGTCGCTCGGGGGTGCAGCTGCCCCCGATCTCCCTCGGCTTCTGGCAGAACTTCGGCGAGGACCGCGACCCGCAGACGCTGCGCGCGATCGTGCGCCGCGCCGTGGACCTCGGGGTCTTCCACTTCGATCTCGCCAACAACTACGGGCCTCCCCCGGGCAGCGCCGAGACCCATGTGGGGCGGATCCTCGCGCAGGACCTCCAACACCAACGCGACGAGCTGGTCATCTCGACGAAGGCCGGCTACCGCATGTGGGACGGCCCCTTCGGCGACGGCGGGTCCCGGAAGTACCTGCTGGGCTCCCTGGACCAGTCCCTGACCCGCCTCGGCCTGGACCACGTGGACATCTTCTACCACCATCGCGAGGATCCGCAGACGCCGCTCGAGGAGACGATGGGCGCGCTCGCCCATGCCGTGACCAGCGGGAAGGCCACGTATGTCGGGGTCTCGAACTACTCCCCCGAGCGCACCCGGGAGGCGGCGCGGATCCTCGCCGACCTCGGCACCCCGCTGCTGATCCACCAGCCCTCGTACTCGATGTTCAACCGTCACGTCGAGGACGGCCTGCTCGAGACCGTCGACGAGCTCGGGGTGGGCCTGGCCGCGTTCTCCCCGCTGCAGCAGGGTCTGCTCACCAACCGCTACCTCTCGGGCGTGCCGCGCAGCTCCCGCGCCGGCGGCCCCTCGGGCTCGCTCAGCGAGCGCCAGGTCACCGATCCGGACTACCAGGCGCGCGTGCGCGGGCTGTCGGAGATCGCGCACGGGCGCGGTCAGAGCCTCGCCCAGCTCGCGCTCGCCTGGGCGCTGCGTCACCCGCAGGTCTCGACCGCACTGGTCGGCGCCTCCTCGGTCTCGCAGCTGGAGCAGAACGTCGCCACCGCGCAGAACCTCGCCCTCACCGACGAGGAGCTGGCCCGCATCGACGAGTTCGCGATCGACGGCACCGGCCGCTGACGCCGCGGGCACGCACGACGACGCGCCCCGTCGGGCGCCCCGAGGGGCATCCGGCGGGGCGCGTCGTGATGCGCCGCGGCGGGATCAGCCGGTGTTCTTCAGCCCCGCGGCGACACCGTTGATCGTGGTCAGCAGCGCACGCTGCAGCTCGGGCGAGAGCTCCTCGCCCCGCGCGGTCGCCGCCCGGGCGCGCTGCAGCATCGCGACCTGCATGTAGGAGATCGGATCCAGATAGCGATCGCGCACGGCGAGGGTCCGCTTGAGGACCGGCTGGTTGTCCAGCAGGTTCAGCACCCCGGTGAGGCGCTCGATCTCGGAGACCGCCAGCTCGTACTCCTCGCGGATGCGGTCGAAGAGGTACCAGAGGTTCTCCGGCACGAGCGAGTGCACGTAGTGCGCCGCGATCTGCATGTCCGTCTTCGCGAGCGTCATCTCGACGTTGCTGATCACGGTGCGGAAGAAGTGCCAGCTGCGGTACATCTCGTGCAGGTCCGGCTCGAGGCCGGCCTCGCGCGCGGCCTTCAGCCCGGAGCCGGCGCCGAACCAGCCGGGCACGATCTGCCGCGACTGGGTCCAGCCGAACACCCACGGGATCGCCCGCAGCCCGTCCAGGCCCTTGTCCGAGGTGGTGCGCTTGGAGGGGCGCGAGCCGATGTTCAGGTCGCCCAGCTGCTCCACCGGGGTGGAGGAGACGAAATACTCCGGCAGGTTCTCGTCGTCCACCAGGGTGCGGTAGCGGGTGAAGGCCGCGTCGGAGACCGACTGCATCACCTCGCCGTAGTGCTCGAGGGTCTTCTCCGGGGTGCGCGGAGCGGTGTGCAGGGCCGAGCCCTCGAGCACCGCCGCGAGCGACAGGTCCAGGTTCTCCCGCGCGAGGGCGGGGAGCATGTACTTGTCGGAGATGACCTCGCCCTGCTCGGTGAACTTGATCTCGCCCTCGAGCACCCCGTAGGGCTGGGCGAGGATCGCGTCGTAGGTGGGGCCGCCGCCGCGGCCGACGGATCCGCCGCGGCCGTGGAACAGGCGCAGGGTGACGCCGTGCCGGGCCGCGGTGTCGCGCAGCGCGCGCTGGGCCTGGTGGATCTCCCACTGGCTGGTGATGACGCCGGCGTCCTTGTTGCCGTCGGAGTAGCCGAGCATCACCTCCTGGCGGTCGCCGCGCAGACGCACGATCTCCCGGTAGGAGGGATCCGAGAGCAGCTCGTCGAGGATCTCCCCGGCGTGGCGCAGCTCGGAGACCTCCTCGAGCAGCGGCACGAAGCCGATGTCGGCCCGCTTCTCCTCGCCGCCGGCGAGGTCCAGCAGACCCGCCTCGCGGGCGAGCAGTGCGGCGGCGAGCACGTCGTCGGCCCCGTGGGTCATCGAGATGATGTACGTCTCGATGACGGAGGTGCCGTACAGGCGGTGCGCGTCGCGGATCTCGCGGAACACCCCGTAGGTGGTGCGCGTGGGGGCGTCGAGGATCGACTCGTCCTCGGTGAGCGCGGAGCCGACGAGCGGGCGGCGGCTGCCCAGCTCGCGAGAGAGCACGGCCGTGCGCTCGGCACGGTCGAGCTCCGCGTAGGGGCTCTCCAGCTCCCCGACCCGGTCGAAGAGGCGCGCGAGGACCTCGTGGTGCTTCTCGGAGTGCTCGCGCACGTCGAGGGCGGCGAGGTTCAGCCCGGAGGCGGCGAGGACCTGCTGGGCGATCGCGAGCGCACCGTCGGCCGCACGTCGGCCGCCGTGGCGGCGCAACGCCTCGCGCAGCACGCGGAAGTCCTCCTGCAGCTCGGCGGTGTCGCCGTAGTCCGCGCCGTGCACGTGCGCCCCGCCGGAGCGGATCCGCTCGCGGGTCGCACGGAGCTTCGCACGCATCGCGCCGAGCTTGAGGCGGTAGGGCTCCTCGCGGTACATCTCCTGCTGGGTGCGGTCGACCTCGGTCTCGTGGGAGAGGTCCTCCGCGAGGCTCTCGCGCAGCTCCTCGTCGTCCCCGGTCAGCTCGGAGGAGACCGAGAGCTCGAGGATGAGGTCCGAGATGATCTCGAGGGACACGTCGATCGCGGCCTCGGCCTGCAGTCGCAGCACGTCGCGGGTGACCTCGGCGGTGACGTACGGGTTGCCGTCGCGGTCGCCGCCGATCCAGGAGCCGAAGCGCAGCGGCACCTGGCCGTCGTGCAGGTCCGCGCCGTGGGCGCGCAGCTCCTCGCGGAGGTCGTCGAGCATCTCCGGCATGGTCTGGCGGAAGATCTGGCGCAGGTAGTAGAGCGCGTTGCGGGCCTCGTCCTGCGGGGTGGGGCGGGAGCGGCGCAGCTCGTCGGTCTGCCACAGCGTCTCGATGAGCTCGGCGAGGTCGCGGTCCTGGCGGCGGCGTTCGGGGGTGTCCTCGTCGGTCTCCTCGGCGAGGAGGTCGGAGATGCGGCGCAGCTTGGTCAGCACGGCGCGGCGCGAGGCCTCCGTGGGGTGGGCCGTGAACACCAGGCGCACGTCGAGGGAGTCGACGGTCTTCTGCAGGCCCTCGGCGCCGAGTTCTTCGTGGACGGCACGCACGGTGCGCGGCACCCACGACGCGGCCGACGGGCGCTCGTCGAGGGCGCGCACGCGGTAGACCTGCTCGGCGGCGTTCGCGAGCAGGAAGTACTGGGTGAAGGCGCGGGTCAGCGCCGTGGCCTGCTCGATGGGCAGCTCGGCGAGACGGGCCTGGACGTCCTGGGCGCTGGCCTCGGAGTCCGCGGACTTCGCCTCCTTCGTCAGCTTGCGGACCTGCTCGACGAGGTCGAGCATCTCCTGACCGTGCTGGTCGGCGAGGGTGCGGCCGAGCAGGGTCGACAGGCGGCGCACCGTCGCCCGCAGCGGGGCGTCGATGTGGGGGTCGTCGCCGACGACGGGGAACTCGCTCGTCAGGGTCGGGACGGCGATGGCGTCGGAATGTGGCACAGGGCCTCCTGGGGGTCGGCACGCCGAGACGCGACCACCGGCAGAGCAGCACTCAGGGCGGCCGCGGCGGCGCGGAACGAACGGGCACAGACTACAGGCGTGCCCGGCGGGCCCGCCCCCGGCGTCACTGGGCGGACGGGCCGGGGCGGGTCAGAGCACCGCGCTGAGGAAGTCGCGGGTGCGCTGGTGCGCGGGCTCGGAGAAGATCTGCGCGGGCGGCCCCTCCTCGACGACGGACCCCTGGTCGAACATCATCACGCGGTCGGAGACGTCGCGGGCGAACTGCATCTCGTGGGTGACGATGAGCATCGAGATGTCGGTCTCCGCCGCGATGTCCTTCAGCACGGCGAGCACCTCTCCCACCAGCTCGGGGTCCAGCGCCGAGGTCACCTCGTCCAGCAGCAGGATCTCGGGGTCCATCGCGAGCGCCCGGGCGATCGCGACGCGCTGCTGCTGGCCGCCGGAGAGCTGCGAGGGCTTCATGTCCCGCTTCTCCTCCATGCCGACCTTGGCGAGCAGCCCCTCCGCCTTCGCCGTCGCCTCGGAGCGCGAGAGCCCCATGACGTGGATCGGGGCCTCGACGATGTTCTCGAGCACGCTCATGTTCGGGAACAGGTTGAAGTGCTGGAACACCATCCCGATGTCGGTGGTGGTGCGGCGTCGGCGCTTGTCCGGGATCCGCACCCGCTTGCCGCCCTGCTCCTCGTACTGCAGCGGGACGCCGCCGACATGGATGTACCCGCCGGTGAGCTCCTCGAGGGTCATCACCAGGCGCAGGATGGTGGTCTTCCCCGAGCCGGAGGGGCCGATGAGGGTGACCCGCTCGCCCTTCGCGACGGTGAAGTCCAGTCCGTTCAGCACGGTGTTGTCCCCGAAGGACTTCACCACGTCGCGGAACTCGAGGTGCGGCGTCCCTGCGGTGTCGGGACCCGGTGTCTTCTCAGGCAAGTTTCTTCTCCAGTCGTCGGATCAGGAGGGAGGTCGGATAGCTGGCGACCAGGAAGATCAGGCCGGCCAGCGTGATCGCCTCCGTGTAGCGGAACGTGTCGCCGCCGTAGGTCTGGGCGTTGCGCACCATCTCGGGGATGTAGATCACCACGAAGAACGGGGTCTCCTTGAACATCGAGATCGCGTAGTTGCCCAGCGCCGGCAGGGTGTTGCGGATCGCCTGCGGGACGACGACGGCGCGCCAGGTGCGTGCGCGCGGCAGCGAGAGCGCGGTGGCGGCCTCCCACTGCCCCGTCGGCACGGAGTCGATGCCCGCGCGGTACACCTCGGCCATGTAGGTCGTGTAGTGGATGCCGAGCACCCAGATGCCGATGGCCAGGGTGCTGTCGATGTACGGCGAGAGGACGAGGTTCGCGAACACCAGCTGCACGACCAGCGGGGTCATGCGCACGAACTCGACCACCCCGGTGACCGGGGCGGAGACGACCCTCGGGGCGCTGCGCCGCACGATCGCGACGATCAGCCCCAGCACGAGCGCGATGAGCGTGCCCAGCACGGTCGCGAGCAGCGTGACCTTGAAGCCGTCGAGCAGGAGGGGGAGGACGGCGGCGGCGTGGTCCCAGCTCCACCAGGAGGTGCTCATGCCAGTCCTCCTTCCGCGGTCTTGCTGCCCGGCGCCCGGAAGAGGGTGCGCCAGGACTGCGAGAGGGCCGGGCCTCGGCCGATGCTGTGCTTGGCCCGCACCTCGAGGGCGTTCATGATCACGACGATCACCCAGGCGATGACGAAGTAGGCGACCAGCGCGAAGAGATAGGCGAACCAGGTGCCGGTGCGGTCACGGACCTGCTCGATCTGGAAGAACAGGTCGTACAGGGTCACCGAGCTGACGATCGCGCTGCCCTTGAGCAGCTGGATCCACAGATTCGACAGCGAGGGGATCATCAGCGCCCAGGCCTGCGGGATCACGACCCGGAACATCCCGCGCACGGGGCTGAGGCTGAGCGCGCTGATCGCCTCGTACTGCCCCTTGGGCACCGAGTTGATCGAGCCGCGCACGACCTCTGCGGCGTAGGCGCCGTAGTTCAGGCCCAGCGCGATCACGCCCACGAGCAGCGGGTCGAGCCGGAAGCCGAGCGGATAGGGCAGCTGCGGCAGCACGAAGGCGAGCCAGAACAGCTGCACCACGAGCGAGGTGCCGCGGAAGAACTCCACGAACACCCGCGCCACGATCCTCACCACGGCGACCTTCGCAAGCTGCGCGAGGCCGAAGACGAACGCGATGATCAGCGCGAGCAGGGCGCCGACCACGGTGGCGAGCACCGTGGTCCGGACCCCGTCGAGGATCTGCGGGGACCGGTCGACGAGCAGCTGGAGGTTGGGCGCGAGGTCGGCGAAGAAGCCGATCACTCCGTCCATGGGCGCCTCTCCTCTCGGGCGGGCGGGCGGACGGCGGGCCCCGTGGCGGGGCCCGCCGTCGGACGAGCACGGTGGGGGGCGGGGTTCACTGCAGGGAGGAGAGATCGCCCGAGCAGAGGATCTCGGCGGTCATGTCCTTCGGCGGCAGCTCCTCGGCGGTGAAACCGAAGTCGCCGACGATGGAGAGGTAGCGCTCCTCGTCCGCGACGATCTCCGCGAGCTTCTCGTTGTAGGCGTCCAGCAGGGAGGTGTCCTCCTTGCGGAAGACGGTCCCGCCCGCGCCGTACTGCTTGACCCCGTCGATCTCGGCGACGAAGCTCTCGGTGACCTCCACACCGTCGACGGTGTTGTCGGCGAGGTAGTTCAGCGAGATCGCAGTGAGCGCGAAGGCGTCGGCGTTGCCGGCCTTGAGCGCGTCCACGCCGTCCTGCGGACCGCCCACCTCGATGCTGTCCAGCTCGAGGTCCGTCGCGTAGGTCGACTCGATCGCGCCGGACATGGTCGCGACGGTGAGGCCCGAGTCCACGAAGGACTGCATGTTCTCCAGGCCCTCGGGGTTGCCCTCGGGGACCATCAGGGCGGTCGTGTACTGGAACTCGGGCTCGCTGAAGGCCGCTTCGGCGCAGCGCTCGGGCAGGATCGACATGCCGGCGCTGACCGCGTCGAACTGGCGCGAGTTCAGGCCCGGGATCAGGGAGTTCCAGTCGGTCAGCTTGCCCTCGACCTCGTCGATGCCGAGCTCCCCGAAGATCTCGCGGTGCATGGCGACGGTCGCACCCTGCAGCTCGCCGCCGTCCTCGAAGCTGTAGGGGGCCTCCCCCGCGAAGCCGACGACGATCTTGCCGGCGTCCTGCAGCTGCGAGAGCAGGTCCCCGCCGCCCTCCGAGCCGCCGTCGCCGCCCCCGGTGCTGGTGCGGCTGCAGGCGGCGAGCCCGCCTCCCAGGGCTGCGGCGGAGAGCACCAGACCGGTGCCTCGGAAGAACGTGCGTCGGTCGTGGCCCTGGGTGCGGTGCATGGGTTCCCTCTCGCTGAGCGATCTGCGCCCGCACTCTCGTCGTGTCGGACAATCAGATCTCTGGATATCGGATTCCGCCCCACCGTACCGGGCCGATCGGAGCGAACCGGGCAGCCGTCCACATTCGTGATGGGGTCGTGATCCGCCGCGACTGTGACGGCGATGACGCCCGCCGGGGGTGCGTCGGGCGATGCGGAAGCGGATGATGGTGTCCACGCACGCCCATCGACGGCGCACCGTCACAGGAGGATCCATGCCCCCTCACCAGGACTCCGTCCGGCTGCCGATGATGCAGCCCATCCGTCGGCCCTCGATCATCGACCAGGCCGAGCTCGAGCTGCGCAATGCGATCTTCGTCGGCGACCTGCGCCCGGGCGACTCGGTGCCCGAGGTCCAGGTCTCCAAGCAGATGGGCATCTCCCGCTCCTCGCTGCGGGAGGCGTGCCAGCGTCTGGTGCGCGACGGCCTGCTCACCCAGATCCCGGGTCGCGGCCTGTTCGTGACCAGGATGGACGCCGGGACGATGTCGGACTTCATCGACTATCGCCTGGGCATCGAGATGCAGGCGGCCACCAACGTCGCCGAGCACGTGGCCGCACTGCGCGCCGACGGGCGGCAGGAGCAGATCCCCGCGCTGCTCGCCCCGCTGCGGGAGTGCGTCGAGCGCACCCGGCGCGCGCTCGCGGCGGGCGAGGTGATCGAGGCGGGCAACGCCGATCTGGACCTCCATCAGCGCCTCGCGGAGATCGCGCGCAACCGCTTCCTGGTCACGGCGATGAACACGATCGTGATCCTCACCCGGATGGGCACCTTCTCCGATCCGCGCGGCTACGGCGTGCGCGCGGATCTCACCACCACGCACGAGGAGCTCGTGGCCGCTCTCGAGGCCGGCGACGCCTCGCAGGCGAGGAGGCTGCTGCGCGAGTCGCTGCGCGATCTCGCCGCGCGTCTGCGCGGCGGCGGGGAGGACCAGGAGCTGGTGCGCGATCCGGACCTGCTGGAGTCCGACGGCCCGGAGTGGACGACGCTGGAGGGCGAGGCGCCGTCCGGAACGTGACGGAGGCCCCGTGACAGCGCGCGTCTGTGCGAGGGCATGGGCCGGATCGCGTGTCTGGATCCGGTTGGTTCTGCGTCCGTGACCGTGTGCACCGGCGTCGCACGGAGCGCTGCCGGCACCCCGAGGGCTCATCGCCGCTGCCTCCGTGTCGCCGCCGGGCCGATGGTGACGCGAGGTGGCTATATAGGCAGCTCGTGTCGCCATAGGCCCGCGGACGACAGCCGATGTCGCCAGGCGCCGATCCGAGGCCGGCACCGCGCAGGGACGCTGCACGTGATCACCGTGCATGGACAAGGCCCCTCCCGGCGAGATCGTCGCTGGTGAGGGGCCTTCTCGGCGGAGACGAGAGGATTTGAACCTCCGAGGCGATTGTAGTCGCCTACTCCCTTAGCAGGGGAGCGCATTCGGCCGCTCTGCCACGTCTCCTGGCACCGCGCTGGCGCGGTACGCCGAGCCAGCATACGGGAGCTGGAGGGGTGCGCCAAAGCGAGGCGGCGCGGTTCACGTCACACCGCCGCCCCGTCGGGCCCCGCCGCTCAGAGCCCGAGCTTCTCCTGCAGCAGCGCGATGTGCTTCGGGGTGCCCACGCGGTACTTCACGAAGGTGAGGGTCCCCGACTCGTCGATCGCGAAGGTCGAGCGGATCGTGCCCTCGACGATCCGGCCGTACATGTTCTTCTCGCCCCAGGCGCCGTAGGCGGTCATCACCTCGTGGGACTCGTCGGAGGCGAGGGTGTAGGGCAGGTCCTGCTCGGCGACGAAACGATCGAGCTCCGCGACGGGATCCGGGGAGATGCCCACCACGCGGTAGCCCGCGTCGAGGAACATCTGATGGTTGTCGCGCAGGTCGCAGGCCTGCTTGGTGCACAGCGAGGTGTTCGCCGCGGGATAGAACCACAGCAGCGCGGGGGCGCCGCGGAGATCCTCGAGCGTGATCCGCCCGCCGCCGGCGGTGGGCAGGTCCAGGGCGGGGGCGGCATCGCCGACGGCGAGCTTCACGGGGGCGGACGACATGATCCTCCGAACGGGGCGAGGGGCAGGGCAGGGCGCCCAGCCTATCGACGGCGCAGGCGCCGGCCGAGGTAGGTCTCGCGGAAGCGACGCTCGGCGTGCCGGTCCCCGAGCAGCAGCAGGCGGCCGCCGGAGGTGGGGATCGACTCGGTGTCGTAGCCGAGGGTGCCGTCCTGCTCGAGCACGGCGACGATGTGGCAGCCGGTGCGGCGGTGGACCTCGTCGTCGCGCAGGGAGCGACGCACCAGGGAGGCGGGGCAGGGGGCGAGGAAGAGCTCGTTGCCCTCGGCCAGCAGCACGCGGTGGCTGAAGCCGGCGTGGTTCCACAGCTCGGTCGCGCCGATCGTCGCATAGGAGAGCACCCCGTCGGCGCCGGCGCGGTAGAGCGTGGCGACATTGCGCTCGTAGGTCGCGCGGGAGACCACCTGCAGCTCGGGGCGCAGCCGACGGCAGAACAGCGTGAGATAGACGTTCAGGTCGTCGTCGCGCGGAGTGACCAGCACGGCCGAGGCGTGCTCGAGGCCTGCACGGCGCAGGATCCGCTGGTCGGCGGCATCCCCGTGCACCACGGCGTAGCTCGCGGTGCCCTCGAGCACCGAATAGGAGTTCTCCACGCGACCGGGCTCGAGCTCGACGATCGTGTTCGGCACGCCCTCGTCGCTGAGCGCCCGGGAGGCCGCGCGACCGACGCGCCCGCCGCCGAGGATCACCACCGGCTCCTCGGAGACCTCGCGGCTCTGGAACTGCTCGTCGTACTGCGCGAGGTCCTCGGCGGTGCCGGCGAGCACGAGCACCGTCCCGTCGGTGATCCGCAGATCGGGCGTCATCGCGCGCAGGCGCCCCTTGCGAAGCACCGCGAGGATCCGCGCCCGGGACCGCTGCATCTCGACCGCCTCGCCGAGGAGCTTCCCGACCAGCTCGGTGCCCCGGGCGGCGGCCTCGGCGATGATCGTGTCGCCGATGGTCCCGATCGCGTGCACGCGTCCGGTGGAGCCGAGCACGCGCGAGGCCATCTCGCGGCCCAGCAGCTGGCCGAGCTCGAGCACGTGATCGGCGCCGGCGAGTTCGAGCACGTCCACCGAGGCGGGCTTCGCAGCGGTCACGGACACGGGCACGGCTGTCGCGGCCTGGCGCACGGTGAAGGCGACGTTGGTGTTGGCGGTGTCGGAGAGGGTGGAGATCACCAGGCGCGCCCGGGCGGCGCCTGCGTTGCGATAGGTGATCGCGGAGTCGAGGGGGCCGACCACGACCTGTCGGCCCTGGTCATGCAGCTCCGCCGCTTTCACGGCGTCCTCGAGGACCATCACGGCCGTGATGCCGGAGCGCTCGGCGCGGGCGGCGAAGGCCTGGGTGACGGCCTCGGAGCCGACCAGCAGCACGTGCTCGCTCACCCCCGGGGCGACCTTCCGCGGAGTGCGGGTGGCGCGGCGATGATCGAGCCACGGCGTGACCAGGTACTGGATCACGAAGAACGGCAGCAGCACCAGCATGTAGACCACGCCGCTGAGCAGCACCCAGAGCGAGAACAGGCGCCCGGCGTCGGTGTCGAAGGTGATGTCGCCGTAGCCGAGCGTGGACATCGTGGTGATGGTCCAGTAGACGGCGCTCGGCCAGGAGTGCTCCTCGCCCTCGAGGCGCATGAGGATCGTGAATCCCGCCGCGTGGACGAGCACCATCGCCGCTCCGACGCCGAGGATCACCAGCGCCGCCCGCGACCGCCGGCCGACGAGCGGATGCCTCTCCGCGCGTCGACGCTCGCGCGCCGTCTGGCCCATGGTCGCCTCCGCTCTCTGGTCGATGTCCGGCGGCCGCGCGGTCGCGGCCGCTCGAATCGTAGGCCCATGGCAGGCCGAGGACGACCCCGCTCCCGACGCCTGAGCCGAGCCTCACCTCGTCCGCCCCCGCCTCCGGGACCCGGATGGGAACATCCGGCACCGACAGGAAGGGGACACAGGATCGACCTAGCGTGAGGGGAAAACCCTCAGGTGCGGTCGATGGCGGCCGCACCTGTTCTCAGTCATCAGGGAGGCATCGACGATGGAGTGGCTCCATATCGTCTGGGTCGTGGGCGGCATCGCGCTGATGCTGTTCCTGAACATGAAGTACAAGCTCAACGCGATGCTGGCGCTGCTGCTCGCGGCACTGCTGATCGGGATCGCCGAGCTCGTCTCGGTCGAGGCGGGCTGGATCGACGGGGAGCCCTTCACCCTCGGCTCCCTGCTGGAGACGATCTCCACCGGCTTCGGCGGCACGCTCGGCTCGCTCGCGATCATCGTCGTGTTCGGCGCGGTGATCGGCAAGCTCATGGTCGACTCCGGCGCGGCCGACCAGATCGCCTCCACCCTGATCGACCGCCTCGGCCTGCGCTGGGTGAAGATCTCGCTGGTGCTGACCGGCACCGTGTTCGGCCTGGCGATGTTCTACGAGGTCGCCTTCATCGTGCTGGCCCCGCTGATCATCGCGGTGGCGCACCAGGCGAAGATGCCGTTCATGAAGCTGGCGATCCCCGCGGTCGCAGCAACCACCACCGCCCACTCCCTCTTCGTGCCGCAGCCCGGCCCGGTGGCGCTCGTGGACGCCTACGGTGCCGACACGGGCATGACCTACATCTACGGCATCCCTATCGCGATCGTGACCGTCGCCGTGACGGGCTGGGTGCTCCCCCGCTTCCTGGGGAACCTCGACTACGCGACGCCCGCGATCATGCGCTCCTCCGAGGAGGTCCCGATGGAGGAGCGCCCGAGCTTCGCGCTGTCGATCCTGGTGCCGCTGATCCCGGCGCTCATCATGATGGCCGCGACGCTGGCGAACGTCTGGCTGGTCAAGGAGACCTGGGCCTACGACATCGTGAACTTCATCGGCTCCTCCCCCGTCGCGATCACGATCGCGATGGTCGCCGCGTTCGTCCTGTTCGGCACCCGCCGTGGGAAGGACGCCGGCTGGGTGATGGGCCGCTTCGAGGAGGCGGTGAAGTCGATCGCGGTGGTGGTGCTGATCATCGGCGCCGGCGGCGCGCTCAAGGAGGTCATCATCGACACCGGGATCGGCGACTTCATCGGCGGTCTGATGACCGGTGTGGACGCGAACCCGTACGTGATGGCGTGGCTGATCACAGTGCTGATCCGCCTGGCGACCGGCCAGGGCGTGGTCTCGGCGATGACGGCGGCGGGCATCATCGCCGCGGCCGTGATGGATCCGACCACCGGGGAGCTCGCGGCCGGACTCGACCCGGCGCTGCTGGTGATGGCGACGGCCGTCGGCTCCAACACCCTCACCCATGTGAACGATGCGTCGTTCTGGCTGTTCAAGGGCTACTTCGACCTGTCGGTGAAAGACACGCTGAAGACCTGGGGCCTGTTCCAGCTGTGCAACTCGCTGGTGGGCCTCGGGATGGTGCTGCTGCTCTCGTTGTTCGTCGGCTGATCCGAGGGGCGCGGGCTCAGCACACGGTGCCGGGCCCGCCCTGCCAGGCGTGGGCGATGAGCTCCTCGAGCACCGTCTCGTCGATGTCGGGCAGCTTCCTCACCCACACGCAGCCTGCGCCGCGGCGGTGCGTCCCGAGCCGCTCGAGCAGCTCGTCGGAGCGAGGGAAACCCTGCAGCCCGTACAGGGCGAGGTCGGCCTTGCGAGGGCTGAAGCCGAGCTGGAAGGTGTCGCCCTCGCGGCCGGTGGCGTAGCGGTAGTGCACCTCGCCGTAACCGATCATGCTGGGCCCCCACATCACGGCCCGCTCGCCCGTCGCGCGGCCGAAGATCTCCAGCAGCCGCGTCCCCTCCGCGCGACGCCGCCCCTCGAGGCCGTCGACGTAGTCGGCGGGGTCGACGGCGGTGGCGTGGGTCCTGATGTCCTTCGCATTCCTGCCCGTCGCACCGCGGGTCACGGTGGTGCGGCCCGTCGCGGGCGCTGGCGGGTTCTCCATCCCCGCGCCGTGCTCCTCGAGCACGGCCTGCAGCCGTCGGCCCGCGGCCGGGCCGACCCCGTGCAGGGTCGCGAGCTGGGCCCAGTCCCGTCCGGCGAGCTGGCCGACGGTCCCGAGGCCCTGTTCGGCGAGCGCGCGGGCGGCGGGTGCACCCACGCCGGGGACGTCGCCGATGAGGGTCTCGAGTGTGGTCATACGCAGAGTGTGGGCCAGATCCGCGACGGACGGGAGCCCCGCCGCCGCACCGGGGGCGGTGCGAGGACGGGGCTCCGAGATCCTGGGTCCGACGACCCGGCGCGGCTCAGCGGCGGGCGTCGAGGGCGCGCACGCCCTTCCATGCGGCGGGGATCAGCACGGCCGCGAGGGCCGCCTTGACCAGGCCGCCGGGGATGAAGGGCCACAGGCCCGCGGCGAGCACCGCGCCGAGCCCGGCGTCGACGCCCATCACGGCGTTCAGGATCATCGCGAGATAGGGCACGCCCACGAGGAAGGGCACGGCGCTCGCGGCCACGAAGCCGGCCATCGCGAGCAGGGGGCGGCGGTCCCAGGCGCGCTCGGCGAACCAGCCGGCGAGGAACGCGGCGGGCACGAAGCCGATCACGAAGCCGAAGCTCGGCGAGAGGACCGTCGCGGGACCACCGGTGAACTCGGCGAAGACGGGCGCACCGGCGAGTCCGGCGAGCATGTAGGTCCCGAGCGCTGCGGCGCCGCGGCGGGAGCCGAGCGCCGCGCCGACGAGGAGCACCCCGAGGGTCTGGCCGGTGATCGGCACGAGCGGCAGCGGGATCGTGATCTGGGCGAGGACCGCGACGACGGCGGCGCCGGCGAGGACGAGCACGGCATCGCGCAGCAGTGTGCGGTGCGGGGCGAGGGCGTCGGCCAGGACGGGGCGGCGGGCCGGGACGGCGAGCGCGGACATGGGTCTCCTCGAGGCGGGGCAGGAAGCTGAGAGCCCACAGTACCGCCGCTCAGACCTCCCGGGCGAGACGGGCCGTGGACGCGCGCGGCACGAACTGGGTGGGCAGGCCGATCGCGCGCCCCTCGCCGCCCTCGTCCTCGCGCTCGGGCTCCCCGGCGGCGACCAGGAGGTCCACGGCGAGCGCCCCCATGTCATAGCGCGGCACCTGGACGGTGCTGAGCCCGGGGGTGAGCAGGGAGGCGAAGGGGATGTCGTCCCACCCCACGACGCTCAGGTCCTCGGGCACGGAGACGCCGAAGCCCTTCAGGCGATCGATGAGGGCGAGCGCCATCAGGTCGTTGTAGACGACGACCGCGGTGGCGTCGGTGAGCAGGAGCTCCTCGGCGCCGCGGCGCCCTCCCTCGACGCCGGGCTCGAAGTGGCCGACGTCGAGCAGGTCGATGCCGACCTCCCGACAGACCTCCTCCAGGGCGGTGCGGCGCGCCGAGTCCGAGCGGCTGGTGGCGGGCCCGCCGACGTAGCCGAGGCGGCGATGCCCCATCCGGTGCAGGTGCCGCACGGCCGCGGGGATGCCCGGGACGGGATCGGCGAACACCCCGGTCATCCCCGGGCGGACGCGGTTGACCAACGTGATGCGTGTGAGGGAGGCGGCCTCGAGCAGTGCCTCCTCGTCCATGCGGCTCGAGCACAGCACGACGCCGTCGACCTGGCCGGCGAGGGTCCGCACCAGGCTCCGCTCCCCTTCCGGGGATTCCTCGGCATCGGCGAGGAGCAGCTGGACGCCGTGGTGGTGGGCGCGGGCCTGAGCGCCCTTGAGGACCGCGGGGAAGAAGGGGTTCTCGAGGTCGGGGACGACGACGCCGTAGACGCCGCGGCGCCCGGAGATCAGGGCGCGTGCCGCGCTGTTGGGGATGTAGCCCACCTCGTCGGCCGCGCGACGCACCCGCTCCAGGGAGCGGGCCCCGACCATGTCCGGACGCTGGAAGGCGCGTGACGCGGTGGCGACGGAGACGCCCGCACGGGCGGCGACGTCCTTGAGTGTCGCTGCCATCCAGGCCCCCTCTCCTCCCCCGCTCGGACCGCTCGACCGTCGACGGACCGAGCAGGACTCTACCGCGTGTGCGGGACCCTCGGCACGAGTTGCAACGTTTGCAGCCTGCCCCCTTGAAGTCGCCACACGCCCCCTATTGCACCCAGGCCATTGGTCTGCAATCGTATACATTCGTGCGGTGATCGGCCCCGTGAAGCCGAGTCACCGCCGATCCCGCCGGAGCTCCCGGCGCACGAGACCACCGGCACGACGACAGTGCCGGAGACCACCTGGAGGAATGAGAGCGATGACGCTTGGACGCAGGTCCTTCCTGGGCGCCTCCGTCGCCACTGCCACCCTGGGCACCGCCGCGTGCACCAGGGCACCCGACCGCGCTCCCGGGGACCCGATAGTCCTGCAGGGCGCGTACGAGAACAACCCAGGCGAGCCGATCCATGACTCGATGCTCGAGTGGGCCCGCCTCCTGGACGAGCGCTCCGACGGCGAGGTGCGCATGTCCCTGTTCCCCTCGAGCCAGCTCGGTTCGAAGACGGACGTGATCGACCAGATGCTCGCGGGCTCCCCCGTGATCACCCTGGCCGACGGGGCCTTCTACGCGGATCAGGGGGTCCCGGACTTCGGGATCACCTTCGCGCCGTTCCTGTTCGAGACCTGGGAGGACTGCTGGACCCTGACCGAGAGCGAGTGGTATCGCCAGCAGCTCGCCGCCCTCGAGCAGAAGGGCCTGAAGATCCTGTGCTCGAACTGGATCTACGGCGAGCGCCACACCCTGCTCACTCCCACCCCGACCCCGATGGCCCTCGGCGACGTCTACACCTCGCTCCAGCAGGGGAGATCGACGGGCTCGTGAACCCGCTGCCGGCCATCACCACCGCTCCTGTCTCTCTCGTCTACGGAGGAAACTGATGCGCTCCATCCACGTCACCACGCCCGGTGAGGTCGACGTCGTCGAGGTCGAGGATCCTCGTCCCCGGCCCGGGGAGGCGCTGCTGCGCGTCCGCTATGCCGGCATCTGCGGGTCGGACGTCCAGACCTTCCGCGGCACGCAGCCCTTCGCGAGCTATCCGCGGGTGCCGGGGCACGAGTTCTCGGCCGAGATCCTCGAGATCAACGGCTCTTCCGAGGACCTCGCCGTCGGCGACGTGGTCACCGGCGTCCCCTACTTCCAGGACGGGACCTGCTACTCCTGCCGCCGCGGGCTGATCAACGCCTGCGAGCGCAACGAGACCATGGGCGTCCACCGCGACGGCGCCTTCCAGGAGCTGATCACGATGCCGCTGGAGCGTCTGCACCGCGCCCGCGGCGTGGATCCCCGGGATCTCGCGATCGTCGAGCCGTTCTCGATCGGCTACCACGCCGTGCTGCGCGCCGACGTGGCCGAGGGCGAGCGCGTGCTCGTCCTCGGCGCGGGCGCCATCGGCCTGCTGACCATGATCGCCGCGCGCACCAGGGGCGCAGAGGTCTGGATCGCCGACGTCGTCGCCTCCCGGCTCGAGGCCGCCACGACGCTCGGCGCCGCGGGCACCGTCGACCTCGCCCAGGAGACCGTCGACTCGGTCGTGCAGGCCGCGACGGGCGGCGACGGGTTCGACGTCGTCTTCGAGGCCACGGGCCTGCCCGTCTCGTTCCTCAACGCGATCGAGGCCGCCGCGTTCGGCGCGCGCCTGGTCCTGATCGGCAACGGGACCCGCGAGGTGACCCTGAACCAGTCCGCACTGATCAAGAAGGAGCTGGACGTCCTCGGCTCCCGCAACAGCAGGGGCGTCTTCGAGACCCTCATCGACCTGCTCGAGCGCGGGGTCGTCGACGTCTCCCCGCTGCGCACGAAGATCGTGCCTCTCACGGAGGCGAAGCAGGCGCTCGAGGACGCCGCCGCCGGCGCGACCGACGACATCAAGGTGCTCATCGAGTTCCCCGCCGTCTCCTGACCTGTCCGTCTCCGGCATCACGCCGGACCAGGACCCCACGACCCCCTCTCCACCGACGAACGGAGTTCCCCATGTCCCTCCAGAACGACGCCCTCCGGGCCGACATCGTGCAGGCCGGCGCCGAGCGACGCCTGCAGCTGACCGCCGAGACCGCCGAGGCCCTGACCGGCTTCGAGGGCGAGATCCGCGCCGAGGACGGCCACCACGTGCTGACCGGCCCGCTGAGCACCGCCAACGCCGTGGCGCTCCAGGAGCGCTTCCCCTCCCTCCGCCCGCAGCTGATCGGCGGCCATCGCGTCTCGGTGGGCACCGGCGACCGCATCGGGCTCGCGACCCCGGGGCAGGCCCGCGCCTTCGCCGCCCACCCCGGGGTGATGCCCGTCCTCGCCCAGCAGTCGATCCGCGAGATGGACCGCCTGGGCCGCTCGGCGCGCTCCGTGATGGACGACGCCGTGTTCGGCCTGGTCGATGCGGGCTGGGACCGCGGCTTCGGAGCCGACTGCGACCACATCAAGTCCACCGAGGGGATCGATCGCGGCCTGCAGGCGGGCTTCACCACCTTCACCCTCGATCCGGGCGACTTCGTCACCGACGTGACCGCGGGCGTGGACCGCGCCGCAGCGGAGAACCTGCCCTGGGACCAGCTCGAGGACACCCTCGAGGACACCCTCGCCCGCTATGCCGGGCGGACGATCGACGTGGGCGTCGAGCAGATCGAGGTCACCGAGCAGGACGTCCTCACCGCGGTCGTGAAGTACGGCCGCGCCGTCGCAGAGTCGATGCGCCTCTACCGCCACCTGGTCGACAACGCGCAGCACGAGGTCGAGGCCGAGTTCGCCGTCGACGAGACGGCCTGGCTGACCACCTTCTTCGAGCACTACTACATGGCCTCGGAGCTCACCCGCCTGGGCGCGCAGTGGTTCAGCTTCGCGCCGCGCTACGTCGACGGCTTCGAGAAGGGCCTGGACTTCCTCGGCGACCGGGAGGAGCTGCGCAGGAACCTCGAGGCGCATCACGCGATCTCCGAGCAGTTCGGCGGCTACAAGATCTCCCTGCACTCCGGCTCGGACAAGTTCTCCATCTACGAGCTGTGCGTCGAGGCGACCGGCGGGCACGTGCACCTGAAGACCTCCGGCACCAGCTACCTCTGCGGCGTGGAGATCATCGCGCGGCACGACCCGGAGCTGTTCGCACGGATCTGGGACATCTCCCGCGCCGCCTATGCGAAGGCCCGCGCCTCCTACCAGGTCTCGGCCCATGAGGACCGCACTCCGACGTCGCTGGAGGGCGTCGACCTGGTCGAGCTGATCCGCTCCGACGACGCGCGGCAGATCCTCCACGTCGGCTACGGCGACTCCCTGAACGCCGCCGACGCCGACGGCACCTCGCTCCACGATCGCTTCCTCGCGGTGGTCGGCGCCCACCAGGACGAGCACACCGAGCTCGTCGCGGCGCACATCGGCCGGCACCTCGGCCCCTTCGAGGCCGCCGCCACCCGCTGAGCGTCTGCGACGGACGGACCGCACGTGGCCCCTGCCGGGGCCCGTGCGGTCCCTGCCGTCCGCGGATCACCGCTGCGCGATGACGCCGAGGTCCGTCGCGACCCACCTCTCCCCGCTCGCCCGACGCTCCTCGCGGCGGGCGAAGCGGTAGCGGCAGTACCGTACGCGCAGCGCCGTCGGCTCCCGCCCCTCGAAGGGGTCGCTCGCCAGCAGGCGGCGCACGCCGGGATCCCCGTCGGCGAGGCGTTCGAGCAGGGCCACGAACCAGCGCTCGCCGCCGGGACGCAGCGCGAGGAACCACATCTGCCAGTCCAGCCGCAGGTGGTACGGCGCGAACTGGCCGGGCAGGCGGCGCAGGTCACCGGGCTTGCCGCGGAACTCGTAGGGTCGCCAGGCCTCCTCGGGGGCGTCCTCGCCGGCCGCGTGCTCCGTCCCCTCGATGATCACCTCGTAGCGCCGCTCGGTCATCGAGCCGAAGGCGCCGTAGGCGTTCACGAGGTGGAAGCGGTCGAAGCTCGCGTTCATCAGCTGGTGCGGGGAGAACAGGTTCGCGAGCGGCTTGCGGGAGAGCACGGCGAGACCGAGGAACGCAGTGAGGACCAGCAGCGACCACCACAGCGGCGAGGAGGCGTCGACGCCGTCGGCCCCGTCGGCCCCGAGCGGCACGCCGAACCAGCTCCATCCCGGCGGCGGCCCGCCGGCGAGCCAGCGCCAGAAGGCATCCGGGATCGCGGCGCAGGCGACGAGGATCGTCAACCAGTTCAGCCAGGCGTAGTTCCCGGTGAGCACCAGGAACAGCTGCGTGAGGATCACGGCGAGCGCACCGATCACGGCCAGCGGCTGCGGGGCGAGGACGAGCCAGACCAGCCCCAGCTGCACGACGTGGCTGCCGAGCACCTCGGCCCGGTGCCACCAGCGCGGCATGAGGTGGGCGGTGCGGCTGAGCGGCCCGGGCATCGGCTGGGTCTCGTGGTGGTGGTCCATCGCGGTGAGGTCCCGCCAGGACGCGTCGCCGCGCATCTTGATCATCCCGGCCCCGAACTCGAGCCGGATCAGCAGCCAGGCGAGGAACAGCATCATCACCGCGGGCGGCGGGACCGCATGGGAGCCGAGCAGCCCCATGAGCGCCCCGCACTCCAGCGGCATCGACTCCCAGCCGTAGCCGTAGAAGATCTGCCCCACCGAGACGATCGAGAGGTACATCGCCCACATCGCCCCGAACACGGCGAGCATGCTCCAGGCAGGCCCCTGCTGCGGCAGTCCGAGCACCACGGCGATCCCGAGCAGCATCCCGGCTATGCACAGGCCGCGCAGCAGGGCATCGCTGTAGCGCAGGCGCCGGAACAGGGTGGGGCCCGCCCTGTCCCCCGCCCGCTCCAGGAACTCCGGGGCGGGCAGCAGCCCCCGCTCGCCCAGCAGCACCGGGAACTGGTGGAGGGTGGAGAGGAAGGCGAGCACGAACACCGCCGCGACGCCGCGCTGGAGGATCTCGCGGGCGATCCACGACTCCGGGGCGTCCAGCAGGCCCAGCCAGCTGGTCCAGTCCATGCGTCTCACCTCCGCGCCTCGGGTGCCCTCCGATTCTCACCCCCGCCGCCTGCGCGCGCCAACGCCCCTGCCGCGCTCCGTACCGAGCAGCTCCGCCCAGTGCTCCGGGTCCACGTCACGCGGGAGGCCGCGGCGGTCGTAGCCGTGACGGTCGAGGAAGGACGCGACCGCGGGGGCGGGCATCCCGGTGCGGCGGAGGATCTGCTCGAGGCCTCGACCGGGTCCGGTGAACACACGTCGCACGAGGTCATGGTGCGCCCGGCGGCGGCCTGCGGGCAGCAGGGGCTGCTCGCGCCGGTGCAGCACGAGCAGCCCGGCGTCGACGGCGGGCCTCGGCCGGAAGGCATCGGCCGGGATCCGTCCCTCCAGGCGGGTGGTGAACCAGGGCGCCCACTGGGCGGTGAGCATGGTCACGCCGCCGACGCCGGCCCGCTTGCGCGCCACCTCCCACTGGGTGATGAGCACCGCGTCGAGCCAGCCCGGCGAGCGCAGCAGGTGCTTCAGGGCCGGGGTGGTGAGGTGGAAGGGCAGGTTCGCCACGAGCGTCGATCCCGCGGGCGGGGCGTGGCGGAGGATGTCCGTGCAGCGCACGGTGACGTGTGCGGGTACCCGGCGGAGCAGCTGTGCGACGTTGCGCTCGTCGATCTCCACGGCCTCGAGCGGACGGGCGAGCCCGGAGAGCGGGAGGGTCAGGGCGCCGTCCCCGGCGCCCCATTCGACGAGCGGGCCGCGGGTGCGGCCCGCGAGCTCGACGACGCGGCGGACGGTGCGGCGATCGCGCAGGTAGTTCTGGCCCAGCTCATGGGCGCCGGGGCGGGGGTGATGCGGGGTGCGGGGCATGGGGGCTCCTCGGACGTGCGGGAGCCGGGCAGCATGGAGCGCCGCCCGGCGGTGGACCGGGGCGGCGCGGAGCCTGGAGGGGTCGAGGTGCGGATCCGCGCCGTCAGCGACGGCGGATCCGGACGAAGAACGACATGGTCATGATGCCCATGGGCGCCACGGTAGAGGAGGCGGGCACGCGAGGCGAGGGAATATCCCCGCCGCGGCTCAGCGCAGCAGCGCCACCAGCGTGGCCCCCGCCCACCAGGTGGCGAGGCCGATCACGAGCGCGAAGCTGACCGTCCACAGCGCGGCGGGCAGCGGGGTGAGCTGGGCGAGCTGACCGGGATCGTCCTGGCGGCCGCCCCGTCGGGCGACGGCGCCGAGGTGGCGCCACGCGCCGAGCAGCAGGAACACGCCGGCGGCGAGGGTGAGCAGGGCGGTCAGCGCGGGACTGCCCCACCACCACAGCGCCCCGATCCCGGCGGCGCTCGCGAGGACGGCGAGGAGGGTGTGCCCGGAGCGGGTGAAGACCAGCGAGAGCACGAGCACGCAGAGCGCGGCGAACAGCGCCGTGCGCGCCCAGCCGTGCAGCGCGATCTGCACGAGCAGGGCGCCGAGCAGCGCTGGCGCGGGATAGCCGGCCCAGGTCGAGAGGATCCGGCCGATGCCGCGGCGGGGGCCGACGGTCACAGCGTGCCCGGACATGTCGGCGGAGACGACGAAGCCGGTGAAGCGCCTGCCCATGAGGATCCCGACCAGGGCGTGGCCGAGCTCGTGCACGATCGTCACGCCCGGCCGCAGCAGCCGCCACAGCGGCGGCACCACGACGGCGAGCGCCGCGACGGCCAGGGCGAGCAGGATCCAGGGCCCGTCGTCCGGGACGGGTCCGGGCGCGAGGCGCCCTCCGAACGCGTCGATGATCTCGCCGATGTCCATCGGGTCATGGTGGCACCGCCGGCCCGGAGGGCGCTGGGAGCGTGCCAGACTGGCCGGACCCGTCGACGACGACCCCAGGAGCAGGTGACCCCGCATGCCCGCGCTCGCGCCCTCCCCTGCCGTGGACCCCGCGCTCGCCTCCTGGATCACCGCCCCCGGCGAGGATCCGCAGAACCCGCTGCTGCGCGTCGTCGTCGACCTGCCGGCCCCACCGGTCTCGGCGACGCTGCTGGTCACGGGACTGGGCACGTTCCGTGCGGCGCTCAACGGCACCGAGGTGGACGATGCCCGTCTGGATCCGGGCCTCACCGATCCCCGCGCCCGCGTGCAGGTGCGGGAGCTCGAGGTGGGCGCTCTGCTGCGCCGGGGCGAGAACGTGCTGGGCATCGAGCTGGGGCGCAGCTTCCACGCGATGGCCACCCCGAACGAGTGGCGCTGGCAGCTGGCGCCGTGGCGCGGCCCGGTGCGCGCCTGGGCGCATCTGCGGATCCACCTGGCCGACGGCTCCTCCCGCGCGGTCTCGACCGGCCCCGACTGGCGCACTCGCCCGGGGCCGGTGACGCTCGACTCGATGTACGAGGGCGAGACCTTCGCGCCGATGGAGGACCCCTCCGCCTGGCTGCTGCCCGGCTACGACGACGCGGACTGGGTGCCGGTGCTCGCGGCGTCCTCGCGGCGCGGCATCCGGCGCGGCACCCACGGCCGCGAGATCGCCGAGCCCGTCCTGCAGCGCCAGGTGCAGGAGCCCGTCCGCGAGCAGGAGGAGATCACCCCCGCGGTCGTCTGCTCCTCCCCCTCCCGCATGGTGCTGGACATGGGCCGGGTGATCGCCGGCTGGTGCCGCTTCGCGCTGCGCGAGGACGTCCCCTCCGACGCCCCGCCGCTCCAGCTCATCGCCCGTCACGCGGAGAAGCTGCGCGAGGACGGCCGGGTCGACGCCCGCAACGAGCACGTGCACACCGGCCGCTTCCAGGAGGACCGGGTGCGGCTGGAGCCCGCCTTCGCCCGTTCCTTCGCGCCCCGTCACTCCTACAAGGGATTCCGCTACGTGGAGGTCGAGGCGACGGGCGAGGACCTCGCACGCCTGCGCGTCACGGGCATCCTCGCCCACGCCGACCTGCGCCCGGCGAGCACGCTCACCTGCTCGGACCCGCACCTGGCGCGGATGGACGCGGCGATGCGCGCCTCCCTGCTCAACAACATGCACCACGTCCCCACGGACACCCCGAGCCAGGAGAAGAACGGCTGGACCGGGGACGCGCTGACCGCGCTCGCCGCGATGACCACGAGCTTCGACATGCGCCGCATGCTGCGCAAGTGGCTCGACGACCAGGCCGACGGACAGCGCGCCGACGGCTCCCTGGCGGTGATCTCCCCGAATCCCGGCTGGGGCTACGAGGAGCTCTCCCCGGCTCCGGAATGGACCTGCCTGCTGCCGGTGGCGCTGGACGAGCTGGTGCTCGAGCACGGGGAGACGGAGCTCGTCGCCCGCCACGGCGCGGCCGCTGTCCGATATCTCTCCCACGAGCTGGGCCGACGGGACGGCGACGGGCTGATCTCCTCTGTGCTCGGGGACTACCTCTCCCCCGGCAGCCCGGGTCCCGCCCCGGAGGACAGGCGCCTCAGCGGCACGCTCCTGGTCGCCCATGCCCTGCGCCGTCTCGCCCATGCGCTCGAGCGCGCCGCGGCCGATGGCGAGCAGCTCGCGCCGGACCTGCCCGCCCCGGAGGCGCTGCGGGAGGACGCCGCGCGCCTCGAGCGGGCCGTGAACAGCGTCTTCCTCGACCCAGAGCGCGGCCTCTATCGCGACCCCGGCACCCCCGCGGAGCCGGGCACGAGCACGTACCGCCAGACCTCGAACGTCCTCCCGCTGGCCTTCGGGATCGTCCCGCCCGAGCTCGTCGAGGCGGTCGTGGAGCACCTCGTCGCGGACATCGTCTCCCGCGGCGACCACCACGACTGCGGCCATCTCGGGGTGCGGTTCCTGCTGCCGGTGCTCTCCGCGCACGGCCACGGCGCGCTCGCGCTGCGGGTGCTGTCGACCCCGACGGCCCCCGGCTGGCGGGCCTGGCTCGAGGCAGGGAACTCGACCTTCGCGGAGATGTGGGAGGAGCCGCGCTCGCACTCCCACTACTTCATGGGCACGCCCGTGACCTGGATCCACGAGCACGTCGCCGGGCTGCGCCGCGGGCCGGAGGGCTGGGACGAGTTCCTCATCGCCCCGGACCCGGACGTGCCCGTCGGCCGCATCGCGATGACCCGCGCGACCGATCGCGGGAAGATCGCCCTGGACCTCGATCGGGACGCGCGCACGCTCGCGCTGACGGTCCCCGACGGCGCACGCGCCCGCGTGCACCTCCCGGGCGGCGAGCACGAGGCGGGGCCGGGCACCCATCGCCTCAGCTGGTGAGCCCGTCCCCGGACGCGGCGACGCCCGCCGCCCCGGCAGGTGCCGGGACGACGGGCGTCGTGGTGCGGAAGCTCAGATGCCGCGGATGTTCGTCGCCTGCAGGCCCTTGGGGCCCTGCTCGACGTCGAACTCCACGCGCTGGTTCTCGACCAGGTCGCGACGACCGGTGCCGACGATCGCGCTGAAGTGCGCGAACACATCGGCGGAGCCGTCCTCGGGGGCGATGAAGCCGTAGCCCTTGTCGGAGTTGAACCAGCTGACGATGCCAGTAGCCATGGCGATATTCCTTCTCAGTCGTGAGCCACCGAGCGGTGGCCCGTAGGTTCTCCGCGACGGCTCCGCCGCGGAGAGAGGACGGCCTCGCGGCCGTCGAGCCCGCGGCGCACGACAGGTCGTCGTCCGCTGCGGGAGATCTGGGGCCCGAGGGCCGGGGAGGAGCCGTTGCTCGACGAGCGCGCCGACGCAGGGGTCGGCGACGGCTCGGAGCCGCAGGCGGAGCGGGGAGGGGTGATGAGGTCTCGCTGTCGTCGTCGTGCGCGCCACCGGCGGTCCGCAGGCGACACCCCCGACCCTACGGCATGCGGCGGACCGACGGCGGCTCGATGTGACCCAGCCGAGCCGCTCGGGACAGTGACGACGGCCACACCGCAGCGCCGAGCACGTCCGAGCGGCAGCTCGTCCGCGGGCACCGTCGCCGGGCGAGTCGGAGAGCCTCGGCGCCCGCTCTCATGACTCCCACCGCACCTGCTCGGCCTGCTTGTCCGGTCGCCATCCGCGCCACACGGGATGGCGCAGCCGACCGTCCTCGGTGCGCTCGGTGTGCTGCACCTCCCCCACCAGATCGGCGCGGACCCATTCCGCGTCCCGCCGGTCGGCTCGCGGGACGTCGTCGACCGGCGGGGTCTTCCGGGAGCGGGAGCGGAACCGAGCGGCGATCTCCTCGAGGTCGCGCGCGGAGAACCCGGTGCCCACGCGGCCGGCGTAGTGCAGCTCGCCGCTCCGGTCGGGGACAGCCACCAGGAGGGAGCCGATGGCCCCGGTCCGTTCCCCCTTGCCGTGCCGCCACCCGATCACGACGACCTCCTGGTGATGGGCGTTCTTGAGCTTGATCCAGGTGCGGCTGCGCTTGCCCGGCCGGTACACGCCGTTCTCCGTCTTCGCCATCACCCCTTCCAGCTGGAGCTCCTTCGACAGCGCGACCGCCTGGTCCACGCCGCCGTGGTCTGCGTGCGGCAGCTGGACGTGGTCGGTCACGTGCACCGCCTCGAACAGCCGGTCGCGCCGCTGCCGGTAGGGGGTGCGCAGCAGCGAGTCGCCTCCCTGCACGAGCAGGTCGAAGAGCATGACGTGGACCTCGACGTCCTTCCGGGCCCGCTCGACGTCGCGCTCCTGGGTGAGGCCGAGCCGCTGCTGGAGGCGGGAGAAGGAGGGCCGGTCACGGCCGTCCAGGGCCACGATCTCCCCGTCGAGCACGGTCTCCCCCGCCTCCCGCAGCGTCGGTGCCACGGCGTCGACGAGCTCGGCCAGCTCGGGGAACGTGACGGTGAGGTCCTTGCCGCCGCGGCTGGTCAGACGGACCCGGTCGCCCAGGACGGTCGCGATGACACGCACCCCGTCCCACTTCATCTCGAAGGCCCACTCATCCTCGTCACCGATGTCCTCTCGGCGTCCGAGGGTGGCGAGCATCGGGGTGATCGGCTCGCTCATCTCGACGTCCTCCGAGGTCCCCGCGGGAGCGGGGTCGGGCCTCTCGGCACCGGCGGCCTCGGGCTGGTCCTTCATCAGGTGCAGCAGCCAGTTCGCCTCGGCCTTCTCCTGCGCCGCGGCGGAACGGCGCGATCCGCCCATGCCGCCGGTGTGGAGAAGGGCGAAGCGGCGCGGCACGCCGCCGAGCCCGCCGTCGGACTGTCCGTGGCAGACCACGATCACCTCGCGCCCCTCCCGCCACTTCTCGATCTCGATCGTGCCGGTGTCCCAGAGGGTGACGTCGCCGCCGCCGTACTCGTCCTTCGGGATGGTGCCCTCGAAGGTGCCGTACTCGAGCGGATGGTCCTCGGTCTGCACGGCCAGGCGGTTGACGCCCGTCTCGAGCGGCGGCCCCTTCGGCACCGCCCAGGAGACGAGCACCCCCTCGTGCTGGAGGCGGAAGTCCCAGTGCAGGCTGCTGGCATGATGCTCCTGGACCACGAACATCGGCTCCGCGTCCTCGAGCGCCTCCTGCGCGGCCGCGCTGCCGACGTCGGGGGCGGGGACGGGCTCGGGCGTGCGCCCTGGGTCGCGCTTCGAGCGGTACACCTCGAGGCGGTCGCGGGCCGTCGCGGCCGAGGAGGCGTCGCCCTGTTCGTCCAGTCCGAGGGGCGCGAGGGGGTCGTTCCCGTCCTCGACCCGCTCGAGCACGTCGGCCATCTCGAGGTGTGCGAGGGAGGGATCCTCGATCTCCTCCCACGTGCGCGGTGCGGCGACGGTGGGTCGGAGGCGTCCGCGCAGGGAGTAGGGGCAGACGGTCGTCTTCGTGCCGTTGTTCTGCGACCAGTCCACGAGCACCTTCCCGGCGCGCTTCGAGCGGGCCTGGGTGCTGATGACGTCCTCGGGATGGTCGGTCTCGAGAGCGCGGGCGAGCTCGTGGGCGACCTGGTCGACCTCGTCGGCGCTCGCGCCGCCGTCGAGGGGGGCGTAGAGATGGATGCCCTTGGAGCCTGAGGTCACCGGGTAGCTCTCGAGCTCCATGTCGGTGAGGATCTCCCGGCACCAGGCCGCCACGCGGGCGCACTCCGTCAGCCCCGCCCCCTCGCCGGGGTCGAGGTCCAGGACCAATCGGTCAGGACGTGCAGGCTCGAGATCTGCGTCGAAGCGCCACTGGGGCGTGTGGACCTCGAGCGCGGCGAGCTGGGCGAGCCACACGAGGACGGCCGGCTCGTCCACGAGCGGGTAGGTGGAGACGCCGTCGCTGTGCTCGATGTCGGCGCGCGGGATCCAGTCCGGTGCGTGGTCCTCGAGATCCTTGCGGAAGAACACCTTGCCCGGCGAGTCGGCGGTGCCCACCCCGTCCACCCAGCGCTTGCGCGTGGCCGGGCGGCGCGTCGCCTGCGGGACCATCACCGGGGCGATGCGGTGGTAGTAGTCGATCACCTCGCCCTTGGTGGTGCCCGTGGCGGGGTAGAGGACCTTGTCGAGGTTCGACAGCCTCAGCCGGCGCCCGTCGATCTCCACCTGCTGCTCTCGAGTGGCCATGGCCCCACTGTGCCCCCGATCACGCGATCCGTCATCCGCCGGGCCGCGTTCCCGACCGATCGTTCCTGGCCTCGTGCCGCGCACCGTGGTGTCATGGGGCATGCGTGCGATATGGAGCGGTGAGATCACCTTCGGACTCGTGAACGTGCCGGTGAAGCTCTACGGGGCGACGCGCTCGCACGACATCTCCTTCCACCAGGTCCACGACGACGACCACGGCAGGATCCGCTACGAGCGGCGCTGCGAGGTGTGCGGGAGGGAGGTCGACTACGAGCACATCGAGAAGGCCTACGCGGAGGGCGACAAGACGGTCGTGCTCTCCGACGAGGAGCTCGACGCCCTGCCGGCGGAGGAGAACGACGAGATCGACGTGGTGCAGTTCGTGCCGTCGGACCAGGTGGACCCGATCCTGCTGGGCACCTCGTACTTCCTCGAGCCCGTCGGCCGCTCCTCGAAGGCCTACGTGCTGCTGCGGCGGACCCTCGAGGAGACCGAGCGCACTGCGATCGTCACCTTCACGCTGCGGACGAAGACCCGCCTGGGCGTGCTCCGCGTGCACGAGGACCTGCTGGCCCTGCAGACCCTGCGCTGGCCGACCGATCTCAAGGACGTCGACTTCGGCCCCTCGCGGTCGAAGGTCTCCGCGAAGGAGATGGAGATGTCCGCCGCGCTGGTCGAGCAGTTCAGCGACGACTTCCATCCCGAGCAGTTCACCGACGAGTACCAGGCGGAGCTGCGCCGGCTGCTCGAGGCGAAGCTGGAGGAGGGAGACACGGTGGACACCGACGCGACCTTCGGCGAGGAGAGCTCCGGGGAGGGGACGGAGGAGGGCGGCAAGGTCCTCAGCCTCATGGACGCCCTCGAGCGCAGCGTGCGGGGGCGCCGCGGCGGCGACACGGGAGCGAGCGGCGACGGCGAGAAGTCGGGCGGCACGAAGCCCGGCAGCAGCAAGAAATCCGGCAGCACGAGGAAGTCCGGCGGCACCAAGAAGTCTGGCGGCAACAGGAAGTCCGGCGGCAGCAAGAAGTCCGGCGGCAGCAAGAAGTCCGGTACCGCCAAGAGATCAGGCGGTTCGAAGAAGTCCGCGTGAGGCCGCGTGGGACGCGGTGGAACGGCTCAGCCGGGCACGGCACCATGGGGGCGTTCCGCGTTCCCGCACCCCGAGGAGTTCCCATGACCGTCGTCGTCACCGCCGTGTTCCAGCCCAAGCCCGGCAAGCAGAAGGAGCTCGCCGAGGCGATGCGCCGCGGTATCGAGGCCGTCCACACCGAGAAGGGCTGCGAGCTCTACGCGATCCACGACGCGGAGGACGGCACCGTCACCATGATCGAGAAGTGGACGACGGTGGAGGACCTCGACGTCCACGGCGACAGCGACCAGGTCAAGATCCTGCGCGAGGACATCGCCGACCTCATCGAGGGCCCGGCGACCGTCACCCGCATGACCCCGATCCCGGCCGGCACGGAGACCCAGGGCGCCCTCTGAGCACCTCCGAGGAGCCGAGCTCCAGGGCGGAGCGGGACAGCACGCCCTGGGGCTCGATCGCGCGCAACGTCGCGCTCGTCGCGGCGACGCTGGCGATGGTGTGGCTCGCGCTGAACGTGCGCCTACCCACGCTGGACGAGCTGCGGGCGGACTTCGCGGACCTCGGCGTCTGGGGCCCGCTCGCCTTCGTCGCCGTCTACGCGGTGGTGGCGCTCACCCCGATCCCGGTGACGATCATGGCTGTCGCGGGCGGGATGCTGTTCGGGTTGGGGGCGGGCACGCTGCTGTCGATGCTCGGGGTGGTCTCCGGCTGCCTGGGCGCGTACTGGCTCGCGCGCGCCCTGGGGCGCGAGACGGTGATGCGGGCGCTCGGCTCGCACCGCGAGGTCGTCGAGGAGCGGCTCGAGGGCGGCGGGTTCTACGCGGTGTGCACCCTGCGCCTGATGCCGGGGATCCCCTACTGGCCGGTGAACTACGGCAGCGGCGCCCTGGGGATCCCCAGCCGCGAGTTCCTGCTGGCGACGGCGCTGGCCGCCCTGCCCGGCCAGGTCTCCCTGCTCGCGATCGGCGCCTTCCTGGCCACCCCGAACGCGCTGCACGGCAGCGCGGTGGTGGTCTCCTGGATCGTGGTGATCGTGCTGACGGTGCTCTCCTACCGGCGCTGGCGCGCCACCCGCACCGCGGCCGGGGCGACCGGCGCCGCCTGAACCCCGCTCACCTCGCAGAACGCCGGGCCCGAAGCCGCTGACGGCGCAGCCGCGCGGGTCTAGACTGCGGGGCACGCCGACGGAGCATGCCCACAGTTCCTCGAGAGGGCACGGCCCCGACCGGCCGCAGCGGGCCGCCCGGCCCGTGCCGTCGCCACCGAGGACCAGCCCCCGTGGTCCCGCACCCCCGTGAGGATGGCTCATGACCGCCACGACCGAGAACAGGAGCGGGTTCAGCCCGCGCGTCGTCCTGCAGAAGGTCGGCACATCACTGTCGAACATGGTGATGCCGAACATCCCGGCCCTGATCGCCTGGGGCATCCTCACCGCGTTCTTCATCCCCGACGGATGGACGCCGAACGAGCCGCTCGCGAGCGTCGTCACCCCGATGATCCACTTCCTGCTGCCGCTGCTCATCGCGAACACGGGCGGCCGGATGGTGTACGAGGCGCGCGGCGCCGTCGTCGGCGTGATCGCGACGATGGGCGTGATCGGCGGCTCCGACTGGCTGATCGCGCAGGAGAACGCGAAGCTCCTCGAACAGTGGGTCGCCGCCGGCAACGCCGCCGGTGACTACGCCGAGCTCGGCCAGGTGCACATGTTCATCGGCGCGATGATCATGGCACCGCTGGCGGCGTGGGTCATGAAGAAGCTCGACCGGCTCTGGCAGGACCACATCCCGGCCGGCTTCGAGATGCTCGTGAACATGTTCTCCGCCGGCATCGTCGGCTTCGGCCTGCTGGTGGCGGGCTTCTTCGGTCTCGCCCCTCTGGTGAACGGGCTGATGACGCTGCTGTCCAACGGCGTGGGCGCCCTGGTCGAGGTGGGCCTGCTGCCGCTGGTCTCGCTGCTGATCGAGCCGGCGAAGGTCTTCTTCCTCAACAACGCGGTCAATCACGGCGTGCTGACCCCGCTGGGCCTGTCCGAGGCGAGCCAGAACGGCAAGTCGGTGCTGTTCCTGCTCGAGGCGAACCCCGGCCCGGGCGTCGGCATCCTGCTGGCCTACACGATCTTCGGCCGCGGCGCGGCGCGCGCCTCCGCCCCCGGTGCCGCGATCATCCAGTTCTTCGGCGGCATCCACGAGATCTACTTCCCGTATGTGCTGATGAAGCCGATCCTGATCGTCGCCGCGATCGGCGGCGGCATGACCGGCGTGTTCATCAACGTCCTGTTCGGCACGGGCCTGATCGCCCCGGCCTCCCCGGGCTCGATCTTCGCGATCTTCGGCGTCGCCGCCCGTGACTCCTATCTGGGGATCGCGCTCGCGGTCGCCGGCGCCGCCGCGGTCAGCTTCGTGCTCTCGGCCCTGTTCCTCAAGATCGGCAAGCAGGACGACGGCGACATCGCCTCGGCGACCGCGAAGATGGAGCAGATGAAGGGCAAGAAGTCCTCCGTCGCGGGCGCGCTCACCGGCGCCGGGGCCGCGGGTGCGGGCGCCGCCGCCGCGGCCGACGACTCCGGGCACACGGGCCCGATCCGGAAGATCGTCTTCGCCTGCGATGCGGGCATGGGCTCCTCCGCGATGGGCGCGACCGTGCTGCGCAAGAAGGTGCGCGCGGCCGGCTTCGACGACGTCGAGGTGACGAACAAGGCCATCTCGAGCCTTTCCGACGAGTGGGACGTGGTGGTGACCCAGAAGGAGCTCACCGACCGCGCCCGTCAGCGCACCGGCTCGGCCGTGCACGTGAGCGTGGACCAATTCATGAACTCGCCCCGCTACGACGAGGTCGTCGAGCTGGTCGGGCAGCGCAACGCCCCGGACGCGGCCGACGGCACGAGCACCGGGACCGGAGCAGACGCGGCGGGCCCTGATGCGGCACCAGCCGCCCCGTCGGCCGACGACGCCCCGCAGATCCTCGCCCCCTCGAGCATCGTCCTGGACGGCACTGCCACGGACTCCGCCTCCGGCATCGACGAGGCCGGTGCCCTGCTGGTCGCCGCCGGCGCCGTGGACGAGGGCTACGTCGAGGCGATGCATGACCGCGAGGCGACGGTGTCGACCTTCATGGGCAACGGCCTGGCGATCCCGCACGGCACGAACGAGGCGAAGTCCTCGATCACCCGCTCGGCGATGTCCTTCGTCCGCTACCCGGGCGGCATCGACTGGAACGGCAACCCGACCACCTTCGTGATCGGCATCGCCGGGGTCGGCGACGAGCACCTCGCTCTGCTGCAGAGGGTCGCCATGACCTTCTCCGACCCCGCCCAGGTCCAGCGCCTGGAGAACGCCACCACCACCGACGAGATCCTCGAGATCCTCGGGGACGAGAAGGAGTGAGCGCGATGAAGGCAGTGCACTTCGGCGCAGGGAACATCGGCCGCGGCTTCGTGGGGCTGCTGCTGCACGAGGCCGGCTTCGAGGTGGTGTTCTCCGACGTCGCCGCGCCGCTCGTCCAGGCGCTGCAGGACGCGGATTCGTACACGGTCACCACCGTCGGCCAGAACCCGACCAGCACGGTCGTGGACGGCTTCCAGGCGATCAACTCGAACGAGGACCCGGAGGCGCTGGCCGGCGAGATCGCCTCGGCGGACATGGTCACCACCGCCGTCGGCGCGCGGATCCTGCCCTTCGTCGCCCCGCACATCGCCGCCGGCATCGCGGCGCGTCCCGAGGGTGCGCCGCGCCTGGCGGTGCTCGCGTGCGAGAACGCGATCAATGCGACGGACCTGCTCGAGGCCGAAGTGCGCGGGGCCTACCAGGGCGAGGACCTCGATGAGAAGGCGCTGTTCGCGAACACGGCGGTGGACCGCATCGTCCCGGTCCAGGCCGGCGGCGCGGGCCTGGACGTCACGGTCGAGGACTTCCACGAGTGGGCCGTCGAGCGCGGCCCCTTCGAGGGCACCGAGCCCGAGGTCCCGGGGATCACCTGGGTGGACAGCCTCGGCCCGTACATCGAGCGGAAGCTGTTCACCGTGAACACCGGCCATGCGACCACCGCCTGGCACGGCGCCCGCGCCGGCCATGCCACGATCTCCGAGTCGATCGCCGATCCGGAGGTCGCCGCGCAGGTCACGGCCGTGCTGGAGGAGACCTCCTCGCTGCTGGTGGCCAAGCACGGCTTCGCCGAGGAGGAGATGGCGGCCTATCGCACGAAGGTGCTGGGCCGCTTCGCGAACACCTCCCTGCCGGACCCGGTGGAGCGCGTGGGCCGTGCCCCGCTGCGCAAGCTCTCCCGCGAGGACCGCATCATCGGCCCCGCCGCCGAGCTCGCCGAACGGGGCCTGGATCACGAGGCGCTGCTGGACGCGCTCTCGGCCGCTCTCGTGTTCACCCCGGCCGGGGACGAGGAGGTCGACCGCCTGCAGGAGATCCTCGCCTCCTCGGACCCGGACGCCGCGACCGCGGAGATCACCGGCCTCGACCCCTCCCACCCCCTGTACACCGAGGTGCGCGAGAGGATCGCCTCCCCGGTATATTCGCGTCACGCCGACTGACGTCGACCCCGACACGCCCCCGCAGCCCGCGGGGCCACCTGATCGAAAGGCATCCACCATGGCAGAGCGCACCGTCACCATCGCCAGCGCCTCCGGGCTCCACGCCCGACCCGCCGGCATCTTCGCCCAGGCCGCCGCGCAGCAGCCGGCCACCGTCACCATCGAGAAGGCCGGCGGCAGCGCCGTGCAGGCCTCGAGCATGCTCATGCTCATGACCCTCGGTGCCGGCCACGGCGACGAGGTGACCCTGAAGGCCGAGGGCGAGGGCGCCGAGGAGTCGGTCAACGCTCTCGCGGACCTGCTCGAGAAGGATCTCGACGCCGAGGAGTGAGCGGACGGCGGCGACCGTGGCCCCGCCGCCGACACCCCGCACGCATGCACCGAGACCACCGTTCTCCCCGGGATTCCCGAGGGAACGGTGGTCTCGGCGTTCGTGCCCCGGCGCGGCGCGGCGCGGCGCGGCGCGGCCGCGGCTCAGAGCCCCAGCTCGCCCAGGATCGGCAGGTTCGCGCGCGCGATCGACACCGCGTCCTCGGAGGTGCGGGCCGCGAGCACCTGGGCCGCGAGGTCCTTCGCCTGCTCGAGGGTGACGGTCGAGAGCACCTTCGCGACCGCCGGCAGGGAGCGCGGGGTCATCGACAGCGAGTTCACGCCGAGGCCGACGAGCACCACCGCGAGGCCGGGATCGCCCGCCGCCTCGCCGCACACGCCGACGGGCCGGTTCGCGCTCTCGCCGAAGGCGTCGGGATCGCCGCCGGCGGTGCGGGCACCGTCGCAGGTGGCCTTCACCAGCGCGAGCACGGCCGGCTGCCAGGGCGAGTTCAGGTGCGCGAGGGAGCCGAGCTGGCGGTCGGCGGCCATCGTGTACTGGGTGAGGTCGTTGGTGCCGATCGAGGCGAAGTCGCACTCGGTGAGGTGGCGGTCGGCGATGATCGCGGCCGACGGGGTCTCGACCATGATCCCGGCGGGTGCGAGGTCCCGTTCCCGGCACAGGGCCACGAAGTCCTCGGTCTCGTCGACCGTCGCGATCATCGGCGCCATCACCCAGGGCTTCGCCTCGGTGGTCCGCGCCGCCGCGGCGATCGCGTCGAGCTGGTTGGTCAGCACCGAGCGCTTCTCCCAGGAGGTGCGATAGGCGCGCACGCCGAGCGCCGGGTTCGGCTCGTCGGCGTCGGTGAGGAAGGGCAGGGGCTTGTCGGCGCCCGCGTCGATCGTGCGCACCACGACCTTCTTGCCCGGGAAGTGGGCGAAGGCGGCCTCGTAGGCGGCGGTCTGCTCCTCCACATCGGGCTCGTCCTCCCGGTCCAGGAACAGGAACTCGGTGCGGAACAGGCCCACCCCGTCGGCATGCGCGGCGGCGGCCTTCTCGGCATCCGCGGCTCCGCCGATGTTGGCGAGCAGCTGCACGCGGGTGCCGTCGGCGAGGACCCCTCCCCCGCCCTCGTAGGTCAGGGGATGGCGCTGCAGCTCCGCCCACGCCTCGGCGTAGCGCTGGTGCTCCTCGGTGACCTCGTCGGTGATGGTCCCGAGCCCGGCGTCGATGAACACCTCGGTGCCGTCGGAGAACTCGTGGATGCCCTTCGCGGCGACGATCGCGGGCAGGCCCAGCTGGCGGGCGAGGATCGCGGTGTGGGACTGGGGGCCGCCATCGGAGGTGACCAGCGCGATCACCCGCTCGGGGTCGAGGGTCGCGGTGTCGGCGGGGGCGAGGTCGATCGCGGTGAGCACGAAGGGCTCGTCGACCTCCGGGATGCCGGGGGCCTGCTCCCCGCGCAGCTCGGCGACGATCCGGGCGCGCACGTCGCGCACGTCGGTGGCGCGCTCGGCCATGTACCCGCCGAGCCCCTCGAGCATCGAGGCGACCTGGTCCCCGGCCTCCCAGACGGCGCGCTCGGCGCTCTTGCCGCCGGAGAGGACGAGCCCCTGCGCGGTCTGGGTGAGGGAGGGATCCGCCGCCATCTGCGCGGTCGCCTCGAGGATCTTCTTCCCCTCGCCGCTCGCGCGCTCGGCGAGACGGGTGAGGGTGGCCTGCACGGCGGCGGCCGCGGCGGGGATCCGCTCGGACTCGGCCTGCGCATCGGCGCCTGCGGCGAGCACGGCCTCGGCGGGCGGCTCGGCGACCGGCGGGGCCATCGTGCGGATGGTGCCGATCACCCGTCCGGGGCTCACTGCCACTCCTGTGTACTGCGCCATCGTCGTCATCTCCTCGATAGGGCCGCCTGCTCCTGGTGGCGCACATGCTACGCGCCGCGGCACCGTCGCAGACCTGTGGAGGTCCCCGGCGGAGATGACCGACAGGTCAGCTCGCGGAGCCGGGCGAGGTCGACGACGTCGGCGGATGACCGCAGATGACAGGGCCCTCGACGCGCGCTGCCGGCGGGTGGAGACTGCCCCTGACGCACCGGACACGGAGGAGAGACCGCTATGACCGCATCCGCCCCCGAGGACCTCCTCGCCTTCCGCACCCGCCGCGAGAGCGAGCTCGCCGCACCCCACGGGGTCCTCTCCCAGGTGGGCCTGCACTGGGTCGATCCCGCCGACGGCGCGCACGCGATCGACGGACTGCCGGGCACGTGGCGGCGGGAGGACGAGGTGCTCGAGGTCGGCTGGGAAGGCGAGGCTCTCGAGTTGCTGGCCGACGCACCCGAGGCCCTGGTCGAACGCCACGGGGGCAACACCCTCGTCAGGGTCGGTGCGGCCGGGGACGTGCGCCTGGCCCGTTTCGGGCAGGACGTGCAGATCGACGTGATCCGCCGCGGGGACCGGATCGGGCTGCGGGTGCTGGACCCGTCGGCCCCGCGCCGCACCGGCTTCGAGGGCGTGCCCGTCTTCGACCATGACCCGGACCTGGTGCTGACCGGGCGGTTCACCCCGCAGCCGCAGGAGGTGACGGTCGGCTCGTTCCTGCCGTGGCTCTCCTCGCGCCTGCCCTCCCCCGGTCTCGCGGTGTTCGAGATCGCCGGGCGCGAGGTGGAGCTCGTCGTCACCGGGGCCTCGACCCTGATCTTCACCGACGAGACCTCGGGCACCGAGAGCGCGGACTGGCGCCAGGTCCCGGCCCGGATCGACGGGGACCGGGTCGAGGTGGACCTGAACCGGTCGCTGAACTTCCCCTCCGCCTTCAGCGTCTGGGCCACCTGCCCGCGCCCGCCGGCGGGGAACCACCTGCCCCTCGCCGTCCGTGCCGGCGAGCGACGGGTGGAGCCGACGGAGCGGTGAACTCGCAGGTCAGCGGAGGGTGCGGGATTCGAACCCGCGGTACAGGGTCACTGCACAATGGTTTTCAAGACCATCTCATTCGGCCGCTCTGACAACCCTCCCGGCGCCGAGGCGCCCCCGGGAGTCTACCGTCGCGCTCAGGCAGCTCCAGCCTGCTCGGCGTACTGGTCCACGAACGCGACCGTGTCCTCGAGGCTGATCTCCTCGGGGATCGCGGTCACGGTGATCACTCCGTCCTCGGTGCGCTGGTAGCAGACGATCGAGGAGCCCGACTCGTTCGTCCCGCAGCTGCCCGTGCCGGCAGGGGCGTTGTCCGTCGCGATCTCCTCGGCGAGGGTCTCGTACTCGGAGGAGAGCACCGTGGAGTCGACGCTGATGAGGATGCTCTCCTCGGCGTGGGAGTACATGTGGGCCGGCCCGCTGCCGTCCATCAGCGAGAACTCGCCGACCTCCTGCGGCGGATCGGCCACCGCCTCGGCGGGGATCACGGCGTTCTCCGCCGCGGGCCCGCCGACGGTGGCCTCGGGCTCCTCGGCGGCCGGCTCCCCGCCCCCGTCGGATACCTCCTCGGGCGCGTCCTCACGGACGGTGTCCTCGGCGGCCGTCGGGGCGGGATCCTGGGCAGGAGCGTCCTCGGCCCCTCCCCCGCAGGCCGCCAGCGGGAGAGTCGACAGGGCGAGGGCGGACAGGAGCAGCGCGGTCTTCCGCATCGGGATGATCTTCCTCCGTCAGATGGGATGTGCTCTCCGCACCATAGGCTCTCACCAGGAAAGATGCCCTCCGTCTCGACCACAGGGACGACCCTGCCCGCGTCGAGCACCGCTCCCCGCCGGTCAGCGGGTCTGGGTGCGCCGTACGAGCAGCAGCCAGATCCCGGCGGACGCCGCGCCGATCACCGCGATCACGGCCATCCACGGCCCCCAGCTCATGGTGAGCAGTTCCAGCAGGCCGCGCCCGAACCCGTCGAGGAGGACGATCCCGGCCAGGATCGCGACGGCGAGCATGGAGAGCACCGCCCCGGCGATCCACAGGAACGGCTGGCCGAACCGCAGGTAGGCCGCGGTGATCGCGGCGCCCAGGAACAGCACGCCGAGGATCAGCAGGAAGGTCTGGACCAGGGTCTGCCAGGCAGGTCCGGTGCCGGTGTAGAAGACGTCGAAGAAGCGGATCTGCAGCCCGAACCCGCCGGTCGCGACCTCGATGATCTTCCCGAACGTGATCACCGCGGAGTAGACGGCCGCGTTGCCGAGGAAGACGAGGCTCACCCCGGTCGCGAACTCCCGGCGGGTCAGCCCCAGGCCGAGGGCGAGGGGGAAGTACTGCCCCATCGAGGTGAAGCCGTAGCCGATCATGGGCCCGAGCACGGCGAAGATCGCGCCGTTCCAGGTCATCCCCTCGTACATGCCGGCCCGGGCGTCCGGCCCCTGGCTGCCGACGATGGCGCCGATGGCGAGGACCAGCAGGAGCGAGAGGGCGCCCACGACGGGCGGCCACCCGAAGGCCTGCATGCGGTTGACGACGTGCATGTCGATGACGCTGCGATATCTCACGGCGAGGTCCTCTCAGGAGATCGCCGCGGTCTGCTCCACGGCGGTGTTCGTGCGGTGGACGATGTAGTTCTGCAGGGACACGGGCGCCACCTGCAGCCCGGCGGCACGAGCACGCTCCGCGCGCCCCCGGTCCGCGTGGACGGCGGCGGTGGCGAGCGCGCCGATCTCCTGGAGATGCAGCAGATCCGCGTCGCCGACGAACTCGCGCACCTCCTCGGCGCGACCGGAGACCTCGATCGCCGCGGCCTGCAGCTCCTCGGCCTCCGCGTCGATCACGACCCGACCGCCATCCAGCAGCACCACGTGCTCGAGGAGGTTGGAGACCTCGTCGATGTGGTGCGTGGACAGGATCACCGTGCGGGGATGCTCGGCGAAGTCGGCCAGCAGCCGGTCGAAGAACAGTCGGCGCGCGACGGCGTCGAGCCCCAGGTAGGGCTCGTCGAAGAAGGTCACAGGGGCGCGCGAGGCGAGGCCGAGGATGATCCCCACGGCCGAGAGCTGGCCGCGCGAGAGCTTGGCGATGGGCCGCTTCTCGGGGAGTCGGAACTCGCCGATCAGCTCGCGGGCGAGCTCCCGGTCCCACGCGGGGTAGAGCCCCTCGGCGATGCGCAGCACGTCCCGGGGCCGGAACCCGTCGGGGTACTTCTGGCTCTCCTGGATGAAGCAGGTCCGTGCGAGCACGGAGGCGTTCTCCACGGGGGCCTCCCCGAGCACGCGCATCTGCCCGGAGGTGGCGAAGACCTGCCCGGTGAGCAGCTTCATCAGGGTGGTCTTGCCGGCGCCGTTGCGGCCGAGCAGGCCGTGGACGCGCCCCTCGTCGAGGTCGAGGTCGACGCCGTCGATCGCGGCGACGTCACGGAAATGCTTGGTCAGGGATCGGGTCTGGACGGCGGTCATCGGGGGGCCTCCTCGGTGAGCATGGTGATGAGCTCCTGGGTGGTGAGCCCCAGGTGGTCCGCCTCGCGCAGCAGCGGGGCGATGTAGGCCTGGCGGAAGTCCTCGCGGCGACGGCGCCGCACCAGGTCGGTGGCGCCGGGGGCGACGAACATCCCCACCCCGCGTCGCTTGACGAGCACGCCGGCGTCGGCGAGGCGGTTCAGGCCCTTGCCCGCGGTGGCGGGGTTGATGCGCAGGAAGGCGGCGAGCTCGTTGGTCGAGGGCACAGGGGTCTCCTCCGGGTAGGTGCCGTCGAGGACGCCGTCCTCGATCTGGTCCGCCACGGCGATGAAGAGGGGCTTCGACTCGTCGAGCACGAGGACCTCCGGTGTCGGCGCCGCGACCGCGGCTCATTGGTTCATTACCCCACTAATGAACCATGGAACCATTGGTCCGTCAAGGGATGCCGCGGCGTTAGGCTGGCCGGGCCCGGTCCCGCTACCCGGAGGAGCTCCCATGCGCGCGATCCTGATCGAGTCCGAGGGCGCGGCCCCGCGCCTGGTCGAGGACGCCGACGAGTCCCTGCTGGACGGCGAGGTCGCCCTGGACGTCGAGTTCTCCTCCCTGAACTACAAGGACGGGATGGCCCTGGCCGGGAAGGGCATCGCCCGCACCCATCCGCTGATCCCCGGCATCGACCTCGTCGGCACCGTGACCGAGTCCGCCGACGAGCGCTTCTCCTCCGGCGACGCGGTGGTCCTCAACGGCGACGGGATCGGCGAGTCCCGCCACGGCGGCTTCGCGACCCGTGCCCGGGTGCGACCGGATGCCCTGGTCCACCTCCCCTCCGCCCTGTCCACCCGCCGCGCTGCGGCGATCGGCACCGCCGGCTTCACCGCGATGCTCGCCGTGCTGCGCCTCGAGGACGCAGGCCTCGCCCCGGGGGACGGTGACGTGCTGGTCACCGGCGCCTCCGGCGGGGCCGGCTCGATCGCGATCGCGCTGCTGGCCGGTCGCGGCCATCGCGTGATCGCCTCAACCGGCCGCGGGCAGGAGCACGGCGAGTACTTGCGCTCCCTCGGCGCCGCGGAGATCCTCGACCGCCGCGAGCTCTCGGAGGAGCCGGGTCGTCCCCTGCAGTCCCAGCGCTTCACCGCCGCGATCGACGGAGTCGGCTCGACGACGCTCGCGAACGTCCTCGCGCAGACGGCCTGGGGCGGCACCGTCGCCGCCTACGGCCTCGCGCAGGGCCCCGACCTGCCCACCACCGTGCTGCCCTTCATCCTGCGCGGCGTGACCCTCGCGGGGATCAACTCGGTCGAGTGCCCCACGCCCCTGCGCGAACGGGCCTGGGCGGCGCTCGCCGCCGAGCTCGACCCGGCGCTGCTGGACTCGATGACCACCTCCGTCGGCCTCGCCGAGGCCCTGCCCGCCGCGGAGCGGATACTGGCCGGGGAGGTCCGCGGCCGCACCGTCGTCGAGGTGGGACGATGAGCGAGGACCCGACCACCGACCACTCCCGGAACGAGACGAGGACCATGCGCGCGATCACCATCGTCGGCCCGGGCGAGCTGCAGCTCGCCGAGCTGCCCGAACCTGTTCCCGGCCCCGGCGAGGTGCTCGTCGACGTGGTCGCCGCCGGCGTGAACCGCGCCGACCTGGCCCAGGCAGCGGGTCAGTACCCGCCGCCGCCCGGGGCCTCCGAGCTGCCGGGCCTCGAGGTCTCCGGCCGCCGCCGGGACACGGGCGAGGAGGTCGTGGCGCTGCTCGCCGGCGGCGGCTACGCCGAGGTCGTCGCCGTGCCGGAGGGGCAACTGCTGCCCGCCCCCGAGGGGATCGGGCTGATCGACGCGGCCGGAGTGGTCGAGGCGACCGCGACCGTCGTGTCGAACCTGGTGCTCGAGGCGGGTCTGCGCGAGGGCGAGACGGTGCTCGTCCACGGCGGCACGGGCGGGATCGGCACCGTCGCGATCCAGCTCGCCACGCACATGGACGCGCGGGTCCTGACGACCGTCGGCTCCGACGACGCGCTGCCGATCGTCGCGCAGCTCGGCGCCGCCGAGGCGTGGAACCGTCGCATCATCGACCTGCCGGCCGCGGTGCGGGAGGCGGGCGGCGCCGACGTCATCCTCGACATCGTCGGCGGCTCCGCCCTGCCCGACAACGTCTCGATGCTCAACGAGGGCGGGCGCCTGGTGATCATCGGGACGCTCGGCGGCGCGGAGGGCGAGCTGCCGATCGGGCAGCTGATGGGCAAGCGCGCCCGCGTGATCGGGTCGACGCTGCGCTCCCGCCCGGTGGAGAACAAGGCCGCGATCCTCGAGGCGACCCGCTACCTGGCCTGGCCGCTGCTGGCCTCCGGGCAGCTGCAGATCCCGATCCACGATCGCCTCCCGCTCGCGGAGGCCGCCCGGGCGCACGAGATCCTGCGCGCCGGCGGGCACCTCGGCAAGGTGATCCTGGAGGTCGGGGCACCGGCAGACGGGCACCGCCGCGGGAGGCGTCGCCGCAGCGCATGAGCGTGCTCGGCGCTCCGATGATCGGCGTGATGTGCCTCTGCTTCGCAGCGATCGTGCTGCCGGCGGTCGGGAAGCACCTCGCCTTCGTCGCGGTCCCGATCGGGGTGCTGTGCTTCATCCCGCTGATCATCTGCCGGCTGAGCTTCATCCCGATCCCCGACGCCGTCTACCCGAAATGGGCCCGTCCCATACGCCACGCCGACGAGCAGTCCGTGAAGGACGCCGACGCCTGGCTCCGCGCGCACCGTCAGCGTCACCCCTGAGTCAGCTCTCCGGACCGGCGGGCGCAGAACCGTGGCGGGGCCGCGCGCTCTCAGCGCTGGAGCCGCTCCAGCACCAGCACGGCACCGCCCTCGTGGATCGTGCCGGTGACGACGTCGGCGACGTCCTTGACGCCCTGCGGCGCCTGCCCCATCGCGACGCCGACCGACGCCCAGCTGAGCATCTCGGTGTCGTTGAAGCCGTCGCCGACGGTGACGGTCGCCTCCCGTGCGATGCCGAGCCGGGCGCGGATCCCCTCGAGCGCGCTCGCCTTGGAGATGCCGGGCGCCGCCATGTCCAGCCACGCCGTCCACCCGATCGAGTACTCGACGCCGTGCACCCCGGACTCGGCGATCACCTTCGAGAACTCCTGCGGGGAGAGGTCGGGGACGTGGACGACCACGCGCACCGCCTCGAGCTCCATCAGGTCGTCGAGCGCGGTCTCGGTCGCCTCCACGCCGAAGCTCGCGTCCTGGAACCCCTCGGTCGAATGGAATCCGCCGTCGGCCGTCTCGACTGCGTAGTGCGCATCGGGGGCGACCTCGCGCAGGGTGCGCAGGGCGTGGCCCGGCTGGAAGGCGCGGGTGTCGACGATGCGATGCCCGTCCTCCGCCTCGGGGCTCATCTGCACGGTCACCGCACCGTTGGAGCAGACGGCGTAGCCGCTGGTGATCCCGGCGGCCTCGACGATCGGCAGGGTCGCACCCACGGAGCGGCCGGTGGCGATGACGACGGTGTGCTCGGTCGCGGCACGCACCAGCGCCTCGCGCATCGCGGGGGTCATCCGCCCGTCGTGGTCGACGAGGGTGCCGTCGACGTCGAGGCCGATCAGCAGCGCCTTCCCGTCGAGCCGGTCGAGGTGCGCGGCCAGGCGCTCCCGGGCGGCGGGGTCGGCGGTCGCGGTGGAGGTGCTCATGCGCGGCAGTGTGCCATCGGCCCCCGACGATACGGTGAACCGGCGGTGACGAAGAGCGTCGCGCAGCCTCTGGAGAGGGCGGGGGAAGGACATCTCAGGCAGCGCCGCCCGCGAGCTCGAAGACCTCGCGCCCGCCGAGATAGGGCCGCAGCCCCTCCGGCACCACGACGGAGCCGTCGGGGCGCTGGTGGTTCTCGAGGATCGCGGCGATGAACCGGGTGGTGCCGAGAGTGCCGTTCAGCGTCGCGACCGGGCGCAGGCCGTCCTCGGTGCGCTCGCGGATGTCGAGCCGGCGCGCCTGGAACTGGGTGGTGTTCGAGGTGGAGGTCAGCTCGCGGTAGGTGCTCTGGCTGGGCATCCACGCCTCGCAGTCGTACTTGCGGGCGGCGGAGGTGCCGAGGTCGCCGGCGGCGGTGTCGATGATGCGGTAGGGCACGTCGATCCGCGCCATCATCTCCCGCTCCCAGTCCAGCAGCCGCTCGTGCTCCTCGTAGGAGTCCTCGATCCGGCAGTAGGAGAACATCTCGACCTTGTGGAACTGGTGCACGCGGATGATGCCGCGGGTGTCCTTGCCGTAGCTGCCGGCCTCGCGGCGGTAGCAGGCGCTCCAGCCGGCATAGCGGATCGGCCCGTCGGACAGGTCGAGGATCTCGCCCTTGTGGTAGCCGGCGAGCGCCACCTCGGAGGTGCCGACGAGGTAGAGGTCGTCGCCCTTGTCGAGGTGGTAGACCTCGTCGGCGTGCTCGCCGAGGAAGCCGGTGCCCTCCATCGACTCGGGCAGCACCAGGGTGGGGGTGATCATCGGCGTGAACCCGGCCTTCGTGGCCTGGTCGATCGCGGAGTTCAGGATCGCGAGCTCGAGCTGCGCGCCGACGCCGCGCAGGAAGTAGAAGCGGGCGCCGGAGACCTTCGCGCCGCGCGCCATGTCGATCGCCTGCAGGCCCTCGGCGATCTCGAGGTGATCCTTGATCGCGAAGTCGAAGCTCGGGATCTCGCCGACGGTCTCGCGGACGACGAAGTCCTCCTCGAGCCCCTCGGGCGCACCCTCGGCGAGGTTCGGGATCTCGCGCAGCGCGGCGTCGCGGGCGGCGAGCGCCTCGCCCGTCTCGCCCTCGAGCCGCTTCACATCGGCGGACAGCTGCTTCACCTCGGCCAGCAGCGCCTGCTTCTCCTCGCCCTTCGCCTGCGCGACCTTCTTGCCGAAGGACTTCTGCTCGGCGCGCGCGGACTCGTAGGCGGCGGTGGTCTCGCGCCAGCGCGCATCGGCCTCGAGCACCGCGTCGACGGTGGACTCGTCGCGCCTCCGGGCCCGCTGGGCCGCTCGGACGACGTCGGGATTCTCGCGCAGGAGCCGCAGATCGATCATTGCTCCAGGGTACCTGCGCGCGCGGGCACCCCTGCCAGTAGTCTGGGCGGATGGATCTGACCCTCCTCGTGCTGAGCATCGTCTCGGTGGTCACCACGATCGTCGCCATCGTGCTGCTGGTGGTGGTGCTGAGCCGGCTGGGCCGTCATCGACGGGAGCTGGCCGTGCTGCGCACCGCCGCCGACGCGAGGGCGGGCGAGCGCGAGCACCCGCCGTCGGGCGAACCTGCGGGGATCGGGGCCGGCACCGGTCGCCTGCGCCGGATCGCGGTGGTGCTGAACCCCTCGAAGTTCGCCAGCACCGCGGCGTTCCGCCGGCAGATCTCCGACGTGATCGAGCGGGTCGAGGGCGCCGAGACCGTGTTCTACGAGACCACGATCGACGATCCCGGGCGCGGGCAGGCACGGCAGGCGGTCGCCGACGGCGCGGACCTCGTCATGGCCGCGGGCGGCGACGGCACCGTGCGGATGGTCGCCGCAGAGCTCGCCGGCACCGACACCCGCATGGGCATCATCCCCTCCGGCACCGGGAACCTCCTGGCACGCAACATCGACCTCCCGCTCGAGGACCCCGCCGCCGCGATGGTCGCCGCCCTCACGGGGAAGGACCACCAGGTGGATGTCGGCTGGCTGCGGTTCGGGGACTCCCCCGGCGCCGCGCTCGCCGCGCCCCGGCAGATCTTCCTCGTGATCGCCGGCTTCGGCGCCGACGCCGAGATGATCGGGTACACGGACCCTCGGATGAAGAAGCGCATCGGCTGGATCGCATACATCCTCGGCGGGGTCCGCACCGTGCTGGGTCGTTCCGTCGACGTGGTCGTCGAGCTGCCCGACGAGTCGCGTCACGCGCACAAGGCCCGCACCGTGCTGCTGGGCAACGTCGGCAGGCTGCCCGGCGGGTTCGTGCTGATGCCCGATGCGACGATCGACAACGGACGGCTCGAGGTCGTCGTGGCCGGCTGGCGCGGCGCCGCGGGGTTCAGCCAGGTCGCCACCCAGGTGATCAACCCGAAGCTGGTGCCGAAGGTGGGCCCGAAGCTGTCCACGATGGAGCGCTATCTGACCCCCGGCGTGCGGGTGACCACCACCAAGGCGCAGCCCGTGCAGCTCGACGGGGACACGGACATCGCGGCCACGCATCTCATCGCGACCGTCGATCCGGGCGTGCTGCGACTGCGCGTCCCGGAGGGCACCGACCCCTCGCGGGCGTGAGCTGACGGCCGGGCTGCGGAGACCCGTCGGTAAGGTCTGAGAGCCCTTCATTCGCCTCGTCGGCACGGCTAGGATCCGCCTCATGGGCACCGTGAACCCCGACTCCTCCCGCCCCTCCCGGCGACGGCTCCTCGGCACCGCCGCTGTGACCGGCGGCGTCGCGGCCGTGCTCGCCGCCGCGGGCAGCAGCGAGGCGGAGACCCCCACCGCCGCGGACCCCTCCCCGGCCGATCCCGTCGACCTCCCGACCACGGACGGCGCTCCGGAGAGCGCCTCCGCCGAGGCCGGGCTCGACCGCGTCCACACCCCGGAGGAGTTCGGCGCCGTCGGCGACGGGGTGAACGACGACACCGCCGCGCTGCAGGCCGCGATCGATGCGGTGCGCGAGGAGGGCGTCGGCACCGTGGAGCTGCGCCGTGACGCCGTGTATCTCGTCTCGAGCGTCGACATCCAGCACGGCCTGACCCTCGAGGGCAACGGGGCTCGCATCCTCCGCCCCGCCGGCCACGAGAACGGGGTGCGGACCCTCACCACCCAGCACCGGCCGGCGCAGACCGCGCAGGAGCACGCCCGGGCGATCGTGCTGCGGAACCTCACGGTCGACGGCGCGATCCAGGAGCAGGGCGCCTTCCGCGCCTACGAGCAGGAGCAGTCCTCGCTGATCTTCCTCAACGGCCAGAAGGACACCCCGCACCGCCAGGTCGTGGAGATCGCGGACGTGACGGTCATGAACTCGGTCTCCGACGGCATCCACCTGTGGACCGCCACCGACGCCACGATCACGAACCTGCGTGGGGTGGACTGCTTCCGCGGCGGGCTGACGATCACCGGCGGGGACAACCGGGTGCGCCTGCGCGGCTACCGGGGCGGGGGCGAGTTCACCGGCGCCCACATCGACATCGAGCTCGACACCCTCTCCAACGGCCGCTTCCACGGCGACTTCGAGATCGACGACGCGATCGTCGAGGACGGCCCGCACACCCGCCCCACCGACATCGAGTGCGGGGACGGCGGGCGCGCCGTCATCACCGACAGCGCCTTCCGCTCGGGGTTCACGATGATGGGCCTGAACGGCACGATCGAGGTCACCGACTGCGAGCTGCACGGCAAGGACGGCTCCGAGGGGATCGTGCCGCGCGTGGTCCATCGCGGCGACGACGTCACCTTCACCCGCTGCGACTTCCGCGCCCACGGCACCCGCGTCGGTACCCCGAGAGCCGAGATCCTCGCCGGGGTGCGGATCCAGCAGACCTACTCCTTCGACGCCGCCGCGCTGAACAACCCCCGCCGGGTCGTCTTCGACCGCTGCACCTTCTCGCCCGCCGCGGCGGAGGGCACGAACGACGGCGGCGAGCCGGTCGTGGGGATCTGGGTGGCCGGAGCCGCCCCGTCGGCGGGGCAGGTGATCGTGCGCGACAGCTCCTTCGGTCAGGGCCTCGATCACGCCGTCGACCTCACGCTCGGCGGGCGCCTGGTGCTCGAGGGCACCAACCGCATCGACTCGCCGCTCGGCTTCCTCGTGGGCAGCCTCCCGCCCGGAGACCGCCGCTTCGTGATCGAGGAGAACGGCTCGCTCGAGGCAGGGCCGCACAACGACGAGATGTGGCGGCGCGGCGGCTGACGGAACAGCGCTGCTCAGTCACGCAGCTTGCCGCTGCGGGCGAGCTCCGGATCGGTGCAGGAGGAGAGGTCGAAGCAGCAGGGGCGGCGCGAGCCGGCTCGGAGCTTGTCGATCGAGACGTCGACCCGCTTCGCGCGGGTCTCCTCGCTGCGGGTCGCGCCGATCCAGCGCACCCATTCCCAGCGCGCCATCGGGGTCAGAGACGGCCACGTCCCGGCGAGGTCGTCGGCGCTCTCGAGCGCGTCGGCGAGGTCGTCGGGGACCTCCGGCTCCGGCCAGTCCTTCGTGGTGGTGAGGGTGAACTCGACCTCGCCGCCCTCGCGCAGGTCGAGGTCGCGGACCAGCTGCGCGGGCAGGTCCAGCCAGTGCCCACGGCGCCCGTCGGGCTCGACGACGGCGTCGCGCTCATGCCCGCCGAGCACGGCGTGGACGGCGACCTGACCGCGGGAGGGCAGCTGCGCGCTGGCCTCCTGGGGCAGCGGCAGGATCAGCCGCTCGTCGATCGCGCGCACTGCGGCGGTGCCGGTGACGGTGACGGGGGCCTTGGGTGCCATCTCAGATCTCCGTGGTCGGATCGGTGGGGGTGATCATGCCGGCCAGACGCTCGAGCCACACATGGGCCTCGTCGTAGGCGTGATCGGCGTAGTCCTCGCGCACCTCGGTGGAGCCGCCGTCGGTGCGAGGGTAGGAGCCCAGGTAGTGCACGACGGGGCAGAGCCGGTGCAGGGAGCGCAGGGCAGCGGCGACGCGGCGGTCCTCGATGTGCCCCTCGAGGTCGAGGGAGAAGGAGTACCTGCCCAGGAAGTCGCCGATCGGGCGCGACTCGATCCGGGACATGTTCACGCCGTTGGAGCCGAGGATCTCGAGCGCCTCGAGGAGCGCGCCGGAGCGGTTGTGCGGCAGCTGGATCACGACGGTGGTCTTGTCGGTGCCGGTGCGGGCGGGGATCCTGCCCTCGCGGGTGACGAGCACGAAGCGGGTGATCGCACCGGCGTGGTCCTCGATGCCCTCGGCGAGGACGGCGAGGCCGAAGTGCTCGGCGGCCAGCGGGGAGCAGACGGCGGCGCGGCCCCAGGCCTCGTCCTCGCTCATCGCGGCGAGGTCACGGGCCGCGGCGGCGGTCGACGAGGCGGCGGCGATGTGCGCGCCGGACACGTTCTCCCGCAGCCAGCCCTGCACCTGCGCCTGAGCGTGGGGGTGGGAGGAGACGGTGGTCAGCTGCTCGAGCGCGGTCTCCTCGCGGGCGGCGAGCACGAAGGTGATCTGCACGGTCTGCTCGGCGACGATGGTGATCGAGTCGGTCGCGGCGAGCACGTCGAGCGTGCCGGAGACACCGCCCTCGACGGAGTTCTCGATCGGCGCCATGAGCGCGTCGATCTCCCCGGCGAGCAGATCGGTGGTGGCGGTGGCGACCGAGGCGAAGGGCACCAGCTCGGGCTCCTCGGCGCGGAACTCCTCGGGGATCTCCGTGAGCGCCTGGAGGAGTGCCTGGTGGGTGAAGGTCGTCTCGGGACCGAGGAATCCGTACCGCATGGAGGGAAGGGTACTCGGGTGTACGCGCCGCGAGATGGACGGATCAGAACGGCGGGTCCTGCTCCCAGTACTCGCGGTTCTCCTCGTCGGGGTCGGGCGGCGGGTCGTGCAGCGGGTCCGCCGGTCCCCATTCCTGCAGGATCCGGTCGATCTCGCCGTTCGCCTGCATCTGGTCGAGGTCCCGGTGCCAGCAGTACTCCTCCCACGACTCCATGAGCGCCCGGGCGTGATGGGGCGCGGCGAGGTCACCGCGAGGGGCGACGCGGGTGGTGATCAGCACCGGGGAGCCGACCGTCCAGGTCGTCGAGCCGTCGGGCTCCCGGACGGGGTCGATGCGGCCGGCGGTCTTGAGATCGTGATGCTTCCAGTGGAGCCGATGGAGGTTGTTCAGGTCAGTGGGCCCACCACGGGTGGGATCGGCGTGGTCGAACTCCTCGATGTGGTCGTTCTCGGCATCATCGGTGGTGGGGTGCATGCAGCCGGGGACCGCGCAGCGCGGGTCCTGCAGCCGGAGGTGCTCCACCTGCGCGGCGGAGGGGCGGTAGCGGTCGGGCGGCACCGGGAGGTACCGCCCCTTCAGCGGGTCGGCGAACACGCGGTACCAGACGGGCTCGGCGGCGGCGAGGTCGCGGGCCATCTGAGCGGGCAGCGGGTGGATCCCGTCGTACAGTGCAGGGGTGTCTGCGAGGCCCATCAGGGTGAGCACCGGGATGACGACGTTGACGCGGTGGCGCGGCGCGGGCACCTCGACGCCGCCCGTGTCGAGCTGGGTGCGCAGCAGGATCGCGTAGCGCAGCGCGGCGAGGGTCATGGCCCTCGCGTCGCGGGCCACGTCGCCGTCGAGGTCGAAGGGGATCGGCCCGTCCTGCTCGAGTGCGCGGCGCTGCTGGGCCTGGACCGCCTTCGCGGAGAGGTCGAGGCGCCGGGCGAGATCCAGGATCTCGGGGATGGGGCCGGTGATGCGCAGGCAGGCCGTGCCGTCGTCGTGCCCCGAGTTCTCGAGCGTCACGTCCCGCATCTCCTCGGGACGCTTCGTGGCCGGCTCGCGATCGAACCAGGAACGCAGCTGGCGCAGCTCGTCGCGGAAGCGGTCCGCGGGAATGGAGGCGAGGTCCCAGGAGGCGACGATCTCGTCGACCTGGGAGCGCTGGACGGGGGTGAGGTCGCGGACTGCCTTCATCATCCGCGTGTGCCACTCGACGGGCATGTCACCGTCGGCGAGGCGCTCGAAGGTCGCGGGCATCTCGGTGACGGCGGTGTGCGCGTCGTTGATCCGGTAGGAGGCGATCGCGGTCGTGGTGCGGGTCGCGATCGCGACGGCGAGGCTGCGCTCCTCGCGGTCGTCGTCGAGGTCGGGGTCCTCGTGGTCGATCCAGAAGGGAGCGAGGTCCCGCAGCCGGCGAGCATGGCGCCGGGAGTCCTCCCGCTCCTCCTCGAGCAGGCGGGCGATGGTCCGGGCGTCGGCGCCTCCGGGCTCGACGGCGCCGCGGCGCAGGAGGGAGTCCTCGGTGAGGGGTGCGCGTGCCCGCACCCGGGCGCGGGGCGGGGCGGTTGCGGCGCGCGAGGCCGGGCGGCGGTCGCCGGGACGCCGCGCGCGGGTGGAGGACGCCACAGGGCCGAGGTCCGTCGTGGTCATCGCCTCCACCTCCTCGTGGACTCGTCGTCGATGCCGCCGTGCTGGGTGTTCCAGCTGGTCATCACCCTACGGGACCACCCTGACATTCGACGCGCCGGGCCGCTGCGGGTCAGCGACGGATGTGGACGGCTGAGGCCTGTGGAGGAGAGGTCGCGCGCCGCAAGTCGCCCCGGCGGTCCGGATCAGGCGCGCGTCAGGCGCTCCTGGGCATCCGGCCACGGCACCGTCATCGGCTCGGCGCCGACGCGCACCGCTCAGGGCACGGACCGCTGAAGATCCAGCAGCCAGCGCTCCGCCTGACGGGTGCCGTCGGCCGGGTGCCGCACCTGTTCCCCCGTCGGTCGGGCGCCGAGAGCGCGGGCGACGGACTGCGAGGCCGTGTTGTCGGGGGAGATCAGGAGGACTGCCTCCCGCGCCCCGGTCACCGATCGCGCCCGCTCGACCACGGCCGACGCGAGCGGGATCCCGAAACCCCGACCGCGCGCCCGTTCGAGCAGCCAGTACGTCAGCGCCACCTGGTCCCGCGCAAGACCCGGCGCGAGCCGGTTCACCCCTCCCCCGCCGACCATCCGCCCGGCGTCCCCCTCGAACGCCGCGAGCTCCTGGACCGGTCCGTCCTTCCGCCAGCTCGCGCAGCGGCCGAGGAACTCCTCGAGCTGCTCCCGCTCCCACCTTCGCCCGATGATCTCGCGCGCGAGGGACTCGTCCTGACCGGCGAGGATCTCCTCGGCATGCGGCGGGCCCAGGCTCTCCAGGCGGATCATCCCGGCAGGTGCTTCCCCATCACGGACTTCCCCTCGGGGAGGCCGCCGATCACCTGCCAGCCGCGGCGGCGGTAGAGGCTGTGGCCGGCTCCGTCGGGGGCCTCGTCGGTCTGGAGCAGCGCCCGCCCGTGCGGGAGCCCTTCGAGCAGGGCGTCGTGCAGGAGACCGCCGAGTCCCCGGCGGCGGTGCTCGGGGTGCACGGCGAGCTCGACGAACTCCCAGTGCCCGCCCACCCAGGCGTCGGCCGCATCGCCCAGCACACCAGCGACCCTGTCGGCCCACCACTGTCCCCGCTGCCCGGTGTACCCCCAGGCGAAGCCCGCCAGCTCCCCGCCCAGCTCCGCGGTGACCAGTCGGAACTCGGCACGGGTGCGGTGCTGCTCCCAGAAGCGGTGCCGCCAGTCGTCCGCGTCCGCCACGGGACCGAAGGCCAGGGGCCACAGCGCGAGCACCCGATCCCGGAAGGGCTGCGCGCCCTCGCCGTCGTGCACGGCCAGGTGCGCAGCGGCGCCGTCCGTCGCGCTCATCGGCTCCCGCCCGCGCTCTCCCCCGCGAGCACCGCCCGCACGGTCGCGAGGATCTCCACGTCGCGCGCGCCGCGGGTGCGGGCCTCGGCGACGGGGCCGGCGAACAGGGAGAGCAGCGCCGCGTCGACGGGTCCGCCGTCCTCGCGCTGGACGGGCTCCGCCGCCCGACGCGCCTGCGCCACCGCTCCGGGCGCGATCGTGGTGCCCGCGCCGCGGCGGGTGACGATGATCTGCGCCTCCTCGAGGAGCTTGTAGGCGCGGGCGACGGTGCCGGCGGCGAGGCCGAGATCCGCGGCATGGGCGCGGATCGCAGGCAGTCGGTCGCCCGGCCGCAGCTCGCCGCTGCGCACCTGCTCGACGATCTCGCGACGGACCTGCTCGTACGGGGGCTGGGGAGAGGGCATGAGGACACGATAGGCGGAGGACGTGGAGGCCTCGTGCACCCCGGGGTCCGCGCCGGGCATCGGCCCGTAGCATCGGACCGTGTCCGCCTCCTCTGCTCGCTCCGTCCCGCGCTCCCTCCCCCGGTCCCTCGGGACGGTGCTGCTCGCCATCCTCGCCGCGCTCACGCTGCTGCCGATGGCCTCCTCACGGGCCGACGGTCCCGCCGAGGCCGATGCGCCGGTGCGCCTGGTCATCGCGACTGCCGGGCTGACCTGGGATGACATCGACGCGGAGAGCACCCCGGCGCTGCAGTGCCTCGCCGACCGCTCCGGGCTCGGCGCCATGAACACCACCTCCACCACCGTCGTCTCCACGAAGCGGCAGGGGCTCGAGACGCTGCGCACCGGCTACCGCGGTCTCGCCGAGGAGGCGCCGCGCACCAGCGGCATCCCGACCCCTCCGACGGACCAGTGGGAGCAGCTTCCCGTCGCCGTCGCCGAGACCGACTACCCGTCCGAGGTCCCCGAGGCGCTCGACGACGGAGACCTCGTCGAGCTCGTCGCGCCCTCGCTCCCCGATCACGACGATCCCGCCCGCGAGGAGGCGCTCACGGAGCTCGACGGCACGGTCGCCGCGACGCTCGAGGAGCTCGGCGGCTGCGAGGCCGCGGACCTGCCGCGCACCCTGCTGGTCTCCGTCGCCGCGACGGACCCGGAGGACCCGGAGGCGGTCGAGCGCACCGGCGCGGTCGCCTCCCGCACCGTCGGCCTGCAGGTCGCGATGGACACCGCCCTGCCCGGCCAGGCGCTGACCAGCGGTGCGACGAAGCAGAACGGCGTCGTGATGGTCACCGACGTGCTCGCCACGATCCTCTCCTCCCATGACGCGAGCGCCGCGGGGCTCATCCCCGGCCAGCCCTTCCGCGGCGTCGAGGACGCCGACGCCCAGCAGCTCGCCTGGGACCGGTCGGAGGCAGGTCGCCTCGTCGACGCCGCGACCGTCCCAGCGCTCGGGTCCTGGCTCGCGCTCGGCGTCGTCGGCCTCGTGATCGTGCTGGTCCCGTCGCTCGCCCGGCGACCGCGGCTCGCCGCCGTCGGCCGGTCCCTCGCCGCGATCGCGCCGCTCGCCCTGCCGGTGGGGCTGTGCGCCTCGCTCGTGCCGTGGTGGCGGGCGGAGAGCCCGACGCTCGCGCTGACCGGCGTGGTGTGGGGCGGAAGCGCGCTGCTGTCCGCGCTGGTGCTGGCCGGGCCGTGGCGGCGCAGCAGGTTCGGGCCCGTCGGCCTCTCCTCGGCGCTGATCGCGGGGATCGTCCTGCTCGAGTCGGCGACCGGGTCGCGACTGCAGCTCTCCTCCCCGCTCGGGGCGCAGCCGATCTCCGGCGGGCGCTTCTACGGGCTGTCCAACCACCTCTTCGGGCTGGTGCTGGCCGCGGCGCTGATGGCGCTGCTGTGCCTGTTCACAGTGGTGCACGCGCAGCGGGCACGGGTGCTGTGGACCGTCGGGGCGGGGCTCGCGGTGGCCGGGGTGTGCATCGCCCCGTCGATGGGCGCGGACTTCGGCTCGGGCCTCGCGACCATCCCGGCGTTCGGGCTGCTCGCCCTGCTGGTCTCCGGGATCCGACTGCGGGTGTGGCATGTGCTCGCCCTCGGTGCGGGCGGAGCGGCGGCGGTGCTCGGCGTGTCCTTCCTGGACTGGCTGCGGCCGCCCGAGGACCGCACCCACCTGGGACGCTTCATCGACGAGCTGCTCAGCGGCGAGCTGGTCGCGGTGATCGTGCGCAAGCTCGCCCAGAACATCCAGATGGCCACCGGCTACTGGGCGCTCGCGCTGCTGCTCGTGCTCGCCGTGCTCGCCTCGATCGCGATCCTCATGCCGCGCCGGCTGCGGTGGCGGCGGCTGGTCGCGCTCGACGAGGCGCATCCTGTCGCCCAGCGAGTGCGGGTCGCGCTGGTGGTCGGGGCGTGGGTGGGCTACGCCGTCAACGACACCGGGCCCGTGCTCGTCGCCGCGATGCTCGGGATCTGGCTCGCGCACCTCCCGGCGATCCTCCCGGATCCGGAGCGCGGCTGATCAGGCGTTGCCGGCGTCGACCGCGGCGTGGACGACCAGGGAGGTGTACTCCTCCGGGGTCAGCGGCGCGGTGAGCGTCTCGGGGATCTCCGGCTCCCCCACCTGCAGGTGCGAGGCGATGATCACCGCATGCGCGGGGGCGAAGCGGCCCTCGACGGGCGCGGCGGCGAGGCGGGCGGCGAGCTGCTCGAGGTCGATGCCGGCGAGATAGACGACGTCGTCGGGCGCGAAGTCTCCCTCCACCCGCAGGGCGCGCAGCCGGGCGTCGAGCTCGGCGGGGTCCACGTCGCCGAGCGCCCGGGTCTCGTCATCGGAGAGCTCGCCGTCCACGGGCAGGTCGGCGAGGGTGATCCGGCGGCGCTCGGCGCGGCCCGCGACCTCCTCCGCGCTCTCGGGCACGACGGTCCAGACCTTCGCCTCGTCGTGATCGTCGCCGCCCGTGGGCAGCGGCGCGGGCTCGGGCGGGCTCTCGGCCGACGGGAGCTCCCGCAGCGGTGCCGGGGCGTCCTCCTCCTCCTCGATCTCCGGGCTGAGGTGGCGCTTGCGGGCCAGCGCGCGCAGCACGTCGCGCAGCTGGGCGGCGCGGTGCAGGCGGCCGCGCAGATCATTGCCGGTGGCGCGGTGGTGGAGCTCGGCGGGGACCTCCTTGACCCAGAAGCCGGCGGTGAGCGCATCGATCGTCAGCGAGGTCTCCACGCCCCAGCCGGGGGCGAGGGGCTGGCAGGCCTGCCAGGTCTCGCGCGTGATGCAGCGGGTGCCGGACAGCGGCTGTGCGGCCTCCCACCCTGTCGCGCGCTCGATACCGCGGCGGGCGGTGCGGACCACGACGCCCATCCCTCCGGCGCCGGGCTGCGGGGGCAGCAGGGCGATGGCCATGTCGACGCCCTCGCCGAGCACCGCCTCGACCAGCGGCTGCGCGGCCGCCGCGGTCTCGCCCATGTCCGCGTCCAGGAACAGCAGGGCGCGCGGCACGGGATCGCTCGCATCGATGACGGGAAGCGGACCGGTGTGGCCGGGCGAGCGGGGCTCGGCGTGCAGCTCCTCGGAGAAGCTCTCCCCGCCGTCGGCCCGCTCGGCGCCCTCCTGGATCGCGACCATCTGCGCGCCCGTGGCCATCGCCGCGGCCTTGCCGCGGTTGGTCTTGTGCCGCACGACCAGGGCGTCGGCCCCCATCGCGACGGCGGAGGTCGCATCGGAGGAGCCGTCGTCGACGACGACGACCAGGTCCACACCGGGGATCCCCCGGGCCGACGCTATCGTCGCCTCGATCCGCTCCGCCTCGTTCTTGGCGGGGATCACGACGGCGACCCGCTCGGGGCGATGCGCCGTCAGCGGCCCCGCGGCGCTCATCGCAGCGTCACCTGGCGGGCGACGATGCCGCCGCGGGCGCGACGCTCGAGCGCCGTGAGCGGCTCGGTGGAGGCCAGCGCCTCCTCGAAGCGGCTGCGGAAGGACTCGGCCTCCGCCTCGACGGCCTCGACCCCGGCGCCCTTCGGCAGGTCCCACACGGGGATCGACATGCCCTCGGCGCGGAAGGAGCCGACGTACTTCGCGCCCTCGCACACCGCGGACTCGCGCCGGGCGTGCAGGCGGGTGACGGCGTCGATCACGCGGTCCTCGTCGGCGTCGAGCACCCAGCGCAGATGCTCCTTGGCCCCGGCGTCGACCCAGTAGGCGTGCGGCAGGCCCTCGACGGGGCGGGTGGGCATGATCGAGTCGTTCGCCTGGGAGATCGCCTGCTCGATCTCGCCGGTGCGCTCGGCGCTCGGGTCCAGCCAGAACTCGAAGGTGTCCTGGACCTGGATCGCGAAGTCGCCGGAGAGGTCCAGGACGTCCTGGAGCCGCGGGGAGTCGTCCTCGAGGGCGACGGCGGTGACCGGGCTGCCGGGCTCGAGCGCGGCCGCCTGACGGATCGCCTGCCCGATGCCGCGCGAGAGGTCGCCGCCGGGGAACGGGGCCTGCACGCCGACGGTGATCGTGCCGTCGGTGCGGCGCACGGCGGGCCAGGTCATCGGGAGGATCGTGGCGAGCTCGACGTCCACCGCGCCGTGCTCCTGGGTGGTCCTCGCCGTCATGGTCGCCGCGGGGATCAGCTGGCGCATCGCGACCAGGTCCTGCTCGTTGGGCAGGCCCTCGAAGGGACGACGGACCAGCTCGTTGCGCGAAGGGGAACTCATGACGGGAAGTCTACCGATCGGGAACGTGCTCCATGAGGATCTCGGTCGCGTCCTCGGGGTTCGGGCCGACGAGGGTGAATCCGCTCCGTTCGTAGAGACGGCGGGCGGGGAGGTTCGTCTCGACGACCTCCAGCCTCAGGGAGAGACCCGGGTGGTGCGCGGCGAGCCGGTCGAGGGCGGCCGTGATCAGGAGCGCGCCGACGCCCCTCCCCCGTGCCTCGGGCGCGACCCACATCGAGTAGAGGTGCGCGGGCCCGTCCTCCACGACCACGCGCGCCATCCCGACGGGGACGCCGTCGACCTCGGCGATCAGGGCGGGGCCGGGGCGGGTGAAGTACCCGTGCCAGTAGGCCTCCCCGTCCTGCGCGTCCCGCTCCAGGGTGGAGGCGAGGGTGCTGGCGAAGGCGTCGGGGTCCTCGCGCAGCGCCCTCAGGCGCAGGGCGCGCCAGATCCGCCACTCCTCCGGGCCGAGCTCCCGCACGGCGCTCACGGGTGCGTCCCCGCGTCCATCAGCTCGCGCGCCGCGTCCTCGAGATCGCGCTGCCGCGCCCCGTCGAGCATGTGGAGCGAGAAGTCCTCGCTGAGCCGCTCGAAGAAGAGGGTGCCGCGCACCGAGTTGCCGTGCAGGTCCAGCTGCGGGGCATAGCTCGCCACGCCGAAGCGGGCGGGCAGCGCCGCGATGATGCCGCCTCCCACCCCGGACTTCGCCGGCAGGCCCACGTCGCTGACCCAGTCCCCGGCGTTGTCGTACATCCCGCAGGTGAACATCACGGAGAGCACCTGCCGCGCGGCGACGCGGGAGAACACCTTCTGCCCGGTCAGCGGATTGGTGCCGCCGGAGGCGAGGGTCGCGGCCATGACGGCGAGGTCCGTGACGGTGGTGAGCACGGCGCAGCCCTCGATGTAGCCGTCGACCACCTCGACAGCGTCCTCCGTCATCGAGCCGGCCGCGCGCAGCATGTAGGCGAGCGCGTAGTTGCGGTCCGCGCTGCGGCCCTCCTCCCGCCAGGTCTCCTCGTGCGGGACCAGCCGGTGGCCGGCGGCCGCGTCGAGCACCGCGCGCAGGCGCTGCGTGCGCTCCGCCTTCGTGGTGCCCAGCATCGCGTGGGTGCGGATCGCGCCGATGTTCACCAGCGGGTTCTTCGGCTTCCTGGTGACGGGGTCGATGCTCAGCGCGTTGAACTCCTCCCCCGTCGGCTCCTCGTCGACGACCTGATCGACGTGGTCCATGCCGTGCAGGTCGATCGCGGCGCCGTAGGCGAAGGCCTTCGAGATCGACTGCATGGGGAAGGCGTGGTCGGTGCCGGCGGCCGTGATCTCCCCCTCGAGCGAGCAGACGGCCGCGCCGAGATGGTCCTCGCGCGCGCCGGAGAGGAAGGAGAGCGCGGGGATCTCGCCGTCGGCCTCGGCGCCGCCGATGATGCCGCGGTCCACCCACCCCGCCTCCGGGTCGGTGACCGCGGTGGCGGTGGACAGGGCCGTGGTCAGCCGGTCCAGGTACAGGGACAGGGAGGTCTGCGCACTGGTCACGCCCCGACCGTACCGCCCGCGGCGGTCACCGCTCCGGCCGACGAGACCGCACAGGTCGCCCGCAGGTCACCCGACCGGCATGTCTCGGCGGACCGCACCTGCGCACCCGGGATGCCGGCCATGACGGACTGAAAGTTCTTGCAGGTTTGCCGAACCCGTTGAGGAGGATTCCTCCAGGCTCTAGGGTCGATGGCGGGCGCTACCGCGCCGACGCGGCGCCTGTGCTGCAAGTTGTTGCAGTGCGGCGCCCCTTCCAGTGCCCGGACAGAGGAGTCCCCCGCATGTCCCCCTCCCCCGCCCTGCGCCGCCCGCTGGCGCTGCTCACCGCGCTCGTGACCACCGCGGCCGCCGCGCTCATCGCGGCGCCTTCAGCGCAGGCGCTCGCCCCCGACCAACCGGTGCTCGCCGGCTCGCTCCAGGACGAGCTGGGCTGTGCCGAGGACTGGATGCCGCAGTGCGAGGCGACCGCGCTCGTGCTCGACGCCGCGACCGGCCGGTACACGTTCACCACCGACGCGCTGCCCCGCGGGACCTACGAGGTCAAGGTCGCTGTCGGAGGGTCCTGGGACGAGAACTACGGCGTCGGCGGCGCCCCCGGCGGGGCGAACTACACGTTCTCGACACAGGAAGGGGCTCGTGTGACCTTCACCTATGACCCGGCCACCCACGAGCTCGCCATCGACGCCGGCGATCCGCTCACCGCGGGCGACGGGCAGATGCTCGGCCACCTCGTCGACACGGACACGATCGCCTGGCCGTCCGACCTGGTGTCCGACGCGGGCGCGACGCGCTGGGAGCTGTTGGCCTCGTCGGGCGGCGGGATCTCCGCCGACGGTGACGAGGCCACCGGCGGGAGGAGCCTCGGCGAGCTGACACTGCGGGAGGGAGGCCTCGCCGAGGACGAGCTCACAGGCCGCGCGCATCTGAGCGGCCACCTCGCCCTCGACCTGCCCGAGCTCGAGCGCGCGGAGCTCGAGAAGGCTCTGCGCGGCCAGCTCGCCGTCGCCCAGCACGGCCCGGACGGTCTGGAAGTGCTCACAGGTCTGCAGATCCCCGGTGTGCTCGACGCGCTCTACGCGGAAGCCGCCGCGGAGCAGGAGCTGGGCGTGACCTGGGACGACGGCGCGCCGAGCCTCGCACTGTGGGCGCCGACGGCCCGCTCCGTCACCCTGCAGCTGCATGGCCCGGCGGACGAGTCCACCGCCCCGTCGGACCCCGTGCGGAAATTCCCGATGAGGCGCGGAGCGGACGGCACGTGGAGCGTCGACGGAAGGAAGCACTGGGCCGGCCAGGCCTACACCTTCGCGGTCGAGGTGTACGTGCCCGCCCTCGACCAGGTCGTCACCAACGTCGTCACCGACCCGTACTCCGTGGGCCTGACCGTGAACTCGACCCATTCGGTGCTCGTGGACCTCGACGATCCGCGCTGGGCGCCGGAGGTGTGGGCCGACACGCCCGCCCCCGAGGTCGCGCAGTTCGCCGACCAGACCATCTACGAGATGCACCTGCGGGACTTCTCCGCCGGGGACGAGGGGCTGCCCGAGGGGATCCGCGGCTCCTACGCCGCCGTCGGCCACCCGGACTCGGCCGGCTCCGCGCGTCTGGCCGAGCTCGCCGAGGCGGGCATGACCACGGTGCACCTGCTGCCCACCTTCGACATCGCGACCATCGAGGAGGACCGCTCCGCGCAGCAGCATCCCGACATCCCCGCCGATGCCGGCCCCGCCTCTCCCGCGCAGCAGGAGGCGGTGACCGCCGTCGCCGACCAGGACGCCTACAACTGGGGCTACGACCCCCTGCACTACATGGCGCCCGAGGGCTCGTATGCGACCGAGGGCCACCAGGTCGGCGGCGAGCGCACGCGCCAGTTCCGCGGGATGGTCGGCCAGCTGCACTCCATGGGCCTGCAGGTCGTGCTCGACCAGGTGTACAACCACACCGCCGCGCACGGGCAGTCCGAGCGCTCCGTGCTCGACCGCATCGTCCCCGGCTACTACCAGCGCCTGGATCTGAGCGGCGGGGTCGAGAACTCCACCTGCTGCTCCAACGTCGCGACCGAGCACGCGATGGCGCAGAAGCTCATGGTCGACTCGACCGTGACCTGGGCGAGGGACTACGGCGTCGACGGATTCCGCTTCGACCTCATGGGCCATCACAGCCGGGAGAACATGCTCGCCGTGCGCGAGGCGCTGGACGAGCTGACCCTCGAGAGCGACGGCGTGGACGGGAAGGGCATCTACCTCTACGGCGAGGGCTGGGACTTCGGCGAGGTCGCCGACAACGCCCGCTTCACCCAGGCCACCCAGGGGCAGCTGGGCGGCACCTCGATCGGCACCTTCAACGACCGCCTACGCGATGCCGTGCACGGCGGCAGCCCCTTCGACACCGACAAGCGCACCTCCCAGGGCTTCGGCAACGGGCTCGCCACCATGCCGAACGGCTTCGCCGAGGTGGGCGAGGCCGAGCAGCTGACCGATCTGCGTCACCGCACCGACCTGATCCGGATCGGGATGGCGGGCAACCTCGCCGACTACGAGCTGCTCGGCTCGACCGGAGAGGTGGTGCGCGGGGACCAGCTGGACTACAACGGTGCGCCGGCCGGGTACGCGACGGCGCCCGAGGAGACGGTGAACTACGTCGACGCGCACGACAACGAGGCGCTGTACGACATGAACGTGTGGAAGCTGCCGCAGGACGCTCCGATGGACGTGCGGGTGCGGATGAACACCCTGTCGCTCGCGACGGTGGCGCTCGGCCAGTCCCCCTCCTTCTGGGCCGGCGGCACCGACCTGATGCGCTCGAAGTCCCTGGACCGCGACAGCTACGACTCCGGAGACCACTTCAACGCCATCGACTGGTCGATGCAGGACAACGGCTACGGGAACGGGCTGCCGCCGGCGGAGAAGAACGGCGAGGCCTGGGAGCTGATGGGGCCGATGCTCGAGGACCCGGCGAAGGATCCCGCCACCGAGGACATCGCGACCAGCAGCGAGGTCACCCTGGACCTGCTGCGCCTGCGCTCCTCCACCCCGCTGTTCACCCTCGGCGACGCGGACCTCATCCGCCAGAAGGTCACCTTCCCGAACGCCGGCCCCGAGGCGACCCCGGGCCTGCTCGTGATGCGGATCGACGACACCGTCGGCCCCGACGTCGACCCCGCCCTCGACGGCGCGGTCACCGTCTTCAACGCCTCGGACGAGCCGCTCACCGAGCAGATCGAGGACATGGCCGGGCTCGGCTACCGGCTCCACGAGGTGCAGGCGAACGGCGCCGACGACGTGGTCAAGGACGCGAGCTGGGACGCGGCGACGGGGACCGTGAGCGTGCCCGCGCACACCGTCGCCGTGTTCGTCGCCGAGCAGGGCGCAGGCGAGGACGGCGGCAAGCGCACCGGCCCGCCGGAGCATGCCGGGCAGCAGGGGAAGCCCGGGCACGCCGGGGAGCAGGGCCCGCCCGCGCACTCGAACGGAACAGCGAAGGGGCGTGCTGCGGGCGAGGGATGAGCGGGCCGGCCCGCCCACGCTCGTTGCCACCCCTCCCCCGCCGGGGTACCGTCGTCGCACCTGTGGCACGAACGACGACGAGGTGGATCGTGGGCGAGGCAGGATGACCGTCACCGACCGGTCACCGACGGATTCCGATTACCAGGCGCGCGTGCGGCGTGCGCATGCGGAGCTGCGCGCGAGCCCCTCCCCCGAGATCGCTCCGTGGCCGGTGCGCGCGCCGGTGCTGGACTCCTGGCGGCGCTCGCTGGCGGCGGCGCCCGTCGGCGCGAGGTCGGCGCGCGCGGTGCTCGAGGGGGACGAGCTCGACCGGGCCCGCCGCGCCCATCCCTTCTCGGCGATGCTGCCGCTGCTGCGCTCGCGGCTGATCGAGCCGGCCGTCGAGGCGGGGCTCGTGGTCGCCCTCGGCGACGCCGCGGGCCGTCTGCTCTGGGTCGAGGGCCGCTCCTCGGTGACCGCCCGGGCCGACGAGATGGGCTTCGCCGAGGGCGCCGACTGGTCCGAGCCGGCGATGGGCACCTCCGCCCCGGCTCTCGCGCTCACCACCGGGACCCCGTTCCAGGTGGTGGGGGCGGAGCACTTCCACGAGGCGGTGCACGCCTGGAGCTGCAGCGCCGTGCCCGTGCTCGATCCGCGCACCGGCCGCGCCGTCGGAGTCCTCGACGTGACCGGCAGCGCAGACGCCGTCGCGCCGCTCGTGCTGCCGCTGCTCGAGGCGACCTCCCGCGCCGTCCAGGACGAGCTGCGCGGGCAGCTCCCCGAGCCCCGCCGCTCCCCCGGCTCGCCCGCCGAGCTGCTGCTGACCGGGCGGCGCACCCCGCTGCTGCGCTGCGGGGACCACGAGATCGAACTCGGCCGGCGCCATGCCGAGCTGCTGACCCTCCTCCATCTCGCGAGCGAGGGAATCCGCGGGGCGGAGCTCGCCGAGGAGCTGCACGGGAGCGCGTCCGCCGAAGGGACCGTGCGCGCCGAGGTGGTGCGCCTGCGCCGCGTCCTCAGCCGGGCGGGCGGGCCCGAGATCGCCTCACGCCCGTACCGACTGCTGGGCGAGGTCGACAGCGACCTGCGGCGAACCCGCGCGGCGCTCTCCCGGGCGGATCTTGACGCGGCGCTGACCCACTGGCGCGGCGAGCTGCTGCCGGAGTCCGAGGCCCCCGCGATCCGGCACCTGCGCGCCCGGACGGGTGAGCACCTGCGCGAGCTGGTGCTCGAGCGCGGTACCGCGACGCAGCTGTGGGCCTACGCGCAGCTCCCCGCCACGGCGGATGACCTCGAGGTGCTCATGGCGATCCTGCAGGTCGCCGCTCCGGACGCTCCCGAGCGGGCCGCGGCGGCGGCCCGGGCGCGCGAGCTGCGGGGCGAGGCGGGCTGAGCGGCCGCCTCCGCACCCCGTGCAACGTCCGTGCAACGTGACGCGGGTTACGGTCAGGGGACTTCGACCGTCCGCGATCGCAACGAAGGGAACGCCATGACTGTCTACGCACGCCCCGGCACCGAGGGCTCGAAGGTCACCTTCGAGCCCCGCTACGAGAACTGGATCGGCGGGCAGTGGGTGCCGCCCGTGAAGGGCGAGTACTTCGAGAACCCCTCCCCCGTGACCGGGCAGGTCTTCACCGAGGTCGCCCGCTCCACCGCCGAGGACGTCGAGCTCGCCCTCGATGCCGCCCACGCCGCCGCCCCCTCCTGGGGGAAGACCTCCGTGGCCGAGCGCGCGGTGATCCTGAATCGGATCGCCGACCGCATCGAGGAGAACCTCGAGCTGCTCGCGGTCGCGGAGACCTGGGACAACGGCAAGGCCATCCGCGAATGCCTCAATGCCGACCTGCCGCTGGCGGTGGACCACTTCCGCTACTTCGCCGGCGCGATCCGCGCCCAGGAGGGCGCGCTCTCCCAGATCGACGACGACACCGTCGCCTACCACTTCCACGAACCGCTGGGAGTGGTCGGCCAGATCATCCCCTGGAACTTCCCGATCCTCATGGCGACCTGGAAGCTCGCCCCGGCGCTCGCCGCCGGCAACTGCGTGGTGCTCAAGCCCGCCGAGCAGACCCCCGCCTCGATCCTCGTGCTCATCGAGCTGATCGGCGACCTGCTGCCCGACGGCGTGGTCAACGTGGTCAACGGCTTCGGCGCCGAGGCCGGCAAGCCGCTGGCCTCCAACTCCCGGATCGCGAAGATCGCGTTCACCGGCGAGACCACCACGGGCCGGCTCATCATGCAGTACGCGAGCCAGAACCTGATCCCGGTGACCCTGGAGCTCGGCGGGAAGAGCCCGAACATCTTCTTCGACGACGTCGGCTCCCAGCAGGACGCCTTCTACGACAAGGCGCTCGAGGGTTTCGCGATGTTCTCGCTGAACCAGGGCGAGGTGTGCACCTGTCCCTCCCGTGCGCTGGTGCAGGAGGGGATCTACGACTCCTTCGTCGCCGACGGCATCGCCCGCGTCGAGGCCACGACGCAGGGCGATCCTCTGGACACCGACACGATGATCGGCGCACAGGCCAGCAACGACCAGCTCGAGAAGATCCTGTCCTATCTCGACATCGGCAGGCAGGAGGGCGCGAAGCTGATCACGGGCGGGGAGCGCGCCGATCTCGGCGGGGACCTCTCGGGCGGCTACTACGTCACCCCCACGATCTTCGAGGGCGACAACTCGATGCGGATCTTCCAGGAGGAGATCTTCGGCCCCGTGCTGGCCCTGACGCGGTTCAGCGACTACGACCAGGCGATCTCGATCGCGAACGACACCCTGTACGGGCTCGGCGCGGGCGTGTGGTCCCGGCAGCAGAACACGATCTACCGCGCAGGCCGCGCGATCCAGGCCGGACGCGTGTGGGTGAACAACTACCACTCCTATCCCGCGCACGCCGCCTTCGGCGGATACAAGTCCTCCGGCATCGGCCGCGAGAACCACCTGATGATGCTCGACCACTACCAGCAGACCAAGAACCTGCTGGTCTCCTACTCGGAGAACAAGCTCGGCTTCTTCTGAGCCGGCCGAGTCCACCACCCCCAGGTCCCTCCGTGCCGCGCGGACGGACCACTCACACCGCTGCCCGGAGACGGGCTGACCGAGGAGACCCGAATGCCCACCACCATGACCGCCGCCGTCGTCCACGAGTTCGGACGGGAGCTCGCCGTCGAGGAGTACACGCTGCCCGATCCCGGCCCCGGCCAGGCCCTCGTCAAGCTGATCTCCTCCGGCGTGTGCCACACCGACCTGCACGCCGCCGAGGGCGACTGGCCCGTCAAGCCCTCCCCGCCCTTCGTCCCCGGGCACGAAGGGGTGGGCACGGTCGAGAGGGTCGGCGAGGGCGTCACCGACGTGAAGGTCGGCGACGTGATCGGCAACGCCTGGCTGTGGAGTGCCTGCGGGGACTGCCAGTACTGCCGCACCGGCTGGGAGACCCTCTGCGAGGAGCAGAACAACGGCGGCTACAGCGTCGACGGCTCCTTCGGCCAGTACATGCTGGTCGAGACCAGGTTCGCCGCCCGTATCCCCGAGGGCGCCGACCCCTACGAGATCGCGCCCGTGCTGTGCGCCGGGGTGACCGTCTACAAGGGGCTCAAGCGCACCGAGGTGCAGCCCGGCCAGTGGGTCGTGATCTCCGGCATCGGCGGGCTCGGCCACATCGCCGTCCAGTACGCGGTGGCGATGGGGATGCGCGTGATCGCGGTGGACATCGCCCAGGAGAAGCTCGACCTCGCCACGAAGCACGGCGCCGAGATCGTGGTGGACGCGAGCGTCGAGGACCCGGTCGAGGCGATCCAGGAGCAGGTCGGGGGCAGCCACGGCGTGCTCGTCACGGCCGTGCACCCCAAGGCGTTCGGGCAGGCGATCGGGATGACCCGCCGCGGCGGCACGATCGTGTTCAACGGGCTGCCCCCGGGCGACTTCCCCGCCCCGATCTTCGACATCGTGCTCAAGGGCCTGACGATCCGCGGCTCGATCGTCGGCACCCGCCAGGACCTCGCCGAGGCGATCGAGTTCTACGCCGCCGGGAAGATCCATCCCACCTGCTCGCGACGCTCCCTCGAGGACATCAACCAGATCCTCGGCGAGATGAAGGAGGGGAAGATCGACGGACGAGTGGTGATCGAGTACTGAGCGGATCCCGGCGGGCCCCGTCGGCGTCTACGCTGGGAGCGGGAGCGACCCTCGCTCCGGCGCGACGAGGCGCCGCCCGAGAGGAGAGGACCATGCCGCACCTGCTCGACGTCCCCGGGACCATCCGCTGGATCCGGCGCGACGGCACGGACAGCATCCTCGCCGGCCTCGTGAGATACCTCGAGTCCGACCTGCTGCGCTGGGAGGACTTCGAGAAGGTCCCGCGCCTGGCGAGCCACACCGCGCACGGCGTGATCGAGCTGATGCCGATCACCGACGGGGAGCTGTACTCGTTCAAGTACGTCAACGGCCACCCCCACAACCCCGCGCGCGGGCTGCAGACCGTCACGGCCTTCGGCGTGCTGGCCGACGTCGACAACGGCTACCCGATCCTCTTCGCCGAGATGACGCTGCTGACGGCGCTGCGCACCGCCGCGACCTCGGCGCTCGCCGCGCGGGAGCTCGCACGCCCCGGAGCCCGGGTCCACGCCCTGATCGGGGCGGGATCCCAGGCGGAGTTCCAGGCGCTCGCGATGCGGACGGTGCTGGGGATCGAGGAGCTGCGCGTCATGGACCTGGACGAGGCGGCGGTCGAGAAGGTGCGCCGCAATCTCGAGCCGCTCGGCTTCCGGATCCACGCGACGTCCACGGTCGACGAGGCGCTCGAGGGAGCCGACGTGATCACCACCTGCACTGCGGACAAGACCCGCGCCGCGGTGCTGCAGCGCGGCCAGGTGCGGCCCGGCGTGCACCTGAACGCGATCGGCGGGGACTGCCCGGGCAAGACCGAGCTGGACCCGGCGATCCTCGAGGACGCGCGGGTGGTGGTCGAGTACGAGCCGCAGACCCGCGTCGAGGGCGAGATCCAGCAGCTGCCCGCGGGCTTCGGGGTCACCGAGCTGTGGCAGATCCTGGCCGGGCAGGCCCCCGGGCGCACCTCCGAGACGGAGGTGACGGTGCTGGACTCCGTCGGCTTCGCGCTCGGGGACTTCTCCGCGCTGCGCTGCGCCCTCGACGCGACCGAGGGCACGGGCCTGCTGGGCTGGATCGACCTGATCGCCGACCCCGACGACCCGAAGGACCTCTTCTCCCTCGTCACGGACCGACGGCCGACGCCCTGAACGGGCGCCGGCCGTCGGCGGAGGGTGCGGGGAGGGTCAGTCCTCCGCGGGAGGCGCGCTCGGGGTGCCCGGCGTGCCCTCCACCCGCGTGCGGTGACCGCCGCGACCGATGCCCCCGCGCGTGCGGGAGAGGCGGTAGTCGATGCGGTCGTCGACGATCGAGGTGACCTCGTCGTTCGAGGGGTGCTTCCGGCTGAACTCCCCGGCGACGTGCGCCGTGACGCGGCTCAGGCGGTGCTGGCGCTCGTACTCGGAGAGCACGGCCCGGTCCAGGCTGAGCGCCTTCACCAGTGCCACGCACATCAGCAGCAGGATCACGCTGAACGGCAGGGCCGTCATCAGCGAACCGGCCTGCAGCGAGGTCAGACCGCCCGAGAGCAGCAGCGCCGCGGCGAGCACGCCCTCCAGCAGCGCCCACACCACGCGGGACCACATCGGCGGGTTCGGGTGCCCGCCCGAGGCGAGCATGTCCACCACCAGCGAACCGGAGTCGGAGGAGGTGATGAAGAAGACCGCGACCAGGATGATGCCGAGCACCGACAGCAGCTGGGTGGCGGGGAACTGCTCGAAGATGCGGAACATCGACTCCTCGGCGGTGATGTCACCGAGGTCGCCGCTGCCGAACCACTGGCGGAACAGGCCGTTGCCGCCCCAGATGGAGAACCAGATCATGCCCACGAGGGTGGGGACCAGCAGCACGCCGGCGACGAACTGACGCACGGTGCGGCCCTTGGAGATGCGGGCGATGAAGACGCCGACGAAGGGCGCCCAGGCGATCCACCAGCCCCAGTAGAACAGCGTGTTGCCGGCGAACCAGCTCTGCGCCTCCTCGGAACGGGAGTACGCGCCGACGTCGAGGGTCAGGTGGAAGACCTCGCTGAGGTAGATGCCGAGGGACTCCACGAAGTTCTGGAAGATGAACACGGTGGGCCCGAACAGCAGCGCCGCGACGGCGAGCAGGCCCGCGAGGGTCAGGTTGCCGTTGGAGAGCCACTTGATCCCCGCGCCGACGCCGCTGACCACGGAGAGGGTCGCGATGAAGGTGATGACGATGATCAGCACGACCAGGAAGTTCGTGGTGACCTCGTCGACCAGGCCGATGACCTGCATGCCGGCGGCGATCTGCTGGGCGCCGAGGCCCAGGGAGGTCGCGATGCCGAAGACGGTGCCGAAGATGGCCAGCACGTCGATGACGTCACCGATCCAGCCCTTCACCCGGTCGCCGAAGATCGGCTCGAGGGCCCAGCGGATCGAGACGGGGCGGCCGCGGCGGTGCATCGCGTAGGCGATGGCCAGGCCGATCACGGCGTAGGCGGCCCAGGGGTGCAGGCCCCAGTGCAGGAAGGTCTGCGCCATCGCCACGCCCGAAGCCTCGACGCCCTCGACGTCCCAGCCCGGCTTGGGGCTGCTGGTGGTGTAGCCGAGCGGCTCGGCGACGCCGTAGAACACCAGGCCCACGCCCATGCCGGCGGAGAACAGCATGGCGAACCAGGACATCAGCCCGAACTCGGGCTCGTCGTCGTCGCGGCCCAGCCGGATCGAGCCCCAGGAGGACAGCGCGACGATGATCGCGAAGGCGACGAAGATGCCGATGGCGAGCATGTAGAACCAGCCGACGTTCGCCACGATCCAGCTCTGGGAGTTCTCCATCACGGAGCCCGCGGTCTCCGGGAAGATGATCGACAGCACCGCGACGCCGAGCACCACGGCCATCGCGGGCCAGAAGACGGCCGGGGCGATGGTGCCCTTGCTGATGCGGGCGCCCTGGCGGCGCAGCTTCTCGGTGATCTCGTCGTCGGAGTCGCCGGTGGCGATCTGCTGGGACCTGGGGAGGTGGACGGTCCTGGGGAGATCCTCCGGCCACCCGATCTCCTCGGAGACCGGGGAGGCCTCTTCACGTGCCTGGGTCGTGCCCGGCGTGCTCATCTGGGTCCTTTCCTGTCGTATGCGTTGCCGCGTCCACTGTGCAGGAGATGTCAAGGATGCGCAGGTGCCGTGGAGACCGGGCACGTGCCGTCAGGAAGGACGTCGATGCAGGTCATCACCCGAGCGGGGAGGCTCTGCACGGATCGTCGACGGTCAGCGATTTCACATCCTCAGCGAGTCGGGGAGGGCGTCTCCGCCTCGGGCTCGCGAGCTTCGACGTCGGTGCCGGTCAGGCGGCCGAGCTGGCGCATGCCGTGGTGGATCACCAGCGCCGCGACGGTCCCGAGCGCGATGCCGGTGAAGGCGAAGCCGCCGATCTCCCAGTGCAGGTCCGCGATCGCGATGACGAGGGCGACGCCCGCGGTCATCTGGTTCACAGGTCGGGCGAAGTCGACCTTCCCGTCGATCCACATGCGGAAGCCGACGATCGCGATCAGGCCGTAGAGCACGAAGGTGACGCCGCCGAGCACGCCCGGGGGGATCGTGTTGATCAGCGCGCCGACCTTCGGGGACAGCGACAGCCCGATCGCGACGAGTCCCGCGACCCAGTACGCGGCGGTCGAGTAGACGCGGGTCGCGCTCATGACCCCGATGTTCTCGCCGTAGGTGGTGGTGGGCGAGCCGCCGAAGGTGGCCGAGAGCGCGGTCGCCGCGCCGTCGGCGAAGAGGGTGCGGCCCACCATGTGGTCGAGGTTCCGGCCGGTCATGGTGCCGACGCTGGTCACGTGGCCGACGTTCTCCGCCAGGAGCACCACGATCACGGGCAGGAAGATCGGCAGCAGCCCGAGCTGGAAGGTCGGGTGGTGGAACTCGGGGATCCCGAGCCACGCCGCCTCCTGCACCGGGGTGAAGTCCACCTCGCCCCGCGCCAGCGCGATGAGATAGCCGACGACCACGCCGACCAGCACGCTGACCCGGCCCAGCAGCCCGCGGAACAGGGCGGTGCACAGGATGATCGCGACGAGGGTCAGGGTCGCGGTGACGGGTGCCTGCGAGAAGTTGTCGTCATAGGTGGTGGGCACGAGGTTCAGGCCGATCAGGGCGACGATCGAGCCCATCACGACCGGGGGCATGAGCCGACCGATCCAGCCCGTCCCGATCCGCTGCACGAGCAGGCCCAGCAGTGCGAGCAGCACGCCGGTGACGAGCACGCCGCCGAGCGCGGCGCCCATGGAGTCCGCCTGGGTGGAGGCGGTGATCGGGGCGATGAAGGCGAAGGAGGAGCCGAGATAGCTGGGCACCCGGTTCCTCGTGATCACGAGGAACAGCAGGGTGCCGATCCCGGAGAAGAGCAGCGTGGTCGAGGGCGGGAAGCCCGTGATCACCGGGACCAGGAAGGTCGCGCCGAACATGGCGATGACGTGCTGGGCGCCGATGCCGAGGGTGAGAGGCCAGGCCAGCCGCTCCTCGGGCAGGACGATCGCGTCGGGGGCGACGGTGCGGCCGTCTCCGTGCAGGTTCCAGCGGAACATGGGTCTCCAGAGGTGGGGCGGGGCCGGTCAGCGGCGGGGGAAGGGCTTGCGCTCGGCGGTGGCCTCGGTGACGTCGGGGACGAGGTCCAGCAGCGAGACGCGGCCGTTGTCGCGGGCCCGGAAGTCGGCGAACATGCGGGTGATGTCCGGGGCGCCGAACTCGTCGCGGACGGGCGCGGGGACGGTGAGCATGAGCGCGGTCGCGATGCCGAGCACGAGCGCGACGCCGCCGGTGACCAGTCCCGCCCCGCTCGCGGTCGCGATGGAGTTCACGATGACGTCGAGGAAGCCGACGACGACGAGGACCAGCGAGGCGACGACGCCGCTGGCGCGGGCGCTGAGCGCGGGCCGGGACAGCAGCGCGGTGCGGCCGAACAGGGAGACGACGACGAAGCAGGCGCAGACCACGGCGTCGATGAGGTGGAGCACGGGGCCGCCGGCGACGGGGGCGGAGGTCGCCGCGAGCGCGATCAGCAGGTGCCACAGCACGGCGGCGGTGTGCATGAGGGCGCTGAGCTCGAGGGCGCGCACGGAGTACACGAGCCAGTCCGTGCGGCGGAAGGACAGCGGCATCGAGCGCACGAAGGAGCGGGAGATCATCAGCCCCAGCGCCGCGAAGAGGAAGGGCAGGTAGACGTAGCCGGTCGCGACGCTCGCCGGGGCCGCGAACTGCAGGCCGAGGCTGTTGTCGGCCAGTGCTCCGATCGCGAGCGCCGCGGCGACCGCGGTGGAGAAGACGTACCAGGAGCGGTCGCGGCGCAGCGCGGAGGCGAGGACCACGGCGAGCAGCAGCGCCGAGATCAGCGTGTTCGCGAAGGCGCCCAGGGAGAACGGCCAGCCCGTCGTGAACAGGCGGCCGACGATCATCACGAGGGCGAGCAGCAGGGCGGCGGCCGCAGCGATCCCCACCCCCAGCAGCACCTGGCGGGCGATGCGGCGGGCCCGCTCCTGCGGGAGATAGCCCTCATGGGCGCGGGGCTCGATGCCGAGGATCGCGCCGAGCAGCAGCAGCGGCACGCCCACGCCGATGCCGACGGGCGGGCCGTCCGGAAGCGGCGCGAAGAGCACGGGCAGGGACAGCACGAGGTCAGCGCCGAGGACGAGCACGGCGACCAGCAGGGCGGGGGCCATGCCCGCCATCCGCAGCACGCGCAGCGCCCGCAGCGGAGGGGACGCCGGGATCCAGCGCAGGGCGTGGACGGCGACGAGCGCGGCCAGCGCGAGGCCGATCGCGATCTTGCCCAGCAGGTCCAGCACCGGGCTGTGGGCGACGGTGAAGACCGTGGTCAGCGCCGCGGTGAGGCAGATCAGGGCGAGCACGTCGCGCAGCGCGTCGAACAGCCCCAGGTCCTTGAACCGCTCCGGGAGCTGGAAGCCCGCGATCGGGATCTCGTCGTCCTCCGCGTTCGGGGTGGTGCCGGAACGGGCGTAGGAGACGACCCGGGGGCGGGCGAGCGGGGCGACCACGTCCTCGCCGCCGCCGTCCGGCGCCTCCGCTGCGTCGTCCTCGATCGCGGGGATCGCGCCGGTGGCGGTGTCGGGCGGGAGGGCGGGGCCGTTCTCGCGGCGGGCGAGCAGCGGAGCCGCGTAGCGGTCGAACTCCTCCCGGCTCGGCAGGCGGTCGGTGGGGAGGCTGTGGGGGTCGTCGATCGCGAAGATCCAGTCGGCGTCCTGGGTCTCGTCCTCGCGCGGGTCCCTGTCCATCGACCTTCTCTCCCTGCCGTCCGTCGCCCCTGGGCTTCCACGGGCACATGCGTTCTCGTGAATCCTAAGGAGCGCGGGGCCGCAGCGGCCGTCGGCGCGCCGTCGGGGTCGCGAGCGACCTCGAGAGCTCCGCTACAGATGCAGGCGCTTGGCCAGCTCGTGCCGCACCGCTCCGCCGCGCACCGTCAGCAGCAGCACGATCGCGGCCGCGCTCAGCCCGCCGCAGATCGCCGAGGGGATCACGGTGCCCACCCAGCCCAGCGCCAGGAACACGAGCGGGGTGAGCCCCAGCAGCACCGTCAGCCCGCTGTAGACGACGTGGTCTCCCACCTGCATCCGCACCACGCGCACCGTGATCACCAGGCCCACGATCGAGGCGGCGCACAGGATCGGCACCACGTAGGTCAGCGACCACGCGTCCCAGCCGGTGAGATAGTCCCAGTACACGCACACCCCGCCGGCGAGCGCGACGAGGTAGACGATGAACTTCGCGAGGTTGCGGCGCTTGACGATCGCCACCAGCACCACGAGCCAGGTCGCCACGACGCCCAGCCACACGGTGCGCAGCGCGCCGATGCCCTGCTGGTCGGGACGGAACAGCAGCTGGGCGAGGAAGGACAGCGCGATCACCGCGAGCGAGGTCAGCGCGAGCACCCGCAGCACCCGGCGACGGGTGAAGCGCAGCGGCACGGCCGGGTAGGGGCTGGGCACGCTGCGGCCCTCGAGCGCGCTCCCGCACAGGGGGCAGCGGGTCCATCCGCCCTCGACGTCGACGGTGCAGTCCGGGCATCTCCTCATCGGCCCACCTCCGCGAGCTCCGCCTCGGTGGTCCGCGGTGCGGCCAGGGACACCTCGATCCCGGCCTCGGCGAGGATCCGCGCGAACTCGCGCACGTGCGCGGTCTCCACGTAGGGCGAGGTGAAGGAGATCGTGAGCAGCCCGGCGTGGGAGATGGCGCAGAACTGGGGCCGTGCCGCGGAGACGTGGAAGAACATCCGGCCGACATGCGGCGCGGCAGCCTCGGGCAGCGTCACCCGGCCGAGGTTGGAGATCGCGACGGTGAGCGATCGGTTGTTCGCCCGGTTCGCGAGCCCCAGCAGCAGGTCCTTGAGCGGGCGGGGCACGATCCGGGCCAGCGGCGAGCGCTCCACCCGGATCAGCCGGCGCAGCTTGTCCTCGAGCGCGTCGGGGGTGGCCTCCGCGCCGAAGGCCTCCTGCAGGTCGCGGGCGACCTCGCCGAGGCCGTCCCCGCCCCGGCCGTAGGTGTGGGAGACGGTGATGGTGGCGAAGAAGTTCCGGGCCGAGGCGGAGGGGAAGAACTGGCGCAGGTTCACCGGCACCGAGGCGGCGAGGGTCCGGGTGCCGGCGGGCGCCTCCTCCAGGGCCCCGGTGCGGCGGATCGCCTCGAAGAACATGGCGGTGAGGTACATCGACATGGCCGTCCCCTCCGCCTTCGCGAACGCGATGACGGGGGCGGCCGGCATCGTGAGCTCGAGGAGCCGGGTGCGGTGGTCCGGGGTGCGGGTCCCGCGCAGATGCAGCACCCGTCCGGGGGCGGGCGGGGCAGGCTCCGGGGCGGGCTCGGCCTCGGGAGGCTCGGCGATCTCGGGCTCCTCCTCCTCGAGCCGCAGCACCGCGGATTCCGCCTCGCGGCTGAACTCCTCCTCGTGCACGGCCCGTTCCTGCCGGCTGCGGCGCCGGAAATGCTGCGCGAAGGAGTCGGTGGTCAGCTCGTGGACCTCGGGCTCGGACCGCTCGTCGACGGCGGCCTCGCCCCCGCCGCAGCGCCGTCGGCAGTAGTCCTCCAGCAGGGCGCTGAGGAACCACAGCGCACCGGTGCCGTCGGACAGGGCGTGGAAGACCTCGAGGCTCACGCGCCGACGGTGGTGGACCACGCGGAACAGCAGCGTGCGGCGGTCGGCCTGGTAGATCGGGGCGCAGCTGTGCTCCGTCTCGGGCTCGACCACGGGGCGCAGGTCGCTGTCCTGGAGGTAGTACCAGAACACGCCGCGGCGCAGCACCGCGTGATAGAGCGGGAAGCGCTCGAAGGTCGCGTCCAGCGCCTCCTGGAGCAGCACCGGATCGACCTCGTGATCGAGCTCGGCGCCCATGCGGAACACCTTCGTGTCCACGTCGCTGCGTGCGGCGAGGAAGATGTTCGAGGCGTTGTCCAGCCGCACCCAGCGTCGCCGGCGCGTCGGCGGCCGCAGCCTCACGGCCCCTGCTCCAGGAACTCGTCGATGACCGCGTACGCCTCCTTCAGGGGGCGGGCGAAGCGGGGCAGGGTGATCACGCCGTGCAGCGCCTCCTCGAGGCGGTGGATCCGCACCCGGTTCCCGGCCTCGGCGAGGGCCCGCCCGTAGGCCTCCCCCTCGTCGCAGAGCAGGTCCAGCCCGGCGCTGAGCACGAGCGTGTCGGGCTGGCCGGCGAGGTCCTCTGCCATCAGCGGGGCGACCAGCCGGCTGCTTCGCAGCGCGGGGTCGGGGACGTACAGCTCGAGATAGTCCTGCACCTCGGTGCTGGTCAGCCGGTAGCGGTCCCCGAGCCGGCGCACGGACTCGAAGGGCGAGGTCGCCGGGTCGTGATCCCAGTGCGTGACGGGATAGAGCAGGATCTGGCGGGAGGGGACGCGGTGCCCGCTCTCGCGCAGCAGCAGCGAGACGGCCGCGGCGAGGTTCCCGCCGGCGGAGTCGCCCACCAGCACGATCCGCTCCGGGTCCTCGAGCCCGGCGCGAACCGGGTCCTCGAGCAGGCCCCGGGCGACGCCGTAGCAGTCCTCGAGACCGGCGGGGAAAGGATGCTCGGGGGCGAGGCGGTAGTCGACGGAGGCGACGCGACAGCCGGTGAGGTCCGCCATCGTGGCACAGGCGGGGGTGTAGCTCTCGATGTCGCCGGTAACCCAGCCGCCGCCGTGGAAGAACAGCAGCAGGTCCTCGCGGCGGCGCTGCTCGGGGGTGAACACCCGCACCGGCACCCGGTGGCCGTCGGGCGCGTCGGAGAAGGTGTCCCAGGTGGGCGTGCGGTAGCGGGTCGGGGGCAGGGCGGCCAGGCGCCGCTGGAGGGCGCGCACGCGCTGGTAGTCCTCACGCACGTCGAAGCGGCCGGCCCGGGCGACGGTCCGCAGTGCGAGGCGCAGCAGCGCGTTCACGCGCGCAGCTCCCGCTTCTCGCCCGCGAACCGGATCGCCGGTCCCGCGTCCGCGCTCCCCTGCCCCATCTCGACGACAGGGCCGATCAGGAGCCGATGGGTCGCCGCGTCCACGCCCTGGGTGATGCGGAGGGCGAAGTGGGCGAGGGCGCCGGGCAGGATCGCGTCCCCGTCGCCGGTGCGTCCCGCCTCGATCCCGGAGAGCATCCCCTGCAGCGGCGCGCCCGGGGTGCCGAAGCGGTCGGCGAGATGCTGCTGGTCCTCGGCGAGCAGGCTCAGGCAGCAGTGACCGGCCTCCTCGACCGCCTCGGCGGCACGGGAGAGCCCGTACAGGGCGATCCCCATCGTCGGCGGGTCGTAGGAGATGTCCAGATAGGAGTCGACGGTCACCAGCAGGTCGTGGGGTCCCACCCGGGTGCTGACCACGGCGAGGCCCACGGCGAGCAGGTCGCTGAGGCGCCGGTACTCCGTCTCGTCGACGGCCGGGAGGGCGTTCACCGCGCGGTGGGGAGCATGCGGGCGCGGGCCGAGTCCGCGTCGAGGATCTCCTTGCCGAAGGGGAAGCAGGTCACGGGGATCAGCTTGATGTTCGCCCAGGCGAGGGGCAGGCCGATGATCGTCACGGCCTGCGCGAGGGCGGTGACGACATGGCCGAGCGCGAGCCACCAGCCGGCGATCACGAACCAGATCACGTTGCCGATCGCGCCGACCGCGCCGCCGCGCCCGGTGTCCACGACCTCGCGGCCGAAGGGCCAGATCACGAAGCCGGCGATGCGGAAGGAGGCGAGGCCGAAGGGGATCGTGACGATGAGCACGCAGGCCAGGAGGCCGGCGAGCAGATAGCCGAGGAACAGGGACCAGCCGGCGGTCAGCAGCCAGATGATGTTCAGGACCAGGCTCAGGAGGGAACGCATGCGCCCAGGGTAGGCACCGTGCCCGTCCGCGGCCAGGGGGCTGTCCCCCGGCCGTGCGGCGCGCCCACTACCCTGGGCGCATGCCTGCTCCCGAGATCGTGCTGACCCAGCGCTTCCAGTCCGCCTTCGCCGCCGCCTTCGGGCCCGAGCACGCGGAGGCCGACCCGATCATCCGCCCCTCCCAGTTCGCGGACTTCCAGTGCAACGCCGCGATGGGGCTCGCCAAGCGCCTGGGCCGCAAGCCCCGCGACATCGCCGCGGACATCCTCGCCCATGTGGAGCTCTCCGACATCGCGGAGGAACCTCAGATCGCGGGACCGGGCTTCCTGAACATCCGCCTGCGCACCGACTGGGTCGCCGCGCAGGCCGCCGAGCTCGCCGCCGATCCGCGACTCGGCGCCCCCGTCCCCGAGCGCGCCGAGACCGTGGTGGTCGACTACTCCGCGCCGAACGTCGCCAAGGAGATGCACGTCGGCCATCTGCGCACCACGGTCGTCGGCGACTCGATCGTGCGCACGCTCGAGAAGCTCGGCCACGCCGTCGTGCGCCAGAACCACATCGGCGACTGGGGCACCCCCTTCGGCATGCTCATCGAGCACCTCCTCGAGGTGGGCGAGGACGGCCCCGAGGCGGAGCTGCTCAAGACGGACCCCAACGCGTTCTACCAGGCGGCCCGCGCGAAGTTCGACGGGGGCGGGGACTTCGCCGAGCGCGCCCGGCGGCGCGTGGCGACCCTGCAGTCCGGGGACGCGGAGTCGCTGCGCATCTGGACGAACCTCGTGGACCTGTCCAAGCAGTACTTCCACCGCATCTACGACATGCTCGACGTGACGCTCACCGATGAGCACCTCGCCGGGGAGTCCACCTACAACGACCAGCTCGAGAGCGTGTGCGAGGACCTCGAGGCCGACGGCATCGCCCGGATCTCCGACGGCGCGCTGTGCGTCTTCCCCGAGGGCTTCACGGGCCGGGACGAGCAGCCGCTCCCGCTGATCATCCGCAAGTCCGACGGCGGCTACGGCTACGCCACCACGGACCTCGCCGCGATCCGGCACCGGGTGCGCGACCTCGGCGCGGACCGCATCGCGTATGTCGTCGGCACCGCGCAGGAGCTCCACTTCCGCATGGTGTTCACCACCGCGAGCGAGGCCGGCTGGCTGCCGGAGAGCGTCGAGCCGACGCATGTGAAGATCGGCTCCGTCCTCGGCGAGGACGGGAAGATCCTGCGCACCCGCTCCGGCGCTTCGCTGCGGCTCATGGCCCTGCTCGAGGAGGCCGTGGCCACGGCCCGCACCGTCATCGACGAGCTGCGCCCCGACCTGCCCGAGGCGGAGCGGGAGCAGATCGCGCACGACATCGGCATCGGGGGCGTGAAGTACGCCGACCTCTCCACCGCGCACGACTCCGACTACACCTTCGACCTCGACCGGATGCTCGCGCTGACCGGCAACACCGCCCCCTACCTGCAGTACGCGGTGGCGCGGATCCGCTCGATCGGCCGCCGCGCCGCCGCCGAGGGCGTCACCGCCGCCGAGGCGCCGCTGGTCGCGAACGACGCGGAGCGGGCGCTGGCCCTGCAGCTGCTCGAGTTCGGGCCGACGCTCGCCGCCGTCGGCGCCGAGTACGAGCCGCACCGCCTGTGCGCCTATCTCTTCTCCCTCGCGCAGGCGTTCACCGCCTTCTACGACGCCTCCCCCATCCTCAAGGAGGCCGACGCCGAGGTGCGGGCCGGCCGGCTCGCCCTCGCCGAGCTCACCGAGCGGGTGCTGGTGGAGGGTCTGGACGCGCTCGGGGTGAACGCTCCGCAGCAGATGTGAGGCGGCATTCCGGACAACTTCCCCAGGCCGTGACCGAACCGTGTCCGCCGTTACCCAAACGTGCCCCGGACGGGCGGCCGATCCCTGGTCGCGGCGGCGATCGGCTTCCTACGCTGGGACGGTGTCCACGATCCGCTCGGCCCACCGCGCGCTGTGGGGGGTCTATGCGCTCCTCGCGGTGACGCATCTCGGTGCGCTGCTGGGGGACGGGGAGATGCTCGCCCGCCTCACCCAGCCGCTGTTCGCGCCGGTGCTGATCGCGGTGCTGCTGACCGCGGCCCCGCACCTCTCCCGCGCGACCGTGCTCATGCTCGGCGGACTGGCCTGCGCCTGGCTCGGGGACAGCATCGGGCAGCTGCCCGTGCCGGGCGGGGAGATGCTCGCGATCCTCTGCTTCCTCGGGGCCCTGCTGTGCTACTCGGCAGTGCTGGCACCGCTGTGGACCCGTTCCCGCGACCCGATGCGGATCGCGCTGGCGATCCCCTACGCGGGCGTGGTGATCGGCCTGTTCGTCGCGTGCGCCGACGGGGCCGGGACGCTGCTGCCCGTGGTCGCCGCCTATGCGGTGGCGCTCGCGACGATGGCCTTCCTCTCGGCCGGCGGGAACAGCCTGACCTGGACCGGCGGCACGCTGTTCCTGCTGTCCAGCTCGCTGCTGGGCATGGACTGGTTCCTGCCCGGGGCGTCGATCGCCTTCAGCACCGAGCTGGTGATGCTGACCTATCTCGTCGGCCACTCCCTGCTGATCGCAGGCCTGATCCGCACGTTGCCGCAGCGCCGCTGGGCCGTCGAGTCCCCGGGCGCGGCACTGGTCATCATCGAGAGCTGAGCGCGCCGGCGATCATCTCGGACTGCTCGCGGTGGAGACGCTCGATGTCCTCGCCCTTGCGGGGCAGCAGCTGCAGGCCGAGGCGCCCGCCGATCTCCCGGTAGGACAGCTCCGCGCCGTGCTCCTCGAGCTGGAGGCGCGCGACCCGGGCGTCGGAGGCGAACAGGTCCTTCTGGCCGACGCTGAGGTGCAGCGGCGGCAGTCCCTCCAGGCCCCGGTTGATCGGCGAGAGGTCCGGATCGTCCAGCGGCGTCCGCCCGGCGTAGCGACGTGCCGCATCGCGCAGCAGGCGCCGCTCGTGCACCGGATCGCTCTGATCGGTCTCGGACATCCCGGCCGTGGAGAGCTCGAGGTCCAGCCACGGGGACATGACCACGATCGCGGCCGGGGCGGGGACCGGAGCGGCATCCTGCCCCTCGGCGGCGCGATCGGCCAGGCGCCGGGCGACGACCACGGCGAGCCCGCCGCCGGAGTGCTGACCGCTGAGCACCCACGGGCCCCCGCCCAGCCGGCCGTCCTGCGCGAGGGCGTCGAGCACCGCCTCGACGTCGTCCCGGGCCACGGGGTGCTGGTGGTCGGGGGCGTTGCGGTAGTCGACCATGAGGCCGGCGCAGTCCTGCGCCTCGACCTGACGGGACAGCCAGGACCAGTCGCTGGTGAAGGGGCCGGAGACGTAGGCCCCGCCGTGCAGGTGGATGATCAGGCCGTTGCCGAGGTGGTGGCGGTCCAGCCAGACCGTGCGGGTGCGGCCGATCATCTCGGCCTCGACGGCGTGCGACTTCAGCACGTGCGAGGGCGGCTGCGGGGAGCGGGCCTCGCGCAGCGCCTGATGGGTCAGGGCCGAGGGGATCGGGATCCTCGCGGCCGCGCGCGCCCCCGTCACCACGGCGTCTCGGATGCGACCCATCGCTTGCCTCCTGTCCGCGGCCGCTGGGGCCGCCTCGCTGCCGGTCCGCCCAGCCTAACGAACGGCGCCGGTACGCTTCGACCATGCCCGACACCTCTGCCGCTCCCCTGCTCGTCCTCGTCGCGATGGAGGAGGAGGCCGCGCCGCTGACCTCCCGTCTCACCGATCCCGACGTGCTCGCCACGCCCTTCGCCGCCGGGGTCTCCGCGGTGCGCGGCCGGCTCGCGGGGGTCGAGACGGTCGTGGTCACCACCGGGATCGGCGTGGCCGCCGCGACCGCCGCCGCGACCTGGGGGATCCTGACCCTCTCCCCCGGCCTCGTGGTCGCCGCCGGCTCCTGCGGCGGGCTCGCGGCCGACGTCGAGGTGGGCACCGTGATCGTCGGTGAGTCCTTCGCCTGGTCGATCGCGGACGCGACCGCCTTCGGCTACGCCCCCGGGCAGCTGCCCGGCGGTCCCGAGCGGATCGTGGCGGAGAAGGCCTGGACCGACCGTGCCGAGCGGGCCGCGCGCCGCGACCCCGCCGCGGCGGTGCGGCGCGGGCTCATGCTCTCCGGCGACGCCTTCGTCACCGCCCCGCTGGCCGACCCGATGCGCGAGCGGTTCCCCGGCGCGCTCAGCACCGACATGGAGACCGCTGCGAGCGCCCGGACGGCCGAGGCGCTCGGCATGCCCTTCGTGGCGCTGCGCGCCGTCTCGGACCTGTGCGGACCGGCCGCCGGTCAGCAGTTCCACCTCGAGCTCGACGTGGTCGCCGAGACCTCCGCCCGCGCGGTCGAGGCGCTCGCCGCGGACCTCGCGGGCTGAGCGGGCCGGTCCGTCCCTCAGCGCGCCGCGGGATGCAGCATCTCGCCCCCGTCGACGAGGGCGCGCAGGTTGCGGGCGATGCGCTCATCGGCGCCGACGGGGCGTCCGCCCGCGCCGTGCGGGGTGATCAGCAGGCGGGGTGCGTCCCACAGCGGATCCTCGGCCGGAAGCGGCTCGGGGTCGGTGACGTCGATCCCCGCCGCGCCCAGGGTGCCCGCCTCGAGCGCCGCGCGCAGGGCGGCCTGATCCACGGTGGCGCCGCGGCCGACGTTGACGAGGATCGCGTGGTCCGGGAGCGCGGCGAGGACCTCGGACCCGACGATCCCGGCGGTCTGCTCGGTGGCGGGCAGGATGTTCACCAGCACGTCGGTCTCCGGGAGGGCGGCGAGCACGTCCGCCTCGGCGATCACCTCGACGCCGGCGCGGGTGCCGGCGGTGCGGGCGGCGCCGCGCACGTGCGCGCCGAGGCCCTGCAGCATCGGGGCGAGGGTCTGCCCGATGCTGCCGAAGCCCCAGATCAGCACCCGTGCGTCCAGCAGCGTGGTGAGCCGGCCCTCGGGGTGCAGGGGCTGCAGGCCGCCGAGCTCGCCGGACCATTCGTGGCGCTCCTGCGCCTCGCGGCTCTCGGGCAGGCGCCGCACCAGGGCGAGCAGCAGCGCGAGCGCGTGCTCGCTGACGGTCCGCGAGTGCAGGCCCGCGCCGGTGGTGACGACGACGTCCTCGCCGAAGCCCGCGGCGAGGATCCCCTCGACCCCGGCGGCGAGGGACTGGACCAGCCGGAGCCCGCCCAGGTGCTGCGCGGCGGATTCCAGGTGTCGGCGGGAGGAGCCCCAGACCACGAGCGCGGCCGCGTCGTGATGGGCGGCGGGGATCTCCTCGCGGGCGTCGACGACGACGGCCTCCCAGCCCTCGGGCAGCGTCGGGTCCAGCGGCATGGTGTCAGGAAGCAGGATCTTCATGCCCCCCAGGGTACGGAGCGCCGCGCCGTGCTCCGATAGCCTGCCTGCATGCCCTCCGGCCCCGCCTCCGCACTGTCCCCCCTGACGAGCCTCACCGGCGGCGCCGCCCGGATGGTGCGGCGGGCCACCCGTCGCGCAGCCCATCGTGCGCGGCTCACGGCGATCTCCGCCCCGCTGGACACCGGCGGCTTCCTCGGCGCCTCCGTGACCGCATGGATCTCGACCTCCCCCAGCCTGCTGCCGCGCACCTGGTGGATGTGGGCGGCGAACATCGGGCTGTCCGAGGTGTACGGCTACGCGACCGGCTCGCTCGTCGGCCGGGTCGTGCACCGCACCGCCGCCGCGATCGGGCTCGAGGTCGACATCGCCCCCGACCACCGTCGACGTGCCCGCTGGGCGGGCGCCGGCGCGCTCATCGGGATCACCGCCTACTCGTGGGTGCGCGGAGTGCTGCGCCAGCGCGAGATCAGCCATCTCGTCCAGCAGGAGCCTAAGAACCTCGCCACCCATGTGGTGGGCACCCTGGCCGGGGCCGGCTTCTCCGCGGCGGCGCTCGTCGCCGCGCGGGCCACGATCGCGACCGCGGACATCTACCGGGCGCTGCTGCGCCCCTATCTGCCGGCGCGGGTGGTCGGGGCGGTCTCGCTGGTGCTGACCGCCGCGACCGTCGGCGTCGTGCTCGAGCGGCTGATCCGCGGGCGGGTGCTCGAGGGGATGATCGAGCGGGCCGAGGCCGCGAACCGGCTGATCTCCCCCGACGTCCCGCGCCCCACCTCCGCGCTGCGCTCGGGCGGGCCGGGATCGTTCGAGGCCTGGCAGTCCCTCGGCGCGCCGGGCCGGAAGATCGTCTCCGCCGGCGCGGACGCGGCGCGGATCTCCCGCACCGTCGGGGCCGAGGCGCGCGAGCCGATCCGCGTGTACGCCGCGAAGTCCGGCTCCCGCAGCCTCGAGGACACCGCCGCGGCGGTCGTCGCCGAGCTCGACCGCACGGGCGCGTGGGACCGGGAGGTGCTGGTGCTGTTCACCGGGACCGGCACCGGCTGGCTGCAGGAGTGGTCGCTCTCGGCGATCGAGTTCCTCACCGCCGGCGACTGCGCGACCGCCTCGATCCAGTACTCCTACTTCCCCAGCCCCCTCACCTATCTCGCCGACCGCCGCTCCCCGCAGCGGGCCGGGGCGCTGCTGCTGCGGGCGGTGCGGCGCCGGATGGCGCAGCTCCCGCCGGAGGACCGGCCGCGGCTGTACGTGGCCGGGGAGTCGCTGGGCGCCTTCGGCGGCAGCGCCGCCTTCCGGGACGTGCCGGAGATGCTCTCGAGCGTCGACGGCGCGGTGTTCACGGGCACGCCGAGCTTCACCCCGCTGTGGGAGCAGATCACGGCCCGGGCCCGGCCGGGCTCCCCCGCGGTCGCGCCGATCATCGACGACGGGCGGCACATCCGTGTGGTCACCCGCCCCCGCGACCTGCACCGCGACTACTGGGGCGGGCTGTACGCCGAGTGGGAGCATCCCCGCGTGGTCTTCGCCCAGCACCCCTCGGATCCGGTGGTGTGGTTCGATCCCTCGCTGCTGTGGCGGGAGCCGGCCTGGCTGCAGGAGCGGGTGGGGCACGACGTCACCCCGGCGATGCGCTGGTTCCCGTGGATCACGTTCTGGCAGATCGCCGCGGACATGCCGCTGTCGATCACCGCGCGCGGCGGGCACGGCCACTCGTACCACGAGGAGATGGTGCCGATCTGGGCGGCGGTGCTGGGCCAGGACGTGCCCGAGGCGGAGCTCCCGGCGCAGCGGCGCCGCCATCGCGAGATCGTCGCCGCGATCCGGGAGATCAACCCCGGCGCGTGACCGGTCAGCTCAGGGGTTCGGGCCGACGGCGACGGGCCGTGCCCGATCCGCGCTCCACTGCGACCAGGAGCCGGGGAACAGCCGCACCTTCTCGAAGCCCGCGGCCTCGAGGGCGAGCAGGTCGTGGGTGGCGGTGACGCCGGAGCCGCAGTACACGATCGTCTCGCGGTCCTCGCTCACCCCCGCGGCCTCGAAGCGGCGGCGCAGCTCGGCCGGGTCCAGGAAGCGCCGCTCCTGGTCGAGGTTGCCGGCGTAGGGCAGGTTCACGGCGCCGGGCACGTGGCCGGCGCGGGGGTCGATCGGCTCGACGTCCCCGCGATAGCGCTCGGCGGCGCGGGCGTCGAGGACGACTCCGTCGGACGCGGCGGCGAGCGTCGCGACCTCGTCGGCGCTCGCGATCCGCTCCGCAGGCCAGTCCCGCACCGGCACGTCGCCGGGCACGGGGGTGACCGGGCCGCTCTCGAGCGGGCCGTTCCAGGCGCGGAGCCCGCCGCTGAGCACGGCGGCGTCGTGCCCGAGGGCTCGCAGCATCCACACCAGGCGCGCGGCGGGCCCGCCGTCGGTGTCGTCGTAGGCGACGATGCGGGAGTCCTCGGTGACGCCGACGCGGCGCAGGGTCGCGGCGAAGTCCTCCGGGGCGGGCAACGGGTGTCGGCCCGCGCCGGGGCTCGCCGGCGCGGCGAGCTCGGTGCCGAGGTCGACGTAGACCGCGCCGGGCAGGTGAGCGTCGAGGTGGGCGTGCTCCCCAGTCGAGCCGTCCAGGGCCCAGCGCACGTCCAGCAGCACGAGCGGCCGCGGGTCGTGTGCGGCCTCGTCGATCAGGGCGTGCAGCTGCGCGACGTCCAGCAGCGGTCCGAGCCGGCCGCTCACGTCGTCACCTGCAGGTCCACGCGCACGAGACGGTGGTCGGAGGTCGGGAAAGGGTCGGTGCCGGTCAGCTCGCTGCCGGGGGTGCCCTGCCGGGGCCAGAACACGGCCGAGGAGACGATCGGAAGGCCGCGCGAGGGCAGCACGTAGTCCACGCGGAGGTTGCCCGGGCTCGGCTCGGAGAAGTCCGCGGTGTCCAGGCTCGCCTTGCCGGTGTGCTCCGTGTTCGCGCCGCCCTGGGACTCGGCGGCCTCGACGGCGCCCTCGCTGGCCGGCTCCGGGTCCTGCACGCGCGGGTGGCGCAGCAGCTGCTCGATCGCGCCCGGCCAGGAGTCGCCGTCGGCCGGATCGGAGTTCAAGTCGCCGAGGATCACGAAGGGGGCGCCGGCCTCGAGGCCGCCGCGCGTGCCGTCGTCGTCGACGATCCACTTCGCACGGCTGCCGGAGCTCAGGTAGTCGACCCAGAGCCGGATCTCGTCGTGGTTGCGGCGCTGGTTGCGCTTCTCGGGCCCGTCGAAGCTCGGCGGCGTCGGATGCGCGGCGAGGACGTGCAGCACGGTCGAGCCGATCTGCACCGGCACGTCCCAGTGGGACTTCGAGCTCAGGCGCAGCTGCGGGGAGATCTCCGGGCCGTAGAAGTCCGTGGGCAGGAGGTTGCGGGGCATGTCCGCCCAGCGCAGGTCCTGGAAGGTGCGCACCTGGTCGGCGAGGATCGGGTGGCGGGAGAGGACGACCATCCCGTACTGGCCGGGGAACTCGCCGAAGCCCCAGGCGTCGTCCGGGCCGCCGACGGTGCCGTCGCGGTCCAGGTCCAGCTCGGACGGGACGCCCGTGTTCACGGGTGCGCTGAAGGAGTAGGGGTAGAAGGCCGGGCTCTGCCCGTTCTGCGGCACCTCGAGGTACTTCTCGCGGAAGAGGTCGATGCCGCGCCCCTCGGCGTCGTGGTCGAACTCGTTGAGCAGCAGGATGTCGGGGTTGTTGATCTGGATGACCTCGGCGACGGCCCGGATCTGGGCGTCCTCGCCGCCGGCGAGGTCCTCGAGCAGCTGCCCCTCGCGCCCGCGGTGCATCGAGACGTTGTAGGTCGCCGCGCGCAGCGGCTGGACGTCCCCTCCCCTGCGCACGGGCTCCGCAGCGGAGGCGGCGGCCGGGAGGCCGAGCCCGGCAGCGGCGGCGGCGACGAACGCGCGGCGACGGGTGAGGCGAGGAATCATGACCTCCATTGTGCACGTTCACAGCGCCGGACGACAGGCGGCTGTGGACGGCCGGGGCGGCACGCGCGATGGCACACCGAGGAGCATGAGAATCGCGTTCCTGGGCACGGGCCGCTCTCCGGTGTGGACAGACCCGAGGCTCAGCACCGCGCCGCGGCGAGCACGGCGCGGGCCGTGCCGCGGGGATCCTCGGCGATCGGGACCGTCGCGTCCTCGACCGCGGCGGCGTCGAGGATCGCGGTGAGCTCGTCGAAGCGGTCGAGATGCCAGTCCAGCGCGGACTGCTCGTGCTCGTGGCGTCGGCGCAGGCGGGCACGCACCAGCTCGCGCGGGGCCACGAGCCGCACGACCGTGAGCGGAGCACCCATCGCTTCCTCGTACCGGCTGCGAGCCGCTCTCTCCTCGAGCACTCCCGCCGCGACCAGGATCTCCGCGCCCGTCCCGCGGTAGTTGCGCGCCATATCGCGCAGGTTCACGAGCTCGATCGCGGTGTTGAAGCGGTCGCCGGTCGGGGCCGGCCATCCGCGACGGATCGCGTCGAGATCGATCACCGCGCCGGGGACGCCCCGCTCCTCGAGCTCGTCGCCGACCGCCTCGGCAGCCGTGGTCTTGCCGACGCCGACAGCCCCGATGAGCAGCAGCGCACGGCTCGGCCGCTCGCCCATGTCACTCCACCCGGATCCGGCGCACGCGCTCGAGGTGGTCGGTGCTGTTCTGCCCGGACATGGTGCGGCTGCGCTGGCGATTGTTGGTGCCGACGCGGCGGTCGCCGGAGCGGAGGTTGCCGACGGCGACATCGGTCTTCTTCTCGAACTCGTGGCGCTTGTCGGTGTTGCGGTAGTAGCGGTAGATGCCGATGTACACCGCGGCGAACACGGCCGGGCCCGCGAGGAAGGGGAAGGCGATGCCGGCGGCCCCGTCCCCGGAATCGGCCAGCAGCATCGCGACGGAGGGATCCGCGGCGATCTCAGCGAGCAGCGGGTGCATGCGGGACTCCTCGGGGTCGGTCGGTCGTGGTCATCGGGCCGGTCACATGAACATGTAGGCGAGGCCCGCCAGCGCGCCGAGCACCGCGGCGACCGTTCCCGCGGCGCAGGAGACGGCGAAGATCTTCGGGTGCGAGACGGGCACCGAGCCCATCGTGTTCCCGTTGCGGGCGTTCACGGCGATGTAGTGGACGAGGGAGCCCTCGCCCTTGGCGGAGTCGGCGTAGCTGTACAGCCACACCGGCACGTAGATCGAGACCCAGCGGGAGCCGTGCACCGCCACACCCTCCTCGTCCCAGCGCACCCCGCGGTCGTAGCGGGAGATGGTGGGCGTGGCCTTCGACCGGGCGATCGCCAGGAACTTGTCCTCCACCTCGGCGTCGACGTCGCGGACGTTCAGGTCGCGGCGCTCGGAGGTGAAGCCCTTGAGGTAGTGCGAGCTGTAGACGACCGCGTTCTCGGTGTCGTAGGGCTGGACGGCGCTGAGGATGTTGTTGGTGGCCCGGGCGTTGTCGTCGGCGTCGAAGCGCTTGGCGGACTCGACCGTGAGGTCGTCGACGAGCAGGTCGAAGGCGCGCTGGACGGCATACACGTCCGCGTCGTAATAGGTCTCGGTGACGTACTGGTCCTTGCCGACGCGTCGGCGCACCGTGTACTGGCGCGTGGTGACCTCGCCGGTGCCGCGCAGCACGGCATGCATGTTCCCGTCGACCACGAGATACGGGATGTACACGCCCATCACGTTCTCGGGCACGAACTCCTGCTTGAAGCGACCCTGCGCGAAGGTCTTGCGCTTGCCCGCGAAGGCGTCGATCCGCTCGACCGCCTCCTCGCGGGTGAGCAGGAAGGGCAGCACCGCATCCGGCACCGCGCCGCCCGGGATCTGCGTGTTGATCGAGAGGGTCTGACGGCACCAGTGGCAGCGGGCCTGCATCTCCTGCTCGACGTTGATGACGACCTCGGCGCCGCAGCCCTGGCACTTCAGGGTCACGGTGGTGAGGTCCTCACGGACGTCCGCGGTGCCGGACGCCAGGGTGTGGCCGCGCAGCTCCGCGATCGAGGAGTCCAGCCCGAAGCGCTGCTCGGCGACGTCCTCGTTCCAGGCGAAGCGGCAGTAGGAGCACACCAGCGCCTTCGCGGTCAGCGAGTACTGGATCTCGGTGGAGCCGCAGCGGGGGCACTTGTTCAGCCCGTCGGGCCGCCCGGAGCTGGTGTCGATGATGCGCTCGGAGGGCTCGTGCGGGTCACCGGGCGTGGGCGGCTGCGGGGGCTGCTCCCCCTGCGGATCCTGCGGCGGCTGTGCGGTCATCGTCGTGCGTCGGCGCGCCTCAGAGGCCGAGCGCGGCCTTCTTCGCCGCCTCGTAGTCCTCCTCGCTGATCAGCCCCTGCTCCAGCATCTGCTTGTACTGGGCGAGCTTCGCGACGGGGTCCTCCTGCGCCGGCGCGGCGTCCTGCTGCTGCGGGGCCTGCTGCTGCGGGGCCTGCTGCTGGCCGGGCGGCGACCAGGGCTGCGCCGGGTTCACCATGCCGCCGGCCGCACCCATGCCGGCCCCGAACATCGCCAGGCCCGCACCGCCGCCGTTCTCGCCCGCGGCCTGCACACCGCGCGCGGCGGCCTGGTTCATGAAGGACTGCGAACGGGCACCGGAGAGCGCGTCGGCCTTCTGCACGTCGGCGAGCAGCTCACGGGTGCGCTGGTCGTACTCGATCGAGACGATCGAGGTCTTCACGATCGCGAGGCCGCGGTCGCTGGACCAGCGGTAACCCTCCTCGACGGCGGCCGAGAGCGACTGCGCGAAGCCCACCGAGTCGCCCTGGATGCGGGAGATGCGGTTGCCCTTGTCGGGATCGTTCGTATAGCGGGAGAACGCCTGGGCGAGGGAGCCGACGACCTCCTGGAACATCTGGTTCCCGGCCGCGTTGTCGGGGTCGGAGAAGTCGAACACGGGCGCGTTCGCGGAGATGAACGAGGCCGGCACGAAGTTGTGCACGAACAGCAGCGGGTCGATGATCCGCAGCGTGTAGGAGCCGCGGGTGACCGCGCCGACCTGCGCGTTGAGGTAGGCGTCGTCCCAGTAGATCTCGGACTGGGTGCCGAAGCGGTTGTCGGGGATCTCCTTGAGGTTCACGTAGAAGGCGAGCTGCTGCGAGGAGGGGCGGCCGCCGAACTTGAAGCGCTCCCAGGAGGTGCCGACGGTCGAGGCGAGCACCTCGTCGCCTGCGAAGACCGAGCGCGCATCGGGCGAGGAGTCGTCGAACTCGTAGCCGCCGGCCTCGGTGATCAGGCCCGTGGCGCGGCCGTCGACGACCGTGATGAGCCCGTACCCCTGAGGCACGAGGATCTTCGAACCGTTGGAGATGATGTTCTTCGAGCCGCGGGTGTTCGCACCGCGGCCGGCGTTCGTGCCCTGCGGCACCGCGGGGAACAGCGCCGCCGTCTGCGGCAGGCCGTCCGGCACGGTGAGGAAGTCCTTCCACTGATCGGCGAACATGCCGCCGATCGCGCCCTTGAATGCCTGGATGAATCCCATGTGAGCTCCTTCGTCGCCCCCGAGCGTGTGATCGCCGCCATCGTAGCGCCCGGCCCCGGACGCCCGCTGGGCGCCCGGATACAGTTCCCCGCATGGAGTCCCGCGACCTGCACCGGCTGCACAACCGGCGGCTGCTCACCCGGTGATGTCGAAGCGCGCCAGGCGCCTGCGGTCCCCCGAGCTCTGCAGGTCCAGCAGCTGGGCGTAGATCCCTCCGGAGGCGGCGAGCTCGGCGGGGGTGCCGATCTCGTCGATCCGCCCGTCCTCGAGGGTGATGATCCGGTCCACGGCCGCGATGGTCGAGAGGCGGTGGGCGATGATCAGCGAGGTGCGTCCCTCCATCAGCTCGTCCAGGCCCTCCTGCACCTGCCGCTCGGCGCGGGTGTCGAGCGCGGAGGTCGCCTCGTCGAGCACCAGCACCGGAGCGTCCTTGAGGATCGCGCGGGCGACCGCGATGCGCTGGCGCTGACCGCCGGAGAGCTTCAGCCCCCGCTCGCCGATCACCTGCTCGTAGCCGCCGGGGAAGCGGCGCACGAAGCCGTCGGCGTTCGCGCGGCGGGCGGCGCCCACGACCTCCTCGTCGCTCGCGCCGGGCCGGCCGTAGGCGATGTTCTCGCGCAGCGTGCCGGAGAACAGGGAGGCGTCCTGGAAGACCACGCCGATGCGGGAGCGGAGCACGTCCAGCGGCAGCTCCGTGCTCGAGCGGCCCACCACCTCGACCGCTCCCTCGCGCGGCTCGTAGAGGCCCAGCAGCAGGTTCACGATCGTGGACTTCCCGCCGCCGGACTCGCCCACCAGCGCGACCTTCTCGCCCCGGTCGACGGAGAAGTCGATGCCGTGCAGCACGTCCTCGCCGTCCTCGTAGGCGAAGGACACGTCCCGGAAGCGGACCACGGGCGCGCCGGGCACCGGCTCGACGACGGGGGCCGGGGCATCCTCCTCGGCGCGGGCGAGCATCGCGGCGGTGCGCGGATCGACCTCGGCCTCCATGACGCGGAAGTAGTCCCGCGAGCCCGCGATCGCCCGCTGGGAGGAGTCGATGACCCAGCTCATCGACTCGACGGGGGCCTTGGCCATGCTCATCAGCTGCACCAGCAGCACCATCTCGCCGAGCGTGAAGGCCCCCTGGACGGTGCGCACGAAGATGATCACGTAGATCCCGAAGAACACGAGGTTCAGCACCGCGCGGCGCAGCACGTCCATGCGATGCCAGTGCGTGGACTGCGCGCGGGTGGTCGCATCGGTGGCGTGGAAACGGCGGCTGAAGTCGGCGAGCTCCCCGCGCTCGCGCACGAAGGACTTCACCACCCGGATCTGCCCCACGACCTCGGCGAAGCGGCCCGAGGCGATGTCGACCTGCTCGTTCTTCTCGGCCTCGAGGCGCTGCCACTTGACCGAGGTCAGCGAGGTCAGCCACACGTAGACCGGGAACACGATCAGCAGCAGCAGGGCCAGCGGCCACGCGTACCAGGCGCTGATGGCGAGCACCGCGACGGTCGTGATGAGCATCGAGGCGAAGGTGTTCGACATCATCTTGGCGAAGTTCGTGATCTCGGTGATCGAGCGGTTCAGCCGCGCCACGATCGTGCCGGTGATCTCCCCGTCGAACCAGCGCTGCGGCAGGTGGAGGAGCTTGTCGTAGTAGCGCACCGAGAGGATGGTGCGCATCCGGTTGCTCATCACGTCGCCGAACCAGCCGCCGACGTTGGAGACGACGGTGTTCAGCAGCTCCGCGACCAGCACCGCCGCCGCGATCAGCACCACCGCGCGCACCGCGGTCCCGGTGGGGGTGCGCCCGCCGACGGCCGCGGTGACCGTGTCGGTCGCGTTCCCGATCAGGAAGGGGACGGCGAGGCCCGCCGCGGCGGTGAGGATCGAGCAGAGGATGACCGCCGCGTAGAGCGGGGCCAGGTCGCGGGTGAAGCGGACGATGCGCAGGAGGGATGCCACCTTCCCAGGCTAGGGCGCGCGCCGACGCCCGCCGCGCGGGTTCTCTCTGGGCGCACCGCGTCGGCGGGCCCCGCCGCGCTCGGAGGCCTGGCCCGCGCCCTCCTGAATCGCCCATCCCATGAGGGGTGTCGGAATGCGCCGTGATTCCGACACCTCACACTGGATACCACCGGGTGACCGATGGTGCGGGCGGCGGGGCGGCGGCGCTCAGCCGTCCCGGGGGCCGACGACCCCGAGGAGCACCCCGAGGGTGGCCCGCTCCCCCGCCCGTCGGCGGCGCAGATAGCCGCTGACCAGCGCGTAGGGCACGAGCATCACGAAGCCGACCGCGCTCAGCAGCAGGATCGCGACGACGATCGAGCCGGCCGCCTCGCTGTTCTCGGCGCCGGTGCGGGCGACCAGCAGGGCCGCGGCGATGTTGCGCTGGCTGGTGAGGATCGCGGGGCCGTCGGGGACGGTGAGGGTGTCCCCGGCGAGGTCGCCGGCGAAACGTCCCGCGGCGAAGGCGAGGGCGACGAGCCCGGCGGCGACCAGCATCACCGGGGACAGCAGCAGCTGGAGGACGAAGCCGGAGTTCGCGCCGAAGCCGGAGAGGAACATGAGCACCGCGGAGACCGCCGCGACACCGCCGGCGATGCGGGCGAAGGCGTCGGCGCGGCCCGGCCAGACGGCGGCGACGACGATCCCGGCGATCATCGGGGAGAGCATCGTGCCCAGCAGCAGCTCCGCGACGGACCAGCCGTGCACCTCCACGTCCCGCAGCAGGAACGGGACCACGAGCGGCATGAACACGATCGAGCCGAGCAGCAGCACGGCCATGGGGCCGGCCGTCTCGCCGTAGGGGATGCGGGCCATCGCCCCGAGCTGCAGCACGAACGGGGCGCCCGCGGCGCACAGCGCGATGACGAACCCCTCCCCCGTCTGCCGGGGCAGCAGGTCGCTGAGCAGCCAGATCAGGAGCGTGCCGACGGCGGGGACGACCACGAAGTTCGCCCCCAGCACGGCGAGGACGGTGCGGCGATCGCGCAGCTGGTCGCGGAAGGCGCGCAGCGGGGTGCGCAGACCCATCGAGAGCATCGACGCGATCGCGAAGGCGGGCACGCTGACGCCGATCAGCGCGCTGAGCAGTGCCTCGATCGTCTCCACGGGGGACCACCCTACGCGCGCCGGCGGAGGCTCAGATCCACCCGTTGTCCGCGGCGCTCCTGACGGCCTCGGCCCGGTTCGCGACGCCGAGCTTCCCGATCGCGGCGGAGACGTGGTTGCGCACCGTCCCCTCGGAGAGGAACAGCCGCTGCGCGATCGCGGCGGTGGTGCCGCCTGCGGCGGCGGCCTGCAGCACCTCGGTCTCCTTCGCGGTCAGGGGGCTGGGGCCGACGGCGAGGGACTGCGCCGCCAGCTCCGGATCCACCACCTTCAGCCCCTCGTGGACGCGGCGGATCGCGTCGACGAGCCGCTCGACGGGGGTGTCCTTGACCATGAACCCGGCCGCGCCGGCCTCCATGGTGCGGCGCAGGTAGCCGGCCCTGCCGAAGGTGGTCAGCACGATGATCCGCGGGGCGCCGTCGGCGTTCTGCAGGTGCTCGGCCACCTCGATGCCGTCGGCCGGGCCGGCCGTGCCGTCCGCGGCGGTGCCGGGCGGCATCTGCACGTCCAGCAGGAGCACGTCGGGGCGGTGCGCGGCGACGGCCTCGAGGGTGCCCGCCCCGTCGGCCGCCTCCCCCACCACGTCGATGCCCTGCTCGAGCCGCAGCAGAGCGACCAGGCCGGAGCGGAGGATCGCCTGGTCGTCGGCGACGATGACGCGGATCGCGGGGCTCATGCGGTCGCTCCCATCCTCGCGGTCAGGGCGGTGCCGGTCTCGGAGGAGACCACCTCGAGCCGTCCGCCGGCGAGCGCGATGCGCGCCTCGAGGCCGCGCAGCCCGCTGCGGGAGGCGCCGGCGGGGATGCCCACGCCGTCGTCGACGACGCTCACGGTCTCCTCGGACACGGTGATGCGGGCGCTGGTGGCGCGGGAGTGGCGCACGATGTTGGTGACTCCTTCGCGGATGACGTAGCCGAACAGCTCGGCGAGGTCCTCGGGAAGCGGCGGCACCGCGGTGGGGACCTCCGCCTGGATCCCGGCGGTCGACAGGATGGTGCGGGCCGAGGCGATCTCGGTCGCGGCGCGCACCGTCTGCATCCCCGAGGCGGTGGCGCGCACATCGGCGAGCGCCTGGCGCACGGTCGCCTCGATGTGGACGAGCTGCTCGCGGGCGGCGTCGGGATCGGTCTCCAGCAGGCGCCGTGCGAGCTGCGTGGAGATGGTCAGGGAGGTCAGCGAGTGGCCGACGAGGTCGTGGAGGTCGCGGCCGATCCGCTCCCGCTCCGCGGCGACGGCGAGCACGGCGTTGCGGCGCTGGGCGGCCTCGAGCTGCTCCTGCAGCGCCTGCTGGCGGATCCCGTGGCCGATGCCCCAGGCCATGACGGTGCCCATCACGGCGAAGCCCGCCGGGATCAGCTGTCCGAGCGAGAGCGCGGTGATCATGACGGCGAGGCTCATCGCCAGCATCGAGGGCACCGCCCAGCGCCAGGGCAGCAGGATCACATGCGTCATGGCCTGGAACATCACCATGTACAGGACGTTCACGCCGATCACGGGGATCAGCGCGAGCAGGATCACGGTGCACAGCACGAACCAGATCAGCCGCACCCGCCGCGGATAGAGCGCGATCCCGGTGGTGGCGGCGAACAGCGCGCCGTAGAGGAGCAGCAGCGCGGTCGCGAGCACCATCCGGGCCCCGGGCGCCTGGATCCAGCCGAACACGATCGGGACCAGCACGAACATCACCGGCGGGAGGGAGAACGCGAGACCGCCGGATTCCCGTGCGGCCCGGAGCACGCCGCGCGGCGTGAGCGGACGGGCCTCGGCCTCCTGCTCGTCGGGTCCCTCGTGCACGTCCATGACGGTCATTGTGTCAGCGCCCCTCACCGCCGCTGCAGGCCCACGGCGCGGGACATGCTCACCAGGCACAGCAGGCCCAGCACGAGAGTCCAGGCACCGATCACCGCGAGGCCGGTGAACGGGACGTCCCCGCCGTACAGCGCCCAGCGGCCGAGGTCGGAGATCCAGTAGGTGGGCAGGGCGTGGCCGAGGCTCTGCATCCAGGAGGGGAACATCTCCAGCGGCATCCACAGCCCGCCGAAGATCGCCATCGCCATCATCGTCACGACCCCGCCGGCCATCGCGGCGGCGCCGCGCAGCACCATCCCGAGCACGAGGCCGATGAGGATCGTGGGCAGCAGTCCGAGCCAGAGCACGGCGAGGGTGGCGAGGAAGTCCGGCAGGCTCGCCTCGACGCCGGTGACGAGGCCGACCAGGCCGACGGCGAGCAGGGCGGGGACGATCACGGCGCTCGCGGCGAGGACGGAGCCGGCCAGGAAGGAGCGCGGGGAGAGCCCGGCGACCACGAGCTGGCGGAGGAAGCCGTTGCGCTGATCCTCCTGGATCTGGGTGCCGGCGGTCACCGCGGCGCCGAGCCCGCCGTAGGCGGCCATGTTGATCATGATCATGCCGCGCGCCTGCCCCTCGGCCTGGTCCCCGAACATCATCGAGAACAGCAGGTACATCCCCACCGGCAGCGCGATGGTGAACACCATGAAGGCGATGTTGGTGGCGGTCATGGCGGTGGTGTGGGCGGCGTAGCGGACGGTGCGGGTCGCGGCCGACGGTGCGGCGGCGGTGCGGACGGCGGGCTGGGCGATGGTCATCGGTCGGTCTCCTCGTCGTGGTCGGTGATGCGCAGGAACGCCTCCTCGAGACCGGGCGCGGTCACGAGCACGTCATGGACGTCGGCGGCGAGCGGGCCGGTGAACAGGGCCGCGAGCGCGGCGTCGGAGTCGGTGCACACGGCCCGCACCCGGCGCGCGTCGGTCTCGTCGACCTCGGCGCGCTCCACGCCGGGCAGCGCCGCGACCTGCGCGGGCGGGGCGCCGCGCAGGGTGAGCACGCGCCCGGCGACGACGGCGGCGATCTCGGGCCCCGTCCCGTCGGCGACGATGCGGCCGCGGTCCATGACGATGACGCGGCCGGCCTCCCGCTCCGCCTCCTCGAGGTGATGGGTGGCGAAGACGATGGTGCGGCCGCTCGCGGCGACCTCCCGCATTCGGCCCCAGAAGGCGCGGCGGGCGCCGATGTCCATGCCGACGGTCGGCTCGTCCAGCAGCAGCACCTGCGGGTCGCCGAGCAGCGCGATCGCGAAGCGGACCCGCTGGGCCTGCCCGCCGGAGAGCGCACCGATCCTGCGCGCCATGAGGTCGGCGATGTCGGCCTGGGCGACGACGTCGTCCATCGGCATGGGGTGGGCCTGCAGGGAGTGGAGCAGCCTCAGCATGGTGCGCACCCGCTGGTCGGGCAGGAGCGCCCCGGCCTGGAGCATGGTGCCGATGAGTCCGGTGCGGGTCGCGGTGACCGGATCGGTGCCGAGCACGCGCACGGCCCCGGCGTCGGGGGTCGCGAGCCCCACCATCATCTCCATGGCGGTGGTCTTGCCGGCGCCGTTGGGGCCCAGCAGGGCCACGATCTCGCCGGGTCGGATCTCGAGGTCGAGGCCGTCCAGGGCGCGGACCTGCCCGTAGCTGCGGGTGAGGCCGCGCAGCTCGAGGGCCGCGGTGCGGGCGGGGGCGGTGGTGGTGGTCATGGCTCCACGATCGCGCCGTCGCAGCCGCCGTCCCAGCCCCGGCGGTCACGTCCGCCCCATGACAGCCGTCATGGTCGCGAGGCGGCGGGCTAGGCTGGATCGGTGCTGATCAGACAGGTGCTCCTCCTCGACCGTCCCGCCCCCGCGGACCTCCGGCTGGACGACGGCACGATCACGGAGCTCGGCCCGTCCCTGCCCCGCCGCCCCGGCGAGGAGGTCCTGGACGCGGGCGGCGCGCTCGCGATCCCGGGGCTGTGGGACCAGCACGTGCACACCGGTCAGCTCGCCCAGGCCCATGCCCGGCTGGACACGACCGGGGCGGGCAGCGTGGGCGTGATCCTCGAGCGGGTGCGGGCCGAGCTCGCCGCACGGCGCGAGAGCGCGCTGCCGGGCGGCGCGCTGATCGGCTTCGGGCACCGGCTGGTGGATTTCGCGGTGCCGCCGACGGTGCCGGCGCTCGACGAGGCGACAGGCCGCGTGCCGACGGTGCTGATCGGCGGCGATGCCCACCATGCCTGGTTGAACACCGCGGCCCTGGAGGCGCTCGGCCTGCCGCCGCGGGACGGGATCGTCGCCGAGGAGGAGTGGTTCGCGCTCGCGCCGCGGCTGCCGGAGCTGCCGGGGGTCGCGGAGTCCGTCGCGACCGGGGCGGCGATGCTGCAGCGCCAGGCCCTGCAGCGCGGCGTGGTGGGGCTGGTGGACATGGAGTGGGGACGGCCGTGGGAGACCTGGCCGCAGCGTGCGACGCGGATGCGGATCCGCACCGCCGTGTACCCCGAGCAGCTCGCCGCCGCGCCCGGGCCGACGGGCACGGTGCTGGATCCGACGGGTCTGGTGACGATGGGGCCGTTGAAGGTGATCGTCGACGGGGCGCTCGGCTCCCATTCGGCGTACACCCGCGAGGCGTACACCGACGGACACGGCTACGCCGGCCACGGGGTGCTCAGCGTCGGCCCTGCGGCGCTGCGCGACGCCCTCGCGCACGCGCGGTCGACGGGCCTGACCGCGGCGGTCCACGCGATCGGGGACGCGGCCGCGCAGGTCGCCCTCGCCGCGATCGCGGAGGTCGGGATCCCCGCGCGGATCGAGCACGCGCAGATGCTCACCGACGACGACATCGACGCCATGGCCGCGCTGGGGGTGGTGGCCTCGGTGCAGCCCGCGCATCTGCTGGACGACCGGGATGCGACCGAGACGATCTGGCCCGGCCACGGCACGCAGGCGTTCCGGCTGCGGGACCTGCGCGAGGCGGGGGTCGAGCTCGCCCTCGGCTCCGACGCGCCGGTCGCGCCGCTGGATCCCTGGCTGGCGATGGCCGCGGCGGTGCACCGCAGCGCCGACGAGCGCCCGGCCTGGCATCCCTCCCAGCAGCTGCAGCCGCGCGAGGCACTGGCCGCCTCGACCGACGGGGTGGGCGCGCTGGAGGTCGGCGGCCGCGCGGACCTGGTCCTGCTCGAGGACGCGGAGGGACTCTTCGCCGACGTCCCCCACGGCGCCGACGGCGTCATGGTCGAGGGCGCGGCGCGGGAGGCCGCCGCACGGCTGCGGGAGACCGACGTGCTCGCGACGCTCGTGGCGGGCGGGCTCGAGTCTCAGCGGTGAGCGGCGCGGCTCTCAGCCCTTCATGCCCGAGTGGGCGAGACCGGCGACCACATGCCGCTGCAGCACGATGAACAGGATCATCAGCGGCAGCATCGCCATGAAGCTCGCCGCCATCATCACCGGATAGTCGGTGGTGAACTGGCCCTGGAGGGTCGACAGCCCCACCGCGAGGGTGGTGCGGTCGTCGTAGGTCGCCACGATCAGCGGCCACATCAGGTCGTTCCAGGAGGCCAGCGCCGTGAGGATGGCGACGGCGCTCAGCGCCGGACCGGACAGCGGGAACATGATCTGCCAGAAGGTGCGCCAGGGGCTCGCCCCGTCCAGCCTCGCCGCCTCCTCGAGGGAGCGCGGCATGCCCATGTAGTGCTGGCGCATCAGGAAGGTGCCGAAGGCGCTGAAGATCCCCGGCGCCGCGATGCCGGCGACGGTGTTGAGCCAGCCGAGCTCCTGGATGATGTCGTACTGCGGGATGAGGTAGATCTGGTACGGGACCATCAGGATCGACAGGACCAGGGCGAACAGCACGTTCTTGCCGGGGAAGGTCATGCGCGCGAAGGCGTAGCCGGCCAGGGCGCACAGCAGCAGCTGCCCGACCACTCGCGCCACCGTCACCGCGACCGTGGTGAGGAACTGGTTCAGGAACGGCACCTGCTCGAACACGGCCGGGTAGTTCCCCCACTGCGGCTCCGACGGCAGCCACGTGGGCGGGACGGACGTGACCTCGGCCTGGGTGGACAGCGACATGCTCAGCTGCCACAGGAAGGGGAAGACCATCAGCAGCCCGCCGAGCATCAGCACCAGATGGGTGATCCGGCGGGGACGGACGGTGCGGTGCTTGCGCTCACTCATAGTGGACCCACTTCCTCTGCATCCGGAACTGCAGGAGCGTGAACACTCCGATGATCAGCAGGATCAGCAGCGCGATCACCGAGGCGTATCCCTGGTCGTTCTGGCGGAAGGCCTCGGAGTAGAACAGGTAGACGAGCGACTGGGTGTCGGCCATGGCGGGGTTGGCCTGGCCCATCATCGCGAACAGCAGGTCGAACAGCTGGAAGCCGTTGATCGCCGTGATGATCGACAGGAAGAAGATGCTCGGGGTCAGCAGCGGCACGGTCACGGAGCGGAACTGCTGCAGGGAACCTGCGCCGTCGAGCTGCGCGGCCTCGTAGAGCTCCGACGGGATCCCCTGCAGGCCCGCGGAGAGGATGATGATCGCCAGCGGCAGGCTCGCCCACAGGCCGACGATCGACACGGCCAGCAGCGCCCACCAGGGCGAGGTGATCCAGTACGGCCCCTCGATGCCGAGGAGGCCGAGCGCCCAGTTGACGACCCCGAACTCCTGGTTGAAAATCATCCGCCAGACGAGCGCGACAGCGACGGGCATCGAGACCGCCGGCAGGAAGAACAGCACCTGGTAGAAGCGGGAGAGCCGCAGGCCCTTCTGGTTCATGAGTGAGGCGACCCCGACCGCGATCGGGATGCCCAGCAGCACGATCGCGGTGTAGACCGCAGTGTTCAGCACGGCGCGCGGGATGAAGGAGTCCGTGAGCATCGTGCGGTAGTTCTCCAGCCCGGCGAAGCTGCGGTCCCCGAAGGGTCCGAAGCTGGAGAAGGAGTTGAGGAACGTGGCCAGGATCGGCCAGAAGTAGAAGACGATCACCCCGATCATCAGAGGGGCGAGGAACACGAGCGGCCAGGCGCCGTCACGGGAGCGGTGCCTGCGCGGGGCGTCATGATTCATCGGCGAGCACTCCGTCCATACGGGTCGCGAGCTCTTCGGCGGCGCTCTCGAGCTGGCCGTCGCCCCCGAGGATCTTCGGGTACAGCAGCTCCTCCAGCTGCAGCCAGGCGCTGGTGTTCTCGCTGGCCGGGTAGGTGCGGGCGGTCTCCGCCGCATCGACGAAGACGTCCAGGGAGAACTCCGGGATCGCCTCGACATAGGTCTCGTTGGTGCCGATGAACGCCGGGTTGGCGGCCCCGGCCTCGGCCTGGATGCGGTGCGCCTGCTCGGAACCGAGGAACGCCAGGAACGCGGAGGCCGCGGGCTTGTGGCGGCTGCGCGCCGACATGGCCACGCCGATGCCGTGGATGACGTTGGCCTCCTCCGCTCCGTGGATCATCGGGGCGACGCCGAGGTGGTCGCGCACCGGGGAGTCCTGGAGCAGCGCCGCCTCCCAGTTGCCCGACGGGTACAGGGCCGCGCGCCCGTTGTTGAAGAGGTCCTTCGGCTGGTTCTCGGCCGTGTAGCGGACGTCCGGGGCGATGCCGTCGCGGATCATGCCGTCCAGGAACCGGAACGCCTCGAGCGCCTCGGGGCTGTCGTAGCCGGAGGCGGTCTTGTCCTCGGAGATGACGTATCCGCCGGCCTGCATGATGAGCGGGTAGATCAGCGCCTGGTTGGCCAGTCCCCCGGCATTGCCCCAGATCTGCTCGGCGCCGAGCGCGCGGGTGACGGCGCCGGAGGCCTCGCGGTACTCGTCCCAGGACCAGCTGTCAGTGGGCTCGTCGAGCCCCGCGCGGTGCAGCAGATCGCGGTTGAACCACAGGGCGATCGTGTCGAAGTCCTTCGGGATCGCGTAGGGCGCGCCCTCGTGGGTGTACAGCTCCACGAGGTTCGGCGGGTAGTTCTCCGGATCGAAGCCCTCGAGCTCGCTGAGGTCCTGCAGCATCCCGTAGGAGGCGTATAGCTCGAAGTTGGGACCGTTGATCCAGAACACGTCGGGGAGGTCGTCGCCCTGCGCCTGGATGCGGAGCCGTTCGAAGTAGGGTCCGAAGGCGGTGGTGGAGATGGTCACCCCGATATCGGGGTAGTGCTCGTGGAACGCATCGACGATCTGGAGCATCGCCGGTTCCTGCGCCTTGTCCCAGATGCCGAAGGTGATCTCGTCCTTCAGCCCCGGCTCGGCAAGCGGCCCGATCGCCGGGTCGATCTCGGGCTCGCGCGCGCAGCCGGCGAGCGCTGTCGCGGTCACCGCACCTGCCAGGCCGAGGAATGCTCGTCGGCTCGCCACGTGTACTCCTTCGTCACACAGGTCACAAAGGTCCACACGCTAACGCATTCACACCGGCTCGTGTCCAGAGCACGGCGGGGCCCGGAGCGGACCGCGCTCGCCGCTCGGAAATCGTCGAGGGCGCGCCCGGCCCGTCACCGTCGGGCCACGTGCAGCGCCTGCGCGATGAGCAGGCCCTGCAGCGGGAGCCTCCCGCAGGCGATCGCCCGCCTCCTCGGCGAGTCGTGCCGCCAGTCGTAGGCCATCTGCACGTTCGCGGGGAACACGGCGACGAACAGGGCCGCCGCGGCGAGACCGCCAAGGCGGCGGGTGCGGGGCACGGCGAGCAGGCCGGCGACGCCGAGCTCCGCGACGCCGGAGGCATAGGTGTAGCCGCGTGCGGGTCCGGGCAGCGCCGGCGGGACGATCCGGTCGAAGTGCTCGGGGCGGATCATGTGCAGCACCCCGGCCCCGCCGAGCAGGGCGCCGAGGAACGCGGCGGTGCGGCGTCCGCGGATGATGTCGCGGGGACGGACGGCGGGTTTCTCACGAGGCATTGGGCCACCGTACGTCGCTCACCCGTTCAGACCGGGTGCAGTGTCCGCTCGGGGAACGCACGTGCCAGACGCGCATCGAGGGTGAGAACGGAGGCGGACCGTGACCGCTCCCCGAGCACCTCGGCGAGCGCGAGGTACACCGCGTCATAGGCGGAGGCGTTGTCGCGGAACGACCATGCCATTCTCAGCAGCGGACGTTCTGCGTACCATCGCAGACCGAGCAGCTCGAGGTCCTCGAGCGCTTCCCGCGCCCGGGGCTCAGAGAGCTGCCCGCTGCGCACCCAGCCTCGCAGGACGCTGAGGAGCTCGACCGCCATCAGCTCCGGCGCGGCGATCTCCTCCTCCGCGATGGCGCGGACGATCGCCTCGGACGCCGGCTGGCGCAAGAGCAGCGCCGCGGCGGCGGATGCATCGAGGATGATCACGCGCCCGGACGCTCGTCCCGGCCCCGGTCCCGTTCGAGCACAGGGTCGGTCAGCTCCGGCGCACTGCGACGCGCGATACGGGCGAGGATCTCGGCGCGCGAGGGCACGGCCGCGAGACGGTCGAGCTCTTCGCGGAGGTACTCGCTCAGCGACGTGCCCTGGGCGGCGGCCCGCTGTTTGAGGGCGGCGAGCGTCTCGGGTGAGACGTCACGGACTTGGAGGGTGCTCATGCATGGAGGATAGATCTGCATGCACTATGCATGCAACGGATCGTGAGGCGGCGAGGACGCCGACAGCAGGCAGAACTCGTTGCCGGACGGGTCGCGGAACACCCGCCACGGCAGCTCGCCCCAGTCAGGGAAGAACTCCTCTCCCCCGCGCTCGGCGACCTCCGCGGCGATCGCGCCCGGATCGTCCCCGGGCTCGAGCCGCACGTCGAGGTGGATCGGGTTCTTGGCACCGGGCCGCTTCGGCTCCGGCTCCTCGCACAGCTCGAGCAGCGGGCCGTGCCCGGAGGAGTGACGGAGCGTGCGGGGCGCGACACCGGGGGCGGGCTCCCAGCCGCTGAGCCACGCCCAGAACTCCGCGTCCCGGGCGGGGTCGGAGCTGTCCAGGGGCAACGCCGCGAGCGTCCCCGTGCCCGCATATGCCTCCCGCTCCTCCATCACGCAGAACGCGCCGCCCTCGACATCGCCCAGCACGATCCAGGGCACCTCGCCCTGCCCGATGTCGAGGTCGGTCGCGCCCAGAGCGCGCAGCCGTGCGGCGACCTCCTCCTGCTCAGCCCCGCCGCGCAGATCGAGATGCAGCCGCTGCGGGGAGCCGTCGCGCTCGGGGACGCGGGCGAAGCAGAGGTCGAGGTAGGCCTCCCCGTCGATGTTCAGCCGCGTCTCGAAGATCCCTGGCGCGTCGGTGAGCGTGGTGGTGCCGAGCGCCGCCTCCCAGAAGCGGCCGAGGCGGCGGGGGTCGAGGGCGTCGATGCCGAGGTTCTCGAGGAACATCCCGTCAGCCTACGGGGCGCGCCGGCTCAATCTGCGCGGAGCTGCGCACGCGGATCGACGATGCGATGGGACAGGACCGCCCCTCCAGGACTGGTGAGGGCGACGAGATCGTCGCCGTCGAGGAGCAGGTGCACGGTCCCTCTGTGCCCTTCCGAGCCCGGGATCACCGTCGCGCCCCAGCTCGCTCCTCCGTCGCGACTGGCCCAGACGCAGGGGCCGTAGCCCGGACCGCTCTCGCTCGAGAGCAGCTCCCCGGGTGCGACCAGCAGTCCCTTGCCGAGGTCGATGATCCGGCCCCTGACGTCCTCGGTCGAATCGTCGTCGAGCGTGACGGCTCCCTGTGAGTCGATCCGCCCCTGACCCTCGAGACCCGCCATCCAGACCCGCACGACGACGTCCTCCCCGAGGCGGCCGAGCGAGGTGATGGTCGACCCCAGACCCGCCCCCTCGAGCGGCAGTACCTTCCACCGCTCCCCCTCGAGCACGAAGCTCGCGGCACGGTAGTAGCTGTCCTCGCCCACGGTCGACCCCACGCCCACGATCGTCTCGTCGATCTTCTCGACGCGGAGGATCCGAGCGCCCAGCTCGGCGCCCTCGGCAGGGAGATCGATCGCCTCGGGGCTCATCAGCTCCTCCCACTCCACGCCGTCGCTCGAGGTGAGCACGAGCGGGGAGAGGCGATACCGGTCTCGGTCCTCCAGAAGGGTGACGACGCACAGGTGGTGGACGCCGTCGATGGTGCTCAGGCTCCGGACGTCGCTCGGGCGCTCGACGTCCAGGGAGGTCTCCACCCAGTCACCGTCCACGCTCACATGGCCTCGCAGGCGGTTGGTCCCCTCCTCGTCCTGTTCGACGCCGAGCAGGAGCACGGTCCCGGGTTCGAGAGCTCGCAGCGCGAGGGAGTCCCGCTGCCAGGCCTTCTCGGGGAGCCCCTCGACCGTGGCCATCTCCTCCCCGTCCACCATGAACGCCCATGCTCCGCGGTGCGTGACCACCTCGGTGCTCCCGTCGTCCTCGTCCACCACGAGCTCTCGCGTGCTCTGCTGGAACAGCAGCGACACGGGCGTTCCGCACAGGCCGCTGTCGGTGACGAGCCGACGGCTCGGAGAGAGCGGGACGCCGCCCCATGACATCTTCCAGGGATCGGCTCCCCGGCCGCCCCGCTCGAGCCTCGCCCCGGTCACCCTGCCCGGGAAGGCGACGACCACGGAATCGGGCATCGCGACCATCTCGTCGATCACGTCCTCGAAGGAGGTCCTGCGCTCTGAGACCGTCCACGTCCCCTTCGCATCGCGCGTCGCGATCCAATGGGTGTTCTCGTAGGTGATGGCCAGATGCATCGCCCCGCCGTCCGGAAGCACGACGGGCGCACCCCAGTCGAGATCCGTCATGTCCATCTCTGTCTGTGCGTTCACCTCTCCCTTCTCTCCCCATGTCCAGCCGTCGAGCCCCCAGCGCGGAAGCGGGATGGGGGCCTCGCGGAAGTCCTTCCCGTCGTCGCTGACCCAGCTCGTCGGTCGCCAGTAGGAGCGGCGCTCCGCCCACTCGGGCTGCACCCGCGTCCCTCCGAGCACGACGAACTGCTTCCCATGGCGCCAGATCGACTCCACCAGAGGATCCGTCTCGTCCTCGACCACCGGTACCGGTGCGGACCAGCTCTTGCCGCCGTCGGCGGAGACCATCGTGCACGAGGAGTCCGAGATCTGGTCGGAGCGCAGATCGACGATCTCGGGGAGGAGGACGATCGTGCTGTCCGCCCGGGCGAGGTCCTGCACGCGCCATTGCTGCCCCTCCGGCACCTCGAGGGGCGTGAGCGGGGCGACCGCACCGTCGTCGGCCACCTCCCAGAGCTCGATCCGCGCGCCGTCCTGGATCGAGGCGACGAGGCCGTCCCCCGCTGACTCGACCGGGAGATCGACCTCCTGCGCGAGAGGGATCTCCTCCCAGTCCGTGAGGTCCTCGGAGGTCAGCAGGGTCGAGCGCCATCCGTCCTCGCCCGTGCTGCTCGTGATGACTCGCGCGCGCACGGCGGAATCGTCCGCGACGACGGAGGTCGATCCCGGATCGATCGGCACCGGTTCCTCCCCGTACTGGTCGGGCCTGAGCACCGTCATCTCATCCTCGTAGGCGCGCTTCACGAGGGCCAGCGCGGCGAAGGGGCGGTCACCGGCGGGCGCGATGGGCGTGAGACCCGAGAGGACGGCGTGGGCAGGAATGGTGCTCCCATGGTTCTGCATCGGCTCCATCGACAGCGTCGGCGGCGGATCCTCCGGCTCCGTCTCGCCGTCCCCCGTCGCCGGCTCGCATCCCTCGAGGCCGAGCGCGCCGAGCAGCGCCCCGGACAGCAGCAGCGAACGTCGGGACGGGCGGAGCGGTGCAGGCACGACGGTCATGCGCACAGCCGACCACATCCTCGCGAGCTTCCCTCGAGTTCTCCACAATCCGCAGGTCAGAGGTCCGAAGTCAGCGGGCGAAAATGCGTGGCGCACGCAGCGGCTCCGCCGTAGGCTCGCCCCGTCGCCGCCCTTCCCGGGCCGGCCCCGAGGGGAGGAGGACCCGATGAGTGTCACCGTGCTGACCCCTGCCGTCCTCCCCTCCGCCGCGCCTCGCTGAGAGCGGGCGCCCTCCCTCAGGAGACCCTCATGACCGCGTCCTTCGATCCGGACGACTTCTTCGCACGCTCCATGTTCTCCCTCTCCGTCGCCGAGCTCGATACGGACCAGCGCTGGTCCACCTGGGCCGAGACGGCCCACACCCTCGACCGTGGCCCGCAGCCCTTCCCCGACTGGGTGGTCCAGCACGACGGCGCGATCGACACCGAGCTCGGCATCCTCAAGACCGGCAAGGAGGCCGACGCCTTCCTGCTCGAGCGCGCCCTGCCAGAGGAGCAGCTGACCGGTGCCCCCGGCGAGGCGACGCTCCTGGTCGCCAAGCGCTATCGCGACCCCGACCAGGTCACCTTCCACCGCTCGAGCGCCTACGCCGAGGGCCGCCGCGGGACGGACACCCGCGAGGCGCGTGCGATGAGGAAGGGCACCGCCTTCGGCAGGCAGGTCGCCGCCGGGCAGTGGGCGCGCACCGAGTTCGAGATGCTGGGCCGGCTGTGGGAGGCGGGGGCACCCGTCCCCTATCCGGTGCAGATCCTCGGCACCGAGCTGCTGATGGAGTTCATCGGCACCGATGACGAGCACGGCGCCGTCGCCGCACCCCGCCTGCAGGAGACGCGCCCGGACGCCGCGACCGCAGAGCGCTGGGCCCGTCTGATGCGGGAGGCCGTGCTCGACCTTGCACAGCTCGGCCTGGTCCACGGCGATCTCTCGCCCTACAACGTGCTCGCCGATTCGCGCCTGGCAGAGCCGGACCCGGTGATCATCGACGTCCCGCAGACGGTCGACTTGATCGCGAATCCGCACGGCACCGAGTTCCTGCGCCGCGACTGCCGCACCATGTGCACCTGGCTGCAGGCGCAGGGCGCCCCGCCGTCGGCCGTCGACCCCGAGGAGTGGGTCGCGGCGGCGTGGCGGGGATGGGAGGCGCGGTGATCAGCTCCGTCGGCCGAACCACCACCACCGCCGACGTCGCGGCTTCGACGACAGCTCCTCGGCAGGAGCCGACGGCGTCTCAGGCGCGCGCAGGGCGCGCACCTGCCGCCATCGCGCGACCGCGTCGTCCGCGTCCCAGGCCGGGGCGAGCATCCGCTGGAAGGGGTTCGCGCGCCGGTCCTCGTGGACGCGCTCGGTGAAGTCCGCGGCGTACTCGCGCACGGAGCTCTCGTCGGGCAGCGCGGCGAGGGTCTCGTCGCGGGCCTCGTACTCCTTGCGCAGCAGCACCACGACGGGCAGCAGCGCCTCGGTGTCGATGTCGCCGCTGGCGATACGCTGGTTCACCCACCAGTCGGGGTCATGCGTGTCCGGCAGGTCCAGCGGCTTCCCGGCACCGGGCAGGTCGTCGAAGTCTCCGCGCCGCGCGGCCGCCTCGATCGCGGACTCGACGTCCTTCGGGTCGACGGGCGGATCCGGCGGTGTGCTCATGCGCCCTCGGCGAGCTCCGCGAGGCGGTCGATCGAGGCCATGAGCCTCTCCGGCGTCATCTGCCGCGCCTTCGCGAGCCGCGCCTCCTGCTCTGCGGGCAGGTCCGAGTAGTCGTAGACGTGGGTGACCAGGGTGCGGCCGTCCTCGAGCGGCTCGAGCTCCCAGCCCCAGCGGTGCCCGGGCGGCTGCTCGCCGTGCGGCGCGGGCCGCCATGCGATCTCGCGACCCTCGGCGAAGGCGACGACGTGGTTGTCTCGCACCCCACCGTTGCGGTTGGTCATCACGAAGACGTCACCGACGGCGCGGACGCGCTGGCCGGGAGCGGCTTCGGCGAGGTTGTCGTTGCCGTCCCAGCGCGGCTGCTCGGCCGGGTCGGCGATGAGCGCGAAGATCTGGTCAGCGGGGGCGGCGATCTCGCGGGAGGCGGAGACGACGGCGTGAGGGGTCATGGCTCCATCGTGCCATCGCGCGCGGCGGTGTCGTCGAAGACATCGATCGATCCGGCGTAGTTCGCGACCCACACGCGGCGCTCGGTGGGCTCGTAGGTGATGCCGATGGGGTTCTGCCCCACCTCGACGGTCTGGATGGCCTCGAAGGTCTCGGTGTCGAACTTCGTGACGGTGTTCGCGTAGTAGTTCACGACGTAGAGGGCCAGCCCGTCGGGCGAGATCGCCATGCTGCGCGGCTCGCGCCCGGTCTCGACCTCCCGCAGCACCTCGCCGGTGGCGGTGTCGAGCTCGAGCAGGCGGTCCGCCCCGGACTCGGTGAGGTACATCCGACTGGCGTCCGGGGAGAGCACGAGGTGGCGGGGCTTGCGGCCCGTCTCGAGCACGAGCTCGCTCTGGCCGTTGACGAGGTCCACCCGGTACAGCTCGTCGGCGTACATCGCGGCGACATAGGCGGTGCGGTTGTCGGGCAGGACCACGGAGCCGCGCGGGGCGGAGTCCACGGGGATCTGCCGCAGCTCCTCGCCCTCGGCGAGGTCGACGACGGACACGCTCGAGTCGCACCAGTTGGACACGAGCGCCACCGTGCCGTCGGGCGAGAGCGAGATGAACTTCGGCACCCGCCCCACCTCGATGACCTGGTCCCATTCGTTCGTGGTGAGGTCCAGCCGGTACACGGCGGAGTTCCCGATCGCGTCCCCCGCGGCGCAGTCGTCGGTCGCGGTCTCCCCGGCGCCGGGGCCCTTGAGGGAGTACTGGGAGACGTAGGCGTGCTTGCCGTCGGGCGAGAACACGGCCTCGACGGGCGCGCCCGTCGTCTCACCGGCGCGCTCGGGGTGGCCGAACTCGGCGAGGTCCACGGTGTCCGCGACGGTCGCCGTGAGCTCGAGGCTCGAAGCATCGTAGAGCGTCGAGGTGTGGTTGTACATCATGTTGTTCGCGATGACGGTCCCGGAGGGGCTCGCGACCACGGACTTCGGCGAGATGTCCCCGGTGATCCGCTCGTGGTGGACGAGCCGGGTCGTGTTCGAGGGATCCCCGGGCGGGAGCGTCGGCGCGGACGCCGCGGGAGCGGCGGGAGCGGCGCCGTCGGGCCGCAGCATCGCGGCCCCCAGCCCGGTGACCGCGCCGCCGGCGAGCACGAGCGACATGATCGCCATGGCGACGGCGAACTGGTGTGCGGACCGGCCATGCCGGAGCGGCTTCCTGCGATGCTTCGCCTGCACGGCTCCCCCCTGACCGTTCTGCCCGATGCGTCAGGAACGAACCTACGCGGCGGCGCGGCGCGACCGGCTCAGGCGAGCCCCGCAGGCGTGTCGCTCAGCCCGACCGGCGCCCCTGCAGCACGACCTCGTGGAAGAGCACCTCGTAGCCGAGCTTCTCGTTGACCTGGATCATCCACGGGTTCACGTGCGAGTTCCAGGTGACCAGGGAGCGCAGCTGCGGGCAGCGCTCGGCGAGCTGGCGGTGGGTGGCGACCTTGAGTCCGAGGCCGAGCCGGTGCCCGCGATGCTCGGGCATGACCAGGGTGTTCTCCTGATATCCGAGGGTGCTGCCGGGCGCCTCGTGGAAGTGCACCTCCGAGTTGCCGACGAACTCGCCGTCGGGCGCGACGGCGACCGCGAGGATCCGCGACGTGCCCGCCTCGCGCATCCGCCGCTCGCTCTCGCGGATCCGCTCGGGGGTGTACTCGGCCGGTTCGTGCTCGACCTCCTCGTCGGGCTCGTCGATCTCGAGCTGGGTGAGCAGGCGGCCGTAGGCGGCCAGGTGCTCCTCAGGGATATCCCCGTCCCACAGCTCGATCCGGTACTGTCCGCGCCTCTGCGCGGACTCGGCCTCGAGCGCATCGAGCCGAGCGGGGTCCAGCGGCAGCGAGAGCGCACGGCACACGGCGAGGTTCTTCCGGGAGATCCCGAGCCGGGTGGCGAGACGGTGCACGGGATGGGCGGGGTCCTCGGGGTCGCGGCCCGCCTCGATCTCGCCGTACGCCTCCACGAGCGTGCGGCCGGAGGCGGCGATCGCGGGGAGCAGCGCCTCCTCGACCAGCGCCGTCGCGATGCCCTGGCCGCGGTGCGCGGGGTGCACGGCGACGCCGACCGAGAGCGTCTCGAGGTTCTCCTGCAGCGGCATGAACGACATCGCGCGTCCGACGAGCGTCTCCCCGCCCTCGACCACCTCGGCGATCGCGACCCAGCGCCGCACCGACCAGTAGGGGGAGTCCTCGAGCCCGGCCCGCAGCTGCGCGAGGCTCTCCTCCTGGTGACCGCCGTACGTGTGGTCGTCGAGCGCCTGCTCGAGCGCCCGATACTGCTCGAGCTCCAGCTCGGAGGTGGTGTCCAGGGGACGGATGGTCAGCTGCATGGGTGCAGTCCACCACGACGCGGCAGCCGGGGGCGACGGAATATCCCGCCCCTCGGGGCAGGGCTCAGCGCGCGGCGCGGAGCACCCGGACGATCCCGACCGCGACCGCGCCGAGCAGGGCCGCGAGGCCGATCACGAACAGCGCGGTGGTGCTGCCGCCGAGGATCACCGCGCCGGCCAGGGCCAGGTAGAGCACCTGCAGGGCCAGCAGCGTCCAGACCATCAGCCGCTCCCCTTCGCGGTAGACGGCCTGGGCGTTGTGGTCGGTGAGGATCACCGGATAGTTGAGGACCCGTGGCCGTGCGGAGAGCAGCGCGATGCCCACGGAGAGCACGAGCATGATCCCGCCGAGCACGAGCACCGAGGACCTGGGGCCCCAGCCGTCCGCGGTCCCGGTCGCATCGAAGTGCGTGGGGACGGTGGCCGGCAGCCCGGGGTAGGCCACGAGCAGCCAGACGGTGATCGCGAGCGCGGCGAGCACCCCGAGCCATCGCAGCAGCCTGGTGACGGGTCCGCTCGTCGTCGTGGTGGAGGTGGTGCTCATGGCTCCTTTCACGCTATCGGTCCCGGCGCGAGCGGTGCGACCGCCTGACGCCCCGGTCCGGCTCGACGTCGGACCCGACCCCCTCGCGCTCCTCGTGCCGCAGCGCCTCGTCGAGATAGGGCAGCGCGTACTCGACGAAGCCGCGCCCGGCGGGACGGATCAGGTCGTCCTCGATCAGCCGCTCGCGATAGGTGGACTGGTTGCGCGGGTCGATTCCCATGCGTCGGGCGATGTCGCCGACGGCGCTCGGACCCTCGTCCTCGAGCATCGCGCGGAGGTACTCGCGCTTGCGGGGACTGAGCCCTCGCAGCGCAGGGCCGTGGACGTTCTTGATCATCGCCGCGACGACCGTCTCGCGCGCCCCGCGCACGTCCTCGACCTCGATGACGTCGGCGTCGCCGCTGTTCTGCCAGGCCTTGGAGCCGATCAGCTGGATCAGGTACGGGTAGCCACGGGAGATCTCGCCGGCGAGCACCGCCGCCTCGGGCGTGATGGTCTTCGCGGTGTCGGCGACGGTCATGCGGATCGCCTCGGCGGCGGTGCCGACGTCGACGCTGCCCACCTCGAGGCGGTGCGCGCGGCGCAGGAAGGTGGTCCGCTCATGGTCCAGCAGGGCGTCGACCCCGGTGCGCACCCCGGCAGCGAGGAAGGCGACGGCGTGCCCGGAGCCGATGAGGTCCTGGACGTGCTGGGTGAGGGCGTGGAGCTGGTCGCGGTCCGCGGACTGCAGCTCGTCGAGGGTGATCAGCAGCCCGCCGCCCTCGGCGTCGGCGAGCGCGGCGAGGCGGTCCAGCACGACGGTGAGCGGCTCCCCCTCCCCCTCGTAGCGCTGGACGATGTCGCGCGAGGCGCTGAGCGAGGAGATCCGCGCGGAGGTGAGGCGGGAGGTCTCCGCCTCGGGATCCAGCTCGCGCAGTCGGGCGATCGCCTGCCCGCGCAGCTCCTCGACGAGCGAGGACGAGGACGTGTGCATCCGCAGGTCGATCCAGCCCGCCTCGAGGGCGAGCTCGCGGAACTCGGTGAGCAGCACTGTCTTGCCGGCGCCGCGCTGGCCGGAGATGAGGATCGCTCGCGCTTCGGGGACGTCGCCGGCGAGCGCGGCGGTGAACTCGTCGATCGCGACGTCGCGGCCGGCGAGGATCACCGGTGTGAGCCCGAAGCCGGGGGTGAAGGGGTTCGCCATGGGGACATCGTGCCGTGTGTGTCGGTGTATGTATAGAGGCGGGGGGCCGATTGCGCGACGTGCGGATTTTTCGCATCCATAGAAAGATATTCACGAAAGGATCGAGGACAATCGACAGATGGACCCGATCATCCGGAATCCATCGTGCATTTCCCACCCTCGTCGACAGCGCCCGTCACGACTCCTGCTCGCCGACTATCCGGAACCCCGAAGGGCCCCGCATTACCTGCTAACACGCCCTACCACACACCTCCGACACCCGACGCCCGCCATCCACACCGCCGCCCCTCCACCCCGACCTCTCCTCCACACAGGGTGGTTATCCACAGATTCATCCCCATTACGCCTGAAGACTTCCCTGGCGACGCCGCAGGACATATTCTGAGGTCATCACGCAACACAGCGAACCGGGGATTTCCCGGCCGAGGGAAGGGGTGCCACGATGGGCGACTTCGATCAGCCCGAGCACGGCACGACGCCGTCGGCCGGGCGGCCTGCCGCCACGCCCCTCCTCCCACCCGTCGAGGTCCCGGAGCTGCCTCCGTGGCGCACCCGGGCCCGCACTCCGCTGGACGAGAAGCGGATCCTCGAGGAGGTCGGCCCGGGGACGCTCGAGTCCGGGCGGGTGATGGCGCTCCATCGCACGGCGCAGACGCGCGCTCGGCTGTACGCCCACCACCTGCGGCTGCTGGCGACCTTCTTCAGCGAGGACCCGGAGGTCCAGGGGCGGCCCGATGATGCCGATCTGAGCGCGCTGAAGATCGCGGCCGGTCTGCGCTGCACCTACGGCCAGGCCTGGAGCCAGGTGCGCGATGCCCGCACCGCGGTGGAGATCATGCCGCTCACCTTCGAGTACCTGCGCCGCGGAGAGATCACCGAGGCCATGCACCAGACGCTCCTGCGCCGAGTGCGCCGGCTGACAGATGGCCAGGCCGCCCTGGTCGATGCCCATATGGCGGGCGTCGAGCTGCCGTCGGTCTCGGTGGACACCTTCACCAGGCAGCTCCGCCTCGCCGTCGAGCTCGCGACGGCCGGCGCCCTCCCTGCCCCGCCCTCGCAGAGCCGGGACGTGGAGATCGTCGACGTCGACACCACCAACGGCACCGCCTCGTTGCTGGTCACCGGTCCGGTCCTCGAGATCAAGGGGCTCGCCCACCGGCTCGACGTCGCTGCCCGGGACGTGCAGCGCGCCCAGCGCGCCGCCCTCGCCGAGGGCGCCGAGGGGCCGCTGCCCTTCGACATCGACGAGGACCTCGCCCGGCGAGGTCGGCCGCTCTCGCTGCGCACCCTGCGCTACGCGATCCTCACCCACTCCGTGCTCGACACCGACCCTGTCCAGGAGACCGCCTCCCCGTACAAGCTCCTGGTCACCGTGCCGGTGATGACTTTGCTGGGCCGGGATGATGCCCCGGCGATGCTCGAGGGCACCACCCCGATCCCGGCCGAGCTCGCCCGCGAGCTCGCCGGCGGTGAGAGCGTCTGGACCCGGATCCTCACCGATGAGGTCCGCGGCACGCACCTGCCGGTGATGCCCGAGACCTACCGGCCGAGCGCCGCGATGCGACTGCTGCTCCGGCTGCGCCACCCCGTCTGCGCGGCGCCCGGCTGCGACCGCCCCACCGCGACCGCCGCCGAGGACGACCACATCCTCGAGTACGACCACGAGCATCCCGCACGCGGCGGCCCCACCTCGCTCGCTAACCTGCATCGGCTGTGCTGGCAGCACCACCAGATGAAGACCGCCGGACAGCTCGACCCCACCCGCGACCCGGGTGAGGGCGAGGATCCCTCAGCGCCGATGACCACGCGCTGGAGACTGGGCGACGACCTGCGCACCACCACGCAGGAGGCCACGGACCTGCTGACCCCGCGCTCCGCCCGGGCGCTGGAGCACGCCTGGGCCGAGCACCAGCGGTCGGCCTCCGAGCCCGCAGCACCAGCCCGACGGGTCATCCCTCCCGGGAGCCCGCCCCCGGATCTCGGCGATCCGCCGTTCTGACGATCTCCACCCCGGCCGCGACCAGCTCCTCCTCGAGCGCCGGGATCCCTGCCGGGTGCACCGCGGCCGTCATCTCCCGCAGCACACGCACGGACGCGCCCACCTCGCGCGCACCGAGCGCCGTCGCGCGCACGCAGAAGTCGTACGCGAGGCCCACCACGTCGATGTCGCAGCCCGCGACGAGATCCTGCACCGACTCGCCCGTCGCGACCACGATCCCCTCGAGCACGCTGTACGCCGGCACCCCGTAGCCCTTGTGCACGATCTCGACCCGGTCCTGGACCGCGGCGACCGCGGGATGCAGCGCCGCCCCGTCGGTGCCCGCGACGCAGTGCACCGGCCAGGTGTCCGTGAAGTCCGGCGCAGCCGGCGGGACCGCGAAGTGGCCGCCGTTGTCGGTGTCGCCGCGGTGCCAGTCCTGGCTGGCGAGGATCCGGTCGTAGCCCGCGCCGTGCTCCCGCACGAGATCGGCGACCTTTTCGGCGATCGCGCCGCCGCCGTCGACGCCGAGCGCCCCGCCCTCGCAGAAGTCGTTCTGGACATCGACGATGATCAGCAGGCGCGTCGTCATCGGGGGCTCCTCGCAGCAGTATCGGACTCGACCCGCCCAGCGTACGCAGGCGCCGGACCGGCGAGCTGGCACAATCGCCGTCATGGCTTCCCCGCACCACCGCGCCGCAGCGACGCGGCCCACCACCCTGCTCTCCCCGCTCGACCTCGGGCCCTTCACGGTCCGCAACCGGATCGTCATGGGGTCGATGCACGTGGGGCTCGAGGACAGCCCCGGCGACGTGAAGAAGCTCGCCGCCTATCTCGGCGAGCGCGCCCGCGGCGGCGCCGGTCTGATCGTCACCGGCGGCTACTCCCCCGACCGGGCCGGTCGCCTCACCCCGCGCGGCGCCCAGGCCGACGCCCGCACCCTGCGCGGCCACCGGCTGATCACCCGAGAGGTCCACGACGCCGACGGGCGGATCATCCTCCAGCTCCTGCACGCAGGTCGCTATTCCTTCCACCCCTTCTCCGTCTCCCCCAGCGGCGGGAAGTCCCCGCTCTCGCCGTTCCGCAGCCGGCGCCTGACCCGGCGCGGGGTGCGCCGCACCATCTCGCACTTCGCCGAGGCCGCGCATCGCGCTGTAGAGGCCGGCTACGACGGCGTGGAGATCATGGGCAGCGAGGGCTACCTGCTCAACCAGTTCCTCGCCCCGGCCACGAACCACCGCCGCGACCTGTGGGGCCGCACCTCCGAGGGCCGGCGCGGCGTGCCCGTCGCGATCGCCGCCGCGGTGCGCGAGGCGATCGGGGACGACGCCCTGCTCAGCTACCGCATCTCCCTGCTGGACCTCGTCCCCGAGGGACAGACCTGGACCGAGACCACCGCCCTCGCCCAGTCCCTGGTGCGGACCGGGGTGGACGTGCTCTCGACCGGGATCGGCTGGCACGAGGCGCGCGTGCCCACGATCGTGACCTCGGTGCCGCGGGCCGCGTTCGTGGAGCAGACCCAGCAGCTGCGCGAGCTCGTCGGCGTGCCCGTGGTCGCCTCGAACCGGATCCACGACCCGGCGGTCGCCGAGCAGGTGCTCGCCTCCGGGCAGGCGGATCTCATCTCGATGGCGCGCCCGCTGCTGGCCGATCCGCAGCTGCCGAACAAGCTCGCCGGCGACCGCGCCGGGCAGGTCGTCGCCTGCATCTCCTGCAACCAGGCCTGCCTGGACAAGGTGTTCGACGGGAAGCGGGCGAGCTGCCTGGTCAACCCCCGTGCCGCGCACGAGACCGAGCTGGTGCTCAGCCCCGTGATCGAGCGTCGGGCACGGAAGATCGCGGTGGTCGGCGCGGGACCGGCCGGTCTCGAGGCCGCCCTCGCCGCGGCCGAGCGCGGCCACATCGTCACCCTCTACGAGGCGACCGAGGAGATCGGCGGCCAGCTGCGGCTCGCCGCCCGCATCCCCGGCAAGGAGGACTACGCCCAGGCGCTGCAGTCCTGGCGGATGCGGCTCGCGGCCGCGGGCGTCGGGATGCGGCTGGGGATGCGGCCGACGGCCACCGAGCTGCAGGGCTTCCACGACGTCATCGTCGCCACCGGCGTCGCGCCGCGCGAGATCTCGCTGGAGCGGAGCGGCGGGCCGGAGATGATCAGCTACGCGGACCTGCTGGAGGGCCGGGCCGAGGCCGGCGAGCGCGTCGCGATCATCGGCGCCGGCGGGATCGGCGTCGACGTCGCCGAGTACCTCACCGCCCCGCGCCCCTCCCCGAGCCTCGACGTCGCCCGCTGGCGGGAGCACTGGGGCGTGGTCGACGCCGACGAGAAGCGCGGCGGGGTGATCACCCGCCCCAAGGAGGAGGCACGCCGCGAGGTGCACCTGCTGCAGCGCAAGGAGACCCGGATCGGCGCGGGGCTGGGAAGGACCACCGGCTGGGTGCACCGGGCGGAGCTGCGCCACGCCGGCGTGATCCAGCACCGCGGCGTGACCTACGAGCGGATCGACGAGGCGGGTCTGCACATCACCGAGGGCGGCGAGGCGCGGGTGCTCGACGTGGACACGGTCGTGGTGTGCGCGGGGCAGGTCAGCGTGAACGCCCTGGCCGAGGAGATCGTCGCCGAGCGCCGCGGTCGCGCCCCGCGCGTGCACGTGATCGGCGGGGCCGACGTCGCCGCGGAGCTCGACGCGGAGCGGGCGATCCGCCAGGCCGTCGAGGTCGCGGCGGGGCTGTAGTCTCGGCGGTCCCGGCCCCGAGGAGGCCCGCGATGGACCATCCCGATCCCACCGAGATCCTGCAGCGAACGATCGCTCTGGCCACCGCCAACGTCGCCGACGGCGGCGGTCCGTTCGGCGCCGTGGTGCGCCTGCCGGGCGGGGAGCTGGTCGAGGGCGTGAACCGGGTGACCGCGTCGAACGATCCCACCGCGCACGCCGAGGTGGCGGCGATCCGCGCGGCCTGCGCGAGGATCCGCTCCCCCGATCTGCGCGGCGCGGTGCTGTACTCGAGCTGCGAGCCGTGCCCGATGTGCTTGGCCGCGGCGCTCTGGGCGCGGCTGGACCTCGTGGTGTTCGCCGCGGGACGCGGGGACGCCGCGCGGGCAGGATTCGACGACTCCGCCTTCTACGACTACTTCGCCCGGCCGGGCCACCACGCCGTGCTCCCCGTCGAGCAGCACCGGCACGCGGACGCGGTCGACCCCTTCGACGCGTGGCTCGCCCACGAGGGACGCACCGCCTACTGACCGGCGAGGATCTCCCGGGCGATCGGGCCGGCGGTGACCGAGCCGTAGCTGCCGTCCTCGACGAAGACGGCCACGGCCAGATCGCCCTGGGCGACGATCACCCAGGAGTGGAGCGCCAGCTCACCGTCCTCGTCCGTGTACTCGGCGGTGCCGGTCTTGCCGATCACGGGATCACCGGGCAGGTCCGCGAAGTCGTCGAGGCTGCCGTCGGTGACGACGCCGCGCAGCAGCTCCTGCATCTGCGCGGTCTCGTCCTCGGTGAGCGGCGTGGGGACCTCGGGCTCCTCGGCCTCGACGTCGGCGAGGATCCGCGGAGTGACGGTCGAGCCGTTCTGGACCGAGGCGAGCACGGTCGCCATCGCGAGCGGCGAGGTGAGCACCCGGCCCTGGCCCATCATGTCCGCGGCGTGCTCGACGCCCTCGTCCTCGGGGTCGACCGAGCCCATGAAGGCGTCCAGGCCCGCCGGGGCCTCCTGCCCGATGCCGAGGGTGGTCGCGGCATCGGCGAGCGCGGCCTGGTCCACCGTCTCGTGCTGCAGCAGCATCGCGGTGTTGCAGGAGTGCGCGATCGCGGAGCGCAGCGGCATCGTCCCGAAGAGGGAGGGGTCCATCGAGTCGGCGTTCTTGAAGGAGCGTCCGGCGACGGTCGCCGTCTCCGGGCACTCGACCTCGGTGTCGGCCGTGAGGCCGGCGCGCAGCAGGGAGAGCGCGGTGACGGTCTTGAAGGTCGAGCCGGGCGCGTACTGGCCCACGAGGCCGACGGGATAGGACTGCCCCGTCGGCCCGAGCGCCGCGGCGAGCACGTCGCCGGTCGAGGGCTGCAGTGCGATCACGGCCGACGGGGAGTCCTCGTCGGCGATCGCGGCGGTCGCGCGGCGCTGGAGACCGTCGTCGAGGGTGGTGCGCACGGCGGTGCCGTCGACGGGGTCGACCTGGTGCAGGGAGCGCTCCTCCTCCCCGCCGGTCGCGAGGATCTCGAGGCCGTCCGTGCCGAGGATCTGCTCCCGCTGCGCGGCGAGGACCCCGCCGGTGGCAACCTGGTCCCCGGCCTCGATCTCCCCCTCGGAGTTCTCGACGTCCTCCGCGGTCGCCTCGCGCAGCGAGCCGAGCACGCCCGGGGCGTAGTCCCGCTCGGCGGCGAGGGCGCGCTGCTCCTCGACGGCGTGGAAGCCGGGGACCTGCTCCGCCTCGTCCAGGGCGTAGTCGTCCTCGTCGGTGACGCGGATCGTCAGGGCCGGGACGAAGGCCTCCTCGCCGGCGCCCGCGACTGACTCGGCGTAGCGGTCCGCATCGGTGCCGAGGACGCCCGCGAGCTCGCGCGCCGCGTCCTCCAGCTGGTCCTCCTCGAGCTGGGACTTGTCCAGGCCCAGGACCTTCACGTCGCGCGGCCCGAACAGCTGGGTGCCGTCGCGGTCGGTGATGGTGCCGAGCTCGGGATCGACCGTGCGCACGGTCAGATGCTCGTCGTCCTCGAGCTCGGGGCCGAGCGCCGCGGGGGTCAGCTGCGGGGTCCAGCCGTCCTCTCCCCGCTCGAGGGTCGCGGTGGTGGTGTACTCCCAGGTCCCGGCGTCCTCGGGGAGGGTCCAGGTCCAGTCATAGGTGGCGGTGCGGGCGCCGCCCTCCGCCTCGCCCGCGTCGGCGAGGGAGACCTCAGGGGTCGCGCCGGTCTCGCGGAGGTCGCCGAGCACCTGCTCGTCGAGGTCGCTGCCGCCCTCGGCGAGGGTCGCGGCGAGCTGCTCGGCCGCCTCGGTGCCGTCGTCGGCGCTGCCGCGCCAGACGAGCACGCCGATCACGAGGGCGGCGGCCGCGGCGAGGGCGATCGCGACGATCCAGGGGGCGCGGCGGCGGGTGGGAGCGGAAGCCATGGGCGCATCCTCCCACCTACACTCTGGACATGTCCCGCGTGCTCCACACCGCCCAGGCTCTCGTCGACGTGATCCTGGAGGTCGACGCGCTGCCCGCCCGCGGCGGGAACGAGAACGCCCGCAGCGAGCGGCGCTATGCGGGCGGCGCCGCGACCACGCTGCTCGCTGCGGCGCGCACCGGGGCGGAGGCGGTGCACGGAGGGGCGCACGGCGTCGGCCCGAACGGGGACCTGATCCGCGAGGTGCTGGGGGCCGACGGGGTCGCGCTCTCGGACACGCCGCGGGACGGGGCCGACACCGGGTACTGCGTCGTGCTGCTCGAGCCGACGGCCGAGCGGGCCTTCCTCACCGTGTACGGGGCGGAGCGGGAGGTGAGCGCGGAGTCCTATGCGCGGCTCGCGCCGGAGGCCGGGGATCTGGTCTGCGTCTCCGGGTACAGCCTGTTCGAGCCGACGCGCGAACCGCTGCTGGACTTCCTCGAGTCCCTCGATGACGGGGTGGACGTGGTGCTGGACCCGGGCGATCCCTTCGCCTCCTTCCCCCGCGCGCTGCAGGACCGGGTGCTCTCGCGCACCACCGTGTGGACCTCGAACGCGCAGGAGGCGCGGGCGCTGACCGACCTCGACCATCTCGAGGACACCCCGCCGGCGATCCGGCGCCGGCTGCGGCCGGGCGCAGCGGTGATCGTCCGCGACGGGGAGCGGGGCTGCCACGTCTTCCACCACGGCCGCGGCACCGACATCCCCGCCTTCCCGCAGACCGCCGTGGACACCAACGGCGCGGGCGACACGCACACCGGGGTGCTGCTGGCCGAGCGGGCCCTCGGCGCGGACTGGGAGTCCGCCGCGACCCGCGCCAACGCGGCCGCGGCGATCGCCGTGACCCGCCGCGGGCCCCAGAGCGCGCCCTCACGCGCCGAGGTGGAGGCGTTCCTGTCCTGATCTCCCGCCCGGATCGAGGGGGAACGGGCCGGCCATGAGTTGGTAGCGTGTCTCACACGTTCCACCACAACGAAAGGGGGCCCCGTGGAAGGGCTCATCCTCGTCCTCGTGATCGTCGGCGTGCTCGTCGTCGTGCTCGCGATCGTCGCGGCGCTGCTGTTCGGCGGCCTGCGCACCTCGCTGATGTTCACGGTCCACACGCAGGAAGCGATCATCGTCGAGCGCTTCGGCAAGTTCAAGCGCGTCGCGCAGGCGGGTCTGAACTTCAAGACCCCCTTCATCGACAGCACCACCAGGCCGGTCTCGCTGCGCGTCCAGCAGCTCGAGGTCAACATCGAGTCGAAGACCAAGGACAACGTCTTCGTGACGGTGCCCGTCGCGGTGCAGTACCGCATCCGCGAGGAGCAGGTCATCGATGCGTACTACAAGCTGTCGAACCCCGAGGCGCAGATCCGCTCCTACGTCTTCGACACGGTCCGCTCGGCGCTGTCCGGCCTCGAGCTCGACCAGGCCTTCGAGTCCAAGGACGACATCGCCCGCAGCGTCGAGAACACCCTGTCCGAGCGCATGCGCGAGTTCGGCTTCAACATCATCAACACGCTGGTCCAGGACATCTCCCCGGACTCGCGGGTGCGCGACTCGATGAACTCCATCAACGCCGCCCAGCGCGACCGGGTCGCGGCCCAGTCCCTCGCCGAGGCCGACAAGATCAAGCGCGTCACCCAGGCCGAGGCCGAGGCCGAGTCCAAGCGCCTCCAGGGTGAGGGCGTCGCCGCGCAGCGCAAGGCGATCGCGCTGGGCATCGCGGAGCAGTACGAGATGCTGCGCAAGGTCGGCATCGAGAACTCCGCCGAGCAGCTGCTGCTGATGACCCAGTACTTCGACACCATGCAGGACGTGGCCCGCAACGGCCGCTCCAACGTGCTCTACCTGCCCAGCAACCCCGGCTCCGTCGGCTCGATGGGCGAGGAGATCCGCTCCGCGATGCTGCAGTCGCAGGCCGCGGCCGAGGCGAACCAGAACGCGGACGTCGACGACGCCGACCGGCGCCAGCGCGTCTCCGCCGAGGAGCTGCGCAAGCGGGAGGAGGCCCGCGTCCAGCGAGCCCGCCAGCAGGCGGAGCAGAAGGCGCGCGAGGCACAGCAGCAGGCCCAGCAGCAGGTGCCGGACGGCTACCCCGGCGGCGACGTGCCGCCGTGGGCGCACCCCGGCAGCGCGAACCAGGGCTGAGGCTCAGCCCGCGGGCTTCTTCAGGGCGCGAGTCGTCTCGCGCTCGATGAAGCTCCAGGGGAACGTCCACTCCTGGGCGATCGGCTGCCCCGTCTTCGCAGCCTCGGCGAGGGCCGCGAACGCCTCGGAGTAATCGGCCCCGGGGGCGCCCAGCGTGCTCACCCCACGCTGGGCGCTCTCCTCGAGATCTCCACGTCCGACGATGCCGACGGACTCACCGACGGCGATTCCGCGACGAGCAGCTTCCTGGACCGCCTGGATCGCGATCCGATCGCTCTTGCAGAGCAGGGCCACGGGGTCTGACGGCGTCGCGGTCTCGAGCCGGCCCCACGGGACGTCCGGGAGTTCGCCCCCGATGAGGTGGTCGACATCGCTCAGGAGGATCTCCGCCTCGGGCGACTCCCTGTCGAGCGCCTGCAGGATCGGCGTCGTGAAGAGCGGGTCCGACGCAGCTGACGAATCTCCCCTCTCCCGCACGATCACGAAGCGCCGGACGCCGCGCGATGCCAGCTGCGATGCACAGCGCTCTGCCGCCCGCGCGTAGCCGTGGCGCACTTTGGGCACCCCCTCGAACCCGCTCTCCGCGAAGGCGAGCGCGGGGATCGGTCGCTTGCCGAGGTCGCTGGGATGGTCGTCGTCCTCGAGGTGCACTGTGAAGCACGCGTCCACTGCGCGCCGGTCCAACAGGTCCATGACGCGGTCCAGCCCGGTTCCCGGACGCGCGTCCGGGAAGACGACGAGGTCGAGGTCGTGGCGCGCCAGCTCGGTCTGGGCAAGGGCGACGAGGCTCTCACGCCAGGGGTTGCTCGGTGCCGAGACGAGCGCGCCCACGAGCCCTGTGCGCTGTCGCCGCAGCGCGCGTCCCGCCCAGTTCGGCCGGTAGCCGAGCTCCTCCATCGCCTGCTCCACCCGCTGCCTGGTCTCGACGTTCCCGCCCCCCTTGCGGTCGGAGCGGCCGCTCACGACGTGGGAGACCGTTGCCGTGGACACTCCCGCCCGGCGTGCGACATCGGCTTGAGTGGGGCGACGCTTCGGCCCCGGGGGCATCTTGACAGAGTGGCTCACGACACTCATGATACGTAACGGTTAATCGAAATACCACGGAGTCCCCACCAACGAGGCTCAGGACTCCCCGGATGCCGGTGCGCGGAGCGCCACGAGCCGTCTCCGCACCTCGAATTCCTTGTCGTACCGATCCCACCCCGCTCAGGAGGACGAGATGTCCCGCACCCGCTCCAGCTCAACGCCCGCATTCCGACGTCGCAGCGTCCTCGGCGCCACCGTCCTGGCGACCTGTGGACTCTCCGCATGCTCGGTCGAGACGGGCGGCGACGCCCCGGCCGCCACGACCGACGACGCGGACTTCGCCTTCTCCTTCGACCCCGAGGACAGCGACGCCGACCAGCTGCTGTGGATGGACTCCGGAGACCTCAAGGCCGTGTTCATCGGCGCGGTCATCGACGCCTTCGGAGAGAAGTTCCCCGAGGTCACCACCAAGTACGACGGTTCCGGCTGGGACCAGGTCAACCAGGTCGTCCCGCTGGGGATCCGCAACGGCTCCGCGCCCGATGTGTTCGCCCTTCCGCAGAACGTTCCCGCCGAGACCGCCATCAACGAAGGCTGGGTCCAGCCCCTCGACGACGTGCTGCCCGACTTCGATTCCTGGAAAGCGGGCTTCCCCGCGACCGCTCTGATCAACGGCATCCACGTGTTCGACGGGAAGACGTACAGCTGGCCGTTGAACTCCACCCGTCGCCTGGACATCACGCAGTACATCTCGCACGCGGCGGCGGAGGCGGCCGGCGTGTCCGTCCCCGTCGAGGACGTCTCCACCTGGGATGACCTGCGATCCCTGGCCAAGGAGATCACCGCCGCCGGGACCCCGGGCATCCTCTCCACCGCCGACCACCTGTACGTGGTCATCGGGAACCTCGCCAACACCGCCGGCTGGCTCGGAAACTCCGACGGCATGAACATGAAGACCGGGAAGCACGAGTACTCGGCCCCCGAATACCTCGAGGCCCTGGAGTTCGTCCGATCGCTCATCGACGACGGATCCTTCGTCCCGGGGTTCCTGACGCTCAAGGACGCCGACGCCCGGGCCCAGTTCCCCACCGGTCTCGCCGGGATCTCCCTCAACGGGCCGTGGGACATCGCCCAGTGGGCACAGGACTACCCCGACTTCGACTACACGATCCTGCCGCTGCCCTCCCCCGACGGCTCCGAGTACACGATCCCGTTCCGGGAGACCGGTGCGAACATGAGCTGGCTGTACGCCGACAGCCCGAACGTGGAGGCCGCGGCGGCCGTCATCCAGTACATGGGATCGGTCGACGGGCAGCGCACGATGGTCGAGCTCTCCGAGGGCTTCCTCGTCTCCACCCTCGAGGAGGCCAACGCCTCGGCGGACCCCTCGCTGCTGAACGATCGTGCAGCCCTGGTCGCCGATCTCGCTGCGGCCACCATGCGCACCTGCCCCCAGTTCGAGATCCGCAACGAGGCCGCCGGGGAGGTGACGCTGAAGCTCCAGTCGAGCGATCCGTCCATCTCCGCGCTCATCGAAGGCGTCTTCACCGGTCAGATCTCCGATGCGGAGGCTGCGCTGAAGGACCTCGACTCCCGCCGGGACGAGGAGATGGAGAAGGCCTTCGAGGAGGCCGCAGCGGACGGCGCAGACGTCGACATCAGCGAGCTCCAGTTCCCCAACTGGGATCCGACGACCGACTACACGGCGGAGCACTACGCCGAGCTGGAGAGCCGATGAGCACCTCCGCCATGGCCGGGACCCTGCGGCGACACCGCCGCGGAGAGCTGTTCTGGATCTACCTGTTCATCGTCCCCGGCCTGGTGCTCACGGCGATGTTCGTCTTCTACCCGATGCTCGCCTCGTGGTACTTCTCGCTGACCGAGTGGAACGGGTTCACGGACGGCAAGGACTTCGTGGGGCTCGCGAACTACCGCGAGCTCGTGAAGGACCCTCTGTTCTGGGGCTCCTTCGGTCGTTCGATGGTGTTCGTGCTCATCGGCGTCCCCCTGCGCGTGGGGCTGGCGCTCGTGCTCGCGATCGTGCTGAACAACATCATCCGAGGCAGGCTCTCGACGTTCTTCCGCACCGTGTTCTTCCTGCCCGTGATGGCCGCGGCGTCCGTCATCGGCGTAGTGCTGACGTTCGTGCTCTCGCCCAGCAACGGCCCCGTGTCGTTCTTCCTGACGAGCACCGGGCTGTCCGATGCGCCGGTCGAATTCCTCTCGGATCCGACCCTGGCCCTGTGGAGCGCGCTCGCGCTGCACACGTGGAAGAACTTCGGCATGACGCTCATCTACTGGCTCGCAGCCCTGCAGACCGTGCCCGCCGAGTACTACGAAGCCGCGGCGATGGACGGAGCCGGTGCCGTGCAGCGCCTCCTGCGGATCACGCTCCCGGTGCTGATCCCCTTCTCCGTGATCATCATCGTGCTGACCGCGAACGAGAACCTCCACGCCTTCGCCCTCATCCAGGCCCTCACCGGCGGCGGCCCCTACTACTCCTCGGAGGTGGTCGAGGTGTACATCTTCCGCACCGCTTTCGCCCCCGACTCCGCAGGCGGGGTCCCCCGTCTGGGCTACGCCTCCGCCGCCGGCTGCTTCTTCGGCCTCGCGACCCTCGCGATCGCGCTGCTGCAGGCCTGGGCCATCACGCTGGTCTCCGCTCAGAGGAAGAGGATGAAGTGACCCTCTCGACCGCTCTCCCGTCCGTCACGTCCGATGCTCCCGAGGCCCCTCCGTCGGCTCCGCCGCGGAAGAGGCTCCGACGCTCCGAGCGCATCGCCCTGCTCGTCGGCGGGTTGATACTGCTGCCGATCGCCCTGGTGTGGATCTACCCGTTCGTCTGGGTGGTCTCCAGCTCCTTCAAGTCCAACGCCGAGATCTTCGGCTCGCTGAACCCCTTCACCTCGACGCTTCGCCTGGACAACTACATCCGCGCCTGGCACGAGGCGAACATGGGTCGCTACTTCCTCAACACGATCTTCGTCACGGGCATGTCGATCCTCATCTCGGTGACGGTCAACGCGCTGCTGGGCTACGTGCTGGGGCGCTACGCCTTCCCGGGCAAACGGATCATCTACGCGATGCTCGCGCTGGTGGTCTTCCTGCCGCAGGGCTACACCGTGATCCCGATCTTCGATCTCATCGACTCGCTGGGGCTCTCGGGCAGCCTGTGGGGCATGACCCTCGCGGAGGCCGGCGGGGTCAGCGTCATCGTCGTGCTGCTGTTCGCGGGCTACTTCGCCCAGCTCCCGAAGGAGCTCGAGGAGGCTGCGAAGGTCGACGGCGCCGGGTTCCTGCGGATCTTCCTGCGGGTCTACCTGCCGCTGTCGGGCCCCGTGCTCGCCACGGCGGTGATCCTCCAGTTCATGCATGCCTGGAACGACTTCCTGCTGCCGCTGGTGCTCACGCTGTCGCAGCCGGAGCTGCGCACACTCGCGGTCGGCATCTACAGCCTCCAGAACCAGTACTTCAGCGACTGGGGCATGATGTCTGCCGCGTCCACCATCGCGCTGATGCCGATCATCATCGTGTTCATCATCCTCCAGAAGTACTTCATCGAGTCCTTCTCCGGCGCAGTGAAGGGATGACCGCCGCCGTGACACCCACCCCCGACCGTCCGAACATCATCCTCCTCTGCGTCGACCAGATGCGTGCCGACGCGATGGGCGTCGCCGGGAACGACGCGATCGACACCCCGAACCTCGACGACCTGGCCCGCGGCGGGTACCGCTTCCCCCGCGCGTACTCGGCGACGCCGACCTGCGTGCCGGCGCGGGTCGCGCTGCTGACGGGGAAGTCCCCGGCGCTGCACGGCCGCTACGGGTACCGGGAGGGGATCTCGTTCCCGGACGCGTACCCGGTGACGCTGCCGTCGGTGCTGCGGGAGGACGGGTACCAGACCTATGCCGTGGGGAAGATGCACGTGTTCCCGGACCGGGCACGCTGCGGCTTCGACGAGGTGCTGCTGCACGACGGTTTCCTGCACACCTCGCGGCGGCTGTCCCGGGGGCCGTCCGCCGCCATCGACGACTATGTCGAGTTCCTCCGCGCCGAGACCGGGGATCCGCGCGCCGACTACCAGGAGACCGGGATCGGCTGCAATGCGCTGACGGCCCGGCCCTGGGAACGTGAGGAGCGGCTGCACCCGACGCGCTGGGTGGCCGATCAGTCCCTGCGCTTCCTCGAGCGGCGGGACCCGACCCGGCCGTTCTTCCTGTACATGTCCTTCCACCGCCCGCACGCACCCTTCGATCCGCCTGCCTGGCTGTGGGAGAAGTACCGGGAGCGGGACCTCGGCGACCGGCCCGTCGGGGACTGGGTCTCCCGCTTCGACGAGCACCGGCGCGACTTCGGCTCCGAGGCGGAGTTCGGGGCGCAGAAGGAGAGCACCCACCAGCAGGTGCGGGCCGGGTACTACGGCTCGATCGAGTTCATCGACCTGCAGCTGAACCGGCTGCGGGAGACCCTCTCGGATCAGGGCCTGCTCGAGGACACCGTGATCGTGGTCGTCTCCGACCACGGCGACATGATGGGCGACCACGACATGTACCGGAAGTCGGTGGGCTACGAGGGCTCGGCGCGGGTGCCGCTCATCGTCCACGTGCCGCCGCGCTGGTGCGAGGGCTGGAACGAGCCCGGGACGATCGCGGAGCTGCGCGATGTGATGCCGACGCTGCTGGGCCTGGCCGGGGCGGAGGTGCCGGACGGCGTCGACGGGATCGACCTGCGCACGCAGACGCGCGATCACCTGCACGGGGAGCACGTGATCGGCTCCCTGGGCCGCCACTCCATGCAGTGGATCCGCTCGCAGCGGCACAAGTACGTGTGGTTCTCCGGGGACGGGCACGAGCAGCTGTTCGACCTCGAGGAGGACCCCCAGGAGCTGCACGACCTGGCCGGCGAGGAGCCGGCCGAGCTCGCACGGCACCGGGCGCTGCTGATCGAGGAGCTCGCCGGGCGCGAGGAGGGGTTCGTCACCGACGGAGAGCTCGTGGTCGGACAGCCGCTGCGCACGGAGGCGTCGTGGGTGGCCGAGCACGCGATGCTGTGAGCGGCGGCGATGTCCGTCGAAGGTCGTAGCGGGGTCCAGACCGCAGGGTGATCAGCGGCGGCACCGCGATGCAGTGGGATGGGGACATGGTCGCCACCGAGTACTCCGCAGAGAAGCACCTGGCGCGCACCGTCGGCGTGACCGCCGCCTGGTGGGTGCACGGCGCGGTGCGGCTCGCGCTCGCGCTCGTGCTGCTCTACTACGGCGCGGCGAAGCTGGTGTTCGGCCAGTTCGGGTTCTCCGACGCGGGCGACGCCCTGATCGCCCACGGCGAGATGAGCCCGATGGGGCTGCTGTGGCGGATGGTCGCCTTCTCCCCCGTCTTCCAGTTCCTCGCCGGGCTCGCCGAGTTCGGGGCGGGGCTCGCTCTGCTGTGGCGGCGCACAGTGCCGCTCGGCGCTCTGATCTCCGCGGCCTCGATGAGCTTCGTGCTGGTGCTGAACATCGGCTACGACGTGATGGTCAAGACGCCGTCGGCCGTGTACGTCCTGATGTCGCTGCTGGTGCTGATCCCGTGGATGCCGCGGCTCGTGCGGGCGGTGCTGGGGCGTGGGGAGATCGACGAGGGGCCGCGGCTGCGGCTGGTCCCCTGGCGGCCCGCCGAGCGGGTCGGCGCGATCGCCGCTCCCGTCCTCGCCGTGGTGCTCGCAGGCGCCGTGCTGTGGGGCGTCTCGGCGATGTACCCGCCGCGCAGCGTCGACGAGTCGGTGCCGGTCGGGGTGTGGACCGTCGCCGAGGACACCGCCGAGCCCGCCGCGCAGCTCGCCGAGGACACGCGCTGGAGCCGCCTCTCGCTCGGTTCGATCAGCTACGGCGGCGCGGCGCAGGCGCAGCTGCGGACCGCCGATGGGGCGCTGCGCAGCGGGTCGTGGACCCGCGGCGAGGGGGACACGATCGAGCTCACGCTCAAGGACCTGCGCGAGGAGGGGCAGCCGGTGCAGGAGTTCGTCGAGGACGAGGGGGAGACGCTCGTGCTCGAGGTCGAGGAGCAGGCCGACGGGACCCTGCACGTCACCGGCGAGGGCCAGGACCTGGTGCTCGCGCCCGACGAGTCCGGGGAGGTCCTCTACGAGCGCGGGTTCTCCTGGGGCATCCGACCGGACGACCCGTTCAACCGATGACACACGTGACGCAGGTCGCCTCCCGGGCATAGGGTGGAAGGGCCGCTGGGGAGGGAGCGTCATGTTCGAGAGTCCGCTGGAGGACGTCCCGCAGCGTGCGCTGACCGGTGACCTGCCGGACGAGCCCCAGGTGGCCCGGCTGCTGCGCGAGGCCCATGCACGATACGCCGGTCTCGACGAGGGCACGGTGGCTGACTACATCCCCGCCCTCGCCGAGGCCGATTCCGCCCTGTTCGGCCTGGCTCTCGTCGAGGCCGACGGCACGACCCACCTCGCCGGCGACACCGCGGCACCCTTCACGATCCAGTCGATCTCCAAGGCCTTCGTGCTCGCGCTCGTGCTCGACGCGATCGGGCACGAGGCGGTGCACCGCGTCGTCGGCGTCAACAACACCGGGCTCCCCTTCAACTCGGTGATCGCGCTCGAGCTGAACCAGGGCAGCCCGATGAACCCCATGGTGAACGCCGGCGCGATCGCGACCACCGCGCTGCTGCCGGGCGGGTGGCTCGCCGTGCACGAGGGGCTGAGCCGGTTCGCGGGCCGCTCCCTCGAGCTCGACGAGCGCGTGCTGCGCAGCGAGTCCGAGACCAACCACCGCAACCAGGGCATCGCCGACCTGCTCACCTCCTACGGGCGCCTGGCCGGGCGCCCCGAGGAGATGGTCGAGGTGTACACGCGCCAGTGCTCGCTGCGGGTCACCGCCGAGGACCTCGCCGTGATGAGCGCGACCCTCGCCGACGGCGGCCTGAACCCCGTGACCGGCGAGCAGGTCGTGACTGCCGAGGCGTGCCGGGACACGCTCGCCGTCCTCGCCGCCTGCGGCATGTACGAGCTCTCCGGCGAGTGGCAGTTCGAGATCGGCCTGCCGGCCAAGTCAGGGGTCTCCGGCGGGATCGTCGCGATCGCCCCCGGCAAGGGCGCGCTGGGCACCTTCTCCCCGCTGCTGGACCGGGCCGGGAACAGCGTGCGCGGCCAGCGCGCCTGCGCCCACCTCTCCCGCTCCCTCGGCCTGAACCTCTTCGCCTCGGCTCCCCGTGGAAAGGCGCACCGTGATGGATGAGACCGCCCGCAGCTCCTGGACTCCGATGATCGGGCTGTTCCTGGCCCAGGTGCTGATGTCCTTCAACGTCGCGGCGCTGCCGATCTCGCTCGGCGGGATGGTCGAGGACTTCTCCGTCCCGCCGACGGTCGCGAGCTCCACCATCGTCGTCTACGGCCTCGCCGTCGCGGCGCTCGTGATGACCGGTGCGAAGCTCGGCCAGCGCATCGGCTGGACTCTGATCTTCCGCTGCGTGCTCGCGGTGTTCGCGGCCTCCTCGCTGATGATGATCCTCGCTCCGACGGTCACCTGGGCGATCCTCGGCCAGCTGCTCGCCGGCGCCGCCGCCGCGATCATCGTCCCGGCGCTGGTGGCGCTGATCGCGGAGAACTACCGCGGAGCCCAGCAGGCCACCGCCGTCGGCTCCCTCGGCTCGGCGCGCGCGATCTCCGGCGTGAGCGCGTTCCTCATCGGCGGCACGCTCGGCACCTTCGTGGGCTGGCGGCCCATCTTCTTCATCACGCTCGCGCTGGCGGTGGCGGTGTTCGCGCTGTCCTTCACGCTCCGCTCGGACAAGGGCGATCCCTCGATCCGCATCGACCTGCCGGCCTCCGCGCTGATCGGCGGCGCGGTGGTCGCCCTCACGCTGGGCTTCAACAATCTGAACGGATGGGGCGTGCTGGTGGCCGAGGACACCGCGCCGCTGTCCGTGCTCGGTCTCTCCCCCGCCCCGGTGCTCGTGGTGGTCGGCATCATGCTGGGGCAGCTGTTCCTCCTGCGCACCCGACGTCGCGCCGAGCACGGCAAGGTCCCCCTGGTGGACCTGCGCGTGCTCGGGAACCGGCGCGAGCGCTCCGCGGTCTACGCGATGTTCATCATCGTCTCGATGGAGGCGGCGGTGAACTTCACCGTCCCGATCTACATCCAGGTGGTGCAGGGGCGCACCCCGCTGGACACCTCGCTGGCGATGATGCCGTTCAACCTCACGGTGTTCGTCACCGCCACCCTGATCGTCCGCTTCTACTCCCGCTTCTCCCCGCGCACCATCGCCCTGTTCTCCTTCACGCTGACCACGCTCTCCCTGATCTGGCTGTCGCTGGTGGTCACGAACAACTGGGAGACGCTGCCCACGATCCTCGGTCTGGTCGCCTTCGGGATCGGCCAGGGCGCGCTGGTGACGCTCGTGTTCAACGTGCTGGTCACCGCCGTGCCGAAGGAGCTGGCAGGCGACGTCGGTTCCCTGCGCGGCACCACCCAGAACCTCGCCTCCGCCGTGGGCACCGCGGTGATGGGCGCGGTGCTGGTGATGGTGCTCGGCGCCGGCATCGGCCGCGCCGTGGTCGAGCATCCGGAGCTGCCCGAGGAGCTCGTGGCCCAGGTCGATCTCGACCAGGTGAACTTCGTCAGCAACGACGAGCTGCACGAGGTGCTCAGCCGCACCACCGCCTCCGAAGCACAGGTCGACGCCGCCGTGGCGCTGAACGAGGAGCAGCGACTGCGCACCCTGAAGATCGGGTTCCTGGTCCTCGCCGGGATCAGCGCGGTCGCCGCCCTGCCCGCGTCGCGCCTGCCCGCGTACCGCCCCGAGGAGATCCCGGATCCGCAGCCGCAGCCGGCCGAGGACTGATCCGCGACGGGACGTCCGCCCCCTACAGTGGCTCCATGCGTATCGAGTTCGGCTGGTCCCTGGACGGCGCGGCCTGGGCCGACGGGGGCGGAGCCTCCGGTGCGGCACGCCTCGGGCCGCGCGGGCTGGTGCAGCTGCTGCAGGGGCGCCTGGGGCTGACGCGCCCTGCGGTCGAGCCGGCGGTGCGCATCGCGCAGTACCTGCGCCTGCTGCAGGAGAATCCCCAGGACTGGCCGGCCCGGTCCTTCGCGGTGGATCCCTGGAGCACGGCCGCGCAGCTGCTGCGCTGGCGCGACGCCGCCGTGGCGACGGGCTGGCGGCCCGCGACGGCGGAGGGCCCCCTGCCGGAGCGGCTCGCGGTGCTGCGGGACCTCGAGCGCGCCGCCGCGGTCGGCGTGACCGGGACGCTCGCCCCCTCCGGCGCCGACGACCTGCGGGAGATCATCGACCTGCTCGAGGAGGTCGCCGGTGCCTGGCCGCTCGGGATCGAGGAGCTCGTGCTCGAGGAGCAGCCGGCGGCGCTGCCCGGGATGTGGCCGCGTCTGCTGGAGCTGCTGGCGGAGGCAGGGGTGCGGCTCGAGGGGCCTGCCCGCGCCGCCGCGGGCTCGCCGGGGCTGACGGTCGTCGAGGCGCTGGACGAGTGGTCCGCCGCCGACGCCGCTGCCCGCTTCCTCGCCGCCGATCCGCAGGTCACCGTGCTCGCCGCCGCGGACACCGACGTGCTGGACCGGGCGCTGCACCGGCGCGGCCTGCCCGCGATCGGTGCCGTCGGCCCCTCCCGCGACCGTGCCCACCACCAGGTGCTGGGCCTGTTCCTCGACGTCGCGACCGCCCCCGTGGACGTCCACCAGCTCGCCGCGCTGCTGGACCTGCGGGTGCTGCCCGGCGCGGGAGCCGAGGCGGAGCCGGTCGGGCTCGTGCCCGCCCTCGCCCGGCGCGAGCTGCTGGGCGCGCTCTCGGTCGAGCCCGGGGTGGGCGGGCCGGCCTGGCAGGCGGCGCTCGCCCGGATCTCCGAGGCCGAGCAGCCGCGCGCCCTCGAGGCGGCCCGCGTGATCGACCGCCTGGTGGCCGCGCCGCTGCCCGCCGACGACCTGCGCCCCGGCGCGATCGCCGAGCGTCTGGACTGGCTCGCGGAGCGGCTGCGCGCCGTCGCCCGCGGGGACGGGGACCTGCTGGCGAGCCTCACCCAGGTGCAGGTGCTGCAGCGCGTGCTGGGCATGCTCGACGCCGCCGAGCCCCTCGCCCGCCGCACCCTGCAGCAGATCATCGACAGCTGCGGCGGCGCCGGCCCCTCGCCCCGGGCGGTGCGGGAGGTGTCCCCGTGGCAGGTCACCACCTCCCCCGCGCAGGTGCGCTCCGGCACGGTGCTGTGGTGGGGGCCGTCCTCCGACCGGGCGCGCCCCGCGCAGCGCTGGGATGCGGCCGAGACCGCCGCCCTCGAGGCCGGCGGCGGCCGCGTCATGACCCCCACGCAGCTCGCCTCCCTCGAGGTCGACGCCGCGCTGCGGGGCCTGCGCCGCGCCGGAGCGGTCGTCGCCGTGCTGCCCGGGCGCCGACTCGAGGAGGTCCCCGGTCCGAGCGGTCTGCTCGCCCACCTCGGCGCGGGCACGCGGCTGCGACCCGAGGAGCTGATCGAGGACGGGAGATGGAGCCTCGCCGGGAGGACCCTCGAGGTCGCAGCGCCGCCGCTCGCCCCGGAGCCGGAGAAGCCGCCGCTCGAGCACCGGATCGCCCCGGCCCCGCACCTGCTGCCGCGCAGGCTCTCCTACACGCAGATCGCCGCGCTGCTCGCCTGCCCCCACCAGTGGGCGCTGCAGCACGCGCTGGACGTGCGGCCCGCCGAGGTCGCCGTGCTGCCGACGGGCGCCCGCATGATCGGCACCCTCGTCCACGCCGTCGTCGAGACCCTCGTGCACGAGCGCTCCGGCGCCACCGCCCCGACCGACGACGAGATCGAGGCGGTGCTGGACCGGCTCGTGCCCCAGCTCGCCTCCGAGCTGGACCTGCCCGGCCGCGCCGCCGCCCGGGAGGACGTGCGCGACCGGGCCGTGCGCTCCGTCAGCGCCCTCTTCTCGGGCGTCACGCAGGCAGGGCTGCGGATCACCGGCACCGAGACCCGCTTCGAGCTGCCTCTGGCCCTCCCCCTCACGGGCGGCGAGCGCACCGTCCCGTTCGTGGGCAGCCGCGACCTGGACGCCGTCGGCCCCGACGGACGCCGCACCGTGCTGGACCTGAAATGGTCCCGCAGCCGCACCCGCTACGGCGACCTCTTCGACACCTCCGAGGCGATCCAGCTGGCCTCCTACGCCTGGACCCTCGCGCAGGAGCATCCGGGCGAGGAGCCCGCCGACGTCGGCTACTTCCTGCTGCGCAGCGGCGAGTTCGTCTCCGCCGACCCGGAGCTGGACCCCCACGGCCGCGCGCCGATGGACACCGGCGAGGCGTGGCGGCGCATGCTCGCCGCGGTCACCGCGAGGCTCGACGAGGTCGCCGCGGGACGGATCCGCTGCGGCTGCCGCGAGCTCCAGGAGCGCACCGGCCTGGACGCCACTGCCACCTGGTCGAAGCGGTCCACCGCGCTCGCGAAGGCGCGCGCGGCCGAGCGGGAGGCCGGCTCTCTGCTGGTGGAGGACCACTGCGGCCTCGGGGACCATGCCGTGCTGTGCGGGACGACGGGAGCACTCCGATGACGCAGACCTTCACCCTCATCAACGCCTCGGCGGGCTCGGGCAAGACGCACACGCTCACCCATCAGATCGCCGAGCGGATCGCGCAGGGCCTCGACCCCTCGCAGCTGATCGCGACGACCTTCACCACCAAAGCCGCCGCCGAGCTGCGCGACCGGGTGCGCCGCACCCTGCTCGAGCGCGGCCAGGTCGACGCCGCCCGCGGCGTGGACAGCGCCCTGATCAGCACCGTCAACTCGGTCTCCGGGGAGCTGCTGCGCGAGTTCGCGCTCGACGCCGGCATCTCCCCCGACGTGCAGGTGCTCGACGAGGACCGGCAGAGGGCCGCCTTCCGCGCCGCGATCGACGAGACCGCCGCACAGGCCGGGGCGCGGGCGGCCGGGCTGCTCGCCCGCACCGAGCACGACGGCGAGGAGGAACCGGAGGTGCCCTGGGCCGCCTCCCCGTCGTGGCGCGCGCATGTGCGGGACCTGGCCGGCCGGGCCCGCACCAACCTGATCGGCGCCGCCGCGCTGCGGGAGGCGGCCGAGCGCTCCTTCGAGGAGTACCGCGAGGCGGCGCTGCCGGAGGCCGAGGCGGCCGATCGGCGCCCGGCCTGGCGCTCCGGGATCGCCGAGGCGGTGCGCGGGCTGCGGGCGCTGGAGCTCCCGGAGCGGACGGCGAGGACGGTGGACAAGCACCTGCTGACCCTCGAGCGCCTGCTGCGGGACGTGGCCGAGCCGGAGAGGGCGCCGTGGAGCGCCTGGGCGAAGATCGCCGCGGTCGCCGAGGCGAAGGCCGTCGACCCCGGCGCGAAGGGCTACGCCTTCAGCAAGGACGTCGACCTCGCCCTGGCCGGGGTCGCCACCACGATCGCGGAGGAGCTGCCCGCGAACCCCGCGCTGCACGAGGACCTCCGCTCCCTCATCGCGCTCGTGATGGGCACCGCCGCGGACTCCCTCGAGGCGTACCAGCGCTACAAGGACGAGCTGGGGCTGATCGACTTCATCGACCAGGAGGTGCGGACCCTCGAGCTGGTGCGCACCAGCGAGCGGGCCCGCGAGGTGATCCGCACCCGCTTCCGCCTGCTCGCCGTCGACGAGTTCCAGGACACCTCCCCCGTGCAGCTCGCGCTGTTCCTCGAGCTGTCGCAGCTGATCGACGCCAAGATCTGGGTGGGCGACCCGAAGCAGGCGATCTACGGCTTCCGCGACGCGGACCCCTCCCTCATGCTCGGCATCATCGAGCGGATCGAGCAGGGCACGGCCGGCCTCGGCGACGCCGAGGTGCTGGACCTGCGCCACTCCTGGCGCTCCCAGGAGCCGGTCCTCGACCTCGTCGGCGCGGTGTTCCCGCAGGTCTTCCCCGAGCTGCCGCGCGAGCGGGTGGTCACCACCGCCGCGCCGGAGGCGGTCGCCGCGCGGGAGGCGGCCGGACGGAAAGCGGGCCGACTCGAGGCGTGGGTGCCCGAGGTGCCGAAGCGGCTCACCTACCCCCAGCACGCGACCGCGGTCGCCGACGGGGTGCTCGCCCTGCTGCGCGAGGAGGGCACAGGGCCCGCCGACATCGCCGTGCTGGTGCGCTCGAACCGTCGGGCGCAGGAGGTGATCGACGCGCTCACCGCGCGCGGCGTCCCCGCCTCCGGCGAGGGCACCGCGATCCTCGCCTCCCGCGAGGGGCGCCTGGTGCGGGCCGCGCTCGCGGTCACCCTCGACCTCTCCGACACGCTCGCGCTCACCGAGCTGGTGGACCTGCTGCCCGACCATGCCGCGCACGGGACGTGGTTCGCGGACCTCGCCGCGCAGGAGGACCGCATGGCGCGCCGGGAGCTGTTCGCGCAGTGGTGGCGGGACCCGGTGCTCGCCGGCCTGCGGGCGCTGCGGGAGGAGTGCATCTCCCTGTCCCCCGTCGAGATGATCACCGCGCTCGTGGACGCGCTGGACCTGCCCGAGCGGATCCGCGCCTGGCCCGCGCCCGAGAAGCGCCTGCGCACGCTCGACGCGCTGCGCGCCGTCGCCGCGCAGTACGCGGACCGGGCCCGGGCCGACTCCGCCCCGATCACCCTGACCGGGCTGCGGATCGAGCTGGACGCGGTGGACCGCGGCCCGGACCTCACCGGCACCCCGGACACGGTGTGGGTGGGCACGATCCACGCCGCGAAGGGGCTCGAGTGGTCGCAGGTGGTCGTGATGCTCGACCACGACCCGACCGAGCGCCCCCAGACCTCCGGCGCGTTCGTGCTGCCCGCCCCGCAGCTGGACGTGGCCGCACCGCTCGCGGGCCGCGCCCCGCGCTACTGGCCCGCAGTGCTGCCGCGCCTCGCCGCGCTGCAGGACGCCCTCGCCGCCTCCGCCCATGCGCAGCGGCGCACCGCCCGGGAGCGGCAGGAGTCCGGGCGGCTGCAGTACGTCGCCTTCACCCGCGCGGCCGACGTCACCGTGCTCAGCGGCGACGGCTCGGCGCCCGTGCTCGACGCGCTCGTGCCCGCCGCCCGGGAGGACTCCCCGCCGCTGCTGACCTGGTCCGCGGGCGGGGCGGGCATCGCCGTGCGCGGCGGAGGTCTGCTGCCCGCCGTGGTGCGCACCCCGGCCGGGGTGCTCGAGGAGGGGGCGCCGCGCTTCGACGCCCGGCGCAGCCCGCTCGCGGCGAGCGACCTCGTCGGCGACCGACCGGATCCGCAGCGGCTCCGGGCGCGGTTCCAGGCCTCCGGCGTCGGCGCCGAGGACGTGGCCGGCACGGTCGGGACGCCGCGGACGATCGGGCGACGGCTCGTGCCCGGCGGAGGCCCGCAGTGGGAGCGGGTGGGCGAGGCGGTGCACGCCTATCTCGCGCTGCCTCCGCTCGGCGAGGCGCAGCGGGAGGCGGCCGCGGCCCGGCTCGTCGAGCGCTGGGCGGTCTCCCGCGCGGTCGAGCCGTCGGTGCTGCGCGAGGCCGGGCAGGCATGGGCCGGGTTCCTCGCCGCCGAGTTCCCCGGCGCCGAGGAGCTCACCGAGCAGCCGATCAGCTGGTGGAACGAGGACGACCAGGTGATGGAGGGCTGGATCGACACGCTGCTGCGCCTGCCGGACGGGCAGGTGGTGCTCGTGGACCACAAGACCTATCCGGGGGAGCATCCGGTCGAGCATGTGCGGGAGAAGTACCTGGGACAGATGGCGACCTATGCGCGGGCGCTGACGGCGGCGGGCCTCGCGCCCTCGCGGATCCTGATCCATCTGCCGCTGCGCGGCGAGGTGGTCGAGGTGGAGCTCGCGTGAACGCTGTCCAGGACGCGCGAGCCCTGCTGGACGAGGCGCTGCGCAGCGGGAGCCGCCGCCTGCTGGGCATCGCCGGGGCGCCCGGGGCGGGGAAGTCCACCCTCGCCGCGCGGCTCGTCCGTCAGCTCGGCGAGCAGGCGGTGCTGGTGCCGATGGACGGCTTCCACCTGGCCGATGCGGCGCTCGAGCGGCTGGGCCGGCTCGGGCGCAAGGGCGCGCCGGACACCTTCGACGCCGGCGGCTACGCGGCGCTGCTGCAGCGGCTGCGCACCGCCCGGCCGCAGGATGCGCCGGTGTGGGCGCCGATGTTCGACCGGGAGCTCGAGCAGCCGCTCGCCGGCGCGATCGAGGTGGGCGCCGAGGTGCCGCTGGTGATCACCGAGGGGAACTACCTGCTGCTCGAGGACGGACCGTTCGCGCAGGTCCGCGCCATGCTGGACGCCTGCTGGTTCGTCGAGGTGCCCGAAGGGCTGCGGATCGAGCGGCTCATCGCCCGGCACGAGCGCTTCGGGAAGTCCCCGCAGGCGGCGAGGGAGTGGGCGCTCGGCCCCGATGAGGCCAACGCCCGCCTGGTCGCCGGGACCCGCGACCGGGCGGACGTCGTGGTGGACCTCAGCTGCGGCTGAGCACGCTGCGCACGAACGCCGTGGAGCGCTCGCGCAGGCCCTCGATCTTCTGCTCGCGGTGGTAGGCGAGCAGGGCCGGGTCCTCCGAGCGGATCTCGAAGGAGCTCGGCTCCCGGCGCACGTTGCGCGAGCAGCGGAAGTCGGCGCAGATCGCGGTGCCGACGGTGTTCCCGCGGCGGCCGGAGGCACCGGCGAGCGGGGCGACGAAGCTCGCCGCGTGCACGCCGTCGACGATGTCCTCGCACCACGCGCACAGCAGCTTCTTCGCCGGCGGGTTCTCGGGGCCGCGCAGCAGCAGCGCGGCCACCTGCCCGTCGAGCTCGAGGGCGATGTAGTGGTTCCGCGGCTTCTTCGCGTCCTGCCAGCCGAGATAGTCGAGACGGGTGAAGTCGATCTGGTCGAGGTCGGGGAGCATCGCGCGCTTCGCTTCACCCTTGGAGGCGTTGACGAAGGCGTCGCGGAGCTGGGACTCGGTGAGTGTGTTCATGGGGGTGTCCTGTGACGGGCATGCGGGCACGGCCCGGAGCGGGCTGCGGCATGCGGTGATCGGAGAGGAGGGCGCGAGGGGTCACGCCGAGCAGGCCCGGTGGGCCGCCCCGCTTCCTGCACGGCTGCTGCGCATGCTCATCTCCTGGATCGTCGTGGACGTGGCCACGCTACGCCCGCTCCGCGCGGCGGGCAACGGGACCCGGCTACGCGATGATCCGGTCGAGCTCGGCCCGCTCCTCGTCGCTCAGCGCCAGGGTCATCGCACGGGCGGAGTCGGTGATCGACTCGGGCCGGCTCGCGCCGGGGATCGGGATGACGTGCTCGCCGAGCCCGATCTCCCAGGCCAGGACCACCTGCTGCGGGCTCGCGTCGTGCGCCTCGGCGATCCGCGCGATCTGCGGGAAACGCTCCCCCACCGCGGCCGCGCCGCCGCCCGTGCCGCCCAGCGGCGACCAGGGCACGAAGGCGATGCCGTGCTCGCCGCAGTGCTCGAGCTCACGGCGGCTGGTGTGGAAGAAGCTCGGGGAGAACTCGTTCTGCACCGCGGCGAGACCGCCGTCGCCGAGCACCTCGCGGGCCACGTCGATCTCCTCGATGTTCGCGTTCGAGATGCCGATCTCGCGGATCAGCCCCTCCTGCTGGAACGCGGCGAGGGTCTCGACCGCCTCGGCATAGCGGATGCTGCGGTCCGGGCGGTGCCAGTAGTACAGGTCCACCGAGTCCGTGCCGAGCGCGGCGAGCGACGTCTCCAGGGCGCGGCGCAGGTAGGCGGGCGAGCCGTCTCGGCCGCCGCCCTCCGCGGAGCGGGTGATCCCGCCCTTGGTCGCGACCGTGATCGCCGTGCGGTCGCCGCCCCAGCTGCGCAGCGCCTCGCCGACGAGCTTTTCGTTGTGGCCCATCGTGTCCCAGCTGGGGGCGTAGATGTCGGCCGTGTCGAGCAGCGTGATGCCGGCGTCGAGCGCGGCGTGGATCGTGGCTATGGCGCGCTCGGGCGGGGCGGGCTCGCCGCGTCCCATGGAGAGGGGCATGGCGCCGAGGCCGAGGGCGGAGACGGTCAGGGAGCCGAGGCGGCGGGTGGGTGCGCTCATGTCTGTCAGCGTATGCCTGCCGCGCCGGTGCGGGTGAAGGCCTTGACCAGCTCGATCGACTCGGGACCGGCCCCGGCCTCCTTCGCCGCGATCCAGACGGCGAGGGTGTTCTCTCCGCGCGGCTCGAGGAACCCTGCGGGGATCGTGAACTCGCTCTGCGGGCCGATGTCCCCGATGTAGATCCCGGTGCTCCAGCCGTTGACGTAGAGCACCGCCTGGCAGGCGTCGGTGCGGCCGTCCTCGAAGCGGGACGAGCGCAGGGCGAGCCGCCATCCGACGTCGACCCCGTCGGGGGTCTCGAGGGTGAAGCGAGCGCGGTACCAGCGCACGCCAGGGGCGTCGGCGACGAGCGTGTCGGTCTCCTCCCAGTCCGAGTCGTCATGGTCCGGGAGGTGCCAGCCCTCGCGCTCCCCGTGGAGGCCGCCGGTGTTGTAGAGGGTGCGCTCGGGATCGGGCGCTCCGGCGCCCTGGATCCGCCAGATGATCTCGTCCTCGGCGGGCAGGACCGCGTCGAACAGGCCGCGGTTCTGCTTGGACAGACCGTCGTCGCTCCAGTCGAGGTTCTGGCCCAGGGTGTGCACGAGCACGGCGAGCACCGTCTCCTCGCCGGGGGCGGCGACGTCGTCCGGGAGGGTGAGGGTCTGGTCCTCGCCGTTCGCGGGCGCGGCGCCGACATAGATGCCGTCGGCCCAGACCTGCAGGAAGGCGGGAGCCCTGCCCTGAGGCGGCTGGCCGGTGCCGCCGTTGCCGCGCAGCACGAGCTCGCGGCTCTCCGCGGCGGTGAAGCGGGCGCGGTACCAGATCGAGCCCTCGTGGAATCCGTAGTGGTTGCAGTCCAGCACCGCTCCGCCGCGGCCGGGGCCCTGGTAGCGGGTGCTGCCCTCGGTGGAATCGGCCTGCCGCCAGGCGGAGTCGTCATAGCCCGCCTCGGCCTCGGGCGCCTCCTCCTCCGTGCGGAAGTGCAGGTCGGGGACGGGAACAGGGGCCGGGGCGGGGAGGATCACCTCGGCGATCCCGTCGTGTGCGGGATGGGAGCGTCCGTTCACGCGCACCTGTCGGATCCGCTCGGGCACGTCGATCCGGACCTCGGCCCGCTCGCTCGTGCCCAGGACCAGCTCGGCGTGGGCGCGCTCCAGGTGTGCGGAGCGCGCGAGCTCGGCGCCCTCGACGACGAGGTGCTCGTCGTCGCCGGTGGGGAGGATCCAGGTGGTCGCAGCGGCGGAGCGGCCGAGGACGCGCAGGGCGAGGAGGCTCTCCTCTCCCGCGCCCGCCGAGGTGAGCGGGGTGCCGGTGATGTCGACCTGCTGCGGCGCGTCGCCGGGGCGGAGGTTCAGGCGCAGCTGGCCGGTGGCCTCGTCCCAGCTGGTGGAGACCTCCGGCGGGGCGTCGATCACGGGCTCGGCGGCGTAGCGGAGCACGAGCTCGGCGGGGTCGCCCTCGTGGCCGATGAGGTGCTGGAGGCGGCCTTCGCGGCGCGGCAGCGTCGGACCGAAGGGAGCGAGGGTCGAGTAGAGCAGGCCGTGCCCGCCGATCACCGTGTCGGCGACGAGGGTGAGGGCGTCGCGGCCGTGCAGGTGCAGGAACTCCCCCTCCTGCTGGGGAACGCGGGCCCAGCCGGTGACGCCCTCGGGGATCTCGACGTCGCCGTCCCCGTCGCCCGCGGGGAGATCGAAGGCGTCGAGGGTGATGACCGTGCCGGTGCCGCCCTCGGCGCTCTCGCCGGTCGCCTCGAGGGTGATCGTGTGCTCGCCGTCGGCGAGATCGCGCACGCGATGGGAGACGACCTGGGAGGGCTTGTTCTGCTCGGTGTCGACGTGGCTGGTGAAGGTGCCGTGCTCGGCGCCGTCGACGAGCACGCGGGTCACGCCGTGGTCGGTGCCGGTCGCGGTGATGACGTCCACCGCGGTGCCGGTGAAGGTCCAGGTGGCGCGGGCCCCGGCGGTCGCGGTGCGGGTGAGGGTGCCGCCGGCGGCGGTCGCGTCCTCGACCTGCTCCCACTCGCCCTCGTAGGTGATCGCCTCGTCGCGGTCGTCGGCCGTCGGGCCCTGCTCCTCGACGTCCTCGGGGTCGCCCAGGACGATCGCGGCGGTGAAGCGGGTGTCGGTCTCGTCATTGGAGTCGGCGAGACGGAAGGCGAGCAGGCGCGGGGCGCCGTCGTCGGTCGCGGAGGCCTCCCCGTCGGTGGAGATCCGCTGATAGGCGGTGACCGAACCGCCGGTGTGCTCGCCGACGACGGGAGCGGCGATCGGGGTCATCGACGCGATCTGGGGCAGGGCCTGCTGGAGGGCGCCGAGCTCCTTCTGGACGGCGAGCTTCTCGGTGAGGCCGCGGTCCTCGGTGATCGCGGCGCCGTAGTCGTAGCTGGTGAAGCCCGAGGACGGGGAGCCGGTGAAGCCCCAATTCGTGCCCCCGAAGGCCATGTAGTAGTTGAAGGCCGTGACGCCGTTGCCGAGGTTCCGCACACCCCACTGGCGGGTGAAGGCCGGGTCGGTGAACTCGTACGCCTTCGCGGCGTCGAACTGCGCACCCCAGGGCGTGAACGCTCCGCCCTGCGACTCGGTGATGAACTGCGGCGAGTCGGGGCTGATCGTGCGGTACTGCTGCTCGGACTCGCCGATCACGGCGCGCGGCCCGGCGGCGTCGAAGCCCAGCGGGTAATGGTCGTAGGCGTAGAAGTCGAGATGGTGCGCGTCGGCGTCGGCGAAGCGACCGCCGAGCCCGTAGTCGTTGTGGAACAGCGGGACGGTGATGCCGGTGGAGCGCACATGGTCGGCGAGGGTGCGCAGGAACTCCGAGCGGGCCGGGTCCTCGGCGATCAGCTCGTTCTCCACCTGGTACATGAGCACGCTGCCCCCGCCGTCGGTGACCTGGTGCGCGGCGATGATCTCTCCCACCGCGCTCAGCCAGGCCTTCGAGTCGGCGAGGTTCTGCGGATCCGTGGTGCGCAGACCGGCCTCGCGGTTGGTCATGTAGGCGGGAAGACCGCCCATGGAGATCTCTGCGTTCACGTACGGTCCGGGGCGCGCGATGACGTACAGCCCCTCCTCCGCCGCCATCGTCAGCAGCAGGTCCAGGTCGCGGATGCCGCTGAAGTCGAAGGCCCCGCCGGGCTCGGACTGGTGCAGGCCCCAGAAGAAGTAGAAGGAGACGGCGTTGAAGCCGGAGGCGCGCAGCAGCTGCAGCAGCTCCCGCCACTGCGCCGGGGCGGGGACGCGCCAGTGGTGGATCTCGCCGGAGAAGATCAGGATCCGCTCCCCGTCGACGAAGAACGAGCGATCGTCCCAGGTGACGGCGTGGGGGCGCGAGTCGTTGCCGGGGAACGTCGCCGCCGGCGGCGTCGACGGGGAGGCCGCGGCGCGCGTCGGCAGGGCGGTCGCGGCCGCGAGCGCACCGGTCACCCCGGCGCCGAGCTGGAGGAAGGTCTTGCGGGACAGGCCGGCGGGGTCGTCGGATCGGGTCGACGTCATGGAGGGGCTCCTCATCGAGCTCGGGGAGCCTCCGACGCTAGCAGGATGTCAACCGCTTCACGCCGGAAGGGCGTCGCTCAGCGTGGCGCCTCGGCGAGCCACTCGTCGAAGCTCGGGCCCGCCCGGCGCGCCTCGGGCGGGGGCAGCATGCCGCCCGCTGCCATGGAGGGGCTGGGCGGGACGCCGACGACCTCGCGCCGGTCGCCGCGGGCGGCGAGGAGGCGTCGAGCCTGGTCGAGGGTGCGCTCGGGGCGCGGTCCCGCGATATGCACGAGCGGGTCGGGGTCGGCGGCGAGCGCCTGGGCGATGAGGAGCGCGGCGACCGCGCGGGTGTCGACGCTCTGGCTGGGGGCGTCCATGACCTCGACGTGGTCGCCGACCTCCCGCAGCTGCTGGCCGACGAAGTCGTGGAACTGGGCGGCGCGCACCAGCACCGGGCCGGGGCAGCGGGCGCGCACGGCCTGCTCGTGGGCGCGCTGGGCTCGGTAGAAGCCATAGTCCTGCATGTCGTCGATGCCGACGATCGAGATCGCGACGGTGCGGGTGATCCCGGCGGCGCGGGCATGCTCGCCGAGGCTCCGGGCGGCCAGCTCGAACCAGTCGGCGGCCGAGTCGTCCAGATGCGGGGGCTTGAGGCAGTCGATGAGCGCATCGGCGCCGGCGAGCGCCGCGTCGAGCCCCTCGCCGCTGAGGACGTCCATGCCGAGGGAGCGGGAGATCTCGCGGACCTCGTGTCCTCCCGCGCGGGCGGCGTCGACGACCGCGCGGCCCAGCGTGCCCGTTGCCCCGGCGATCGCGATGATCGGCTGCGCGGTGCTCATCCGTCCTCCTCCCGGCCTCGCGGCCGTGTCGAGTCGCGTTCGATGATCTTCGAGCGCAGCAGTGTGGTCGAGGGCTCCTCGTCGGGGTCGGCGATCCGCTGGCCGAGCATCCGTGCGGCGGCGCGGGAGGTGGCGCGCACCGGCTGGTGGACGACGGAGACCGAGGGGGTGACCAAGCGGGTCCAGAGGTCGTCGTCGGTCGCGAACAGCGCGGGGACCTGCGCCCGGCCGCGCAGCGCCTCGAAGGCGCCCGCGGACATTCGGTTGTTGGTGACGTAGAGGCAGTCGGCGATCCCGTCGGCCAGCAGCTGCTCCGTCGCCACGCGACCGGACTCCACGTGCAGGTCGCCGCGCAGCAGCGCCTCGGGACCGACCTCCACGCCGCGCTCCCGCCAGGTGGCGAGGAAGCCCGTGGCGCGGTCCTCGGTGGTGCGCAGCGTCGGGGGGCCCGCGATCACGGCGGGGGCGCGGAAGCCCCGCTCGTGCAGGTGGCGGGCAGCCTGCCGGCCCGCGTCGAGGTTGTCGGTGGCGACCACGTCGGTCGCGGCGCCGTCGACCGCGCGATCCACCAGCACGACGGGGATTCCCGCATCGATCAGGGGGGCGAGGTCGGTGCGCGCGGAATCCACCGGCACGAGCAGCACGCCGGAGACTCGCCGGCCCAGGAGCTGGCGGAAGCACTCGCGCTCGAGGCCGAGGTCGTCCTCGGTGTGGGCGACAGTGACGGTGTGGTTCTGCGTGCGCGCGATCCGCTCCACCTCGGAGATGATCTGCATGAAGTAGGGGTTCTCCGAGTCGGGGGCGACCACGGCGATCTGCGAGGCCCCGCCGCGCCGCAGCGAGCGGCCGAGCGCATCCGGGACGTAGCCGGTGTCCTGGACCGCGGCCTGGACCCGCCGGCTGAGCTCCTTGTCGACCGTGGTCGCCCCGTTGATCACGCGGGAGACCGTGGCCGAGGAGACGCCTGCGGCGCGCGCGACGTCCAGGATGGTGGTGCGACGCGACGCCATGGGCAGCTCCTCGGTCCGTTCTTCCGCCGCCCCTCAGGCGCCGACGATCCTCGCCTCGCCGCACAGGTGCACCCGCACCCCGAGCCGCTCGAAGAGAGCGGCCTTCGCGGTCAGCGCACGGTCGGCGGCATCGGCGTCGTCAGCGTAGACGAGCTGGGCGTGGTTGGCCTTGTGCCTGCCCATGAACTGGTCGCGGCTCACGCCGTGCAGCACCACGTGCGCGATCGGCCACTCGGGGTTCGTCGCCTCCTTGCGCCGGCGGGTCTCCTCCTCGGGCAGCTCGACCACGCTGCCGCGACCGAGGTCGACGTGCAGCACCCCCTCCTGCACGTACACGCGCGACCACACGATCTCCCCCGGCTTGGAGACGCCGTTGATGGTGGAGCCGCCGGCGGGGAAGAACTCCGGGCCCTGGCGCCAGCCCTCCGCGTCGGCGTAGCCGTTCGGGAGATGGCTGGGCGGGACGGAGCCGGAGATCTCGTAGACCCACACGTACTGCCCGTCGAACTCCTCGCCCCAGCGCACGTCGTGCAGGGTGGTGGCGGGATCCATGCCCATCGCGGTCCAGATCCGATTGGTGACCAGCGCGTCGACGGCGACGCCCTCGTCGACCTCGTTGAAGTTCGGCAGCGCCTTCCCCTCCCACAGCACGCGGGAGCCGTCGCGGGAGGTGACCGGGGGGCGCTGGACGTTGTTCAGCAGGCCCTCGACGAGGTCGGAGGCGGGGCAGACGTCCTTCATCCCCTGCTGGTACTGGATCCCGACGGCGTCCAGGCCGAAGTCGTCGCTGATGCGCAGCGCGGCGATGTACATCTTGTGCTGCCAGCGCAGCTGGTCCTCGGTGAGCTCGGTGGCCTCGTCGGTGCCGAGGCGGAAGGTCATCCCCGCCTCGCGCAGCCAGGACCCGATGGCGTCGGCCTCCTCGTCGGGGACCGTCTGCATCTCCGCCCAGAGCGCGGACTGGGACAGGCGCTCCTTGTAGATGCCCAGGGGGTTCAGCATCTCGTCGTCGATGATCGCGTTGTACATGCCCATGCAGCCCTCGTCGAAGATGCCGATGATGGCCTTGTCGCGCTGGAGCTGCTCGGCGAGCGCCCGCCCCAGCTCGACCTCGGGGGTCGTGGGCAGGGAGGGCAGGGGCCGGACGTGGGAGGCGTCGTGCTCGATCGTGCCGGTCTCCAGCCAGGTCGCGATCCCTTCGCGGAACCAGGCGTCGGTGCCGTCGACCGTCCACAGGCTCGAGTAGTCCCGGCCCATCTTCGTCAGCCCTCCGTTGAGGTTCAGCAGGCCGACGAGTCCCGGCCACTCGGGGGCGAAGTTCGCGACCGTGAGGATCGGGCCGCGGTGGGTGCGGAGCCCGGCCAGGACGTGGTGGCTGTACTGCCAGTTCGCGGTCGCGACGATCAGCGGTGCCTCCGGCGGGATGTCCTTGAACACCTCGATGCCCATGCGCTGGGAGCGGATGAATCCGTGGCCGAGAGCGGGGTCCGGTGCGAAGCCGCGCTGCACGGACCAGCCGGCCGCCTCGACGGCCTCGCCGACGATCCGCTCGAGCTCCTGCTGGAAGGGCCAGGCGGGCACGTTCGCGCTCTCGCGCAGATCGCCGCTGGGGATGAGAATCGCGGTGCGCTCCGGGGCCGGTGCGGGCTCGCGCAGCTCAGGCAGCTGATAAGTGATGGTCATGGGGCTCTCCCTCTCGGTGGGGCGGGTCAGGGACGGGCGGGGCCGGCAGGGCTGTGCGGGCCGGGGCCGTCGCCGAGGTGGATCTCCATCGCGTCGAAGGTCGGGGCGGGCGGCCGCGCGGCGGTGGGGCGGTCGAGATAGAACAGCGCCGTGGAGGCGATGTCGTCGCGCAGCGGCAGATAGCGCCCGGCGCTCTTCCAGCCGAGCGCCTGGATGTCGACGCGGGGCAGGCCGGCGGTGAAGTGGATCGGGTCCGCGACGTGCCAGCGGTACATGCCGAAGCGCTGCTGGGAGAGGTAGAGCCCGTCCGGTCTCAGCACCTGCGGCATGCCCAGGTAGGGGGTGGAGAAGGCGGTGTAGCCCTGGCCGGGCACGTCGAAGTTCCAGGCGCCGCCGAAGTAGTCCTCGGTGCCGGTGCCGCAGATCGTGGGGAAGCCGGCGGCGGGGTCGTCATCATCGAGGTAGAACTTGATCTCGCCCTCGCCCCACCAGCCGTTGGAGTTCACGCCCCAGGCGATGTAGGTGCCGACGTACTGGCCCTGCCCCTCGACGCCCTCGAGGAGCACGTGGGGCGTGGCCTCGTCCAGCGGGTTCGAGCGCCGCCACTGGGCGTGGAAGTAGGCGTCCTCGCTGTGGTCGCCGCCGAGCTCGTAGGTGACCTGGTAGTAGACGCGCGCGTCGGCGTCGGAGGTGTTCTCCAGCGTGAGCCGGGCCCCCTCGCGGAAGGGCATCGGCCAGTAGGAGTTGAAGCCGCCGTGCGGGTTCGCGGCGATCATCTGCGAGTCGACCTGCGCGAACACGCCCCAGCCGCTCGCGAAGAAGTCGCCGTAGGGCACCTCGACCGCGGGCTCCTCCGCGCCGTCCCAGTAGGCGCGCAGCACCAGGCGGCGCCAGTGGTCGGTGTGGGTGGTGATCCACAGGTGGGTGATCACGCCCGCGGAGTCGATGTCGGCGAGGGTGAAGGTCTCCCCCGCCTTCACGTCCACGCTCGGGGAGACCTTCCAGCCCTGGCCGAGGTCGCGCGCCTCGCGGGCGCCGGTCCCCTCGGTGGCGCGGCCGCCCCCGCCGGGGCTGCCGTCGAAGTTCTCGGGGCTGATCGAGCGGGTGCGGACGGGGCGGAGCGCGGCGAGGCCGGCATGGGCGCGGGACGGCTGGGCGGGACGGGTCACGGGGCACTCCCTGGAGGATCGACGATGATCAGGAAACGTTTACCGGCACCCTAGAGGGGCAGCCCGCATGCGTCAACGCCTTGCTCGAAAGCGGGATGACATGGACAGACACCTGCGTATCGCAGGATGCGCAGCCCTGGCGTCAACACGGCACGATGGCGGCACCCGTTGACGATCCCCCTGCGGGAGCCGTACCGTCGATAAAACGATTACTGCCATCGCCCCCAACGCCGCGGGAAGTGAGCATGACACGCCGTTCCACCGATCCGGGCTCGCAGCTGTCCAGACGTCGCCTGCTGACCACAGGCGCCGCAGCGCTCGGCGGGGCCGCAGGAGCCTCGACCCTCTCCTCCTGCGCCGCACGCGGCTCGTCACAGGAGCCGCTGCAGTTCTGGCAGTTCTACGCCCCGGTGGATCAGCAGGACCCGAACCTGCTCGCCCAGAGCCGGTGGTTCCTCGACAGGATCGCCGAGTGGGAGACCGCCGGCGGGCGCCCCGTCGAGCCGGTCTACATCCCCGGCTACACCGATCCCACGAACACCCGTCTGACCACGGCCTTCGCCGCCGGCAACGGCCCGGACATCTTCCTCATCTCCCCCGGGGACTTCCTGCGCTACTACAACGGCGGAGTCCTGGAGGACCTGACCCCGTACATGGAGAAGGAGGCGATCGCGGACTTCTACCCCCAGGCGCTCGCGACCCGCACCGTCGACGGTCGGATCTACGGGCTGCCGATGGAGCAGGAGCCGCTGGCGATCTTCTACGACGTGGCCGCCTTCGAGGAGCACGGCCTGTCCGAGGCGGATCTCCCGACGACCTGGGACCAGATGCTCGAGCTCGGCAGGGAGATGACCGGCGGCGAGCGAGCCGGGCTGGTCTTCGAGACGCTGCCCGGCTATTACCAGAACTTCACCTTCTACCCGTGGCTCTGGCAGGCGGGAGGCGACGTCATCGACACCGACTCGCAGACCCCGATCTTCTCCGGGGATGCGGCCGTCGAGGCCCTGACCCTGTTCCAGGACGCGATCACCACCGGGGCCGCCCCGCGCACCCGACCCGCCAACGGCGACATCGTCAGCGCCCTGACCGGCGGCTACGCCGCGATGTGGCAGGGAGGGATCTTCGACGTCGCCGCGCTCGCGCAGAACGCGCCCGAGTACGACTACGGCATCTTCTCCCTCCCCGCTCCCCCGGACGGCGATCACACCACGTGCCTCGGCGGCTGGGCCTGGTGCGTCAACTCGCGCGGACGCGATCCCGAGGCGGCTGCCCGCTTCACGGTCGAGGTGATGGGCTCGATGCGACAGGAGTCGATCGACGCCGGGGTCGAGTGGAACGGGGTGGCGAAGGGGAACATCGCCGCGCGCGCCTCGGTGACCGAGGCGATCGGGGACAGCGGGGCGTTCGAGGATCCGATCCTCCAGCAATTCCGCGACCAGATCCTCCCGGAGGGCCGTGCCGAGCCCCGCTTCCCCCCGGTGATCTACAAGGCGGTCTCCAACGCGATCCAGGCGACCATGCTCGGCGGTGACGACCCGGCCCGCCAGGCCGAGATCGCCCAGGGCGCGATCGAGAGCTACCTGGAGACCTACGAGGGAGGGACGCTGCTGTGAGCACGATCGAGATCTCCCGCACCGCCGGCACCCGGACCGGCACGGGCGCCGATCGCCGTCGCAGGGAACGACGCGCGGCGTTCTGGTTCCTACTCCCCGACACCCTGGGCCTGGCGGTCTTCGTCGCGGTGCCGATGGTGCTCGCGATCGCCCTGGGCTTCTTCCGGGTCGACGGCTTCGGCTCGTTCGACTTCATCGGGACAGACAACTACGTGCGCATGGCCGGGGACCCGCAGTTCTGGTCGAGCGTGCGCATCACGCTGATCTATCTCGTGGCCGTCGTCCCGCTCATCTTCGTGATCGGCCTGGGGCTCGCGCTCCTGGTGCAGCAGAAGCTGCCGATGATCGGGCTGATCCGCTCGGCGCTCTTCCTGCCCTATGTGGTGAGCCTCGTGGTGATCGCGATGGTCTGGCAGTTCATGCTCGCCGACAGGGTGGGCGTGCTCAGCCGTCTGCTGGGCGTCTTCGGGCTCGAGGGGATCTCGCCGCTCGGCGAGCCGTCCCTCGCGCTCGGGACCGTGGTGCTGGTGACCGTGTGGTTCCAGATGGGCTACTACATGATCATCTTCCTCGCCGGTCTCCAGGACATCCCCGGGGAGTACTACGAGGCGGCGCGGATCGACGGGGCGAGCGCCTGGCAGCGGTTCCGTCGGGTCACCCTCCCCCTGCTGCGCCCCACGAGCTTCTTCGTCCTGGTCACTGCGACGGTCGCGGTGATGACCGGCGGGCTGGACCTGATCTTCGTGCTCACCGGAGGCGGCCCCGCGGGCGCCACCTCCCTGCTCATCTTCTACATCTACGAGCAGGCGTTCCTGTTCGGGGAGCTCGGCTACGCCGCCGCGATCGGCTCGGTGCTGGTGGTGGCGATGCTCGCCTGGTCTCTGCTCATGTTCGCCGTGACCAGAGGAGGTCGTTTCGAATGACCACCGTGCAGCCCCGCCGTCCCCGATGGACGATCACGAAGAGCGCCCTGCTGCTGCTCGGCATCGTCCTGGCACTGGCGACCGTCTTCCCCCTGGTGTGGATGGTGACCGGATCCTTCAAACCCGCCGACGAGGTCAACGGCGCTTCTCTGCTGCCCTCCGAGCCGACGCTGGAGAACTTCGTCTACGTCTTCACGCAGGTCCCGTTCCTGCGATACATGCTCAACAGCTTCATCGTCTCCGCAGCCGTGACGGTGCTGGCGCTGTGGTTCCACTCCATGGCCGCCTATGCGCTGGCCAGGCTCCGTTTCCCGGGCCGCGAGACGCTCTTCCTGATGATCTTCTCGACGATGCTGGTCAGCCTGCCCGTGATCCTCATCCCCACGTTCGTGGTGGTGCGCACGCTCGGCTTGGTCGACACCTACGCGGGCCTCATCGTCCCGGCGATCTTCAACGCCTTCGGCATCTTCCTGCTCCGCCAGTTCTACGTCTCCCTGCCGGCAGAGCTCGAGGAGGCGGCGCTCGTGGACGGGGCGAGCTACTGGCGTATCTACCGCAGCATCATCCTGCCTCTGAGCAGGCCGATCCTGTCTGCCCTGACGGTGTTCTTCTTCCTCACGAACTGGAACTCCTTCGTCTGGCCGCTGACGATCACCTCCGACCCGGACCTCCGGGTGGTCCAGCTCGGGATCGCGACGTTCCAGCAGCAGTACGCCTCGGACTGGAACTACGTGCTCGCCGCAGCCACCGTCGCCGCCCTGCCGACGCTGCTGATCTTCTTCGTGTTCCAGAAGCAGATCGTCGAATCGATCAAGTCCGCCGGCTTCAAGTGAGGAAGCACCGGCGACGTCATGCCCACGAGCGCCGTTGACAGCCGTCCGACAACGGGATACGGTTCTGCGTAATCGATTTCTTGCAGGCGGACGACGTAGCCCGCCGCATGATCGACGCCCCGTATTCCCACCGCAACGCCCTGCCCGACGGGACGAAGCGCAGAGTTCCGCACATCGACGTGCGGCGCGATACGCCATGCCCCTTCGTGGCAGGGCCCTCTGAACATCGAGGAGCAGACCGATGAAGCGCAGGACACTCTTCTCCGCAGCAGCAGCCACCGCCGGCATCGCCGGTCTCGCCTCGTGCGGCAGCGGCACTCCTGGGCAGTCGAAGGAGGACCCTGCGGCCGCCGGCCGCTCCCAGGTCGAGTTCTGGGGAAACGTCTTCACCACCCCGGAGAACGACTGGTACGAACAGATCGTCAAGGATTTCAACGACGCCCAGGACGAGGTGTACGTCAACTACCAGGTCGTCCCCGGAGATGCATGGGATCAGAAGCTCAAGGCCGCGCAAGCCGCTGGCAACGCACCGGACCTCTATATCCAGGCGGGTCGGCTCGACACCGCCGCCCGCACTGGGACACTGATGCCGCTGGACGACCTCTTCGACGGAGGACAGCTCGACGACCTCACCGACATCTCGAAGGAGGTCTGCCAGTACCAAGGGCAGTTCTACGCGTTCCCGCTGCTCGTGGAACCGCAGATGACTCTCTACTGGAACAAGGATCTCTTCGAGCAGGCCGGCCTGGATCCCGAGAAGGCGCCGACCTCCTGGGACGAGATGTACGACGCCTGCGAGGCGCTCGCATCGGTGATGGGCAACGGCGAATTCGCGCTGAACACAGCAGTCGACTCAGGGACGTTCGGCTGGACCACTGTCGCCGCGCAGATGCACGTGGCCGGCCACCTCCCGATCTCGGACGACTGGGCCTCCGCCGACGCGGAGGACGCGAAATACGAAGAGCTCATCACCTTCTACAAGACGCTGCAGGAGAACTCGTGGGTCCCCCGGCAGCCGCTCGGCGAAGGGAACTCCGCCCAGGCGTTCGGCGAAGGGAAGGTCGCGATGATGTCGCAGGGCTCCTGGGGCATGTCCGAGATAGCCGCCGACTACCCGGACCTCGTCCCCGTGACGGGCATGGCACCGTGGGTGCAGTCCGACGGCGACCAGACGCACTCGGTGTCGACGATCGGCAACATGAAGTGGGTCGTGGACGCGAAGGCAAAGGAGCCGGAGGCGACCGCCGCCTTCATCAGCTGGGCGCTCGGCGGAGAACCAGAGGTGCTGCGCCCCTTCTTCGTGGACACCCAGTTCACGAAGGCCCCCGCCCGGCACGAGGTCACCGAGGTCGTGAACGCGGATCCCGCCGCGGCCGACGCCGACTGGTCCACGGTGGTCTTCGAGGACATCGTCCCGTTCTGCATCCCCGAGGCGCAGTACCCCTGGGACATCAACCTCGCGATGGGTGATGCGATCCAGGCCGGGATGCTCGGGGAGAAGTCGCCCGCCGAGGCGCTCGCCACCGCACACAAGGAGATCCAGAAGGTCATCGACCGCGAAGGGCTGGCCGACGTCCGCGCCGAGATGGACGGCTGAGGCACACCATGGAGGTCACACCCTCGGCCGCGCCCCCGGCCACGGTCCACTCGCGCCGCTCCGTGCACCCGAATCGGCAGAAGGACACCAGCATGGCGTACATCATGCTGGCGCCCGTCCTGGCGCTCCTCGGCACCTTCGTCGTCTGGCCTGCGATCCAGGCGGTGTACCTGAGCTTCTTCGACTGGAGCTTCTACACCGACTCGGAGTTCGTCGGATGGAAGAACTTCCGCAACGTGCTGATCGACTCGAAATTCTGGGAAGCGGTGGTGCGGGGTCTGCAGTTCGTGATCATGACCGTTCCCGTCAGCCTGGTCCTGGCATTCCTCGTCGCCACACTCGCGACCTCTGTCTCGCGTCGCGTCTCCACGCTGCTGAAGGTCAGCATCTACATCCCGTCAGTCATCTCCGGTGTGATCGCCTCGATCACGTTCGTGATCATCTACGACTACTCCGGCGGTCTGCTCAACGCGCTCATCAACATCGTCGGCGCACCGAACCAGGCATGGCTCGGAGATCCCCGCTGGGCGCTCGCTGCGATAGCCGTGCCCGCCGTGTGGCTCGGCTTGGGCATCACGACGCTGATCATGATCGCAGCCATGCTCGACATCCCCGAGAGCCTCTACGAGGCCGCAGAGCTCGAGGGGGCCGACTGGTGGCAGCGCACCCGCTTCATCACCATCCCGCAGATGAAGAATGTCCTGCTCTTCCTCTTGGTCACCGGTTTCGTCGGCTCTATCCAGCAATATGAGCTGCCTCTGGTCATGACGGGAGGAGGCCCCAATGGCGCCACCGAGCTCCCGAACCTCTTCATCTTCAACCACTTTCGGGGAGACGCCTACGTCGGCTACTCGATCGCCGCAGCACTGCTTCTGTTCGTGGTTCTGGGTTCGATCTCCTCGGTGATTTTCCGGATCGTCAACTCCGAGAAACTGGTGGATTGACATGAGCGTGCTCGCAGATCACCGTCCCTCCACGCCGATAGGCTCGGTCGAGGACGCCGCTTCGCTGCGCCGACGGACACGTCGACGCACGCTCCTCCAGCCGGGCCGGCTGCTGAGGCTGCTGGCGAAGGCGGTCTTCAGCGCTCTGATCGTGTTCCTGGCGCTGTTCCCGCTCGCATGGATGATCATCTCCGGGTTCAAGATCCGCACCGAGGTGGTCTCCACGCCCTTCCAGTTCTTCCCCGAGGTATGGCAGTGGGAGAACTACGCGCAGATCCTCTCGGACTCGGCATTCTTGAGGACGCTCGCGATCACCGGCGGCGGCGCGGTGGTGTTCACCGCAGGGTCCATCGCAGTGAACTCGATGGCGGCCTACGCCTTCGCTCGCCTGGAGTTCGCCGGGAAGAAGTTCGTATGGCCGCTCGTGCTGATGACGATGTTCATCCCCGGGATGACGATCCTGCTGACCAGCTTCATCGTGGTGACGAATCTGCGAATGCTCGACACGCTCGCGGTGCTGATCATCCCCGGCATGGCGGCCGCAGGACACATCTTCTTCGTCCGCCAGTTCTACCTGAACATCCCCTCCAGCCTCGAGGAGGCGGCAGTGATGGACGGCTGCGGTCGCTGGGGGGTGTACCTGCGTGTCTTCCTCCCGCTCTCGAAGGCGCCGTTCGTCGTCGTAGGGATCACGAGCTTCATGGCGTACTGGAACAACTTCGTCTGGCCGGTCATGACGATCACGAGCCCGGAGCTCTACCAGGTCCAGCAGTACCTGGCCGCGTTCCGCGGCGAGCGTTCCTCGGAGCTCGGTCTGCTCATGGCCGGTTCTGCCTGCGCCGCGCTCCCGATCATCGTCATCTTCCTGATCTTCCAGCATCAGATCATCGCCAACATCAAGATGGCCGGGCTGAAGTAGCCCGGGCCTGACCTGCCGGGGCGGTCAGCTCTCGAGCTTCCTCAGCGCCGAGCCCTTGTGCGCGGCGACGTGGTCGGTGCGGTCGCTCGCGATCTCGTACTGCGGCTCGTCCTCGCTCGCGCGGCGTCGATGCCCCTTGTACTCGAAGTCGGCGGTGTGGACCTTCGTGATCGTGCCGCTGACGCGGCCGGCCTCGGAGTTCCAGCTGACGTGGTCGCCGACGGCGAACTCGGTGCTCATGATTCCTCCTGTGCTGAGGGCGGGTAGATCACGGTGCCGTCCTCGCGGACGACGGGACGGGCACCCCAGGCGCCCAGCTCGTGCTCGACGGGGTCGGCGCCGGCGCGGAGGTGCACGACCTCCCAGCCGCGCGCGACGAGGGTGTTCGAGATCAGCAGCCGGTGGCAGCGCCAGGGCATCGGCTCCCCGCACATCACCGCCACGTGATGCTCCGCGGCGAGCGCGGTGAGCTGCGCGATCCCGGCCTCGTACTCCTCGCCGAGGGTGTGGTCGGCGTAGTTGCGGAAGCTCGTGTTCTGCCAGCCGGCGTTCAGCTGCGGATCCGCGTCCCGCTGCTTCGGGCGGCGTCCGGTGAGCTCGGCCAGGCGCCGGTAGCCGATTCCCGCCTCGCCCAGCCAGCGGGTCAACTCCTCGGCGTCGAACTGGGGGCTGCGGCGGGAGCCGGGCAGACGGCGCACGTCCACCAGCTCGTCGATCCCGGCGCTGCCGAGGGTCTCGAGCACGACCTCCTCGGGGCAGGTCCAGTGCCCGATCGTCCAGATCGTTCCGGCCATCGCGCCTCCCTCCGTCTGCCCTCCATCATGCCTCGGCGCGGATCTCCAGCGGGCGGATCGTGAGCCCTCCCCTGCCCCAGCCGCCGCCGGTGATCCAGGTGCGCTCGCCGTCGACGACGATCTCGGCGCAGTGCTCGTCGAGGTCGACGTCGATCCGGCCGGCCTCGGTGAAGCTCAGCGGGTCGCGGGAGAAGAAGGCGAGGGTGCGGTCGTACTCGCCGGACTCGCACACGAACAGGATCCACCCCTGTCCCGCCGGGGTCACGAAGGGCGACTCCGTGGGGCCGCCGACGGTCCCCCGTTCGGCGGAGCGGTAGGCGACGCGTGCCTCCGACCAGGTCAGGAGGTCCTCGCTGCGGCGCACCGCGACCTCGTGGAAGCCGCCGTGCGGCGCGGAGGTGCGCGTGTAGTAGAGCAGCCACTCCTGGCCCACGCGCAGCAGCATCGGGTCGCGAGCGTCGAAGCCGTCCTCGAAGAGCACCGGCTCATGCCGGGTCCAGGTGAACAGGTCCTCGCTCGTGGCGAGGGTGATGCGGTAGGCGCTGTGGTCGGCGGTGCCGCCCGCGTAGACCATCCGGTAGAGGCCGTCGTGGTGGATCACGTGCGGCGCCCAGACGTGCATCTCGCCCTGGTCGGTGCGAGCGTGGAGCACAGGGTCGTGGATCGCCCAGTCGGCGCCCTCGAGGCCGTCGGCCGAGGCGTGGAGGAAGAAGGTCTCGTCCAGCGGGGCCGCGGGCTCGGGATGCCAGATCCCGAAGACGTGCCAGCGCCCGTCGGCTGCGCGGATCAGGCTGTGGTCGTTGACGTACCAGGGCTCTTCGGCCGACGGGGACGCATCGAGCAGGCGGCGCTTGACGCCGGGGATCAGGCGGAGGGATGCAGTGGTCACGGTGGCTCCTCGTCGAACGTCCCAGCAGCGCAGGCCTGCACTCGCGGACTCGGAGCCTACAGGTGGTAATCGATTACGACCAGGGGGTTCCTGCAACACCGAAATGCTTGACGCAGATCACACACTCCCGTAGCCTCGATCGCGCCGAGGCAGCCATAGGGGCCGAAACCGCAGGCAGACTCCACGTGAAAGCTCGTGACGCACCGCCGCCCTCTCCCCCTTGCTGTCTTGCGAGCGAGTAAACGTTATTTCGTCAATCTCCCACCCGTGCCGTCTCGGTGTCATGCCGCACCGCGATCGATCGCCCAGAGAGGAGCGGGCATGGACTCAGCGGACATCCCCTTGCTCGAGGTCAGGGACGTCTCGAAGACCTTCCCCGGCGTCCGCGCCCTGAGAGGGGTCTCCCTCGAGCTCCATGCCGGCGAAGTGCTCGCCGTGTGCGGGGAGAACGGGGCTGGCAAATCCACCCTCATGAACATCCTCAGCGGGATCATGCCGGCGGATGAGGGCGGCCGGATCTCCTTCCGCGGAAAGCCGTGGGCGCCGCGCACTCCCCGGGACGCCAAGGACTCCGGGCTGGCCATCGTCCACCAGGAACTCCAGCTCGTCCCCGACCTCGATGTCGCCCAGAACATCGCTCTGGGGCGGACCTCCGGGAAGGGCCCGCAGCTCCTGGTCGACGACCGCAGGAATCGTCGCGAGTGCGCGAAGCTACTGGACCGGCTCGGCATCGCGATCCCCGTCGGCGCACGCCTCGGAGATCTCTCCGTCGCCGAGCAGCAGATGGTCGAGATCGCCCGCGCGCTGTCCTACGACGCCAAGGTCCTGATCATGGACGAGCCGACCGCAGCGCTCAGCCAGCAGGAGGCCGAGAAGCTCTTCGACCTCGTCGAACAGCTCACCGCGGAAGGGCTCGGCGTCATCTACATCTCGCATCGCCTCCACGAGGTGATGCGGCTCGCCGACAGGGTCACGGTGCTGCGCGACGGCGAGAGCGTCTTCTCGACGGACCGGAGCGAGGTCACCCGCCCCCTGCTGATCGAGAAGATGGTCGGCCGGCCCATCGAGGAGGACCGCCGGATCGCCTCCGAGCCCGCCCCGGAGGTCGCCCTCGAGGTCTCGCACGTCAGCACCGAGGCCCTCCTGGACGACATCTCCTTCACCCTCCGTCGCGGGGAGATCCTCGGACTCGCCGGGCTAATGGGCTCAGGCCGCACCGAGCTGGCCCGGGCCATCATCGGCGCCGATCCGCGAAGCGCCGGCACCATCACGATCAACGGCCGGCCCGTGAACGTCCGGATCCCCTCGGATGCCGTGGCGCGCGGGATCGGCTACCTCTCCGAGGACCGCAAGGGCAGCGGACTGCTGCTGGAGAAGACCGTCAGCGACAACATCGCCATCGCGAACCTGCCCCAGAACACCCGCCTCGGCGTCGTGGACGGGGCGGCCCTGGACACCATCGCCGAGAAGCACGTCCGCAACCTCTCCATCCGCACCCCGTCGATCCATCAGACCGTGCACCTGCTGTCCGGAGGGAACCAGCAGAAGGTCATCATCGGCAGATGGCTGGAGCGCGACACCGACATCCTCATCGTCGACGAACCCACTCGCGGCATCGACGTCGGGGCGAAGGAGGAGATCTACACGATCCTCGAGGGCCTCGCGGAGGCCGGCAAATCCATCATCGTGATCTCCTCGGAGATCCCCGAGATCCTCCGGATCTCGCACCGCATCGCCGTCATGTCCGAAGGCCGTCTGGCCGGAGTCGTGGACCGAGCGGGCGCCACCCAGGACACACTCATGGCTCTTGCGACCACAGGCCGCGACAGCGCAGTGGAGGGAGTCGGATGAGCACCGATCAGTCGAGCGTCGCCACCAGCTCCGGCACCGCGACCGCCACGCCCGGGAGGACCCGCCGCGGGCCCGAGCTCCAGAAGTTCGCCCTGCTCGGCGCGCTCCTGCTGCTGTTCCTGGCGTTCTTCATCGCCACCCCGAACTTCCTGACGATCTCCAACATCTCCGGGATCCTCCTGGCGGCCTCGGTCACAGGGATCCTGGCGCTGGGCACGAACTTCGTGATCGCCACCGGCGGCATCGACCTCTCCGTCGGCACCGGGATGACGCTGTTCTCGGTGCTGCTCGCCGTGCTCGGGACGTCCGCGCACATAGGACTGCCGCTGCCTGCGGCGATCCTGCTGACCCTCGTGATCGGTGCCCTGGTGGGCATGTTCGTCGGGTTCCTGGTCTCGTACATGAAGATCCCTGCGTTCATCGCGACGCTGGCGATGATGATGGCCACCCAGGGGCTCTCCCTGATCATCACCAGCTCCACCCCGCAGTACTTCACGGAGCACGCCTGGTTCCGCCAGGTCGCCACCGGTCAGCTGATCCCACGGATCCCCAACGCCGTGTTCATCTTCGCCGTGGTGGCGCTCGTGGCCTGGTTCCTGATGAACCGGACCCTCGTGGGACGCTATGCGATCGCCATCGGCTCGAATGCCGAGGCGACCAAGCTCTCCGGAGTCAACACCCGGCGCTGGACCATGTACATCTACATGACCGCGTTCGTGTTCACCGCCGTCGCCGGCATCGTGATGGCCTCTCGGCTGAACTCCGCCCAGCCCGCCCTCGGCGTCGGCTACGAGCTGGAGGCGATCGCCGCCGTCGTCATCGGCGGCACATCGCTCGCAGGTGGCCGCGCGGCCATCGGCGGCACGGTCATCGGCGCCACCCTGATGGCGACCCTCAACAACGGCCTGCAGATCCTGGGGATCGCCCAGGAGTGGCAGCGCATAGCGGTCGCGATCGTCATCCTCATCGCCGTCTGGGGCGACTCGGTCCGACGCAACCGCGCCGCTTCGTGACCCCGGCTCGGGACATCGCCCCGCTCGCACCTGATTCCACCCGCACAAAGGAGACGAAGATGTCGAACATCGCACGACGCACCCTCGGTGCCGGGGCCCTGGGAGCCCTCGGACTCTCCCTCGTCGCGTGCAACCGCGGCACCGACTCCGCCGGCGGCGTATCGGACGGCGGCGGCGAGACCGCCGGCTCCGGCCCCAGCATCGCGATCATCTCCAAGGGCTTCTCCCAGCAGTTCTGGGTCACCGTGCGCGACGGCGCCTTCGCCGCCGCCGAGGAGCTGGGCGCCCAGGTCAGCTTCGACGGCCCCGACACCGAATCGGACGTCGAGCAGCAGATCCAGCAGCTGCAGACAGCGCTGAACGGCTCCCCTGATGCGATCGCCTACGCGGCCCTGGACTCGGAGGCCTCCCTGCCCCTTCTGGAGCAGGCGCAGAGCGGGGACATCCCCGTCATCGCCTTCGACTCCGGGGTCGAGTCCGACATCCCGCTCTCCACCGTCGCCACCGACAACGCCGCGGCCGCCGAGGAAGCCGCCGAGAAGATGGTCGAGCTGGTCGGCGAGGAGGGATCGGTTGCCGTCATCGCGCACTCGCAGACCTCCCTGACCGGCGTGCAGCGCCGGGACGGCTTCGTGGACTACATCGAGGCCAACACCTCGCTGACCATCGCCGACATCCAGTACTCGGATTCCGACGTCCTGAAGTCCACCAATGCCACCAACGCGATCCTCCAGGCCCATCAGGACCTCAAGGGGATCTTCGCGACCAACGAGGCCTCCGCCATCGGCATGATCACCGCGATCGACGAGCTGGGCCGCAAGGACGGCCTGGTCGTCCTCGGCTTCGACTCCGGACAGGGCCAGCTCGACGCCATCCGGGACGGCCGGATGGAAGGTGCCGTCACCCAGGACCCCTACGACATCGGCTACAAGACCGTCGAGACCGCCCTGGCGGCGATCAACGGCGAGGACGTCGAGCCGGAGGTCGACACCGGGTACTACTTCTACGACGAGTCCACCATGGAGGACGAGGCGATTGCCCGCTCCCTGTACGAATGAGCACGGCACCCATCGACCCGAAGGAGAGCTCGATGCCCACCGCACGATCTGAGGACAGCGATGACTGCGCTCCCGACGACGACACCGCCCTGTCCCGTACCGGATTCCTGCGCGGCGGGGCGGCCGCGCTCGCTGCCGGGACGGTGATGACCGCCGGTGCCGCGAGCGCACGCCCCGCCCCCGGGAAGGGTGGCCATGAGGCACGGCGCGGCGTGGACCCGAATCCCGACTACCGCCGCCCGCGGGTGACACGGCTGAGAACCGTCACCGGGCCCGGGATCACCACCCGGTTCCGGATGGATGCGACCGATCTCGGCGCACCCGCCGTGACCCCGGACGGGCGGATCCTGGTGGTATTCGGGGACACCTTCGAGGAGGCGGCCGTCGGCGGCGGCTGGTGGCGTGCGCCCGTCGGCCTGTACGCGAACCCCCGCCGACGGCTCGAGACCGGGCTGTCCTGGACGAGCGCCGTCGGCGGCGAGACCGCCGAGGAACTGGTCGAGTACGCGCACGACAGCGATCCGGTCTCCACGATCCTGCCCGGGGACGTCCTCACCGTGGGCGGGACGATGTACCTGTGGGTGATGGTCAACCATGGCTTCGGCAACGTCGCCTCGACCGAGATCTGGACCTCGAACGACTCCGGCGAGAGCTGGGAGCGCACCGCCGAAATGTTCCCCGGCGACCACCTCGACGGGCTCGCCCAGCAGTGCACCTGGGCGCTGCACCCGAGCGACGGGCACGTATACCTGCTCACCACGGGCTTCCAGCGCGACAAGGAGGCGATTCTCCAGCGCGTCCCGCAGGAGAAGATCCTCGACCCCGCCGCCTACGAGACCTACGGCGCGACCGGCGAGGGCGAGGAGCAGCGGTGGGACTGGGGGCTGCCGCCCACACCCGTACTCGGCGGGCAGGTGGGCGAGATGTGCCTGCGGATCGTCGAGGACCGCTGGGTGCTGACCTGGTTCAACGCAGGCCTGTACCGGGTGGACGTGCTCCTCGCGGGTTCCCCTGAGGAGATCCGCTCGCCTGCCTTCTCCGAGACGCTGCTGTGGGGCGGGAACTGGGGCCAGGAGGACGACGAGCGCGTCGCCCAGCTCTACGGCCCCTACGTGCTGCCGGGCTCCACCCTCGAGGACCTCCATCTGCTGTGCTCGCAGTGGAACACCGCCGAGGGCTGGCCATACCACGTGCAGCAGTACCGGGTGGAGGGACTGCGCACGGCGGCCGGCCTCTCCTGAGCCCTCAGTCGTCGACCGTGACCGCCCGCTGTCCGCGTCGATGATGAGCTTGTGGTCCGCCGCGCCCGGCGGTCATCACGTTCCCCTCTCGTCCGTCCCGGTCTCCGGTGCGGCCGGGTGCCCGAGTCTGCGCCCGACCCGGGACGGGACCGGCGCTCTCCACCGGCCGGTCATCGGGAGGCGCCCGTGCGCGGCAGCACCGCCACGGAGAGGAAGACGACGACCTGGCCGTCTCGGGCGCGATAGCGATGCACGTCCCCGGCGGGCGAACGGCCCGATCCGCCGGCCTCGATCACGCACTGCTGCTCGCCGACCCCCGACTCGAGCGCCCCCTCGATGACGTGGAGCATGATGCCGCCGGCCGCCCCGCCCGAGTCGCCGGTGTAGACGTCCTCCCCCACGAGCTTCCACTTCCAGGTCTCCACCGACACCGACTCGGTGTCCATCGCGTCCAGGAGCACGGCCCAGCTGCCGGAGTCGGTGGACCAGATCTCGACGCCCTCGGGGGCGTCGTCCGCGCCGACGCCCATGAGGGCCGCGAAGGTGGTGCCGAGCCCGGCGGCGATGCGGTCGAGGATCGCGACCGACGGGTTCGCCTGGCCGAGCTCGATCTGGGTGAGCATCCGGCGGGAGACGTCGCTGTGCTCGGCGAGGGCGGCGACGGAGAGGTCGAGCTCCTGGCGCGCAGCGCGGATCCGCTCGCCGAGGTGCTCCACGACGGCCGGGCGCATCCCACCGCTCATCAAGGCCTCCTGGTCGTTCTCTCGCGTGCCCGGAAGCCTAGCGCCGACCGGGGTGACGGGAACTATATTGCGCACGCCTGGCGTTGCGCATTATGTTGCACATCAATGCGGGAGCGTGACCGCTCCGCCCCGCACGCCGCTCTCCCTGCACCCCCGAAGGAGGTCCTCATGGCTGCGCCCGCCACCGCCCCGCACACCCCGGTGACCCGGCCCGATGCCCGGCTGCTGCGCTGGTTCGGCTCCTACGGGACCTTCGCCGTGCCGCAGGCCGCGGCGCCGATCGCCTTCTCGCTGATCGCCCTGCCGCTCACGGGCAGCGCCTCCAGCGGCGCGGCGATGATGCTCGCGATGACGATCGCGCAGGTCCTCGGCGCGGTGCCGCTCTCGCGCCTGGGCCGCCGCTTCGCCCCGGTCCCCTTCATGCGCGCACTCATCGGCGTGCGCACGCTCGCGCTCGTCGCCATCGCGGTGCTCGCCGGGATCGGCGCGCCCTTCTGGCTGGTCGTGGCGGGGGCGGCGCTCGCGGGTCTCGTCAACGGCGCCGCCTACGGCACTCTGCGCTCTGTCCTGAACCATCTCGTGCCGGCCAGCCGCCTGCCCCGCTCCCTCGGCGTCGCGGCCACGCTCAACGAGGTCACCTTCGTGTCCTCGCCCGTGATCGCCGCGGCCCTCGGCGGCATCTCCCCGCAGCTCGCCGCCTGGGCGATGGTGCTGCTGGGTGCGGTGCCGATCGCACTGCTGCCGCAGATCCCGTCGGCGACGGCGCCCGGCCCCGAGCAGCGAAGCACCGCCCTGCGGCTGACCCCGATGGTCGTGCTGTGGCTGGTGTGCGGCGGGGCGAGCTCCGCCGCGATCTCCGCGATCGAGATCGGCTCGGTCTCCCTCGCGGTCTCCTTCGGGATGCCCGCCGCCTGGGGCGCCCTGTTCCCCGTCGCGATCTGCGTGACCTCGATCCTCGGCGGGGTGTGGGTGAGCGTCCACAACCGCGAGCCGCGCCGTCGCACGGTGCTGGCCTGGCTGGGCGTGACCGCGCTGGGCGTGGTGGTCGTGGGCTTCGGCCACTCCGCCGCGGCGACCGTGATCGGTGCGCTGCTGGTCGGCGCGGTCCTCGCACCGCTGGCGACCTACTACTCGCTCGTGCTGGACCGTCTGGTCGCCCCCGAGCATCGGGCGGAGGTGTTCGCCCTGCTGCGCACCGCCAATGCGCTGGGGATCATCACCTCCTCGGCGCTGATCTCGCTGGTCTCCCTGCAGGCGACCTTCACCGTGGTGATCACGGTGATGACCGGCGTGCTGGTGGTGACCGGGGTCGTGTTCACCTCCGCCTGGGTCGCGTTCCGACGCCGCCGCCTGGCCCGCGTGGCCGCGGAGGCGCGGGCGCACGGGCACGCTATCGGTGCCGCACCGGCCGGCGGCGACGGCGGCACGGCGGAGCGTCAGCACGAAGGGGCGCCCAGCGGCACGCACTGACGCTCAGCGCCGCGCCGTGCCGCCTGACGCCCCTTTCTGCAGACGGAGTCAGCCCAGCCCGTGGCCGAGCGGGAACGCCTCGCCCGTCCCGTCGGCCGCGGGGATCGCGACCGGGAGCTTGCCGCGGGCGGCCACGGTCCCCGCGAGCACGCCGGCGAGGGCGCGCAGCGAGGCGTCGGCGTTGCCGTAGGCGGCGATCGAGGCCGCGACCTCCCCCACGTGGACCACGTCGTAGGGGTTGCGCAGCGCGGCGTGGACGACGGGGGTGCCGGTCGCGGCGAGCGCGCCGACGAGCTCGACCTGTGCGGCGGGGGTGGTGAAGCCGGAGGACGAGGTGAGCACGAGCACCGCGTCGACCGCAGCGGCGGCCTCGGCGGCCCGCTCCGGGCCCGCGTCCACGAGCGCCGTCGCGGCATGGCCGAGCTCGATGAGCGCGTCGACCACCACGTCGAGCTTCTCCGCAGTGCCGGCCCCGGTGACCAGCACCGTCGCCCCCTCGGCGAGCGGCAGCGCGCCCTCCTGCTCGGTGATCAGGGTCAGGGAGTCCTCGGCCATGCGCCGGGCCGCGCCGAGGCTGCGGGAGGTGCCGATGGCGCCCTCCGCACGGGCCACGTCCACGTGCACGTCCTCGAACAGGCCGCGGCGCAGCTTCTGGGCGAGGATGCGCCGCACCGACTCATCCAGGCGCTCCTCGGTGATCTCCCCGCTCGCGACCGCCTCGCGCACCCCGCCGATCGCGACGACGAGATCCGGCGGCATGAGCATCTGGTCGGCGCCGGCGAGGATCGCCTCGACCGGGACCCGGTCGTCGTCGAACAGGGTGCGCACACCCTCCATCGCGAGGGAGTCGGTGACGATCACGCCCTCGAAGCCGAGCTCCTCGCGCAGCAGGCCGGTGAGGATCGGGTGGGACAGGGTCGCGGGGACGCCGGAGTCGTCGAGCGCCGGGACCATGATGTGCGCGGTCATGATCGAGTCGATGCCCTCGTCGATCGCGGCGACGAAGGGCGGCAGGTCCAGCTCGTCGAGCTCCTTGCGCGTGTGCTCGATGACGGGCAGGCCCAGGTGGGAGTCGACCGCCGTGTCGCCGTGGCCGGGGAAGTGCTTCGCGGCGGCGGAGCAGTCCGCGCCCTGCAGCCCCTTGATCTGGGCGGCGGCCAGACGTGCGACGGCACCGGGGTCCGCCCCGAGAGAGCGCACCCCGATCACCGGGTTCCGTGCTTCGACGTTCACGTCGACGACCGGGGAGAAGGCCTGGTGGAGGCCGGCGGCGCGCATCTCCGCGCCGACGATCTCCCCCGCCTTCCGGGCGTGGGCGCGCGAGCCGGTCGCCCCGAGCGCCATCTGCCCCGGCAGCGGGGTGGCGGGCTCGGGCAGGCGGTGGACGACGCCGCGCTCCTCGTCGGCGCTGATCACCAGCGGGATGCCGCCGGAGTCGAGAGCGGCGTCCTGCGCGTCGTTCGAGAGCGTCGCGATCTGCTCGATGCTCTCGAGGTTCTCGCTCCACACGAAGAAGATCAGCCCGCCCACGTGATGGGTGCGGACGATCTCCGCGATCGTGTCCACGCCGGTGGTGGAGGTGTTCGACTCGTGCGCCTGATCGGCGCGGGAGCCGTAGCCGACGGCGACGAACAGCTGCCCGATCTTCTGCTCGATGCTCATCCCTGCGAGGAGCTCCGCGATCCGGGCGTCCTCGCCGCCCGCGGCCGGGGCGGGCGCGGCCTGGGCCGCGGGCAGGGCGACGGCGGCTCCGGTGCCCGCGAGCGCGGCCGCGGTGAAGGCGCGGCGGGAGAGATGACGATCCGTGGGAGCCATGACGAGTGTCCCTTCGCTGCTCAGTAGAGGCGGTAGCGCTCGGCGGTGACCTCGAAGCGCCGTGCCTCGCGCCGCCAGGCCGCGACGATCGCCTCGGGGGACTCGCCGTCCTCGAGCATCGCGCGGGTGCGGCCGGTGCCGGTGAGCTTGTCGATCCAGCACACGTCCTCGGCGGTGCGGCAGTCCTCGCCCTCGCGCCAGTCGACCTCCTCGACGTTCCGCAGCAGCGCGGCGAGCACGTGGATGCCGGTGCGCACCGGCTCGTAAGCCGCCGCGTCGGTGAGGTGCAGCTGGATCCCGCCGCAGAACTCCCCGGCCTGCTTGGAGGTGGTGGGGGTGGCGAACATCGGACGGTAGAGCACGCCCGGCAGCTCGGCCGCGCGGAGATCGGCGATGATCGCATCGATGTGGGACTCGGTGATGAAGGGGGCGCCGAACCAGAGGAAGGGCGTGGTGGTGCCGCGCCCCTCGGAGATGTTCAGCGACTCGATCAGCCCCGTGCCGGCGTAGACCACGGCCGTGTCCGGGGTGGGGATGTTCGGGGAGGGCAGCACCCAGGGCAGGTCCGCCACGGGCGGGTCCTCGGGGTCGTAGCCGCTCATCTCGATCACCTCGAGGGAGACCTTCCCGTCGAGGAACTCGCCGTTGAACAGCCGGGCGAGCTCACCGACGGTGAGGCCGTGGGTCTGCGGGATCTCGCGCAGCCCCACGAAGGAGGACAGCTCCGGCTCGAGCAGGAAGCCCTCGATGTCGGTGCCCAGGGGGTTCGGGCGATCCAGCACGATGAACCGCTTGTCGTTCTCCCCCGCCGCCTCCATCGCGTAGTACAGGGTCCAGATGTAGGTGTAGAAACGAGCACCGATGTCCTGGATGTCGAAGACGAGCACGTCGACGTCGGCCAGCATCTCCGGGGTGGGCTTCTGGGTCTCCCCGTACAGGGAGCGGACCGGCAGGCCGGTCTTCTCGTCGACGTAGTCGCCGACGGAGCCGCCGGCCGGCTCCGCACCGCGCACCCCGTGCTCGGGCCCGAACAGCGCCGTCATCTCGAACCCGCCCTCTTCCTGCGCCTCGACCAGGAGATCGATCGTGGAGCGCAGCTCGCGGTCGGCACCGGTGGGGTTCGTGATCAGGCCGACACGCTGATCGCGCAGCGTCTCGAGCGAGCCGGCCTCGAGGAGGTTCTCGACACCCAGGCGGAAGCCGTCGGCGTCCCGCGTCGCCCTTCCGCGGCCCGGCGCGGCCTGGGCGGAGGCGGCACCGGCGAGGACGGCCCCCGCGGGGAGGGCGCCGAGGCTCGCGAGGACCCGGCGCCTGCCGGGGCGGGCCTCGGGGGATGCGCTCTGGGGCGAGGCTGCAGGGTTCACGGGGGACCTCCGTCGTCGTCGTCGGATCGCGCCGGCCATGGGCGCAGTCAGCCACGCTACCGGGGCGTGGCGGGGGTCACAACCGATTCGGGGAGGTCCGCGGAGTGGAGGTCAGGAGGAGGTCGAGGGGTCGGTGCCCCAGCGCCGACGGAGTCCGTCGACGTGGAGGCGGAGCTCGGCGGGCATGTCCAGCGTCCCATCCCTGCAGAAAGGGGCGTCCAGCGACGCGTCGCGGCGCTGAGCTCCTCGACGTGCCGCTGGACGCCCCTTTTCGCCGGCGCCGCCGGTGCCTACGAACCGACCCCGCCGATGCGCTGCCCGCGATGCACCCGCCTCCGGATCAGCGTCCGCAGCACCGCAGCGGTCTCCTCCCAGCGGAGCCAGATGTCCTCCCAGGTCAGGCGCAGCACCAGGCACCCCTCGACCAGGGAGGCCCGATCCCGCCGCCTGTCCTTGTAATACTGGGAGCGCCCACCGTGATGCCGGACGCTGTCGCACTCGATGACGAGTCGGTCTCCCACCAGCAGGTCCACCCGTCCGCCGTCGAACACCGGGACCTGTTCGCGTACCCGCACACCGCGCCGCTCGAGATACCGCCGCACCCTGGTCTCGGAACCGGAGCCTGCGAGCGCGCTGACCCGTCCCACCGCGCGCCGCTGCCGAGCAGGCGCCTCGGCGAGCAGTGCGTCGACCTGCGACGGCACGAGCAGGCGACGCTCGAGCGCCGACTCGAGAAGCACGGCGGCCGATTCCGCATCGAGGCAGGTGAGGGCATGGGTCAGCGCGATCGGCAGGGGCATCACGGGCTCGTCGTCCGGCCACCGGCGCAGCGCGGGAGTGTGCGCCACCACGAGCCCAGGCCGCTCCTCTCCCGCGGTGCGGCGCGAGACCTCGTGCACTCCTTCGAGGGCCGGCGTCCACAGCCCGTGGATGCGCGCCGCAGAGAAGCAGGTCAGACGATTACCCCGGGAGAGCGCACCGGCCACCTCGGCAGACGTCCGAGAGGTGCCGAACCATCCGCCGCCGTAGCTGCGCAGCACGCCCTTGGCGAGCAGTGCCTGCTGACGATGTCGGGTCACCCCGGCTGCGCGGAGATCGGCGGTGTTCCAGACATGAAGTCGACGGCGGAGCGGGGTGCGGGGGTCCATGGCGGCACGATGCCGGGGCAGGTGCCGGGCTGGCGTCGGGCGGGGGCGGATTGTGGAGAGGGTCGGGGTGGGGAGGGACGGTGAGAGGCCGTTGGGTGAGAGGCCCCCCGCACAAAGGGGCGTCCAGCGGCACGCCGAGGAGTTCAGCGCCGCAGCGTGCCGCTGGACGCCCCTTTGTGCAGATCGGGCGGGGTGCGGCGGATGTCGGGGCGGGGCGGGGTGCGGCGGATGTCGGGGCGGATCAGGCGGCGCGGAGCCCTGCTGCGAGGTCCAGGAGGTGGTCGAGGACGCCCTCGCCGCTCGCGCGCAGGCCGTTGTGCTCGTGCTCGCTGGTGACCCAGGTGCGCAGGCCGGGCAGCAGGCCGGCGGTCGCCATCGAGAACTCGCGCGGGACGTAGGCGTCGTCGTAGTAGACGGCGGCGGCGCCGGGGACCTCGGCCGCGCGCAGCGCCTGCTCGTCGTAGAGGCGGTGCCACCCGTGCTCGGCCAGGAGATCGGCGGCCTCGGCCCAGGGGGCGAGCTCGGGGTCCTCGGCGAAGAGCTCGCGGTGGACGTGCTCTCCGGCGAGGAGCGTCGGGTCCTCGGCCACCTCGTTCGGCATCGTGCGGTCCGCGGCCCAGCGGGTGGCGACCCCGTCGGCCCAGCAGCTCTCGTGGATCACGGCGTACAGCGGGTTCCGACCCGAGAAGGGCAGGGCCGCGGCGAGGTCGTGGGCGAAGGCCGGGGAGGCGGGATCGAGCTCGAGCAGGAGGTGGAGGCGCTCGGCGCCCTGGGAGGCGCCGAGCAGGTGGCCGAGGCGGCGCAGCGACTCCACGCCGACGGCGCGCCCGCCAGGGACGCACAGGGTGCCGGCCGCGGCGGCGTCGGCCAGGCGGCGGAAGCGGTCGCGGTCGCCGGGGAAGCGCGCCCAGTACCGCTCGCTGCGCTCGACCATCCCCGCCCAGGTGGTCCGGTACACCTCGTCCATGCCGGGGCCGACGGTCGGCAGGCCTCCGGTGAACAGCGCCTTCTCGACGCCGTGCGCGGCGGCCGAGAGATAGCGCAGCGTCGTGAAGCCGCCGAAGGACTGGCCCAGCAGGGACCAGCGCTCGAGCCCGAGGGCCTCGCGCAGCAGCTCGGCGTCGGCGACGATCGCGTCGGCGCGGAAGAGCTGGAGGTACCTGGCCTGCTGGGCGGAGGTCGCCTCCCGCAGGGTGCGCGCGCCGGGGATCGCCCCCTCGGGCAGCGGCGCGTCGAGGCCGACGGGGGCAGAGCGGCCGGTGCCGCGCTGGTCGAGCATGAGCACCCGATGCTCGCGCAGGGCGCGCGGGAGCCAGGGCGGCGAGGTGGGGTCCAGGGGGCGCGGCGCCTCGGAGCCGGGGCCTCCCTGGAGGTAGACGAGGACAGGGAGATCCTCGCCGTCGGGCCGGGAGACCAGGCGCGCGAAGAGCTCGAGCCGGCTCCCGTCGGGGTCCGCATGGTCCAGCGGGACAGGGAGGATGAGGTCGGCGAGGTGCAGGCCGGGCAGGGTCCAGTCGGTGCGGCGGAGGTCGGTGGTCATGGCGTCTCCTCGGGGTCCGTCAGGTCTCGTCGCAGGTGGTGGCTCCGGGGAAGAACTCCCAGTCGAAGCGGTGCAGGCGGCCGGGACGGTCCCCGCATTCCAGGGCCCGGTCCACGACCAGCGCGGAGAGTCGCGCGAAGACGTCGTCCACCCCGTAGTAGCTGATCGGGCCGAGCAGCTCGGCCTCGGCCGGGACGTCGCCGATGGCGATGATCTCGAGCTCCTCGGGGACGCGCACGTGCACCTGCTCGGCGGCCAGGCGCAGCGCGAGGGCCTGGTAACCGGTGCAGCAGATCACGGCGGCGGGGCGGCCTGGCCCGCGCAGCCAGTCCAGGGCGCTCTCGAAGGTCGCACGGCTGCCCTTGGCGGTGAGCCGCACGAGGCTCTCTGCGGGGCCGTCGCCGTGCCTGCCGACCGCATCGAGGAAGGCGCGGGCCCGGGGCACGGAGAAGGTCCCGCCCGGACGGGAGCTCAGATCGGGGGCGAGGAAGTGGACGCGCCCATGGTGCTCGCGGAGCGCGGCGTAGGCGCGGTGCACGGAGGGGACCGGGCTCGAGCTGACCACGTCGAACCCCTCGGGCTCCATCTGCGCGCTGAAGGCGACGAGCCCGCTGCGGATGCTGCTCGCGAGCCGGCGCACGCGCTGAGGTCCGTCCTCCTCGAGATCGACCGCGGTGAGCAGCGCGGCATCGGCCGCGGCGCCCAGCAGGTGCTCGTACCAGCGCGGGTCGGTGAGGACGAGGGTGGATCGACCCAGCGGGAGCGCGTCCTCGCGCACCTGGCTGACCAGCTGGACGCCCCAGGGGTCGCTGAAGCTCCTCAGCGCCAGGACGATGCCGCCTCCCCGGCCCGGATGGTCATGGGGCGTGGCGAGAGGCTGATTCGCAGCGACCACCGGGACTCACCTCCGGACGAAGCGGACATTGCGGGCTAAATGACCGGAGAGTACCCTTGTTTACCCTGGTCACAGCGCCGAGTGTACGCTTCGTCGCGCCTGTTCCGTGGTGATCTCAGGCGATCTGTCCCCCGGTCAGCCAGGTGAGCGCCGGGCCCGCGGTGTTCAGCAGCAGGAGCACCCCGATGATCCCGACGGTCCAGGAGAACGCGCCGCTCGCATGGCGCACCGCCCAGTCGTGGACCCGTTCGAGGACGCGGTCGCCCCTCCGGCCGAGCAGCAGCCGCACCCCGCACAGCACGAGAGCCGGCAGGATCATGACCGCGCAGTAGCCGACGAGCACGAGCGCGCCGCGCGGGAGGCCGAGTCCGAGGTCGGCGATGATCCCGAGCGCAGCGAGATAGGGGATCATCGACGCCGCCTCGATCAGTCCCGCGCCGAGGGCGAGGGCGACCAGGGCGGAGGGCCGGCCGGAGGCGGAGCGGGCGCGGGCGGTCCAGCGCCGGGCGGAGGCCTCCGGGTCGCCGCCGCGCTTCCTGATCGCGGCGGGGTCGATGCGGAAGGACCACCACACCAGGGCCGCCCCGGCCAGGGCGAGGACGAGCATCACCTGCGGCGTCGCCAGGAGGTGGCCGAGCCGGTCCATGAGCGGCAGCAGCCCCGCGAGCAGCGCGATGCCGAGCAGCAGGTAGAACACCCCGATGATCAGCAGGTACAGCAGCGTGCGGGAGCTGACGCGCCGTGCCCCGCCCTCCCCCACCACCAGCAGGATCAGCGGGATGACGAGGGTGCCCATCGAGGTCGAGTCGACGAGGGCGAGCACCACGAGCCCGAGCGGGCCGGCGACGGCGGGAAGCATGTCCATGGTCTCCATCGTCCGTGGCAGGGCTCGGCCGGGTCCTCCTCCCTTGGGACGAGACCCGGGCACGAGCAGCGAGCGGGGCGAGGGCGCCGCGTACGCTCGGGTCATGCCCGCCGATGCTCGCGCCGACGCCGCGCCGCCGCAGGTCACGCGCCGTGACCTGGTGATCGCGGGGATCTACGCGGCGCTCGTGCTGGTGCTGGCCGCCTCAGGGGTGGGCGGCTCGGGCTTCCTCGGCGACGGACCGCAGTGGTCGCGGCCGGTCTCGGTCGCACTGATGCTCGCGGCCTGTGCGAGCCTGTGCTGGCGCCGGGGCCGCCCCGTGGTCGCGTTCTGCGTCGCGGGCCCGCTCGCGGTCGCGGAGATCATCGGGGGCGGGCAGATCTCCGCCTACTTCCTGCTGTTCGAAGCCCTGTTCATGCCGGTCATGCACGGCTCCCGCCGGGTCGCCCGCGCGTGCACGGGGATCGCGATCGCGGCGGGGGCGGGCGCCGTGCTCGCAGCGCTGGTCTCGGGCGCGCCGGGCCCGGTCGTGTTCCTCGTCGTGATGATCAGCGGGCTGATGGTCAGCACCCCGCTGCTCTGGGGCTGGGAGGTGCGCCACCACCGGGAGGCGCGGCGCACGGCAGAGGATCTCGCCGGACTCGAGCACGAGCTGGCCGAGAGCCGGGCGGCCCGTGCGGTCGAGGCGGAGCGCCGCTCGATCGCCCACGACCTGCACGACGTGATCGCCGGGCATCTCAGCGCCGTCGCCCTGCACTCCTCCCTGGCCGCCTCGCTCGAGGACCCTGCGGCGCGCGCGAGGTCCCTGGCCACCTCGCGCGAGGCCGCCCAGGCCGCGCTGCGGGACCTGCATGCGATGATCGGGGTGCTCTCCGACGCGCCGAGCGGGACGCTGCCCAGCGCCACCCTGGACTGGCCCTCCCTCTCCGCGCGCCTGCAGGCGCGGGACCCGGCGGCGCAGATCGGGATCGACCCGGCGCTCACGGACCCCGCCCGGGTGGCGCCGGCGGTGCAGGCGGCGCTGCTGCGGATCGGGGCGGAGGCCGTGACGAACGCGGAGCGCCACGGCCGCGCGCCGATCCGTCTGACCATCGCGCTCCGCGACGGCTCCGTGCGGCTCGACCTGACCAACGCACGGGCCGACGGGAAGACGGTGGGCGCCGGACTGGGCCGCGCCGCGCTCGAGCACCGGGCGACCGCGGTCGGCGGGCGAGCGAGCTCCGGACCGGTCACCGCGACCGACGGCGCTCCGGCCTGGCAGGTCGAGGCCGTGCTGCCGTGCGGGACGGTGCCCGCCGACGGCGGCCCGGCCGCCGAGGCGTCCCGGAGCGGACAGCTCCCCACCACCCCCGAGGTGCACCCGCGATGAGCCCTATGATCACCCCCTCCTCCGCCGCGCCGATCCGCGTGGTCGTCGCCGATGATCACCCGGCCGTGCGGTCGGGCCTGGTGACGCTGCTGGGCTCGGCCCCCGACGTCACCGTGGTCGCCGAGGCGGCCGACGGGCCCTCCGCCCTCGCCGCCGCCCGCAGCCACCGCCCCGATGTGGTGCTCACCGACGTGCGGATGCCCGGCGCGACCGGCATCGAGATCACCCCGCGCCTGCGGGAGACGGGTGCGAGCGTGCTGGTGATCTCCGGTTTCGACCTCGACGAGTTCGTCCTCGGCGCGCTCGCGGCGGGGGCCGACGGCTATCTGGTGAAGTCCGAGGAGCCGGACCGGATCCTCGCCGCGGTGCGGGACGTGCACCGCGGCGACGCGGTGCTCTCGGCGGCGGCGACCCGGGCCGTGGTCGCGGCGCTGCGCGGCCGGGAGGCCGTCCCGTCGGCCTCTCCGCCCGCCGGCCGGGCGCCCGTCACCCCTCAGCCCGCGCTCACCGGTCGGGAGGAGGACGTCCTGGCGCTCGTGGCGCAGGGGCTGACGAACCAGCAGATCGCCCGGGAGCTGTTCGTGGAGATCACGACCGTGAAGTCCCATCTCTCCCATGCGCTCGCGAAGCTGGGCCTGGACTCCCGGGTGCAGGCGGCGCTGTGGTGGCAGCAGCACCGCGGCTCGTGACCGCGGTGCCGCGCAGGCGCCGCACGCCGAGCGCGAGCAGCCCCGCGATCAGGCCCCACAGCGCGTTCACCAGCAGCATCGGCACGATCGCGAGGGGCCGGGCGAGCGGGCCGGACAGGTGGCCGAGCAGCAGCGGGGACAGGATGCCGCTGAGCACGATCGCGGCGACGGCGTAGGCGGTCCCCGCGAGCACGAGGGTCAGGACCGGGCGGGGCGCACGGCCGAGCCCCATCGCCGCCACCCACACCAGGGTGATCGCGGCGGTGAGGAGGAGACGGGGCGCGGCACCCAGCTCGTGCCCCGACTGCTCCACGACGATGCTCGCGAGCGGGCGGACGAGGGCGAGCAGACCGAGGCCGAGGGAGGGCGAGAGGCGGGCGGAGGCGGGAGACATGCCCCGATGCTCGGGCCGGGGAGCGGCGCGCGACAACGGCCGACCGTCGCGAGCGGGGTACGTCGGGAGGCGACGGTCGCCTGCGCCCGCAGGAGGGGGCGCCCCGCTCCCCGCCCTCCTAGGCTGAGTCCGTGGCAGAGATCCCGCACGACCCGCCCGGCTCACGGCGCTCTCCGGTGCTGCGGACCGGCGACGCACTGCTCGCCCTCGGGGGGTGGCTCGTGCTCTCCAGCGTGATCGCGATCGTGCAGGCGAGCGCAGGCGAGGCCCCGTCCCCGCTCGCGCACCTTTTCGCGGCAGGGTTCGGCGCGGTGCTGCTCGCCCGCCGCCGCCTGCCCGTGACGGTGCTCGTGCTCAGCGCGCTGGGCACCTTCGCGTACTACACCCTGGGCCTGCCGACGATCGGGATCGCGCTGCCCGTGGCCGGCGCGACGTTCTCCGCCGCGGAGCAGGGGCGGACCCGCTGGGCCGTCGGCACCGGCGCCGTGGTGCTGTCGGTCTCCCTCCTGTTCCGGCTGCGGGACGACCCCCAGCCGCTGGGCACGGTCCTCGGCACCGATGCGATGACGAACCTGGGGCTGCTCGCGGCGGCGGTCGCGCTCGGCGTCGCGGTGCGGGCCCAGCGGGAGCAGGCCGCGCAGCAGGAGGAGATCGCCCGTCTGCGCGAGGAGCGCGCCCGGCATCAGGCCGAGCTCCGCCTGCGCGCCGAGCGGGAGCGGATCTCCCGCGAGCTGCACGACACCGTCGGCCATTCCCTCTCGGTGATCTCCCTGCACGCCGGGGTCGCCGCCGATGCTCTCGGCGCGGGGGAGGGCCGGGCGGCGGACGCCGTCGGCGAGGTGCGAGCGCAGGCCGGGCGCTCCCTGCAGGAGCTGAGGGCCATGGTGCGCCTGCTGCGCGAGGAGACGGACGGCGGGGGCGCGGGCCGGCTCGTCGGCACGCTCGCCGACCTGCCCGCGCTGCTGGCCCCGGCGCGCGCCACCGGAATCACGGTCCATGAGCGGATCGACGTGCCCGTCGGAGCTCTCTCCCCCGCGGTGGACGCCGCCGCGCACCGGATCGTGCAGGAAGCGGTGACCAACGTGCTGCGCCATGCCGGGGCGCGCTCGCTGCAGGTCGGCGCCCGCGTGCAGGACGGACGGCTGCGGCTCGGGATCATCGACGACGGCCGCGGCGTCGCGGCCCAGGAGCGCGGCGAGGGCGGCGTCGGCCTGCAGGGGATGCGCGAGCGGGTCCGGCTGCTCGGCGGGACCCTCGCCGTGCGCACCGCGCCCGGGGAGGGGTTCGCGTTGCGCGTCGAGCTGCCCGCGCGGGTGGAGGAGGAGCCGTGATCCGGATCGTGCTGGTCGACGACCAGGAGCTCGTGCGCACGGGGCTGCGGGCGCTGGCCGAGCGCGACGGCGACATCGAGGTGGTGGGCGAGGCGGCCGACGGCTGCGCGGGTCTCGCCCGGGTGCGGGAGCTGCGGCCCGACCTGGTGCTCATGGACCTGCGCATGCCGCTGCTCGACGGGATCGCGGCGACCGCGCGGATCACCGCCGACCCGACTCTGGACGAGGTGCGGGTGGTGGTGCTGACCACCTTCGACGAGGACGAGGACGTCCTCGCCGCGATCCGGGCGGGTGCGGCCGGGTACCTGCTCAAGGACGTCGCCCCGGCCGCGCTGCGCGAGGCGGTGCGGGTGGTCGCGGGCGGAGAGGCGCTGCTCTCCCCCGCGGTGACCACCACCGTGCTCGCCCGGCTCGGCGAGCACCTCGCCACCCGCGTCGAGCCGGGCCTGCTGGACGCTCTGACGCCCCGGGAACGGGAGGTGCTCGCGCTCGTCGGCCGCGGGATGAGCAACGACGAGATCGGGGCGCGGCTGCACCTCTCCCCCGCCACCGCCCGCACCTACGTGAGCCGCCTGCTCGCCAAGCTCCGGGCCCGGGACCGCTCGCGCCTGGTGGTCCTCGCCTACGAGTCCGGGCTCGTGCGCCCCGGGGACGGTCGCTGATATCACGGTGACGAGAAGCGGAGCGGCGTGACAGGATCACCCCGGGCCCGGACCATGTCCGCGCGCCCCTCCGACGGGTGACCCGCGGGTCCCGGCTCGTCGGACCGCCACCAGACGAAAGCACGCCTCCCCGCATGCACGCCTCCACCCCCACTCCCACCGGCGAGATGCCCGCCCTCGGCGCCGAGTCCGCGCGCCCCTCCGCCCCCACGAGCACACGGGTCACGCCGATCATCGCCGTGCTCGTGGTCTCCGCGTTCGTGATGATCCTCAACGAGACCCTGCTGTCGGTCGCGCTGCCCGTGCTGATGGCGGACCTGTCGATCACGGCCGTGACCGCGCAGTGGCTCTCCACCGGGTTCATGCTCACCATGGCCGTGGTCATCCCGACCACCGGCTTCCTCATGACGCGCCTGTCGGTGCGGACCGTGTTCACCGTCGCGATGACGCTCTTCCTCGCCGGCACCGTGCTGGCCGTCATCGCGCCGACCTTCGGCGTGCTGCTCGGGGCGCGCGTGATCCAGGCGGCCGGCACCGCGATGGTGCTGCCGCTGCTGATGACGACCGTGCTCGCGCTCGTGCCGCTGCACGCCCGCGGCCTCGTGATGGGGCTCGTGGGCGTGGTGATCTCCGCGGCGCCCGCGCTCGGGCCGACGATCTCCGGGCTGATCCTCGAGCACGGCACCTGGCACCACCTGTTCGTGATGATGCTGCCGATCATCGTGGTCGCGCTGGTGATCGGGCTGCTGTTCATGCGCAACTACACCGAGCCCCGCGCAGTGCGGATCGACGTGCTCTCCGTGGTGCTCTCCGCGATCGGCTTCGGCGGCATCATCTATGCCCTCGCCTCGATCAGCGCGATCGTCGACGGGCAGGCGCGCCTCGTGCCGCTCCTGGCCGGCACGCTCGGGCTGCTGTCCCTCGCCGTGTTCACCGCGCGCCAGATCCGGCTGCGTGCCCGCGGGGCGGAGCCGCTGCTGGACCTGCGGCCGCTGACCGTGCGCACCTATCTGATCTCGATCCTGGTGATCCTGCTGTGCTTCGCGACGATGCTCGGCACCGTCGTGGCGCTGCCGCTGTACATGACCGGGGCGCTGGGCATGTCGACCCTCGCCGTGGGGCTGACGATGCTGCCGGGCGCGGCGGCCTCCGGGCTGCTGGGCCCGCTCGTCGGCCACCTCTACGACCGTGTCGGTCCGCTCCCGATCGTGGTGCCCGGCGCGGCGCTGATGGCGCTGGTGAGCTGGGCGTCGATGCTGCTGCTGGACGCCGACGCCACCCGGGGTCTGATCGTGGCGCTGAACGTCCCGCTCGGGATCGGCATGTCGATGGTGATGACGCCGCTGATGGCGCTGTCCCTCGGGGCGCTGCCGAAGGAGCTCTACGGCCACGGCTCGGCGATCCTCAACACCCTCCAGCAGCTCGCCGGGGCTCTCGGCACCGCCGTGTTCATCGCGCTGATGACGCTCGGTGCCGCCGTCGCGGCGGAGTCCGGCGCCGGTGCCGCCCTCGCCCAGGCCTCGGGAGCGACCTGGGCCTTCGTCGCCGGTGGCGTGATGTGCACGATCGCGACGGCGCTCGCGGCGACGCTGCGACGGCCCCGCCGCGCGTAGCTGCGTCGGCGACCGCAGCGTCCCGGCTCAGACGTCCTCGGCCGTCGTCGCCCCGGGGAAGAAGGTCCAGTCGAAGACGTGCTTCCGCCCGGGGCGGTCCGTGCGGTCCACGGCCCGGTCCACGAGGATGCCCGCGAGCCGCTCGAAGACCCCCTCGACCCCGTAGTAGCTGATCGGGCCGAAGAACTCCGAGGTGGCGGGGATGTCGCCGATGGCCGCGAACTCGAGGTCGTCGGGGACGGAGAGCCCCGCGCGCTCGGCCGCGATCTGCAGCGCGACGGCCTGATAGCCGGTGAAGCACACCACCGCGGTGGGGCGGTCCGGTCCCGTGATCCACTCCAGGGCGGCCTGATACGTCTCGTGGCTCCCCTCGGGGGTCACGTGCACGAGCGCGCCCGCATCCTCGCCGTGCGCCTCGGCCGCCGCGAGGAAGGCCCGGGTGCGGGGATGGGCCAGGGTTCCGCCGGGTCGGTCGATCTCGGGCGCCAGCAGCTGCACCCGGGCGTGCCGGGCGCGCAGCCGCGCGTAGGCCGCCCCGATCGCCGGCAGCGGCGAGGAGGAGACCACATCGAAGCCCTCCGGCTCCATCTGCGCGCTGAAGGCGACCAGCCCCGTCTGGGTCGCGTCGGCGAGGCGTCGCACCTGCGCGGGGCCGTCGGGGACGAAGTCGATGCTGGTGACGAGCGCGGCGTCGGCCGAGGCGCCCAGCAGGTACTCGTACCAGCGCTCGTCGGCCAGGACCAGCGTGGACAGCTCATGGGGCAGCGCCTGCGCGCGCACCCGGTGCGCGAGCTGCACGCCCCAGGGATCGTCGAGCGTGCCGAGCGCGAGGACGATCCCTCCGCCCCGTCCGGTGCGCATCGCCTGGGCGTGACGGTTGGGGACGTAGCCGAGCTCCTCCGCGGCCGCGCGCACCTTCGCCTTCGTCGCGGCGGAGCCCGCGGAGCGCGCCCCGCCGCGACCCGAGAGCACGAAGGACGCGGTCGCGAGGGACACCCCTGCTTCCCGGGCGACGTCGGCGAGGGTCACCGCGGCGCGGGGTCTGGAGCCGCGGAGGTCGTGGGTCATGTCGGCAGCCTTCCTGCGGCGGTGCGATGCGATTCCCGGGAACGGTGGCGGCGAGTCTATCCGCGCCCGGTCACGGCGGCCTGGTCGTCCCGGGGACCCAGGTGACGGGCGAAGCGGGCGAGCGCCGCGGGCCCGACGACGTCCTCCTCCCCCAGCGGGATCTCCTGGCAGGGCACGCCGGGCAGGGCGCTGCGGAGCGTGGCGAGATGCTCCTCCTCGACCGCGCGGCGGCGGGCGAGGAAGCCCCCGCGATCCGCCGGCGAGCGCTTGTTCACCACCAGAGCGCCGACGTCGACTCCGGTGCGGACCAGCTCCTCGTGCAGCGCGATCGTCTCCAGGACCGGCAGCCGCTCGGCGGCCAGCACGATCGCGAAGGAGGTCACGGAGCGGTCGGTGAGGGTCTCGCGCAGCCGGACGAGACGATCGCGACGCCGCAGGAGGATCGCGCGGATCTCCTCGTCCCGCTGCTCGAGCGGGTCCCGGGGGGCCGCCGAGCCGAGCACGGAGGTGCCGAGGTCGAGCCGTCGCCGCGCCGCGCCCAGGCGCGCGGACTTCTCGCGCCGGGCGAGCAGCCCGTCGGTCCAGGCGGTCATGACCTCGGGCAGCGCCATGAGGCGGGCGGTGTGACCGCTCGGGGCGGTGTCGAGGACGACCAGGTCGAACTCCGACCGGCCCCGCTCGACCAGCTCGGTCATCCGCTCGAGCACCGCCGCCTCGTGGGTGCCCGGGGAGCGACGGGAGAGGTCCATGTGCTTGTCGACCTCGCCGTGGAGGGGGCGGGGCATGAGCCGCTTGAGGGTGGAGCCCACGTCGCGCAGGTGCTGGTCCGTGGTCGCGTCGGGATCGATCTCGATGCCGTGGACCGCTCCCCCGTCCGCCCCGTCGGCGAGCCGGGTGACCCGGTCGCCGATGCGGCGCTCCCACAGGTGGCCGAGGTTGTGGGCGGGATCGGTCGAGACGACGAGGACGCGCCTGCCGGACCGGGCGGCATCGAGGGCGACCGCCGAGGCGAGGGTGGTCTTGCCGACCCCGCCCTTCCCGCCGAGGAAGAGCACGCGGCGGGACTGCGCGAGGCTCAGCAGCATCGGAACTCCTCCAGCGGCGATCGCTCCATCCCCATCCGCCGGTGCCAGTCGTGGAAGCCGTCGTAGAGGACCGGCAGCAGCTCCGCCGTGTAGTACGAGGCGGGATTCGGGACACCGAGCATCTCGCTCATCACCAGCATCCGGAACAGGTCGTCCTGTTCCCGCTGCGCGCGGGCGAAGGTGCGCCGGTACGGACCGACGTAGAACTCGTGGAGCCCCTCCGTCAGGGCCCGCAGGCGGGACGCGGCCGTCACCGGACGGAGGAGTCCTCGAGGGGCTCCTCGTCGGCGCCCTCGTCCTCGGGCGGCTCGGTGCGGGCTCGGGTCAGCGCAATCGCGGACTCGACGATCACCCAGACCGCGGCGACCAGGATGATGATGTCGAGCGCGAGCAGCAGCCAGTTGCCCTCGGCCGCGTACTGCCCCACCTGGACCAGCAGAGCGAACACGCTCACGAACAGCACGAACAGCAGCGGGAGCAGGATCGGCAGCACCGGGCGGCGCGTGCGCATGAGCATCACGGCGAGGATCGACAGAGTCAATGCCGCCAGGATCTGGTTGGTGGTGCCGAACAGGGGCCAGATCACCATGCCGCCGGTGCCGCCAGAGCCGGCGCCGAAGGCGAGGGCGAGGCACACCACGAGCACGACGACGGTCGCGACCATGGTGCCGAGCCGCAGGCCGAGGATCTGCCCGATCTCCTGGACCACGAAGCGCTGCAGGCGCACGCCGGTGTCCATGGTGGTGGCGGCGAAGAGCACCGCCATCGTGGCGAGGATCGTGGCGGACAGCGAGGTGGGGATGCCGAGGCCGGAGTTCAGGATCGCTCCGCCGCCGGCCACGAACGCCTCCACGCCGCCCTCGTTGAACGCGGAGTAGACCTGCTCCCAGTCCGCGAGGGTGCGGAAGCCCGCGGTGGTCGCGATGATCGCGCCGAGCGCCAGCAGGCCCTCGCCCACCGCGCCGAAGTAGCCCACGAATCGCGCATCGGTCTCCTTGTCCAGCTGCTTGGAGGAGGTGCCGGAGGAGACGATGCCGTGGAAGCCGGAGATCGCACCGCAGGCGACGGTGACGAACAGCAGCGGCATCATGCCCGGGGTCCCCTCGGGCACGGCCTGGTTGAGCATGGGGGCGACGACCTCGGGGCGGAAGATCAGCACTGCGCCGTACAGCAGGATCAGGCCGACGAACAGCTGGAGGCCGTTGATGTAGTCGCGCGGCTGCAGCAGCACCCACACCGGCAGCATCGAGGCGATGCCCGCGTAGATGAACAGCACCAGGATCCAGAACGGCTCCGCGCCGATGCCGAGGAAGCCCTCCGGCAGCGCGACCGGGAACCTGTCCCCGAGCAGGATCAGGCTGTACAGGGCGACCACGCCCACCACGGACACGATCGGCAGGTTCCACTTCAGGCGGTAGATCGCCTGGCCCACCAGCACCGCGACCACGAGCGCGCCCCAGGTGGGGATCACGGCCGACGGGGTGGACACCAGCAGACCCGAGATCACCACGGCGAAGACGGTGTTGACCATGAGCAGCAGCAGGAAGATCACCACGAGGAACAGCCGGCTGCCGCGGCGGCCGATGTACTTCGCGGCGAGGGTGCCGATGGACTGGCCGCGGTTGCGGGTCGAGGCCCACAGCGCGCCGAGGTCGTGCATGCCCGCGAAGAACACGGTGCCGAGGGTGACCCAGAGGAAGGCCGGGCCCCAGCCCCAGATCACGGCGACGGCGGGGCCGACGATCGGCGAGGCGCCTGCCACGGAGGTGAAGTGGTGGCCCCACAGCACGAACTTGTTGGTGGGGACGTAGTCGACCCCGTCCTGCAGCTCGTGGGCGGGGGTGCGGAAGCCGGCGTCCAGCCGGTACACCCTCTGCGAGAGGTAGCGCGAGTACAGGAGGTAGCCGGCGATCATCATGCCGACGCCTGCCAGGGCGAGGACCAGGGAGTTCACGACGGGACGTCCTTCGGGCCGGGGACGGGGAAGCGCGGCCGCCGGGGTGCGGGGACGGCGGCCTCCCTCGGCCCCGGCTCCTCCGCGTCCTCGTCGAGCGCGTGGGTCCACCCTAGGGCAGGGCGCCGTCCTGCGCGTCGGAGGCGGCGGGTGCGCGGGTCACGGTCTGGTCACCGCGCGCAGGTAGCGGCGGGTGAGGCGTGCCTGCACGAGCCGCGCCACGGGGGCCCCGAGCCGGGCGTACCAGGCGGCGGGTCGGGAGACGGCATCGATGTCGAGGCGGACCTCGCCCGTCGCGGTGCGGGTCAGGAGGAACTCCTCGATCCCGGACTCGGGGTGTCCGGGCAGGGTCCCGTAGGCGAAGCCGGCGCGGTCCGGCTCGTCGATCACCCGCAGGACGCGGCACGGGGCCGTGATCTGCAGGGGCCCCGCCCCGATCCGCAGGCGTATCTCGGTGCCCTCGCGCAGCGGCGTGTGCTCGGCGGCGACCCGCAGTCCAGCGCGTCGGTGGAGGTCGCCGCGCAGCAGAGCGGCGCGTGCCCGGTCGAGGTCCACGCCGGGCAGCACGGCGCTGCGGTGCAGTCGGCGGAACCCGGACGGCGGGTCCTCGAGGGCGTCGAGCGGGGCGGTGACCTCCTGGCCCTCGTCGGGTTCGAGGGCGATGTACGCCCGTGAGCTGACCGTCCTCGAGTGCCCGCCGAGGCGGCGGACGAGCGGCACCGGCAGGGTCCAGATCACGGCCTCGAGGAGGCGCGACGGCCACGGCTCGCGGAGCGTCTCCGCCGCCCAGGCGTCGGGCTCGGGGTCGATCTCGAGCATCGGGTCCATCGGCCGCGCGGTCCAGTCCGGCGCCCAGGGGCCGGCGGTGATCCGTGCGGTCACGGCGGGGTCGTCGGTCCCGCTGTCGGCCGAGGCGCTGAAGGAGGAGCGCTCGCGGCGGCCGTGCGGGGAGACCTCGACCTCGTAGGAGCCGTCGACGATCGAGAGCACGGCCTGGTCCAGCTGCTCGAGCAGGTCGCGGGAGCCGGAGTCGCACGCGTCGCAGCCGCAGTCCGGGACCGTCTCGACCGGGTACGGCGGGTCGCCGATGCTGACGACGATTCTGTGGGACACCGCGTCCCCGGAGGCGAGGCCGACGCTGCCCGGCTCGTCCTCGCCGGCCGTGCGGACCAGCAGCAGCGGCTGCGCGCCCGTCCGGTGCGGGCGGAGGATCGTCGCGCCGCAGCCGCCCAGGTGCGGTGCGGTCAGCCAGCGCAGGGCGGCGACGTCGGCGACCTCCTTCCGCTCGGCCCAGCCTCGCGCGGTGAGGACCTGTGCCCAGGCCTCGGCCCGGGCGGCGACGATGCGGTGCTTGCCCGGGTCGAGGCAGCGGCTGTACTCCTCCTCGCGCACCGGCACGTCCCGACCGCCCGGGCCGAGATGCGGGTTCGGCCAGGGCGGGGTGTCGGCGCCGGTCACGGCGAAGGCGCGCTCCACGTCGGCGAGCAGGTCGAGCAGCTGCGCGGAGAAGGGCGGGCCGGCGCCGACTTCGCCCTCCTCGGCGCACTGCTGCAGGTAGGCATGCTGCTCCTGCCACCAGGTGCTTGCTGATTCGCCGGGCATGACCGGAACGCTACCGCGCGACGCGCCGCCCTCCGAGGCCCCGTCGACCGGGGTCGTCGACGGATGCGAACGTCGTGCTCCCGGCGCTCAGCCGACGGTGCGTCCGCCCGCCGAGGCGATGCCGAGCCAGGTGTGGCGGTTGTTCCACCAGCACCAGCCGAGCTTCGGCGCGTCCCTCCGCGTCGTCCCGTCTCGTCCGGTGCCGCCCGAGATCCACAGCGCGGGGGTGCGGGAGTCGAGCTGACCGCTCGCCTTCCGGATCCGCGAGCCGATCGTCATGAAGCAGTGGTTCCGCTCGAGGATCTCCGGGACCTGCAGCACCCAGAGCAGTCCCTCGGTGAGCAGCAACGGGCTGCGGCCGCCGGCGGTGATCGCCTCGAGCGCCTCGGCCGGGGAGGCGTTCTCGAACTCGTCGCCGCGGTCCGGGGCCTGGATGAGATAGAGCGGCGAATCGGGCAGGTCGACGCCGTTCGGCCCGAAGGCATCGACGTCGGTCATGTCCTCGACGACGAAGCCCGGCTTCTCCCCGCGCCGCATCAGCGGGGCCAGCGCTGAGGGCGGTGCGAGCGCGGGGTCGATCGCGAGCAGGGCGTCGGTGCGCTCGGCGCCGGCACGGACGGCGGCGTCGGTCAACGCCTCGGCGGGGACCCCGGCGAAGGTGTGGAGGTCGAGGTCGATCAGGCGCTCGGCCTGGGTGGAGAGGGTGGGCAGGGCGATGCGTGCGGTGATGGAGGCTCCTCGGGCTGGGCGGGCTGGGCAGGACGTCGGGCAGGGCGTCGGGGCAGGGTCAACGCCGCCGTGGCGCGATCTGTTCCCGGACGTGCTGCGGCGCGGGGCGGTGCGGGGGCAGGGTGAGGCGGGGCAGAGCGGGGCAGGTGGCGGTCGGGACGTCTCGACGCGGGGCGGCGGGCGCGGGATAGTGGAGCCGGGACGATCGACGAGGAGCGCCAGCATGAGGATCGCGATCGCCGGGGGCACCGGCATGGTCGGACGACGCATCACCGAGGCCGCCGACGAGCGCGGCCACGAGACGGTGGTGCTCAGCCGGCGCCGCGGCGTCGACGTGCTGACCGGGGACGGGCTGCGCGACGCGCTCGCGGGGGTCGACGTGGTCATCGACGCCCTGAACGTCACCACCCAGAACGCGCGGAGGGCGACCGAGTTCTTCACGACCACCAGCCGGAATCTTCTCGAAGCCGAAGAGCGCGCCGGTGCCCGCCACCACATCGTGCTCTCGATCGTGGGGCTCGAGGCGGCCGATGCCGGCTACTACGCCGCCAAGCTCGCCCAGGAGCGGCTGGTCGAGGCCTCCGCTCAGCCGCACACCATCGCCCGGGCCGCCCAGTTCCACGAGTTCGCGGGGCAGGTCATCAAGCTGACCACCCTCGGCCCGCTGACCCTCGCCCCGCGCATGCTCTCCCGGCCCGTGGCCGCGCGCGAGGTCGGGCACCATCTCGTCGACATCGCCGAGGACGGCCCCGCCCGACGCGCCGCCGACCTGGTCGGCCCCGAGGAGATCACCCTCGCGGCGATGATCCGGCGCCAGTACGCGCACGACGGGATCTCCCGGCGCGTGCTCGAGCTGCGCCTGCCCGGCACCTACTGGCGCGGCCTCGCCTCCGGGGCGCTGCGCGGAGACCCCGCGACCGCCCGGATCGGCGAGATGACCTTCGAGCAGTGGCTGGACTCGGAGGATCACCGGCCCTGACGAGCTCACCCCTGCGCGTCCCGTCGGCGGCTGGCACCCGCGGCCAGCTCCCGCAGCGCCTCCTCCGTGCTCTCCCAGCCCATGCACGCGTCGGTCACCGAGCGGCCGCGCACGAGACCGGCGGGGCCGACCTCGGGGTCGAGGGACTGGGCACCACCGAGCAGGTTGCTCTCGAGCATGATCCCGGCGATCGCCTCGCCGCCCGTGGCGACCTGCTCGGCCAGCAGCGTCGCGACCTCCCGCTGGCGCACATGGTCCTTGCCGCTGTTGCCGTGCGAGGCGTCGATGATCAGGCGCTGCGGCAGCCCCGCCACCTCCAGCTGAGCGGCGGCCTCCGCGACCGGGGCGGGGCCGAAGTTCGGTCCGTCAGCGCCGCCGCGCAGGATCAGGGAGAGGTCGGGGTTACCGGTCGTCGCGACCAGCGCCGCCCGCCCGTCGGCCCCGATGCCGAGGAAGGACTGCGGGGCGGAGGCCGCGCGCAGCGCGTCCAGCGCCACCTGGATCCCGCCGTCGGTGCCGTTCTTGAAGCCGATCGGCATGGACAGGCCCGAGGCGAGCTGGCGGTGGATCTGCGACTCGGTGGTGCGGGCCCCGATCGCGCCCCAGCTGACCAGATCGGCGATGTACTGCGGACTGATCGGCTCGAGGAACTCGGTCGCGCAAGGCAGGCCGAGAGCGGTCACGTCCCGCAGGAAGGCGCGGGCGGTGCGCAGCCCGGCGGCGATGTCGTGGGAGCCGTCGAGGTGAGGGTCGTTGATCAGGCCCTTCCAGCCGACGGTGGTGCGGGGCTTCTCGAAGTAGGTGCGCATCACCAGCAGCAGGTCGTCCTGCACCTCGGCGCGCAGCGCGGCGAGGCGGCGCGCGTAGTCCAGTCCCGCCTCCGGGTCGTGGATCGAGCAGGGGCCGACGACGACGAGCAGGCGGTCGTCGGCCCCGGTGAGCACGTCGCGGATCTGCTCGCGGTGGGCGGCGACCTGGGCGGCGGAGGTTCCGTGCAGCGGCATCTCGGCACGGAGCTCGGCGGGGGTGGGCAGGGCGGTGAAGCTCGCGACGTGGCGGTCGGGGGCGACGTCGACGTCCGTGTCGGCGACTGCGGGGGCGGTGTCCAGAAGTGTCATGGGGTCCTGTCCTCGACGGGGGCGGACCCGCTGCTGCAGAGCCCGCCGGGAATGGCGAAGGGCAGAGCGGATGCTCTGCCCTTGTCGGCTCTGGAGAGGTGAAGGCGCTACACGGCGGCCGGCCCCTCCGGAGCCGACATCGCATAGAACTGCCAACGCTTCTGCATGCGGAGGACCATACACCCCGGGCCGGCGGCGCCGCCATCGGGCCGAGGTGCGGACCTCCGCGCGGCTCCCGGCGTACGGTGGAGGGAGGTCCGCCGACGGGCCTCGTCGGCGGTCTGCCCGTGAGGAGGACGGATCCATGCCGCGCAATGTCGCCCAGAAGCTGATCGCCGACCATCTCGTCGAGGGCGGCGCCGATCCCGGGGCGGAGATCGGTCTGCGGGTGGACCAGACCCTCACCCAGGACGCGACCGGCACCATGGTGATGCTCGAGCTCGAGGCGATGGGGCTGGACCGGATCCGCACCGAGCTGTCGGTGCAGTACGTGGACCACAACCTGCTGCAGACGGACTGGAAGAACCCCGACGACCATCTCTTCCTCGAATCGGCCGCGCAGCGGTTCGGGCTGTGGTTCTCCAAGGCCGGCAACGGCGTCTCCCATCCCGTGCACCAGGCGCACTTCGGCCGCCCCGGCGGGCTGCTGATCGGCTCCGACTCGCACACCTGCGCGGCCGGTGCGCTGGGGATGCTCGCGATCGGCGTGGGCGGGCTCGAGATCGCGATGGCGATGGCCGGACAGCCGCTGTACGTGTCCATGCCGGAGATCTGGGGCGTGGAGCTGACCGGGCGGATGCCCGACTGGGTCAGTGCGAAGGACGTGGTGCTGGAGATGCTGCGCCGCCACGGCGTCACGGGCGGGGTGGGTCGCATCATCGAGTACCGCGGAGAGGGGCTCGCGCAGCTGACCGCCATGGACCGGCACGTCATCGCGAACATGGGCGCGGAGCTCGGCGCCACCGCGACCGTGTTCCCGGCCGACGACGCGGCCCGCTCCTATCTCGAGTCCGTCGGCCGCGCCGCCGAGTTCACGCGGATCGAGGCCGACGAGGGCGCGAGCTACGACCTCACCGAGCACATCGACCTGGACGCCCTCGAACCGCTGATCGCCCGCCCCTCCTCCCCCGGGAACGTCGTCCCCGTCGCGTCCGTGGCCGGGGAGGAGGTCTCGCAGGTCGTCGTCGGCTCGTCGGCGAACCCGGGACTGCGGGACTTCGCGGTGGTCGCCGAGATCCTCGAGGATCGGCAGGTCGCGCCCGGGGTGTCCCTCGACATCAACCCCACCTCCCGGGAGGTGCTCGCCGACCTGATCACCGGTGGCTGGCTCACCTCCCTGGTCGCCGCCGGGGCGCGGATCCACCAGTCCGGCTGCATGGGCTGCATCGGGATGGGGCAGGCGCCGGCGACCGGCCGCAACTCCCTGCGCACCATGCCGCGGAACTTCCCCGGCCGCTCCGGCACCGAGGAGGACTCCGTGTGGCTGTGCTCGCCCGAGACCGCGGCCGCCGCGGCGCTGACCGGGGTGATCACCGATCCGCGCACCCTCGAGGACAGCCACGGCATGACGTGCCCGCGCCCGGCCATGCCGGTGTTCTACTCCACCGTCCCGGACATGCTCCAGCCGCCGCTGCCGCCCGAGGAGGCCGCGCAGGTCGAGCTCGTCAAGGGCCCGAACATCTCCACGCTGCCGGAGTTCACCCCGATCGAGGACGCTCTGCGGGTGCCCGCGCTGCTGGTGATGGGCGATGACGTCTCCACCGACGAGATCATGCCGGCCGGCTCCCGGGTGCTGCCCTTCCGCAGCAACATCCCGAAGATCGCCGAGTTCTCCTTCACCCGGATCGACGAGAGCTATCCGCATCGGGCGCAGGAGGCGGAGGCGGGGCACGTGGTGATCGCCGGGAAGAACTACGGCCAGGGCTCCTCCCGCGAGCATGCCGTGATCGCACCGCGCCACCTGGGCCTGCGGGCGGTGATCGCCACGTCCTTCGCCCGCATCCACTGGCAGAACCTCGCGAACTTCGGGATCCTCGCCCTCGAGTTCGACGACCCCGCGGACCACGACGGGATCGAGGTCGGCGCCGAGGTGGTGCTCGAGGGGATCCACGAGGCGCTGCGTGCCGGTGACCGGCTGACCGCCACCATCGGCGACCGCGAGGTGGTGCTGCGCCACCGGCTCTCGCCGCGCCAGGTGGACATGGTGCTCGCGGGTGGGCGGATCCCGCTGGCGGCGCAGGAGATCTGAGAGCCGGACCAGGGACGATCGACCGGCTGTCGGACGGCGACGGCGCTCTCGGCCTAGACTCGAGTCATCGCACGGCGGCCGTGCGAGCACTCGACCAAGGAGGTCAGCGATGAGCACCGACGAGAAGTTCGAGAACGCCAAGGACAAGCTGGGCGGCCAGGCCAAGGAGGGCCTCGGCAAGCTGACCGGCGACAAGGAGGCCGAGACCGAGGGCCAGGCCCAGCAGGGCAAGGCCGACGCCAAGGACAAGCTCCAGGACGCCCGCGACACCGTCAAGGGCGCGGTCGACGGCCTGCTCGGCAAGGACAAGAAGGACTGATCGGCCCCGGGCCGCGGCCCGACGCCCGGCAGTCACCGAGGGCGGCCCCACCTGGTGGGGCCGCCCTCGTCGTGCGTGCCGGCTCCGCCGCTGCGGCCCCCTTCCGCAGAGGGCCGCTCACTCCAGACGCGTCACCTCGTGCCCGTCCTCGACCGCGTACCCCCCGCTGCGGAACGGCTCGGGGGTGAGCACGAGGTGCACGGCGCCGCTGGCGGTGGTGCGGGTGCTGCGCACCGCGAACCCGCACGGCGGCGACCCGTCGGCGAAGAGGCGCTTGCCGCCGCCGACCACCACCGGGAACACGATCAGGTGGTACTCGTCGATCATCCCCGCCTCGTGGAGGGCCGCGGCGAGCTGCGCGCTGCCGCTGACCTTCAGCTCCCCCTCGCCCTCCGCCTTCAGCCGGGCGATCTCCGGCAGCGGGTCGGCGCTGTCGATCACGGTGGTCTCTCCCCAGTCCGGCTCGTAGCCGGCATGGGCGACGACATAGCGTCGGCCGTGGTTGATCGCCCGGGCCACGGGGTCGCGGTCGTCGACCTGCGGCCAGAAGGCGCGGAACATCTCGAAGGTGGTCCGGCCCAGCAGCGCGGTGTGCGGGGTCTCCAACCAGGAGGTGACGATCTCGCCGAAGTCCTCGTCGGCGGTGTACGGCACCTGCCAGCCGCCTGCGGTGAACCCGCCCGAGGGGTCCTCGTCGGCGGCGCCCGGCGCCTGCATCACCCCGTCGAGGGTGAGGAAGGTGTTCACGGTCAGTCTCATCATCGGTCCTCTCCGAGGGTGCTGGTCGACGTCGAGTCTCGGCCGACGGGGGCGGTCCGGTCTTGGACAGGAACGACACCCGCTGCGTCGGGACCCCGCTGACGCCTCGACCCGGGGCGGCCTCGCGGCGACAATGAGTCGATGCGACACCGCCGCCCGGGCTCCGGTGCGCGATGATCCGGATCGAGCACCGTCGCTCGGACTCGCCGTTCATCGCGCAGGTGTGGCGCGCGCACGCCAGCGGGGTCGAGACGATGACCTCGGTCGCGAACTCGACCTGGGAGCTGGTGGTCTGGACGGAGGGCGAGCAGCTGCTGACCACCGTGCGGGGGCCGGAGACCCGCGCGAGCACGGCCCCCGTCCCGCACGACTCGTCCTCGCTCGGGATCCTCTTCGCGCACGGCGTGCACATGCCGCACCTGCCGGTGACCGGTCTGGTCGATGCCGAGACCCCGCCGCGGCCCGTGCGAGGCAGCGGCTTCCGGCTGCGCGACGGCTCGTATCCGCTGCCCACCTACGAGGCCGCGGAGCAGCTCGTGGACCGGCTCGTCGCCGACGGGGTCCTGGTGCGCGACTCCCTCGTCGCCGATGTCCTCGACGGACTGGCGCCGACGGTCTCGCCGCGCACCGTGCAGCGGCGGGTCCATGCGACGACCGGCCTCACCCTGGGGACCATCCGGCAGATCGCCCGCGCCCGCGAGGCCGCACTGCGGCTCGGCGACGGGGAACCGATCCTCGAGGTGGTGCACGACCTGGGCTTCTACGACCAGTCCCACCTCTCCCGGGCGCTCAGCCGGTTCATCGGGCGGACCGCGACCCAGCTCGCCCGGGGACGCCACGCCCAGCCCCTCTCGCTGCTGTACAGCCCCCGGGAAGGAGCGGGCTTCGCGGGACCGGTGACAGGAGCCGCTCCGCGGCGCACCATGGAGACCCCTCCGGGACAAGGCTGACGCTCTGTGACGTAGCACGGCTTCGGTCAGCCGAGCTCCTCGAACATCTCCAGCGCGCCGTACGCCTCGATGAGCACCTCGGCGGTGCCGCGGAAGCGGATGTCCTGCCCGTCGGGGCTCGTCTCCCGGTGCAGCAGCCCGTAGGCGGCGAGAGTGCACAGGTCACGCTCGACCTGCCAGTAGCGGTTGATCTCGTCCATGTCAGGGTCCCCGGCGGGATCCTCGGGGACCAGGCCGCGATCGAGGGCGACGCGGATCGTGGCCGGGAGCAGCAGCCCCTCGGGCGCGACCGTGTGCAGCAGGGCGGTGAAAGTGTCGGGGCCGCCGAACAGGCCTCCCTCCTCGCCTCCCTGCCGGAGGCTCTCGAGGACCAGCAGCACCACCAGCGCGCGGGCGAAGCGGACGAAGGCGGCCGGGTCCTCGGCCTGCACGGCCGCAGGCACCATGCCCTCCCCCGGCACGACCTCGGCGCCGCTCACGCTCAGCCAGTTCCCGGCCGCAAGCGCGTTCCAGGGGCCGACGATCTCACCGACCTCTCGCATCGCTGCGGGCTCCTCCCCGCCGAGGTCGAGGCCCAGCTCAGCGGCCAGGGTCCGGAGCTCGGCCGGGTCGAGCTCTCCCTCCGGGGTGAGCGGACGCCCCTGCCCGACGTGCTCGAGCAGTCGCGCGGCCCTGCGCACCAGGGGGACCCGTGCGAGCGCCTCGGCGGCGCCCACCGGGTCCTCGTCGACCGCATGGGCAAGGTCCTCGTGCCGCAGCCCGTCCTGCGGGAGGAACCAGGGCCAGCCGGTCGGCACCGGGGCGTCGGTCGACGCATCGTCCGCGGTCTCCGGCACCGGGGAGGCGGAGAACACGACCGACAGGTCGCTGCCCTGTTCGTCGTCGCGCGTGCTGTGCTGGTCCGGCATGGCGTCCATGATGACGCCTGGCCGTGCCAGGCGTCATCACCGCGCGTGCGCGTCGCTCAGCGACCCTTCGGGGTGCGGGTCTCCGCGCTGAGGAACCAGGCCTGCTGCTCGAGCTTCTCGATGATCCCGTGCAGGATGTCCGCGGAGGTGGGATCCGCCTCGTCCACCTCGTCATGGACCGAGCGCATCGTGCCCACGGTCGCCTCGACGGACGCGGTGATCAGGTCGATCGCATCGTGCGTGAGCACCTCCCCCTGAGGGAACTCGGGAAGCGTGGACTGCTCGGCGACCACCGCGGGGCGGGCGTCGGGCGCGGCGTGGAGGGCCCGCATGCGCTCGGCGACGTCATCGGCGCTCGCTCGCGCGATGTCGACCACCTCGTCGAGGTTCAGGTGCAGGTCGCGGAAGTTCGGGCCCACGATGTTCCAGTGCGCCTGCTTGCCCACGAGGTGCAGGGCCGTGAGGTCCGCCAGGACGGCCTGGAGGTTCTTCGTGAGCGCGGCGGGGGCGAGGAAGCCCTGCTCGGCGTTCTCGCGCCCGGTGCGGGTCGGCCCTGCCGGTTCGGGGACGGAGACGGTGTCGTTCATGCGAGGTCCTCCTTGTCGATGACCTGCGCGGTCCGCGAGGTCCGCGGGCCGCGATCACTGCTCGGCACGCTAGTTCGAAGGTCCGGGAACGGCAACACCTCGGGCCGAACGGTCGACGAGGCCGGACAGGCCGGTCCGATGCGCGACCCTGCTCGCGGGCCGCGGCCCCAGTGCTCCGTGCTCGTGCGCGCTCAGATCTCGATCTCGCGCCCGCCCTCGCTGCGCAGGTGGAGCACGAAGCGGGAGCCAGGGCCCTGTCGGACCGCGGCGGCGCCGTCGCCGAGGGCGAGCGCGTCCATCGCCTGCTGGAGCGGCTCGGGCTTGACCTCGATGCGCTCGAAGGAGACCAGCTCGATCGTGGGCAGGTCGGTGAGCCCAGGCTGCTCGGTCTCGCCCCAGTCGATGAGGAAGGGCACGCCGTAGTTGCGCGGGGCGCGGGCCTGCGTGAGCCGCCACTGCAGGAGCTCGCCGTCGGCCGTGGTGCGGGAGAGATCCTCCACCGGGCCGGGGTCGAACCCGGCGGCGCGGGAGCGCTCGGCGACCTGGTCGATGCCCTCCGGGTGCACGGCATAGGTGATCAGGGTGGGACGCCTGAGGCGGTTGATGCTGAAGGTCTTCGGCAGCTCCTCGCCCTCGCGCTCCGGGTCGGGGCCGATCAGCTCGAGGTAGTGCGGGCGCCGCTCCCCGCCGACGGTGAGGGCGACCAGGGCGTTCGCGGTGCCGGTGGGGTGGCTGCCGCCGGGCGCCGGGGTGACGCCGGTGAGCTCGCGGAACCACTCGACGGCGCCTGCGAGGTCGGGCCCGGCGATGACGATGTGGTCGAGCAGGTGGGGAACGGACATGGTGCTCCTTCGAGCGGGAGGTTGCGGGTATGCACAGCCTGCCACCTCGTACGGCCGAGGTGAGCATCGGCCGTGCGCCGTGCCCCGCCTCAGAACAGCGTCTCCACCGCCTCGCGCACGATCCCGTCGGCGTCGACGATCGGGATCAGCCGCCACTTGTCGAAGGCGGTGCAGGGGTGGGAGAGGCCGAGGGTGACCACGTCGCCGAGCGCGACCGGGGCCTCGCCCTCCCAGCGCAGGAAGGCGTGCTGGTCGTTCAGTGCCGTGATCTCGGCGCGCGCCTCCGCCGGGAAGGGCCGCTCCTCGCCCCCCAGTGAGGCGGCGACGGCGAGCGGGACGGGCAGGCCCTCGTCGTAGGGGACGTCGCGCTTGCCGGCGTCGAGCAGGGCCAGGCCCGGCTCGGGCTGGGAGATCACGCGGGTGTGGGCGCGCATGGCGGGCAGCAGCGCCTCCCGCTCGGGCAGGCCCCGGTCGCGGTCCAGCGGGGAGATGCCCCGGTAGAACACGCTGTCGTGGACGATGTACGCGCCGGAGCGGAGGATCGCGCGGGTCCCCTCGATCCCGTCGATGGCATCCGCGACGAGGTCGGGATAGGCGCTGCCGCCGGCGGTGATCCAGGCAGCTCCCTCCACGAGCGGGGCGACCTGCGCCCCGAGGGCGGCCAGGCGTGCGCAGTAGGTGCGCACCGCCTCGAGCGCCTCCTCGGAGCGGTCGTGGCCGAGCGCGCCCTCGTAACCGCAGACGCCGCGGAGGGTGAGCCGATCCGAGGCGGCGATCCGCTCGGCGAGCGCGAGCGCCGCAGCGTCGTCCCGGACGCCGGTGCGGCCGTCGGCGGCGCCGAGCTCGACGAGCACCCCGACGCGAGAGTCCGCCGGGAGCGCCTGCTCCATGAGCTCGACGGTGCCGGGCGCGTCGGCCCAGACCGTGAGCTCCTGCTCGGGATGCTCCGTCAGGTGGGCGGCGAGGGCGCGCAGCAGCGCCGGGTCCAGGCAGGTGTTGGCGAGCTGGACGACGGGGATCCCGGCGCGCAGCGCGACGCCCGCCTGCCAGCCGGTCGCGACGGTGATCCCGGTGGCGCCGGCCTCGAGCTGCCGGCGCCAGAGCGCGGGGGCCATGGTGGTCTTGCCGTGCGGCATCAGCTCGAGCCCGCGGGCGGCCGACCAGTCGGCCATGACCTGCAGGTTGTGCGTCATCGCGGGCCCGTCGAGCACGAGCAGCGGGGTGGCGAGGTCCGCGATCGGGGCCTCGAGCGCGGTGACCTCCTGCCCGTGCAGGGAGGGCGGGAAGGACTTGTCATCGGCGGTGACGGTGCGGGGGCTCATCGGGAGATCACCTCGGCGAGTCGGTCGAGCTCGGCGGGATCGGCGAGCGCGCCGCCTACGGCGACGACCGCCGCTCCGGCGTCGAGCACGTCGGCGGCATTGCGGGCGTTCATCCCGCCGGTGGCGACGAAGCGCACCTCGGGGAAGGGGCCGTGCATGGCGGGGAACCAGCCGGTGCCCAGCAGGGAGGCGGGGAAGGCCTTCAGCCAGCGCAGCCCGGCGACATGGGCGTGCTGGACCTCGGTCGCGGTCGCGACGCCGGGGAGGGAGGCGAGGCCCGCCTCCTCGCTCGCGCGCACCACCTCGAGGTCCAGGCCCGGGCTGACGGTGAAGGCGGCGCCGGCCGCGGCGGCGGCGTGCACCGTCGCGGAGTCGAGCACGGTGCCGGCGCCGACGTGCTTGCCGCGCTCGGCCCCGGCGGCGACGACGGCGGCGAGCGCCGCGTGGTCCTCGGAGTTCTGCAGCGGGATCTCGACGACGTCGATGCCGAGGTCCCAGGCGGTGCGGGCCAGCTCGAGGCTGCGGTGGGCGCCCATGCCGCGCAGGATCGCCATCAGGGGCGCGGCGGCGAAGGCCTCGTCGAACCAGGCAGCGGAGTCGACTCTGCTGGTGCTCATACGGCCCTCCCTCAGCTCTCGACGCGGGCGACGACGTCGATCTCGACCAGGATGTTCGCCAGCTGCGAGCCGACGGTGGTGCGCACCGGATAGGGGGCGGAGAAGAACTCCTGGTACGCGGCGTTGAACTCGGCGAAGTCGGCGAGATCGGCCAGGTGCACGGTGGTCTTCAGGACGTGGTCCATGGTGGCGCCGTGCTCGGCGAGGACGGCCTGGATGTTGCGCAGCACCTGGCGGGTCTGCTCGGCGACGGTGTCGGCGACGGCATTGCCGTTCGCGCGGTCCTGCGGGCCGAACCCGGCGGTGAACAGCAGGTCGCCGCACACGATGCCCTGGCTGTAGGGGCCGGCGGGCTCAGGGGCGCGGTCGCTGACGAGGGCCTGCTTGAGCGGGGTGGTCATGCGCTTCTCCTTCGATGGGGTTCTTCCAGTGTCGGCGGGACGCGGGACCCGGCCGGGATCAGGGGCGCCGTGGTACGGCGCGGAGTCCGCCGCCGGGCAGGGCGCCGGTGAGGCGGCCGCCGGCGAGCACCGGGGTGCCGGCGACGAGCACGTCGTCGATCCCCTCGGCGAGCGCGAGCGGGTCCTCGTAGGTCGCGGCCTCGCGCACGGCGGCGGGGTCGACCAGGGCGATGTCCGCGACGGCGCCGGGGCGGAGCTGGCCGCGGTCGCCGAGGGCGAACACGTCGGCCGCGGAGGTCGCCAGGTGCTGGACCGCGGCCGGCCAGTCGAGGTCGCCGCGCTCGCGCACGTACGTGGCGAGATAGGCGGCGAAGGTGCCGCGGGCGCGGGGATGGGGGTGGGCGCCGACGAAGATGCCGTCGGAGCCGCCGAGGTGCGCGGGGTGGGAGATGAGACGGCCGAGGTCGCTCACGGGGCGCTGGTCGTGCACGGCCATGACGACGTTGACGTCGAGCCGGGCGGCGCGCAGCAGGTCCAGCGCCGCATCGACCGCGTCCCCGCCCCGCCGTGCGGCGATCTCGGCGAGGGTGAGGCCCGGGGTCCAGGCGTGCTCGGGAGCGCTGGTGTGGGCGATGGTGATCAGCTCGGGCCAGTCGGGGCCGAGGCTGGGGTTGCGTGCGACCTGCGGGAACCAGTCCTCGCGCAATCGCCGGCGCTCGGCGGGGTCGGCGAGCGCGGCGAGGGCCTCGCCGACGGGCGCGGCGTTCAGGGCCGGGGGCAGCATCGTCATCGCCAGCAGCGAGCAGCCGCGCGTGTACGGATAGGCGTCGAAGGTGGTCGCCACGCCCTGCTCCCGTGCCCAGGAGATGAGCCGCTCGGCCTCGGCGGCCGGGGTGTGGAAGTGGGAGATGTGCACGGGCACCCCGGCGGCCTTCCCGATCGCGACCGCCTCCTCGACCCCCACCCGGGCATTGTGCTCGTAGCCGCCGCGCATGTGGGTGACATAGGGCAGGCCGTGCTCGGCGAGCGGGGCGGCGAGCGCGGCGATCTCCTCGGCGCCCGCGAACAGGCCGGGCACGTAGTCCAGCCCCGTCGACAGCCCGACGGCGCCGTCGGCGATCCCCTCCGCGACCAGCGCCGCCATCGCCGCGCGCTCGGCGGGGGTGGCGGGCCCCTCTGCCGCGCCCATCACCTCGTGGCGCACGGTGCCGGCGGGCACGAGATAGGCGACCGACAGCGGGATCCGCCCGTCGTAGGTCGCGAGGAGATCCGCGACGCGCGAGCCGCGATAAGTGGGATGAGCGCCGTTGATCGCGGCGAAGTACGCGCTCGCGTGGGCGCCGTCGCCGGGAGCGTAGGAGACGCCGTCCTGCCCGGCGATGACGGTGGTGACGCCCTGGCGCAGCAGGGCCAGCTGCACCTCGGGGTCGAGCACGGCCGCGTCGGCATGGGAGTGGGCGTCGACGAAGCCGGGCACGACGAGACGGCCGCCCGCGTCGAGCACCTCGGCGCCGTCGGGGACGGACAGGTCCTCGCCGACGGCAGCGATGCGGCCCACCCGGATGAGGAGGTCGGCGCGGTGCGGGGCCTGGCCGTCGCCGGGGACGAGACAGCCGCCGCGGAGGAGGAGCGTGGTGCTCATGTCGGTGCGCGGTCCTCTCGTGGAGCCGATCGGGGTCAAAGGGGCCGGGACGGCGATGCCCGCGACGCGGACGATCGATGGACCCGATCCTGCCACCCGACCGGCCCGCGGGGGGAGGTCACGATCCGCACCCCGGGCGGGGACCGCGTGCGACGGACATCACCGCGAGCACAGCGGCATCGCGCGGCACAGCGCAGCGGGGCGAGCCTCACCCGGCGTAAAGTCGGCGGGGCCGTCGACCCCGTCCCGCCCCGCGAGGACCCGCGGCCGCGCCCACCCGCCGATCTCCCGGAGATGACCCTGCCATGACCTTCGAGCGCCTCTTCCCCGAGGTCCAGGCCCTCGTCACCGAGCTGTGGGAGCATCCCGAGCTCGGCTACGCCGAGCACCGTGCTGCACAGCTCGTGGAGCAGTTCCTCGAGCGGCACGGCGGCGGGCTCGATGTCGAGCGCTTCTCCACCACCGGGCTGAAGGTCACCTTCCCGTCGGCCGCACCGCAGGACCAGGCGCGGCGACGGATCGCGGTGGTCGCCGAGCTCGATGCCGTGATCTCCCCCGCCCATCCCGACGCGGACCCGGCGACCGGCGCGGTCCACGCCTGCGGCCACCACACCCAGGTGGGCATCGCCCTCGCCGTCCTCGCCCACCTGATCGCGACCGGTGCCTGGCGCGAGGCGGACGTGGACCTGAGCTTCGTGTTCGTGCCCGCGGAGGAGTTCGTGGACCTCGCCCGCCGCGCCGAGCTGCGCGAGCGGGGTGAGATCACGTGGTTCGGCGGGAAGCCCGAGGCGATGATGCTCGGGGTGTTCGACGACATCGACGCGGCCGTCTGCCTCCACGCGATCGGCGGGCTGCAGGAGGAGCCGACGATCGAGATCGACTGCGATCTCGCCGGGTTCCTGTACAAGACCGTCGAGTTCGAGGGCTCAGCCTCCCACGCGGGACTGGACCCCTTCAGCGGCACGAACGCGTACGCGATGGCGACCCTGTTCACGACCGCGCTGGGCCTGGGCCGCCAGCAGCTGCGCGAGGACGTGCTGGTGCGGATGAACCCGGTCATCCCCGAGACCGAGATGACCACGAACGTCGTCCCGCACCGGGTGCGGGTGGGCACCGACGTGCGCTCGATCGACCTGGACTACCTCGGGGAGGTCGCCTCCCGCGTGGACCGCGCCGCGCACGGCTGCGCCGCCGCCCTCGGCGGCACCGCGCACATCGCCACCGAGATGGGCTACCTGCCCTTCGTGCAGGACCGGACCCTGAACGGCGCCTTCCGGGAGGCCTTCGCGGCCGACCAGACGATCACGCGCCTCATCGAGGACCGCGGCGCGATCGCGGCGGCCGGCGATGCGGGCGACCTCTCCTTCATGATGCCCACCGTGCAGCTCTCCTACGGCGGGTTCGACGGCGTGATCCACGGGAAGGACTTCCGCCTGGTCGACCCCGAGCACGTGCTGATCGCCGTGCCCCGCCTGCTCACCCGGGCGCTGCTGCGCATGGGCAGGCACCTGCCCGACCCGCTGCGCCGCCGCTCCTTCGACGACTACGTCGCCGCCCTCTCCGCCATTGCGCCGCTGCCCGACGGCGTCCGCTCCCCCGCCACCCCCTCCGAGGACCGTTGATGACCAGCCCCACCCCCGTCGCGACCACGACCGACGCCGCCGCGCCCGGCTCCCGCCGCGGCGTCGTGCTGGACATGACGCTGCTGATCGCGCTCGTCGCGGCCACCATCGTGGTCGCCGAGAGCATCGGCGTGCGGTCCGTGCCGCTGACCGGCTCGATCACCATCACGGTGCTGCCGCTGGTGTTCGCGGTGGTGCTCACGATGGTGCTCGGCATCCCCGCCTGGCGGAAGGGGATCCTGCGCCGCGTCTACTCCCCGCGGACCATCGGCTTCTCCGGCGCGTTCCTCATCGTGATCATGCTGCCGCTCATGGCCCGCTACGGCGCCGACGTCGCCCCGCGCCTGAAGGAGATCCTCTCCATCGGCTGGGTGTTCCTGCTGCAGGAGCTCGGCAACCTCGGCACCGTCGTGCTGGGACTGCCGGTCGCGCTGCTGCTGGGGCTGCGCCGGCACGCGATCGGCTCCACCCTCGGGCTGGGCCGCGAGGGCGAGCTCGCCTACATCTCCGAGAAGTACACCCTGAACTCCGACCCGGGCCGCGGCGTGCTGTCGATGTACCTCATGGGAACCCTGTTCGGGGCGCTGTTCTTCTCCTTCTTCGCCCCCGTGCTGCTGGGGACCGGGCTGGACGTGCGGGCGCTCGCGATCGCCTCCGGCATGGGCTCGGCCTCGATGATGACCGCGGCCTCCTCGACCCTCGCCGCCCAGTCCCCCGACCTGCAGGACACGATCGTCTCCTATGCCGCGGCGAGCCAGCTGCTGACCAGCTTCATCGGCACCTACACGATGGTGTTCCTCGCCGTGCCGCTGCAGCGCGCGATGTACAACCTGATGATGCGGGGCAGGGACCGCCTCCCCGCCCGCGGCCCGGCCCCGGTGCTCGGCGCGGGCGCCGCCGCGGAGGCGAAGACCGCTCCGACGGCCCGCACCCTGTTCGCCCCCGCCCGCTACGGGACGTTCATGGCGGTGCTGCTGCTCTCGGTCGCGCTGGTGCTGTTCACCCAGCAGATGAAGCTGTGGGTGAATCCCGAGTCGACGCCGATCACCGCGCTGACGCTCGGCGGGATCGCGACGCTGTGGCTGTTCTCCCTGCTCGGCCTCGTGATCGGCGACCTGATGACGCTCTCGCGCCTGCCCGTGGTGCGGGACTTCCCGGTGCTCGGCTGGGTCTCGCTGGTCTCCCTCGCCGGCTGCCTCGCCTGGGACGGGTTCGTCGACGCGATCGGGGCGGTCGACTTCCTGTCGCTGACCACCCCGATCCTGGCCTTCGCCGGGGTGAGCGTCGCGGACCGGCTCGTGGACCTGTCGAAGACCTCGTGGAAGGTCGCGATCACAGCGGTGTTCGTGTTCATCGGCACCTACGTCGGCTCCGCGCTGCTGGCCCAGTTCGGGCTCTCCGTCGCCGGGGGCTGACCCCGGCCCGCCATTGCCCCGCCCCGATGCGCGCAGTACCGTCGGCTCCAGAACCGTCTGCCGGCGGCGGCGCTCCTGCCGCAGGTCAGGCGCAGTCCAGGGAGGTCGACCGGTCATGGCATGGACGACGGGCACGGACCCGATCCCGGAGTCCCGTGCGGCGTTGGAACGGCTGCGGTCGAGGATCGCAGGGCGGTTCCTCGAACCGGGCGACGCCGACTTCGACGAGGCGCGAGCGGTGTGGAACGGGATGATCGACTGCGTCCCCTACGCGATCGTCGAGGCCGGAGAGCTCGCCGACGTCCCCCTCGTGCTCGAGACCGCGCGCAGCACGCGCCTTCCGCTCGCGGTGCGCGGCGGTGGCCACTCCGTCGCCGGTCTCGGCACGATCGACGACGGGATCGTGCTCGATCTGGGGGCGCTGCGCGAGGTCACCGTCGATGCGGAACATCATCTCGTCACCGCCGCGCCCGGGGCGCGGGTGGGCGACGTCGATGCGGCGACCGCCCCGCACGGCCTCGCGGTGCCGCTGGGGACCGTCCCCTCCCCCGGCGTGGCAGGGATGACCCTCGGCGGCGGGGTGGGCTGGCTCGTGCGCGCGGCCGGGCTGAGCCTGGACCGCCTGGTGCGGGCCGAGGTGGTCACGGCCGACGGTCGCCGGCTCACCGCGAGCGCGCGCTCCCACCCCGACCTGTTCTGGGGGCTGCGCGGCGGGGGCGGGAACTTCGGGATCGTCACGTCCCTGACCTACCGGGCGGTGCCGATGCCCGCCGCCGTGCTCGGGGCGAGCCTGCACTACGAGCGGTCGCAGTGGCGGCGTGCGCTCGGCGCCTTCGAGCGCTGGAGCCGCGATCTGCCCGACGAGCTCGCCGCCGTGGTCACGGTCGCGGTCCCGCCCGTGGACGCGGGCCTCGGGGACGACCCGGTGCTCACGATCCAGTGCGTCTGGATCGGCGAGGACCATGCCGCCGGGGAGGCGCACGTGCAGCGGCTGCACCGTGCGGCTCCGCCCACGCACACGATGATCGGCCCGGTGAGCTGGGAGTCCTGGCAGGGCGCGCGCAGCGAGATGCTGCCCGAGGGGGCGCGGGGACTGTGGCGCAACGCCTCCTTCCGGCGCCTGGACGAGGAGGTCCTCGACGCGCTGACGGACGTCGCCGAGGCGCTGCCCGGCCGGGGCGCGAGCCTGGACCTGCACCTGCTGGGCGGGGCCTTCGCCCGCGTCCCCGACGACGCGACCGCCTTCCCGCACCGCGGCGGGCGGCTCATGGTCGCGCTCCATCTCGCCTGGCAGGACCCCGGGGACGACGAGCGCCTGCTCACCTTCGGTCGCAGGGCCGGGATGGCGCTGGCCCAGCTGCGCGAGGGCGGCGAGTACGTCAACTTCCGCTCCATCGAACGGACCCGGCCGCTGCCCGAGACGACCCGCGAGGCGTACGGGGAGGACGCCTACCGACGCCTGCAGCGGATCAAGCAGCGCTACGACCCGCAGAACCTGTTCCGCCGGAACCACAACGTGGCGCCGTAGGGGGCGTGGTCCCGGTGTCGGGGCTGCGATGCGCGCTGCGCAGCGCGGAGGCGGCCTCGGCACCGGTGTCGAGGCCGACGCGGGGTGCGACCTCCTGCGCCAGCAGCTCGAGGCTGCGCAGGGTGAGCTCGTGGCCGGCATCGATCGAGTGCACCTGGAAGGACACGTCGGTCACGCGCGGCAGCGCGGCGTCGGCCTGGAGGGATGCGGCGACCTCCTCGACGGTGCCCACGTGGGTGTCGGTCACCTCGATCAGCTCCTGGAGGCTCGCCCGCTCGGCGTCGAACCCGGGCTGGAGGGCGGCGAGGGAGCGCAGGCCCGGCTCGGCGCGTTCGAGGGCGAGGGTGCGGTGCTCGGGGTCCACGACCAGCGCGGTGCGGGAGGCGAGGATGCGCGGGGCGGTGCCCTCGGGCAGGGCCTCGAGGTACGCGTCGATGATGGGCAGCTGCAGCTCGTGCAGCGGCCGGGCATGCTCCCCCTCGGGGCGGGGCTGGGTGCGGGAGAGCAGCAGCCCGTCCCCGTCGGCCCCGGCACGGGTGCCGCCGCCGACGGAGAAGGTGGCCTGCCAGATCCGCTGCCCGAGGTCGCCCGCGGGCGGGTAGATGCGCGAGTCGGTGCCGCGCACCCCGCGCCCGGCGAGCGCATCGCGCAGCACCTCGAGGTGCTCGGCGAACAGTTCCCGGCGCTCTGCGGGGTCGCGGCCGAAGGCGGGGAACGAGGAGGGGGTGCCGCCGGCGGCGATGCCGAGCTGGACCCGGCCCTCGCTGAGGGCGTCCAGCACCGAGGCGTCCTCGGCCGCGCGCAGCGGGTCGTCGAGCGGGAGCGTGACCACGCCCGTGGCGAGCGCGATCCGCTGCGTGCGCTGCGCGGCGGCGGCCAGCAGCACGAAGGGCGAGGGGAGCCCTCCCTCGGTCTCTCCGAAGTGGTGCTGGGCGACCCAGGCGGAGGCGAAGCCGAGCTGCTCGGCGTGGCTGATCTGCTCGAGCGCGAAGCGGTAGCGGTCCGCGGCCGGGGCGTTCTCGAGCAGGCGGGTGAACAGTCCGAGGCGGGGTCGGGTCATGATGCGGTGAGCTCCTCGTGGTCGATGCCGGGGTCGCCGGGTCGGGTTCCGCCGCTGCCGGGGATGGCGGCGAGCAGCTGCCGGGTGTAGTCGTGGCGGGGGTCCTCGAGCACGCGCTCCACCGCCCCGCTCTCGACCTGCACCCCGCGGCGCAGCACCGAGACGGTGTCGGCGACCTGTCGCACCACGGCGAGGTCGTGGGAGATGAACACGTAGGTCAGTCCCAGCTCGTCCTGCAGAGAGGCCAGCAGCCGCAGGATCTGCGCCTGCACGGTGACGTCGAGGGCGGAGACCGCCTCGTCGAGCACCACCACGTCCGGCTGGAGGATCAGCGCACGGGCGATCGCGACCCGCTGACGCTGCCCGCCGGAGAGCTCGCGGGGGCGCCGGGAGGCGACCTCGGGTGGCAGGGAGACCAGCTCGAGGTGGTGCAGGGCGGCGCTGCGCCGCTCGGCACGGCTGCCGCGGCGGGTGTTGCGCAGCGGCTCCTCGAGGATCTGGGCGATGCTCTGGCGGGGGTCCAGCGAGCCGAAGGGGTTCTGGTGGACCAGCTGCACGGTGGAGCGGAACTCCCGCAGCCGCTTCCCGCCGAGCTGGGTGACCTCGGTGCCGTCCACGAGGATGCTGCCCGCGGTGGGCACGCGGAACCCGGCGATCGCCCGGCCGGTGGTGGTCTTGCCGGAGCCGGACTCCCCCACCAGGGCGTGGGTGGTGCCGCGCGGGATCTCGAAGGAGAGGTCCTCGACCGCGACGAAGGGCGTCCGGCCGCCGCGGCCGGCGAACTCCTGGCGCAGTCCGTGCACCGTCACCAGCGGCGTCTCGTCGGTCGAGGAGAGGCGAGGGGCGCGCTCGACGACGCGTCGCAGCGAGGGCGCGTCGGCGAGCAGGGTGCGGGTGTAGTCGGCCGACGGCGCGGCGAGCACCTGCCCGGTGGGACCGGACTCCTCGACGCGTCCCGCGCGCATGACCACCAGGGTGTCGGCACGGTCTGCGGCGACGGCGAGGTCGTGGGTGATCAGCAGGACCCCTGCCCCGGTGGCCTCCCGCAGCTCGTCGATGAGATCCAGCACGGTGGCCTGCACGGTGACGTCCAGGGCGCTGGTGGGCTCGTCGGCGATCAGCAGCTCCGGCTCCAGGGCGAGCGCCGCCGCGATCAGGACCCGCTGGCGCATGCCGCCGGAGAGCTCGTGGGGATACTGGCGGGCACGGGCGGCGGGGTCGTCGAGCCCCACCCGCTCGAGCAGCTCGAGCACCCGGGCGTCGATCCGGTCCCGGTCGCGCCAGCCGTGGATGCGCAACGGGTCGGCGACCGAGGCACCGATGGTCCGCACCGGGTCCAGGGAGCTGGTCGGGTCCTGGGGGATCAGGCCGATGCGGGTGCCGCGCAGCTGCCGCCAGTCCCGCTCGGGCAGGCCCACCAGCTCCTGGCGCCGCCCGTCGGTGCCGGTGAGGGCGATGGTGCCGCCGGTGACGGCGCCGTTGTCCGCCAGCAGCCCGATCACGGCCTGCGCGGCGGAGGACTTGCCGGAGCCGGACTCCCCCACCACAGCGGTGACGCCGCCGCGGGCCACGGCGAGGTCGACGCCGCGCACCGCCTCGACGTGGCCGCGGCGGGTGCGGTAGGCGACGCGGAGACCGGCGACCTCGAGCAGCGGTGCGGTGGGCGCGTGATGATGTGCAGGGCTCATGGGCGCTCCGCCTTTCCGATGGCGTCGCTGAGCCGGTTGGTGGACAGCACCACCGCGGCGACGACGAGTCCGGGCAGCAGGGTGAGCCACCAGGCGGTGGCGACGTAGTCGCGGCCCTCGGCGATCAGCAGCCCCCATTCGGGGGTGGGCGGCGGGGCGCCGTAGCCGAGGAAGCCGAGGGTGGAGATCTGCAGGATCGCGGAGCCCAGCTGCAGAGCGGCCAGCGCGATCACGGGGGCGGCGGAGTTGGGCAGGATGTGACGCCACAGGATCGTCGGGAGCGTGCCGCCGGAGCCGAAGGCCGCCTCGACGTACTCGCTGCGACGCACCTCGAGCACCCGGGAGCGGGACAGCCGCGCGAAGGTCGCGATGGAGGTGACGCCCACGGCGATCGCCGCGTTGGTGGTCCCGAAGCCGAGCAGGATCACCACCGACAGCGACAGCAGCAGGCCGGGGATGGCCAGCAGCACGTCCACCAGCCGCATCAGCGCGTCCTCGACCAGCCCGCCCACGCTGCCGGCGATGACGCCGAGGGTGGTGCCGACCACGAGGCCGACGGCCACGGCGACCAGCGCAGCGGTGATCGAGTGCGAGGCACCGTGCACGACGCGGGAGAACACGTCTCGTCCGGTCGCGTCGGTGCCGAACCAGTGCTCGGCGCTGGGCGCCTGCAGCGAGGCGCCGACGGAGGAGGTGGGGCCGTAGGAGGTGAACAGCGCCGGCGCCAGGGCCCAGGCGAGGGCGACCAGCAGCACCAGGCAGGCCAGCACCGCGGTGGGGCGCAGCGCCGGCCGGCGCCGGGCGCGGGGGGCCGAAGAGCGTGCGGTCCCCGGCTCGGAGGCCTGGTCACGGGTGAGGGTCTGCAGGCTCATCGCGCGGTCACCTCGCTGCGCTCGGCGGGCTCGGGGGATGCCGGGGCGACGGGGGCGGACGACGTGGCTCCGGTGCGGGCCGGGCCGGTGGCGTCGGTGCGGCGCAGCCGGGCGTCCAGGACCGGGTAGAGGAGGTCCACGATCAGGTTCACCAGCACGAACACGACGGTCGACAGCACCACCACGGCCATCAGCACGGGGGTGTCGCGGGCCGCGACCGCCTGTGCGGTGAGCTGGCCGACGCCCATCCGCCCGAACACCGCCTCGGTGACGACCGCGCCGCCGACGAGCTCGCCGAAGAGCAGCCCGGCCATGGTCAGGGCGGGTAGCAGGGCGTTGCGGGCCACCGTGCGCCACAGCAGCCACCAGGCGGAGGCGCCGCGGGAACGGGCCACGGCCACGAACGGCTGGGCGGAGACCTCGTCGATCGAGCGGATCAGCACCTGAGCGAGCGGGGCCGCGATGGGGATCGCGAGCGTCGCGACCGGCAGGATGAGGGACTGCACGGGGCCGGCGTTCAGCACCGGGACCAGTCCCAGCTGGAAGGAGAACACCTGGATCAGCATGATCCCGATCCAGAACACCGGCAGGGAGACCATCAGCGGCGGAAGCCCGCGCAGCGCGGAGCGCAGCCAGGCGGTCGGCCGGCCGCCGCGCAGGCTGCCGTGGGTGGCGGTGAACGCGATGAGGACCGCGAGCACGAGGGCGACCAGCAGCCCCAGCGCGGCGAGGGTCAGCGTGGAGGGCAGCGCCTCGGCGAGCAGGGCGGAGACCGCCGCACCGCTCTGGACGGAGTAGCCCAGGTCGCCGCGCAGGAAGGAGACGGCGGTATCGAGGTACTGCACGATCGCGGAACGGTCCGCGCCGTAGGCGGCACGGATCTCGGCCAGCTGATCGGCGGTCAGGCCCAGGTCGGGGTTGCCGTAGCGGGCGAGGACCGCGTCGCCGGGCAGGGCCGCGAGCAGCACGTAGGCCGCGGTGAAGGCGAGCACCAGCACCAGCAGCGCGCCGCCGATCCGGCGCAGGAGGTAGCGCATGGGAGGTCCCTCAGCTCGTGAGCCAGGTGTCGTAGAAGGTGGGGCGGCCCACCGACTCGGTGGCGAAGCCCTGCACCGTCTCGACGTACCCGAACACCTGCGGCTCCTCGAACAGCGGCAGCACGTAGGCCTGCTCGGCGACGTGGGCCTGCGCGGCGGCGGATGCCTCCGCACGGCCCTCCTCCTCGGGCGTCGAGGCGATCTGCGCCAGCAGCTCGTCGAGCTCCTCGTCGCCGACGCTGCCGTCGGGGTGACCGTTCAGCAGCGCGTTGCGGTTGTCGGAGGAGAGCTGGGACTTCAGCACGTCGTGGTCCGCGCGGCCCACCATCGAGTGGTACACCTGCAGGGTGCCGGGCTCGGTCCGGGCGGCGTCCTGGGCGGCCTGGTCGCCGGGCAGCAGCTCCACGGCGATGCCGAGCTCGGCCAGCTGCTCCTGGATCAGGGTGACCACCTCGCGGGACCGCGGCTGGGGCAGCGCCTCGTTGAAGGTGAGCGTCAGCGCCTCGCCGTCCTTGCTGCGGGCGCCGTCGGGGCCCGCCTCCCAGCCGGCTTCGTCCAGCAGCGAGGCCGCCTGCTCGAGGTCGTGGACGTAGTTCTCGGAGGTGTCGACGTAGCCGAGCGCCGTGGTCGCGAGGATGCCGGTGGCCAGCGGGTAGCTGTCCGAGAACAGGGCGTCCACGATCGCCTGGCGGTCGATCGCGGCGATCAGCGCCTGGCGGGTGCGGACGTCCTCGAGCGCCGGATCGCGGAAGCGGAAGCTGAGGCTGTTGTTCACGCCGTTGGTGGAGGCGGCGTGCAGGGCGAGGCCCTCGGCCTCGAACTGGGCCTCGTCGGGCGCCTCGATCTGACGGGCGATGTGGGCCTGCTGGGAGGTCACCGTCCCCACGCGGACGCTGTCCTCCGCCGCGACGACGATGTCGATCTCGTCCAGGTGCGCGCGGCCCTCGTGCTGGAGGGAGGCGGGCGCCCAGGCGTAGTCCTCACGGGCGGCGAGCCTCAGACGGGTGCCGATCTCCTCCTCGACGATCACGAAGGGACCGGAGCCGATGATGTCCCTCGCATTGCCGGGCCCGAACTCCTCGCCGCTGCGGTCCAGGGTGGCGTTCGACAGCAGCCCGGAGTTGATCGTGGACACGGCCTGGGCGAAGCCGGGCGCGGGTGCGGTGAAATGGAACCTCACCGTGGTCGCGTCGACGACCTCGCCGCGGTCGTAGTTGTTGATCGCCTCGGAGACGGTCAGCGCCCGCTCGGCATCGCCCCTGCCGTACAGATCGAAGTTCTTCACCACGTTCTCGGCGTCGATCGGGGTGCCGTCGGAATAGGTGGCGTCCTCGCGCAGGGTGAAGGTGTACTCGGTCGCGTCCTCGTTCACCTCAGGCAGGGCGGCGGCGATCCACGGCTCCAGCTCGAGGCTCTCGGGGTTCTGGTGCAGCAGCCGGTCGGTGAGGTTGTTGATCACACCGCCGTTGGGGTAGAAGCCGCCCGCCGGCGGGTACAGCGTCGACCAGGTCTGCGGCTCGAGGTAGGTCAGGGTGCCGCCCTGCTGGGGCTCGCCGCCGGCCTCACCGGATCCGCTGCCGCTGCCGCCGCAGGCGGCCATCGTCACGGCGGCCGGGACCGCGAGGCCGAGGGCGAGGGCGGTGCGGCGGGTAGGACGGGGCGCAGCGGGCATGGCGCGGACTCCTCGAGGCAGTGGACAGGCCGGGGCGACGGCCCCTGCGGACAGTCCACCACGATGCCCCAAAGGTCCGCTAAATACGGTTCATAGTGTGACACATGGGCGGTCGGCGACGTCCGGGCCGTGCGCACGGAGACAGGGGACGGACGATCACCTCGTCCGCCCCCTGTGCTCCGCTCTGCCTGCACTGCAGAGCAGATGCGGAAAGGGTCAGCTCAGCGGCTGCGCGTCCCGGTGCGCGATGTGGTCCGGGCGCGGCGCGGAGGCCGCGTACGGCTCCCGGAGCGTGTTCTCGACGCTGTTGAACACCAGGAAGATGTTCGAGCGCGGGAACGGGGTGATGTTGTTGCCCGAGCCGTGCATGATGTTCGCGTCGAACCAGAGGGCGGAGCCCGCCGGACCGGTGAACTGGTCGATGCCGTGGCGGTGGGCCATATCGGTGATGGCCTCCTCGGAGGGCACGCCGATCTTCTGCTCCTTGAGCGAGGACTTGTGGTTGTCCTCGGGGGTCTCCCCAAGGCTCGGCACGAAGGTGCGGTGCGAGCCGGGCATCACCATGAGCCCGCCGTTGTACGGGAAATTCGGCGTGAGCGCGATCGAGCAGCTCACGGCGCGAGGCGCGGGCATGCCGTCCTCCGCGTGCCAGGTCTCGAAGTCGGAGTGCCAGTAGAAACCGCTGCCCTTGAAACCGGGCATGTAGTTGATGCGGGTCTGGTGCAGGTACACGTCCGATCCGAGCAGCTGGCGGGCCCGGTCCACCAGGCGCGGGTCGCGTGAGAGCCGGTCGATCAGCTCGCTGAGCTGCTGGACGGCGAAGATCGAGCGCACCTCGCCGGAGGCGCGCTCGGTGACGACGCGCTCGTCACCGCGCAGCGAGGGGTCAGCCGTGAGCCGATCGAGCTCCGACCGGAAGGTCTCCACCTCCTCACCGGTGATGAACTCCGGCAGGATCGTGAAACCGCGCTCGTCGTGAGCACGCAGGGCATCGGCGTCGAAGGGGCCGTCATCGGCGCTCCCCCACACCGTGGGGTGCTCACGGACGACAGGCTCCTTCGCCTCCGTCAGTCGCGTCGCGTAGAGATCGTCGGTCATGGTCACCGTGGACATGGCTTCCTCTCTCGTCGGGTTCACGTGTCGGCGGCCTGCCCTCAGGCGCGCAGTCGGTCGAGAGCATGCCGGAGCCGGGCGGCGAGCCCGGCTGCACCGCCGACCGTACCCGGCACCGGATGAACGTTCTACCTGGTCGTCACCTCGCGGCGGCGACGCGACCGCCCTCGACCGGGATCGAACCGGATCACGACGAGGCACGGCAGCAGCCCGCAGCGGGCCGACCTTCGTCCCGGGCCCCGCGCGACCCTGCTCACTACGATCGATGCCATCAGCGCTCCGGGCGAGAAGCGACCGGAGGTCGAGGTCGAGAGGATTGATCACCGTGCGGGCAGCGCGCTACTACGGCAACAAGGACATCCGCATCGAGGAGATCGACGAGCCGACCGCCGGCGCCGGCGAGGTGCTCATCGATGTCGCGTTCTGCGGGATCTGCGGGACCGATCTGCACGAGTACCTGGACGGGCCGATCTTCTGCCCCACCCCGGACACGCCGACGTCGTGGAGCGGGGAGACGGCCCCGGTGACGCTCGGGCACGAGTTCTCCGGCGTCGTGGCCGCCCTCGGCGAGGGCGTCACCGATCTCGAGGTCGGGGACAAGGTCGTCGTCGAGCCCTACATCCTCAAGGAGGGCACCGACACCGGCCCGCAGTCCACCGACTACCACCTCTCCGAGGGGATGAACTTCATCGGCCTGGGCGGCAACGGCGGCGGCCTGGCCGAGAAGATCGCCGTGGCTCGCCGCTGGGTGCACAGGATCGACCCGAGCATCGAGCTGGATCAGGCCGCTCTCATCGAGCCGCTCGCCGTCGCCTACCACGGGGTGCAGCGCTCCGGCGCGAAGGCCGGAGACGTCGCCGTGATCGGCGGCGCGGGTCCCATCGGGCTGCTCACCGGTGCGGTGCTGCGGGCGCTCGGGGTGACCGTCGTGGTCTCGGAGCTCTCCCCTCTGCGCCGTCAGAAGGCCCTGGACTCCGGCGCGGCGGATCACGCCCTGGATCCGGCCGAGGTCGACGTGGCCCAGGAGGTCCGTGCCCTCACCGACGGCAAGGGCGCGGACGTCGCCTTCGAGGCCACCAGCGTGCAGGTCGTGCTGGACACCCTGATGGACGCGCTGCGCCCCACCGGCGTGCTGCTGAACATCTCGATCTGGGGCCACCGCTCGGACTTCGACATGCACAAGCTCGTGATGAAGGAGATCGATCTGCGCGGGTCGATCGGGTACGTCAACAACCACCCGGCCGTGATCGAGCTCGTCGAGAGCGGCAAGATCGACCTCGCCCCCTTCATCACCGGCCGCATCGCTCTCGACGACCTGATCGACAAGGGATTCGACACCCTCATCCACCGCAACGAGACCGCCGTGAAGGTCCTGGTCTCGCCGTCCGGGAAGGGCGTCGACCCGGCCTGACCGGGGGTGCCGTGGCACGGTCGCCGTCCCGACGGCCGTGCCACCGGCCGCGGCGGGGTCCCGCCTCACGCACGAGTGCCGAGGGTCGTCTCAGAGGAGTCGCAGCCCCCTCCAGCGGTTCACCGCGGCATGCACCTCGAGCGGTCGCGGCCGCGCGAGGTGACCGGGGTGTCCGCGGTGGGGCGAGAGCGTCTCGAGCCCGCCCGCATCGATCCGCTCGAACAGGGCGCGGATCGCGTCCTCGACGGGGACGGGTCCGGCCTGCTCGGCCTGGTCCGCGAGACGATCCAGGGCGTGGGCGACCGCCTGGGTCTGTGCGGCGTCGAGCAGCTGGGAGACGGCCGAGAGGTCCAGGTGCTCACGGCCGAGGCGGATCGTGTCGCGGCCGCGTGCCGCGGCGGGCTTGCGCTTCCCCGTCGGCCGCAGGCAGCCCGGGACCGGGATGCGGGCGCGCGGTGGCACGAACACGGAGGCGGCCGACGGCGGCGGCGCCTCGGCGAGCGCGCGGGCCTCGGCGGTGACGTCCCGCGGGAGGTACGAGTCCAGCGCGATCACGTGATCGGCGACGTCGAAGAAGGCCCCGGACCCGCCGGCGACCAGCACGGTGGAGACCCCGCGCTCCGTGAGCAGGGGGCGGATTCGGTCCACGAACGGGGTGATCGGCTCGCGCTCTGCGGGGATCAGGGCCCGCATCCGCTCATCGCGGATCATGAAGTTCGTGGCGGAGGTGTCCTCGTCGATCAGCAGCGCCGAGGCGCCGGCGTCGACCGCTTCGACCAGGGATGCGGCCTGCGAGGTGGATCCCGAGGCGTTCGCGGTGGAGAAGGAGCGGGTGTCGGTGCCGGAGGGCAGGCCGGAGATGAACGGGGAGATGTCCACGCCGGTCACGGCGCGGCCGTCCTCGGCGCGGATCGACGCGGCGTCGGCCCGGGTGATCACCCATTCGCGGCCGTCGCCCGCCACGTGAGGGTGGATGCCTCGTTCGATCGCGCGGAGCAGGGTCGACTTGCCGTGGTATCCGCCGCCGACGATCACGGTCACCCCGTCGGGGATCCCCATCCCGGTCACCTGCCGGCCGCTGGGCAGCTCGACCGTGACCCGCATCGATTCAGGGCTCTCGAAGGGGACGGGGCCGTCGAGGAGCGGCAGGTCGGAGTCCCCGGAGCGGCGGGGCAGGATCGCGCCGTCGCCCACGAAGGCGACCAGGCCGCGCCCGGCGAGCTGATCGCGCAGCGCCTCCTGGTCGCGGTGGAGGGCGACGTGGGCGCGCAGCGCCGGGGCGTCGAGGCTCCGATGCCGCAGGGCCGCCTCGGCCAGGCGCGGCAGCTCCTCGGTGAGCAGGCGGGCGGCGCGCCGGCCCTGGATGCGCCGGCCGGAGGCGGGAAGCTCGGCGGCGAGGCGGGCCTCGAGGCCGTTCTCGGTGAACGCGACGGTGGTGCGCTCGAGGACCTCCTGTCCGGGGGCGCCGACATCGACCCGCCCGTCGATCGCCGCGGCGGCCGTCGCGAGGTGTCGGGCGAGGAAGTCGCTCGTCGCGACGCGGCCGCGGCGGTCGGCGAGGAGGTCCTCGGGGAATCCGGCGGCGGTGCGGTCCACGATCAGGCGCAGCAGGGAGGGCGGGGCGTAGGGATCGACCTGCACGTGGTCGATCACGAGATGGCACGGGCCCAGGTCGTAGCTCCCCTTCAGCTGCTTGTAGGAGCCGTAGCCGCGGCCGTCGAGGGAGGCGAGAAGCTGGGTGAGGGTGCTGAGGTCGGAAGTCATCGCCCGGCCCATGCTAGGAGCCGCATCGGCCCGGGGGCAGCAGCAGGCGGTGCGGAGCGGGAGGCCGACGCGCTGGTCCCGATCGGCGAGAGGCGGGCGATGTGGCGGCGGACGGGGAGGAATCGAGGGTGAGCGGGCCGGGGAGGGATGAGGGACGCGAGGGCTGTGAGGACATGGGCCTTGCCGTTCGTGAGGGGGTCGGGACTGTCAGGCCGGTTCGTGGGAGCTCTCCGGGGCGAGCAGCTCCCGGATCTGCGCCGCGTCCAGGGCGGTGGTGACCTCGCCGTCCGGGTGGAGGACCGAGGAGACGAGGGTGCGCTTGGCCTCTTGCAGAGCGACCACCTTCTCCTCGATCGTCTGCGCGGAGACCAGGCGGTACACGGTCACCGACGAGTCCTGGCCGATGCGGTGGGTGCGGTCGATCGCCTGCTCCTCGACAGCCGGGTTCCACCACGGGTCCAGGAGGAAGACGTAGTCCGCCTCGACGAGGGTGAGGCCGGTGCCGCCCGCCTTGAGGCTGAGGAGGAACGCGGGCTGGGCCCCGGTGCGGAAGTCATCGATCACCCGCTCGCGGGACGCGGTGGAGCCGTCCAGGAAGGCGGTGGTGATGCCCCGGTGCCGGAGGATCTCGCGGAGGGTGCTGAGGTGGCTCGTGAATTGGCTGAACACGAGCGCACGGTGCCCTGCGCCGGCGAGGTCCTCGAGCCGGTCCACGAGCTCGCGCACCTTCGCCGAGGGTGACCGGACGGTTCCCGGATCGGTGGCGAGCAGGCGCAGGCGGGTCAGAGCCGCGAGGATCTCGACGCGGTTGGCCTCGGGGTCGTCGAGCAGGCCCAGCACCCGCTGGCGCTCGGTGTTCAGCGCCCGTGTGTAGCGGGTGATGTGGGCGGGCGCGAGCGGGACGTGGAGCGTGGTCTCGAGCTTGGGCGGGAGGTCGCGGGCGACGAGGTCCTTCGTGCGGCGCAGCAGGATCGGGGCGATGCGCCGCCGCAGCAGGGCGAGCCGTTCCCCGTCCGCGCCGCGTTCGATGGGGCGGCGCCACTTCCGGGTGAACTTCGCCAGCGGCGGCAACAGCCCGGGGGCGACGAGGGCCGCCAGCGCCCACAGGCCCTGCAGGGAGTTCTCCACGGGCGTGCCGGTGACCGCGATGGTCACCTCGCGGCGCTGCTCCCGCAGAGCCCGGTGCAGCTGGGAGGCGGGGTTCTTGGCGGCCTGCGCCTCGTCGAGCACGAGCGCGGCCCAGGTGATGCTCCGGTAGCGGGCGGAGTCCAGGCGCAGCAGCTGGTGCGAGACCACCACGACGTCCGCGGCGGCGGGATCCGGGTCGGCGTCGAGCCGACCTGTGACGACGTCGACGCGGAGGTCGGGCACGAACCGGGAGGCCTGCTCGGCCCATGTGCCGAGCACGGAGCGCGGGGCGACCACGAGCACGGGGCGGTCATCGCGGCGGCGGTGCCGGCGGATCGCGGCGAGGAGCTGGAGGGTCTTGCCGAGCCCCATGTCGTCGGCGAGGATCCCGCCGAGGCCCGCGTCCCAGCGGGCGCTGAGCCAGCGATATCCCTCCAGCTGGTAGGGCCGCATCGTCGCGTGCACGGCCGGGTCGAGCTCCTCGGCCGAGAGATCCACGGGCCGGATCCCGTGCAGCAGGGTGCGCCAGCGGTCGGCGTCGGCGTGGATGCCCTCGAGGGCGGCGATCTCGTCCCAGGTCGTGAGGTCGTGGCGGCTGAGCCGCAGCCGGTCCTCGTCGGCGTGCGCGGCCGCGTTCTCGAGGAGGCGGCGCAGGGCGCGCATCCGCGGCGTGTCGAGGTCGAGGTGGAGCCCGTCGGCGAGGAGGAAACGCTGCCTGGAGCGCAGCGCCACGATGAGGGTGGCGAGGGTGATCGACCGGTCGCCCACGGTGACGGTGCCGTGCAGGTCGAGCCAGTCGGGGTCCTCGGGCACGCTGAGCTCCCACCGGATCTGGGGCTCCTTCGCGAGGATCCGCAGCATGTCGCGGCCGGAGGGCTCCGGTCCGTCGGCGCCGTCGGCGCCGTCGAGCGAGCCGGCCAGGCGCACATTCGGCAGCGCCAGCAGGCGCGGGAGCGAGCGGCGGGAGAAGTCCCCGAGCTCCGCCTCGGGGATCCACACCTCGCCGGAGCGGACCAGGGAGATGATCTCGGGCTCCTCGCCGAGGCGCTGCAGCACGGTGCCGTCCGGGTGCTCGAGCAGGACGCTGTGCGGGGGCGTGCCCAGCAGCGTCCAGCGCGACGGGGCGGTGCACTCGCCCAGGGTCGGGATGCCTCGCAGCACCAGCCCGCCGGGGACCCGTTCGAGCCGGAGGGCGAGGCCGAGCCGCTGCTCGCGAAGGTCCAGGTCCCCGTCGGCCCCGATCTCGAGACCGGCGGCGCGGGCGGCGTCCACGAGGGTCCACAGCTCGGGGCCGAGCACGTCCAGGGGGACGCCGGGGCGGAGCGAGCGTCGCCACCGGTCCAGGGTGCGCAGCACGTTCTGCTGGGTCGGGGGCAGCCGTGCCATGCCCTCCCCGATGGCCTCCCACTCCAGGGAGCGACGCCAGGTGCCGCTGCTGGTGCGTCGGCAGGGGCGCAGCACGAGCGAGGGGCCGTCCGCCAACGGCGAGGCAGCCTCTTCGGAGAACACCAGGCCGGTGACGACGGCGGGCGCGGGCCGTCTGGGCGCGGTCGGCGTCGCCGCGGAGTCGGGGTCGGGGCCCAGCAGGTCGGGCATCATGCGCCAGGACCGTCGGAAGCGGTTCTCCATCAGAGAGCGCAGCGCGGCGGAGCGGTGCAGGCAGCGCTGGTCGCCGCACGTGCAGCGGTCGCCGCTGCGGACGAAGAACCGCTGGTCGAGGAGCACTCTCGTGCCGTCGGGGAAGTCGAAGCGGAGGTCGGCCCCCTCCCCGGCGCCCAGGAGCGGCACCTGACCGGAGTCCAGGAGGGCGCCCGCCGCCTCCCAGTCCGCTCGCGAGAGCCCGAGCCCGTGCGGGTCGATCCCGCGCCACGCCTCGGCCACGCGCAGCAGCTCGGCCGGTTCACGGCTGCGGGCCATCGCCATCGCGGGCGGCAGGTACTCGGCGCTGTTCCTCATAGGGCCAGAATGCCCGGATCGGACGGTGCGCCGACGGGGGTTGTGGACGGAGTGGGTATGGGGAGGAACGGTGGCCCGCGGCGCGGTGCGGCGGCGCGAGGAGCGCCGCCGCCCGGCCTGCCGCCGCTGTCAGGACGAGCGCAGCACCGCGTTCGCAATCAGCAGGTCCAGCCGCCTCACGTCGATGTGCTTGCCGACGGCGATCTTGATCCGCCCCGCACGCGTCCACAGCTCGATCTCGGCGTTGAGGTCCAGCGTCCCCGCGTTCTCCGAGGACCACATGTTGATCGCCGAGTAGGGCAACGAGTAGATCTCGACCTTCTTGCCGCGGATCCCCTGCGCATCCCGGACGATCAGGCGCTTCGTGGTGAACACCGCGGAGTCGCGGAACGTCTTGTACGCCGCGATCGCGCGCTCCTCTGGCACGAGCAGAGCGGTGACGTCCTCCGGGATCGGGCACTCCTCGACGAAGGTCCACGACGTGATCGAGGCGACGGATGCGTCCACGATGATCTCCTGTTCTTCGATGGGTCGGCCGAGATCTCGGCCGACAGGTTCCTGCGGTTCTCGTGCCCTTGCGCGACGTTCAGCGTCGGCCCCAGCTCGAGGAGTACGAGGGGGCAGCAGGGCGCTCGATGCCGAGCTTGGCCCACTCCCTCTTGGCCTTGTCCTTGAGCTTCTCGTTGCAGTCCCCGGAGCAGACCCGGCGTTCGAGGAACAGCCAGTACCCGTCCACGACGAGCCCCTCTCCGCAGCGGATGCACGACCCTCCACCCTTCGGCTTCCCCTCGGGGTGGCGCAGCGCCGCGCGCAGCCACTGCTGATAGCTCGTCGAGGAGTCGAGCGCCTGCGCCTGGGTGATGACGTGCTCCGGCAGCCAGGACGGGTTCGCCTGCACGCGCTGCTCGCGGGTCGCGGCCTCGAGCTGGTCGCGGCCGACGTCGAGGCGCTGGTGGAAGTCGTCCTCGGTCCAGACCTCGATCGGCTGCCCCTTCGCGGCCAGGTCCATCGCCTTCTCGAGCTTCCTCGAGAGCTGGACACCGGGACGCAGGCTCCGAGGGTCGAGATCTCCCGCGACGAGGATCGTCGTTGTCCTCATGACCGATCCCTGTGCGGCGCCACCGAAGTGCTCGACGAGCGCCTGGGCCTCCGCCCGGGTGGACAGCAGCAGCTTCCCGGTGAAGACGACGCTCTCGCCGGCGAGGACATCCGTCGCGGTCAGTCCCGAGAAGTCGCCGGGGGCGCGGAGCGCAGGCGTGGGCGCGCCCCCGGGCGTGGACGCGCCGCTGCGGGGCACGGGGCGGTATCCCGGGGCTCCTGCGGGGAGGTCGGCGAGAGCGGAGACTCCAGCTCTCGCGCTGAGGGCGAGGAGGATCCGTGCCGCCTGCAGCGCATCGGCGGATGCCTCATGATGGTCGAGCTCCGGCAGGTCGAGGGCCTTGGCGACGAAGGGCAGCGAATACGACCCGAGCGTGAGCAGTGCGCGGGCGAGCGGAAGGGTGTCGAACCACGGCGATGTCGGCCAGTCCAGGTCGTAGACGCTGCTCACCTGCTGGATCACGGACCGGTCGAAGGGCGCGTTGTGCGCGACGAGCGGGTCCTCGCCGATGAAGGCCATCACCTGCGGGTAGAGCTGCTCCCAGCTCGGAGCATCCGCGACCGCAGCAGCGGTGATGCCGTGGATGTCCACGTTGCGGGGCGCGAACTCGTCATGGCCCTGCGGGGGAACGACGAGAGAGGACATCTGCTCGACGACCTGGCCGTCACGGACTCGCGTGAGGCCGACGGCGCAGAGAGAGGCACGCGAGGAGTTCGCTGTCTCGACGTCGATGGCGGTGAAGTCGAGAGCACTGGCAGAAGTGGTGGTCACGGGGCTGAGCCTAGGATCCGGTGCCGACATTCGACGGTGGGTCTCACGGTTCTCGCACCGGCACCGTCGATGGCGGAGTCGGCGGGGGCCGGCCACGGCGGGTGGGCGCTGCCGTCGGCGGGCGGGAGCCCCTGTTGTCAGAAATCGACGTGCATCATGGGCATCTTGTACGTCGGCCTGGCGCGGACACCGGGGTGAGTCGAGGGAACCGGACAATGGGCTGCCCGGCCAGGCGGGGCGGGACGAGCCGCCGCCTGCCATGCTCGCACTGCTCTGATCAGGCTCCCCACCTGGCAACCGCCCGCCTGTGGCCTCTCTTCCTCCCGCCGCACCTCCACACCTGCCTGTCGTATCGGCAGCGAAGCCTGGGTGATGATCCCGACGCGGTCGACGCAGAGTTTCCCTGAGAAGATCAGGGCATCCATCCCTGCCACGAGAGGTCGTCCATGGGACTGCTCGATCGCCTTCGCGGCGGTGCCTCGGCGCCGTCCGCGACGCCGCCGCCCGCTGCATCCTCCGTGCCTGGCGCACCGCGCTTCGCGGTGATCGACGTGGAGACGACCGGGCTGGACCCCGAGGGCGATCGGATCCTCGAGCTCGCGATCGTCCGGGCCGACGAGCAGGGCCACCCGATCGACCAGTGGGTGACCCGTCTCCACCCGGGCGGGCCGGTGCGCGCCACCCACATCCACGGCATCACCGACGCGGACGTCGCCGGCGCTCCCGGCTTCCCGGACCTCGCCGTGCAGGTCGGCACCGCGCTGCAGGGCCTGGTCCTCGTCGCGCACAACGCCGAGTTCGACGTCGCCTTCCTGCGCGCGGAGTTCGCGCGGGCCTCGCTGCCGATGCCGCGAGTGACCAGCTACTGCACCCTGCAGGGCAGCACGGTCTACCTGCCGCAGCTGCGCCGGCGGACGCTCGCCGAGTGCTGCGCGGCCCTGGGCGTGGTGCATCAGCGGGCGCACTCCGCGCTCGGGGACGCCTACGCGGCGGCCGGGCTGCTCGAGCGGTACCTCACGCTGGACCGGCAGACGGGGTACGACGCGCCCCTGGTCGCCTCGCGGGCGCTGCGGGGAGGTACCGGAGGAGTGCCGGGAGCCGCCCAGCAGACGGTCCCGGCTCCGGCTCCGCAGGGGCCGAAGGGCGCTGCGCCGCGGCCGGCTTCTGGCCCGGCCGTCGCAACGTCGACTCCGGCGCCCGTGCCTCCGAGGCCGGCGAGCGCGCTGGCACCGACGACGCCGCCTGCGGCGCTGCCACCGCGACCGGTGTCGGCAGCCTCGGCGCCGGCAGCAGGGCCGGAGCCAGCGGTGATGCCGGAAGCACGGCCGGAGTCGGCGGCCGCAGATCCGGCGCCGGAGGAGCAGCCGCGCTCGGACGTGGACCTCTCCCCCACCGCGATCAGAGCCTGGGCGCGGGAGCACGGCATTCCCGTCGGTGACCGGGGCCGGCTGAAGGCCGAGCTCGTCGCGCAGTACCGAGCGGCGATGGGGCTGCCGCAGGCGCCGGCCGGGGCGTCGCGGCCCGAGCCAGCGCCCGCGCCTGCAACCGAGCCAGCGCCAGAGCTCGCGCCCCCGCCCGCTCCCGCGCCAGCGCCTGTATCCGCGTCCCCGCACGCTCCCGCGCCCCGCCCGTGTCAGGATCTGAGCCAGGATTCGCCGGAAAGTGGCTCAGAATCTGACACACGCCGCCGACGGGCAGGCCGGACCGGCCGCGCCGTCGCGTCGCGCACGGCCCCTGCGGCCCCGGCCACCCCAGCCCCGGCGGCCTCGGCGGCCCCGGCGGCCCCGTCGGCCAAGCCGGCCGCGCTGGCCACGCCGGCTCCGTCGGCCCCGGCGGCCCCGCTGACCATCACCGAGGAGTTCGCGGCGGCGCTCGAGCACCTGCACACCGGGCACCACCTGTTCCTCACGGGCAAGGCCGGCACGGGCAAGTCGACGCTGATCCGCCACTACCTCGAGCAGTCCGATCGCTCGACGATCACGGTCGCGCCCACCGGGATCGCGGCGCTGAACGTGGACGGCTACACGATCCACCGCCTGTTCTCCTTCCCGCTCGGCGTCACCGAGGAGCTGGTGCGCAGCGACGATTACTACCCGCGCCGCTTCGCGAGAGCGTTGAAGGAGCTGGACACGCTGATCATCGACGAGGCGTCGATGGTGCGGGCGGACCTGTTCGATGCGCTCGCCGCCGCGCTCGAGCGCTTCGGGCCGCGGCCCGGCACGCCCTTCGGCGGGGTGCAGCTGGTGCTGGTCGGCGATCTGTACCAGCTGCCGCCGGTGGTGACCGATCAGGAGGCGGGCCGGATCGAGGAGCGCTTCGGGACGCCGTTCTTCTTCTCCGCCCGGACCTTCGACGCGGAGACGTTCCCGGTGGTGGAGCTGTCCACGGTGTTCCGACAGCAGGGCGACGACCACCTGGTGGACCTGCTGAACGCGGTGCGGGAGGGGACGCTGCTCGAGGACGCGCGGGCCGAGCTGAACCGTCGGACGGACCCCGACTTCGAGCCGGGCCTGGACGAGTTCTGGCTGACGCTCGCCACGACCAACCGGATCGTCGGCGCGCGGAACCGGCAGATGCTCGGGCGCCTCCCCGACCCGCCGCAGACCTTCACCGCGCGGATCACCGGGGACACCGACGGGTTCGAGAAGCCCACCGAGGAGACGCTGCGCCTCGCGGTGGGCGCGCAGGTGATGCTGCTGAACAACGACCCGCTGGATCGCTGGGTCAACGGCACGCTCGGCCGCATCACCGCGATCGGGGCCGACGCCGACGGCCCCGTGGTCACCGTGCTGCTGCGCGACGGACGCACCGAGCGGGTGCGCGAGCACACCTGGGAGATCACGCGGCCCAGCGTCGAGAGCGGTGCGCTCACGCATCAGGTCATCGGCACGTTCACGCAGCTGCCGATGAAGCTGGCCTGGGCGATCACGATCCACAAGTCGCAGGGCCAGACCCTGGACCGGGTGGTCGTGGACCTCACCGGCGGCACCTTCGCCAACGGTCAGCTGTACGTGGCGCTGTCGCGATGCACGAACCTCGAGGGGCTGGTGCTGAAGCGCGAGGTGCTGCCGCGGGACCTGAAGACCGATCAGCGGGTGCGGCGGTATCTCGCCAGCGGCGCGGCGGCGACCCAGCCCCTCGGCGAGGCGTACCTGTCGGTGCTCACCGTGGGCACGACCGGGGACAGGTGGCGCCCGCGCCCGGTGGAGATCGCGGTGGTCACCGACGACGGGGACGAGGTCTCCACGGTCATCAACCCCACCTCGGACCTGTTCGGCGCGCGGGACGAGTTCGGGATCACCACGCGGGACGTGCAGCTCGCGCCGCGGCTGGCGGAGGCGTGGCCGGCGCTGTCGGCGCTGCTGGCCGGGAGGGTGCCCGTCGGCGTGCACATCGACCGGCAGCTCGCGCACGTCGACTTCGAGCTGAAGCGCAACGGGATCGTCGAGCCGGTGCCGCTCGGGCTCGAGCTGCCCGGCGGTCTGCTCGGAGCCGACGAGCTCGCCCGGTTGAAGGCGCCGACGGCGCTCGAACGCGCCCGGGCCGTGCGCGACGCCGTGGCCCGGGTGCGGGCGGCGGGTGAGGAGCTGCCCGGCACGGGGATGGCGTTCCGGCAGGTCGTGACCGGGCACGGCTACCTGCTCGCCCGCACGACGGGACCGGGCGGCACGAGCGCGCCGACGGGATTCGTGGTGGGCGGGAACCTCGGTGCGGAGGACGACTCCGCCGCGGTACTCGCCGGTCTGCTCGAGGAGACCTGGGCGCGGGTGCCCGCTCCCGATGCGGAGGTGGTGGAGCGTCTGCGCGGGGTCGAGGAGCACTTCGGAGTGCGGGTGCTGCCCGAGGGCTTCACGCTCGAGGAGGCCCCGGGCGCGGCCGACGTGCTCGTGCCGGGCGCGCGGGTGTGCTTCTCCGGCACCGTCCACTCGCCCCGCCACGGCTGGCTCGAGAAGGAGCAGCTGCACGCGATGGCCGAGGCACGCGGGCTCCGCGCCGTCCCGAACCTCACCAAGACCAGGACCGATGTGCTGGTCGTCGCCGAAGCGGGGTCGCAGTCGACCAAGGCGAAGAACGCCGCGAAGTGGGCGAAGCCGGTGCTGACCGCGGAGGAGTTCCTGGAGTGGGTGGGGTGAGGACGCAGTGCGCAGGTCGTCGACAGCTGACCGCCCCGGGTGTCAGATATAGACTCCAAGTCAGTTATTAACTGACTTGGCGCCCGTATGCTGCACGCAGTCCCCGATCTGACCGCAGTCGATGCCGCAGTCCTGCACGCCATCGACGAGATCCGCCACGGGCTGCGCCATGCCCTGTCTCGCCCGCGGCGATGGAACGGCACCCTGCGCCGGCAGGCGCAGGCCCGTTCGGTGCGCGGCTCGAACAGCATCGAGGGCATCATCGTCTCGGACGATCAGGCGCTCGCGATCGTCGGGAGCGAGTCGGGTCAGGTATCGGTCGATGCGACATGGCTCGCCGTCAAGGGCTCTTCAGACGCAATGACGTTCCTGCAGGTCCTCGCCGACCGACAGAGGACGCTGTCCGAGGAGGACCTTCTGGCTCTGCACTTCATGGTGCAGAGCTACGACCTCGACCGCGGGCCCGGCCGTTATCGCCGCGGCGAGGTGTTCGTGCACGACGACGATTCCGGGCGCCGGGTCTATACAGGCCCCGAGGCCGACGCCGTCCCCGGGCTCATGGGGGAATACCTGGCGGCCCTCGCCGAGCTCGCCGCGGGCGATGTTCATCCGATGGTGCAGGGGGCGATGGCGCATCTGAACCTCGTGATGATCCATCCGTTCTCCGACGGCAACGGCCGGATGTCCCGGATCGTGCAGTCGTACATGCTCTACCGGGAGCAGGTCGCCGAGGCGCAGTTCGTGAGCATCGAGGAGTACCTGGGCCGGAACACGTCCGCGTACTACGACATCCTCGCGCGCACCGGTCGCGGTCGGTGGTCGCCGGAGCGGTCGGCGGCGGAGTGGGTCGAGTTCGCTCTCACCGCCCACTACCGGCAGGCCCGCACGGTGCAGGGTCGGCTGTGGAGCGCAGATCGCGTGGCGGAACGGGTCGACGACCTCGTCGGCGCCGGGCTCGCGCCGGAACGAGCCACCCCGGCGCTGGAGCTCACGTTCTCCGGGTGGGGGCTGCGCAATGCGACGTACCGCGAGCTCGCGGAGGTCACGGCGACGACGGCGTCGCGCGATCTCTCCGCCCTGGTCGACGCCGGCATCCTGCAACGACATGGAGCGAAGAAGGGTGCCTGGTACAGCCCGGCCGAGGTGTACCGCACCTGGCTCACGGAGCTGCGCGAGCAGACGAAGACCTCCTTCGATGCCGGGGCCGACCCCTACCGACTCGCGAGCCGCGGGGAGGAGATCCCTGTCAGCCCTGCGGCAGTGTGACCGGCGAGCGCCTCATCGACGACGCCAGGTGCTTCGCTCGGCTCAGCCAACGAACTGGACAGCGAAACCCAGCAGCGCCATCGCCAAGCCGCCGAAGCGCACCCCGATGACGAGACGCCGCGCGGCCGGGTCCAGCAGCTCCGCGACGCCGAGGAGGAGCATGAGTCCCGCGGCGACGAGTGCGGTTCCGGGCATCGGCGGGACGTCGGCGAATCCGTCGATCGCGAGCGTCACGGTCAGCAGCAGGCCGAAGGCGATCAGGCTGAACACCGGCCGCCGGCCCGGGCGGGGCGGGCCGGTGAACTCCTCGCGCAGTCCCGGCCTCTGAGCGGTGCTGGTTGCTGCCTGCTGCTCCATCGGTCCCCTCCTCGACGGGTGGCGGCCAGGCTACGGGGCCTCGCACGCAGGGTCCAACGGCCCGGTCGACGGCGTCGGCATCGCGACGGTCGCGACAGCCGCCGGCCGCCGATCAGGGATGTGCAGTTCTGAGCCGGTTCAGCGCCTGAAGCGGCTGAGAACCTGACACTCCCGGACGCCGGGCGGCGGATGCCTCGCCGGCGCCGGGCGGCGGATGTCACGCGGGCGGCGGGCGGCGGATGCCTCGCCGGCGCCGGGCGGCGGATGGCAGCCGGCCGCCGCCCCGCCATCACACACCCGACGCCGCGGAGACGTCGAGGCCTGCGGGGTGTACCAGGAGGGACTGGCTCGGCGGCGCGAGCAGGTCTTGACTGGGGCACATGACCGACACGACCTTCGACCAGCCCTTCCCCCTCGGGGAGCCCAACGACGCCTTCGCGCAGTACTTCACCGGCCGGTCCTACCTGGCCCCGCTCGTCGGCGGCAGCACCCCGGTCAGCAACGTGACCTTCGAGCCGGGCTGCCGCAACAACTGGCACATCCATCACGGCACCGGCGGCGCCGGCGACCAGATCCTGCTGTGCACCGCCGGGGCCGGCTGGTACCAGGCCGACGGCGAGGAGCCGGTGCACATGACGCCGGGCACGAGCGTCCGCGTCCCCGCCGGGACGAAGCACTGGCACGGCGCGGCCGCAGACTCGTGGTTCTCGCATCTGGCCTTCCTCACCCCCGGCGAGGACATGCGCAACGAGTGGCTCGAGCCTGTCGGCGACGAGGTCTACGCGCAGCTGCCCACCACGATCACCACGGACGGAGAGAACGCATGAGCATCCTGACCGAGACCTATCCCCTCACCGGCGGCGCCCGGATCCCCCGGCTCGGGCTCGGCACCTGGTTCATCGACGACGACAAGGCCGCGGACGCCGTCCGTTCCGCGATCGGGATCGGCTACCGCCACATCGACACCGCCCAGGCCTACGGCAACGAGCGCGGCGTCGGCGAGGGAGTGCGCACTGCCGGGATCCCCCGCGAGGAGCTATTCGTCTCGACGAAGATCGCCGCCGAGGTCAAGGACTACGAGAGCGCGGTCGCCGCGATCCAGGAGTCGCTGGAGACGATGGGGCTGGACCACATCGACCTGATGCTCATCCATGCCCCGCAGCCGTGGGCCGAGTTCCGCACCGGCGACTACGCCGAGGAGAACCGCGAGGTGTGGCGCGCCCTGGAGGAGGCGCACCGGGCCGGGACCGTCCGCACCATCGGGGTGTCGAACTTCCTGCGCTCCGACCTCGAGGACCTGCTCGAGCACGCCGAGGTGGTCCCTCACGTGAACCAGCTGCTGGTCCACGCCGGGAACACGCCCCGCGAGCTGCTGGAGTTCTGCGCGGCGAAGGGCATCCGCGTCCAGGCCTACTCCCCCATCGCCCACGGCGCGATCCTCGACAACGCCCGCGTGCAGGCGATGGCAGAGCGGTACGGGGTCAGCGTCCCGCAGCTGTGCATCCGCTACACGCTGCAGCTGGGCACGGTCTCGCTTCCGAAGACTGCGAACCCCGAGCACATGCGCACCAACGTCGACGTGGACTTCGAGATCAGCGCGGAGGACATGGCCGCGCTCGAGGAGCTCGACGCCCGCGACTACGGCGAGCACGCCGCGTTCCCGGTGTACAGCGGGAAGTGAGCGGGGCGGGCGGAGGGCGATGATCTGTCGGACCCCCGCCCTACTCTCGCCCCTTGATCTTCATCCTCGGCGACGAGCCGCCGGAGCCGTACGACGAGCCGCGCGGCACCTGCCCCGTCTGCGGTTCGGGTCAGGTGATCCACCATCCGCTCGGCGGTCAAGACCCGCGCCTCGCCGAAGAGGATCCGCCGTGGGTCCACTGGCAGGGATGCGTCCTGGCCTTCAGCGACCGGACGTGCGAGGACTGCGGCGCCGGGTGGAACGTGGAGCGCGACGAGGACGACGAAGTATGAGCGAGGACTGATCTCGCTGTCCGCCCCTGGCCGGACGACTCGGCGGTTACTCTCCGGTACATGACGAGGACCTCGCTGATCACGGGTGCCAGCTCCGGGCTCGGCACCGAGTACGCCCGCCACCTCGCACGGCGCGGGGACCGCCTCGTGCTGGTCGCCCACGACCGGCAGCGGCTCACGGCGCTGGTCGACGAGCTCGGCCGAGCAGGGGCGCCCGAGGTCGAGGTGCTGGCCGCGGATCTCGCCACGGCCGACGGGGTCGAGGCGGTCTGCGCGCGCCTGACGGACCCGTCCCGGCCGGTGGATCTACTCGTCAACAGCGCCGGCTTCGGTCTGCCGCTCGCCTTCGAGCGCAACGACATCGAGGACGAGGCCCGTCATCTGCGTCTCCACGTCGAGGTGCCGATGCGGCTTATGCACGCGGCGCTGCCGGGCATGCTCGAGCGCCGCTCCGGCACGATCCTGAACATCTCCTCGGTCTCCGCGGTGATGCCGCGCTCCACCTACGGCGCGGTGAAGAACTGGCAGGTGCAGTTCTCCCGCTGGGCCAGCGGGGCCTACCGGAACCGCGGCGTGACGGTGACCGCCGTCTGTCCCGGCTACACACACACCGACTTCCACGCCCGGCTGGGCCTGGCGCGCGGCGAGGAGAGGATCCCGGACTGGATGTGGCTGGAGGCTCCGCGGGTGGTCGAGGAGTCGCTGCACGATGTGGAGCGGGGCAAGGCCGTGTCGGTGCCGAGCAAGCGGTACAAGGCGATCTGGACGGTCGCGCAGCTGGCGCCGTCGGGGGTCATGGCGCGGTTGGCGGCGAAGGGGCGGTGAACGGCCACTCGGGATCTGGCGACGTCGCTCGATCCAGCGTCGTCTTCTCTGACGCAGCAGCACCTGCGAGCAGGTCCGCGTGGCCCTCGACATCTCGATCCCGCCCGAGGCTCTGCCCTGCACAGTAGATTCCACGGAGACGTCGAGAACTGGGGAGAGGTCCCCACGGTGAGAGGGCGCTGTGCAGGCACGACGAGGATTGGGGCGCGAGCGCGTGAGGCGGAGGGCCGCCATGACGGCGCTGCTCGCAACGGGTGCGCTGCTGATGTCCGGGTGCGCACTGTCGGGTGAAGAGGAGTCGCCTACCCCTGCGCCCACCACCGAGCAGACGCCCACGCCGCGAGAGGGCACGCTCCTGCCGGAGGGCACGACGGAGGTCGAGGTGGCGGCAGACGAGACCGTGCAGGTGGCACTTCCGAAGGGCTCCCTCGGCGTCGGGGACTACTGGGGCGTGGTCTCGGTCGAGGACGACTCGATCATCGAGGCCGACGTCGCCATCGGCGAGGACGTCGTGGGCGAGCTTCCCTCCGACACCGACGAGGAGGAGGGCGGGACGCAGGCCTTCGCTGTCGAGGTCACGGGGCTGTCGCCGGGTGAGACCACGGTCCGGGTCCTGTACTGCAAGCGCACGCGCACCGTCAGCGAGCGGTGCGACCAGTCGGAGGGAACGCTGGAGACGCCGGTGGAGCCGGTGGAGATCCGGGTGCGGGTGGGGCGAGGAGGTAGGGCGAATGGCCGGCGATCGTCGCCGGAGTTCGACGCCCGCCAGCCGCGCAGGACTCGATCTCCTCTCACGTACCGGCCCCGGAATTAGCGACCGCCGCGGCCCACGCATTGCTAGCGTGAGGTCATGACCAGCGAATCCGTGATGGACACCCTCCGAGCGTTCGCCGCCGAGCGCGACTGGCACCAGTTCCACACCCCGGAGAACCTCGCGAAGTCGATCTCGATCGAGGCCGCAGAGCTCCTGGAGTGCTTCCAGTGGGGTCCCGAGGCGGACAGGGACGAAGTCGCCGGTGAGCTCGCCGACGTCCTAACCTATGCACTCCACCTCGCAGATCAGCTGGACCTCGACCCTGAGGAGATCGTCCGCGCGAAGCTCGAGCGCACGCGGGTGAAGTACCCGGTCGAGAAGGCGAAGGGACGGAGCACGAAGTATGACCGCCTTTGAGATCGAGGAGCTCCGTTTCACCCCAGAGTCCGTCGAGGAGACCCGCAGTCGACTCCCCCGATTCTCCAACTGGCCCGTCGTCTACCTCATCGAGGACGGCCGCGACATCTACGTGGGCGAGACCGGCAGCGCCGACCGCCGCATGCGCCAGCACCTGAAGTCCACGCAGAAGGAGCACCTCAAGGAGGTCCGCATCGTCTTCGACGAGCGGTTCAACGGCTCCGCATGCCTGGACCTCGAGTCGCTCCTCATCCGCCTGCTCGGAGGCGACGGCAAGTTCGAGGTGCTGAACCGCAATGAGGGGATCACCAACCAGGACTACTACCAGCGCAGCGAGTACAACGACACCTTCAAGGAGATCTTCGAGGAGCTCCGCGCCCGCGGCTACTTCGAGCGCACGATCCCCCAGATCGAGAACTCGGACCTGTTCAAGCTCTCCCCGTACAAGGCGCTGAACACGGAGCAGGGCGTCGCGGTGCTCGACATCATGGAAGGCCTCATCGAGGACCTCGATGTTCCCGACCGGCGGACCATGGCCGCCATCCAGGGCGACCCTGGCACCGGCAAGACCATCGTCGGCATCTACCTCATGAAGCTCATGCGCGACCTCGCGCAGTTCGACCCGACCGACGAGGTCGAGGGCGACTCGATGTTCTCAGACCTCTTCGTCGAGGGGAACCGCGAGAAGTTCCAGGACCTCCGCATCGGGCTGGTCGTCCCCCAGAAGTCACTGCGGAAGTCGATCAGCAAGGTGTTCCGGAAAGTCCCCGCGCTCCGCGACGCACAGGTGCTGACGCCCTACGACGTCGCCGACGCCGAAGAGGACTTCGACGTCATCGTGGTCGACGAAGCGCATCGGCTCACTCAGCGCGGCGCCCAGGCGCACGGCACTCTGACCAAGCGCTATCGAGAGACCACGGAACGGCTGTTCGGTGCCGACGATCTCTCGATCAATCAGCTCGACTGGATCAGGAAACGCTCCCGACACACGATCCTGCTGCTGGACACCGCGCAGAGCGTGCGGCCGATCGACATCGAGCCCGAGGTGTTCGAACGGGTGCTCGCGGAGGCGCACGAGCAGCAGCGCCTCTATCCGTTGGACACGCAGATGCGCGTGAAGGGCGGGAAGACCTACCTCGAGTTCGCACGGTCGCTGGTCTCCGACGAACCGCCGACGACGGTGCCGGACCTCCAGGACTACGAGTTCGAGCTGTTCGACGACCTCGGAGAGATGCACCAGCGGATCCGCGAACGCGACGCCGAGCACGGCCTCGCCCGACTCGTTGCCGGCTACGCGTGGAAGTGGCGCAGCAAGGGGAAGACCGGCCTGCACGACATCGAGCTCGACGGCGTCGCGCTCGACTGGAACGTCTCCGACGTGGACTGGATCGCGTCGAAGACCTCCCTCGAGGAAGTCGGGTCGATCCACACCGTGCAGGGCTACGACCTCAACTATGCCGGCGTCATCATCGGAGGTGACCTACGCATCGATCCCGCTACTGGCCAACTCGTCGCCGATCGCGACAACTACTTCGATGCCAAGGGCAAGGCCGACAACAAGATGCGCGGACAGACCACGTCCGACGAAGACCTACTGCGGTACATCACCAACGTGTACCGCGTCTTGCTCACGCGGGCAATGCGGGGCACATATGTATACATCCTGGACCCTTCACTCAAGGCACGATTGAGAAAAATACTCGAGCCCAGCAATACCTGAGCGGATACTTTCCACCAATATTCGACCCAAACCCAAGACAAGGAAGAACGAATGCCCATCAGAACGAACAGAGTAGCCAAGATCAACATTGATGACCTATTCGGCTACGCCAGCCACACCCTAGACGTAGACGAAAGCGGCGTCACCATAATAACGGCACCAAACGGGGCAGGCAAAACACATTTGATGCGCCTGGCAACCCTGCTACTTCAGTTCGACCTCCCGAAGCTAATATCAGAACCCTACGGTTCACTAAGCTTGACCTTCACCGACGGATCACGCCTGTCAGCACGTCGAATCATGCATGAAGGAGGAGTATTTGAAGTTGAAGTTGAGGCAAAAGGAAAGGGGGAGCACAAATCAATCTCATTCAACTCGAGCGACGCACGACTTTACGAACAGTTCTCGGACGCTCTACCGAGAGCATTCGTACAGGACGCACCATTTAAATGGACAACAAGGCTTCGCGCCCAGGAGGCCTCCATCGAGCGACTGTCCATGCACGCCAGCACCGAACAGTCACAGATACTTGACGTCACTCGAGACGTGCAATACATCCGAAAGACTTTTGGCTTTCCAGACGGCGTGCTGATTGACACAAAGCGTCTGTACGAGTCTCCGTTCGGTGTTGACGCTCACTCCCGCTACTCCGGCATTTCCGGGTCTGAAACAAGGACGTACAGTACCGCAGAGCGAATGAATGCATACATCTTTCAATTACGACGACAACTTACGCGCGCAAGACGCGAAACAGTAGACACGTCACAGCGGGCAGACATGAACATTGCAAATCGGCTAATGGACGCCGCCAAAGCTACCGTAAGGGAGAGCGACTTACGCGAACGCTACCAGAAGGCCGTAACACAGCAGGAGTTGCTGGCAAGAAACTCGCTTGCCATAGTTGACGCCCCTGTCCCCCTTCCAACAAAAATGAACCCCACCCAGCGACGGATTCTGAAAGTCGTACTCGACGACTGGGAACGGCGACTAGCTCCCTTAATTCCACTCAATAACAAGATCGACGCATTGAGGCGCATTCTCGACGACAAGCTCGGTCCGTCAGGAAAATCTACGTCCATTTCGCCCGACGGCGAACTTCAATTTCGCGACCTCCGCGGCCGAAAAATTCGGGTCGGCACACTTTCCTCGGGCGAGCAGCACCTAGTAGCCCTTTATACCTCGCTACTATTTGCTACACCAAGTGGATCAGTCGTCTGCATCGACGAGCCCGAGCTTTCTCTCCACGCAGCCTGGAAGCATGATTTTGTCGACGAGATTCTTGAGGTAGCCAGTCTAGCCAGCATTCAGGTCATCCTTGCCACACACTCGACCGCGATAATCAATGGCCGCTGGGAGATCACTAGGGCACTGGATCTACAAACATCACCTGCACAAGCAGCCCAAGAAGATCACCTCTCAGACGATTTCGATGGAGAAGCTGGTGATGAAGAGTATGAACTCTAACTCGAACCCGCTTCAGGAATTTGACAATATCGCTGATAGGATACGACTGCACTCACAAGCAAGTCGGGCTCCTGTTCTAATAGTCGAAGGTGTATCGGACAAGAGAGTTAACAGCCAATGGCTCCCCGAGGCGGACATCTTTCCTGCGTTATCTCGCGATCAGGCAGTTTCCACACTCCGTGAGATCCTGCCTTCATTGAAGATCGCCATTGCATGTATTTTGGATGAAGACTTCCAGCGACCTGTTCTTTCAGAGCTTGAGCATGCACGGGTCGCGTACTACTCTGGGAGAGATCTTGAGTCTGCGTTTATTCGGTCTGGGGCACTTGCAAGAGTCCTGCTCCACTTCCTCCCTCAGCATGAAGATGAAACGAAGGCTCGAGAAATAGTCGACCAGGCAACAGAGTGCTGCAGACCGATCTCCGAACTGCGCCTCGCTAGCTACCGCCACTCTTTGGGCCTCAACTTTGACCGAATCGGGTTCGGTGAATTCTTTTCATCAGGAGACCATTCCTTCGACACAGAGGGATATATACAGCGCCTATGTCAGATTCGCGAAAACGAAGATATTACGCCCGAGGTAGTAACTAATTTGGTCACGGATGTGGATGACGAACTTGGGCCTCGGGGGCGCGACATACTTAAAGTGGCCGCGAGACTCACACTTTCCACAAACCCGAAGTTTCGCGGCAACCTGGCTGACATGCTTGAAGCCGCATTGTTCTCGACAAGCTGGGTAGATCGGCCAGTGGTGGAAAAAGTGCGCGCAGCTTGGTCCCTAGCTGCTTAGTGGAAGTTGGTCATTACCAGACCGACGCCAGTGTGGATTCTTGAGGCGCAAAAACCGATCGCCGCACGCAGCGTGAAGCACTCCACCGCGACCGACCAGTCCAGCTCACCATCCGCGTCGGCACGGACCAGGAGCGCGTCGAGGACCTGATCCCAGGTGCCGTCGGCGGCCCAGGCGCGGTGGCGCTTCCACACCGTCTGCCAGGGCCCGAAGTCGGCGGGGAGATCGCGCCAAGCAATCCCGCACCGGTAGCGGTAGATGATTCCCTCGACCACCTACCGATGATCCCGCCTCGGCCTCCCCGACCAGGGGCGCTGAGCGGGGAGCAAGGGCTGGATCGTCTCCCACTGGGCGTCGGACAACGCGCTTCGTCGGCTCATCCACCCACCATCACACCCCGAACTCCCACAAACTTAGGAGACACGCCCTAGTCCTCACCCGGCCCTGCGATTGAGCTCCCTCGCCAGCTCGATCGCCCGGGGATCCGCTCCCCCGGGCCAGGGCGCCTCCGCGACGATGTACCCGAAGGCGAGTCCCGTGTCGGGGTCGACCGTTCCCACGCAGCCGAAGGCCCCGTCGTGCCCGAACGAGTTGGGCCCTCCCCAGTCGAGCTGGGCCGAGTGGTGCTGGAACACGATGCTGTGGGCTCGGCCGTCCAGGCCCAGCACGTTGTCGTAGCCGCGCACCTGCTGCTGGCCGATCTGCTCGACGGTGTCGGGGCTCAGGAACGGCGGCTTCCCGCCGAGTCCGGTGACTCCTGCCGCGAAGAGGCCGGCGATGCCTCGAGCGGAGGCTGTCGCCGATCCCGCGGGATGCCCGAAGCGCCAGCTGCGCTCGTCGTTGCCGTAGTCGAAGCCCTCCGCGTCCGCCAGGCCGATTCCGGAAGCGTACGGCGCCCAGCGCGGCGGATCCTCTGCTGATGGGGGTCGCACCATCGGGAGCAGCGGGACGCGCCGGTCCTCGAGCTCGGGCGGAAGCCCGAGATGGAACTCCAGGCCGAACGGGGAGCGGATCTCCTCCTCGTACACCTCGTGCAGCGTCTTCCCGGTCACGCGGAAGACGAGCTCGTCCCCGAGGTTCCCGATCGTCTGGGCGTGGTAGCCGAAGGCGCTGCCGGGATGCCACTGGGGCCTGCTCGCGGCCAGTCGTGCCGCCCCCGCATGATGATCCAGCAGCTCGTCCACGGTCAGAGGAGGAGTCGCCCGCGCGAGTCCTGCCTGATGGGAGAGGAGCTGCCGCACAGTCACCTCCTCCTTGCCCTTGTCCGCGAACTCCGGCCAGTAGGCGGCAACACGCTCGTCGAGGTCGATCTCGGCGCGCTCGAGCAGTAGCCCGATCGTGAACCCGATCGTGTTCTTGGAGACCGAGTAGGGCACCATCAGGGAGTCCTGGCGCAGCCGCGGTCCGGCCCAGAGGTCCAGGACCGGTTCGCCGTCGCGGTACGCGGCGACCTGGAACGAGTAGTCGGGGTCGGCATCGAGGTGCTGCACCAGGAGGTCGACGACCCAGGTGAGCGAGTCGTCGAGATGTCCTTCAAGTCGACCGATGCTGATGGTGGTCATGGGCGAAGTCCTTCCGGCGAGGTGGGGCGGGCGTTCAGGGGATCGGGGTGAGCCGCAGCGCCATCCATTGGCGCCCGGGGAGCTCCACACGGAAGGCTCCTTCGAACTCCCTGGGCAGTCGCTCGACGGTCATCGCCCAGGTGTCGATGATGTCCACCGTGTAGCGCGTGCCGGGCGGCCTGATGATCGTCCGGTAGCGCGGCTGGGCGAATCCGAGATAGGTGACCAGGACGTCTCCTGCCGCCGCCCAGGGCGCGTCCCAGTTCGAGGTGACCGGGTCGAGCCGTCCTCCCGGGAGCTCCGCGATCACCGAGCGGAGGAATGCGAATCGCTCGGGGCTGCTGCCCACGAGCTCCCCGCCCTTGGACCACCACAGCTCCTCGGTCTCGTTGAGGTAAGTCTCGCCGTGGTTGACGTACCCGCCGCGCAACGCGCCCTCCCAGGCTCGTCGCACGAGCTCCTGGCCGGTGATGTTGCCCCAGCCGTGCTCGAGATCGCCCTCGTAGCCGCATTCGTCGAAGACGACGGGCTTGCCCCAGCGCTCGCGCATGTCGTCCGTGTCCTCCGCAGTGCGGTAGGCGTCCACCCGCTGCACGCTCGCGTGGGTTATCCAGGGGCGGGTGTGGTCGTAGTGCTCGTAGCAGTTGTGGATCGAGGTGAGATGATCTGCGTGGTCCTCCTCCCCGATGACCTGGGCGATGCGCTCCCAGTCCTCAGTCGTCTTCGCCCGCACCAGGTCGTACTCGTTGGCCAGGGACCACCAGACGCTCTCGTGTGCGGCGAGCCGGCGGACGACGTAGCGCACGTAGTGCTCGTCGGCCCAGGCAGGCATCTCGGAGAAGCCCCACCGGTCATAGGCGTGGAACAGGATCAGGTCTGTCTGCACGCCGACTGCGGCGAGTTGCTCGACTCCCCGTTCGAGCCGCCGGAAGAATTCCGGGTCGAAGGTCGCGAGATCCCAGGTGCCGTCTTCGCTCCGCACATACGGCATCACCTCGGGCTCTTCGCGGTTGAAGAGGAAGGACTTCGGGAACACACAGACTCGCGCCTTGGTGAAGCTGGTGCGAGCAAGACTGGCGAGAGTTCGTCGCCGCACGTCCTCGGGCTGGTGCCACCAGGCGTAGAGCGTCGTCCCGAAGGGGTGGAAGCGGGTCCCGTCGGCGTGCGCGAAGTGGAAGTCGTCGGCCACGCGCACCGGGCCCCGGATGCCGACGGGGGCGGCGACCACCTCGAGGTCGAGCTCCACGCCGTCGAGCGATCGGGCGTTCGAGGAGGTACGCAGGTGCCACTGTCCTTCGAGATCGGGGAGCCAGCGCAGCCGATAGATGCCGCCGCCGTCGTAGAAGCCGCCGACCCGGACCTGTCGATCGCCCAAGGTGAGGTGAGCGGTGAGCTCAACGTCGATGAAGGGGTTGCCGTGGTCAGGGCCGTGGAGCACCAGCTCGACGCGTTCGTGCACCCGGGCCTCCTGCGGGGTCTCGATCCGTGCCGACGCACGGGGCACCTCCTCCCCCTCGTACCCGTCGGCGGGCGGACCGGGGGCGGGCTGAGGTTCGGGCTCCGGATCCGAGCCGTCGAGGTCCGCGAGCTCCGCCCACATCTGATCGAGCCCACGCGGCTTCTCCCCGACGAACAGCCCTCCGCCGACTAGCGCTCCGAGGCGGATGGTGGTCAGCGAGGAGAGGACGGGCGAGTCCAGCACCCCCGGTGCGTAGCGTTCGATCACTGCTGCCGCGGCCGGATCGTCCTTCACCGCGGCGGCTCGTGCGCGGGCGTCGTATCCCATGGATTGTTGCTCCTCGTTCGAAGTGTTCTGGTGTGGATGGGCGCGGCCCGTTCAGGGCCGGACGCCCGGAGACTGGACCGCTGAGGCGGATACCGGGGAATCGACGCTGCGCTGCTCGGCGAGCAGTCGGTGCCGCTCGGCCCGTCGCTGCTCCTGCTCGGCGGGATCGGAGACGGGTGATGCCAGCAGCAGGCGCTGCGCGTAGGGGTGCTCGGGCCTGCTCGTGACCTGGTCGCCGTCGCCGACCTCGACCAGCTCGCCCCGTCGCATGACGGCGACGCGGTGGCTGATGTGTCGGATCACCGCGAGATCGTGGGAAACGAAGAGGTAGGAGACGCCCGTCCGGCGCTGGATGTCGATGAAGAGGTCCAGGACGATCGCCTGCGTGGTCAGGTCCAGCGCCGAGACCGGCTCGTCGCACACGATGAGCTCCGGCTCGAGGGCGAGCGCTCGGGCGATCGCGATCCGCTGCCGCTGCCCGCCGCTGAACTGACGCGGGTACCGGGATCGGGCGTCCGCCGGCAGCCCGACCTGGCGCAGGAGCGTGGAGATCTTCTCCATCGCCCCGGTCCGCCGATCGCCGCGCGCGACGAGGGGCTCCGCGAGGATCTCCCCGATCGTCATCGACGGGTTCAGCGAGGAGTAGGGATCCTGGAAGACGACCTGGATCCCTCCCGCGCTCTTCCGCCGCTGGGCGCGCGAGAGGTGCGTGATGTCCTGTCCTCGGAAGCGGATCGACCCCTCGGAGACGGGTGCGAGGCCGAGAATCGCGCGGCCGATCGTGGACTTCCCCGATCCCGATTCGCCGACCAGCCCCAACGTCTCTCCGCGGTCGATGTGGAAGCTCGCGTCGTCGACGGCCCGGAAGCTGCGTCGGCCGAGCCCTCCGGAGCGGAAGTCGACGGACAGGCCCTCGACGGACAGCAGTGCCTCGCTCATGCCCGGACCTCCTCGGCGACCTCGGCATCGAGCGCGGTGCGCGACGGCCCGTGCTCGAGGATGTGGGACAGCAGCATGCGGGTGTACTCCTCGCGGGGGGCGTCGTGCAGGGTCCTGGTGGGTGCGGACTCGACCACGCGGCCGTCGCGCATCACGTACACGCGCTCGCACAAGTCTGCGATGACACCGAAGTTGTGCGTGACCAGCAGGATGGCCATGCCCTGTTCGCGCTGCAGATCGCGGAGCACGTCGAGGATGTCGGCCTGCACGGTGACGTCCAGCGCCGTGGTGGGCTCGTCGGCGATGATCAGCTCGGGATCGCCGGAGAGAGCACCAGCGATGAGCACGCGCTGTGCCATCCCGCCCGAGATCTGATGCGGGTAGGCGTCGAACACTCGGGAAGGTTCTGGGATTCCGACGCGGGCGAGCAGCTCGAGGGCACGTTTACGTGCCGCGGCGGCGTTGAGTCCTCCGACGACGCGAAGGGGCTCGACGAGCTGCCGTCCGATGGTGAACGCGGGGTCGAGGTTGGTCAACGGCTCCTGCGGGATGTAGGCGATCGAGCGACCGAGCAGCTTCTCGGTGGAGCGCGGGTCGAGCGGGTTCCCCTCGAAGGTCAGCTCACCGCCGGTGACTCGGCCTCCGTCTGGCAGGAGCCCCATGACGCTGAGTGCGATCTGGGTCTTCCCGGAACCGGACTCGCCGACAACTCCGACGATCTCTCCCGGCTCCACGCGAAGGCTTGCCCCGTGGACGACCTCCTTCGGCTCCTGGCCGTGCGTGGAGTAGGCCACGCGCAGCCCTCGCACCTCCAGCAGCGCGGTGGTGGAGGGGGCGGGGAGAGCGTCCTCGGCGTCCTCGGTGGGGTGGACGAGGGCACGGCGTCCGCGCCCGGCTGTCCCGCTGCTCGTCGCGCCTTCCATCACGTCGCGCAGCGAGTTGGCGAGGAGTGCGAGTGCAGCGCAGGTGATGCCGAGGACGATGCCCGGCCACACCAGCAGGTGAGGGCCGCGGAAGATGTTCGCGAAGCCATCGTTGAGCATCCCTCCCCAGCTCGGGGCGGCGAGGTCGCCGAATCCGAGGAAATCCAGACCGGCCTGGATGAACAGCGCGATCGCGAGGATCATCGCCGTCTGGATGATGATCGGGGCGCGGACCACTCCGAGCACGTGCCGGCGGATGATGCGCAGATCGCTCAGTCCCGACACCTTCGCCGCGTCGATGTAGAGCTCGTTGCGGACGTTGGAGACGGTCGATCTCACGAGTATGGAGAACGAGGGCGCCAGGAGGATGCCGAAGACGACCATGGACGTCCATACCGAGGAGCCGGTCATGGGCTGCAGCGCGAGGAGTACCACGATGCCCGGCAGGGCGATCAGCAGGTTCGACAGCCAGGAGACAGCGACGTCGAAGGCGCCTCCGTAGTATCCGGCGACCAGCCCGCTCGGCACACCGAGCAGGAGGGCGACGGCCACGGCGACCAGTGCACCGCCGAGACTGATCCGCGCGCCGTGCAGGAGCCGGCTGAGGATGTCTCGTCCCGCGCTGTCGGCACCGAGCAGGTGCTCGGCGGAGGCGGGCGCGAACACGTCGGAGAGATCAGAGGCCGAGGGGTCGTACGGGGCGATCCAGGGGGCGAGGAGGGCGGCGAGCGCGATGAGGACGAGGACGACCGCCGAGCCCAGCGCGATCGGAGAACGGAGCGTCTCCTTCAGCAGGCTGCGTCGCTGGTCGGTCGAGTCCACTTCGAGAGCGAGTGGTGTGGTGGTCATGACTGCCGTGCCTTCGGGTTGAGGAATGCGACCGCCAGGTCGATGAACAGGTTCACGAGCACGACGATGGCCGTCGTCGCGATGAGCACGCCGAGCACGATCGGGATGTCGCCCTGGGCCGTCGAGTTGGACAGCACCTGGCCGATACCGGGGAGCGCGTAGATCCGCTCGACGAACACCGCACCTCCGAGCAGTCCGACGAACTGCAGGGCGATGACTGTCAGACCCGAGACGCTCGCGTTGCGCAGCACGTGCACGAACAGCACTCGTCGTGCTGACAGGCCCCGGCTGCGGAGGGTGCGGACCCAGTCCTGCCGAAGGGTGTCGATCACGGCGCCGCGGATCTGCTGGGCCGCGCTGGCGACCGCGCCGAGGGCCAGAGCGGCCACGGGCAGCACGAGGGACTGCGCCCACCCAGCAGGGGAAGCGGTGAACGCGATGTATCCGGTGGCCGGGAACCAGCCGAGCCGGACCGCGAAGACGAGGGCGAGCATCAGAGCGACCCAGAAGCCGGGCAGTGCGAAGCCGATGATCGCGAGGATCTGGACTGTGCGATCCACCCAGCCCCGGTAGACCGCGGCGGCGACGCCGGCCACGGTCGCGATCAGCGCGGCGAGCACGGTCGTGGTGACCACGAGGCTGACGGTGACGGGGAGACGATTGACGACGGCCGAGGCCACGGGTTCGTTGGTGTACCACGACGCTCCGAGATCGCCGGTGAGTGCGCGACCGCCCCAGTCGAGGAACTGCTGGAGCAGGGGCTGGTCCCTTCCGAGCTCAGAGTTCAGTCGTTCGACCTGCTCGTTGCTGGCAGCAGGGCCGAGGATGTTACGTCCGACGTTGCCGGCGCTCGCGCCCATGAGCAGGAAGGCGATCGCAGGGATCGCGATCAGCAGGACGAACCCGGCGCCGAGCTTCTTGAGGGTGAAGGTGAACATGGTGCTCCCTGGACGGTGCTCAGCTCGCGGGTGCGTAGTTGTAGACGAAGGGGACGTTGTTGCGCGGCTGGACCTCGACGGTCACCGTGTCGGATGCCTGCGCGAAGTTCTCCTCGGCCCAATACCAGGGGATGAACCACGCGCTCTCCACCTCCCACTCGTTGATCTGTGCGAACAGGCCCGTCTGCTCCTCCGGGGAGGCGGAGGGGATGGCATCGATGAGCTCCTGGAGCTCCGGATCAGACGTCTTGAAGGGGTTCCACGCCGCGTTCTCCGCGAGATAGTCCTGCACGACGGACCACTCGGTGGGCACGGATCCGAAGATCACGAACGCAGCGGCGTACTTGCCGGCCTGCATCTCCGAATACAGCTGCTGAGAGGGGATCGTGGTCCAGTCAACCGTGATGCCGACCTCGGCGAGGCCCTGCTCGATCCCCGTCTGCGCGGCCGGCACCAGGAGCCCTGTCGCGGCAGGCATGGGGAGGGTGAAGCCGTCCGGGTGCCCGGCCTCGGCCAGCAGCTCGCGGGCGCGCTCCGGGTCATAGGGGTAGATGCTGTTCAGCGACTCGTCGTAGGCCTCGGACGAGGGGTTCAGGAGCTGGCGGTTCGGGACTCCCGCGCCGTTGTACGCGGCCTGGTTGATGGCCTCGGAATCGATGGCGTGGGCGATCGCCTGTCGGACCAGCGGCGAGGCGAGCTCAGGCACCATCGTGCCGTCTCGGTCGTAGAGCGCGAGCCCGACCCACGAGATCGGCACCGCGGCGTTGTGGATCTCGAGGCCTGAGGCCGAGGCGTTGTCGATGTTGTCCTGCTGGGTCAGGTTTCCGACGTCGACCTGGCCGCTCTTGAGCGCGTTCAGCAGACCGGTCTCGTCGGAGTAGATGGAGAAGATGACCTGGTCGAACTTCTGGAGGTCGGGCTCCCAGTAGTCCTCCCGGGCGTTGAGGGTGTACGTCGACCCCTGCACGGACGTCGTCTCGTCCATCACGTACGGCCCGGAGCCGACAGGGACGGTCTTCAGGCTCTCCTCACCGAGGGAGGCGGGGCTCGCCATGCGACCGGCGGCGTCGGAGAGGTTGTACTCGAGATCGGGGATCGGGGCGTCGAAAGTCGCGCTCAGCTCGTGGGTGCCGAGCACCTCGACCTTCGAGAGGCCGACGAGCTGATTCCCGAGGGGTCCGGCAGCCTGAGCGAAGTGCTCGAAGTTCGCCTTGACGGCTTCGGCGTCCAGGGCGGCTCCGTCGCTGAAGGTGACGTCGTCTCGGAGCGTCAACGTGATGGTCAGGTTGTCGTCGGAGAACTCCCATGCGGTCGCGAGCATGGGAACGTACTCGTCCTCGAGAGTGCGTCGGATCAGCGAGTCGTACACGGCCTGGCCGTAGGGCACATAGTTCGCGGCCCCGATCTGCGCGGGATCCCAGGACTGCGGCACGACGGTGCTGCCGATCCGAAGGCCTGCGCCGGCACCGCCGCCCGAGCCACCCCCGTCCGACCCGGATTTGGCGCCGCAGGAGGCGAGGACGGTTCCGGCGGTCAGGGCGACCACGGCGCTGCCGAAGGCCCTTCTGGTCAGTCGAGACATGGCGGGATCCTTACTTCGTTGTAGGACGGACGGCGTCGTATCAGGACGTGGAAAAGTTATCCCACGTTCACGGTTCAAATGCAATGCTTCGTTAACTTTTCGTGACCTCGACGAGGGCCGCGGACCACCAAGGGGGCCAGAATGGGGTGATGACGACAGAGACCACCCCCACCCGCACTGTGCGTCGCGGCCCGTATCGGAACGGGATCCGGACTCGACACGAGATCCTCGAGGCTGCGACCGGGGTGTTCGCCCAGCACGGGTTCATCGGCGGCACATTGCGCCAGATCGCCGACGAGGTCGGGGTCTCCCCCGCCGCGTTGCTGCGCCACTTCAGCTCGAAGGAGGAGCTGCTCACCGAGGTCTTGGCGACCTCGGACGCGCGCAACGGCGTGGAGATCTTCGGTGACCACGAGGGCCTGGCCTATTTCGACCGCTCGGGCGCACTGGTGCGACGGAACGTCGAGAACCGGCGACTGGTCGAGCTCCTGCTGACCGTCAAGACCGAGGCGAGCGACCCAGCGCACCCTGCACGCTCCTTCATGGAGCGTCGCGCGACGAGGTACCGGGAACAGCTCACCGAGCAGCTGTGCATCGCACGGGATCGCGGCGAGATCGGCGCGTTCACCGACGAAGAGCTCGAGATGGAGGTCCACGGGTACACAGCCCTCATGGACGGGATCGAGCTGCAGTGGCTGCTCGACCCCAAGCTCGATCTCGTCAGCCTGTGGGACCGCCACTACGCGGGGCTGCGTGCGCGGTGGGTCGCGGGCACGGCTGGGCAGGGCTGACGAGCACGGTGGCCGAGCGCCCGTATGGACTGGGACAAGTCTCGGGTAGTGTTGTGACGGTCGGATTCTGAGTCGGCCGCCGCACTATCTCGTGCCCAACAAGTCGACGAACTGAGCGCTGTCGAGCGCCGGTGAACGGTACTCCCCGAGGGCGCTCGGCAGCTGTTGCTCTCAGGAAGCGTCGTGCCTCCACCTCGCCACGACTCACGGCACCACCGGCCCGGGCTCCGACGCGGCGAGGGACGAGGTGCTGCTGCACCGTTCGGAACCGTCGTCCGCCCGAGAATCCCCGAGCGCTCACCTCGAAGCCGCCGTCCACATCCTGCTCGCAGGCAGTGCGCTCTGTCGGTGCCCCTGGGCACACTGATCGGTGACCTGGCCACGCACAGGGCGTGGCCGCCCTACCGAAGGCAGGCATCATGTTCCCCACACGCGACCTGACCGACGGCGTCGAGCGCCTCCTCGAGCGCGACCGCGTCCACCAGCTGCTCATCGAGGCGCATCCCGAGCTCGAGGACCGCATCGAGGTCGACGACGCGAATCCCATGCTCACGATCCCCACCGGACGCGGCGGGGCGATCATCCTGTGGAAGGGAGAGCACGAAGACATCATCCGGTGGCGCATGGCCGCCCCCGACGGTGAGGGCGTGACCGTCGTGGAGCCGGACTCGATCGAGGAGCTCCCGCAGCTGGTGGCGGAGCAGCTGGAAACGTCGGCGTGAGCTGCGTCGGGGCCCGCTGTCTCGCCGGCTTCGGCGTTCAGATCACGCCGTGCGTTCCAGAACACTGAACATGGGCGTCGGTTGAACAAGCTGCGACTCACGTCGGCGTTCCGGGCCCCTCCCTAGACTCCTCCCCATGACCGGACAGCGGGACCTCGCACATCGACTCCTGACGACGCACGGCCGCACGTTCGCGGCCGACGCGGCGATCACGCTGCGGGACAAGCCGGCACCCCTGTGGCAGCTGCTCGTGCTGAGCCTGCTGCTGTCGACGCGCATCAGCTCAGACATCGCCGTCGCGACGGCCCGTGAACTGTTCTCCGCCGGCTGGCGCACCCCCGAGCACCTGCGCGAGAGCACGTGGCAGGAGCGGGTCGATGCCCTCGGGCGCGGCGGCTACCGACGCTACGACGAGAGCACCGCGACCCGCCTCGATGATGCCGCCGCGCTGCTCCTGGACCGTTGGAAGGGTGACCTCCGGAGATTGCGGGACGAGGCGGAGGGCGACTCCCGCCGCATCGCGGATCTGCTGCAGGCCTTCGACGGCATCGGCCCCACCGGTGCGAGCATCTTCCTGCGCGAGGTCCAGCAGGTCTGGCCCGCGGTCCGCCCCTTCGCCGACGACCTGGTGCTGAGGGGCGCCCGGGCGGCCGGGCTGCCGCAGGACGCCGAATCGCTGGCAGGCCTGGTCGAGGGTGAGGATGTCGCGGGTCTCGCCTCGGCCCTTGTGCACATCGCCCGGGATCCGGATCTCCTCCACGGGGACTGCGACGAGCCCACCGCGTAGCGGCGTGCGGTCGCGGCAGGTCGGTATTCGGCACGCACGGGCCGCGGGGCAGGGCGCGATCGGCGGTGGTCTTCTTCCGGGGTTCGCCCCGTCGGCCGCCGCCTGATGGAATACCCCCATGAGCCGACGACGCCGTGACCGCAGCCCGCTCGGACAGGGTGCCGCCCGCCAGCGCGCCCAGCGCCGCGCTCACCATGGCGCCCGCCCCGGTCCCGCCGCGGAGCCGCTCGCGGAGACTCCCCTGATGAGGATGCTCCGCCCGGCGCTGCGCTCCGATGACCCGACCGCGTTCTGGGTGGTCGCGGCGCCGCTGGTCACCATCATCGCCGACCCCTCCGACCTGTCCGTCGCGCTTCCCGAGGGCGTGGACCAGCTGGACACCTTCCTCGAGGTCGACGTCGCCGAGACCACCGCGCTGCTGCACATGGTCGCCGCGATGGGTCCCGACGAGGAGCTCCGCTCCCGGGCACGCCTGGGGCTGACCGCCCGCCGCCAGCCGATGCCGCCGCAGATCACCGGACTGGCCGAGGCGCAGGTCACCGAGACCGCGGCCCTCGGTGACGAGGCCGGGGAGAACCTGATGGCCGAGCTGGTCCTCCCGCGCGGCGTGCGCGCCGTGCTCGTCGCCTATGTCCAGTGGTCCCCCGCGCCCTATGTCAAGGACGCGTTCGTGGTCCCGGAGCCGTTGGAGCAGATCCTCGAGAAGTACCGCGAGCTCATGGCGCGGGAGGGCATGGTGCTCGATGAGGTGCTCGAGACCGTAGCCCCCGCCGATGCCTGCGCCCGCTTCACCGACGCCCTCGCGGCGACCCCGGCGGACGTCGCGCAGTCCGGCGACTTCGAGCAGTGGCCGATGCTGCGCCCCTTCGTGGAGTTCGTCGTGAGCCGCATGCCGGAGGGCGGCATGGGATACGACGAGGCCGGTCTGCCCGCGCACGCCGACGCCGCAGCGGCCCCCGAGCGCCCGCCGTGGATCCTCGAGGACGGCACCGATCTGGTCGAGGAGTTCACGGCCTCCGAGCACGCCGCCGCGCTGCCCCATCGCGAGATGGTGCAGGACCTGGTCTCCGCCCTGATGGTGATCCTCGATGCGACGCTCGGCGATCCGCTGGCCTGGGACGTGGAGACCACCGCGTGGCTGCTCACCGATGTGCTGCCCGTCAGCCCCGTCCTCGCGGACGAGCTCGCGGCGGAGGTCCCCGCCGTCGTGCCGCCGCTGGTCGCCTGGTCGCTCGAGCGCGATGGAGCCGGTGCCTCCCAGATCGCGCAGACGCAGCGCACCCTCGCCCCGCTGCTCGCGCAGTTCCCGCAGCTCCGCGCCGACCCGCGCACGCGGGCGCTGCGCCTGGAGGAGCAGGTCGACCTCGCCCTCGAGATCTCTGCCGATCTCGAGGACTCGACCTCGCTGCGCATGGCGGACCTCGCCCTGCGCGTCGGCGGCTCCACAGAGCTCGACGAGCTGGACGCCGAGCCGCTGCCGGCCGAGGAGCTGGCGGTGGAGACGATCGCCGAGGGTCTGCGGGATCTGGCCGCCGAGATCGACGGCCACCTGGTGGAGGGGGTGGCGGCGCTGCTCGCGCTGACGCCCCGGGAGATCGACGCCGAGGAGGTGCTGACCGCCTGCCGGCGCCTGCTGGTGCGCATCGCGCAGCTCGACGACGCGGTGCTGCGCCGGAAGGCGAGCCCCCGCAACACGGCTGCGGCGCTCGTCTCGCTCATCGCCCGCGGCAACGACATCATGGGCCACGCCCCCGCTCCCCTGCGCGGCAAGGACCTCAAGCAGGCCTTCGGCCTCCGCAGCGACCCGGCCCAGCGAGCCCGCCCCCTGGCCGAGGCCGCAGCGCTCCCCCACCGCTACACCGGCGTCGCCCTGGCCAATCCGGGGCTGCTGATCGGCGCAGCCCGGGCCCGGATCCTCCGGGCGCAGGACGAGGCGCAGGGACGGTGACATCACAGGCCGCGTCGCGCCGGTCATGCCCCGACGGTCTCCGCTGTCCGTGACGGCCCTCGACCGGGCCGGCGCCGTGCACCCCTCACCGCTCCAGCAGAGCTGCCAGCCCCTCCCCCTCCACCAGCGGATCATCGAGGTCCACGGTCAGCCGTGACCTCGCCAGCAGCCGGGCGGAGCCGGTGGTGGAGGTGTCCCAGGCCGGGAAGCCGCCCACGCGCGTCCGGGCCAGCAGCGCGCCGCGGAATCGGTTCCCGCGCGGGGAGATGGTCTCGAGCGCGAAGCCGGGGCCGGCCTCGCCGCGGGCGGCCAGGAGGGCCAGGCGGGCGGAGGTGCCGGTCCCCGTAGGGCTGCGGCAGAGCACCCCGGGATGCACGTAGGTCGCCGAGCGGGACTCGACGGTGCCGTCCTCGAGCGTGCGCACCGGCCCCATGAAGTGCACGAACGGGAGCGGTCCCACGTCCCCCAGGGAGGGATGCTCCTGGCGCAGCCCGGGCCGGGCCGCGCGCACGAAGGCATCGCCGAAGGCGGTCAGCGCGATCTGCTCCTCGGCGGTCAGCGCGAAGCCGTGCTCGGCGGCGTCGATCATCGCGTAGTGGGCGCCGCTGTAGACCAGGTCGCAGCGGACCTCGCCCAGCTCCGGCACGTCGATCCGCACATCGCGCTCGGCGACATAGGCGGGCTCGCCGCGGGTGGTGATCGACTCGACCCGTCCGTCGGCGTTGCGGGCGGTGATCCGTGCCAGGCCCGCCGGGGACTCCAGCACCACCTGCTGCGTCCCCTCGACCATCTCGATCACCCCGGCCTCGAGCAGCACGGTCGCCGCGCAGATCGTGTTGGAGCCGGAGTACATCGGGTAGCCCATCGCCTCCATGATGATGTAGCCGGCCTGGGCCTCGGGATGGCCGGGCTCCACCAGCAGGTCCACGGACATGGCCGGGTCGCCGTAGGGCTCGGAGAGCAGCAGACGGCGCAGCGCGTCCCCCTCGGCCTGCAGGTGGCGGGCCTTCTGGAGCACCGTCCGGCCCGGCAGCGCCGTGATCCCGGAGGTGACCACGCGGCTCACGTCCCCGCCGGCCTGCGCATCGATCAGCTCGAGCTCCCGTTCACGGCGCATGGGGCGCTCCGTGCTCGTCCCAGTGCCGGTCCGGGACCACGACGAGCTTCCCGATGAACTGCTTGGCGAGGAAGGCGCGCTGGGCGTCGTGCAGCGCCGAGAGGCGGAAGGTGCGCTCCAGCAGGGGCCGGATCCGACCGGCCTCGATGTAGGTCAGGAGCCTCGCGAAGGCGGTGCGGGTGCCCTGGGAGGAGCCGTGCAGCTCGAGCTGCTTGAGATAGGCGGTGCGCAGGTCGAGCTGCACCACCGGCCCGCCGATCGCGCCGGCGGTGACATAGCGTCCCTCGGGGCGCAGGATCCGCAGCAGGTCGTTGAACAGGGGCCCTGCGACCAGGTCCGCGACCACGTCCACCTCCCCGCCGACCGTGCCCTGGACGGCGGCGACGAGGTCCTCCTCGTCGCGCAGCACCACGCCCTCCGCGCCGATCTCCCGCAGCGCCGCCTCCTTGCCGGCGCTGGTGACCGCGTACGGGATCGCGCCGCGCACCCGCGCCAGCTGCAGCAGCGCGGAGCCGACGCCGCCGGAGGCCCCGGTGACCAGCGCATTCTCCCCCGCGGCGAGCCGTGCCCGGTCCAGCATCTGCTCGGCGGTGAGATAGGCGCAGCAGAACGTCGCCAGCTCCGCGTCGGAGAGGTCGGTGGTGATCCGGTGGGCGTTCTCGGCGGGCACGGCGACGTATTCGGCGTAGCCGCCGTCCCGGCCGTGCCCGATGTAGTCGATGTCCGCGAGCGAATCGTCGCCCACCGGGCGGTGGTAGAGGCTGAAGTCCACGATCACCCGCTGCCCGATCCGTGAGCCGTCGACCCCGGGGCCGACGGCGGCGATGCGGCCGACGATGTCCGCGCCCTGGGTGCGGGGGAAGGTGAGGGTGGAGCGGCCGCGACGCCAGGACGAGACCGCGGCCGGGTCGGTGTCGGACCCGTACGCGCCCTCCCGCACCCAGATGTCGGTGTTGTTCATCCCGCAGGCGTGCACGTCGATCAGCACCTCGCCGGCCGCAGGGACCGGGGTGGGGACGTGGCCGGAGTGGACCAGCTGGTCCAGGCCTCCGTGGCCGTGCAGCTGCACGGCGCTCATGGTCTCGGGGATCGACATGGGCGGTGCCTCCCGTGCTCTCGGCGACCTGCGGAGCGCCCGGCGCGCGCGCCGGGCGGCTCACGGGAAGTCTCCCACTGCGGGGCGGGGCGGTCCATGGGTGCGGAGGCGGCGGGCTTCCGGTGCGCCCGACGGAGGGCTTCTCGAAGGGTTCTCGAAAGCGCTCTTGTGCACCTCGTGCGTCTTCCCGCCTGTCTCTCCGCAGCGTCGTCCTCTCCGCCGGACCGACGAGCCCCCGCGCGGCGGTCTCGTTCAGGCGAGCGTGAGGAACAGCTTCTCGAGAGCCTTGCGGTCCATCGCGCCGTCCTCCCCGGCCAGGCACTTCTCCATCCCGCTGGCGATGATCGCGAAGCCGGCGCGGTCCAGCGCCTTGGAGACGGCCGAGAGCTGCGTGACCACGGCCTTGCAGTCCTCGCCCTCCTCGAGCATGCGGGTCACCGCGGCGAGCTGCCCCTGGGCGCGCTTGAGTCGGTGGATGACGGCGGTCACACTGGCGGCGTCGAGCTCCACGAGGCCTCCTCGGCAGGGATCGGGCGGATGTCCGCACCCACCGTATACCCCCAGGGGTGTCTTGCATACCCCGGGGGGTACCGCGTAGGCTCGCCCCGTCCGCACCCGATGCAGCGCCCCGAGCGCCAGGAGGAACCGTGCTCCTCGAACGTGTCCACGACCCCGACCTCTCCCAGACCAGCTACCTGATCGCCTGCCAGAGCAGCGGCGAGGCGCTCGTGGTCGATCCGCGCCGCGACATCCAGCAGTACCTCGACCTCGCCGCGCAGCACGGCCTCACGATCGCCGCGGTCGCCGAGACGCACCTGCATGCCGATTTCCTCTCCGGCACCCGCGAGCTGGCCGCCGCCACCGGCGCCACCGCCTACGTGCCCGGCACCGGCGGGGAGGACTGGCAGTACGGCTTCGAGGCCGAGCGCCTGCACGACCACGAGACGCTCACGCTGGGCCGGATCACCGTCACCGCCCGGCACACCCCGGGCCACACCCCCGAGCATCTGAGCTATCTCATCACCGACGGCGCCTTCGCCGACGAGCCCGGCTACCTCCTCTCCGGCGACTTCGTGTTCTCCGGGGACCTGGGCCGGCCCGACCTGCTCGACGAGGCCGTGGGCATGCAGGACACCCGCTTCACCGGCGCGAAGCAGCTGTTCGCCTCCCTGAAGGAGGTGTTCCTCGCCCTGCCCGATCACGTGCAGGTGCTCCCCGGCCACGGCTCCGGCTCCGCCTGCGGGAAGGCGATCGGCGCGCTGCCCTCCACCACGGTGGGCTACGAGCGGCACTTCGCCTGGTGGGGCCCGTACCTGAAGAACGACGACGAGCAGGGCTTCCTCGACGAGCTGCTGGACGGCCAGCCCGATGCGCACGCCTACTTCGCCCGGATGAAGCGCCAGAACCAGGAGGGCCCGGCCCTGCTCGGCGAGCGCATCACGCCGCGGGAGGTGGGCGCCGAGGAGCTGCAGCGCGGCCTCGAGGACGGCACGCTCGCGCTGATCGACACCCGCCCGGTGGACCAGGTGCATGCCGGCACCGTGCCGGGGGCGCTGAACATCCCCGCGCTCGGCAAGGCCGCCGGCCACATCGCCTGGGCCTTCGACCCGGACACCGACAGCGCCGAGCTCGTGGTCCTCGCCGAGGACGCCGCGTCGGCCGCCGAGTACGGGGATCACTTCGTGCGCGTCGGCGTCGACGCCCTGACCGGCTTCATCCCCTCGCTGGAGGGTCTGCCGCAGACGGTGCCGCCCGTCATCTCCCCGGCCGAGCTCGAGCAGCAGCGCAGCGAGGGGACGGCGCCGCGACTGCTGGACGTCCGCACCCGCACCGAGCACGCCGCCGGCACCGTCCCCGGCGCGCAGCAGCTCTCGGCCGGGAAGGTGCTGTTCCGTCAGGGCGAGCTGCCCGGCGAGGGCGCGGGCCCGCTGGTGACCTTCTGCCAGTCCGGGCTGCGCAACACCGTCGCCGCCTCCGCCCTGCGCCGCGCCGGCCACGAGGTCGTCGAGCTCGACGGCAGCTACGCCGCCTGGGCGCAGTGGCGGGCGGAGCATCCCGAGCAGGCCCCGCACCCAGCGCCCGCCGCCGACCGAAGGAGCGCCTGAGATGTGCCGCGCCGTCACCTGCCGCACCTGCGGCAAGACCACCTGGGCCGGCTGCGGCCAGCACATCGAGCAGGCCCTGGCCGGCGTGCCGACGGCTGAGCGCTGCCCCGGCCACACCGAGGTCGCCCCGACGAAGGGCTTCTTCGCCCGGCTGCTGGGCCGCTGAGGCCACGCCCGGACGCCGCGTGGATCGAGTCCTGGCGGAGCACCGGCTCGGCGCCGCGGGAGCACGTGCTCTGGGAGGAGCGGCGCTGGGCCCAGCTCGGCACCCAGCTGCTGCCCGTGCGCTGGGAGGCCACCGGGGCGGGCGCCCTCACCCTCGCCGCCGGTCCGGCGACGCGCCTCCGGCGAGCGGCTGGAGCAGGAGCGGATCGAGCTCCGGCACGCCGTGGCGGCTCTGCGCGGGGCGATGGCCGCTCTCTGACCTGCTTCGCGAAGCGACAGGACGACCGGTCGACGCCATGGCCGATCGCCTCGCACCCGCGTAGGTTGGCGGGCAGGACGTGCCTCCCAGCGCATCGTCCGCGGGTCCATGGACCCCGGTCGGGCCGGGATCGGCGCGACGGGGCGATCCCGGACGGGCCCGTCGCGCCTTTCCCGTCGGGCCGCGCCGCATCCGAAAAGGAGCAGCCATGACCGTCACACTTCGCTCGCTCGAGACCGCCGTCCCCGCCACCGAGCTGCACCAGGACGCCGTCCGCGACGTCCTCGCCGCGCAGCCCGATCTCAGCCGCCTCGGGAAGCGGCTGGTCTCCACCGCCTTCGACTCCTCCGGCATCGAGCGCCGCTTCAGCGCGCTCGCCGAGTGGGAGGGCCCGCCCGACCACGGCGAGCCCGTCTTCTTCGAGGCCGGCACCGGCCGGTTCCTGAACCCCACCACCGGCGTGCGCAACCGCGTGTTCGAGCGGGCGGCGACCCGGCTGTACACGCAGGTCGCGCGGGAGGCGCTCGCGGCGGCCGAGGGGATCGGGCCGGCCGACGTCACCCATGTCATCACGGTCTCCTGCACGGGCTTCTTCGCCCCCGGCCCGGACTACCGCATCGTGCGCGATCTCGACCTCGCCCCCTCCGTGCAGCGCTGCCACCTGGGGTTCATGGGCTGCTACGCGGCCCTGCCCGCGCTGCGGCAGGCGCAGACCATCTGCCGCGCCGATCCGGATGCGGTGGTGATCGTCGCCTCGGTCGAGCTGTGCACGCTGCACGTGCGCACCTCGAACGACCCCGACACCATCGTCGGCTCCTCCCTCTTCGCCGATGGCGCCGCGGCCGCCGTCGTCACCGGGAGGGACCTCCCCGCGAGCACCCCGCTGCTGCGGCTGGACCACTTCGAGACGGTGCTGACGCCGGTGGGCGAGGAGGCGATGGCCTGGAACATCGGGGACAACGGCTTCGAGATGGTGCTCGGCACGTACGTCCCGCACATCATCGACGAGCACATCACCGGTGCGCTCGAGCCGCTGCTCGCCCACGAGCCGGCGCTCGCGGACCTGCCCTTCCGGGAGATCCCGCACTGGGCGATCCATCCCGGCGGGCGCAGCATCCTCGACAAGGTCGAGGCCAAGCTGGCACTGGATCCGGCGCAGCTGGTCCCCGCCCGGGAGACGCTGCGCGACTTCGGGAACATGTCCAGCGCGACGGTGATGTTCGTGCTGCAGAAGATCCTCCGCGCCGCGACGCCGGGGGCGCAGGAGGCTGTGTGCTCGATGGCGTTCGGGCCCGGGCTCACGGTGGAGACGGCGCTGCTCACCGTCATCGGCTCCGCCGCCGGGAGCTCGGAGGCCGCGAGCTCCGCCGCCGGGGCGTCGGCCGCCGTCGGCTCCGGGGCCGGACGCGGGGCGGGAGCCGAGCAGCCGTGATCCTTCCTGCGCTGACCGCCCGCGACACCACCGTCACCGAGCGGATGGACGACCCGCGCTGCGACCCGGATCGGCTGGCCCGCACCTATGCCGCCTTCCGTGCCGTGAACGCGATGGTCGCCGGGTGGCGCACCACGTACGCCCGCCTCCTGCGCCCGCACCTGCGCCGCGACGGGCCGACGACGCTGCTGGACGTGGGCTGCGGCGGTGGGGACCTCAGCCGGGCCCTGGCCAGGTGGGCGCGCCGCGATGGCCATGACCTCCGAGTCACCGGCATCGATCCTGACCCTCGCGCGTTCGCGTGGGCACGCAGCCGGCCCCCGGTCGCGGGGGTCCGGTTCCGCCGAGCACGGACCGGTGACCTGGTGGACGAGGGCCGACGCTTCGACCTCGTCGTCTCCAACCATCTGCTGCATCACCTGGGAGACGCGGAGCTCGACGCCGTGCTCGAGCAGTCCCGTGCTCTCGCCCGCCGCGCCTGCGTGCACAGCGACATCCGGCGCGCACGGCTCGCCTACGCGCTGTTCTCCGCCGCCACCTGGCCGCTCTTCCCGCGCACCTTCATCCGTGAGGACGGCCTGACCTCGATCCGTCGCAGCTTCACCGCGCCCGAGCTGGCGCAGCGCCTCCCCCCGCCCTGGCAGGTCTCCTCGCAGAGGCCGTTCCGCTTGCTGGTCACCCTCGCCGCGGGGACGGCCCCGTCCCCATGACCGATGTGCCGGGTCGGAGCGCGGGGCAGGGATCCTGCGAGGTGCTGGTCGTCGGGGGAGGGCCGACGGGTCTCTTCCTCGCCTCGCTGCTGGCCGGGCGGGGCCTCGACGTGGTGGTGCTCGAGAAGCGCCGCGTCCCGTCCCGGCATTCGCGCGCGATCGGCCTGCATCCTCCGGCGCTGGGCGCGCTGCGAGTGCTCGGGCTCGACCGGGAGGCCGTCGCCGGCGGTGTGCCGCTGCGCTCGGGAGCTGCGCTGTCACGGGGCCGGCACCTGGGTCAGGTGCGCTTCGCCGCGCGTCGCACGCCGAATCGGTTCGTGCTCTCCCTCCCCCAGAGCCGCACGGAGGAGATGCTCTCCCGGAGACTCTCGGCGCTCTCCCCCACCGCCCTCCGGCGGGGGTGGCAGGTCACGGAGGTCCTCGAGACCGCCGGGGGTGTGGAGGTGACCGCGCGGCGGACGGCGGAGCAGGACGGCGCCGCCCCGCACGGCTCGTCTCCACTTCTGCGATGGCGGGCGCGGCTGCTCGTGGTCGCGGACGGTGCACGCTCCGGGACGCGCGCGAGCCTCGGGATCGCGATGCGCGGCCGCGTGCTGCCGGACACCTACCTCATGGGGGACTTCGCCGAGGAGACGCCGAGCACGGGCGCCCGCGCGGCCGGCCGTCGTCCCCGCGAGGCACGTATTCATCTGGAGGCCGACGGGGTCGTGGAGTCGTTCCCGATGCCGGATGCTCGCCGGCGCTGGGTGGTGCACACCGGACCCACCGGTGCAGGCCCGCCCTCCTCCGCGCACCGCCTCGCCGATCTCCTGCAGAGGCGGCTGGGCGAAGCCCCGGACCCGGACACGGCCACGATGATCAGTGCGTTCACGGTCGCCCAGCGGTTCGCGGCGCGTCTGTGCACGCGACGGTGCGTGGTGATCGGCGACGCCGCCCACGAGATCTCCCCGATCGGCGGGCAGGGGATGACGCTCGGCTGGCTCGACGCGCTCGACATCGCGCCGCTGGTGCGAGGCGCGATCGCGACGGATCAGGCGCCGGACCTCTCGCGCGACGCGGACTGGGGACGCATCGAGCGCAGGATCATGCGGCGGGCACGGACGGCCGGCGCGATCGCCGGGCTGAACACCGCGCTCGGGCGTCCCGTCGGGCGTCGGCTGTCCCTGATGCGGGCCGCCGCGCTCCGCCTGGTGCTCGGCACCCGGCTGCGGATCCTGCTCGCCTGGGTGTACTCGATGGGCTGGGTCGGCGCGGCCCGGCGCTGACGGGCCGCCGCGCGGTTCCGCGCACGCCTGAGCGAGCTGAGGCGCAGAGGAGCTGGGGGCTGGGGAGCTGAGCCGAGGCTCGCGTAGCCCCGGTAGGGTCGCCGGGTGCCCGCTTCCCGTCGCTCCTCCACCCGCCGTCGCAGGTCCTCGCGCCGTCGCTCCTCGAGCGCCTCGCGCCGCTCCCCGAAGGAGCTGCCCTTCGTCGGCCCGGGCGAACGGCTGTGGATCCTGGACGTCCCCTACGGCACGCAGGTCGAGGGCGCCTCCTGGCACCCAGCGGTGAAGATGCACGTGTTCGTCGGCCGCACCCTGCCGGCACACCTCAAGCCCTACTCCCCCGGTCCGCACACGCTCGGCCGCTTCCTCGAGAACCTCCACAACCCCGGCTCCCCCGCCCCGGTGCCCGCGCCGACCGACGGGTTCGAGCCGCGGCAGAACCAGTACGAGGCGGCCGACGCGATCGCGGCGCGCGCCGCGGCGGGCGGGCGCCTGTTCCTGCTGGCCGACGAGCCAGGCGTCGGCAAGACGATCTCGGCGGTGCTCGGTGCAAGCGCGGTCGGGGACCTGCGCGGGGCGCAGCGGGTGATGGTGATCGCGGACCGTCCGGCGGCGATCACGATCGGGCACTGGTGCCGCACGATCACCGCTCTCGGCGACTCCGGCCTGGAGTGGGTGGTGATCACCTGGGACCGGCTCGAGAAGGTCACCGGCCACGACTGGGACGTGATCATCGCGGACGAGGCGCACGCCCTGCGCCGCACCAGCACGAAGCGATGGAAGCTCTGGGCGCGGGTCTCGGGGCACGGGAAGGCCGCGGAGAAGGCGCCGTTCGTCATCGCGACCACCGCCACGCCCGGGCACACCCCGCTCGAGCTGCCCTATCTGGCGCCGGCCTACGCGCAGGTGCACGAGGAACCGATGACCGCCTGGTCCTCGACGAAGGAGCCCGCGGCCACCTTCGCCTCCGCGCTCGGGCGGCACGGGATCGCGCTGGAGAAGGGCCGCTACGGCGCGACCTGGACCACCGATGCGACCCGTCGGGCGGAGGATCTCGCGCGCGTACGCGGCTGGCTGGCGGACGCGGAACCGGCCGCGATGCTGCACCGCGCCGCGCCCTGGGGGCCGGTGCCGATCACGGGGATGCCGGTCGCGCTCACCCCGGCGGAGCGCGAAGCCTACGAGGCGGAGTGGGGCGAGTTCTGCCGCGAGATGGACCTCGCCCGCCGCGGGCGCAGCACCGCCAAGGGCCGGGCGGCGCTGCTGCGCTTCCGGCAGAAGGCGGGCCTGATCCGGGTCGATTCGACGGTCCAGTGGATCGCGCAGCAGGTCGAGGCCGAGCGCCAGGTGGCCTGCTCGGTCGAGTTCGTGACCACCGCCGCCGACCCGATCACGGAGCGCCTGCAGGACTCGGGGATCGAGGTCGCCACCATCTACGGCCGGGACCGCTTCGACGTCGAGGAGCAGCGGCTGCGCTTCCAGACCGGGCAGGCGAAGGTCTGCGTGTTCACCACGGTCGCCTCGATCAGCCTCCACGCCGGGGAGAGCCTCCCGGGCGGGCGGCAGGCGAGCACCGCGCCACGGATGGGGCTGTTCCACCAAGCGCGCTTCTCCGGCATCGCCGGCCGGCAGGTCACCGGCCGCACCCACCGAGACCACCAGGTCTCCCCCTGGCACATCGCCTACGCGCAGGACACCGTCGAGGAGCAGGTCTCCAAGGTGATGGTCGAGCGGATCGCCGCCGCCTCCGACACCGTGGGAGGCGACACGGCTGGTCTCGGCGACGTCGCCGCGCTGCTCGGCGCCGACTGGCTGCCGCAGGCCGCGCTCACCGAGGGCGGGTGAACGCGGCGGCGCCGACGGGGCGTCGTCTGCACATCTTTTGCCGACTGCTTGACGCTGGCTCCTAACTCTGCAAATCTTGTGCGCCACGTCTTGCACACCCGATACGCAGCGCCGCGTCCGAGGATCACCCATGCAGAGCCGTTCCGCTCCTCCGCCCCCTCTCCGTCCGCCGCGTCCCCGCGCGCCCCGGTCCGCCGAGCCCACGCTCACCCGACGCGGTCTCATGGGTCTCGCCGGAGCCTCGGCCGCCGTCGGCGCCACGGCCCTCGCCGGCTGCGGTGACGGAGGCGCCGCCACGGACCCCGACACCCTCCAGGTGTGGAGCGGGCTGCCGCCGGAGAGCGGCCCGCAGGACCTCATCGACCGGTTCCAGGAGGCGCACCCGGACATCCCGGTGCGCTACACCCGGTACGTCAACGACGATCGCGGGAACCTCAAGGTCAACACCGCCCTGCAGGGCGGAGTCGACATCGACGTGTTCTTCACCTTCGGCGTCGAGAACCTCGCCATGCGCGGCGGCACCGACATCTCCGCCGACCTCGGCGACCGCGTGCGCGCCACGCCCGAGCTCGCCCGGTTCCTCGATCCCGACCAGCCCATGGCGCTGATCGACGGGGACACGGTCACCGCGATCGCGACCACCCGGGCCCCGAACTTCATCCTGTTCAACGACACGCTCCGCGAGGAGGCGGGCGTGGAGCTGCCGGAGTCCTGGACCTGGCAGGAGTACCTCGAGGTGCTGGACCGGCTCAGCCGCGACGGGCACCACGGCAGCTACACGCTGCCGGACATGCCTCGGATCGCGATCGGGCCGGACTACCGCTTCACCGACCAGGGCGACTCGAACTTCTCCCATCCCGCGTTCCTCGAGCACTTCGAGACCTCCGCCTCGCTGATCCGGGACGGGGTGCTCTACCCGTGGTCGCAGGCGCTGGCCCGTCAGGTCGAGGCCTACCAGCAGAACAACTTCATCGCCGAGGACTTCGCCTCCTGGGTGACCGCCCCGTACAGCCTGCGCTTCCTCAACGACCAGGAGGGGTACCCGCACGACTTCTCCGTCTCCGCCGCTCCGATCCCCACCGTCGAGGGGCAGGACTGGAACACCGGCGAGTACGGCGCCTTCATCCAGATCAACGCCAAGAGCAGGAAACAGGAGTGGGCCTGGGAGTTCTGCAAGTTCTGGCTGCTCGAGGGCGCCAGGGACATGCTCAAGGCCGGCTACATGTCGATCATCAGCGACGTCGAGGAGGACGAGATCCTCGCCGGGCTCCTCGGCGAGGGCGCCGAGGAGTTCTTCGACGTGGAGTCCTTCCGTCGCACGCTCTTCGACGGCCCGCCGGAGCTGCACCTGGACACCGAGCTCACCCCCTACTCGGAGATCTCCCTGAAGTACGAGCAGCAGCGGGACGTGTGCTGGCTGCTCGAACGCAGCCCGGAGCGCGCGATCCGCACCGTGGACCGCAACACCCAGGCGCTCATCGACCGATTCGCGGAGCAGTGAGGCCAGCCATGACCACCACCCGCACCCCGCAGGCTGACGCCGGCACCGCGACCGATCGCCCCGCGACCGGCCGACGCCGCACGGGCCGCTCCCCTGCCGATCCGCGCCCGATCGTGGGCTGGCTGTTCATCACCCCGAACCTGCTCGGCGTGCTCGCCTTCACCTTCATCCCGCTGGTCTCGGTGATCCTGCTGTCCTTCACCCAGTGGGACCTCGTCTCCGGGTTCGGCGGCATCGAGTTCGTGGGGATCGACAACTTCGTCGCCGTCCTCAAGGACCCCTCGTTCTGGAACGGGGCGTGGCTGACGATCCTGTACGCGGGCGCGGCGGTGCCGCTCACGCTCGTGGTCGGGCTCGGCCTCGCGCTCGCCCTGAACCGTGACCTGCCGGCACGAGGGCTGCTGCGGGCGGCGTTCTTCGTCCCCTACATCGTCAACATCGTCGCGATCGGGATGACCTGGCAGATGCTGCTGGACCCGTCGGCGGGGCTCGTGAACCAGTTCCTGGGCTCGTTCGGGCTCCAGGACCTGCCGCAGTGGTTCGCCTCCTCGCGCTGGGCGCTGCCGGCGCTGGTGCTGGTGACCGTGTGGGCGCAGGCGGGCTACGCGAACCTCATCTACCTCTCGGCCCTGCAGGACGCGCCCGCGCAGCTGTACGAGGCCGCGCAGATCGACGGGGCCGGTCGTTGGCGCATGTTCCGCACGATCACCTGGCCGTCCCTGCTGCCGACCACGGTCTTCCTGCTGGTGACGCTGTTCGTCGGGATCTCGCAGACCTTCGGGATGATCGCGCTGATCACCAACGGCGGGCCGGGCGACTCCACGACCACGCTCTCGTTCTACATGTACCAGACCAGCTTCCAGTTCTACCGCTTCGGATACGCCTCCGCGGTGGGGCTGGTGACGTTCCTCGGCATCTTCGCGATCATGCTGCTGATGTGGCGCGCCCAGCGCGGGAGGTCCCTCAATGACTGACACGACCGCACACCCCCTCAGCGCCGACGGCGGCTCCGCCGCGACCGGCTACGCGCAGCGCCAGGCGCTGCAGACCCGCCGCCGACGGCTGCGCCGCTGGGCCTGGGGCGTCCCACTGTGGCTGCTCGCTCTGGTGTTCCTGCTCCCCTTCGCGTGGATGATCTCCACCTCGCTGAAGCCCGACGCCGACGCCTTCCTGGTGCCGATGCAGTGGATCCCGGAGGACGCCCGCTGGGAGAACTACACCGAGGTGCTGTTCGGGGAGACCTCGATCCTGCCCTCCTTCGTCAACTCGGTCCTCGTCGCCGTGATGCGGGTCCTCGGCGAGCTCGCCACCGCCACGCTCGCCGGCTACGCCTTCGCGACGCTCCCCTTCCGCGGGCGCAACACGGTGTTCATCGCATATCTCGCGACTTCGCTGATCCCCGCGCAGCTGCTGCTGGTGCCGCGCTTCGTCTACTTCCAGCAGCTGGGCCTGTACGACACGCTGTGGGCCCTGATCCTGCCGGGCATGTTCACGGTGCTGGGAACCTTCCTGATGCGTCAGTACTTCGTCGCCCAGCCCCGGGAGTTCGCGGAGGCCGCGCGCCTGGACGGCGCCGGAGAGTTCCGGATCTTCTCCCGGATCTACCTCCCCAGCGCCATGCCGATGATCAGCGCGCTGGCGATCCTGACCTTCGTGTGGTCGTGGAACGACTACGAGACGCCGCTGGTGTTCCTCTCCGACCCGGAGAAGTACACCCTGCCGCTGGGGCTGACCAGCTTCGTGGACGAGACCGGGGCGATGGCGCCGGGCCTGTCCATGGCCGCGGCGGTCCTCTCGATCCTCCCGATCCTGCTGGTGTTCCTCGTCTTCCAGCGTCGCTTCGTGCACGCCATGACCGAGAGCGCGCTGAAATGACCCGGCCGTCGTCCGAGGCCTCCGCTCTCCAGAGGCTGCGCGAGGCCCTGCCCGGGCTGAACCCCACGATGCGTGCCGTCGCCGAGGCGCTGCTCGAGGACCCGCTGCGCGCCGGCGGCATCTCGATCACGCAGATCGCGCGGATCGCGGGGGCCTCCCCCGCCTCCGTCTCCCGCCTCGCCACGCGGCTCGGCTACGACGGCTTCCCCGCGCTGCGCTCCGCGATCGCGCTCGACAACGGCCGGACGAGACAGTCCGGCTGGGAGCGGGACATCGGCGGCGCCGTCTCCCCCGAGGACCCGCCCCGCCGCGTGCTCGACACTCTCGCCGGCACCGCCGCCCGCTCCCTGCGCGATGCGGTCGACCTGATGGACGTGGAGCTCTTCGAGGCGGCGGCGACCCGGATCGCCGCGGCCGATCGGGTGCACCTGTACGGGGACTGGGGCGATTCGATCGCGCTGCGCGAGCTGCAGATGCGGCTCATGCGCATCGGGGTCGCGGCCTGGTTCCACGAGGCCGGGCACACCACGCTGCGCCTGGTCGCGCACACGCTCACCGCGCAGGACGCCGTCGTGGTCCTGGGGCGCTCCGGCCGGGACCAGGAGGCCGTCTCGTTCCTGCGGGACGCGGCCGCGGCCGGCGCCGCCACGATCGCCCTGCACGGCGATGCGGACTCCCCCATCGCCGCCGAGGCGGAGCTGGCCCTGTACACCGGGGTCCGCAACGGCACCGTCTGGACCCAGTACTACGCCGGCCGCGTCAGCGACGTCCTGTCCACCAGCTTCCTGTGGCTGCTGGTCGCGCAGAAGCGCTCCGCGGACCCCACCACCCGCTACGTCGACGACGGGACATTCGGGACCGGTCCCGGACAAGCGCCCCGCCCCGCCGACTCGCACCGCCCCACCACCTCGAAGGGATGACCGCTCGATGAGCACAGAGACCATCCGCACCGACATCATGGTCGTGGGAGGCGGCCTCGCGGGGATCTGCGCGGCGATCGCCGCCGCCCGGCAGGGCCGCCGCGTCGCCCTCGCCCAGAACCGGCCCGTGCTCGGCGGGAACTCCTCCAGCGAGGTGCGGGTGTGGGTGTGCGGAGCGACCGCGCACGGCATCCACATGTTCGCCCGCGAGACCGGGATCATGGGCGAGCTGTTCGTGGAGAACCAGTACCGCAACCCCGACGGGAACCCCTACTACTGGGATCTGCTGCTGCTGGAGAAGGTGCGGGCCGAGGAGAACATCTCCCTGTTCCTGAACACCGACATCACCGAGGTCGAGGCCGACGGCCCGGACGGCGAGCGCACGCTGCGCTCGGTGACCGGGTGGATGAGCGGCTCCGAGCGTCGGCTCCGCTTCGAGGCCGGGACGTTCATCGACTGCAGCGGCGACGGGCTCGTCGGCCACCTGGCCGGCGCGTCCTCGCGGCGCGGCAGCGAGCCCCGCTCCGAGTTCGACGAGTCCTGGGCGCCGGAGCTGCCGGGAGAGGACATGCTCGGCTCGACGATCCTGTTCTACACCAAGGACGTCGGCCATCCGCAGCGCTTCGTGCCCCCGCCCTTCGCGATCGACATCTCCACCACCTCGATCCCCGAGAACCGGGTGATCCGCCAGGAGATGAACGGCTGCGACTACTGGTGGATCGAATGGGGCGGCGATCTCGACGTCGTGCGAGACAACGAGCGGATCCGCGACGAGCTGCAGGCCGTCTGCTACGGCATCTGGGACCACATCAAGAACTCCGGCCGCTTCGACGCGGAGAACCTCTCCCTGGAGTGGATCGGGGCGGTCCCGGGCAAGCGCGAGTACCGCCGCTTCGTCGGCGATCATGTCCTGACCCAGCACGACGTGCTCGGCCAGACCGAGTTCGCCGACCGCGTCGCCTTCGGCGGCTGGTCCATCGACCTCCACCCCGTCGGCGGGGTGTACGCCTCCGAGCGCGGCTCGCGCCACTGGCACCCCGACGGGAACTACCACATCCCCCTGCGCTGCCTGTACTCCCGCGACGTGGCGAACCTGTGGATGGCCGGGCGGGACATCAGCGCCAGCCACGTCGCCTTCGGCAGCACGAGGGTGATGGCGACCTGCGCGGTGCTCGGCGAGGCCGCCGGGATCGGCGCCGCCCTGACCCAGCGCCTCGACGTGCCGCCCCGGGCCCTCGCCGAGGAGGAGCTCCCGCAGCTGCAGCGTGCCCTGGTGCGCGCCGACGCCTCGACGCTGGGGATCCCCGACACCGACCCCGCGAACCTCGCGCTGTCGGCGAGCGCCCGCGCCAGCTCGACCCGCACCCGCCTGGCCTCGACGACCAGCACGGGAGCGCAGATCCTCGAGAAGGACCTCAGCCTCGTTCTGCCCGTCGACCCCGGGATCGACGGGCTCGAGGTGCTCGTGGACGCCGCCGAGGACACCGAGCTCTCCGCCGCGCTGCACACCACCTCGAAGCCCCAGAACTACCTCCCCCACGAGCAGCTGGAGACGGTGCGGGTGGTGGTCCCGCGGGGTCGCTCCTGGGTGCGCCTGCCCCTCGCGCACACCCCCGCCGAGCCGCGGAACCTCGTCGTGGTGCTGCACAGCAACCCGCTGCTGCGGATCCATCGCGGCGACCACGCCGAGCCCGGCACCGTCACCATGCACCGGCGCCTGCTGCCGCGCGGGGAGGAGTTCACCGAGCAGTGGCGGGAGTGGAAGGAGACCCTGCACGGGGAGGGCATCTGCTTCCGCCTGCTCAGCCCGACGTCGGCCTTCGCCCCCGCCCGTGCGCTCGGCGGATACGCCCGCCCCTACGGCGGGCCGAACATGTGGATCTCGGCCGCGGCCGCAGAGGACCCGCAGCCCGTGCTCGAGCTCGTCTGGGAGGAGCCGCAGACGATCACCGAGGTGGATCTGCTCTTCGACGACGACCTCAACGAGGACCTCATCAACCTCCACCACCACCGCTCCCCCGACGACATCATGCCGACCCTGGTGCGCAACGCCCGGCTCGAGACCCGGGCCGACGGGGCCTGGCACCACCTCGCCTCCCTGCAGGACAACCGCGAGCGGCGCCGGGTGCTGCGCCTGGACGCCCCGGTCACCACGGACGCGCTGCGACTGGTGGTCGAGGACACCAACGGGGTGCCCGAGACGCGGGTGGTGGGGGTGCGGGTGTACGGGGGCTGAGACCGCCACATCCGCGACCGGATTCGATCCCGCGGGTCCTGCCACCTGATTACTGTGCAGAGCGAAGACCCGCTTGCCGCGTCCGAACCGAACCTGTGGAAGGCTCCTGTGAGCGACATCATCGCCCTCGCCACGGACCTCGTCCGCATCCCGAGCACGTCAACCGACGTCGACGGCATGCGCAAGGTCCAGCGACTCATCACCGAGGTGGTGCTGGACAGCGCCCCCGACGCCCGAATCTCCACTGGCGGAGACGACCATCCGTGGACCTCGATCTCCGTCGGGCCGGACCTCGCCGCCCCGCTTTTCGCGTGCCATGTCGACAACGTCCCGGTGGGCTCCGAGGCGAGCTGGTCACGTGATCCGTACAGCGGCGAGGCCGACGACTGCTACCTCCACGGGCGCGGCTCCGTCGACATGAAAGGCGGTCTCGCCGCCGCGACCGGTGCGCTTCTCAAGGCCTCGAGCGCCGGCGCCAGCGGACACCTGCTGCTGACTGCCGACGAGGAGATCGGATCCCTCGGCGCTCAGGGCACCCGCGACGCGGTCGCCGATCTGCATCTGACGGGGATCATCGTGCCCGAAGCTACGTCCCTCTCGGTGCGCTGCGCCCATCGAGGAGCCTCCTGGCTCAGGCTGGTCGCGCACGGCCGGTCGGCTCATGGCTCGGCACCGGAGCACGGCGTCAACGCGGTGATGCGCCTCGCATCGGCGCTCGGTCCGGCCCTGGCCACCACCCCGCTGCGTCAGGACGAGGTGCTCGGCGCTGAGACCGCGTCGATCGGCACCTTCCACGGCGGGGACGCGACGAACATCGTTCCTGCAAGGGCCGCCGCGACCGTCGACATACGCACAGTCACCGATTCCGGACCACTGGTCGAACACTGGCGTCGCACCGGCGGGATCGACGAGGTCGAGGAGATTCTTGACCTCGCCGCCCTGCGCACAGACCCGAACTCGCCGTTCGTCCGCTCGCTGCCTGCCGAGGTCGACCCCTCACCGGTCACGTACTTCACCGACGGATCCGTCCTCCACCAGTTCCGGCCAGAAGTCCCTCTGGTCGTCTGGGGCCCTGGGGACTCCGCACAGATGCATTCCGCGGACGAGCGTCTCGAGATCGCGCAGCTGCAGCGGGCCGCCGAGCTGTTCGAGCAGGTACTGCTTTCAGCTTCGTGAGGACGTGCTCGCACCCACCGACCCCGCGATCTTGAGCTCCATCGGCAGGAGGCGAACCGTCGGCTCGGTCTGCGTACCGTCAGTCCTGAGGAGGTCGAGCGACTGCTTGGCGATCTCGGCAAGCGGCTGGACGACGCTGCTCAGCTGCGGAGTCACCCAGGCCCCCTGCTCGATCCCGTCGAACCCGATGAGGGAGAGCTCGGCCGGGATGCTGATGCCGTGCATCGGCGCGGCCGAGGACAGCCCGACCGCCACGATGTCGCTCGCAGCGAACACCGCAGTCGGCGGATCATCCAGTCGCAGGATGCGGGAGAGCGCGCTCGCCCCGAACGACTCCGAGTAGGGTCCTTCGAGAACCAGCTGAGGATCAGTCGCGAGGCCGGCGTCCCGCAGCGCCCGTAGATACCCTCGGAGGCGGTCCCGCGCCGATCCGAGGCGCTCGGGACCGGCGAGGTGCGCGATGCGTCGGTGCCCCTGGCTGAGCAGGTAGGTCGTCGCCCGATACGACCCTTCGAAGTTGTCCGCTCCCACGAAGTGCCGAGCCTCGGCGAGCTCTCCGTCGAGCTTCTCGTCGATCACGACGAAGGGGAAGTTCTCGGGCACTTCCGAGAGGAGCGCACCGCTGCCTGTCATCGACACGAAGAGGATCGCGTCCGCTCCCCGGCGAGAGCTCTGAGCGCATGCGGACACCATCCTGTGCTCACGTGCCTCAAGACCGTCGGAGACGAGCACGGACACCTCGATATCGCGGTGGTGAGCGGCGTCTGTGATCGCCTGCGTCAGCTGCGCGAAGTAGGGATTGGACAGCTCCGGAATGATCAGTGCGACATGCCGCACGGAGCTTCTGGGCGCTGTGAAGCCCGTGGAACCCATCGCGGTCCGGATACGGGCCTCGGTCTCGGGGCTGACCCGCAGCTCCCCCTTCAGGAAGCGCGAGACGGTCGAGGTCGAGACGCCGGCTTCTCGGGCGACCGCTGAGATCGACATGGCTCCCCTTCCAGTGGTGCTGCGCCGACAGGGTACGCGGGATCGGGTTGCCAACCGTACGTCGCAGCCCTAGAGTCAGCTGCAGCAGGTGTTGCGCAAGCGTTGCGCAACGCAACCAGTAGACGTTCGAGGAGGAGCAGAGATGGCGAAGGTGCTGTTGGCAGGCGAGTCGTGGGTCAGCGCGACCATTGATCACAAGGGTTACGACCCCTTCCCCCACACGCAGGTGCAGATCGGTTGCGCTCAGCTCCTCGAGGCGCTGCGCGCCGGTGGGCACGAGGTCACGCATATGCGCTCGCATGACGTGGCGGAGTTCTTCCCTCTCACCCGGGAAGAGCTCGACGTCTACGACGTCGTGCTGCTCTCGGACGTCGGTTCGAACACCCTGCTGCTCCCGCCGCAGGTATTCGACCTCGGGAGGCCCGCCCCGAACCGACTGCACCTTCTGCGCGACTGGGTGCAGGACGGCGGCGGCTTGATGATGGCCGGGGGATACCTCTCCTTCCAGGGCTTCGGGGCAAAGGCGAACTACGCCGGCACGGCGATCGAGGAGATCCTGCCCGTCGACATCCACCGATGGGACGACCGCGTCGAGTCGCCCCAGGGCGTCACCGGTGCTCTCACCGATGTCGAGCACCCGGTCGTCAGCGGTCTCGAGAAGACCTGGCCGATCCTGCTCGGCTACCAGCAGCTCGTCGCCAAGGCGGATGCGACTGTTCTGGCCGAGGTCGACGGCGATCCCCTCCTCGCAGTGCGCCACGTCGGCGCAGGCCGCACTCTGGCGTTCGCCTCGGACGTCTCCCCGCACTGGGCACCGACGGAGTTCATGGAATGGGACGGCTACGGCCTGCTGTTCTCCCAGGCCATGGCATGGCTGGCCGGCGAGACGGAGAAGGAGGGCTGACAATGTCCCAGAGCACGGACAACGTCGTCCACGACCGCCCGCCCGTCGCCAAGACCGCAGCAGTAGGACTCTTCGTCCTGTTCACCGTTCTGGCGGGCATGCTCGGGCCCATGCAGTCTGCCGTCAACGGCCGACTCGGCGCCGATCTCGGGGACGGGCATCTGGCCGCAATCGTCAGCTTCGGCTCCGGCCTCGTGCTGATGCTCGTGATCATCCTGCCCCGGCCTTCGACGAGGCGGGCCTTCCTGTCCCTGCCCGGCCACCTGCGCCGTGGCACGCTTCCTTGGCCGAACTTCTTCGCCGGCCTGTGCGGCGCGGTGATCGTGCTCTCCGAGGGCATCTCGGTCGGCGCGCTCGGAGTCGCCACTTTCCAGACCGCCCTCATCTCCGGCATGGTCATCTCAGGTGTCGTGTGCGACCGCCTCGGCATCGGTGTCCCCTTCAAGCAGGCCCTGAGCATCTTCCGCATCGTCGGCGCCGTGCTCGCCGTGGTCGCCACGGTGCTCGTCGTCTCCCCGAACTTCGAGGCCCCGCACACTCTCGCCCTTGTGATCCTGCCGTTCGTCGGAGGTCTGCTCGCAGGGTGGCAGCCTGCCGGCAACTCGAATATCGGCAAGCTGGCGAGCTCAATGCTGGTGTCGATCACCTGGAACTTCCTCGTGGGGTTCGTGGCCCTCACGGCCGTTTTCCTCGGCCGAGTAGCGGCCGGGCACGCGAGCTTCGCCCTCCCGGACACCTGGTGGATGTATCTGGGCGGCCCGTTGGGTCTCGCGTCGATTGCCCTGATGGCACTGCTGGTGCGTCGCCTGGGGCTGCTTCTGCTGGCCCTCGCCTCCACAGCAGGTCAGTTGGTGGGTTCCATCCTCATCGACTCACTGATCCCGGGCATGGGTGCGGTGCACGTGGTCACGGTCCTCGGTGCTCTGGTCGCCCTGTTCGCCTCCGGCATCGCAATGATCCCTTCGCGTCACGTCCGCGACGAGGCGACTCCGCGCCAGGTGGGATCGCATGACGGCATCGACCCCGCCCCTGAGGCGGAGGAGGTGCGCTCATGACGCACGAAGCTCCCCTCGTGCAGACGGTGACCGGAACCGTTCCGGTGCACGAGCTGGGAGTGGTACTCCCCCATGAGCACCTCTTCAACGACCTCAGCTCGTGCCTTGCACCTCCGGCCTACGAGTTCAGCGAAGTGCTCCTGGACCGCGCCGTCGAGCCCTCGCTGCAATGGGCCCTTCGACAGGACCCCTACTGCAGCCGTGACAACGTCGCCCCCAAGGAGTTCGAGGGGGTACTCACGGAGGCCAACGCGTTCAAGGCAGCTGGAGGCGGAACGATCGTGGATGCCACCGGCTCGTCTGCCATCGGCCGCAGCCCTTCGGACCTGTTGCGGCTGTCACGGGAGGCCGGGCTGCACATCGTGATGTCCACCGGTGCGTATCTCGAGAAGTTCGAGGGCGACAGGATCGTAGACCGACCCGTCGACACGTTCGTGCAGGAGATCCTCGACGAGCTCCGCATCGGCGTCGCTGACTCGGGGATACGTGCCGGGATGATCGGCGAGATCGGAGTCTCGCCGGAGTTCACTGACGGTGAGCGCACGAGTCTTCGAGCTGCCGCACTCGCTCAGCATGAGAGCCCCGGCACGGCGATGAACATCCACATGCCCGGTTGGCAGAGGCGAGGAGAAGAAGTGCTCGACATCGCCGTGGGCGAGATGGGCGCGGATCCGACGTGCCTGTCCCTGGCCCACAGCGATCCTTCTGGAGAGGATGTCGATTACCAGCGGCGGCTCCTGGACCAGGGGGTGTGGCTCGAGTTCGACATGATCGGGCTGGACATCACCTTCCCCGGCGAAGGAGCATCGCCTGCCATCGCAGAGACTGCCGACACCGTGGCGCGTTTGATCGATCTGGGCTATGCGGACCAGATCCTGCTCAGCCACGATCTGTTCCTCAAGCAGATGTGGAGCAGCATGGGAGGGAACGGATTCATTCTCGTGCCCACCGCTTTCCTGGATCTCCTGGTGGCACGTGGGGTCGAGCGGCCCATCGCTCGACAGCTGATCACGGGTAATCCTCAGCGCTACCTCGCCGGAGGCGCGTGGTGATCGAAGCAGGCTCTGTACCCAGCGTCGCCGCGCAGGACGACACCTCCTCGGGCGGGATCCTCGTCGTCGGATCCACCAACGTGGATCTTGTGCTCGAGGTCCCACGTCACCCGCTGCCCGGTGAGACACTCTCGAGCACCCGGATGCGACGCTCCCCCGGCGGCAAGGGTGCGAACCAGGCCTGTGCTGCTGCTCGCCTGGGCGGACGCGTCAGATTCGCCGGTCGTACAGGCACCGACGGCGGTGCGGACGTCGCGCTCTCGCTCCTGCGCGAGGCAGGTGTCGAGCTGAGCGCCCTCACTGCTGTGGATGGTGCCGCCACCGGGTTGGCTGTGGTGACGCTCGACAGCGCCGGGGAGAACAGCATCGTGCTCGCTCCCGGCGCGAATAGCACCTGGACTCCGCAGCTGGTGGCCACGCTCGCAGAAGATGTCGCCTCCAGCAGCGTGGTCATCGCCCAGGGCGAGATTCCGGCAGACGCGGTCGACGAGGTGGCGAGGCTCTGCATCCGCACCGGGACGCGTCTTGTCCTGAACCTCGCGCCGGTCATCGACGTCGCACGCTCGACGCTCATGAGTGCTGACCCGCTCGTGGTCAACGAGCACGAGGGACGACTGGTGCTCGAGATGCTCGCCACCGGCGACGGGCCGCACGACGACGCCCGCATCGTCCAGGAGCTGCGGCGCGCGGGTGTCCCTTCGGTGATCATGACCCGCGGCGCCAAGGGCGCCATCGTCAGCGCGTCGGACTTGGAGCCCGTTCACGAGGCGATCGATGTCAGCCCCTCCCTGGGTGAAGTCAGCTCGCCTTCGGTCCCCGCCGTCGACACGACAGGAGCGGGAGATGCCTTCGTCGGCGCGCTTGGCCTCGCGATCTCACGCGGCGAGCCCCTTCTCGCCGCGAGCACCTTCGCTGCTCGCGTGGGCGCCTTCGCGGTCACCCGACACGGAGCGCAGACCTCATATCCCTGGAGCACGGACGCTCTCCCCCACTGACCGAGTGGGCGAGACGCTCCTCACGCACTTCCTCGGTCGCGGAGGCCAAGGGCCGGAGCCACCCTCACCGCTCCGATGGCGACGCTGAAGAGGCGCGCTGGATGAGCCGTGGCGCCTGCTCGTCGAGGACGGTCTCGCCCTCCGTCGACTCCTCGATCTGCTCGATCAGCAGATCCACCGCGGTGCTGCCGATGTCCGCGAGCGGGAGCTGGACGACGGTGAGCGAGGGGGTGAGGTGTTCGGCGAACCAGGTGTCGTGGATGCTCACCACGGAGATCTCCTGCGGGATGGCCGCACCGGACGAGAGCACGCCGGCGTGGACGCCCAGCGCAGTGGTCGAGCTCGCGACGACCAGTCCGGTGGCGTCCCCTCCGGCGGCGAGGTACGAGGCGATCTCCGCGCGCGCCGACTCCGCCTCCCAGCCGCCGACGATCATCGGCAGCGGGGCGAGCCCGTCGGCGGCGAGCGCCTCGGCGTACCCCCGGAAGCGCCTGCGGGAGGTCGCGCCCTCGGCGCCGACGAAGGCGATCCGCGTGTGCCCGAGATCCATCAGATGCCGTGTCGCCGTCCTCGCGGCCGCCGCGTCGTCGAGCCGGAGCGTGCGCAGCCCCGGCGTCTCGTCGGCGTTGAACACCAGGGACGGCACCTCCCGGGCGACCTCCTGCAGACCGGAATCGACGCTCGAGAACCCGCTCTGGATCAGCAGGCCGTCGACCCGGTGCCCGCGCACGAGGGCGCGATGGGCGCTCGGCCGAGCCATGAGGTCCTCGGCGCTGAGCAGCACGACCGAATACCCGCGCGCGGTCGCCGCGACCTGCGCGGAATCGACGAGCTGGGAGTAGATCGGATCGTTCACCCGGTGCAGCGCGAATCCGAGGAGCCCGGTCCGCGAGTTCCGCAGTGCGCGCGCCGAGGCATGCGGGATGTACTGGAGCATCTCGACGGCTTCGAGGACGCGTTCACGGGTCGCGGCGCGGACCTTCAGCGTGGGATCGTCGTTGACGATGCGCGAGACGAGACCCGGTGAGACCTCGGCCAGTCGTGCCACGTCGGACAATCGGGCACCTCTGCGTGACACCGCCCCTCCCCTCCGCTGCGCCGTGCCGCCCCTCGGGCGGACGCGCCGGTCTCAGCCCTTGACGTTGAGATGGACCAGGATACGGGCAGGCTCGTTCTCGCTCGCGCCCGCGATCCGCAGGCGCAGCCAGTTGCCGAAGTGCGCGAGGCGGTTGACGGCCATGGCCCCGTCGGCCGGAAGGGTGCTCGCCTCCCCGCACTCGGCCCAGGTGATCCCGTCGGGCGAGATCTCGGCCGTGACGGTCAGTCGCGGATGCGCGCCCTCCACCTGGGTGAAGAACACCGCCTCGGACGCCCACCCGGCTTCGTGGGGAAGGGTGACGTGCTCGGAGCGGATCCAGATCCTGCGGGCGAGGACTGAGGTATGGGTGGTCAGCACAGCGGGTCCTTTCGAGGTGCCTGGCGGGATCACTCGGTCGAGTAGAGGACCGAGTCGAGGAACAGGTGCACCTGGCGATCGGTGTCGGTCTCCACGTAGAAGATGGGGTTGATGAGGTTGTCGATCGCCCGATAGCGGTCCGCCAGCGTCGGCTGGATGCCCCGCAGGTCGAAGACCCGATCCATGCTCTGCAGCTCCACGTACTCGCGCTTCTCGACGTCGACCAGCAGGCGGAGGTACAACCAGTTGATCTTGTCCGGGCTCTCGTTGTAGAGCAGGTCCTGCTCCCCGCCGGGCACCCACTGGTAGCCGTCGGTGGAGCCGTCCTCGTGCCGGCGCCCGTACCAGAGGTTGTCGATGCCCGGGGCGCACCACCCCTTCTCGACGCCGAAGTTCCAGTCGGCGTGGCTGATGCCCTCTTCCGCCTTCCAGTACTGCCACCGCTTCACGAGCTGCCCGTCCAGGGAGTTCACGTAGCGCACGCCGGGCATGTATCGGTGCTCGCCGTCCTGGATGTCGAAGTAGAAGCCGAAGGCGCGGATGTCCTCCTCGCCGATTCCTTCGCGGTCCTGCGCAGGGGTGTACGCGTACCAGGTCTCGATCTGGATCTTCGAGGGATCCCCGAATCGGGACAGGCGCTTGACCGCCACGCCCATGCTGCCGTCGGCGGGCGGCTCGGTGTGCGGGGCGGCGGCCGCCCCGGTGGTGAGCTTCAGCGAGTAGGTCCCCTCCATCGAGCCGTGCGAGGCCGCGAAGCGCATCGGGGCGGAGCTGAGCATGCAGGGCGCCCAGCTGGTGAGGTCCACGGAGCTGTCGAAGGACTCGTAGTCGTCGTAGACGAAGTTCGGCGTCAGATCCATCCATCCGTTGAACCCGCGATCGAAGTCGTCGAAGGTGACCACGCGCTCCAGCGGCTGGAAGCGTGCGAGCTGCGGATCAAGGGCCAGTGTCCTGTGCATGCCTGCCTCGCTAAATCGTCGTAACCCGAGGCTCCTGCTCCCAGGCGGCGATCACCTGGGCTGATCCGTTCGATCGAACCCCGTTGCGATGAGGAGTATAACGTCATACTCTCGTGGGGCGACAGCGGTGCGACGCAGCGCGCTGCGCAGACAGGAGGCATTGCCATGCGACGACGCACCTTCCTCACCGGGGCGGGCCTCGCCGGCGTCACGGCAGGATCGACCGGGTGCCTGCCGGGCTTCTCCCGCACGAGGCCGGACTCCGGAGGCATCACCCTGCGGATGACGATGTGGTCATCGAGCCCGGATCACCTCACCCTGTTCGAGGAGATCGCCGACGACTTCCTGGCCGAGCACGAGGAGGTGTCGGGAATCGAGTTCGAGAGCCTGAGCCTCGACCAGCTCGACATGGTGCTCACGACCGGGATGACCGCAGGCGACCCACCGGACCTGACCTGGCTCCCGGTGGAGTCCAGCCTCGAGTACATCGACGCGGGAGCATTGCTCGACGTCGCACCGACGCTCGCGGCCACCCCCGGCTACGACGTCGACGACCTCGTGCCCGAGCTGCAGGAGCGATGGCGCGTGGGCGAGGCGCAGTACGGGGTCCCGTTCTCCACGGGCCCGCTGATCATGTACTTCAACAAGACCCTCTACGCCGAGGCCGACGTGGCGTCGCCCGCGGACCTCCTCGCGGACGACGACTGGACCTGGGAGGCCTTCCGGGAGACCTCCCGTCAGCTCACCGCGGCCACCGGGCTGCCCGGCTACGTCGTCAACGACTTCGACTTCCAGAACTGGACCCGGCTGCTCCCGATCATGGAGGCCTACGGGGCCTCCCCCTGGGACGAGGGCTCCGCACGATGCACCGCAGATGCCCCGGAGATGGCCGACGCGCTGGGGCTCTTCCACTCGATGGTGTTCGAGGACGGCTCCTCTCCCGTCCCCGGCCGGCAGGTGGACTTCTGGGGCGGCCAGGCGGGGAGCACGACGGCCTTCCTGGGCGCCAGCACCCTCCTGGACGGGGCGGACTTCGAGTGGGACGTGCTGCCCACCCCCGGCGGGCCCGCCGGGGACATCCAGTCGGTGGGCCAGTCCTCGATCGTCGCGCTCAGCGCGGGCCGGCAGCAGGAGGCCGCGCTGGCCTTCCTCGCCCATCTCACCGGCCGCGAGAACGCCGCGAAGATCTCGCGGTTCTTCCCGCCGTCCCGATCGAGCCTGCTGAACGCGGAGGTCCTCGCACAGTCCTCCGGGCTCCTCTCCGCGGACCAGCTCGAACCCGTCGTCGAGGCGATCCTCGGCAGCGGGCACATCTTCCCCGTGGCCCCGAACGGGGCCCGAGTCGCCAACGCCCTGGACTCCTCCCTGGACGAGTTCGTGTACACGCCGGACGCCGACCTCGACGTCGCCCTGCCGCGCGTGTGCTCCGCGATCGATCCGGTGCTGTCGGCATGAGCGCCGCGACGCAGACCGCGCCCTCCCGCTCCCGACGCTCCGTCCGCACCCAGGGGAGGAACCGCTTCGGCTACCTGCTCCTGGCGCCCCAGATGACCGGCTTCACGGCCGTCGGACTGGTCGCGATCGTGTGGGTGATCTGGCTCAGCCTCCATGACGTGAACGTCCTCGCCGGATCGCAGGACTTCGTCGGCCTGGACAACTACGCCAGGATCCTCACGGACCCGAGCATGATCACCGTCCTGCCGAACACGTTCTTCTTCGTCTGCGTCCTGAGCGTCGCCGGCACCGTGATCGCGCTCCTCCTCGCCGTGCTGCTGAACCAGAAGCTCCGAGGCATCGGGATCTTCCGCTCGATCATCTTCATCCCGGCGCTGGTCACGATGGTGGCGTGGGCCCTGGTCTGGAGCTTCATCGTGCAGCCCGAGGGACTCCTCGATGCGCTCCTGGGCGCGGTCGGCGGTGACGGCCCGGCCTGGCTCCGCGGCGGCTGGCTCACGCTCGTCGTCTTCGCGGTGATCCAGCTGACCAAGAACGTCGGCATCAACGTGATGATCCTGCTCGGCGCACTGCAGGCCGTGCCGGAGGAGCTGATCGAAGCGGCGAGGATCGACGGCGCGGGGCGCGTCCGCGTGCTGCGCAGCGTGGTGATCCCGCAGATCTCCCCCGCGATCATGATGGTGTTCATGCTGATGATCGTCGGCTCCTTCAAGGTCTTCGAGGTCGTCATGCTCCTCACCGAGGGAGGGCCGGGCGTGCAGAGCTCGGTGCTCGCCTTCGAGATCTACAAGCAGGGCTTCCTGCTCAACGACGTCGGCTACGCCAGTGCGCTGGCCGTCCTCCTGTTCGCCGTCATCCTGCTGCTCACCGCGGCGCTGTGGCAGGCGAGGAAGCGAGTGGTCTTCCATGAGAACGACTGATCTGCGTCGCATCGTCGGCCGCGGTGCGAACTACCTGGTGCTCACCGTGCTCTCCGTCGTGGCGCTCGCCCCGATCCTGTGGATGATCAGCGCCTCCCTGAAGACGCCGGGCGAGATCCTGAGATACCCGCCCACGATCCTGCCCGAGGACATCCGCTGGGAGAACTACGCCGAGGTCTTCACGCTGCAGCCCTTCGCGCAGCAGTTCCTCAACTCCGTGGTCATCATGGCCCTCGTCGCGGTGCTCACCCTCGTCATGTCGATCCCTGCCGGCTACGCCCTGGCACGGGTCCGTCCTGTGGCCGCGGGCGCGGTGTTCCTGCTGCTCCTGAGCGTCATCTTCATCCCGCCGGAGGCGACGATCATCCCCCTCTTCCAGTACGCTGCGGCGCTCGGCTGGGTCGACACCCACTATCCGCTGATCATCTTCACGGCTGCGCTCGTGACCGCTCCCATCGCGACGTTCGTGATGCGACAGGCGTTCCTGACGCTGCCGGCCGAGTTCGAGGACGCGGCCTCGATCGACGGCTCCGGGAGGTGGCGCACCATGGTGCAGATCTATCTCCCGCTCGTGCGGCCTTCGGTCGCCTCGGTCGTGGTGCTCTCCTGCTGGTACAGCTGGAACCAGTTCCTCGAACCGCTGATCTACCTGCGCTCCCCGGAGAAGCTGACGGTGCCCGTGGCGCTCACGCACTTCGAGGATCCGCTCGCCGGGCCCCTCTGGGGAGTGCAGATGGCGGCGACGACGCTGTCGGTGATCCCCGTGCTGCTCGTCTTCTTCTTCGCGCAGCGGCACGTGGTCTCCGGCCTCACGGCCGGCGGCCTGAAGTCCTGAGCCACTCGCGCCGCCGCGCTCCCGTCCCCTCGAGAGGTGTCTCATGCCCGCCACGTACTCCGCGCCGCTCCGCCTCGCCTACGACCAGTACGCCGTCAAATCCGACCGACAGATGTTCGAGACGATCATCCGCGTGCTCGAACCTCCCGGACTGGACCAGCTGGAGAACCCGCGGCTGCTCTTCCTGCTGCCGGCCACCCCGGAGCTGAGCCACCGCTCCGGGGACGGGCTGGACGAGGTGCTGCGCCTCGGCCTCCACGACCGGCACGGGCTGATCGCCGTCGCGCCGACCTTCTCGGACTGGCCCTGGATGACGGATCTACCGGACCGGCAGATGTTCCAGCAGGTGCTCTACTTCGTCGAGGACGTCGTGGGCTTCATCGACCAGCAGTACCCGGACCTCCCGCGTCTGCTCCTCGGCTACAGCAAGGGCGGCTCGGCGAGCCTGCAGCTGCTGCTGAGGCACCCGGAGCTGTTCCGTGCGGCCGCGGCCTTCGACTCGCCGGTCATGAAGGAGCAGCCGGATGAGTGGGAGATGCCCTACTACTGGCCGAACCCGGAGCACTTCCGGGACTTCGCCATCCCCCACCTGCTGAGGACGCGGGGCGAGCGTCTCGGACCGGATCCTCGGATCGCGCTGTTCGGCTACGCGAACTTCGGCGCACACCCCCCGCAGTGGTCCGAGGACCACCTCGCCGCCGGCCACGAGCTCATGGAGCAGCTCGGCATCCCCCATCTGTACTCCAACGACACCCGACGCGAGCACCGCTGGGACTCGGGCTGGCTGCCCGCGGCCGTCGACGCGCTCGACCGGATGTCGAGGTGACCAGAATTCATAGGACTGAGGCGGGCCGGGCCGAAGAGGGCGCCGGCCCTCCGGCAGATAGATTCCGTCGCCGCCAGGGTCCGACCGGCGAGGACGGCCGTAGGGTGGCGGCGTCCCTCATCACCCGCGCCAAGGAGCATCGCCCATGCCCTGCACCACCCTCCTCGTCGGCCGCCGCGCGAGCGCCGACGGCTCGCCGCTGGTCGCCCGCACCGAGGACTCCTCGGCCGGGAGCTTCGATCCGAAACGGGTCGTGGTGGTGCGGCCCGAGGACCAGCCCCGCACCTACACCTCCGTGATCGGCGGACGCACGATCGAGCTGCCGGAGGAGCCGCTGCGGTACACCTCGATCCCGAACGCCCTGCCGGACGAGGGGATCTGGGGCTGCGCCGGGATCAACGCGGCGAACGTCGCCATGAGCGCGACCGAGACGATCACGTCGAACCCGCGCGTGCTCGGCGCGGACCCGCTGGTCGAGCGGGACGGCGAGATCCCCGGCGGCTTCGGCGAGGAGGACTTCCTGACCCTCGTGCTGCCCTACATCCGCTCGGCCCGCGAGGGCGTGCAGCGGCTCGGCGCGCTGCTGGCCGAGCACGGCACCTATGAGATGAACGGGATCGCGTTCAGCGATGCCGAGGACATCTGGTGGCTGGAGACCGTGGGCGGGCACCACTGGATCGCGCGGCGCGTGCCCGAGGACCACTACGTGACGATGCCGAACCAGCTGGGCATCGACTCCTTCGACCTCGACGACGCCGAGGGTCCCGGCCGCGACCACCTCGCGAGCCCCGACCTGCGCCAGTTCCTGCGGGAGCACCACCTCGACCTCACTGTGCGCCACGGCTCCACCGCAGGTGACACGGCGTTCGACCCGCGCGAGGCGTTCGGCTCCCGCACCGAGCACGACCACGTCTACAACACGCCCCGCGCCTGGTACATGCAGCGCACCCTGAGCCCGCACGCCGAGGACTGGGACGCGGGCCTGCCCGGCGCGAGCCCCGACTCGGACGACCTCCCCTGGAGCCGTCGCCCCGAGCGGCTGCTGACGATCGAGGACGTCAAGGACGTGCTCAGCTCCCACTACCAGGGCACCGTGTTCGACCCGTACTCCACCCGCGGCACCGAGGCGGAGCGGCGCGCGTTCCGCCCCATCGGCATCAACCGCCACAACGCCCTCGCGATCCTGCAGATCCGCCCGGGCCTGCCGGAGTCGTTCCGGGCCGTGCAGTGGGTCGCCTTCGCCTCGCTCCCCTTCACGGCGCTGATCCCGATGTTCACGAATGTCGAGGAGGCGCCCGTCTATCTCGCCACGACCGGCGCCACGCCCGGCACCGACAGCTTCTACTGGACCTCGCGCATGCTCGCGGCGCTGGCCGATGCACACTTCCACGAGACGATCGCGCTGATCGAGCGCTACCAGCAGCGCACTCTCGCGCTCGGCCGCGCCGCAGTGCTCGAGGCCGACGGGAAGGCGGCCGCGGCCGGGTCGCCCGACGAGGTGCCGGCCCTGCTCGCCGAAGCGAACACCGAGATCGCCGAGCGGATCCGCACGGAGACCGACGCGCTGCTCGGCCAGGTGCTGTTCACGGCGAGCGATCGCATGACCAACCGGTTCTCGCGGTCGGATTCCTGAAGCTCTCTGGACGCCTGGACGGTCGCACTCACAGACACGCGCAAGTCTCTGCGTTTCCCGCCCAACATCCTTCACCCAGCTAGGGGACGCACCCTCGACTTCGCGCAAGGTGCCAATGCCGACTCAGAGGAAGCAACAGTTCGTCAGGGCTCTGCCCTAGTCTGGGCGTATGGCATCGGGTGGGGTCGCGGCGTCGTTCGGCTTCCGCTACCAGAATCTCGTCACGGTCGAGCTGCTGCTCGAGCTGTACGAATCGTCGTCGACCGACTGGGTCGTGGCGGTCGATCTGAACGGCCAGGACTCCTCGGACATCCTGGTGTACGCACGACCGGGTGCCGGTCCCGAAACCGCGGTTCAGGTCAAGGCATCCCTTCCCACTTCGGACACCACTATGGGGAAGCCGGAGGCAGAGACGCTTCTAGCAGCGATCGCGGACGAGCATCCGAGCGCTCTGGAGCGGGTGGTCCGGACCAATCGCCCCCTCACGGAGCCAGCGCGCGATCTACGCGACGCCCTGCGGCAACGGCCCGCGCCCACCGGCGCGATCACCGAGCGGATCGACGCGCGCGACGAGGGCGTACGCGAGGTCACCGACCGGCTCATCAACCGGATCGGACGGTTACGGCAGCGCGGCGGACTCGGTACGCGACTCCACCACATCTTGTTGGCATTGCTGGTGGACATGGTCCAGCAATGCGGATCCCACCCCTCCGCCCAGACGGTGGACCGACCTATGGTGGAGAAGATCATCGACGGGCCCACCGCCACTCTCGCCGATGCGGCGGGACGACGCGTATGGGGCCTCACCCATGGGGCTCCCGCCCCCGACGCCGTCGATCGCCCCGAGATCTTCGAATTCTTGTCTCGTGCCCTCACCGACGAGGCGCTTCACAGAGGAACGCCGAGCACCGCAGTCCTCGCGGGGTCGCCGGGCACCGGTAAGTCCGTGGCCACAGGGTTGTGGGCGGCCCGTCGGCGAGAACACTACGCCTTCACGATCTGGCTGGATGCGACCTCCTCCGGGCAGCTCTCCGAGCAAGCGCCAGAGCTGCTCCGCTGGCTCGCCGGAGACGCTGCCGCCGCCGGAGCAGTCTCCGATGCAGCCCGAGCGAGGGGCGCGGAACCCTCCGCGGAGGATCTCGCACAGTCCTTCCAGGACGCGCTCGCCGTGCTCCCTGTTCCCTGGCTGCTCGTGTTCGACGGCGCCACCGATCCCGCTGAGCTCCGGCCGTGGATCCCGGTCTCCGGCTACGGTCACATCGCGATCACCACTTTCCGCGGAGATTGGCCACGCGATCTCGCACCGCAGCTCTTCATCGAGGCGATGCCCGATCGCACAGCAACAGCGCTGATCCGACACCGGCTCTCCGGACCAGGATCCTGCTGGGACGAGCCGCTCGATCCGGACGCGGTCGAATTCTCACACCGCCTCGGCCGGTGGCCCCTCGCGATCGATCTGGCATGCTCCTGGGTGCGCCAGCTCGGAGGCGACATCTCGCGACTGCCGGAATTCACGGCGCGGTTGGACCGCTTCCACCTCACCGAGGAGGACGGTGAAGGTCTCGGGGGCTATCCCCGCGCCGTCGGGGTACTGGTGAGCGAGCTGTGGAACTCACTGTCGGCCCCGGCGCGGAGCGTGCTCACGATGGTCGTGTTCAGCGGGGGATCCTCGCTTCCCGCCGGGCTGATCGATGACTGGGGGCAGGCGGTGAGTGAACGCTCCCCGCTCACCATCACGGCACGTTCCGCGATCATCGAACTCGTCGGCGTCTCGCTGCTGACGAGGCGCCTGCGAGGGGATGCCCGCTCGGCCTCACGATATGACGAGATCGTCAGTGTCCACGATGGCATCCGATTGACTCTGGAGGAGGCGGGAATCGGAGTACCGATCGGCCTCACCTATACCTGGTTGGAGGTCTGTGCGGAGGCCCTGCTCGGTGCGATCAGGACCGGGCGCTTCGTCGATGCAGAGGTCCTCGCACCGCCGATCAGCGTGTTTCTCCAGCACTTGCTGGTCGCGGCAACGGACGACGCCGATGATCATTCCCCCGCTGTTGCCCCGGGCCTGAGCAGCGACCCCGCGGATCCGTCGAGGGAGGCGGGAGAGCAGATGGGCGGAGGTCCAGAGCACGTGAGCCCTCACCGATTGCAGCGCGAGATGGCAACGACAGTGATGCACAACCTCGGCGTGCTCGACCTGCTGACCGGGCGATTCGAGCGCGCGGAGTTCTGGCTCTCGTGCGCCGTCGACGTACGAGAGGAGCCCGGCACCAGGCTCAGCCGGGCGGACAGCCCGAGCTTTGCGGCGACGCAGATCCAGACCCTCGGTCAGCTCATTCAGGCCGTGGCGCACAGACGCGCGTTCGACCGCATCCGACCGCTCGCACTGCGCGCTCTGGCATACGCAGAGGATCCTCGAGTGTTCGACGTGACCGGCATCGACCCGCCCGCCGCGACGGTGCTCCGCACCATCGAGATGAACACCTTCCAGGCCTCTGAGGACTGCACAGACGTCCGCGCAGACATAGCGCGATTGCTGGACGGTCGCGACACCACCCACCACGCCTCGAACGGACTTGCCGGACGTGTGGAGGAGTTCAACGTCGCGATCGGGCAGGCGACTGCGCTCGCCCAAGACGAGCAGTGGTCGCGGGCAGTGGAGCTCGTGCTTTCCGCGGCTGCTCCCTCTCGACGCGACGACGTGCTGCTGAGCGAGAGCGTCGAGGCGGTGCTGGAAGTCGCGATCTTCCTGCTCCACTCCTTGCTCCGGCGGTCTCCCGACGCCCTCGCTGACTCCTGGTGGCCTGCGTTCCGCAGCCTGGCCCAGTGGTGCGAATCCGTCGAGATCGACGACCAGAGGCAACGGACAAAGGCGTCATTCCTCGGCCCGATTGCGAAGCTGGATGGAGAAATGCTCGGCCGCGCGATCACTGACACGGAAGCGGATGTCGTCGACGACCAGCAGCTCGAGGCCTGGCGGCAATCGGCCATCCTCGTGAGGGAGTGGCTCGATCGGCCATCGAGCGGCATCCTTTCTGGAATGAGCACCATGCCGCCCGGGATGGAGGTCCTCCGCCGCGTCAGCGTCTCAGAGGAGATTCTGTCCCGGCCCGTGTTCCACGAGGGGCGACCAGGACTCGTCGTGCACATGCCTGGGCTGCTGGTGCGGACGGCCGACGGCGACGCCGACTTCGTGCGCCACACGTTGCTCACACACGGCTTCCCCGAAGAGCTCGATAGCTCTGGAACTGCTCAGATTGCGAAGGGATGGAGCCTGCGCTTCTACGGAGAGGGCAGATGTGCACTGTCCGATCCACGGGGTGACGAACATTTCGAGTTCGCAGTTTCGGAGGACAACCCCGCCTACTCGCAGGGAAATGCCTGGCGCAATGCTGTGGAGCAGGCTGGGTGGGTGAGTGTCATCTGCCGGGATCCCGCCGATGTCGATCCTGCCGAGGTCTTCGCCACGCCGGTGCAGGGCCTCGTGCGCGTGATCGGTCGAGAAGAAGGCCGGTCGCGCGACACCGGCCTGAAAGCGTTACTGGGGCGACTTCGCTCATACCTGGGCAGCATCTGATCGTGTGATGCCATGGCGTTGCCAGAGTCTCCGCAGTGTCGGTTACCGCTTCTTCAGGGGCGCGTCCCGGGCGAATCGGTGGTCGATGCTCAGAACGACCTCAGCACCGCGTTCGCGATCAGGTCGTCCACGCGGCGTACGTCTATGTGCCTATCCACGGAGACTTGGACCATGCACGCCCACGTCCTCTTCAGCGTGACCATGGCCAGCTCGGTCACGCCACGTCACAACGGGCCGACAGTGGTGGTCACAGCTTGCAGGCGACGCGCGACGAACGCATCGACCCGCTCCTCGAGCGGCATGATTCCCTCACGGAAAGTGGTCATGACCTGAGGGATTCGCGCACCAGCGCGGAGGTCGAAACGGAGTCCAGCAGACCCCGGAGGGAGGATCAGGTCGGCACCGCTTGCGCCGCCACACGCAGGAGAATCTCCCGACCTCACCCCGTGAGTGTCAGCAAGTGTCGGCGAGCGACTCGACCGTGACCGCGGCACGGTCGTAAGCCGTGGACCGCTGGAAGATGCCCCGGCGCACCTCGTCCAGCAGGTGCATCGCCGGCTCCTTCACCCCCACCCCTTCTTCGCCGACGTCTCCCCCACCCCGGCGTTGAACATGTTCAACGGGTCGAGCTCGCGGTAGTGCGCGATCAGCGGCTCGGGCGCCGGGTAGAGGCGGCCGAAGTTGTGCTCGGCGGGGACGGCGGCGCCGCGGTCCACCAGCAGCTGCGTCATCCGCTTCTTGAGCGCCACGGGGTCCACGCCCTTCTTCGCCACGTGGTCCTGGTGCAGGACGTGGCAGAAGAAGTGCCCGAAGTAGACGCTCTCGAGCAGCTGGTCGGAGATCTCCTCGGGCAGGCGCTCCAGCCAGTCCTCGTCGTCGCGCCGCAGCGCCACATCGAAGGTGACCATCGACGAGGCCTCCGCGCGGTGCATGACGTAGTAGCGGCTGGCGGCGCTGGCGACGCCGAAGCGGATCAGGGTGGCGCTCTCGGCCTCGTCGGCGTCGCACTCGAAGAACTCGCCCTCGTGCTCGCTCGCGGCGAAGAACTCGTGGAGCATCTGCGCGGTCACGGCGCGCTCGCTGCCGCTGACCACGAGTAGGAGGTGGTGGGCGAAGCGATCGCGGTACTCGGTCAGGCGCTTCGGGATCTTCTCCGGGACGAGGGAGAACAGCTTCTGCGAGATCGCGTCGGCGACCGACGGGCCCATCCCGGGCAGCTTCGCGAAGACTCCGTTGGCCCAGCCCTTGAGCGCGAACATGCGCACCAGGGTGCGGGAGCCGGCGTGCTTGAGGGAGACGTAGGTGTCCTTGCCGTACCGGGTCGCGAGGTCGAAGGCATGCGCGCTCATGTACTCGCCGGAGATCGGCAGCGGTCCGTCGGCGGCGAGGAATCGTCGGCGCAGGGCCTCGAGATCTGCGGGCCGGTCGGTGCCGATGTAGAAGGTGGCCTTGTCCGCCTCGAGCGGGAAGGTGCGGGTGCGCACCGCGAACACCATGATCTTGCCCGCGCTGCCGGAGGCTTCGTGGAGGAACTTCGGGTTCGCGTTGTAGCGGGCCGGGGTGTCGGCGAGCTGTCGCACGTGCTCGGCGTAGTCGGTGCCGGTGGAGTCCGGCGGCGGCGGGGTCACGTCGGCGTCGCCCCACTCGCCGCGCTCGAGGCGGTCCAGGATGTGCGTGGGATCCGTGCCGAGGTCGATCCCGAGATGGTTCACCAGGTGGATGCGGCCGGCCTCGTCGACGCGGGCGAACAGCGCCTGCTCGGTGTAGGCGGGGCCCTTGCGGATCTGGGAGCCGCCGGAGTTGTTCGCGATGCCGCCGACGACGGTCGCGCCGATCGAGCTCGACCCGATCACCGAGTGCGGTTCACGGCCGTGGGCGGCGAGCTTCTCCTCGAGCGAGAACAGGGTCGCCCCGGCCAGGCTGATCGCCTCACGGGCGTCGTTGATGAGGTGGATCCCGTCGATCCGCAGCGTGGAGAGGATGACGATGTCACGGTCGTAATCCTGGTCTCCGGGGCCGGAGCCGCCGGTGAGCCCGGTGTTCGCGGCCTGGGTGATGACGATCAGGTCGTGGTCGACGCACACCTGCAGTGCCCGCCACATGTCCACCAGCGAGCCCGGACGCAGCACGGCCAGCACCTCGCCCGCCCCGAAGCGGTCGCCCGTGGTGTAGGGCGCGGTGGCGCGCGCCGAGGTGAGCACGTGCCTGCGTCCCATGATCCGGGTGAAGGCATCGACCGCCTCGGCCGCTCCGTGGTTCTGCGGTGTGCGCATGTCCGGCTGCTCCTTCGCCTCGGGTGCTTCGAGCACGCGGCGGTGCCCGGGGTCGTCGTCGGCCCTCGACCAGGGTAGTCACCTCGAAGCGTGGCACGGACGGCAGTTTCGGGGACAGCGGGGGCGAGGGCGGCGGATCAGGCCTGCAGAATGGGGCGTCCTGCGGCACGCGCTGGAGCTCAGCTCCTCGCTGTGCTCCCTGACGCCCCTTTGTGCAGACGACACCTCACCTCACGAGGCCGTCCCGTCGGCCTCCGCGTTCGCCCGACGCACCGCCTCGAGGTGCTCGGGCCGCACCCGGTCCACGGAGCCCTCGACGTCGTCGTGGCCGCGCAGCCAGCGTGCGACGTACGGGCAGACGGGCACTATCCGGAGCCCCTGCTCGACCGTCGCCGCGAGCGCGCCACGAGTGAGCACTCCTGCCAGCCCCCTCCCGCCGAAGTCGTCGTCGATGACGGTGTGGTAGAAGATCCGCTGGTCAGCGTCGTCCTCGCTCACGGAGGTGTACAGCGAGAAGCCGGCCTGGCGACCCCCGACGAGGATGTCGAAGCGGTGACGGTCGGGGTCCTCACGCACCTCGACGGCATCGGCGTCGGCCTGGGGATCAGGGTTCTCGTGCTCGGTCATGGCGGGTCCTCTCAGCAGTGCGGCGTCGCACGATCAGCGAGTGTCCGCACCCTAGTTCACGGGCACCGGAGCGCGGGGCCGTTCCGGAGGACCGCCCGAGCTCCTCAGCGCGCGCCCGGCCACCGATCCGCCGCCGCGTCCCGTGCCCGGGTGCGGATCCGGTAGATGCTCGTGCTCGCGCAGATATAGAGCGTGCTGCCGTCGGCACCGCCGAAGGTGCAGTTCGCGATCTTCTCCGGCACCGGGATCTCCCCGAGCTTCTCCCCGGCCGGGGTGAACACCTGGATGCCGGAGAGCGAGGAGGACCAGAGGTTCCCCTCGCTGTCCACGCGGAAGCCGTCGGGCAGGCCGGGACTGACCTCGACCAGCTCGCGGCCGTTCTTCGCGTGACGACCCTCGACCACGTCATAGGCATGGATCGAATGCCCGCGGGGGCGCCCTGGCGGCGGGTTCTGCTCATCGGCCGGGGAGAGCGAGGAGTCCGAGACGTACAGCACCGACTCGTCCGGGGAGAAGGCGATCCCATTGGGCGCCTCCACGTCGATGACCACAGGGGTCAGCGACCCGTCGGCCGGATCGACGCGGAACACGTAGCGGTCCCCGTACTCCTCCTCGCCGGCATGCCCCTCCACGGGCCGCTTGATCCCGTAAGACGGGTCGGTGAACCAGATCGTGCCGTCGGACTTCTCGACCACGTCGTTCGGGGAGTTCAGCCGGACCTCGCCGAAACGGTCCACCAGGACCTCGGGGGCGTAGGCGGCGCCGGGTTCGGAGGCGGCCCGGTCGATCTGCACAGCCCGTCGGCCGTGGGAGCACTCGATCACGGAGCCGTCGCGGGCGAGGGTGCGCCCGTTGGTGAACTCCGCGTCGGCGCTGACCTCGGTGACGGCGCCGTCGGCCTCGGAGTACTCGATGACGCGGTTGCCGGGGATGTCGCTGACGCGCAGCACGCCGCGGGCGGGGATCCAGGCCGGGCCCTCGAGCCAGGTGAAGCCGCTCGCGACCTTCTCGAGGCGGGCGCCCGGGGCGAGGAGGCGGGAGATGGTCATGTGCAGTCCTCTCTGTTCATCGTCTCGTCATCGGTGCGATGACAGCTCGGTTCAGGTGGTGGCAGGAGCGTCCGGCAGATCCCGTCGGGCGGTGCGCACCGTCTCCGTGATGCGTGCCAGGGGGATGAACCCGATCAGGCAGATCAGCGCGAGGATCACGTAGTGCCAGGTGAAGCCGAGCTGGGTGATGACCACGCCCGAGACGGCCGAGGCGAAGATCCCGGAGACGCCCAGCGCCACGCCGATCATGATCCCCAGCGCTGTCCCGGCGGCGCGCGGCACCGAGTCGACCAGCAGCGCGTAGACGACGGGGAACGGGGCGTTGCGGAACAGTCCCCAGAACAGCAGGATGATCCAGGCGGTCACGAGGTCGTGGATGAAGATCATCGCGATCAGGCTCGTCACCCATCCGATGATGAGGAAGGCGATGGAGAACTTCCGGCCCAGCCGGTCGGAGAGCGTTCCCCACACCACCTGGCCGATCCACCCGGTCAGGCCTGAGGCACCGGAGACCAGGATCGCGTCGGAGACCTCCATCCCCATGCCCATCAGCTGCGTGGTCAGGAACGTGACGACACCGGCCTCGCCCCACAGGAACAGGAAGCACAGCACGACGGCCCAGCGGACGTTCGCGTGCTGCAGAGCCTCCTTCACAGGGCCCCAGAACCCGGCGCGGTTCTGGATGGACAGCTCCTCCAGCGGAGGCGTCTTGTCCATCTCCTCGATCTTGCGATACAGGGTCGCCTGGTGCTTCTTCCGGCCCAGGAAGGCCTGGCCGATGATGATCGGGATGCCGAGCATCGGGATCACCAGGAACGCGGCGCTCCAGTGGGCCGAGCCGAGCACCACGGCGATGAGCGCTCCCGCCAGGAACTGTCCCAACGGGAAGCCGGTGTGGTGGACGCCGACGGCGAAGCCGCGGTGCTCCTTGGGCCACCATTCGGCGACGATCGCGACGTTCACCGGCTCGGATCCGCCGCGGCTGATCCCCATGGGGATGCGCAGCAGCAGGAAGGCGAGGAAGCTTCCGGCGAGGCCGAAGGTGAGCGCGCCGCCGATCACCGCGAACAGCATCGCGACGTTCCAGGTCCAGGAGCGGCGGTAGCCGGTGCCGATACGGTCCGAGACGTAGCCGAAGATCAGCCCGCCCCCGACGAGACCTGCGAAGTAGACGGAGTTGATCAGCCCTGCCTGCTGGGCGTCCAGCCCGTACTGCTCGGAGACCTGCGGGAGCACCGCCGGGAGGATCTGATGGTCCACCGAAGTCATCAGGATCGCGATGGTGGTCAGCAGCAGCATCCACCAGGAGATGGCGGGGGCGCGCGGCAGGAGATGGCGGGTCCCGGGGTTCACCCCGGCGTCGACCGGGATGTCGCCTCGTGCTCCTCGGGGATTCTGAGGGCTTGCACCGTGTGCCACTGGAGCTCCTTCGCATCCTGTGTGCCATCGCGCCGAGCGCGCTGAAGATCGATAGTGATCTACGTCCTATAGGAAGTCAAGGGCCTTCTCAGGAAATCGGTTGCCTCTCGGCACAGGCCTTCGAGCACTCTCTCCGCCGTACCCTGCACGGATCGAAGCATCTCCCTGCAAGTCGGTCGTGTCACCTCGTGCGCTTGCGGACCATCGCCCTATAGGACAGCGCCTTCTCGGTGCAGTGCTGAGCGTTCCCCCTCTGCTCTCCGAGCCCCTCCTCGCGTCGGGCGCTCTCCCGCGATCTCAGGGAGCGACGACGAGCAGCGGGACACTGCTCACCCCACCACCAGCATCCCCGCCACGACCACCATCGTCCCGGCGACCACGCCGTCGAGCACCCGCCACGACCACGCGCCGGAGAGGAACCTCCCCAGGTGCCGCGCGCCGATTCCGAGCACCGAGAACCACAGCACGCTACCCACCAGCGCCCCGAGCACGAACAGCCAGGCCCGGGTGCCGTACGTGGAGGCGATGGAGCCGAGCAGCAGCACCGTGTCGAGGTAGACGTGCGGGTTCAGCCAGGTGATCGCGAGGGTCGTGGCGATCACGGCCCCGAGGCCGCTCCCCCGGCCCGCCCCGGAGCGCCCGGACCCCTCACCCTCCAGCGACTCGCCGCCCCGCACCGCCCGACGTGCGGCGAGCGCCGCGTAGCCGAGCAGGAAGGCGACGCCCGCCCAGCGGGCCGTGCCGACCACCTCCGGCGCCGCCTGGACCAGAGCGCCGAGCCCGCCGGCCCCGGCGGAGATGAGCACGACGTCGGAGGCGATGCACACCGTCACCACGGCGAGCACGTGCTCGCGTCGGATGCCCTGGCGCAGCACGAACACGTTCTGCGAGCCGATGGCGATGATCAGGGAGAGGCCGGCGAGGAGGCCGTGCAGTGCGATGCTCACCGGATCGACGCTAGAGCCGCCGACGATGAAGCACCAGCGAAGCTTCCTTCATCACCTGAAGCTGGGCTTCATCTAGCATTCGGGCATGCGCATCGATCCCTCACTCGCCGAGACGCTCCGCCTCGTCGCGGAGTCGGGCACGCTCGAGGCCGCCGCGCGGCGCCAGCGCATGACCCCGTCGGCGGTGAGCCAGCGGATCAAGCAGCTCGAGCAGCAGCTGGGTCAGCGTCTGCTGGTGCGCGCGAGGCCGGTGCGGCTCACCCCGCCCGGCGAGGTGGTGGTGCGCTTCGCCCGCGGCCATGCCCTGCTCGAGCAGGAGGCCGGGGCGGAGCTCGGGCTCGATGCGCAGGGCGCGCATCCCCGGATCGGGATCGCGGTGAACTCGGACTCGCTGGCCACCTGGTTCATGACGGCGCTCGCGGAGTTCGGCCGGTCCAACGACGCCCAGCTGGAGCTGCAGCGCGAGGACCAGGACGAGACCGCGCGCCTGCTCCTCAGCGGCGCCGCCATGGCGGCGGTGACCTCCGCGTCGACGGCCCCGCCCGGGTACCGCTCGCTGCCGCTGGGCAGCATCGCCTACGTCGCGGTGGCCGCCCCGGCCTGGTGCGAGCGCTGGACCGGGAGCACGACGGGCCCCGTCGGCCCCGAGGCGCTGGCCCGCGCCCCGCGGATCGACTATGACCCGCACGACGACCTCCAGGCCGCCTGGCTGCGCCGCCAGGGCGTCGACCCGGCGAGCGCCCCTCGCCATCTGGTCCCCTCCACCCACGAGCTGGCCGACGCGGTGGTGGCCGGGCTCGGCTGGGGGATGCTGCTGACCATGCAGGCGGAGCCGCAGCTGGCGAACGGGAAGCTGGTGCCGCTCGGCGGCGAGCCCGCCACCGCCGCACTGTTCTGGCAGGTGGCGAGGACACCGTCGGCCTTGCTCGAGGCGCTGACGGGCGCGGTGCTGACGACGGCACGGCGGGAGCTCGTGCAGGGGTGAGGGACGCGCCGGGGGCGCGGGCCGTATCAGCCGCTGCCGAGAAGCGTCGGAGCCGTCAGGGAACAGGTTGCTTACACCTCTCACGCCTTGCGCCCAGAACCTGCAGGTTCTACAGTGGTGAGATGTGGCAGGTGGACATCGCACCGATCGTCGACTGGCTGCGGGCACTGGACGACGACTCCCGCGAACAGGTCGTCGCAGCGGTCGAGCTGCTCGAGGAGCACGGCCCCCAGCTGGGGCGTCCGCTGGTGGATACGGTGTCCGGCTCACGGCACCGGAGGATGAAGGAGCTGAGACCGGGCTCATCGGGCAGGAGCGAGCTCCGCATCCTCTTCGCCTTCGACCCAGCCCGGCAGGCGGTCCTCCTGGTCGCAGGTGACAAGTCGGGCAACTGGAAGAGCTGGTACCGGAAGAACATCCCGCTCGCCGATGATCTATTCGACGACCATCTGCGCATGCTGGAAGGAGAGTGAACAAGATGTCGATGTCCCTCAAGGACTTCCTCGCCGACACCCCGGTGGATCGGGCGAAGGTCGACGAGCACAAGGAACGGATGCTCGCAGACGTCCGCGCCCACCGGCTGCGCGAGCTGCGAGAGGCTGCCGGGCTCACCCAGCAGCAGCTTGCCGAGCTCATCGGAGTCAGCCAGCGCCAGGTCTCGAAGATCGAGCACGGGGACCTGGAGAACACCAAGGTCGGGACGATCCGGGGCTATCTCGAGGCCGTCGGCGGCGGGCTCTCTCTGGAATTCGTGACAGGCGACGCGCGCATCCAGGTCGCCTGACGACCCGATGACCGAGCACGATGGGCGAGCGCCCCGTAGCGCCCGCCCATCTCCCGCTCTCATCCCTCCCGCAGCCGCTCCGGCAGCCGATCCGCATGCGCGGCCAGCAGCTCCTCGGTCATCGCCCGGGCGTCCTCGAGGGTGAGCAGCGCGGCGGTCAGCGGATCCAGCGCCACGGCGTGGAACACGTTCTCGAGATCGCCCTCGAGCGCCGCGCGCACGGCGAGGGTCTGGACGTTGACATTGGTGCGGTTCAGCGCGGCGAGCTGCGGGGGCAGCTCCCCGATCGCGGTGGGCTGGACGCCGCGGGCATCGACCAGGCAGGGCACCTCGACGCAGGCGTCGTCCGGGAGGTTCGTGATCAGCGCGCCGGCGTTGGGGACGTTGCCGTGGATCACCGTCGGGGTGCCGGTGACGATCGAGTTCACGATGCTCGCGCCGAACTCGACGCTGGGGGCGAGCTCGGCCTTGAGCCGTTCGAGCTGGGTGTCGATGTCGCCCTGGTCGTCGTGGGCGGCGCAGATCTCGAAGTAGTCCCAGCGCTCGGGGATGTACTCCTGGACCAGCTCGGGGGTCTTGCGGAAGTAGGGCAGGTATTCCGAGGCATGGTGGCTGGACTCGGTCTGGAAGTAGCCGAAGGCGTTCATGATCGCGGTGCGCACCTGCTCGTTGCCACCCTCGTAGGTACTGGCCGCGTCGGCCGCCTCGGAGTGGTCGCCGTCATCGCCCGCGAGGTCCGCGGCGCCGCGGCCGCGCTGGTGCCGCTCGGCCATGACCTCGCGCAGGCGCGGGTAGAGGTCCTCCTGACCATGCATGAATTCGAGGATCCAGGCCTGGTGGTTGATGCCGGCGCAGCGGTAGGAGATCTCGTCGTAGGGCACATCGAGGGTGCGGGCGAGCATGCGGGTGGTGCCCTGCACGCTGTGGCACAGCCCCACGGTGCGCAGGCCCTTCGCGTTGAGATAGGCCGTCGCCATCGCCATGGGGTTGGCGTAGTTGATGAAGGTGGCGTCCGGGCAGACCTCGAGGGCGTCGGCCGCGATCTCGTCGTAGGCAGCCACCGAGCGCAGGAAGCGGAACACGCCGCCGGGGCCGACGGTGTCGCCGACGGTCTGGTCGATCCCGTACTTCCGCGGGATCTCGACGTCGTAGCGGTAGGACTCCACCCCGCCCACCTGGAAGGTGATGATGACGATGTCGGCGCCGTCGAGTGCCGCGCGGCGGTCGGTGGTCTCCTCGACAGTCGCGCCGAAGCCGTGGTGGGCGACGAGTTCGCGGGTCGCACTCGCGACAGGGCCGAGCTTGTCGGGGTTCACGTCCATCAGCGTCAGGGTCGCCTCGCGCAGCGCGGGAAAGGAGAGGATGTCGCCGATGAGCCGGAACGGGAACACGAACCCGCCGGCGCCGATGAGGGTGATCTTGGGGTTCTTCACGAACGTCGTTGTCATACCGCCACGCTAGGGGCGCACAGGGCCGGAGGTCTCCCGGAATCCTGAGCACAAGTTCCAGGATCCTTCGCTCGACGAGGTCGCGGCGGCACTACCGTGGAGCGCATGCGCGAGGGATGGATCGACGAGCGGGTCGAGGAGATGCCGCCGGGGCTGTGGGTGCGGCGCGGCGCCCCGCCGTCGATGCTCTCGATGCACCGCCACGACGACGTGGAGATCAACATCGTCCTGGACGGAAGGCTGCACTACCTCTTCGGCGGGCAGAGCCTCACCATCGGCGAGGGCGAGATCGCGGTGTTCTGGGCGGCGCAGCCGCACGGCCTGGTCGACTCCCGCACAGGGGACATGTGCTGGCTGCACGTGCCCTTCGCGCAGTTCCTCGCCTGGGGGCTGCCCGAGGCGCAGACCGCTCCCCTGCTCAGCGCCCAGCCGCTGATCACCCACGCCCCGGAGCTCGCCCATCGCATCGCCCACATGGCCGAGCAGTGGGGGCGCGAGATCGAGGGCAGCGAGACCAGCAGCTCGTCGCTCCGAGGATCGGCCGACGGACCGGGCGGCGCGTCCGACGGGGCGGCCGACGCGGGTGATGCCGGCACCGGCGGCGCCGATGCCGGAGACTCCGACGGGCTCCAGATCGCGTTGCTCGAGATCCATGCCGCGGTGCGCCGCGTGCTGCGCGCCTCCTCCCGCGCGTCCCCGGCGACACCGGCCGACGGCGCCGGCTCCGTCCCCGCCGAGAGGCTCCGGCAAGTCAGCGCGATGGCGCAGTACGTGCGCGACCATCACCGCTCCGAGCTGCGCATCGCCGACATCGCGGCGAGCGTGCACCTGACCCCCTCGCACGCGATGACCGTATTCCGCCGCACCGTCGGCGTCACCCTCGGGCAGTACGTGACCATGTGCCGCGTCGCCGAGGCGCAGCGTCTGCTGCTGACCACGTCGCTGCGCGTCACCGAGATCGCGGAGGCGTCAGGCTTCGGGTCGCTCTCGAGCTTCTACGAGCACGTGAGCGCGGCGAGCGGGATGACGCCGCGGGAGTACCGGCGGCGCCAGCGCGCCCAGTGAGTTCTGGATCCCGCCAGAACTGGACGTCGACCCCCTCGTCGACGGGGCCCGTCGGCCGCTGCGCCGCGAGGGGATGCGCATGCTGCTGGGCCCGGGAGAGGGCGAGCACCGGCGGCGGGTGGCGTGAGACGGGAGCTGCGGCGCGAGCAAGAGGCGTGGCCGAAGTCTGACAACGGGACGCGTCGGTCTCCCGAGCCCTGTCATCTTTCGATTATTTCGCCTACGATGGCAGAGCGACCTCAGGAGCCTCCATGAACACCGCACGACGCCCCGCCCCCGAGACCTATCTGCCCCGAGAAGACGAACAGGGCCGACTGCTCGACCTCGTCTCCGCCCTCCGCGACCGGGGCACCGAGATCACTGCGCAGCCGGCACTCATCAATGCCGACGGGCAGCGGTTCGAGCTGCCTGCCGACGTTGCGGATGCCTTCGAACAGATCGTCGGCCATCTCGCACAGGGACAGGGTGTGACGGTGGTCCCGCATCACCGACTGCTCACCACCCAGGAAGCAGCAGATCTCCTCAACGTCTCCCGTCCCACCTTCGTCAAGCTGCTCGAGTCGGGCGAGCTGGCATTCGAGATGCGCGGGCGTCACCGACGCGTCCGCCTGCAGGACGTCCTCGACTTCCAGGACTCGCTGCGCCGGGACCGTGCAGACGCACTCGATGAGATGCAGGACCAGGCAGCGGAGGACGGCCTCTACGATCTGCTGGACGGCCCCCCACCGAGCACACGCTGAGCCGTTCCATGTTCACCGTCGTCCTGGACGCATGCACGCTCGTCCCGATCACCCTGTGCGACACGTTGCTCCGTATCGCCGAGACCGGTTCGTTCGGCGTGCGATGGTCGGCGGCGATCCTCGACGAGGTCGAACGCACCATGGTGAGCAAGCTGGACGTACACGTTGACGCCGCCGCTCGTCGGGTGCAGGCGATGGACAGAGCCTTCCGTTTCGCGGAAGTGCAAGACCACGCGCGATTCGAGCATCTCCTGACGAACGATCCGAAGGATCGGCACGTTCTCGCCTGCGCGATCACAGCCCAGGTGCACACGATCGTCACCTTCAACCTCAAGGACTTCCCGCCGTCGTCGCTCGAGCCCTGGGGCGTCGAGGCCGTCCACCCGGACCGGTTCCTGCTCGATCAGCTCGACTTGGCTCCCGGTCACGTCACCCACGCCGTTCGCGCCATGATCGAATCGTCGTCGCGACCCCCGCACACCGTCGACCCCCTTCTCGGCGCCCTGGCACGTTCGGGAGTCCCGGACTTCGCCGACGAACTCCGCAGGCACGTCACGAGCTCGTGAGGCGTCCGTCCCTCACCGCCCGTACGCCTTCGCCGGGATCTGCGTGGCGAGCTTCCCGCCGGAGACGTCCACGAGGGTGCCGGTGATGTAGGAGGCCTGGTCGCTGGCGAGGAAGATCAGCAGGTCGGCGACGTCGTCGGGACTCTCCCAGCGGCGCAGCGAGAGGGTGTCGAGCAGGCGGTCCTGCTGGGCGGCGGGCATGTCGGCGAAGCCGTTCATGGTGGTGGGGACCATGCCGGGGGCGTAGGCGTTCACGGTGATCTCGTGCGGCCCGAGCTCGGAGGAGAGCACGCGGGTCAGCTGCACGACGGCGGCCTTCGAAGCGGCATAGGCGGCGCTGCCCACACTCGGCACGATCGCGGCGAACGAGGCGGCGTTGAGGATCCGGCCGCGTCCGACAGCCTGCATGTGCGGGGCGACGGCTCGGCACATGAGGAAGGTGCCGCCGACGTTCACGTCGAAGCACTTCTGCCAGGTGGCCCAGTCGGTCTCGAGCACGGTCGAGTCTGCGACGATCCCGGCGTTGTTGACGAGCACGTCGATCCCGCCGTGGCGCTCCACCACCCAGTCGACGGCGGCCTGCACGGAGTCGGGGTCGGTGACGTCGCAGACCACCTGCTCGACGGCGGGTCCGTCGTTCGCCGGCCCCGCCGGGAAGGCGAGGTCGAGCGCGACCACGCGCGCGCCCTCGGCCGCGAAGCGTGCGGCGATCACGGCGCCGATGCCGCGCGCCGCCCCGGTCACGACGACCACCCTGTCCCGCAGATCCAGCTCCATCGCCTGTCCTCTCCTGCGGCGTCGGCGCCGCGCTCGGTGTGCGGCCCACGCGCCGCCTCAATAGTCATACTATTGGGGGTGGAGGGCCGTGTCATCGCCGACCGGCCCGCGAGAGCGCCCCGAGGAGGAGCGAGATGACGACGAGCACGACCACCCCGAGCGAGCAGCACGCGCCACACAGCGCGGGCTCGGACACCCGCCGCACCGTCTGGATCACCGGCGCGGGCAGCGGGATGGGCCGCGCCACCGCGCTGCGGGCAGCCCGGAACGGCTGGGCCGTCGCGCTCAGCGGCAGGCGCGAGGCGCAGCTCGAGCAGCTCGCCGCCGAGATCCGCGACGCCGGCGGGACCGCCCTGGTCGCACCGCTGGACGTGCAGGACCGGGACGCGGTGCGCGAGACCGCCCGGCGCCTCGTGGCCGAGCTCGGCGGGATCGACGCGCTCGTCCTCGCCGCCGGGCTGAACGCTCCGCAGCGGCGCTGGGAGGATCAGGACCTCGCCGAGTTCGACGCCATCGTCTCCACGAACCTCACCGCGGTCGCCTCCACGATCGACGCCGCCCTCCCCCACCTGCGCGAACGCGGCGGGCAGGTCGTGGTGATCTCCTCCTACGCAGGCTGGTCGTTCCAACCCGGGGCGGGCGTCGCCTACTCGGCGAGCAAGACGGCGCTCGGCTCCCTGGTGCGCACCCTGAACCAGCAGGAGGCCGCGCGCGGGGTGCGGGCCTGCCACCTGTGCCCGGGCGATGTGGCGACGGACTTCCTCGACCAGCGCCCCTCCGTCCCGGATGCCGCGGCCCGGGCGAGGATGCTCAGCGCGGAGGACGTGGCCCGCACCGCCTGCTTCGTGCTCGACTCCCCCGCGCACGTGCGGATCGACGAGCTGGTCGTCTCCCCCGTCTCGCAGGCATGACCACGGCGGCGAGCGCCTTCGACCGGGCGCTGGACCAGCTCGGCGCAGCGATCGTCGCCGGCGAGCTGCCCGACGGGCACGCCGACACGGTCGACGGGTTCATCACCCGCACGGGCGCCTCACGCAGCGTGGTCCGCGAGGTCACGCGGGTGCTCGGCGCGCTCGGGATGCTCAGCGCCGGCCGGCGCGTCGGGCTGCGGGTCCTCCCGCTCGCGCAGTGGGATCTGCTGGATCCGCGCGTGATCCGCTGGCGGCTCGAGGGCCCGGACCGCGAGGTGCAGCTCGCGGAGCTGCGCTCGCTGCGCCATGCGGTCGAGCCCGCGGCCGCCGCAGCCGCGGCCCGTGAAGTCCGCGACGGGCGCGGGAGCACACGGCTGCTCGACGAGGCGCTGGTCGCGATGGTCCAGGCGGCCGACGGGCCCGAGAACGGTGACTTCCTCGCCGCGGACCGCGCCTTCCACGCCGCCGTCCTGGACCTCTCCGGCAACGCGATGCTGCTGCGTCTGCGCGAGGTGATCGAGGAGGGGCTGCGCCACCGGGCGCTCGTCGAACGGGGCGAGCTCGCCCCGGACCGGCACGACCTCGCCCTGCATCAGGAGGTCGCCGAGGCGATCGGCGCAGGCGAGGAGGAGCGGGCCGCCGCGTGCATGCGGGAGATCATCGAGCGGACGACGCCGGCGCGCTGAGGAAGCTCAGGACCCGACCTGCTCCCGCCCCCATGCCCCGCTCCACGTCGCCCATTGCCACGCCTTCTCCAGCGGTCCCTGCCCGAACCGTGCGAGCCACCAGCGCGAGCAGAGCGACTGCCCGACGAGCAGCAGCACGCATCCGCCCCAGATCGCGAACATCTCGCCGTCACCGATGAGCACGATGTCGCGGTCCAGCAGCCCCCACAGCGGGGAGTACAGCGGCCATCCCACGAGCACGCCGATCACGGTCGCGCCGACGTAGTTGGTCAGCGCCATGCGTCCCAGCGGCGCGAACACGGCCTCGAGCGCGCCGCGCAGGGGCGTGCGCAGGAGAGCGGCGAGGACGCCCACCAGGCTCATCCCGCTGAGCAGGCCGGCGACGGAGCTGGCGGTGTCGAATCCTGCCGTCTCGGGGCTGGCCAGCTGCATGACGAGGAACGGGGTCGCAGCGGCACCGGCGACCAGGGCGAGCAGCAGGCCGTGACGCGCCGATTCCTCGACGCGGCGCGGCAGATCCGCCTCGGCGATCGCAAGGCCCAGCAGGAACAGGCCCGGGATCAGCACCATCCCTCCGACCGGGGCCGCCGCGGCAGTGATGAGCAGCCCGGCCGCAGCCGCGATCCGGCCGCGCCAGGGCCGGGGCACGAAGGAGAGCGGCAGCAGCACCGCGATGCCCGCGACCGCGTAGACGAGCAGCGCCTCGCCGGGCTGGAGCAGCTGGTGCAGCAGTCCCAGCATCCCGAGGGCCGCGAGCCGTCGCAGCAGCACCGCACGGGGCCGGGCCGCGCGGCGCTCGGCCGAGGCGAGCAGCATCCCGAACCCGACCCCGAACAGCAGGGAGAAGATCGGGAAGAACCGCTGCTGGACGAGCAGCTGCTGCAGGGTGTGGCTGAGCGGCACGGTCCCGTCGTTCCACTGCACCGTCACCCCCAGGATTGTGGCGATGTTCGCGAAGAGGATCCCGGCGACCGCGACGCCGCGCACCACGTCGAGCACGAGGAGCCGGCGATGGTGCGTCGCAGCAGGGCTAGTAGGGGCGGCGTCGACTGACGCTTCGGCGGAGGGCGCGGCCGTCACCGCAGAGGAGGCAGAGGAGGGGGAAACCATGGTCCCCATCGTGCCGTCGGCCGTCCGTCGCAGGCGTCCCCTCCCGGGCCGATCCGCCAGCCGGCGGCGTCATCCTCCGGCAGGAGGGAGGGTGCGACGGGCGGAGCAGCAGCCCTCGCGCCAGCGGTCCCTCCCGGCCGCCGCTCCCTGCCCTTCCCGAGGCCCAGACGCGGCCCCCATGGCCCGCGACCACGGGCTACGGTGATACCGGGGGTCGAATCGGTGGCGCGGGGGCGCCACCCGTCTCCCCCGCTACATACCGTTTCGCAGAAGGAGTCGCAACCATGACGCAGCCGCCCGAGGGCAGCAACCCGCAGGACCCCCAGTCGCAGGATCCGCAGTACGGACAGGGTCCCGCGCCCGAGCCGACGAGCAGCGGCTACGGCGCCCAGGACCCGTACGGGCAGCAGAGCGCGCCGTCGGCCTCACAGCCGGATGCCGCACAGGGACCGGCCTGGGGCTCCGCGCAGAGCCCGTCGGCCGCCCCGCACGGCGGCGCCACGCAGGCCGGGAGCTCCTCCGGCGGGGAGGCCGGCTTCTTCAAGGCGCTGTTCGACTTCCGGTTCGAGCACTTCATCACCGTGAAGTTCTCGTCCTTCCTCTACATCATCGCGTTCGTCGTCGCGGCGCTGATGTGGCTGATGAACATCATCTGGGGCATCGCCTTCGGCGCCATCTGGGGCAACATGAACAGCTTCTACGGCGAGGGCGGCTTCAACGCGTTCCCGCTGGTGTTCGCGATCCTGTTCGGCTGGATCCCCTCGGTGATCTCGCTGATCGCGATGCGGCTCGGGCTCGAGTTCGCCGTCGCGACGGTGCGCACGGCCCAGAACACCGGCCGCATCGCGCAGGCGGCGCAGAAGGCCTGACCGCCACGTCCGACGACGGGCCCCGCACCAGCTGGTGCGGGGCCCGTCGTCGTCCTGTCGCCCCCACCCGATGCAGGGCGACGCGATGCCATGCCCTCGGTGGGGCTCCGAGGCCGAGGGCGCAGGTCGAGGCGCTCAGGTGCCCTTGCGCACCGTGATCGTCCAGCCCGCCTCGCCGGTGCGGTCGAAGGCGACGACCTCGTGGCCGTCCTCGGCCGCCCACTGGGGCAGGGAGTCGGTGGCCTGGGTGCAGTCGAAGTCGATGATCAGGTCGTCGCCGGCGTCCAGCTGCTGCATCGCGTTCTTCGCGTCGATGAGCGGGAACGGGCAGACGGCGCCGTTGGTCTGGAGGGTGTAGGCGGTCATGGGAGGTCCTTCCGAGGGGCGTTCGACGGTCGAGGTCAGGAGGCGGGGGTGAGCACGGGGGCGGGGCGGCTGCTCGCGGCGGCCTGCTGCGGGCGCTGGAGGAAGAACCAGGCCGCACCCCAGGTGCCGAGCATGATCGCGACCAGCGAGACCCAGCCCTGGTAGCTGAACAGGCTGGTCTCCACCAGGGAGTTGCCGATCGTGCAGCCGCCGGCGAGCGCGGCGCCGATGCCCATCGCGACGCCGCCGCCGGCGCTGCGCAGCATGGTCTGGGCGTCCGGGACGCGCCAGCGGAACTCGCCCGACAGCTTCGCCGCGGCGAAGGAGCCGACGAGGATGCCGAGCACGAGCATCACCGACCAGTCCACGAGGGTGATGTCGCCGGTGCTGAGGAAGGTGACGATCTTGGCCGACGGGGTGGTGATGCCGAGCCCGCCGTTGCGGCCCGCGGCCGTCGAGAGCACCCAGGCGGCGATCGCGATCAGGCCCAGCAGCACCCCGCCCACCCAGGGGCTCCAGGGAATGTCGGCGAGGTAGTGGCCGAGGCCGCTGCGCCGGGCGGGCAGGCGCAGCGCGGGGCGAGCGGCGGCCTTGCGCCGTTCGCGCACCACCAGCGCCGCGACGATCGCGCTGAACACGACCACGGGCACCCATACGCTCACACCCAGGGTCTCCTGGATGGTCGCGTCGGCGACCGTGCGGGACCGGGCCGCCTCGGTGAAGCCGCCCAGCGGGCCGTACTTCATGACCGAGGCGAACAGGGCGTAGAAGATCAGCGCGATCCAGGAGCCGATGAGGCCCTCGCCGGCACGGTAGTAGGTGCCTGTCGCGCAGCCGCCGGCCATGATGATGCCGACGCCGAAGATCAGGCCGCCGCCGATCACGGCGAGCGGGGCGAAGGAGGCGGGCTCGGGCGCGATGGCTCCGGCGCCGGCGAGCGCGGCGACGCCGACGGCCTGGATCGCGATGGCGAGCAGGAAGGGAGTGAAGTAGCGCGTCGAGCGCGTGAGGTAGAGGTCGCGGAACGCCCCGGTGACGCAGAAGCGGGAGCGCTGCAGGACGTAGCCGAGCACGGCGCCGAGGAGGAGGCCGGTGAGGATCATGCCCTGCAGGCTAACTAATGAGCACCATAAGGGAAACCTCTATGACGGTCTCCGACGGCCGGGCAGCACCGGTCCCGCCGCCTGCCGCCCGAGGGAGCGTCAGCCGATGCGGTTGCCGTAACCGCGCTGGGCGGCCCGGTCCTTGAGGTCCGCGAACACCTTCCCGAGCCCCGTGGGCGGCGGCTCGTCCTCCGAGGGCAGCTCGATGTACTCCACGACCGAGCGCATGGTCGCCACGTCGATGCTGGGCGCGCCGCCGTCGAGCAGCGTGCCGAGGCGCTCGCCGATCATGGTCTCGAGCTTCTGGGCGGCCTCCTGGCCGCGTGACTCGCGGACCTCGTCGAGACGGCGCCGCAGGAGGGCGGCGGCGACCTCGGAGGCGGGGACGGGCTCGGGGTGTCCGGCGACGGTGAGATGTTCCATGGTGCTCCGCATCGGCTCGAGGGGCCGGTCTGCTGCGTCCGGCTCCGAGCAGGGTACCGGCACGGTCGGCTCAGTCGTGATGGCCGCTCACGGGATAGTCGACGTAGGCGAGGGAGCGACCGTCCGGCGACCAGCTGTTCACGTTCATCGTGCCCTGGCCGCCGTGGACGCGGACCAGGTCGCGGATCCCCGTGCCGTCGGCCTCGCACAGCCGCACGATCACGTCGCGGTCCGCGGGATGCCCCTCGGTCCCGGGAGGGAAGCTGACGTAGGCGAGGCGGCCGCCGTCGGGCGAGACGTGCGGGAACCAGTTCACGCGCTCGTCGTGGGTGAGCTGCTCGATGCCGGTCCCGTCGGGCCGCATGCGGAACAGCTGGGCGTGGCCGGGGGCGGTCCGCACCCGCTCCGAGTTGAAGTAGATCCACCGCCCGTCGGGCGAGTACTCGGCACCGTCATCGGGGAACTCGTCGTCGGTGAGCTGCACCTCCTCTCCTCCCGCCGAGGGGATCGTGAAGACGTCCGGCACGGACCAGCTCCCCTCGGCGTCGACCCGCAGCCCGATGTACGCGAGCATCATCCCGTCGGGGCTGACGCCGTGGAGGAAGTGGAGCCGGCCGTCCTCCTTCGTGATCCGCCGCGCGCGGCCGCCGGCGAGCGGAGCGCGGTGGATGTGCCCGTCGGCGCACGAGACGAAGATGTGCTCCCCGTCGGGGTCGAGCACGTGGTCGTTGTTCAGCTCCGGCAGGTCCCCGAGATCGATCCGCACCGGTCCCGAGGGAGCGCCGGCGGGCAGGCGGAAGAGGTGGCCGTCGCCGTTGACGTACAGCGACCTCCCGTCGAGGGACCAGTTCGGCGCCTCGTAGAGGATCTCGGCGGACTCGTGCACGAGGGTCCGCTCGCCGGAGTCGACGTCGAGGGTGAGGATGCGGGAGCGCTGCCCGGGGGCGAGGGTGCGTGCCATGGCACAGGAGTCTGCCCCGCCGAGGCCCTCCCGGTCACCGCCCGTCCAGCCCTCCTCAGCCGCGTTCCCGCGCCCCGCGCGCTCGCGGAACGACCAGCGGGGTGCCCGTCTCCGGGTCCTCGATCACCAGGCATTCCAGGCCGAACACCTCCCGCACCAGCTCGGCGGTGACCACCTCGCCGGGTGCGCCCTGGGCCCTCACCTGCCCGTCCTTCATGGCGATCAGGTGCGTGGCGTAGCGGGCGGCGTGGTTGAGGTCGTGCAGCACGGCGACCAGGGTGCTGCCGGCCTCGTGGAGGTCCGCGAACAGGTCCAGCAGCTCGATCTGGTGGGCGATGTCGAGATAGGTCGTCGGCTCGTCCAGCAGCAGGATCGGGGTCTGCTGGGCCAGCGCCATCGCCGCCCAGACCCGCTGGCGCTGCCCGCCGGAGAGCTCGTCGACGTGGCGGGTGCGCAGCGAGGTGACGTTCGTGGCGGCCATCGCGGATTCCACGGCCTCCTCGTCGGCCGTGGACCACTGGCGGATCAGCCCCTGGTGGGGATAGCGGCCGCGGGCGACGAGGTCCGCGACGGTGATCCCGTCGGGCGCGATCGAGGACTGCGGCAGCAGCCCCACCAGGCGCGCGGCCTCCTTCGCCCGGTACTCGGCGATGCTGCGCCCGTCCAGCACCACGCTCCCTGCCGACGGCGCGAGCAGGCGGGACAGCGCGCGCAGCAGGGTCGACTTGCCGCAGGCGTTGGGGCCGACGATCACCGTGAAGGACTCGTCCGGGATCGTGACGGTCAGCGCCTCGGAGATGACGCGGCGGTCGTAGGCGAGGGTGACGCCGTCGGCCGCCAGCCGGCCGAGGGTCTGCGCCGAGGGGTCGCCGGGGCGGGTGCTGGAGCGGTTCATAGCTGGGCGCGGGCTTCCTGGACGAGGAGGACGATGAGATACAGGCCGCCGATCACGACGGTGACGACGCCGACGGGCACCGAGCCGGGGATCACGTGCTGGGCGACGAGGTCGGCGCCGAGCAGCAGCAGCGCGCCGGTGAACGCGCTCGCGCCGACGGGGATCCCCGCGCCGCGGGCGAGCCGCTTGGTGATCTGCGGCGCGGCCAGGGCGATGAAGGCGATCGGGCCGGTCAGCGCGGTGACGATCGCGATCAGCGCGACGCCGGCGACGAGCACCGCGATGCGCACCGGCTCTGTGCGCACGCCGTGGGCGTGGGCGGCGTCGTCCCCCAGCTCGAGCTGGCGCAGCGGCGGGACCACGCAGGCGGTGAGCACCCCGCACACCGCGAGCACCGGGACGGCGAGGGCGAGGTCGCTCCAGCCCACCAGGGCGATGGAGCCGGCGCCCCACAGCGAGGCGGCCATCGCGACCTCGGTCTGCGCCCGCAGCAGCACATAGGTGTTCAGGCTCGAGAGGACGGCGGTCACGGCGATGCCGACGATGATCAGCCGGAACCCCTGCACACCGCCGCGCCAGGCCAGGACGTACACCAGCAGCGCGGCGGCGAGCCCGCCGATCAGCGCGCCGGCCATCTCGCTGAGCACGTTCGCGCCCACCACGGTGATCGAGATGATCGCCCCGGTGTACGCGCCGGTGGAGAAGCCGATGACGTCCGGGGAGCCGAGCGGGTTGCGGGTCAGGGTCTGGAACAGCGCGCCGGAGACCCCGAGCGCGGCGCCGAACAGCACGGCGGCGAGCACGCGCGGCAGGCGCCAGTCGATCACGATGGTGCTGACGAAGCCCTGGTCGGTCACCAGCGCCCGGATCACCTCGGGCACGCTCAGCGGATAGTCGCCCCAGGTCATCGCCACCAGGGCGAGGCCGATGACGAGCGCGGCGAGCACGAGGGCGATCAGCAGGGTACGGCGGTGGACGCGCAGGATGCTGCGACCGAGCGCGAGGCGGGCGTAGCCGTCATGGTCGGCGGCGAGCAGGGCTCGGCGACGGGGGCGCGCGGGGGCGCCTGCGGGGGTGGTCACAGTCCGCTCACCCGCTCACGTCGCACCAGCAGCACCAGCACGGGCGCGCCGAGGAAGGCGGTGACGATACCGACCTGCATCTCGCCGGTGGGCAGGATGACCCTTCCCAGCACGTCCGCGGCGATGGTGAGCACCGGCGCCAGCAGCACCGAGTACGCGATGATCCAGCGCTGGTCGGGGCCCACGATCCAGCGGGCGATGTGCGGGATCATCAGGCCCACGAAGGCGACCGGCCCGGCCATCGCGGTGGCGGAGCCGGCCAGCAGGGTGATCGCCAGCAGCGACAGCACCCGGGTGCGCAGCACCTTCGCGCCGAGCGCATGGGCGAGGTCGTCGCCGAGTGCCACCGCGTTCAGCGCCGGCCCCAGCGCGAGTGCGATCACGAGCCCGACCACCAGGAACGGGGCCGTCGCGCTGGTCACCTCCCCGCCGCGGTCGGCGAAGGAGCCCGCCTCCCAGGCCCGGATGACGCTGAACGTCTCCTGGTCCGCGAGCAGCAGGGCGCTGGTGATGCCGCTGAGCACGGCGCCGAGGGCGACCCCGGCGAGGGTGAGCTGAGCGGGGCTGACGGAGCCGCGGCCGATCGAGCCGACGAGGTAGACGACCACGGTGGTCACGAGCGCGCCGCCGAAGGCGAACCACACGTAGCCGCTCGGCGCGGTCACCCCGAGCAGCCCCACCCCCATCGCGACGGCGAAGGCGGAGCCGGCGTTCACGCCGAGGATCCCGGGATCGGCGAGCGGGTTGCGGGTCACTGCCTGGATGAGCGCGCCGGCGACCCCGAGCGCCGCCCCGACCAGCAGCCCCATCACGGTGCGCGGGATCCGCAGGATGGTCACCACCTGCGCGTCACGGCCGGTGTCCGCGCCGGTCAGCGCGTCCCACACGGTCGACAGCGGCAGGTCGCGCGAGCCGACCATCACGCTCAGCACCGTCACGATCGCCAGCAGCGCGAGCACGACGAGGAGGCCGAGCACCCTCCGCGGGGCGGGGGTCGGATGCGTGCGGGCGCTCGCCTGTGCGGCGAGGTCCGTGCGCGGAGGCGTCCGAGCAGTCGATGTCACTCTCCGATATTAGGCAAGCCTTGTCATACTCGGAACGGACGGCGACGTGTCATGCGGCACCACCGGTGGCCGAGCCGTCCGTCGCTCCGCTCCGTCCCGCCCCGTCGGGCTCCAGGAAGGTCCTGCTCTCATGAAGATCTCACGTCGTCACGCCCTCGCCGCCTCCGGGCTCGCGGCCCTCGCCCTGGCCGGCTGCGGCGGCTCCTCCGACGACGGCGCCTCCGGCTCCGGAGCCTCCGACGGCGGCGCCGCCAGGAGCAACGGCGCCTCGGCCGGCACCTTCCCCGCGACCGTCACCACCGAGTTCGGGGACGTCACCATCGAGGAGGCCCCCACCCGGGTGGTGGCGCTGGGCTGGGGCGACGCGGAGATCGCGCTCGCGCTCGGCGTGCAGCCCGTCGGCGCCTCCGACTGGCTGGACTTCGGCGGCAACGGCCAGGGGCCGTGGGCAGCGGACCTCTACGACGAGGACCCGACGCTGATCGACACCCTCGAGCCGTCCTTCGAGGCGATCGCCGCGCTCGAGCCGGACCTGATCCTGGACGTGCGCGGCAGCGGCGACCAGGACCGCCACGACCGGCTCGCCGAGATCGCCACCACCGTCGGCATCCCGCCCGGCGGCGCGAACTGGCTGACGACGATGGAGGACCACGTCGCCCTGATCTCCGGCGCGCTGGGCATCCCCGAGCAGGGCGAGCAGCTCCTGGCGCAGGTCGACGCCGCCTACGCGGATGTGGCCGAGGCCCACCCCGAGTGGGAGGGGAAGACGGTCACCGCCGCCGCCCGCACCAGCGAGGGCTGGGGCGCGTACATCGAGGGCGGCGGCCGGCTGGAGACCCTCGCCCGGTTCGGCTTCGTGCAGAACCCGACGATCGCCGAGCTGCCGGCGGACGAGGGCGGCTTCAGCGTGGACATCTCCAGCGAGAACCTCGACCAGCTCGAGGCCGATCTCATCGTCGCCTTCCCGATCTACCTCAAGCCGAGCGTCATCACCGACGACGCGCAGTGGCAGAGCCTCGAGGCCGTCGAGGACGGACGCGCCGTGGTGCTGGACGGAGACGTCTCCGACGCCTTCTCGGCGAGCACGCCGCTCGCCTCGATCTACGCCGTCGACCAGCTGACCCCGCTGTTCGAGGAGGCGCTGCCGGCCGAGTGAGGCAGCACGCCGGCGCGCCCGGGGACGTCCTGCCCCGCGAGGCGCCGGCACCGTCTTCCTCACCCCCTCTGGCACGGCCTCGCCCCGCCCCGATAGGGTCGACAGGTCCCCTCACCGCTTCCAGCGTCGGCAGCGAGTCCCCGTCCCGCGCTGGAGGTCCCCCATGACGCAGCCGCACGCCCCGCAGGCGCCGCTCTCCCCCGGCCGTCTGCGCCTGGTGATCCTCGCGATGGCGCTCGGCGCCTTCGCGATCGGCACCACCGAGTTCGCCTCCATGGGGCTGCTGCCCCAGATCGCCCGCGACCTCGAGGTCTCGATCCCGCAGGCCGGGATGCTCATCACCCTGTACGCGCTCGGCGTGGTGATCGGGGCGCCGCTGGTGACCATCGCCGCGGTGAAGATGCCGCGCGCCCGCCTGCTGGTGCTGCTGATCGCCCTGATCGGCCTCGGCAACCTGCTCTCCGCGATGGCGCCGGCGTTCTCGGTGCTCGCCGCCGCGCGCTTCGTCGCGGGCCTGCCCCACGGCGCCTTCTTCGGCGTCGCCTCGCTGGTCGCGGCGCGGCTGTCCCCGCCCGGGCGCCGCGCCCGCTCCGTCTCGCTGGTGATGCTGGGCCTGACGATCGCGACGATGCTGGGCGTGCCCGCCTCGACCGCCTTCGGGCAGGTCGTCGGCTGGCGCTCCGCCTACGTGATCGTGGTGCTCGTCGCCGCGGCGAGCACGCTCGCGATCTGGCGCCTGGTGCCCGAGCCCGAGGGCACAGGCGTCACCGGCTCGATCCGCGGGGAGCTGCGGGCGCTGCGCCGGGCGCAGGTGTGGTTCGCGCTCGGGATCGGCTCGATCGGCTTCGGCGGCATGTTCGCGGTGTACAGCTACATCGGCGAGATCGTGCCCGGGGTGATGGGGCTCGGCGAGCGGGCGGTACCCGTGGCGCTGTTCGTGTTCGGAGTGGGCATGACCGCCGGGAACATCCTCGCCGGGCGTCTCGCCGACCGTTCGATCTACGGCACGATCTTCGCGGGCCTGATCGGCATGGCACTGTCGCTGGCCGTGTTCGCCCTGGTCGCCCCGAACGCGATCGCGGGGATGACGGTGCTGTTCGCGATCGCGATCACCTCCCAGCTCATGGGACCCTCCCTGCAGCTGTTCCTGCTCGACGCCTCGCCGGACGCGCCCTCGCTCGCCGCTGCCCTGCACCACTCGGCGCTGAATATCGGCAACTCGCTCGGCGCGGCGCTCGGCGCGGCCGTGCTCGCCGCCGGCTGGGGGCTGCTCGCCCCGGCCTGGACCGGCGTGGCCCTCGCGCTCGCCGGGCTCGCGATCGCCGCCTGGTCGTTCCTGGTGCACCGCCGGCAGGAGGCGCGCGACGCCGCCGAGGTGCCGAGCGTCCCCGCCGCCTGCTGAGCCGGTCCCTGTCCGATCTGCACAATGGGGCGTCCAGCGGCACGGCGTGGAGCTGAGCTCCGCAGCGTGCCGCTGGACGCCCCTTCCTGCAGACGCCGCATCGCACGCGGCCTCACGCCTCGCGGGTGTCCCGGGCCTCGCGAGCCGAGGCCACGTCGTCGACCACGACGGCGATGTGCTGCATGGCGCGGATGAGCGCACCGTAGACGGGCCAGGAGTCAGCGGGCATGTGGCCGTCCTCCGCCATCTGCACCGCGAGCTCGGTGAGGCGATCGTGGATCGGCTCGACCTCGGCGTCGGGATCGGCGATCGCCAGACCAGCGTCGTGCACGATGGCGGACCAGCGCGTTCTGAAGCGACGATCCCACTCCCCGTGCGCGTAGCTCGCCTCGCGCAGAGTGCGGGTCAGGTTCCGCAGGTGGGAGATGCCCTCGTCGACGCGCTCGAGGATCTCGCGGTAGTCCGCAGGGCGCGACTCGGCGCGACGCCGGCGCAGCGGTGCCATGGGGTGGCTGCGCGGATTGCCCCACGAGCTCTCCCTGGCGAAGCGCACGCTCTGCCAGGCGGAGCTGATCATGTCCTGCATCTCGGCGGTGCGCTGCGCCCACTGCTCGGCACGCTCGGTGTCCCAGGAGCGAGTGAGCTCCTCGGACATGTCCACCAGCAGCTCGCCCATGAGCAGGTTGATCCGGTCCACGTAGCGCGACGCCTGGGCGTCGCGCAGCGGCGGAACCACGAGCGCGTTGACGACGATGCCGAAGGCCACGCCCACCGCCACCTCCAGCAAGCGGTCCGTCAGCAGCGGAGCCTGCTCGCCGAAACCGGAGCCGAGGACGAACACGGCGGTGGTCGCGATGGCGATGCCCTCGTCGCGGATCCACCACAGCCGGGAGGCGAGCATGCCCACCAGGAGAGCCAGGGCGAAGGTCCACAGCTCCACGCCGAGGAAGGCCCCGATCACGTAGGACAGCAGTACGCCGAGCCCCGAGGACACCGTCGTCTGTATGCCTCGTGCGAGGGAGCGGTAGACGGTGGCGTGCACGGTCAGCAGTGCGGTCCACGGCGCCAGGAAGGGCATCTCGGAGTGCATCACCGCGCTCGCGAACCACCAGGCGGCTGTCGCGGCCAGGACGCACTTGAGGATCTGCAGCAGATCGGTGACGACCTCCGGCCGGCGGAGGAAGGCCATGATGCGCGTCCAGATCCCCTCGTCGTGCTGGTGCCCCGTTTCGGCAGAGATGGCGTGCTGATGCCTCGGGGAGGATTCGGTCATCGTCGTCACCTCGTAGTCGTGCGCGCTTTCAGAGAGCGGGAGACACGATCCTACGGTCGGGTAGGCACCGCCCGTGCGTGTGTATGCACGTCATCCCCGACGCCGGCGACACCCCGGTGGCGGGCCCGGCCTCGTGACAGACCCGGCCTCGCCTGCCCGCATGGCGGCGGTAACGGCCGGCGAGGGCTGCGGGCCGGATCGTGCGTAGGGGTCCGGTCGTCTCCGTGTCCTGGCCAGGAGGAGTCGTCGCCGCTGCTTCTGTGTCTTCTGTGTCGTCGTCGGGCCGATGGTGACAAGAGGTGGCTATATAGCCAGCTCATGTCGCTATAGGCCCGCGGATGACGGCCCCTCCGGGCAGGCGCAGGTCAGAGACCGGCCCCGCCCCGCCCCCGATATCCACGGCACGCCCCGGCCGCACGCATGGCGGCCCGGCTCCCCTGAACCCCGACGATGCCGCCGGGGCTGTCCGCGTTCCCGCCGACCAGGAGAGCAGCCCAGAGCAGCCACAGGGCCAGGCCAGCCACGGGCCGGGCCAGCCACGGGCCAGGCGAGTCCGGTGTCGGGCATGAAAAAAGGGAGTGGAGGAGGCGAACACCCCCGCAGGGGGTTCCAGCACTCCTCCACTCCCAGTGAAAGATGTCCGGCGGCGACCTACTCTCCCACACCCTCCCGAGTGCAGTACCATCGGCGCGATCGAG
>NZ_QXCP01000006.1 GCF_003711805.1 Brachybacterium sp. EE-P12 | reverse complement strand
TCCTCGGTGCTGCCATGCTCCTCATCCTCCCGTGGATTCAGAGCCTCCACCAGACCCGGGGCGATTCACCACCAACAGAAGCCTGCTGGTCCGTTCCGCACACGTCGTCGATCACGGTGTGCCACGGTGACCCAAAACCCGGGAACTTCGCCTGGCTGGATGGTCGCGCCGTAGGACTATTCGACTGGGACGCGGCACGACCCGCTGACCCCGCCAGCGACATCGCGTACGCCCTCCTATGGACCGTGCCTGTTCCGATCCGCCCGATACCCGAACTTAGTGCCACCGATCGGCGCGAGGCCGATGCCCGCGCCGCCGCCCTACTGGAGGGCTACGGCTGGGAAGACCCCTTCGAGGTCGCGGAGCGTGCGACTGCGCGCCACGAGCAAGCCATCGAAGAGGTCGAGTGGCTCGGCTCTCACCATCACGAACCGCACGCATCGTGGGTCCGCGATGGTTGGCCAGGCAGATGGCGGCGCGAGCTCAGGGCAGTGCGACCGTAAGACCCGTCACCCCGCGCTAGGACGCTCCTCTAACCTCAACTGCACACTTCTGTCGCGTTAAGCATCACCCTGCGAGACAGCTACGGCACCGTAGCCTCCCCCGTCCCACAGGGTCCGAATCGGCACTTCCGTGACACATCTGCGCCGTGGGGTATATCCCAGCGTTACGGAACCTCGGTGCCGCAAATACTGTTGAAGGCCAGTGCGATACTCGGGCCATGCTTTACCCACCTCAGCAGCGAGTTTTAGATGCGGCCCTCAGGCAGCTCGACCTCCTTCCCGGCGACTCGAACCACACGGTCGCAGCTGCCTCAATGGACACTGCGGGGCGCATCTACGCCGGAGTCAACGTCTTCCACTTCACCGGCGGCCCATGCGCCGAGCTCGTCGTGCTCGGTCAGGCCGCCGCCGCGGGCCCGCTCGTCACGATGGTGGCCGTGGGCGACCGCGGTCGCGGGGTGATCGCCCCGTGCGGCCGATGCCGCCAAGTACTCCTTGACCAGCATCCCGACTGCTTGGTGATCGTCCCGGGTGACGGCGAGCCGGATCTGGTGCCGGTGCGGAAGCTGTTGCCGCACGCGTACAACTCCCCGGAAGCGGCGCCCGAGCGGGTCGTTCGATTCAACCCGCGCTACTACGACGCGGTGCTCGACGGCAGCAAGACGGCGACCACCCGATTCGATGACCCCTGCGCGGTGGGTCCCGCGTGGCTGCTCTTCGAGTTTGATGAAGGATATAAGCGCCTCCGCGGTGTCATCGAATCCGTCGAGTCGAAGAGGCTTGATCAGCTCACCGATGAGGATGCGGAGCAGGAGGGCGGCATGGTCGCCGCGGACCTACAGAACGGGCTTCGCGGCCACTACCCCGCGATCCAGCCGGAGTCACCCGTCGACTTCGTCCGGTTCCGCGTCGAGCAAACAAGCACCTGGACCTGAGCCGGCTTAGTTGTGCCGAAGTTCAGGACCGGAGCGTAGCCGTGCCGCAACGGTTCTCGACCCGCCCTACATTTACGGCACCGCTCCACATCGCCTTGGCCGACTGTGCCGGAAACGACCGTTTATGGCACAGGCTCGCTGGGTACGCTCACGCGATGCGAAGCGCCGCCGTCCAGCTCCCCACCGACCTGGTGGCTCGGTACCGAGCCGTGGACCGCGAGGTCGTCGGTTCAGCACTGGTAGACACACCCGCACATCTCGACCGCCTCACATCTGACATCGGTCAGCGCGGCATCCTCGTGCCGCTCGATCTCAGGTTCAATCAGGCGTTTGCAACCGTCGACGGGAACCACAGAATCGCCGTGGCTCTGCGCCTCGGCTTAGAGCACGTTCCGGTGACGCTCCATCAGCTGCCCGAGCATCCGAGACCTGGCCACGCAAAGCCGATGGCCGATGCGGATCATCGGGTGCTCATCGCCGCATGGGAGGCCAGAGAGGCCTGACCCATCACCGACCGTTTATGGCGCAGCTCGGCCGGGGACAAAACGGAGGCAGGCTGACGGCATCAGAGGTGGAGAGTTGGGTCCACTGAGCTGATGCCCTTGCCCCTCTCTCGCGCGTACGCGATTTCACGCTGTGTTGCCGATCCGAGGTATCCGCCTTCGCTCACCACTCGCACCTCGTCCGACAGGTCGATACGACGTAGATGCAGCTCGCCCAGAGCTTCACGTCGGGCTGGGGTCAGGTCTCCATTGCTTGCTTCGGGCGCGAGCACGATCATCCCGAGGGTAGTGAGACGGCGCCGCTCCGACTCGAACAGGCTCTGGAAGCGCAGCGAACCGCATAGGCAGACCACTCTGGGCCGGTTGGGGGCACTCATGCACGAACCTCCGTGACTCAGGGGCTGATGGGCGGAATGCTCGCACGCCTCGCCTCTGTCAACGGCGGGTGAAAATTGACCCCTTATCGACGGCTGAATTTTGACCCCTCTGTCGGGGTGGTGTTTGTCTACTTCGTGTTGGTTGTGGTCGTCTTCAGGAGCTCGCGGCGGGCTCGGGTGCGGTAGGAGTCGCCGGAGAGGGTGAGGACCTCGGCGTGGTGGACGAGGCGGTCGATCATGGCGGCTGCGACGATGTCGTCGCCGAAGATCTCGCCCCATCTCCCGAACGGCATGTTCGAGGTGACCAGCAGCGAGCCCTGCTCGTAACGGGCGGCGATGAGTTGGAAGAACAGGTTCGCTGCGGTCGCGTCGAAGGGGATGTAGCCGATCTCGTCGATGATCAACAGCTTGTAGCGCCGCAGCTTCTTCAGCTCCTTGTCCAGGCCATCGGTCGCGTGGGCCTGTTGGAGGCGGGCGAGCCATCCGGTCGCGGTGTCGAACAAGACCGGATAGCCCGCGTGCGCGGCCTTCAGTCCCAGACCGATCGCGAGGTGGGTCTTGCCCACCCCGGGTGGCCCCAGGAGCACTACGTTCTCGGCCTTGGGGATGAACGTGCAGGTCGCGAGGTGCGCGAGGATGTCCCGGCGGAGCGAGGGCTGGTGGTCCATCGTGAAGTCCTCCAGCGTCTTCAGTTGCGGGAAGTGCGCGCCGCCGATCCGGATCCGAGCTCCGGACTCCTCGCGCTCGGCGACCTGCCGGGCCAGGACCGCGGCGAGGTACTCCTCGTGGCTCCAGGCCTGGTCACGAGCGGTCTCGGCGAGGTCCTCGAACACCCTGGTGATCGTCGGGGTCTTCAACACCCTCGCCAGATAGGTGATCTGTGAGCCTGGGTCCTTCTCGGGAATGGTCGTAGTGGTCATCAGCTGGTCCTTGTCGAGTGGTCGGGAGCGTGGAAGTCGATGCCGAACAGGTCGTCGTAGTCCGGCAGGGCGCGCATCTGCACGAGGTGCCCGTCCGCATGGGCCCGGGGTCCTCGATCTCTGCTGGTGGCCTTCTGATAGGCGCTACGGAGCACGGCAGCGGCCGCGACGTGCTCGGGGTCGGTGATCACCTGCCGCTTCGCCCAGCAGCGCTCATGCAGCGCCACGACCCTGCCCTCGCAGGTGACCCGGACCTGCTCGAGAGAGACGATGATGTCGACGAACCTGCCGATCACGCGGGGGTCGACGGAGTAGTCGCAGGTCTCGAACCGCACGTAGTACTCCCTGCCCAACCGGATCCGGGACCGGGTCCCGGTCGTCGGTGCCACCGGGGGCAGCACCGTCATCGCTGCAAGGTCTCTGCCCAGCACGTCGACCGGCCGGCCACCGGCCCCTGACCCGGTGGCCGGGGCCAGGGACCGCACCATCCGCTGGTTCGCGCGCAGCAGCCAGTCGCCGAGCTGGGCGTTGAAGTCCTGGGGCGAGGTGAATGCCCTGCCCGGGAGGAACGAGGTCTCCAGATATCCGTTGGTCCGCTCGACCATGCCCTTGGTCTCCGGGTCCCGTGGTGGGGCGAGCACGATCCGGGTTCCCAGGGTGCCCGCGAACGCAGCTGCCGGTGGGGAGGGGCGTCCTCTGCCGCCGATCGCGGATTCCCGGTCCCACCACAGAGTCTTCGTGACCCCGCCGAGGGAGTGGATGATCGACCACATGCCCGCCAGGATGTCGCCGGCAGTGCGGGAGGGGATCATCTGGGCTGCGATAACTTTCGAGAACGCCAGCGTCATCACCAGCACCGGCAGCATCGCGACCTGGCCGCCACCGACCGGGATCCGTGGCTCGGGGAACCACAGATCACACTGCGTGGTCTGCCCGGGATGATGGACGAGCTTGTCGACCGGGTCCGCTTCGAGGAACAGCGGCCGCAGCTCCCTGACCCGCTCCTTGAGGACCGTCAGTGAGCGCTCCCACCCGATCCGTTCCGCGATCACCGTTGCCGGCATCCTCGGGAACTCAGCGAGCAGCGCTCGGATCTGAGGCTCGACCGCATCCACAATCGAGCCCTTGAGCGCCCGCTGATACTCCGGCGGTGCGTCGGACGCCAACGCGGAACGCACCGTGTTTCGCGCGATGCCCAGACGCCTGGCGATCTCCTTGATAGGAACCTTCTCCGACCGGTGCAAACGCCGGATCTCTGCCCAATCCTCCACTGCGATCATCCTCCAAGAGTGATGCAGGGGGTCAAGATTCATCCGTCGCATAGGGGTCAGTTTTCACCCGGCGGCGACACGCCTCCGCCCGCTCTGCGTTCCGGCGGTTCAGACTGTGGGGCATGGATGAACTGGGAAGCTCGGTCCGTGTTTGCGCCTACGTCGTGTCTCGCCGGGATGGGGCGATCCTGCTGGCGCACCAGGTGTCGCCGGGACCGGCGTACGGGATGTGGACATTGCCAGGCGGCGGGGCGGAATTCGGAGAGCACCCCCGCGACGCTGCTGTCCGCGAGGTCCGGGAGGAGACGGGCTGCGAGGTGGCCATCGGCGCACTGCTCGGTGTCCACAGCGGACTCTTCGAGGCCGGCGGCGGTTCACAGCAACACGTCGTGCGGTTGCTGTTCGAGGGTGACGTGCTCGGAGAGCCGCGCGTAGCCCAGCCCGACGAAGTCAACGCCGTGGAATGGCACCCCCACCGGAGCCTTCCACCGAACACCACGGCCTGGGCTGCGCTCGGTGCCGAACTGCTGCACTGACGGAGTCGCGCTTGTCCGTGTAGATCTTGTCAACACCGCGGCGAACTCCGGTCGCGGGCGCGCGTCGAGCCCTACGGTGACGCCATGGATCGCCGCGACCGTTCCGCCCTCCCGAGGCCACGTCACATCGGGATCATCATGGACGGCAATCGACGCTGGGCGAAGGCTCAACGGCACCTTGACGCGAGCCTCGGCCACAAGGCCGGTGCAGAGCACCTCTCCAACTTCATGGCCTGGCTCAGCGTCCGGAACATCGACCACGCCAGCGCCTACGTCCTGTCCGCCGACAACATCCGCAAGCGTGACTCCCAAGAGGTCCGCTACCTCTTCACGCTGATCGAGGAGATCATCCCGCATCGGGTGGAGGCAGCTCAGAGTTGGCGGCTACACGTCAGTGGCGATCTGGACCTGCTTCCTGCCCCGGCACGAGCAGCGCTCGAGCGCGCGATCCAGGAGACGTCAGATCGCCCCCGGCATCTCACGCTCGCTATCGGCTACGACGCTCACGCAGACATCGTCTCTGCCGTTCAGCGCGCCGTTCTCCAGCTCAAAGCCGGGGAGCTCGACGGTCTCACCGTGGATGCGGTCTCGGAGCAGCTTGCCGGTGGCCCAGTGAAGGACATCGACCTGATCATCCGCACCGGCGGGGACAGTCGCACCTCGGGCTTCTTCCCCTGGCAGACCAAGAGCGCCGGGCTCTACGTCGTGCAGCACCCGTGGCCGGCGTTCAGCGAGTCCGACCTCGACGATGCGCTCAGCTACTACGCCACCAAGCGCGGCCGGGCGACAAAGTAGCGCACCCGCCGCAAGCGACCTTAACTGGACAATTCTGTCCCACTAATGGCCACCCTGCGCGACAGCTACGCCGCCGTAGGTTCCCCCGTCACACAGGGTCCAAAACCGCCAATCTGACACAGATCTGCTCACTCGGGTATACCCATTCAGGACGCGCCGTTCGGCCCGCTCGGATCTTCGCCGCCCAGACTCTTGGTCACCGGGAGTCATTGATGCCGGTATCGCCGGCATCTGCGTCCTCAGTTTCGTCGTCGATCCACTCGAACAGGTCGCCCGGCTGGCATTGGAGCACGCGGCACATCGCATCCAGCGTCGACAGGCGGACGGCCTTGGCGCGACCGTTCTTGAGTACTGCGATGTTGGCCGGCGTGATGCCCACCCGATCGGCGAACTCCCCGACGCTCATCTTCTGTCGAGCGAGTTCCACATCAATGCGACTGACGATGGCCATCGCTCAGACAACCGCATCCATCTCGACCTTGAGCGCGGTCGCTCGGACGAGTAGGCCTCTGAGGACGACGATCAGCAGGACGACAGCGAGACCGACCATCAGACTGAGCAACTCGGTCAGGACGATCCACGGAGCAGAAACACCCTGGATCGTCTGCCATGCGCTGGTGACCAGAGCGATGCACCATCCGGCACCGAGGGCGCCGAGGATGACATCGACCCACCGCCGTGCCTCAGCGTCGAAAATCTCGTCACGAGCAACGCGGCCCAGCAGCTCCCATGTGGCCAGCAGTGTGGCTTGGATGCAGGCCAGGAAGGCGATCAGCGAGATGGCCAGCTGCCAGCGTGCCCAAGCGAACTCCGGGTACGCGTCTGCCATCCACCCGGAGACCACCGGCACGACCACGACTTGGGCGAAGAGGAGGCCGAGGCCCGAGAGGACGGCAACGACTTGAAGGGTTCGAGCGAGGCCACGAGTCATGCGTTGAGTATCAATCGCTATCTATCGAAAGTCAATCGGTAGCCGCGTCCGCCCCTCGCTAGCCGTCTCAGCCACCGCAGATGGGGTGTGGGGCGGTAGGGAGCAGGCCGCGCCCGACGCCTTGGCCGTGAGTGACAGCTGCGCCAGTGAGACACCCGTACGGGATGGGTGCCCCGTCGACGGGATGCTGGAAGCGTCCGTTGATGGAGATCCTGTCGATACTGTTGCGGACACCGGTCGCCGGCGTGCTGTGCGTCCTACGGTGAGGTCATGGAACTCCGCGACGCGTCGAGCCGGCCTGCATCTCTGGCCGTCCCGCGGCCACGCCACATCGGGGTGATCATGGACGGCAATCGACGCTGGGCGAAGGCTCAACGGCATGTTGACGTGGGCTTCGGCCACAAGGCTGGGGCGGAGCACCTCTCCAATTTCATGGCCTGGCTCAGCGCACGGAGCATCGACCATGCCAGCGCCTACGTCTTGTCCGCCGACAACATCCGCAAGCGTGACTCCCAAGAGGTCCGCTACCTCTTCAGGCTGATCGAGGAGATCATCCCGCACCGGGTGAAGGCGGCTCAGAGTTGGCAGCTCCACGTCAGTGGCGATCTGGACCTGCTTCCTGCCTCGGCCCGAGCAGCGCTCGAGCGCGCGATCCAGGAAACGTCCGATCGGCCCCGGCATCTCACGCTCGCTATCGGCTACGACGCTCACGCAGACATCGTCTCTGCCGTTCAGCGCGCCATCCTCCACCTCGCGACCGGGGAGCTCGACGACCTCACCGTGGAAGCGGTCTCGGAGCAGCTTGCCGGTGGCCCAGTGAAGGACATCGACCTGATCATCCGCACCGGCGGGGACAGTCGCACCTCGGGCTTCTTCCCCTGGCAGACCAAGAGCGCCGAGCTCTACGTCGTGCAGCACCCGTGGCCGGCGTTAAGCGAGTCTGACCTCGACGATGCGCTCAGCTACTACGCCACCAAGCGCGGCCGGGCGACAACGTAGCGCACCCGCGGTAAGCGACCTCAACTGGACAGTCCTGTCCCGTTAAGGGCCACCCTGCGTGACAGCTACGCCGCCGTAGGCTCCCCCGTCACACAGGGTCCAAAACGGCAGTTCCGTGACAGATCTGCGCCGTGGGGTATACCCATTCGGGATGCCATACGTGTGGTCAGCGAGACCACTGGGAGCCTCGGCAGTCCCATCCCACCGGGCGCACGTGTTCTAGTGTGGCGTCATGATCACTTGCGTCGTGGAATACACGATCGACCCCGCGAAGGCCGCCGAGTTCGAGCGGTTCGGACGCGCGTGGATGGCACTGGTCAACAAGCATGACGGAATGCATCACGGATACTTCCTGCCAAGCGAGGGCGCCAGCGATCGAGCGATGGCACTGTTCTCGTTCGACTCGTTCGCAACCTATGAGGCGTACCGTGCACGATTCGGCGTCGACCCCGACTTCATCGCTGCCGATAGAATCAGAGACGACAGCGGCTGCGTGCTCCGTTATGAGCGCACGTTCATGCGTCCGGTGCTCCCTGATCCTGCCGGGTCGTGACTTCGAGCGAGCGGCTTCGCGGACGGGTGCGCCATCGCCACAGGGCCCGCTCGACCGACGCAGACCCTGGGGTCGGCTACTAGTTGTTGCGGGGCAGGACGTTGATGACGATGCCGCGGCGCGCGCAAAGGATGTGCAGTGTTGAGGGAGCGTCGGTAGGGTGAGGAGCATGGCGTGCCCTGAATCAGACACTCAGGGGGCTTTCGGTCACACCGTCAGCCCCCCAGACCTCCTGAGTCCTTAACCCGCCGCCTGCGCCTGTGCGCTGAGCGGGCTCTTGGGCAGCTCCCTGGGCGCTGGCCGTGGTGACGAGACGTTTCCCTCTTTTCGTTCTCGTTCCTCGGAGCCCTCCATGCCCTTCGCCCTCTACCTGCTTGCCCTGGCTGTCTTTGCCATGGGCACATCTGAGTTCATGCTTGCTGGCCTCGTGCCAGACATCGCCGCCAGTGTCGGTGTCTCTGTCGGCACAGCTGGGTTACTCACCTCTGCCTTTGCGGTCGGGATGATTCTCGGTGCGCCCGCCATGGCAGCTCTCACCCGTCGGTGGCCCGCCCGGACCACCTTGCTCGGGTGCGTGGTCATCTTCGCTGCCTGTCACGTCGTCGCCGCCACTGCCGAGACCTTCTCCGTGCTGTTCGCAACTCGTGTGGTTGCTGCGGTTGCTAACGCCGGGTTCCTGGCCGTTGCACTCAGCACCGCGACCCGCCTCGTGGCCCCCAGCCGGAAGGGCCGCGCTCTTGCCATCCTCCTCTCGGGCACCACGATCGCCATGGTCGCCGGTGTTCCCGCGGGGGCTCTACTTGGCACGGCGCTGGGATGGCGGGCCACGTTCTGGGCGGTAGCCTTCCTGTGCGTTCCTGCTGCAATCGGCATCCTCACCGGGATCCGTCCACAGCCGAGAGACACGCAGGACGAAGCCAACGATGGCCTGTCTCTCGCCTTCGAGTTGGCGCAGCTCCGCGTGCCCCGCCTTTTCACGGCGATGCTGCTCGCTGCGCTGGTCAATGGCGGGGACTTTCGCCGCGTTTACGTTCCTCGCGCCGGTCGTGACCGGGACAGCGGGTCTGGGCCAGGTGTGGGTACCGGTGGCTCTGGTGTTGTTCGGCATCGGGTCCTTCATGGGAGTCAGCATTGCCGGGCGACTGTCTGACCAGCACCCGCGAACGCTCCTCGTTGTGGCCGCGCCGCTCCTGTTAGTTGGGTGGCTGTTGCTCGCGGTGCTTGCTGGGCACTCCGTGCCGCTGCTCGTCCTGGTGTTCCTGCTGGGAATGCTGGCATTCGCTGTGGGAAGCACCATGATCGCTCGAGTGCTCTACGCAGCATCGGAAGCGCCCACCATGGGTGGTTCCTACGCGACTGCCGCTCTCAACATCGGGGCCGCTGCTGGTCCGGCGCTCGGAGCGGTAGCGCTCGAGAGCTCGAGCAACCTTGGTCCCGTGTGGGCAGCGACCGCGCTGACTGCTCTCGCACTCCTCGTGATGCTGCCCACGCTGCGCATGATCGCCCCGCGGGTACGGAATGTGGAGGCTGCCAAGTGACGCACGCTAATGCTCCGTTGAGCCTTGAAGGTCGACGCCGGCTCGTGAATCGGTGCCTGACCCGGCCGATCGCGCACGTAGCTGCCGAGATGGGCATCTCACGCGCGTGCGCTTCGAAGTGGGTCAACCGGTGGAGACGCCATGGCGAAGCCGGGCTCCAAGACCGTGCTTCGACGCCCCACCACAGCAGTACCGCGACAGCCGCCTGTGTCATCCAACAGATCGAGGTCTGGCGGCGGGAGATCCCGAGTCGTTCCAGCCAGCGCCCGATGGTCCGGACGCAGTAGTGGTGGCCGTGGGAGGCGAGCTCGAGGGCGATGCGGCGGGCCGACCATTTGTGCTCTCGCCGCCAAGCGTCGATGAGTTCGAGGACCTCGATCGGTGGCCGCGAGGGTCTCCGTGCTGGGGCGCTGGTGCGGTCTTCCAAGGCTTCGGCACCGTCGGCGCGGTAGCGGTGGACCCACTTCGTCAGAGTCGAGCGGGCGACGCCGGCTTCGGCAGCGACGTGGGCGACGGGTCGGCCATCATCTTCGACACGTTTGACCAGGCGGAGTCTTCCGGCAGGGGTCAGCGGGGAATTACGGTGAGTCATGGAACGGGTCTCTTCCAGCAGATGGACGGCTTCAGCACCACCCATCGTGCCGGTCAGGGACCCGTTCCTTCATCCCCGCTCCGTGACTACAACGTCATGACCCGCAACATCTAGGCGCGAGCATGAGCCGGCCGGCCCCGCGTCAGCCGGCCACCTTCCGCTCCTGCTCCGCAACCCAGTCGTTCACGCTCGAGACGCGATAGCGGACTCGGCCTCCGACCTTGACGAAGCCGGGACCCATGTCGAGACTGCGCCAGTTCGCGAGGGTCCCGGTGGACAGACCGAGGGCCTCGCCGACCTCCTGTGCGGTGAGCAGCTCGTCCATCCTGACGATGTCCGGTGCCTGCGCCTTCCGAGCCATGGCGGCCTCCCGTGTTAGACGGAGCCGCGTATCGACCCCTTGTGCTCACGTAAGTGGGCGGGGGATCACGGAACATGTCGCGATGGCAACGGCAGGTACTCGTTTCACCTGGTGAGGACCGCACACTCACGAGAGGTCACGAGGCATCACACCTGACGCGCCGCCACCCTGCAGTGCCCGGCGACCGCTTCGTCCTGACGGTGCCCGGCGAGTTACCTGTAGTAGAGCCGCTCTACACCAAGGTACGAGTTAAGTATGAGTTTTAGTGGGAAGCACCGTGAAAACCGATGAACCTTCATGATGGTAGGTGAGGCCACCTGACGACTACACCCCAGGTCATAGCGCCTGCGCAGGCTCACTCCCTGGAACTTCGTAGAGACTGGCTCGGTAATCCGTCGGTCGCGGGTTCAAGCCCCGCCTGGGCCACCGGAGAGCGCCGGCGCTCATCTCTCCGCCGCGAGTGCCAGCTCCGCGGTGCGGACGTCGGTGATGAGCACGTTCACCAGTCCCGATCGCAGGGTCGCGAGGACCGCCTGCTGCTTCCACTCCCCTCCTCCGATCGCGACCCGCAGCGGCACGGCGCGCAGCTCCTCCTCGGAGATGCCGATGAAGCGCCCTTCGAGCCCGCTGACGGTGCGCCCCTGGATGTCCAGCAGCGTGGTGCCGATCTCCGCGACGACGCCTCGCTCCTCGAAGCCGGCGCGCTCCCCGTTCTCGCCGAGGATCTGGGCGAGCAGTGAGGAGCGCGGCCAGCCCCCGATGGTGAGGAACGCCTTCCGGACGTGGCGGAACCTCCGCATCGTCCCCGTGATCGCGGGGTGGTGCAGGATCGGCGCGGCCTCGGGGTCGATGAGGATCGGCACGTACAGCGGGAAGGTCGCGCCGCCGGCGGCACGACCGATGGCGGAGACCACCTCGGCGCCCTCCTCGAGCCGCGGCCAGCCGATGCCGGTCAGCTGGACCACATCGGCGCTGGGCAGCTGGTCGATCTCGCGGGAGGCGCGGGCGAGGGTGCGGCCGGGCGCGACGCCGAGCACGTCGTCCTCCTCCACCGTCTCGCTGAGGTAGCGCGCGGTGACCGAGGCGAGCGCCTCGCGCACCTCCGCGTCGTCCGTGGAGCGGGTCGCGACCACGAGCGCGGAGCGGAGGCCGAACTGCCGGGCGATGCGCGCGGAGAGGTCCGCGTCGATCGGCACCGGCATCGTCGGCCGCACCTCGATGAGGCCCAGCTCGCGGGCGCGCCGGACCATGCGGGCGGTGGCGAACCGGGACCTGCCGATCTCCTCGGCGATCTCGTTGAGCGGGCGGCCGTGGGCGAGGTTCTGCATGGCGACGTGGACGTGCAGGATCTGCTGGTCCAGGGGCAGCTGTGCCCCGGACCGCAGGGCGCGGCCTCGCTCAGCCATCGCCCTCCCGCACCTCTCGCCGCCACCTGATCGCCTCGGCAGGGTCGTCGGCCGTGATGCCGTCGGCGCCGTGGCGCATCGCCTCGCGCATGTCCTCGAGCGTCCGCACGGGCCAGAGGTGCAGCTCGAGCCCGCGTCCCCTGATCGCCCGCACGTGCTCCTCGGTGAGACCGGACAGGCCCAGGCACAGCCGCTGGGCCGAGGTGTGCTCGACGAGCCCCTGCCAGCCGCCCTCGAACGTCTCGGCGCGGGCCATGTCCTTGCGGATCACGCCACGGGGCACACCGGGGATCTTCTCGGCGGCCTCATGCAGCGCGTCCTCCTTGAAGCTCGTGAGCATCGTGCGCGCGGCGTGCTCGGGGTGCTCGGCAAAGTACGCGGCAAGGTACGGCACCGTCTCCGGGGCCTTGATCTCGAGCTGGATGAAGGTGCTGGTCGCCTCGTACATCTCCTGGAGCGTCACGACGCCACGGCCGGAGTCGAGCACGACCTGCTGCAGCTGGGCGAGCGTCAGCTCCCCGGCGGGTCCGCGGGAGCGCGCCGAGTCATCCCCGGCGGTGCGGTCCAGCGTCGCATCGTGCAGCAGGAACAGCTGCTCGTCGGCGCTCAGGCGCACGTCGAGCTCGATCTCGTCGACCCCGATCCTCTCGGCCAGCGCGTAGCCCTCGAGGCTGTTCTCGGGCGCGTGGGCCATCGCTCCCCGATGCCCCACGATCAGCGGCGTCCCTGTCGTCCCGTTCACTGCGCGTCACTCTCCCACTCGTTGCTCGTACTTCTCCCGGACCCGGTCCACGGCCGGCTCCAGCTCCTTCTCCATCCGGGTCAGCACCTTCTCGGCGTCCTCTCCGGCCGAGTAGACGGACTGGATGGCGTTCTTGGCCTCGACGATCATCTCGGGGACGAAGCGTCGGGCGATGTCGGGCCCCTGCGCGATCGCCAGCTGGTCGATGGCGACCTGGTAGCGGGGATCCTCCGCGGAGCGCTGCGCGATCTCCTCCGACTCGACGGCGTCCTTCGTGCAGGGCACGTACCCGCTGCCGAGCGTCCAGTCCACCGATGCCTGCCCGCTGGAGAGGAACTTGATGACCTCCCAGGCGGCCTGTTTCCGCTCGGCGGAGGCGTAGCGCATGATCGACAGCCCGCCGCCGCCCGTGGGCACACCGGTGGTGACCTCCTGCGGCAGGAAGCCGCAGCCGAAGTCGAAGGTCGCGGCCTCCTTGATCCCCGAGAGGGTGCCGGTGGACTGCAGCACGGTGGCGCAGGCGCCGGAGGTGAAGTCGCCCGTGGCGTCCGCGGCGAGATAGCCGTAGCCGTCGTCGTGGATGAACTTGCGGTCGTACTCGAGGGCGGCGATCGACTCCTCGGTGGTCAGCGTCATGTCCAGTCCATCTGAGTAGGCGCCGCCGAAGGCCCGGATCGCCCCGGAGAAGTACCAGTCGTCCCCGCCGATGTATGCCCGCATCCGCACCCGGTTGCCGTCGAACTCGAGGCCGTCGACCTCCTTCGCCCACTCGGACCACTCGGTATAGGTCTCCGGGGCCCGGTCCGGCAGCCCCACGGCCTCGAAGATCTCGCGGTTGTAGTAGAACAGCGGCGTCGAGCGGCCGAAGGGGACCCACCAGATGTCGTCCTTGACGGTGCCCTCGTCGAGGAACCGCTCGTCGAAGGCGTCGGTGTCGAAGGAGGTGTCGAAATAACCCGTCAGCGGCTCGAGGGCCTCGGCGAGGTAGAACCGGTTCCACACCACGTCGCTGAGCACGACGATGTCCGGCACCTGCCTGGCCTGCAGGCTCGCGGAGAGCTTGGACTCCACGCCGTCGTAGCTGTCGAAGATCTGCACCTCGGCATAGATCTCGTCCTGCGCGGCGTGGAAGGCGTCGATGTTGGCGGCGATCACCTCGGCGTTGTGCGCGGTGTAGGCGCTCCAGATCACGACCCGCTGTCGGTCCTCGAACTCGGCGGGCACATGACCGCCGGGCTGCTCGAGCACCAGGCCCTCGGTCTCGCCGAGCCCGAAGCATCCGCCGAGCAGCGGCGTGCCGGCTGCGAGCAGCCCTGCGCCGAGCAGCTGCCTGCGCGACGGGGAGGCTGCGGCGGGACGCGCACGAGAGGTGCGGGCACGATCGTCGGCCATGGTTCTCCTCGAGAGTCGATGCACGGCGCTCACCGTCCGCTGCCGGCGGCCGCGCCGGTGAGGCCGGAGACGATGTAGCGCTGCGCGCACAGGAAGACGAGCAGCATCGGCAGCACGACGATGAGAGTGCCGGACATCAGCACGCCCCAGTTGGTGAGACCGTCGTTGGACTTGAGGTACATCAGGCCGATCGGCAGGGTGCGCATGTTGACGGAGTTGGTGATGATCAGCGGCCACACGAAGTTGTTCCACTCATCGATCACCGCGACCAGCGCGACTGTGGCGACCGCCGGGATCGACATCGGCAGGGTGAAGGAGAGCAGGCGGCGCAGGTGTCCGCAGCCGTCGACCTCGGCCGCCTCGAAGACCTCGGCGGGCAGGGACATGAAGTGCTGGCGCAGCAGGAAGGTGCCGAAGGCGGAGGCGACGCCGGGCAGGATCAGGCCCGCATAGGTGTTGATCAGGCCGAGGTTGCCCATCGTGATGTAGTTGACCAGCAGCGTCACGTGGCCGGGGACCATGAGCGCGCCGAGCATGATCACGAACAGCCATCTCTTGCCCGGGAAGGGCAGGAAGGCGAAGGCGTAGGCCGCGAAGATCGCCAGCAGCACCTTGAGGGTCGCGCCGACCACGGTGACGATCAGCGAGTTCTTCAGGAAGTCCCCGAACGGGGCGATCCGCCAGGCCTCGCGCACGTTGTCGAACGTGAGCTCGGAGGGCAGCCACGTCATCGGCCAGGTGTAGATCTCGCCGTTCGTCTTGAACGAGGTGGTCAGCAGCATGTACAGCGGGATCAGGAAGACCAGCCCCACGGCGATCAGCAGCAGGTGTCCCCACCAGGAGCGCTTGGGGGCGTGGGAGCGGCGTGCCCAGCGGCGGGAGGGCGTCGCCCGCCGGGCATCGTCGGCGAGCGGGCCGCGAGGGTCCGCGGGCCGGGTGGTCGTGGGGTTCGTCATCAGTAGTGCACCCTCTTCTCCACGAACCGGAACTGCAGCGCGGTGATGAGCATCAGCAGCACGAACATCACCGTGCCCGCAGCCGCGGAGAGGCCGACGTTCGAGCGCAGGAAGGCCTGCTCGTAGATGAACCAGCTCAGCGTGGTGGTGGCCGACGCGGGGCCTCCGCTGGTCATCACCGCGATGATGTCGAAGGCCTGGAAGGCGCCGATGGTCTGCGTGATCACCAGGAAGAACGTGGTGGGCGAGAGGAGCGGGAGCATGACCCGCAGGAAGGTCTGCACCGGTCCCGCACCGTCCAGCCGCGCCGCCTCGAGCACATCGGTGGGCAGCCCCTGGATCCCGGCGAGGTAGACGATCGAGACGAAGCCGACGCCCTTCCAGATCGAGACGATCAGCAGCGCGGGCAGGGCCCAGTCGGCGTCGGTGGTCCAGTCCGGGGAGTCGGCGCCGAAGGCCTCGAAGACCACGCGCGCGAGGCCGTAGTTCGGGTCGAAGATGAACAGCCACACCACGGCGATCGCCGCGCCGGAGACCACGTGGGGGGTGAACACGATGCCGGTGACGGCGGAGGTGCCGGGCAGCTTCCGGGAGAACAGCAGGGCCAGCAGCACCCCGAGCACGAGGCTGATGCCCACGACGACCACCACCCACACCACGGACACCCACAGCACCTTGTGGAAGGAGGGCGAGGCCAGCATCGAGGTGTAGTTCGTCAGCCCCACGTACAGCGGTTCGGGAGAGATGAAGTCCCAGCTCGTCAGGCTCAGGTAGAGGTTCGCGAGGATCGGCCAGTAGGCGAAGACCGCGATCAGGGCCAGATTCGGGAAGGCGAACAGGGCGAACAGCGCGTAGCCGCGACGGCGCCGTGCCCGACGGGCCGGGCGCTCCGGGGCGCGCAGTGTCATGGAGGGTCCTTCCGGAGCGGCGGTGCTCCTGCCGGCGGCGCCGCGGAACGGCGTGGGGCTGATCTGTTCCGCGTCCACCCTAACCAGTTCGCTCGGACGTGCCGGCGCACTGCTCATATGTGCACCGGAGCGAGGAGAACCTCCTCAGACCCGTTCCGCGCTGCGGCGCAGCAGATGACGCAGCGCTCCCTCGAGCTCGGGGTGGGCGAGCTCGTGCCCGCTCGCAGCGAGCCGGTCCCCGCACACGTCCTGGTCGGTGCGGATCAGCTCGTCTGCCGCGTCGCGTCCGAGCGCGAGCTGCGGCCCGGCGGCCGGGACGGGCAGCAGGGCGGGCCGGCGCAGCACCGTGCCGAGAGCACGAGCGAACTCCCCAGCGGTGACGGTGCCGGCGGCGACCGCGTTCAGGGGCCCCTCCGCCGTGCTCGAGAGCGCCGCATGGGCATGGGCTCGCACCATGTCGTCGAGCGTGATCCAGGAGAGCCGGGCATCGCGGACGGTGAGTCGCCCGCCGACGCCGGCGAGGAAGAGCGGGAGCTGGGGCAGCAGGGATCCCCCGCCGTCGGAGAGCACGATGCCGGTGCGCAGCAGCGCGACGCGCAGACCTGCGGAGCGGGCGGGCTCGGTCGCGGCCTCCCAGTCCCGCACCACCTCCGCGAGGAAGCCCGTCCCCGGAGTCGAGGTCTCCTCGAGCCGCTCGCCCGGCCGCCGGGGTCCGTAGATGCCGATCGCGGAGGCCTGGACCAGGGCGGAGGGTCCGTCGTCCATGCCGGCGAGGGTCCGGGCCAGAAGATCCGTCCCGGCGAGGCGTGAATCGCGGATCTCCCGGCGCGCGGAGGCGGTCCAGCGGGTCGCGATCGAGCGGCCGCCGAGGTTGACGACCGCATCCACGTCCTCGAGATCGGCGGGGTCGAGCCGGCCTCCTGAGGGGTCCCACGCGATCTCCCCGGGGCCGGCCGCCCGGCCCCGGACCATGCGCAGCACGGTGTGACCGCCGGTGGTGAGGAGGGCGGCGAGCTGGGTGCCGATGAGCCCGGAGGCGCCGGCGATCGCGATCGTGCGCCGCGGGGTGCCGTCCCAGCGAGCGTGGAAGGCGAGGTCGTCCCGCAGCTGACGTGCCCGGAAGGCGAGCAGCTCGCGCACGGAGCGCTCGACCAGAGTCTCGAGGGCGGAGAGGCCACGGGGCAGCTCGATCTCGAGCCGATCCGCCATCGTCGTGCCGGCCTCCGCCGCTTCCACGGCGTGCTCGTGGCGCCAGGTGCGCCAGGGCCCGCGGACCTGCCGGTCGACGAAGCGCAGCTCCCCCTCGCCGAGACCGGGACAGGGCTCCTCGGCGTGACGGAGCAGCCATCGAGGACGCAGCGCAGCGGGCAGCACGGCAGGGCCGAGGCGGACGGGGACGAGCCGACCGGCCCGGACCCCGCCGTCGTCCGGATTCTCGGGGCCGCCGAGGCCGGGCGGGGTGAGCCGGACGAGGGCTCCGGGACGCTCCATCCACTGCCGTACCCTCTCCGGCGAGGCGGCGAGCTCGTGCCGGGTCTCGATCCGCATGGGTCTGCCTTCCGCTGTCGACTCACCCCGAACATACATCGCCGCTCTAACGATCTGTGAGACAGTGCTAGCGTCGAGCTCGGACGGAGGGTCCATGGAATCCAGCACGCACGACGCCCGCCCCGACGGGCACACCCATCGTCGCCGACGTCGGCTCCCTCGCCTGCTGCGCCTCGTGCTGCCGCCGCTGCTGATCCTCGTCTGGCTCCTCGGCGCTGCCGTGGGCGGGCCCTACTTCGGACGGGTCGACGAGGTCTCCTCCAACGACGCGGCCGCCTATCTTCCCGATTCCGCGGAGGCGACCGAGGTCTCCCACCTGGCGCCGGAGTTCACGGGCTCGGACGCGATCCCCGCGATCATCGTGATCACCTCGCCCGAGCAGATCGACGAGGACACCACGGCGCAGATCACCGACGCCCTCGAGGACCTCTCCTCCCTGGAGGGGGTGGGCTCGGAGATCTCCCCCGCCCTGCCCTCGGAGGACGGCCTGGCCGTCCAGGCCTTCGTGCCCCTGGACCCGGACGCGGATCTCGGCGCGGTCACCGCCGACGTCGCCGACACCCTGGACGCGGACCTCCCCGACTCCCTCGACGCGCACGTCACCGGGCCCGCGGGGTTCTCCGCAGATCTCGGCGAGGCCTTCGCAGGGATCGACGGCCTGCTGCTCGGGGTCGCTCTCTCGGCGGTGTTCGTCATCCTCGTGCTCGTCCACCGCTCCCCGCTCCTGCCGCTGATCGTGCTCGCGACGGCGATGTCGGCCCTGTGCGTGGCGCTGCTGGCGATCTGGCACCTGGCGGACGCCGGGGTGCTGCTGCTGTCGGGGCAGACGCAGGGCATCCTGTTCATCCTCGTGATCGGCGCGGCGACCGACTACTCGCTGCTGTACGTCGCGCGATATCGCGACGAGCTGCGCTCCCATCGAGATCGCGCCGAGGCGACCCGCGCGGCGCTGCGCGGCACGATCGAGCCGGTCCTCGCCTCGGGCGGGACCGTGATCGCGGGACTGCTGTGCCTGCTGCTGTCGGACCTGCGCTCCAACAGTGCACTGGGCCCCGTCGCAGCGCTCGGGATCCTCAGCGCGATGCTCGCGGCGCTGACGCTGCTGCCCGCGGCGCTGCTGCTGTGCGGGCGCGTCGCGTTCTGGCCGCGCCGCCCCCTGCCGCACGACGAGGCGGGCACCGCACCGCAGAGCGAGGCCGACGAGGACACGGTCCTGGCCGCCCACGGGGCATGGGGTCGGGTCGCGGCCGCAGTGCGTCGCCGTCCGCGCCCGCTGTGGATCCTCACCGCCCTCGTGCTCGGCGCGGCATGCCTGGGCCTTCCCCAGCTGGAGGCCTCCGGCGTCGCGCAGTCCGATCTCGTGCTCGGCGAGTCCTCCGCCCGCGACGGACAGGTCGCCCTCGGCGAGCACTTCCCTGCGGGCGCCGGCTCGCCCGTGCAGGTGATCACCGACCAGGACGACCTCGACGCCGCGGCGGCGGTGCTCCTGGCCGACGACGACATCGACGCGGTCACCGTCAGCGCCGAGGACGCCCCCAGCGGCTCCGCAGCCGTCACGGAGGACGGCGTCCAGGCCGCCGGCCCGCCCGGGACCCCCGCCCCCGAGCCGACCGTGGTCGACGGCCAGGTGCTGCTCCAGGGCACGCTCGCCGACGCCCCGGACTCCGCGGCCGCCGAGCGGACGGTGCGCTCGCTGCGGGCGGAGCTCGCCGCGGACGGTTCCCAGGCGCTCGTCGGCGGGGTCACCGCGACCGCGATCGACACCAACGACGCCTCCGTGCACGACCGGAACCTCATCATCCCGGTGGTGCTGGCGGTGATCCTCGCGATCCTCATGGCGCTGCTGCGCGCCGTGCTCGCCCCTGTGCTGCTGATCGCGACGACCGTGCTCTCCTTCGGATCGGCGCTCGGGATCTCCGCGCTCGTCTTCGACCACGTGCTCGACTTCCCCGGCGCGGATCCCGCGGTGCCGCTGTACGGCTTCGTGTTCCTGGTCGCGCTCGGGATCGACTACAACATCTTCCTCATGACACGGGTGCGGGAGGAGACGCTGCGCCACGGCACCGCCGAGGGAGTGACCCGGGGCCTGGCCGTGACCGGCGGGGTGATCACCTCGGCAGGGCTCGTGCTCGCGGCCACCTTCGCGGCGCTCGGGGTGATCCCGATCCTGTTCCTCGCCCAGATCGCGTTCATCGTCGCGCTCGGAGTGCTGCTGGACACCTTCGTGGTGCGCACCCTGCTGGTCCCGGCACTCGTGCTCGACGTCGGCCGGTCGGTGTGGTGGCCCTCGCGGCTGTGGCGCCGCGGCGCGGACTGAGCGACGCGCGCCGACCGGGGCGGGCTGGGAGGCGCCCCGGCGGATCAGCTCTCGGGCGGCACCGGCGACGACGCGGTCGAGGGAGGCGAGGCCGGTGAGAGCGGGGCGGAGGAGCTGCTCTCGGTTTCCAGCACCTGCGCGATACCGCGCAGGAACGCGGCCGTCTCGCGCCGGGCGCTCTCGGGCACCAGCTCGGCGGTCTCCTGCATCCGCCGGTGCATCCCGGTGAGACGCTCGCGCACCTGGGCGTGCCCGTGCGCGGTGGCGAGGACCACGCTCGAGCGGCCGTCGTGCGGGTGAGGCGCGCGGCGGAGATGGCCCGAGGCGGTGAGGCGGTCCAGCAGCTTCGAGGTGGAGGCCCCGGAGATCCGCAGCAGCCGCGCGAGCGCCAGCGGGGTCAGCGGCTCCTCGCGCCGCTCGTGGGCGATCACGTGCCGCAGGGCGGCGAGATCGGTGGTGTTCATGGCCATCTCGGCGCTCATCCGTCGGCGCAGGGCGGTGTGGGCCGCCTGGTAGGCGCGCAGCGCGGAGAGCAGCTCGACCGCGGAGCCGTGCTCGGGATACCAGTAGCCCTCGTGGCCGTCGCCCGGCTCGGTCTCGTCCACGTGCACCGCCTCGTCCTCGTTCCTCGTCCCTGGAGCGTAACGCCCCGCCACCTCGCGAGCGTCCCGCGAGGTGCAGGAGCGACCGTCCGGGTGAAGGGCATGACCTTTCGCCCCTCCCGACGGATACTGGCAGGAGGATCCATCACCGAGGAGGAATCCATCATGGTCGCGCTGACCCCCATCATCACCCGTTCCATCGATGCGGCACGGGGCTCCGGCACCGGCTTCCACTCCGAGGGCGTCGTGCGGCGCGCCACCCTCCAGCAGACGATCCTGTCGCTGACAGAGGGGACCCAGCTCACCGAGCACGAGTCCGAGGTGCCCGCCTCGATCTACGTGCTGCACGGCGCGATCCGCGTCGAGGCGCCCGAGCCGTTCGTCATCCAGCAGGGAGAGCTGCACGAGCTGCCGGAGCTGCGCCGGAAGGTCGTGGCCGTCGAGGACACGGTGCTGCTGCTGTCCGCGGCGGTCGCCGAGGGGCTCGAGGGAGCCCTGCACGACTACGTCCTCGCCCCGGATCTCTCCGAGGAGTGAGCACCCGGCCGAGCCCGCCGGCGCCGGGTCCGCGGAGCACGCCGCGCTCCGGCGCCGAGGGCGGGGCGCCGGAGGACTACCTGCGCCTGCACGCCGCCCGCGCGCTCGAGGCGATGCGGCGACGCGGGGGCGACCTGCCCGTCGAGGTCGTCCACGACTCCCGCACCTCGCTGCGCAGGCTGAGGGCGACCGTGCGCACCCTCCCCGCCCTCGTCGCGGACCCCACCGCGGTCGACGCCGCGCTGCAGGAGGTGGCCCTCGTGCTCGGGGCGGTGCGGGACGTGGACGTGCTCTCCGAGCTGCTGCTCCCGGCCGCCGACGAGCTCACCCCTGATCCCGCCGCCGCACCGCTCCGCGCCCTCCTCGAGCACGAGCTCGCCGCACGCCGCGCCGCGGCGCTGGCAGCGCTCGCCCCGGCCGCGGAGGCTCCGCGCTGGCAGGAGGCGGCGACGCTGCTGCAGGACTGGTCGCGCACTCCCCCGTCCCTGCCGAGGCTCGACGTCGCCCAGGCCCTCGGCGAGGCCGAGGCGCTCACCCGTCGGCGTCTGCGGGCTGCGGGCGCGGATCCCGCCGCGCTGCATTCGGCGCGCAAGGCCGCCAAGCGGTGGCGGTACGCCGCGGAGCTCCTCGCCGCCGAGCCCGCCGCCGCTCACCACCGGGAGCGCGCGGAGGCGGTGCAGGAGGAGCTGGGCCTGATCCAGGACCTCGAGATCGCCCTCGGCCTGCTGGACGAGCTCGAGGCGGAGGGCGCGGGAGTCGGGGCGGCTCACGCCGCACCCGCCGCGGTCACCTCCGCGCCTGAAGCGCTGCGGGGCCTGGCCGTTCTCCGCGCGGCGCTCGCCGCCCGTCAGCGGGACCTGGTCAACGAGGTCGCCGCCCGGACGCATCGGCCGCTCCCGGAGCCCCCTCGAGGCCGTGTCGCGACTCGAGGAAGCGCAGCACCGCCAGCACACGGCGGCTGCCCTGCTCCTGACCGCTGAGATCGAGCTTGTCGAAGATCGCGCTGCCCGCCTTCTCGACCGTGCTCACGGACAGATGCAGCCGCTCGGCGATCCCCCGGTTCGAGAGCCCCTCGGCCATCACCTCGAGCACCTCGAGCTCGCGCGGGCTGAGACGCTCCACGGCCCGTCGCTGCTCGGGGCTGCGCAGCAGGGCGCGCACCACCGCCGGGTCGATGACGGTGCCGCCCTCGGCGACGCGCCGCACCGCGTCGAGGAAGCCGTCGATCTCGGTGATGCGGTCCTTGAGCAGGTAGCCGATGCCCGTCGTCTCCGCGCCCAGCAGCTCGGTCGCGTACTCGCGGGCGACGTGCTGGGAGAGCATCAGCACCCCCACCTCGGGCAGCTCGCGCTTGATGGCGAGGGCCGCCACCAGCCCCTCGTCGGTGTGGGTGGGCGGCATGCGCACGTCGACGATCGCGATCCGCGGGCGATGGCGACGGACCTCCTCGAGCAGCTGCTCTCCGTCGCCGACGGCGGCGAGGACAGTGTGCCCCTCGTCCTCCAGGAGGCTGCGCACGCCCTCGCGCAGCAGCACGGCGTCGTCGGCGAGGACGATCCCGTCACGCGGCTGCGCGGGCTCTCGGGCATCGGGTGCGTCGGGGGTGTTCGGCTCAGTCACTGGGGATCTCCGCGGTGATGGCGGTGGGACCGCCGGCGGGGCTGTCCACCTCGAGGGTACCGTCCAGCGCCGCGACCCGACGGGCCAGGCCCTGGAGCCCGCCGCCCTCCGGGTCCGCGCCGCCGATCCCGTCGTCGCGCACCACGAGGCGCACGCCGCGGCGGCCGTGCAGCGGCGCGGTGCGCACCTCGACCTCGACCTCGGAGGCCGCCGCATGCTTGACCACGTTGGTGACCGCCTCCCGGGCGACGAAGTAGGCGGCCGACTCCACCGCGGGCGGCAGCTCGTGGCCGATCGCCGTCTCCAGCCGCACAGGCAGCGGGCTCGTGGCGGCGATCCCGTCGAGGGCGGAGGCGAGGCCGTGCTCGTCCAGCGCGGTGGGGTACACCCGCCAGGCGACCTGGCGCACCTCCTCGATCAGCTCCTGGGACTGGGCGTGGGCCTGGGCGAGCAGCGCGGCGGCGCGCTCGGGATCCTGGCTGCGCCGGGCGCGGGCGAGCGTGACCGACAGGGAGACCACGTTCTGCTGCACGCCGTCGTGCAGGTCCCGTTCGATCCGTCGGCGCTCGTCGTCGATCGCGAGGACGACGCCGCGGCGGGTGACCAGCAGCTGGTGCAGGCGCGGCTCGAGGGCGTCCGCGCGCGCGACCGCCGTCCAGCGTCCCAGCACGGCGGCGAGCAGCCAGGCGACGCCCTCGGCGTACAGCGCTGTGACCAGCAGGCTCCCCGGCCCCAGCACCAGCATGACCAGCGGCGCCGGCCGGCTGAGCACCCACAGGTCGAAGCTCAGCGTGACGAAGGAGCCGGACAGGGACTGGGCGAGGCTGCCCAGCACCACGGCGATCGCGAGCATCAGCACCTCGAGCATGAGCCAGCCCGCGAGCGTCATCAGCAGCGCCCACAGCGGGATCCGCGCGCCGACGAGGACGTGGTCCTCGGGCTGCTCCGGCCGGAGCTGATAGGAGCGGCGCAGGCGCCGCATCTCCAGGTCGCGCACGCGATCCAGCAGGCCCTGCCGACGCAGCAGCGAGACCAGCCAGGCCAGCAGCAGCAGCGGGCCGAGCACCAGACCGCCCAGCGTGCCCAGCACCTGACGCACGGCCCGGCGCAGCAGGCGCAGGGGGCCGCGCGGCACGGCGGCGCCGGGGCGGGAGGGCAGCGACATCGGGTCTCCGGGATGATCGGGAGGGCGGCGGCGAGAGGCGGCCGGGCCTGAGGCGGCCGACGCTACCAAGCGCGGCGACGCCGCCCCAGGGGGTTTCCTGCAGGGTCCGGGCGCAGGTCCCCGCCGGGAACCGCACGGCCTGCAGGGCGGTGCCCGGCACCTGCCGGCGCCTAGCGTCGGAAGGGTTCGACCAGGTGTTCGCCCACTACCCCGGAGACGCAGCATGGACAGCATCCTCGCCCTCGCCGAGACGCTCATGGCCTCGCCCTGGCTGCTCCTGCTCGTGCTGGTCCTCGCCGTGGGCGACTCGCTGGTGCCGATGGTGCCGGCGGAGACGGTCGTGCTCACCGCGGGGACCTTCGCCGTCACCGGCAGCCCCTCCGCCGCGCTGCTGGTCGTGGCGGCGTGGGCGGGGGCACTGCTCGGGGACGTGCTCGCCCATCATGTCGGGCGTGGAGCCGGCCCGTGGGCACGTCGGCTGCGCGAGCGCCGGATCGCGGGAGCGGTGATCGGGAGGACGGAGGCGGCGCTGCGCACCCGCGGTGCCGTGATCATCCTCGGGGCCCGCTTCGTGCCCGGTGCGCGCACGGCCGTGAACCTCACCGCAGGTGCGACCGGCATGCCCCGCCGCACCTTCGTGCTGTTCTCCTCCCTGGCCTCGCTCACGTGGTCGCTGTACTACGTGGGCATCGGGATGCTGGGCGGGCTCGCCTTCGCGCAGAACCCGCTCCTGGGCGTCGCGCTCGGGATCGGCCTCGCCCTCGCGCTCGGCGGGGCCCTCGAGCTGGTGCGGAGGATCAGGGCCCGACGGGCCGCCGCGGCCGGGCCGCGGCGCGCTGCCCCTGCCAGGACCGGGTGTGCTTCCCCAGCCGGGACGAGCCGGGTCAGTCGCTCGGACCGCGCAGCGCGCGGCGCCTGCCCTGCACCTGCGCGAGGCGCGACATGATCTCCTGGTACCGCTCGGCATCGGAGGGGTCGGTACGCTGCAGGCGCTGCTTGAGCACCGAGTACTCGCGGGTGATCGACAGCTCGCTGAGCCGGTCCAGCAGCGAGACCCCGAGCCGGCCCAGCGCCTCCTCGCTGCGGGCCGGGAGGTCGAGGTTCGCGATCTCGACGATCAGCGGCCGCACCGTCTCCCCGGCGATCTCGAGGACCTGCTCGAGATAGCGGGCGGCGGGCAGCTCCCCTGCGACCGCGTCCAGGAGCGTGCCCGCGGCGAGCATCACATCCCACACGCCCTGGAGGGCGGGGACGTGGAAGGAGTCGTCGGGCAGGGCCGCCACCCGCTCGGCGTCCAGCAGCCTGGGCGCCTGCAGCATCACCGCGAGGGACTGGGTCTCCACGAGTCCCACCGGGTCGCGCGGGCTGACCACGTCGGCCAGGCGCGGCATGGGCACCGCCTGCTCGCCTCCGTCGGCGCCGTCGGCGCCGGGACCACCCGGCCGCTCCCCCGCTCGCTCCAGCGGCGTCTCCTCGGCCCGGTGCCCTCCCCGGCCCTCGGCGCGGGCGGCGTCGTGCACGGCGCGCAGCACGGTGCGCTCCTCCATGCCGAGCCAGCCGGCGAGGCGCCGCGCGTACTCGGGTCGCATCGCGCGGTCCCGGATCCGGGCCACGACCGGTGCGGCCATCCGCAGCGCGGTCACCTGCCCCTCGACGGTGTCGAGGTCGACCTGCGAGATCGCGGTGCGGATCGCGAACTCGAACAGCGGCCGACGGGTCTCGATCAGCTCCCGCACCGCCTCGTCCCCGCGCTGGATGCGCAGGTCGCAGGGATCCATCCCGCCCGGTTCGACGGCGACGTAGGTCTGGGCGACGAAGCGCTGGTCCTCCTCGAAGGCGCGCAGCGCTGCCTTCTGCCCGGCGGCGTCGCCGTCGAAGGTGAAGATCACCTCGCCGGCCAGGCCCTTCCCGTCGGTGTTCAGCCGCAGCCCGGCCGAGGGGTTCGAGTCCCCCATCACGCGGCGCACGATCTTCACGTGCTCGGCCCCGAACGCGGTGCCGCAGGAGGCCACGGCGGTGGTGACCCCTGCCAGGTGAGCGGCCATCACGTCGGTGTACCCCTCGACCACGACCACCCGGTGCTGGGAGGCGATCTCCTTGCGGGCGAGGTCCAGCCCGTACAGCACCGAGGACTTGTGGTAGATCGCGGTCTCGGGGGTGTTGAGGTACTTCGGGCCCTGGTCGGACTCGAGCAGCCGCCTGGCGCCGAAGCCGATGGTCTTGCCGGTGATGTCGCGGATCGGCCACACGAGCCGGCCGCGGAAGCGGTCGTAGACGCCGCGCTGCCCCTGGGAGACGAGACCGCTGGCGGTGAGCTCCTCCTCGGTGAAGCCGCGCCCGCGCAGCACCGAGGTCAGCGAGTCCCAGCCCTCGGGGGCGAAGCCCACGCCGAAGCGCTCGGCGGCGGCCTGGTCGAAGCCGCGCTCGGTGAGGAATCGCCGTCCCACCTCGGCGATCGGGGCGGAGAGCTGCTCGCGGTAGAACTCCTCCGCGATCGCGTGCGCGTCCATCAGACGGCGTCGGGTCCCGAAGTCGGGACGGTCCCCGCGACCGCCCTCGCTCTCCTCGTAGTGCAGCTGGACGCCGTAGCGCCCCGCGAGCAGCTCGACAGCCTCGACGAAGCTGAGGTGGTTGATCTTCTGGACGAAGGAGATCACGTCCCCGCCCTCGCCGCAGCCGAAGCAGTGCCAATGGCCGAGCTGAGGGCGGATGTTGAACGAGGGGGTCTTCTCGTCGTGGAAGGGGCACAGCCCCTTCATCGAGCCGATCCCGGCGGTGCGCAGGGTGACGTGCTCGGAGACCACCTCGTCCAGGCGGGAGCGCTCGCGCACGAGGTCCACGTCGGCGCGTCGGATCAGTCCCTGTGCCACCCGCTCAGAGCTCCGATCCGAGTCCGGGCAGGGGCATGTCCGCCGCGGTGACATGCGTGAGGGTGCGATCGAAGAGCACCTCGTGCAGGCGACGGGCGGTGACGTCGGTGTAGGAGGCGATCTGGTCCACGATCACGCGACGGCGCGCGTCGTCGTCGGCCGCCTGCTGCCACAGCTCGGCGAACAGGGGGCTGAGATGCTGGGTGCCGGTGTGCCACAGCCGGGAGTAGAGATCGCGGATGATCTCCTCCTGCGCCTCGTAGACGGGCTGCTGGGAGGCGGAGGACATCACGTACGCGGCCGCGAGCCCCTTGAGCACCGCGATCTCGAGATGGGTCTGCTCCGGCACGATGACGTCGCCGCCGTAGCGGGACAGCGGGGCGGTGTCGTGCTCGGCGCGGGTCGCGGTGATCGCGGCGTTCGTGAACCGGCCGATGAGCTGGCTGGCCATGTCCTTCAGCGCCGCGGCGGAGCGCATCGACCCGTCGAAGGCGGACAGCCACGAGGGCTCCGCCTCGAGGCGCGCGAGCGCCTCGTCCAGCGCGTCGATGCTCTCGTGGGGCATGTACCAGTCCTGGACCACGTAGAGCGCGGCCGCGCGCTCCATCGGCTCGCGCAGCCGGCCGAGATCGATGGTGCGCCCGGTGATCGCGTCCTCGATGTCGTGGACGGAATAGGCGATGTCGTCGGCGAGGTCCATGACCTGCGCCTCGAAGCACTTCCGTCCTGGCACGGAGCCCTCGCGAGCCCAGGCGTAGACCTCGTGGTCGTCGGCGTAGGTGCCGAACTTGGGCGAGGAGGGGTCGGGGCCCTCCCCGCGCGCCCACGGATACTTGATCGCCGCGTCCACGCAGGCGCGGGTCAGGTTCAGACCGTAGGGCCGCTGCTCGCCGATCACCTTGGGCTCGAGCCGGGTGAGCAGCCGCAGGGTCTGGGCGTTGCCCTCGAAGCCGCCGAAGTCGCGGGCGATGTCGTCGAGGACCTTCTCGCCGTTGTGGCCGAAGGGCGGATGGCCGAGGTCATGGGAGAGGCATGCGGCGTCCACGACCTCCGGATCGCAGCCGAGCTCGGCCCCGATGTCGCGTCCCACCTGCGCGACCTCGAGGGAATGGGTGAGGCGGGTGCGCACGAAGTCGTTCGCTCCCGCGCCGAGCACCTGGGTCTTCGCGCCGAGGCGGCGCAGGGCCGAGGAGTGCAGCACGCGGGCGCGGTCGCGCTGGAAGGGCGTGCGGGTCCTCGACTTCGGGGGCTCGGGGACCCAGCGCTCGAGGTCGTGGTCGGTGTACCCGGCCGGGGGCACGGCCGTGGCGGGGGTCTGCGTGGTCATCGCTCAGCCGCCCGAGATGTCGAGCTCGGCCTCGTGGAGGCGGGCGCGGTGCTCGTCGGACAGGGCGCGGGAGTCCATCCAGCCGGCGGGGACCGTGGCGTTGCGGGGATGACCGGTGCGGCCGCGGGGGCCTTCGACGTCGGTGCCCGGGTAGGGGGCGGAGAGGTCGAGCTCGGCGAGCTTCTCGTCGAGGTCGGCGAGGGACTCCATGGTCGCCAGCCGCCGGCGCATGTCGCCGCCGACGGGATAGCCCTTGAAGTACCAGGCGACATGCTTGCGCAGGTCCTTCACCCCGCGATCCTCGCTCTCGTAGAACTCGGTGAGCAGCTCCGCGTGGCGGCGCAGGATGCGGGCGACGTCCCCGAGGCCGGGGCGGACCCGCTCGGCGCTGCCGGAGAAGCCGGCCGCGAGATCCGCGAAGAGCCAGGGGCGGCCCTGACAGCCTCGGCCCACGACGACACCGTCCGCGCCGGTCTCGTCCATCATCCGCAGCGCATCCTCGGCGGACCACACGTCGCCGTTGCCCAGCACGGGGATGTCGGTGACGGTCTGCTTGAGGTCCGCGATCGAGGTCCAGTCGGCGGTGCCGGAGTACTGCTCCTTCACGGTCCGGCCGTGGAGGGTGATCGCGGCGGCGCCGACCTCCTGGGCGATGAGGCCCGCGTCGCGGTAGGTGAGGTGGTCGTCGTCCACGCCCTTGCGGGTCTTGACGGTCACGGGCACGTCCTCGGCCGCGTCGACCGCGGCGCGCAGGATGCGGGTGAACAGCTCGTCCTTCCAGGGCAGCACCCCGCCGCCGCCGCGGCGGGTGACCTTGGGGACGGGGCAGCCGAAGTTCAGGTCGATGTGGTCGGCGCCGTCACGCTCGAGGATCATCTCGATCGAGCGGGCCACGACCGCGGGGTCCACGCCGTACAGCTGCACGGAGCGGGGCCGTTCGCGGGAGTCCATGCGCAGCAGGCGCCAGGACTCGGCATGGTCCTCGATGAGCGCGCGGGTGGTGACCATCTCCGTGGGGAACAGCCCGCCGTCGTCCAGGCTGTGCAGCGCCCCGAACTCGCGGCAGAGCACGCGGAAGGCCATGTTGGTCACTCCCGCCATGGGGGCGAGCATCACCGGGGTGTCGACGGTGAGGTTCCCGATCGTGAGGGGTCGCCGAGCCCGCTCCGGGCCGGGGGCCGACGAGGGGCCGGCGGGGGCTGGAGCGGTGGGCGGGGTCTCGATCAGAAGCGTCATCGTCCCTGGATTGTCCCATCCTGGGCGGACGTTCGGGAGGCCCTGGGAGGTGATGTGCATCGAGCCGCGGTGGGGAGGACCGCTCCGGGTCCTCGGTCCCCTTCCGGGCGAGCCCGGGCGAGGGAGAATGGGGCATCGGCACCACTCCCCGGCGCCGGATGCCGCCGATCGCCGAGGACATCACCCGAAGGAGGCGCGGCATGATGACATCCCCCGCTGACCGATCCCCTTCAGATCCCTCGGGCGCGACCCGCGCGGCCGACGCGACCGCCGCCGGGCTCGCCGCCCCGCGCATCGCCGTCGTCGCCCAGGTGGACCACGGCGATCTGGACGCAGGGTCCTCGCTGTTCCGCGCCGCCGAGGCGCTCGGCTACGACGCGGGCTATGTGCGAGTGCGGCACCTGCAGCAGGCCCTGTCCTCGCCTCTGCTGTTCCTCGCCGCTCTCGCCCAGCGCACCGAGCGCATCGAGCTCGGCACCGCAGTGATCCCGCTGCGCTTCGAGAACGCCGGCCGGCTCGCGGAGGACCTGGCCACCGCGCATCTGCTGACCGGCGGGCGGCTGCGTGCCGGCCTCGGCCCCGGTTACTCGGCGCACGACGCGATGTACGCCCGTGCCTTCGGGACCCAGCACGGCGACCACCGCGACCACGTGGACCGGATCCTGCACGACCTGCTCTCCTTCGTCGACGGGGAGATCGTCGCAGGCGCCGATGCGCATGTCGAGGAGGTCGAGCCGGGGGCACCGCTGCGCCTGCAGCCGCAGGCACCGGGGCTGCGCGAGCGCCTCGCCTATGGGGCGGCGAGCCCCGAGCGCGCCGCGATGGCGGGTCGACTGGGCCTGGGCCTGCAGCTGGCGACCATGGCTCCGGACGACGGCTCCGGGCGGTCCTTCGAGCAGCTCCAGCTCGAGGCGCTGCGCGCCTATCGCGAGGCCTCTCGCGCCTCCGGGAACGGCGAGGGCCGGGTCATGGTCAGCCGGCAGATGCTGCCCGTCCGGGACGAGGCCGAGCTCGAGCGATACACGACCCTGATCCCGCGCGAGCGCTCCGCCGAGCCCGGGGTGCTCGCCGAGCATCGCCGCACCGAGCTCGGCGGTCGCAGCGCGGTCTACGGGAAGGTGGTGCTCGACGAGCCGGTCGCCGTCGCGCAGGCGCTGCTGGCGGACCCGGTGGTGCTCGAGGCCGACGAGATCGCGCTCGTGCTCCCCGCCGGCTCCCCGCTCGAGGACAGCACCCGGATCCTCGACACCTTCGCCCGGCACGTCCTGCCGCATCTGCTGGTCGCCCTGCCCTGAGCTCGCCGTCCCTCCGAGGTGAGCCTTCCCGCCGGGGTGCGTTCTCTCCTGCCGGTGCGAGCCGTCCCGCAGCAGGGCGCTTCCGCCCAGAGCGGAGCCCCTGACGCGCCGCCCGCGGTGACCGTAGTCTCCTCGACATGGACTCTCACCTCGAGCCGCTGCTGCGGGAGCTGATGGGGGCGGAGCTGCGGGCCGAGAGGCACCGGCAGCGCCGCACCCTCGCCGAGGTCGCGGCCGCGGCCGGGGTGTCCATGCAGCATCTCTCCGATGTCGAGCGGGGACGCAAGGACCCCTCCTCGGAGCTGCTCGCCGCGATCCTCGGCGCCCTCGGTATCGAGGTCCCGCTGCTCCTGCTCCGCGCGGCCGACGCCTCCCTGCTGCACGCCGAGGACCGCAGCGGCACCGCGCGGCAGGCCGGCGCGGCCGTGCTCGACCTGCGCTCCTCGCCCGACGGCTCGCACGGCGCCGCGGCCGGGGCGCGCGGCCCCGGTGCTGTGCAGCTCCGGGGCGCACCCTCGCCGCCCGGGGCGCCGGGCGTCACCCTGCTCGCGGCCGCCTGAGCAGCACCTCGTCGGCCAGGCCGTAGTCGACGGCTGCGGACGCATCCAGCACGCGCTCGCGCTCGAGGTCCCGCCGCACCTTCTCCCGCTGCTGCCCGGAGTGCTCGGCCAGGAGCGTCTCGAGATCGCCGCGCAGCCGCTGCACCTCCTCGGTCGCCAGGATCAGATCGGGCACCGCCCCGCGGCCCTGCGCCTCGAGCGGATGGAGCACCACCCGGGTGTGCGGCAGCACCCAGCGCATCCCCGGGGTCCCCGCGGCCAGCAGCAGCACGGGCGCGGCGATGACCTGGCCGATGCAGGTCACCGCCACGCGGCTGCGCACATAGGCGAGGGTGTCGTAGATGGCGAGCACCGCCTGCACGTCCCCGCCCGAGGAGTTGAGGTACAGATGGATCGGGGCGTCGGCGGAGTCGTTCTCCAGGTGCAGGATCTGGGCGATCACGGTGTTCGCGACGCCGTCGTCGACCGGGGTGCCGAGGTAGACGATGCGGTCGCTGAGCAGACGGGAGAAGACGTCCGCGCTGCGCTCGGCCCCGGTGTGGGTGCGCTCGATGACCGACGGGATGGTGTAGCTGCTCATCGCCCGCCGCCGATCCCCGCGGTGCGGCCCCGGGAGCCGGTCGATCCGAGCGGCAGGATCTCGCCGAGGTCGCGGGCGACGTGGTCGGCGAAGCCGTAGGCGACCGCGCCCTCGGCGTCCCAGATCCGGTCCCGCTCGGAGTCCCGGGCGATCGTCTCCTCGCTCTGCCCGGTGCGCTCGGCGGTCAGGCGGATCAGCAGGTCGCGGTTGCGGCGCAGGTCCTCGGCCTGCAGCTCGATGTCGGCGGCGCTGCCGCCGAAGCCGGCCGAGCCCTGGTGCATGAGCACCTGGGAGCGGGGCAGCACGTATCGCTTCCCGGGCGTGCCCTGGGTGAGGAGGTACTGCCCGGCGCTGTAGGCCATGCCCAGCGCCACCGTGCGCACGTCGCAGGGGACGAGGTCCATCAGGTCGCCGATGGCGAGCATCGCGGGCACCAGTCCGCCGGGGGAGCTGATCAGCAGGGTGATGTCGGCGGCGGGGTCCTCGGCGGCGAGCAGGAGCAGCTGTGCGGCCAGCGCCGCGCCGCCCACCTGCTCGAGCTCGCGATCCAGCAGCAGCACGCGCTGGTGGAGGAGTCTGGTGGCGGTCAGGCTGCCGAGGGGCTCCGGGGCGGGGCTCTCGGCGTCCTGGAGTCGGGGCGGAGGGAGGGTGTCAGTGGTCATGGCCCCAGACTGCGTCGCCGCCGGGCCCGGCGATCCCCTTCTCCGCCCCGTGCTGATCAACCCGGGACGGATCAGCGCAGAGCAGAGGATCAGAAGGGCAGGGGGCTGGCTCAGCCGCCGACGAGCCGTCGGCGCAGCGCGGGGTCGACCAGCACGCTCACGTGGTCGCTGATCTGCTCCGCGGTGCCGATCCCGGGCCGCAACGCTCGCACGTCCGGGTTGACGATCTCCTGCGCGAGCAGCTCCGGGAGCCCTCGGAGCCCCACGTGGGGGCGGTCGAAGAAGGCCTCGGTGGCGGGGTCGAGGGTGGGCAGTCCCACCCGGCCCTGGGTCGCGGCGACGTGCTCGATCGCCGCGGCGAGGGTCTGCTGCCGGGTGCGCCAGTCGGGCGCGCCGAGCACCTCGAGCACGGCCGTGCGCAAGGCGTCCCCGCCCGGGAGCGCGGCGGCGGAGCGGGCGAGCCACTTCCCGTACGGCGCCCACCGGCGATGCAGCAGATGGGCGAGATGCAGCAGGGTGCGCACATGGCGCGCGGCGATCACGGCGGAGCCGTCCTCGTCGCCGCGCAGCCCGGCGCGTCCCACGTCCGGCAGCTCCTGGCCGATGCGGGTCCAGTCCGCGCCGATCGCGTACCGGCGCACGTCCTCCGGGTACTGCGCGAGCCGCGTGCGGATCGCGGTGAGCACGCCCGGGCCGTCGTGGAGGACCGCCCCGGCCGTCACCTCGAGCGCCGCCTGTCCGGTCAGCTGGAGCCAGTCCTCGAGCTCGAGGGGCTCGGCGCCGACGAGCCGCTGCGGCACGATCCCGACCCGGGAGGCGGCGAAGTCCCCGGCGGAGGCGACCTCGACCCGCTGGCGGACCACCGGGTCCCAGGTGGTCGCGAAGCGCGTGGGGAGCCCGCGCCAGGTGGCCGGCAGCTCCCGCTCGAGTAGCGCGTCGACCTCCGCGGCCGCGCCGCCCTCGACCAGCAGCGTGAGCCGTAGCCCCCAGTCGTGGTCGCGCGACTGCTCGTCGTCGAATCCGAGCACGTCCGACCCGGAGCCCAGTCGCGCCGCGGCGTGCGGGAGCCCGGGCAGCCCGCGCTCCAGCAGCGGTGCGACGACCTGCTCGTGATAGGCGGCGGACAGCTCGAGGCCGGCGATGCGGGTCATGGGCTGCACTCTGCCACGCGCGGAGTCGCCACGTCGCCGCCCCGCCCCGCCGTGTCACGGGCCGGCCCATGGCGGCACGAGGTGGCGATATCGCCACCTCGTGCCGCCATAGGCCCGTCGGCCCCGTCGGCCCCGTCGGCCCCGTCGGCCCCGTCGGCCCCGTCGGCCGTGGGTCGTGCTCAGGCGCCGATCAGGCGCGCGGCGAGATAGGTCTCGACCTGGTCCAGGGCCACGCGCTCCTGCTGCATCGTGTCGCGCTCGCGGATCGTCACGGCCTGGTCCTCGATCGTGTCGAAGTCGACGGTGACGCAGAACGGGGTGCCGATCTCGTCCTGGCGGCGGTAGCGGCGGCCGATCGCCTGGGTGACGTCGACCTCGACGTTCCAGTGCTTGCGCAGCCGGTCCGCGAGCTCGTTGGCGCGGGGCACGAGGTCCTCGCTCTTGGACAGCGGCAGCACCGCGACCTTGATCGGCGCGAGGCGCGGGTCGAGCTTCAGGACGGTGCGCTTGTCGACCCCGCCCTTGGCGTTCGGGGCCTCGTCCTCGGTGTAGGCGTCCACGAGGAAGGCCATCATCGAGCGGGTCAGGCCGAAGCTCGGCTCGATCACGTAGGGCGTGTAGCGCTCGTTCGCGGCCTGGTCGAAGTACTGCATCTTCGTGCCGGAGGCGTCGGTGTGGCTGGAGAGGTCGAAGTCGGTGCGGTTGGCGATGCCCATGAGCTCGCCCCACTCGCTGCCCTGGAAGCCGAAGCGGTACTCGAAGTCGATCGTCGCGGCGCTGTAGTGGGCGCGCTCGTCCTCGGGCACGTCGAAGCGGCGCAGGTTCTCCTCGGCGATGCCGAGGTCGAGGAACCAGCTCCAGCAGGCCTCGACCCAGTGCTCGAAGTGCTCCTGCGCCTCAGCCGGCGGGGTGAAGTACTCGATCTCCATCTGCTCGAACTCGCGCGTGCGGAAGATGAAGTTGCCGGGCGTGATCTCGTTGCGGAACGCCTTGCCGACCTGGCCGATGCCGAAGGGCGGCTTCTGCCGGGTGGCGGTGACGACGTTGAGGAAGTTCACGAAGATGCCCTGCGCCGTCTCGGGGCGCAGGAAGTGCAGCCCGGATTCGGAGTCCACTGGGCCGAGGTAGGTCTTCACCAGGCCGGAGAACTGCTGGGGCTCGGTGAACTCGCCGCGGGTGCCGCAGTTGGGGCAGGCGACCTCGGCGAGGCCGCCCTCGGGGGCGCGGCCCTTCTTCGTCTCGAAGGCCTCGATCAGGTGGTCCTCGCGGAAGCGGTTGTGGCAGCTGCGGCACTCCACGAGCGGGTCGGTGAAGGTCGCGACGTGACCGGAGGCCTCCCACACCCGCTTGGGGAGGATGATCGAGGAGTCCAGGCCCACCATGTCGCCCCGGGACTGGACGAAGGCGCGCCACCACTGCCGCTTGATGTTCTCCTTGAGCTCCACGCCGAGGGGGCCGTAGTCCCAGGCGGAGCGGGAGCCTCCGTAGATCTCACCGGCCTGGAACACGAAGCCGCGCTTCTTGGCGAGAGCGATGACGTTGTCCAGCGTGCTGGTGGGGGCCTTGGCCACGGGGAGACTCCTGGTGACGGTGCGGTCGGAACCGCTCCAGCATAGTCATCGACGAGGTGTGAGCGTCCCCACGCGCAGGGCCGACGCGCCCCGCTCGACTTGCGCGCCGCCCCGACGCTCGTGAGAATGATTGTCATGACGCTTGCTCCCATGCTCCGCCGCCGCACGCTGCTCTCCGCCCTCGGACTCGGCGCAGGGGCCGCGCTGCTGTCCGCCTGCGGCCGGGAGGACGAGGCCGACGGGGACGGCCTGACCGTGGTGACCTCGGCCTATGCGCTGAGCTTCCTGGTCACGCGGATCGGCGGCGAGCACGTCGCCCTGACCGACCTGACCACGCCCGGCGCCGACGCCCACGGTCTCGAGCTCTCCGTGAAGCAGACCCTCCTCATCGAGCAGGCGGACCTCGTGCTGCAGATCCCGGGCTTCCAGACCGCCCTCGACGACGCGATCGCCTCCCAGGAGGGCGACAACGTGCTCGATGTCTCCTCGGTGATCACTCTGCTGCCCGCGGACGCGGGCAGCGTCGAGGAGGGCCACGCCGGGGAGAGCGAGGCCGAGCACGCCGAGCACGCGGACGAGGGCGCCGAGGAGGAGGGGCACGAGGGCCACGACCACGGCCCGAACGACCCGCACTTCTGGCAGGACCCCGTGCGCATGGCGGACCTCGGCGACGCGGTCGCCGAGCGCCTGGCCGAGCTCTCCCCCGAGAACGCAGAGGAGTTCACCGCCGCCGCGGCGGCGGTGCGCGAGGAGCTCGGGGACCTCGACGCCGAGCTGACCGCGGCCTTCGAGGAGGTCACCGAGGAGCGACGCACCTTCATCACCAGCCACGCTGCCTACACCTATCTCGCCGAGCGGTATCACCTGCACCAGGTCGGGATCTCCGGCATCGACCCCGAGACCGAGCCCTCCCCGCAGCGCCTCCTCGCGCTCGAGGACGTCGTGCGCGAGGAGGACGTCACCACGATCTTCTTCGAGGCGACCGCCTCGCCGAAGGTCGCCCAGACCCTCGCCGAGAACCTCGGGATCGACAGCGCCGAGCTCGACAACCTAGAGACCCAGCAGTCCCCGGACGCCGATTACCCTGCCGTCATGAGAAGCAACTGCACCGCCCTCACGGAGAGCTGGGCGTGAGCGAGCAGGCCGCACCGGTCGTCGAGGTCCACGGTGCGAACGTCGCCCGCGGAGCGCAGCGCGTGCTGCACGGCGTCGATCTGCGCATCGACGCCGGCGAGCTCGTCGCTCTCCTGGGCGCCAACGGCTCGGGCAAGTCCACGCTGCTGCGCGCCGTCGTGGGGGTGCTGCCCCTCGAGAGCGGCACCGCCCGCCTGCTGGGCCGCCCGGTCTCCCAGGGCCTCGCCCATGACGGGCTGGGCTACGTCCCGCAGGAGTCCGCCGACACCGGATCCATCCCGGCGACCGCGCGGGAGACCGTGGCCAGCGGCCTGCTCACCGCACGCCGCTGGTGGCCGAGCGTCCGCGATCCCCGGATCGATGCCGCGCTCGAGGCCGTCGGCATGGCCGACCTCGCCGGCCGGCCCACCACCCGCATGTCCGGAGGACAGCGCCGTCGGGTGATGATCGCCCGGGCCCTCGTGCGTGATCCCGAGCTGCTCGTGCTCGACGAGCCCTTCTCCGGGGTGGACACGCCCACCCAGGAGCTCATCGCCGCCCTCTTCCGCGACCTCTCCGCGCGCGGCACCACCCTGCTCGTGGTCCTGCACGAGACCGGTCCGCTCACCGACGACATCAGCCGCGCCGTCGTGCTCGACCACGGACGGGTGGTCCACGACGGCCCCGTGAGCGAGCGGCCGCGGCTGGACCCCGGGCACGGCCATCCGGAGGATGCCGCCCCGCTGGACGAATGCCTGGGACAGGAGATCCACCCCGCATGATCTCGACGTTGGACATCCTCACCTCCGAGCTGCTGCGCTATCCGCTCATCATCGCGGTGCTCATCGGGCTGACCGCCCCCGTCGTCGGCACCTATCTGGTGCAGAAGCGGCTCTCCCTGCTCGGCGACGGGCTCGGGCACGTCGCGCTGACGGGTGTGGCCGTCGGCTGGCTCGTCGGCGCCTGGCTCGCGGCCACCCCCGCTGACCTGCTCGCGATCCCGGGGGCACTGGCCGCCTCCGTGATCGGGGCGGTGATGATCGAGTACGTGCGCGAGATCAGCCATACCAGCCGTGATGTGGCGCTGGCGATCCTGTTCTACGGCGGCATCGCCGGCGGCGTCGTGATCATCCAGCTCGCCGGCGGCACCTCCCAGAACCTCATGGGCTATCTCTTCGGGTCCCTGTCGACCGTGACGCGCCTGGACATGGTGATCGCCCTGGTCCTGGCCGTGGTGGTGCTCGCGATCGGGGTGGGGCTGTCAGGGCTTCTGTCCGCGGTCACGGCCGACGACGAGTTCGCCCGCGCGTCCGGGCTGCCGGTGCGGACGGTGAATGTGCTGATCGCCGTGATGGCGGCGCTGACGGTGACGCTGTCGATGCGGATCGTGGGCGCGCTGATGGTCTCCGCGCTGATGATCGTGCCGGTCGCCGCCGCCCAGCACCTCGTGGTCGGCTTCGCCCGCACGATGCGCACCGCCATGGTCATCGCGGTGCTGTGCGCCGTGGGCGGCCTGCTGGTCACCGTGTACGTGGACCTGCCGCCCGGCGGCGTGATCGTGCTGCTGACGATCGGGGTGTACGTGCTGGGACTGCTCACCCGCTCGCTGCGCTCGGCGCGCCGTCGCGCCCCGGTGGGCGGCCCCGGGCCGAGCACCCCGGGCGCCGCGCCCGTGCCGCTGCGTGGTTCCTCCCACCAGTGATGGAGGTCCCGCCGCGGGTGGGAGACAATGTGGCCATGCAAAGGAACACCCGCCAGCGCGCCGCGATCCTCGAGACGCTCTCCCGGCAGGCGGACTTCCGCAGCGCCCAGCAGATCCATGAGCAGATGCGCGCCGACGGGGAGACCGTGGGCCTGGCGACCGTGTACCGGAACCTGCAGGCGCTCTCCCGTGCCGGTCGGCTGGACGTGCTCGTGGCCGGGGACGGCGAGTCCCTGTACAGGCAGTGCGAGGACACCGGCCACCACCATCATCTGGTGTGCCGGGAGTGCGGCCGGACCGTCGAGTTCCTCGCCCCGCGGCTGGAGGCGTCGATGACCGCGATCGCCCGCGAGCACGGCTTCACCGAGCTGGACCACACCCTGGAGGTCTTCGGGCTGTGCGAGGAGCATTCCCGCACCGCCGTGGAGGACGCCGAGGACGAGGAGGACGGCATCGAGGACGCCGACGCGGAGGAGGTGACGGGCCGGTGATGGACTGGGTCCAGGGCCTGCCGCTGCTGCCCGCGATCGGCTTCCTGTACGTCGTGATCTGGGCGCGCGCGGGCGGCACCTATCTGCTCGGCCGCGGGGCCCGTCGCGCGGCGAACCGGGGACGGGTCAAGACGCTGCTCGAGTCCCCGGGCGTGCAGCGGGCGACCGTGCTCGTGAACCGCTGGGGCGCGGGGGTGGTGGCGCTGAGCTTCCTCACCGTCGGCTTCCAGACCGCGGCGAACGCGGCGGCGGGCCTGACCGGGATGCCCGCGAAGCGCTACCTGCCCGCGCTCGCCGTCGGCGGCCTCGCCTGGGCCGTCATCTACGCGACCGTGGGGCTCGTGGCCGTGGCGGGATGGCTCGAGCTGTTCCTGGTCTCCCCCGCCGGCGCCGTCGCCGTGCTGGCCCTGCTGGTCCTCCTCGTCGCCCTCGTGCTGCGCCACCGTCGCCGCACCGGGGTGCGCGAGACGGTGGTCGACGCCCTCGCCGAGAGCGCCGCCGAGCCGGCGGCGCAGACCGCGTCGGCCGACGGCACCGCGAGGGCCGACGAGACCGTGACGGCCGACGAGGCGTCCGCCGGGTGCGATCGGGCGGCTCAGACCCCCGCGGACTGACCCTCCGTGCTCTCGGCCGCCGCCGCGGCGGGAGCATCCACCGCTCCCCCGTACCGCCGGTCGCGGCGCGCGTACTCGGTGACCGCCCGCCACAGCACGAGCCGGTCCACGTCCGGCCACAGCTCGGGCACGAACACGAGCTCCGCGTAGGCCGCCTGCCACAGCAGGAAGTTCGAGGTGCGCTGCTCGCCGCTGGTGCGCAGGAACAGGTCCACCTCGGGCATGTGCGGGTCGATCAGATGGCGTTGGATGGTCCGCTCGCTGATGCCGGAGCCCTTGAGCCGGCCCGCCCGCGCCTCCTCGGCGATCTCCCGCACGGCGTCGACGAGTTCGGCACGCCCGCCGTAGTTCACGCACATGTACAGCGTCATGCGGGTGTTCTCGCGAGTACGCTCTTCTGCCTCTTTGAGCTCCCGGATCACCGAGCCCCACAGACGCTGCTCCCGTCCGATCCACACGATCCGCACGCCCCAGGAGTCGAGGGTGTCGCGCTGGCGGCGCAGCACGGAGCGGGAGAAGCCCATGAGGAAGCGCACCTCGTCCGGGGAGCGCTTCCAGTTCTCGGTCGAGAAGGCGTAGGCGCTCAGGTGCGTCACCCCGATCTGGAGCGCGCCGGCGACCACGTCCAGCAGCGCCGCCTCCCCCGCCTCGTGACCGGCCGTGCGGGGCAGGCCCTGCCGGTTGGCCCAGCGGCCGTTGCCGTCCATGACCACGGCGACGTGCCGCGGGATCGTGGGGGTCGGCAGCTGCGGGGGCTGTGCGCCGCTGGGGTGGGCGAACGGCTCCTGGTACCCGTGACGGGGTGCACCGGGCATGGGGTCCTCCTGGATCGTGCGGGCCGCGGGCGGCCCCGGGATGGTGCTCAGCGTTCGACGTAGTGCAGGGAGCGGACCGAGCGCTCGAGGTGCCAGGTCACCGTGTCGGAGATGAGCCGGCCGGCCTCGTGCTGGACGGTCTCCTCCGCATCGGTGACATTCTCCCAGTCCCCGGCGAGCAGGAAGATCATGTGCTCGATCGTGGACTGGCGCACGGCGATCGCGCCGGGACGACGGCAGGGCGTGCACACCAGTCCGCCGGCGCGCACGTCGAAGGCGTGATGCGGACCCTCCGCCCCGCAGGAGGCGCAGACCCGCAGCTCGGGCGCCCAGCCGGAGACGGCGAGGGTGCGCAGCAGGAAGGAGTCCAGCACGGGCGGCGGCGCGATGCGCCCCTCGGCCAGGGCGCGCAGCGCGCCGACCAGCATGAGGAAGCCGCGCTGGGAGGGGTCGACCATCTCGTCGGTGAGCCGGTCGGTCGTCTCGAGCATCGCGCTGGCGGCGGTGAAGCGCGAGTAGTCCGCCGTGATGCCGATGGCGAAGGCCTCGATCGTGACGACCTGGGTGACGGTGTGGAGGTTGCGCCCGGCGTGCAGCTGGACGTCCACGAGCGTGAACGGCTCGAGCCGGGCGCCGAAGCGGCTGCCGGTGCGGCGCACGCCCTTGGCGACCGCGCGCACCTTCCCGTGGCGGCGGGTGAGCAGGGTGATGATGCGGTCGGCCTCGCCCAGCGGGTGGGTGCGCAGGACGATCGCGTCGTCACGGTAGAGCTTGCTGGACATGGTGCTCCGAGAGTACGCCGCGGGCCCGACGGGTCGGCGGAGGCGGGCGCCGACGTCGACGGGACCTCGCTCACCCCTGCTCCGCGTCCCACCGGTCGGTCCGCCTGGGTGCCGCAGCGGGGCCGGCGCGGCATGATGGGCGCGTCGCGCCCGCAGCGGCGGCGCGGCATCGACGACGATGACGAGGGAGGCCCGATGGGGATCTTCGGGATGCTGCGCCGCGACGATGCGGCCCGGACGACGGCACGCCAGGCGATGAAGGAGGCGCGCACCGAGAAGATCGGTGCGGAGCCCACGGGCGCCGTGCAGCGCATGATCGACACCGTCCGCGACATCGGCCTGGACGGGAAGCTCACCTACTCCTCGGCCGCGCAGGTCGCGCGGAAGGCCCAGCGCGGCCGGGCCCGCAAGCACCCCGAGCGCGCGGTGCGGCGCATCATCCGCTCGCACCGCCGGGGCGTGATGGCGGCCGGCCTCCTCACGGGCCTGGGCGGCGTGGTGACCCTGCCGGTGCTCCTGCCGACCAACGTGATGGAGTTCTACATCCAGTCCACCCGCATGGTCGGCGCGATCGCCGTGGTGCGCGGCTACGACCTCGATGACCAGGAGGTCCGTGTGCGGGTGCTCGCGGCGCTGCTCGGCGAGGAGTCCGGGGACGTGCTGAGCTCCCTCGGACTGGGGCCGGTGGCCGGCGCGGCCGTCCGGGGCGTGGCCGGGCGCCTGCCCGACTCCCCGCACTCCGCGATCGTCCAGGCCGTCGGCGGGCGGCTCATCCGTCGCTTCGGGCTGCGCTCGGCGCGGCTGTTCGGCAAGGCGATCCCGGGCCTCGGCGGCGTGCTCGGCGCGCTCTCGGACCGCAGGCAGCTGCGCCGCATCGCCGAGGCCGCGACCACGGGCTTCCCGCCCGTCGGCTGACGCGGCGGGACCGGCCACGGCAGGCGGAGCGATGCGGGTCTTCGCGGCGCTGCGACCCCCGCCCGAGGTGCTCGGCTCCCTCGAGGCGGCGCTCGAGGACGTGCGGGCGAGCTCCGGCCTCTCGCTGCGGTGGACGGATCCCGCGCAGTGGCATCTCACTCTCGCCTTCCGCGCGGACCTGCCGGAGGGGTCGGTGGAGGAGACGCTCGGCCGGCTCGCGGAGCTGGCGGCCGCTCATGCTCCGCTGCGTCTCGAGCTGGCCGGGGCCGGGGTGTTCGCCCATCGCACGCTCTGGGCGGGGGTGGGCGGGCAGACGCAGGCGCTCGCGGCGCTGATGGCGGAGCCGCTGCTGGGCGAGGACGCCGTGGAGGCCCGGACCCGGCGTCGCGCCCATCTCACCCTCGCGCGGGTCTCGGCACGGGCCCCGCGACCGCCTCGCCGGCGCCGGCGCGGGCAGGAACCGCCGCCGGACCCCACGCGGCTCGTGCTCGAGGCCGCGGTGCATACGCTGTCGGTGTACCGCAGCCCGGTCTGGGTGGCCCGGGAGGTGGAGCTGGTGGCCTCGCAGCTCGGTCAGGGACGCTCGGGCGGGCCGCTGCACGAGGTGCTCGGCGTGGTCCCGCTGGGCGGCTAGCGGCACCGGCGCGGACCCGCCTCGGCTGTGCGCATCCGTCTCAGTGGCGGCGGCCGACGGCGAAGACGCGTCGGAAGGGCAGCACGACCCCGTGCCCGTGTTCGGGATAGGCCTCGCGCAGACGAGCTTTGAACTCCTCCTCGAACTCGGTGCGGAGCGCCTCCGGCAACGCCTGCAGGGTGGGCCGGGCGCCCGTGCCGGAGACCCATTCGAAGACGGGGTCGGGGCCGTGCAGCACGTGGAGATAGACGGTCTCCCACGCGTCGACCTCGAGCCCGGCCCCCTGGAGCGCGCGCAGGTAGGTGGCGGCGTCGTACGAGGCGGGAGAGGCGATGCCCTGCAGGTGCGCGGCATAGGGCTCCTGGTCGGCGAGGTCCCGGCGGATCGTGTGGCTGGGCTCGTCGAAGTTGCCCGGTACCTGCATCGCGAACCACCCGCCGGGGGCGAGCATCCCGGCAAGCCGCGGCATCTCGTCGAGATGTCCGGGCACCCATTGGAGCGCCGCGTTGGTCACGAGCACGTCCACCTCGCCCGGCGGGGTCCAGGTGCGCAGGTCGCCGTGCACGGCGGTGAGTCCCTCGACGAGGTCGGCCCGGGCGATCATCTCCGGGCTCGAGTCCACGGCGAGCACCTCGGCCCCCGGCCAGCGCTCGGCGAGCAGGCGGGTCTGCGTCGCGGGCCCGGCGCCGAGGTCGACGACGAGGCCCGGGCGCTCGGCCCCGATCCGGGCGGTGAGGTCGAGGAACGGCCGAGCTCGTTCGTCGCCGTAGCGCAGATACTGCTCCGGGTTCCAGGTGTGCGTCATCGCGGCCCTTCTCGCTCGGGATATCTTGATCTCAAGATAACAGGCTCGGGACACCCGGACGGCTCGAACGGCTCAGGCAGCTCAGGCTCCCAGCCGTTCGAGGCCGGGGAGGTCGCCGAGGGCCCCGGCCGCCTCGAGCAGCGCCGCACGGAAGGCGAGGAGTGCGGGATGCTCGCGCGCGCCGGCCCGCGCCGCGGTGTAGAGACCTCGATGGGGATCGCCCGGCGGGCGCAGCACGCGGGTGCCGCCGAGGTGCTCGGCCGCGATGAGCCCGGGGACGAAGGCGGCGGCGTGGCCGGAGCGCACCAGGTGCACCTGCAGCAGCGGGTCGGGGGTGTCGAAGCGGACCCACGGCTCGATCCCTGCCGTGCGCAGGTAGGTTCGCTCCCAGGCGCCGGTGCGGGTGCCCTCGGGATCGAGGGCCCAGGGCATCTCGGCGAGGTCGCGGAGGCTCTGCGCATCGGCTGCGGCGCCGTGGTCGGGGACGACGAGGAGCAGGGGGTCCCGCAGCAGGCGCTCGCGGTCGGTACCGCGCCGCACCACCTGCTGCCCGCCCGGGTACTCCTCGCCGAGGATCACGTCGAAGCGGTGGGACAGCAGCCCGTCATAGGCCTCGTCGACCTCTCGTTGGGCGATCTCGATCCGCAGATCGGGATGGCGCTGCTCGAGGACGCTGACCGCGACCGGGGCCAGGGCGATGAGCGGGGTCTGGAAGGACGCGATGCGCAGCACGCCCCCGGCCTCGCCCTGGGCGGTGACGAGCTCCGCCTCGGCGGACTCCATCAGGCCGAGCATCTCCTCGGCGCGTCGGGCCAGGCGCACACCGGCGTCGGTGAGGACGACGCGCCTGCCTGACTGCTCGAACAGGGTGACATCGGCCTCCCTCTCCAGCTGGGAGAGCTGCTGGGAGACTGCCGACGGCGACATCGAGTGCTCCCTCGCGATCGCGGACATCGTCTCCAGCCTGCGCAGTTCTCGCAGCAGGAACAGCCGGTGCAGGTTCAGCATGCGCACCCCCCCCCCCCTGATTGTTCGACTCTGCTTCACGGTACACGTCGTGAACCATCGCTGGACCCGGCGGGATTCGAAGGGCACAGTGGAGGCGTGACCTCCTCTCCCACCTCCGCCCCCACGACGTCGCAGAGCGTCTCCTCCGCCCCGGGCGCCTCGGGCGGGGTGCCGCTGACACCGATCATGTTCATCCTCGCCTCCTGCTGTTCGCTCCAGTTCGGGGCGGCGCTGGCCACGCATCTGTTCCCCGCGATCGGCTCCTGGGGCACGACGTCGCTGCGGCTCGGTCTCGCGGCGCTCGTGCTGCTGCTGATCGTGCGCCCGAAGCCGCACCTCTTCACGCGCCAGCAGTGGCTCGCCGTGATCGCCTTCGGCGTGGTGGTCGGCGGGATGAACGGAGCGTTCTATGCCGCGATCGAGCGGATCCCCCTGGGCACGGCGGTGGCGATCGAGTTCCTGGGCCCGCTCGCGGTCGCAGCGCTGCTGTCCACGCGGCGCACCGACCTGCTGTGGGTGGTGCTCGCGCTGGCGGGGGTGAGCCTGTTCGGGCTCGAGTCGCTCACCGGTGCAGCGGCGCTCGATCTGCTGGGCGTCGTCTTCGCCCTGGTCGCAGCCGTGTTCTGGGGGCTGTACGTGCTCACCAGTGCCCGGGTGGGGCGCCTCGTGCCGGGACAGGACGGCCTGGCGGTCGCAATGCTGATCGGCGCTCTGGCGGTCCTGCCCCTCGGGGCGCCCGGTGCGGTGGTGGGGCTCACCGACCCGAAGCTCCTGCTGCTCGCGCTGGGCACGGCAGTGCTCGCCTCGGTGCTGCCGTACACGCTCGAGCTCTCGGCCCTGCGCCGCCTGCCGCGGCACGTCTTCGGGATCATGCTGAGCCTCGAGCCCGTGGTCGCGCTGCTCGCCGGCGTGCTGCTGCTGAACCAGGGCATCACTCCCCTGCGCGTGACCGCGGCGGTGCTGGTCGTCGTCGCGAGCGCCGGAGTCACCCTCACGGCCCGGTCCCGGCCGGAGGAGGAGCCACAGCCGGTGGACGAGGTGCCGGGCTGGGACCTGCCCACGCCCACCCACGCGACGCTCACCGGCGAGATGCCTGTGCTCACCGAGGAGGACCTGCGCGGCGAGGACGCTCCGAGCGAACGCGCCGCCGACCCTCGCTCGCCGGACACGGCCACGGGCTGAACCGCCCACGTCAGCGACGCCGGAGCAGGACCTGACACGCCCCGACCCGAAGCTCCTCGACGAGCTGTTCCACGTTTCTGGAACGTCTCGTCGAGGAGCTCCGCACTCAGGCCGCTGGCCCGAGCCTGGCCCGACCGGGACGGTCCGAGCTCAGGCGCGGGAGCGGGCGTCGCGATTCAGCGCCGAGGTGATCGCCTCGAGGGAGGCGCGGGTGATCGACCCGTCGATGCCGACACCCCAGAAGATCCGGTCGTTGATCTCGCACTCGATGTAGGACGCGGCCAGGGAGTCGTCGCCCTCGGTGAGGGCGTGCTCGGCGTAGTCGAGGATCCTCACGTCGATCTTGCGCTCGGCCAGCGCCTTGACGAAGCCGTCCAGCGGGCCGTTGCCGATCCCGGTGATCTCGTGCTCCTCGCCGTCGACGACGAGGGTGACGGTGATGCGGTCGGCGCCGTCTCCGGCGGACTCCTGCCGCACGTCGCGGAAGCTGAATCGGCCCCAGCGGCGGGACTCGTCACGGGCGGGCAGGTACTCGTCGGTGAACGCGTCCCACAGCGCCTCGGGACTGACCTCGCCGCCATCGGAGTCGGTCTTCTGCTGCACGATGCCGGAGAACTCGATCTGCAGACGGCGCGGCAGGTCCAGGCCGTGCTCGGTGCGGAGCAGGTAGGCCATGCCGCCCTTGCCGGACTGGGAGTTCACACGGATCACGGCCTCGTAGGAGCGGCCGAGGTCCTTGGGGTCCACGGGCAGGTAGGGCACGCGCCAGACCATGTCGTCGACCGCCTTGCCGGCCTTCTCCGCGTCGACCTCCATGCGCTCGAGGCCCTTCTTGATGGCGTCCTGATGGGAGCCGGAGAAGGCGGTGAAGACCAGGTCGCCGCCGTAGGGGCTGCGCTCGGGGACGGGCATCTGATTGCAGTGCTCGACGGTGCGGCGCACCTCGTCGAGGTCGGAGAAGTCGATCTGCGGGTCGATGCCCTGGCTGAAGAGGTTCAGCCCCAGGGTCACGAGGTCGACGTTGCCGGTGCGCTCGCCGTTGCCGAACAGGCAGCCCTCGATGCGGTCGGCCCCGGCGAGGTAGCCGAGCTCCGCGGCGGCGACGCCGGTGCCGCGGTCATTGTGCGGGTGCAGGGACAGCACGATGGAGTCGCGGCGGTCGAGGTGGCGGTGCATCCACTCGATCGAGTCGGCGTAGACGTTGGGGGTGGCCATCTCCACGGTCGCCGGCAGGTTGATGATCATCTTGTCCTGCGGGGTGGGCTTGATGATGTCGATGACGGCATTGCAGACGCGCAGGGCGTACTCGAGCTCGGTGCCGGTGTAGGACTCCGGGGAGTACTGGTAGGTGACGTCCGTGTCCGGGATCGTCTCCTCGTACTTCTTGCACAGCAGCGCGCCCTGCACGGCGATGTCGAGCACGGCGTCCTCGTCGGCGCGGAAGACGACGTCGCGCTGGACGACCGAGGTGGAGTTGTACAGGTGCACCACCGCGCGCTTCGCGCCGGAGATCGCCTGGTAGGTGCGCTCGATGAGGTGCTCGCGGGACTGGGTGAGGACCTGGATGGAGACGTCCTCGGGGATGCGGTCCTCCTCGATGAGAGTGCGCACGAAGTCGTAATCCGTCTTCGACGCCGACGGGAAGCCGACCTCGATCTCCTTGTACCCCATGTTCACCAGGAGCTCGAACATGCGCAGCTTGCGCTCGGAGTTCATGGGGTCGATGAGCGCCTGGTTGCCGTCACGCAAGTCGACCGCGCACCAGCGGGGGGCGCGCGCGATCCGGCGGGAGGGCCAGGTGCGGTCGGGGAGCTCGACCTGGATCTGCTCATGGAAGGGCAGGTACTTGTGGATCGGCATGCCCGAGGGCTGCTGGGCGGCGTCTCCTGAGGAGCCGACGACGGGGGTCGACGGGTCGGCCTCGGCCGCGACGGGCGCGGTGACGGAGGTGCTGGTCGTGGAGTCAGTCATGTCAGGTCCTTCTCGCTGGGGTTGCCGGTCGCCGGACAGCACGTCAGCCGCGACAGGTTCCCGGCGGTTCAGGACCCGTCGCGGCGACTAAGCAGGAGCAGCGATCCACGCACGTCCGTCACGTTAGCACCGTCACCTCCGCTGCTCGGCCAGGATCACGATGCGAACGCGTGCCGATGGGCCCCCTGGTCATCGCAACCATCGCGGCTGGGCTCTCGGGTCCTTCCGGGATCAGATCTCGCGGTTCCGCGCCTCGGGGTCCTGGGGCCCCTCGGTGTCTGCGGTGCGCTCCGGCACGATGGGGTCCTCGTCCTCGTCGAGCGGGACGTCGGGGTTCACCAGGCGCGATTCGAGGGACTTCGAGTACAGGGCGATCGGCTCGGACTCGACCTCGATCGTCCCGTCGATGTCCTCCCACTCCCCGCCGTCGACGGAGAACTGCCCGGCGAACGTCGTGGTCAGCGTGACGTCGTACCAGCCCTCCCCCGAATACGTCGCCGACACCTCCTCCGACGGGTACGGCTTGCCCGGCTTCGAGGTGGTGATCGTGTTTCCGTCCCCGAGATCCCAGTGATACGACGTCGGGATCGCCCTCACCGCCACCGGCGTGTCCAAGAGCTCCGTCTCGAGCGTCTGGACCTCTGACTCCGCATGCAGCACGTTCACCATCCCGGTCGGCAACCAGCCACGCTCAGGCCCCGCGCTCGCCACCGACGGCTCCACCGGCAGCTTCGCGAAGTCGCTCCGCGTCACCACGATCACCACGGGCTCAGGCTCCTCGATCTCGCCACCCGCGGCCGCACCGGCTGCTGGCGTTCGAGGAGTCGGAGTCGACGGCACCTGGCAGGTATACCCGTTGCTCGAATCTTCACCCGACTCCGTATCCCGCGTGATCGACTCGTATGTCACCGAACCTTCCGCTCGCGGCCCTGAGGAGCGAGGAGACGCATAAGGCACATCGTTGATCATCTCGTAATCCGGAGCAGCCACACAGGTGTTACGCGACGCCATGCATGTGTTTCCGTGACAGTTAAACTCACCATGATCCGGCTTACGTACTAGGCGAGTGATGAAGTCAGGCACCACAGGAGACGCACCCTCAACGTCGGCGGAACTAGACGCACCTTCAGGTTCCGACCCAATATTGTCAGGCGTTGCGTTTTTGTTGCCATTTTGTGAGGCTTTCTTGTATTCAGACTGCCCTAACAAAAACCCGTCATCAGTAGCCGTCCCTCGACGGCCGTCGCCAGCGTCCGCCGGGCCGTGGCCGCCTCCACCCTCCGACGACCCATCACTAGTTTCAGACTCTTCCGCGAATGCAGGTGTAGGCGCGCCTGCAGCAAATGCGAACGCCGCAAGCAGTGCAACCAAACAAGCAATCAGACGAATACGCCGACGGCCCTCACGATTCGAAAGCATCGGAACCCCATTCCCCCTGAAGCCCTTCAACGACCCACCCCTCGGCGCCCCAAACCATTCCACCTGTAGTTACATACTCTGTCTCGCCAACACTCTTCATTCCCCCATCCTCAAAGTTGGGCTCCGAGTGCTCAGAGAGGACGAAGTGGTAACTCACTTCCTGATCATAGACTTCCCCTTTAAAGGCCTGAAGAAAGTCGTCACCCACCGAAAGGTCTCCCCAATACTTTCCTTCCGCCTGAAGTATTGGCAAGTCGCTATTGAGGTCTCTACAGCCCCCGCATTGCGACCCTTCGAGTGCACGCAGCGTTTCATCATCCCCGGTCTGATGCGCCCACATCGAGACCGCAACGTAGTACCGGAACGCCTGCTCGGCACCCTCCGGCGTGTTCTCGTCCATCCCGGGATAGTCCGCAGGGTCCGGCGCAGGCACATCCGGCGCAGCATTCGGCGAGGCCTCGTCTCCCCCGCCATCGCTGGGCCCGGAGTCCCCTCCGCCATCGCTGGGGCCGCTGATGTCGATCTTCGGCGGTGGTGTGGTGACCGGGCCCTCCCCTCCCTCGCCGCAGGCGGCGAGACCGAGGAGGAGAGTGCAGGCTGCGGCGGCGCTGAGGAGGCGTCGGGGCATGGGGTGGTGCCTTCCGAGGGGTGGGACGGATCACCCCACCGTAGCCAGGCACACACGTGCGCCGCCATCGGATGCCGGTTTTGTGGACAACTCCGTCCGCTCGGGTCCACCCGCTCCGTCGGCGCCGCGGCGTCGCGCCGTCACGCCGCACCCCGAGAACAGACCCAGCCTGTTGTACCGCCCCCGCCGGATCAGAATCCCAGACGGCCCAGCTGCTTCGGGTCCCGCTGCCACTCCTTGGCGACCTTCACCCGAAGGTCGAGGTGCACCTTGCGGCCCAGCAGCGCGTTGATCTCGCGCCGCGCCCGGGACCCGACCTCCTTGAGCCGAGAGCCTCCGCGGCCGATGATGATGCCCTTCTGGCTGTCGCGCTCGACGAACAGGGTGGCCCGCACCACGAGGCGTCCCGTGCCGGGCTCGACCTCGGTGAACGCGTCGCCGTCGGGGTCGACCTCGACGACTTCCTCGACCACGACCGCGATCGAGTGAGGAAGCTCGTCACGCACTCCCTCCAGCGCCGCCTCACGGATCAGCTCGGAGATGCGGTCGTCGCGGGACTCCTCGGTGAGCTGGTCGTCGGGGTAGAGCTGGGGTCCCTCGGGCAGCTGGGCGGAGATGACATCCATGAGCACGTCGATCTGCTCGCCCTTGACGGCGGAGATCGGCACGATCTCGTCGAAGTCCATGAGCTGGTCGACGCTCATCAGGTGCTCCGCGAGCGCATCGCGCCCCACGAGGTCGATCTTCGTGACGATCGCCACGACGCGCGGCCCGCGCCGCCCGGTGCGCATCTCGACCAGGTCCTCGGCGACGAACCGGTCGCCGGGGCCGATCTTCTGGTCGGCGGGGAGGCAGAAGCCCACCACGTCGACCTCGCCGAGAGTCTCGCGCACCAGGTCGTTCAGCCTCTCCCCGAGCAGGGTGCGGGGCCGGTGCACGCCCGGGGTGTCCACGAGGATGAGCTGGGAATCCTCGCGGGTGACGATGCCGCGGATCGCGCGTCGGGTCGTCTGCGGCTTGGTCGAGGTGATCGCGACCTTCTCGCCGACGAGCGCGTTCGTGAGGGTGGACTTGCCGACGTTCGGTCGGCCGACGAGCGCGACGAAGCCCGACCGGTGCACGACCTGTCCGGGCTTGTTCTCGTCGGTGCCGGTGTGCGGTGTCTCAGCGCTCATGGGGGTCCTCCTGGTCTTTGTCGGGGCTCTCGTCGTGCGTGCTCGTCCTGCTGACGATCACGGTGGAGAGCCTCTTGCGCCGTCCGGCGGTGCGGTCGGCCTCGAGGTTGAGTCCGTGGGCGCTGGCGGTGCTGCCGGGGATCGGCACCCGTCCGGTGGTCTTGGCGAGCAGTCCCCCGACGGAGTCGATGTCGTCGTCGTCGATGTCGAGATCGAACAGCTCGCCCACCTCGGACAGGCTCGCCCGGGCGGGGACGCGGTAGCGGCCCTCGCCGAGGTCCTCGATCTCCGGCTCGCGGCGGTCGTGCTCGTCGGCGATCTCGCCGACGATCTCCTCGAGGACGTCCTCGATGGTCACGATGCCGGCCACTCCCCCGTACTCGTCCACGAGCACGGTGATGTGCACGTGGCTGGTCTGCATCTGGCGCAGCACCTCGTCGGCCGCGACGAACTCCGGGGCGAAGCGTGCCGGGCGCATGACCTCGCGGACGGGACGCTCGGGGCGGGGGTCCCAGGGTGAGTGGATGGCGCGCATGACGTCCTTGACGTACAGCATGCCTCGCAGGTCGTCGACGTTCTCCCCGATCACGGGGATCCGCGAGTAGCCGGAGCGGACGAACAGGCGCATCGCCTTCTCGGCGCTCGAGTCCACGGTGATCGTGACCATGTCGGGGCGCGGCACCATCAGCTCGCGCACCATCGTGCCGCGCAGGTCGAAGACGCCCTGGATCATGTCGCGCTCCCCGTCGCGGACGTGCTCGTCCTCGAGGGCGCGGTCCACGTTGCGGCGGGCCTTCTCGGCCCGCTCCTCCGGATCCTCCTGGCTGCCGGCCCGGGAGGCGAGGGACGCGCCGAGGTTCGCCAGCGCGCCGGCGGGCAGCCACAGCGCCCAGCGCATCACCGCGACCAGGCCGCGAGCGGAGATCAGCACCGACTCGGCACGTCGACGGCCGATGGTGCGCGGGGAGATCGCGAGCATCACCAGCGCCATGAACCCGGCGATCAGGAGGGTGGCCAGCAGCGGCAGCGCCCATCCCTCGCCGGGCCGCAGCTCGGCGTGCGCGGAGAAGCAGATCGCGGCGATCGCCGTGACCATGACCGTCTCGCCGAGCACGCGGCCGAGCGAGACCGAGGCGAGCGTGCGTCCGGCGTCGGCGTGCTGGTGCAGGATGCGTTCCCGCACCGCCGCGGGCCGCTCGGCGGTCGCCTTCTCCAGGGTGTGGCGGCTGACGGCGAGCTGGGCGGCGTCGACAGCGGTGAGCACGGCGGAGACGATCCCGCCGGCGAGGGCCAGCGGGACGAGCAGGATCAGGGCGAGGCCGAGCGCGCTCACGGGCGACCCCTCGGAGGAACGGTCGCGGGACCGGAGGTGGGGACCGCACCGCGCGGGGCCGATGGGAGGGACGGCGCGGCGCGGTGCTCGGGAGGTTGGTCAGGCTGGGTCATCGCGACGGTCAGGTGCTCGGTCGCGAGGCGAGGAAGGTGAGCAGGAGCTTGCGCTGGAGATCGAACATCTCAGTGCGCTCATCCTCCTCCATGTGGTCGTAGCCCAGCAGGTGGAGAATCGAGTGGACGGTCAGCAGGAGCATCTCCTCGACGGCGCTGTGGCCGGACTCGGCGGCCTGCTTCGCGGCGACGCTCGGGCAGACGACCACGTCGCCGAGCAGCCCCTCGGGGGCAGGGTGCTCGGGGCTGCCGGGGGTGAGCTCGTCCATCGGGAAGCTCATCACGTCGGTCGGGCCGGGCAGGTCCAGCCACTGCACGTGCAGCTTCTCCATCGCCTCCTCGTCCACGAAGATGATCGACATCTCGGTGGCGGGGTGGAGGTGCATCGCCTCGAAGACGAAGCGGCTGAGCTCGACGAACTCGCGCTCGTCGACGACGGCGGTGGTCTCGTTGCGGATCTCGATGGTCATGCGCGGTTCCCCTTGGTGGTGCGATGGCGGGCGTCGCGGTTGCCGCCGGGTCCGATCTCCCAGCGCCCGTAGGCCTCGACGATGTCGCTGACCAGGCGGTGGCGGACGACGTCGCGGGAGGAGAGGCGGCAGAAGGAGATGTCGTCGATGCCGGACAGGACGTTCTCCACCACGCGCAGCCCGCTCTGGTTCCCGCCGGGCAGGTCCACCTGGGTGACGTCGCCGGTGACCACCATGGTGGAGTTGAAGCCCAGGCGGGTGAGGAACATCTTCATCTGCTCGGGCGTGGTGTTCTGCGCCTCGTCGAGGATGATGAAGGCGTCGTTGAGGGTGCGGCCGCGCATGTACGCCAGCGGCGCGACCTCGATCGTGCCGGCCCCCATGAGCCGCGGGATCGACTCGGGGTCGAGCATGTCGTGCAGCGCGTCGTAGAGGGGCCGCAGATAGGGGTCGATCTTCTCGTTCAGCGAGCCGGGCAGGAAGCCGAGCCGCTCCCCCGCCTCGACGGCCGGGCGGGTGAGGATGATGCGGTTGATCTCCTTGCTCAGGAGCTTCTGCACGGCCATGGCGACGGCGAGGTAGGTCTTGCCGGTTCCGGCCGGGCCGATGCCGAAGGTGATCGTCGAGGACTCGATCGCCTCGATGTAGCTCTTCTGGCCGACGGTCTTGGGGCGGATGGTGCGCCCGCGGGAGGACAGGATCGTGCGTGAGAGCACCTCCTCGAGCTTGCGGCCGCTCGCCCGCTCGTCGCCGAAGAGGTTCGCGGCGCGCTGGACGGCCTCGGCCGTGACGGGCTGGCCGGTGCCGGCGAGCTCGATGAGGGAGCGCATGATGTGCTCGCCCCGACGCAGCGCGTCCTCGGTGCCGCGCAGGGTCACCTGGTGGCCGCGGACGTGCACGTCCGTGTCCGGGACCGCGTCCTCGAGCGCGGCCAGCGCCTGGTCGTTCTCGCCGAGCACCTGGAAGGGGCTGAGGTGGTCGGGGATCGCGAGCCTGCGCTCGTGGACCTCCGGGGGTCGTCCGGGGGCCGGGCTGAGGGGGTCTGTCACAGTTCTCCTTCTGCGAGCTTCCCGCCCGCGAGGACGTGCGCGTGCACGTGGAAGACGGTCTGTCCGGCGCTGGTGCCGGTGTTGAACACGAGGCGGAACTCGCCGTCGGCCTGCTCGGCGGCGACCTGTGCGGCGACGGTCGCGGTGTGGGCGAGGAGCGCCGGGTCCTCGGCGAGCTGGGTGACGTCGCGGCGGTGCTCGCGGGGGACGACGAGGACGTGGACGGGGGCCTGGGGATGCAGGTCCTTGAAGGCGATCACCTGCTCGTCCTCGTGGACCCGTTCGGAGGGGATCTCCCCGGCGACGATCCTGCAGAAGATGCAGTCGGGATCGTGACGCAGTGTGTCGTGCTCGTTGACGCTCGTACCCATGGACGCGAGTCTACGGGAGCGATGCGCCCCTCCCCGTGCCGGCGATGCATGCCACTCCGGCTTGGGGTTCACCCGAGAGATATGAGAACTTTTAAGCACTATGACGAAGCTCGGAATCCTCCTCAGCAGTGCCCGCCCGAACCGTGTCGGCGAGAAGGTGGCCCGGTGGGTCTCCGCCGCCGCCGACGACCGCTTCGATATCGACCTCATCGACCTGCGCGAGGTCGCCCTGCCCTCCTTCGACGAGCCCACCTCCCCGAAGTCCGGGGCGGAGAAGACCACTGATCACGGCCGCAGCTGGGCCGAGCGGATCGATGCGCTCGACGCGATCGTGATCCTCACCCCGCAGTACAACGGCTCCTATCCCGGCGCTCTGAAGAACGCGATCGACTTCCTCTACGGCGAGTGGGAGAACCTGCCCACCGTCCTGGTCGGCTACGGCTGGAACGCGGCGAACGAGGTGCTGCCGCTGCTGGAGACGCTGATGGGTCGCGTGGGTGCCGACGTGCTCGGCACCGTCGGCCTCGGCTTCCGCGAGGATCTCTCCGTCGAGGGCGAGCTGTTCGTCTCCGAGGAGAAGAACGCCGCGCTCGAGACGGCGCTGGCCGCGGTGGAGTCGAAGGTGCTCGCCCCGGTCGGCTGAGCGGGACTCCCCGGACACTCCCACCGAGCACACTGATATCTGGCTGCACCGCCGGAGATCGGTGTTCTCGCGTTCAGCGCGCGCGTACCGCCGGACACGCCGATGGGTGCTCGACGAGTACACGGGAATCTGGCCTGGGCGCCGGAGAACGGTGCATTCGTCGTATCGGGCACGGCGTGTCCGGCCCCTGGGCCGCGGCGCGTCGAGGTCGGGAAGCGCGGGAGCGGGTCGAGGAGGAGCGAGCGGCCGTGTTCAGCCCCAGCGGCCGACGAGCGCGCTGAGCACCGCGAGGGCTGCGGGGCCGGCGGTGGAGGAGCGCAGCACCTCGGGGCCCAGCAGCACGGTACGGGCACCGACCTCGCGCAGCGCCTCCAGCTCGGCCGGATCGATCCCACCCTCGGGGCCGACCACCACCACGATCTCCTCGATCCCGGACTCGCTCGCGCCGCGCAGCTCAGCGGCGATGCTCATCAGGCCGACGGACTCCTGCTCGTCCAGCACCAGCACGAGCGCCCCGTCCGCGGCGCGAGCGCGCAGGTCCTCGACGAGCCCGGCCGTGGTCACGGGCGCATCGACCTCCGGGATGCCGGGTCGACGACACTGCTTGACGGCGGCGCGGGCGGTGCCCTCCCACTTCGCGCGGCCCTTGACGAGCTTCTCCCCTCGCCACACGGACACGGAGCGCTTCGCGATCCAGGGCACGATCCGGTCCACGCCGAGCTCGGTCGCGGACTCGACGGCCTGCTCGTCGCGGCCTCCGGTGGCGAGGGCCTGGACGAGGGCGAGGCGGGGCAGGCGCTGCACCGCCGGGGACGGGTCCGCGAGGAGCTGCAGGTCCAGCGACTCCTTGCGGGCGGCGGTCACCTCGGCGAGCACCTGCCGGCCAGGGGAGTCGGTGAGCAGCAGCAGCTCCCCCACGCCGATCCGGGCGACCTTCGCGGCGTGACGGCCCTCGTCCCCGGCGAGCGTGACCTGATCACCCTCGCGGGCGGCGGCCAGGGCGTCGTCGAGGATCAGGAATCCGGGCGGGGTGCTGGGCATCGCGGCGGGCGCTCCCGGGTCAGAGGTTCTGGAGGCGCTCGCGGAGCTTCGCGAAGGGGCCGCTGTGGCCCTTTCGCCGGGTGGTCTCGTCGCCGCGGAGGGCCGCGAACTTCTCGAGCAGCTCACGCTCCTCCTCGGAGAGGGAGGTGGGCACGTCCACGTCCAGGACCACGCGGATGTCGCCGCGGCGCTCGCGGCGCAGCGGGGTGACGCCGAGGCCCTTGAGGAGGATCTCCTCGCCCGGCTGGGCGCCGGCGCGGACGTCGAGCTCCTGCTCGCCGTCGAAGGTGTCCAGCGGGATGGTCGCGCCGAGGGCGGCGGTGGTCATGGGCACCGCGATGGTGGTGACGAGGTCGTCCCCGACGCGCTCGAAGATCTCGTGGTCCTTGACCGACAGCTCGACGAAGAGGTCTCCGGAGGGGCCGCCGGCCTCGCCGGTCTCGCCCTCGCCGCGCAGCTGGATGCGGGTGCCGTTCTCGACGCCGGAGGGGATGCGCACGGTGACGCTGCGCTCGGTGGCGGTGCGGCCGTGGCCGGAGCAGGCGGTGCAGGGGCTGTCGATGACGTCGCCGTGGCCCTCGCAGGTGGGGCAGGGCGCCATGGTCACCATCTGGCCGAGCAGGGACTGCTGCACGCGCTGGACGTGGCCGGAGCCGTTGCAGGCCGTGCAGCGCGTGGGGCTGGTCCCGGGCTCGCAGCAGGAGCCGGAGCAGCGCTCGCACAGCACGGCGGTGCGGAAGGTGACCTCCCGCTCGGTGCCGAAGACGACCTCGCGCAGGTCGACCTTCACGCGGCGCAGGACGTCGCCGCCGCGGCGCTGGCGCGGGACGGGGCCCTGGCTGCGGCCGCGCATGCCGGAGGCGCCGGCGAACATGTCGAAGATGTCGTTGAAGTCGAAGCCCCCGCCGCCGCCGGGGAAGCCGCCCATGCCCGGGCCGCCGCCCATGTCGTACTGGCGGCGCTTGTCGGCGTGGGAGAGGGTCTCGTACGCCTGGGAGACCTTCTTGAACTTCTCCGCGGCCTCCGGGTCCGGGTTCACGTCCGGGTGGAGGGTGCGGGCGAGCTTGCGGTACGCCTTCTTGATCTCCTCGGTCGAGGCGTCGCGGGAGACGCCGAGCAGCTCGTAGTAGTCGTCGTTCACAGGCGTGGGTCCTTCACAGGGGATCGGAGGTCGGTGACGGCCGGCGACGGGCGCGTGGGCCCGCCGGCGCGGTCATTCGAGGAATCGGGAGACGTAGCGGGCGATGGCCTGGACCGTCGAGATGCCGGCGGCGTAGTCCATCCGGCTGGGGCCGAGGATCGCCAGATGCGAGCCGGCGCCGTAGCCCGCGCCGACGAGCGCGGCCTGGTGCAGCGCCCGCTCGTGCAGCTCGGAGCCGATGCGCACCTGGACGTCGCCCGGGGAGACGTGCATCTCGGTGAACAGACGCAGCAGCACCAGCTGCTCCTCGAGCACGTCCAGCAGTGGTTCGACGTCGCGGGCGAAGTCCTGGGCGGAGCGGGCGATGTTCGCGGTGCCCGCCATCATGATGCGGTCCTCGGCGCGGGTCGCCGCGAGGGCCGCGAGGGACTCGGCGACCTCGGCGGCGGCGGGCCGCTCGGGCACCGGGAGCGTCTCGAGGAAGTCGGTCAGGGGTGCGGCGAGATCGGTGACCTCGCGCCCCGCGACGGCCCGGTTCAGCTGGTCGCGCAGCACCGCGTAGTACTCGGCGGGGCGGCCGGCGATCACCGGCACGGTGCGCTGGTCCACGCGGCCGGACTCGGTGATCAGCACGACCAGCAGCAGCGAGTCGGCGACCTTCACGAGCTCGACGTGGCGGATGCGGGCCTGCCGCCGGGCCGGGTACTGCACCATTGCGACCTGCTGGGTGAGCTGGGCGAGCAGGCGCACGGTGCGGGCCAGGAGCTCCTCGACGTCGCCCGCGTCCTCGAGCAGGCTGCGGATGGCGCGCTTCTCGGCGGGAGAGAGCGGCTTCACGGTCGCGACGTGGTCGACGAAGGCGCGATAGCCCTTGTCCGTGGGGACGCGGCCGGCGGAGGTGTGGGGCTGGTGGATCAGCCCCTCCTCCTCGAGGACGGACATGTCGTTGCGGACGGTCGCCGCGGAGACGCCCAGCTCGTGACGCTCCAGGAGCGACTTCGAGCCGACGGGCTCGCGGGTGGAGACGTAGTCCTCGACGATGGCTCCGAGGATCTGGAGCTTGCGGTCGTCCATGTCGTTCACCTCCTGCCGCGTGATCGTGTGCCGGGGCCGCCCGGCACCTGGCACTCTCCCATGCCAAGTGCCAATCGTACGCGTCCGCGGCGTGCCCCGCAGGGAGGCGTTCGCCACGGCATTACAGTGTCCGCCGTGTCCACACCGTCTGCTCGCTTCCCCGACCGCTACGGCTCCGACGTGCTCTCCTCCGGCCCGCCCGCCCATCACCGCCGGCGCCCCGTCGCACGGGAGGTCCCCGCACAGCGGGATCTCGTGGTGGAGGAGGCCTCGACCGGTTTCACCGGCGCGGTCACGCGCGTGGAGAAGACGGCCGGGGAGCTGATCGTCGAGCTCGAGGACGGTCGCGGCCGACGCCGCACCTTCCCGCTCGGGCCGGGCTTCATGATCGACGGGAAGCCCGTCGTGCTCACCCGCCCGCAGGCGGCGCAGCAGGCGCCCGTCCGCAAGCGCTCCGCCTCCGGCTCGGTGTACGTCGAGGGGGCGAAGGCGCGCACCGCCCGCGCTTCCCGGATCTGGGTCGAGGGCACCCACGATGCGGAGCTCGTGCAGAAGGTGTGGGGCCACGACCTGCGGATCGAGGGGATCGTCGTCGAGCAGCTCGAGGGCGCCGACAACCTCGCCGAGCGCGTGGCGGAGTTCGGCCCCTCCCCCGGCCGGAGGCTCGGCATCCTCGTCGACCATCTCGTGAAGGGCTCGAAGGAGTCCCGCATCGCCGCCGAGGTGATGGCCCTGCCCGGCGCGCGCGGGAACGTCACCGTGCTCGGCCATCCGTACGTGGACGTGTGGCAGGCCGTCAAGCCCGCCCGCGTCGGCCTGCGGGAGTGGCCGCACATCCCCAAGGGCACGGACATCAAGGTGGGCACGCTCGCTGCGCTCGGCTGGCCCCATCAGGACAAGGCCGACATCGGGTTGGGCTGGAAGCGGATCCTCTCCACGGTGCGCTCCTACGCCGACGTCGAACCGACCCTCTCGGGCCGCATCGAGGAGCTCATCGACTTCGTGACCGTCGAGCAGGGCTGATGCGCCCCGGGGGATATCCCCCGTCGGATCCGGTGGCGGGCCGCGCTGACCACGCCCGATGACCGTCGTTAGGGTGAATCCATCACCCGAGGGGCCGGCCCGGCGTCGGCCCGAGAGGACACGAGGAACCATGAGCCAGACTCCGCACCCGCACGATCCGTTCGGCGCCGCCCCCGGCACGCCCGCCCCGGCCCCGCAGACCGAACAGCCCGAGCAGTCCGCGCCGGCAGTGCCGTCGGAGCAGCCCGAGCAGGCAGAGCATCCCGAGCACACCGCATCCACGACCTCGGAGCTCCTCGACGTCGACGCCCCGGACCCCTATGCGCCCAGCGAGCCGGGCAGTCCCACCTCGGATCCCGCACAGCACCCCTACGACCCCTACGCCGCACCTGCGGGGGCGACGCCGGTCGCTCCCGGCTCGTCGGCGACGCCGCCGCCCCACGGCCGACCTCCGCACGAGCAGCCACCGCATGAGCAGCAGCCCTACGGCCAGCAGCCCGCCGCGCAGCAGCCGTCGGGCTCCCCGCAGCATCCCACCCCGTACCCGGCCCCCCAGGCCCAGACCGTCCCCGGAGGAACCATGCCCCTCTCCCAGCCCCCCGCCCATGTCAAGGGAGTCTTCGACGGCCCGCTGACCGGTCAGCCCACCACCGATTCCGACTCCCGGCTGTGGGCGATGTTCGCGCAGCTCTCGGCGATCGTGGGCTACGTGATCGGTGCCGGCTTCCTCGGCTGGCTCGGGCCGCTGATCATCTTCCTGGTCTACAAGGACCGCGACCGCTTCGTCCGCTACAACGCGGCGGAGTCGCTGAACGCGGCGATCGCGACGGTGATCGCCGAGATCGTGCTCGGCATCGTCTTCGGCATCATCACGATCATCACCTTCGGCATTGGGTCCGTGCTCTTCGTCCTCATCGGCGTGCCGGCGCTGCTGCACATCATCTTCGCCATCATCGGCGCGGTGAAGGCCAACCAGGGCGAGTGGTGGAACTACCCGATCAACATCCGCCTCGTGAAGTGACCCGCCTCGCCGGCTGAGCCCACGAGGCCGCCACCGCGCAGGAGCCCCGGGATCCTCTCGATCCCGGGGCTCCTGCATGTCTGCGGGGCTCAGGGCACGAGGTCACGGATCACCGCGTCGGCCAGCAGCCGGCCCTCACGGGTGAGCACAGCGCGTCCTGCCGTCAGCGCCTCGGGGTCGAGGTGACCGCGGTCGCGGTGGATCGCGAGCATGTCGCGGCGCTCGGCGGGGACCACGTCGACGGAGAGACCGTCGGCGATGCGCAGCTCGAGCATGATCCGCTCGACGAGCCTGTCCTCGGCGGCGACCTGCTCGGAGTCGGCGACGGGCAGCTCGCCGGTGGCGAGCATGCGGGCGTAGCGGCTGGGGTGCTTGACGTTCCAGGCGCGCAGTCCGTCGCGGTGGCGGTGCGCGCCGGGGCCGATCCCCCACCAGTCCCCGCCGCGCCAGTAGGCGAGGTTGTGGCGGGAGCGGTGCTCGGGGGTGCGGGCCCAGTTCGAGACCTCGTACCAGGACAGGCCCGCCGCGGCGGCGAGGTCGTCGACCAGCTCGTACTTGTCGGCCATGTCGTCGGGGTCGGGGGCCTCGAGCTCGCCGCGGCGCAGCTGCCGAGCCATGGCAGTGTTGCCCTCGATGATCAGGGAGTAGGCGGAGAGGTGGTCGACCTCGCAGGCCAGGGCCGCGCGCACGGAGGTCTCGACATCGGCGAGGGTCTCCCCCGGCGTGCCGTAGATCAGGTCCAGGCTCACCTGGAGCCCGGCCTCCTTCGCCCACTGCACCACCTGCGGCACCCGCTCGGGGTCGTGGGTGCGGTCCAGGGTCGCGAGCACCGACGGGACCGCGGACTGCATGCCGATCGAGACGCGTGTGATCCCGCCGTCGGCCAGGCGCGAGAGCGAGGCGCGGGTGACCGAGTCGGGGTTCGCCTCGGTGGTGACCTCGGCGCCGGGGGCGAGCGGGACCAGGGAGCGGAGGTGGTCGAGCATCCGGACCAGGTCGTCGGCGGGCAGCAGCGTCGGCGTGCCGCCGCCGAAGAAGACGGTCGAGATCTCCACGTACTCGTACCCGGCCGCGCGGTCCGCGGCGAGGGTCAGGTCCATCTCCGCCATGGCGTTGTCCGCGTACTCGGCCTGGGACCCGCCGCCGCCGAGCTCGGCGTTGGTGTAGGTGTTGAAGTCGCAGTACCCGCAGCGCACGGCGCAGAAGGGGACGTGGATGTAGGCGGAGAGCGCCGTCATGCGGTCACAGCCCCATGCCGAGCCCGAGCCCTCGGCCGGTGGAGCGCAGCCGGTCCGGGAAGTCCCGCTCCTGGCCGCCGCGGGAGAGGACCCGCAGCGCCGCGCCGGCGAGGCTGTCGTACAGCACGGTGCCGCTCTCCTCGGCCCAGTCCAGCAGCGCGCCGGCCTGCGCGGCGTCCAGGCCGACGAAGGCGTCGGCGATGGTCACGCCGTGCTCGGGACGCTCGAGCACCTCGATCGTGTCCCCGGCGCGCACCTCGCCCTCGACGCGCACGCGGAAGTAGGCGCCGGCTCGTCCCTGCTCGGTGAAGGCGCGGCCCCAGCGCCGGTCCCCCATCCAGGCGGCGAAGGTGCCGCAGGGGTTGCGGGGGCAGGTCGCCTCGAGCTCGGCGCCACCGATCCGCCAGCGCTCCCCGATCACGGCATGGTCGGTGTCCTGGCCGACGGTGACGAGGTTCTCGCCGAAGAACCCGTCGGGCAGCTCGCTGCCGAGCGCGGCGGCGTAAGCCTCGCGCACCTCGCGCGAGTAGGCGTAGACGGCCTTGAAGATCCCCCCGTGGTGCTCGCGATCGCCCTGGACGTCACCGAGCACGCCGTGGGTGAGCAGGGTGACGGGCCCGTCGGCCGGGCGCTTGTCGATGCCGCTCATGAGGGAGCGCTCGCGCACCTCGAAGAGCTGGGCGACGGTGCACACGGCGCCGAGACGTCCCCCTCCCGGCTCGAGCGCGACCTCGAGCGGGTCCAGGCGACGCGGCGCCGACTCGGGCAGGGGACCGGGCGGGGTGCTCACTTCTTCTTCTTCTCGTCCTTCGAGGGCTCGGCGGCGTCGGAGGAGAGCGCGGCGATGAACGCCTCCTGCGGCACCTCGACGGAGCCGATGTTCTTCATGCGCTTCTTGCCCTCCTTCTGCTTCTCCAGCAGCTTGCGCTTGCGGGAGATGTCGCCGCCGTAGCACTTCGAGAGCACGTCCTTGCGCATGGCGCGGATGTTCTCGCGGGCGATGATGCGCGAGCCGATCGCGGCCTGGATCGGGACCTCGAACTGCTGGCGCGGGATGAGGTTCTTGAGCTTGCCGGACATGTCGACGCCGTAGGAGTAGGCCTTGTCGCGGTGGACGATCGCGCTGAACGCGTCGACCGGCTCGCCCTGCAGGAGGATGTCGACCTTGACGAGATCGGCGGTCTGGCTGCCGGAGACGTCGTAGTCGAGGGAGGCGTAGCCGCGGGTCTTCGACTTCAGCTGATCGAAGAAGTCGAAGACGATCTCCGCCAGCGGCAGCGTGTAGCGCAGCTCGACGCGGTCCTCGCTGAGGTAGTCCATGCCGCCGAGGTTCCCGCGCTTGGACTGGCACAGCTCCATGACCGCGCCGATGAACTCGCTGGGAACGAGGATGGTGGCGCGGGCGACGGGCTCGGCGATCGAGTGGACCTTCCCCTCGGGGAAGTCGGAAGGGTTCAGCACCTCGACCTCGGTGCCGTCCTCCATCACCACGTCGTAGACGACGGACGGGGCGGTGGAGATGAGGTCGAGGTCGAACTCGCGCTCGAGCCGCTCGCGGACGATCTCCAGGTGCAGCAGCCCCAGGAAGCCGACGCGGAACCCGAAGCCGAGGGCGGTCGAGGTCTCCGGCTCGTACACGAGAGCCGCGTCGTTGAGCTTGAGCTTGTCCAGGGCGTCGCGCAGGATCGGGTAGTCCGAGCCGTCGATCGGGAACAGGCCGGAGTACACCATCGGCTTGGGGTCGGCGTAGCCCGCCAGCGGCTCCTCGGCCCCGCGCACGGAGGTGGTGATCGTGTCGCCCACCTTGGACTGGCGCACGTCCTTCACGCCGGTGATGAGGTAGCCGACCTCGCCGGGGCCGATCCCCTGGGTGGGGTGCGGCTCCGGGGAGCTCACCCCGATCTCGAGCAGCTCGTGGTGGGCGCCGGTGGACATCATGTCGATCCGGTCGCGGGACCTCAGGAACCCGTCGACCACGCGGACGTAGGTGACCACGCCGCGATAGGTGTCGTAGACGGAGTCGAAGATCATCGCACGGCAGGGCGCCTCGACCTGCCCCTCGGGGGCGGGGAGGGTGCGCACCACGTGGTCGAGCAGCTCGGGCACGCCCACGCCTGTCTTCCCGGAGACGCGCAGCACCTCCTCGGGGTCCACGCCGACGAGCTGGCCGATCTCGGCCGCGTACTTCTCGGGCTCCGCGCCCGGCAGGTCGATCTTGTTCAGCACCGGGATGATGGTGAGGTCGTGCTCCATCGCGAGGTACAGGTTCGCGAGCGTCTGCGCCTCGATGCCCTGGGCGGCGTCGACCAGCAGGATCGCGCCCTCGCAGGCGGCGAGGGAGCGGGAGACCTCGTAGGTGAAGTCCACGTGCCCGGGGGTGTCGATCATGTTCAGGGCGTAGTCCACGCCGTCGACCTGCCAGGGCATGCGCACGGCCTGGCTCTTCACGGTGATGCCGCGCTCGCGCTCGATGTCCATGCGGTCGAGGTACTGGGCGCGCATCGCCCGCTCCTCGACGATGCCGGTGATCTGCAGCATCCGGTCGGCGAGGGTGGACTTGCCGTGGTCGATGTGCGCGATGATGCAGAAGTTGCGCAGCCGCTCCTGGGGCGTCGATGCGGGCTGGATGTCCAGGGCCTCATCGGCAGCGATCCTCGGAGTCACCGGCATTCGTCCTCTCGTCGATGGGAGCCGGGCGCGCGAGCGCACGCCGGGCATCGACCCATGGTCTCACGCATCACGCCGGCGGACCGCCCTCGTCCCGGCACCTCCGGCGGACGTCACACGGCGGCAGTCACTGCACCTGCACCACGGTGCCGTTGCGTGGCAGCCCGCCGGGAAAGGTGAACGCGACCGGCCGGGCGGACCGGGGCTCTGCAGCGGTCATGGCCTGCAGATGCAGATGCGGTTCGGTGCTGTTGCCCGAGTTCCCGCAGCGGGCGATCGGCTCTCCGGGCGTGACCTCCTGACCGCGACGCACGGCGATGCTGCCTCGGCGCAGGTGGCAGAGCACGACGTGGACCGGCTCGTCGCCATGGCGCGCACGCAGGATGACGTGGTTGCCGGCCACCGCCCGCCATCCGGCCACGACCCGGCGCCCCTGGGTCAGCGCGTAGCAGATGGAGGGGACGCCGCGATGAGCGGCATGGTCTGCCTCCCCGTCGTGGACGGTCTCGATGACGCCGCTGGTCGGGCTCAGCACCTCCCGGCCGAAGCCGTGGAACACCTCCGGCGGCTCCGAGCGCAGCAAGGAGCGCGGACGGATCGGGGCGGAGCGCCCACGCTCGTCGACCGGCACCAGATCGAGTGCATGGTCCAGGGCGAAGGCCGAGGTGCCGTGGCTGGGCACTCGGCTCGCCGGGCTGTTCTCCGCCCGCCAGCTCCCGCGCAACGGATACCCGAGCAGCAGCGGCGCTGCCTCTCCCGGCCCGTCCGTCGCGTTCATCGCACGGTCCCGATCCCGGACCCGGGGCCGTCGAACCCCAGGACCCGCTCCCCCATACCGCCCGGACGAAGCAGGTGACCGCGCCGAGGCCGAAGGCCTCCCGACGGGCGCCCGCCCGCAGCCGCGGTCGCGAGGTGGGGCAGGGCGTCGGCGCACAGACCCCCGGCCGTCGTTGCGGTGATCCGGGCTCTCGATCCCATCAGGTCTCCTGTCGTCGCCGGCTCAGCTCGCTGGGTCGAAGTACGTCGTCCCCAGCGCTCTGGTCACTGCTCCCGTGACGCGCTGGAGCTGCTCCATCTCGTCCTCGAAGTCCTCGGTGATGTCCTCGAGCTGGCGGAAGCGCAGGCTCGCGAGCGCCCGGCCGACGATCCGCCGCCCCGGCTCCGCGGTGCCGAGGCGGTCGAAGCTGTTGCCGTGCAGCTTGGCGAGGGTCTCGAGGGCCTCGTCGATCTCGCTGAGGCAGTACGCGGCAGAGCGGGGGAAGATCGAGTCCAGCAGCAGGAACTCGATCGCACGCGCCGCCCTCACCCGGCCGCGGTAGGAGCGGATGTACGCTTCGTGCGCGCTGCACGAGCGCAGCAGCAGCACGGTCGCGGCGTCCGAGGAGTCCTCGAGGTCGTGGGCCTGGAGGTTCCGGGCGAGCATGTCGACGCGTTCGAGCAGCTGTCCGACGCGGAGGAACAGCCAGGCCTCGTCACGGGTCATGGAGGCGTCCAGGAGACCGTCGACCACGGCGCAGCGGTCCTTGGCGAACTGGAAGGCGCCGTGCATGCGGGAGGGCCGCACCCCGCGCGGCATGCCGAGCGTGGTGGTGTTCAGCGACTCCCACACCTCGGTCGAGAGCGCCTCGCGCACCCCGCGGGCGTTCTCCCGCGCGGCCTGCAGGGCGCCGGCGACGGAGGAGGGGCTCTGCCGGTCCGTGACCAGGCGGTCCAGCACCCGCTGGACGGTGAGGTCGGCGGCCGGCACGTCGGTGATCCCGAAGATCCCGTACACCCCGGCGCACGCGCCCGCGGGGTCGAGGGAGGCGTCCTCGGTGATCGACTGCAGGGAGACGCCGAGGATGCGCGCGGTCTGGTCCGCCCGCTCCACGTAGCGGCCGATCCAGAACATCGCGTCGGCGATCCTACTGAGCATCATCGCGCCCCTCCTCCTCGTCGTCGGCCTCGATGATCGGGATGGCGGAGGTGACCGGATCGGGCTCGGAGGCCCGCTCCTCGGTCTCCTCGCCGAGCGGGTCGTCGAACTGGTCGCGGCTGTCGTCGGTGGGGTCCTCGATGCCCTCGTCGATCTCCTCACCCGCTCCGGACGCGGTCCCCGCGGGTGCGGCGGGGCGCGCCGCGGCGAGGACCCAGGTGTCCTTCGAGCCGCCGCCGCGGGAGGAGTTCACGATCATCTCGCCGCGGGGCAGGGCGACCCGGGTGAGCCCGCCGGGCAGCACCCACACGTCCTCGCCGCTGTTCAGGGCGAACGGACGCAGGTCCACGTGGCGGGGCTCGGGCCCGTCCTCGACGAGGGTGGGGATGGTGGAGAGCTGCACGACCGGCTGTGCGATCCAGCCGCGAGGGTCGGCACGCAGCCGCTCGCGCAGGGCGTCGAGCTCGCCCGCGGTCGCCGCGGGGCCGATCACGATGCCCTTGCCGCCGGAGCCGTCCACGGGCTTGACCACGAGCTCCGCGAGCCGGTCGAGCACCTCGGCGAGGGAGTCGGGCTCCTCGAGCCGCCAGGTGTCGACGTTGCGGAGGATCGGCTCCTCGTCGAGGTAGTAGCGCACGAGGTCCGGGACGTAGGTGTAGGTGAGCTTGTCGTCGGCGATGCCGTTGCCGAGGGCGTTGGCGAGCACGACATTGCCGGCGAGCACCGCCCGGACGAGGCCCGGCACGCCGAGCATCGAGTCGGGACGGAACACCTCGGGATCGAGGAAGTCGTCGTCGGTGCGCTTGTAGATCACGTCGACGCGACGCAGCCCGGCGGTGGTGCGCATGTAGATGCGGTCGCCCCGCTCGACGAGATCGGAGGCCTCCACGAGGTCGACGCCCATGGTGCGGGCGAGCAGCGAGTGCTCGAAGTAGGCGCTGTTGTAGCGGCCGGGGGTGAGGACCACGACGGTGGCCTCCTCGCCGGCGGTGTCCGGGGCGGCGGCCTGCAGCGCGGCGAGCAGCCGGCCCGGGTACTCGCCCACGCGGCGCACGGGCCGGTCGGCGAACAGCTCGGGGAAGCCCTGCGCCATGGCGCGGCGGTTGGAGAGCACGTAGCTCACGCCGCTGGGGGTGCGCACGTTGTCCTCGAGCACGCGGAAGCCGCCGTCCCCGTCGCGCACCAGGTCGATGCCGGCCACGTGCAGGCGCACGCCGTTCGCGGGCCGGTAGCCGCGCACCGCATCGACGACATAGCTCGAGGAGGTCACGAGCTCCTCGGGGATCACGCCGTCGGCGATCGCACGCCGGTCGCCGTAGACGTCGTCCAGGAAGGCCTCCAGGGCCTGCACCCGCTGGGCGACGCCCGCGGAGACCTCCGTCCACTCCTCGGCGTCGATCACGCGCGGGATCGCGTCGATCGGGAAGGGACGCTCCTCCCCCGCGTAGTCGAAGGTGATGCCCTGGTCGAGATAGCTGCGGGCGAGTGACTCCGAGCGGGCGCGGAACTCCTCGAGCCCGAGTCCGGCCAGCGCGTCGTGGAGGGCCCGGTAGGTGGGGCGCACGGCCCCCTCGGGCGTGAACATCTCGTCACCGCCCGCTCCCGTCCGGGCGCCGCGGAACAGCGAGGTGTCTGACATGCCTACCATTCTCACACCGTCCAGCATCCTCCCGTGGGCGCTCCGCCCAGGAAGCGAGAACCATGTCGCTGCTCTCCCGGCTGTCCTCGACCGTGCGCTCCCTCGCCCGCGACCCCTCGGTGCGGCGGGGCGTGCGGGGCCTCGGACGCGCCGCGCTGCGCGCCGCCGAGCAGCAGCGCGGCGCCGGGGACCGCGCCGGATCCGGTCAGGCGCCCGACCCTCGAGGGGTCGACAGCCGAGGGGCCGACGGCTCCGCCGCGCTCGCCGACCGCCGCCCGGGCGTCCCACTGCGCCCGAGCTACGACCCGCACGAGGACGACCGCCCCGATCCGGGCGAGATCGTCTGGGCGTGGGTGCATTACGAGGAGGACACCACCCGCGGGAAGGACCGTCCGGTGCTCGTGCTCGCCGAGGAGGACGCGGCCGTCGGCGGCACGGACGGCTCCGGCACCGTGCTGGTCTCGCTCATGCTCACCTCGCGCGATCGCACCGAGGCGGGCGCGACGCGCACCGACGAGCACGGCGCCACCTGGGTGGACATCGGCGCCGGCGACTGGGACCGACAGGGGCGCCCCTCCGAGGTGCGCGCCGACCGGCTGCTGCGCCTGTCCCCCGCAGCGGTGCGCCGGGAGGGGGCGCGGCTGGACCGGGAGCGCTTCGACCGCGTCGTCGCGGCCGTGCGCGCCACGAGCTGAGCGGGAGCGCCCGCGGGGCCGGCGGGAGACACGCCGCACACCTGCACAGGCCTGCACCTGGGCCTCTGCTAGCATCTCTCCTCGTATGTGTGACATACCGTTCGGTGTGCGCAGGGGTGTCCTCCCGAAGTGTCTCAGGGGTTGGGCGGTCCGTGCGACCCGGGCGAGTACCCGTGGCAGCGACTCCGGTGCCGACGTCTCCAGGCGATTCCCCACCGCCGTCCCCGTCGGCTCCGTTCCTCGGCAGTCCGGGATGATCCACCTCAGCAACACTGGAGAAGAGTCTTCGTGGCAAACATCAAGTCCCAGATCAAGCGCAACGCGACGAACGAGAAGGCTCGTCTGCGCAACCGCGCCGTCAAGTCCGAGCTGAAGACCTACGTCCGCAAGGTCAAGGCCGCCGTCTCCACCGGCGACGCCGCCGCCGCGGACGAGGCGCTGAAGTCCGCCTCGCGCAAGCTCGACAAGGCCGTGTCCAAGGGCGTCATCCACAAGAACCAGGCCGCGAACCGCAAGTCCGGTCTCGCCAAGCTGGTCGCGGGCGTCGCCAAGTGATCATCGGCCCCTGAGGGGCCGGCCCTCCGGGGCGCCGGGAGCCCGGTGCGCAGCGATGCGCACCGGGCTTCCTCATGTCCGGGGGAGCTCGTGCCGGTGCTCAGCGGGCGCGGCGCGCCCGGCACAGCTCCATGACCATTCGCTGCACCGACCAGCGCGGATCGCGCCCGGCCCCCTTGACCTCGTGGTCCGCGCGGGCGACAGCCTCGATCGCCCGGGCCAGGGAGCGGTCATTCCAGTTCCTCGCCTCCCGGGAGAGGTTGCGCAGCATCCAGTCGGGCATCCCGAGGGAGCGGGGCGTCGCGCCGGGTGCGGAGACCTTCGCGAGCGACCGCACCTTCGAGGCGATCGCCGCGACGATCGGGACCGGGTCGGCGCCGGCGAGCTGGGCCTGCTGCAGCAGCTGGAGGGCCTCCTGCTCCTTCCCCGCGATCGCGGCATCGGCGACGGCGAAGGCGGTCGACTCCACGCGCCCGGAGGTCAGGGCGCGGACGTCGGAGACGGTGACCTGCTCGGCCTGCTGGCCGGGCTCCGGGGTGGAGTCCTCGATGAGCTGGCGGCTGATCGCGGCGAGCTCTGCGAGATCGGTGCCGAAGGCGTCCACGAGCGCGACGGCCGCCTCGGGCTGGATGCGGCGTCGGGCCCGCGCGAACTCGGCGGCGACGAAGGCCTGCTTGTCGGCGGCGCGCTTGACCGGGCTCGCGTCCACCCGGGGCACGCCCGCCTTCTTCAGCGCGTCCAGGAGCTTCTTGCCGCGGTTGCCGCCGCGGTGGACGAGCACGAGGGTGACGTCCTGCTCGGGCGCCTTCACGTAGTCCAGCAGCTCCAGGACGAGCGCGTCGGGGGCGGACTGCAGCTCGGGCACGACCACCAGCCGCGGCTCGCCGAAGAGGGAGGGGCTCGCGACCTGGGCGAGGGCGCCGGCGCCGAGGGACTCCCCCGAGAGGTCGTGGACCTCGACCGAGGGATCGGCCTCCTTCGCCAGTGCGCGCAGGCGCTGGACGGCGCGATCGGCGATCAGGCCCTCGGTGCCGTGGACGAGCACGATCGGTGCGAGGGCGACGCTGTGCCACTCGACATCGCTCATGGTGAGCTCCTCACTGCTCAGGGGGACTGCACGATCCTAGCGGGCCGGGCCGACGCTCCGCGGCTCGGCGTCCTCGCCCGTGGGGAGCACGACGGTGCCGTGCTCGTCGGTGCGGAGCACCCGGGCACCGAGGCCCCGGACCAGGGCGAGCGTCTCCTCGGTGGGATGGCCGAAGGTGTTCTCCTTCCCGACCGGCACCAGGGCGAGATCGGGGTCGAGCTGCTCGTACAGCGGCGCGTGCTGGAAGCGCGAGCCGTGGTGGGCGACCTTGACGATGTCGGCCTCACCGGGCGATCCGGCGGCGACCTGCTCCTGCCCGGCCGGCTCGAGGTCGCCGAGGGTAACCAGCCGGGTGCCGTCGGGCCAGAGCACCTCGAGGGCGATCGAGCAGTCGTTCGCGGCATCGCCCTCCCCCGAGCCGTGCTCGGCGGCGCTCGCCCTCTCCGCCGCCTCGGCGGAGTCCGGCCACAGCACGCGCAGGGCGAGTCCGTCCCGCTCCCAGCGCCTCCCTGTCGTGGCGATCTCGACGGGAGCGCCGGGGACGACGCCCGCAGCGGCGGCGGGCAGAGGGCACACCCACTGCTCGTGCGGGGCCCGCTCCCCCGTCAGCGCGGCCCTGCCGCCGATGTGGTCGGCGTGGGGGTGGGTGAGCACGAGCAGGTCGATGCTCTTCACCCGCAGCAGGTCCAGGCAGGCGCGCAGCTCATCCGGCTCGGGCCCGGTGTCCACGAGCACGGTCGGTCCGGCTCGGGCCGCCCCTGCCGGTCGGAGCAGGAGGGCGTCGCCCTGCCCGACGGCGCACAGGGCGAGGCTCCAGCTCTCCGGGCGCGACGTGGGCAGCATCCGCCCGATCCCGGGGGCGAGCGCGATGACCAGCAGCACCGCGACACCCCAGCGCACCATCGGCCGGTGCCGGGCGGCGAGGGCGATCCCCGCGACCAGCAGCACCGCGATGGCACCGAGCACGCCCATGGTCCCCTCCGGCACCGCGATCCGGGAGCCCGGCAGGGCATCGGCCGTGCGGGCGGTCAGCAGCACGAGATGGGCACCGCCGGCGGCGATCCCGTACAGCAGCGCCGCCCCGCCCGGCCAGACCACCCCGAGCAGCAGCGCGATCAGCCCGAGCACGGTCGACGGCCCGACCAGCGGGGCGACCAGCATGTTCACGGGCACCGCCCAGACCGACACCTCCGGGGCGAGCAGGATCAGCACGGGCGTGCAGGCGGCCTGCGCGACGAGCGGCACCGCGATCACGAGCGCCGTGGTGCGGCCGATCCGGCCCCGGCTCATCTGCTCGAGCGTCCGGGCGAGCGGCGGGGCGGCGAGCAGGATCGCGCCGGTGGCGAGGGCGGAGAGCAGGAAGCCGATCGAGGCGGCGGTGACGGGGTCCAGCACGGACCACAGCGCGACGGTGAGGGCGAGAGCGGCGACCGGTGAGGCGCGCACCCCGGCGAAGCGCGCGGCCAGGAGCGGGGCGGCCATGGTCGCAGCCCGCTGCACGCTCGGCTCGTCGCCGACCAGCCACACGTAGCCGGCGACCACTGCGGCGGCGACGAGGAGGCGGGGCCTGCGCCGCACGCCGGCGAGCAGCATCGGGCCGAGCACCGCGGCGAGGACCAGCGCGATGTTCGCGCCGCTGACCGCCACGAGATGCGAGATCCCGGCCCGGCGCATGATCTCCTCGGCCCGCTCGCCCATGCCGCTGGTGTCCCCGGTGGTCATGCCGCGCACGAGCGCGGCCTCGTCGTCCGGCAGCTGCGCGGTCGCCTGCCGGGCGATCTCCCGCAGGCGGTGGCGCGCAGAGCCCGGCCCGTCGCCTCCCGCGCCGTCGGCGGGGCGCACCTCGGTGGCCCGGAGGATGCGCAGGGACTCATCGCCCGTGACCGCGGCGCGGAGCTCGGCGCGCTCTCCGTCGCGGATACGTCCGAGCTGCTCGGCCGCCTCGCCGTCGGCGCGCACCAGCACCGGCACCGCGGCGCGGAGCGTCACCTGATCGCGGCCGATCCGAGCGGGTCCCGGGACGATGCGGGCGCGCATCTGCAGGCCGCTGCGGGACCATTCGGGGCCGCCGCTCGGGGCGGCCGGGTCCGCGCTCGCGACGACCGTCAGCTCGGCGACGAGCCCGTCGGCGGCGGCCTGCTCGAGCTGCCCGGAGGAGTCGTCGTGCCGCAGCAGCGCCGGGATCAGCAGCAGGGCGGCGAGCCCGACGAGGGCGAGGTGGGAGAGCACGGTGCGGGCCGCACGGGCGGGGCCGAGCAGGGTCAGGGCGGTCAGCGCGAGGGAGACCAGCACGGCTCCGGCGGCGATCGCCGCGGCGCCTCCGGCGGTGATGCCGAGCACCGCGAGCGCCCACACGCAGGTCGCCCCGGGCAGGAGGCGCAGATCGGCTCGGCTCATGCGCTCGCCCCGTTCACACCGTCGCCTCGTCGCGGAGCTTCTCGAGCGTCGCGGGGCCGATGCCGGAGACCTCCTCGAGCTGGTCGACACTCTCGAAGGGGCCGTTCTGCTCGCGGTGCTCGATGATGCGCTGGGCGATGGCGGGGCCCACCCCGGGCAGCTCCTCGAGCTCGGTCGCGCTCGCGGAGTTCAGGTCGATCGCGCCGCTGCTCGCACCGTCCCCTCCCCCGCCCTCCCCCGCGCCGGGCGCCCCCGGAGCCGTGTCGCCGCCGGTCACCGGGCCGCTCGATGCCGGCGGCTCCTCCCCGGGGACGGGGACGTGGATCTGCTCGCCGTCGACGAGGGGACGGGCGAGGTTCACGGCGGCGAGCTCGGCCTCGTCGGTCGGGCCGCCGGCGGCGCCGAGGGCGTCGTCGACCCGGGAGCCGCCGGGCAGGCGCACCACTCCCGGGGAGGCGACCGCGCCGGAGACGTGGACGACGAGCTCCGCGGGCTCGCTCTGCTCCGGGTCGGCGGCGGGGCTCTCCCCCGACCCGACCTCCTCCGCCTCCCCCGGCTCCGGAGGCGGGTCCGAACCGGCCCCGGCCTCGGCGACCGGGGCCACGACCTCCTCCTGCGGGATCGCGGAGCCGGTGCCGGAGAGATGGATGACGCCGGCGCCGATCAGCACGAGCACGGCGATGCCGATCAGGGCCGACAGCGGCGGGGTCGGGAAGGGCAGGCGGCGGCGCGTCCGCTCTGCGCTGTGGTCGCGACGGCGGATCAGCGGCTCGCCGGTGCGGCGATGACGGCCGGCGCGGCTGCGTTCCTCGAGGCCCGATGGTGCTCCCATGCCCGCGAACCTAGGCGCGAGCGGTCACCGCCGTCCCGGTGGGGCGGCGCGCTGGGGACGACGGGGTGCTGTGGAGGAGAGGTCGTGAGGCCCGCGGACCCCGCGGGCTCAGCCGATCCCGAGCACGACCAGCCACTGCCGCCAGAACGCGGCGGCGATCACGACGATCACCAGCAGGTACCACGCCGCGGACAGCAGCACCCAGCGGCGCAGCAGCCCCGCGAGCGGGGCGGGAAGGCGCAGGTCGCCGTGCTCGACGGTGCGGGCGAGGGTCGCGAAGAACATCGGCGCCGTGACCGCCCAGACCACCATGCACCAGGGGCACAGCGCACGGATCACGAAGATCGCGGAGATCGCCAGGAAGTGCACGTAGCCGAAGGCGAAGGTCATCCCGCCCAGCCGCGCCCAGCGGAACCAGGTCGGCAGCGCCGTGCCGGAGAGCATGAGCGCCCCGGCGACTCCCATGATCGCGAAGCCCCCGAGGCCGATGGCCATGTTCGGGATGCCCAGCGCCGAGGACTGCCAGGTCATCATGACGTCGCCGCAGGAGATGAAGGGGTTCACGTCGCAGGCGAGGCTCTCCCCGGGGTTCGCGAGCAGGAACTCCTTGCCCACCTGCAGCTCGAGGGCGGCGAGCCAGCCCACGAGCCCGCCCAGCAGCAGCACCAGGCCGGTCAGGCGGCTGCTCGCCCGGGGACGCGTCGCCCGTTCGGCGGCGAGCTCCGCATCGATCTCGGCGCGCAGCGCGGCCTCGTCGGCGGTGTTCTCGGAGGGCTTCTCGCTCATGGGCTCGACTTCCGTGCTCGGTGACGGGTGGGGGTCAGAGGACGGGGTGCTCGCGGAACCAGGCCGCGAGATGCGCGTTTCCCTCGTCCATGCTCACGCGCGGAGTCCACTGCAGCAGCGCGCGGGTGCGGCGCTGGTCGAACCAGTGGGCGGTGGACATCTGCTCGGCGAGGAACTCCGTCATCGGGGGCTCGTCGTGCCCCGGACGCTTCTCCCACACCTTCTCGATGACGCGTCCGGCGAAGCGGGCGAGACGGCCCGGCACGCGCAGGGTCGGGGCGGGCACGCCCGCGGCCTCGCACCAGCCCGCGAAGACGTCGCGCACGGTGCGGGGCTCGCCGTTGGAGATCACGAAGCTCTGCCCGTGCACGTCCTCGATCCGGTCGTGCGCGGCGACGATCGCATCGGCGGCGTTGGTGACGTAGGTCGTGTCGATCAGGGCCATGCCCTCGTCCAGCAGGGGCAGGCGCCCTCTCGCGGCGCGGTCGACGATGCGGCCGACGAGCTGGGTGTCGCCGGGGCCCCACACGATGTGGGGGCGCACGGAGGTCACGGCGATCCCGTCGACCCCGTCGGCCTCCATCGCGAGCAGCTCGGCGGCCGCCTTCGTGCGGGCGTAGGGGCCGCGGGCCCGCTCCGGATCCGCCGGCGTCGCGTCCAGGCCCACGATGGCGCGGCCCAGGTGCGCGGCCGAGGGGGTGGAGACGTTCACGAGGGTCCCGCCGCCGTTGTCGCGCAGCGCGTCGAGCACGTGCGCGGTGCCTGCGATGTTGATCGCCCGGTACTCGCTCTCCGGGCCGGAGATCGAGACCTTCGCGGCGAGATGGACCACCGCGTCCGCGCCGCGCACGGCCCGGCGCACGTCCTCCGCCTCGGTCAGGGAGCCGCAGACGTCCTCGACCCCGTCGATCCCGGCGGGGCGGCGCTGGAAGGCGCGCACGGTCGCGCCGCGGTCGCGCAGGGCGGCCGCGACGGCGCCGCCGAGCATGCCCGAGGCGCCGGTGACCACGATGGTCGGGGCGCTCACAGGGACTCCGCCCGCTCGCCGCGCAGGGTCTGCTCGGCCCAGCGCGAGAGCGCCGCGCGGTCGATCTTCGAGTTGTGGCGGATGTCGGTGGGCAGGCAGCGGGTGACGAACACCGCCACGACCTCGACCCCGGCGCGCTCGCGCACGGAGCGGCGCACGGCTTCCTGCAGGGAGGTGGCCGCGGGGCGGGGGCGCGCCGCCTTCCCGGGGCGGTGCCCCTCCTCGGTCTCGAGGATCACGACGACCTGCTGGGTGCCGCGGGGGCCGACGACGGCGGCGCCGGCGCGGCGCACGGTCGGCACGGCCTCGGCGGCCTCCTCGACCTGGACGGGGGTGAACAGCCCGTCGGCGGTCGCGAGGACGTGCGCGGCGCGCCCCTCGACCCAGAGCCGCCCGGCCTCATCGAGGTGGCCGACGTCGCCGGTGGCGTGCCAGCCCTCGAAGCGCATGGAGGTGTGCGTGGTGCCCCACAGCATGAGGTACCGGTCGCGCACGTGCGGGGCGCGGACGAGGATCTCACCGCGCTCCCCGGCCGCTTCGGTGATCTCGCCGGTGGTGCGGCCCTCGTCGTCCATGGCCGCGATCGCGATCTCGACCCGGGGCACGGGGGCGCCGACGCACACGCCGGAGCCCTCTCCGGCCGCGTCGATCCCCTCGAGGTCGATCGCGGCGACGGCGAGGCACTCGGTCATGCCGTAGGGGGTCAGCGCCTTCGCCTCGGGCATGAGGTCCGCGAGGCCGCGCAGGAGGTGAGCGGGGATCGGGGCGCCGGCGGAGAAGAAGCTCGCCGCGCCCGCCATCGCCGCGCGTCCTTCCGCGTCGAGCTGACCGGCGGTGTCCAGGATGTTCCGCAGCGCGGCCGGGGCCGTGAACACGGCCGGACGGCCGAGCGCGCCGATCGCGGCGGCCAGCGCCGGGGCGGTGAGCTCGCCGGGCCGGGTGATGTCCATGTCGGGCACGACCGTCGGCGCGCCGAGGGCGGGCCCGAGCAGCGCGAAGGTCGCGAAGCCCGCGACCAGGCCCCGCTCAGGGGCGAGGTCCAGGGTGTCGCCGACGGCGGCGAACATCGCGCTGAGCTGGCGGTGGGTCATGACGGCGCCCTTGGCGGGCCCGGTCGAGCCGGAGGTGAACAGCACCGCGGCGTCCGAGTCCGGATCGGGGTGGGGCACGTCCAGCGGGGCACCCAGCTCGCGCTGCAGGGCGCCGGAGCGGGCGAGCTCCGCGATCGAGGTCTCGACGCCGAGGGCGACGCGGTCCACCGTCGGGAGCTGCTCGACGCTGAGGCGCCGTCCGGGCCAGCCCATCGCGCGGGCGCCGACGAGCGCCTTCGGGATCCCGATCAGCCAGTCGATGTGGGAGCCGATCACGGCGCGGGTGAGGCCCTGCGTGCCCAGGCCCGCATCGGCGACCACGGCCACCGCACCGATCCGGAAGCAGGCGTAGAGCACTCCGGTGAGGTCGGCACCGGGCGTGATCAGCAGGCTCACCCGGTCCCCGGGGAGCACCCCGTGGCCGAGCAGGCCCGCGGCGATGTCCTCGACGCGGCGATGGAGCAGCGACCAGGAGATCTCCCGGCTGCCGTCGTCGTCGGCGCCGAGCTCGACCACGGCCGCCTGGTGGGCATGGACGGGGTCCGCAGCCAGGCGCGCGATGGACTCGCCGATCGGGGCGGCGGGCACCTCCTCGGCGTAGGCGGAGACGGGCCGCCAGGAGGGCGCCTCGGTGCGGGGCTCCTCGGCGGTGCCGAAGGTGGTCTCGAGCCACCGGGCGACGAGGCCGGCGACGTCGGCGTCCTCCCACACCAGATGCGAGGCGCCCTCGAAGCGGTGCACATCGGCGTGGGGGACGCGCTCGATGAGGTCGCGCAGGAAGCGGTCGGAGAAGGTGATGTCGCGCGGGCCCCAGGCCAGCAGCGTCGGCACGCGCAGCTCGGTGAGCCCCTCGGCGACGCGCTCGAGGGTGGGGCGGGAGGGATGGTCCGCGGCGGCGGGGATGTCGGCGACGAACTGGTCGATGCCGCGCCGACGCGCGCGGGTGCGATAGGGCGCGAGATAGGCGTCCTGGACCTCGCGGGGCAGCGCGGGCTTCGACAGCGCGAGGGTGGTGCGCAGGAAGGCGTCCGTGAGCGAGGTCGAGGCGGTGCGGAAGCCGGGCGTGGTCGCCAGCTGCAGCGCCCTCGGCAGCGCCTCCTCGATCTGCTGGTGCACGCCGGTGTTGGTGAGGATCATGCCGACCACGTCGTGGCGGTTGTCCAGCGCCCAGCCGGTCGAGATCAGCCCGCCCCAGTCGTGGCCGACGGTGACGACCGGGCCGTGCAGGGACAGCGCGTCGGTCAGCAGCGAGAGATCGGTGATGCGGTCCTGGTAGCGACGCTTCAGGCCGGTCCGCTCGGAGTAGCCCATCTCGAGCTGGTCCACGGCGATCAGCCGCCAGGGGATGTCCTCGCGCACGAGGGAGCGGAACAGGAAGGACCAGGTGGGGTTGCCGTGGACGGCCAGGAGGGTGCCGCGCGGGGAGATGCCGCGCTCGGCGAGCCAGGGGCCGGAGTCCAGCAGGTGCCACTGCCGCAGCTCGCCGGTGTGGTCGCGCACCTCCGCGGTGCGGTGCAGGGACGGGTCCAGGCCCGGCAGGTCGGGGATCTCGGTGGATCGGGTGCTGGTCACCACTGGACCTCCATCATCGCCGTGTTCAGACCGGAGCCGACGCCCATCAGCAGCACGCGCTGGCCGCGCTCGATGTCGTCCTGGATGTGCGCGAGGGTCATCGGCACCGCCTCCGCGGCGATGTTCCCCCAGTCCGGGAAGGTGACGGGGATGCGCTCCATCCCCACCCCGGTGATCTTCGAGAAGTTGCGGGTGTAGACCATCGACACCTGGTGCGGGATCACGTAGTCGACGCTCTTGAAGTCGAGCCCGGACTCGTTCGCGGCCTTCCAGGTGTCCACGATCAGGTTGATGCCGTTCTCGAGCAGGCCGTTGGAGTCGGTGCGCATGTCCTCCATGTTCGCCACGCACAGCTCGTGGTGCTCGGTGCCGGAGCGGGCCTGGGTGACCTTCAGCCGGTGCCCCTCGGGGTGCTCGTCGGCCGGGCCGAGCACGGCGGCGGCGGCGCCGGAGCCGAGGGTGAGCGAGGCGAACTGGTTGTTGAAGTCGGCGCGGGTGGAGCCCTTGGCGTTCAGCCGCTCGATCGTGCCGCGCTGGACGTCCTCGACGTCCTCGGCGCCGACGATCAGCGCGTACTTCACCTGGCCGGAGTCGATCATGCCGGCGGCCATGGTCATCGCGTTGACGAATCCGAGGCAGGCGTTGGTGATGTCGAAGTTCATGCACGCCGGCGGCAGGCCGAGCGAGTGGTGGATGCCGGTGGAGACCGCGGGCTCGAGGTGGCGGCGGGAGACGGAGGCGTTGATGAGCAGCCCCACCTGGTCGCGCATGATCCCGGCCTTGGCCATCGCACGCTCGGCGGCGAGCACGACGCCCTGCTTCCAGCCGTTCTCGCGATCGCGCCACCACTTGCGCTCGTAGACGCCCGCGACGCGCTGCAGCACGCCCTTGGGCAGCCGCAGCCGCTTGCGGGCCGGGGCCAGCATCTCGTCGATCTCGTCCGAGCTCACCGTCACCTGCGGGAGCGATCCCTCGACCGCGAGCAGGCTCGTGTTCGCATGGACGATCCCTGTGTTGCCGTTCCCCATCTGCCTGCGCTACCTCGTCGTTCGGTCAGTCGTGTGCGTGTCCTGGATGCATGGCGGCCGCGCCGTGCCCGGCACATGCACCCGCCATTCTCACACCGGACCCTGGAGAGCCGCTCAGGGGGTGTCCGATCCCACGTCGCCGTCCTCGAGGTGGTGGCCCAGATGGTGGCGGGCGAAGGCGAGGGACTGGCGCAGGGTGCGCTCGCGGGCGACGGGGTCGCGGCTCGTGGTCACCTCGAGCAGCACCGAGCCCTCCCAGCCGCGGTTGGCCAGGCGGCGCAGCACCTCGGCGCAGGGCTGGTTCCCCTCGCCCGGGGCGAGGTGCTCGTCCTTGGTGGTGTTGCCGGACCCGTCGGCGAGGTGCAGATGGGTGAGGCGGTCGCCGAGCCGGTCGATCATCGCCAGCGCGTCGTCCCCCGCGGTGGCCGCATGGGAGAGATCGACGGTGACATGGGCGTAGTCCTCGTCGGTCGGGTCGTGGTCGGGCAGGTAGTTCAGCAGCTCCCGCACCCCGAGCCGCCACGGGTACATGTTCTCCACCGCGATCGCGATGTCGTGCTCCGCCTCGAGCCGGGCGACGCCCTCGACGAAGCCGTGCGCGTACTTCCCCTGCCAGCGGAAGGGCGGATGGGCGACGATCGTGGGCACGCCGAGCTCCTCGGCGATCTCGATCGTGCGCTCGATCTTCACCCAGGCGTCCCGGCCCCACAGCCCCTGCAGGAAGAACAGGGTCGGGGCGTGAAGGGACAGGATCGGCTGGTCGTAGCGACGGCTGTACTCGCGCAGCAGGTCCGGGTCCTGGCTGTCGCGCGGATAGGACACCATCACCTCGATCCCGTCGTACCCGATCTCGGCGGCGAGGCGGAACGCCTCCTCGACGCCGGAGGGGAAGACCGAGGAGGTGGACAGCCCCACCGGGACCCGTCGCTGCGGGGACTGCTCGCTGCGCGGATCCCCTGCGGACAAGCGTCGGGACAGCGCCTCCCTGCCCCCGCGCTGGGCGCTGTTGGGGCGGGTCAGCGGCTTGCGGCCCCCCTGTCCGGACGACGGGTCGGAGCCGCTTCGGCGGCGTGGGCTCATGGCACCTCCTCGGGGGTCTCTCGCCCGGCAAGTATGCAACAGTCGGGCGCCCCTAGACTCTCCCGCATGCCCGTCCGAGAACTCTCCGCCGAGGACGCCCTCGCCTATCGACTCCTGACCGCCGGGGCGTTCGGCGGCGTCGTCGACCCCTGTGATCCTGCCTCCGCCGCGCCCTTCGGCGCCGGTCGCACCGTGCTCGGCATCGACTCCGCGGACCGGCCCGGCGGGGCCGACGGGGTGCTCGCCGCCGGGGCCACGATCCGTCACGACGAGATCTCCCTGGGCGGCGGGCGGGCCCGCTGCGGCGGCATCGCCGGTCTGGCCGTGCATCCCGCGCATCGCGGCGAAGGGCTGTTCGGACAGCTGCTCACGGGAGTGATCGCGCGCTGCGCCGAGGAGTCGATGCCGCTGTCGATGCTCTACCCCTCGAATCCGGAGATCTACCGCCGCCACGGCTACCAGGTGGTCGCGCGCGGGCAGACCCTCGTGGTCCCGCTGCTGGACCTCCAGCACCTGCGGGCAGTGCCGGGGCGGCGCACGGTCCCGGTCACCGCCGCCACGATGCCGCGCCTGCGCGCGCTGTACGAGGAGCTGACCGCCGGGGACAACGCGATGCTGCGCCGGGAGGGGCCGCTGTTCCCCGAGGGGCTGCCGGGCGGTGGCTGGGAGGCGCTGCTGCTCGTGGACGATTCCGGTCGCGACCGCGGATATCTCTCGTGGACCCGCCGCGGCGGGGACGGGCCGGGCCTCGAGGTCCACGAGCTCCTGGGCCGCGACCGGTCCGACCTGCAGGCGCTGCTGCACGTGCTCGGCTCCTGGTCGACCGTCGCCGAGCACGTCAGCCTGCGCGTGCGCCCCGAGGACCCGGTGCTGGACGTGCTGCCGGGCGCCGGGGCCCGCCCCGCGCCCGGGACGGTGCCGCTGGTGATGATGCGCGTGATCGACACCGCCGCAGCGCTCGCGGCCCGGCCGGCACCCGCGGGCCTCGCGGGCGCGCTGCGGCTCGTGGTCGAGGACGACACGGTCCCGCCGGGCACCTGCCGGGCGGGCGGGGTCTTCGACGTCTCGCTCTCGGACGGACGCGTCGCCGCCGCGCCCGCGGTCGCGGACGCCCCGCCCTCCCCGCAGCATCTCGGCGAGGTGCGCCTGGACATCCACGCGGCCTCGCTGCTGCTGGTCGGCGGGCGCTCGCTCGCCGATGCCCGACGCCTCGGCCTGCACGCCGAGTCCGACGAGCCGGCCGGAGCGCTGCTGGACGCTCTGCTGGCCGGACCCCGCCCCGGCGTGCTCGACGCCTTCTGATCCCGCGCCCCACCGCCCCCGATCCCGACCCCCGGAGCCCCCTCACCCCATGGCCAAGCTGCACTTCAAGTACGGAGCGATGAACTCCGGGAAGTCCGACACGCTCATCAAGACCGCCTACAACTACGACGAGCGGGGCCTGGCGACCCTGACCGTCAAGCCCGCCCTGGACACCAAGGGCGAGGACTGGGTGGTCGCCCGGGGCGGGGCGAGGCGCCGTGTGGACGTGCTCGCCCATCCCGGCGAGGACCTGCGCGAGCGCGTCACCCGCACCGCGGACGAGCGGGGGCTGCGACCGCTGCACTGCGTGCTGGTGGACGAGTCGCAGTTCCTCGAGCCGCTCCAGATCGACCAGCTGTTCCGCATCGCGAAGCAGGACGGCATCTCGGTGATCTGCTACGGGCTGCGCACCGACTTCCGCACCGCGACCTTCCCGGGTGCGGCGAGGCTGTTCGAACTCGCGGACAACGTCGAGAAGCTCCCCACGATGTGCCGCTGCGGCTCGCAGGCGGAGTTCAACTGCCGCCGGATCGGGGAGCGCTTCGTCTTCGAGGGGGATCAGGTCGCGATCGACGACGGCGAGTCGGGCGCGGTGACGTACATGTCGCTGTGCGGGCCCTGCTTCATGGACGAGCAGCGACGCGCCGGCGTCACCGTGCTGGGGTGAGACCGACGCGCCGCTGAGCGCTCGGCGGCCAGCTCAGGAGCTGAGGGGCTTGTCCTCCCCGACCTCCGCGTCGCCGCCGGCGGCGGCGCTGTCCGCAGCGGCGTCCGCGCTCTCCTCCGCGCCCGCATCCGGCGTCGCGTCGGTGCGGTGGGACAGGCGGTGCTTGGCGGCGTCGGCCGCGCCCGCGACCGTGGTCTGCGCGGCGGCGGCGACCTCGGGTGCCTTCTCCTTGACGGTCTCGGCCGTGTCCTGCGCGACCCTGCTGGCGGTGTCCTTGGCCTGCGCGGCGCGGCGCTGGACCTCGGGATCGTCGGCCACCTGCCGGGCGGTGCGCTCGAGGGACTCGTAGGGGCCGCGTCCCGCACGGGACCCGATCACGAAGCCGATGCCGAGACCGGCCAGGAAAATGAACTTCTTCATCGATGCCTCCAGTGGCGTCGGGTGGATGGTCCTCCGGTGTGCTCCCGCATCGTGTCACAGCCGCCCCGCTCTGCGGGATGCCTTCCTCGCGACCGCTGTCGGCCGCGGGAGGATCTACGATCAGAGGACGGGCGACGACGCCCGCGCCGGCGGCCCCGCGGGCCGAGGCGAGCTCTGCGATCGAGGAGAAGACCCGAGTTGTCCCCGCTGCCCCCTCCGCCCTCCGCACGCGACGACCTGCGCTCGACCGCGCTGAGCACCGAGGACGTCTCCGCGCAGGTGCGCGCCTGGGTCCGGGACGCCGCCGACCGACCGGTCCCCGGGGCGGCCGCGCTGCTGTCGGACCTGCTGCGCGACCCGAAGGGGCTCGACTTCACGCTGGCCTTCGTCGACCGGGTGATCCGCCCCGAGGACCCCCGCGCGGCGGCCGTCGAGCTGCGCCGCCTGGCGCAGGATCCCCCGGCCTTCCTGCCCGCCGCGCTGCGCCGGGTCGTCGGCCTCGGCGGCGCCGCTTCGCGCCTCGCGCCCTCCGTCGTGGTCCCCACCGCCCGCGCCGTCATGCGCAGGATGGTCTCCCACCTCATCCTCGACGCACGCCCGGGCCCGCTGACCTCCTCCCTCACCCGGCTCACGGCCGACGGGACGACCCTGAACATCAACCTGCTGGGCGAGGCCGTGCTGGGCGCGCAGGAGGCCGCGCGGCGCCTGCGCGGGGTGCGGGAGATCGTCGCCCGGCCCGACGTCGACTACGTCTCGATCAAGGTGTCCTCGATCGTGGAGCACCTGCCGCTGTGGGGCACGGCGGAGACGGTCGACCATGTGGTCGAGACCCTGCTGCCGGTCTATCTCGAGGCGGCCCGCGCCGACTCCCCCACCTTCCTGAACCTCGACATGGAGGAGTACCGCGACCTCGAGCTGACCCTGCAGGTCTTCAAGAAGCTCCTGGACCGGCCCGAGCTCGCCCAGCTCCACGCCGGGATCGTGCTGCAGGCCTATCTGCCCGATGCGCCGACGGCGATGGCGCGGGTGCGCCGCTTCGCCGAGCGCCGCGTCGCCGACGGCGGGGCGCCGCTGAAGGTGCGTCTGGTCAAGGGGGCGAATCTCGCGATGGAGCAGGTGGATGCCGCCGTGCACGGCTGGCCGCAGGCACCGCTGCCCTCGAAGCTCGCCACCGACGCGCAGTACAAGCGGATCCTCATGGACGCGCTGGATCCCGCGCTGCTCGAGGCCGTGCACCTCGGCATCGCCGGGCACAACCTCTTCGACGTCGCCTTCGCCCACCTGCTGATGGCCGAGCGCGGAATCCCCTCCGGACCCGGGCACGGCATCGAGTTCGAGATGCTCGCCGGGATGGCGCCGGGGCAGCAGGCCGTGGTCCACGAGGCGACCGGGACGATGCGCCTGTACGTGCCGATCGTCCATCCCCGGCACTTCGACGTGGCCGTCTCCTATCTGGTGCGCCGCCTCGAGGAGAACGCCTCCTCGGAGAACTTCCTCTCGGCGGCCTTCGACCTCGACAGCTCCGAGGAGCTGTTCGCCAGGGAGGAGGAGCGCTTCTCCCGCGCCCTCGATCTCGCCCTGACCGAGGACGCCCCCGCCACCCACCGCATCCAGGACCGCACGGCCGAGGAGGGGCACCGGCTCGAGCTGGGCACCCCGGCGCTGCCTGCGCTGCCGGGCGCCTTCCGCAGCACCCCGGACACCGACCTCTCCACCGCCGCGAACCAGGAGTGGGCCGCACGGATCACCCGTCGGATCCGCAGCTCGGAGCTCGGCGAGCAGGAGGTGCGCGCCGCCCGGAGGGAGACGACCGCGCAGGTCGAGGAGACGGTCCGGGCGGCGCTCGCGGCGCAGCCCGCCTGGGCGGCGATGCCGGTCGAGAAGCGCGCCCTGGTGCTGCGCCGGGTCGCCGGGACCCTCGCCGCGCACCGGGCCGAGCTGCTGGAGGTCATGGCGGCGGAGACCGGGAAGACCCTCGAGCAGGGGGACCCGGAGGTCAGCGAGGCGATCGACTTCGCGCTGTTCTACGCGGAGCAGGCCGAGCGCCTCGCCGCGCAGCAGGACCTCGCCCTCGCCCCACGACCGCTGACGCTGGTCACCCCGCCGTGGAACTTCCCCGTCGCGATCCCGACGGGAGGTGCCATGGCCGCGCTCGTCACCGGCAGCGCCGTGATCATGAAGCCGGCGCCGCAGGCCCGTCGCTGCGGGGCGCTGCTGGGCCGCCTGTTCCGCGAGGCCGGGGTGCCCGAGGGAGTGCTCACCCTCGTGGACGTGGCGGAGGACGAGGTGGGACGCTCCCTCATCGCCCATCCCCGCATCGACCAGCTGATCCTCACCGGCGCCTACGACACCGCGTCCCTCTTCGCCTCCTGGCGTCCGGAGCTGCGGATCCTCGCCGAGACCAGCGGCAAGAACGCCATCATCGTCACGCCGCAGGCGGATCTGGACCTCGCCGCGCGGGACGTGGCCGCCTCGGCCTTCGGCCACGCGGGCCAGAAGTGCTCGGCGGCGAGCCTGGTGATCACGGTCGGCTCCGTCTCCCGCTCCCGCCGCTTCAACGCCCAGCTCGCCGATGCGGTGCTCTCCCTCGAGGTGGGCGAGCCGGTGGACCCGACGGTGCGGATGGGGCCGGTCATCGAACCGCCCGGCGAGAAGCTCGCCGCAGGCCTGTCCGAGCTCGGCGAGGGCGAGAGCTGGCTGGCCGAGCCGCGCCGTCTGGACGAGGAGGGCCGGCTGTGGACCCCGGGGGTCCGCATCGGCGTGCAGGAGGGCTCGGCCTTCCATCGCACGGAGTACTTCGGCCCGGTCCTCGGGATCATGCACGCCGACACCCTCGAGGACGCCGTGCGGATGCAGAACGGCACCGACTACGGCCTCACCGCCGGGCTGCACTCCCTGGAGCCGGCCGAGATCGCGTGGTGGACCGAGCACGTCGAGGCCGGGAACCTCTACGTCAACCGCGGCATCACCGGCGCGATCGTCCAGCGCCAGCCCTTCGGCGGCTGGAAGCGCTCCGCGATCGGGCAGACTGCGAAGGCCGGCGGGCCGAACTACCTGGTCCACCTGCAGGACCTCGCGGACTCCCCCGCCGTCCCGTCCCGCGTCGAGGATCCGCAGGGCTGGCTGGAGGCGGCCCGGGCCTCGGACCTGGCCGAGATCGCCGGCCGCTTCGCGCCGCGCGACGAGCAGGACCTGCACGGGGAGATCAACGTGCTGCGCCATCTGCCGCTGCCGGTGCTGGTCCGGGCCGCCGACGGCACCTCCCCGCTCGAGCTGAGCCGCGTGCTGCACGCCGCCAGCATCGCGGGATCCGAGGTCGAGGTCTCCGTCGCCGACGAGGAGCTGCGGCGCACGGCCCTGGAGGAGGACGTCCCGGAGGCCGGCGTGGTCCGCGAGGACGCGGCCGGCTTCGCCGCCCGGTTCGGGCAGCTGCGCCAGCGCCGGGTGCGGGTGCTCGGCGAGGTCGACGACGCGCTGCGCGAGGCGCATGCGGGGCGGGTCGAGGTGGCCCTGTTCACCGGCCCGGTCCTCGCCTCGGGCCGGGTCGAGCTGCTGACCTTCCTGCACGAGCAGGCGATCAGCGCGACGGACCACCGCTACGGCAATCCGCTGCCGCATCCGCTGGACCTCACCGGCGGCCGCGGCTGGGCGCGCGGCCCCGCCTGATCCCGGGCCCGCGAGTCCGAGCACTGGGGCGAGAGGGCGACCCGCGGGCGAGCAGCCCCCGGCGGTCGGCCCTCGGGCGCGCCTGGAGGCGGATCGCGGCTCGACACCGTAGCCTTCTGCGGTCCGCCGCCGTCCCCGGAGGAGCCGATGCCCGCACCGAACACCGCCCCGCGCGCTCGGGACCCCTATCTGGACAACGCCCGAGGCCTGCTGATCATCCTGGTGGTCGTGGGGCACACGCTCGAGTGCTTCGAGGTGCTCGGGACCGTTCTCGGCGACACGCTCTACACGGCGATCTACTCCTTCCACATGGCCGCCTTCGTGATGATCTCCGGCCATCTCTCGCGCAGCTATCGCAACGAGCCGCGGCAGGTGAAGCGCCTGCTGACGGCGATCGTGGTGCCCTATGCGATCTTCCAGACGGTGCACGAGGCGGGCAAGGCCCTGCTGCTCGGGCAGGACTTCTCGCTGCAGCTGGTCCAGCCGGCGTGGACGCTGTGGTTCCTCCTGGCCCTGCTGCTGTGGCGGCTGGCCTCCCCGGTGCTGCGCAGCCTGCGCCACCCGCTCGTGATCGCGGTGGCGATCTCGGTGATCGCCCCGCTGGACCAGGACCTCGACGGCACCTTCACCCTGGGGCGCGCCGCGGGGATGCTGCCGTTCTTCGTGCTCGGGCTGGTGAGCACGCCGGAGATGCTCGAGCGGCTGCGGGCGGTGCGTCGGCGCTGGCTCGGTGCGCTGGTGATGGTCGGTGCGCTGGGCTGCTCCTTCCTGCTGCGGGACGAGATCCGGGACTCGTGGTTCTTCCTCCGCGAGCCGTATCCGGAGGAGGGCAGCATCCCCGTGAACCTCCTCCTGCGCCTGCTGGTCCTCGCCGCCGGCGTGATCGGTGCGCTCGGCCTGCTGCTGCTCACTCCGCGAGGCAGCTCGCCCCTGACCGCCCTGGGCACCCGGTCCCTGACGATCTACCTGCTCCATCCCGTGCTGCTGCTGCCGATCCGGTACGCGGAGCAGCTTCCCGGATGGATCGAGAGCTGGTGGGGCCCGCTCGTGCTCGTGGTCGCAGGGATCCTGTTCGCCCTCGTGCTCGGCTCGGGGATCGTCTCCCGTGCGACCCGCTGGGTCACCGATCCGCCGATCGGCGACCTGCTGGTGCGTGACGACCAGCCCGCCCCGCGTCCCGCGACCCGCTGACCTCGGCCCCGCTCGACCGGGGCGCCGGCCACAGGGGCGTCGGCCCAGGGGTGCCGGCCGCAGGCGCACCGGCCACACGATCCTCGGCCACAGGGGCGCCGGCCACGCCGAGTGCTGCATCTGGACCGCTATGAGGCCGTCATAACGGTCCAGATGCAGCACTCGGTGTTCCACCGCCCCCGGCCCAGGCCGCAGCAGCGCTCCCTGCCATGCTCCGGGTCCCGGCCCCAGCGACCGAGGTCGAGCGCACCCGGCTCCCGTCGCTCAGCCCGCGGCAGGGCTCCACCCGCGGCGCAGCAGCTCCCTGCGCACCTTCTGCACCGCCCGCAGGCAGCCCTGCGGGAGGTCGTCGGCGGTGGTGCGCAGCTCCACCCAGCCGGCCTCCCGGCGACGGTCTCCCCGGGCCACGTCCTTGGCCTGCTGCTTGCGGTCCAGGTGCGTCGGGCCGTCGTGCTCGAGCGCGATCTTCCACTGGGGCCAGTGCAGATCGGGCTCCCCGAGATCGATGATCCTTCCGCCCTCGACCTCCTGCTGCGCGGCCGCGTTCGCGAGCGGCTCGGGCAGGCCTGCCGCGACCATGGCGAGGCGCAGCGCCGTCTCCGGCGGGGAGTCGCTGCTCATCCTCACCTGCGCCACCGCCTCCCTCAGTCGCCGCGCCCCGCGTCCGTCGTACGTCCGGGCCGCTGCCGTCAGCTCGTCGATCGTGAAGTACGGGACCGAGCGGCCCTCGAACTCAGGTCGAGGCCGACGCACGAGGTGGTCCCCGATGGCGACCAGGGCGTCGACCCGGAGCACGCCACCGAGGTCGAGGAAGGTCCGCAGACGGGTCATGAGTCGCACCGACGGCGCTCGTCCGCGCTGGTCCTCGATGCTGACGACGGCGCATCTCACACGGCTCCACCGCAGCAGCGCCGTCTCACGTCGCTGAGTGTCGGGACGCGCCATGTGGATCCGTCCGTCGACGGATCTCCTCCCTCCGGGTCGGTGGACGACCCGCCCGCGGACCACGCGGGACTGCCTCGGTGCCTCGGTCACCTGCTGGTCGAGGACGCCCGGCAGCGGGAAGCCCCAGAGCCGGGCGGCGGTGAGGCCCGCCGCGAACGCACGGGGGTCCTTCCGGCACAGCGCCGCGACGATCTCGCGCTCGGTCAGCTCGCGGTCCACTCGCACCCAGAGCCCGGGCGCGAGGGGACGGAGGTCGGCGCATCGGAGCCGTGATCTGCTGACCCCGGCCGCGAGCATCTCCTGGGTGCTGAGCACGGCATGGGGCAGCGCATCGGGCAGAGGGGACGGGGCGCGTGCCATGCCACGAGGATCGGCGGACGCGCCACGTTCCGAGAGCCGCCATCCACAACGTCGAGGTCAGGTGACATGCGCGATGCATCCTCCCCAGCCGAGAGCGCCGGGGCCGAGGATGCCTTCGGCCGAGGCCGAATCCCCCGGATGCGCACCGCGCCCCCCGGGCACGCGCCGAGTGCTGCATCTGGACCGCTATGTCTGCCTCATAGCGGTCCAGATGCAGCACTCGGTGATGAGATCCGGTCGCTGCCGATTCGGGAGCGGTCGGGGCGGGGCCCAGCCGGCGCCGGTCGGGCTCAGACGACCCAGGCCGGGCTCAGCCGGCGGAGACGGTGCCCACGCGGGCGCCGCCGGGGACCTCGCCGCCCTCGGTCCCGAGCACGGCGTCGCCGACGATCTCGACGTCGGCCCCGAAGGTCCAGTCGCCCTGCACGTCGAGGCTGGTGGCCTCCTTGAGCGAGGGCACGCCCTCGGGGAAGCGTGCCTCGAAGTCATGGATGAGCTTGTAGGAGCCGGAGTCCAGGGAGATCGACGGCGCGGCACCGACCTGCTGGACGAGGGCGCCCCGCTCGTCGAGCGCGTAGGCGTCGGAACGGATCAGGAACAGGTCGCTGGTCGCCTTCACGGGCAGGAAGCGGTCGCGGCCGACGACGATCGCGGTCGCGCCGTCGAACACCTCGATCGCGGCGCCCATCGCGGACTCGATCTGGTAGACAGGCGTGGAGGTCTTGTCGGAGGGGTCGACGGTCTTCTCGTTGCGGATCAGCGGCAGGCCCATGACGCCGTCGCGCTCCTTGAGGATCGCGTCCAGCTGCTCGAGGTCCCACCACAGGTTGTTGGTGTGGAAGAACGGATGGCGGTGCTCGTCGGTGAAGTAGTCCATCTCCTCGGCGGGGGTCTGCGCGGTGTCGCGCAGGATGAGCTGTCCGTCGGCCTTGCGCACCGCGAGGTGACCGCCCTTGCGGTCCGCGGGGGTGCGGCGGCACAGCTCGGCGGCGTAGGGCGCGCCGGTCGAGGCGAACCAGGCGGCCAGGACGGGGCTCGGGACCGTGCCGAGGTTGTCGGAGTTGGAGACCGAGGCGTACTTGAAGCCGGCGTCGAGCAGCTGCTGCAGCAGGCCGGAGGTCTGCAGGGCGGTGTAGATGTCGCCGTGGCCGGGCGGGCACCACTCGAGATCCGGATCCGCGTCCCAGCTGACCGGGCTGAGGTCGTCGGCGCGGAGCTTGGGCTCCTTGTTCTGCAGGAAGTCGAGCGGCAGGTCGCCGACGGGCAGGTCGGGGTACTTCGAGAGCACCTCGAGGGTGTCCTCGCGGGTGCGGAAGGAGTTCATGAAGATCAGCGGCAGGCGGGAGTTCGTGCCGCGGCGGGCGGCGAGGACCTGCTCGACGATGAGGTCGAGGAAGCTCTTCCCGTCCCGCACGGGCAGCAGCGACTTCGCACGGTCCAGGCCCATCGAGGTGCCGAGCCCGCCGTTGAGGTTGATGATCGCGAGCTTGTCGAAGACCTGCTTCGCCTCGGCGACGTCGATCTTCACGTCCTCGAGGTGGGTGGGGTCCAGATAGGGCTCGATGGTGTCCTCGGGGATCGTGCCGGTCACCCCGTCCTCGAGCTGACCGTAGTAGTGGGAGAAGACGTCGATCGCGGTCTGCGCGACCCCGGCGTCGGCCATCTTCTGCTGGGCGGCCTGAAGTCCTTCGATGCTCATGGTCACAGCGTATCGACTCCTGCCCGCCCTGCCACGTCGAGGTCCAGCCGCGGCCAGTGCGCGAGGCGTCGGAGCACGGTGCGGTCGTGGCTGGCGACGACGACGGCCGACGGCGTGCGCTCCAGCGCGTCCAGCAGGTCGTCCACGCCGCTGATGCCGAGGTGATTGGTCGGCTCGTCCAGGAGGAGCACGTCGGGCCGCTCGGCGAAGAGACGGGACAGCGAGCGTCGCCGCCGCTCCCCCGGGCTGCCGCGCCGCGGCTCCGTCTGCTCGTCCTCCTGGGCGAGGAGGGAGAGTCGGGCACGGCCGAGCACCCGCACCGCGCCGGAGCTCGGCGGCAGCTCGCCCGCGAGCACGCGCAGCAGCGTGGTCTTGCCGGCCCCGTTGGACCCGACGACCAGCAGCCGGTTCCCGCCCTCGAGCCGCAGCGTGGTCCCGGGCAGCCGCGGCGGGGCCGCCGGGTCCGGGACGCCGTCGGGCCCGTCCCGGTCCACCCGCACGGCATCGGCCCGCAGCAGCGGCGTCCCCGCTGCGGTGGAGGAGTCGGGCAGGGTCAGTCGCGGCGGTGGGGGCGGCACGTCCAGACGGTGCTCCTCGAGCCGGGTCAGGCGATCGTTCAGGGCGCGCACGGTGCCCGGGGCGCGAGACTGCCGCTGATGCCTGCCGGTCCCCTTGTCCGGTCGCCATCCGGTCGTCAGGCGCGAGCGGGCCGCAGCGGCCTCCTGCTGGAGGCGCTGGTGCTCCTCCTGCTGGGCCCGGTAGGCGTCCTCCCAGGCGGCGCGGGCGCGTCGGCGGGTGCGCTCCCATTCCTCGAGCCCGCCGCCGACGAGGAGCGGGCGCCCGTCCTCCGTCGGGTCGAGGTCGAGCACGGTGGTCGCGACGTCCTCGAGCAGCGCGCGGTCGTGCGAGACCAGCGCGACCGCTCCGGGGTGCTCGCGCAGCGCCCGCGTGAGATGGGCGAGGCCGCGCGCGTCGAGGTGGTTGGTGGGCTCGTCGAGCAGCAGGATCTCGTCGCGGGCGGCGATGACGCCGGCGAGCCGCACCCGGTACCGCTGTCCCACGGACAGCGAGCGGAGCGGCCGTTCGCGATCTGTGACGGCGCCGACCTCCTCGAGGGCCGCCTCGAGGCGACGCGGCGCCTCCCAGGCGTCCAGGGCGACGACGCGGGCGAGCGCGGCGTCGTAGCGACGCGCCGAGGCGACGGTGCCGTCGGCGAGCGCCTCGGCGGCGGCATCGTGCTCGTGCAGGGCCGACAGGGGCCGGGCCAGCAGCGCATCGAGCAGAGCGCCGACGGTGCGGGGCCCGCGCTGGTCATGGGTGGCCAGCTCCTGATGCACCACGCCGATCGAGCCGTGGCGCTCGACGGTCCCGGCGTCGGGTTCGAGCGCTCCGGCGAGCGCCTCGAGCAGCGTGGTCTTGCCGCGTCCGTTCTCGCCGACCACGGCGAGCACGCCGCCGGGGGCGAGGGTGAGGTCGAGCTCGGCGAGCAGGACGCGTCCGCCGCGGGAGAGTCGCAGGTCGCGGGCGCGGAGGTGGCTGGCGGTGCGCGGATCGGTGCGCAGGGTCATGGTCGGGTGCCTTCCGGTGGTGGGTGTCACCGGGCACGGCGGAGCGCCGCCCGGTGGAGGTCCGGACGGCAGCGCGGAATGGTGGTGGGGCGCCGCCGTCAGCGGCGGGCGCGGGGGCGCGCGATGGCGCAGATGCCGAGGAAGCAGGTCGTCATGCGACCCACAGTAGGTCGGAGCGCGGCTCGACGTCACGAGAATTCTCGTGTCACCAGGCCTCGCCGCGCCTACGATGTCGAGATGGCCTCCGACGGCACGGTTCCCGCCGATCCCCTGCTCACCCTGCGAGAGCTCGTCGCCGTCCACGGGATCCGGGTGGTGGTCTCGGACCTGGACGGGGTGCTGCGCGTCTTCGACCCGGCCCTGTGGGACGAGCTCGACGCGATGACCGGCACCGCCGCGGGGACGAGCATGAGCGCGATCCTCGGCCATCCCTATCTCGACGAGGTGGTGCGGGGACGCGGCACCCATGCGCGCTGGCGCGAGCTCGCCGCGGAGCAGCTCGTGGTGGCGGGGAGTGCGCCCGCCGCCGCCCGTGAGGCTGTGGACCGGTGGGCGCGGACCCCGGCGACGGTCGACCCGCGGGTGCGATCGGCACTGCTCGAGCTGCGCGCGTCCGGCACCGCCGTGTTCGTGCTGACCAACGGCACGGACCGCGTCCCCGAGGAGCTCGCCGAGCTCGGACTCGAGGACGTCGTCGGGGTCGACCGTCGCTTCCTGCTGAACACTGCGGACCTCGGGGCCGCCAAGCCCGAGCCCGCGGCCTACGCCCGGGCCCGACGGCGGATCGGCGAGGTCCTCGGCGAGGAGATCCCGCCGGCGAGCATCGCGTTCCTGGACGACTCGCAGCGCCACGTCGAGGCGGCGGCGCAGTGCGGATGGCAGGCGGTGCTGCATCGTGCGCACGCCGCGGGCCGCCCCGCTCCCCGACTCCCCTAGAATCGGATCCCATGAGCACAGTCCTGTCCGCGGTCGCCTGGCCGTACGCCAACGGTCCCCGCCACATCGGCCATGTCGCCGGCTTCGGCGTCCCCTCCGACGTCTTCTCGCGCTACATGCGGATGGCGGGCCACGACGTGCTCATGGTCTCCGGCACCGACGAGCACGGCACCCCGATCCTCGTCGAGGCCGACAAGGAGGGCGTGACCGCGCGGGAGCTCGCCGACCGCAACAACCGCCTCATCGTCGAGGACCTGGTCGCCCTGGGGCTGAGCTACGACCTGTTCACCCGCACCACCACCCGCAACCACTACCAGGTGGTGCAGGACATGTTCGTGGCCGTGCGGGACAACGGCTACATGATCGAGCAGACCACCTCGGGCGCGATCTCCCCGTCGACCGGTCGCACCCTGCCGGACCGCTACATCGAGGGCACCTGCCCGATCTGCGGCGCCGCCGGGGCGCGAGGCGACCAGTGCGACAACTGCGGCAACCAGCTCGATCCGACCGACCTCATCGACCCCGTCTCCCGCATCAACGGCGAGACCCCGGAGTTCATCGAGACCTCCCACTGGTTCCTGGACCTGCCGGCGCTGGCCGCGGAGCTCGGCCGCTGGCTCGACGAGCGCGAGGCGACGGGCCTGTGGCGCCCGAACGTGATCCGCTTCAGCCAGAACATCCTCGAGGACATCAAGCCTCGTGCGATGACCCGCGACATCGACTGGGGCATCCCGGTGCCGGGCTGGGAGGACCAGCCCACCAAGCGCCTGTACGTGTGGTTCGACGCCGTGATCGGCTATCTCTCCGCCTCGATCGAGTGGGCGCGCCGCCAGGGCGACCCGGAGGCGTGGCGCCGCTGGTGGAACGATCCCGAGACCCTCGCCTACTACTTCATGGGCAAGGACAACATCGTCTTCCATTCGCAGATCTGGCCGGCGGAGATGATCGCGCAGAACGGGAAGGGCGACAAGGGCGGCGAGCCCGGCCGCTTCGGCGAGCTGACCCTGCCCACCGAGGTGGTCTCCTCGGAGTTCCTCACGATGGAGGGCAAGAAGTTCTCCTCCTCCAAGGGCATCGTCATCTACGTGCGCGACGTGCTCGAGCGCTACCAGCCCGATGCGCTGCGCTACTTCATCTCGGCCGCGGGCCCGGAGAACCACGACGCCGACTTCACCTGGGTCGACTTCGTCTCCCGCACCAACAACGAGCTGGTCGCCGGCTGGGGCAACCTCGTCAACCGCACCGCCGCGATGATCGCGAAGAACGTCGGGGAGATCCCGGCGGCGGGCGAGCTCGAGGAGGTCGACACCGCACTGCTCGACCAGATCCGCGAGGGCTTCACGACGGTCGGGAAGCTCATCGAGGCCCACCGCCAGCGCGCCGCGATCGCCGAGATCATGCGCCTGGTGGGCGAGGCGAACGCGTACGTCTCGCGCACCGAGCCGTTCAAGATGAAGGCCGAGGAGCAGCGCCCGCGCCTGCTCACGGTGCTGCACGTGCTCGCGCAGGCGGTCACGGACCTCAACACGATGCTCGCCCCCTTCCTGCCCGGCTCCGCCAACGCCGTGGAGAAGGCGCTCGGCGGGGACCGGGAGATCGCCCCGATGCCCCGCATCGAGGAGGTCGAGGACCTCGATGGCGGCCCCGGCTACCCGATCATCACCGGCGACTACACCGGGGTCCCCGCCTGGGAGCACCGTCCGGTCGTGGTGGGGCAGGCCGTCGCGAAGCCCACCCCGATCTTCGTCAAGCTCGACCCCGCCGTCGCCGAGCAGGAGCTGGAGCGGCTGGAGGCCGAGGCCGCCGGCGAGGCCTGATCTCGAGCGGCGGGGTCACGGGACGCGTGACCTCCCCGTCCTGCTCCACGCCGCGATCGCGCACGCGCAGTTCGAGACGATCCACCCCTTCACCGACGGGAACGGGCGCACGGGCAGGGCCCTCGTCCATGCGATGCTCGCAGGCCAGGGCCTGATGGGCACCACCGCTCCTGTCTCTGCCGGCCTGCTCACCGATCTCGAGGCCTGCACCGGCGCGCTGACTGCCTTCCGCGCCGGCGACGCCCGTCCGATCGTGGAGGAGTTCGCCCGCGCCGCGCGCTTCGCCGCCGTGACCGGCACCCGTCTCGTGGACGAGCTCGCCGCGCAGCTGGAAGCGGACCGGGAACGTCTGGCGGGAGTGCGCAGGCACGCTCTGGCCTGGCGGATCCTGCCGCTGTTGGTGGGGCAGCCGATCGTGAACGCCGCCCACCTGCGCGAGGTGCTCGGCGTCCCCGCCATGTCGGCCCAGCGCGCCCTCGCCCAGCTCACCGAGGCGGGTGTGCTGCAGGAGGCGACCGGCCGGTCGCGGAACCGCGTCTGGCAGCACCGCGGGATCCTCGCCGTCCTCGACGGCTGCGCCGAGCTGGTGCGCCGCTCCACCTGAGGCGTCGCCCTCCCCGGGACCTGGAGGTGTACGGTGACCGCCACGTGCACGACGCGCCGGACGACATCGCGGAGGAGATGGTCCCCATGAGCTCACCAGCACAGGCACAGACGCTGAACCCGAAGGTCGTCGGGATCAGCATCGCGGCTGCGGTCGGCGGCTTCCTCTTCGGCTTCGACACCTCGGTGATCAACGGGGCCGTCGGCGCGCTGTCGGACGAGTTCTCGCTCGGGGCCGGGCTGACCGGCTTCGCGGTCTCCTCCGCTCTGCTCGGCTGCGCCGTGGGAGCCTGGTTCGCCGGCGGCCTCGCCAACCGCTTCGGCCGCATCCCGGTGATGATCATCGCCGCGATCCTCTTCTTCGTCTCCGCGATCGGCTCGGGCCTCGCGTTCGGGGTGTGGGACCTGATCATCTGGCGCGTCGTGGGCGGGCTCGGCGTCGGGGCCGCGAGCGTGATCGCCCCCGCCTACATCGCCGAGGTCGCACCGGCGAGGTTCCGCGGGCGGCTCGGATCACTGCAGCAGCTCGCGATCGTGCTGGGCATCTTCGCGGCGCTCCTGTCCAACGCCCTGATCGCGAACACCGCGGGCGGTGCGGCGGAGTCCTACTGGCTCGGGGTCGCGGCCTGGCGCTGGATGTTCATGATCGAGGCGGCGCCGGCGGCGGTCTACGGGGTGATGGCGCTGTTCCTGCCGGAGTCCCCGCGCTACCTGATCGGCAAGGGCGAGACTGACAAGGCCTCAAAGGTGCTCTACGACTTCACCGGCGAGCTCGACGTGAACCTCAAGATCGAGCAGATCCGGCACTCGCTCGAACGCGAGCAGAAGGAGAGCCTGCGCGACCTGCTCGGCGGCCGATTCGGGCTGCAGCCGATCGTCTGGCTCGGCATCGCTCTGTCGCTGTTCCAGCAGCTCGTGGGCATCAACGTCATCTTCTACTACTCGACCACGCTGTGGCAGTCGGTCGGCTTCGACGAGTCGCAGGCACTGCTGACCTCCACCATCACCTCGGTGATGAACATCGTCGCGACGATCATCGCGATCCTGCTGGTGGACAGGGTCGGGCGGCGGATCATGCTGCTGGTCGGCTCCGCCGGCATGACCGTGTCGCTGGGGCTCATGGCGCTGGCCTTCTCCTTCGGCGAGGTCGCCGCAGGGGCCGAGTCGGTCTCGCTGCCCGATCCGTGGTCCACGGTGGCGCTGATCAGCGCCAACGCCTTCGTGATGTTCTTCGGCACCACCTGGGGTCCGCTGGTGTGGGTGCTGCTGGGCGAGATCTTCCCCAACCGGATCCGCGCCTCCGCGCTCGCCGTCGCGGCCGCCGCCCAGTGGGGAGCGAACTGGGCGGTCTCGGCCACCTTCCCGACGCTGTCGGAGATCGGGCTGAGCTTCGCCTACGGCCTGTACGCCGCGTTCGCCCTGCTGAGTCTGCTGTTCGTGGCGCGGTGGGTGCCGGAGACGAAGGACCGCGAGCTGGAGGACATGGACTCGCTCGAGCTGGGGCGTGCTGCCCGGAAGGCCTGACGGCTCTGCGGCGGCTCAGCTCTCCAGCGCCGCCTGCGCCGCCCGAGCGATGTGGGCCGCGTCGATCCCCGCCCACTCCAGCAGCTCGGCGGTGGTGCCCGAGCCGGGCACCCCGTCGACCGCGAGATGCGTGAGCTGCAGATCCCTGACCGGCTCCTCGGCGAGCGCCGCGAGCACCGCGGCGCCGAGACCGCCCTCGCGGTGGTGGTCCTCCGCGACGACCGCACGCCCGCCGGTGGCGGCGACGGCCTCACGGATCGCGACTCCGTCGATCGGCTTGACCGAGTACGCGTCGATCACCCGCGCGGACACCCCGGATTCGGCCAGGAGGTCGGCGGCGGCGAGCGCCTCGTGGAGGGTGACGCCGGCGCCGATCAGGGTGACCGCGTCCGCCTCCGAGCGGCGCAGCGTCTTCGACCCGCCCACCGGGAACGCCTCTTCGGGCCCGTAGAGCACGGGCCGCCCGCCGCGGGTGGTGCGCAGATAGCTCACGCCGGACAGGTCCGCCATCGCGAGCACGAGCGCCGCGGTCGAGGTGGCGTCGCTGGGGTACAGCACGGTGGAGCCCTGGGTGGCGGCGATCATCGCGAGGTCCTCGAGCCCCATCTGGGAGGGACCGTCCGCACCGATCTCGACCCCCGCATGGGAGCCGACGAGCCGCAGGTCCGCGCGGGAGACCGGGGCCATCCGGATGAAGTCGGCCGCGCGGGTGAGGAAGGCCGCGAAGGTCGAGGCGTAGGCGATGTACCCGCGGGTGGACAGGCCGGTGGCGGCGGCCACCATCTGCTGTTCGGCGATGAACATCTCGAAGAACCGCTCAGGATGGGCCTCGACGAAGTCGGCGACGCCGGTGGAGTTCGAGACCTCTCCGTCCAGCGCCACCACCCGCGGATCGACGTCGGCGAGAGCGCTCAGGGCCGGCCCGTAGGCCTTGCGGGTGGCGAGCTCCTCCCCCAGCTCGAAGGTCGGCAGCTCGACGCGCCCGCGCCTCGTCGCAGGGCGCTCGACCTCGGGCGGCCGCGGACCGCGCACCTGCAGCGACCGCTCCCCGCCGAGGGAGGAGACCGCCTCCTCGGCGCGCTCCGCGGGCATCGGCTTGCCGTGCCAGTCCTCCTCGTCCTCGACCCCGGGGATTCCCCTGCCCTTGACGGTGCGGGCGAGGACCACCAGGGGGCGCTCGAGCTCGCCGTCGGCGCGCGCGAGGGCGGCGTCGATCTCGCCGATGTCGTGCCCGTCGATCACCACCGCCTGCGCGCCGAAGGCCTGGACGCGGGCGGCATAGGCGTCCATGTCCCAGCCGAGCGCCGTCTCGCCGCGCTGGCCGAGGCGATTCACGTCGACGATCGTGACGAGATTCGTGAGCCCGTAGTGGGACGCGGTCGCCAGGGCCTCCCACATCGAGCCCTCGGCGAGCTCGCTGTCACCGGTGAGCACCCAGACGCGGTAGGGCGCCTGCTCGAGCTCCTTGCCGGCCAGGGCGATGCCGACGCCGTCGGGCAGCCCCTGGCCGAGCGAGCCGGTGGCCACGTCGACCCAGGGCAGCACCGGGGTGGGGTGCCCCTCGAGCCGCTGGTCGAAGCGCCGGTAGCCCTCCATGAGCTCCTGGTCCGAGACGACGCCCGCCGCCTTGAACACGGAGTACAGCAGCGGGGAGGCGTGCCCCTTGGAGAAGATCAGGTGGTCGTTGCCGGGGGCGTCGGGAGCGTCCCAGTCGTAGCGCAGATGGCGCGACATGAGGGTGGCCAGCAGGTCGGCGGCGGACAGGCTGGAGGTGGGATGCCCCGAGCCGGCGGCGGTCGAGGAGCGGATCGAGTCGACCCGCAGCTGGGCGGCGAGCTCGGGGACCTGCTCGAGGGAGAGTCCGTCGTGCATGGTCGTGGTCATGGGAGAGTCCTTCCGTGGCGGATCCTGCCTGACCTCCCCACCGTAGGAGCCCGTGCGCTGGACGGCCAGGGGTCGGCCGACCGTTCGGTCCTGCGCTCAGACCTCGTGCACACGCAGCACGACGGCGTGGTCCGTGCCCGCGGCTGCTCCGCCCTCGCGCAGGATCTCCGGGATGAACTCCTCCGGCGCGGGATGCCCGGTCACGTGCGCGAGATAGGCCTCGTGGGCCTGCAGCGAGGCGACCGCCGCCGCGATGTCGCCCTCCCCCACCGCCACGGCGTGGGTGGGTGCGGGGTGCCCGGCCACGAGCAGCGCCCGGGCCTCCCAGGCGGCGAGTCCCTCGCGCTCCGCGAGCTCGCGGAACACCCACGGGTTCGCGGCGTCCCGGCAGGCGTCGGCGGCGGCGAGGCCTGCGGCCCGGTGGTCGGCCTGGTTCAGGCTCCCGTAGGCCTCGACCTCGAAGTTCGCGGTGAGCACGAGCTCGGGGCGCACCTGGCGGATCACACGGGCGATGTCGCGCCGCAGCGTCAGGGAGTGCTCGAGCATCCCGTCGGGGTGGTCCAGATATCTGAGGTCCTCGACGCCCACGCGCGCGCAGGCGCTGCGCTGCTCCCGCTCCCGCAGCGGCGCCACCACCTCGGGCGCCTCGGCCATCCCGGCCTCGCCGCGGGTCAGCAGCAGATAGGTCACCTCGATGCCCGCCCCGGTCCAGGCGGCCACGGCGGCGGAGGTCCCGTACTCCATGTCGTCGGGATGGGCGACGACGCACAGGACGCGCCGCACCCCCTCCGTCGGCAGTGCGGGCAGGGCGGCGGCCTCGGGGTGCTCGGTGCTCTCGGTGCTCATGTCCGGCACCTTAGGCGGGCGCGAGCTCGAGGTCGAGGTCCTTCACCAGGCGGTTCACCGCGGCGCGGCCCGCCCGGTTCGCGCCGATGGTGGAGGCGCCGGGGCCGTGGCCGACGAGGTGGATGCGCGGATCCGCGGCGACGGCCGTGCCGTCCATGGCGATCCCGCCGAGAGGCCCGACGAGGCGCAGCGGACGCAGGTGGCGCAGCTCGTGCCGGAAGCCGGTCGCCCACAGGATCGCGTCCAGCGCCGTGCGCGTCCCGTCGGACTCGAGCACCCCGCCGGGCAGGATCCGGCGCGGCATCGGGCGACGCTCGAGGATCCCGCGCTGCGCGGCGCGCCGCAGCGCGGGCGTCCACACCAGTCCGGTGTGGGAGACGACGCTGCCGACGGGCCGCCCCTCCCGCACCGCGTCCCACACCCCGGCGACGGCCTCGCGCCCGGCCTCCTCGGTGAACTCCCGCTCGCGCAGCACGGGCTCGCGCCGGGTGTACCAGGAGGTCTGCCCGACCTCGGCGATCTCCTGCAGGTGGCCGAGGGCGCTGATCCCGCCGCCGACGATGCCGACGTGCTGACCGGCGAACTCCTCCGCTGCGACGTACTCGGCGGTGTGCAGCTGCCTGCCGCGGAAGCTCTCGGCGCCGGGGACGGCCGGGACGAAGGGGCGCGTCCAGGTGCCGGTCGCGTTCAGCACCGCGCGGGTGCGCAGCACGGGCAGCTCGCGGCCGTCGGCGCCGACCGAGTGCACCAGGAGCGGCTGCCACGGACCGGGCGGGGCCGACGGGTCGTCCTCGACGCGGGTGACCCGCACCGGGCGCTGGACGTCGAGCCCTCGGCGCTCCTCGAACCGCGCGAAGTAGTCCGGCACGGCGATGTTGGCGGGCGTCGCGTCGTCGGCCTCGGGCACGGGCATGTCCGGCAGCTCGCGGATCCCGTTGACGGTGGCCATGGTCAGACTGTCCCAGCGGTGTCGCCAGGCCCCTCCGGGCCCGTCCTCGGCATCGAGCACGGCGACCTGACGCACGCCCCGGCGCTGCAGGTGATGGGCGGCGGAGAGCCCGGCCTGGCCGGCACCGATCACCACCGCGTCGAGAGCCCTCATGCCCGGTCCAACAGCTCAGGCGCGGCCGGTGTTCCCCGGAGCGAGCAGGCTCACGCCCCGATCGCAGCGGCCTCCGGGAGGGCGTCGCGGGCCGCGGCGAGGCCCCGGGAGAGATCCGCCCAGAGGTCCTCGAGGTCCTCGAGGCCGACGCTGAGCCGGACCGTCCCCGTCCCCACCCCGCAGGCCTCGCGCTGGGCGGAGGTGAGATGGCAGTGGGTGGTGCTCGCCGGATGGCAGACCAGCGAGCGGGCGTCGCCGAGGTTCACGGCGAGCGCCCACAGCTCGAGAGCATCGCAGAAGGCGGCCGCGGCGGCTTCGCCGCCGTGCAGGTCGATCGAGAACACGCCCGAGGTGCCGCGCGGGAAGTCCCGGGCGGCGAGGTGCGCATCGGGGCGACCCGGGATGCTGGGGTGATGGACGCGGGCGACCTCGGGCGCGGCGGCGAGGCGGCCGGCGAGCTCGACGGCATCGGCGCTGATCTTCCGCAGCCGCAGGTCGAGGGTCTCGATGCCGACGAGGATCTGCTGGGCGCTGGTGGCGGGCAGGGTCGCCCCGAGGTCGGTGACGTACTTGGCGCGGGCGTAGGCGAGCAGTCCCGAGGCGCCGCTCGCGTACTCGTCGGCGAAGGTCACGCCGAAGCGACGGTTCGGGGTGGTCAGCCGCTCCCACCGCTGGGGACATCGCCTCGGGTCGAAGCGGCCGGTGTCCACGATCAGCCCGGCGATCGTGGTGCCGTGCCCGCACAGGTACTTCGTCGCGGAGTGCACCACCACGTCCGCACCGTGCTCGCCGGGCCGGTAGAGGGCGGGGCTGGCGAGGGTCGAGTCCACGATGACGGGCACGTCGCGGCGGTGCGCGATGTCGGTGAGGACGTCGAGGTCCAGCAGCTGTGCGCCGGGGTTCGCGATCGACTCGACGATCGCGGCGCGCGTGTCCTCGGTGAACGCCGCCTCCCAGGCGTCGAGGTCCCAGGGATCCACGACGGTGGTGGTCACGCCGAGGTCGGCGAGGGTGTCGTCGAGCAGCTCGGTGGTCCCGCCGTAGAGGCGGGAGGAGGCGACGACGTGCCCGCCGGGGGCGGCGAGGGCGCACAGGGCGATGGTGGTCGCAGCCTGTCCGGAGGCGACGGCGATCGCGCCGATGCCGCCCTCGAGCGAGGTGATCCGCTCCTCGAGCACCGCGGTGGTCGGGTTGCCCGAGCGGGAGTACGCGAAGCCGTCGGCCCGCCGCTCGAAGAGGGCGCGCAGCGCGGCGTGGTCGGGCTGGGCGTAGGCGCTCGAGGAATAGATCGGCGGGGTCAGCGAGCGATGGCAGTCGCTCGCCGCCCAGCCTGCATGGATCCCTGCCGTGCTCATGTGGCCTCCTCGGTCGTGCTCTCCGCGATCACCCGCGGCGAATGAGCACCATCGTGGGGCACGCCGGGGCACGGCGCCCAGGAGCGTGACGAAATGTTGCGGCGCGGGGCGGGACCGCCGTCAGTCGTCGGTGTCGATGGCGCCGACCGGCTCGCGCTTCTCGGCCTGGAACTGGTCCTCGATGCGGCCCAGCGCCCAGTAGGCGGAGATCGAGATCTGGTCACGCGGGATGCCGGCCTCCTTGACCAGCAGGCGCCGCAGCTGCTTGGTGATGCCGCGCTCGACGTGGCAGAACACGCCCAGCCCGGCCGGGTCGGAGAGGTCGAGCGCGCCGACCTCGTCCAGGAGCTGCTCGCGCGGGCCGAGCACCCAGCGCAGCTCGACGCCCTCGGGGTGGACGAGGTCGAGCACGTCCTCCTCGTGGTCGAGGTGGATGAGCGCGAGCCCCTGGGCGTCCGGCTCCATCGACTCGAGCGCGGCGGCGATCGCGGGCAGGGCGGCGTGGTCGCCGATCAGGAGGTGGCGGGTGGACTCGGGGGACGGGGAGTAGCCGCCGCCTGCGCCGTTCATCGCGATGAGGTCGCCGGGCTGGGCCTCGTCCGCCCAGCGCGCCGCGACGCCCTCGTCGCCCGGCTCGCCGTGCAGGACCACGTCGATGTCGATCCGCTGCGCCGCATCGTCCCAGCGGCGCACCGTGTACGTGCGGCGGGTGGGGAGCAGCTCCGGGCTCCTCTCCCGCAGCGCGTCCAGGTCGTAGGGCGGGGTCAGCCCGGAGTGCGGATCGGCGATCAGCAGCTTCACGTAGGCGTCGGTCTGCTCGTTGCGGTTCAGCGCCGCATAGCCCTCGCCGCCCAGGGTGAGGCGCAGCAGGCGCGGGGAGATGCGGGTCTTGCCCAGCACCTCGAGCACCGCCTGCGGGCGGTTCTTGCGAGCTCGGCGCTCGGCGGGCGCAGCGCCCTGGGCCTGGGGGGAAGCGGTCTGCGAAGCGGTGGTCTGCATGCTCACCACATTACGCTACTTCGATGTCACGTAAATATGGGCACGGTCGTCGTCCACGCCTCGGGACGATCGCTCGCGGTCCCGCCGCCCGACCGGTCTAGGCTGGCCGTCATGAGCGCGCACCCGACCTCGGAGGCGGACGTCGTCGTGGTGGGCTCGGGCCCCAACGGCCTCGCCGCCGCGGTCACCCTCGCCCGGGCGGGCCTCGCGGTCCACGTGCTCGAGGCGGAGGACACGCCGGGCGGCGGTGCACGCACCCTCGACCTCGGCCTCGCCCCGGGCATCGTGCACGACATCTGCTCGGCCGTGCATCCGCTCGCCCTCGCGAGCCCCTTCTTCGCCGCCTTCGACCTCGCCTCCCGCGGCGTGCGGACGGTCGCGCCCGAGGCCTCCTACGCACAGCCGCTGGACGACGAGCCCGCCGCGATCGCCTGGCACGACGCCGAGCGCACCGCCGAGGGGCTCGGGGCCGACGGACCCGCCTGGCGGGCGACGCTCGGTGCCCTCGCCCGGGAGCAGGACCTCGTCGTCGAGCTCGCCCTCGGCGACAAGCGCTCGCTGCCCCCCGCCCTGCGCACCCCGCGCGCCGTGCCCGTCGCGGCGCGGTTCGCCTCGCTGCTGGCCCTGCAGGGCACCCCCGCCTGGTCCCTCCCCTTCCGCACCGAGCGCGCCCGCGCCCTGCTGACCGGGGTCGCCGCCCATGCGATCGGGCGCCTGCCCTCCCTCGCCCTCAGCGGCGGCACCGCGGCGCTCCTGGCGACGATCGCCCACGGCGAGGGCTGGCCGGTGCCCGTCGGCGGATCGCAGTCGATCACCGAGGCGCTGCTCGCGGACCTCCGCGCCCACGGCGGCACCCTGACCACGGGGCACCGCGTGCGCAGCTGGCGCGACGTGCCGCCGGCCACGGCCGTGCTGCTGGACGCCCCCGCGCCCGTCGCCGCCGAGATCCTCGGAGCCCGGCTCCCCCGCTCCCTCGAGTCGATGCTGCGCCGCACCCCGCGCGGGGACGCCGCCGCGAAGGTCGACTTCGTCCTGTCCGGGCCCGTCCCCTGGCGGGACGCGGAGGTCGGCCGCGCCGGCACCCAGCACCTCGGCGGGACCCGCGAGGAGATGGCGACCACCGAGGCGGAGGTCGCCGCGGGACGCTTCCCGCGCCGCCCCCTCACTCTCGTCAGCGATCCCGCGGTCGCCGACCCGAGCCGGATCCGGGACGGGCTGCGGCCGCTGTGGACCTACGCGCACGCGCCGCAGGGCGACCCGACCGATCCCACCGAGCGCATCACCTCGCAGATCGAGCGCTTCGCCCCCGGCTTCCGCGACCTCGTCGTCGCCTCCCGCGCCGTCCCCGCCGCCGAGATGGAGCAGCACAACCCCGCGCTGCTGGGTGGGGACATCTCCCTGGGCCGGGTGACGATGGCGCGGATGATCGCCCGCCCCACCCCGCTGCCGGACCCCTATCGCCTCGGCGGGACCGGCTGGTACCTGTGCTCCTCGGCGACCCCGCCCGGTCCCGGCGTGCACGGCATGTCCGGATGGCACGCCGCGCGACGCGTGCTGCGGCGCGAGTTCGGGATCCGCACGATGCCGGACCTCGCCCCCGCCCTGCCCGCCGACCCGACGATCTGACCGATCGGATCACGCATTGTGCGCACCGCGAGGCCGCGGAGCGCGCATTTCGCCCGACGACTGTCACCTCACACCCACCCGCTGCTGCATTGCACGGTGACGGTCCGTGGCGCAGGATGAACCACCGTGAATCCTCCGACAGCCTCAGCTCCCACGCCCGCGCCCTCTGACCCCGTCGGCGGCGCCGGCGGCGGGGTCGCCGCGGAGCCCGCCGACACGCCCGAGGCGCACAACCCCAGCGGACGCAGCTTCATGGGCCAGCCCGGCCCGCTCGCGAACCTCTTCAGCGTCGAGCTGTGGGAGCGTTTCAGCTTCTACGGCATGCAGGGCATCCTCGCGATCTACATGTACTTCGCCGCGGCCGACGGCGGTCTCGGCATCGACGAGAACGTCGCCCTCGGCATCGTCGGCGCGTACGGCGGCTCCGTCTACCTCTTCTCGATCCTCGGCGCGCTGGTCTCGGACCGCCTGCTCGGCCCCGAGAAGACGCTCTTCTCCTCCGCCGTGATGATCATGTTCGGCCACATCGCGCTCGCGCTCGTACCCGGCGTGGTCGGCCTCGGGCTCGGCCTGCTGCTCGTGGGCGTGGGCTCGGGCGGTCTGAAGTCGACCGCGGCCACCCTGGTCGGCTCCCTGTACACGCGGGACGACCCGCGCCGCGACGCCGGCTTCTCCATCTACTACATGGGCATCAACATCGGTGGTCTGATCGGCCCGCTGGTGACCGGTCTCGCGCAGCAGCTCTGGGGCTTCCACCTCGGCTTCGGCCTCGCCGCCGTCGGCATGGCCGTGGGCCTGCTCCAGTACGTGCTGACCCGCAAGGGCCTGCCCGAGAGCGTGCACTCCGTGCCCGATCCGCTCCCCCGTGCGCAGCGTCCCCTCTGGGCGCTGATCGGCCTCGGCGTCGTCGTGCTCGTGGTGCTGCTGGCCGTGACCGGCGTGCTCAACGCCGGGAACCTCGCCACGGTCGTAGCGGGCCTGTCGGTCCTCGGCGCGATCGTCATCTTCGCGATCCTGCTGGCCTCGAAGAAGCTCGACGCCGACGAGCACTCGCGCGTGCTCTCCTTCATCCCGCTGTTCATCGGCACCGCTGCGTTCTTCGCGCTGTTCCAGCAGCAGTTCACGGTGATCACCCTGTACTCGGACACGCGGCTGAACCGCGAGATCCTGGGCTGGGAGATGCCGATCTCCTGGGTCCAGTCCTTCAACCCCTTCTTCATCATCGTGCTCGCCCCCGTGATGGCGGCGCTGTGGACGAAGCTCGGCACCCGCCAGCCGATCACTCCGCGCAAGTTCGGCGTGGGCATCATGCTCATGGGCTCGGCCTTCCTGCTGTTCCTGCCGATGGCCGCCGTGGTCTCGGTGCCGGTGCTGTGGATCGGGATGATCATGCTGGTGGCGACGGTCGGCGAGCTGTGGCTCTCCCCCGTCGGCCTCTCCCTGGCCACGAAGCTCGCGCCGCGCTCCTACCCGGTGATGATGATGGCGCTGTACAACCTGTCGGTGGCGCTGGGCACCGCGCTCTCCGGCGCGCTCGCGGGCTTCTACTCCGCCGAGAACGAGGTCGGCTACTTCGGCACCCTCGGCGCCGTGACCATCACGATCGGCGTGCTCATGCTGCTGGTGGCGAAGCCCGTCGGTCGGGCCATGCGCGGGGTGCGCTGATCTCGACCCCGCAGTCCGCCCTCACGGGGTGACCGGGTCCGCGAGGATCAGCAGCTCGGCCGTCGCCCGGGTCATCGCGACATAGCGCGCCGCGGCCCCGGACGCCCCCGCCCCGAGGGCGTCCGGGCGCGCGAGCACCACGAGGTCGAACTCGAGGCCGCGGGAGAGATCCGGGGTCAGGGCGCGGACCCGGGGCCCGGCCCGCCGAACCGTCCCCGCGAGCACGTCGAGCACGTGCTCGGCCCCGAGCACGCCGACGGTGCCCTCCGCATGACTCCCCAGCCAGGCGTCCAGCTCCTCCCGGAGCCGCTCGAGGGAAGCGTGGCGCACGGGCACCCCGGTGCTGCGGATCGACAGCGGCACCTCTGCCCCGGGACGGGCCTCGTGCAGAGCCTCAGCCGCCACGTCCATGATCTCGGAGGGGGTGCGGTAGTTCAGGCCGAGGCGTGCGATGCGCGCCCCCGTCAGCCCGACCGGCCCCAGGAGGCCGTCCCAGCCGCCGTCCCCCTGCCCGGACTGGGCCGGATCCCCCACGAGCGTCAGGCTGCGGGAGGGGCAGCGCCGCGTCACCATCGCCCACTGCGCGAGGTCCAGCTCCTGCGCCTCGTCGACGACGATGTGCGCGAACGGACCGGAGAGCCGGTCCGGCGGCGGCACGTCGACCACCGCCCGGTCCGCGAGGGCCTGCTGCATGTCGGCGCCGCGCAGCATCGACAGCACCTGCATCTCGGAGGAGTCCGTGGCGATCATCTCTTCGAGGCCGAACTCCACCTCCTCCAGAAGGTCCTGCTGCAGGGCTCGGCCGCGGCTCCGCTCCTGCTCCGTCTCGGGATCGCCCAGACGGTGGCGGGCCGCGTCCAGCAGCGGCAGGTCGGAGAGGGTCCACTCGCGCGGCTCCGTGCGCTGGAGGGAGCGGACCTGCTTCGCGGAGAGGTCCGGGGCGCAGCGCCCGAGGAGCTCGGGGGACGTGTAGAGCTCGGCGAGGAGGTCGTCGGCTCCCAGCAGGGGCCAGCTGCTCCGCAGCTCCTGCCGCAGTTCCTCGTCCCGCTCGAGCGCCGAGCGCACCTCCTCGGGGGCGACCGACCGTCCGCGCTCCGCGTCCAGTCGTGACGAGACGATCTCGGAGAGCTCCTCCAGGATCGGATCGTGCCCCTCGTCATGGGGCAGGCCCGTGGCGGCGGCGAAGGCGTCGCCCCAGTCGGCCGCGTCGAGGTGGACGACGCCCCAGGGGGTCTCGAGGAGCAGCGTCTCCTGCGGGGGCCGCTCGTGGAGCGCGACCGCGCGCTCGATCGCTGCGAGCATCCCGGCGCCGCCCTTGAGCCTCGCGAGCGCGGCGTCGTCCTCCGGCGCAGCATGCTCGCCCTCGGGGACCATCTCGACGAGGGTGCAGGGTGAGCACCCCCTCCTCGCCGAGCCCCGGCAGGACGTCGGCGATGTGGTGGAGATAGGGCCGATGGGGGCCCACCACGAGGAGCCTTCCCCGGCCTCCCGCGAGGTGCGGGTCCTCGTGGAGCAGGTAGGCCGCACGGTGCAGCGCGACGACGGTCTTGCCCGTGCCGGGTCCGCCGTCGACGACGAGCGGTCCCCGCGCCGGTGCCCGGACGATCGCGTCCTGCTCCGCGGCGAGGGTGCCCAGCATGCTGTCCATCCGCGTCGTGCGCGCGCGGCCGAGCAGCTCGTGCAGGGCGGAGTCCTCGTCGGGGCTGAGCGCCTCGGGCGCGTGCGCCGTCGCTCCGGGGTCGAGCACCTCGTCCCAGTAGTCCCGCACGAGGCCGCCGGCCCAGCGGTAGCGGCGGCGCGAGGCGAGGCCGAGGGGCTCGGCGCGCGTCGCGGCGAAGAAGGGGCGCGCCGCCTCGGTGCGCCAGTCGATCATCAGCACCCGTCCCTCGGCGTCGTGCACCCCGCGCCGTCCGATGTAGAGGGCGGGAGAGCCGTCGGCCGGGATCATCCGCCCCAGCACCGCGCCGTCACGGATCCCCTCCAGTCCGCGCAGGCGTCGTCGTGCGTGGTCGACCCGCGCCTCGCGCTCGACGCGGCCCTGGGCCCCGTCGGCACCGCGCGCCAGGTCCGCGGCGAGCTCGCGCTCGGTCGCGGCGAAGGCGGCCTCGAGCGCGAGGTCGATCCGGTGCAGCTGCTCCTCGTCGTCGGCGATGCGACGGGGCGCGGCCTTGGCGGCGAGCCGCGCGGGAAGGTCGAAGAGTGTGTGCGGGCCGCGCGCGGCGGTGGTCTGTGTCGGCATGGCTCCCCTGAGGTTCCGGGTCGGACGCATCGCGCGGCGTCGCGATGCGAGGGGAGAGTCTGACGTCCCGAGGGGGCCTTGCCGCAAGCCCCCCACCAGGGCTTAGGCTGGGGGCGCGCCAGGGGGCGCTGCGGCGTCGGCGCCCACCGCGCGACGGAGCCGGTCGTCGGCGTCGGTCGATCCTCAGCTGCTGGTCAGCGGAAGAAGCACGCCGATCGCGGCGCACACGATCCCGAGCCCGCCGGCGACGGTGTTCAGCGTCTCCCCCGTCGGGCCGCCGATCAGCAGGGACGCGAGGAACGCGAGCACGGCGAGGGCGCCGACGACGGTGATGGCGAGGATCCGGAGGCGGCGGACGGCGGGACGGACGGGCGGGCACCGGGAGTGGCCATGCCCTCACCGCAGAGCAGAGCGGACAACTGTGCAACAGCTCACATTCCGGACGTCTCCGAGGTCAGTCGCGACGCAGCAGCCCGACCAGCGCGAGCATCACCGCCGGACCGCCGCGGAAGATCCCGTCCTCGTGGGTGAGCACCCCGCAGTCGACGAGGTCGCCGAGATCGTGCAGCACGCGGAGAAGGCCCGCGAGAGCGGCGCCGTCCCGCGCCCCCGGGGAGCGCTCCGGCCCGGGCGGCAGGCGCAGCCCGTTCTCCCCGCAGGCGACGAGGAGCGCGGCGATCGTGTCCGGCATGCCGCGGAAGCCGCCGTCCTCCGCGCTGCGCGCCTCCCGGCCCAGCAGCGCGGCCGTGATCACCGCATGCCCGAACTCCACGAACGCCTCGCCGTCCTCCGGCCCTGCGGCGGGCACCGGCCCCGGCACGGCGCGGACCGTGCCTCCGGTGAGCTCGAGCCAGCCTCCGTCCAGCAGGGTGGTCCACACACCAGCGAGCTCCGGACGGTCCCAGAGGCTGCGGGCGCCGGCGGCGAGGCCCAGCCGCTCCAGCAGCGCCTCGGTCTCGGCCCGTCCGAGGCCGCCCGTCGCCGTGGCGCGGCAGCCCTCCCCCACGGCCTCGAGCACGATCCCCGCACGCACCACGAGCGGGCAGTCCAGGTAGGCGTCGACGTCGTCCTGCGCGTCGAGCTCGCCGAGCGGCCGGCCGTCGTCCTCGAGCGGGGGCAGGAACCACGGCCAGGCGTCCTCCTCCTCGTCCCGCAGTCGCTGCGCACGCTCCCGCAGCGGATCGAAGGGCGCCGAGGGCCGCTCGAGGCGCCCGGTCCCCGAGATGGCGAGCCGCTCCCGGTCCGGGAGCGCGTGGAACCAGTGCAGGTAGTCCGCGAGCTCGTCCTGGTCCTCGAGGTCGACGCCCAGAGCGAGCCCGTGGCCGAGGACGTTCGTGGACCAGGACCGGCGGGTGGGGTCGTCGGCCGCCTCGAGCGCCGCGAACTCGAGCTCGTCCAGCAGCTGCGGCACCTCCTCCCGCCGCATCGACCCCGCCTCCCAGCGACCCGTCTCGTCGAGGAAGCCGAACAGGCGCCGCAGCGCGGGGACCATGTCCATGAGCTGCTCGCGGGGCTGGACGACGGTGCGGGGCACGACGTCGGTGAGCAGCGCACGGGTCTGCTGCGCGGTCCACAGCCCCGGGGAGGGGCTGCCGAGCCGATCCGCCTTCAGCCGCAGCAGGGTCTCCAGGGTGCGGATCTCCTCGGCGGCGGGGGCGTCGGCGTCCGTCGCGAGGCGTCGGGCGCCGTACTCGGACAGCAGCTGCTCCCGCTCCGCCTGCTCGTGCTCCTCCTGGGCCATGTCCCCAGCATGACGCCCCGCGCCGCGCCGTGCCAGCGTCGCGGCATCAGTGCGCGCCGCGCCGCGTGGCGGCGGCGTCGAGCACGCGCTGGGCGGCCGCGATGGTGCGGGAGTCGTAGGCACCGATCGAGCGCGCCTCGTTCAGCGCGTCCTGCTCCACCTCGAGCAGGAGCTGGTTCAGCTCCGGGATCTGGGCGCCGAGCGTGTCGGCGCTCGCCTGGGGGACGGCCTCGTCGCGGCGGGAGTAGAGGGCGCGCACCTTCTCCAGCACCTCGTCGTCGAAGCGTTCGCCGTCGCGGCGGTGCAGGTCGGGGTTGTCGAGGACCTGCCCGGTCGCGGCCTGGCGCATCTCGCCGAGCAGCAGCGAGAGCTCGCGGTGCGCCGTCTCCTGGTCGGTGCCGCGGATCCCGAGCACCCGGATGAGCAGCGGCAGCGTCCCGCCTTGTCCCACGAGCGTCACGAGCGCCACCACGAAGGCGAGCAGGATCAGCTGGGAGCGGTAGGGGAAGTCCAGCGGGAGCGACTGCGCGGCGGCGAGCGTGACCACGCCGCGCATGCCCGACCAGGCGAGCACCGCCCCGCCCCGCCAGCCCAGGCCGTTGCCCGCGTAGAACCGGGCGTCGGCCTGGTTGCGCTGCAGCCACCGTTCAATGCGGGCGCCGCGGGGATGCTGCTGGAAGCGCTCGTCGTTCGAGACCTGGGTGAGGATCTCCTCGAACCTCCGCGCCTTCTCCTCGTGCCCGGAGCGGCGCCTGCGCGCGGTGAGGATCACCGGGGCGACGAACACGCCCCGGATCACCACGAGCGCCGCCACCATCGCCAGGCCGATCCACACGGAGTCGGCGACGGAGAGGCCGGCTCCCTGGACGTCGACCACGAGGGCGCGCAGCTGCAGCCCCATCAGCAGGAACACCCCGTTCTCGAGCAGCATCTGGGCGGTGAGCCAGTTGATGCGCTCGGCGTTGCGGTCCGGGGCGCTCAGGCGCCGCACGCCGCTCGCCCCGGTGGCGAGCCCGGCGGCGACCACGGCGAGGACCCCCGAGGCGCCGGCGGACTCGGCCGGCAGGAACGCGAGGAAGGGGACGACGAAGGAGATCGCCGTGGTCAGGGTGGGCTGGGCGATGCGGGAGCGGACCTGCACTGCGACCGCGCCCACCACTGCTCCGATGACCACCGCGACGGCGACCGCGTAGGCGAAGGAGCCGGCCGCCTCCCAGAAGGAGAAGGCCCCCGCCGTCGCGGCCACGGCGGTGCGCAGCAGCACGAGCGCCGTGGCGTCGTTGACCAGGCCCTCCCCCTCGAGGATGGTCAGCAGGCGAGGCGGCAGGCCGAGCCGCTTGCCGATCGAGGTCGCGGCCACCGCGTCCGGCGGGCTGATCACGGCGCCCACGGCGACCGCCGCGGCGAAGCCGAGGTCGGGGAAGATCCACCACAGCAGCGCCCCGGTGCCGAAGGCGGAGACCAGCACCAGCACCACCGACAGCGCCCCGATGGTGCGCAGGTCGCGGCGGAAGTCGACCACCGGCATGTTCACCGCGGCCGAGTACAGCAGCGGGGGCAGCACGACGGCCAGGATCAGCTCGGGGTCGGGTTCGATGTGCGGCATCCCCGGCAGCAGGCTCAGCCCCAGGCCGAGCACCACCAGCACGATCGGGGTGGCCAGGCCGAACTTCGAGGCGAAATAGGAGGCCGCGACGATCACGAGCACGGCCACGACGGCGACCAGCTCGAGAATCTCCACGTCCATGCACGGAGTCTAGGGGCCCGTCCCCCGCCGTCCACGGGAAATGCCTGGAAGCGGGACCGGGGCCCGTGGATACTGGAGGGGCTCGGTCCACGAGCTCCTCCCGCCCCCGGGCCGCGGCATGCGCGGCGCGCGACGACAGGAGGTGCATCGATGCCGCAGGTGAGGGTCTACAACCTCGGCTACGACCCGGAGACCGGGATCGGCGAGCTGCTGCACACCACGACCGTCCGCCACGCGATGGGGATGATCCGTCGCGAGGTCGCCGCACCCGTCGAGCTCACGCTCGTCGAGGAGCGGATCGTGCCCACCGCGCTCGAGCTGACGCGCGAGCTGAGCGGTGCCTGGGTGGAGGGCGCGGGACGGCGCTCCGTCGGGTTCAGCTACCGGGCCGTCCATGAGCGGGACCACTGGACCTGCGCGTACTGCGGGCGCAGCGTCTCGCGCACCCCCGCTCGCGAGGCCCTCCTGGCGACCGTGGACCACATCCAGCCGGTCTCCCGCGGCGGGCCGTCCTCGTGGACGAACCTCGTCTCGGCCTGCAAGGAGTGCAACAACCGCAAGGCCGACCGCACTCCGAGAGAGGCGGGGATGCCGCTTCGCTTCGCCCCCTTCGATCCCTCCCGCTCCTACCGGGTGGGAGGTCACGTCGAGGACCTCCCGCGGCCCTCGGAGACGGACGACGCGCTGGTCATCGGCTGACGTGACGAGAACCGCACCGCGATCACCTGCACGTATCTCATATGCGAGTTACTGTCGGGCCATGACTGAGACCACGGACGTCCTCCCTCGGATCGGGGCCCTGGTGCGCGATGCGCGCCAGCAGTCCGGCCTCACGCAGGCCGAGCTCGCCTCGACCCTCGGCACCAGCCAGAGCGCGGTCAACCGCATCGAGAAGGGGCAGCAGAACCTCACCCTCGAGATGATCTCGAGGATCGGGCAGGCGCTGGACTCCGAGATCGTGGGCATGGGAACGCCCGGCCCGAGCCATCTGCGCGTGCACGGCGAGACCACGCTCTCCGGGGCGATCGACGTGAAGTCCTCGAAGAACGCCGGGGTCGCGCTGCTGTGCGCCTCGCTGCTGAACACCGGCACCACGGTGCTGCGGAAGGTCGCCCGGATCGAGGAGGTCAACCGTCTGCTCGAGGTGCTCACCTCGATCGGGGTGAAGGCGACCTGGCTCAACGATCACAACGATCTCGAGCTGCGGGTCCCCGCGACCCTCGACCTCTCCGCGATCGACGAGGGCGCGGCCCGACGCACCCGCTCGATCATCATGTTCCTGGGCCCGCTGCTGCACCGCGCGGGGAAGTTCCAACTCCCCTACGCCGGGGGCTGCGACCTCGGCACGCGCACCGTCGAGCCGCACATGACGGCCCTGCGGCACTTCGGCCTCGACGTCGTCGCGACCGACCACACCTACCAGGCGACCACCGCGGCCGGCACCGGGCCCACCCGCCCGATCGTCCTCACCGAGCGCGGCGACACCGTCACCGAGAACGCGCTGCTCGCCGCCGCCCTCTACGAGGGCGAGACGATCATCCGCAACGCGAGCCCGAACTACATGGTCCAGGACCTGTGCTTCTTCCTCGAGGAGCTCGGCGTGAGCATCCAGGGCATCGGCACCACGACCCTCGTCGTCCGCGGCACCTCCGCGATCTCGACCGACGTCGAGTACGCGCCCAGCGAGGACCCGATCGAGGCGATGAGCCTGATCTCCGCCGCGATCGTCACCCGCTCCTCGATCACGGTGCGCCGCGTGCCGATCGAGTTCATGGAGATCGAGCTCGCGCTGCTGGAGGAGATGGGGCTGCGCTACGACCGCTCGGAGGAGTACCTCGCCGAGAACGGCAAGACCCGCCTCGTGGACATCACCACGCATCCCAGCGATCTGCGCGCTCCGGCGGACAAGATCCACCCCATGCCCTTCCCGGGCCTGAACATCGACAACCTGCCCTTCTTCGCCGTGATCGCGGCGACCGCCCAGGGGCAGACGATGCTGCACGACTGGGTGTACGAGAACCGCGCGATCTACCTCACCGAGCTGACCAAGCTCGGCGCGAACGTGAAGCTCATGGATCCGCACCGGATGCTGATCGAGGGTCCGACGCGCTGGTCCGGGGCGGAGCTGGTGTGCCCGCCGGCGCTGCGTCCCGCGGTCGTGATCCTGCTGGCGATGCTCGCGGCGAAGGGCACCTCCGTGCTGCGGAACATCTACGTGATCAACCGCGGCTACGAGGACCTCGCCGAGCGGCTGAACAGGCTCGGTGCGCGGATCGAGACCTTCCGCGACATCTGAGCCGACCGCCTCGTGGAGAGGACCGGGATCCTGCCCCGCGCTCGTTAGGATCGACGCATGACCAGCGAGGAGAATCCGTCGCAGCGCGTGATCGGGCACGCCGGCTCGTACGAGAAGGGCGTCGCCCGGCGGCAGGAGATCCTCGAGCGGGCGGCGCAGGTGTTCCGCGAGCGCGGCGCCGACGGCACGTCGCTGCGCCGCATCGCGGCGATGATCGGCGTGTCCCATGCGGCGCTGCTGCACTACTTCGACTCGCGCGAGCAGCTGCTGGTGGCCGTCTACGAGCACGAGGAGTCGCAGCGCCCGCACCGCGAGGGCGACTCGTCCTCCACGGTCGACGTCCTCGTCGAGGCCGCGATGCTCAACGCGGGCGTGCCCGGGATGGTCGAGCTGTACACGACGCTGGTGGCCTCGGCGCTGGCCGCCGAGGGCACGCCCTCGAACGAGTTCTTCAGCGCCCGCTTCGCCCGGATCCGCGAGGAGCTCACGCGGCGTTTCACCGAGGAGCAGGCCGCCGGGCGTCTCCGCGACGACGTCGAGCCCGCCGACATGGCGGCTCTGCTCATCGCGGCGTCCGACGGCCTGCAGATCCAGTGGCTGCTCGAGCCCTCTGTCGAGCTCGAGCGCACCCTGGGGACCTTCGCGGTGCTGCTCGCGCCGACGTCTTGAGGCTGCCGCGGAGCTCGGGGGCGTCGGAGACGACATGACCCAGCTCACCGTCGATCGCGTCGCCGTGTCCCTCTCAGCCCGGATCCGTGCACCGTCCCGCGCCTCCGCGATCCCTCGGCGGTGGATCAGGGCTCAGACCACCGCAGTCACCCGGGCGCGGGCCATCACCTGCCGCGCGGCGATGTCCGCCCCGGCGAGCAGCGGCGAGGGGACACCCGGGGTCGCGCCGATCGCGGAGCCCGGCTGGGTGGACTGCGCGGGGATGCCGAGCACCACCACGGCCGCATCGATCGTGCCGTCTGCGGCGACGAGGTTGTGCCCGCCCTCGGCGTCCTCGGAGATCTCCGCGGGGCTCGCCTCCATGCTGTGGGTGGGCACGCCGTCGACGGTGTGGACGCGGGCGCGGCCGGTGTCCAGCAGGGCGCGAAGCAGCGGATCGTCCGTGTCGGGGACCTTCCCCTTGGACATCCGGGTCTCCAGCAGCACGCGGGAGGTGACCACTGCGCCGGTGATCGGCGAGGCGGCTCGGAAGCGACCGGCCTGCTCGTCGGCCTCGACGACCATGCCGGGGCCCAGCAGGGTGATCACGCCCGCCTCGAGCAGGGCGAGCACGAGCCGCACCCGGTCCGCGGGCGGACCGGAGGCGAGGGCGAGGGAGTCCCCGTCGAACCAGCCCAGCACGTCGCGGACGAGGGACTCCCCGGTGAAGGCGCCACGGGCGGTGAGGCGGCCGACGTGCCGCCGCAGCGCCCCCATCGCGCCGTTCACGGCGGCGCGGGGATGGTGCCAGGGATCGGACATCGAGCCGAGCTCGTCGCGGATCATCCGGCGCACCAGACGGGCCCAGCCGTCCTCGCCGACGGGCTCGCCGAGGGTGGGGCGGTGCAGCTCCTCGAGCGTCCACGCCCAGGCCTCGTCGCGAAGGGAGGCCTCGAGCACCGCGTCGACCTCCTCGGCGGTGCGCGCGGCGTCGAGACCGGCGAGCCAGTCCCCCGTGACGGCCTCCGGGGCCAGAGCGGCGACGGCCTCGAGGTGCACGCGGGCGAACTCGCGCCCGAGCACGGGCCACACCTCCGCGGCGAAGTCGACCCGGCCGCGCGCGGCGAGGGCGTCGAACCACTCGGGGATCGCCCAGCGGGGCGTGAAGGGGCGCACCGGGCGTCCGCCCTCGGGCTTGGAGCGGTAGGGCACGCCACGGCGGGAGCCGACGACCAGGTGCGGCTCGCGGCCGCTTGGCAGGTAGCGCAGGCGTCCGTGCGGATCGCCGTCGACGGGATCGAGGCGCCCGCCCCATTCCGCGGCGAGCTGCCCGACGACGTCGAAGAAGTTCGCGCCGAGCCCGCGCACGAGCACGTCCTCGCCGGCAGGCAGCGCGGTGTAGTCGCGCTCGGCGGGCATTCCCGGCTCGACGTAGCGCAGCCCGCGGCGCTGCGCGAACTCCACCAGCTCCTGCACCTCGGCGCTGCGCCGCCCCTGGACCATGCCCTGGGCGAGCACGACGGTGCGCGCGGTCAGGCGGCGCCCGCCCTCGAGCACGACCGTGCGCTCCTCACCGCGCGTCTCGAGGTCGACGGCGAGGCCGAGCACCTCGGTGAGCTCGACCGCCCCGGTCGCGACGGCGGCCTCGAGCTGGTCGCGGAAGTAGACACCCTGGAGGCGCCGGGTGGGGAAGGTCGCACCGGTCAGCTCCCGGGCCTCCTCGAGCACCCACTCCCCCACAGGGTGGGAGCCCTCGGCCCGGACGCGGCGCGCCCAGTCCACGAGGTCGGGGCCCGGGGCGGGCGGTCCGCTCATCGGGGTCGACTCGTCGGGGTGGACGGTGGTCGCATCGGCCTGGGTGTTGTTGAGGTACTCGGCGGGCTGGTCCACGAGCCAGGTCGCACCGGGCCCGACGGCGAGGGCATCGACGATCGCGACCCGCACGGGCGCCGCCCCCTGGACCCGGGCGCGAGCGGCCAGGCGCAGCACGGTCGCGACGCCGCGGGGGCCGCCGCCGACGATCACCGCATCGAAGGTCTCCTCGCTCATCGCGGCACCGCCTCGGCGTGCACGTCGAGCTCGGCGAGCCGTGACCCGGTGAGGGTCACGCCGTGAGCGTCCACGCGCGGGCGCACCTCGACCGCGTCCTCGCGCGCGGCGACCTCGACGTCGACCTCGTAGACGGCGCGCAGCACGGGTGCCTGCAGCGCGTCGGCCGGGCTGCCGTCGGCGACGAGCCGGCCGCCGTGGAGCACCACGATCTGGTCGCAGTAGCGGGCCGCGTGGTTGAGGTCGTGGATCGCGATGAGCGCGCTGATGCCCTCCTCCCGGGTGATCTGGCGGACCAGCTGGAGCGTCTCGATCTGGTAGCGCAGGTCGAGGGCGCTGGTGGGCTCGTCCAGGAGCAGCACGCGCGTGTCCTGGGCGAGGGCGCGGGCGATGAGGGCGCGCTGGGCCTGGCCGCCGGAGAGCTCGGACATGGAGCGCTCGGCGATCTCGCCGAGCCCCATCCGCGCGATCGCGTCCTCGACCTTCGCGCGGTCCTCGGTGCGCGGGGAGAGGCCGAAGTGCGGGGTGCGGCCCAGCATGACGGCTTCCCGCACGGTGAGGTCGAAGGGCGCGTCCCCGGCCTGGGGCACGTAGCCGACGACCTTCGCGAGCTCGCGCCGGCCGAGGGAGGAGGTCTCCCGGCCCTCGACCCGCACCGTGCCGGCCTGGGCGCGGTGCACGCCCGCGATGGCCTTGACCAGGGTGGACTTCCCGGAGCCGTTAGGGCCCAGCAGGGCGCAGAACGCGCCGGAGGCGACCTCGAAGGAGACGTCCTCGAGGATCCGACGGGGGCCGTAGGCGAAGGACAGGTGCTGGACGGAGAGGCTCACTTCAGAGTGTTCCTTCGCGTGAGGATGAGGTAGATGAACACGGGCCCGCCGATGAAGGCGACCACGATGCCGACGGGCACGACCGCCGGCGCGATCACGGTGCGGCCCACCGCGTCGGCGACCAGGAGCAGCAGTCCGCCGGAGTGCGCCGCGAAGGGCAGCAGGTGGCGGTGGTCGGCGCCGATCGCGAGGCGCGCGATGTGCGGGCCGACGAGGCCCACGAAGCCGATGATGCCGCAGAAGGAGACGACCACGGCGGCGAGCGCGACGGACAGGGCGATCAGGCCGATCCGCACGGGGCCGACGTTCACGCCGAAGCTGCGCGCCGCGTCGTCGCCGGCGAAGGCGATCGCGTTGAGGTCCTTGGAGAACAGCAGCGTCACGGGCAGCGCGACGAGGGTGACGATCCCGACGACCAGCACGTCGCTCCAGGTCGCGTCGTTCACGGAGCCGAAGGTCCAGCGGATGATCGCCTGGAGGGTGTTCTCGTTCGCGGTGAACTGCAGCGCCGAGGTGAGCGCCTCGAAGATCTGCGTCATCGCGATGCCGAGCAGGAGCAGGGTCGCGACCGCCATGCGGCGGGCGGTGGCGATGCCGAGCACGAGCGCGGAGACGGCGAGCGCCATCACCATGGCGCCTGCGATCGTGGCCCAGGCGGGCAGCTGGTTGGTGCCGGCGAGGGTGATCACGAGCGCGGCGCCGAAGGCCGCGGCCGGGGAGACACCGAGGGTGAAGGGGCTGACCAGCGGGTTGCGCAGCAGGCCCTGCATGAGCACGCCGGAGACCGAGAGGGCGGCGCCGGCGGTGAAGGCGAGCAGCACGCGCGGCAGGCGCAGCTGGGTGATCACAGCGTAGGAGGAGGCGAAGTCGGCGCTGATGGTGCCGCCGATGACGCTCACCTGCAGCGAGCGGAGCACATCGCCGATGCCGACCCCGGCGGTGCCGATGGTCACGGACACCACCAGCGCGATCACGCTGAGCGCGGCGCCGGCGGCGAGGGTGATCGCCTTGCGCAGCTCGCGACGGCGGGAGATCCCCGCACCGGTCGTGTCCTCCGCGGCGGTGGACGGGACGGCGCGCTTCAGGGTGCTGGTCATGCCTCGGGCCCCTGCACGTAGTCGGTCGGATCGGAGAGCTCGGTGCCCTGGAACTCCTCCACCCAGCGGGTGAGGTACTGGCCGGGGTCGATGCCGTCGAGCTGGTCGGGATGGAGCCAGGAGGCGAGGTAGAGCGCGCCGAGCGACTTGCCGAGCGCGCTCGTGGCCCAGCCGTTGGCGAGGCCGATCCGCCCCTCGGAGACCGCCGCGAGCCCGCTCCAGCCGGGGCGGGCTGCGAGCTCCTCGCGCAGCGTCTCGAAGCGGTCGACGGGCTCGGCGGAGGGCTCGAACTCGTGGAGGACGAACTCCGGGTCGCGCAGCACGACCTCGGAGGGGTCGACGGTCAGCTCCTCCTGGGCGTCGCCGCCCGAGGCGTCCTCGAAGACGTTGGTGCCGCCCGCGGCGAGGATCATCGCGTGGAAGCCGGAGCCGGGCAGGGTGGTCAGGTACGGCTCGACGGTCTCGAGGTACACGCTGACGGGCTCGACGTCCGCGAGGCGCTCCTCGAGCTCGCCCGCGATCTCGGCACGGAAGTCGAGGACCGTCCGTGCGCCGTCCTCGACGCCGAACACCTCGCCGAGCAGGGTGATGGTCTCGTCGACGACCTCGGTGTCCCAGGCGGTCGCGATCACGACGGGGATGTCGAAGGCGCCGAGCTGCTGGACGGCCTCCTGCCACACCGCGTTGCGGGGCAGGATGACGACGTCGGGCTCGAGCTCGGCGATCGCCTCGTAGTTCAGCTGGTCCAGGCCCTCGGCGATGATCGCGTCCTCGTCGAGTCCGAGATAGGGCAGTCGGTCCAGGGAGGTGCGGTCGACGCCGACGACACGATCGGCGGCGCCGATGGCGCGCACGAACTCGTTGGCGTAGCTGTTGATGACGACGGCGCGCTGCGCGGGTCCGGGCAGGACGACCTCGCGGTCCTGGTCGTCGGTGATCGTCAGCTGCGCGGCGGCGTCCTGACCGCCCTCGACGGTGACCTCGCCGCAGGCGGCGAGGGCGAGCACGGGGAGGGCGGCGAGGGTGGCGCCGAGCAGGCTGCGGCGGCGGAGGGTGGTGGTCATGGGGTCCTCGAGGGGATGGGACAGATTGAGCGGGGCGGGGTCAGGCGTCGGGCAGGGAGGGCTCGCCGAGGCTGAGCATGAGGCGGTTGGCCCAGGCGAAGAAGCCGGCCGCGCTCAGCGCGTCGGCGATCTGCGTCTCGTCGAGGCCCTGCTCCCGCAGCGCGGCGACGTGCTCCGCGCCGAGGGCGGGACGGGGCCGGGAGAGCTCTGCGGCGGCCGTGACGAGCGCGGCCCAGCGGGGATCCTGGCCGGCGGCGAGCGGGGCCAGGTCGGCGGCGATCCAGTCCTCGTCGCGCTCGAGGGAGGCGGCGAGCAGCGCGTCGACGTCCTCCTCTCGCTTGGAGAGTCCGGCGGCCTTCCGGGCGTGGACGGAGGCGCAGTAGATGCAGTCGTTGACCTTGCTGGTCGCGGCGGCGGCAAGCTCGCGCTCCGCCTTGGGCAGTCCGTCGCGGGGCAGGAAGATCGCGTTGTCCAGCGCGCTGCGGGCCCGGGTGATCCCCGGGGTGAGCGAGAGCATGCGGAAGTACACGCTGTTCGTGCTCGCCTTCGAGGCGAAGGACTCGCGCTGGGCCTCGGTGAGCTCGTCCGCGTCGGGCACCTCGACCCACGGCTCCCACTGCAGCTGATCGCGGGTGAAGCCGGCCGGTCGTGTGCGGCCGGTGAGGGTGGTGCCGCCGTGCTCGGCGCGTCGACCGCGGGAGCGCGGGGCGCGGGAGGGCCCGAGCGCGGTGGGCACTTCGAGACCGTGGAGGACGGCGAGTCCGGCGACGAGGCGCTGCAGGTGGCTCTCGAAGGCGACGAGCTGGCTGACCAGCACGACGGTCGTCACGTCGATCCCCGCCTCGGCCAGTCGACGCTGGTCCTCAGGGGTCACGAGCGCGGGCGAGTCGGACAGCAGGTCGACGTGGTCGCGCAGCGCCGCGAGGGCGGGCTCCTCGAGCGCGTCGGCGGCGACGAGCGCGGGATCGGCGCCCTGGGCGCGATGCCAGTCGGCGAGGACGCCGCTGCCCTGCCGGTCCGCGGCGACGGCCGCGAGGGCGTGCAGCGCGGAGGCCGGCAGCGGCTGCGGCTCCCGGTAGAGCGCGTCGTACGCCTCGCGGGTGTGCTCGCGCACGTCGGGGCGGAGCACGTCGAGCCCAGCGCCCGGCTCCTCGCCCGGGGCGAGGAGGGCGGCGAGGATCTGTGCGGCGTCGGTGGGCGTGGAGGACTGGAGCATACGGCTAGCTTAGGGGTGCCCAAAGCTTGTTCAGGGCCTCGCGCGGTGCGAGTCCGCTCACGGCGCAATCCCGACGCAGCGACCGATGCCGGTGCGGCGGTCTTCAGCCCTCGAGCCAGCGCGGCTCCACCAGGGTGATCCGCGGGGTCGCGCCCTCGGTGCGCAGCAGCCGCACGAGCTCCTGCACGGCGAGCTCGCTGATCTCGACTCGGCAGGGGTCCACCTGCGGCACCGCGGCCAGCAGCGGGCTCACGTCCAGCAGGTCCGCGCCGCTGAGGGCGATCAGCAGCCGGGTGTCGTCCACCAGGGCGCCGGTCGCCGCCATCGCGAAGAGCACCTGGCGCACGCCGGTGATGCCGAAGAGGGCGGTGCGCTGGTTCGGGAGGGTGAGCCGCAGGGCTCGGTCGGGCACCTCGGCGAGCGCGCCCGCGTCGAGGATCACCTCGAGCCCCTGGTCCTCGGCCATGGTCTCCACCCCGGCGAGGAAGCGCGCCACGTCGTTGCGGGCGCGCTTGCGACCGGGCGCCCCGAACAGCAGCAGCCGGTCGCACTGCTCCTCGACGGCGCGCTCGACCACCATGCGTCCGAGCATCTCGAAGTCGAGGTCGACCACGGACCCCTGGGGGAACTCCTCGGGCTTGCCGATGGTCACGAAGGGCAGCCCCGACTCGAGCGCCGGCGCGACGCGTTCGTCGATGCGGTCCAGCTCCATCAGGAGCAGACCCTCGCAGACCCCGGTGCGCACCACGCGGCGGATCCCGTCGGCGCCCTCCTGCGCGGTGACCAGGAGGATGTCGTAGCCGAATCGTCGGGCCTCCCGGGCGATGGTCCCGACGAAGGTCATGAGCACGCCGTCGTCGGCGTCGGCCTCGGGGACCATCAGCCCGATCACGCCGCTGCGCCGGGAACGGAGGGTGCGGGCGCCGGAGTTGGGGTGGTAGCCGAGCTTCGCGATCGCGTCCTCGACACGGGCGCGCGTGGCCTCGGAGATGGGGCGGGAGCCGGTGAGCACGTAGCTCACGGTCGACTGGGAGACCCCGGCGAGGCGGGCCACGTCCTGGCTCGTCGGAGCCTTCCTCCGGATCGGCATGACCTCCCCCTCCCCGGGGCCGGTCAGCTGCCGCCGAGCCCCGTCGCCCCAGTCTTCCACGAGGCGAGGGACCGGCTCCGCCCGTCCGCGGAATCCAGCGCCCGCGCCTCCTCGAGCGCCTCGTCGAGCAGCTCGGCGAGGACCACGCGCCGGCCGGTCTCCGCGGAGCGGACGGCGGCCTCGACGATCGCCTGGGTCCACACGTTGGCATGGACCTCGGTCGCGGGCACCGGACCGCCGCGCAGTGCCGCGCAGAACTCGGCGAGGGAGGCGTCCAGCTCCCAGCGGTCCTCGGGCCCGGGCGGGCGGCCCGCGACGGAGTCCCTTCCCGCGGGGTGGGCCGTCGGCGGCTCCTCGCCGTCCCAGCGGACGGTCCCGCCCTCGCAGTGCAGCACCCAGTCGCCGTTCCAGCTGGTCTCGCCCCCGGGCGAGCACCAGGAGCCGGAATAGGTGTGCACCGCCCCGCTGTCGTAGGCGATCGTCACGGTCGCTGCCGCGTCCCCGGCGTACCAGCTCCAGGCCGGGTTGTACGAGGCGGCGGTGACGTGCACGGGTGTGCCGGGCAGGAGCACGCGTCCGGCGTCGAGGGCGTGGATGGCCATGTCGATCAGGAGCGGCTGCTCCATCTCGTCGCGGAAGCCGCCGAAGCGGGGCGCCTTGGCGAAGCGCGTGTCGACGATCCCGGCGCCGCCGAGGGTGTCGGCCAGGCGCCGCGCCTCGTGCAGGTGAGGGTTGTTCCGACGGGACTGGGAGACCATGAACAGCGTCCCGGTGTGCTCGGCGTGGCCGGCGAGGGAGACGGCCTCGGCGAGGGTCGCCGCGCACGGCTTCTCGCCGAGCACCGGCAGGCCGGCGTGCAGCGCCTCGGCGGTGACCTGGTGGTGCGCGGCGGGGATGGTCACGTCGACGATCGCCTCGGCGCCGCAGCGCGCGGCGACCTCGAGCATCTCGGTGCCGGTCGCGATCCCGGAACGGCGGGCCTCGGGCACGGTCTCCTGCACTGCCCGCCGGGCCGCCCCGTCCACCACGTCGACGACGCCGACGAGGCGGGCCGCGTCGCTGGCGAGGATCGTGCGGATCCAGGCGCGCCCCATGCCGCCCGCGCCGACGACGAGGACCGGGACGAGCGCGGTGCCGCTGGTGCCCGTGCTGGTGCCGGGGGCTGTCACGTCGTTCATGCGCCCTTCCCCGCGGCCTCCGCGTCGCCGACGCCCTGCCCGCTCGCCCCGGTGAGGAACCAGTCGGTCTCGTAGCGGTCCAGGAACGGCACCTCGCGGTCCGCGACCGCAGGGCGCGCCCAGCGCACGCCGTTGGCGATCACGCGGCGGACGTCGCGGTGGTGGTAGACGGGATAGTCCTGGTCGCCGGGGCTGAAGTAGAAGATCTTGCCCTTGCCGCGGCGGAACGTGCAGCCGGAGCGGAACACCTCTCCCCCGCTGAAGGACGAGACGAACACGAGCTCGTCGGGGACGGGGATGTCGAAGTGCTCGCCGTACATCTCCTGCTCGTAGATGACGATCGGGTGCGGGACGCCCTCGGCGATCGGGTGGGAGGGGTTCACGGTCCAGACCAGCTCGCGGTCGGCCTCGTTGCGCCAGCGCAGGGTGCAGGTGGTCCCCATGAGGCGGGTGAAGGGCTTGGACCAGTGCCCGGAATGGAGCACCACCAGGCCCATGCCGGACAGGACGTGGCGCTGGACCCGTTCGGCGACCTCGTCGGAGACCTCCCCGTGGGCCATGTGCCCCCACCAGGTCAGCACGTCGGTGCGGGCGAGGACCTCCTCGGACAGGCCGTGCTCGGGGTCGTCGAGCAGGGCGATGGACGTGGTGACGTCCTCGCCGAGGTGCTCGACGATCCCGTCGCGGATCGCGGAGTGCATCCCGTCGGGGTAGAGCTCGCGCACGCGCGGATCGCGCTGCTCGTGGCGGTTCTCGCCCCAGACGGTGACGCGGAGGGGTGTGGTGGGCATGGCACGGGTCCTTTCGGTGGGTGGCAGGGTGGTCACTTGACGGCACCGCCGGTGGCCCCGGCGGCGACGTACTTCTGAGCGATGATCATGAGGATCACCGCGGGCAGGGAGGAGAGGACCGCTGTGGACATCACGGCGCTCCAGTCGGTGTCGTTGGTGCCGATGTACGTGTAGAGCCCGAGGGTGACCGGGCGGATCGTCTCCCCCGTGGTGAGCGTCAGCGCCATGAGGAAGTCGCTCCAGGCGAAGAGGAACGAGAAGATCCCCGCCGTGATCAGCGAGTTGCGGGAGACGGGGAGGACGACGGACCAGAAGGCTCGCACATGGCCGCAGCCGTCGATGCGCGCGGCCTCGACGATCGAGGTCGGGAAGGTCTCGAGAGAGGCGCGCATGATGAGGATCGCGAAGGGGATCCCCTGGGAGGCGTCGGCGAGGATCAGCCCGGGGATCGAGTTGATCATCCCCAGCGGCGTGTAGACGGTGTACAGCGCGTTGGCGATCACGATGCCGGGGATCATCTGGCTGATCAGGACCACGAACAGCAGCACGCCCGTGCCCTTGATCCGCAGCTGCGCCAGCGCGTAGGCGCACGGCGCGGCGATCGCGAGGGAGAGCAGGCAGGCTCCGATCGCGACGATCAGGGAGGTGAGGAGGTTCTGCCCCTGGTCGGCGAGCGCCCGGGAGTAGCCGGAGAAGTCCGGGTCCAGCGGCAGCCATCCCGTGTTCAGGCTGTTGCCGGCGGGGGCGAGGGACGCGTTGAGCATCCAGTAGACGGGGAAGAGCATCACGGCGACCAGGAGGATGCCGACGGCGGTGTGGAGCCAGGCCCGCGCCGGGCGGCGTCGCACCGGGCGCACTGCGGGGAGGGTGAGGGTGCTCATCGGATCATCCGTTCTTCGCGGCGCGGGCGTTCGCGCGCAGGTAGACGATGCTGAAGGCCAGGGCGATGGCGATGAGGACGTTGCTCAGCGCCGCCCCCTGCCCGAAGTCGAACTCGACGAAGCTCATCTCGTAGCTGCGCGTGGCGAGGGTCTGTGTGGCATTGGCAGGACCGCCTCCAGTGAGCCCGATGATGAGGTCCAGCACCTTGATCGTGTAGATCACCCCGAGCAGCAGGACGACGGAGACCACGGGACGCAGCAGCGGCAGCGTGAGGTGGGCGAAGGAGCGGGCGCCTGTGGCGCCGTCCAGGGCGCCGGCCTCGTAGACCTCCTCCGGGATGGCCTGGAGCCCGCTGTGCAGGAGCACCACGTTGAAGGGGATGCCCAGCCAGATGTTGACGAGGATCACCGCGATCAGAGCCGTGTCGGAGCTGTTGAGCCAGGGGATCGGGTCGGAGATGAGGCCGAGGCCCTCGAGGAAGCGGTTCAGCGCGCCGTTGTCCTGCTCCAGGATCCACCGCCATACGGCGGCCGAGACGATCATCGGCAGCAGCCACGGCAGCAGCAGCAGGCTCCGCAGCAGGCCCGACAGCGGGAAGCGGCGACGGAAGTAGAGGGCGAGGGCCAGGCCGAGCACGAACTGCCCGGCGAGGGACCCGAGCGTGAACAGTCCGGTGTTGCCCAGGGCGCGCAGGAAGATCGGATCGGTGAGGGTCGCCGCGTAGTTGTCGAGGCCGATGAACGGTGCGCGGCCGTTGAAGAAGGTGGAGAAGTCGTAGGCCTGGAAGCTCATCACGAGGTTCTTCACGATCGGATAGCCGAAGAAGGCGAGCATGTAGAGCGCCGCGGGCAGCACGAACGCGCAGCGGACCATCAGGTCCCTGCGTCGGCTGCGACGCCGGTCGGTCTGGTGAGCGGTCATGGGAGCTCCTCGGGTCAGTCGACGGTCCGGGCGGCTTCGTCGAACGCCTCGGCCGGGTCGGTGTCGTCGACGAGCACGCGCTGGTTCGCGGTGTAGATGGCCTTCGCGGTGCGCGGCCAGTCCGGTCCGAGCTGCGCGGTCCGGGACCTCGCGGTGGAGACCTGGTCGACGAAGGTGCTGAGGTCGGGGTTCTCGGCGGCGAACTGCGCGGCCGCCTCGGCGTCCCCGGGGATGGTGGAGCGCTCCTGCGCCATGGCGAGCTGGTTCTGCGGCGAGAGGAAGCCCTTCAGGAGGGCGGCGGCGTCGGCCTGGCGCTGCTCGTCACCGGTGACCGGGATGGTCCAGACCTCCCCGCCCAGCGGCGCCACCGAGGTCCCGCCGGGCTCGGGCACGGGGATCGTGACGACGTCCCACTCCAGCTCGGGGACGTCCTCGCGCAGACCCGCGATGTTCCAGGGCCCGTTGACGACCATGGCTGCGTTGCCGGCCTTGAACTGGTCCATCGCATCGCCCTGCTCCCAGTTGACGACCGAGCGGGACGCGCTCCCCTCCCCCACGAGGTCCCCCCACAGCCGGCTGGCGCCGAGCACGCCCTCCCCGTCGAGCTCCGTCTCGTCACCGCCGTTGGACCACATGAACGGCAGGAACTGCCAGGTGCCCTCGTAGGAGGCGGTCGCGGAGAAGGCGAGGCCGTAGCGCTCGGGGGTCGTCAGGGCGGCAGCCGCCTCCCGCAGCTCGTCCCAGGTGGTGGGCGGGGCGACGCCGGCGTCCTCGAGGGCGGCGACGTCGTAGAACAGCGCGATCGTGTTGACCGTGGGGGCGACGCCGTAGAGCGTCCCCTCGAACATCCCGAGGTCGGCGACCGCGGGAGTGAAGTCCTCGACGTCGATCCCGTACTGCTCCAGCGGTGCGAGCGCTCCGGAGGCGGCGACCTGCTGCACGTCGGGGTTGTCGAGCATGAGGAGGTCGGGCATCGTGCGCGAGGACCCCATCTGGAGCACCTTGGCGACGAGCTGGTCACCGGGGACGCGCTCGCGGGCGAAGGTGAGGCCCAGCTCTGCTGCGCTGGCCTCGAGGGCGCCGTCGATCGCGACATCGTCGGCCGGGGTGTTGTAGTAGTCGACGACGCGCAGCGCGCCGCCACCGCCGCCGGAGCGGCCGCCGCAGCCGCCGAGGGCCATGAGGGCGGGCACGGCCAGCGCGGTGAGCCCGAGCGCTCGACGGCCGGGCCGCCAAAGCGGTCGTCTCTGTGTCGTGGACGTCATCATCCTGCTCTCTGTCGGCATCGGCCGGATCCCTGCCGGCCTGTGTCGATTCGAATCGACATCGTGCACGACGATGCGCTCCGGCGGAGATCGGGGAGTCGAGAAGTCAGCGCGTCGGGATCTTCGATGAGCACACAGCGCGCCGATCGCCCCATCCTGGCTCACCGCGCGGCCGAGTGCAAGAACATCATCGATTCGATTCACCGGCGCTGTCAGGGCTTGCCCCGCGGGGCACGAGGACCTCCCCGCCCCTGCCCGCGAGGCGCGGTCCGCGCCGCCGCCCGCGGTGCTAGCGTGCCGGGGTGACCGCTTCGGACCCTCGCTCCCCTGCCACGACCACCGCCCCCGACGACGGGAGCCCCGGAGAGCGGATCGGCTTCGATCGCGAGCGGTACATCGCGCTGCAGTCGCGCCACATCCAGGAGCGCCGGGACGAGATCGGCGGGAAGCTCTACCTCGAGATGGGCGGGAAGCTCTTCGACGACCACCACGCCTCGCGCGTGCTGCCGGGCTTCACCCCGGACAACAAGATCGCGATGCTCGAGCAGCTGCGGGACGAGCTGGAGATCCTGGTGTGTCTGAACGCGAAGGACCTCGTGCGCCAGAAGGTCCGCGCGGATCTGGGCATCACCTACGAGGACGACGTGCTGCGGCTGATCGACATCTTCCGCGAGCGCGGTTTCCTGGTCGAGAACGTGGTCCTCACCCAGTTGGAGGAGACCAACCACGTCGCCCACGCCTTCGTCGAGCGGCTGCAGCGTCTGGGGCTGAAGGTCGCCCGGCACGGGGTGATCCCCGGCTACCCGCAGGACACCGCCCGGATCGTCTCCGAGCAGGGCTTCGGAGCGAACGAGTACACGGTCACCAGCCGCGACCTCATCGTGGTCACGGCCCCCGGGCCCGGCTCGGGCAAGCTCGCCACCTGCCTGTCGCAGATCTACCACGACCATCAGCGCGGCATCCCCTCCGGGTACGCGAAGTTCGAGACCTTCCCGATCTGGGATCTCCCGCTCGAGCATCCGGTGAACCTCGCCTACGAATCCGCGACGGCGGACCTCGACGACCTGAACCTCATCGACCCCTTCCACCTCGCCGCCTACGGCACGCAGGTCACCAGCTACAACCGGGATGTGGAGGTGTTCCCGCTGCTGCGCACGCTGCTGGAGCGGCTGACGGGCTCCTCCCCCTACGCCTCCCCCACCGACATGGGCGTGAACCTCGTGGGGGCGTGTATCACGGACGACGCCGTGTGCCGGGAGGCGTCCCGGCAGGAGATCATCCGCCGCTACTACAAGGCCCTCGTGCACGAGCGGATCCACGACGAGGACGACGTGGTCTCGCAGCGGATCGGGATGGTGATGTCCAAGGCGGGCTGCGCGCCGAGGGATCGCGCGGTCGTCGAGCCGGCGCTCGCCGTCGAGGCCCGCACCGGGGAGCCGGGAGCGGCGATCCAGCTGGCGGACGGCACGATCGTGGCGGGCAAGACCTCGGCCCTGCTCGGCTGCTCGGCGGCGATGCTGCTGAACGCCCTGAAGCACCTCGCCGGGCTGGACGATGCGGTGCAGCTTCTCTCCCCCTCCTCGATCGAGCCGATCCAGACCCTGAAGACGGAGCATCTGGGCTCGCGCAACCCTCGCCTGCACACCGACGAGGTCCTCATCGCCCTGTCTGTCTCCGCCTCGAACGACGAGAACGCACGACGGGCGCTGGACCAGCTCCGCAGCCTCGAGGGCTGCGACGTGCACACCACCACGATCCTCGGCACCGTGGACGAGGACATCTTCCGGAACCTCGGGATCTCGGTGACCTCCGAGCCGCGCTTCCTGCGCCGTGCGCTCTACCACAAGCGCTGAACGGTCGGCGTGCCCCGTTCCGCCCCTTCGGTCCGCCCCCTCCCCTTCCGTGTGCTCGGGGTGGTCATGGCGCTCGTGCTGATCGCGCTCGGGGCGTTCGCGGCGTGGAGCCGGATCGGGGTGATGGACGCCGAGCCCGAGCCGTGGCAGCGCGTCCTCGATGATCCGGGCATCTCCGAGGGCAGGACCGATGCCGGTCTCGTCCTGCGGCCCGCCGAGGACCAGGAGTCGGTGACCGGGCTCGTGTTCCAGCCGGGGGCGAAGGTCGCGCCGGAGGCCTACGCGGCGCGGCTCTCCTCCCTGGTGACCGAGCTCGGGATGACGGTGGTGATCGCGGATCCGCCGCTGCACCTCGCGCTGCTGGACCGTCGCGACCTGGACGAGCTCACCGCCGATGCGCCGGAGGTCGAGACCTGGCTCGTGGGAGGCCACTCGATGGGCGGAGTGCAGGCGTGCCGGCTGGCCGAGGACGCCGACGCCCTGATGCTGTTCGCGTCGTACTGCGCGAACGATCTCTCGAGCACGGACCTCCCCGTGCTGAGCCTCGCAGGCAGCGAGGACGGCCTGTCCACGCCGGAGAAGATCGCGGAGCACCGGGATCTGCTGCCGCAGGACGCCACGCTGGTCGAGATCGACGGCGCGAGCCATGCGAGCTTCGGCGACTACGGCACGCAGCAGGGCGACGGCACCGCGAGCGCCGACGACGCGGCGGTCGACGCCGCGATCGAGGAGGCCGTGGCGCAGCTCCTCGATGCCGCCTCCTGACGGCCGGGCCCGGGCTCGGCCGTCAGGGCAGCGAGATCAGCGCCTGCACCGGCACGTGATCGGAAGGGTAGGCGCCGGACGCGTCGCGCCACACGTTGATCGCCGCCTGCGTGGTGACGAGCTCGTCGGTGGTGAGCACCCAGTCGATCCGGTCACCGCCCTCGACGGGATCCTCGTAGGCGGGGAACGTGCCCCATGCCGGGGTGAGGCGCTTCTCGGCGGCCTCCCAGGCATCCAGCAGCGGCCCGTCCTCGACGAGGGTCGTGTAGGCGCTCGAGTCCTGGGCGCTGGAGTTGAAGTCACCGGTGACGACGGCGGGCAGGCCATCGAGCTCCCCGCCGTGGAGCAGATCGATCAGCGCCCCTGCGCTGCGGATCCGTGCGGTCTCGCTCTGGTGGTCGAAGTGCGTGTTGAGCATCGCGAACTCGGTGCCGGAGGCGAGGTCGCGCATCCGTGCGCGCACCACGATGCGGGTGACGGTGTTCCCCCAGGTGGCGGAGCCGATCAGTTCGGGAGTGTCGGAGAGCCAGAACTGGTCCCACTCGAGCACCTCGAGGCGGGTGGTGTCGTAGAAGATCGCGGAGTGCTCGCCGCCGCTGCCGCCCTCGCGCCCGTAGCCGATGCTGCGATGGCGCGGCAGCGCCTCCTCCACGGCGGTCAGCTGCCCGTACAGCGCCTCCTGGATGCCGAGCAGGGTGGGCTGCTCGCGCTCGAGCAGCTCGATGAGCAGCGGCCGACGGTCGGGCCAGTGGTCCGGATCGCCGGGGAGGGTGTCGCCGCTGCCGGAGCGGTCGTAGCGGATGTTGGCGCTCATCACGTGCAGCGCTCCTCGTCGGGCCCTGCCGATCAGGGCGCGGGAGGAGGCGCGTGCGGGAGCGGCGTCGGCCGGGCCGGCGACCGCGCCGAGGGCGGCACCTCCGGCGGCGGCGCCGAGGCCGGTGAGCACTGTGCGACGGGCGGGGACGGGGGCCATGGGGGCTCTCCTGGGCTGGATGTCGGGACCGCTGCCGACGCTAGCCACAGAAGCTGGCGTGACCAGGCGTTTCGCCGGTTTCGTGGGAGGGCTTCACCGAGTCGACGCCGACCGGCCATGCGCGCCCCGGTGCCCCGGACGCGGGGACGGGGCGGGGCCCGCGTGGACCTCGCCCCGTCCCCGGCGGCGCGGGCTCACGCCCGTGCGGGATCAGCCGTCGAGGTTCTCGACCGCGTAGTCGGCCTGCTCCTGGGTGAACTGGTCACCGTAGGGGGAGCTGAGCTGGTCGCGGATCGCCTCGGGCGACATGTCCATGGTGTCGCGGTAGCTGCGCGCGGACTCCAGGGCGTTCTGGTTCCAGTCCGCCTCGATGGTGTCGATCGCGTACTGGGCCTGTTCCTCGGTAAACTGATCGCCGTACTCGGAGGTGAGCTGGTCGTAGATGCCCTGCTTGGACAGGTGCAAGGTGTCCGAGTAGCTCTCGGCGGACTTCAGCGCATTGTCGTTCCAGTCCGCCTCGATGTTGTCGACGGCGTACTGGGCCGCCTCCTCGGAGAACTGGTCGGCGTACTCGGAGGTGAGCTGGTCGAAGAGGCCCTGCTTCGACATGTGCATGATCTCGGAGTAGGTCTCGGCGCTGTTCAGCGCGGAGGTGTACTCGGAGGGGACGTCGTCCTCGGCAGGGGCAGCCTCGTCAGCGGGCTCCTCCGAAGCGGGATCCTCGGCGGCGTCCTCGGAGCCCTCCTCCTCGGCAGCGACGTCCTCCTGCACGGCGTCCTCCTCCGCCGTATCCTCCTCGGTCACCGCAGGGGCGGCCTCGGTCGTGGAGGTGGGCTCCTCACCGTCGTCGGAGCTGGTGGCGACGATCGCGATGCATCCCGCGATGGCGAGCGCGAGGATCGCGAGGCATCCGCAGCCGGCGGCGATGAACCACTTGCGACGCTTCTTGGCCGGCGGGGCCGGGACCGCGGCGTTCTCGGGCGCTCCGAACTGGGGCGCGAAGGAGGGATCCGGGGTGCCCGGCTCGGGGGACGGGGGGAGGGTGCTGTTCACAGCGGAAGTCCTCTCTGGACATGGTGCGAAAGCCCCGGAGCACGGGCTGCGCTCGGGGAACTGCGGGGAGAGAGGCCTGCTGCGGGGTGCGGGTGCTCCTGGATCACTGGTGATCGTCCGCGCGGGGCCTGCAGTCGAATCCTGCAGCAGGGGTGTGACAGGCGAGGGACTGGACATCTGCAATGGGCCGGGAATCACATCCCTGCGGCGGCTGCGCAGGTCACGAGCAGGTCACGACCTGCCCGACGCATCGGGCCCGCTCGGCGTGCGCGGTCAGCTGGGTCAGCGTGGTGCAGGGCCGTCCCAGAGCCCGGCGTAGCGCTCGGCGAGCAGCGGCCAGACGTCCTCGATCGCGTCGGCGGACGTGGAGACGTGCTCCGCCTGTGCTGCCTCGAGCACGATCTCGTGGGGGATCACGCGCCCCGCCTCGTCGCGTCGGCCCTCGGGGTCGAGGAGCCGCACCGCGAGGAGCTCGTCGGCCCGCCAGCATCCCTCGGTCTCGTCCTCGTGCCCGGCGAAGGCACGTTCGTACAACGGCAGCGGGTCCGCGCCGGCGACCGCGTCGTCCACGTACAGGAAGCGGAACCCCCAGCGGCGGCCGCGCGTGGCCCAGAGCAGGATCACCGTCGGCTCCGGCGCAGCACGCCCTCGCGCTCGGCGCGCTCGAGCTCGATCTTGAAGCCGGTGAGCACGGCGGAGAGATGCTGCTTCTTCTCGAGCGCGCGGGCGTGGACGGCCTTGAGCTTCTCCCCCGCAAGCGAGGCGGCGTCCTGGACCATGTCCTTGCTCAGCAGCGGCACCACCGTCGCGAGGGCGGCGGAGAGCGCTCCGAGCCGCCCCGGGAGCCGGTGCCGCGCCCCGAACATCGCCAGCGCCAGCGCCCCGGTGCCGATCGTGCCTGCGTTCTCAGCGAGGTCGCGGGCCACCTTCGCAGGGATCTCCTGCCGCCGCGCCCAGGTGACGTGCCGTTCGAAGGGCAGCATCGCGGCGAGCGGCAGGATCACGTCCACCCCGATCCGCTCGCGGACGGCGATGCGGCCGGGCGTGAAGCGGGCCGAGGACAGCAGCAGCGCGTCCTCCCCCACGGCGAGCGCATCGTCCCCCTGCACCATCGACTCGATCGCCTCGCGCAGCTGCGCCAGCTCGTCCGCGGCCTTCTCGAGCACGAGCGCCTTGAAGCGATCCACGTCCAGCTCCGGCAGCAGGTCGGCCTTGGACAGCGCGAGCACCCAGATCCGCGGGAAGCGCACCAGTTCCCTGCCGTCCTCGAGGATGTCCTCCCGCAGCCGCACCAGACCTGTGCGCAGGGTGTGGAAGAGCGCCTTGAGGTAGCGCTCCTCCTCGCCGGCGGCGTCCTTCAGCTTCTGGCCGTCCACCATCAGCAGCGCCACATCGGAAACGAGCAGGCTGCGGAACGCCTCGATGCGGCGACGCTCCTCCTCGGGCCCGCTGACCGAGCGCTCGAACCATTCCCCGGGATAGTCGTGCCACACGAGCTGCACCGCCTCGACGGGCATCGCCTTGCGCTCGGCGGCGCTCGGGGTGGCGCGCAGGGAGAGGGTGAAGCGGTAGGGCTCGGCGCGGAAGCGGTTCCCGGCGGGCACCTCGGCGGAGCTCTCCATGCGGAAGTAGTTCTTCAGCAGCCGGTCGCCCTGGGTGGCGTCGTCGGCGACGAGGTCGTAGAGCTGCGTCGTCCCGGAGTCCTCGCGTCCGGCGGCGTCCTGCGCGGCGCCGTAGAACGAGGACAGCAGCACGGTCTTGCCGCTGCCGCTCTCGCCGAACACGGCGATGTGCTGCTCGAGGCGCCTGCTGCGCGGCGCCGGTCGTCGAAGGATCCGCCGGGGAAGGATTCGCCTGGTCTTCTCACGAGCCGCCATGCCCCGAGACTAGGGCACGGCTCCGGCGCCGCCCGTCCTCACCCCTGGGCGAGGACCTCGCAGATCACCGTCGCGGCCTGCTCGACCTCGGCGGGGATGAGCCCCCGGCCCAGGGTGAAGCGCACCGCGGTCTGGGCGATCTCCCGTGGGATGCCCAGCGCCACGAGCACGTGGGAGGGCTCGTCGCTCCCGGCGGCGCAGGCCGAGCCGCTGGAGGAGATCACACCCCGCTCGGCGAGGTCCAGCACGATCGACTCGCCGCTGCGACCGGGGACGCAGAAGGAGGCATGTCCGGGCAGCCGCGCCCCGGGCCGGTCGATGTCCGGTCCTGTCAGCAGCACGCCGGCACGGGCTGCGAGCGTGCGGCGGATGAGGAGGTCCCGCAGCGGCTCGAGCCGTGCGACCGTCTCGAGGCGCTCGGACTCGGCGAGCTCGAGCGCGACGGCGAGCGCGGCGGCGAAGGCGACGTTCTCGGTGCCGGAGCGCCGACCGCCCTCCTGACCGCCGCCGTGCACGAGCGGCTCGACCGGATGCCTGCCCCGGATCATCGCCAGCCCGGATCCCTTGGGGGCGCCGAGCTTGTGCCCGGACAGCGTCAACGCATCCACGTCGAGGCCCCGCAGATCGACGAGGCCGGCGGCCTGGACGGCGTCGGTGTGCAGGAGCGCGCCGGCGTCATGGGCGACCTCGGCGAGCGCACGGATGTCCTGGACCGTGCCGATCTCGTTGTTGCCCAGGGCGAGCGAGACCAGGGTCGTGTCCTCGCGGAGCACGGCCCGCAGCGCCTCGGGGCTCACGGCACCGTCAGGAGCCACCGCGACGTGGTCCACCTCGAAGCCGTGGACGCGGCGGAGGTGGTCGATGCTCTCCAGCACCGCCTCGTGCTCGGTGGGGGCGGTGACCAGGTGCCTCCCGCGAGGGGAGGCGAGGGCGAGCCCCTTGAGGGCGAGGTTCGCCGCTTCGGTGCCGCCGGCGGTGAAGACGATGTCGCTGCGGCGCACCCCGAGCACGGCGGCGGCGCGCGCCCGGGCGTCCTCGAGCCCGGCGGCGGCGGCCTCGCCCAGCGGATGGTGGCTGGACGGGTTGCCGAAGGTGCCGGTGAGATAGGGCCAGGCGGCCTCGAGCGCCTCGCGGCGCACCGGGGCGGTGGCGGCGCTGTCCAGGTAGATCATCCTGCGGCCTCAGGCGGTGACGGTCATGTCGAGGCCGAGATCGAGGTGCGGTGCGCTGTGGGTGAGGGCACCGGAGGAGATCACGTCGACTCCGGTGCGGGCGATGTCGGCGACGGTCTCGAGGGTGACGGTCCCGCTCGCCTCGACGACTGCGCGGCCGGCGACCAGCTCCACGCCGCGGGCCAGGTCCGGCAGGGAGAAGTTGTCGAGCATGATCACGTCGACGCCTCCGGCGAGCACTGGCTCGATCTGCTCCAGACGGTCCACCTCCACCTCGAGCGCGGTGGTGTGTCCGAGACGGGCGCGGGCGCAGCGGATCGCCTCGGTCAGGTCCAGACCCTGCTGCTCGAGCACGGCCAGATGGTTGTCCTTCGCCATCACCGCGTCGGAGAGGGAGAAGCGGTGGTTGACCCCGCCGCCGCAGCGCACGGCATGGCGCTCCAGCGCCCTCAGGCCCGGGGTCGTCTTGCGGGTGTCGGTGACGGAGGCTCCCGTCCCCTCCACCGCGTCGACGAAGCGCCGGGTGAGGGTCGCGATGCCGCACATCCGCTGGAGGAGGTTCAGGGCCACTCGCTCGGCCTGGACCACGGCACGCGCGGGTCCGGTGACGGTCGCCAGCACGTCGCCGGCGGCGAAGCGGTCGCCGTCCGCCGCCAGGGGATGGATCCGCACCGCGGGATCGGTGAGCCGGAAGGCGGCGGCGAACACGTCGATGCCGGCGAGGACTCCCGGCTCGCGCGCGGCGAGCTCGGCGCCCGCCGTGGCCTCGGCGGGGAGGAACACCTCGGCGGTGAGGTCGCCCCACGGGGCGTCCTCGGCGAGGGCGGCGGAGACCACGGCCTCGATCCGGGCGGTGGGGAGCGTGGGGGCGGTGGTCAGCATGCGTGGTCCTCCTGGGTCGGGGCGTGTGGGGTGTCGAGTCGGTGGTGGGCGCCGACGGAGTCGCGGCGTGCCAGGGCGCGGTCGACGAGCAGACGGGCGAGGTCGAGGAGGTTGCGGTCCTCGAGCGCGGCGATCGTGGCGATGCTCGCGGGCTCCGGAGCGTGCCGGTCGGCGAGGGCCCGAGCGGCCTCCTCCAGCGCGGCACCGGTGCGCAGGAGCCCGGCGCTGCTCCACATCAGCTGCTGCACAGCGGCGCGGGAGAACGCCGTGCCGGCGGGCTGGGCGGCGATGGGGTGGCGGTGCGGCGTGGCGGCGCTGCCGTCGGCGTGCCGGGCGGCGAGGGAGGCTGCGGCCTGCCCCGCACGCGTCCCGAACACGGCACCCTCGAGCAGCGAGTTGGAGGCCAGCCGGTTCGCGCCGTGGACACCGGTGCGGGCGCATTCGCCGGCCGCGAGCAGTCCGGGCAGGGAGGTCCCGCCGTCGAGGTCGGTGAGGATCCCTCCCATCCAGTAGTGGGCGGCGGGGGTGACGGGCACCGACGTGCGGGACCAGTCGATCCCGTGCCTGCGCAGCGCCGCGTCGATGGTCGGGAACCGCTCCCGCAGCCGTGCCCGACCGATCCCGGTGGCGTCCAGCTGCACGGGCCTGCCCGCCTGGGTGCGCATCACGTCCGCGATGGCACGGGCGACCACGTCCCGCGGGGCGAGCTCGGCGCGCGGATCGACGGCAGGCAGGAAGCGCCGGCCCTTCTCGTCGCGCAGCACGGCACCTTCTCCGCGCACCGCCTCGGAGATCAGAAAGCTCTCCGGACCGGCCAGGGCGGTGGGATGGAACTGGTAGAACTCCAGGTCCGCGAGCACGGCCCCGGCCCTCCAGGCGGCGGCGATCCCGTCCCCCGTGGCGACGGCGGGGTTGGTGGTGTGGGCGAAGAGCTGTCCTGCACCGCCGGTGGCGAGCACGGTGGCGGCCGCGCGGACCGAGGTCCGCCGCCCGTCGGCCGCGAGCAGCTCGGCGCCGACGACACGACCGGACCCGACCAGCAGGTCCACCAGCGCCGTGTGCTCGCGCACCACGAGGCGGTCGGCACGCCTCGCCGCCCGCACCAGGGCCCGCTGGATCTCCCGGCCGGTCGCGTCGCCGCCGGCGTGGAGGATGCGCGCCCGACCGTGCGCGCCCTCCAGCCCCAGAGCGTAGGGCGACCGGCCGGGTCCGGCGGCAGGCCGCACACGGTCGAAGGCGACGCCATGCGCGAGGAGCTCCCGGATCGCTGCGGGGCCCTCCTCGCAGAGCACCTGCACCGCCTCCACCTCGCAGAGCCCGGCTCCCGCCTCGAGGGTGTCCCGGGCGTGCTCGTCGGGCGAGTCGCCGGGGCCCACGGCACCGGCGATCCCTCCCTGCGCGCAGGAGGTGGCGCCGTCGGTCAGCGCCCCCTTGGTCACCAGCAGCACGTCGGCGGTGCGCGAGGCGCGCAGCGCCGCGGTCAGCCCGGCGATCCCGGACCCGATCACCAGCACCTGCGTCCGCGTCGGGGCACCGCCCGTTGCGGTCATGCTCGGCGCCCCGCGCCGGCGGGGACCGTGCCCGGCTTCGCGGCGAGCATCCGCTCCAGCGCGAGTCGGGCCGGCTCGGCGACGTCCGGGCCGACGGTGATGCGGTTGACGACCTCCCCGGCCAGCAGCGACTCGAGCACCCAGGCGAGATAGCCGGGGTGGATGCGGTACATGGTCGAGCAGGGGCACACCACCGGATCGAGGCAGAAGACGGTGTGCTGCGGATTCTCGGCGGCGAGGCGCTGGACCAGGTTGATCTCGGTGCCGATCGCGAAGGTCGTGGGCTCGGCCGCGTCCTCGATCACACGGCGGATGTAGTCGGTGGAGCCGGACTCGTCGGCCGCGTCGACAACGGGCATCGGGCATTCGGGGTGGACGATGACGCGCACGCCGGGGTGCTCGGCGCGGGCCTTGTCGATCTGGGCGGTGGTGAATCGCTTGTGCACGGAGCAGAATCCGTGCCAGAGCACCACCTTCGCGTCGTGCAGCTCCTGGGCGTCGTTGCCGCCGAGCGGTCGGCGCGGGTTCCACATCGGCATCCGATCCAGCGGGATGCCCATCTGCTTGGCGGTGTTGCGACCCAGGTGCTGGTCGGGGAAGAACAGCACTCGTCGGCCCCTGGCGAAGGCCCATTCGAGCACCGTGGTCGCGTTGGAGGAGGTGCACACGATCCCTCCGTGGCGACCCACGAAGCCCTTGAGCGCGGCCGAGGAGTTCATGTACGTGACGGGGACGATCGGCAGCAGCCCGTCGGCGTCCTCGCTCTCGCCGCCATAGACCTCCATCAGCTGCTCCCATGCCTCCTCGACCTGGTCGATGTCGGCCATGTCCGCCATCGAGCAGCCGGCGGCGAGGTTGGGCAGGATCACGGACTGCTCGCGGCCGGAGAGGAGATCGGCGGTCTCGGCCATGAAGTGCACGCCGCAGAAGATGATGGCCTCCGCCTCGGTGCGGGCCTTCGCGGCGGTGGCGAGCTGGAAGGAGTCGCCCACGTAGTCGGCGTATCGCACCACTTCGTCGCGCTGGTAGAAGTGCCCGAGCACCACCACACGGTCGCCCAGCTCGGCCTTCGCGGCGAGGATCCGGCGGTCCAGCTCTTCGGCACTCGCCTCGCGGTATTCCTGGGGGATCTCGCCCTGGGACGGGGAGCCGGCGGGGATCGGGTCGGCCATCGAGGCGCCGGGGCCGTATCCGGGACCGGAGGCGTCCACGTCCCACGGTGCGTCGAGCAGGCTGGTGGAGCAGCTGGAGCCGGTGGCGCCGCGGGCGTTGAGATCGCGCAGCGTGAGGTCGACGGAGGCGGTGGTCATCGGTATCTCCTGTGGGTCGGGGAGGTCAGCTCTCGGTGAGCGGTCCGTTGTCGGTGAGCTGGATCGAATGGTCGTGCCGGTACAGGCGCGCAGGACGGTGGCGGCCTCCGGTGCGGAACTCCTCGGTGGCGACGAGCCGTCCGGAGGCTTCGATCTGTCGGCGGAAGTTCGCGGGGTCCAGACGGCGCTGGAGCACCGCCTCGTGGACACCGCGCAGTTCGGCGAGGGTGAAGCTCTCGCCGAGGAAGGCGGCGGCGATGCGGGAGTACTCGACCTTGTTGCGCAGCCGCCACAGGGCGTACTCGACGATCAGGGAGTGGTCGAAGGCGAGCTCGGGCAGCTCGTCGGCGACGAACCAGCGGACGTTCACGCCGACTGCGCCGGCATCGGCCTCCTCGGGACGCACCAGGGCCCAGTAGACGATCGAGACGGTGCGCTCGGCCGTGCTCGGAGCACGGTCGAGCCCGCCGAAGGCGTAGAGCTGCTCGAGGTAGCTGGGGCTGAGCCGGGTGGTCTCCTGCAGCGTGCGCGCGGCCGCGGCCGCGAGTCCCTCCTGCGCGCCGAGGGGTCCGCCGGGCAGCGCCCAGCGCCCCTGGTGGGGCTGGCGTATGCGGCGCACGAGGGGCACCCAGAGCACCGGCAGCTGCGTCCGGGGATGCGGGCGCAGCGCGAAGATGACGGTCGAGACCGCCAGGGACAGCGGAGCGTCGGCCACGACACCTCCTGTTAAAGTCAAAGGGACCTTTACTGGTGCCGAGGAGGTTAGTTTCGCCCTGACCAGAACCGGGCGCCTCGCGGCCGAGGTGTGGTCGGCGTCACGTGACGGGTGACTCTAACTCGGGGGCCGGTCGCCGCGGACCGGGCGTAGCCTTCCTCTGCGCTCTCCCCGGGGCGCCGCCCCGCAGCGCTGAAGGACATCCATGGCCCCCACCGAGCACTCCGCCGCGACCGACACCGCCCGCGACCCCCGCCTGGACCGGCCCTGGCCCGCGCTGTGGTCGATCGTGCTGGGCTTCTTCATGATCCTGGTGGACACCACCATCGTCACGGTCGCGATCCCGCGCATGCAGGAGGACCTGGGCGCCGATCTGACCACCCTGCTGTGGGTCACCAGCGCCTATCTGCTCGCCTATGCGGTGCCGCTGCTGATCACGGGCCGGCTCGGCGACCGGCTGGGGCTGAAGTCCGTCTACCTCGTGGGGCTGGCGGTCTTCACCGCCTCGAGCCTGTGGTGCGGGCTCGCCGGCAGCGTGGAGATGCTCGTGCTGGCGCGCGTGGTGCAGGGGCTCGGCGCGGGGATGATGACGCCGCAGACGATGTCGATGATCACCCGCATGTTCTCCCCGCAGCAGCGTGGTCAGGCGATGGCCGTCTGGGGTGCGACCGCCGGGGTCGCGAGCCTCGTCGGCCCCGTGCTCGGCGGGATCCTGGTCGACGGCCCGGGCTGGCAGTGGATCTTCTTCGTCAACGTGCCCGTCGGCGTGCTCGCGCTCGCGCTCGTGCAGCGGAACGTCCCGCGCTTCTCCCGTCGCTCGCACTCCTTCGACTGGGTCGGCGTGGTGCTCTCGGCGACCGGCCTGTTCCTGCTGGTCTTCGGGATCCAGGAGGGCGACACCTACGACTGGGGGACGATCACGGACTCGCTCGTGATCGGTCCGGTGGACACGCATCTGCCGCTCAGCGTGCCCGCGCTGATCGTCTCCGGCCTCGTGGTGCTGACCGTGTTCGTGGTGTGGCAGGCGGTGATGCGGCGCGAGCCGCTGGTGCCGCTGTCGCTGTTTCGAGACCGCAACTTCTCCGTCGCGAACGTGGCGATCGCGATGATGGGTGCGACGGTGCTGACCTTCGCGATCCCCTCGACGCTGTTCTTCCAGCAGGTGATGGGGATGAGCCCGACGCAGGCGGCGCTGATGACGGCGCCCTCGGCGGTGCTCTCCCTGACCCTCGCCCCACTGGTCGGTCGGTGGATGACCAGCCATGACCCGCGCCGCCTGGCGCTGATCGGCTTCGCCTCGCTGACGATCGGGCTGCTGTGGCTCTCCCGCCTGATGTCGCCCGAGGCCTCCGTGATCCTGCTGCTGGCGCCGTTCGTGCTGATCGGGATCGGCAATGCGTTCGTCTGGGGACCGCTGTCCCTGACCGCCACCCGGAACCTCCCGCCCTCCAAGGCGGGGGCAGGGTCCGGGGTCTACAACGAGACGCGGCAGGTCGGCTCCGTGCTCGGCTCCGCCGCGATCGCGACGCTCATGGCCGACCGCCTCGCCGCGCGGATCGGCGAGACGACCGGCGGAGCGGCGGCAGGCGCCCCGTCCGGGGCGGAGGCCCGCTCCGGGACCCTGCCGGAGTTCCTGCACGCCCCCTACGCGGCCGCGATGGCCGAGGCGATGCTGCTGCCGGTGGGGCTGGCCGCCGTGGGCGTGCTCGCCGCGCTGGCGATCGGCCGTCCGATCGACACCGGGGTGTGGGCGAAGGACGAGTGAGCGCCGGCCGGTCGGCGGCCGTCCACAGCGCGTCCGCCGCGCTCGCGACCCGTCCGCCGCGCGGCCTACAGTGGCGGTCATGAGCACACCGCCTTCCGCCGACCCGATCTCCGCCCTGCGGGAGGGGGATGCCGGGCAGGCGGAAGCGGCGCTGGGGATCCTCTCGCGCGTCTTCGGCTACGACGCCTTCCGCGGCGAGCAGGCCGCGATCATCGAGCAGGTCGCGAGCGGCGGCGATGCGGTGGTGCTCATGCCCACCGGGGGCGGCAAGTCCCTGTGCTACCAGATCCCGGCGCTGCTGCGGGAGGGCACCGGGATCGTGGTCTCGCCGCTGATCGCGCTGATGGCGGACCAGGTCGCAGCGCTGGAGGGCGTGGGCATCCGCGCCGCCTATCTGAACTCCTCCCTCGAGGCCCATGAGGCACAGGCCGTCGAGCAGCAGCTGCTCGCCGGGGAGCTGGACCTGCTGTACATGGCGCCGGAGCGGCTGGTCCTGCCTCGCACCGTGCAGCTGCTGCAGCGGGCGCAGCTGGCCCTGTTCGCGATCGACGAGGCCCACTGCGTCTCCCAGTGGGGGCACGACTTCCGCCCCGACTACCTGGGCCTGTCGATGCTCGCCGAGGCCTTCCCGGCCGTGCCGCGGATCGCGCTGACGGCGACCGCGACCGAGGCCACGCACCGCGAGCTCACAGAGCGGCTGCAGCTGCAGCAGGCCCGGCACTTCGTCTCGAGCTTCGACCGGCCGGGCATCCAGTACCGCATCGAGCCGAAGGCCTCCCCGCGCGAGCAGCTCCTGCGGCTGATCACCGCCGAGCACGAGGGCGACTCCGGCATCGTCTACTGCCTCTCGCGCAAGTCGGTGGAGACCACCGCGCAATGGCTCGCGGACCGCGGCATCCCCGCGCTCCCCTATCACGCGGGCCTCCCGCCCGAGGTGCGCCAGGACCACCAGGAGCGGTTCCTGCGCGCCGACGGGCTGATCATGGTCGCGACCATCGCCTTCGGCATGGGGATCGACAAGCCCGACGTGCGCTTCGTCGCCCATCTGGACCTCCCGAAGTCCATCGAGGGGTACTACCAGGAGACCGGCCGCGCGGGCCGCGACGGACTGCCGTCGACGGCGTGGATGGCCTACGGCCTCGGCGACGTGGTCAGCCAGCGGAAGTTCATCGAGGGCGGCGAGGGCTCCGAGCAGTTCAAGCGCAACGCCCGCGCGCACCTGGACGCGATGCTCGCCCTGTGCGAGACGGTCGACTGCCGCCGCGTGCAGCTGCTGCGCTACTTCGGCCAGGACTCCTCCCCGTGCGGCAACTGCGACACCTGCCTGAACCCGCCGCAGACCTGGGACGCGACCGTCGCCGCGCAGAAGCTGCTCTCCGCCGTGATCCGCCTCGAGCGCGAGCGCGGGCAGCGCTTCGGCTCCGGCCAGGTGATCGACGTGCTGCTGGGAAGGGAGAACGAGCGCTCGGCGAGCTCCCGGCATCACGAGCTGAGCGTGTGGGGCATCGGCGAGGAGCTGACGGAGAAGGAGTGGCGCACCGCGATCCGGCAGCTGCTGGCCCGCGGGATCCTCGAGGCCGAGGGCGACTACGGCGTGCTCGTCCCCGGACCCCAGGCCGGCCCCGTGCTCCGCTCCGAGGAGACGGTGCAGCTCGCCGTCGACCGCACGCCCCAGCGCGCCTCCCGCGGCGGGGGCCGACGCGCCGGCGGCGCCCCCCGCGCCGCAGAGTCCCTCGAGCCCGCCCAGCGGGAGCGCTTCGAGGCGCTGCGCGCCTGGCGCACCGAGGTCGCGAAGCAGAAGCAGATCCCGCCCTACATGGTCTTCTCCGACGCGACGCTGGTGGGGATCGTCGAGACCTCCCCGCAGTCCGTCCAGCAGCTCGGCACCGTCAGCGGGGTGGGCGCGAAGAAGCTCGCCGAGTACGGCGAGGACGTGCTCGAGGCGCTCTCGGGCACTGCCGCAGGCTGAGCACCGCCCCGTCTATCCTGCGGGCACACGTCCACGGGGACTCCGGGAGGATCCGTCATGACCGCACCGACCCCTCCGCCCCAGGACGAGCCGCAGGGACCTCCACAGGGCCCGCAGCACGTCACCCCGCCGCCGGCGGACCCGGTGCCCCGGTCCTCCGCACAGCAGAACCTGATCATCGCGTCGGCCCTCGCCGGGGGCGGGTGCGTGATCGTGCTGCTCGTGGTCATAGCGCTCCTGCTCACCTGGAGCTGAGGCTCAGCCGACCCCTTCCGGGAACTCGGCCGGCTCGCTCGGCTGGGTGCCGGCGGTGAGGTCGACGCCGTAGTCCTTCGCGAAGCGCAGCTCGGTCCCGGCGTAGATCCCCTCGACGCTCTCGTCGAGGTGGAACACGCGGGCACCGCGCAGGCGGTGCTCGTCCGCGCCGCCCAGGCCGTAGGGCCCGAAACCCGTGCCGGGCGCGTAGCCGAGCTGGATGCCGTAGTAGTCGGCGACGTAGGTGTTGATGTGGTCGTGGCCGACGAACAGGCCCTTCACGTCGCCGCGCTGAAGCATCGCCGCGAACATGCCGGAGTTGAAGGGACCGGGGCATTCGTCCTCGTTGCGCTCCCCGACGATCGAGTGCTTCTGCGCGGCGCGGGCGTGGTCCTCCTCGGTGCGGGAGTCGACGCTCGCGAACCAGGCGAAGCGGTGCTCCCACAGCGCGATGTGCTGGAAGACGATCCCGGGGACGAGGCCGCGGTTGCGCCGCTCGAGCGCAGCGGAGGTCTCGAGATACCACTGCACCTGGTCGGGGCGCAGCCAGTCCCAGTCCGGGTAGCCCTCGAAGTCCTGCCCGGCGATCTGGTCGGGGGCGTAGCGGCCGGAGTCCAGCAGCCACAGGGCGAAGGCGTCACCCTTGTCGCGGGAGGGACGGACCGTGAGGACCTGGTTGCCGGTGCCGGTGATGCCGCCGGCGCCGGGGGTGTTGAGGTTGTGGGAGTACTGGCGCACGAAGTCCACGTACGCGCTCTCGTCCATCCCGGTGCGCTCGCTCGAGTCCTCGTCGTGGTTGCCGAAGGTGAGCGCCCAGGGGATGCCGCGGTCCTCCATCGGCCGCACCACGTTGTTGATCGCCTGCTTCGCCTCCAGCGCACTGGTGGGGGCGCCGTCGATGACGTCGCCGTTGATCAGCGCGAAGTCGGGCTCGACGTCGTCGAGCACCGCCTCCTGCAGCGCGATGGTGCGGCGGTCGGTGCGGGGGCCGTCCTGGGTGTCGTTGAACTGGACGACGGTGAAGGTGCCGTCCTCGCGGAAGCGGAGTCGATTGCGGACGATGCCGTCCTTCCCGGCGGGGGCCGAGGGCGCGGCGCTCGCGGTGCCGGACGCGCCGGCGGTCGCGAGGCCGGCGACCGCCGCGGCGGTCGAGCTGCGCAGGACGCCGCGACGGGACGGCGAGAGGGGTGAGGAGGTCACGGGGACGCCTTTCTCGAGGAGGGAGGGGCACCTCCACAGAACCCTCCCGGGGGCGACGCGCGCCACCCCCGGGTGCTGAACTCCGGGTGAATGCCCTCAGCGCCGCCGCGCCTCCCGCCGCCGCGCCTGCTCGACCGGGTCCGGCACGGGCAGCGAGGCGATGAGCCGACGCGTGTACTCGTGCTGCGGGCGCTGCAGCACGTCCGGCCCGTGCCCCTGCTCGACGAGCTCTCCGCGGTAGAGCACCCCGATGCGGTGGGCGAGGGAGTCGACGACGGCGAGGTCGTGGCTGATGAACAGCGCCGCGAAGCCGAGCCGCTGCTGCAGCTCGCGGAACAGCGCGAGCACCGTCGCCTGGACGGAGACGTCCAGGGCGCTGGTCGGCTCGTCGGCGATCAGCAGCTCGGGGCCGAGCACGAGAGCCCGCGCGAGGGAGACGCGCTGGCGCTGCCCGCCGGAGAGCTCGTGCGGGTACCGCTGCGCGTAGTCGCCGGGCAGCTCGACCGCCGCGAGCAGCTCGCGCACGCGCCGGGTGTGCTCGGCGGCGCCGAGCTCGCGCTCGTGGACGACGAGCGGCTCGGCGATGCACTGCTCGATGGTGAGGTGGGGGTTGAAGGAGGTGGCCGGGTCCTGGAAGACGAAGCCGATCCGTCGGCGCAGCGGGGTGAAGGTCCGCTCCCGCATCCCGTGCATCTCGTGCCCGAGCACGCTGAGGCTCCCGCCGGTGGTGCGCTCGAGGCCCGCGACCGCCCGGCCGATGGTGGTCTTGCCCGAGCCGGACTCCCCCACCAGGCCGTACACCTCCCCGGCGCGGATCTCGAAGTCCACGCCCTGGACGGCGCGGAACGGGGCGCGGCCCAGACGCCCCGGATACTCGATCACCAGCTCGCGGGCGGTGACCAGAGGCTCCGCCTCGGTCAGCGCCTGCTGCGCCTCGGGCGGGAGCGCCGTCCAGGCGGAGCTGCGACCCAGATGCGGCACGGCGGCCAGCAGCGTGCGGGTGTACTCCTCGCGGGGGCTCGCGAACAGCTCGCGCGCCCCGGCGCGCTCGACGATGCGGCCGTGGTGCATCACCGCGACCGTGTCGGCGAGGTCCGCGACCACGCCCATATTGTGGGTGATCACGATGATCGAGGTGCCGAAGCGGTCCCGCACCTCGCGCAGCAGGTCGAGGATCTCGGCCTGCACGGTGACGTCGAGGGCCGTGGTCGGTTCGTCGGCGACGATCAGCTCCGCGCCGAGCGCGAGCGCCATCGCGATCATGATCCGCTGCTTCTGCCCGCCGGAGAACTCGTGCGGGTACCGGTCGATCCGCTCGGACGCGTCGGGGATCCCCACCGACTCGAGCGCCCTGACGGCCTCGGCCCGGATCTCCTTGCGGGTGATGCGGGGTCGGTGCGCGCGCAGCCCCTCCCCGATCTGCCACCAGATCGGGAAGACGGGGTTCAGGGCGCTGGAGGGCTCCTGGAAGATCATCGAGACGTCCTCGCCGCGCAGGCGGCGCAGCGCCGAGGGGGACAGGCTCACCACGTCGGTGCCGGAGACCAGCACCGTGCCGCTCGCCTGCGCCGTCTCGGGCACGAGCCCCAGCACGGAGCGGGCGGTGACGGACTTTCCGGAACCGGACTCGCCGACGACGGCGAGGATCTCCCCGGGGGCGACCTCGAGGCTGACGCCGTCCACGGCGTGGACGTCGCCGGCGTCGGTCGCGAAGCGGATGTCGAGGTCCCGGATCTCGAGTCGCGCGGCGGTATCGTCCGGGCGGGCCTCGGTCATGCGGACACCTTCCTCTCGCTGCGGCGGCGCCGGCGGGTGCGCAGGCGCGGGTCGTTGAGGTCGTTGACGGATTCGCCGACGAGGGTCACACCGAGCACGGCGAGCGCGATCGCGGCGCCCGGGAACAGGCCCGTCCACCAGATCCCGCTGGTCGCATCGGCCATCGCCCGGTTCAGGTCGTACCCCCATTCGGAGGCGCTGGTGGGCTCGATGCCGAAGCCGAGGAAGCCCAGCGCCGCGAGGGTCAGGATCGCCTCGGAGGCGTTGAGGGTGAAGATCAGCGGGAGGGTGCGGGTGGCGTTGCGCAGCAGGTGGGTGCCCATCACGCGGCGGTGGCCGGTGCCGATCACCTTCGCGGCCTCGACGAAGGGCTCGGCCTTCAGCCGCACCACCTCCGCGCGGATCACCCGGAAGTACTGCGGGACGAACACGACGGTGATCGACAGGGCCGCGGCGAGGATGCCGCCCCAGGCGTCGGACTGCCCGCCGGAGATCACGATCGACATCACGATCGCCAGCAGCAGCGAGGGGAAGGCGTAGATCGCGTCGGCGAGCATCACCAGCACCCGGTCCAGCCAGCCGCCCACGTAGCCGGAGAGCAGCCCGAGCGCGACGCCGAGGAACAGGGAGGCCACGACCGCGCAGGCCATGACGGCCACCGCCGTGCGGGTCCCCCAGATCACGCGGGAGAGCACGTCGAAGCCGGTGACGGTGGTGCCCAGCGGATGGGCGGCCGACGGCGGCTGCTGGGTGCCGAAGGGGGTGCCGTCGGCGGCGGTCTGGGCGAAGCCGTAGGGCGCGATCAGCGGGGCGGCCACGGCGCTCAGCAGCAGCACCGCGACGATCACGACACCGGCGACGAGCATGCCGCGCTGGAGGCCGACGCTGCGGCGCAGGTGGCTGACGACGGGCAGGCGCAGGTACCAGGGGGCCCGGGCGGTCGCGGCGACGGCCGCGGACTCGGCGGCGAGGTCGGTGCCGCCCGGCTCTCCCTCGCCGACGGGCTCGGGGTTCGACAGGGTCATGTCAGTACCTCACCCTCGGGTCGATGAGCGCGGCGATCACGTCGACGACGAAGTTCGACAGCGCCACGATCACGGCGAGCATCATGACGATGCCCTGCACGGCGACGTAGTCGCGGGCCTTCATGTACTCGGCGAGCATGTACCCCAGCCCGTTCCACTCGAAGGTGGTCTCGGTGAGCACGGCCCCGCCGAGCATCATGGCGATCTGCATGCCCATCACGGTGACGATCGGGATCAGCGCCGGGCGCAGCGCATGGCGGGTGGTCAGCCGGCTCTCGGGCACGCCGCGGGAGCGGGCGGACTCGATGTACTGCATCTCGAGGGTGCCGATCATGTTGGTGCGCACCAGGCGCAGGAAGATGCCGCCGGTGAGGATCCCGAGCGCGACCGCGGGCAGGAGAGCGTGGGTGACCACGTCGCCCAGCAGCGTCATGTCCCCGAGCCGCAGCGCGTCCAGCAGGTAGAACGGGCTGGGGTTCAGGATCCTGCTCATCGTGATCTCGCCGCCCGTGGAGAGCCGTCCGGCCACCGGCAGCCAGCCGAGACCCACCGAGAACACGAGCTTGAGCAGGAGCCCGACGAAGAAGACCGGGGTCGCGTAGCCGAGGATCGCCACGATCCGCAGCACCGCGTCGGGCCAGCGGTCGCGGGTGCGGGCCGCGATCATCCCCAGCGGCACGCCGAGCACGAGCGCGACCACGACCGAGTAGGCGACCAGCTCGAAGGTCGCGGCGCCGTAGGTGGCCAGGATCTCGGTGACGGGGGTGCGGTCGGTGTACGTGGTGCCGAAGTCGCCGCGCAGCACCCCGCCGAGGTAGTCGAGGTACTGGATGATCAGCGGCCGGTCGTAGCCGGCCTCGGCGCGCCGAGCGGCGAGCTCGGCGGGGGTGAGCCGGCCGCCGAGCGCGGCGGTGATCGGGTCGCCGGTGATCCGCATCAGGAAGAACACCACCGTCATCAGGATGAGCACGGTGGGGATGATCAGCAGGAAGCGGATCAGGATGTAGCGGCCGAGGCCCCCCGAGGCCCGACGGCGCGGCCGGCGGGGGGCGCCCTCGACCTCGGTCGTGGCGGGATCGGTCACTTCGACAGCGGGGAGATGCGGAACTTGAAGGAGGAGTCGAGCGTGACGCCCTGGACCTCGGTCGTGGACACCGCGATCTGCGCGCCCTGCAGCAGCGGCAGGGTGGAGACGTCCTCCGCGACGATGTCCTGGATCTGCACGAACAGCGCCTCGCGCTCGTCCGCGTCGGCGGTCCCGCGCTGCTTCTGGATCAGCTCGTCGACCTCGGGGTTCGAGTAGTGGTTGGCCAGGAAGTTCTCGGTGACGAAGAAGGGCGAGAGGTAGTTGTCGGCATCGGAGTAGTCGGGGAACCAGCCCAGCTGGTAGGCGGGGTAGACGTCGGCGACGCGGTCGTCGCTGTACTGGACCCATTCGGTGGACTTCAGGTCCACCTCGAACAGCCCGTCGGCCTCGAGCTGGCTCTGCACCGCGGCGTACTCGTCGCCGGAGGAGTTGCCGTAGTGGTCGGGGTTGTACTGCAGGCTGAGCTGCACCGGGATCTCCACGCCCGCGTCCTCGAGCCGGCCGCGGGCCCGCTCGGGGTCGGGCCCGCCGGAGCCGTCGCCGTACATGTCCTGGAACTGGCTGCCGGCGCCGGGCAGGCCCTCGGGGATGTAGGAGAACAGCGGGGTGTAGGTCTCGTTGTAGACGGAGGTCGCGATGGCCTGGCGGTCGATGAGGTCGGCGACGGCCTGGCGCACGGCGCGGGCCTTGTCGGGGTCGGGGTCCTCGGTCTTCTCCCCGTAGGGGTTGGTGTGGAAGTTGAAGACGATGTACCGGATCTCGCCGCCGGGACCCTCATGGACCTCGACCGCGTCGTCCTCCTGCAGGTCCGCGATGTCGGTCGCGGACAGGGAGCGCCACACGCAGTCGATGTTGCCCTGCTGGATGTCGAGCTTCATGTTGTTCTGGTCGGCGTAGTAGGACATCGTCACGCTCGACGTGGCGGGGGCGTCGAAGAGCCCGTCATAGCCGTCGAAGGCCTCGAAGGTGACCAGCTCGTTGATCTTCCAGCTGGTGATCTTGTACGGGCCGCAGAACGCCTCGGCGTCCACGATCTCGGCGTCGGGCAGCACCTCGTCGGCGGGGAACACCTCGGCGTCGACGATGGGGCCCGCCGGGGAGCACAGCACGTAGGGGAAGGTCTGGTCGCCGGGCTCCTTGAGGTGGAACTCGACGGTGAGGTCGTCGACCGCCTCGACCTTCTCGAGGTTGCCCAGCAGGCTCGAGGGGCCGTTGGGGTCGGCGATCGCGAGCTGCCGGTCGAAGGTGTGCTTGACGTCCTCGCTGGTGAGGTCGTGGCCGTTCGCGAAGGTGAGGCCCTGCTTGAGCGTCACGGTGTAGACGTTGTCGCCGGTGAACTCCGCGGTCTCGGCGAGGTCGGGCTCGGGGACGCCGTCCTCGGAGCCGATCGAGGTGTTCATCAGGTACGCGTAGCACTGGGTCCACACGGTCGAGGAGCCGTTGTCGTAGGCGGCGGCGGGGTCCAGCGCCGTGACCTTGTCGGTGGTGCCGACGGTGAGCGCGCCGCCGCCCCCGCCACCGGATCCGCCCTCGCCCCCGCCGTCCTCGGCGGTCTGGGCGCAGGCGGTCAGCAGCACGGGGACGCCGGCCATGGTCAGCAGCATGGTGCGGCGCTTGGGGGTCAGGGCGGCGTCGAACATGGGTCCTCCAGGAGGCCGGTCGGCATCGGGGGTGGCGATGCCGTGGGGAGGGCGGGCGCGGATGTGATCCCGCGCACCCGCCATGGGGTGGCCTGCACTGTATCGGCCCCGGCGGGACTCGAGCGGGGCTTTGTCCCGCCGCGTCGGCACGGTGACCGAACTGTGACCCCGCTCTCAGCTCACAGGGGGTATGGGCCGAAGCGGGCCCAGGCGACGAGCACGGAGAGCACCGCGAGCACCATCGAGGGCAGCATCGCCCGGGTGGTGTCGCCGCGCCGGATGTGCACGAGCGCCGCGAAGACCATCGTGATCGCGAGCCCCGCCGCCGCCAGCGGCACGAGGACGGTGGCGATCCCGGTCAGCGCGGGCACGACGAGGCCGAGGGCGCCGAGGATCTCGAGCAGCCCGATGCCCTGGACGATCGTGTGGGGGAAGTCCTCGACGTAGGGGGTGCGCTCGATGAGCTGCTCCCGGGGGACGAAGATCTTCATCGCGCCGCTGGCCACGAAGACGGCGGCGAGGGCGAAGGCGAGGATCCACAGCAGCGTGCTCATCGGGCGACCTCCTTGGTGCGGGGCTCCCAGTATCCTCCCGGTGCGGCGGGGCTGTCAGTCCCGGGCGCGCACGAGCCTCTCGTGCCCGGTCTCCTCGAGCACGGCGATGTCGGCGTTGGCCTTGAGGAACTCGGAGAAGGAGCGGAAGCCGAGAGCCTTCTCGCTGAAGGAGGGGTCCATGCGGCGCATGTGCGACTTCACGGCCGAGCTGTGCAGCCATTCGCTGTCGCCGCGGCCGCCGAGCTGGAGGGCGCGCACGAGCAGGCGCGTGGCCGCCTCCCGGGGGTCGTCCTCGCTCTCGTCCTCGAGCGTGTCGTCGAGGCGGTCCTCGATCTCCGCGGAGGCCGCGGCGGAGCCGTCTGCGCCACTCTGACCACCGCGGCCGCCGCGGCGTGAGCCGCTGCCGCTCCCCTGGCCGTCGGGATCGTCGGTGCTCCCGGCGCCCTCGCCGCCGCCCTGGCTCCGTCGGCTGCGCGAGCGCGTGGCCCCGCGTCCCTCCTCCTCGCCGCCTCCGACGCGCCGGGGCCGGGAGCGGGCGGGGGCCGTGGGGTGCTCGACGCCGGGGAGGTTCTCGTAGGACTCGAACTCGTCGCAGGCGGCGGCGAGGGACTTCGCGGTGGAGCCGGCCACGCCGAGCGCGATCACGTAGCGGCCCAGGCGCCGGCAGCGCTGCGCGAGGGGGACGTAGTCGGAGTCGCCCGCGACGATGACGACATGGGTGAGGTCCGGCAGCAGGTAGAGGTCCTCGACGGTGTCCACGGCCAGACGGATGTCGGCGCCGTTCTTGGCGTAGGCGGCGGCGGGGAACAGCTGCACGAGGTCCACGGCGCGAGCGACGAGCTGTGTCCGATAGATGGCGTTGACCGGGGAGGACCAGTCCGCGTAGGCGCGGGTGAGGGTGAGCGACCCGAAGGAGGCCGCGAAGTCGATCACGGCGCCGACGTCGACGGTGGCCTGCGCGAGCCGCTCGGCGATCTCGGGCTCGGTGGGATCCTCGGCGATGCGGTGTCGATCACGGCTGTACGCCTGCCGTCCGTGCACTCGGTCGTACCAGGACATCACGATGTTGTCGAAGTCGAGGTACACGGCCACACGGGGATCCTGGGTCTCTGCCATGACCCCAGTCTGCCCGGTCGGCGGGAGCGGAGGCGAACCGTGCCGCGGCGCGTTCAGCTGCGCGGGTCCTGGATCTGCAGCGACCGGCGGCGGCGATGGACCGTGAGGTACTCCAGTCCGTCCCTCCCGGCCCGGTACCCGCGCACCGTGCGGCGGGGCAGCAGCGCGACGTCGCCGGCGCGCAGCGGCTCCTCGCCCTCCTCCGTCACCAGCACGCCGTCGCCGCGCACCACGTGCACGAGCGTGTCCACCTCGGCGCCGACATGGGCGGGGATCTCCGCCCCCGCGGGCAGACGGATCAGGTTCGAGTCCAGCTCGCGTCCGGGCTCGGCGATGGACCAGACCGCGCCGCGGCGCGGCTCCGAGGGCTGCTCCGCGGTGTTGGTGAGGATCGGCATGTCGCTCCCTCCCGGATCTCGATGTCGCCTCCGAACGTACCCCGTCCACGCCCGCGGTCCGATGCGGGGCGGCGCCGCCGCGGTGGAGGCTCGGGAGCATGGACCTCGACCACACCCGCCGCCTTCCCGTCCTCGCCATGCTCGGTCTCGCCCTGCTCGGGGTGCCGTGCGTGGTCCTGCACGATCTCGACCTGCTCCATGAAGGCACGGCGCCGAACCTGGCCTTCGTCGCCGTGCCTCTGCTGGTGTGGATCGCGGTGGCGCTGCTCTGCCGCATCACCCGCCCCTTCACGACGCTGCTGATGGTGGGGCTCCTGCACGGCGCGATGCTGGTGGTGACCCATCAGCTGCTGTGGAGCGCCTCCTTCGACGGGTCCCCGCCCCGCCTCGGCGGGAACCTCGCGGACCTCGATCCCGTCCTGCAGGCGCTGCTCCTGCGCGCGGCCTCGGTGCCCTCGGGGCTGGCCACGGGGGCGGTGCTCGGCGCGGTCACCGGGGCGGTGGCGTGGCTGCTGTCGCGACGGCGACGAGATCCGCGGCCGGTCCGCTGAGCCGGCGCGGACCGTTCCACACCGCGGTCAGCGGCCGTCGCAGCCGCGGCCCGGCCACGGGAACGCGCAGCAGCTGTCCGCTCTCCAGCCCGCTGCGGACCGCGAGCATGCTGAGCACGGCCGGGCCCGCCCCGGAGGCCACGGCGATGCGGACCGCGGCGTTGCTGCCGAGCTCCTGGACCGGCGGGGTCTCGCCGGCCGCGGGCACGAGCTCCTCGTAGGCGTCGCGGGTGCCGGAGCCTCCCTCGCGCACCACGAGCGGGGTCGCGGCGAGCTCGGCGGGATCCAGCGGTCCCTCGCGCAGGGCCCAGGGATGCTCCGGGGCGACGACCACCACCAGCTCGTCCTCGCGCAGGGTCATGGCGTGCACGTCCCCTGGGAGGCGGGGCGTCTCGACGAAGCCCAGCCGCAGCCGTCCGTCGTGCACCCCGGCGAGCACCTGGGTGGAGTTGAGCACCTCGAGGTCCACGCGGATCCGGGGGCTGCGGCGGCGCAGTTCGGCGAGCCAGGCGGGCATCAGGTGCTCGGCGATGGTCATCGACGCCCCGACCCGCAGCTCCCGTGCGTCCTCGTCGCGGCTGTGCCGCAGCCAGTCGGAGAACTGCTCGGCCGCGTCGAGCAGCTCGCGGGCCTGCGCCGCGTAGAGCAGGCCGGCGGAGGTGGGCCGGGCGCCGCGCGGGTCGCGCTCGAGCAGGACGGTGCCGGCCTGCGCCTCGAGCTGGGCGATCATCCGGCTCGCATTGGGCTGGTGGATCCCGGCGCGCCGCGCGCCGGCGCCGAGGCCGCCCTCGTCGACCACGGCCACGAAGAGCGCGAGGGCCGACAGGTTCGGGAGCGCGGAAGGCATATCAGAACTATATGCCCCGTTGACGATCTGCCGACTACCGGCGGGTCAGGGCCGGTGGGAGCGTGAATGCCATGTCTTCCGCCCCCTCACGTACCCTGTCCCCCGGCTCCTCCGCCGATCCCTCGACGTCGCAGACGCCCTCCCCCTCGATCGTGCCCGGGCTCGCGCTCGCGCTCGGCGTCGCGGTCGCCTCGATGCTCGTCGCGCCGCTGCTGCCGGGGATCAGCGCGCTGATCCTCGCGATCGTCGTCGGCGTCGTACTCGCCAACCTCGCGCCGCTCCCCCGGGCCACGGCGCCCGGCCTCGCGATCGCCTCGAAGAAGCTGCTGCGCGCCGGGATCGTGCTGCTCGGGCTGCAGGTCGCGCTCGGCGACCTGGCCTCGCTCGGCCTGGGGATGCTCCTGGTCGTCGTCGTGGTCGTGGGGGCGGGGATCCTCGGGACGGTGCTGCTGGGCCGCTTCGTCGGCGTCGGCCGTCATCTCACCCTGCTCATCGCCTGCGGCTTCTCGATCTGCGGCGCGGCGGCCGTCGCCGCCGCCTCCGACGTGACGGACCCGGACGACGAGCACGAGGAGGACACGGTCACGGCCGTGGCGCTGGTGGTGCTGTGCGGATCGCTGATGATCGCCGTGGTGCCCGCGGCGGCGGCGCTGCTGGGGCTGCACGGCGAGACCGCCGGCCTGTGGGCGGGCGCCTCGATCCACGAGGTCGCCCAGGTGGTCGCCGCAGGCGGTGCCCTCGGCGGAGGCGCCGCGCTCACCGTCGCCGTGATCGTCAAGCTCGCCCGCGTGCTGATGCTGGCCCCGGTCATGGCGGTGCTGTCGATGCAGCAGCGCCGTCGCGGCGCGAGGGACGGGAAGCAGCCGCCGCTGGTGCAGCTGTTCGTGCTCGGGTTCCTCGCCATGGTGCTGGTGCGCTCCTTCGTGCCGCTCCCGGAGGCGGTGCTCGAGGTGGGCTCGCTGCTGCAGACCCTGCTGCTGGCCGCGGCGATGTTCGCGCTCGGCACCGGGGTGAGGATCGCGCTGCTGAGGCAGGTGGGGGTGCGCCCGTTCGTCCTCGCTGCGCTCTCGACGGTGCTGGTGGCCTCTCTCGCGCTCGGCGGGGTGCTGCTCGCCGCCTGAGGACATCGGTCCCGACGACCCGCATCTGCGGCGCTATGGTGTTCCTCATGACGCAGATGCGGGTTCGGGATGCCGCCACCTTCCTCGGGGTGAGCGAGGACACCGTGCGACGGTGGATCGAGAAGGGGACCCTCGAGGCGTCCCGGGGCCCCGGGGGGCGCACGGTGCTGGCGGGGACGGAGGTCGCCCGGCTCGCCCGGGAGCTGGCGGTGGCTCCCGAGCTGCACGGCGCGACCGCCTCGTCCGCCCGCAACCGCTTCACGGGCCTGGTCACGCGCGTGGTCACGGACACGGTCATGGCGCAGGTCGAGCTGCAGTGCGGCCCCTTCCGCGTCGTCTCCCTGATGAGCAGCGAGGCCGCCCGCGAGCTCGGCCTCGAGCCGGGCAGGGTGGCGAGCGCAGTCGTCAAGGCCACCCAGGTCGTCGTCGAGGTGGAGCCGGCATGAGGCGCATGCTCCGCTCCGCAGCCGCCGCTGCGGCGATCACGCTGACCGCCGTCTCCTGCGGCTCCGGCGGCACCGCCGAGCCGACCATCCTGCAGGTCTTCGCCGCCGCCTCCCTCCAGGAGCCCTTCGAGGAGCTCGGCGAGCAGTTCGAGGCCGAGCACGAGGACGTCGCGGTCGAGTTCACCTTCGCCGGCTCCTCCACCCTTGTCGAGCAGATCCAGCAGGGCGCGCCCGCCGACGTCTTCGCCTCGGCCGACGAGAAGAACATGGACAAGCTCGCCGAGGCGGGCCTCGAGGCCGCCGAGCCGGTCGACTTCGCCTCGAACACCCTGATGATCGCGGTCCCGGCCGGGAACCCCGCCGGGATCACCGATCTCGCCTCCCTCACCGGCGGCGTGAACCTCGTCGTCTGCGCGCCGGAGGTGCCGTGCGGCGCGGCGACGACGACGGTCCAGGAGGCGGCCGGTCTCGAGCTCTCCCCCGTGAGCGAGGAGCAGTCCGTCACCGATGTGCTGAACAAGGTCACCAGCGGCGAGGCCGATGCGGGCCTCGTCTACGTCACCGATGTGGCGAAGGCCGGCGACGCCGCCGAGGGCATCGAGTTCCCCGAGTCGCAGGAGGCCGTGAACACCTACCCGATCACCACCGTCGACGGCTCAACGAACCCCGAGCTGGGCCAGGAGTTCGTCGACCTCGTCACCGGTGAGGAGGGGCAGCAGGTCCTCGCCGAGCACGGCTTCGGCGGCGCATGAGGACCCTCCCGCGCTGGATCCTGCTCCCCGCCGGCCTCGGGGCCCTGTTCGTGATCCTGCCGCTGATCGCGATGGCGGCGCGCGTGGAGTGGAGCGGCTTCTGGGGCCTGCTGACCTCGGAGTCCTCCCTCGCCGCGCTGCGGCTGAGCGTGCAGACCTCGCTCACCAGCGCCGCGGCCTGCGCGGTGCTCGGCGTGCCCATGGCGCTGCTGCTGGCCCGCTCGGACGCGCGCGGCATGGCGCTGATGCGCTCGCTGGTGCTGATCCCGCTGGTGCTGCCCCCGGTGGTGGGCGGCATCGCGCTGCTGTACACCGTCGGCCGGCAGGGCCTGCTGGGCCGGCATCTGGAGGTGCTGGGGATCCACATCGCGTTCTCGACCACCGCGGTGGTGATCGCGCAGACCTTCGTGGCCCTGCCCTTCCTGGTGCTGAGCCTCGAGGGGGCGCTGCGCACGGCCGGCACCCGCTACGAGGAGGCGGCCGCCTCCCTGGGCGCCCGTCCCTCGCGGGTGCTCACCCGCGTGACGCTGCCGCTGGTGCTTCCGGCGCTGATGTCCGGGCTGGTGCTGAGCTTCGCCCGGGCGCTCGGCGAGTTCGGGGCGACGATCACCTTCGCCGGCTCGCTGCAGGGCACCACCCGCACCCTGCCGCTGGAGATCTACCTCCAGCGGGAGAGCGATCCGGAGGCCGCGGTGGCGCTCTCCTTCGTGCTCATGCTCGTCGCGATCGTCGTGATCGCCCTCGCCCACCGCAGGAGGAGCCCATGAGCCTGGTCCTGCGCGCCGCCGTCGCCGAGCGCGACGTCGAGCTCGACCTCGAGGTCGCCCCCGGCGAGACCCTCGCCCTCGTCGGCCCCAACGGCGCCGGGAAGTCCACCGCGCTGTCGCTGATCGCGGGCGCGCTGCGCCCGTCGAGCGGGAGCGTCGAGCTCGACGGCCGCGTGCTCGCCGATGCGCGCACCTGGGTGCCGCCGCACGACCGACGCGTCACCACCCTCAGCCAGGACCCGGTGCTCTTCCCCCATCTCACCGCGCTCGGCAACGTCATGTTCCCGCTGCTGGCCCGGGGCGCGCCGCGCCGGGAGGCCCGCCGCAGGGCGCACGCGCATCTCGCGGAGCTCGGCCTCTCCGCGCTCGCCGCGCGTCGCCCCTCCCAGCTCTCGGGCGGCCAGGCCCAGCGCGTCGCGATCGCCCGTGCGCTCGCCGCGGAGCCGCGCCTGCTGCTGCTGGACGAGCCGATGGCGGCGCTGGACGTCGACGTGGCACCCGCGCTGCGCGAACAGCTGCGGGGCTTCCTCGCCGAGCGGACCGCGATCGTCGTGACCCATGACCTGCTCGATGCGCTCGCGCTCGCCGACCGCATCGCCGTGCTCGAGGGCGGGCGCGGGGTGGGGATCGGCCCGACGGCGGAGGTGCTGACCAGGCCCCGCTCCCCCTTCGCCGCCCGCTTCGCCGGGCTGAACCTCGTCGCCGGCCGCTGGGACGGGGCGCAGGTGCGCCTCGAGGACGGCTCGAGCCTGTCGGCCCTGTGCGAGGAGAGCCCCGGCACGCAGGTCCTCGCCGCGTTCCGGCCCGCTGCCGTGCATCTGGTCGAGGAGGGCGGACTGCGTCGCACCGTCCGCGCCCTCGCTCCGCGCGGGGACCTGGTGCGGGCGGTCACCGAGGACCTCGCCGCCGATCTCCCGCCGCAGGAGGTCGCCCGGCGCCATCTGGTCCCGGGCTCCGCGGTGCGCCTCGCGGTCGCGGGCGAGGACGTGACAGCCTACGAGGCATGATCGATCTGCGCGCCCTGCACCGCGAGCTGCTCGCACGCCACGGCCCGCAGGGCTGGTGGTGGCCCGGCGAGGAGCCCTTCGAGATCGCGCTCGGGGCGGTGCTCGTCCAGCGCTCACGCTGGGAGCAGGCCGCGCAGGCTCTCGCGGCGCTCACGGGGGCGGGACTGCGCGAGCCTGCGCCGCTCGCGAGCGCGGACGAGGATCTGGTGCGCGAGCTCGTGCACCCCGCCGGATTCCCGCGCAGCAAGCCCCGCCGCGTGCAGGCGCTCGCCGCCTGGTGGGCGCGGCGCGCCGAGGCCGCCCCGCGGCTCGACGACACGGCTCTCCGCCATGAGCTGCTCGCCGTGGACGGGATCGGCGAGGAGACGGCCGATGCGATCTCGCTGTACTGCTTCTCCCGGCCAGCCTTCCTGTGCGACGAGTACGCACGACGCGCTCTGCGCGAGCGCGGCGCCGTGGTCCCCGGCTCCTACCGCGCCTTCGCCCGTGCCCTCGCCCCCGCGCTCGAGGACGCCGCCTTCAGCGTGCCCGAGCTCGCGGAGCTGCATGGACTGATCGTCGAGGAGGGCAAGCTCAGAGCACGTCCAGCAGCTCGGCCACCGCGTCGTTGAACGCCTCCGGCGCCTCGAGGTTCGGGTAGTGGGCAGCGCCTGGGATCTCGACGTGCCGCGCGGGCCCGCCGACAGAGCGGGCGAGCCGCTCCCCCATCGCACGGTGATCGTCCCCGTCGAGCGCCCCGGAGACGGTGAGCACGGGGACCGTGATCTCCCCGAGCCGCTTCCAGGTGCCGGTGACCGGTATCGGCGGGACGGGCGGCAGCGGGAGCCCGTCGGGCCCGAGCCGCAGGTGCTGGGCGAGCGTGTCGCGCGCCATGACCTCCACGAGCTCCCACACCTCGGGGTCGACCTGCGCGCGCGTGCGATGCGGCCCGGCGGTGAAGCGCTGGAACACCTCGATCCATGCCTCGGCGTCGGTGCCCTGCTCGGCGGCCCGCCAGTCGGCGAAGGCCTGCAGCGCCCAGGGGTCGGTGAACTCCGGCTCGCTGGTCCCGGTGCCGCTGCACACCACGGCCGCGACCCGCTCCGGGAACTCCAGGGCCAGGTCGACGGCGGTGCCGCCGCCCATCGACACCGCGGCCGCGACGACGCGCCGGATCCCGAGCGCGTCCATGAGCGCGATCACGTCGTCGACGAGCCGGTAGGGCGCCTCGGCGTCGCTCGAGCCGCCGTGGCCCCGCGCATCGGGGGCGAGCACGCGCCGTTCCGGGAACGCGTCCAGCTGCGGCCCCCACATGCGCGAGTCCACCGCCCCGCCGTGCAGCAGGAGGAGCGGCGGGCCGCCCGGGGTTCCGCTGGATCGATAGGAGATGCGCTGGTCGGGGAGGTCGAGGTGTGTCGCCGCAGGAACCATGACACTCAAGGTGTCATAGTTGGCGGCATGTCGGAAGTGCTCTCCCCGGACGATCTCGCCCGCCGCCTCGCCGAGGTCTACGTCGCCCTCGGCCCGGTCTACCGCCGCGTCTCCCGGCTCGTGGAGCAGGACGAGCAGGTCAGCGGTCTGTCCGTCGGGGTGCGCAACGTCCTGGACCAGCTCCGCCGCGACGGGGACCGCACGGTGCCGCAGCTCGCCCGCGCCCAGGAGCTCAGCCGCCAGTACACCCAGCGGATGGTGGACCAGGCACGGACCGACGGGCTCGTCGAGCTGGCCCCGAACCCCGCCCACCGCCGTTCGCACCTCGTGCGCCTCACGCACGCCGGGGAGGCGGCGATCGACTCCGTCCTCGAGCGCGAGCTGTCCCTGCTCGAGCGCGTCGGCGGCGACCTCACCGCTGCGGAGCTCGACGGCACCCTGCGGGTCCTGCACCATATGGACCAGGCGCTCATCGCCCTCGAGCAGGAGACGGGCCGATGACCAGCACTCCTCCCCGGCCTGCGAGGCGTCGCTGCCTCATGGGCATTCCTGCCCATGAGGCAGGCGACCGGGATGGGCGATCCTGCCGACGCGGCGCGGCCGGCGCCGCTCCTACGGTCGAATCATGAAACGCACCGACCCCGCCCCCAGCCGCAGCACCACCGCCCCGGAACCCGCTCCCGAGGACCGCGTCCTCGACGCCGTGGTCGTCGGCGCCGGACAGGCCGGCCTCGCCACGGCCTACCATCTCCGACGGCGGGGGCTGGACCACGTGGTCCTCGAGTCCGCCCGCCAGGTCGGCGACCACTGGCGCCATCAGTACGATTCCCTGCGCCTGTTCACGGCCAACCGGTTCAACTCTCTGCCGGGGCTCGGCGTCTCCGGCGAGCCCTGGGGCTTCGCCGGCAAGGACGAGGTGGCGCAGACCCTCCAGGAGTATGCGGAGCGCTTCGACCTGCCCGTGCGGACCGGCTCTCCCGTTCGGCGGGTCGCGTCGGCCGCCGACGGCGACGGCTTCACGGTCACGACTCCGGCGCACACCTATCGCTCGCACAGCGTCGTACTGGCGACGGGACCCTTCGGGCAGCTGCCCAGCGTGCCCGTGCTCGCCGACCACCTGGACCCGCAGACTCTGCAGCTGCACTCCAGCCAGTACCGTCGGCCAGGTCAGCTGCGGCCCGGATCCGTGCTCGTGGTGGGTGGGGGCCACTCCGGCTGCGACCTCGCCCTCGAGGTGGCCCGCGCCGGCCATCCCACCATCCTGTCCGGTCGCGACCCCGGCCAGATCCCCGTGCAGTGGGACAGCCCGCTGCTGCGCGTCATCATGCCGATGGTCATGCTCCAGCACACCTATGTCTACGACCGGCGCACTCCGATGGGCCGCAGGATGCGATCCCAGGTCCTCCACCACGGTGCTCCGCGGCTGCGCGTGCAGGCCCAGGACCTCGACGACGCCGGCGTCGTGCGCACCCCCGCACGGGTGACGGGCACCCGTGGTGGCCGGCCCCAGCTGGCCGACGGGACCGTCGTCGACGCGGCCAACGTCATCTGGGCGACCGGCTTCCGGCACGACTGGTCGTGGCTCGCCCTCCCCGTCCTGGACGAGGAGGGGTGGCCGCGCGAGTACCGCGGAGTGGCGCGGTACCGCCGCCCACCTGGCCGGGGACTACGAGCGCGCGCAGACGGACCTGCGACTCGCCTACCGGTCCTGCACCGAGGAGGGCGACACCTCGACCGCCTTCTCCGTCGCCTTCGCCCTCGCGATGGTCTTCGGGACCACCTGCCAGCCCGCCCAGTTCAACGGGTGGATCGGCCGGGCCGAACAGCTCGTGGAGGATCTGGACGAGGGGGTGGAGGTGGCCCGCGGCTACCTGCACCTCCTGGAGCTGCACCGGGCGATCCTGTCGGGCGACCTCGCCGGGGTCGCCGGCCTGGGACCTCGGGTCGCGGAGATCGGCCGCAGCCAGCACGTCCCGGACCTGCAGATGTTGGGAGAGGTCGCCCTGGGGCGAGCCGCGATCTACAGCGGTGACGTGCGCGGCGGGCTGGCTCTGCTGGACGGGGTGATGGCCTCGATCCTCGCCGAGGAGACCGGCCCGCTGGCGACCGGCCTGGCCTGGTGCGCCGCCGTCGAGGGGTGCCAGGAGATCGGGGCCGTCGACCGGCTGCGCGAGTGGACCACTGCCCTGGTGGCGTGGTGCGCGACGCACCCGGGGCTGGAGCTCTTCTCGGGCCACTGCTCGGTCCACCACGGTCAGCTGCTCACGCTGCAGGGGCGCTGGGACGAGGCGCTGGTGGCACTGGCCGACTCACGGCGACGGCACGAGCAGCGCGGGGACCTGGGCGCGGCGGGCCTGGCCGAGGGCGCCCGCGGGGACATCCTGCGGCTGCGCGGGCAGCAGACCGCGGCGGCCGCTGCCTATCGCACGGCGTCCGACCTGGGCGGCGACCCGCCGCCTGGACCGTCGCTGCTGTGGCTACGGCAGGGACACACCGACGACTCCGTCGCCGCGGTCCGGCGCTGCCTGGCTCAGTCCCCGCTGCCCGCGCACCGGATCGGGCTGCTGCCCGGCGCGGCGGAGGTGCTGCAGGCCGGCGGAGAGGTCGACGAGGCGGCCGGGCTGGCGGACGAGCTCGACGCCCTGGCCACGCTCACCGGCTGCCCCTCGGTGTCGGCCGCCGCGGCGTATGCCCACGCCGGGGTGGATCTGGCCAGGGGCGACGCGGCCGGCGCCCTGCCCTACGCCCGCAAGGCGGTGCTGCAGTGGGGCGGAGTCGGCTGTCCCTTCGAGGTGGCCCGTGCCCGGGTCGTGCTCGCCCGGGCGTGCGCGGCCATGGAGGACGTCCGGACCGCTGCCGGGGAGCTGGCTGCGGCCCGGCGCACGTTCAGCGAGCTGGGGGCCGCCCCGGACGACTCGGCGGCCGCGGCGCTGGAGGGAGCGCTCCCGACCGCACCCCCTCCTGGTGCAGGGGTGCAGGACGGCCTGACCCCTCGTGAGCTCGAGGTGCTTGCCCTGGTCGTGGCCGGGCGCAGCAACCGGCAGATCGCCAGGGCCCTCGTGATCAGCGACCGGACGGTGGCCCGCCACCTGAGCAACATCTTCACCAAGATCGACGTGGGCTCACGCACCGAGGCCGCCGCCTACGCCTTCCGGCACGGGCTGGCCCCGCCCTGAGCCGTGCCGGCCGTCGGCGCGCCGACCGTCCCGGGACAGCAGAAGGGCCCCGGCATCAGCCGGGGCCCTTCTGACGAGTCACTGTCTCACGAGAGTCTCGAGTGGAGCTAAGGGGATTCGAACCCCTGACCTCTTCCATGCCATGGAAGCGCGCTACCAACTGCGCCATAGCCCCGTGTCGGGTGCCGCCCCATCGGGCGACTCGTCGATATTACCCCGGGCTGCGACCTCAGGTGAAATCGGGGGGCAGGTTGTGTGACAGCAACCTCATCAGGCCCTCCGCGGGCTCGGCATGGACCGGTTCGAGCACCGAGCGGTGGCAGTTCTCGAGCCCGGCGAGGCCGCGGAATCCGTTCGTGTCCAGGCCCAGCAGGGCGGTGATGCCGAGCGTGATCGCGGCCCCGTGGGCGACGACCATGACGGTGCGGCCGGGGTTCTCCTCGACCAGTCGGCGGCAGCCGGCGGCGACCCGCTCCCCCACCTCGGGGCGGTCCTCGATGTCGAGCCCGCGGATCGGGCGGTGCGCGCGCCAGTCGGCGTGCTCCTTCGGCCAGCGGGAGTGGATCTCCTCGCCCCGCAGTCCCTCCCACCGTCCGAAGCCGCGCTCGAGGAAGGCCTCGTCGAGGTCGACCTCGAGGCCGCAGGCGCGGGCGACCACCCCGGCGGTGTCCCGAGCGCGTTCGAGGGGCGAGGAGACGATGAGGTCCGGCGGGGAGGCGGCGATGCTGCGGGCGAGGGTCTCGGCCTGTGTGATCCCGCGATCGTTCAGGGGGATGTCGATCTGTCCCTGCAGGCGGCCCTCCCGGTTGTGGTCGGTCTGGCCGTGCCGCACGAGGACGAGCCGGGTGCGCTGTGCGGACCTCACTCCGTGCGGCCCTCGTCGATCTGCAGGTCGATGACGGGCGCGTCGCGCCACAGCCGCTCGAGGGCGTAGAAGGCGCGGTCCTCGGCATGCTGGACGTGCACGACGATGTCGCCGTAGTCGAGCAGCACCCACCGGGCGTCGCGCTCGCCCTCGCGGCGCAGCGGCTTGCGGCGGCGCTCGGTCAGCAGCGCCTCCTCGACGCCGTCGACGATCGCGGCGACCTGGCGCTCGCTGTCCCCGCTGCACACGAGGAAGACGTCGGTGATCACCACGAGCTCGGAGACGTCGAGGCCGATGACCTCCTCCGCGAGCTTGTCGGCGGCGGCCTGTCCGGCCACCCGGGCGAGGTCGAGGGATTCTTCGGGAGCGGTCACGCTGCGGGGTCCTCCAGGACGGGGTGGGCGGAAGCGGGGTCGAGCAGATCGGGCAGGGCGGGCAGTCCCGCAGCCGAGGCCTCGGCGGGCGAGAGCACGCCGGTGAGCAGCAGCACGACGAGCACCACCAGGGCGAGCGCGATGAGCACCCACACGAGCCGGACCAGGCGGCGGCCGCCGGTGCTCTCGGGGCGGTGGAGCACCTTGCCGTCGAAGCGCGGGGCCGGGCGCGGATCGGGCGCCTCGGAGACGGGCAGCTCCCCGAGCTCGACACCGTCGGCGTCGCGCTCGACCGTCGCGTCGGCGGCGCGGGGTGCGGGGGCGCCGACGGGCTCGGGGGCGGGCTGCTCGCTGAGCTCGATGATGCGGGCGCGGCGCCCGAACTTGCGCAGCGCGGGCACGGGCGCGTCGGCCTCGGGCGGGGGCACCGCGCCGCGCCGGCCGGGGACCTGCGCGATCTCGCCGGTGCCGGGCTCGGCGGCGCTGCGGGCCTCGAGCGCGGCGAGCTCCTCGGGGCTGAGCGCGCGGGCGCGCCGGCCGCGCCGCGGGGTGGTCTCGGGCTCGGTCATCGCCCGTCACCTCCTGTGTAGAGCGCGTACTTGTTGATGTATTGCACCACCCCGTCGGGCACCAGGTACCAGACCGGGGCGCCCGCGGCGACACGGGTGCGGCAGTCGGTGGAGCTGATCGCCATGGCGGGGACCTCGATGAGGGTGACGCCGTCGTCCGGCAATCCGGAGGTGTCCAGCTCGTGGCCCGGCCTCGTCACCCCGACGAAGTGGGCGAGGCGGAAGATCTCCTCGGTGTCCTTCCAGGTGAGGATGTTCTGGAGGGCGTCCGCGCCGGTGATGAAGAAGAGGTCCGCCTCGGGATGCTCGGCGTGCAGGTCGCGGAGCGTGTCGCTGGTGTAGGTCGCGCCGGGGCGGTCGATGTCGACGCGGGAGACCGTGAACACCGGGTTCGCGGCCGTCGCGACGACGGTCATGAGATAGCGGTGCTCCGGGTCGGAGATCTCCTGCTCGGCCTTCTGCCAGGGGCGTCCGGTGGGCACGAAGACCACCTCGTCGAGGCCGAAGACGCTCTGCACCTCGCTCGCGGCGACGAGGTGGCCGTGATGGATGGGATCGAAGGTCCCGCCCATCACGCCGATCCGGCGTCGCTGCAGCTCCACCGGGCTCAGTCGTCGGAGTCGGCGTCGTTCTTCGCGTCGAGGCTGCGGTGGTGCGCACCCCCGGTGAGCCACGTGAGTCCCAGGAGGATCAGGAGGATCGCGAAGGCGCCGAGCCCGATGAAGGGCGCGGGGATGCCCTCGCTCGCTCCGGCGCCGGACTCGGCGAGGATCATGAGCTGGTCGATCATGTTCGTTCAGGCCTTTCGACAGGTGACCGCGCCATCATCCCACAGCCGGGCACGGGTTCCGTCCCCGACGTGCCCGATGGGAGTGGTCTCACGGGCGGACGTGCCCCTGCCCGACCACGAGCCACTTCGTGGTGGTGATCTCGGTGAGCCCCATGGGGCCGCGGGCGTGGAGCTTCTGGGTGGAGATGCCGATCTCGGCGCCGAAGCCGAACTCGCCGCCGTCGGCGAAGCGGGTGGAGGCGTTGGCCATCACCACGGCCGAGTCGACCTCGGCGAGGAAGCGCTGCTGGGAGGCGAGGTCGCGGGTGAGGATCGACTCGGTGTGCCCGGAGGAGTGGGCGCGGATGTGGGCGAGCGCGGCCTCGAGGTCGTCGACGACGGCGACGGCGAGCTCGTGGGCGAGGTACTCCACGTCCCAGTCCTCCTCGGTCGCGGGCACCAGCTCGGCCCCGGTGCCCGCCTCGGCCAGCAGCGCGGCGGCGCGCTCGTCGACGTGCAGGCGCACTCCGGCCCCCGCGAGCGCGGCGGCCAGGCGCGGCAGCGCCTCCTCGGCGACGTCCCGGTGGACCAGCAGGGTCTCGAGCGCGTTGCACACCCCGACCCGCTGGGTCTTGGCGTTCAGCACGATCTGCTCGGCCGCCTCGAGGTCCGCGGAGGCGTCGACGAGCACGTGCGTGGTGCCGGTGCCGGTCTCGATGACGGGCACGAGCGAGTTCTCGACCACGCGGCGGATCAGGCCCGCACCGCCGCGCGGGATCAGCACGTCGACGAGTCCGCCGGCGCGCATGAGCACGTCGGCGCCCTCGCGGCCGTGCGCGTCGATGCCGACGACGAGGTCCGCCGGCAGGCCGCGCTCGACGAGCACCTCGCGCAGCACCGCGATCAGCGCGGTGTTGGAGTGCAGAGCCGCGGAGCCGCCGCGCAGCACGACGGCGCTGCCGGCCTTGAGCGCGAGCCCCGCGGCGTCGACGGTGACGTTGGGGCGCGCCTCGTAGATCATCCCGATGACGCCCATCGGCACGCGCACCTGGCGCAGCTCGAGGCCGTTGGCGAGCACGGAGCCGCGCACCACCTCGCCCACGGGGTCGGGCAGCGCGGCGGCGTCGCGCAGCTGCTGCGCGATCGCCGCGATCCGCCCGGGGTCCAGGGCGAGGCGGTCGCGCAGCCCGGCGGCGATGCCCGCGGCGTCGGCGGCCTCGAGGTCGCGGGCGTTCGCCCCGACGATCTCGTCGGCCCGGTCCACGAGCGCCTCGGCCATCGCCAGCAGCAGCGCGTCCTTGTCCGCACGGTGCAGCCTGGCGAGCACGGGCTGCGCGTCCTTCGCGGCACGGGCGGCGGCGAGCACGGCGTCCTCGACGGTCAGGGTCTTCTCGTCCATGACGGGAGTCTACGAGCGAAGGAGCGCTGCCTGCTCAGAGCACCACCAGCTGGTCACGGTGGATCGCAGGGCGGCGGTACCGCTCCCCCAGCTGCTCGCGCGCCTCGTGCGTGCCGCGCCCCGCCATGGCTCGCAGCTCGTCGCTGCTGAAGGAGGTGAGCCCCCGTCCGATCACGGTGCCGTCCGGGGCGGCGATGTCCACCGGCACGCCGGCGGGGAAGGTGCCCTCCACGCGGGTGACGCCCACGGCGAGCAGGGAGCGGCGCCGGGAGCGCACGGCCCCGGCCGCACCCTCGTCGAGGTGGAGGGTGCCCGCGCCGCGGGTCGCGAAGCGCAGCCACACCAGGCGGGAGCGGCGCCGGCCGTGGTGGGCGGGGAAGAAGGTGCCCACGTCCTGCCCGTCGACCGCCTCGGCGAAGCGCTGGGCGGAGGTCATGAGCGCGGCGGTGCCGGTGGTGGAGGCGAGCTGCGCGGCGGAGAGCTTGGTGACCATCCCGCCGGTGCCGACCTTCGAGCCGACCGAGCCGATGTTCACCCCGGCCAGGCGCGCGACGTCCTCGACGGTCCCGATCCGCTCGGCGCCGGGCTCGCGGGGCGGCGCGGTGTAGAGCGCGTCGACGTCGGTGAGCAGGATCAGCGCGTCGGCGCCGAGCAGCTGCGCGACCAGCGCCGCGAGGCGGTCGTTGTCCCCGAAGCGGATCTCGTGGGTGGCGGTGGTGTCGTTCTCGTTGATGATCGGGACGGTGCCGAGCTCGAGCAGTGCCTCCAGGGCGCTGCGCACGTTGCGATAGGTCTGGCGGCCGATCACGTCGGACTCGGTCAGCAGCACCTGCCCCGTGATCCGGCCATGGGCGGCGAAGGCGCGGGACCAGGCGGTCGCGAGCAGGGCCTGGCCCACGCTCGCCGCGGCCTGCTGCAGCTCGACGGAGGTGGGCCGCTCGGCCAGGCCCAGCGGACCGAGCGCCGCGGCGATCGCGCCCGAGGAGACGATCACGAGCTCCGTCCCGCGGGCGGCGAGGGACGAGGCGACCTCGGCGACGGCGTCGACGCACGCCTGGTCCAGGCGCCCGCGCGCGTCGGTGAGGCTCGAGGAGCCGATCTTCACCACGATGCGCCGGGCCGCGACGAGCTCCTCGCGGGAGGTGAGGCGGGAGGGCTGGCGCAGCTCCGCGACGCTCACCGCGGACCGTCCCCGTCCGCGGAGGGGTCGGCCCAGTGGCCGGCCCTGCGCTCCGCCTCCATCGCGGCGAGGCGGTCCATGCGGGCGGCGGTGCGGGCCCGCTGCTCCTCGCGCTTCTGCTCGCGGGTGGGACGGTGGTGGTCCTCGAGGCGGTCGTCGGTGCCGCGGCGGCCCAGCAGCTCCGCGCCGCCCACCATCGTCGGCTCCCAGTCGAAGACGACCGCGTCGTCCCCCGGGCCGATCAGCACGGTCGAGCCGGCCACGGCCCCGGCGGCGAAGAGGCGGTCCTCGACGCCGAGCTTCGCGAGGCGGTCGGCGAGATATCCGACGGCTTCGTCATTGGCGAAGTCGGTCTGGCGCACCCAGCGCTCGGGCTTGTCGCCGCGGACACGGAAGGCGGTGCCGCCGTCGTACTGCTCGGTGACGACCTCGAAGGCCGGCTCGTCGCTCCCGCGCGGGGTGAGCACGACGGGCGCGGCCTCGGGGGCGGGCAGTGCGGCGCGGGCCTGCTCGACGAGCTCGCCGAGCAGATAGGACAGCTCGCGCAGCCCCTTGTGGGAGACGGCGGAGACGTCGAGGATCGGCACCTCGCGCTCCCCGAGCCGCTCGCGGACGAGGTCGGCCATGTCGGCGCCGTCGGGCAGATCGGTCTTGTTCAGCACGATGACGCCGGGCCGCTCCATGAGGGGCACCCGGGCCCCGGCCTCCTCGTCGAGGCTCGCCGCATAGGTCGCGAGCTCCGCCTCGATCGTCTCGAGGTCGCTGACGGGGTCGCGGTCGGACTCGAGCGCGGCGGCGTCCAGCACGTGCACGAGCACGTGGCAGCGCTCGATGTGGCGCAGGAAGTCCAGACCCAGGCCCCTGCCCTCGCTCGCGCCGGGGATCAGCCCGGGCACGTCCGCGATCGTGTACCGGTGCTGCCCGGCCTCGACCACGCCGAGGTTCGGCACCAGGGTGGTGAAGGGGTAGTCGGCGATCTTGGGCCGCGCCGCGCTCATCGCGGCGATGAGCGAGGACTTCCCGGCGCTCGGGTAGCCCACCAGCGCCACGTCGGCGACGGTCTTGAGCTCGAGCACGAGGGTGCGCTCCTGACCTGGCTCGCCCAGCAGCGCGAAGCCGGGGGCCTTGCGCTGCTTCGAGGCCAGCGCCGCGTTGCCGAGGCCGCCGCTGCCGCCGCGTGCGGCGACGAAGCGGGAGCCGATCCCGACGAGGTCCGCGAGCACCGTGCCGTCCTCGCTGGTGACCACGGTGCCGTCGGGCACGGGCAGCACGAGGTCCGCGCCGTTCGCGCCGTGGCGCAGATCGCCCTTGCCGAAACCGCCGCCGGTCGCGCGCTGATGCGGCTTGTGGTGGTACTCGAGCAGGGTCGTGGTCGACGCGTCGACCTCGAGGATCACGTCTCCGCCGCGGCCGCCGTCGGCGCCGTCGGGCCCGGCGAGGGGCTTGAACTTCTCGCGACGGATGGAGGCGGCGCCGTGCCCGCCGGATCCCCCGACGACCTGCAGCCGGACGCGGTCGACGAATGTGGCCATGGGTGCTCTCCGATGGTGGTGATAAGCGACGAGGGGCGGAGCGATCGGCTCCGCCCCTCGAAGGACGCTGGGTGCCCCGGAGCTCCGGGGCGGCGTGTCAGACGGTCTCGACGACGCTGACCACGCGACGGTCGCGCTTGCGGCCGAACTCGACGGTGCCCGCGGTGAGCGCGAACAGCGTGTCGTCGTTGCCGCGGCCCACGCCGTCGCCGGGGTGGATCTTGGTGCCGCGCTGACGCACGAGGATCTCGCCGGCGCCGACGACCTGGCCGCCGAAGCGCTTCACGCCGAGGCGCTGGGCGTTCGAGTCACGGCCGTTCTTGGAGGAGCTGACGCCCTTCTTTGATGCCATCTGGGATCAATCCTTTGTCTGGTCGAGGGATCGCTCAGGCGATGCCCGTGATCTTCAGCCGGGTGAGCTCCTGGCGGTGGCCCTGGCGCTTCTTGTAACCGGTCTTGTTCTTGTAGCGGAGGATGCGGATCTTCTCGCCGCGGAGGTCCTCGACCTTCTCGGCGGTGACCTTGACCTTCGCGAGCTCGGCCTGGGCCGAGGTGACCTTGTCACCGTCGACCAGCAGCACGGGAGCGAGATCGATGCTGTCGCCCGCCTCGCCTGCCACGCGGTTGATCACGATGGTGTCACCGACCGACACCTTCTCCTGACGACCGCCTGCGCGGACGATTGCGTACACCACGTCACTGCTCCATCTTGTGAATCGGATCTGCTCTTCGAGCCGTGCGCCCTGCCGGGTGTCCACCGCGGACCTGCGACCGTCAACCGGTCCCGGCCGAGGGCCGGGCGGGAGATGCGGTCGCGCGATGTCCACCGGGCCACGACTGCGACGCGTTTGCGCCACGGGACAGCTTACGATCCCGCGAACGGCCGGTCAACCATCGGACACGCCGCGACCTGCGAGAACGCGGTCACACCCTGTGGAACACGTCACCCCTCGGACGGGGCGGCGTCCTCCGGGGTCTCCGCGACCTCGACGGCCTCGCCGTCGACGACCACCTCGGGCTGGCCCTGGCTGCCGGAGGCCGCCGCGATCGAGGCGATCGTCGCGCGGGCCAGCGCGCGGCTGTCCTCGTCCTCGGCGAGGCGATGGACGTCGCCGCTGTCCTCGGCGGCGCCCTCGGCGCCCTGCTCCTCCTCGTCCTTCGCCCCGCCGCGGCCGCGTCGGCCACGCCGGCGCGAGGAGCCCTTCGAGCCGTCCTCGCCGCTGCCGCCGCCCTGGGGGTGGGTGTGGCCGCCGTCGGCGTCCATGTCGATGGTCATGCCGCGTCCGTGGCAGTGCTCGCAGGTGGTGGAGAAGGTCTCGACCAGGCCCTGCCCCACGCGCTTGCGGGTCATCTGGACGAGCCCGAGGGAGGTGACCTCGGCGACCTGGTGCTTGGTGCGGTCCCGTCCCAGGCACTCCACGAGGCGGCGCAGGACGAGGTCCCGGTTCGCCTCGAGGACCATGTCGATGAAGTCGATGACGATGATGCCGCCGATGTCGCGCAGGCGCAGCTGGCGCACGATCTCCTCGGCCGCCTCGAGGTTGTTCTTGGTGACGGTCTCCTCGAGCGAGCCGCCGGAGCCGGTGAACTTGCCGGTGTTCACGTCGACGACGGTCATCGCCTCGGTGCGGTCGATGACCAGCGAGCCGCCGGAGGGCAGGTAGACCTTGCGGTCCATCGCCTTCAGGAGCTGCTCGTCGATGCGGTGCTTGGCGAAGACGTCCTTGCCGGGCGTGGTCGGGACGTGCGCGGTCACGCGCTCGAGCAGGTCCGGGGCCACCTCGGAGACGTACTGGTGGACGTCCCGGTGGACCTTCTCGCCCTCGACGATCAGGGAGGTGAAGTCCTCGTTGAAGACGTCGCGCACGACCTTGATGGCGATGTCCGGCTCCTGCGAGAGGGCGACCGGCGCCGAGCGCGACTTCTGGGACTTCTGGATCTTCTCCCACTGTGCACGCAGGCGCTCGACGTCGCGGGTGAGCTCCTGCTCGCTCGCGCCCTCGGCGGCGGTGCGCACGATGACGCCCGCGTCCTCGGGGATGATCTGGCGCATGATCTTCTTCAGCCGGCTGCGCTCGGTCTCGGGCAGCTTGCGGGAGATGCCGGTCATCGACCCGCCCGGCACGAACACCACGTAGCGGCCGGGCAGGGAGATCTGGCTGGTCAGACGGGCGCCCTTGTGGCCGATCGGGTCCTTGGTGACCTGGACGAGCACGGGGTCGCCGCTCTTCAGCGCGAGCTCGATACGGCGCGGCTGGCCCTCCAGGCCCACCGCGTCCCAGTTGACCTCGCCGGCGTAGAGCACGGCGTTGCGGCCCTTCCCGATGTCGACGAACGCCGCCTCCATCGAGGGCAGCACGTTCTGGACCTTGCCGACGTACACGTTGCCGACCATCGAGGTCTGCGACTTCTGTGCGACGTAGTGCTCGACGAGCACGTCGTCCTCGAGCACGGCGATCTGGGTGCTGCCGGAGCGCTCGCGCACCACCATGGAGCGCTTGACGGACTCGCGACGGGCGAGGAACTCGGCCTCGGTGATCACGTTGCGGCGACGACCGGCGTCACGGCCCTCCCGACGGCGCTGGCGCTTGGCCTCGAGCCGGGTGGAGCCCTTGACGGCCTTCACCTCGTCCCGCGCCTCGCGCACCTTGACGACCGTGTTCGGCGGATCGTCCGGCGAGGAGCCGTCGTCCGAGCTGCTGCCGGAGCGGCGACGGCGACGCCGACGGCGCGAGCTCGAGCTCGAGCCGTTCGAGGAGGAGCCGGAGCCGTCCTCCTCGCTCTGGGAGTCGTCGTCCTGGGCGGAGGCGTCCTCCTGGTCGGAGGAGCCCTCGTCCGAGGCGCTCTCTGCGCCGTTCGCCTCCTCGTCCCCGCGACCGCGGCCGCGACGGCCACGCCCTCCGCGGCGGCGGCGCCGGCGCGAGGAGCCCGAGGAGCGCTCCTCGGAGTCGGAGTCGGAGCCGGTGTCGTCGTCGGAGCCGTCCTCGGAGCCGGTGTCCTCCGCGTCCCCGGAGCCGTCGTCGTCCTGGTGGCGGTCCTCCTCGTGCTGGGAGGAGCGGCGGGACCGGCTGCGGCTGCGGCGCGAGGGTGCGGCGGCCTCGTCCTCGGACGGATCGGCCTCGGAGGCCGTGTCGGAGTCGGCGTCGGACTCCTCGTCGCTCCGGTCCTGGTCCTGGGGGGCGACCGTCGTGCGGGGCTGCGGCGTCGGGGCCTGGAAGAGCAGGGAGGCGAAGTCGAGCTGGACCTGCTCGCGGCGGCGCGCGCGGTCCTCGTCCTCGTCGCTCGCCGTCCCCTCGTCGGCGCCGCGCGCCGAGGCGAGGGCGCGCAGGTCGTCGACGACGGGATTCGCCTCGGGCTCCGTCTCCTCGGCAGCAGGCTCCTCGACGACGGGCGCCTGGAACGTCGGCGCGCCCGCGGGCGCCCCGGCACGGCGACGGCGACGGGTGGGCGCTGCGGGCGCGGGCTCGGCGGGCTGCTCGGACTGCGGGGCGACGACGGTGCGGGGCGCGGTCTCCTCCGGCGCCGCGACGGGCTCCGGGGTCACGGCGGGGGCACCGGCCGGGGCTCCTGCCGCCCGGCGTCGGCGTCCGGCGGGGGCGGGCGGGGCCCCCTCGCTCGACTCGGTCGACGCGTCGTTCTCGGGGTTCTGGGTGCTGTCAGCCATGCGGCCGTCTCCTTCTGGAGGGCCAGCGCACCCTGGCCCCGTCTGGTCATCGTCCCTGGGGACGGAAGTCTCTGGCCCTCGCCGTCGCGCAGCTCCGCTCGGAGCGCTGCGATGCCGATCGCGGGGAGCACTGCGGTCGCGGTGAGTCCGCGTGGCCGGTGCTCGACGTCACGACGCCGGGAGGTTCCCCCGCCCGGTACGGAGCAGGAGAGCGCCTCGGCCAGTATGGCACAGCGCGCACACCGGACCGGGGAGGACAGATCCCGTGGATCGGGGGGACGATGGTCCTCGGGGGAGGTGCGCGCGGCCCCCTAGGTTTCATGACAGCGTGTCGTTCTCCCGGGAGGATCCATGGAAGCCCTCGACCTGGCACGGTGGCAGTTCGGCATCACCACCGTGTACCACTTCATCTTCGTGCCGCTGACCATCGGGCTCTCGCTCCTGGTCGCGATCATGCACACCCGCGCCGTCTTCGCGAAGGACGTGCAGCGCAAGGACGCCTGGACCCGCATGACGAAGTTCTTCGGCTCGATGCTCATCGTGAACTTCGGCATCGGCATCGCCACCGGCATCGTCCAGGAGTTCCAGTTCGGGATGAACTGGTCGGAGTACTCGCGCTTCGTGGGAGACGTCTTCGGCGCGCCCCTGGCCCTCGAAGGCCTCGCCGCCTTCTTCCTCGAGTCCGTGTTCCTGGGGCTGTGGATCTTCGGCTGGGGGAAGATGCCGGAGAAGATCCATCTGCTGACGATCTGGGCGGTCGCGATCGGCACGATGGCCTCGGCGTACTTCATCATCGCCGCGAACTCGTTCATGCAGCACCCGGTCGGAGCGATGCTGAACCCGGAGACCGGGCGCGCCGAGCTCGACCCGTCCCAGGGATCGATCTTCGCCGTCCTCACGAACGTCACCACCCTCGCGGCCTTCCCGCACGTCATCTCCGGAGCCTGGCTGGTGGCCGGCGCGTTCCTCACCGGCGTCGCCTCCTGGCACATGGTGAAGCACCACCGGGCGGCCCGCGAGGCGGGGCTGGAGACCCCCGAGGGCGAGGAGCAGCACCGCGCCGCGCGGGATCTCTACCGTCCCGTCGTGCGCTTCGGCGTGATCGCGATGTTCGTCTCGGCGATCGTGCTCGTCGTCTCCGGCGACTTCCAGGCCCAGATCATGTTCCGGCAGCAGCCGATGAAGATGGCGTCGGCCGAGGCGCTGTGCGAGACCGAGACCGGGGCCTCCTTCTCGATCCTCTCCGTCGGCGGCCCCGACGCCTTCGCGACCGACTGCGACGGCGTCACCCACCTCATCGAGGTCCCCTACGTGACCTCCTTCCTCGCCACTCACACCCTCGATGCGACCCTGCAGGGGGTCGACGACCTCAACGCCCAGTACAAGGAGCAGTTCGGGGAGACCGCGGTGAACATCCACGGCGAGGAGGTCGCCGTGGACTACCGCCCGAACCTCTTCGTGACCTACTGGTCCTTCCGCCTGATGATGGGCCTGGCCGCCTTCAGCGGGATCCTCGCCTTCTGGGCGCTGTGGGTCACCCGCGGCAAGGGCGAGCACGCCCGCACGACGGGCTCGAAGGCGTTCCAGTGGTTCGCCGTGCTCGCGATCCCCATGCCGTTCCTCGCGAACTCCGCCGGGTGGGTCTTCACCGAGATCGGGCGTCAGCCCTGGGTGGTCCACCCCAATCCCGACGACCCGACGGTGCGGCTCATGACCCTCCAGGGCGTCTCGAACCACCCCTCGGCGATGGTGATCACCTCGCTGGTCGCCTTCACGCTCGTCTACGGCGTGCTGGCCGTGATCTGGTTCCGGATGATGCAGAAGGCCGCGCTGAAGGGCGCTCCCCTGCCGCAGCGCGACCCGGACACGGACGAGCTCGACACGCCCACCCTCTCCTTCGACTACTGAGAAGGGACCACCTGCTCATGGACACCATGCTGGACCCCACCGTCCTGCAGACCCTCTGGTTCGCGCTGATCGCCTTCTTCTTCCTGGGCTACTTCGTGCTCGAGGGCTTCGACTTCGGCGTGCAGATGAACGTGGCCGCGTTCTGGCGCCGCGGCGTCGGCGCCCGCGGCACGGTGCTGAAGACCATCGGCCCCGTCTGGGACGGCAACGAGGTCTGGGTGATCACCGGCGGCGCGCTGCTGTTCGCGGCCTTCCCCGAGTGGTACGCGACCCTGTTCTCCGGCTTCTACCTCGCGCTGCTGCTCCTGCTGCTGGTGCTCATCGTGCGGGTGTGCGCCTTCAAGTGGCGGGAGAAGCACGACTCCGACCGGTGGCGCACCTCCTGGGACGTGGTGCACGTGATCGGCGGCTTCGCCCCAGCCCTGCTGTGGGGAGTGGCCTTCTCGAACATCGTCGCGGGCGTGGCGATCGACGAGCACCACTGGGTGACCACCTCCCTGCTGGGGCTGCTGAACCCCTTCGCGCTGCTGGGCGGGCTGGTGTTCGTGCTGCTGTTCTGGCTGCACGGCACGCTGTACCTGACCCTGAAGGTCGACGGCCCGCTGCGGGAGGCCTCGCACCGCCTCGCGGGAGTGCTCGTGTGGCCGACGATCGTGGCCGGCGCCGCCTATCTGCTGTGGTTCCAGCTCGCGCACTCGAACTCGTGGCTGACCCTGATCCCCGTCGCGATCGCCGCCGTCGCACTCGTGGCCGTGGTGCCGCTGGGCCGCGCGCGGCGCGAGGGCCTCGCCTTCATCGCGACGACCACCGCGATCACGGCGGCGACGATATCCCTGTTCGGGGGCCTGTTCCCGTACGTCATGCCGGCCTCGAACGATCCGGCGAACTCGCTGACCGTCGCGAACGCCTCCTCGACCGAGCACACCCTGACGGTCATGCTCGTCGCGCTCGCGATCCTGATGCCGATCGTCATCGCGTACACGATCTGGACCTACCGGGTCTTCCGCCACCGCATCACCGACGAGGACTCCCCCGCCCCCGGCGCGGGCCTGGTCGAGAAGGCGAAGCAGAGCTACCGGGACGCCTTCGAGCAGGGCTGACGGGCCGATCTCGATGACCACCTCCACCGCGGCGAGGCCGACGACGACGGCAGGCGACGGGAGCGCCCCGCCCCGCACCAGCAGGGCGCCCCTGGACCCGCGCCTGGTGCGGGAGGTGCGCGCCGCCCGCGCCCATGTGGCACGGACCGTGGTGCTCGGCCTCGTGCAGGCCGGGTGCGTGATCGTCACTGCGCTCGTGATCGCGGACCTCGGCGCGCGGCTGCTGGTCGAGCGAGACGTCCCCCAGGACACCCCGGGGAGGCTCGGCCTGCTCGTCGCGGCGCTCGCGGTGCGCGCGGCGGCGGTGCTCGTCGAGGAGGCGACCGCGCACCGCGCCGCGACCGCTGCGATCAGCGATCTGCGCGCCCGGGTGCTCGGGCATGCCGCCCGGCTCGGCCCGCGCGCCGGTGCGGGGCGCGGCGCGGATCTCACGACGCTGGCCACCACGGGGCTGGAGAAGCTCCGCCCCTATCTCGTGGGCTATGTGCCGCAGCTGATGCTCTCGGCCACCGTCACCCCGCTGTGCCTGCTCACGATCGGTCTGCTGGACCCGCTCAGCGCCGTGATCGCCACGCTCACCCTGCCGCTGATCCCGCTGTTCATGATCCTGGTCGGGAAGATGACCGTCGGCCGCTCGGAGAAGCTCCTGGCCGACATGCGCGCCCTGTGGTCCCAGCTGATCGACCTCGTCGACGGGCTCCCGACGCTGCGCGCGCTGGGGCGCGAGAAGGGCCCCGAGAAGGTCGTGGCGGCCCTCGGCGACCGCCACCGCGCCTCCGCGATGGGCTCGCTGCGCTTCGCGTTCCTCTCCTCGCTGGTGCTCGAGCTGCTGGCCACCCTGTGCGTCGCGCTGGTCGCCGTGTCGATCGGCATGCGCCTGGTGTACGGGGAGATGGAGCTCGCCCCGGCGCTCGCCGTGCTCGTGCTCGCTCCCGAGGTGTACCAGCCCCTGCGCAACGTCGGCTCGCAGTACCACGCCTCCACCGACGGCCTCGCCGCGGTCTCCGCGGCCTTCGAGGTGCTCGACGAGCAGGCCCCGGCCGACGGCACCCGCCCCGCGCCGGACCTGCGCGGCGCGACCCTCGCCCTGCGCGGGGTGAGCGTCCCCTCCCGCGACGGCCACGCCCCGCACGAGGCGAGCCTCGCAGTGCGCCCCGGGCGGGTCACCGCCCTGACCGGCCCCTCCGGCGCGGGCAAGACCACCGCCGCCTGGGTGCTGCTGGGCCTGCTCGAGCCCGGCACGGGCCGCGCCGAGGTGATCGACGCCGACGGCGCCGCGGTCGATGTGCGCGAGCTCGAGCGCCGCACCATGTGGGACCAGGTCGCGCTCCTCCCCCAGCGCCCCGTCCTGCCGCCCGGCACGCTGCGCGAGGTCCTCGCCTCCGCCCGGCCGGGCGCGAGCGACGCGGAGATCGAGGCGGCCGCGAGCGCGGTCGGCCTCGATCCGGTCATCGCCCAGCGCGGCTGGGACGCGGATCTGGGCCGCGCCGGCCGCGGCATCTCCCTGGGAGAGCGGCAGCGCCTCGCCCTCGCCCGCGCGATGCTCTCCCCCGCCCCGCTCGTCGTGCTCGACGAGCCCACCGCCCATCTCGACGGGGCCGCGGAGCAGGTGGTCCTCGACCTGATCGCGACGCTGCGCGGCCAGGGACGCACCGTGCTCGTGATCGCGCACCGCTCCCGTCTGGTCGAGGCGGCCGACGACGTCGCCGCCGTGGAGGCCGCCGCATGAGTTCCCCCGTCCCCGCCGCTCCCGCCGATGCGCTGCGCCGAGCCGAGCACGCGCTCGCGATCCCGCCGGCGCGCCTGCTCGCCGCGGTGCTCGCCGCGACCGCGACCCTCGGCTCCGCCTTCGCCCTCGCGGCGGTCTCCGCCTATCTGGTCACCCGGGCGTGGACGATGCCCCCCGTGCTCGACCTGACCGTCGCGGTGGTGATGGTGCGGGCCCTCGGCGTCTCCCGCGGCGTGTTCCGCTGGCTCGAGCGGATGCTCACCCACGACGTCGCGCTGCGCGGCGTGGTCTCGCTGCGCACCTCGCTGTTCACCTCCCTCGCCGCCCGCACGGACGACGCGCTGACCCGGCTGCGACGCGGCGAGCTGCTCGCCCGGCTGGGCGACGACGCGCAGGAGCTCGGCGACCACGTCATCAAGGCGATCGTGCCCGCGATCGTCGCCGCCGTCATGCTCGTCGTGGTGCTCGCGACCTTCGCACCGCTGTCGTGGCCGGCGACCGCGGCGATGGCCCTCGCCCTCCTCCTCGCCACGGTCGCCGCCCCGCTGTTCGCGCACCGCGCCGCGGCCCTGACCGAGCAGGCCGTGCTCACCACCCGCTCCGCCGTGACCGCGCAGTCCCTCGAGATCCTCGACGACGCGACCGCGCTGCGGGTCGACGGCCGGCTCGACGCCGCGCTCGACCGGCTCGACGGGGCTCAGGCCGCGCACGACGCGGCGATCGACCGCGCCGCCCGCCCCGCCGCCCTCGCCGCAGCCGCGGTGCCCGCGAGCATGGTCCTGGCGGTGCTCGGATCCCTGCTCGCCGCGGGGACGGCCTGGACCGCCGGGGATCTCTCCGCCGGCCAGATCGGGATCCTGCTCCTGCTGCCGCTGTCGTCCTTCGAGGCGGCGACCGCCCTGCCGGCCGCCGCGACCCAGCACGCCCGCTCCCGCGCCGCCGCGGAGCGGCTCGACGCGGTCGCCGGGGAGCCCGAGGCCGACCCGGCCCCTCCGGTGCCGGCCGAGCGCCCCCAGCGCGCGAGCCTGCAGGCGCGTGCGCTCACCGCCGGCTGGTCCGCGGGCTCCCCGCGCGTCGCGGGCCTCGACCTCGACCTCCCCCCGGGCACGCGCCTCGCCGTCGTCGGCCCCTCCGGCAGCGGCAAGTCGACGCTGCTGGCGACCCTCGCCGGGCTCCTCGCCCCGCTCGGCGGCGAGGTCCGCACCGACGCCGCCTCCCTGCGCGAGGCGGTGACGATGTTCGCCGAGGACGGGCACGTCTTCGCGACGACGCTGCGGGAGAACCTCCGCGTGGTGCGCGGCGACCTCGGGGACGGCACCGTCCTCGCGGCGCTCGCCGCCGTCGGCCTCGAGGACTGGGTGCGCACCCTCCCCCGCGGGCTCGACACGGTGCTCGGCCCCGACGGGACCACCGTCTCCGGCGGGGAGCGGCGCCGCCTGCTGCTGGCCCGCGCCGTGCTGCGCCGCGGCCCGGTGCTGCTGCTGGACGAGCCGACCGAGCATCTCGACACCGCGCTCGGCGACGCCCTGCTCGGCGCCCTGCTGCGCCGCGGCGACGAGTCCCTCGTCCCGAGCTCGAGCACCGTCGTCGTGGTCACCCACCGCGAGGAGGCGATCCCCGCCGGCACGCCCGTGCTGCGCCTGCTGCCCGATGCCCGCACCGCCCTCGAGGAGACGAGATGAGAGAGCGACCCCGCATCCAGGACCTCGCCGGCGCCGTCCTCGCCGGCGGCGAGACCGAGGACCTGCTCGAGCTGATGGTGCACTCGGCCCGCACCGATCTCGGCGCGCGCAGCGCCCTGCTGGTGCTGCCGCTGGACCGGGACTCCTGGACGATCGAGATGGTCGACGGATCCGACGCCGCCACCCTCCTCGGCGAGGAGGTCCCCGCGGATGATCCCGTCGGCGCGGCGCTCGAGCAGGCCGACGCCGAGTCCCTCGAGGCGATCGACACGCTCCCCGTGGGCGAGGAGACGTGCCGGGTGCTGCTCGCCGTGATCGACGCGGCCGAGCAGGGCACCGGACTGCTCGGCGTGCTGCGCCCCGGGGGCTCCGAGGCGTTCACCGACGCGGACCGGGAGCGCCTCGACGCGCTCGCGGGGCTGGTCGGCCTCACCCTGCGCGCCCCGACGCTGCGCGCCGACACCGAGATGGACGACGAGCGCGGCCGCATCGCCCGCGACCTGCATGACCTCGCGATCCAGGAGCTGTTCGCCGTCGGCATGGAGCTCGAGGGGCTCGTGGACTCGCTCGGCTCCCCGGACGTCACCCCGTCGAAGGCCCGGATCCGCTCCTCGGTCGCCGCCTCCGTGCAGGGGGTCGAGAACGCCGTCGCGCAGATCCGGCTGATCGTGCAGTCCCTGCGCCGCGAGCGCTCCGAGGCCACGCTCACAGAGCAGCTGCGCCGCGAGGTGGGGCTCGCCACCGCCGGGCTCGGCTTCGTGCCCTCGCTGCGCCTGCCGCCGCATCCGGCCCAGATGGACGCGGAGCTGCCGCCGGAGATCGCCGACGATGTGGTGGCAGTGGTGCGCGAGTGCCTCGCCAACGCCGCGCGTCACGCGCATGCGAGCGCGGTCGCGGTCTCCGTGAGCGTGTTCTCCGAGGGCGTGGACCGGGTGGTGCAGGTGAACGTCTCGGACAACGGCCGCGGGATCGACCCGACGGTGCGGCGCCGCTCGGGACTCGCGAACATGTCCTCGCGCGCCCGGCGCCACTCGGGCTGGGTGGACGCGATCAGCCTCGAGCCGGGGACGATGATCTCCTGGCGGGTGACGTTGCCGACGGCCTGAGCTCAGCTCATTGCGGCTTCCAGCCGGCCCGTCGGCGGGCGGCGACCATCGCGGCGACCTGCGTGCGGCGCTGCATCCCGAGGGTCTGCAGGATCACGGTGACGCGGTTCTTCACGGTCTTCTCCGCGATGCCGAGCGCGTCGGCGATCTCGCGGTTGGAGTGCCCGTCGCCGATCAGCTCGACGATCCGCTGATCGGACTCGGACAGGTCCGGGCCGTCCTCGACGTGGTCGGCCGGCCAGACGGAGCGCCCCACGTGCACGGCCTGGATCGCCTCGATGATCTCCTGGGAGCGGGAGGACTTCAGGATCAGTCCCGCGGCGCCGGCCGCGCGGGACTCGCGCAGCGCGGCGTCGTCGTCGAAGCTGGTCAGCACCAGCATCCGCTGCTCCGGATCGAGCTCGCGGGCCTTCTTCATGACGTCGATGCCGGTGCCGTCGGGCAGCTGCAGGTCCACCAGCAGCACCTGCGGGCGGATGGCCGGGAGGCGACGGGTCGCCTCGGCGACGGAGGAGGCCTCGCCGATCACGGTGAGCGCGGGGCTCGCGTCGATCGCGGTGACGATGCCGCGCCTGACCACCTCATGGTCGTCGACGAGCATCACGCGGATCGGGCCGTCCTGCTGGGTCGCTGTCACGGGGCGTCCTTCCTCGAGTCCTCGGGCGCTGAGCAATCTATCGCACCGGTGCCGGACCGCGTCCTGTCGTCTGGGCCGATGTCGCGGCGAGGGAGGACCTTCCCGAACCCGACCGGTTACGTTGGATCGTATGTTCCCCCCGGCACCGGTGACTGCTGCAAGCACCGACGGCAGCTCTGCGGCAGGGAATGACGCCCCACCACCGGGTTCCTGGCTGTCTGAGCGGATGTGGCTGGTCGACGTCCTGATCGCCGTCGGCGTGTACCTGTACAGCGTGCCGATCATCCCCCTCTATGCCGCAGGCGCCCCGCAGGGCATCGCCTTGCTCCTGGTCTCGGCGGCGATCTGCGGAGCCTACGTGCTGCGTCGCCGCTACCCGCTGGGAGTCCTCGGCATCATGCTGCTGGCCGCTTCGGCCCAGCTTCTGCTCGGCGCCCCGCTCCTTCCGGCGGACGCCATGCTGCTGTTCGCCGTCTACAACGCCGCGTCCCTGCTCATCTGGTGGGTCTCGTCGGCCGGCACGGTCGCCACGATCGTCTGGCTCCTGGCCACGGTCACGCCGAGATTGGGCCAGGACTTCATCGACATCGGACAGCTCGGCCTCCTGATCGTCGTGACGCTGTGGTGCTGGACCTGGGGTCGGCTCGTACAGATTCGCCGCCGCCACATCGACGGCCTCCGTGAGCAGACCGAGCAGCTGGCGCGGGAGAAGGAGGCCCAGGCGACCATCGTCGCGGCCTCGGAACGGGCACGCATCGCCCGCGAGATCCACGACATCGTCTCCCACAGCCTCAGCGTCGTCGTGCTCATGTCCGACGGGGCCGCGTCGAAGGTCGACTCCGATCCGGACACGGCGAAGTCGGCGATGCTCACCGCCCGTGACACGGGTCGCACCGCTCTGTCGGACATGCGACGCATGCTCGGCGTGCTGCGCGAGGACGAGCCGGGCTCGCACGCGCCTCAGCCGCGCATCGCGCAGCTCCCGGTGCTCGTCGAGCAGACCCGTGCCGCCGGTCTGCCGGTGACGCTGACGAACGAGGGAGAGCACGCCGGACTCCCCGAAGGTCTCCAGCTGACGGTCTACCGCCTGGCGCAGGAGGCGCTGACCAATGTGCGCAGGCACGCCGGCGACGACGTCTCCCACGTCGACGTGGGTCTGCACATCACGGACGACACGCTCACGATGAGCGTGGCCGACGACGGCCGGGGACCGCAGGAGCCCGCGAACGACGACGGACACGGACTGGTCGGGATGCGCGAGCGGGTCGCTTCCCACGGCGGAGTCCTGTCGACCGGCGAGCGCCCCGGCGGAGGATTCGAGATGCGGGCCGTGCTGCCGATCGGAGAAGGACGAGGATGACGGTACGTGTGCTGCTGGTCGATGATCAGGAGATGATCCGTGCGGGACTCCGCATGGTGCTCGAATCCCAGTCGGGAGTCGAGATCGTGGCCGAGGCCGACGACGGCGACACCGCTCTCGAACTCGTCGCGACCGTGGAGACCGACGTGGTGCTCATGGACGTGCGAATGCCGAGGATGAACGGCGTCGAGGCGACCGGCGCCATCACCGGGTTGGATGACCCGCCGAAGGTGCTGATCCTGACCACCTTCGACCTCGACGAGTACGCCTACGACGGTCTGCGGGCGGGAGCCTCGGGCTTCCTGCTCAAGGACACCCCGGTCGAGGAGCTCGCCACGGCGATCAGACACGTCCACGCCGGCGATGCAGTCGTGGCACCGAGCACGACCCGCCGCCTGCTCAGCCACTTCGCCCGCTCTCGCCCCGGGCAGACGAGCGCTGCACCCACCACGCGGCTCGAGGAGCTGACCCCTCGAGAGCACGACGTGCTCGCACACATCGCCCGAGGACTGTCCAACTCCGAGATCGCCGACCAGCTCGGCCTCGCCGAGGGCACGGTCAAGGTCCATGTCGGTCGGATCCTGACCAAGCTCGACCTGCGTGACCGGGTCCAGGCGGTGGTCCTGGCCTACGAGACAGGCCTGATCCGAGCCGGTGGCGCGTGAGGAGGACGGCCGGCCGTCTATCACTTCAGGCATACGGCAGGAAGCGCCTACTCCTGGAGTGATAGCTCGAGATGGGCCCGTGGCCAGATGAGATCTGAGTCCGGCAGCGGGATGGTCGAAGCATGTCTTCAGCCATCGTCGAGACCACGAACCTGACCAAGCGCTACGGCAGGCACATCGTCGTCGAGAATCTCAACCTGCACATCCCCGCCGGCTGCGTCTACGGCTTCCTCGGCCCCAACGGAGCCGGCAAGTCCACGACGATGAAGATGCTGCTCTCGCTCATCCAGCCCTCGACCGGACAGGTGGAGCTCATGGGCCGGCCGATGAGCCGCAGCTCCCGCCGAGAGCTGCTGGGCGACATCGGCTCGCTCATCGAAGCACCGCCCGGGTACGCCCACCTCACCGGAGCCGAGAACATGGCTCTCGTGAAACGCCTGCTGGGGCTCACGACCGAGCAGATCGACGTCGCAGTACGCGCCGTGCGCCTCCAGGACCAGATGACCAAGCAGGTCCGTGACTACTCCTTGGGCATGAAGCAGCGCCTGGGCATCGCCATGGCCCTGGCACGAGAGCCGAAGCTGCTCATCCTCGACGAACCCACCAACGGCCTCGATCCAGCCGGGATCGAGGAGATGCGCACCCTGCTGCGGCGGCTGGCCGACGACGGCGTGACGGTGATGGTCTCCTCGCACCTGCTCGGCGAGATCGACAAGACCGCCGACATGCTCGGCATCCTCTCCGGCGGGCGGATGATCTTCCAGGGCAGCAGAGCTGAGCTCATGGCCGCTTCCACTCCCGACGTCGTCTTCACCTGCACGGACCCGCACGCTGCCGCTGCAGTGCTTCGTGGCCACGGCGCGCAGTTGACCGAGGCGGACGAAGTCACCGTCCCGGGGCTCGATGACCGTCAGACCGCTGGGGTCGTCGCCGCTCTGGTCGGCCAAGGCGTGGGCGTCTTCGGGGTCCGCCGGGACGAGCAGACCCTCGAGGAAGTCTTCATGTCGCTCACCGCGGGAGGTCGGCTGTGAGCGGGGCGGCTGTGGCGAACGAGTTCGCCAAGATGCGACGCCTGCGCGTCTGGCTCATCGCGGTGCTCATGACTCTGGCCGTGCTCGGCTTGTCGCTGTTCACCGTGGTCTCCAGCCCCGACTTCGACCCCGGCAGCCCCGGAGCCTGGAACGCTCTGCTGGCGGGCATGTCGCTGGGCATCCCGCTGATCTGTCCGCTGCTGCTGGCCGTCATCGCCTCCCGGCTGACCGAGGTCGAGCACACCGGGAACGGCTGGCTGTCGCAGGCCACGGCCGGGATCACCCCCGGCGTGATGTGCCGAGCCAAGCTCGTCGCCCTCGGCCTCGTCGTCACCGTGACCACCCTGGGCACCGGTCTGCTCGTGATCCTCAGCGGGAAGCTGCTGGTCGGGATCCTCGCACCGCCGCCGCTGGGGCGCTGGACCGTCTTCACCCTGTGCATGCTCGCGGTCAACCTGGTCGTCCTCGCACTTCATCTCCTCGTCTCTGCGAAGGTCGAGAACCAGCTCGTGGCCCTGGGGATCGGCGTCCTCGGATGCGTTCTCGCCGTGTTCTCCCAGGGCCTGCCGACCGCCGCCGCGCACGTGACTCCATGGGGTTACTACGCACTGGCCACGGCAGCTGACTACGGCGGCGGCGGCTACATCGCCGTGGACGTCTGCTACCCGAGCATCATCGCTCTGGCCGTCGTCATCGGGATCGCCTTCGCCCTCGTCACCGACCGCTTCGACCGTCAGGAGGCCTGACATGGATGCACTGACCGCCGAACTCATCAAGCTCAAGCGCTCCCTCGCCTGGCCGATCGTCATCGGTCTGCCCGTCGTGCTCGTCCTCGCCGGCGCGGCCACTCAGCTCGCCGACGGCACGACGCCCGAGGACGGCTGGGACACCGTGTGGCTGCAGTCGGTCGGCTTCTACGGCCTGTTCCCGCTCGCCGTCGGCATCGCCGTCCTCGGCTCGCTCGTCTGGCGCGTCGAGCACCGCGGCAGCAACTGGAACGCCCTGATGAGCAGTCCCGCCTCATCACTGCGCATCGTGGTGGCCAAGGCTGCCGTCATCGCCGGGCTGACGGCGCTCATGCAGATCATCCTCTATCTGTCAGTGCTCGCCATCGGCAAGCTCGCCTTCAGCCTCGAGGGCATGCCGGACAGTCAGCACCTGAGCATCACGGCTCTGCTCGTGGTCGCCACCGTCCCAGCCGCGGTGCTCCAGTCCGGCCTGTCGATGCTCATGCGCTCCTTCGCCGTGCCGATCGCCGTCGCTCTCCTGGCCTCCGGGTTCTCGACGGCCGCCCTCATGGTCGCAGGCAACGCCGCTCTCGTCTCGCCCTACGGGCTGGCCACGCGCACTGCGCTGCTGGGCACCGGGTCCTTCGTCGATGAGGGGACCATCACCGGCGGCGACGTCGCGGCGATCCTCATCGCAGCAGCGCTGGGGACCGTGGTGCTCGTCCTCTGCACCACAGCCGTCCTCGAGCACCGCGACACCCGCGTCTGAGACACCGCTGCATCGAGAAGGAGAAGCCCATGTCCACTGAGCACCCGGAACAGCACCGTCCCGTCGACGTCCAGAAGCACGACGAGTCCTCCCCTGCCTGGCCCGGCCGGTCGGCTGCCGGCAGCGGCGTCCTCGCCCTCGTGCTGTGCCTGGCCGCCCTGGTCGCCTCACCTCCCCTGCTTCTCATCCCTTACATCGGTGTCGTCCCGGCACTTCTCGCCGCCGCCGGAATCGCCATCGCCGGGGCGGGACTGCGTCGCAGCGATCACGGCACCCGCACCGCCGTGATTGGGCTGATCGTCTCCGTCGTCGTGTTCGCACTGCTGGCCGGCATCGCGACGCTGTGGAACCTTGTCGTCGCAGATCCGGCCGTTCGCGACTACGACGAGCTCCACGAGGTCATCGACCACGTCAGGACCCTCGTCTTCGGCTCATGATCCGGCGACCTCGCCGGTCGAAGGACCTCGCAGAAGCTGCCGCTCGACACGACCTGTCCGCATCAGTTCTCCCGACCGGAAGGTACTAGCGTCGGCGCTGGCACCGCGGGCAGTAGTGGGAGGAGCGACCGCCGTGCATCACGCGCCGCATCGTGCTCCCGCAGCGCGGGCACGGCTCCCCCTCGCGCCCGTAGGCGCTGAGCGAGCGGGCGAAGTACCCGCTGCGCCCGTCGACGTTCACGTACAGCGCGTCGAAGCTCGTGCCGCCCACCTCGAGCGCCCGCTCCATCACCTCGCGGGCGGCGCGGAGGATCGCGAGCGCACGGCGCTGGCTCAGCGCGGTGCCGGGGGTGTCGTACCGGGTGCGGGCCGCCCACAGCGCCTCGTCCGCGTAGATGTTCCCGATCCCGGAGACGATCTCCTGGTTCAGCAGCAGGGTCTTCACGGCGCTCCGCCTGCCGCGCAGGGCGCGGGCGATCGCGGGGAGGTCCGCGGCCGGGTCCAGCAGGTCGCGCGCGATGTGCGCCGCACCCTCCGGCAGCAGAGCGTCGGGACTGCCCACGCCCGCGAGCGCGCCGTCGGCCGCCTCGAGCAGCGGGCTGGTCCAGAGCCCGCCGAAGAGCCGCTGGTCCACGAGGTCCACCCGGGCGCCGTCGTCCAGGTGGAGGGAGAGGCGGCGGTGCCGCAGCGGGTCCGAGGCCGGCCCCTCGGAGCCCGTGACCGCCGGTGCGGGGAGGGCGCCCGGCGTGCTCATCCGCAGCTGGCCGCTCATGCCGAGGTGCCCCATCAGGGCCTCGCCCGTCTCCGCGCCGTCCGCATCGGCGAGCCGCCACCACAGGAACTTCCCGCGGCGCGCGACGGCGGTGAGCCGCGAGCCCACCAGCGCGGCGCGGAGGCGGTCCTCTCCCCCGTGCTGCCGACGGATGATGCGCGGATCGAGCAGCTCGAGCGCAGTGATCGTGCGGCCGACGGTGCGGGGCTCGAGACCGCGCCGCACCACCTCGACCTCGGGCAGCTCGGGCACCGCTCAGCCCCTCGGGATCAGGGACTCGCCGCGCTCGGCGAGCAGCCCGCGCACCGCGTTCTGGGCGGCGGCGAGCTCGGCGTCCTTCTTCGAGGCCCCCTCGCCGCGGGCGGTGACGAGCCCCTCGACGGTGACGGTCGCGCTGAAGGTCTTGGAGTGCTCGAGCCCGGACTCGGTGATCCGGTAGGCGACGGTCTGCCCCTCGGCGGCGGCCATCTCCTGCAGGCGGGACTTGAAGTCGTAGCCGGCCTCGAGGAACTCGTCGGAGTCCAGCAGGGGGCTGAGCAGGTCCAGCACGAAGCGGCGCGAGACGTCCTGGCCGAGCGCGAGGTGGACCGCGCCGATCACGGCCTCGGTGGTGTCGGCGAGGATCGAGGCCTTGGAGCGGCCGCCGGTGAGGTCCTCGCCGCGGCCCAGGCGCACGTAGGCGCCGAGGTCGAGGCGGGAGGCGATCACGGCGAGCGCCCGGGTGGAGACGGTCGCGGCGCGGCGCCGGGCCAGGTCGCCCTCGGGGAGCGTGGGGTGAGCGGCGTAGAGGTGCTCGGTGACGGCCAGCTGCAGCACGGCATCGCCCAGGAACTCGAGCCGCTCGTTGTGCGGCAGGCCGTCGTGCTCGTAGGAGTAGGAGCGGTGGGTCAGCGCCAGCTCGAGCAGGCCGGAGCCCTCGAGGTCCGCGGCCTGCCCGGCGTCCAGCGGCAGGGAGTCCAGCAGACCCTGCGGGGCGGCGGCCTCGGTGGCGCGGCGCCTGCGCGCCATCAGGCCTTCCCGTCCTGCGCGTCCTCGCCCTGCGCGTCGTCGTCGAACAGGCCCTTCAGCGCGGCGAAGCGCTCGTCGATCACCTCGTGGTGGTGCTCGGGATCGTCCTCCATGCGGAAGCCGCACTGGGCGCACAGGCCGGGGCAGTCCTCGCGGCACAGGGGGCGCTCGTCGGCCTCCATCGCGAGCGCGTCGCGCACGAGCGGGCCGAGGTGCACCTCGTCGTCCTCGAGCAGGACGGCGTCCTCGCGCTCCTCCGCCCGGACCTTCTCGGGGTAGAGGAACAGCTCGTCGAGGCGGACGTCGACGTCCTGCTCGACGGGGTCGAGGCAGCGGGAGCACTCGCCCTCGAGCTCGGCCGTGACGGTGCCGTGGACGTAGATGCCCTCGACCACGGACTCGAGCTCGATCTCGACGGCGATGTCGTCGCCCTCGGGGACCTGCATCGCGAGTCCACCGGCCTCGCGGGCCGGGGCGGGGACGGTGCGCTCGACGCGGCGGTGGGTGCCGGTGCGGCCGACGAGGTCGACGGCGTCGAAGCGCAGGGCGTCGTCGAGCGGCGAGGTGGGGATGTCGTCGGTGGTCATCTGCTCAGCGTAGGTCAGAGTCGGCGTGCAGCGCCTCCAGGGAGGCGGCCGGGAGCATGTCGGAGACGTCACCGCCGAGCGCATGCACCTCCCGCACGAGCGAGGAGGAGATGTGGGCGAGGCTCGAGGCGGTGAGCAGGAAGATCGTGTCGATCCCCGCGAGGTGGTGGTTCATCCGCGCCATCGGCTCCTCGTAGGCGAGGTCGAGCTGGGAGCGCAGCCCCCGCACGACGGCTCCCGCGCCGACCTCGCGGCAGAAGTCGACCAGCAGTCCGTGCGGCAGGGTGCGCACCTCGGCGGCACCCTCGAGACCCTCCTGCGCGAGGGATCCGCGGATCGCGGCGGTGCGCGCCTCGAGGTCGAGCAGCCCCTGCTTCGAGGGGTTGTGGGAGACGGCGACGATCACGTGGTGCCCGAGCGCCGTCGCGCGGCGGGTGAGGTCGAGGTGCCCCAGTGTGAAGGGGTCGAACGATCCGGGCAGGACGACGGTGGTCATGGCGACGACTCTAGTGCCGGCGACGGTGCTCAGCCGAGCGTGAGGCGCACCTCGTGACGGCCGTCGTCGTGGATCTCCCCGATCTCGAGCGTGCCGGTGGCGTCCGCGAGCTCGGCGGTGCCGGAGCCGGGGACGATCACGTACCGCAGGGCGGGGCGGCCGTCGGCCATCGTGCCGAGCTGCTGGAGGGCGAGCGTGCCGGCGCGGCCGCCGAGCGTGCCCTCGAAGAGCTCGATCGCCACGTAGCCGGCGCTGCCGCTCTCGGGGTCCCCGGCCGTCAGCATGGTGCCGCGGGAGGTGCCCTCGACCTCGCCGGCCCAGGTCTTGGTCAGAGTGAAGCGGTCGGCGGCGCCGGGGACGGGGGCGTCGGGGGTCATCTGCACGGTGAAGGTGGCGGTGAGGCTGCGGGGGTCGGCGGTCATTGCTCCAGTATTCCCCGGCGGCGGCGGTGAACGCACCCGTTCTGCTTGACCGACGCCGCGAACTGGGCCTGAGCCGGCGTCAGCGGGCGAGCGGGGGCCGGGGCTCGCTCGCGAGCAGGGCGTAGCTCGCCCCGTCGAGCCAGCGGCCGCTGCGGTGCAGGGACTCCTCGCGGAAGATGCCCTCGAGTCGCAGGCCGATCTTCTCCATGACGCGACGCGAGGCGTGGTTCTCGGCGAAGCAGGACGCCTCGATCCGGCGCACGCCGAGCCCGTCGAAGGCGATGTCGCGCAGGGCGGCGGCGAACTCGGTGCCGAGGCCGCGGCCCTGGACGGCGGGGTCGAGCACCCAGCCGATCTCGGCCTGCCGCCCTGCGGCCTGCTCGCGCATCTCGGCCTGGGACCAGGCGTCCTGCCGTGCGACCTTGCCCGCGGCGACGATCCGGCCCTCCTGCAGTCCCACGACGCGGGTCTCCAGGCCGCCGTCCCACCAGGTCCGGTGGTCGGCGAGAGTGGGGCTGAGCGTGGTGGTGTACTCCTGCACCTCGGGCAGCCGGTACCAGGGCCAGACCTCCTCGGCGTCCGCGCTGCGGCCCGGCCGGAGGGTGAGCCGTGCGCTGCGCAGCGGCCAGTCGAGCTCGTCGAGGGTGCGAGATCGGGTCATCCGGTCAGGGTACGTGCGGCGTCAGAAGGGCGGCGGGCCGACGCCGTCGCGCGGGTCGAGCCCCGGCGGGCCGGGATCGTCGGGCCCGCCGGTGTCCGGGCGGGACCAGTACTCCATCACGTGCTCGCCCCAGCGCATCTCCTCGGCGTGGTCGGCGCGGTCCTGCTCGGTCTCGGCGAACTCGCCCTGGCGCTCCATCGCCTCGAGCTGCTGGTCGGTGAGATACCGGTCCCAGGCCGCCTCGAGCTGCTCGGCGAGCTCGCGCGTGACGAGGTCACCGCCGGTTCTCGCGTCGCAGACGGCGAGGCCGCCGATCCTCCACCGGGTCACCCCGGTGGACTCGTCCCGCTCCGGGTCGAGCAGGCCTGCGGTCTTCATGCGGTGGTGGATGCGGCAGAGCCGGTGGAGGTTGCCGATCTCGGTGGGCCCGCCGCGGGCGGGATGCTCGTGGTCGAACTCCTCGATGTGGTCGCTCTCGCCGACGGTCATGACGTTGCGGGAGCAGCCGGGGAGCGCGCAGACCGGATCGATCAGGCGCAGGTTCTCGGCCATCGCGCGGCTGACGCGGTAGGTCTTCGAGGCGGCGTGGTGGTATTCGCCGGTCGCGGCGTCGGCGAGCACGCGCTCGAAGGCGGGCGCCTTGGCGACGAGCTCCCGCGCCATGCGCGCGGGGATCGGGATGGTGCCGTCGAGGGTCGCGGGCGCATGGGAGAGACCGAGCAGGGAGAGCACCGGCACGACCACGGAGAGGCGGAAGGCCGGCTCGGGGACCTCGATGCTGCCGGTGCCGAGCTCCGTGCGGGTGAGGATCGCGTAGCGCAGCGCCGACAGCGACAGGTGCCGTCCCTGTGCGGCCGCCTCCCCGTCGAGGTCGAAGGGGACCGCGGTGCCGGACTCGAGAGCGCGGCGCTGCGCGTCCTGGACGGCACGGGCGGCCGCGTCCAGACGCTGCCCGAGGGCGAGGATCTCCGGGGCGGGGCCCACGACGGAGAGGCAGGCGGTGCCGTCGCCGTCCTCGGACGGGCGCACGAACACCCCGCGCTGCTCCTGAGACGTCTCCCGCACGGCGGCATGGCCGAACCAGCCGATGAGCAGACGGAGCTCGCGGTAGAAGCGCTCGACGTCGATGGCCTCGAGCTGCCAGGCGGCCACCCGTTCGTCGACCTGCCGGCGCTGATGCGCGGTCAGTCGCAGGACGCTGCGCAGGAGCCATTCGAACCAGTCGACGGGAAGCTCCCCCTCACCGACGCGGGCGAAGCAGGCGGGCAGGTCGGTGACCGCGACGTGGGCGTCGCGCAGCCGGTTCTCGCCGCGGCCGAGCTTCGTGCGCAGACCGACCGCGGCGCCGAGGGCGTTCAGGGCCTTCTCGTCTCCGCCATCGTCCTCGCACCAGAGGGAGGCGAGGTCCTGCATCTCGGCGACGTAGAGCGCGGCGTGCTGCTCGCGGCGGCGACGGTAGATGCGCAGCACGGTCTCGGCCTCGGCCGTGTGCGGGGCGAGGTCCGCGCGCTCGACGAGCGACTGCGGGGTGAGGGGGCGGCGTGCGCGGACGGGCCGACGGGGCGGCCCGGTCAGGTCGAAACGTTCGGCGGCAGCGGTGGCGTGCGTGGCGCCTGCGGCGCCAGCGGTGCCGTCGGGAATTGCGGTGCCGTCGGCGACATCAGCAGCATCGAAGAGATCCGGGGCGTAGACGTCGTATCCCATGATCCCTCCCTTCCTGTGCTCGCCACCGCGCAGACTCGCCTGCGTACTCGCGTGGACTATTCGACGTGCGCACCATTTTAGAACACCCTCACGACAATCGCCAGCATTTCAGCGCATCCCGCTCAGAATGTGGATAACCATGGGGTGTGGAGGAATACTCCGCCCACATTCACAATGAACCCACATTCTGTGGATACCAGCCGTTCACCTGGCGTGATGGTGGCGAAGATGTGGATGGCGATCACGGGAGGACCCGCACGGCATGATCGGCCACAGGACATCACCTCCGGCATCCACACCGGTCAGGACGGAATGCATTCCTGCGGCACCGCGCGCGGCACATTCTTCGCCGCGGCGCAAGAGGCGGGCGGAAATGTGGATGGCGGCGGGCGGAGCTCAGCGTCCTGCGACCGCCTCGCCGCCGCCCTCCACACCCACCGGCCCGCCGAACTGGAGCACGGTCTCGCCGTAGGACTTCGTGCCGTCGTCGGCCCAGCCCTCGGGCCAGCGGAGCGGGCGGCTGCGCGAGGAGCGCTCGAGGACCACGAGAGCGTCGTCGGTCAGGGCCGGGCGGAGCATGACGAGCAGCTGCTCGAGCTCCTCGGTCGCGACCTCGTAGGGCGGGTCGAGGAAGACGAGGGTCGCGCCGTGCCCGGCGAGGCCGGCCGCGGCGGCGGCCGCCTTCCCGGCACGCACGTCGACCTGCGCCGCGAGGCCCAGCTGGGCGGCGGTGCGGCGCAGCTGCCGCGCCGTCGGCCCGTGGAGCTCGACGAGGACGGCATGCGCGGCGCCCCGCGAGAGGGACTCGAGCGCCAGCGCGCCGGTGCCCGCGTAGAGGTCGAGCACCCGCGCGCCGTCGAGCGCGTCCCAGCCGTCGAGCCGGCTGAACAGCGCCTCTCGCACCCGGTCCGAGGTGGGGCGGGTGCCCTTCCCGGGCGGGCCGGGGATGGTGCGTCCTCCGAGGGTGCCGGAGATGATCCGCGGCATGTCAGCTCCTCTCCACGTCGGGATCGGCGTCGCGCAGCCGGTTCGCGACAGCGGCGGCGAGGTCCGGATGGTCCTCGAGATCGGGGTCGCCGCCGACGAGGGCGAAGGCCTCTTCACGGGCGACCTCGATCCAGCGCGCATCGCGCAGCACGTCGAGATGCTTCAGGGTGCGCTGCAGGCCGGACTGCTCCTCCCCCACGAGATCGCCCGCGCCGCGGCGGCGCAGGTCGAGCTCGGCCAGGGCGAAGCCGTCGGGCGCATCGGCGATCGCGCGCAGGTGGCGGGAGTGCTCCTGGTCGACGACTGCGCTGGTGTCGAAGAAGGCGATGCCGGGGTGCTCGCCGCGGCCCACGCGGCCGCGCAGCTGGTGGAGCTGGGAGACGCCGAAGCGCTCCGCGTCCAGCACGATCATCACCGAGGCGTTCGGGATGTCGACGCCCACCTCGATCACGGTGGTGGAGACCAGCACGTCGAGCTCGCCGCGCACCATCTGGTCCATCACCTGCGCCTTCTCCTCGCCGCCGAGCCGACCGTGGAGCACCCCGATCCGGGCGCCGGCGAGCTCGGGGCGGGAGGCGAGGCGCTCGGCGGTCTGGGTGACGCCGCGGGCGGGCTCGAGGGCGGGGGGCTGCTCCTTGCCGTGCTCGTCGAGGACGGGCGGGGCGGGGGCGTCATCGGCCGCGTCGTCCTCGTCGATGCGGGCGCAGACGACGAAGACCTGTCGGCCCTCGCGGATCTCCTCCCCGGCGCGCTGCCACATGCGCTGCTCCCAGGCGGGGAGCTTCTCGTGGACCACGAAGCTCTCGACCCCGGCGCGGCGGCCGGGGCTCTCGGCGAGGGTGAGCACGTCGAGGTCGCCGACGGTGGCCAGCGCGGCGGTGCGCGGGATCGGCGTCGCCGTCATCACCACGACGTGCGGGCTCATGCCCTCGGGACCCTTGGCGCGCAGCCGACGGCGGTGGTCGACGCCGAAGCGGTGCTGCTCGTCGATGACGGCCAGGCCCAGGGAGGCGAACTCGACGCCCTCGGTGAGCAGGGCGTGGGTGCCCACCACGATCCCGGCCTGGCCGGAGGTGACGTCCAGCAGGGTCTCGCGGCGGGCGGAGGTGCGCTGGGATCCGGTGAGCAGGCGCACCCGCGTGGCCTCCGGCGGGGCGTCGAGCTGGCCGGCGCGGCCGAGGGCGCCGAGGAGCTCGAGCACGGTGCGGTGGTGCTGCTCGGCGAGGACCTCGGTGGGGGCGAGCAGCACGGCCTGGTGGCCGGAGTCGACGGCGCGGAGCATGGCGCGCAGGGCGATGACCGTCTTGCCGGAGCCGACGTCGCCCTGGAGCAGGGCGCTGGTGGGGTGGCCGTTGCCGATCCTCTCGGCGAGGCGGTCGCCGATCTCGCGCTGGCCGTCGGTGAGGGTGAAGGGCAGGCGCTCGTCGAAGAGCTGCTGGAGGGGTCCCGCCTCGCGCAGGCGCGGGGCGGGGGTGCGCTCGTCCTGGGCGCGGCGCTGGGCGAAGATCGTCTGCAGCACGAAGGCCTCCTCGAAGCGCAGATGGGCCATGCCGCGGCGGGCGTCCTCCATGGTCAGCGGGGCATGGACGAGGCGCACCGCCTCGGGGAGGGAGGGCAGGCCGCGGCGTCCCAGCACCTCCTCCGGGACGGCTCTCGTGATCGTGTCCGCGAACTCGAGACCCTTCTCCATCGCCGAGCGCATCGTGGCCAGGGCGATGTTCTGCTTCAGCGGGTAGACGGGGCGGGGACGCTGCGCCCAGGCGCGGCCCTCCTCGGTGTCCTCGACGGGCTCGAAGGCGGGGTGGGTGAGCTGGAGCGCGTCGCGGTACTGGTCCCGGCCCACCGCGCCGTGCACGCAGATGGTGGCGCCGACGGGGAGACGCTTCTCGTACCACTCGACGTGGTGCTGCTTGGGCAGGAAGAAGGTCAGCGGCAGCACGTCGGAGCCGTCGGAGACCTCGGCCTCGAGGATGAAGCCGTACCGGCTGCGCATCTGCCGGGAGCGGACGGACTCGACCCGGACGATCGCGCTGACCTCCTCCCCCTCGGAGATCTCGCGCAGCGAGCGCAGCGGAGCGGGGATGACGTAGCGGCGCGGGACGAAGCGCAGCATCGCCTCGAGATCGCGCACGCCGAAGGACGCCATCGCCTTGGACTCCTTGGAGACCAGCAGCTCCGACAGGGGCATCGCACCGCGCGTGGTGCTGGTCCTCCTGGCCATCGCGTCCTCTCCTCGTCCCGTGCAGTGCTCGCAGCGCGCCGCCGCGGACCCATCGTGCCATCGCCCTGGGACATCGTGAGGGAATCCACAGCGTCGTGGACGAGCCCCTCCCTTCAGGCTCCCGGGCTTCTGAGCTATGATTCCGTGGTTGCCCTGACCGCCGGGGGCTCGCACCTCCGTGCTCACCCAGGTCACCGACCCCGCCGTTCCGGCGCGGGGGTGGAGCGGGCACCGCGATCAGAACATCGACGTACCAGGAGACGACAGTGGCTGCTTCCACGTGTGACATCTGCGCCAAGAGCCCGCGCTTCGGCAAGGCCGTGTCCCACTCGCACCGCCGCACCTCGCGTCGCTGGAACCCGAACATCCAGTCGGTCCGCACTGTGATCAACGGCACCAGCAAGCGCGTGAACGTGTGCACCTCCTGCCTCAAGGCAGGCAAGGTCAGCACGCTCGGTGCCTGAGCGAGACCGCAAGGACTCATCTCTCGAGAGCCCCCGCCCGATCGGGTGGGGGCTCTCGTGCATCCGGACGCGCTCGCCCGTGCTGGGATCGACGATGGCCGAGGACACAGCTCCTGACGGCTGTTCTCGACGACAAAGCGGGGAGGGGCTGACCCGGGATCGGGCACCCTCTCCCCGCTGCCGTCGGCCCGGGCTCAGACCGCCGCGGCGCCTGCGAAGGTCGCGGTGTCGATGACGGCGCGGAAGTGCACGTCGCCGGCGACCACCCGGTCGTAGGCCGCGTCTGCCTCGTCCACCGAGATCGTCTCGATCTTCGCGGCGATCCCGTGCTCGGAGCAGAAGTCGAGCATCTCCTGGGTCTCGGCGATGCCGCCGATGTTGGAGCCGGCCAGGACCTTGCCGCCGCCGATGAGGGAGCCGAAGCTGAGGGACTGCTTCTCGGGCGGCAGACCCACCACGGCCATCACGCCGCGCGGGGCGAGCAGGCTCAGGTAGCGGTCCACCGGGATGTCGGCGCTGATGGTGTTGAGGATGAGGTCGAACTCGCCGCGATGGGCGCGGAAGAAGCCCTCGTCGCTCGTGGCGAGCACACGCTTCGCGCCGAGGGCGAGGGCGTCGGCCTCCTTGCGCAGGGTGCGGGAGAGGACGGTGACCTCGGCACCCATCGCCGCGGCGATCTGGACGCCCATGTGGCCGAGCCCGCCGAGGCCGAGGACGGCCACGCGCTTGGCGCGGCCGGCGACCTGCTCGCCGGCGCCCCAGCGGCGCAGCGGGGCGTAGGTGGTGATCCCGGCGCAGAGCAGCGGAGCGGCCTGATCGAAGGGCAGCGCGTCCGGGACGCGGCACACGAAGCGCTCGTTGACGACGACCTTCTCGGCGTAGCCGCCCTGGGTGATGGTGCCGTCGACGTCGGTCGCGTTGTAGGTGCCGACGTTGCCCTCAAGGCAGTTCTGCTCCTGGTCGGCGAGGCACTCCTCGCACCTCCCGCAGGAGTTCACGAGGCAGCCCACGCCCACGCGGTCCCCGACCTTCCAGTCCGTGACGTCGGCGCCGACGGCCGAGACGGTGCCGGCGATCTCGTGGCCGACGGTCAGCGGGAAGTGCGCCTCGCCCCACTCGTTGCGGATGGTGTGGATGTCGCTGTGGCAGATCCCGGCGGCCTCGATGTCGATGACGACGTCATCGGGCCGCGGGTCGCGCCGCTCGATCGTGGTGACGCGGAACGGCTGATCGGGTCCGGTCTTCTGCAGGGCCTTGACGGTGATCGGCATGGGGTCTCCTCCGACGGTCGCGGGTCGGGCGCGGTCGCGCCGCGGGCCAGCATAGACCGCACTCGCCACCGCCCGCCGCGCGCCGTTCAGCCGAAGTGGTCGAAGCCCTCGCCGGGGATGGACGCGCCGTCGAGCGTGACGGCCGGCGCGGTCTCGTCGGCGGCGAGCACCCGGCCGATCGCGCGGAATCCGGCGGGGATCGCGCCCGGGGCGAAGCAGGCGAGCATCGCATGCTCCTCGGCGCCGTGGAGCACCCATGACCACGGGTCCTCGCCGAGCTCGGCGGCGAGCGGGGCGAGGTCCTCGACATCCGGCGCGAGAGCCTCACGGTCGAGGTCGATCCGCACCGCGGAGGCGTCGGCGAGGCGGCCGCCGTCGCGGACCAGCCCGTCCGAGAGATCCATCATGGCGTGCGCGCCGCGGCCGGCGCCCCAGCCCAGGGAGAGATCGACCACCGGGGCGTCGTGGTGGCGGACGAGGTCCGCGGTGCCGGGGGCGTGAAGTCCCTCGAGGGCGATCCGGCCCTCGGCGTCGACCTCCGCGCGGCCGTCGAGCACCACGGCGAGGCCCGCGGCGGAACGTCCCAGACGCTCGGTGCCGATCGCGAGGACGTCGCCGGGGCGGGCGCCGGAGCGCAGCACGGGCGCGGCGCCGGGATCGAGGGCTCCCATCGCGGTCACCGCGAGGGTGAGGCGGTCGGCGCGGCCCAGGTCGCCGCCGACGAGCATCGCGCCGTCGGCGCCGGCGCGCTCGGCGAGCCCTGCGCTGAGCTCGGTGAACACCTCGCGCGGTGTCCCGGCGGGGGCGGAGAGCGCGACGACGAGGGCGAGGGGGCGGGCGCCCATCGCGGCGACGTCGGCGAGGTTCTGCACGGCAGCCTTCGCGCCGATCCAGCGCGGGCGGGTGGCCCCGGGGAGGAAGTCGTGCCCCTCGACGAGCGCGTCGGTCGTGACGACGAGGCGGTCCGAGGGCAGGCGCACCACGGCCGCGTCGTCGCCGGGACCGATCTCGACGTGCTCGGCAGTCGGCAGCTGCGGGAGCACGGCGGCGAGGATCGCGGCCTCGGAGAGGCGGGGCGGGACGGGGGCGGTCATCGTCCCAGTCTGCCGGATCGCGCGGGTAGGCTCGGCGCGTGCTCCTCCGACGACTCGCCGTGCTCCCCGTCTCCGCACTGCTCGCGCTCGGCCTCGCCTCCTGCGGCACCGTGCGGGTGCCGGCCGGGGAGGCGGCCGCGGACCCGGTCTGCGCCGACATCGTGCTCGGCGCGCCGCCGCAGGTGCTCGGGATGGACCGGGTGGAGACCTCGAGCCAGGGCACGGTCGCCTGGGGCGAGGGCGAGGACACCGTGGTGATGCGCTGCGGCGTGACCCCACCCGGGCCCACCACCGATCAGTGCACCACCCTCGCCGACGAGAACGGCACCGAGGTGGACTGGATCGTGCGCGAGGGCGAGGACGACACCTTCCTGTACACGACCTACGGTCGCGAGCCGGCGATCGACGTGTCGGTACCGCGCTCGGCCGCGCCGGACCAGCCCTCGGCCGCGCCGCTCGACCTCACCCAGGTGGTCACCCGGAACATCGAGGCGACCGACTTCTGCCTGGGCCCCGGGGACGAGGGCTACGAGGCGCCCGAGGGCTGAACCGACCCTGTCAGCGCTGGCCGAGGCGGCGCGAGGCGGCCTGGTCCACGAGGTCCGCGATGAGCTCGGCGTACGTGAGCCCCATCGACTCCCACAGCACCGGGAACATCGAGTACGGGGTGAAGCCCGGCATCGTGTTGACCTCGTTGACGAGGATCCGGTGGTCGGCGGTGACGAACATGTCCACGCGGGCGAGCCCCTCGAGTGCGAGGGCGCCGAAGGCGCGGCGGGCGATCTCGCGGGCCTCCTCGAGCACCCCGTCGGGCAGGCCCGCGGGCACGTCGATGCTCACGGTGCCCTTGCCGAAGTACTTCGCCTCGTAGTCGTAGAAGTCGAGGTCCGCGCCCACTTTCACCTCACCGGGGAGCGTGGTGCGGGGCTCGCCGCCGTCACGGGCCTGGAGCACGCCGCACTCGATCTCCCGGGCGATGATCCCCTCCTCGACGAGGACCTTGGGATCCTCCGCGAAGGCGGTCTTCATCGCGACCTCGAGCTGCGAGACCTCCTCGACGCGGCTCACGCCGAGGCTCGAGCCGGCGCGGGCGGGCTTGACGAACCAGGGCCGGGGGTGGTGCTTCTCGAGGTGGGCGAGGACCTGGTCCGCGCCGGCCGCCCAGCGGTCCTCGTGCACGACGATCCCGGGGGCGCACTCGATGCCCGCAGCGCGCAGGGCGATCTTGGTCGCGGCCTTGTCCATCGAGGTGGCCGAGCCGAGCACCCCGGAGCCGACGTAGGGGATGTCGAGCAGGTCGAGCATGCCCTGGACGGTGCCGTCCTCGCCGTACGGGCCGTGCAGGAGCGGCCAGAGGACGTCGACCTCGGCGAGGGGCTCGACGCGCCCGTCGCGCACGATGCGCAGGGCGGTGCGCTCCCCGGCGCGGTGGGCGGAGGCGGGCAGCAGCACCTCGTCGCCGCCCGGGGAGACCTCGGGGGCGCGGCCGTCGACCATCGTCCAGTCCGAGGGGTCGTCGGAGACGTGGACCCAGCGGCCCTCGCGGGTGATGCCGATCGCGACGACGTCGAAGCGGGTGCGGTCGATCGCGGCCAGGATGCCGCCGGCGGTGATGCACGAGATGCCGTGCTCGCCGCTGCGGCCCCCGAACAGGAGGGCGACGGTGGTGCTCATAGGGCGAGGGTAGTCACTCCGGCCGCACGGAGCGTGACAGCAGGGCCGTGGTGACCTCGTCGATCCGTGCGCCGTGGTCCACGACGGCGACCACCGCGCGGGTGATCGGCATGTCCACGTCGTGCCGGGCGGCGATCTCGGCGACGGCGCGGGCGGTCGCGACGCCCTCGGCGGTCTGGCCCACCTCCCGCGCGGCCGCGTCGACGTCGAGCCCGCGGCCGAGGGCGAGGCCCAGGCGGTGGTTGCGGCTCAGCGGCGAGGAGCAGGTCGCGACGAGGTCGCCCATCCCCGCCAGGCCCGAGAAGGTCTCGCGGCGGCCGCCGAGGGCGACGCCGAGCCGGGTGATCTCCGCGAGGCCCCGGGTGATGAGGGAGGCGGTGGTGTTGTGACCGTGGCCGAGCCCGGTCGCGGCGCCCACGGCGATCGCGATGACGTTCTTCACGGCCCCGGCGATCTCCACCCCGACCACGTCGGTGGAGGTGTAGGCGCGCAGATAGGGGGCGGCGCACCAGGTGGCGAAGGTCTCCGCGAGAGCGGCGCTCGGGGCGGCGACGACGCTCCCGCAGGGGCGGCGCTCGGCGATCTCGCCGGAGAGGTTCGGGCCGGAGAGCACGCCGACGAGCGAGGGGTCCGCTCCCCCGGCACCCACGAGGATCTCGCTGATGCGGGCGTCGGTGCCGCGCTCGATGCCCTTGGTGAGGGAGAGCACGGGCACGGCGGGCAGCTCGGGCCACGGCTCGAGGGTCGCGCGCATCGACTGGGCCGGGATCGCGACGACGACGCCGTCGGCCTCCTCGAGCGCCTCGGCGACGTCCGCGGTGGCGCGGAGGGTCTCGGGCAGCGGGTGATCGCCCAGGTACGCGCTGTTGCGATGGTCGCGGTCGATCTCGCGGGCGACCTCCTCGCGGCGCGCCCAGAGGGTCACCTCGGCGCCGCCGTCGGCGAGGACCTGCGCGAAGGTGGTCCCCCAGGAGCCGGCGCCCAGGACGGCCAGGTGCGGTGCGGTGCTCATCGGGCGGGCTCCTCCGGGGCGCGGAACCCCTGCTGGGGGCGCCCGATCTCGGGGCGGTGGGCGTCGGCGCGCGGGTCGTGCAGCACCGCGGGCGGGGTGAGGCCTCGCAGCTGCCCGAGCAGCGTCGCGATGCGGGTCATGAGGTCCTCGGTGACGCGCCCGGCGGCCTCGTGCTCGCTCTCCCCCTCGGCCGCGGCGACGGTGTACGGGGCGCCGACGAGCATGCGCACGCGGCGGCCGCGCGCAGGGCGCGGCAGCGGGGAGCCGACGGGCCACAGCCCCCGCCCGCCCCAGGTCGCGATCGGCAGGAGCGGCGCGCCGGTGGCGAGCGCGAGCCGGGCCGCGCCGAGGCGGCCCTGCATGGGCCAGAGCGCGGGATCGCGCGTGTAGGTGCCCTCGGGGAAGACCATCAGCAGCTCGCCGCGGTCCAGGGCGGCACGGGCCGCGGCCAGGGCGTCGCGGGAGCGGGAGGTGCCGCGCCGCACGGGGATCTGCCGGGCGCCGCGCAGCAGCGCGCCGAGCACGGGCACGCGGAACAGCGACTCCTTGGCGAGGAAGCGCGGGGCGATGCCGGAGGCCTGCAGGAGGTGGCCGTAGGCGAGGGGGTCGACGGCGCTGAGGTGGTTGCCGCAGGCGATCACGGGACCTGTCGCGGGGAAGTTCTCCGTGCCCTGCCACTGCGGGCGGGTCAGGGCCGCGACCAGGGGGCGCAGCGGGAGCTGCGCGAGGTCGATGACGAGTCCTGCCCGGCGGGCGGGCTCGCGGGCGGTGCCCACGTCCCAGCTGCGCAGCAGGGACATCAGCGATCCGTCGAGGGGCCCCGGCCGAGGGCCCGGCGGGAGACCTGGCCGGTGAGGGAGGCGGCACGGGGATCGCCCGCCAGCGCGCGCCTGCGGATCGTGGTCGGCGCCCGACGGGCGAGGGTGTTCACCGCGGCGGCGTGCATCAGCCGGCGCGGGGCGAAGGCGAGGCGGCCGCGCACCGAGCGGTACTTCACGGCGGTGGTGACCTGGAGCAGCTCGCCGCCGGGCAGGAGGGCCACGCCGATGCGGACGGTGAGCTTCTCGTCGTCGTCCACGATCAGCGCCTCGGAGCCCACGACCTCGTCGGCCACGAACTCCTTCTGCGGCGGCGGGACCATGTCGAACAGCCGCACCGCCTCGTCGCGCAGGGCGCGCAGGCCGCGGGAGGTCAGCGGCGAGTTCTCGTGGGCGAAGATCGCCTCGGCCCAGACCCGCGGATCGGGCTCCTCGACGCCTCCGGTGGGGACGACGACCACGTCGCAGTAGTCCGGGATCGGGATGTCGCGCAGGGCGAGGGAGCCGGTCGCGCCGGCGATCGGGGCGGAGGTGCTGACCTCCGGGGGGTTCTCCTCGGGCATGCTCACTCCTCGCCCTCCCAGTAGTCGGCGCCGAGCGCGGTGAGCTTGTCGCGGAAGGACTCGTAGCCGCGGTCGATCAGGCCGATGCCGCGGATCGTGGAGACGCCCTCGGCGCCGAGCGCGGCGATGAGATAGGAGAAGCCGCCGCGCAGGTCCGGCACGGTGATGTCCGCGCCGCGCAGGGCGGTGGTGCCCGAGACCACGGCGGAGTGGTTGTAGTTGCTGCGACCGAAGCGGCAGGAGGAGCCGCCGAGGCACTCGCGGTAGACCTGGATCCGGGCGCCCATGTCGTTCAGGGCGCGAGTGAAGCCCAGGCGGTTCTCGTAGACCGTCTCGTGGAGGATCGAGATGCCGTCGGCCTGGGTGAGGGCGACCACGAGCGGCTGCTGCCAGTCGGTCATGAAGCCGGGGTGCACGTCGGTCTCGAGCGCGATCGCGCGCAGCGGGGTGCCGGGGTGGAAGAAGCGGATGCCGTCCTCGCGGATCTCCATCCCGCCGCCGACCTTCCGGAAGATGTTCAGGAAGGTCGCCATCGGCTTCTGCTGCGCGCCGCGCACGAACACGTCGCCCTCGGTGACCAGCGCCGCGCAGGCCCAGGAGCCCGCCTCGATCCGGTCGGCGAGGGCCACGTGCTCGTAGCCGCCGAGCTCGTCGACGCCCTCGATGGTGATGGTGCGGTCGGTCTGCAGGGAGATGATCGCGCCCATCTTCTGCAGCACCGCGATGAGGTCCTCGATCTCCGGCTCGACCGCGGCGTTGACCAGCTCGGTCACGCCCTGGGCGCGCACCGCGGTGAGCAGCACCTGCTCGGTCGCGCCGACGCTCGGGTACTCGAGGCGGATCTTCGTGCCCTTGAGGCCGTTCGGCGCGGTGATGTGGATGCCCATCTCGCGCTTGTCGACGATCGCGCCGAAGCTGCGCAGCACGTCGAGGTGGTAGTTGATGGGCCGGTCGCCGATGCGGCAGCCCCCGAGGTCGGGGATGATCGCCTCGCCCAGGCGGTGCAGCAGGGGGCCGCAGAAGAGGATCGGGATGCGGGAGCTGCCGGCGTGGGCGTCGATGTCCGCGACGTGGGCCCGCTCGACGTTCGAGGGGTCCAGGCGCAGCTCGCCGCCGGCGACGTCGTGCTCGATCTTCACGCCGTGGATCGACAGGAGGTTCGAGACGATCCGCACGTCGGAGATGTCCGGCACCGAGCGGAGCACGCTCGGGGAGGTGCCCAGCAGGGCGGCGACCATCGCCTTGGAGACCAGGTTCTTCGCGCCGCGGACGGTGATCTCGCCGTCGAGCGGGCGACCGCCGCGCACGTGGAATGTGGAGCTCATGGTGTCCTTGCCTGGAGGGACGGACGTCAGCGCGCCCATATCTGACCGGCTCACCATACCGGAGCGGCCCGCCCGTCCCCCGGGCAGGAGGTCAGACGGAGTCCGCGGTGCGCGCGGGCAGGGTCTTGGGCATCCAGGCGGGGCGCGTCGCCTCGAAGGCGGTGATCTCCGCCTCGTGGCGCAGGGTCAGGCCGATGTCGTCCAGGCCCTCCATGAGGCGCCAGCGGGTGTACTCGTCGATGTCGAAGCGGAAGGTCGATTCGCCGGCGTGGACCTGGCGGTTCTCCAGGTCGACGGTCACCTCGGCGCCCGGGGTCTCCTCGAGGATCTTCCACAGCTGCTCGATGTCGTCCTGGGAGAGGATCCCCGCGACCAGGCCCTGCTTGCCGGCGTTGCCGCGGAAGATCTCCGCGAAGCGGGTCGACAGGACCGCCTTGAAGCCGTAGTCGCGCAGCGCCCAGACGGCGTGCTCGCGGGAGGAGCCGGTGCCGAAGTCGGGGCCGGCCACGAGCACCGAGCCCTTCGCGTAGGCGGGCTTGTTCAGCACGAACTCGGGGTCGTTCGTGCGCCAGGCGTTGAACAGGCCGTCGTCGAAGCCGGTCTTGGTGACGCGCTTGAGGTAGACGGCGGGGATGATCTGGTCGGTGTCGACGTTGCTGCGACGCAGCGGGACGCCGATGCCGGTGTGGGTGGTGAAGGCTTCCATGGCGGGCTCCTCAGGCGGTGGGCTGGAGGTCGGAGGGCGCGGCGGGAGCGACCGGGGCGCCGAGGTCCGACGGGGAGGACAGGGTGCCGCGCACCGCGGTCGCCGCAGCGACGACGGGCGAGACCAGGTGGGTGCGTCCGCCCTTGCCCTGGCGGCCCTCGAAGTTGCGGTTGGAGGTGGAGGCGGCGCGCTCGCCCGGAGCGAGCTGGTCGGGGTTCATCCCCAGGCACATCGAGCAGCCGGCCTGGCGCCACTCGGCGCCGAAGGCGAGGAAGATCTCGTCCAGGCCCTCCTGCTCGGCCTGCAGGCGCACGCGGGCGGAGCCGGGGACGACCATGACGCGCACATCGGGGTGCTTGGTGCGGCCCTCGAGGACGGAGGCGAAGGCGCGCAGGTCCTCGATGCGGCCGTTGGTGCACGAGCCCATGAAGACGGTGTCGACCTTGATGTCCTTCAGCGGCGTGCCGGGGACGAGGTCCATGTACTCCAGCGCGCGCTCGGCCGCGTAGCGGTCGGTCTCGTCCACGAAGTCCTCGGGGGCGGGGACCGCGGCGGACAGCGGCAGGCCCTGGCCGGGGTTCGTGCCCCAGGTGACGAAGGGCTCGAGCTCGTCGGCGTCGATGACGACCTCGGCGTCGAAGGTCGCGTCGTCGTCGCTGCGCAGCGTCTTCCAGTAGGCGACGGCCTCGTCCCAGTCCTCGCCCTGCGGGGCGTGGGGGCGGCCCTTGACGTACTCGAAGGTGGTCTCGTCCGGGGCGATCATGCCGGCGCGGGCGCCGGCCTCGATGGACATGTTGCAGATGGTCATGCGGCCCTCCATGGAGAGCTCGCGGATCGCCTCGCCGCGGTACTCGAGCACGTAGCCCGCGCCGCCGCCGGTGCCGATCTTCGCGATCACGGCGAGGATGATGTCCTTCGCGGTGACGCCCGGCTTCAGCGAGCCCGTGACGTTGATGGCCATGGTCTTGAAGGGGGTCAGCGACAGCGTCTGGGTGGCCAGCACGTGCTCGACCTCGCTCGTGCCGATGCCGAAGGCGAGCGCGCCGAAGGCGCCGTGGGTGGAGGTGTGCGAGTCGCCGCACACGACGGTGATGCCCGGCATGGTCAGGCCCAGCTGCGGCCCCACCACGTGGACGATGCCCTGGTCCCGGTCGCCCAGGGAGTGGATGCGCACGCCGAACTCCTGGGCGTTGCGGCGCAGGGTGTCGATCTGGGTGCGGGAGGTGATGTCCGCGATCGGCTTGTCGATGTCGATCGTGGGGGTGTTGTGGTCCTCCGTCGCGATCGTCTGGTCGATGCGGCGCGGGAGGCGGCCCTCCTGGCGCAGGCCGTCGAAGGCCTGCGGGCTCGTGACCTCGTGGAGCAGCTGGAGGTCGATGTACAGCAGGTCCGGCTCGCCGTTCTCTCCACGGCGGACCACATGATCCGCCCATACCTTCTCCGCGAGGGTCCCCGCCATGACGATCCTTCCCTGCGCCCTGGGTCGGGCGCGTGCTCCGTGCTCGATGGCGCTCGGGGTGCGAGCGCTCGAGGCAATGGTCTGCCGGTCCACGATGCGATGCACTTGCGTCTCACTCAACAAGACGGCAGTATCGGAGCATGGACAACACCCCGGAGGAGAACGGCAGCGGCGTCGGCGTGCTGGACAAGGCCGCTGTCGTGCTGGGCGCCCTGGAGGCGGGCCCCGCCACGCTCGCGCAGCTGGTGCAGTCGACGGGCCTGGCCCGACCCACCGCGCACCGCCTCGCGGTCGCGCTGGAGTACCACCATCTGGTCGCGCGCGACATGCAGGGCCGCTTCATCCTCGGCCCGCGGCTCGGGGAGCTCGCCGCGGCCGCCGGCGAGGACCGGCTGCTCGCCTCGGCGGGCCCCGTGCTCGCCGCGCTGCGGGACCACACCGGGGAGTCCGCGCAGCTCTACCGCCGCCAGGGCGACCACCGCATCTGCGTGGCCGCCGCCGAACGACCCATCGGCCTGCGGGACTCGGTGCCGCTCGGGGCGGCCCTGACCATGCGGGCGGGCTCGGCCGCACAGATCCTGCTGGCCTGGGAGGAGCCGGACCGGCTGCACCGCGGCCTGCTCGGGGCGCGCTTCACCGCGACCCAGCTCTCGGCCGTGCGCCGCCGCGGCTGGGCGCAGTCGATCGGCGAGCGCGAGCCGGGCGTCGGCTCCGTCTCCGCGCCCGTGCGCGGGCCGAACGGTCGCGTGGTCGCGGCGCTGAGCGTCTCGGGACCCATCGAGCGGATCACCCGTCAGCCGGGGCGTCTGCACGCCCCCTCGGTGATGAGCTCGGCGAACCACCTCACCGAGCTGCTGCGGCGCGCGGGGGTCTGAGCGGCCCCTCGGGCCGGTCACGCTCGCTCCGGATCAGTCCCGCTCGATCCACACGGGGGTGTTCGCGTAGCGCAGCACGTTCACGAGCTGCCGCGGCGCGGAGACCTTCCCGCCGGGGCCGTCGGACCGCTCCCCCGCGACGACCATGATGCTCGCGTTCTCGCTGGCCTCGACCAGCTGGCGCGCGTTGTCGGAGGTCGCCACGGCGACATCCCTGACGAACACCGAAGGGTGGCTGAGCGCGATCCGCTGAGCGGTCGCGGCGAGGATCTCCTGGGCCTGCTCGGGCGTGGTGCCCGGACGCACGACGAGGTGGATGTCGCGCCCGTAGGCCTCGGCGAGGTCGGCGGCGCGGGTGACCACCTCGGTCGCGGTCTCGTGATGGACGAGGCCCACGGGGCCGTCGCCGTCGATGTCCCCGCGCACCACGACCACCGGGCAGTGGGCGCGCGCGGCGAGGGCGAGGCTCTTCGAGCCGACGATGAGGGTCATCAGCCGGCCCAGGCCCCGGCCGCCGAGGACGAGCAGGTCGGAGTCCTCGCTCGCGTGGACCAGCACGGGCACGGAGTTGCCGTCGATGACCTCGGAGGTGATCTCGACCTCGGGGGCTCGCTCGCGGGCGAGGAGCGCGGCCTCGCGCAGCAGGGCGTCGGCCGCGCCGCGGAAGCCGGAGCCCGGCATGCCCGAGATCGGGTCGATGTTGACGTCGAGCTCGGTCCACACGAAGGCGTGGACGAGATGGAGGCTGCCGCCGACGGCGGCGGCGTGACGGGCGGCCCAGCGGACCGCGTGATCGGACTCGTCGGCGTCGAACACTCCGACGGTGATCCTCGGGGCTCCTGTGTGCGTCATGTCACGACGATACTCCGTCGGGGCCGGTCAGGGCGACCGGGAGGGACGAGGAGCGGAGACGGAAAAGGAGCCGGCACCTGTGGTGCCGGCTCCTGCTCGTACCCCGTACCGGATTTGAACCGGTGTTACCGCCGTGAGAGGGCGACGTCCTGGGCCGCTAGACGAACGGGGCGGGAGCGAGATCCGAGGATCTCGCGTCGTACCCCGTACCGGATTTGAACCGGTGTTACCGCCGTGAGAGGGCGGCGTCCTGGGCCGCTAGACGAACGGGGCGCGGGCCGTGCAGCGGAGGACCGCTGCGTAGCGCTGGGGTACCAGGACTCGAACCTAGAATGACGGTACCAGAAACCGTTGTGTTGCCAATTACACCATACCCCATGGTGAGAAGTACTTTCCGCATCCCTTTCCGTTCCGCTCCCCGGTGGTCTCCGTGGGCTTCCCGGTCCGCTCTGCGTGCCGTACCGAGAAAGAACTCTACCGGCTTCCCCCGCCGAGCACAAAGCGAGAAGGGCCTTCTGGGCTGTGAGGCTCGGCACGCACGGCGGCCGGGCCCCACAGCCCGAGGCTCAGGCCTCCGCGGTGGCCGCGAGGCGCTCGCGCAGGGAGCGCAGGCGCGCGAGCGACGAGGAGCGGCCCAGCAGCTCCATCGACTCGAACAGCGGCGGGGAGATGCGCCGGCCGGAGACCGCCGAGCGCAGCGGGCCGAAGGCGAGGCGGGGCTTGATGCCCATGTCCTCGACGATGGCCCCGCGCAGGGCGGGCTCGAGGCGCGCGGCGGTGAAGTCGTCGGCCGGGAGGGCCTCGACCTCGGCGATCGCGCGGTCGAGCACGGCGACGGGGTCGTCGCCCAGCTTCTTCAGCGCGTCGTCCTGGACCACGAGCTCCTCGTCGGGGGTGAAGAGGAAGCCCATCAGGTCTGGGGCGTCGCCGAGCACGTTCATGCGGGTCTGGACCAGCGGGGCGGCGGCCGCGACCAGGGCGCGCTGCTGCTCGGTGACGGTCTCGCCGAGCACGCCCCCGGACTGGAGGTACGGGATGAGGCGCTCGACGAAGACGTCGCCTGGGAGCAGGCGGATGTGGTCGGCGTTGATGGCGGTGGCCTTCTTGAGGTCCACACGGGCCGGGTTCGGGTTCACGTCCGAGGCGTCGAAGCGCTCGACGAGCTGGTCGCGGCTGAAGATGTCCTCGTCGGCGCTGTAGCCCCAGCCGAGCAGGGCGAGGTAGTTGACCATGCCCTCGGGGACGAAGCCCTGCTCCCGGTAGAGGAAGAGGTCCGCCTGGGGATCGCGCTTGGAGAGCTTCTTGTTCCCCTCCCCCATCACGTAGGGGAGGTGACCGAACTCGGGCACCCGCTCGGCGACGCCGATCTCGATCAGCGCCCGGTACAGCGCGATCTGGCGCGGGGTCGAGGAGAGGATGTCCTCGCCGCGCAGCACGTGGGTGATGCGCATGAGCGCATCGTCCACGGGGTTCACGAGCGTGTAGAGCGGCTGGCCGTTCGCGCGCACCACGACGAAGTCCGGGGTGGAGCCGGCCTTGAAGGTGATCTCGCCGCGCACCATGTCGGTGAAGGTGATGTCCTCCTGCGGCATGCGCAGGCGCCAGGTGGGCTCGCGGCCCTCGGCACGGAAGGCGGCCTTCTGCTCCTCGGTGAGGTCGCGGTCGAAGCCGTCGTAGCCGAGCTGCGGGTCGCGGCCCGCGGCGCGGTGGCGCTCGGCGATCTCCTCGGCGGTGGAGAAGGACTCGTAGATGTGCCCGGCGTCCTTCAGCTTCGCGATGACGTCCTGGTAGATCTCGCCGCGCTGGGACTGGCGGTAGGGGCCGTGCGGGCCTCCCACCTCGACGCCCTCGTCCCAGTCGATGCCGAGCCAGCGCATGGCGTCCAGCAGCTGGTGGTAGGACTCCTCGCTGTCACGGGCGGCGTCGGTGTCCTCGATGCGGAAGATCAGCTTGCCGCCGTGATGGCGGGCGTGGGCCCAGTTGAACAGGGCGGTGCGCACCATGCCGACGTGCGGGGTGCCGGTGGGGCTGGGGCAGAAGCGGACCCGGACCTCGTCGGCGGGAGTCGGGGCGGGGGCGGGGGTGGTGGTCACGCGGGGATGCTCCTCGGGCAGGGGGCGGTGGAGGTGGGTGCGGGGCAGGGCGGGGCTCAGCGGCGCACGAGCGGATTGCTCAGGGTGCCGATTCCCTCGATCTCGACGTCGATCCGGGAACCGGCCTCGACGGTCCGGACCCCGGCCGGGGTGCCGGTGAGGACGAGGTCGCCGGGCAGGAGGGTGACCACGGAGGAGATCTCGGCGATCAGCTCGGGGACGCCGCGGAGCATGTCGGCGGTGGTGCCGGACTGGGCGGTCTCCCCGTCGACGGCGGAGGTGATGGAGAGGCCGGCGGGGGCGGTGAGATCCAGGTCCGTCTCGATCCAGGGCCCGATCGGGCACGAGGTGTCGAAGGCCTTGGCCCGGAACCACTGGTCCTCCTCGCGCTGGGAGTCGCGGGCGGTGAGGTCGTTCGCGCAGGTGCAGCCCAGCACATGATCGGCGACCTGCTCGGGGGCGAGGTCCTTGGCCATCCGCTTGATGACCACGGCGAGCTCGGCCTCGAGGCTCACCTCCTGGCTGTAGGAGGGGATGACCACGGGGTCGCCGGGGCCGACGACGGCGGTGTTGGGCTTGAGGAAGTACAGCGCCTGGTCGGGCACCTCGTTGCCGAGCTCGGCGGCGTGGGCGGCGTAGTTCCGGCCGACGCACACCACCTTCGAGCGCGGGATGACGGGGGCGAGCAGGCGCACGTCCTCGAGCGGGAGGATCTTCCCGGTGGGGCGGATCTCTGTGTACAGGGGATCACCGGTGATGCCGTAGACCATGTCCTGGCCGTCCTTGGACTGGACGATGCCGAACATGGGGTCTTCGCCGGTGGTGAATCGGGCGATGCGCATGCGCGTCAGTCTAGGCGCTCGACCCCGTGCCGCTCGGGGCCCGGGTTAGGCTCACGGCGAGAGGGACCGCTCGCGCGACGGGGCGCGGGCAGGGAGGTGACCCGCAGATGGATGTCGCAGGGAGCGTCGCGCTCGTGACCGGAGGCGCCTCGGGACTCGGACGCGCGACCGCCGAGGAGCTGACGAGGGCAGGGGCACGCGTGGTGCTCGTGGACCTGCCCGGGTCCGACGGCGAGGCCGTCGCCGAGGGGATCGGTGGCGGGGCGCGCTTCGCCCCGGTCGATGTGACCGACGAGCAGCAGGTGCGCGAGGCCGTGGAGCTGGCCGGCTCGCTCGGTGCGCTGCGGGTCGTGGTCAGCTGCGCGGGGATCGTGCAGGCCGAGCGCCTCGTGGGCCGTGGGGGGATGATGCCGCTCGCCCGGTTCGAGCAGGTGGTGCGGGTGAACCTGCTGGGCACCGTGAACGTGCTGGGTCGGACCGCCGAGGCGATGCAGGGCGTGCCGCTGCTCGGCGAGGAGCGCGGGGTGGTGGTCAACACCGCGTCGGTCGCCGCCTTCGAGGGGCAGATCGGGCAGACCGCGTACGCAGCCTCGAAGGGGGCCGTCGCCGCGCTCACGCTGCCGGCCGCGCGGGAGCTGGCCGCCTCGAGGATCAGGGTGATGGCGATCGCGCCGGGCACCTTCGAGACCCCGATGATGGCGGGTCTGAGCGAGGAGGTGCGCGACTCGCTCGCGGCGCAGGTGCCGCATCCGAGCCGGCTGGGCCGGCCCGCGGAGTACGCGGCGCTCGTGCGGCACATCGTCGAGAACCCGATGCTCAACGGCGAGGTGATCCGGCTCGACGGGGCGATCAGGATGGGTCCGCGATGAGCGGCGGGGAGCTGGTGCTCACCGCACGGCACGACCACGTCCGGGTCCTGACGCTGCACCGGCCGCATGCGCTGAACGCGATCGACGAGGATCTCGCGACCGCGCTCGGGGACGCGGTCGCGGAGGCCGAGGCGGATCCGGGCACCCGCGTCATCGTGCTCACCGGCGCCGGCCGCGCCTTCTGTGCGGGCATGGACCTGAAGGCCTTCGCCCGCGGGGAGAGCGCCCACTCCCGCACCCGGCCCGAGCGGGGCTTCGCGGGGATCGTGGGGCACCTGGTGTCCGTCCCCGTGATCGCGGCGGTGAACGGACCGGCGATCGGCCTCGGCGCGGAGCTCGTGCTGGCGAGCGATCTCGCGGTGATCGACCCCGGCGCTCAGCTCACGCTGCCCGAGGTGCGCCGAGGACTGATCGCCGCGGCGGGCGGGGTGATGCGCCTGCCCCAGCAGGTGCCGCTGAAGATCGCGCTCGAGAAGCTCCTGACCGGCGACCCGATCACGTCCGAGCAGGCCCGGGAGTGGGGGCTGGTCAACGCCGTCAGCGCCCCGGGCGCCGCGCTCGAGGAGGCGCTCGAGCTCGCGCAGCGGATCGCCGCGAACGCGCCGCTCGCGGTGCGGGCCACGAAGGACCTCGTGCATGCGACGGTGCACGAGGACAGCTGGGGCCGGCCCGCGTGGCGGCGGATCCGGGAGGCGCAGCAGCGGGTGTTCACGAGCGAGGACGCGGCCGAGGGCGCGGCGGCCTTCGCCGAGAAGCGGGAGCCGCGCTGGCGGGGCGCGTGATGCGGGGACGTGAGAGCCGTCAGCGCAGCAGGAAGGAGCGGATCCGCAGCTCGGCCTCCTCACGGGTGATGCCCTCGTGGACGTCGCGCACCAGCGGATGCTCGACCGCGGGATCCGGGACGACGACCGGGCGGAGATGGCCCTGGCTGCGCACGAGCACGGGCACGCCCTCGGTGTCCTCGTAGCCGGGCAGGGCGGTCGCGAGATGCCCCGCGTACTCGGCGCGGTAGGCGTCGTCCTCGATGTGGCTGAGGATGTCCACGAAGTCGTCCTCGCCGATGCGGACCCACGGCTCGTGGTCCAGCCGTCGCAGCGGGTCCGCCCGGATCGGCATCGGCATCTTCGCCCGCACGAAGAAGTCGGTGCGGTCGGGCCGGGCGATCCAGCACGCGTCGTCGGTGGCGTCGCAGTCACGCAGCTCCTGCGGCGAGAGGGCGAGATACGGATCGGGACGGTGGAAGCCGAGCACGGGCCAGGGCCGGTCCCGGGTCCCGTCGGTGCCGCAGTGGGTCGTCGCGCAGCAGGTGCAGTCGAAGTCGATGCCGGTCATCGGGGCTCCTTCGAGGAGATCGGTCGGGCGGTGTCCCAGCACGCTAGGGTCCGCGCCGGGCCCCGCGCGATGCCTCGGCGCCGGTTGTGGACGGGACGGGGTCGGGGAGGAACCGTCCGCCGCCCGCGTGCGAGGATGAGCCCGCCCCCGACCCCGAGGATCCGCGCCCCATGACCGCTCCGACGCACGCCCGCACGCTGACCGCCGACGAGGCCGCGACCGCCCGACGCGCGCACGAGGAGCGGGCCGATGCGCTGACCGCCGCGCACCGGGAGCGGAAGCGGCAGGGGCAGAAGCATGCGGTCGAGGACTTCCTGTTCACCTACTACCCCTTCTCCCCTGCGCGGCTGCGTCGCTGGCATCCGGGCTGGCGCGTGGGCTACGAGGCGGCGGCCGACGTCGATGCGGAGGGGCGGTCCCTGATCGCGGACGTGGACGCGGCGGGACACCGCTCCTGGTACGTCGACATCGCTGGTCCCGAGGGCGCGCCGACGATCCGCCGCGCCGATGTGGAGCGCTATCTGGAGGAGCGGGCCGATGCGTTCGGCTTCATGACGCGCCTGCTGCGGGCCTCGAGCCTCACGCGGCGCCGGCCGGAGTTCGGCTGCTTCGGACTGCACGAATGGGCGATGGTGCACCGGGTCCCCGAGGGCGCCCAGCGCCACGAGGACCTGCCGCTGCGGCTCTCTCCCGCCGAGACCGACGCGGTCGTGGAGCGGGAGAAGCTGATCTGCTCGCACCTGGACGCGTTCCGCTTCTTCACCTCGTCGGCCGCACCGCGGAACGCCCTGGAGCCCACGCGTGCGACGCAGGTGGACAACGACAACCCCGCCTGCCTGCACGTGGGGATGGACCTGTACAAGTGGGCGATGAAGCTCACGCCCCTGCTGCCCTCGGACCTGGTGCTGGACTGCTTCGAGCACGCCCGGGCCACGCGGGTGCTGGACATGGAGGCCAGCCCGTACGACGTGCGGCCGCTTGGCTACGGGGTCGTGCCGATCGAGACCCCTCGCGGCAAGGCCGAGTACGTGCGGCGCCAGCGGGAGCTCGCCGCGGGCGCCGACGTGCTGCGCGAGCGGATCCTCGCCGAGCTCGAGGGGCTCGAGGCGAGCGAGCCCGCTGAGCGCTGAGACAGCCGGAGGGCCGCCACCCCGCGGGGTGGCGGCCCTTCTCGGAGATGGTGCTGCGCTCAGGCGGCCGCCTCCTGGTAGGCGGCCTGCGCCTCGGCGCCGAAGTACGGGCCGTACATGACGTTCGACTGGGTGTCGTAGCCGAAGCTGTTCACGGAGTTCTGCGCCCCGTCGCCGAGGAACCAGGGCCCGCCGGAGGAGCCGCCGGTCATGTCGCAGGGGATCCCCTGGGAGAGCGTGCCTCCGAGGGTGTCGTCGCTCGCGGTGCCCTCGCAGGTCTCGAGGGACTCGCCGTCGAAGGGTGCGCCGGCCGGGTAGCCGTAGGAGGTGTAGTGCGCTCCGCGCTCACGGTTGAAGGCGATCGAGGTGGTGCCGACGGCGGACTCGAGAGTGCCGCTGCCGCTCTCGGGCTGGACGGTCGCGAAGGCGACGTCGTAGTTGATGTCCTCGTTCGAGACCCACTGGTCGGTGGAGACGAGATCGGTCGCGGCCCAGGTGCCGTAGGGGGCGTCGCCGTGGTCGTAGCCGGGCACGAAGACCCAGTTGGTGGCCCAGCTTCCGCCCTCGTTCACGCAGTGGCCGGCGGTCGAGACGGTCGAGCCGCTCTCGGAGGCGACGGCGTTGCCGGAGCAGACGTAGTCCTGGCCGCCCTGGGTGAAGAAGACCTTGCCGACGGTGTCCTTCGCGGCTGCGGCGGCGCGCGGGGTCGTCGCGGCATCGGGGGCGGCGCCCTGGACGGTCAAGGGCTCGCCCTGCTCGACGTCCGTGCCCGAAGGGGTGCCCTCGGGGGCGAGGTCGTCGGCGGGGACGGCGGCCTCCATGCGGTCGGAGGTCCAGTAGTCGTGGGCCTCGGACTGCGCGGCGCCGGAGAAGGCGGTGCGCTCGGCGTCGGGGCCGTCGGCGGTGGCGGCCCCGGCGCCGCCGACGGCGAGGCCCGCGACGAGGGCCGCGCCGCCCAGGAGTCTCGTGCAGCGTCGCAGAACGGTGGAGTGCGTCACGGTGATGCCTTTCGAGGGGAGGGCACGGGGGTGGGGATGACGACCCCGCAGGGCCGTGACGGCACGCTATGCCACGTGACGGAGGTCACCCCGCCCGAGAGTTCCCCGTCGTCCGCATCTGCCCGATTCGCCGACGACGAGACGCGCTACCGGTCAGTAGCTTCCTGACCGTCGGAGGCCCCCTGCGACGACCCCTCATCCTCACAGGCCATGGACGAATCCTCGATCTCGTCACCGGCGGCACCGGCGGCCCGCCGTTCTGTATTGTCACGATCGGGTAACGATCGCCCGAGCGGGGCGGGGCGGGCCGCGGCGCGGGTCGCCTCGTCCCAGTGCTCGTGCGCGCCCTCGCCGCGCTTCTCGGCCTCGGTGAGGGCGGGGTCCTCGGAGCGTCGTGCGGGCATCGGCATCCTTCCGTCGGCCGGGCGCGGTGGCCGCCCGGGGTGCCGAGGCTAGTGCGACCCGGCCCCGCGCAGGTCCCTGGCAGACTGAGGACATGCCGAGCCTGACGCCCTTCCTGCCCCCGCGCACCGCCGAGAACGCCCAGGACGCCATCGTCGACGGCTTCATCGCGGCGCAGGAGGCCGTGGGCCGCAGCCTCTACCCGCACCAGGAGGAGGCGCTGCTCGCGATCGCGGCCGGGGACCACGTGATCGCCGCGACCCCCACCGGCTCGGGCAAGACCACGATCGCCTACGCCGCCATCTTCGCGGCGATGGCCCGCGGGGAGCGCTCCTACTACACCGCACCCATCAAGGCGCTGGTGAGCGAGAAGTTCTTCGACCTGGTCTCCCAGTTCGGAGCCGAGAACGTGGGGATGATGACCGGCGACTCGGCGGTGAACCACGACGCCCCGATCATCGTGTGCACCGCGGAGATCTTCGCCAACCACGCCCTGCGCGACGGCCCGGGCTCCGACGTGGGCCTCGCGGTGATGGACGAGTTCCACTTCTACGGCGACTCCCAGCGCGGCTGGGCATGGCAGGTGCCGCTCGTGGAGCTGCCGCACTGCCAGTTCGTGCTCATGAGCGCGACCCTCGGGGACGTGACCTTCTTCGTCGAGGACCTGGAAGAGCGCACCGAGCGGGACGTGAGCGTGGTCGACGACGCCCCGCGCCCCGTGCCGCTGGACTTCCGCTGGTCGCTCGAGCCGCTGCCGGAGACGATCACGACGATCCTCGAGGACCGCGACGCCCCGGTCTACATCGTCCACTTCACGCAGAAGGACGCGCTCGAGCAGGCGCAGGCCCTCCAGGGAGGGAAGATCCTCACCGCCGAGGAGAAGGAGCGGATCCGCGAGCTGATCGGCGACTTCCGCTTCTCCAAGGGCTTCGGGCAGATCCTCTCCCGTCTGGTGCGCGAAGGGATCGGCGTGCACCACGCGGGCATGCTGCCGAAGTACCGGCGGCTCGTGGAGAAGCTCGCCCAGTCCGGGCTGCTCAAGGTCATCTGCGGCACCGACACCCTCGGCGTCGGGATCAACGTGCCGATCCGCACCGTGCTGCTGACGGGCCTGGCGAAGTTCGACGGGAAGCGCATGCGGCTGCTGAACGCGCGCGAGTTCCACCAGATCGCGGGACGCGCCGGGCGCGCCGGCTACGACACCGTGGGGCACGTGGTGGTCCAGGCGCCGACGTGGACGATCGAGTTCGAGCGGGAGCGGGCGAAGCAGCGGGCCCGCGAGGAGGCCGGCAAGGCGCCGAACAGCGCCAAGAAGCGCAAGAAGGAGCCGAAGCCGAGGATCCCCGAGGGCGCGGTGAGCTGGTCCGAGCAGAACCTCACCAAGCTCGTCGAGAACCCGCCCGAGGCGCTGCGCCCGCACCTGCGGATCACGCCCTCGATGGTGCTCGCCCTCATCGCCCGGCCCGGGGACGCGATCGCCGCGGGCCGCCACCTGATCATGACCAGCCACCAGACCCGCGCGCAGAAGCTGAAGCTCGTGCGAGAGGCGGTGGAGATCTTCCGCGGCCTGCGCGAGGCGGAGATCATCGAGACACGGCAGGAGGCGGACCATCTGGGCCGGCGCTTCGCCCTGGTCGAGGACCTCCAGCTCGACTTCACGATGAACCAGCCGTTGGCCCCGTTCGCGATCGCGATGATCGACTCGCTCGACGAGTCCTCCGAGACCCTCACCCTCGACACCGTCTCGATCCTCGAGGCGATCCTCGAGGACCCCCGCCAGATCCTGCTCGCCCAGCAGAACGCCGCCCGAGGTGAGCTGCTCGCCGAGCTCAAGGCCGACGGGGTGGAGTACACCGAGCGGATGGCGCGCCTGGACGAGGTGAGCTGGCCGAAGCCGCTCGAGGAGGACCTCGAGGCGGCCCTGGAGATCTACGCCCGCACCCGCCCCTGGGTGCGGGCCGAGGATCTCTCCCCCAAGTCTGTGGTGCGTGAGATCCACGAGACCGGGCAGACCTTCAGCGAGTTCGTGCAGCGCTACGGCCTGCAGCGCTCGGAGGGGATCGTGCTGCGCTATCTCTCCGACGCCTACCAGGCGATGCGGCGCACGGTCCCGCAGGACCTGCGCACCGAGGAGCTCGAGGACATGATCGAGTGGCTCGGCGTGCTGGTGCGCGGGATCGACTCCTCGCTGCTGGACGAGTGGGAGGCGCTGACCCATCCGGAGGACCACGAGGACGGCGCCTCCGAGATCCGCCCCACCACGCCGCGCGGGCTGTCCGCCCAGACGAAGGTGCTGCGCACGATGGTGCGGGCCGCGATGTGGCAGCGCGTGGAGCACTTCGCCTTCGAGCGGGAGGAGCGCCTGGCCGAGCTCGACGGCGCCTCAGGATGGGACCGGCCGCGCTGGGCCGAGGCGATGGACGCCTACTACGACACCTACGACGAGGTGGGCATCGACGGCCCGGCCCGCTCCCCGCAGCTGCTGCAGATCACCGAGGAGTCGCGGCTGTGGCGCATCCGCCAGGTGCTCGACGATCCGGACGGCAACCACGACTGGGCGATCGAGGCGGAGCTGGACCTCGAGGCGACCGACGAGGCCGGGGAGCCGGTCCTGGAGATCACGCACGTGGGGGACATGGCGGACCGCTGAGCTCGCAGCACGGCGGACGGCACGACGACGGCCGGCGCCCTGGTGGGCGCCGGCCGTGGTCCTGGATCAGCTGCGGGTCACAGCGGATTGGTCTCGATCAGAGGGTTCGTCTCGATCAGAGGGTTCGTCTCGATCAGAGGGTTCGTCTCGATCCGCTGGGGATTCGTCTCGATCCGCTTGAGCGGGTTCGTCTCGATCCGCTTGAGCGGGTTCGTCTCGATCTTCTGCGGATTCGTCTCGATCAGAGGGTTGGTCTCGATCAGAGGATTGGTCTCGATCTTCTGCGGGTTCGTCTCGATCGCGGCGGCGGCGCCGGCACCGGCGACGCCGAGGGCGCCGGCGAACAGGAGACCCGCGGCGAACCTCGCCGCACGACCCGCACGTGCGATGCGGGGGGAGTTCTCGGAATGGCTGGGACGGGAGCTGATCACCGGACGGTTCCTCTCGGGGGCGACGGGGGTAGCGGGGAGGGGGCGCCCGCAGGTACCAGACTACCGTCTGTGAACGCAATCACAAGAGGCAGGGGCAAGGTATTCCGGGCTCTCACGCCTTCGCCCGGGCGCGGGTGAGCTCCTCGACCGCGGTGCAGGCCTCCTCGAGCCCGGCACCGCGCGCCACTGCCGCCCCGACCAGGAAGGCGGAGATCGGCGCCATCGAGCGCTGCACCCCGTCGGCCACCACTCCGGTCATCGTGTGCACCCGGTCGACGTCGAGGTCCACACCGCCGACCTCGAGATCCGCGGCGACGTCGCGCAGCCAGGGCAGCAGCGTCGTCTCCCAGTCGCTCTGCCGGGTCACAGGGGGTCTGCTCGCCATCAGAAGTCCACCTTCTCCCAGCCGCGGCGCTCGGACTCGCGGCGCGGGTCCTTGCTGCGGTAGACGATGTAGGGCCGGGTCAGGTAGCCCACCGGTGCCGCGAAGACGTGCACCAGACGCGTGAAGGGCCACGCCGCGAAGAGCAGCAGGGCGCTGAGCACGTGCAGCTGGAAGAAGATCGGGGCCTGGCTCATCAGCTCCGTCGAGGGCTGCAGCGTCCAGAACTGGCGGAACCAGATCGAGACTCCCTCGCGGTAGTCGTAGTCCCCGATGGTCGTGTGCACGAGGGTGGCGAGCACGCCGAAGGTGATCACCAGGGTGAGCAGGAGGTACATGATCTTGTCCCCCACCGTCGTCGCCCCGAACACGCGCGTGTTGGTGCGGCGGCGGTACAGCAGGATCATCAGCCCGCCCACGCAGGCGACCGCCGCGGCGAGCCCGACCGTGACCGCCATGAGGTGGTAGACGTGGTCGGAGATCCCCAGGAAGCGGGTCCAGGACTTCGGGATCCCGAGCCCCACCACGTGGCCGAAGAAGATCCCGATGATCCCGAAGTGGAACATCGGCGAGCCGATCGAGAGCAGCTTGGACTCGTAGATCTGGCTCGAGCGGGTGGTCCAGCCGAAGCGGTCGGCGCGGAAGCGCCACACGTGCCCGAGCACGAAGACCGCCAGGACCATGTAGGGCAGCACCACCCACAGCAGCAGGTCGAGGGTCGAGGTGTCGTTCATGAGGGTCGTCCTCTCAGCAGGTCCACGGGAACGGGGCCGGGGGCGGTGGCCCGGGAGTCGCAGCCGCTCGCGGCGAAGGTCTGCCCGCCCAGCGCCGCGGCGTCGGCGTCGAGGCCGTAGCCGTCCAGGCCCACGGTCTCCTCCTCCGGCCCCTCCTCGGCCAGGCGGAGCACGGCGGCGCGGTCGTCGGCGTCCAGCGGCGGCAGGGTCGCGCACAGGCCCACCAGCGCGCCGTGCCAGGGCGAGTCGATCTCCGCCAGGTGCAGGCGCAGCAGCTCGACGCCGGGGCGGTTCCCGCGCAGGATCTTCGCGCCCCGCTCCGGGTCGTGCCCGGCGGCGAACTCGAGCACCAGCGGGAGGTGGTCGGGAAGCTCCTTCTCGCCGACCTCCACGCCCGCGGCGCGGAAGTCCTGCTTAATGCGCAGCAGCGCCATCCCGCGGCGGCGGGTGTCGCCGTGGCTGAAGTAGGTCAGGTGCAGGCACCCCCGGCGGCGCGTGTCGAAGGTGTCGACGTACTGCTCCTGGAGGACGACGGGGTCCATGCCGGCGAGCGCCTCGAGGGTCCGTGCGAGCTCGCCGCGGACGGGCTCGGGAAGGTCCTGGACCAGCACCTCGAGGTCCCCGAGCCGGGAGCGGACCTGCTCGTCGGGATAGGTCAGCAGCCAGGAGACGGCGAGCCAGGTGGTGCGCAGCGCCGGCAGATCCATCCCGGAGGCGTGCAGCAGGTCCTTCGGCGAGCGCGCGCGCTTCGGCGGCAGGGTCGCGGTGGCCGTGCTCCCCGACGCGTCGCCGTCGGCCGTGCGCCGGCCCAGCAGGCGGGCGAGGGCGCCCATCAGGCACCTCCCGTCGCGGGCTCGGGGAAGAGCCCGTCGGGACGGCCGCGCCCGTCCCAGTTCAGCAGGTTGATCCGCACGCCCTCGGGGCGGTCGGGCGTGGTCTGCTGGCGCTTGGTGGCGTACCCCGGTCCGGCCATGCCGAGGGACTCCTCGGGCAGGGACATGCCCATGCCGGGGCCGCCGGGGGCGTTCAGCGGGCAGTCCGTGCCGGTGGACTCGAGGTCGTGGGCGGACTCGTGGTGGCCGACGGGGATGACGTAGCGGTCCTCGTACTTCGCGATCGCGAGCAGGCGGTACATCTCCTGCATGGTCTCGCCGTCCATCCCGACGGCGTTCGCGATGCCCTCGCGGGGCGCGTTGCCGAGGTTGATGTCGCGCATGTACGAGCGCATCGCGGCCATCCGGTACAGCACCCGCTCGACGGTGGGCACGTCCCCGGCGGTGAAGAGGTTCGCGAGGTACTCCACCGGGATGCGCAGAGCGTCGATCGCGGCGAAGAGGTTCTCGGCGTCCTCCGCGTCGTAGCCGGTGTCGCGCACGACGTCCACGACCGGGGAGAGCGGCGGGATGTACCAGACCATCGGCATGGTGCGGTACTCGGGGTGCAGCGGGAGCGCGACCTCGTAGTCCTTGATGAGCTTGTAGGTGGGCGACTTCTGCGCGGCCAGCAGCCAGTCGTGCGGGATGCCGGAGGCCTTCGCGCCCGCGATCACCTCGGGGTCGTGGGGGTCGAGAATGATGTCGCGCTGGGCGCGGTAGAGCTCCTTCTCGTCCCGGGTGGAGGCGGCCTCGGTGACGCGGTCGGCGTCGTAGAGGACCAGGCCGATGTAGCGCAGGCGGCCCACGCAGGTCTCGGCGCACACCGTCGGCTCGCCCTGCTCGATGCGGGGGTAGCAGAAGGTGCACTTCTCGGCCTTGCCGGTGCGGTGGTTGAAGTAGATCTTCTTGTAGGGGCAGCCGGTGATGCACATGCGCCAGCCGCGGCAGCCGTCCTGGTCCACCAGGACGATGCCGTCCTCCTCGCGCTTGTAGATCGCGCCGGAGGGGCAGGAGGCCACGCAGGTGGGGTTCAGGCAGTGCTCGCAGATGCGGGGCAGGTAGAACATGAAGGTCTGGTCGAACTCGAACTGGACCTTGTCCTCGATGCCCTTGAGCATCGGGTCCTTGTCCTTGTGCAGGTACGTGCCGCCGAGGTCGTCGTCCCAGTTCCCCGACCACTGGATCTGGGTGCGCTCCCCCGTGATGAGGGACTTCGGGGGCGCGGTGGGGATGTTCTGCTGCTGCGCGGGGGCGTTGAGCAGCTTGTCGTACTCGTAGGTCCACGGCTCGTAGTAGTCCTCGATGCCGGGCAGCTTCGGGTTCGAGAACAGCTGCAGGAGCTTGGTGAGGCGGCCGCCGGCCTTGGGCTTGAGGCGCCCGCTCGCGCTGAGCTCCCAGCCGCCCTTCCACTTCTCCTGGTCCTCGTAGCCGCGGGGGTAGCCCTGCCCGGGCCGGGTCTCGACGTTGTTGAACCAGATGTACTCCGTGCCGGAGCGGTTCGTCCACGCCTGCTTGCAGGTCACCGAGCAGGTGTGGCAGCCGATGCACTTGTCGAGGTTCATCACCATCGACATCTGGGCCATGACGCGCATGTCGTCTCTCCTCGTTCTCTCGGTGCTCAGTACTCGACGGGGGCGGTGCGCTTGCGGATCATCGTGACCTCGTCGCGCTGGTTCCCCGTCGGGCCGTAGTAGTTGAAGGCGTAGGACAGCTGGCCGTAGCCGCCGATCAGGTGGGAGGGCTTGAGCATGATGCGGGTCAGCGAGTTGTGGATGCCGCCGCGCATGCCGTCCCGCTCGGTCAGCGGCACGTTCACGGTGCGGTCCTGGGCGTGGTGCATGAAGGCGGTGCCCTTGGGCATGCGGTGGGAGACGACGGCTCTCGCGGCGACCACGCCGTTGCGGTTGGTGGCCTCGATCCAGTCGTTGTCGGTGATGCCGACGGCCTCGGCGTCCTCGACGCTCATCCAGATCGTCTGCCCGCCGCGGGAGAGGTTCATCATGAAGAAGTTCTCCATGTACATCGAGTGGATCGCCCACTTGTTGTGCGGGGTCAGGTAGCGCACCGAGATCGAGGTGCCGGCCTCGTCCTTCTCCCCCAGCGCCCGCTCGCCGAACAGGGCGGTCATGTCCAGCGGGGGCCGGAACACGGGCAGCGCCTCGCCCATCTCGAGCATCCAGTCGTGGTCGAGGTAGTAGTGCTGGCGCCCGGTGAGGGTGTGCCAGGGCTTCTTGCGCTCCACGTTGATGGTGAAGGGGCTGTATCGGCGCCCGCCGGACTCGGAGCCGGACCACTCCGGGCTCGTGATCACCGGGACCGGCGCGGCCTTGGTGTCGGCGAAGTGGATCCGCTTGCCCTCGTTCTCGGCGGCGAGGTCGTGCAGGCGGGTGCCGGTGCGCTTCTCGAGGGTCTTGAAGCCCTCTGTGGCCATGTGCCCGTTGGTGGTGCCGGAGAGCCCCAGGATGAACTCGCAGGCCTGCAGGTCCGTCTCGAGCTTGGGGCGGCCGGCGGCGGGGCCGGTGCGGTGGGTGCCGTTCAGGCGCCCGAGCTCGGCGACGTAGTCCTTCACGTCGTAGGTGATGCCCTTGGTGGTCATCCCGAGCGTGTCGAGCAGCGGGCCGATCGAGGTGAACTTCGCGTGGACCTGCGTGTAGTCGCGCTCGACCTCGACCAGGGTGGGCATGGTCAGGCCCGGCACGGGCTCGCACTCGCCCCTCTTCCAGTCCCGCACGCGGCCGTGCGGGGTGGCGAGCTCGCCGGGGGTGTCGTGCTGGAGCGGGAAGGCGACGACGTCCTTGCGGGTGCCAAGGTGCGTCTCGGCGAGCTCGCTGAAGCGCCTGGCGATCCCGGCCCAGGTCTCCCAGTCGGTGCGGGACTCCCAGGGGTTGGAGATCGCGGGGTTGAAGGAGTGGACGAAGGGGTGCATGTCCGTGGTGGACAGATCGTGCTTCTCGTACCAGGTCGCGGCAGGCAGCACCACGTCGGAGTGGAGGGTGTGGCTGGTCATGCGGAAGTCGAGGGTGAGCATCAGGTCGATCTTCCCGATGGGCGCCTCCTCCCTCCAGCGCACGTCCTTCGGCCGCAGGTGCTCGGGGGTCTCCTCCTCGGTGGCGGCGGAGTCCACTCCCAGCAGGTGACGGAAGAAGTACTGGTCGCCCTTGGCGGAGGAGCCCAGCGTGTTCGCCCGCCAGATCGACCAGATCTTCGGGTGGTTCTCGAAGGCGTCGGGATCCTCGGCGGCGAAGTTGATGCCGCCGTGCTTGAGCTGGTCGACGAGATAGGGGATCGTCTCCTCCCCCGCATCGGCGGCGCGATCGGCGACGTCGAGGGAGGAGATGTCGAACTGCGGATAGAAGGGCTGCCAGCCGAGCCGCTGGGAGAGGGCGACGGCGTCGGCGGTGGTGGTGCCCGCGAAGTGCCCCGCGCCGGTGGTGGCGGCGAGGGTGTCCGCGCCGAAGCGGTCGTAGCGCCACTGGTCGGTGTGCATGTACCAGTAGGTGGTCTGGGTCATCTGGCGCGGGGGCCGGGACCAGTCCAGGGCGTTGGCGAGGTGGAGCCAGCCGGTGATCGGGCGGACCTTCTCCTGGCCGACGTAGTGGGCCCAGCCGCCGCCGTTGACGCCCTGCGTGCCGCAGAGGTTCGTGAGGGTCAGGAAGGAGCGGTAGATGGTGTCGGAGTGGAACCAGTGGTTCGTGCCGGCGCCCATGATGATCATCGAGCGGCCGCCGGAGTCGATCGCGTTCTGCGCGAACTCCCGGGCGATGCGCGCCGCGGCGACGCCGGGCACGCCCGTGATGGTCTCCTGCCAGGCGGGGGTGTACAGCGCCTCGGCGTCGTCGAGTCCGCTCGCCCACTGCCCGGGCAGGCCCTCCCGGCCCACGCCGTACTCGGCCAGCAGCAGATCGAAGACGGTCGTGACGATCCGGCCGTCGATCTCGCGCACGGGCACGCCGCGGGCGACGTCGCCGCGCCCGCCCTGGCCGGCCGTGTCGAAGCGGGGCAGCAGCACCTCGGCCACCTCCTGGTGGTGGCCCAGCAGGCTCAGCGCCGGGTCGAGGTCGCCGAGCTCGAGGTTCCAGCGGCCCTCGCCGTCGGCCGAGAAGCGATGGCCGAGGGTGCCGTTGGGTACGACGACCTGCTCGCTCGCGCGGTCGAACATCATGGGCTTGAAGTCGGCGTGCTCGGTCGCGGCCTCGGCGGTGCGGTGCTCCCCCGCCTCGCTCGCGACGAGGAACTTGCCGGGCACGAACGCGCCGTCCTCGCGCTTCTCGAGCTGCACGAGGAAGGGCAGGTCGGTGTACTGCCTGGAGTAGTCCTCGAAGTAGGGCACCTGGCGGTCGACGTAGAACTCGCGCAGGATCGTGTGGCCCATCGCCATGGCGAGGGCGGCGTCGGTGCCGGGGTGCGGGGCGAGCCACTCGTCGGCGAACTTGACGCTCTCGGCGTAGTCCGGGGCGACGGAGATGACCTTCTGGCCGCGGTAGCGGGCCTCCGCCATCCAGTGCGCGTCCGGGGTGCGGGTCAGGGGCACGTTGGAGCCCCACATGATCAGGTAGGCGGCGTCCCACCAGTCACCGGACTCGGGCACGTCGGTCTGGTCGCCGAAGACCTGCGGGGAGGCGGGCGGGAGATCCGCGTACCAGTCGTAGAAGGACAGCATCGAGCCGCCGATGAGCTGGTGGAAGCGGGCGCCGGAGGAGAAGGAGACCTGGCTCATCGCGGGGATCGGCGAGAAGCCGGTGGCGCGGTCGGGGCCGAACTCCTTGACGGTGTGGACGTAGGCGGCGGCGACGAGCTCCTCGGCCTCCTCCCAGGAGGCGCGCACCAGCCCGCCCTTGCCGCGGGCACGCTTGTAGCGCATGGCCTTCTCGGGATCGGAGACGATCGCCTTCCAGGCCTCGACGGGGTCTCCCCCGGGCACCTTCGCCTTCTCCTCGCGGAACAGGCGCAGCAGCTCGGAGCGCACGTAGGGGTAGCGCACCCGGGTGGGCGAGTAGGTGTACCAGGAGAAGGACGCGCCGCGGGGGCAGCCGCGCGGCTCGTACTCGGGCTTGTCGGGGCCGGCGGAGGGGTAGTCCGTCTCCTGCGACTCCCAGGTGATCACGCCGTCCTTGACGTAGACCTTCCAGGAGCAGGAGCCGGTGCAGTTCACGCCGTGGGTCGAGCGGACCACCTTGTCGTGGCTCCAGCGCTCGCGGTAGAAGGAGTCGCCGCCGCGACCGCCGACCCGGTGGGTCTCGCGGTTGTCCTCGCTGATCTTCTCGGAGCGGCTGAACATGCGCCGCGCGCCGATCAGCGCGTCGAACAGCGGCGAGTCCATGCCGGGGGCGGTGCCGTCCTGCTCCTGCGAGGGGGTGCGGTCCTGGATGCTCATGGGTGCTCCTCCTGGGCGGGGCGGGGTTCAGGCGGTGGTCGCGGCGGCGCGGGCGCCGCGCGCGACGAAGAGGGTGACGACGACGGCGCCGAGGGTCGCCATCAGCAGCAGGACGATCCCGAGGGAGTAGCTCCCGCTGCTGGCGTGGATCGCGCCCATCACCAGCGGCGGGACGAAGCCGCCGAGGCCGCCGGCGGCGCCGACGAAGCCGGTGACGGAACCGACCACGGAGGGGTCGGTGGTCTGGGCGACCAGGGCGAAGACCGCGCCGGAGCCGAGCCCGAGGCCGGCGGCCATGACGATGAAGTCGATCGTGCCGATCGGCATCAGCGCGGGCTGGAAGGCGAGCATCAGCGCGGCGAGGGCCACGGCCGTGTAGGAGATCAGCAGGGTGCGCGAGGCGCCGATCCGGTCCGAGAGGGTGCCGCCGAGCGGGCGCATGACCACGGCGACGATCACGAAGCCGGCCATGCGGAAGGAGGCGTCGGCCGTGGTGAGGCCGTACCAGTTCTTCAGCATCGTGGGCAGGAAGACGGAGAACGCGACATAGCCGCCGAAGCTCAGCGCGTACAGGTAGCAGGCCTGCCAGGTGACCTTCAGCCGCATCGCGGTGAGGGACTGGGCGAGGATGCTCTTGGTCGAGGGGGACCAGGTGGGGGCGTCGTGCATGAACAGCCAGGCCAGGATCGCGTAGATCACGAGCGCGATCGAGGTGATGACGAAGGGGGCGGCGGTGCCCACGGAGTCCACGAGCGGCACGGTGGTGAAGGCGCTGATGGCGGTGCCGCCCATGCCCACGCCGTACAGCCCGGTGGCCATTCCACGCTTGGCAGGCGGGAACCAGGCGTTCACGTAGGGGACGCCGATCGCGAACGTGGTGCCGGCGATGCCGAGGAAGAATCCGCCCAGCAGGAGCGTGGAATACGTGAACTGGCCGACCAGGCCCAGGAACAGCACCGGGATCACGGTCAGCAGCGATACGAGCGGGAACATGAGGTGGCCGCCGAAGCGGTCCGAGAGCCCTCCGACCAGGATCCGGCCCAGGGAGCCGACCAGCACGGGAAGCGCCACGATCAGCGAGGCGTCCTGCGCGAGGCCCCGCTCGACGTACACGGGGCCCAGCGGGCTCAGCAGCGCCCAGGCCCAGAAGTTCACCCCGAAACCGAGGGTGACCAGCAGAAGCGCTCGCCAGGCACCGGGCGGAACGGTGTCCTGCGCAGTGGTGGTGGCGGCGGTGGACGTGGACCCGGGCATCGATGACGCTCCTCGGACGCGAGCGGACACGCGGGACGAGCATCGCTCGACGACGCACCGCTGAGGTGGACTTCTACCTCGCCAGGATCCTCGGCCCGTGGGGCCACCCTAGAGGACTTCGGTCCCGGATAGGCACGTTCTGCGAAATCTTCGTCGGCCGCTATCCGGAAAGATGCGAATTACGCACGACCACCATTACGATAATCGCCGGGAGAACGTCATTCCGGGCCGTCGAGCTCCAGGTCCACCATCAGCTCGGCCGCGATCGTCTCGAGCGCCTCGCGCACGTCGGCCTCCTCGGCGTGCTCGGGCAGGCGCAGCTCGGCCTCCGCCTCGAAGAGCATGCCGCCGCCCTCGGGGGCCTCGCGGGTCCAGGAGCGCAGGCCGTCGATCGTCGCGCCCTGGGAGCACAGGGCGGTGGTGACCTCGCGGATCATGCCGGTGCGGTCCTGGCCCAGCAGGTGCAGGCGCAGGGGGCGGCTCGGCGCGGTGCGGGGAACGGCCTCGGCAGCGGTCGCCTCGACCCGCAGCCCGCTGGAGGCCTCGAGGGCGGGCAGGGCGGCGAGGAACGCCTCGACCCGCGCATCGGGCAGGTCCACCTCGACGATGCCGGCGAACTTCCCGGCGAGCAGCGCGAGCTGGCTGTCCACCCAGCTGCCGCCGTGCTCGTCGACGGCGGAGGCCAGGGCGGCGACCAGGCCGGGGCGGTCATCGCCGAGGGCGGTGAGCAGGTAGGTGGTCATGGTCACAGGGTAGCGCTCCCCCGTCCCCGCGGCCCCTCAGACGCCGGACTTGTGCAGCCCGTAGGTGTAGGCGTCGTAGATCGCCTCCCAGGAGGCCTCGATGACGTTGGGGCCGACGCCGACGGTCTGGAACTCCAGGCCGCGCCCGGAGGTGCGCACGAGCACGCGCACGGTGGCGTCGGTGCCGTGCTGGGCGTCGAGGATCCGGACCTTGAAGTCGCGCAGCTCGAACTCGTCGACCTCGGGGTGCCGCTCGCGCAGCGCCTCCCGCAGGGCGAGGTCCAGGGCGTTGACGGGGCCGTTGCCCTCGGCGATCGCGACCTTGCGCTGGTGCTCTCCCCCGCCGTCGGCCTGCAGCTTCACGGTCGCCTCGGTCTCGAGGGTCCCGTCGCGTCCCAGCTGGGAGGTGGCGCGCCAGGACTCGACGACCGAGTAGCTGGGCACCTGCCCGAGGGCGTCGAGCAGGAGCAGCTCGAAGGACGCGTCGGCGGCCTCGTAGGAGTAGCCGATCGCCTCGCGCTGCTTGACGGTCTGCGCGAGGCGGGTGAGCAGCTCCGGCTCGCCGGCGAGGTCGAAGCCGAGCTCGCGGCCCTTGAGCTCGATCGAGGCGCGGCCGGCCATGTCGGAGATGATCATGCGCATGTCGTTGCCCACGGCGCGGGGATCGGTGTGCTGGTACAGATCGGGGTCCACGCGGATCGCGCTCGCGTGCAGCCCGGCCTTGTGCGCGAAGGCGCTCGCGCCGACGTAGGGGGCGCGAGGATTGACGGGCATGTTCACGATCTCGCCGATCGCATGGCAGATGCGGGTGGCCTCGCCGAGGGTCTCGGCGGGGACGAGCTCCATGCCCATCTTCAGCTGCAGATCCGCGAGCAGGGTGACGAGGTCGGCGTTGCCGGTGCGCTCCCCGTAGCCGTTCACACAGCCCTGGACGTGGGTGATCCCGGCGCGGACGGCGGAGATCGCGTTGGCGACCGCGCAGCCGGTGTCGTTGTGGGTGTGGGCGCCCAGCCGCGCCGTGCCCGCCCCTGCCGTCTCGAGCCGGACGCGCAGGTCCTCGACGATCTCCGTGACCTGGTGCGGGAGCATCCCGCCGTTGGTGTCGCACAGCACGAGCACGGAGGCGCCGGCCTCGTGCGCGGCGAGGAGCACGGAGGCGGTGTAGTCGGGGTCGTGGAGGAATCCGTCGAAGAAGTGCTCCGCGTCGACGAACACCTCCCGGCCGAGGCCGACGAGGTGGGCGACGGTCTCGCGCACCATCGCGAGGTTCTCCTCGGCGGTGGTGCGCAGCGCGCCGGTGACATGGCGCAGGTCCGACTTCGCGACCAGGGTGATCGTCGGCGCGCCGGAATCGACGAGCGCCCGGACCTGCGCGTCCTCGGCGACGTCGACGCCGGCCTTGCGGGTCGCGCCGAAGGCGGCCAGGCGTGCGGTGCCGAGCTCCAGCTCGGTGCGGGCGCGGGCGAAGAACTCCGTGTCGCGCGGGACGGCGCCGGGCCAGCCGCCCTCGATGTAGGTCACGCCCAGCTCGTCCAGGAGGCGGGCGACGGCGAGCTTGTCGGCCACCGAGAGGGTGAGCCCCTCCTGCTGGGAGCCGTCGCGCAGCGTCGTGTCGTAGAGGTGGAAGGCGTCGATCATGGGGGTGGTCGCGGGATTCGTCATGACGGACTCACACCAGTCGGGTCAACCAGCCGTGGCGGTCCGGGATCCGGCCGTACTGGATGTCGGTGAGCTCCTTGCGCAGCGCGAGGGTGACCTCGCCGGAGCCGCCGTCGCCGACGGTCCAGGAGCCCTTCCTCGAGCGGAACTCGCCGATGGGGTTGATGACCGCGGCGGTGCCGCAGGCGAACATCTCCGTGATGGTGCCGTCCTGCAGCTGCTGGACGATCTCGCTCATGACGAGCTTCTGCTCGTGGACCTCGAGCCCGCGATCCTCCGCCAGGCGCAGGATCGACAGACGGGTGACGCCCTCGAGGATCGACCCGGTCAGGGCCGGAGTGAGCAGGCGGCCGTCGGCGGTGATCGCGACGACGTTCATGCCGGAGAGCTCGTCGATGCTGGTGTGGGTCTCGGAGTCGAGGAAGAGCACCTCGTCGGCCCCGTTCTCCGCGGCCTCGCGCTTGCCCAGCAGGGAGGAGGCGTAGTTGCCGCCGCACTTCGCGGCGCCGGTGCCGCCGGCGCCGGCGCGCGCGTACTCGTCGGTGATCCACACGACCAGCGGCTGCACGCCGCGCGGGAAGTAGGGGCCGGCCGGGGAGGCGATGACGTAGTAGTCGACCGTCTCCGCGGCGCGCACGCCGAGGAACTCCTCGGAGGCGAACATGAAGGGGCGCAGGTAGAGCGACTCCTCGCTGGTCGCCTCGGGCACCCACGGCTCGTCGGCCGCGACCACGGCCTTCAGCGAGGCGAGGAAGTCCTCCACCGGCAGCTCGGGAAGCGCGAGGCGTCGGGCGGAGCGCTGCATGCGCTCGGCGTTCGCCTCGGGGCGGAAGGTCCACACCGACCCGTCGGCGTGGCGGAACGCCTTCAGGCCCTCGAAGATCTCCTGGCCGTAGTGCAGCACGGCCGTGGCCGGGGACAGCTGCAGTGGACCGAAGGGCACGACCTCGTCCTGCCCCCAGCCGCCGTCGGCCCTCCAGCGGGCGCGGGCCATGAAGTCGGTGTAGTGCTGGCCGAAGCCGGGGGCGGAGAGGATGCGGGCGCGCTCGTCGTCGCCCACGCGACGGGTCGTGCTGGTCTGGGTGAAGGCGAGTGCGCTCACGGTGGTCTCCTCGGTGAGGGTCGGCAGGGTCAGTGTGTCAGGTGCGGGCGCTCAGCGCCCGGTGATCGCGGCGACGAGGTCGTCGCCGATCCGCGCGGTGCCGCGGGAGGCGAGCGCCGGGTCCGCCGCACGGGCGGCGAGGTCGTTCTCCACGGCGGCGCGCACCGCGGCGGCGGGCTCGACGTGACCGAGGTGGTCCAGCAGCAGAGCGACGGAGAGCACGGTGGCGGTGGGGTCGGCGAGGTCCTTCCCGGCGATGTCCGGGGCGGAGCCGTGCACGGGCTCGAACATCGAGGGGAACGCGCCGGTGGGGTTGACGTTGCCGCTCGCGGCCAGGCCGATCCCGCCGCCGATCGCGCCGGCGAGGTCGGTGACGATGTCGCCGAAGAGGTTGTCGGTGACGATCACGTCGAAGCGGGAGGGATCCTGGACGAGGTAGATCATCATCGCGTCGACGTGGGCGTAGTCGACCTCGACCTCCGGGTGCTCGGCGCCGACCTGCTCGACGATGCGCCGCCACAGGTGACCGGCGTGGACGAGCACGTTGTGCTTGTGCACGAGGGTGAGCTTCTTGCGCCGCGCCTCGGCCTGCTCGAAGGCGTAGCGGACCACGCGCTCGACGCCGACGGCGGTGTTCAGGGACACCTCGGTGGCGACCTCGAGCTCGGTGCCGGTGCGCATCGAGCCGCCGTTGCCGACGTAGGGGCCCTCGGTCCCCTCGCGCACGACGAGGAAGTCGACGTCCCCCGGCTCGGCGAGCGGGGTCGCGACGCCCGGGAACAGGCGCGTGGGGCGCAGGTTGACGTAGTGGTCGAAGGCGAAGCGGAGCTTCAGCAGCAGGCCCCGCTCGAGCACGCCGGAGGGGACGCCGGGGTCGCCGACGGCGCCGAGCAGGATCGCGTCGCGCTCGGCCAGGGCGGCCATGTCCTCGTCGGGGAGGGTCTCGCCCGTGCGGTGCCAGCGCCCCGCCCCGAGGTCGAAGGGGGTCGGCTCGACGGCGACGCCGGCGGGCTCGAGGGCGGCGCGCAGGGCGCGCAGCCCCTGGGGGACGACCTCCTTGCCGATGCCGTCGCCCTCGATGACGGCCAGGCGCAGGGTGCTCGGGGCGGGGGTGGTGCTCATGGAGAGTGCTCCTCCTCGGAGGGGGACGGGATCAGTAGACGAGGTCGACGGCGTGGGTGGAGCGCGCGTCGATCGTCGCGCCGAGCTCCTCGGCGAACTCGCGGTCCACGGACTCGTCGAGGTCGAGCACGACGAGCGCCTCGGCGCCCTGGGCGCGGCGCGCACGGGAGACCTGCATGCCGGCGATGTTGATGCCGGCCTCCCCGAGGCTCGCGCCGTAGCGGCCGATCAGGCCCGGGCCGTCCTCGTAGCGGATGATCAGCAGGTGGTCGCTCAGGGGCACGTCCAGCGCGTGGCCGAAGACCTCGATGAGCTTGTGCTCCTGGTCGACGCCGCTGAGCGTGCCGGAGACGGCCACGACCTCGCCGTCGCGCAGGGTGCCGCGCAGGGTGATGACGTTGCGGAAGCGCTCGGTGTTCTCGTCGGTCACCAGCTGCACGGCGATGCCGCGCTCCTCGGCGAGGACGGGGGCGTTGACGTAGCTGACCTGCTCGGTGACCACGGAGCGGAACATGCCGCGCAGGGCGGAGAGCTTCAGCGCGGTCACGTCGCGGGAGGCGATCTCGCCGTGCACCTCGATGTCGAGGACCTCGGGCGCCTCGCCCGCGAGCGCCGTGAACAGCTGGCCGAGCCGGTCGGCCAGCGCCACGCCCGGTCGGACCAGGTCGTCGATCGCGCCGCCGGCGACGTTGACCGCATCGGGCACGAGCTCGCCCGCGAGCGCGAGGCGCACGGACTTCGCGACGGCCACGCCGGCCTTCTCCTGCGCCTCGGAGGTGGAGGCGCCGAGGTGCGGGGTGAGGGTGAGGTTGTCGAGCTCGAGCAGCTTCGCGGCGGTCTCGCTCTTCGCGGGCGGCTCGGAGGAGTAGACGTCCAGCGCCGCACCCTCGATCTGCCCGGTGCTCAGCGCCGTGTACAGCGCCTCCTCGTCGATCAGCCCGCCGCGGGCGGCGTTGACGACGTGGAGGGTCGGCTTCGCGAGCGCGAACTGCTCGGCGCCGATCAGCCCGGTGGTCTCGGGGGTCTTGGGCATGTGCACGGTGAGCACGTCCGCTTCGCGCATCAGCTCGTCGAGCTCGACGACGCGGGCGCCGAGCTCGGCGGCGCGGGCGTGGTTGACGTAGGGGTCGTAGGCCAGGAGGTTCACGCCGAAGGGGCGCAGCCGCTCGGCGACCAGCTGCCCGATGCGGCCGAAGCCCACCACGCCGACCGTCTTCTCCAGCAGCTCCACGCCGGTGAGCTGCTTGCGCTCCCAGCGGCCCGCCTTCACGGAGGCGTCGGCGCGGCCCAGGTTGCGCAGCGAGGCGAGGATCAGCGCGATCGCGAGCTCCGCGGCGGAGACGATGTTGGAGGTGGGGGCGTTGATGACCATGACCCCGGCCGACGTGGCCGCGGCGACGTCCACGTTGTCCAGGCCCACGCCGGCGCGGGCGACGACCTTGAGGTGGTCGGCCGCGGCGTAGACCTCGGCATCGACCTGGGTGGCGGAACGGACCAGGAGGGCATCGGCCTCCTTCACCGCGGCCAGCAGCGCGGCACGGTCGGTGCCGTCCACGCTGCGGACCTCGACGTCAGGGCCCAGGACCTCGACGGTGGCGGGCGACAGCTCCTCAGCGATGAGCACGACGGGACGCGTCACGGAATCTCCTCCGGTACGGATGATGGTCGTCGCTCACGCCCTCGGGTGCGACGGGGTCAGAGCACAGCGTAGTCCTGCGTCCGCCATGCGGGCGCGAGGGTCAGGATGCGAGATCTCGCCCTGCGCCGCCCGCGCGAACTGCTTCGACGACCTGATCGACTGCATGCGGCGGAGCCACCGGAGTGGGGATAGGAGTACGTAGTTGACGCTTGGAGAGCGGCTTTTCCAGATCCTCAATCGCGCGTGTCACTCTTTCACAGGCACCGGGCTTCGGTGTCCCGAATGCATTCCGGGCTCGCCGAGCGAACTCGGCCGGCACTGAGAAGCCGAATTCTGCACATCGTTCCAGAGCCTCGACCACACCGTCCACCGTCCCCACGACCGGACCGAAGCCATGAGTCTCATAGTCGAAGTAGCCAGGGCGCCCGATGTGCCCACCACCCAAGAACTCGCTACGGTCGAACTGGAAGTACACGAGAGGGCAACTCACGAAGGCGGCGTCGAAGGCAACCGACGAATAGTCGGTGATCATCACATCAGCACTGGCGATAATCTCCTGGACATCAGCATCTGCATAGGTGAACACACGAACGCCCTTGGGAAGGTTGAATCCCTCCAGGTAGGGCTCGAGATTAGGGTGGGGCATGAACACCAGATCACGATCTTCTCGCCGGCACAGCTCCAACAGTCTCCGGTCAGTGAGCAAAGTCTGCCACTCCCGCGCGAAGTCCGACTTGAAGAATTCCGGGTGCGCCCCGCGCTCTCCGGTTCCGGCGGACGCGAGCTGGGAGAAGTACGCGCGCCAGGTCGGCATGACGAGAACATGCCTCTGCCTTCGCTCCGCTCGTGACACCTTGGCAAGTCTCATCAGCTTGTCGTGCCGAGGGAACCCGGTCCGTTGCACTTCATGGGAAGTGAACGAATATGCCGAGCCATCACCAGCGATCGAAGCGTACTCGTCCCTGGACGCAGTGACGAATAGATCGATGCGCTTGGAGTTCAGCCATCTGGACAGATCGGCCTGCGTCACACCGTGCTGGAGGAAGACGTATCGCCAGTTCCAGCCACCCCGCCTCGCGAAGGGCTCGACGACGTACCGATCCACGTGAGACGACACCATGTGGGCAGCATGCAGACACAGGATCATCCAGAGAAGGCTCCCGTGCGGAATGAGTCGCTTGTAGCCTTCCGCTCGAAGACGATTCCAATCGGGCGTCCCCTTCCGCACGACGAACCAAGCGTTGATATCACGTCGTTCCGATCGGAGATACTTGAAAAGGTGCTCGGCATTGTCGCGGGAATTGTGACTCCGGTCCATCAGGACCCATGCGTCCTTGAACAACCGCGCAAAACAGGCTCATCGCATTTGAGGGGGTAGCGAGGGGTCGAGGAGGGGTCTGAAGCCTCCGGCTTCGAGGAGACTGCGGGCGATGTAGTGGGTGAGGTTGCGGAACCCGAGGGCGGAGCCTCGGAGGTGTTCGAGCCGGCCGTTGATCGCCTCGGTCGGGCCGTTGCTGGTGCCGGGCCGGGCGAAGAACGCGAGCACGTCCGCGCTCCGTTTCGTCAGAGTTCGGCCGAGCTTGGCCAGCTCAGGCAAAGTGTCGGGAACGTTCTTGCCGAGCGCGGTGATGAGCTTCTCCATCATCGCCGTGGCCCTCGCCCGATCGGGTTCGCGATAGGCGGCGACCATGGCCTGGTAGATCTCCCAGGTCACCTCGACCGCGACGTGCTTCTCGCGCTCGAACAGGGCGCCGAGGCGCTCGCATTGACGCTCGGTCAGCAGCTGGGTGCCGGTGTGGAGGGTGCGGCGGGTCTTGTAGAGAGGGTCGTCCTTGCGGCCTCGGCGCTTGTGGAGCTTCTGCTGGATCCGTCGGCGGCAGTCGTCCAGGGCGTCTCCAGCGAGGCGGACGACGTGGAAGGGATCCATGACCGCGACCGCTCCCGGCAACGCTTCGCCGGTCGCGGTCTTGAAACCGGAGAACCCATCCATCGCCACCACCTCGATGCGGTTCTTCCACGCCTCGGGACGGGCGTCGAGCCAGGCCTTGAACACCGCTTTGGAGCGGCCGGGGATCATGTCCAGCAACCGTGCCGGTCCGGTCCCGTCCCTGGCCGGGGTAAGGTCGATGATGACGGTGACGTACTTGTCGCCGCGCCGGGTATGCCGCCATACGTTCTCGTCCACGCCGATCACGGCAACACCATCGAAGCGGGTCGGGTCATCGATCAGCAGGCGCTGACCCTCGGTCAGAACCGCGTCGTTCGCGGTGTGCCAGGCCACGCCCAGCCCGGCAGCGATCCGCGTGATCGAGAGATGGTCGACCACGAGCGCGTGAAGTGCCCACCGCATCCCACCGCGGGAGAGCTTCGCCCGCCCCGGGGCTGCGGTCGACGTATCCTCTCGCCAGCGGTTCCCGCAGTGATCACACCGGTAACGACGGATCCGCAGCAGCAGCGTCGTGGGCCTGTGGCCGAACGGCTCGTGAGCCAGAGACCGGGCGATCGTGCCCCGCGACGTCGCTCGTGCTCCGCAGGCGCGGCACCACGGATCCTCCTCAGCGAGCCGGCATTCGAGCACCGCCCGCTCGGCCGTGAGCCGCTGCCCCACAGCGACCAGGCCCAGCTCCTCCAGGCGCGTGAAGGTCGTCAGATCGGGGTCGTCAAAGGTAGCGTTGGGCACGTCGAGGTCTTTCGGATGGCGAGCGTAGGAACTTCCATCATCGGAAGACCTCGACGTCTATCCCGGCACCGACGCGCCCACCCCGCGACCCGCACCTACACCCTCAGATGCGAAGAGCCGTGAACGTGACCCAGTCCTCCGCGCCGAGGTGATCGATTCCGGCGTTCCGGGCGGCAGCCTGTCCAGCATTCTGTTGCCGGATGACCTCAACCTGGAGAGTTGTCGAAGCCGCCCACCGCTCACACAGGTCACCCGAGCCATCCACCGACCCGTCATCGACAAGTATCACCTTCAAATTCTCGTGCGCATATGTTTGCGACTCGAGGGATGCAAAGAATTCTGGAAGATAGCGGGCAACTCCATACACCGCAGAGACAATGGCAAAAGTGGGCGACGGCATGAAGTAGGGGCTCCAGAATCGGCTGACGTCAGGGACACTTATTCGGCTGGGGATTATTAGTCTCTCTCGAACCTGGACCTCGCCGGGTACATTCCATCGAGGAAGTCCTGCACGAAAGCGTCGTCTATCGGCGTTGCCCCCGAGACCGGGGCATCATTGACACACATGGCATCCCGGTCGCGCTTCTCAGCGAAACCATTGAACACGGGGAGGAACGAGTCGTCGAGAACATTGAGGTAGAGGTAGCCCAACGATCCGGGCACTGCTCGTCCTATCGCCTGCGCGTAGTAGTGGTGCAGCTGATCAGCGACGACGTCGTCGTGATGACGGAACCTGGAGCGCGTGGTGCGGTCGTAGGCCTCGGGGAACTTCTCCTCCAGCTCGGCCAGGACGCTTCGCAAAAGCGGGTGCGGTGTGTGCTTGATGGCGCGAGAGACGTTACGTCCGGTTGCCTCGAGCATGAGGTGGCGGATGTTCGCGGTGAGGTTCAGGTGGGGTTCGTGCTCCACTGACGGAGCGACGAAGGGGCGGCGGTTGTTCGACGGTGATACGAGGGCTAGTCCCGCCCCGGTGAAGAACTGCTGGGGAAGCACGGGACGCGTCAGCATGACGTCGTCGTTGAAGTACAGGAAGTGCTCGCTCAGGCCCTCGATGTGATGGAGCCTGCTGATGATCGCGTTCGAGTTGAACACCGGAAGCCGGCCGTCATCGGGGAAGATCTCGCGGTGGTCCACGATCGTGATTCGAGGATCCTCCGTGTTCAGCCACGACGGCACCTGCTGATCGGTGACCAGGAAGATCTGCCGGACCCACGGAGCATGATCGTCCAGAGAGCGCAGTGAGTAACGGAGCTCGTCCCGCGAGCGGAATCGCGCAGGGTCCGTGGCCTCGGCATGAAGCCTCGCGGGCGGCCCCTCCCCCGAGGCTTCCGCCTTGCGTGCGAGCCAGCGTGGATCTGCACCGTCGACCCAGGTGTAGACGACGTCGATGGGGAAGGTGATGTCCTCGAGCATCGTTTGATCGAGCACCGCGGGAATCTGCACAGTCCGGCCGTCTCGCTCAGCGCTCACCAGACGCGCTTCCGCGCGATCGAGGATCTTCGCCGCCCGATTCTCGCGGGGTGCCGTGACGGTGGCAGATTCTTCATCTGCGCACCAGAACTCGAGATCGCAGCCATGCGACAGCCCCAACGTTCGCTCGTGGCCCTTGAAGACGCACACCTCGGCGATCCGCCAGACGCCCGATTCGCCGAGCCCGCCCTCCCAGTCGACACGTCCAGCCAGTGCGTAGTGCGAACTGCGAGTCAGCCCATCGGTGATTCGCCATGCACCACCGGTGGGCACGCGCTTCGCTGTAGCGACGAGGGCGCGCCCAGCGGCTCGGCGCTGCTCTTCGGAGACCGCGACGGCTCGACGGCCGCGGTGGCCAACACTGTCCACCCACCACCACTGGATTCCAGCATCGTCGAGCACCTCGGTGAGCAGGCCCATGTTGCGCCTGTAGACCTCGCGGTCGAGCATCGCGGGGACGATCCTTCGGTACACGCCCTTGGAGAGCTCGAGCTCCGGCCCCAGTGCCGTCGGGGGAATATCCCTCGTGGAGTGAGAGGACTCCGACGTGTTCTGGAATCGCCGCCTCATCTCACCGACGCCATCACGGACTCGACGCGCCTCGTTCCAGAACATGGTGCCTCGCACGGGGTCCATCATCTTGCTGGCACGGATGCGCTCGAACGGACTCTTCTGCATGGTGGGGCCGCTGCGGGCCTCTCCTCCCCCTCTGCCGAACCTGTCGGTCGGTACATGAATCACAGGGAAATTCTAGGCAACGGACAGCTGTTTCCCGTACAGGCCCTCCGCCGTGGCGATGTGATTCCTCGCTCGACGCAAGTCCCCACGAATGCCGACGGCGGGAGCACCTCGTGGGTGCTCCCGCCGTCGTCAGGTGTACCGGTCAGGTCAGCGCGCGGCGCTGCCCTCGACGTAGTCGGAGTCGATCGACTGGGCGCTCCAGGCGAACATCTTGCGCAGGTCCTTGCCCACCGTCTCGATCGGGTGGGCGGCCTCCTGCTCGCGGAGCTGCTTGAACTCGGCGGCGCCGTTGTCCTGGTCGTCGATGAAGCGCTTGGCGAAGGCGCCGGACTGGATGTCGGCGAGGATGTCCTTCATGTCCTTCTTGGTCTGCTCGGTGACCACGCGGGGGCCGGAGACGTAGTCGCCGTACTCCGCGGTGTCGGAGATCGACCAGCGCTGCTTGGCGATACCGCCCTCGTTCATGAGGTCGACGATCAGCTTCAGCTCGTGGAGCACCTCGAAGTAGGCGATCTCCGGCTGGTAGCCGGCCTCGGTGAGGGTCTCGAAGCCCGCCTGGACCAGGTGGCTCATGCCGCCGCACAGCACGGCCTGCTCGCCGAAGAGGTCGGTCTCGGTCTCCTCGGTGAAGGTGGTCTTGATGACGCCGGCGCGGGTGCCGCCGATGCCCTTGGCGTAGGAGAGCGCGAGCGCCCAGGCGTTGCCGGTCGCGTCCTGCTCGACGGCGACGATGTCCGGGATGCCGCGCCCGGCGACGAACTCGCGGCGCACCGTGTGGCCGGGGGCCTTCGGGGCGATCAGCAGCACGTCGACGCCCTCGGGGACCTCGATGTAGCCGAAGCGGATGTTGAAGCCGTGCGCGAAGGCGAGCGCCTTGCCCTCGGACAGGTGCGGCTTGATCGAGTCCGCGAACACCTTCCGCTGGTCCTGGTCCGGGGTGAGGATCATGATCAGATCCGCCCACTCGGACACCTCGGCGACGGTGCCCACGGTCAGGCCCTCCTCCTGGGCCTTCGCGGCGGACTTCGAGCCCTCGCGCAGGCCCACCCGGACCTCGACGCCGCTGTCGCGCAGGTTCAGCGCGTGGGCGTGGCCCTGCGAGCCGAAGCCGACGACCGCGACCTTCTTGCCCTGGATGATGGACAGGTCGGCGTCGTCGTCGTAGTAGATCTCAGCCACGTTGTGCTCCTTCGATGGTTGCGTGGTGGGCGTCGGGGCGATCGTATCGCCCCCCGTCCTGCGATGTGAGAGGGGGTCTCGTCATTCGGGACCCCCGGTGAGTGGTGGTCTCGCTGCTCAGCCGAGCAGCGAGCGGTCGGTGATCGCGCGGCCGCCGCGGCCGATCGCGACCTCGCCGGACTTCACGATCTCGCGGATCCCGAACTCCTCGAGCATGCCGAGCAGGGCGGAGAGCTTGTCCTGCGTGCCGGTCGCCTCGATCGTCACGGAGTCCGAGGCGGCGTCGACGACCTTCGCGCGGAACATCTGCACGATCTCCAGCACCGGGGTGCGGGTGGAGTTGTCGGCGGTGACCTTGATGAGGATCAGCTCGCGCTGGACCGTGTGGCGCGGGTCGAACTGGACGATCTTCAGCACGTTCACGAGCTTGTTCAGCTGCTTGGTGATCTGCTCGAGGCGGTGCTGCTCGACGTCCACGACGACCGTGATGCGCGAGATCTCCGGATGCTCGGTGGGTCCCACCGCGAGCGAGGAGATGTTGTAGCCGCGCCGGGAGAACAGGGCGGTGACGCGGGTGAGCGCACCGGGCTTGTTCTCCACCAGCACCGAGAGGGTCTGGCTGTTCGGCGACATGACGTAGTCGGGGGTCCCCGTCGGGGCCTGCTGCTGGTTCGTGGTCATGCTCAGATGTCCCTCTCCCACTCGGGGCTCATGCCCTGGGCGATCTGGATCTCGTCGTTGGAGACGCCGGCCGGCACCATCGGCCACACCATCGCGTCGGCGCTGACGGTGAAGTCCACGACGACGGGGCGGTCGTCGATCTCCATCGCCTGGCGGATGGTGTCGTCGATGTCCTCATCCCGCTCGCAGCGCAGACCCACGCAGCCGTAGGCGTCGGCGAGCTTGACGAAGTCGGGGACGCGGCGCGAGCCGTGGCCCGTGTTCAGCTCGGTGTTCGAGTAGCGCTGGTCGTAGAACAGGTTCTGCCACTGGCGCACCATGCCCAGCGAGCTGTTGTTGATCACCGCGACCTTGATCGGGATGTCGTTGATGACGCAGGTGGCGAGCTCCTGATTGGTCATCTGGAAACAGCCGTCCCCGTCGATGGACCACACCGTCTTGTCCGGCATGCCCACCTTGGCGCCCATCGCCGCCGGCACGGAGTAGCCCATCGTGCCCAGGCCCCCGGAGTTGATCCAGGTGCGCGGGTTCTCGTAGTCGATGAACTGGGCGGACCACATCTGGTGCTGTCCCACGCCCGCGACGAAGACGGAGTCCGGCCCCGAGATCGCGCCGAGGCGGGAGATCACCTTCTGCGGGGCGGTGAAGCCGTCCTCGGTCGCCGTCCATCCCAACGGGTAGTTGGTGCGGAGCATGTCCAGGGTGGACCACCAGGCCTGGTAGTCCCGCACATCGGACTCCGCCAGGCGCGCCCGCAGCTCCTCGGTGAGAGCCTTCGCGATCTGCCCGGCCTGGCCGACGATCGGGACGTCCGCGACGAGGTTCTTCGAGATCTCGGCGGGGTCGATGTCCGCGTGGATGATCTTCGCGCCGGGCGCGAAGGAGTCCAGCCTTCCCGTGACCCGGTCGTCGAAGCGGGCGCCGATGTTGATCAGCAGATCGGAGCGCTGCAGCGCGGAGACCGCCGCGACGGTGCCGTGCATGCCGGGCATGCCGAGGTGGCTGGGATGGGAGTCCGGCAGGACGCCGCGCGCCATCAGCGTGGTGGCGAAGGGGATGCCGGAGGCGTCGACGAGCTCGCGCACCTCCTCGGTGGCGTCGCCGCGCAGCACGCCCCCGCCGAGCAGGAACACCGGGCGCTTCGCCTCGAGCATCAGCCGCACCGCCTCGCGGATCTGCTTGCCGTGCGGGCGGGGCTCGGGCCGGTAGCCGGGAAGGTCCAGGGTCTCGGGCCAGACGAACTCCATCATGCCCGTCTGGGCGTCCTTGGTGACGTCCACCAGCACCGCGCCGGGCCGGCCCGTCGAGGCGATGTGGAAGGCCTGCTTGATCACCTTCGGGATGTCCGAGGCATCCTTGACCAGGAAGTTGTGCTTGGTCACGGGCATCGTCATGCCCACGATGTCCGCCTCCTGGAAGGCGTCCGTGCCGATGAAGGAGGAGCCGACCTGCCCCGTGATCGCGACCATCGGGATCGAGTCCATCTGCGCATCCGCGATCGCGGTGATGAGGTTCGTGGCGCCGGGCCCGGAGGTCGCCAGGCACACGCCGACCTTGCCGGTCGCGTGGGCGTAGCCGGAGGCGGCGTGCCCCGCGCCCTGCTCGTGGCGGACCAGGACGTGACGGAGCTTCTTGGCGTCCATCAGCAGGTCGTAGGTGGGCAGGATCGCGCCGCCGGGAAGGCCGAAGACGACCTCTGCCCCGGCATGCTCGAGGGACTCGATCAGCGCCTGGGCGCCGGTCATCTGCTGTCCGGTCATCGGAACTCCTTCGTCGTCTCGGACGGTGGGCGGTGGCGGTGAACTGTGTGCTCCCCGTCCCTCCCGTCGCGCCGTCCCGCGGGCCGGGCACGAAAAAGCCCCTCCGCCTGGGGCTCGGGGAGGGGCGCGGATGACGTCTCGAAGCGACGAGTGGGCGTCAGCCGCGCTCGGGAACTACGAGAAGGATCGTCTGCATGCGCCCCACCATAGGCCGACGGTCGTGGGCCGCGCCACCTGTCCGGATCGCGAGACCCTGCGAGAAGCGCGAGGTGGGCGCGGCGTCGTCGGCGCCTCGCCGTGCGCCCGCCCGCCGTCCGCCGCGAAGACCGGGACGAGCATGCGCGCACCCCTGCATCGACACGACGAAAGTCCTGCGCACAACACTGCGACCCACATACCGTAGGGGCGAGTTCAGCCGCCCCAGAGAGGACCGTGAGCAGACGCCATGACCGCCACCGGCCATTCCCCGCTCGCCCCCGCCGCCGGGACGTCGATCCCGCCCGGCACCCGCATCGTCGTGATCGGCGGAGGCATGACCGGCCACCGCTTCGCAGCCCGGATGCAGGCGCAGGACCCCACCGGCGACTGGTCCCTGACCGTCATCGGCGAGGAGACCCAGCAGCCCTACGACCGCGTGCACCTCTCGGACTGGTTCGGCCACCGCCGCGCAGAGATGCTCCACCTCGCCACCGGGGTGTGGGACGACCCGCGCATCACCCTGGTCACCGGCGACGCCGCGGAGAGCCTCGACCGCGCCGCGCACACCGTCACCTGCGCCTCCGGCACCGTCCACGAGTACGACCGGCTGGTGCTCGCCACCGGCTCCTGGGCCTGGGCGCCGCGCGCCGAGGGCAAGGACCTGCCCGGCTCCTTCAGCTATCGCACCGTCGAGGACGTCGAGTCGCTCGCCGCCTGGGTCGCCGAGCGCGGCGAGAGGCTCGGTCGGCCCGTCAGCGGCGTCGTCGTCGGCGGCGGGGTGCTCGGCCTCGAGGCCGCCGCCGCCCTGCAGGGCCTGGGCGCCGAGGCGACCGTGGTCGAGTTCGCCGACCGGCTCATGGCCGTCCAGCTCGATGACGGCGGCGGCGAGATGCTGCGCCTGCTCATCGAGGACAAGGGCATCGAGGTGCGCACCGGCGTGGGCGCGACCGCGTTCCGCCCCGCCGAGGACGGCGCGATGGGCACCGCCGAGCTCACCGACGGCAGCGAGATCCCCGCCGACGTGGTCGTGTTCTCCACCGGCATCCGCCCCCGCGACCGCATCGGCCGCGAGGCGGGCCTGGCCGTGGGCGAGCGCGGCGGGATCGTGGTGGGCGAGAGCTGCCAGACCTCCGATCCGGACATCTGGGCGATCGGCGAGTGCGCCTCCTTCGACGGGGTGTGCGCAGGGCTGATCGCCCCCGGCAACGACATGGCCGACGTGGTCGTGGACCGCTTCCTGGGCGGGACGCGCACCCACCAGCGCGCCGAGGACGGCACGAAGCTCAAGGGCGTGGGCGTGGACGCCGCCGCGTTCGGCGACGTCAACGCCATGACCCCCGACGCGCTCGAGGTCTCCTTCGTCGACCCCGTGCACCGCCAGTACCGCAAGCTCGTCATGAGCGACGACGCCACCACCCTGCTCGGCGGGGTGTTCGTGGGCGACATCTCCCTGTACTCCCAGCTGCGGCCCCTCACCGGGCGGGCTCTCGGCGCCGACCCGTCGGCGGTGATCGCGCCGGAGGGCGGCGGCGACGCGCTCGCGGGCGCCGAGCTGCCCGACGACGCGGTGGTCTGCTCGTGCAACAACATCGCCGCGGGCACCATCCGCCACGCCGTGAACGAGGAGGGCTGCCACACCGTCGGCGCGATCAAGGAGTGCACCACCGCCGGCACCGTGTGCGGCTCCTGCGTCCCGACGCTCACGAAGCTGCTGAACCAGGAGCTGGCCAAGGCCGGCATCGAGGTCTCCCGCGCGCTGTGCGAGCACTTCGACCACTCCCGCGCCGAGCTGTACAAGCTCGTCGAGGAGGGCGGCCAGGAGACCTTCACCGAGGTCGTCGCCGCGCACGGCACCGGCGCGGGCCGCGGCTGCGCCGTGTGCCGCCCCACCGTCGCCTCGATCCTGTCCTCCCTCGGCGCGCTCACCGGGCGGCGCCACAACCCCGTGGGCCGCCAGCTCGGCTCGCTGCAGGACACCAACGACCACGTCATGGCGAACATCCAGAAGGACGGCACCTACTCGGTGATCCCCGCGATGCCCGCCGGCGAGGTCACCCCCGAGAAGCTGCTCGTGTTCGCGCAGGTCGCGAAGGACTACGGCCTGTACGTGAAGGTCAACGGCGCCCAGCGCATCGGCATGTTCGGCGCCCGGCTCGAGCAGCTGCCGGAGATCTGGGAGCGCCTGGTGGAGGCCGGCTTCGAGTCCGGGCACGCCTACGGCAAGTCGCTGCGGATGGTGAAGTCGTGCCTGGGCACGAACTGGTGCCGCTACGGCGTCGGGGACTCGACCTCCATGGCCGTGCACCTCGAGCGCCGCTACCGCGGGCTGCGCTCCCCGCACAAGATCAAGATCGGCGTCTCCGGCTGCGCCCGCGAGTGCGCCGAGGCGCAGGCCAAGGACGTCGGCGTGATCGCCACGCACCGCGGCTGGAACCTCTACGTCGGCGGGAACGGCGGCGCCCAGCCCGCGCACGGCAAGCTCCTCGTCGAGGACCTCGACGACGAGACGCTGCAGCGCTGCATCGACCGCTTCCTCATCCTCTACATCCGCGAGGCGGACAAGCTCCAGCGCACCGCCCGCTGGGTCGAGGAGTACCCGGGCGGGATCGACGAGCTGCGGCGCGTGGTGGTCGAGGACTCCCTCGGCATCGGCGAGGAGCTCGAGGCGGCCATGCAGCGCCACACCGACACCTACGTCGACGAATGGGCCGAGGCGGTCCAGGACCCGGAGCGCCGGGCGAAGTTCGTCTCCTTCATCAACGCCCCGGACCTGCACGACAAGACGCTGCGCTACGTGCTCGAGCGCGAGCAGGTGCGGCCGGCCCGTCCCGAGGACGATCCCGCCACCACCTTCCCGACCCCGCTCGCGGCGAAGGAGCACGCCCTCGCCGGCGCCGCCCACATCTCGCAGGAGGACCAGTGATGACCGCCCCCGCCGACGCCCTCGTGCCGATCTGCCCGCTGGAGTCCCTCGCCCCCGAGCGGGGCGCGGCCGCGCTCCTGCCCGACGGCACCCAGATCGCGGTGTTCCTGCTGGACGACGGGAGCGTGCGCGCCGTGCAGCAGCACGACCCCTACTCGGGTGCGAACATCCTCTCCCGCGGCCTGGTGGGCACCCATCTGCTCGCGGGCGAGGGCGAGGAGCCGGGCCGGATCGTGCCCACCCTCTCCTCCCCCATGTACAAGCAGTCCTGGGACCTGGACACCGGCGCCGTGCTCGACTCCGGCGGCGGCGAGAAGCTGCCGATCGCCGTCTTCGCCGCCGAGGTGCGCGACGGGGTCGTGCACGTCGACCCCGCACCGCGGCCCGAGCCTGCGCCGACGCCGCGGGGCGGGACGGCATGACCGCGCCGCCCGAGGCACGGCTGGAGCCCGGGACCGTCGCCCTCGTCGGCGGCGGTCCCGGCGCCTGGGACCTCATCACGGTGCGGGGCCTGGCCCTGCTGCGGCAGGCCGACGTGGTGGTCGCCGACCGGCTCGGCCCGCGCGCGCTGCTGGACGAGCTGGGCGAGGGCGTCGAGGTGATCGACGTGGGCAAGCGCCCCGGCGCGCACTTGATGCGTCAGGACCGGATCGGCGAGCTGCTGGTGGAGAAGGCCCTGGCCGGGCACCGCGTGGTGCGGCTGAAGGGCGGGGACCCCTACGTGCTGGGCCGTGGCGGGGAGGAGGTCCTCGCCTGCCGCGCCGCGGGCGTCCCGGTGCAGGTGGTGCCCGGGGTGACCTCCGCTCTCTCCGGCCCCGCCGCAGCCGACGTGCCTGTCACCCATCGCGGCACCGCCGTCGCCGTGCACATCGTCAACGCCCACGGCGACCTGGGCCCCGCGGACCTCGCGGCGCTGGCCGATCCCGGCACCACGACCGTGCTCATGATGGGCGTGGAATGGCTGCCGCGGCTGGTCTCCCAGGCGGTGCTGAACGGCATCGACCCCGCGACCCCGGTCGCCGTGGTGCAGGAGGCGACGCTGCCCGGGCAGCGCGTCGTGCGCGGCACCCTCGCGGACATCGAGGAGGTCGTCACCGCCGCGGGGATCGGGCATCCCGCGGTGATCGTCGTCGGTCGCACCGCGACCGAGGGGTTCCTCGATGTCGCGGTGCGGGAGGCGACGCGCGGCGCAGGCAGGGAGGCGCTCGTGACCGGGGGCGACTCCGCAGCGGACCGCTCCCCCGCCCCGGTGCTCATCGGCTGCTCGCACGGGACCCGCTCCCGCCCGGGACGGGACGTGCTGCGGTCCCTGCTGCGCCGGATCGCCGCGCAGGCGCCGGGCGCGGTGCGGGAGGCGTTCGTGGACGTGCAGTCCCCGGACATCGCCGAGGTGGTCGCCGCGCACGCGCAGCCCGCCGAGGCGCGCACCCGCGAGACCGGTGCGGTGCAGGCGGTGGTGGTGCCGCTGCTGCTCTCCCTCGGCTATCACGTGAAGGACGACATCGGCGACGCCGTCGCGGGCCGCGCCGCGACGGCCGCCGCGCCGCTCGGCCCGGACCCGCGGCTCGCCGAGGTGATGGCCCAGCGCCTCCGCGAGGCGGGCCTGTGCGACGGCGACGCGGTGGTCATGGCGGGCTCCGGCACGCGGGATCCCGAGGGTGTCGCGCAGGTCGAGGAGATGGCGCGCCTGCTCGGGCAGCGGCTCGGGCGGGAGGTCTCGGTCGGCTTCGCCTATGCGGCGCAGCCGCCCGTCGCCGATGCCGTCGCCGCGGCGCGCGAGGGGCTGGCGGAGGGGGCGCGCGTCGTGGTCGCGAGCTACGTGCTCGCCCCGGGGCACTTCCACGACCTCGTCTCCGCCGCGGGCGCCGACGCGGTCTCCGCTCCGCTCGGGGATCATCCGCTCGTCGCCGAGATCGCGCTCGAGCGGTACGAGACGGCGCTCGGGGCCTGAGCCGCTCCGCCGTACGCGAACGGCCGCCGACCCCTCAGGGGCCGGCGGCCGTTCTCGTCGGGCGGTGGCCCGGTGTCAGTCCAGCGGGCGGCGGGTCGCGCCGTAGGTCGCCGAGCGCACCAGGTGCGCGTAGACCTTCAGGGCCTGGGACACCTTGCGCTCGCGGTGCTCGGGGCGCCAGGGCAGCGGGCCCTTCTTCTCGCGGCGGCGGGCGATCTCGTCCTCGGGCACGTCGAGCTCGAGCAGGCGCTTGTCCACGTCGATGATGATCTTGTCGCCGTTCTCGATGAGGCCGATGAGCCCGCCCTCGGCCGCCTCCGGGGAGATGTGGCCGAGGGACACGCCGCTCGTGCCGCCGGAGAAGCGGCCGTCGGTGATCAGCGCGCAGGTCTTGCCCAGGCCCCTCCCCTTGAGGAACGAGGTGGGGTAGAGCATCTCCTGCATGCCGGGACCGCCCTGCGGGCCCTCGTAGCGGATGACCACCACGTCGCCGGCCTTCACCGTCTTGTCGAGGATCTTCTGGACGGCCTCCTCCTGGGAGTCGCACACCACCGCGCTGCCCTCGAAGTGGAAGAGGTCCTCGGTGACGCCGGCCGTCTTGAACACGGCGCCGTCGCGGGCGAGGTTGCCCTTGAGCACCGCGAGACCGCCGTCCTTGGTGTAGGCGTGCGGGACGGCGCGGACCACGCCCTCCTCGCCGTCCAGGTCGAGCTCGTCCCAGGTGTTCGTGGTGGAGAACGCCTGGGTGGTGCGCACTCCGCCGGGCGCGGCGTGGAACAGCGCCTCGGCCTTCTTCGAGGCCTTCCCGCCGCGCACGTCCCACTCGTCCAGCCAGGTGGTCAGGTCCGGGGAGTGGACGGTGTGAACGGTGTGGTCGAGCAGCCCGGCCCGGTCGAGCTCGCCGAGGATCGCGGGGATGCCGCCGGCGCGGTGGACGTCCTCGACATGGGCGGTGCCGTTGGGGGCGACCTTCGACAGGGTCGGCACCGAGCGGGAGATCCGGTCGATGTCGTCCAGGCCGAAGTCGACGCCCGCCTCGATCGCGACGGCGAGGATGTGCAGGATCGTGTTGGTCGAGCCGCCCATGGCCACGTCCATGGCCATCGCATTGGAGAACGCGGCCTTGGTCGCGATCGAGCGCGGCAGGACCGACTCGTCGTCCTCCTCGTAGTAGCGCCGGGCGAGCTCGACGATCTTCCGCCCCGCCTCGAGGAAGAGCTCCTTGCGGAAGGCGTGGGTGGCGAGGGTGGTGCCGTTGCCGGGCAGGGACAGGCCCAGCACCTCGGTGAGGCAGTTCATCGAGTTCGCGGTGAACATGCCCGAGCAGGAGCCGCAGGTGGGGCAGGCGTTCTCCTCGACCTCGGCGAGCTGTGCGTCGGTGACCGAGTCGTCGGCGGACAGGGCCATCGCGTCGACCAGGTCGATCCGGTTCTCGGTGACGCCCTGGACGGGCTTGCCGGACTCGGAGGGGCCGCCGGAGACGAAGATCACCGGGATGTTCAGGCGCATCGCGGCCATGAGGTGGCCGGGGGTGATCTTGTCGCAGTTCGAGATGCACACCAGCGCATCGGCGGTGTGGGCGTTGACCATGTACTCGATCGAGTCGGCGATGATGTCGCGGCTCGGGAGCGAGTAGAGCATGCCGCCGTGCCCCATCGCGATGCCGTCGTCGACGGCGATGGTGTTGAACTCCTTGGAGATGCCGCCGGCCTCCGCGATGGCGCTCGCGACCAGGTCGCCCATGTTCTTGAGGTGGACGTGGCCGGGGACGAACTGCGTGTACGAGTTCGCGATCGCGATGATCGGCTTGCCGAAGTCGCCGCTCTTCATTCCGGTGGCGCGCCAGAGGGCGCGGGCGCCGGCCATGTTGCGGCCGTGGGTCGAGGTGCGGGAACGGAGCTGAGCCATGCCCGCCATGCTACGCCGCCATGCGAGATGGCGGTGTCACCATCCGGACAGTGGGCGGGGATCACAGCACGGGCGCACCGACCCGCGCGACGGGGTTGTCCATCCTCCCCGCGAACAGCAGCGAGGAGGCCTGGTCACCCAGGTCCACCATCTGCAGGGTGTTGCGCAGCTGGAGACGGTTCAGGCAAGAGTGCGCGAAGGAGCCGGTGCGCAGATCCACGTCCCCCGCGAGGCCGCGGGCAAGATCGGGGTGGTCGGTCTCGTACTCGTCCAGCACACCTGCGACCACCGACCAGAACCGGTCGGCGGGCAGGACCCCGTCCGCGTCGAGGATCCCGGCCAGATGGCGCAGCACCCCGTCGAAGACGTCGGTGAAGATCGACAGCGCCTTCTCGTCCCCCGGCACCACGGCCCGCACCCGCTCCATCCGCTCGGGCAGGGGACGGTGGCCCACGACCGCCATCTCCTCGCCGATGTCCTTGAGGAACGCGCCGACCACCTGCTGCTCCCGCACCCGCAGGATCAGGTTCTCGCCGTGGGGCATGACCACCACGTCGTGGGCGAGCAGCGCATGGACCAGCGGGCGCAGGTAGGCGCGCAGGTACTGGGCCACCCACTGCTGCGGCGGCAGGCCCGAGGCGCGGAGCATCGCGGAGGCGAAGGAGCGGCCCTCGTGGTCGCGGTGCAGCAGGGCGGCCATGGTGAAGGCGCGCTCCCCCTCGGCGAGCTGCGCGGCGGGGTTCTCGCGCCACAGGGCCGCGAGCATCCTGCGGTGCGGATTCGACGTGCGGGTGCGATGGTAGGCGTCGCCCGTGTACCCGATCGCGGCGCGTTCCCGCAGCACCCGGAAGCCGTGCACGGAGAACTCGGGGTCCCCCGCGACCAGGGCCGCGAGCCAGTCGTTGATCGCGGGGGTGGCGCGCATGTAGTGCGGGGACAGGCCGCGCAGGAAGCCCATGTTCTGGATGGCGAGGGCGACCTTGACGTAGGGGGCGCCCGCGCGGGTGCGGTTGTAGAAGGTGCGCAGGGACTGCTGGGGCTGCATCTCGTCACCGCCGGCGCCGAGCGGCACGAGGTCGCCGCGGGCGATGTCGGGCGCGAAGGTGATCGGCAGGCGGTGGCCGGCCTGCCAGGGGTGCAGCGGCATCAGCAGGTACCCGGCGGGGTCGAGGCCGCGGTCCGTGAGCCGTGCGGTGAAGGCTGCGCGCTCCTCCGCCGACAGCGACCACGCGGCGTGCGAGTCCTCGCCGAGACCCTCGCCGAGGGCGAGGTGCGCGTGCTCCCGCCGCACCGCGACCCACTGCAGGCGAGTGCGCCGTCCCTGCTCCGGGGCGAAGGAGCGGTAGTCGGGCAGGGAGAAGCCGATGCGTCCGTTGTTGGCGAGGAAGCCGGGATGGCCTTCGGTCATCGCCGCCTCGACGCCCGGGAGGTCCGCCTCGAGCAGGTCCTCGGACGACGGCCGCTCGCCGCGGCGGGCCTCGTCGAGGGTCGCGCAGCGGGCCGCGAAGGTCGAGGCGAGCTCCTCGAGATAGGTGGAGAGCAGGTCGTCGGGCACGCCGAGGACGTCCTGCAGCTCGGCGACGAGGACCTGCACGTCCAGCGGGGTGCGGGTGCCTCCCGCGGTGCGGGTGATCGAGGCGGGGTCCACCAGCCAGTGCTCGAGCGGGAGCACCCGGGCGGCGAAGCCGTACCGGACCTCCGTGCCCGGCACGACGAGTTCCCAGCGCCCCGCGCCGTGCGGGGCCGGGGCGAGCACCCGTTCGTGGGAGAGCTCCGCGAGCGCCTTGGCGATGAGGTGGCGGTGGGCCTGCTCGGCCGTGTCGGGGCGGAGGTGGGCGGTCGGGTCGGGTGCGTGCGCGGACCGGGACGCGCCGAGCGGGGAGGCGGCGAAGTCCGCGCGGGTGCACACGCTGAGCGCGGCGCGCTTGATGCCCGCGCCGTCGGGGATCTCCACATGGTCCAGCACCCGGAAGCCGGCCGCCGCGTTCTTGGCGAGCACGGCGCGGTTGCGCTCGTCGGGCTCGACGACCACGCGGGCGGCGCCGCGCTCGTGCAGGCACCAGGCGACCACCTCCCCCATCACCGCAGCGGTGAGCCCGTGCTCGGGCGCCCCGGCGGGCGGGGCGATCAGCAGGTGCATGCCGAGGTCGCCGGGCTCCGGGTCGAGGAGACCGGCGGGGAGGAGGCGGGTGGGGTCGTAGGTCTCGACGTAGACGAGCGCCTCGCCGTCGCGGGTCCCGAGCCAGCCCTCCTCGTGCGCGGAGGCGGCGACGTGCTCGAGGTAGGTGCGCACCTGGTCCGGGCGGTGCCCGGTCATGCCCCAGAAGCGGGCGCGCTCGGAGGTGAGCCAGGCGTGCAGGAGCTCCGCGTGGGCGGCGGGGTCCAGCGGGGTGAAGGTCAGGTCCATCGGATCTCTCCTGGTCAGTGCGCGGCCGGCAGGCCGAAGGTCTGGAAGGCGATGCGGCGCTCGATCGGGGTAGGGCTCGTCGCCGGTGACGGCCGCGAGGACCGTGGAGGCGCGCCAGGCGCCGAAGCCGAGGTCCGGGGCGGTCACGCCGTGGGTGTGCTCCTCGGTGCCGAGCACGTGGATGCGTCCGGCGTCGTCGACCGTGTAGTCGCGGGCGACGTCGAGCCGGCCCGCCCCGTCCCGTCGGACCCGGTCGCCGAGCGGGGCGAGGAGGTCGGCGTCGCGGGGGCGGTAGCCGGTCGCGGCGACGACCGCGCCGGTGCGGTGCTCGGCGCGCTGCCCGGTGAGGGAGTGGGCGAGGTCCAGGACGATCCCCTCGCCGCTCGCGTCCCTGCGGGCGCCGGTCACGGCGGTGCCGCTGAGCAGGCGCGAGGGCAGCTCGCGGCCATGGGCGGTGAGACCGTAGAGCAGCTCGTGGATCTCGTCGATCAGGTCGGCGCTGATGCCCTTGTGCAGGGCGCGCTGTTCACGGGAGAGCCGGTCGCGCTCGCTCTCGGGCAGGGCCCGGTGCAGGTCGGTGTACTCGGGCGAGGTCATCTCGAGGGTGAGCTTGGTGTACTCCATCGGGAAGAACCGCTCCGAGCGGGTGACCCAGTCCACCCTCGTGCCGCGGGGCGCCGCCTCGGTGAGCAGGTCGCGGTAGACCTCCGCGGCGGACTGTCCGCTGCCGAGGACGGTGACCGAGTCCGCGGCGAGCAGCTCGTCCTTCCGCTCGAGATAGCGGGCGCTGTGCAGCACGGTTGCGGGGCCGTCCCCGTCGGCGAGGGCGGCCAGGGCCGGCGGGAGGTGCGGGGCGGTGCCGAGGGCGAGGGCGAGGTGGCGCGTGCGCAGCTGCTCGACGCCGGTGGTCTTCCCGTCGGCGCCCAGGACGTGGAGGGTCACCAGCAGGTGCTCGCCCTCCTCCTCGACCGCGACGGCCCGGCGGCGCCAGCGCAGGGTGCCCAGCTGCGCGGCGACCCAGCGGCAGTAGGCGTCGTACTCGCTGCGCAGCGGGTAGAAGGACTCGCGGATGTAGAAGGGGTAGAGGCGCCCGGCCGCCTTGAGGAAGGCGAGGAAGGAGAAGCGCGAGGTGGGGTCCGCCATCGTGACCAGGTCGGCGAGGAAGGGGACCTGCAGCGTGGTGCCGTCGATCATCACGCCGGGATGCCAGGAGAAGCCGGCCGACTGGTCGACGAAGACGGCGTCGAGCTCCGCGAGCGGCTCGGCGAGGGCGGCGAGCCCCAGGCCGAAGGGGCCGATCCCGATGCCGACGAGGTCGTGGACGTGGGATGCGTCGGAGGACGGGGCGGTCATCGGGTCGCCTCCGTCGCGGCGAGGCGGGTGCCGGCGAGCAGTCCGCGGCCGGTCGCGCGGACGAGGTCGAGCACGGCGGCGACGTCCAGCAGCGTGGTCTCCGGGTTCAGGAGGGTGAGCTTCAGCCAGGGGGTGCCGTCGATCGTGGTGCGGGCGACCATCGCGCGGCCGGAGTGGAAGAGGATCCGACGGATCAGGGGCTGCAGCTCGTCGGCGCGGGCCTCGTCGAGATGGGCGGGGCAGAAGCGGAAGATCACCGTGGAGAGGTCGGTGCTGCCCAGGACGTGCAGATCGGGGTCGTCCTCGAGCAGGTCCCGCACCTCGACCGCGAGATCGCAGACGGCGTCGACCATGTCCCCGATCGCGTCCGGTCCCAGCGAGCGCAGGGTGGTCCAGAGCTTCAGGGCGTCGAAGCGGCGGGTGGTCTGCAGGGACTTGTCGACCTGGTTGGGCTCGGCGTCCTCGGAGGCGGCCTCGGCCGCGGGGTTGAGATAGTCGGCGTGGTGGGTGGTCGCGGCGAGGTCCGCGCTCTCGCGCACCACCAGGGCGCTGGAGGAGACCGGCTGGAAGCAGGTCTTGTGATAGTCGACGGTCACGGAGTCGGCGCGCTCGATGCCGTCCAGCAGATGGCGCCGGGTGCGGGAGAGCAGCAGGCCTCCGCCGTAGGCGGCGTCGACGTGGAGCCAGGTGCCGTGCGCGCGGGCGGCGTCGGCGATCGCGGGGAGCGGGTCGATGGTGCCGCGGTCGGTGGTGCCGGCGGTCGCGACGATCGCCATCGCCCGCTCCCCCGCCGCCCCGAGAGCGTCCAGCGCTTCGTGCAGCGCCGCGACATCCATACGACCCTCGTCGTCGGCGGGGACGGTCAGCACGGCATCGCCGCGCAGTCCCAGCAGGGTCGCCGAGCGGGAGACGGAGAAATGAGCGGCCTGGGTGGTCAGCACCCGCAGACAGGGCACCAGCAAGGCACGGGCCTCGCCCGTCTCCCGCTCGGCGCGGGCGCGGGCGAGGTAGAGGGCCTGGAGGTTGGACTGGGTGCCGCCGGAGGTGAACACGCCGTCGCCGGCCTCGAAGCCGATGCGCCCGGCGGTCCAGCGCACGAGCCGCTGCTCCATCAGGGTCGCGACCAGGGACTGGTCGTAGGTGTCCACGGAGGTGTTGATCGCGGCGAGCATCGCCTCGGCGGCGACCGCGGGCAGCACGACGGGGCAGTTGAGGTGCGCGAGATAGGAGGGGTGGTGGAACCAGACGGCGTTGCCTGCGTAGAGGGCGTCGGCCTCCGTCAGTGCGGCGGCGTCCCCCACGCCGGGGCCGTCGAGGTCGACGTCGGTCACGAGCTGCTCGAGCCGGCGGCGGTCGGGGCCGACGGAGGGGGCGCGCACCGTGCGGAGGCGCTCGGCGACGTCGCGGGTGACCTGGCCGAGCAGCTCCTGGTAGGCGTCGGCGGTGCGGGCGGTGAGCAGCCCGGTCGTCACCGCGGCGGTCCCGTCGGGGGCCGGGGCGGGGCGGGCGGCGAGCGATGCCATGGGGAGGACCTCCTGGGGCGCGGGCCATCCGGACCTGCGCAGTAAGGGTTGCCTACCCTAAATACGCAGGTCTGGGGGCTCGCAATCCCGGACGCGGTCCGGATGAGAAGCGCCACGATGTCGCCGGATCGGGCAAAAGCCGTGGACACAGGCTCGAGAAGGTGCCGCCCTGCAGGCTCCGCGGTGGACGGACGTCCATCACCCGTGCTCATGCAAGGGGCCGTCCCGGTGCGTCCAGAACGGCCCCTGTCACGCAGGACGAGCGAGGGTTCAGACCCCGGCAGGGCTGCGGTCCGCCTGCGGGTCGGCATCCCCCTCGGCCCCGGGGCCCTGAGCCCAGTGGTCGTAGTCCGTCTCCCCCATCGGCGAGGCGAGGTCCCCGTCATGATGGTCGGCGCGGACGGGGAAGTCGGGATCCTCGGCGAGCTGGCGGTGGAGATCCGCCAGACGCAGCTCCTCGGTGCGCGTGCGGCGCTGCTCGGCGGCGACCTGCTCCTCGGTGGGCTCATGGTCGCCCATGCCCACCTGGAGGTCGGGGTCGACCTCGGTGAGGGCGCCGACGCTCACCCGGTAGCGGTGGCGCAGGACCTCCAGGCGCAGCACGCGGGCGAGGAAGTAGATGCCCAGCAGGTTCGGGACCGACATGAGGAAGAACATCGCGTCGGAGAAGGCGATCACGGAGTCCAGCGAGATCGCGGCGCCGACGATCACGGCGAGCACCCAGGTGATGCGGAAGATGCTCTGGACGCGTGCGGAGCTGCCGAAGAGGAACTTGGCGCTGAGCTCGCCGTAGTAGGCGTAGGCCAGCACGGTGGAGAAGCCGAACAGCGCGACGGCGACGGTGAGGAGGTAGGGGAACCAGCCCGCGACGGTGCCGAAGGCGGCCGCGGTCAGCGCCACGCCGTCCTCCCCTCCGCCCTGGTACACGCCGGTGATGACGACGGCGATCGCGGTCAGCATGCACACGCCGATGGAGTCGACGAGCGGCTCCCACAGGGCGGTGAACCCCTCGGTGGCGGGCTCCCTCGTCTTCGAGGCGCTGTGGGCCATGCCCGCGGAGCCGACGCCCGCGGCGTTGGAGAACAGCGCGCGCTGGATGCCGATGACGGCCACGCCGATGATGCCGCCGGTGACGCCGTCGGCCGTGAAGGCGCTGGTGAAGATCGTGGAGATCGCGGTGGGCAGCGCCTCGATGTTCCCCAGGATGATCGCGAGCGCGCAGAGCACGTAGAGCACGGCCATCGCAGGGGTGATCGCGGAGGTCCAGCGGGCGATCTTCGTGACGCCGCCGAGGATGACGATCGCGGTGAGCACGGCCATGACCGCGCCGATCAGCCACTGGTTGCCCGAGAGGAACTCGCTGCCGGTCGAGGAGGCGACGATCGCGGCGACCTGGTTGGACTGGAAGAGGTTGCCTGCGCCGAAGACGCCGACGAGGGTGAAGATCGCGTAGAGCACGGCGAGCGCGCGACCCAGGCGCCTGCGGCCGATCTGCGCGAGGCCGTCGCGCAGGTAGTACATGGGGCCGCCCTCGGTGGTGCCGTCGGCGTTGACCTTGCGGTACATGACACCGAGGGTCGCCTCGGCCATCTTCACACTCATGGCGAAGAAGCCGAACAGCGCGATCCAGAGCGCCGCCCCGGGGCCGCCGGCCGCGATCGCGACGGCGACGCCGGCGATGTTGCCGAGCCCCACGGTGCCCGACAGCTCGGTGGCGAGAGCCTGGAAGCTGGAGACCTCGCCGGGATCGGTCTTGGCGGTGTACCGCCCGCGGATGACCTGGATCGAGTGCTTGAGCCCGGTGATCGGCTGGAAGCGCAGCCAGACGGTCAGGAAGACCGCGGCGGCCATGAGCCACACGACGATGATCGGGACGCCGCCGAAGATCGGGGCCTCGTAGAACACGACGGCGCTGAGGAAGGCGGCGATGGGGCCGAAGATCGTCTCGACGGCCGCGTCTATTCCAGGCATCTGGGGGCTCTCCTTCGGCGGGGATCCGCCGGGTCGGGGACTCGGGGCCCGCGCGGCGCCGGTCACCGAGGAGGGAGGCGCCGCAGCAGGCGACGAACGACTGTACCGAGGAGTAACCTGCGCGCTCCGTCGCGCGCTGCGCCCCTCCGACTGAGCGGAACCTGTGCATGACATGGGCCTTCGCCCATCGCTTCGGCGCCCCTGTCCGACAATCCGACCCGCGGATTCTTTACCTGTTCTTGACCTGCGCCGTGGAGACACTCACATCGCCAGGGCGGGCCGATGGGCCGCATCGCGCCTGCGGTCCGCGTCCGAGCGGAGCCCCTCGGGCCCGGAGCAGAGAGGACGGGCCGCCCTTGCCTGGAGCGGCCCGTCCTCTCTGAGCTGTACGCGGCGGGGTCAGCTCACGCCGAGCTTGTCCATGATGATCTCGCGCACGCGGCCGGCGTCGGCCTGGCCGCGGGTGGCCTTCATGATCGGGCCGATGAGGGCGCCGATCGCCTGGACCTTGCCGCCCTGGATCTTGGCGACCACGTCGGGGTTGTCGGCGATCGCCTGGTCGACGGCGGAGGTGAGCACCGAGTCGTCGGAGACGACGGCGAGGCCCTCGGCCTCGACGATCGCGGCGGGGTCGCCCGCGCCGTCGAGGACCTTGCCGAGGACCTGCTTGGCGATCTTGTCGTTGATCTTCTTCCCGTCGACCAGGCCCTGCAGCTCGGCGACCTGCGCCGGGGTGATCGAGAGCGCCTCGATCTCGACCTCGCGGTCCTTCGCCACGCGGGCCAGCTCGCCCATCCACCACTTGCGGGCGGACTGCGCGGAGGCACCGGCGGCGACGGTCTGCTCGATGAGGTCGAGGGCGCCGGCGTTGATCACGTCGCGCATCTCGAGGTCGGAGAAGCCCCACTCCCCCAGCAGGCGGCGCCGACGGGCGGCGGGCAGCTCGGGCAGCGCGGCGCGGATCTCCTCGACCCACGCGCGGCTCGGCGCGACCGGGACCAGATCGGGCTCGGGGAAGTAGCGGTAGTCCTCCGCGTCGGACTTCGGGCGGCCCGAGGAGGTGCCGCCGGTGTCCTCGTGGAAGTGTCGGGTCTCCTGCACGATCTGCTCGCCGGCGTCGAGCAGCCCGGCCTGGCGGGAGATCTCGAAGCGCACGGTGCGCTCGATGGAGCGGAAGGAGTTGACGTTCTTGGTCTCGGTGCGGGTGCCGAGCGGGGCGCTGGGGTCCGTCCGCAGGGAGACGTTGACGTCGGCGCGCACGTTGCCGCGCTCCATCCGCGCCTCGGAGACGTCCAGCGCCCGGAAGATGTCGCGCAGGGTGCGCACGTAGGCGGCGGCGACCTCGGGGGCGCGGCCCTTGGTGTCGGGGATCGGCTTGGTGACGATCTCGACCAGCGGGACGCCGGCGCGGTTGTAGTCCACCTGGGAGTGGGTCGCGCCGTGGATGCGGCCGGTCGCGCCGCCGACGTGGGTGTTCTTGCCCGCGTCCTCCTCCATGTGGGCGCGCTCGATCTCCACGCGCACGATCTCGCCGTCCTCGAGCTCGACGTCGACCCAGCCGTCGAAGGCGATGGGCTCGTCGTACTGCGAGGTCTGGAAGTTCTTGGTGAGGTCCGGGTAGAAGTACTGCTTCCGCGCGAAGCGGCAGGTCTCGGCGATCGAGCAGTTCAGCGCCAGGCCGATCCGGATCGCGTACTCGACGGCCTTGCCGTTCACCACCGGCAGGGAGCCGGGCAGGCCCAGCGAGGTGGGGGTGATCGCGGTGTTCGGCTCGGCGGCGAAGATGTTCGGCGCGCCGTCGAACATCTTGGTCGCGGTGCCCAGCTCGACGTGGACCTCGATGCCGAGGACCGGGTCGTAGCGGTCGATCGCCTCGTCGAAGTCGACGGGGGTGATGTCGGTGGTGGTCATCGGGCTGCGCCTCCTGCGAGCTCGGGAGCCTTCGCCAGCAGCGGTCCGCCCCAGGCGTCCTCCAGCAGCGCCTCGAGGGCGCCGCCCACCTGGTACAGGCGCTCGTCGGCGCGGGCCGGGGCGAGGAACTGGATGCCGGCCGGCAGGCCGTCCTCGGCGAGGCCCGACGGCAGGGAGATGCCCGGGGTGCCGGCGAGGTTGGCGGGGATGGTGGCGATGTCGTTCATGTACATCGCGGTGGGGTCGTCGATCTTCTCGCCGAGGCGGAAGGCGACGGTGGGAGCGGTGGGCGAGGCGAGCACGTCGACCTGCTCGAAGGCGGCGGCGAAGTCGCGCTGCACGAGGGTGCGGACCTTCTGGGCGCTGCCGTAGTAGGCGTCGTAGTAGCCGGCCGAGAGCGCGTAGGTGCCCAGCAGGATGCGGCGCTTGACCTCGTCGCCGAAGCCGGCGCCGCGGGTCGCCTTCATGACGTTCTCCGCGGTGGGGTGGTCCTCGGGGATCACCCGCAGGCCGAAGCGCATGCCGTCGAACTTCGCGAGGTTCGAGGAGGCCTCCGAGGGCATGATCAGGTAGTAGGCGCCGAGCGCGTACTCGAAGTTCGGGCAGGAGACGCGGACGATCTCGGCGCCCGCCCGCTCGAGCTGGTCGAGGGACTCGGTGAAGCGGGCGCGGACCTCGGGGGCGAAGCCCTCTCCCTCGAGCTCCTCGATCACGCCGATGCGCAGGCCCTTCACGTCGCGACGGCGGGCCGCCTCGGCGTAGGCGCCGACGGGGTCCGGCAGGGAGGTCGAGTCGCGTGCGTCATGCCCGGCGATAAGCTCGTGCAGCAGCGCGGAGTCCTCGACGGTGCGGGTGACGGGGCCGGCCTGGTCCAGGGAGCTGGCCATCGCGATCAGGCCGTAGCGGGAGACGGAGCCGTAGGTGGGCTTGACGCCCACGGTGCCGGTGACCGCGCCGGGCTGGCGGATCGAGCCGCCGGTGTCGGTGCCGATCGCGAGCGGCGCCTCGTAGGCGCCGACCGCCGCGGCGGAGCCGCCGCCCGAGCCGCCGGGGATGCGGTCCGGGTCCCACGGGTTGCGGGTGGGGCCGTAGGCGCTGGTCTCGGTGGAGGAGCCCATCGCGAACTCGTCCATGTTGGTCTTGCCGAGGATCGGCAGGCCCGCGGCGCGGAGCTTCTCGACGAGGGTCGCGTCGTAGGGCGGGACCCAGCCCTCGAGGATCTTCGAGCCGGCGGTGGTGGGCTGGCCCTTGGTGACCACGACGTCCTTGACGGCGATGGGCACTCCGGCGAGCGCATGCAGCTCCTCGCCGGCGGCGCGGCGCGCGTCGACGTCGCGCGCGGCGGTCAGGGCCTCCTCCTCGCTGACGTGGAGGAAGGCGTTCAGGTCATCGTCCACGGCCGCGATGCGGTCGAGGTGGGCGCGGGTGAGCTCCTCGGAGGAGGTCTCGCCGGCATGCAGGGCGGCGGCCTGGGCGGCGGCGCTGCGGCGGATGATGTCGGGGGAAAGCATCGGTCTCCTCACACTCGTCATTCTTCGCCCAGGATCTGCGGGACGGCGAATCGGCCGTCCTGCGCATCGGGGGCGCCGGCCAGCGCCTCCTCCTGCGTGAGGGTCTCGGTCACGACGTCCTCGCGGAAGACGTTCGTCATGGAAATGGGGTGGGAGGTCGCGGGGACGTCCTCGGAGGCGACCTCGGAGACGGAGGCGACAGCGTCCATGATGGAGTCGAACTCGCCGGCGAAGCGGGCGATCTCCTCCTCGGTGAGCTGGATCCGTGCGAGGTCGGCGAGGCGTGCGACGTCATCTCGTCCGATCGAAGGCATGGGGACAGTCTAGGACGCGGCGTGCGCCGTGTTCGCAGGTACCGGGGTGAGATAGCAGTACTCGCCCGCCGGTCGGAAGCCCTCTGCGCGGTAGAGCCCCCGAGCCGCGGTGTTGGACTCCTCGACCTCGAGCAGGGCGGAGTCCGCGCCCTGGACGACGGCGAGGGAGAGCAGGGTGCGCACGGTCGCACGGCCGAGGCCCTCGCGCCTGCGGTCCGGGTCCACGGCGATCTGGTCGAGCACGGCGAGGGCGCGGCGGTGGTGCGGGACCAGGGCGGCGCGGCCGACGGCGAGGGTCCGGTCCGGGCCGGACGCGCCCGGGGCGGCGAGAGCGACGTAGAGCGCGGGCGTGCCGGCCATGAGGTCGCGCAGCGTCTCGCGGGCGCCGTCCTCCCCGCGCGGGGCGAGGCGCCAGGACGCCTCGAGCCAGTCCGCGGGCGGGGCGCCGACGGTGATCGCGGCGCGCGGATCGGGGGCGGCGCGGTGCTCGGTCACGGAGCGGTGCAGCACGTGGACCGTCTCGCCCGCGGCGTACCCGCGCTGCTCGAGGGCGGCGCGGACCGGGGCGTGGTCGAGGCCCTCGGCGGTGAAGAGGCGGACGACGGGGGTCTCCCCTGCCGCGGCGAGCAACGACTCGATCCGCGTCAGCGCGGCGGTGAGCGCCTCGGGCTCCACGGGCGGGTCCAGGGGGACGACGCTGTTCGCGCGGCGGGTCACGCCGCGGGAGCGCAGCACCGCGAACCCGTCGACGTCCAGGCGGGACAGGGCTCGCCAGCCGCCGAGGAGGGCCTCCACGAGCGCGGTGCCGGTGAGGGCCGGGACGGTGGAGGTGCGGGGGCGCTTCGCCATGGCCGCGAGTGTACGGCGCAGCGGCGGGACGACGGGCCGGGCGGGGCGTGGGAAGGCGTGGCTCGCAGCGGGACCGCGAGGGCTCCGGAGCGGTAGACTTCGCTCTCCGCCGCACCGTTCCGAAGGGATCCGCCATGCCCGTCGACCCGCACATCGACTATCTCGCCCACGATCCCGAGGACGGCGAGGAGCTCTCCAGCGACCCGCGGATCCGCGAGGCGCAGGAGCTCGAGGCGCGCATGCGCCGGGCCCTGGCCACCAAGGAGAATCCGCTCAGCGACTCGGAGTCCACCTCGGAGCGCCTGCGGCGCCTCGAGCGCGAGGCCGCCGAGGGCACCGGCGACGACGCGCCGGGCGCCCCAGGGGACTGAGCTCCCGGCTCCCACGCACCTCCCCTCCCCAGCCCTCGCGCGTCCACAGCGGCGAGCGCCGTGCTCGCCCGTCGGCCGTCCTTGCCACACTGGGGACATGAGCACGACGCCGCACTCCCCCGCCGCCCCGACCGACAGCGCCGCGCTGCACGAGGAGGCCCTCGAGTCGCTGCGCGCGCTGACCGGCCGGGCGGACGCGCAGTTCCATCCCGGCCAGTTCGAGGCGATCCGGGCGCTGGTCGCCGAGCGGCGCCGTGTGCTGGTCGTCCAGCGCACCGGCTGGGGGAAGTCGGCGGTGTACTTCCTCTCCGCGCTGCTGCAGCGGCGGCGCGGGGCGGGGCCGGCACTGATCATCTCCCCGCTGATCGCGCTGATGCGCGACCAGGTCGCGGCCGCGAGACGGGCCGGGGTGCGGGCCGAGGCGATCAGCTCCGCGAACCCCACCGAGTGGCGGGACATCGAGGAGGGGCTCGCCGCGGATGAGATCGACGTGCTGCTGGTCTCCCCCGAGCGCCTGGTCAACCCCCGCTTCCGCGAGGAGCAGCTGCCGCGCCTGGTGGACCGCTGCGGGCTGCTGGTGATCGACGAGGCCCACTGCATCTCCGACTGGGGCCACGACTTCCGGCCCGACTACCGCCGGCTGCGGGACCTGGTGGCCGAGCTCGGCTCCGACGTGCCCGTCCTCGCGACCACCGCCACCGCGAACTCGCGCGTGGTCGCCGACGTCGCCGAGCAGCTCGGCACCGGCGGGGCCGACGGGGAGGTGCTGACCCTGCGCGGCTCGCTCACCCGCGAGTCGCTGAGGCTGGGCTCAATGAGCCTCGCCGATGACCGCGAGCGCCTGGACTACCTGGTGCGGCACCTGGACTCCTTCGAGGGATCGGGGATCATCTACGCCCTGACCGTCTCCGCCGCGGAGGACCTCGCGACGCTGCTGGACCGGCCGGACCGGCGCGTGCGCGCGTACACGGGCCGCACCGACCCCGAGGAGCGGGCCGAGCTCGAGCAGGCGCTGAAGGACAACGAGGTCAAGGCCCTCGCCGCCACGAGCGCGCTGGGAATGGGCTTCGACAAGCCGGACCTCGGCTTCGTGATCCACCTCGGCGCGCCCTCCTCCCCCGTCGCCTACTACCAGCAGGTGGGCCGTGCGGGGCGCGCCACCGAGCGGGCCGACGTGCTGCTGCTGCCGGGCAAGGAGGACCGGGCGATCTGGGAGTACTTCGCGACCGCGTCCATGCCCACCCAGGAGTCCGCCTCGCAGGTCCTCACCGCGCTCGCCGAGGCGAGCGGTCCGCTGTCCACCCCGGCGCTCGAGGCGCGGGTGGACGTGCGCCGCAGCGCGCTGGAGCTGCTGCTGAAGGTGCTCGCGGTGGACGGCGCGGTCCAGAACGTCAAGGGCGGCTGGGTCTCCACCGGTGCTCCCTGGCACTACGACGCCGAGCGCTACCAGACCGTCGCCCGCGCCCGGCGCGAGGAGCAGCAGGCGATGCTCGCCTACGAGGCGCTCACCGGCGGGCCCGAGCAGTGCCGGATGGTGTTCCTGGCCGAGCAGCTCGACGACACCACCGCCGTGCCCTGCGGCCGCTGCGACGTGTGCGCGGGGCCCTGGTATCCCGCACCGGACGCGCCCGCCTCCGCCGCGGCGGGCCAGGGCGGGGACGATGCGCGCGTCGCGGCCCTGCTGGAGCGGGTCGGCGTGCCGGTCGAGCCGCGCGCCTCCTGGCCCTCGGGCCTGGACCGGCTGCTCGGCGCGGGCGCGCCGAAGGGCCGGATCCCCGAGGGCGAGCGGGCCGCGGAGGGCCGGGTGATCGCGCGCATGTCGGATCTGGGCTGGGCGGTGCCGCTGCGGGAGCTGCTGCGCAGCGACGAGAACGGCAACCCGGTCGACGCGGTCGTGCCGGAGCGGATCGGCGCCCGGATCGTCGAGGTGCTGAAGGACTGGGACTGGGACCAGCGTCCTGCCGCGGTGGTCGCGATCCCCTCGACCACGCGCCCGCAGCTGGTGGGCTCGCTCGCCGCGGGGATCGCCTCGATCGGGCGCCTCGAGGACCTCGGCGCCCTCGACCTCGCCCCGGGGGCGGGCCCGCTGCGCGGCGGCGGGAACAGCGCCTTCCGCGTCGCGGACCTGTGGGAGCGCTTCACGGTGGGTGCCGAGCTGCAGGCGCGGCTCGAGCAGCTGGACGGCGCGCCGATCCTGCTGGTCGACGACGTGATCGACACCCGCTGGACGATGGCGGTCGTCGCGCGCCTGCTGCGCCGGGCGGGCGCCGGGCCGGTGCTCCCGCTGGCGCTCGCGCAGCAGGCGTGAGCGGCAGGCCGGTCAGCTGTAGCCGGCCTGCTTCACGGCGAAGACCGCACGGAAGCCCTCGCCCTCGGTGAGGGACCACAGGAGGTCGGGGCCGTCCGCGTCCTCCCAGTAGCTGATCGACTGTCCCCAGGAGACCCAGGGATAGGTGGTGAGCGCTCCCTCGCCGGACCAGTAGCTCAGGGTCTTGTGGCGGGAGCTGTTGAACCACCAGCGCCCGTTGTGGGAGCCGACGCCGTTGAGGAAGTGCAGCGGCACCTCGAGCGCCTCGCTCGCGGTCGTGGACCTGGCGAAGGTGGGACCACCCTCCTGGAAGTCGAAGCGCACCGCGCGGGTGGTGCCCGTGGGGTAGTTGTCGCAGCTGTCATCGCAGCGGTACTCGGTCATGACGATCGAGCGGGTCACACGGTCCAGCGAGATCGTGGACCACACCAACGGCTCGGTGCCCTCGTCCACCTCCGAGGAGATGGTGCCGACCTGCGGCAGGACGTAGGCATAGTTGTGCGCGTAGAAGGTGTCGCCCACCCGACCGATCTGGTCCTTCGTGCCGCCGGTGTCCGTGGTGAGGATCTTGCTCATGTCGAACACCCTCATCCCGCCGGGCTTCGCGGCGGAGTCCGCGACGTAGAGCAGGTCCCCGTACCAGGCGATCCCGCCGGCATGGATCTCCACGTCCTGGAAGCTGGGCTCCTCCGCGGACTCGGTCGGTTCGACGAGCAGGATCCGTCGATACTTGTTCGGATAGTTCGCGTCCCAGTCGATGAGGTTGATGCGGCTGGACTTCGGGGAGTTGTTGTAGAAGCTGACGGCGATCACCTGACGGCCGTCGTAGCGGCCGTCCCCCGCGGTGCCCACCGCGTCGCGGCTGGTGGCGATCCCCTGCGGGAAGGCGTCGGGGTCGTTCTCGTCGCTCGTGGCGAAGCGGAAGCCATGGACCTGGGTGTCGATCACCGTGGCGGGGGTGCGCTCGTGGTTGGCGTCGTCCATCACCTGGCTGACGCTCGCCCGCCCGGCCTGCTCGAGCAGCGCTTCGACCCGTGCGGTGTACTTCGTGTAGTCGGCGGTCAGCCGGAAGGCGGCCGGATCCACCGTCGAGGGCGCGGGGGCGGCCTGGGCGGGAGCGAGCACCGTCCCGGTCGCGGCGACCGCGCCGAGCAGGCCGGCTCCGCGCAGCAGCGTGCGTCGGGCGACCCCGAGGCGGGGCGCAGGTGGATAAGAGGTCGTGGTCGGGTCGGACTGCTGTGCGGGACGATGGGCGCTCATGGTCGAGCGGCCTTCCTGTCGGGTGCGATGTGCATCACGCACCCTTCCATCACGGGTGAGCGGTGTCGAGACCGTCGGCCCGCTCGTCCTCGCCCGGCGGCGTGGACGGCAGCTGCGCTCAGGGCCGGGTCACTCCGACTCGGCGTCGTCCCCGTCGGAGCCGTCGTCCCCGGCCTCCTCCGGCAGGGCGACCGCGTCCGGACCGCCCTCGAGGAGGGCGACGAACCCGGCCTCGTCGAGGATCCGCAGGCCCAGGTCGCGAGCCTTGGTCTCCTTGGAGCCGGCGTTCTCGCCGACGACGACGAAGTCGGTCTTCTTCGAGACGGAGCCGGAGGCCTTCCCGCCGCGGGTGATGATCGCCTCCTTCGCGCCGTCGCGGGTGAAGCCGTCGAGCCCTCCGGTGACCACGACGGTGAGCCCCTCGAGGGTCTTCACGAAGCCCTCGGCGACCTCGTCGGCCATGCGCACGCCGGAGGCGGCCCAGCCGTCGACGATCTCGCGGTGCCAGTCCGTCTCGAACCACTCCACCACGGCCTCGGCGATGATCTGCCCGACCCCGTCGGTCTCGGCGAGCTGCTCGACGCCCGCCTCGCGGATCGCGTCCATCGAGCCGTAGGCCGTGGCGAGCGAGCGGGCGGCGGCCGGGCCGACGTGCCGGATCGACAGCGCCACCAGAACCCGCCACAAAGGCTGATCCTTGGCCTTCTCGAGCTCGGCGAGGAGCTCCTCGGTGGTCTTCAGCGCCGCGGGCTCCTTGACCTGCTTCCACGTGTTCTCACGCTTGTAGTGGCGGAACTGGGGCCGGGTCCAGAACGCGGGCTGGATGCGCCAGTCCCCCGTCGGCAGCCCGTCGCGCCGCTCCGGCTGCCACACGACCACGTCGGCGAGCGCCTCGGCGGTGAGGTCGAAGAGGTCGGCGCCGGTGTCGATCACGGGCTCCTGCATGCCGGGCAGCAGCGGATCGTCGGCGGAGGTGATGCGCAGCAGCGGCACCCCGTCGGTGCCCTCGACGACCTCGCCGTTCTTCACCACCACGAAGGCATCCAGCTCCGTGTCCGAGACGTCGCGGATCGGGAGGTAGATCGCGTGGTCCTCGGTGAGGGCGGCGAGGGCCTCGGGGCGGCGCTTGTCCGGGTCGGTCAGCGCGATCGCGCTCTCCTCGCCGAGGGACTCGATGTCGAAGGCGCCGCGGGAGCCGGCGTGCTCGACCCGGCCGGTGACCTGGGCGGGGCAGGTGCGACGGTTCGGGCAGCGCCAGTCCTTGTCCCCCTCCTTCTCGGGCCGGATCTCCGTGCCACAGGCGGGGCACTCGGCGGGCATGACGAAGGGACGCTCGGAGCCGTCGCGCAGGGACTCGACCGGGCCGAGGATCTCGGGGATCACGTCCCCGGCCTTGCGCAGCACGATCGTGTCGCCGATCAGCACGCCCTTGCGCTCGACGTCGAACTGGTTGTGCAGCGTCGCCTTCTCGACGGTCGAGCCGGCCACCAGCACCGGCTCCATGATCCCGAAGGGAGTGACGCGCCCGGTGCGGCCCACCTGCACCTGGATGTCCAGGAGCTTGGTGGTGACCTCCTCGGGCGGGAACTTCACCGCGGTCGCCCAGCGGGGAGCGCGGGAGGTGGAGCCCAGCGCGCGCTGCTGCGCGAAGGAGTCGACCTTGACGACGATCCCGTCGATCTCGTGCTCGAGATCGTGGCGGTGCTCGCCGTGGTGCTCGACATAGGAGTCGACCTGCTCGACGGTGTCGGCGACGCCGAGATGGGCGCTCGTGGGCAGGCCCCAGGAGGCCAGCAGCTCGTACATCTCGCTCTGCGAGTCCACCGGCGGGTCCGGCCAGGCACCGAGGCCGTGCACGGTCAGCCGCAGCGCCGCCAGGCGCGCCTCGCCGGCCTCCCGCTCGAGGCCCTCCTTCTTGTCCAGCTGCTGGCGCAGACCGCCGGCGGCGGTGTTGCGGGGGTTGGCGAAGGTCGGGAAGCGGCGCGTGGCCGCGAGCTGCTCGCGCTGCTCGTCGAAGGGGCGCCGGCCGCCGGCCTGGCGCGACTCCCAGCGGGTGCGGGCCTCGTCCACCGCCCGCTCGCGCAGCTCGACCTGCAGCTCGTTGAGCCGGGCGAAGGCCTCCGTGGGCATGAACACCTCGCCGCGCACCTCGACCAGCGGCGGGTGCCCCTCGCCCTCCAGGTGCTGCGGGATCCCGGCGATGCGCAGGGCGTTGACGGTGACGTCCTCGCCGGTGCGGCCGTCGCCGCGGGTCGCGGCGGTGACGAGCTCGCCGTGCTCGTAGCGGAGGTTGATCGCGAGCCCGTCGATCTTCAGCTCGGTGAGGAAGCGCACCGGGGCGCGCAGCTCGGCGGTCACGTGCTCGCACCACTCCCGCAGCTCCTCGAGGGAGAAGACGTTGTCCAGCGACTGCATCCGCTCGGCGTGCACGATCGTGGGCAGGCCGGCGGCGGGAGCACCGCCGACGGTGCGGGTCGGGGAGTCCTCGGAGGCCAGCTGCGGGTTCTCAGCCTCCAGCGCCCGCAGCTCCTGCTCGAGCGCGTCGTACTCCCCGTCGGACATCGTGGGGGCGTCGTGCTCGTAGTAGTCCGCCCGGGCCTGCTCGATCCGGGCGGTGAGCTCGGCGATGCGCTGCTGGGCATCGGCGGTCTGGTCGGCGGGGCGGGGGTCCTGCGCGTCGGTCATCACCTGGACATTGTCGCGCACCGGTGCGACGGGCCGTGGGCCGCGTCCCGGGCTCAGGCGGAGACGCGCTCCGCCCAGGTCGGGGCGATCCGCAGCATCGCCTCGAGCGCGGCCTCGTCCAGGAGGGTCGAGCGCTCGGGCTGGGCGGAGGGATCGACCCGGCCCGAGTGCAGGTCGTGGGAGGCACCGGTGTGCGCGATGAACGCGACGCCGGCGGCGTCGGTCTCGGCATGTCCGAGCCGGCGCCAGGTCTCCAGCATCGTCTCGAGCTCGGGGGCGAGGTTCCCGCCGGGGCGGGGGTCGACGATGATCTCGAAGGCGCAGCCGTCGTCGGCCGCCTCGGCGATCCCCTCCCACAGCTCCCGTCCCTCGGGGGCGGACAGGGAGGGCAGGCGGCGCGGCGCGATCGCCATGCGCCGCGCCCCGGCCTCGCGCGCCGCACGCAGCAGGGCGATGTCGGAGCCGACGCCGAGCGTGACGTCCCGGGCGTCCAGGCCGTACTCCTCGAGCGCGACGTACAGGCAGCGCCAGAGCACGGCGATCTCGGGGGCGGGGATCGGGTCGTAGCGGCGGCGGCCCGAGGGGGTGGGGATGCGGCCCTCGTGGATCGCGGCGACCGCGTCCTCACGCACCAGCACGTGCTGATGCGCGCCCGGGACCCGCTCGCGCAGCGCGGCGAGGTGGTCCACGAGCCCCTCGGCCAGCAGCATCGGCAGGTCGCGGACCGCGCCGGGATCCGCGAGGGTGCGCTCCCCGGACTGCAGGAAGGTGGCGCCGGCGAGGGTCGCGGGGCCGAGGGTCGTGGCCATGACGGTGCCCTCGTAGCCGAGCCAGGCGATCCGCGCCGCGTCCAGGGTGCGCTCGCGCAGCTCCCGGGCGTGCTGCCAGGCGCGGCCGGTGCCGGCGCCGAGCCGCCAGCCGTAGCTGACCAGGTCGCCGGTGGTCTCGGCGAGCAGGGCGAGGGTCGCGGGCAGCAGGTGGTCCGTCTCGTCCAGGCCCAGCGCGGAGGGCAGGTAGAGACGAGTGGCGATCTGCTCCTCGAGGTCGTCGCCCAGCAGGGCGCGCAGCCGCATCAGGGCGGCGAGGTGCGGATCCTCCGGCAGCTCGAGGCGCAGGGCCTCCTCGGCGCTCGGGGCGCGGAAGGTGCCGTCACCGGTGAGGGTGAGCAGGGGGCTCATGGGCGACGCTCCAGGGTGGCGGCGGCGAGCACGCGGTCGCCGTCGTAGAGGACGAGGGTCTGGCCGGGCGCGACGCCGCGCACCGGGGTCTCGAGCGCGAGGCGCAGCGCGCCGTCGGGCGTGCCCACGGTTCCGGGGGCGGCGGCGCCCTCAGGCACCTCGAGGATCCGCCCGGGCATTGCCTCGCCGTGCGCGCGGATCTGGGCGTGCACGGCCTGGCCGGGCGCGAGCGGCTCGAAGGAGATCACGTCGGTGGCGACGAGCTCACGGCGGCTGAGCAGCTCGGCCGCGCCGATCACCACCTGGCGGGAGGCGGGATCGATGTCGACGACGTAGCGGGGGGCGCCGTCGGCGGCGGGCTGCTGGATCCCGAGGCCGCGGCGCTGGCCGATGGTGAAGCCGTGCGTGCCGCGGTGCGTGCCCAGCACCGTGCCGTCGGCGTCGACGACCTCGCCGGGCGCCTCGCCGAGGTGCCGCTCGAGGAAGCCGCGGGTGTCGCCGTCGGCGACGAAGCAGATGTCGTAGCTGTCGGGCTTGGTGGAGACGCCGAGGCCGCGGGCGCGGGCCTCGGCCCGCACCTGCTCCTTCGTCTCGTCCTCGCCGAGGGGGAAGAGGGAGCGACGGGCGGCCTCGGGGCCCATCACGGCCAGCACGTAGGACTGGTCCTTGGCCTGGTTGCGGGAGCGGTGCAGGGAGGGGGCGCCGCCCGGGCCGTCGGCGCGGATCGAGGCGTAGTGCCCGGTGCACACGGCGTCGAAGCCGAGGGCGGTGGCGCGCTCGAGGAGGGAGGCGAACTTGATCCGCTCGTTGCAGCGCACGCACGGGTTGGGGGTGCGGCCGGCCGCGTACTCGGCGAGGAAGTCCTCGACGACGAGGTCGTGGAAGTCGTCGGAGAGGTCCCAGACGTAGTAGGGGATGCCGATCCGCTCGGCGGCGACGCGGGCGTCGGAGGCGTCCTCGACGGTGCAGCAGCCGCGAGAGCCGGTGCGGGTCTGGTCGCGGTTCTTCGACAGGGCCATGTGCACGCCGACGACCTCGTGGCCGGCCTCGGCCGCGCGTGCGGCCGCGACCGCCGAGTCGACGCCGCCGCTCATCGCCGCCAGCACCTTCATGGTGCGCCTTCCCTCCGTCGCGTCCTCGTGCCCGCCGTGGCGGGCGCATCCCCACGAGTCTACGGAGGTCGGGGCCGCGGCCCGGCCCCTGCGAGACGTGAGATGCGCCCCGTGCCCGAGCCCGCGCTCGCACCCGGCCTCGGGCCCGTGCTCAGCGTCGCAGGGAGCCGACGGCGCGGGCCCGGCGGAGCGCCTCCGGCAGCGCGGCGAGCAGGAGATCCACGTCGCGCTGGGTGCTGGTCCAGCCCAGCGAGAGGCGCAGCGCGCCGCGGGAGTCGTCGTCGGAGACGCCCATCGCGGCGAGCACGGGGCTGGCCTGGGTCACCCCGGCGGAGCAGGCGGAGCCGGCGGAGGCGTCGATCCCCCGCTCGTCCAGCAGGAACAGCAGCGCATCGCTGTCCGCGCCGGGGTGGACGAGGTGGAGGATGTGCCCGGACTGCGGGGAGTCCTCGGGCAGGGTGAAGCGCACCTCGGGGTCGATCTCGGCGATGCCGCGGCGCAGCCGGGCGGTGAGCCCCCGCACCTCGGCGGCGCGCCGCTCGCGCTCGTCGAGCGCCTCGCCGAGCGCGGCGGCGAAGGCCGCGGCCTGGGCGGCGTCCAGGGTGCCGGAGCGCACCCCGCGCTGCTGCCCCCCGCCGGTGCTGGTCGGGGCGAAGGGCACGTCGGGGCGCGCCACGAGCACGCCGACGCCGACGGGCGCGCCGAGCTTGTGCCCGGACAGGGACATGAGGTCCACGTCCGCGGTGGGCAGCGGGACGTGGCCGATCGCCTGGACGGCGTCGGTGTGGACGAGGGTGCCGTGGGCGCGGGCCGCGGCGGCGAGCGCGGGGAAGTCCTGGACGGCGCCGGTCTCGTTGTTCACCAGCGCCGCGCTGAGCACGGAGGCGCGGGAGCCGGCGAGCGCCGCCTCGACCCCCTCGGGCCGCAGCACCCCGCGCTCATCGACCGGCATCTCGCGCACCTCGAGCGGCTCGGGGCCGGCGGCGAGGGCGCGGGCGGTGGCGAGCACGGCGGGATGGTCGGTCGCGGCGACCGCGACCGCAGTGCGGGAAGGGTCCTTCGCGCGCACGCCGAGCGGCACGGCGCGCAGCGCGAGGTTGTCCGCCTCGGTGCCGCCGGAGGTCATGATCAGCCAGCTGCGGGGCACCTCCAGCAGCTCCGCGATGCGCGAGAGCGCCTCGTCGAGCACGCCCCTGGCGCGGCGGCCCGCGGTGTGGACGGAGGAGGGGTTCCCCCAGGCCTGCGAGGCCTCGAGGAAGGCGTCGCGCGCGGCGGGGCGCAGCACGGTCGTCGCGGCGTGGTCGAGATAGGCGCGCTCCTCCCAGGCCGGGCTCACCACGGACGCTCCGGATCCTGCGGGGCGCCGCCGGTCTCGTCGCCGCCGTCGCCGCCCTGGGCATCGCGGTTGCGCTGCTCGAGCTCGTCGTCCTTGTCGTCCTCCTCCGAGGGGCCGTCGATGGGGGCCTCCTCGTCGGGGCCGTCGCCCTCGGGGTCGTTCCTCGAGGGGTCGCCCGGATCCTGCTGCTGCGGGGTGCCGCCCTCCTCGTCGCCCTCGCCGCCCTCGTCCTCGCCCTGCTCGGACTCGCGGGCGTCGGGGTCGTTGCCGGCCTCCTCATCGGCCTCGCGGCGCTTCTCCTCGACGCGCTCGCCGTTCTCGCCCGTGGTCTCGGAGTCCTCGTTGCCGGAGTCCTCGCCGCCGGAGCTCTCGTCCTCGTCCTCGTCCTGGCCCTCGCCGCCGCCGGAGCCTCCGCCCTCGCCCTCACCCTCGCCGCCGCCTCCGCCGCCGGCGCACGGTGCCAGCAGCTCCTCGGCCTCGAACAGTCGGTCGGCGCGGGCCTGCGGATCCTCGATCTCGTCGGCCTGGCGCTCGATCGAGATCGCGAGGTTGTTGAGGATCTTGCACTGGGCGTGCATCGGGGCGTTGAGATCCGAGCGGCTGGTCCACTCGTCCAGGGCCACGCGCAGCTCCTCCTCCGCGGCCGCGTCCTCGCCCTGCTGCAGCAGGGCCGTGCCCTCGGAGAGGTGCGGGAGATAGGGCTCGAACCAGTTCGCGACCTCGACCGGGGCCAGGCGCTCTATCGCGGTGGGATAGTCCTGCTCCCCGTAGGCGTCCAGGTGGGTGGCCTGCGCGATCGGCATGGAGACGAACTTCGCCGCGAGCAGGGCGAGGGCCAGGATCGGCAGGCCCAGGATCGCGAAGACGATGATCCGCACCCGCCGCAGCCGCTTCACGTCCAGGCCGAAGTCCTTCGCGCGGCGGCGGGACTCCCGGGCGGGAGCGGGCGGCGGCACGGAGGCGCCGGGGCGCTCGTCGAGGGAGGTGCTCATGGCCGTTCTCCTCGCAGGTCGTGTCGGTCCAGCCGTCGGGGCAGACGGTAGGTCATCTCCCCCAGCTCCCAGATCAGCAGGGCGGCGAGCGGGATCGAGGCGAGCCAGTACCAGTCGTCGAAGCTCGCCACGCCCCGCGTCGACTCGATCGGGACGGGTCGCAGGGTGATGCCGTCCATGGTGCCCTCGATCGGGGCCTCGGGGTCGGTGCGGTGCAGATAGGGCACGCCCAGCTCGCCCGCGATCGTCTCGAGCTGCTGCTCGTCGATCATGGAGAGGCCCTGCGCTCCGTCGGGGCCGGTGATGTACTCGCCGTCCTCGGGCCCGCCATGGGCCTTCATCGGCCCGCCCTCACTCGTGCCGTAGCCGAGCACTGCTCCGCCGTCGACGAACCCGGCGGCCTGGGAGAAGGACTCCGAGTCCCGCCCGTCGGTGTTCTCCCCGTCGGAGAGGACGTAGACGAGCACGCTCGAGTCGGGATCCTCGCGCTTGGCCTCGGAGATCTCCTGGAGCAGGGTCTGCAGGGGACGATCCACGTTCGAGCCGGTCGAGTAGGCGGTCGGCTCGGTGGTCAGGGTGTCGATCCAGGCGGCTGCGGCGCCGGCGTCGGTGGTCAGCGGCAGCTGCTTGGTGGCGGTGGAGTCGAAGGAGAGGATCGAGTAGCGCGCCCCCTCGGTCATCGACATGATCCGGGCCATGTCCGCCTTCACGCCGTCCAGGCGGGGCTGCTCGCCGGCGTAGTCCTCGGCGTTCATCGAGCCGGTGCGATCCACGACGAAGAACACGTTCGCGTTCATCCGCTGGGTCTGCTCGCCCTCGATCGGGGTCACCGGGCGCAGCGCGACCACGAGCAGCAGCAGCACCATGAGGGTGCGGCGCAGCCAGGCGCCGCGCTGGCGGGGGCGGCGCACCAGCATCACCGTGCACAGGGCGAGCATCGCCCCGAACAGAGGGATGATCGCCCACAGCGGCATCAGCAGCTCGAGGTGCATCAGCGCGCCCTCCAGCCCAGCACGAGGATCCCCACCAGGGACAGGAAGGTCAGCACGAAGCCGAGGGCGGGATGGTCGGTGCGGACCACGGTGGGCGTCGCCCCGAGCACCTCCGCCTGGTTCTTCTGGATCCGGTCGATGATCGAGGGGATCGCCTCGGGGTCCGAGGACTCGTACAGCTCCCCGTCCTGGTCCTCGGTGGCGGTCTGCAGCTCCTCGAAGCAGCTCGGGCCGCACTCGTACGCCCCGGGATAGAAGGTGTACAGGTCGATGTCCCGGTCGGCGACGCGCCCGGTCGCCTCCTCGAGGGTGAACACGGGCTCGCCGTTGACCTCGTTGTCCGTCGCGAAGATGATCGAGCGGGAGCGGTCCGCCTCGGCCTGGTCGAAGACCTGCGCGCAGGAGGCGAGACCGTCGGGCACGATCGAGGCCTCGTCGGGGATCCCCTTGGTGCCCTCGACGAACTCCACGTACTGGCGCACCTTCTCCTCGGGATAGTCGCGGTTGCCGAGCCGGTACCCGAACTCGTCGAAGTCGATCGCCTCGGCGCCCTCGCGCAGCTCCCGCTCGATGAGGTCGTAGTCGTTGGTCAGCGGGAAGACGGTGCGGCTGGTCGAGTTGAAGATCGACAGCGCCACCCGCTCCCCCTCGAAGGTCTCGACCATGTCCGCGAACTTCGCGAGGATCTCGGTGTCGTACTCGTACATCGAGCCGGACACGTCCAGGCACAGCACGATGTCGCGGCTGGCGAACTCGGGGGTCTCGATCCGCTCGCTCGCGATCCGGCCCGAGAGCAGGGACGCGGCGAGCACCGCGGCGACGGCCACGGCGACCTGCGCGGCCCGCACCACGCGGGCGGTGCGCTGGGCCCGCACGAAGCTCGGGATCCGATCCATGTACTGCGAGTTCGCGATCAGCACCGGGGAGCGTCGCAGCGAGCGACGGTTCCAGAAGGTGATCGCCCAGACCACGATCCCGGCCAGCAGCAGCAGGCCGGTGACCCACCAGAAGATCATGACCATGCCCGGATCACCTCCCGTGCACGGCGCACCGAGTCGCGCAGCTCCCGGTCGGAGGCGAGCGCGAAGTCCGGCTCGTACAGGTCCGCTATCAGCTCGCCGACGGCGCGGGTGCGGGCGTCGGCGCGGAGGGTGGCGAGGTCCTGGCTGGTCACGTCGTGGCCGGTGGTGCGCTTGACGAAACGGCGCATCACGCCGGTGAGCTCATGGTGCCCGGCCCTGGCCTCGAGCTGCTCGGCCTCGTGGCGGTCGGCGACGTCGTTGACCGCGCGGAGGAACTCCGCCTTGAGCGCCTCGAGGTCGCTCGGGCGGGAGCGGTAGGCGATCCGCTTCTCGATCGCGCGGGTGATCCGCAGCGTCCCCACGATCAGCGCGGCGATCACGAGCAGGCACAGCACGGCGAGGATCACCCAGGCGATCGAGTACTGGGGCGGGTCGATCACCTCGGCGGGCGAGGGCTCGGCGAGGAGCCGCGCTGCGGGGCGCAGCAGCAGGTCAGGCGCGGGCATGGCGGTACTCCCGGGAGCGCAGCATCGCGATCATGTCGTCCACCACCGTGGTCTCGCCGCGCGTGAGCAGGTGGCTGACGTGCAGGCGGTCGAGCATCTCGGAGATGCCCTCGCTGCGCGCCCTGCGGTAGGCCGCCACGTCGCGGGCGACCTTCGCCGAGGTGCGGGCCATCGAGGCGATCTCCCGCGGGGCGTCGACGTCGACCACGTCGTGGTCGAGCTCCTCGCCCTGCAGCGGGTCCGCGTCGGCGATGCGGATCACCATCAGGTCGTGGCGGGTGGTCAGGCGACGCAGCAGGGCGAAGTCCTCCACGACCGGGTGGGCCTCGTCGGTGATCAGGGTCATCAGGGTCGAGCGGGAGGTGACGCGGAAGGCGCGCTCGAGCAGCCAGGCGCTGTCCGCGCTCTCGGAGGCGGTGGTGGTGGACTGCTGGATCGTGCGCAGCAGCAGCTCGAGGTGGCCGTCGCTCGAGCGGGAGGGCAGCTGGAGAGGACGGGCCGGCCCGCCGCCGACCATCCCCACGAGGTCGCCGCTCTGCTGTGCGAGGAAGCACACCATCCCGGCGGCGAGGATCATCGCGTCACGCTTGGAGCTGCCGTCGGCGGCGGTCGCCGCCATCGACGAGGAGGTGTCGGCGACGATCGAGAGGTGCCGCACCCGCTCCTCGTTGAAGCGGCGGATCAGCGGCTCCCCGGAGCGGGCCGTCGCCTTCCAGTCGATGTCGGAGATCTTGTCGCCGGGCTGGTAGTACTTCAGGTCGTCGAAGTCCTCGCCGCTGCCCTTGAACAGCGAGCGGCCGCGCCCCTGGACCAGGCCGCGCGCCCGGTTCGAGGTGTGCAGGTCCACCCGGGCCTTGACCCGGGTCAGGAGCGAGGTCGCCATGCGGTGCTCTCCGTGCTCGCCGCGCTCAGGGCATCGGCACGGCGTGGAACACCGCGTCGATGATCTGCTCGGGTCGGATGCCGCTGGCGAGCGCGTCGAAGGTCAGCACGAGGCGGTGGCGCAGCACCCCGTAGCGCAGGGCGCGCACGTCGTCGGGGGTGACGTAGTCGCGGCCGTGCAGCAGCGCGTGCGCCTGCCCCACCCGCATCAGCGCGAGGGAGCCGCGGGGGCTCGCGCCCACGCGCACGGACTGCGTGAGGTTCGGGACGGGGCGCGGGCCGGAGCCGCGCGTGGTGAAGACGAGGTCGATGATGTACCGCTTCACGGCCGGGTCGACGTAGACCTGGTCCACCATCTGCTGCAGGAAGCGGACGTCCTCGAGGGAGACGGTGCCGACCGCCTCGCGAGGCCCGGTGAGGCTCCCGGCGGTGGAGCGGTCGAGGATCTCGTGCTCCTCGGCGGGACGCGGATAGGTGAGGATCTCCTTCATGAGGAAGCGGTCCATCTGCGCTTCGGGCAGGACGTAGGTGCCCTCCTCCTCGATCGGGTTCTGGGTGGCGAGCACCATGAACGGCTCGGGCAGGCGGTGCACCTCCCCGCCGATGGAGGTCTGCCGCTCCTGCATCGCCTCGAGCATCGCCGACTGGGTCTTCGCGCTCGAGCGGTTGATCTCGTCCAGCAGCACCACGTTGGCGTGCACCGGGCCGAGCTGGGTGGTGAAGGTTCCCGAGCCGTAGTTGAAGATCTGCGTGCCGATGATGTCGTTCGGCATGAGGTCGGGGGTGCACTGGATGCGGGCGAAGGAGCCCGTGATCGAGGAGGCCAGCGCGCTCGCGGCGGTGGTCTTGGCCAGGCCCGGCACCGACTCGAGCAGCACGTGGCCGCCCGCGGCGAGCGCCGTCAGCAGCGACAGGCGCAGGTTCTCCTGGCCCACCACGCGCGACTGGAACACCTTCGTGATCGTCGAGACTATCGCTCCGCTGCGCTCGAGGTCCCCCGGGGAGATGGCGCGCGCGGCAGGGGCGAAGCCGCCTCCCGCCCGCTGCGGCGCGGCCGGCGCCGCGGAGCCCTGCGGGGCCGGACGGGCAGGGGCCGCCGGGGGCCGCACCGGGGACCCGGGCGGCTGGGTGGGTGGAGTGCTCATGCGCTGCGGATCCCCCGTCATGCGATCGATTCGTTCCGTCGGTGCTGGTCGCCGTCGCGCAGAGGGCCCGGAACGCTCCGGCCCCTCCCCCGAGGCGGCCGGACGCCGGTGCGTGCGCGGCCCAGCCGGAGGTGCTCCCCCGTCGGCGACGGACGCGCACCACCGGGACGATCCTAGCGGTCCCGCCCCCCGCGGCGAGACCCCGCCCACGCCGGGTGGGAAGCCCCGGGAGGCTTTGGGACACTGGGCCCGTGCCTGCTGACCGCTTCGACCGCGCAACCCCGCCCGTCGCCCCCACCTCCCCCGGCCTCGTCGTCGACGAACGGGGCGACGGCACCTTCGCCGTCGCCGCCCCGCGCGCCCGGGGCGTGGACCTGTGCGTGCGCGAGGGCACCGCCGAGCACCGCCGACGGCTGCGCCACTACGACGGCGGCCTGCACTGGGACCACGTCACCGGGATGACCCCCGGCACCCGCTACGGCCTGCGGGTGGAGGGGCCGTGGGATCCCGCCGGCGGGATGCTCGCCAACCCCCGCAAGCTGCTGCTGGACCCCTGGGCGCGCGGGATCTCGCACTCCTCCCCGCTGCTGAGCGCGTTCTTCCCCTTCGAGGTCGACTCGATGCTGGACCGGCTCGGGGAGCAGCCGGTGCGCAGCGAGGTCGATTCCGGAGGGACCGCCGCGTGGTCCGTCGTCGTCGAGGACACCTTCGACTGGCAGGACGACCTGCGCCCGATGGTGGACTGGGACGCGACCGTGCTCTACGAGCTGCACGTCAAGGGCTTCACGAAGCTCCATCCCGCCCTCCCGCCCGAGCAGCGCGGCACCTATGCCGGGCTCGGGCACCCCGCCGTGACCGGCTACCTGCGGGAGCTGGGGGTGACCAGCATCGAGCTGCTGCCGATCCATGCCGCGATGGACGAGCCGCACCTGACCCGGCTGGGGCTGACGAACTACTGGGGCTACTCGACGATGTCGTACTTCGCCCCCGAGCCCTCGCTCGCCACGGCCGCCGCCCAGCAGGCCGGCGCCCAGGCCGTGCTCGACGAGGTCAAGACCATGGTGCGGCGCCTGCACGCGGCCGGCTTCGAGGTGATCCTCGACGTCGTCTACAACCACACCGCCGAGGGCGGCGCCGAGGGACCCTCGCTGTCCCTGCGGGGCCTGGACAATCTCGAGTACTACTGGACCGACCACGGCATCCCCCAGGACGTCACCGGCACCGGCGGCACCCTCGACCCCCGCTCCGTGCACACGATGGACCTGGTCCTGGCCTCCCTGCGCTACTGGGTGCAGGAGGTGCACGTGGACGGCTTCCGCTTCGACCTCGCCACCACCCTGGGCCGCGACGACCGCGGCTTCCGCGCCGACCATCCGCTGCTGCGCGCGATCGTGACCGATCCCGTGCTGCGCGGCGTGAAGCTGATCGCCGAGCCGTGGGACGTGGGCACCGGCGGCTGGCAGACGGGGAACTTCCCGGTCCCCTTCGCCGAGTGGAACGACGCCTTCCGCGACGACGTGCGCTCCTTCTGGCTCTCCGATCGCGCCGTCCGCCGGCGCAGCGGCGAGTCCGGGATCGGCGGGGTGCGGGACCTCGCGACCCGCCTGGCGGGCTCGAGCGACATGTTCACCCGGCAGGACCCGCCCGGGCTGCCCCCGGGGCGGAGCCTGCGCGCGCCCTGGGCCTCGGTCAACTACGTCACCGCGCACGACGGCTTCACCCTGCACGACCTCACCGCCTACGAGTCCAAGCACAACGAGGCCAACGGCGAGGACAACCGCGACGGCACGTCCGACAACCGCTCCTTCCACCACGGCCACGAGGGCGAGCTCCCGCTCGAGGACCCGCGACGGGCGGAGATCGAGGGTGCGCGCCGCCGCACCGCGCGCAGCATCCTGGCGACCCTGCTGCTCGCCTCCGGCACCCCGATGCTCACCGCGGGCGACGAGCGGGGCCGCACCCAGCGCGGCAACAACAACGCCTACTGCCAGGACAACGAGATCTCCTGGGTGGACTGGCGCCGTCGTCGCCCCGCCGAGCAGCTGCGCGAGACCGTCGTGCGCCTGCTGCAGCTGCGGGGCGAGCACCCGCAGCTGCGCTCCCCCCAGTTCCTGCGCCCGGCCGATCCGGAGGCGCTGGACGCCGGACAGGTCGCCTGGTTCGACCGGTCCGGGGCGCCCATGACGCACGAGGCGTGGATGGACCCCGCCCAGCACGTGCTGGTCATGCTGCGTCCCGCCGTGAGCGGCCGGGAGGGCGCCGAGCACCTGCTGGTGATCCTCTCCGGCGCCGAGGAGGAGACCGCGGTGCACCTGCCCGCGGCGCGCTGGCCCCAGGGCCCCGCGAGGGTCCTGCTGGACACGGCGCTGGAGTCCCCGCAGGAGCTGCCGACCGGCCCGGTCGCGGACCGACGCGTCACCGTCGCCCCCGGCAGCGTCCAGGTGCTCGGCCTCGCCGTCTGAGGCCCTCCGCGTCCCTCCGCGCTCCCGCGAGCGGCTATCGTGAGGTCAGTCACCGCGAACGTCGCAGAGCACCCTGTGGCCAGGGACCGCTCAGGCAGGAGAGGCCATGTCCGAGACCACTGACCGCACGGGGCTGGACGCCGGGATCGGTCGCATCCCGATCATGGGGGTGCAGCCCGTCGTCGACGGCGGGAGGTTCCCCGCCCGCTGCGTCGAGGGCGAGTCGGTCACGGTGCGCGCCAACGCCTTCCGCGAGGGCCACGACGCGATGGGGGTGCAGCTCGTGCTGGTCTCCCCCGGCGGTGTCGAGACCCGTCGGGCGATGAGCTGCGCGAACCCGGGCCTGGACCTGTGGGGGACGACGATCCGGCCCGATGAGCTGGGCGGCTGGACCTTCCGCGTCGAGGCCTTCTCCGCCCCGTACGCGACCTGGGCCCATGTGGCCGAGGTGAAGGTCCCCGCCGGCATCGACCTCGAGCTCACCTGCGACGAGGGCGCGCTCGTGCTCGAGCGGGTGCTCGCCGAGGTCGAGGCGGGCACGCGTCCCGCCTCCGACGCCCCGGTGGTCTCCGCCGCGCTCGAGTCCCTGCGCTCTCCCGGCCTGCCCGTCGCCGCCAGGATCGCGCCCGCGCTGGCCGCGGACCTGCGCGGCATCCTCGCCGAGCGCCCCCTGCGCGAGGGCGTGACCGTCGCAGGCCCGTTCCGGCTCGAGGTGCAGCGCCGTCGTGCGCTGTACGGCTCCTGGTACGAGTTCTTCCCCCGCTCCGAGGGCGCGCACTTCGACCCCGAGCACGGCTGGACCTCCGGCACGCTGCGCACCGCCGCCCGCTCCCTGGACCGGATCGCGCAGATGGGCTTCGACGTCGCCTATCTGACCCCGATCCACCCCATCGGCACCGCCTTCCGCAAGGGGCGCAACAACTCGCTCGAGGCACAGCCCGGGGACCCCGGCTCCCCCTACGCGATCGGCTCGCCCGACGGCGGGCACGACGCGATCCACCCCGACCTCGGCACGCTCGAGGACTTCGACGCCTTCGTCGCCCGGGCGAAGGAGCTCGGCCTCGAGGTCGCCATGGACATCGCCCTGCAGTGCTCCCCCGACCATCCCTGGGTCACCGAGCATCCGGAGTGGTTCGTGGTGCGCGCCGACGGGACGATCGCCTACGCGGAGAACCCCCCGAAGAAGTACCAGGACATCTACCCCCTCAGCTTCGACACCGACTACGAGGGCCTGTACGCCGCGATCCGCGACGTGCTCGAGCACTGGATCGCCCACGGCGTGACCCTGTTCCGCGTCGACAACCCGCACACCAAGCCGGTGCGCTTCTGGGAGGAGCTGCTGGCGGAGTTCGCCGTCACCCACCCCGAGGTCATCTTCCTGGCCGAGGCGTTCACGCGACCGACGATGATGCACACCCTGGGCAAGGTCGGCTACCACCAGAGCTACACCTACTTCACCTGGCGCGAGAGCGCCGTGGAGCTGCAGGAGTACCTCGAGGAGCTCGTCGAGGCGGCGCCGTACATGCGTCCCAGCTTCTGGCCCACCACGCACGACATCCTCACGCCGTACATGTCCTCCGGCGGTCGCCGCGCCTTCGTGCTGCGCGCGATCCTCGCCGCGACGCTGGTGCCCACCTGGGGCATCTACTCCGGCTACGAGCTCGTCGAGGACGTCCCCCGTCCCGGCGCCGAGGAGCAGATCGACAACGAGAAGTACGAGTACAAGCCCCGCGACTACGCCGGCGCGCTGGCCCGCGGGGAGAGCCTCGAGCCGCTGCTGGGCACGCTGAACCGGATCCGTCGCGAGCACCCCTCGCTCCAGACCCTCACCACGATCCGGTTCCACGAGGCCGGCGATCCGCAGGTGCTGGTGTTCTCCAAGCATCTCGACGCCGCCGCGACCGGCACCGGCCGGCCCGACACGGTGCTCGTGGTCTCCCTCACCGCCCACGACCGCGACGCCTCGACCGCTCTGCGCCTGGACCTCGACGCCCTCGGCGTCGGCGAGAGCTTCGAGGTCGAGGACCTGCTCACGGGCGAACGATTCCGCTGGGGCCGCGAGCCGTTCGTGATCCTGAGCGCCGAGGACCGTCCCGCCCATGTGCTGCGCATCGTCCACCCCGAGGAGAGCTGACATGTCGAACACCACGGAGAGCTCCGACCGTCCCGTCCCGGTGATGCCGCTGGGCGAGCACGAGCTCGGCGCCACCGCCACCGGCAGCCACCACGAGCCCCATGCGGTGCTCGGCGCGCACGAGTACGAGGGCAGTGTCACCGTGCGCACCCTCAAACCCTTCGCGAGCGAGGTGGCGGTGCTGCTGCCCGACGGCTCCGCGCACGGCATGGAGCACGAGCACGACGGGATCTGGACCGTCTCCCTCCCGGTCGAGGAGGTGCCCTCCTACAGGATCCGGGTGACCTGGTCCGCCGGCGCGGACTGGGTCGAGCTCGAGGAGCCCTACCGCTTCCTGCCCACGATCGGCGAGCTCGACCTGCACCTCATCCGCGAGGGCCGGCACGAGGAGCTGTGGCGGGCGCTCGGCGCGCACGTGCGCTCGGTCGACTCCGTGCCCGGCACCGCCTTCACGGTCTGGGCCCCCAACGCCCGCGCCGTGCAGGTGATCGGCTCCTTCAACGGCTGGACGGGCCGTCTGCACTCGATGCGCTCGCTGGGCGAGTCGGGCGTGTGGGAGCTGTTCGTGCCCGGCATCGGCGACGGCGAGGTCTACAAGTTCCGGATCCTCGGGGCCGACGGCGTCTGGCGCGAGAAGGCCGATCCGATGGCGCGCGCCGCCGAGGTGCCGCCCGCGACCGGCTCGGTGATCACCACGAGCGACTTCGAGTGGAGCGACGAGCACTGGCTCGCCCGCCGCGCCGACACCGAGGCGGTCTCCTCGCGCATGTCGATCTACGAGGTGCACCTGGCCAGCTGGCGGCCGGGGCTCGGATACCGGGAGCTCGCCGAGGAGCTCACCGCCTACGTGGCCGAGATGGGCTTCACCCACGTGGAGTTCATGCCGGTGGCCGAGCATCCCTTCGGCGGGTCCTGGGGCTACCAGGTCACCGGCTACTACGCCCCCACCTCGCGGCTGGGCACCCCTGACGAGCTGCGCCATCTCATCGACACCCTCCACAACGCCGGGATCGGCGTGATCATGGACTGGGTCCCGGCGCACTTCCCCAAGGACGAGTGGGCGCTGGGCCGCTTCGACGGCACGCCGCTGTACGAGCACGCCGATCCGCGCCGCGGGGAGCACCCGGACTGGGGCACCTACGTCTTCGACACGGGACGTCACGAGGTGCGCAACTTCCTTGTCGCCAACGCCTGCTACTGGCTCGAGGAGTTCCACGTCGACGGGCTGCGGGTCGACGCGGTCGCCTCGATGCTCTACCGCGACTACTCGCGCGCGGACGGGCAGTGGGTGCCCAACGCCCACGGCGGGCGCGAGGACCTCGAGAACATCGCCTTCCTGCAGGAGACGACGGCGACCGCGTACAAGCGCGTCCCCGGCATCGTGATGATCGCCGAGGAGTCCACGTCGTTCCCGGGCGTCACCCGCCCCACCGACACCGGCGGGCTGGGATTCGGCTTCAAGTGGAACATGGGCTGGATGCACGACACCCTGCAGTACCTGGGCCAGGACCCGATCCACCGCCAGCACCACCACGGCGAGCTGACCTTCTCGATGGTCTACCAGTACTCGGAGAACTTCATCCTGCCGCTGAGCCACGACGAGGTGGTGCACGGCAAGGGCTCCCTGCTGCGCAAGGCGCCCGGTGACGACTGGCAGCAGGCCGCGACGCTGCGCTCCTACCTGACCTTCCAGTGGACCCATCCGGGCAAGCAGCTGGTGTTCATGGGGATCGAGTTCGCCCAGGGCACCGAGTGGTCCGAGCAGTCCGGCCTGCCGTGGTGGCTGCTGGAGTACCCGCTGCACCGCGGGGCGCAGCAGCTGGTGCGGGACCTCAACGCCGTGCAGGCGGAGTTCCCGGCTCTGTACCAGCGGGACCAGGACCCGGGAGGCTTCGAGTGGCTGGTCGGCGACGACGCGGCGCACAACGTGCTCTCCTTCGTGCGCCGCGACGAGGCCGGGGATCCTGTCGCCGTGGTCGTGAACTTCTCGCCCGAGCCGTGGCACGAGCACCGCATCCCGCTGCCCGAGGGCGGGGACTGGCTCGAGGTGCTGAACTCCGACGCCCCCGTCTACGGCGGCAGCGGCGTGGGGAACCTGGGCCGGGTCCACGCCGAGCCGCTTCCCCAGCACGGACGAGAGCATTCGGTGCGCCTGTCGGTCCCGCCGCTCGGCGCCGTGGTGCTCGTCCCCGCCCGCCTCCGCGAAGGCTGAGCCTGCCGGACCCGGGCCCGGTCCCTGACCTGGGCCCGAGCCGGGGCCGTGACCGGGCCGCATCCCTCATGGTCAGAGCCGCTGTGTTCCAGATCGGGAACACAGCGGCTCATGACTCGTCGGTCACCGGCGAGACGTGCGGTCAGTACAGGAGGTTCGCCAGGCGCTTGCGGGCCGGGCCGACCCGGGGATCCTCGGCGCCGGCGACCTCGAAGAGGTCCAGCAGCCTGGTGCGCACGGCGTCCTTGGTCTCCTGGTCCGCGCCGCGCAGCAGGTCCAGCAGGCGCGAGAAGGCGTCCTCGACGTGGCCGCCGAGCATGTCGAGGTCGGCCACGAGCAGCTGCGCCTCGAGGTCCGCGGGCGCATCCGCGGCCGCTTGCCGGGCCGCGGCGAGATCAGCGTCCTGAGTGCGGCGCATGAGCTCGACGGTCGCGAGGCCCGCCTTCGCCTCGGCGTCGGCCGGGCTCTCCTGGAGCTGCCGACGGTAGGCCGAGACGGCGGCGTCGAGATCGCCCCGCTCGATCGCCTCGTGGGCCTCGGCGAGCAGCGGGGGCAGCGGCGCCTCGGGAGCGGCCTGCTCCCCTTCCCCCTCGCTCTCGGGCAGCTCCATGCCCTGCTGGCGGGCGACCTCGAGGATCTGGGTGAGCAGGCCCTCGATCTCCGCCTCGGGCAGCACGGCGTCGACGATCGGCTGCAGCTGGCCCTTCAGGAGCAGCAGCAGGGTGGGCAGCTGCTGGACGCGCAGCGCTCCCGCGACCCGCTGCTGGGTGTCGGCGTCGACGATGGCCAGGCGCAGCGCCCCGCCCTTGGCGTCGACCCCGCGGCGCAGGGCGGCGAGATAGGTCTCGCCCTCGGGGACCCGGCCGCTGGTGACGAGCAGGAGCGTGGGGATCGTCTGCGAGTCGGCGATGAGCTGCTCGAGGCCCTGCTCGGTGACGGGGACCTCGTGCGCGGAGGCCTCGCCGGCCCCGGTCTGCCCGGCGCCGCCGGCCGGCTGCTTGAGCGCGGCGAGATCGATGATTCCGTAGGGATCGGACACGGAAGGACTCCTTCGACGGGTGCGTGACCGGACCAGTCTAGGGAAACGGCCGCGGGATGCGCGGCCGGGGAGGCCGGGGTCGGTCCCGGATCACTCCGCGCCGGTCATCCCCTGCGGCGTCACTCCCCGCTGGCGTCGAGGGCGCTCTGGGTCGCGCCGATGGGCTGGACCTTGCCGCCCGCGTCGGTCGAGGGGATGTACAGCGCCACGTGGGTGCCGAACTCGCGCACGTACTCCTCGGTGAACTCGCGCTTGCCGATCACCCTGGTGTACTTGTTGTCCTCCGCGTAGCGCATGGTGGCGCCGTCCTTGATCGCGACCTTGCGCGAGGACATCAGGGTGCTCATCACGATCGCCCCGCCGTCCTCGGTGCGCAGTCCCACGAAGTCCTTCTCGCGGACCTTGTAGGTCTCGTGGATGGTCGCGGCCTCATCCTGCTCGACGCCCTCGTTCAGCTCCTTGCGCTCGGCCTGGATCCGCTCGTGAGTGGCGGTCTGGAAGGGGTTGTCGGCGAGCTGCTCGTCGGGATCGGCCTTGCTGCCGTCGGAGAGCACCTTCGCGTACAGGGACAGCGCCTCCGCGGGGGTCATCAGCAGTCCCTCCGCGTCGCGGGCGAGCGCCTCGGAGCCGACGACGACGCTCGGGACGGTGGGCATGTCGATGCCGACGGCCTGCTGGGCCCAGCCCCAGGTGGTGTAGCCGGACCTCGCATCGTCCTGGTGCAGCGCCATGAAGTACGGGACCCCGTCCTCGGCGGAGTCCTCGACCAGGGCGATCGCGACCCGGGGGAACTCCTCGGTCAGCGAGCTCATCGGCACCAGCACCTCGGCGCCGGGGACCATGAGCTCGTCGGCCCACTCGGGGTCCTTCTCGATCAGCGCGTACAGGGCCTTGCGGAACTCGGCCGCGGAGCCGGAGACGCGGGGGGCCAGGAGCTTCGCGTCCTTCTCCTCGTCGGCCTTCACGATCGCGGCGTTGATCTCGGGGATGATCGCCTCGAGCTGCTCCTCGGTCTGGGCCGGGGTGGGCTCGGCGAGCTGCTTGCCCGTGGGCGGCGCGGGCGGCGCCTCGGGCTCCGAGCCGCAGGCGGCGAGCACGCCGGAGGCGAGCAGACCGCCGGCTCCCAGCAGGAGGCCGCGTCGGCCGACGGGTCGAGTGCTCATGACGGTGTCCTTCCGCGCGATGCCGCGCAGCGTCGTGGGAGTGGTCATCGCTGCTGGTCCTCCTCGGAGGCCGGGCGGTCCTCGGCGTCGTCCTCGGACGGGTCCTCGGACGGGTCCTCGGCCGCGCTCCCGGACGTCGCGGCGCCGAAGGCCCACACGTGCTGCTCGCCGACCTCGCGGGCACCGGGAGCATCCAGCGGGTCCTCATCGGCCACGGAGTCCTCTGCGGCGACCGGATCCTCGGGCTCGCCGTCGGCCTCTGCCTCGACCGGCGCGAGCTCCTCCTCGTCCTCGTCCCGGCGACGCCCGAGGGAGACCACCAGCAGCACGAGCCCGATCACGGCGACCGCGGCCCCGCCGGCGTAGGCGTAGGGCACCCACGCGTTCTCGGCGTCCACGGGCCAGGTGATCGAGACGCTCTCGGCGCCGGGCTCGGTGCCGTCGGTGACGATCAGCAGGGCGCGGTAGACCTGCTCGTTCTCGCCGTTCTCCGCCGCCCAGAACTCGTGGACGTCGAGCGTGTACGGGCTCTCGGAGGTGTCCACCGAGCGCCACAGGTCCGAGCTCGTCGGATCGGAGAGCTCGGCCTCGCCGTCGGGGTCGACGTCCTCGGTGCTGAGCGTCGACCAGTCGGAGGCGCCGGTGATGCGGGTGTGGTGGACGCCGTCGAGATAGGCGTCGATGTCGCCGTTCGAGGCGGTGATCACGGAGACGTCGGAGGCGCCCTCGATCGTGACCTGGCCCTCCTCGCCGCCCACGTAGAGCACGCCGGGGTCGATCACGACCGCGGGCCCCGGGTCCTCCAGCGTCACGGAGGCGGTGGTCTCGGTGTCGGGAGCCCAGACGGTGTCGCCCAGACGGCCGAGCGCGAGCCCGATCAGTCCGACCAGGACCAGCAGGACGGCCAGGAGTCGTTGCACGGTGGATTGCTCCTTCGATGGGGGCCGTCAGGGCCCCGGGCACGGGACCGCTCCACGATACGAGCCGACCGCGGCGCGGACCAGGCCCGCGTGAGCATGGGCACGAGAGATGAGGCGGCTCTCACGCGCCTCTCGTCCCGCCCTCATGCGGCCCGTCCCGGGCGCCCGGGGCACCCCTCGGGCAGTCCCGGGCGCGGTCCCGCGTGTCGTACGCTGTCCGGGTGCGTCTCGTCGTTGCCCGCTGCTCCGTCGACTACACCGGTCGACTCACCGCCCACCTGCCGCTCGCCCCCCGGCTCCTGATCGTCAAGGCCGACGGCAGCGTGCTGGTCCACTCCGACGGCGGCAGCTACAAGCCCCTGAACTGGATGAGCCCGCCGTGCACCCTGACCACCTCGCGCCGTGACGACGCGGAGGCGGAGCAGGATCCCGAGGGCGACTGGATCGAGCAGTGGGACGTGGTCCACGACAAGTCCGGCGACCGCCTGAGGGTGCGGCTGCACGAGGTGCTCGAGGACTCCTCGCACGAGCTGGGCGTCGATCCCGGCCTGCAGAAGGACGGCGTCGAGGCGCATCTGCAGGCGCTATTGGCGGAGAACATCGAGACCCTCGGCGACGGCTGGTCGCTCGTGCGCCGCGAGTACTTCACCGCGATCGGTCCCGTCGACATCCTCGCGCGCGACGAGAGCGGCGGGACGGTCGCGATCGAGATCAAGCGCCGCGGCGAGATCGACGGCGTCGAGCAGCTGACGCGCTATCTCGAGCTGCTCAACCGCGACCCGCTGCTCGCCCCCGTGCGCGGCATCTTCGCCGCCCAGGCCATCAAGCCGCAGGCCAAGGTGCTGGCCGGGGACCGCGGCATCGACTGCGTGACCCTCGACTACGACGCCCTGCGCGGCATCGACGACGCCGAGTCGCGCCTGTTCTGAGCCCGTTCCGCCCCCGAGACCGGAGAGAGCATGTCCACCGCCGAGTCACCGCTGAGAGTCGACCTCGCCCTGCGCGGCACCGCCGTGCTCGAGCAGGGGGTGGTCCCGGGCGCGCTCGTGCTGGTGCACGGCGAGCGGATCCGCTGGGCCGGCCCCGCCGAGCACGCCCCCGCCCATGAGGCCGCCCGCACCCTCGAGCACGAGGGGCTGATCCTGCCCGGCCTCGTGGACCTGCACTGCCACGGCGGCGGCGGCGCCTCCTTCCCCGACTCCCCCGGGGCGGAGGAGATGCTCACCGCGATCCTCGAGCACCGTCGGCACGGCACGACCTCGCTCGTCGCCTCCCTGGTCACGGCCGACGCCGCGACGCTCCGGGACCGGGTCGCCCAGCTCGCCCGGCTCCACCGGGACGGGGAGATCGCCGCGATCCATCTCGAGGGCCCCTTCCTCTCCGAGGCGAGGCGCGGCGCGCAGAACCCCGCACATCTCACCGGCGGGGACCCCGATCTCGTGCGCGAGCTCGCCGAGATCGCCGGCGGCGCGCTCGCGACCATGACCGTCGCCCCCGAGACGGACCGCGCCGACGAGGTCATCGATGCCCTCGCCGTGGCCGGCGCCGTCCCCTCCCTCGGCCACTCCGACGGGAGCAGCGCGGAGATGACCCACGCCGTGGAGCGTTCGCGGGATGCGCTGCGCCGGACCCGGGGCCGATCGCCGCTGCCCACCGCGACCCACCTGTTCAACGGCATGCGGCCGATCCACCACCGCGATCCGGGGCCGGCGCTGGCCGCCCTCGACGCCGCCTCCCGCGGCGAGATGGTGGTGGAGGCGATCGCCGACGGCGTGCACCTCGACCCCCGCACGGTCGCGCACGTCTTCTCCCTCGCGGCCGAGGACTGCGTCGTCCTGGTCACCGATGCGATGGCCGCCGCCGGGATGGCCGACGGCCGCTACCGGCTCGGCGCGCTCGACGTCACCGTCCAGAACCAGGTCGCGACCCTCACCGAGGGCGGGGCGATCGCGGGCGGGACCGCGCACCTGGTGGACGTGCTGCGCCATGCCGTGCGCGAGGCGGGCGTGGAGCTCGTCGCCGCGGTGCGGGCGGCCTCGACGGTCCCGGCGCGCGTGCTCGGCCTGGAGGACGAGATCGGCGCCCTCGCCGCGGGGCGCCGCGCCGACGTGCTGCTGGTGGACGCGGAGCTGCGCCCCGTCACCGTGCTGCGGGGCGGCCAGCAGGTCTGAGCACCGCTGCCCCCGCCCCGCGAGGGCTCAGTCGGCATCGCCGCGCACACCGCCCGTCGGGGCCGCCTCGAGCCAGGAGTTCAGCGCCGCGCCGGGCACGAGGTCCACGATCGCGTGGATCTCACGCCCGTCGCGCAGCGTGAACTCCAGCAGATAGCTCTCCTGTCCTCCCTCGAGACGGGCCGGGAGCCGGCGACGGCTCACCTCCAGGATCTCCCCGCGCCGGAGCACCACCGCGGGTCCCAGCCGCAGGGAGAACGCCCGGAACCAGCGCAGACGGTCCGTGCCGAAGCGCATCATCCCGCGCTGCCAGCGCTCCCCGCCCACGATCCCGCGCCGCTGCAGCGAGCACTCGAAGGCGCCGCGGCTGCGCTGGACCAGCAGCTGGCGCAGCACCAGCGCCGCCACGACGACGAGCATCCCGACCCCCACGAGGAGGATCGGGATGCTCAGGTCGGTCATCTCAGGGCAGTCCGCGGCTCAGAACCGCTCGGAGCGCGGGGCGACGGCCTCGGCGTCGTCCACGCCGATCGTGACCACGTCGGAGTCGACCGAGACGAAGCCGCCGCTGACGGACCGCTCGTCGGCATGGCCGTCCTCGTCGGTGATCTTCACGATCCCGTCGCCCAGGATCGCGAGGGTCGGCTGCATCTGCGGCAGGATGCCCATCGAGCCGTCGATCGCGGGGACGACGACCTGCGAGGCCTTCCCGGTCCAGACGGTCCGGTCCGCGGTGACGAAGGTGACCTCGAGCGCACTCACGCCCCGAGCTCCTTGTCGATGCGGTGCTGGTTCTCGAGCACCATGTCGATGCCGCCCACGTTGAAGAAGGCCGACTCGGTGATGTGGTCGAACTCGCCGTCGCAGATGCCCTTGAAGCCCTCGATGGTGTCCTTCATCGGGACGTCCGAGCCGTCCACGCCGGTGAACTGCTTGGCGAGGTGGGTGTTCTGCGAGAGGAACTGCTGGATGCGGCGTGCGCGCGAGACGATGACCTTGTCCTCCTCGGACAGCTCGTCCACGCCCAGCATCGCGATGATGTCCTGCAGCTCCTTGTTGCGCTGCAGGATCTGCTTCACGCGCACCGCGGTGTCGTAGTGGTCCTGTCCCACGTAGCGCGGGTCGAGGATCCGCGAGGTCGAGGCCAGCGGATCGATCGCCGGGTAGAGGCCGCGCGAGGCGATCTCTCGCGAGAGCTCGGTGGTGGCGTCGAGGTGGGCGAAGGTCGTCGCCGGAGCCGGGTCGGTGTAGTCGTCGGCCGGGACGTAGATCGCCTGCATCGAGGTGATCGAGTGGCCGCGGGTCGAGGTGATGCGCTCCTGCAGCACGCCCATCTCGTCGGCCAGGTTCGGCTGGTAGCCCACCGCGGAGGGCATGCGGCCCAGCAGCGTGGAGACCTCGGAGCCCGCCTGGGTGAAGCGGAAGATGTTGTCGATGAACAGCAGCACGTCCTGCGCCTGCTCGTCGCGGAAGTACTCCGCCATGGTGAGGGCGGAGAGCGCGACGCGCAGACGGGTGCCCGGCGGCTCGTCCATCTGGCCGAAGACCAGGGCGGTCTTCTCGATGACGCCGGACTCGGTCATCTCCTCGATGAGGTCCCAGCCCTCACGGGTGCGCTCGCCGACGCCCGCGAAGACGGACACGCCGTCGTGGTTGTTCGCGACGCGGTAGATCATCTCCTGGATGAGCACCGTCTTGCCGACGCCCGCGCCGCCGAACAGGCCGATCTTGCCGCCCTTGACGTACGGGGTGAGCAGGTCGATCGACTTGATGCCCGTCTCGAACATCTGCGTGGCGGACTCGAGCTGGTCGAAGTTCGGCGCCTTGCGGTGGATGGGCCAGCGCTCGGTGATCTGCAGCTGCTCGGCCGGCTTGTTCAGCGGGGTGCCGACCACGTCGAACACGGTGCCGAGGGTGACGTCGCCGACGGGCACGGAGATCGGTGCGCCGGTATCGGTCACGGCCTGGCCGCGGACCACGCCGTCGGTGGGCTTCAGCGCGATGCCGCGCACCATGCCGTCGCCGAGGTGCTGGGCGGTCTCGAGCACGAGGGTCGAGGCCTCCAGGCCCGAGCCGCTCGCCTCGATCTCGATCGTCAGCGCGTTGTACAGGTCGGGGATGTTCCCCGGGGGGAACTCGATGTCGACGACGGCGCCGGTGACGCGCGCGACGCGCCCGCTGGCGCTGGGCGCCGCGGCGACGGGGGCCTGGCTGTCAGTGGTGGTGGTCATGTGTTCTCTCCATGTCGTGCCGACGCGGGGCGGGGTCGGCCAGATAGCTCGGCGGATGTCTCAGCGTTCGGTGCGGCCGGATCCCGAGAGGGCGTCGGCGCCGCCGACGATCTCCGTGATCTCCTGGGTGATCTCCGCCTGGCGGGCGGAGTTCGCCAGCCGGGTGAACTTGTCGATCTGCGTCTGGGCGTTGTCGGTCGCCGTCTTCATCGCACGCTGCGTGGAAGCGTGCTCGGAGGCCATCGCCTGGAGCAGGATGTTGATGATCCGCGACTGGATGTAGCGGGGCAGGAGCTCCTCGATGACCGCGTCCGCGTCCGGCACGAACTCGTACAGCGGGAACGCGGGGCGCTCTGCCGCGGCCTCGGCCTCGACCAGGCCCATCGGCACCATGCGGATGGACTTCGTGTGCTGGATGAAGCGGCTCTCGAACTTCGTGCCGACGACGTACAGCTCGTCGAGATGCACCGCCGGGTCCTCGGACAGGAGGTCCTCGGTGAGCACGGACGCGATCTCGCGCCCGAGCGCAGGCAGCTCGTTCTCCTTGTACGGCGTCCACGCACGGTGCGGGGGCCGGTTGCGGAAGCGGTAGTACGACTCGCCCTTGCGGCCGACGACGTACATCACGGGCTCCTTGCCCGCATCGCGCAGCGTGTTCGCGAGCTGCTCGGCGGCCCGGATCACGTTGTGCGAGTACGGGCCGGTCATGCCGCGGTCCGCGGTGATCATCAGGATGCCGACGCGGCCGGTCTCCCGGCGCTCGCTGTCCAGGAACGGGTGCGAGATCTCCTGGGAGTGCGTCGCCACCGATCCGATCGCGCGGGTGAGCGCCTCGGCGTACGGCGTGGTCGCCTCCACCCTGGCGTGCGCCTTGGCGATGCGCGAGGCCGCGACCATCTCCTTGGCCTTGAAGATCTTCTTCATCCCCTGGGCGGAGCGGATCCTCTGCTTGTATACCCTCTGCTGGGCTCCCATTGCTCTCCTCGTGCGAGATCGGTGCGTGGCCGGCGGGCGCCGCCGCCCCGTGCGGGGCGGCGGCTGCCCCGTCAGCCTCGGACGATCTGCTCCTGCTCGATCTCGCCGGCGTCCATGCGTCCGCTCTCGTCGCTGCGCGCCTGGCCGTCGGCCTTCCCGGCGAGGAAGTCCTGCTTGACCTGGTCGAGGGTGCGCGCGAGCTCCTCCTCGGTGGCGGACTCGAACTTGCCGGAGGTGCGGATCGCCTCGAGCACGCCGCCGTTGTGGCGCAGGTGCTCCAGCAGGTGGTTCTCGAAGTCGCGGACGTCCTCGACCTCGATGTCGTCGAACTTGCCGTTGGTGCCGGCCCAGATCGAGACGACCTGCTCCTCCATCGGGAAGGGCGAGTACTGGGACTGCTTGAGCAGCTCCATCAGGCGGGCGCCGCGGTGCAGCTGCTGCTTCGAGGCGGCGTCGAGGTCCGAGGCGAACATCGCGAAGGCCTCGAGGTCGCGGAACTGCGCGAGCGAGAGCTTCAGCGTGCCGGATACGGCCTTCATCGCCTTGGTCTGCGCGGAGCCGCCCACGCGGGAGACCGAGATGCCGACGTCGACCGCCGGGCGCTGGTTCGCGTTGAACAGGTCCGACTGCAGGAAGCACTGGCCGTCGGTGATCGAGATGACGTTGGTCGGGATGTACGCCGAGACGTCGTTGGCCTTCGTCTCGATGATCGGCAGGCCGGTCATCGAGCCGCCGCCCATCTCGTCGCTCAGCTTCGCGCAGCGCTCGAGCAGGCGGGAGTGCAGGTAGAAGACGTCGCCCGGGTAGGCCTCGCGGCCCGGCGGGCGGCGCAGCAGCAGCGACACGGCGCGGTAGGCCTCGGCCTGCTTCGAGAGGTCGTCGAAGATGATCAGGACGTGCTTGCCCTCGTACATCCAGTGCTGGCCGATGGCCGAGCCGGTGTAGGGGGCGATGTACTTGAAGCCCGCGGGGTCCGAGGCGGGGGCGGCGACGATCGTCGTGTACTCCATGGCACCGGCCTCCTCGAGGGTGGCGCGCACGGAGGCGATGGTCGAGCCCTTCTGGCCGACGGCGACGTAGATGCAGCGGACCTGCTTCTCGGGGTCGCCGGACTCCCAGTTGGCCTTCTGGTTCAGGATCGTGTCGATGCCGATGGCGGTCTTGCCGGTCTGGCGGTCGCCGATGATCAGCTGGCGCTGGCCGCGGCCGATCGGGGTCATCGCGTCGATGGCCTTGAGGCCGGTCTGCATCGGCTCCTTGACGGCCTTGCGCTGCATGACCGTGGGGGCCTGCAGCTCGAGGGCGCGGCGACCGACGGTCTCGATCTCGCCGAGGCCGTCGATCGGGGCGCCGACCGGGTCCACGACGCGGCCGAGGTAGCCGTCGCCGACGGGGACGGAGAGCACCTGGCCGGTGCGGCGGACCTCCTGGCCCTCCTCGATCCCGGTGAACTCGCCGAGGACGACGACGCCGACCTCGCGCAGCTCGAGGTTCAGGGCGAGGCCGATGGTGCCGTCCTCGAAGCGGACGAGCTCGTTGGCCATGACGTTCGGCAGGCCCTCGACGCGGGCGATGCCGTCCGCGGCCTCGCTGACGCGGCCGATCTCCTCGCGCTCGGTGGCGCCTGCCTGGTAGGTGGACACTGCGGTGTCCAGGGCGTTCCGGATCTCCTCCGGGCTGATCGTGAGCTCCGCCATCTGGTGCTTCGCTTCCTCTCGGTCTCCCCGTGACGGGGATGGTCTGGTCAGTGCTGGGGACGCCGGGGCGTCGAGGGCTGGGTCACGCCACCAGCGTGGACCGGGCCCGCGAGAGCCTGGCCAGCACCGTGGCGTCGAAGAGGTCGTCGCCGACCTGGATCCGGAGCCCGCCGACGACGTCCGGGTCGACGTTGAGGTTCAGCTGCACCTCGCGGCCGTAGATGCCGGCCAGGACCGCGCTGAGGCGGGCCTGCTGCGGCTCGCTGAGCGGGATGGCGCTGGAGACCTCGGCGAAGGCGCGGCGGCGCCGGTCCGCCGCGAACCGCGCGAAGTCCTCGACCCGACGGGCGGGCTTGAGCTCGCTGCGCCGGCCGACGGCGCGAGCCGCGATGGCGATCGCGAGCGGGTGCGCACGGCCGTCCAGCAGCGTGCGCAGCAGCGCGGCGCGCCGTCCGGGCTCGTCCCGCGCACCGTCGAGGGCGGCGGTGAGCTCACCGCTGCCGTCGATGAGGCGGGAGACCTCGAAGAGCTCCCCCTCGACCTGCTCCAGCACTCCCTCGCGCAGCGCGAGGTCGAGGAGGGTCGAGACGCCGAGCAGCTCGAGGGCATCGAGGATGTCCTCCTGCTCGGACCAGCGCCGCTGCACGACATCGAGGGTCAGCTCGAGGGTGCGCGGGCCGACCCGGCCGTCGAACAGCGAGCGCACGGCGGCCTCCTTGACGGCCGCGGGGCGGCCGGCGTCGGAGAGCGTGCGCACGAGCTGGTTGCTGGAATCGATGGCGTCGGCCACCGAGAACAGCTCCTCGGCCGCGGTCTCCGGGGCGGCGCCGTCGGCCGCGAAGGCGGCCTCGGCCCGTCGGAGCACCTCGGCGAAGGAGGTGGAGGAGGTTCCTCGCATCACGGGTCCTTATCGGGTGGTGGTCTGGCTCGACTCGAGGTCGTCCAGGAACCGGTCGATCACACGGCGGGAGCGCTCGTCGTCGGAGAGGGACTCCCCGACGATCTTCGAGGCCAGGTCGCTGGCGAGGGTTCCGACCTCGCTGCGCAGCTCGGTCGAGGCGGCGATCCGCTCGGCGGACAGCTGCTGACGGCCGGCGGCGAGCACGCGCTCGCTCTCGGCCTCGGCGCGGGCACGGGCCTCGTCGACGATCTTCTGACCGTCGGCGCGGGCCTTCTCGCGGATGGACGCCGCCTCCTGGCGCGCCGCCGCGAGCTCCTGCTCCTGATCGTTCTTGAGCTGGTCGACCTGTTCCTGGACCTGCTCCGCCTTGCGGAGGCCGCCCTCGATCTTCTCGGTGCGCTCGTCCAGCACCGCGGTGAGCCGCGGCAGGATGAACTTCATGAAGACCAGCGCGAAGATCACCAGGAAGATGAGCGACCAGACGATCTCCTGGGGCATCGGGACCAGAAGGCGCCAGCTGGGCACCGTCTGCTCTCCTTCGGCGAGAATCATGGGGTGAACCTCAGCCGAAGAGCAGGCCGGTGACGATGGCCAGCAGCGTCAGGATCTCGGTGAAGGCGATACCGATGAACATGGTGGACTGCAGGGCGCCGCGCAGCTCGGGCTGGCGGGCGGTGGCCTCGGCGGTCTTGCCGACGATGATGCCGATGCCGATGCCGGGGCCGATGGCAGCGAGGCCGTAGCCGATCGACGCGACGTTGCCGTTGAGCTCAGAGAGGATCATCGGGTCCACAGGGGGTTTCCTTTCGTTGTGCCGCCCGGGCGGGCGGCGGACAGGTCAGTCGGGGGTCGAGGGGTCGGGGGCAGGTCAGTGCTCGTCGGCGGTGGCCATCTGGATGTACACCGCGGCGAGGATCGTGAAGATGAAGGCCTGGAGGCCGGCGACGAAGATCTCGAAGCCGTAGATCCCGATCGCCAGCGCGCCGGCGAAGGGCGAGATCACGGTGAGCCACGAGGCGGAGAACAGCAGGCCGTGGGTCAGGCCGATGAAGACGACCATCATGATGTGGCCGGCGACCATGTTCGCGAGGAGTCGGATCGTGAGCGAGGCCCAGCGGATCAGGACCACCTGGAGGAACTCGATCGGCACCAGCAGGAGGTAGATGGGCTTGGGCAGGCCGGGCGGGGCGGTCTCGTGCTTGAGGTAGCCCGCGAACCCGCGCTTCTTCACTCCGGCGACGACGTAGACGACGAAGGTCCACAGCGCGGCGAGCAGCGGCAGGCCGATCACGGAGGTGCCGGCGAGGTTCAGGCCCGGGATGACGCCGGCGATGTTCATCGTCAGCAGGAACACGAACAGGGTGATCAGGAAGGGCGCGAAGCGCATGCCGTCCTTGAGGCCCAGCGTGTTCTTGATGATGCCGTTGTGCACGAACTCGATGATCAGCTCGACGATGCTCTGCGCACGGCCCGGCACGAGCTTCGCGCGGGAGGCGATGATGCACAGCACGATCAGCACGACGGCGATCATGATCAGGCGCACCAGCTGGACGCGGTTGAACTCGAAGGGGGTGCCCGCGAAGAGGAGAGCCTCCGGGAAGAACTCGTCCAGCGTCGGGATGTGGAAGAGCGAATCGCCCTCGGCGTGCAGCGTGGGGCTGAGGTCTGCGGTGTTCAGCTCGATCTCCCGGGGTCTGGGGCCGACAGCGGGGTGCCCGGCCACGTTGTGAATCTCGATCCGTGCCGACCCGGGTGCGGCCACCATTGCGTGCAGCGATGGACGACGCCGTGGCGTCCGGGTGGTCGATCAGTGGTCGGCCCGATCGCGGTTATGCACCGTGATCAGGGCTCGAACACCTCGGGAAGCATAACAGAGGATCCCCTTCGCACAGGGGCGTCAGCCATGGTCGCGGGGCTCGCTCGGAGGGGCGACGTCGAGCGGCTGGCGGGTGCGCATCAGCACCGTGGCCTCGACGACCATCGCCGAGACCGCACCGACCAGCAGTGCGAGCCCGATCCACGTGGTCGACAGCGCCGCCATGTCCCTGACCAGGAGTAGGACCAGGATCACAACGAACATCTTCACCGCCCAGGAGCCCAGCACCGTCGCGGCCATGCTCACCGGGGTCAGGCGCGGCCCGGCGAAGGCGATCGCGACGGTGGGCAGCACGATCACGAGCGTGAGGCCGGTCCCGACGAGCGCGCCGTACAGGGCCGCGCTCTCGGGCCGCGTCACGGCGATCGCGAGCAGCACGAGGTCCGCGACGAGGCCGACGCCGGCCGCGATCAGCGTCGCGCGCTGCATCGAGCGGTCGCTCGCGGCGCGGCGGGCGGAGACGGGAGGGCGGGCGCCGGGGTCGGAGGGGGTCTCAGGCTGAGCGGGCATCGTGGTCCTTCCGGTGGCGGCCGGGCCGCCATCTGAGGGGGTCGAAGGTGAGCAGGACGGCGAAGAGCATCCCGATCACCCAGAACAGCAGGACGGTGCGGAGGGAGGCCACCAGCGGCAGCAGCAGCCCCACGGAGATCACGATCGTCCAGGTGTACATGATCAGCACGGCGGTGCGCTTGGAGTGGCCGAGGCTGAGCAGGCGGTGATGGAGGTGGGCCTTGTCGGCGTGGAAGGGCGACTTGCCCGAGCCGATGCGGCGCAGCACGGCGAGCCCGAAGTCGAGGAACGGGACGACCATCACGCCGATGGGCAGGAGGATGGGCAGGAACTGACCGAAGAAGTCCGCGCCGGAGAGGCGCGCGGGGTCGACCTGCCCGGTGACCGCGATGGTGCTCGCGGCCAGCAGCAGGCCCAGCAGCATCGAGCCGGAGTCGCCCATGAAGATGCGGGCCCGGGTGAGGTTGTGGGGCAGGAAGCCCAGACACGCGCCGATCATCACGGCGGTCAGCAGCGCGGCGAGGGAGGAGTAGTCCGAGGCGGAGGTGCCGCGGGTGAGGGTGTAGGCGTAGACGAAGAAGGCGGAGCCGCCGATCGCCATGACCCCGGCGGCGAGCCCGTCGAGGCCGTCGACGAAGTTCACCGCGTTCATGCTCACCACCACCACGAGCACCGTGAGGATCAGCGCCGAGCGGCCGGAGAGCACCGTCATCCCGTTGATCGGGAGGGTCACGAGGCTCACGCCCTGCCAGGCGAGGAGGAGGGCGGCGAGCACCTGGCCGGCGAGCTTGGTGACCCAGTCCAGGTCCCAGCGGTCGTCGGCGGCGCCCAGCAGGCACACCAGCGCACCGGCGGCGAGGATCGCCCAGGGCTGGCGCGAGTCGTGGAAGAGCCCCTCGAGGAAGGGCACGTTGCTGGCGATGAGCATGGCCGCGACCACGCCGCCGAGCATCGCCAGTCCCCCCAGGCGCGGGGTGACGGCGTCGTGGACGTCGCGGTCCCGCACTGCCGTCATCGCCCCGGCGCGTCGGGCGAGCAGCCGCACCGCGGGCGTGACCAGGAAGGTCACCGCCGCCGCGAGCAGCAGCAGGAACAGATAGATCCTCACCCGGGCGTGTTCTCCGCGGCGGCGGTCCCGTCGTCGGGGCGGTCCTCGGGGCGTGCCCCGGGCGCGGGGTCGGGCTCGGCGGCGGGGGCGGCCGGCGGGGTCTCGGCGGAAGCCTGTGCAGGGGTGGCGAGCTCGGGCTCGGAGGGGAGGTCCAGCACGGGGGCCTCGGGAGCGGCGGGCTCGGCCCGGGCATCCTCGGTAGCCGGTACGGGACCGTCGGCGCTCGTCCCCTCGGCCTCCTGCGCGTCGCCCGTCGGCGCGTCGGCGTCGCCCGTCGCGGTGCCGTCGCCGTCCTCGCCCTGCTCGGCGTCCGCGTCCGCAGGGCCCTCCTCGGGCTCGGGGGCGGTGAAGATGTCCCCGACCACGTCGATGATCTGCTGCTTCGTGATCCCGCCCGCGCGGACGATCTCGGCGGGGGTCACGGTCGCATCCAGGATCGTGGAGCTCTCCCCGATCTGCGCATCGCCCCCGTCGAGGTAGATCTCGACCGCGTCGCCCAGCTGGGTCGCGGCCTCGAGGACCGTGCGCGCGGCGGGCTTGCCGTGGCGGTTGGCGCTGGAGACGGCCAGCGGGCCGGTGCGGCGCAGCAGCTCGAGGGCGGTCTCGTCCTCGGGCATGCGCAGCGCGACGGTGCCGCGGGTCTCCCCCAGGTCCCACGTGAGCGAGGGCTGGGCGGTGAGGATGATGGTCAGCGCCCCGGGCCAGAGCGCCTCGGTCAGGTCCTCGACGTAGTCCGGCAGGTCCGTCGCGAGCGCCATCAGCACGGCGTGGTCGCCGATCAGGACCGGGGGCGGGGTGTCGCGGCCGCGGCCCTTCGCCTCGAGCAGGTCCTGGACGGCCTGGGGAGTGAAGGCGTCGGCGCCGATGCCGTAGACGGTGTCGGTGGGCAGGACGATGAGACCACCGCCCCGCACGGCGTCGACGGCGGCGGCGAGGGCGTCCTCGCGGGATTCTGGGTTCTGGGTGTCGTGCACGCTCACCGTGACAGTCTCCCATGCCGACCCTCAGGGGCGTCGTCGCGGCGTCGCGCGAGGAGGAAGCGGTCGCGTCCGGTGAGGTCGGCGGCGGTCGCGATCTCCGCGAAGCCGCCGTGGGCCTCGGCGAGCCCGCGCGCCGCCGCGCCCTGCACGTCCGCGTGCTCCATCACGAGCATCCCTCCGGGCCGCAGCAGGCGGGCGGCCCAGGCCACGACCGCGCGCGGCACCTCGAGGCCGTCCTCTCCCCCGCCGAAGAGCGCGCGCTGGGGGTCGTGCTCGCGCACCTCGGGGTCCTGCGGCACGGCACCGGCGGGGATGTAGGGCGGGTTGGAGAGCACGGCGTCCACAGGGGCGGCCGCGGCGAGCTCGGGGACCTCGCCGAGGAGGTCAGCCCGCAGCACGCGGCCACGGCCGGGACCGCCGAGCTCGAGGTTCTGCGCCGCGAGCTCGGCGGCGGCCTCGTCGACCTCGACGGCGAGGACCCGGGCGGCGGGCAGCTCGTCGAGCACGGCGGCGCCGAGCGCGCCGCTGCCGGTGCAGAGGTCCACGACCTGTGCGAGCGGACCGTCGGTGCGCTCGCGCAGCAGGTCCAGGGCGAGCTCGGTCTCGGGGCGCGGGATGAACACCCCGGCCCGGACGCGCAGCTCGAGCCGGCGGAAGGGCGCGCGGCCGAGGATCAGCTGCAGCGGCTCGCGCGCCTCGCGCCGCACCGTCGTCTCCTCGAGCCGGGCCTCGAAGTCCTCGGGCAGCGCGTCCAGGAGCACGAGCGGACGGTCGGTGCGGGCGGCATGGGCGATCAGGGCGCGGGCGTCGACGCTCGGCGAGGGCACGCCGGCGCTGCCGAGACGCTCCGTGGTGGCGGCGAGGGCGGTGCGCAGGCGGGCTCGCAGGTCCTGGGACTCCGCGGCAGGCTGCGGGACCAGGGAGCTCATGGACGCTCCTCCGTGTCCGCGTCGGCGGCCTCCCGGGCGGCCTCGGCCAGGCGCGCCTCACGCTCGGCGCGGCGGGAGGAGTCGATGAGATCGCCGAGATCGCCGGCGAGGACCTGCGGGAGATTGCTCGCCTTGTACCCGGTGCGGTGGTCGGCCACCCGCGACTCGGGGAAGTTGTAGGTGCGGATCCGCTCGCTGCGGTCGACGGTGCGCACCTGGGAGCGGCGCGCGGCGGAGGAGACCGCCTCCTGCTCCGCCCGGCGCGCGTCCAGCAGCCGGGTGCGCAGGATCCGCAGCGCCTGCTCGCGGTTCTGCAGCTGGCTCTTCTGGTCCTGGCAGGAGACGACGATGCCGGTGGGGACGTGGGTGATGCGCACCGCCGAGTCGGTGGTGTTCACGCTCTGCCCGCCGGGGCCGGAGGAGCGGAAGACGTCGATGCGCAGGTTCGCGGGGGCCATCGCCTCGGACAGCAGCTCGGACTCGTCGGCCTCGTCCGCCTCGGGCAGGACGAGCACGCCGACGGCGGAGGTGTGGATGCGCCCCTGGGACTCGGTGACGGGGACACGCTGGACGCGATGCACCCCGGCCTCGTGCTTGAGGTGGGCGTAGACCCCGTCCCCGGGGGCGCCGGCGCCGCGGGAGGCGATCGCGACGGTGACGTCCTTGAGGCCGCCGAGCTCGGTGGGCGAGGAGGTCAGCACCTCGGTGCGCCAGCCCTTCGCCTCTGCGAAGGCCCGGTACATCCGCAGCATCTCCGCGGCGAAGAGCGCGGACTCCTCGCCGCCGGCGCCGGCCTTGATCTCGAGGATCACGTCGCGGGCGTCGTCCGGATCGCGGGGGGCCAGGAGCTCCTCGAGGTGGGCACGCTCGGCCTCGAGGCGCTCCCGGAGCTGCGCGGTCTCGGCGGCGAGCTCCTCGTCCTCCTCCCCCAGCTCGGCGAGCTCGGCGGCGGTGGCGAGGTCGGCGGCGGTGCGGTCCCGGCGATCGGCGGCCTCGAGGATGCCCTCGAGCTCCGCGTAGCGTCGTCCCACGCGACGTGCCCGGCCGGGGTCGTCGTGCAGGTCGGGATCCGCCATCGACTCCTGCAGCCGCGCATGCTCCTGGCGCAGCGGCGCCAGACGATCGCCGCTCTCGTGCTCGCTCATCGGTGCTCCTCCGCCCCTCCGGGGCCCTGCGGACGACGACGCCGGTGCGCGCCCTGGGGCGCGCACCGGCGTCGGAGACGTGCTGTGCGTGGGTCAGGCCGCGCAGGCGACCGGACCGTCCGCCGCTCGCAGAAGGGTCAGGAGTTCTTCTTGCCGTAGCGGGCCTGGAAGCGGGCGACGCGGCCGCCGGTGTCCAGGATCTTCTGCTTGCCGGTGTAGAAGGGGTGGCACGCGGAGCAGACCTCGGTGCTGATGACGCCGTCGGTCTTGGTGCTGCGGGTGGTGAACGAGTTGCCGCAGGTGCAGGTCACCTGGGTCTCGACGTATGCGGGGTGGATGTCAGCCTTCATGTCTCTCCTTGCTCGGGGTCGCTGGGTCGGCGCCCGACGGGCGCCGTGAACCAGAACCGACGTCACAGTCTGCCACGGCGGAGCCCTGCGGGGCGAGGGCCGCGGATGCGGCGTGCGCAACATCGCAGGGCCTGCGCCGTTGCCGGAACCGCCGCCGAGCCCGGCACGCGGCCGGTCGCGCTCAGGTGGAGTCGCGCACGACGAGTCGGTAGTCGACCTGCCGGTGCGCCTCCTCACCGTTGAGCGGCACCGTCCCCTCGAGCATCCCGGCAACGAGGGTCACGGTCTCCCGGGCGACGCGGTCGATGTCGAGGGCGAGGGTGGTCAGCTCCGGGGTGACCAGGGTCGAGAGCTCGAGCCCGTCCACCCCCGTCACGCGCACCTGCTCGGGCACGGCGACGCCCCGGCGGCGCAGCGCCCGCAGCATCCGCACCGCGAGCTCGTCGTTGAAGGCGACGAGCACGTCGGTGCCGCCCGCGAGGAGCTCCGGCAGCGCCTCCTCGTGCCCCTCGCGCGCAGGCACCGTCCGCACCGGCACCTCCCCGCCCTCGACGAGGCCGGACAGGGCGCCGGCCAGCGCGCGCGAGCGCTCGCCGGTCTCCCCGGTGCCGAGGTCGAGCACGACGGGGCGGCGCGCCCCCCGCTCCCGCAGGTGCGCGGCGAGGTCCTCCATCGCACGGGCGCGAGGGAGCTCGAGCACGCCCGCGTCGGCGATCTGGTCCGGGGTGCCGTCGACCTGCACGATCGGCATGCCGCCGCCGCGGATCCCCGCGGTCGCCACGCCGTAGCCGACCAGCGCGTCGACACGGCGCGAGAGGTCCGCGGCGACCCGCTCGGGCTGCGGGGCGTCGTCGGCCTCGGCCAGGACGACGTTCCAGCCGTACGGGGCGCAGGCGCGCACCACGGCCGCGCCGAGCTCCGCGTAGTAGCTGTTCGAGAGGCTCCCGACGACCAGGCCGAGCGTCGTCGGGCCCTGCTCGACCAGACCGCGCCCGAAGCGGGAGGGACGGTAGTTCAGCTCCTTCGCCGCCTCGAGCACGCGGTCGCGGGTGGCGGCGCTGATGCCGGGCAGATCGTTCATCGCCCGCGAGACGGTCTGCCGGGAGACCCCCGCCCTCGCGGCGACGTCGATGATCGTCGCCCGGCGCGCGGAGGTCATCGCGTCGGCGCCTTGAGATCCAGCCAGGCCATCTCCTGCGGGCTGAGCTCGACCCCGAGGCCGAGGGTGGAGGAGCGCATCTCGCCGATGCTGCGCGGCCCGAACAGGGCGAAGGTCGGGAACTGCTGGTGCAGCACGAAGGCGAGGGCGATCGCGGTGGCGGGCACGCCGCGCTCGGCGCCGAGCTCCTGGGCGCGGGCGAGGCGCTCGAAGTTCTCGTCGCTGTAGTAGCAGCGCACGAGCTCCGCGTCCGAGCGGTCCTCGGGATGGGCGCGGCCGGTGAAGAACCCGCGGGCCTGCGAGGACCAGGGCAGCAGCGCGATGCCGCGTTCGGTGAGCCATGCCTTGGAGTCGGGGTCGGTGGCGTGCACGCAGCCGGCCCACGGCACGTCCAGCGCCTCGGCGAGCCCGAAGTGGTTCGACAGGATCGTGAAGCCGGTGCGGCCGTTGGCCTGCGCATAGGCGTTGGCCTCGTCGACGCGCTCGGGCGTCCAGTTCGACCCGCCGTAGGCGCGGATCCGGCCGGCGCGCAGGTGCTCGTCCATGACGTCGACGAACTCGCCGACGGGGACGTCGGGGTTGTCGCGATGCATCATGTACAGGTCCGCATAGTCGGTGCCCTGCCGATCGAGGGACTCCTCGAGCTGACGGGTGAGCGACTCGGGGTCGCAGTGCGGGGTGTGGGCCCCCTTGGTGATCATCACGACGTCCTCGCGCACGCCGCGATTGCGCACCCACTGGCCCACCAGCTGCTCGATGTACCCGCCTCCGTAGATGTAGGCGGTGTCGAAGGTGGTGCCGCCGATCTCGAAGAAGGCATCGAACATCGCCGAGGCGTGGGCGAGGTTCATCTGGTTGTCGCAGCCCATGACCAGGCGGGAGAGCTGCTTGTCGACGCCCGGGACCGTGCCGTAGGCCATCGGCACGCCGGCGCCGGTGGGCACGCTGGCGGCCTGCAGGGGCCGGCCGGTGAGGGTGGGGATGTCCGCGGTGTCCTGCTCGAAGGGGAAGCGCAGCGAGAGCTCCTCGCGCCAGGCGTCCAGCGCCCGGGCCTGCCCGAGGGAGTTCTCGGCGGTCAGCTCGGGAACCTCGGCGCCCTCGCGGGCGGCGCGGGCCAGGGCGTCGGCCTCGAGGGCGTAGGCGGAGGCGGCGGGCACCTCGATCCGGCGCGGCTCCTCGCCCACCACGTCGAGCTCGACGACCTGCTGCTCGGTCAGGCCCCACGGATCGGCGAGCCGGATCACGCCGCGGGAGCCGGTGATCGTGGCGGACTGCGGATCGGCCAGGCGCACTCCGGTGCGCAGGCTCGCCGTCGCGCCGCCGGGGAAGGTCAGCTCGGCCGCGGCCCACTCGTCCACGCCCGTCGGCCCGAGGGCTCCGCGGCCGGTGAGGGTCGCGGGCTCGACGAACGGACGGCCCGCGGCGGCACCGGCGACGAAGCGGGCGAAGGACAGCGGGTAGCAGCCGACGTCGAGGATGCCGCCGCCGGCGGTGGCGGCGTCGAAGAGGCGGCCGCTGCGCGATCCGGTGTCGAAGGAGAAGGAGGCGTCGACGTGGACGAGCTGGCCGATCGCGCCGTCGGAGACGAGCTCGAGGACCGTCGCGGTCTGGGGGTGGAAGCGGTACATGTACGCCTCCAGCAGCACCTTCCCGGAGCGGGCGGCGAGATCGAGCAGGGCCATGGAGGTGCCGGAGTTCGGGGTCAGCGGCTTCTCGACCAGCACGTGCTTGCCGGCCTCGAGCGCCGCGGCGGCCAGACGGGCGTGACCGGTGTGGACGGTGGAGACGTACACCGCGTCGACCTCGTCGCTGGCGAGGACCTGCTCGTAGTCGCCCACGATCGCGGGCTCGGCCAGCGGGAACTCCTCGGCGAAGGCGCGCGCCCGCTCGGCCGAGCTGCTGCCGACGGCGACCAGGACACCGTGGTCCGAGTCGGGCAGCTGGGCGGCGAAGCGGCGGGCGATCGCGCCGGGGCCCAGGACGGCCCAGCGGAAGGGGGTGGCGGCATTGCTCATGGGGGTGGGGTCCTTCGGGGGCGGAGACGGAGTTCGTGAACGTTCACGACACGGAGCACGCTATCCGGTTCCGGCTCCGCCCACAAGCGGATCCGCGACGGCGGCGTGCAACGAGCAGCGGCCGGTCCCGCACCGCCGATCCGCCTCGGCCCTGTTGACGACGCACCCCCATCCTGCCATGATCCACGTCACACGTGAACGTTCACGTCCTCTTTCGCCGCTCGATGAGGAGGGTGCGCATGTCCCCGCTGTCCACCGTCAGATCCCGTCCGCTTCCGCCGCCGCCATCTGGAGGACCCTGTCTCTCCCGCCGCGCTCTCATGCTCGGCGCCGCAGGCCTGATGCCGCTCGCGGCAGCCGGATGCGGATCCCCGGAGACTATCTCCGAGGATCCCTCGGAACTCGTGATGTGGTACTGGAACCGGTCGGCGAGCCCCGAGCTGCTCGACCAGGCGAGCAGCGCCATCCCCGGGACGGACAAGCATGTGAGGGCCGACGTGATCGGCACGAACTTCGACACGAAGCTCCGCACGAGCCTCGCGGGGAAGGCATACATCCCCGACATCACGTACATCAACTCGAACAACGCCCTGTATTTCACCAACGAGGACCTCTTCCTCGACCTGGACGAACTCGGCGCGGACGCCGTCAAGAGCGACTTCTACGAGTGGAAGTGGGAGCTCGGCATCACACCGAAGGGCCGGTTCTGCTTCTTCCCGCTCGACATCGGCCCCACGGGCTTCTTCTACCGTCAGGACGTCTTCGAGGACGCAGGTCTGCCCAGCTCGCCCGAGGACGTCTCTGCGGCGATCACCACCTGGGAGGACTGGATCGCCCTGGGCGCGGAGCTGAAGGACAGCGCCGGCTCCTTCCTCGTGAACGACGCCCAGAACATCTTCGAGGGATATCTGAACTCGAGCCCGGAACGGTACTTCGACACCGACGACAACGCCCTCTACCTCGAGGACGGCTCCGCCGTGCGCAGGGCATGGGACGTCACCATCACCGCCATCGAGGCCGGGCTCACCGCGAAGATCCCTCGCGATCGGGGCACCGATCAGAACGCGGCGTGGTCTTCCGGACGCACCGCGGGCAACATCGGCGCGGCTTGGTGGACGCAGATCCTCGCCGAGTCCGCTCCGGACACCGAGGGAAGCTGGCGGATCGCCTCACAGCCGGTCCGCGCCGGGAACAACGGCGGCTCCTTCGCCGCGCTCCCCCACACCTGCAAGGATCCCGAGGCCGCCCTGGCGTTCCTGACATGGATCAACTCGCCGTCCAACCAGGCTCTCGCGTACGAGGACGTCCAGCTGTTCCCCTCCACCCCCGACTCGTTCACCGACCTGAGCTACTCGGGGACCTTCTTCGGCGACCAGGATCCGCTGGACTTCTTCTCCACGGCGGCCGAGACCGTGCCGACCAGCTTCATCAGTGCCTGGGAGACGATGATCGGGGGATCCTTCACCTTCGAGATCGCCAACGTCGAGACGACCGGCAAGGACCCCGATCAGGCTTGGGCGGATGCCCTGTCCCAGGCCGAGCGGGTGCTGACGAAGCGAGGTGTCGAGGTATGACGGCCGCACCGCCCGCCATCGCCCGACCCGACGCCCCCGCGCCCGCTCCCGCGCCAGGACGGAGGGACACGCGAGCGCGCCGACGTCGGAGACGTCGCGAGAACCTCCCCCTGTACATCGCGATCTCTCCGTTCTACCTCCTGTTCGCCGTCTTCGGACTGTTCCCCATCCTGTTCTCGATCGTGCTGTCCTTCACCGACTGGGACGGGATGGGCGAGATCTCCTTCGTGGGGCTGGCCCAGTACCAGTTCCTCGTCACCGACGATCGCTTCTGGAACGCGGTGGGGAACACCTTCATCATCTGGATCCTCTCCACGGTGCCGATGCTGTTCCTGGCGATGGCCATCGCCTTCCTGCTGCACCAGAACATCCGCTTCACACCCTTGTACCGCGTCGCGTTCTTCCTGCCGAACGTCACCTCGATGGTGGCGATGGCGATCGTGTTCGGCTCCGTCTTCTCCGACACCTTCGGCCTCGTGAACTCCGCCATGACCGCTCTGGGCCTGGACGCGGTGCCGTGGCTGTCGAGTCCATGGGGCATCAAGATCACGATCGCCGCCATGGTCATCTGGCGCTTCACCGGCTACAACGCGATCATCTACCTCGCGGGGCTGCAGTCCATCCCCACCGACCTCTACGACGCCGCACGCGTCGACGGCGCGAGCCTCCTGCAGGTGTTCTTCCGCATCACCATCCCGCTGATGCGGCCGATCATCCTCTTCACCGTCATCACCTCCACCATCGGCGGTCTCAGCCTGTTCACCGAGCCGCAGGTGCTGCTCGGCGACGGCGGCGGCGCCGGCGAGGCCGGCATGACGATCGTGCTGTACCAGTACAACCAGGCGTTCACCCAGTTCGACTTCGGCTACGGCTCCGCCATCGCCTGGGCACTCTTCCTCATCGCCGCGGTCTTCGCCATCATCAACTGGCGCCTGGTCTCCGGGCGCGGTGACGGCCCCGCCCGGCGTCCCCGCGCACGGAAGGACTCCCGCCGATGACCGCCGCCCCGCCCCTGCCCCGCACCACGGCCTCCGGACGGAAGTCGACTCGCCGTGCGATCTCACCGCACTACGGCGCCCGTTCCCTGGTCGCAAAGATCGTCGTCCACCTGTGCGTGCTGATCGGCGTGGTCCTGTCGATCTTCCCGTTCTACTGGCTGGTCGTCATGTCCACCTCGACCACGGCGGAGATCTTCGGCTACCCGCCGAAGCTGACCTTCGGAGACAGCTTCGTCGAGAACGTCCGGAACGTCGTCCAGAGCGTCGACATGCTGCAGGCCCTCACGAACACGGTGATCGTCTCCGGCGCCTGTGCGCTGCTGGTGATGTTCTTCGACTCCCTCGCGGCGTTCGCCTTCGCGAAGTTCGACTTCCCCGGGAAGAACGTGCTGTTCGTCCTGCTGATCGCGACGATGCTGGTGCCCGGGAGCCTCTCGCTCGTGCCCAGCTTCATCCTGATGTCCCAGATCGGATGGGTGGGCACGCTGCAGGCGCTCATCGTCCCCGGCGCCGCGAACGCCTTCGGAATCTTCCTGCTGCGGCAGATGGCGGCGGGATCGATCCCCGATGAGCTGGTGGAGTCCGCGCGCATCGACGGCGCAGGGTTCTTCACCACCTACTGGAGGATCGCCGTGCCGCTGCTGCGCGGCGGCCTCGCGTTCCTCGGGATCTTCACCTTCATCGCGGCCTGGAACGACTACGTCTGGCCGCTGATCGTCCTGGTGAATCCCGAGCGGCAGACCCTGCAGACAGCGCTGCAGAACCTCAACTCCCTGTATCTCACCGACTACGGGATGGTGATGGCGGGCGCTCTCATCAGCGTCGTCCCCCTCATCGGGGTGTTCATCATCGGGTCGAGGCACTTCATCGCGAACATCGCCGCCGGGGCGATCAAGGGCTGAGCGCTCCGACGGCGACGGCAGTGCGGGCTCAGTCGCCGCTGCGGGAGCCGACGCTGGGAGTGTTCTTCTGGACCGTCATGAGGAACTCGGTGTTCGACTGGGTCTTCTTGGTCCGCTCCAGGAGCAGCTCGAGCGCCTGCTGCTGCTCGAGCGCGCCGAGGACCCGACGCAGCTTCCACATGATCGACAGCTCGTCCTTGCCCATGAGCACCTCCTCGCGGCGGGTGCCGGAGGCGTTGACGTCCACGGCCGGGAAGATCCGCTTGTCCGCGAGGTGGCGGGACAGGCGCAGCTCCATGTTGCCGGTGCCCTTGAACTCCTCGAAGATCACCTCGTCCATCTTCGAGCCGGTCTCCACCAGCGCGGAGGCGAGGATCGTCAGCGAACCGCCGTGCTCGATGTTGCGCGCGGCGCCGAAGAACCGCTTAGGCGGGTACAGCGCCGAGGCGTCCACACCGCCGGAGAGGATCCGGCCCGAGGCGGGGGCGGCGAGGTTGTAGGCGCGCGAGAGCCGGGTGAGGGAGTCCAGCAGCACCACGACGTCCTTGCCCATCTCCACCAGGCGCTTGGCCCGCTCGATCGCGAGCTCGGCGACGATGGTGTGGTCCGAGGCGGGCCGGTCGAAGGTCGAGGCGATGACCTCGCCCTTGACCGTGCGCTGCATGTCGGTGACCTCCTCGGGACGCTCGTCGACGAGCACGACCATGAGGTGGACCTCGGGGTTGTTGGTGGTGATCGCGTTGGCGATCTGCTGCATGATGATCGTCTTGCCCGCCTTCGGGGGCGCGACGATGAGGCCGCGCTGGCCCTTGCCGATCGGCGAGACGAGATCGATGATCCGCGGCGCGAGGGCGGTCTGCGTGGTCTCCAGGCGCAGGCGCTCGTCCGGGTACAGCGGGGTGAGCTTGGAGAAGTCGACCCGCTGGCGCGCCCTCTCGGCGGGCATGCCGTTGATGGTGTCGACCTGCACCAGCGCGGCGTACTTGCTGTGGTTGGCGCCGCCCTTGCCGCGGCGGTTGCGGCCGCCGCCGTGGTGCTGCTGATGCTCGACGCGCTGCTCCTCGCCGTCGCGGGGGGCCTTGACCTGGCCGGTGACGGCGTCGCCCTTGCGCAGGCCGTTCTTGCGCACCTGGTTCATCGTCACGTAGACGTCGCTGGGGCCGGGCAGGTAGCCGGTGGTGCGCACGTAGGCGTTGTTGTCGCGGATGTCGAGGATGCCGGCGATCTGCATCAGCTCGTCGCCGTCGCGCACCTCATGGTCATCCTGCGAGCCCTGACCGCCCTGGGAGCCCTGCCCCTGGCCGCCCTGGTCGTTGCCGCCCCGGCCGCGGCGCTTGCGGTCACGCGAGCGGTTGCGGCTGCGGGAGCGGCCGCGGCGGTCGTCGTCGTAGCCGTCGCCGCTCTGGCGGTCGTCCTGCTGCTCGCCGGAGCGGTCCGGCAGCTCGATGTCCTCGAGCCGACGACGGGGCGCACCGCCCTGCTGATCGCCCTGGCGACCGCGGCCCTGCTGCTCCCGTCCCTGCCGCTCGCGAGGCTGCTCGTCGCCTCGCTGCTGGTCACGACCCTGCTGCTGGTCGCGGCTCTGCCCATCACCGCGCTGCTGGTCACGGTTCTGCTGCCCGTCACGCTGCTCGCCGCGGCGGTCGCGGTCGCCCTGCTGGCCCGCGCCCTCGCGGGAGGACGTGCGCTCGCGGGCGGCGCCGCGCTCGGGGAGCTCGATGCCGAGGTCCGGGGCGCTGTGCTCAGGGCCCGGCGCGGAGGCCTCACGGGTGCTGCGCGAGCGCGAGCGGGTGCGGGGGCGCTCGCTCTCGTCGGCGGCGGGGGCCTCCTGGGCCTCGGGCCCGGGGCCGGAGGTGGTGGCGAGGGCCGTCGTCGTGGACGCGCTCGTCGCCGCGGGGGTCTTCTCGGCGGGCGCGGTCGGCGCCGCAGGAGCGCCTCCCCCGCGGATCGCCTCGATCAGCTCGCCCTTGCGCAGCCGCCGGGCCCCCTTGATGCCGAGCTCTGCGGCAATGGCCTGCAGCTCGGGGAGCTTCTTCGCCGCGAGATCTGCGCCGGAGGTGGTGTCGTTCACCCGGGTTCCTTCCTGTCGAGCCGGCCTCGCCGGCTCATGTCTGGTCTGGATGCCGCTCAGGGCCGGGGTCCATGCCCGGGCGCTGCGGCGGCGGGTCCGTGCAGGATGCTCGCTCGCGGTGCGGGACGACTGCGACCGACCTGCCGGTGTGCTTCGGGGTGCGTCGAGGGCGGCGTACGGGACCATGGGGCATCCCACATGGGAGATGCGGGGACCGTGCGCGGCACTGCTCGGCGAGCACATCGGGGGCGCGGAGATCTGCGCAGAGGATCCCGTCGGGATCGTGATGCAGGGATCAGCGTCGTGCGATGTCGCCTGGACGCAGGCTCAACCTACCACAGGCGCCGACGGCTGCTCACGCAGCGGGACCTCGGCGATCCGCCAGTTGGAGGGTTCGCTCACGAAGCGGCGCACGAGCGGAGCGATCTCGCTGCGGCGGCCGGCCAGCACCAGCACCGAGGGCCCGGCGCCGGAGATCACCGCGGGATGGCCCTCCTGCCGCAGCACCCGCATGAGCTCGAGGCTCTCGGGCATCCCCGGAGCACGCTGCTCCTGGTGGAGGCGGTCCTCCGTGGCCTCCATCAGCAGCTCGGGGTCACCGGCCAGCGCATGCACCAGCAGCGCGGAGCGGGAGGCGTTGAACACCGCGTCGGCGTGAGGGACCTCGGCGGGCAGCAGGCCGCGCGCTCGGTGCGTGGACAGGGTCGCGGAGGGCAGCAGCACCACCGGGCGCAGCACCTCGGGGCCGTGGCGCAGCGGCACCGCCCGGGCAGTCTTCCCCTGCATCCAGGAGAGCACGGGACCGCCCAGCAGGGCCGGGGCGGCGTTGTCCGGATGGCCCTCGAACTCGGTGGAGAGCTGCAGCACCGCCTGGTCGTCCAGCGCCGCCGGCTCGGAGAGCATCCCGCGGGCCAGGAGCAGCCCCGCCACGGTCGCGGCGGCGCTCGAGCCGAGGCCCCGGCCGTGCGGGATCCGGTTCACGGCGTGCAGGCGCAGCCCGCTCTGGGGTGCTCCGGCATGGTCGAGGCCGCGACGCAGGGCCCGCACCACCAGGTGCTCCTCGCCGTGGGGGACGGAGCCCGCCCCCTCCCCGCCCACGGTGATCTCGAGCCCGCCCGTGGTGGCCTGGACCGTGAGCTCGTCGCAGAGGTCCAGGGCCAGGCCCATGGTGTCGAAGCCGGGGCCGAGGTTCGCGGAGGTCGCGGGGACCTGTACGGAGACCTGCGTGTGCTGGATCCTCACAGGCCGATGGCTTCCGCGGCCGCTGCGATGTCCACCGGCACCACCGTCGGGGTGAGGTCGTGCTGGGTGAGCGCCGTGTCGGTGTCCTTGAGCCCGTTGCCGGTCACGGTGATCGCGATCGTGGCCCCGGCGGGGACCTGTCCCCGCTCGGCCTGCTGCAGCAGTCCGGCCACGCCCGCCGCGGAGGCGGGCTCGACGAAGATCCCGACCTCGGCCGCGAGCAGCTTCTGCGCGTCCAGGATCTGCTGGTCGGTGACCGCGTCGATCAGCCCGCCGGAGTCGTCGCGCGCCTCGACGGCCAGGTGCCACGAGGCGGGCGCGCCGATCCGGATCGCGGTCGCGACGGTCTCGGGATCGGTGATCGGGTGCCCGGCGACGAAGGGCGCGGCGCCGGCGGCCTGGAAGCCCCACATCGCGGGCAGCGAATCGGTGATCCCCTTCTCGCGGTACTCGCGATATCCCATCCAGTAGGCGGAGATGTTCCCGGCGTTGCCGACGGGCAGGACGTGCACGTCGGGGGCGCGGCCCAGCGCGTCCGCGATCTCGAAGGCCGCGGTCTTCTGCCCCTGGAGCCGGTAGGGGTTCACCGAGTTCACCAGCTCGATGGGGTGCTCGGCGTCGAGCTTGCGGGCGATCTCGAGGCAGTCGTCGAAGTTGCCGTCGACCTGGATGAGCTTCGCGCCGTGCACGACGGCCTGGGCGAGCTTGCCCGCCGCGATCTTCCCCTGCGGGATGAGCACCGCGCAGGTGATCCCCGCGGCGGTCGCATAGGCGGCGGCGGAAGCGGAGGTGTTCCCGGTCGAGGCGCACACCACCGCGGTCGCGCCGTCGCTGACGGCCCGGGACATCGCCGAGACCATGCCGCGATCCTTGAAGGAGCCGGTCGGGTTCATCCCCTCGACCTTGACGTGCACCTCGGCGCCGACCCGGTCGGACAGCGCGGGGGCGGCCACGAGCGGGGTGCCGCCCTCGCCGAGGGTGAGGAGGGTGTCGTCGCCGGCGAAGGGCAGGTGCTCGCGGTACTCGGCGAGGACGCCGCGCCACTGGTGGGCCATGGGGTCAATCTCCTTCGATGCGGAGGACGGAGTCGATGCTGAGCACGGTCGCGGTCGAGGAGAACATGTCCAGCGAGGCGGTCATCGCGCTCTCGAGCGCGCGGTGGGTGCTGATGCCGATGTGGGCGCGGTCCGCGCCCTGGCCCTCGCCGTCGGCGAGCAGCTCCTGGTGGATCGTCGAGATCGAGATGCCGTAGCCGGAGAGGGTCCCGGCGATCTCGGCGAGCACGCCGGGACGGTCCTCGACCGTCAGCGAGACGTAGAACGCGCTGCGCAGCTCCTCGAGCGGGATCGACTCGAGCTCGGCGTAGCGGGACTCGCGCGGTCCCACTCCCCCGTGCACGCGGGCACGGGCGGTGGAGACGACGTCGCCGAGGATCGCCGAGGCGGTCGGCGCGCCGCCGGCGCCCTGGCCGTAGAACATCAGGGAGCCGGCGGCGTCGGCCTCGACGAACACGGCGTTGTACGCCTCGGAGACGGAGGCCAGCGGATGGGCCTCGGGGATCAGCGCGGGGTAGACGCGGGCGGAGATCCGCTCGCCGTTCTCCTCCGCGATCCGCTCGACGATGGACAGCAGCTTGATCGTGCGGCCCATCCGACCGGCGGCGGCGATGTCCTGGGCCGAGACTGCGCTGATGCCCTCGCAGTGCACGTCGGACAGCCGCACCCGGGAGTGGAAGGCCAGGGACGCGAGGATCGAGGCTTTCGCGGCGGCGTCATGGCCCTCGACGTCGGCCGTCGGGTCGGCCTCGGCGTAGCCGAGCTCCTGCGCGCTCGCGAGCGCGTCGCCGAAGTCGGCGCCGGTGCGGGTCATCGCGTCGAGGATGTAGTTGGTGGTGCCGTTGACGATGCCCATGACGCGCTGGATCCTGTCGCCGGCCAGGGATTCGCGCACGGGGCGCACGACGGGGATCGCGCCCGCGACGGCGGCCTCGAAGGACAGGTCCACGCCGTGCACGTCCGCGGCCTCGTAGAGCGCGGGGCCGTCCTGGGCCAGCAGCGCCTTGTTGGCGGTGACGACGCTCGCTCCGTGCGCCATCGCCTCGAGCAGCAGGGTGCGGGCCGGCTCGATGCCGCCCATCACCTCGATCACCAGGTCGGCCTCGCGCACGAGCGCACTCGGGTCCTCGGTGAGCAGCGCGGCGGGCACGTGCTCGCCGCGGTCCCGGGAGCGGTCGCGCACGGCGATGCCGATGACCTCGAGGCGGGCGCCCACGCGGTGGGCGAGCTCGTCCCCCTGCTGGGCGAGCAGGCGCAGCACCTCGGTGCCGACCGTGCCGGCGCCGAGCACCGCCACCCGCAGGGCGGGGCGGGTCGGGAGGTCCGGTGTCGCCGGAGGCTGCGGGACGTGCTGGGACATGGGCGAGGGGTCCTTCCACAGGGGCCGGGATGCGGCCGGGGGCGGGCTCTGCGCACTGTAGCCGAGGTGGGCGTCGGTGCGTGACCGCGTATGAACGCGTGCGTCGGGGCCGGGGCCCCGCGGGATCGCGGGGCCGCGCCGGTCAGCCGACGTCGAGGCCGAGGAGGTCCTCCTCCGTCTCCCGGCGGAGCAGGGTGCGGATCTCCCCGTCCTTCACGGCGACCACGGGCGGGCGCGGGACGTGGTTGTAGTTCGAGGCGAGCGAGTAGCAGTAGGCGCCGGTGACGGGCACGGAGATCAGGTCGCCGCGGCGCACGTCGGCCGGCAGGTACTCGTCCTTGACGACGATGTCGCCGCTCTCGCAGTGCTTGCCCACCACGCGCACCACCTCGGGCGGCTCGGCGGAGACGCGGCCGCTGAGCAGGCAGGAGTAGTCGGCGTCGTACAGGGCGGTGCGCACGTTGTCGCTCATGCCGCCGTCCACGGAGACGTACACGCGGTGGTGGGGGCCGCCGAGGCGCACGTCCTTGACGGTGCCGACGGTGTAGAGGGTCTGGGTGGAGGGGCCGGCGATCGCGCGGCCCGGCTCGAAGGCGAGGTGCGGGACCTCGAGCTCGAGGTCGTGGCACTGCTTCTCGACGATCCCGGCGATCCCGCTCGCGAGCGCCTCCGGCTCGGCGGGGGTGTGCTGGGTGTTGTACATGACGCCGAAGCCGCCGCCGAGATCGAGATGGGTGATCGTGTGGCCGAGCTCGTCCCGCACCTGGGCGACGAGGTCCAGCACCCGGCGGGCCGCGACCTCGAAGCCGCCGGTGTCGAAGATCTGCGAGCCGATGTGGGAGTGCAGGCCCACGAGGTCGAGCTGCGCGGCGTCCAGCACCCGGCGCACGGCCTCGAAGGCGATGCCGCCGGTGAGGGAGAGACCGAACTTCTGGTCCTCGTGGGCGGTGGCGATGAACTCGTGGGTGTGGGCCTCCACGCCCGTGGTCACGCGCAGCATGACGGCGGCGCGCACGCCCAGCTCGGCGGCGACGGCGTCGACCAGGTCGACCTCGTCGAGGGAGTCGACCACGATCCGGCCCACCCCCGCCTCGAGGGCGCGGCGGATCTCGGCGACGGACTTGTTGTTGCCGTGCAGCGCGATCCGCTCGGGCGGGAACTGCGCGCGCAGGGCGACGGCGAGCTCCCCGCCGGTGCACACGTCCAGGCCCAGCCCGTCCTCCTCGACCCAGCGGGCCACCGCGCCGCACAGGAACGCCTTGCCGGCGTAGTAGACGTCGGCCCCGGCGTGGGGGCGGAACGCCTCGGCGAAGGCGTCGCGGAAGCGGCGGGCGCGGCGGCGGAAGTCGTCCTCGTCGAGCACGAAGGCGGGGGTGCCGACCTCCTCGGCGATGCGGCGGACGTCCACGCCGCCCACCTCGACGGCGCCGTCGACGGTGCGTCGGGTGGTGCGGGACCAGAGGCCGTCGATGAGCGTGTTGACGTCGCTGGGGTAGGGCAGCCACGTGGGGGCCGCGTCGTTGCCGTGGAGGGCACCGGCTTCGTGGGCGCGCATGGGGGCTCCTGGTCCTCGCTGGGGTCCGGGGGACGATGTGCGCCGACGGCGCCCTGGGATCGTACGAGGACCGGGGCCGGTCCCGCGCACGGGTCCGCACCGCGAACATCGCACGGGCTCCCCCTCCCGCCCCGGTGCGGTCGGCGCCCACCGTCCGGTCGGCCGCTGTCCCGGCAGGTCCGGACGTCAGGGCGAGTGCGCTGGTGAGAGCGGCGCCGGTCGGGTGAGGGCTCGCCGCGTGAGGCATCGCACTTGATAGGCTCGGGCCGTCGGCGCGGGAGCCGCCAGGGCCCGTCCACGGTCCCCCGACGCATGCGCTCCTCGCCCCTGACCCGTTCCAGCGAAGGAGTCCCGGTGTCCACCACCCCCGCCCCCGAACAGCCCCGCGGCCACGAGCTCGTAGTCGTCGCCAACCGCCTGCCCGTCGACTCCCGCACCCTGCCCGACGGCGCCACCGAGTGGGTGACCAGCCCCGGCGGCCTCGTCACCGCGATGGAGTCGGTGATGCGCACCGTCGACTCGGGGGCCTGGGTGGGCTGGGCCGGATCGCCCGGCGAGGCACCGGACCCCTTCGAGGCCGATGGGATGAGCCTGTACCCGGTGCGGCTCGAGCAGCAGGACGTCGAGCGCTATTACGAGGGGTTCTCCAACGGGACCCTGTGGCCGCTGTACCACGACGTGATCGTCGACCCGGTCTTCCATCGCACCTGGTGGGACTCGTACCTCTCGGCCAACCGGCGCTTCGCCGAGGCCGCCGCACCGGTCGCCGCCCGCGGCGGCACGATCTGGGTGCACGACTACCAGCTGCAGCTGGTGCCGCGGATGATCCGGGAGAAGCGGCCCGACGTGCGGATCGGCTTCTTCAACCACATCCCCTTCCCCTCCGTGGAGCTGTTCTCCCAGCTGCCCAAGCGCAACTCGATCCTGCGCGGCCTGCTCGGCGCGGACCTGCTGGGCTTCCAGCGCGAGAGCGACACCCTGAACTTCGTCGCCGCGGTGCGGAAGCTGCTGGGCTATCACGTCGATGGCACGACGATCTCGGTGCCCGGCCTGGGAGCGGCGCCGCGGCGCGAGGTCGAGGCGCGCACCTTCCCGATCTCGATCGACTCCGCCGCCGTCTCCGCCCTCACCGAGGACCCGGACATCCGCGCCCGCGCGGAGCAGCTGCGCCACGACCTCGGCGATCCCGACAAGGTGGTGCTGGGGGTGGACCGGTTGGACTACACCAAGGGCATCCGCCACCGTCTGAAGGCCTGGGGCGAGCTGCTGGACGACGGGGCGATCGATCCGCATGACGCAGTCATGATCCAGGTCGCGACCCCGTCGCGGGAGCGCGTGGAGGCCTATCGGCAGCTGCGCGACGAGGTCGAGCTGACCGTGGGACGCATCAACGGAGAGCATGCACCGCTGGGCCGTCCGGCGGTCTCCTACCAGCACCACTCCTTCGACCGGCGCGACATGACGGCGATGTACATGGCCGCGGACGTGGTGCTCGTGACCGCGCTGCGGGACGGGATGAACCTCGTCGCCAAGGAGTACGTCGCCTCCCGCCCGGATCTCCGCGGCGTGCTCGTGCTCAGCGAGTTCGCGGGCGCCGCCGACGAGCTGCGCGCCGCCGTGCTGGTCAACCCCCACGACATCGACGAGCTCAAGGCCGCGATCCTCAAGGCCCTGGCCATGCCGGTCGAGGAGCAGGAGGAGGCGATGCGCTCGCTGCGCCACCAGGTGATGGAGAACGATGTGCAGACCTGGGCTCACGACTTCCTGGACCATCTCGGGCACGTCGGCGCCGAGGCGCAGGCCGCGGTGCCCTCGGTGAGGCTCCGCGGCGACGAGCCCAGCGACCCGGCCGCTGTCGACGAGGCGCTGCGCACCTTCTCCGATGTTCCGCGCCTGCTGATCGCCACGGACTTCGACGGCGTGCTCGCGCCGATCGTCGAGGACCGCGACGCGGTGCAGCCCGATGCGGAGGCCCTCGCCGCGCTGCGGGACCTGGCCGAGCTGCCCGGGGTCGCGGTCGCCCTCGTCTCCGGCCGCGCGCTCGAGGATCTAAACGGGCACACGCGGATGCCCAGTTCCGTGGTGCTCGTCGGCTCCCACGGCGCGGAGGTCGGGGCGCTGCCGCCGTGGATGCAGGCCGAGGTGCTGGACCGCTCCTCGCTGTCGATGACTCCGGAGAAGGAGGAGCTGCTCGGGACGATCACCGCCGAGCTGCGCCGGATCTCCCGCGCCCATCCCGGCGCGGAGGTCGAGACGAAGCCGACCGCCGCGGTGCTCCACACCAGGAACGCCACCGGTCGCGGGGGCCACAACGCGACGGAGTCCGCTCTCGAGTACGCCACGTCCCTGCCGGACGTGACCGTCACCCCGGGCAAGGAGGTCGTCGAGTTCGCGGTGGTGCACACCTCGAAGGGCGTCGCCGTCGACGCGCTCGCCCGGGCGAGCGCCGCGGATGCGTGGCTCTATCTCGGCGACGACGTGACCGACGAGTCCGTCTTCGCGACGGCCGAGGAGCGGGACGTGACGGTGAAGGTGGGCGGCGGCGACACCGCAGCGGGGCTGCGGATCGCGGACACCGTCGCGGCACGTGAGGTGCTGCAGCGGCTGCGCGAGCTGCGGAGCGAGCAGAGTTGACGAGTCTCGACCTGACGCCGCTCGAGCGCAGGCCGAGTCCCCTCTCCCGTCTGCGATCCCTCGGCGCCTCCCCCATCCAGGTCGTCGGGGCCACCATCGGCGGGGTGATCCTGTTCGGCCCCATGATCGGCATCCTGGTGGCCGTCCTCCGCCCGGGGACGGACTGGGGATTCGTCGGCACCATGACGCTCTTCGCAGCGTGCGGCGCCTGGGCCCTGTTCGACGTGCTGCGCAAGGCGGGGACCGGCACCGGGCTCGAGGGAGTGGCCCGCGCGAACGGGCTGACGCTGCAGCGCTCGGTCGAGGCCCGTCACTACACGGGCAGTCGGTTCCGCAGCGGGGAGCGGATCATCCTGCACAGCCTGCGCACTCACACGTCGCCGGCCCTCGAGGTCGGCGACACGTGGCCGACGAAGCGGGTCAGGATCAGGCTGGGCTCCTCGGGGACGGTGAGCGCGGCGAACGCGCCGCAGGCGGAGGGCTTCGTGCGAGTGGTCCTCCCTCCCGGCGACCATCCGACGCTCCGGACCTTCCCGATGACTGCGCAGCTGGACGACGCCCTCTGGAGGCTGCTCGGCGACTGCAGCCTGGAGATCCACGGCCGGGAGATCACCGTGATGGGCTCGCAGCCGCTCGAGCCGGAGTCCCCCGAACGGCTCACCGCCGCCTTCCAGCTCGCCGACGCCCTCGCCCAGTTCGCGGGAGCCACGCAGTCGACCGGCGCGGACGTTCCGCCGCCCGAGCCCGTGCAGCGCGGCGGCACTCGCCGCACCCGCCATCCGCTGACGATCGTCGGCGGCGTGCTGGGATTCTTCGTCGTGGTCTCGGTGGCGTTCGCGATCGTGATGTCGAGCCTGGAGGGCCTCCACCTCGGCGAGGCAGGACTCCACGCCGTGCTGGCCTGGGGCATCGTCCCGGTGATCGGTGTGCTCGTGGCGCTCCTGCTCCGCTGGGCCACGGTGCGGCCTCGACGGTCCCGTCGCAGTGAGCGCGCCTCCCGGCGCGAGCGGTGGCGGTCCGGCGAGGACGCGTGGCGCTGAGGCGGGGGACGACGCCCCGGGAACGGGAAGATCCCCGGCCCGCGGCCCTGAGGGGCCGCTGACCGGGGATCTCCCGTGGTGCCCGCGACAGGATTCGAACCTACGACCTTCTGCTCCGGAGGCAGACGCTCTATCCACTGAGCTACGCGGGCGGACTCCAGGAGTCTAGCAACACCTGGGGGTGCGGCAGGCCGGGCGCGGGGCCCGGAGCGCCGGGTGTGAGAGGGACCTCACCGCGGCAGCGGGAGCTGGGCCCCGTGGAGCACGGCCGAGGGGTCCGCGGCGATGGACAGCCCGCTGGGCTCGGCGCCGGAGCGCACCAGCAGGTCCCCGACCGCGGCGATCATCGCCCCGTTGTCGGTGCACAGCCGTGGCGGCGGGATGCGCAGCTCGATCCCCGCCGCATCGCAGCGCTCCTGGGCGACGGCGCGCAGACGCGCGTTCGCGGCGACGCCGCCGACGATGACGAGGGTGTCCAGGCCACGCTCCTGCACGGCCCGCACAGCCTTGGCGACCAGCACGTCCACGACGGACTGCTCGAAGGAGGCGGCGATGTCCGCGACGGGCACGGGCTCGCCGGCGCGCTCGAGGCTCTCCACGGTGCGGGCGACCGACGTCTTCAGCCCGGAGAAGGAGAAGGTGAAGGGCGCATCGCCCGGCCGCAGCATCGCGCGCGGGAAGGCGAAGGCGGCGGGGTCCCCGTCCGCAGCGGCGCGGGAGATCGCCGGACCGCCGGGGTAGCCGAGGCCGAGCAGGCGGGACACCTTGTCGAAGGCCTCCCCCGCGGCGTCGTCGAGGGTGTCGCCGAGGTGCTCGATCGGATCGCGCACGAGGTCGCCGACGGCGAGGATCGAGGTGTGCCCGCCGGAGACGATCAGCACGATCGAGCGCTCGGGCAGAGGCCCGTGCTCGAGGGTGTCGGCGGCGGCATGGCCGGCGAGGTGGTGCACCCCGTACAGCGGCCGGTCCAGCGCCCAGGCGATGGACTTCGCGGCGGCGAGCCCCACGTGGACGGCGGTGGCGAGGCCCGGCCCGGAGGTCGCGGCGACGTGGGTGATGTCGCGGGCTTCGACGCCCGCGTCCTCGAGCGCGATCTGCAGGGTGGGCACGACGGCCTCGAGGTGCGCGCGGGCCGCGATCTCGGGGACGACCCCGCCGAACATGGCGTGCTGGGCGGCGCTCGAGGCGAGGCCCTGGCCCAGCAGGACGCCGTCGGAGACGATCCCGAAGCCGGTCTCGTCGCAGGAGGACTCGACCCCGAGGACGACGGGCGCGCCGGAGGCGGTCACCGCAGCAGCGACATCGGGTCGGAGTAGTTGCCGGCCTCGTCCATCTTCGCGAAGTGCAGATGGCAGCCGGTGGAGCGCCCGGTGGACCCGACGTAGCCGATGACGTCGCCCTGGGAGACCTTCGCGCCGACGGAGGTGTTGAAGCCCTGGAGGTGGTAGTAGCCCGTGATGACCCCGTTGCCGTGGTCGATCTTCACCCGGTTGCCGGAGGCGTGGTGGTACTCGACGGCGACGACGGTGCCGGACTTCGCGGCCTTCGCCGGGGCACCGCACGCGGCACCGAAGTCGACGCCGTCATGGCCCTTGTAGTAGCCGAGCACAGGGTGGACGCGGCCGCCGTAGCCGGAGGTGATGGGGCCGGAGGCGGGACGGATGTAGCCGGAGTCGCTCGACCCGGCGTCGGCGCTCTCGCCGTCCTCGGCGCCGGCCTGCTCCTCGGTGGCGACGGGCTCGGGCTCGGGCACGGAGACCTCGATGCCGGTGCCTTCGGAGTCCCCTGCCTCCTCGGCGGGGGCGGTGCGCTCCTCGGAGCGGCTCGCGGCCTCTCCGTCGGAGCGCTCCTCGAGGGCGGCCTCGGTCGCGCCGGGCAGCTCGACGGGGGCGATCGCGGCAGCTGCCTCCGCGGCGGCGGCCTGCGGGGCGGCGGGCTCCTGGGCGGCCTGGGCGAGGGAGTCGGTCGGAGCGGACTCGTCGATGCCCGCGGCGGCGGCGGCGAGGGGGGCGGCGATGGTGGCGGTGGCGAGGACGCCGAGCACACCGACCTTCACAGCGCTCGCGGGGAGCGCGGCGTCACGATGGGTCCCTCCGACCGCACGGTGCTTGCGCACCGTGGCGCGTCCGTCAGCGCGATGATTCGCCACCTGTGTCCCTCTTCCGTTGCGACTGCAAGTCTCGTCCGTGTGCGTTCCTGGCACGGTGCTGTCCCGTGCGCGACGCCGGACGGGGAAGTACGCGTCGCCGAACAACCTCGAACAACCTAGGCCCAGGTCACGACGCCGAGCGAGCCACGCGGTCGGGTCATTGCCAAGTTTTTGCCGATCTGGCAGAAAGGTGGGGAGGTCTTGACGGGAGCGCCCGGCGCGCGAGGGGATGCGTCACGTCGGGACGTTCCCCGCGCCCCCGCCGCCGTCGTTCGCAGGGCCCGGTCGCCCGCCGACGCCGCCCGCCGTGGCCCGACGCCCGCCTCCGACGCCGTTCAGGGCCCGCCGTCTACAGTGACCCCATGTCGACCCCGGACCGCAGCACATCCGCCGACTCCTCGCCCGTGCGCGTGGTGGTGATCGAGGACGAGCCCACGATCACCCGCGCGATCGCCGACCGGCTCACCGCGGAGGGCTGGGAGGTCGCCACCGCCCTGGACGGCCCCTCGGGAGTGCGCACCGTCGCCGAGGTGCGCCCGGACCTCGTGGTGCTCGACGTGATGCTGCCCGGCTTCGACGGCCTCGAGGTGTGCCGCCGCATCCAGGCCGATGAGCCGGTGCCCGTGCTCATGCTCACCGCCCGCGACGACGAGACCGACATGCTCGTGGGCCTCGGCGTCGGCGCCGACGACTACATGACCAAGCCCTTCTCGATCCGCGAGCTCGTCGCCCGTCTCAAGGCGCTGCTGCGCCGGGTGCGGCGCGCCGGGCCGCCCGCGCCCGGCGAGGCCGAGAAGCAGGAGGCGCTGCAGTTCGGCGACCTCGTCATCGACCGGGCCGGCCGCCGCGTGATGCGCGCCGGCGTGCCCGCCCACCTCACCCCCACCGAGTTCGACCTGCTGCTGTGCCTGGCCAATGCGCCCGGCACCGTGCTCACCCGCGAGCAGCTCCTCGCGGACGTGTGGGACTGGGTCGACGCGACCGGAACCCGCACGGTCGACTCCCATGTCAAGGCGCTGCGGCGCAAGCTCGGCGCGGACCTCGTGCGCACCGTGCACGGGGTGGGCTACGCGCTCGAGGTCCCGGAGGATCCGGAGGAGGGCGCCCCCGCCCGGGAGCCGGCACCGTACGACCTCCACTCGATGCCCACCCCGGACGAGCCGACCGCCCCATGAGCCCGATGCGCGGTGGGGACGGCGAGGACGGCGGCGCGCCCGCCCGACGCCGCGTCCCCGATCGGCTCGATGTGCGCCCCCTGGACCGCTTCCGCTCCTTCAAGGTCAAGCTCGGGATCCTGGTGGGCGTGAGCGTGACGGTCGCGGCGCTGCTGACCCAGGTGAGCATCCGCGCCGGCATCGAACCGCTGCTGTCCCTGCCGCTGGTCGTGATCGCAGCACTCGTGTCGACCCAGCTGCTCGCCCGCGGGATGACCTCGCCGCTGCGGCAGATGACCGCGGCCGCCCGGGCGATGGCCCGCGGCGACTACAGCGGGCCGGTGCGCGCCACGAGCCGCGACGAGGTGGGGCAGCTGGCCGAGGCGTTCTCCGCCATGGCCGCCGAGCTCGAGCAGACCGACCGCACCCGCCGGGACCTCGTCGCGAACGTCTCCCACGAGCTGCGCACCCCGGTCGCGGGTCTGCGCGCGCAGCTGGAGAACCTCGTCGACGGGGTCACCGAGCCCGATCCCGCCGCGCTCGAGGTCGCGCTCACCGAGACGGAGCGGCTCTCCCAGCTGGTCGACCATCTGCTGGACCTCTCCCGGCTCGACGCGGGGGTGGTCGAGCTCGACCTCGAGGAGGTCGAGCTCACCCCCTTCCTCCACGAGGTCGTCGACGCCGCCGCGCTCGCCGCGGGCGGCCGGGACGTGCGCTGGATCGTGGACGTCGACCCGCCGGACCTCGCCGTCGACGTCGACGCCGCCCGCCTGCATCAGGTGATCCACAACCTGCTGGAGAACGCCGCGCGCCACTCCCCCGCCGGCGGGCGGATCCACATCAGCGCCGCCCGCACGAGCGCGGACGACGGCGTGCACATCGACGTGCACGACGAGGGCCCGGGCATCGCGCGCGAGGACCGCGAGCGCGTCTTCGAGCGCTTCCAGCGCGGCGGCGCCGCGGACTCCTCCGGCGGGACGGGCCTGGGGCTCGCCATCGCCCGCTGGGCGGTGGGACTGCACGGCGGGACGATCGAGGTGCTCGACGACCCTCGCAGCGCCGCCGCGAGCGAGGGCCGCTCCTCGCTCATCCGGGTGGTCCTCCCCGACGTCGGCCGGAAGGCGTGATGTCCCCCACCACCGTCGCTCCGTGCCGCCCACGACCTGCGCCGCGGCGCACGTCGGCCCGCCCGGCCCGTTACGCTGGGTCCATCCGTATCTCTCGATTGTGAGAAGGCTGGCGATCTCAGAGTGTCACAGCAGACACAGGACTCCGATTCCGCGGAGTTCGGTCCGAATCAGTGGCTCGTGGACGTGCTCCGCGAGCAGTGGCGGGAGGACCCCTCGAGCGTCGATCCCAGCTGGGCGGAGCACTTCGCCTCCACCAGCTCGGCAGGCGCCGAGAGCCCCGGGACGACCGGGCCCGGCACCGAGACCTCCGGGACGGCGACGGCGCCGTCCACGGCTTCGGAGGCCTCCGCCCCCGCTCCGTCCTCCGCCCCCGACGGGCCCTCCGCCGAGGACCGGCCCGCCGCACCTGCCGACGCGGCCCCCGCCGCGTCCTCCCCCGATCCCGCACCGACCGCCCCCGCGGCCGCTGCTCCCTCCCCGGCCGCGCCGTCGGCCGCCTCGTCGCCCGCGAAGGAATCCCCTGCCGTGAACGCATCCTCCGAGTCCGCCTCCCCGAGGACGCCGTCGGTCTCCACGACCTCCGACCGCCCCGCCAAGGTCCCCACCACCACTGCGCAGATCCCCGCGGTCGAGCTGCGCGAGCCCGAGGCCGTCAAGCTGCGCGGCCCCGCCGCCGCCGTCGTGCGGAACATGGACGAGTCCCTGGGCGTCCCCACCGCGACCTCGGTGCGCGACGTGCCGGTCAAGCTCCTGTTCGACAACCGGCTGGTGATCAACAACCATCTCAAGCGCCATCGAGCGGGCAAGGTCTCCTTCACCCACCTCATCGGCTGGGCGATGGTCGAGGCGGTCACCGAGATCACCGACATGAACAACGGCTTCGACCTCGACGAGAAGGGCAAGCCCCTCCTCATGAAGCGCGAGGACGTCAACTTCGGCCTCGCGATCGACATGCCCCGCCCCGACGGCTCCCGCGGCCTCGTCGTGCCGAACATCAAGGCCGCGCAGCGCTTCGACTTCCACGGCTTCTGGAAGGCCTACGAGGAGGTCGTGAAGAAGGCCCGCAGCGGCAAGCTGACGATGGACGACTTCACCGGCACCACCGTCTCCCTGACGAACCCCGGCGGCATCGGCACCGTCCACTCGATCCCCCGCCTCATGCAGGGCCAGGGCGTGATCGTCGGCGTCGGCGCGATGGACTACCCCGCCCAGTTCCAGGGCGCGAGCCCCGCGACCCTCGCCGAGCTCGCGGTCTCGAAGGTCATGACCCTGACCTCGACCTACGACCACCGCATCATCCAGGGCGCCGCCTCGGGCGAGTTCCTCAAGCGGATGGCGGACAAGCTGCTGGGCAAGGACGGGTTCTACGACCGGGTCTTCGCCGCGCTGCGCCTGCCCTACCAGCCGGTGCGCTGGGTGCCGGACAACCCCTTCCGCCACACCACCTCGGAGCGCCTGGCCCGGGTGATGGACCTGATCCACTCCTTCCGCGTGCGCGGGCACCTCATGGCGGACACCGATCCGCTCCAGTACAAGGTGCGCAACCACCCGGATCTCGACGTGGAGACCTACGGCCTCACGCTGTGGGACCTCGACCGCACCTTCCCGACCCGGGGCCTCGGCGGCAAGGAGCACATGACCCTGCGGGACATTCTCGGGGTGCTGCGCGACGCGTACTGCCGCACCATCGGCGTGGAGTACATGCACATCTCCGATCCGGCCGAGCGCGCCTGGATCCAGCAGAAGATGGAGACTCCGCGCGAGCCCTTCGACAAGGCCGAGCTGACCCACATCATGGATCGCCTCAACGCCGCCGAGGCGTTCGAGACCTTCCTCCAGACGAAGTTCGTCGGCCAGAAGCGCTTCTCCCTCGAGGGCGGCGAGGCGGTCATCCCGATGCTCGACACCGTGCTGCACGGCGCCGCGCACGAGGGCCTGGACGAGGTGTGCATCGGCATGAGCCACCGCGGCCGGCTCAACGTGCTCTCGAACCTCGCCGGCAAGAGCTACGGCCAGATCTTCCAGGAGTTCGAGGGCAACTACGGCCAGAAGCTCGGCTCCGGCGACGTGAAGTACCACCTGGGCACCGAGGGCGAGTACACCTCGCACGACGGGAAGTCCACGAAGGTCTACCTCGCCGCGAACCCCTCGCACCTCGAGGCGGTCAACCCCGTCCTCGAGGGCATCGTGCGCGCCAAGCAGGACCGTCTCGAGCGACCCGAGGACTTCCCGGTGCTGCCGGTGCTGGTCCACGGCGACGCTGCCTTCGCCGGCCAGGGCGTGGTGACCGAGACGCTGAACCTCTCCGAGCTGCGCGGCTACCGCACCGGCGGCACGATCCACGTGATCATCAACAACCAGATCGGCTTCACGACGCTGCCGGACTCCTCGCGCTCGTCCTTCTACTCCACGGACGTCGCGAAGTCGACGCAGCTGCCGATCTTCCACGTCAACGGCGACGACCCGGAGGCCTGCGTACGGGTCGCCGAGATCGCCTTCGAGTTCCGCCAGAAGTTCCACCGCGACGTGGTGATCGACATGGTCTGCTACCGCCGACGGGGCCACAACGAGGGCGACGACCCCTCGATGACGCAGCCGGAGATGTACAAGCTGATCGGCGAGAAGGCCTCCACCCGCAAGCAGTACATGGAGGCGCTCATCGAGCGCGGCGACCTGACCGAGGAGGAGACCGAGGGCCTGGTGCGCAACTTCCAGGAGCACCTCGACGAGGCCTTCGCCTCGATCCGCTCCGACGCCGCCGGCGGCGCCTCCACCGATGCGAACGTCCAGGGCCTGGACCTGCCCGCCGCGCAGCGCGGCGGCTCCGCGCCGGCCGCGGCCACCACCGCCGTGGACCGCGCCGTGATCGAGCGGATCGGCCAGGCGCATGCGGAGATCCCCGAGTCCTTCGAGGTCCACCCCAAGCTGCGCCAGGTCCTCGAGCGCCGCACCCAGATGTCCTCCCAGGGCGGGGTCGACTGGGCCTACGGCGAGCTGCTCGCCTTCGGATCCCTGCTCATGGAGGGCCATCGGGTGCGCCTGGCCGGCCAGGACTCGCGCCGCGGCACCTTCGTGCAGCGCCACAGCGTGCTCATCGACCACGAGAACGGCGACACCTGGACCCCGCTGTCCTATCTCTCCGACGACCAGGCCCGCTTCAACGTCTACGACTCCTCCCTCTCGGAGTTCGCGGCGCTGGGCTTCGAGTACGGCTACTCCGTGGAGAGCCCGAACTCGCTGGTGCTGTGGGAGGCGCAGTTCGGCGACTTCGTCAACGGCGCCCAGACGATCATCGACGAGTTCGTCTCCGCCTCCGAGCAGAAGTGGGGCCAGAACTCGAGCGTGGTCATGCTGCTGCCCCACGGCTACGAGGGCCAGGGGCCCGACCACTCGTCCGCCCGCATCGAGCGCTTCCTGCAGCTGTGCGCGGAGGACAACATGCGCGTTGCCGCGCCGTCGACCCCGGCGAGCTACTTCCACCTGCTGCGCAAGCAGGCGCTGACCGAACCGCGCAAGCCGCTGATCGTGTTCACGCCCAAGTCGATGCTGCGCAACAAGGCCGCTGTCAGTGCGGTCGAGGACTTCACCAGCGGGACCTTCGAGCCGGTGCTGCCGGACACGACGGTGGACCCCGCCGGGGTGCGCCGGGTGCTGCTGGCCTCGGGCAAGGTGTACTGGGACCTCGTGGCCCGGCGCGAGAAGCTCGGCGCGACGAGCACCGCGATCGTGCGCGTCGAGCAGCTCTACCCGCTTCCCGAGGACGAGCTGCGCACCGTGCTGGACGCCTATCCCGACGCCCCGCTGACCTGGGTGCAGGAGGAGCCGCAGAACCAGGGCGCCTGGGGCTTCATGGCGATGAACTTCCCCGTCGAGGTGGGGCGCACTCTGCGGGTCGTGGCCCGTGCCGCTTCCGCCTCGCCCGCGACGGGGTCGACCTCCACCCACAAGGTCGAGCAGGAGGACCTGCTGGACCGGGCCTTCCAGGCCTGAGCGCGTGCGGGCCGCGGGTTCGCCCCGCGGCCCGTGCCGCCGTTAGAGTTGATCGATCCCGTCCACTTCAGGAGGTCCCGGTGCAGACCGTGCCCACTTCGCCCGTCCCGGATCCGGGCTCCCGCATCCGGATCATCGCGCTCGGCGACGAGCTCCTCGCCGGTGTCGGCGACGCTCGCGCGCTGGGCTGGCTGGGCCGGGCCGTGGCCAGCGAGCAGGGCGCGGAGTGCCGGATCGACGTGTTCTCCGCGGCGCTGCCCGGAGAGACCTCGGCCGAGCTCGCCGACCGCTGGGACGACGACGTCAAGCGCCGGTTCTCCGAGCAGGGCCGGGCCGACGGCTCGATCGACCACCGCGTCGTGCTCGCGATGGGCCGGGCCGACGTCGAGCAGGGCATCTCCCTGGCCCGTTCCCGCCTGAACCTCGCCAAGATCCTCGACGGACTCGAGCGGCTGCGCATCCCCGCCTTCGTGGTGGGGCCCGCGCCGAGCCGCGATCCGGGGACGACCGCCGGGGTGCGGGAGCTGTCGGGAGCCTTCGAGGACGTCTGCGGGCGGCGCCGGATCCCCTACGTCGACACCGTCGGCGGGCTCATCGGCCATGACCAGTGGGAGAGCGATCTGGCACGGTCGGCGGGAGACCATCCCGGCCAGACCGGTTACGGGCTCATCGCCTGGCTCGTGCTGCACAGCGGCTTCGGCTCCTGGCTCGGCACCTCCGACTGACCCGAGGCCGGGCGCTCCTCGTCCCGCCGGCCGGGTGACCTCGGCCTCAGCCGCCGCAGTGCGGCCCTCGCAGGGCACGGGCTCGAGGTGGGGTGTGGCAGAATCGGATGGTCGTATCCGGGCGAAGGAAGGAGAGCGTGATGAGCAAGCGAGGACGCAAGCGCAAGGCTCGCCGCAAGAACAGCGCGAATCGCGGCAAGCGCCCCAACAGCTGACCGCGCCGTCGCCTCGAGCGACGCGACGAAGGGCCCCTCCCGCGGGAGGGGCCCTTCGTCATGCGCGGTGCGAGGACGTGCACCGCGGCCGTCGCGCGGGGCGACCGGCGCGGGTCACTCCGGCGGGAGGGTGCGCCGCGTGGTCGTCGAGCGCGTGACCTGGACGGTGGACCCGTCGGGCCCGGTGCGGGTGACCGTGACGGTGCGGCACTGCACCGCGATCCGCTCACGCAGGTCCGAGGGGGCGCGGTCGGCGCAGCTGCGGCGCACGAGCTCCTTCATGCGGCGCACCAGCTCCCACTCGTCCGCGCACTCGGGGCAGTCGTCGGTATGGCGGCGCATCCGCTCGACGGTCTCGCGGGGCAGCTCACCGTCCAGGGCTTCCTCGAGTCCGAAGCGCATGTCGCGCGCATCCTGCGCCGCGCGCTCGCGGCGGGTGCTCTCGTGCTCGGTCATCGGTCCTCCTCCCGGTCCGCGGTGCCGGTGCCGGTCTCGTCGGCGGCGTCCCCCGCCGGGGTCGGCGCACGCAGGAAGCCCGTGCGCTGGGCGTAGTCGGTGAGCTTCTCCCGCAGCTGGCGGCGACCGCGGTGGAGGCGCGACATCACGGTGCCGATCGGCGTGTCCATGATCTCGGCGATCTCCTTGTAGGCGAAGCCCTCGACGTCGGCGAGGTAGACCGCCATCCGGTAGTCCTCGCGCAGCTCGGACAGCGCGTCCTTGACCGCGGAGTCCGGGAGATGGTCGAGCGCCTCCGCCTCGGCCGAGCGCAGTCCCGTGCTCGAGTGGCTGGAGACCTCCGCGAGCTGCCAGTCCTCGACCGTGTCGGTCCAGGACTCCTTGGGGCGGCGCTGCTTCTTGCGATAGGTCGAGATGAAGCTGTTGGTCATGATGCGGTACAGCCACGCCCGCATGTTCGTGCCCGGGGTGAAGCGGTCCTGGGCTCGGAAGGCCTTGACGAAGGTGTCCTGGACGAGGTCCTCGGCGTCGTGGGGGTTGCGGGTCATCCGCAGCGCGCCGCCGTAGAGCGAGTCCAGGTGCGAGAGCGCCTCGGTCTCGAAGTCGAAGTCCTGCGCCGCACCGGGCTGCTCGGCGGGCGTCTGCTCCGCCGGGGACAGGCCGGTCTCGTGGCCAGGAGTGGGCTGTGTCTGGGTCATCGTCCTCAAACCTACGCCACCCGGGGGCACGAGTGTGCGGTCGCGCAGTGCAGCGGTCATGCTCCGCTCCCTCCCCGGCTCTCGCCGGCGTCAGCGACCCTCCGCGTCGGCGTCCCGACGGGGCGCGGACCCTCGCCGCGCCGACCGTCCCAACGCGATGCACATGGCGGATGTTCCCCGAGCGGTAGTGTGGGGCTCGGTGATCTGCCAGACAGAGAGGTCACCGGACCGTCGACACCCGCTCAGAACGTGAGGACACCATGGCCCTGGTCCGCCGGATCGCACGACCGCTGCTCGCCGCCCCCTTCGTCTTCGAGGGCGTGCGCACCGCGCTCCATCCCGAGCGCGAGATCGACGTCTACCCGCAGGCCTTCGACGCCGTCGACTCGGCCCTGGCGAAGAGCTCCGCGCCCGGCTTCGTCGACACCCGCGCCGTGATCCGCGCCGCCGGCGCGGTCGCCGCGGGTGCCGGCCTGCTGTACGCGACCAATCGCGCTCCCCGCGCCGCTGCGGCGACGCTGCTGGTGACCACCTCCGTCGGCTGGGCCGGCCGGAAGAGGGTCTGGGAGCTGCGCGGCGAGGAGCTCGTCGCGGAGGTCCAGTCGATCCTCACCGATGCCGGCCTGCTCGGCGGCGTGCTGCTGGCCGTCGTCGACCACGACGGCCGCCCCTCGCTCGGCTACCGGGCGAGCAAGTTCGTCGAGCGCAGCCAGAAGAAGGCCGCGCAGCGGCAGCGGGAGCTCGAGAAGAAGGCCGGGAAGCTGGAGAAGAAGGCGAAGGGCGCCGCCGACTCCGCGCAGAAGCAGCTCAGCAGCCAGCTCGGTTGAGTCCGATGACGTCCGAGGTGCTGTGGAACGCACCGGTCGCCGACCAGCCGGTCGACGCGCTGGTGCGGGTGCCGGGCTCGAAGTCGCTCACGGCGCGCTGGATGCTGCTGGCCGCCGCGGCGGAGGAGCCGTCCTCGCTGCGGGGCGCGCTGGTCTCGCGTGACACGCGGCTGATGCGCGACGCGCTCGAACGGCTCGGTGCGGCGCTCGAGGTGCGCGACGGGGTGCTGCACGTGTCCCCGATCCCGCCGGCCTGCGAGCACCCCGCCGAGCCGGTCGAGATCCACACGGGCCTGGCCGGCACGGTGATGCGCTTCGTGCCGCTGCTGGCGGCGCTGCGCCACGGCGACGTGCGCTTCACCGGCGACGACGCCGCGCTCGCACGTCCCATGGACGCGGTCGTGCAGGTGCTGCGCGGCCAGGGCGTCGAGGTCACGGAGCACGGCGAGCCGGGCCGGCTGCCGCTGACCGTGCACGGCACCGGCACGCTGCGCGGCGGGAGGGTGGAGGTCGACGCCTCCGCCTCGAGCCAGTTCATCTCCAACGTGCTGCTGGTCGCGGCGCGCGCCGAGCAGGACCTCGAGCTCGTGCACGTCGGGGAGCAGCTGCCCTCCCTGCCGCACATCGACATGACCCTCGAGACCCTGCGCCGCGCGGGGGTCGAGGCCTCCCATGCGCTGGATGCGGAGGGCCGCCACACGTGGCGGGTCGCGCGCGGCCCGATCCGTCCCCTCGAGGTCGTCGTCGAGCCGGACCTGTCCAATGCCGGGCCGTTCCTGGCGGCGGCGCTGGCCACGGCCGGCACGATCGCGGTGGACGACTGGCCGGAGTCGACCACCCAGCCCGGCGACGCCTACCGTGAGCTGCTCGCGCGGATGGGTGCGGAGGTCTGGCGGGAGGACGAGGCCGTGTGCGTGCACGGCACCGGCGCGATCCGCGGGATCGAGGCGGACCTGTCCGCGACAGGGGAGCTCGCGCCCACGATCGCGGCGCTCTGCGCGCTGGCCGGCTCCCCCTCCCGGCTCACCGGCATCGGACACCTGCGCGGTCACGAGACCGACCGGCTGAAGGCGCTGGCGACCGAGCTGACGAAGATCGGTGCGGTCACCGAGGAGCTCGAGGACGGGCTCGTGATCAGCCCGGGCGAGCTGCACGGCGCGGTCTTCGAGAGCTACGAGGACCACCGCATGGCCACGGCCGGTGCGATCATCGGCCTGAAGGTGCCGGGCGTGCAGGTGGTCGACATCGGCACGACGCAGAAGACCCTGCCCGACTTCGTGGGGATGTGGCTGTCGATGCTGCATCCCGAGCCGGCGGAGGGCGAGGAGTGAGCCCGGTGCCGCGCGGGCCCGGGAGGGCCCGGGTCCTGCGCGGCGGAGGGGGCACCTCGTGGTGAGGCGGTCAGTGCGGGACTTCGACGAGTCCGACGTGCGCGTGCGTCCCAACCGGCGCGGCTCGCGGCCTCGAACGAAGGACCGTCCCAAGCACGAGGACGCGGTCACGGCGCGGGTCGTGGCAGTCGACCGCGGCCGCTGGCGGACCGTCGTCGCCGAGGGCACCGCGCAGCAGCGCGCGGTGACCGCGATGCGGGCCCGTGAGCTGGGCCGCTCCCCCGTCGTCCCCGGCGACCTGGTGGGCCTGGTCGGAGACGTCTCAGGACGCGACGGCACCCTCGCCCGCATCGTGCGGATCCAGGAGCGCAGCTCCTTCCTGCGCCGCAGCGCCGACGACGACGACGCGACCGAGCGGCCGCTGGTCGCGAACGTGGACCTCATGGTCATGGTGACGGCGCTGGCCGATCCCGAGCCGCGCGGCGGCATGATCGACCGCTGCCTGGTCGCCGCCTATGTCGCAGGGGTCGAGGCGCTGCTGGTGCTGACGAAGGCGGACCTGCGCTCTCCCGAGGAGTTCCTGGCCGCCTACGCCCCGCTCGGCCTCGAGCACGTGGTGACCCGGCGCGAGAGCCCCGCGGAGTCGGAGGATCCCGCGCGGCCGGGGGTCGTCGGCCTCGAGGAGCTGCGCGAGCGGCTCTCGGGCCGGATCAGCGTGCTCGTCGGCCATTCGGGGGTGGGCAAGTCGACGCTGCTGAACGCGCTCGTGCCGGGGACGGACCGTGCGACCGGCCAGGTCAACGACGTCACCGGCCGGGGCCGGCACACCTCCTCGTCGGCCCTCGCCCTGCAGCTGCCGGGCGACGACGGCTGGGTGATCGACACGCCGGGGGTGCGCTCCTTCGGCCTCGGGCACGTGGACCCCGAGCAGCTGCTGGACGCCTTCGCGGACCTCGCGGACCTCGCCGAGGAGTGCCCGCGCGGCTGCACCCATCTCGAGGACGCCCCCGACTGCGCCCTCGACGAGCTGGTGGAGCAGGGACGGGCCGGCACGGCGGGGCCGACACGCCTGGCCTCGTACCGGCGCCTCGCCGAGGTGCTGCGCCGCAACGACCCCTGGGACGTCTGAGCCACGGCGGCCGACGGGCGCGACCCGGGCGGCGGGCGCGGTCAATCCCGCGCCCCCGGGGTGCGGGACTTTATCGTGGAGTCCATGTCCAGCCGCTATGCCGATGACCTGCGCCTCGCCCATGTGCTCGCCGACGCCGTGGACCAGCTGACCGCCTCCCGGTTCAAGGCGCAGGACCTCGAGGTCTCCACCAAGCCCGATCTCACCGAGGTCACCGATGCGGACACCGCCGCCGAGCAGCTGGTGCGCTCCCAGCTCTCGCGCGCCCGCTCGCGGGACCAGGTGATCGGCGAGGAGTTCGGCAGCACCGGCGCCTCGCCGCGCCAGTGGGTGATCGACCCGATCGACGGCACCAGCAACTTCGTGCGCGGCGTGCCGGTGTGGGGCACGCTGATCGGGCTGATCGAGGACGGCCGGCCCGTGGTGGGCCTCGTCTCCGCGCCGGCGCTCGGACGGCGCTGGTGGGGCGGGGAGGACGCCGGCGCCTGGACCGGCTCGCGGCTGAGCAGCGCGACCCGTCTGCAGGTCTCCTCCGTCCCCACCATCGAGGAGGCCTCGCTGTCCTACTCCTCCCTGGACGGCTGGGCCGAGACCGACCGCCTGCCGCAGATGCTCAATCTCATGCAGCGCTTCTGGCGCACCCGCGCCTACGGCGACTTCTGGTCCTACATGCTGGTCGCCGAGGGCGCGGTCGACGTCGCCTGCGAGCCCGAGCTGAACCTCCACGACATGGTCGCGCTGGTGCCGATCGTCACCGAGGCCGGGGGCCGCTTCACCTCCCTGGACGGCGAGCCCGGGCCCTTCGGCGGCAACGCGGTGGCGACGAACTCGCTGCTGCACGAGGAGGTGCTGGAGGCGCTCGCCCAGCGCGAGAGCTGAGCCCGGGGCGGCGCCCGCGACGCGCCGGAGCGGGCAGGGCGGCCGCGCTTCGTCCCCGCGTCCCAGCAGGGCCTGCGCGTCGGCGTCGACGGCGCGGTCTCGGTACGATGAGCAGAACCCAGCGTCGCAGGATCGACCCTGTCCTCCTGCGCGCCCGTTCCCGGACTCTCGGAGGTTCCGCCCTATGACCGTCAAGCGCGTCGCACTTCTCACCGCCGGGGGCTACGCCCCGTGCCTCTCCTCCGCCGTCGGCGGCCTGATCGAGCGCTACACCGAACTGGTGCCGGACGTCGAGATCATCGCCTACAAGCACGGCTACTGGGGCCTGCTCTCCGGTGAGTACTTCGTCGTGGACGACGAGGTGCGTGCGAAGGCCGGTCTGCTGCACGACTTCGGCGGCTCCCCCATCGGCAACTCCCGCGTGAAGCTCACCAACACGAAGGACCTCGTCAAGCGCGGCCTGATCGCCGAGGGCGAGAACGCCCTCGAGGTCGCCGCGAACAAGCTCAAGGCCGACGGCGTGGACGTGCTGCACACCATCGGCGGCGACGACACCAACACCACCGCCGCCGACCTCGCCGCGTACCTGCACGAGCACGGCCACGAGATGCAGGTCGTGGGCCTTCCCAAGACCATCGACAACGACATCGTGCCGATCCGCCAGTCGCTCGGCGCGAAGTCCGCCGCGGAGCAGACCAGCATCTTCGCGCAGAACATCATCGCCGAGCACGGCTCGAACCCGAAGATGCTGATCATCCACGAGATCATGGGCCGCGCCTGCGGGTACCTCACTGCGCAGGCGGCCGAGTACTACCAGGACTGGCACTCCACGCAGCAGTGGCTGCCCGGCATCGGCCACAAGGCCGAGCGCTGGGACGTCCACGCCGTGTTCCTGCCCGAGCTGAAGCTCGACATCGAGGCGGAGGCCGCGCGCCTGAAGAAGGTCATGGACGAGGCCGGCTGCGTGAACATCTTCCTGTCCGAGGGCGCGGGCATCCCCGAGATCATCGCCGAGATGCAGGAGCGCGGCGAGGAGCCGGAGAAGGACCCCTTCGGCCACGTCAAGATCGACACGATCAACCCCGGCCAGTGGTTCGCGAAGCAGTTCGCGGAGAAGCTCGGCGCCGAGAAGGTCATGGTCCAGAAGTCCGGCTACTTCTCCCGCTCCGCGAAGGCGAACCCCGAGGACATCCGTCTGATCAAGTCGATGACGGACTACGCGGTGCAGGTCGCCCTCGAGGGCGGCTCGGGCCTGATCGGACACGACGAGGAGCGCGGGGACGTGCTGCGCGCCGTCGAGTTCGACCGCGTCGCCGGGCACAAGGCCTTCGACATCTCCCAGCCCTGGTTCGCGGAGGTCATGGAGCGCACCGGGCAGAAGATCGTCCCGGCCGAGGCGCACTGAGCGTCCCGATGACCGACGGGCGGAGGGCCTCGTGAGCAGCTCCCGCCCGCGCGTGCGCACCTGGCGCCGCACCCTGCGCGCGCTCGCCCCGTCGGGGCGGGCGCGCGTTGCGCGTTCCGGGACGGCCGGCGCGCTCGGCAGATCGCCCCACGAGCCTCTCAGGGCCGACGCGGCGGCGGCCGACGGCGCGGCCTCGCACGGGACGGTGCTGCACCTCTCCCCCGGCCCGCACGCCGTCGCCCTCGCCCTGGACCGCGGACCCCTCGCACCGGACGTGCTGCGCCGGCCGCGGCAGGGCCGGCTCGGGGACTGCTGGCTGATGGCGCCGATGCTCGCCCTCCACGAAACGGCGCCCGAGCGGCTGCGCGCCCTGGTGGGCGCCGAGGAGGACGGCCTCGTCCCCGTGCGTCTGCCGGGCGTGGACGGCCCGCTGCTGGTGGACAGACGCCTGCCCGTCGACGAGCGCGGCGTGTTCCAGCACGCCCGGCGCGACGGCGCGAACCCCGGCTGGGCGGGCGTGCTCGAGAAGGCGATCGCCGGGCATGTCGCGGGCGGCTACGGGATGCTGCAGCGCGGCATCGCCCGCTTCGGCCTCGAGCTGCTCACGGGCGAGCGGGTGCGCACCCGGCTGCGGCTCCCCGATGCCGCGCAGATCCTCGCCTGGAGGGCCGAGGGACGGGCGCTGTGCGCCTCCACCCATCCGCTGAGCCCTCGCGTGGGCACGGTCGCCGGGCCGCTGCCGCCCAACCACGTCTTCGCCCTCGTCGGCGCTGATGCGCGCAGCGGGCACGTGCACCTGCGCAATCCGGTGCGGCCCGCGGAGGTGGTGGTGCTCGATGCGCGCTCGTTCCGGCGCGGGTTCCTCTCCGCCGACATCAGCGCGCCGCTGCGGTGACGGTCCCGGATGCTCCCTGGTCCGGGAGGCTCGACGATCTGCGGTGCTCACCGGTCCCGGGCGCTCGCCGGGGGCGGCTCCGGCACTGTGCGCGCTCTGCGGGGTGGAGGCTCAGGGGCGAACGGCGTCGAGCCAGGCGTCGGCGATGGCGCGATGCCCGATCGGGGTGGGATGCACGCCGTCCTCGGCGAACCGCTCGGGAGGCATCCCTGTGGCGAGCACGCCGGCGAGGAGCTGCTCGAGGTCGACGAGGGTGTGGCCGTGCTCCAGGGCGAGGCGACGGATGATCGCGACCTTCGGATCGAGATCGTCGTGGATCCGGCGCACGTCCTCGTCGACGTCCGCGACGAAGGGCACCACCAGGGTCACCGCGGTCCCCGGCAGGTGCTCGGCGATCTGGTCGAGCATCCACCGATAGTCCCGTTCGAAGGACTCCTCGTCCACGTGCTCGTCGCGCCCCGTCGTGTAGTGCCAGGAGTCGTTCACGCCGATGTAGACCGTCACCAGGTCCGGGGCGAGGCCGAGGCAGTCCTGCTCGAAGCGGGCCACGAGGTCGGCGGCCTTGTGCCCGCTGATGCCGCGGTTCAGGACCGTCGTGTCGGGTTCGCGAGCACGGAGCTCCTCGGCCAACATTCGCACGTAGCCGTGGCCGAGGCCGTCCGGGTCCTCCCGTCGGCCGCAGTCGGTGATCGAGTCGCCGATGAACAGGAGGATGCGGGGCGCGGTGGACGTGCTCATGGTGCTCATGGTGCCAGGGACGGCTCGCGGCACTCGAGCTCGCCGCGCCCGGCATCGGGGCCGGTCTGTCGAGCGGCGCTCTCCGCGCCGTGAGGAGCCAGCAGCGCGCGAAGCCGTAGGCCTACCCGAAAGCTGCATGGATCGACGTCTCCAGTGTGCCCGTCGACCCGATTCCAGCGGACACCTGATCATGCATCAGTCCCCCAGAGATGCCGAGTGGGATCCATACGCTGATGCAGGATTCTCACGATGACGACAGCGTCTTCGCGCACGATATAGAAGAGCAGGTGGGAGCCGATCCCGTAGCGGCGGTACCCCGTACGAACCTCGTCCGCGGGTCGCCCTCGAGCGGGGTCCTCCGCGACGCGCTCAGCCGCGGCGTGGAGCTCGAGAACGTAGGTTTCCGCCTGTGCCGCGTTCCAGCGCTCCTCGGTGAGGTCCCAGATCTCCGAGAGGTCGTCACGTGCGCCGGGCGTGAAGAGCAGAGTGCTCAACGTTTCTTGCCGGCGACGAAGGAGTCGATGTCCAGCACCTCGGGCGCGCCGCTCTCTTCGCCGGCCACGAGCGCCGAGCGCAGTGCGCGCATCTGCGACTCGTGGTCCTCGAGAAGGCGCAGGCCCGCGCGGATCACCTCACTGGAGGTGCGATAGCGGCCCGAGGCGACCTCCTCGGCGAGGAAGCCTGCGTAGTGATCGTCGAGACTGATGGAGGTGTTCTGAGCCATGCGGCAAGATTACCAACTATTGGTATCTCGTCCGAGGTGAGGATCCTTCGGCCTCGACTGCCTCTGTTCCGCTCGACGGTCTTGACCAGAGGGGGTCGGTGCACTCGACCTTCCGGGGCTGCTGACCTCGCAGGTCGCCGGGGAGACCACGAGCGTCGCTGCGGTCCCTCCGGCGGCCTTGGCTACCCCAACGTGATGGTCGGGCACCTCGTCATCGCCGAGTCTGTTGAGGACGAGGCACTCACGAGGTGCTGCAGAGAGGCCGTCAGCGCCGCACGGATAGCGTCAGGGCCGGTCGAGAGGTCGACCTGCCGCACTGCGATGGGTAGGCGGTCGATCTCGACGTCGAGGTCGCGGCCTGTGGATCCTTGGATGAGCGCGCCGAGCAGCACTGCTCGGGTCGCCCCTTCGAACTCGCCGCGGAAGTCGGAGGCGTAGGAGACGAGCTGGCGGACGTAGTCGGGCTTGATCATCGTCTTGCCCTGGTGGCGGGTGAAGACGGGGGCGAACTTGCACTCCACGATGACCTGCTGCCGATGGCCGCGGATCACCACGTCGGCGTTGAGGTGCGGCAGGAACGCGAGATCGGCAGGATCCCCGGCAGCCGGCCACGGACGCCGCTCGGCCGCGACGGCGTAGCCGAGAGGTCCGAGATGGTGCCGGTAGAACCCGCGCACCACCTGCTCGAAGAGCCGGCGCAGTGCGCACTCGTCCCGCAGGGTCCTCGGCAGCTCGGCCTCGCCCGGGGCGTGCTCGGGCGCGCACATGTCCCGCACCAGAGCGCCGAGCGTCAGCAGGGTGCTGTCCTCGGCATCGAAGTGGCCGAACTGCTCCTTGGAGAGCTCGAGCTCTCTGTCACCGACGGCTCCAGGGAGGGTTCCTGGCTGCTCCGGGCGACGCACGGCACCCGCTTCGAAGTCTCGCCTGCCCGTGCGGTGAATCGCCTCGACGCGGGCTATGTCAGGAACGCCCTGGCCCGCCGGCGCGGGGCGCTCTTGGTGGGCGACTCGGCGACGCCGTCCATCGTTTCCCGCGCCGACGCGGGCGAGCTCGACATCCTCACCGCGCACCCCATCCGGCTGATCCATGAGGGCCGGACGTACACAGCCGGCGACCAGGCAGATCCCGCTCCCCGACCGCAGCCACGACATCGGGGACGACCGGCGTGGGTTCGCTGGGCACTCGAGCGTTATCTCCTGCTCGCCGAGACCCCGGCGCGCCAGAGTGACATCGCCGCACCCCTTCACACCAGCCAGCAGGCAGTCTCCAGCGCACTGCGCCGCCTCGGGGACCTCGTGGTCGATTCCGGCGACGGTGTCATCGCCCGAGACCGGCGCGCCCTGCTCGAGCACTGGATCGACGACTACCCCGGTCCCGGCGGGCAGGAGTTCGGCTGGTACGGACTCGCCGATGCCCGAGAGCAGGCGGTCACGTCCTGCACCGTGACGGATTCGCTCGACCTGCAGCCGCTCGTCGGCGGCGACGTCGCTGCAGACATCATCGCGCCCTGGAAGCTCCCGACGAGCGCGCGCGTCTACGTACGTGAGCCCGTGGACCTGACAGGAGACGGCTTCGCCCCGGCACCGCTCGACGAGGCCACCCTCGTCACCTGCGTGCCAAGGGACCCGACGCTCTGGCAGCTGACGAGCATTGGGCGCGCTGCCGGTGGTGGGGATGACCTGCCCCTCGCAGACCCGCTGATCGTGCTCTGGGACCTGCTCAGCAGCGCCGACATCGACAGCGAACCAGCTGCCCAGAAGCTCGCTGATGCGATCGTGGGTGCGAGGTGAGCCGGGACGAGGTAGTCCAGGTCCGAGCCCACGCGCGACGAACCATGCGGATTCGCTCGGCCTGCCCGGGCTGGCCGCTATCGCGCAGGCAGCACCCGACGCCGGGTACTGCATCATCGGCGGCTACATGGTGCGCATGCTTCAGCTCGCCTACCCGATACCCGGGGCTGTGCTCCGATCGACGCGCGACGCCGATGCGGCTGTCGAGAGCGTGGAGGTCATCGGCCCCCTCGCCCAGCATCTGCTGACACATGACTTCGAGAAGAAGGGCGGGAACCTCTTCACCAAGCCGGCCGGTAGCGGCCAGGAGATCGAGATCAACGTCTTGATGCCCCGCACCGACAGCTCACGCGGCATCCGACCGAAGGACGTCCCTGGTCTCGGACAGGTCGATACGCTGCCCGAGCTCACCTTGGCGCTGTCAGGGCCCGGGCTGGTGCTGGATGTGTCTGCGGAGCTGCTGGATGGCACCCCCATCGAGTTCCGCACGCGGGTCCCGCGACTCGACGTGGCCGTCGTGCTGAAGGCACACAGCTGGAAGGCCCGCGGCCTCTCAGACCCCAGAGATCTCGCCGATCTGCACTCCCTGATGGAGATCCACCAAGCGCACCCCGATGCACCATGACGGCTCGATAAGGCCCCGCTGCGCGGCTACAGCCTGGACGGGGCGCGCCTTCTGCACGAGCTGGCGAGCACGCTCTCGAGAAGGTCCAGTCCGAGGCCCGTGCCCAGCCACGTGGAACGGCCCCGCATGGCCGCGTTGATCGCCCAGCACATCGCGAGGCCCTGACGGTCGCAGACCGGAGGGTGACTTGGTCGAGCTCGATCGGCTCGATCAGCGAGGGGTCGGCGCAATCGACCTTCCGGGCGTTGTTGACCTGGCGGTCCACCGCATCGGTCACAAGCGTCACGGCGACAACAGCGGCCGACATTGCTATAAACGCAGAACGCCGCCATGAAGCGCAAAGAAGGCTCCATGGCGGCATCGCGCCGAGTGATTGCAATTGTTCTGCCGCTTCATGTCAAAATGCATTGCGAGACTCCGCAGGGAGCGCCGATCACTAAGCGGCACCTAAGCCAAGAGTGATCACCAGACTCTATGTTCACCTCAGCCTTTGCCGCATTTCAAGAAGACGGAACCTCAATTGCTCTCGCTCGCCTACCCACTCCCATAAGAAGACTGACAACAGCGGCGACCACGCAGAGTTGGAACACCGGCAAGGAGCCACCTTCAACAACCCAGCCACGCCACCCCTCAAGGAACCCCTCCGGTGGCACATCCATCATCGAATACGCCATCACGATCGCAATCACACCAAGCACCGAGTATCCAAGACGAACACAAGCACGAGCCCCGGGACTATAGCGACTAGCAAGTATCACGATCACCGCAACACACAGCGCACTTGAGGCCACGATTGATAATGAGGAAAGGATGGGCAGTCGCGGTTCAGTGACCGCTACAACCGTGTTGTTTAGATCATAGACAGCCCCAGATTTGCTTCCGGAAGCCTGGATCGAGCCGACCCCAACGAGAAGACAGTTCACAATCGCGATTGCTGCCCCTGCAAGGAATCCTAGTATCATTCTCATCCCACGCCACCGCCTCGCCGATACAACACGACTGGGAGTACTCCCATCAAGTCCTCATCTTGCATGTGATACTCGCAACGCCCCCACCGCTGTCATACCAGCCACACCCACTCGTGGCGTTCTTCACGCGTTCGTGCGTTAGGTTCCCGACCTGACCAGCACCGGTAACATTTTTCCCAATCTCAACAAAGCCAGGAGCCGGGTAGTATGTCCTAATGTACTGATCTACCGAAACCCCCAAAGTAACTTGCACTGACCCTCCGCTAATAGCGGGACGAGTGCCGCTATCGATTTCAGCCCCCGACGCGAGTCGGGCATCATTCGCGTAAGTATACGTTGCCGCCTGAGCAGATACGGAAGGTCCCAGAATGAGGATTGCCGTTGCCAACGCGGCGGCAATCACTGGAATCTTCTTCCAGACAGGAGTCACAGACATGCGCTTTTCAGTCACGACTAGGTTCACTCCTCAATATCAAGGGGGGCAAACTCGAAGGTCGAGCCATCGCCTCTCGAAAGTAGAATGCGTGCGGCCTCCGCGAGAGGGCTCACGGACGTCGCAGGTGATCCGAATCCTGGGTCGTCACCGGCACCCGATTCTCGTCAGAACAAGGCCTTACCAGGCCATTCTACGCGGGTAGGCGACGTTCCGAACAGCTGTCGTCCGGGTGTTGTTGGGTGGTGGGACTGCGCCGGCGCGGGGTTCCGGACCACAAGTCGGCGACGGGCCGCCGGAGCACAGAGGTCACGGCCCTATGACGAGTCTGCTCGCCATAACGGCTTGCTATGGCGAGCAGACTCTCCATAGAAGAGAGGAGTGGTCGTGGCCGAGGACATCGAGCCCCGGCTGGACGCGCTGAGGCGCGCCTGAGCGAGCGAGCCGCCCTCAGAGGGTCTCGACGGACGCCGTCTTCGGTAGGTCGTTGACGGTCTGGCTCGAGCTGAGCATGAGGCTCACGCAGCCGGGGTATCGCTTCTCATGCGACAGCGGGGAGTCGTTGTCCTCGATCCACTGGACAATGCCCTCGTAGACGGTGCCGCGGTGCTCGAAGCGGACGCTGCCCGCGCTCTGCATGGACCGGATGTCGCCGGCCTGGATGGTGCGCCCTGCGGGGATCATGCTCGCTCCTCGGTGCTCGTGGTGGTGGGGGCCGAGACGCCGGAGGGCGACTCGTGGAGCCAGATCGCACGGTCGAGCGCCCGGACCTCGACGCCGAGCTCCGCCGCAGCAGCGGTGAGCAGCTGGGTCGCTCGAGACACCGAGACCTGCCTGCCGAGTACGCGCCTGAGGAAGCCGCGGATCATGACGTCCGGCTTCGTCAGCGAGCCGACGCCGGCGTTCATGAGCAGGTACTGCCAGGAGAGCGGGCCCAGACCCGTCACGCGGGTCCAGGCGCGGCGTGCGTCGTCATCCTCAGCGTGCTCGCGCAGCTGCTCCGCGGTCGTGATGCTCAGTTGCTCGAGGTTCCCGAGCGCCTCGTAGATCCCCTCGGCGCGCAGGCGCTTCGTCCCCGGCAGCTTCGAGTGGTTTTGCGTGACGTCGCCCGAGAAGCTCACCGGTCCACCGGCAGCGTCGATGACGGCGCGCAGGTCGGGGCCCGAGTCCTTCTCGGGATCAGCGCCGGCCGCGGCGCGGTGGTCGCGGTAGTGCCGGAGCACCCGGCGCACGGACGGCGTCCCGGCACGGAGACTGTGGACGGAGTTGAGGGCGCACAGCGCCAGGGAGTCGCGCATCTCCACCGGCGCGCCCCAGGTGTTGGGGTCGCCGAGGTCGGTGCGCACGGCGTCGAGGACGCGCTGCAGCTGATCGTCGGTCATGGCGGAAAGATACTGGACAGAGGGGACATTCGGGCGAGGATCCGTCGGAAGAGATCACCGGGTCAGGCTCCGAGGTATTCGACCTCCGCGAGGAGCGCGGCGGGCTCCCCACCACGAGCGACAGGTCGCACAGGAGGGAGGCTTAGCGCTCGAAATGCACCCCCTGAGGGGCAACGCTATCGACGGCCTGCTCCGGCTGCGCCTTGGAACCTCGCCGCCTGCTGCTGAACGACAGCACCGACGCGACGAGCACAAGAGCTGCTCCGGCTGGCGCGGCGATTGCCACACCACGGATGCCACCGCTCCCGAAGAGGAGGCCAGAGCCGAAGATGAGCACGTCAAGACCCATCACCACAAGAGCCACCGCTGAGAGCACGACGAGGACCCCTGGGCGGCTGCTGCCGAAGGCTCCCAAGAGCGAGCAGAGGAGGATCACGGCGAGCAGCACTCCGGCCACGATGGGCAAGGGATCGCCGTACCCGAAGATCAGCGGGGAGAACCATGAGACTCTCTCCACGAAGACCTCTGAGCTCACCGGCGAGGCCATGAACTCAACCTTGTAGGTGGGCAGCACAGCGACGACGAAGGCGATCACGCAGCCCGCGAGAGCTAACCAGTCGAGACCACGGGTTCTCATCTGCGCCCCCATCTACTTGATCCAGAACTTGGTGTTCGTGCCGACCAGGCCACCGGCGAGCACAACCTTCGGATATCCAGAGTAGCCGTAGTGGACGATGGCGTCACCGTTCTTGACGAGACCGTAAGCAACGACCGCGTGACTGGACTTGGACTTCCCGGACGTCGTGGGGAATCGCCCGAAGAGCAGAACGGGACGGTTTGCATTGATCTGCGACGCCACGCCGGAGTTACCCCAATTGTAATAGCAATCGACCGAGACCTTCCGATTCGAGGCATTGCGCTGCAATGCGCGAACCAGATCGGGAGCCCACGTCTTGTTGCGCCCCTTCGCGATCTTCTGAAGGTGGGACGCGAAGTTCGGCGAGCTCGTCATGTTCGTTCCGGACCGGTAGCCCTTGGGTAGCAAGCCCTTACTGGACTTCCTCGCATGCCAGTACCGCGTAAGGATGCTGCCCGCAACCCATCCGCAGATGTCCGTCTTGTTCGGGTAGACCCTGGAGCCTGTGACGAAGGACGCCGATGTCACGAGCTTCTTGACGGTTCCGGCCTTCGGAGGAACAGGCTTGGCCATCGGCTGCACCTTCCCAGGCTCACTCGACGCCTCTGGGGCCCTCTGATTCTCAGAGTCGAAGTCCCGCGAGAAGGCCGAGAACTCCGCAGAGGCGGCTTGAACGCTGGCGGGCTCCACGACCTCTCCATCGAGGACGTTCACCGCCCGCCCCTTGTCCACCGCGAAGAACTGGCCGGGGCCGTTATACAGACGGTCTCCACCGGCATTCAACCGGTAAGGATTCGCGGCCTCGTCGGAGAACTCTAGATAGACCCTGTTGGTCGGGTCGACCACCGCATACCCGGCACCCCCGAACACCCAGCATTCCAGCGGGTTCTCTGACTGCGGGTTCAGCGGAGTCACGCTGATCGATGAGGGCGAAGAGCCGAGCATCGACTCTCCGAGCACCCACCGCCAGTCGCCGGCGTCAGGCGCGAACTCGTCCCGCGGATCTTCCGCGCGCGCCACCTCCCCACCGAACACCACCGCGCCGGCTGCGAGCGCAGTGGCAGCCAGTACATTTCTACGTGCGATCATATCGAGCCCTCTTCCCTGAACGTGGAAAATGGCACACAAGCGTGCAGGTAGGACTGTGTTGGAATTCCGACACCCTGCAAGGCCGCTAAGGGCCAGGCGCACGCAATACCAACTCTGACGGGAATGGGACCACCACGCCAAGGGCGCGCAACTCGCTAATCGCGAGCGTGCAGGATCCGCACACCTACGGATAGACCACCGGACACGCGAGTACTTCACTGCGCACGGGAGGGAGAGCTGGCTCGCGCCGTGGCATCCCGTGATGGGCGTCATACTATTCGGTCTTCAGAGCTGCGGTCAAGAGTGGAAATCGGCACGGTTCCGGATATGTGCACGTCTGCGGGGAACATTCTCACCTCCGGGACCGCTACCGGCTGGTCGGAACCGTGCGGAAGCTGCATCAACGACTGCGAACAGTGGGATCATCGGGGCCGCGCCCTCCGGCTCGTGCTGCGGCCCTGCCGCTCGGCTGGGAGCAGGTCGTGCTTGCGGAGCAGCCAACGCACCCAGGTCGCGCCATGCTCGAGGGCGAGCGATAGCGTCTGCATCGGCACACCGTCCTCGACGAGAGCGAGGCACGCCTCTGCGACCGCGAGCCCCTCGGGGCCCGTCATGTCGAGGTGCCCGGGCCGCGACCGCGGTGCCGGCGGACACTGCTCGAGCAGTCGGCGCAGCAGGGTGAGCTCAGCGTCGGTGGGTGTTCGGCGCGAGCGGAGCTCGGGGTACCGCGTCATCGGTGGCCCGTGGGTCGCTTCCAGCGCGGTGCGCACCGCGGTCCTCGAGCACCCCAGTGCCTCAGCGATCCCCTCGATGGTCTCCCCCGCGTCGCGCCGGCGCGCGACCTCTGCAGGGTCCGCGACGGGCTTCGCTCCCGAGCGACGGTAGGCGACCTCGTGGCGCTGCCGGACGATGCGGCGCAGGGAGCCCGGATGCAGGTCGTGGTCGCAGGCGATCTCGACCCACGACTCCCCCGCCTCGTAGCGTGTGATGGCGTTGCGGGCGATCTGCTCGCGCTGCTCTTCGGTGAGTCGCTTCCTCATCGCGTCCCTTGCACCTGTGGCGGCCGCTCTGGTGGGTCAGTAGTCCACAGTGCACGATGGTCCCATGCGCTTCGTGACCATGTCTCATTTCCGCAGCCGCCAGAGCGAGCTCCTGGCGTCGGTGCACGCCGAACCGGTCACGCTGACGTCCCGCGGAGTCGGCCGTCGCGCCGTCGTCGTATCGCCGGAGCTCTACGATCGCGCCCTCGAGGCCCTTGAGGACAGGATCGACGTCGAGTCCGCAGCGGAGGCCCGCAAGGAGGGCGGATCGGTAAGCCACCGGGAGATGATCGCCGAGCTCGGACTCTGAGCCGCTCGGTCCGAGTAGTCCACGGCTCGCACAAAGCAGCCTTATACATCACAGCAGAGAAGCGAGGTCCGAGGACCAGCAGACCTACAGGGCCTACCCGTGGGGCGCTCGTCAGCCAAACCAACGCTCACATACTGAACGCGCCGGTTCATTGACTCCAGCAGTCGGATTGAGTACCATGGCGAAAAAGACAGGGGGAGCATCTTGGCCATTTCCGCAGGTACTTCAACACTCGCAGGCACGATAAGACGTAACAGTTCTTACCTCTTAATCCTTGGCGTCGTCGGAATATTGGTCGGCCTCCTAGTGATCGACTCGCGGTCACTAATCTGGGCTGGCGCTACCACGTTTACCATCGGGGTTGCCCTCCTGGTAGCCTCGTCAATATACCTGCGGTATAGCAGGACGAGGGACGGTCGCTGAGGCCTACACCCGCCGAATCCCCGATCGCCATCGCATTCACGGCTATCGGGGATTCGGTGTCACTCTGTCGGATTAACGAACGAGCATCGAATGGTGCACGTCATTCACCCCTTCGGTAATGCATCAAATATCCTCGTCACTAATGCACACCGTCTTGGGGAAGCTGGCCGTTTTGGCCCACTTCCTGATCGAAGCGCCACTACTTCGAGGGGCTCCCATTAGTGCAAGTATGTTCGACCAGGGGGTCTTGCCGAGGAAGATGACCTTCTCGGCAGACTGCCCAGCAGAGATAACCCAGGAGGCCGAGGCTACCTGCCACTTGTAGACTTTGAAGCATGCGCTACCCATCGGCTTAACGACGGGCCCCGATTCAGCACCATGACTCGAATTCGCAAGCGAGTCCTCGGACGAATTACTTCGATACATGTCGAGAGCCAGCTTTACGTCACGATGCGGAAGCGTCTGCCTAGCCTCCTGCACGAGCGCCTCCAGGAATGGATTCTCAGCGATCAGCTTGTCATTAGCCTCTCCATACCCCCCGCCTGCAGATGGCGATGCATGTGCGGGGGACGCAACGAAGAGCGCCACAGCGGCGGTCGGAAGCGAAGCGAAAATTGCGCGTCTGCGTAGGGTCTTTTTAGTGTTCACGGGTCTCCTTGCGGCTGGCGGACTTTGGGGAAGTGGTCACTTGACGGTAACGCAGACGTTCCTGGGCCAGCTTCGAGAGTCGATCCATCTGAACAGTTCATTGACCGTGAAGGATCCCCCAAGCCCGAGGGCACCGAAGACCAGGCTGGCGGGCAGCCCTGCAATCGTGAAAGACGCAAGTCCGCTAACCACTTGCACAAGACCGAACCGAATGCGGAGATCCCAAGCGACCGCTCGTACCATCCATCCGTAGACCTTGACGCACACCTTCTTCATGGGGACGATTACTGGGGCGTCGCCGTCTCCACTTTCGCGAGAGCTGGTCGTGGAATCGATAGGCGCTTGCTCTGAAATCTCCTTGAGAGCTTCGAGAGTCTTGCGAATCTCTTCTCTATCTAGGTGTTGCGACTGCTCTTCGACGATCTCCCGAAGACCGGGCCGGCTTTCGATGTACTTGTCGAGCTCCACCCCATAGCTCTCAGCCTTCGTCTCAGCCGACGCCACTCCGGGCGTGAGGATAGTTGCAGTTGCCACGGCAGCCCCGATAAAGAGTCCTCTACGATGCATCGTTCCCCCATGCTTGATTGACGGTTGTCGATTTTCGACCTACCGAGGACGGCAGCGCCGCGCAAGGGTGGACTTCCGTAGCACTCCCGTCCACGCTCGTGCCCGTAGTGGCGAGGTGCGAGGGTGTTGTCCATTTTGGTATCTGTCTCAGCCGAGCTCGATGGGCTCGATGAGCGAGGGATCGGTGCGATCGACCTTCCGGGCATTGTTGACCTCGCGGCTGACCGGGTGGGTCACGAGCGTCGCCGCGATCTCCTCGGAGACCTCGCCCAGCCCCTGGTGCAGGTCGGCCTTCTCGTCGTCGTCGGGTTTGCCGGGGGCGAGCCACTCCCCCAGCTTCCCGCTCGGGAGGTAGGCGGGCATGCGGTCGTGGACCTCGCCGGCGGCGTCCTTCGCCTCGCGGGTGATGATCGTGAAAGTGATGTCCCAGGACTCGCCGCCCTCGGACCTCCGCGCAGCGGAGAGGCCGGCGGCGTTCAGCAGGCCGCCGTCATTGGGGTGGACGAAGTAGGGCTGCTTGGTGCCGTCCTTCTGCTCGACCCACTCGTAGTAGCCGGTCATCGGCACGACGACCCTCTGCGAGGTGAACGATCCGCGGAACATGCCGTTCGTCGTGACCGTCTCGTAGCGGGCGTTGATCGGCCGGGGCCCCTTCTCCTTGGCCCACGAGGGGCGCAGGCCCCAGCGCGCCGGCTCCAGCGTGCGCACGAGCTCGCCGCCGTCGTCGTCGAAGTGCGCGCGCACGACGGGCACCAGCGTGGACGGGGCAATGGAGAAGACCGGCGACCAGTCGGGCCCCTCCCGATCAGCCTTGGTGGCGACGTAGGCATGGAGCAACCCCGCCTGGTCGTAGTCGAGTACGAACCTCCCGCACATCGCGGCCTCCTCGTCGGCGATGAGTACGCACCTGGTTGTAGTCGCTCGTCGCCCAGAACGAGAGGCCAACGTTGTCGGCGCTTCGCGTGCGGATCGTGAGCTGCGTCCGGCGCTGCTGTTCGGTCTCATGGGGCGTGACGACCTCGCTCATCACCTCGCGGCGTGGCTCCATGACGCACTCGAGCCGGCGCAGCACGGTGAACGGAAGGACAACGGCGCCGTACTCGGCCTCTTCCACGCTGGTGGACCGAAGGACGCTGAGCACACCTCAGCGGCGACGGCGCAGCCTTCGTCGCCGTGCTCCGCTCGCGAGGGCCGGCGACGGTAGCTACGGAGCACGTCGGGGACGGGCGCGCCGGGAGCGGTAGCGCCGGGGTGCCGTCGGGGCTCCACGCCGAGCTGGAGAACTTCGCCAGCTCTCCCGGCGGTCCTGCGACACGCCCGCCAGGCCAGGTCGACATCTTGCGTACAGGTTTGCGCAGAGGTGCGCCACCACCGGGCACAAAGAAAGGTCCCCCACCAGCATTTCTGCTGGTGAGGGACCCTATTCGTAGCGGGGGCAGGATTTGAACCTACGACCTCCGGGTTATGAGCCCGGCGAGCTACCGAACTGCTCCACCCCGCGGCGACATCAGTAACTCTAGGACGACCTGCCCCCCGAGTCCAGCCGGAACCCCTCCGACGTGGGCCATGACACGTTCATGGGCGGTTCACCTGCGGGGACGGGCTGTGCTGCGCCCGCGCAGCGGCTCTGCCAAGCATGCGTGGCCCGGATCCGAGCCGGCCCTGATGCAGGACGCCCGCCGCAGGGCCGGCGTCTGCCGGCGCCGCGACGGGCGTCCTGGTGAGCGATCCGGGCCTTCCCCGAGGGGCGGGCGGTCCCGGCAGTCTGGCGTGCTCAGCCCTCCCCGCCGTCGGAGGGAGCCGTGGTGCCGGTCCCGTCGAGCTCCTGATTGGCCTCGACGGCGCGGTTGAGCGCGTCGGCCAGGTCGTCCTGCGCCTGGCCGTAGGCGGCCCAGTCGCCCTCGGACATGGCCGTCTCGGAGGCCTCGACGGCGGTGTCCATGTCGGTCAGAGCCTGGTCGAGTCGCTCCTGGGCACTGCCGGAGGCCGCCGGGGCGTCCTGGCCGCCGTCGTCGTCCGCCGGGGCCTCGTCCTCCGCGGCACCGCCCTCGTCGACGCTGCCCTCACCGGTCTCGGCGTCGGCCGTGCCGCTGGGCGCATCGGTGTCGGTCACCTCCGCGTCACCGGCGGAGGCACCGGAGTCGCCGCCGAAGACGAGATCGAGTGCCTCGTCGAGCGTCGGGGCGAAGCCGATCCGGTCACCGAAGGAGACCAGCACCATCTGCAGCAGCGGGTACTGGGTGCCGCCGCCGGTCTGCGAGGACTGCAGGTACACGGGCTGCACGTACAGCAGGCCCTCGCCGACCGGCAGGGTGAGCAGATTGCCGTTGATGACCTCGGAGGCGCCCTGCTGCAGCAGGTTCAGCGCCTGGGACACGTTCGGCTCCGCGTTGAAGGTCGCCTGCACCTGGCCGGGACCGTTGACCGGGTTCGAGGCCGGCAGCACGAGCAGCGTCATGTTCCCGTAGCTGTCGGCGGGGTTGCCCGCCGTGCTGCCGGTCTCCGAGTCCACGGCGAGGAAGCCGGTGAGCACGTTCTGCCCCTCGGAGGGGATGAAGCTCGAGGAGAGCGTGAACCGCGGCGTCTCCTCCTCCGGCATCTGCATGGTCAGGTACATCGGCGGCTGCGGGGCCTGATCGCCCGTGGTGCCGTCGGGATTGGTGGGCGCCGGGACCGTCGGGTCCGGCGGCACCTGCCAGAAGTCCTGCTGGGTGAAGAAGTCGTCCGCGTCGGTGACGTGGTACGTCGCGAGGATCTCGCGCTGCGCCTTGAAGTAGTCGGCCGGATAGCGCATGTGCGACATGAGCTCCGCGCTGATCTCGGAGGCGGGCTGCAGCGCGTCCGGGAACACCTCGGACCAGGCCTTGAGGATCGGGTCCTCGGTGTCCCAGGTGTACAGCGTCACCGAGCCGTCGAAGGCGTTCACGGTCGCCTTGACGGAGTTGCGCATGTAGTTCGCGGAGCGCTCGCGATCCGATGCGGTCGAGTTCGGATCTGTCTGGGAGTCGTTGACCGTCTGGTCCAGGTCCACCGACTGCGCGTACGGGTACTCGGTCGTCGTGGTGTACCCGTCGACCACCCACACCATCTCGTCGTCCACGACCGCCGGGTACATCTGCGAGTCCAGAGACAGGAAGGGCGCGACCTCGCGGACGCGGTGCTGGGGGTTGCGGTCGTAGAGGATCTGCGACTCCTCGTTGAGGTAGTTCGAGATCACGATGTTCGGGTCCCGGAACTTGATCGCGTACAGCAGCTGGTTGAAGAAGCCGCCGACGGAGGGGCCGCCGTCTCCCTCGAAGGTGTTGTAGACCTGTTCGCCGCCCTGCTCGTCGTCCGTGCTGCCCTGCTGGTAGTCGAACTCCTGCGGTTCCGTGCCCTCGGGCGCGCCGACGATCGAGTAGTCCGGGGAGTGGCGCCCGAAGTACACCCGCTCCTCGTACTCGCCCAACGCGCCCTCGCCGGGCACGCCCGACTGGAGGAAGCTCGGCTCGCCGTCGGAGTTGCGGCGATTGCCGTGCGCGGCGGCCGTGCCGTACCCGTGGGTGTAGGTGATGTGCTGGTCCACCCAGGAGCGGTCGGAGAGGCCGAACTTGTCCGGCCGCAGCTCGCGCACGCCGATCACCGTGTCCTGCAGCTCGCCGTCGATCTCGTAGCGGTCCACGCTCAGCACGTCGTCGAAGCCCCAGTAGCGGCGGTTCGCCTCGCGCTGCTCGAAGGTGGGCGAGATGACGTTGGGATCCATCAGGCGGATCTGCGCGGTCGTGGAGGCGTCCTCGCGCAGCGCCCCGGAGGTCGCGTCGGTCGAGGCGGCGTAGGGCACCTCCTTGACGTCGTCGAGATCGAAGGCGGTGCGGGTCGCGTCGATGTTGTGCTGGATGTACGTCTGCTCCAGCGCACGCTCGTTGGGCTGGACCTGGAACTGCTGGATCGCCCACGGGTAGAGGTTGCCGACGGCGAGGGTCGACAGGATCATCAGCCCGGCGCCGATCGCGGGGATGCGCCAGTCGGAGCGGAAGATCCACACCACGAACAGGGCGGCGACCACGATCGCGGCGATCGCGAGGATCGTCTGCGCGGGCAGGATCGCGTGCACGTCCGCATAGGAGGCACCCTCGAAACGGGTGTGCGAGGCGGTGAGGAGGTCGTAGCGCTGGAACCAGTGCCCGGCGCCGAGCAGCAGCACGTAGATCGCGGCGAGCACGCCGAGGTGGCGGCGCGCGGAGCGGGTCACCTCGAGCCCGCTCTCCTGCCCCCAGCTCACCCCGCCGTAGACGAAGTGGCCGATCAGGGCGCCCACGATCGCGACCAGCAGCACGAACTGCCCGAAGGAGACCAGCACGTCGATCACCGGCAGGGTGAAGACGTAGAAGGAGATGTCATTGCCGAAGATCGGATCGGTCTGTCCGAAGTCCTGCGGGTGCAGGAACAGCTGCACGTCCTGCCAGCGGCGCGACAGCGCGAGGCCTCCGAAGGCCCCGATCACGATCGGGGCACCGAAGGTCAGGCCGCGGCGCAGCGGGTCCACCGCCGCGCGGAACTGCTCCAGCGCCTCCTGCTCCCGCGTGATCGGCGGGTAGACGGGACGGCGGGTGTAGGCCATGCGGAGGCTGAGGAACAGCGGCACCGCGAACACCACGAAGCCGACCGCGAACAGGATCGCCTGGGTGACCCAGCGGGTCAGGAGCACGTCGGTGAAGCCGAGCTGGTCCGTCCACAGGTACTTCGTCCACACCTCCGAGGCGATGACGAGCGCCACGACGAGCGCGCCGAGCACGATCACCGTGATCATCAGGGGTGAGAGCCTCCGGGACTCGCCGGAGCCTCCGTCGGGAGCCGGTCGTGGGCGCGGCCGCGGCATGTCGCCGAACTGGGCGGAGAAACTCACAGATAACCTCTGGTGCCTCGAAGTGGGAGCGCACGCCGGCCCCCGCGACGCCGTGGGGCCCGACCCTGCTCCAGGTACAGTGTGATGCCGCCGTCGTGCACGGCGGTCACCCCATTCTGTCAGGCCGAACCTGTAAGGGACCTCTCGATCCGATGACGACTCCTGCCCAGGACCCGCTGGACGCCCCGACCGCCGCTCTGGCCGCCGCCGTGCTCGAGGTCGCCCGGCACGTCGAGGAGGGACCGTTGCCGGCGCCGCGTCTGTTCGCGCTGGCCCGCAGCACCGAGCTGGTCGCGGCCTCGCCGGCGCTCGCGGCGCTGCTGGGCGCCGAGGGCGAGGGGGCGAACGCCCACGACGACCTCCACCTCACGCCGATCGACCTCGACGAGGGTGAGTCTCCCGCAGCGGCGCCCTCCGCCTCGGATCCGCTCGCGGCGCTCGAGTCGGTGCAGTGGCCGGATCTCGCCGCAGGCGGAGCGATCGCCTGCGAACTCGCCCCCTCGGCCTGGTCCGTGCGCGAGAGCGGGGCTCCTGCCGGATCGGCGGGACTGCCGACCGGGCGGCAGCTGCGCGTGGTGGTCGCCGCGCTCACGGATGGCACGACCTGGTCGGCCGTGCACCGCGGCGACGAGGACGGCTACGTCCTCGGCGCCGCGCTGCTGCCGGAGATCTCCGAGGCGCTGCTGCAGACCCTGCACCAAGGAGCCTGACCCGCGTCCGCTCCCCCGCCGCGTTCGCGGGGCGACTGCTCGGTGAGTCGCCGCGCGGGCGGCTGCTCAGAACGCCGGAGCGAGCGAGTCCTCGTCCTCCTCCTCGTCCGTGTCGGTGAGCGCGTCCTCCGGATCCGCGGAGCCGGCGCTCGCGAGGATCTCCCCCGAGTCCCGGTCCACGTTCGGGACGTCCTGCGCCCGCAGCGGCTTGGTGAACACGGACGTGCCGTAGGTGAGGTCGTGGCCGATGGCCTCGGCCTGCAGGTTCAGGGAGTAGCGGGCGGCGCCGTCCTCCCCCTGCCACTCCGAGGTGCTCAGCCGACCGGTGACCACCAGCGGCTGCCCCCGGCGCACCGAACGCATGACGTTCTGGCCCAGCGCCCGGCGGGCGAAGATCGTGATGAACTCGGTCTTGCGATCGGTGAAGTCCTGCACGGCGGTGTTGTAGTAGCGCCCCGTGACCGCGATCCGCAGCTTCACGGTCGTGGTCCCGTCCCCCTGCTTGTGCTCGCTGGGATCTGCGGTGACGTTCCCCATCAGCGTGGTCTGGATATCCCTCATGGCGGTGTCCTTCCTGGCTGCCGGGGACGCCCCCGGCCTCGGCACCCTGCCGAGTGCCCCCAGCGTCGCCGCGCGGAGCGGCGGGCTCCAGGGGCCCTTCGGAACTGTGGACAGCGGTGGTCTGTGGAGGAGAGGTCGCGCATCGGCCCGGAGCGCCGGGGTTCGCAGCGGCGGGGCCGGAGCAGCGGTGTACAGGGCGGGCGCGCGTCAGGACGGCGCGTCGACCGCATGGGCGAGGAGCGCCGTGCCGATGCCGCTGCCCCGCTGCGTCGGTTCGACGAACAACATCTCCAGCGTCCCGTCGAGCACGCCCGAGAAGCCGACCGGTCGGCCCTCGCGCTCTGCGACCGAGAGCTCGACGGCCGGGAAGCAGCCGGTCTGCTGCTTGGCTTCGATCTCGTCCCGATCCGCCTGCGTGAGGAAGTCATGCGTCGCGTCCACCGCGCGCCGCCATATCGCTGCGAGCGCCGGATGGTCGCCGGCGCCGACGGACGACCGGATACTCAGGGCGGAGGTGTCGGACGGCCGGATGCCGGCGTCGGGAGCGGTGGGGTCTCCTCGGGACGGCATCGGCTCATCCTCCCAGGAGCTCGCGCGGGGCGCACGTGCTCCCCGCGGGAGGCTGAGCAGGATGCGCCGCGGAGCCGGAGCAGAACACGACGGTGCGGCGTGACTCGGAGGACGGATGCGCCGACGGGCCTATGGCGACATGAGGTGGCTATATAGCCAGCTCATGTCGCCATAGGCCCGTCCACGACACCGACCCTCGCGGGAGCCGGCGCGGGCCCGACGACACCGATCCCCGCAGGACACCGCCCCGCGCATGACGCCGGCCCGTCCACGACACCGCCCCACGCATGACACCGACCCGGACATGACTCCGGCCCGCGCCCCCTTTGTCTCAGGGAACACGGGCCGGAGCCGGCGGATCAGCGGGCCGAAGCCCGGCGATCAGGCCTGCGGGACGACCAGACCGGTCGCGGACGAGCGCGCGGCCTCGAAGCGCGCCTGCACATCCGCCCAGTTCACGATGTCCCAGATCGCCTTGACGTAATCCGCCTTCACGTTCTGGTAGTCCAGGTAGAACGCGTGCTCCCACATGTCCAGCTGGAACAGCGGGATCGTCGCCACCGGCACACCGTTCTGCTGATCGTAGAACTGCTCGATCACCAGGTTCCCCCCGATCGGCTCGTACGCCAGCACCGCCCAGCCCGAGCCCTGGATCCCCAGCGCGGCCGCCGTGAAGTGCGCCCGGAACTGATCGAACGACCCGAAGAACTCATCGATCGCCGCAGCGAGCTCACCGGTGGGCTTGTCCCCACCCTCCGGCGAGAGGTTCTTCCAGAAGATCGAGTGGTTCGTGTGACCGCCCAGGTTGAACGCCAGATCCTTCGAGAACTGGTTCACCGTCCCGAAGTCACCGGCCTCACGCGCCGCCGCCAGCTTCTCCAGCGCCGTGTTCGCACCCTTCACATACGTCGCGTGGTGCTTGGAGTGATGCAGCTCCATGATCTTGCCGGAGATCGACGGGGCCAGCGCACCGTAGTCGTAGTCGAGATCAGGAAGCGTGTACTCCGCCATGTGGATCATCCCTTCGTCAGTTGTCCGCGGGATCAGCCGGTGCGGATCCCGCCGTGCTCTCCATCCTGCCACGATGGCCCACGTCCTGACAGGGTGAGGCCCGTGAGCGGTCGGGCGTCGGCCCCGCGGTCCACAATGGGGGGATGGCCACGCCCGCTCCGGTGCTCCCCGCCTCGTTCTCCCCCGCCGCCGCGGCGTGGTTCGCGGAGTCCTTCGAGGCCCCGACACCGGCGCAGGCCGCGGCCTGGGAGGCGATCGAGCGCGGCGAGGACACGCTCGTGGTCGCCCCGACCGGCTCGGGCAAGACCCTCGCCGCCTTCCTCACCGCGATCGACCGACTGGCCGGGACTCCCGCGCCGGCCGCCGGGACGGCGAGGACGAGCGTCCTGTACATCTCCCCGTTGAAGGCGCTCGGCGTCGATGTCGAGCGGAACCTGACCTCCCCGCTCGTGGGCACCGCCCGCACCGCCGAGCGGCTCGGCGAGCGGCGCCGACCGTTGAGCGTCGGCGTCCGCACGGGCGACACCCCGCCGGCGGAGCGGCGCCGGCTCGCGACGAGCCCGCCGGACATCCTCATCACCACTCCCGAGTCGCTGTTCCTCATGCTCACCTCGCGGGTGCGGGAGACCCTGCGCGGCGTGGAGACGGTGATCCTCGACGAGGTCCATGCCGTCGCCGGGTCGAAGCGGGGCGTGCACCTGGCGCTGTCCCTCGCGCGTCTGGACGCGCTGACCGCCGCGCCCGCGCAGCGGATCGGGCTCTCGGCGACGGTCGAGCCGGTCGACGAGGTCGCCGCCTTCCTCACCGGCACCGGCAGGCCGCGCGAGGTGGCCGTGGTGCGCCCGCCCTCGACCAAGAGCTGGGACCTGACCGTCACGCTGCCGGTCCCGGATCTGAGGGCGATCGAGCCGCCTGCGGACGCCGTGGACGACGAGGACGTCTCCGGGACGATCTGGCCGCATGTGGAGCGGGCCGTGCTCGAGGAGGTCCTCGCCCACCGCTCCACGATCGTCTTCACGAACTCGCGCAGCCAGGCCGAGCGCCTCACGGGGAAGCTGAACCGGCTGCACGCCCGGCGGGTCGCCGCGGAGGCGGCCGACGGCCCGGACGGGGAGGTGGAGGAGCCGGTCGAGGTCGAGGACATCGCCCGCGCCCATCACGGCTCGATGTCCAAGGAGATCCGCGCCGGGATCGAGGACCAGCTGAAGTCCGGGACGCTGCGCTGCGTGGTCGCGACCAGCTCCCTCGAGCTCGGGATCGACATGGGCGCGGTGGACCTCGTGCTGCAGGTCGCCGCCCCCATGTCGGTCTCGAGCCTGCTGCAGCGGGTGGGACGGGCCGGGCATGACGTCGGCGCGGTCTCCGAGGGGTCGCTGCATCCGCTGCACGCCGCGGACGTGCTGCGCTCCGCGGTCGCGGTGCAGGAGGCCCTCGCGGGCCGGATCGAGCCGCTGACCGTGCCGCGCAACGCCCTGGACGTCCTCGCCCAGCACACCGTCTCCGCCGCGGCGATGGAGGACCTCCAGGTCGATACCTGGTTCGACCTGGTCCGCTCCGCGCACCCCTACCGGGCGCTGCCCCGCTCGGCCTTCGACCAGACCATCGATCTGCTCGCCGGCCGCTACCCCAGCACCGACTTCTCCGAGCTGCGGCCGCGCCTGGTCCACGATCGGGAGACCGGCACGCTGAGCGCCCGGCCCGGCGCGCAGCGCCTCGCCGTCACCAGCGGCGGCACGATCCCCGACCGGGGCCTGTACCCGGTGCACCTCGTCGCCGCCGAGGGCGATTCCCAGCCACGGCGCGTGGGCGAGCTCGACGAGGAGATGGTCTACGAGTCCCGGCGCGGGGACGTGATCACGCTGGGCACCAGCAGCTGGCGGATCGAGGAGATCACCGCCTCCCGCGTCACCGTCTCCCCCGCCTTCGGGCTCACCGGACGGGTCCCCTTCTGGCACGGCGACGGGGACGGCCGCCCCGCGAGCCTGGGCCGCGCGATCTCCACCGCCCAGGCGGAGCTCGCGGCCCTCCCGCGCCCCGACGCCGAGGCGCACCTGGAGGGGCTCGGCCTGGACGCGAACGCGTGCACCGTGCTGCTCGACCACCTCGCCGAGCAGCTGCAGGTCACCGGCTCCGTGCCGGGCCCCGACCAGCTCGTGGTCGAACGGTTCCGCGACGAGCTCGGGGACTGGCGGGTGGTGCTGCACTGCGCGGCAGGGCAGCGGATCACCGGTCCGTGGGCTCTGGCGGTCGGGGCACGGGTCGAGGAGCGGTACGGCCTGGACGGGCAGGTGATGGCGGCCGACGACGGGATCGTGCTGCGCATCCCGCACGGCGAGCACCCGCCCGGGGCGGACCTGTTCGTGTTCACCCCCGAGGAGATCGAGGAGGAGGTGCGCCGCCTCGTCGGCTCCTCCGCCCTGTTCGCCGCCCGGTTCCGGGAGTGCGCGGCCCGGGCCCTGCTGCTGCCGCGTCGCGACCCCAACCAGCGCGCCCCGCTGTGGCAGCAGCGTCAGCGCTCCGCGCATCTGCTCGAGGTGGCGCGCCCGCACCCGGACTTCCCGATCATGCTCGAGGCCGCCCGCGAGTGCCTCCAGGACGTCTACGACCTGCCCGCGCTCGTGGACCTCATGACCGGGATCGGGCGGCGACGCGTGCAGGTGCGCGAGGTGGAGACCGCCGACCCCTCCCCCTTCGCGCGCTCCCTGCTGCTGGGCTACATGGCGCAGTTCCTCTACGACACCGACGCGCCGCTGGCCGAGCGGCGCACGGCCGCCCTGGCGCTGGACCAGTCGCTGCTGGCGGAGCTGCTGGGCACGGTGAGCCTGCGCGAGCTGCTGGACGCCGAGGTGATCGCCGAGGTCGAGCAGCGCCTGCAGGGCCTCGCCGAGGAGCGGGCGCTGCGCGGGCCCGAGCAGATCGCCGATGCGCTGCGTCGCCTGGGCCCGCTCACTCCCGAGCAGCTAGGACAGCGTGCTGCGGAGGGGCTCGACCTGGAGGCCGCGCTCATCGGGCTCGAGGAGGCGCGGCGCGTGATCAGGGTGCGGATCGGCGGGAGCACGCACCTCGCCGCGATCGAGGACGCGGGACTGCTGCGCGACGCCCTCGGCACCGTCCTTCCGCAGGGGATCCCCGCCGCGCATCTCGAGCCCGTCGACCGCGCCGTCGCGCAGCTGCTGGCGCGATGGGCCCGCACCCGCGGCCCCTTCCCCGCCGACGCCCCGCAGAGAGCCTTCGGCCTCGCGCCCGCGGTGGCCCGGGGCGCGCTCGAGCAGCTCACGGCCGAACGGGTCCTCGCCCAGGGCGAGTTCACGCCGGGCCGCGAGGGCGAGGAATGGGTCGATGCGGAGGTGCTGCGCCGGATCCGGCGGGCGAGCCTCGCCGCCTCCCGCCGCGAGATCGCCCCGGTCCCCGGCCCCGTCTACGCCCGCTTCCTCGGGCAATGGCAGCACCTGGTGGGGCGCCGCGCGGACGGCCGACGCGAACGCGGCACCTGGAGCGGTCACGAAGGGCTGCTGTCGGTCGTGGACCAGCTGGCCGGGGTGTCCCTGCCGCTGTCTGCCTGGGAGTCGCAGGTGCTGCCGGCGCGGCTGCCGGAGATGACGCCGGCGCTGCTGGATGCCGCCTTCGCCTCCTGGGAGCTGGTGTGGACCGGGCACGGGAGGCTCGGCGCCGACGACGGCTGGATCCGCCTCCACCTCGCCGATGCGCTGCCGCTCGGGCTCGACGCCGAGCAGCTCGAAGAGGCCGCCTCGGCCCTGGTCGAGGGCTCCCTCGCCGCACGGCTGCTGGAGCTGCTGCGCACCACGCCCGGCGCGCTGCGGCACGGCGAGATCCTCACCGCCCTCGCGGACGGCGGAGAGGCGGCCCGCCCTCAGGACCTGCACGAGGCGCTGTGGGACCTCGCCTTCACCGGCCTGGTCACCAACGACTCCTTCGAGGCGCTGCGCTCCTACGGCCGCGGCCCCGCGCCCGCGCCGTCCGCGCGCACCACGGGCCGCTCCCGCACCCTGGGCCGACGCGGTGCGGCCCGGCTCTCCGCGGCGATGATGCGCCAGGGCGCGTCCAGCCCCTCGGAGCTGGTGACCGGACCGGTCGGCGCGGGCCGCTGGTCCGCGGTGCGGGTCGAGCCGGTGGATCCCGCCGCTCGCTCGGCGGCGCTCGCGACGCTGCTGCTCGATCGCCACGGCGTCGTCACGCGCGGCGCGATGGACGTCGAGGACGTCCCCGGCGGCTTCGCGGGCGTGTACCGGGTGCTGTCGGTGCTCGAGGAGAACGGCAGCTGCCGCCGCGGCTACTTCGTCGACGGGCTCGGCGCCTCCCAGTTCGCGCCCGCCGAGGCGGTGGACCTGCTGCGCGATCGGGACCGGGAGGCGGAGGCGGCGCGGGAAGCCGCGACCCGGGACGGCACGGCCGCCGACCCGTCGGGCGGCGGGGTCGCCGTCGCGCTCGCGGCGACCGATCCCGCGAACCCCTACGGCGCCGCGCTCCCCTGGCCCGCGCTGCCGATCGCGCCGCCCGAGGGGGCGACGGTGCGGCCGGCCCGTCGCGCCGGCGCGCTCGTGCTGCTCGTGGACGGGCACGTCCAGGCCTTCGTGGACCGCGGCGGCAAGCACCTGCTGTGGTGGGCCGACGACGCCGCGACCCCCGAGGTCGCCGCGCAGCTGGTGCGGGCGATCGCGGAGGACTCGCGCCTGCCGCAGCTGCGGATCGAACGGATCGGCGGCCACGGGATCGACGCCGAGCCGGTCGCCGCGATCGCCGAGGAGCTGGGACGGGCCGGCTGCTACCGCTCCCCGCGCTCGCTGCGGCTGCGGGCGGGTGATCGCTGATGCCCGAGGGGGACACCGTCGCCCGGCAGTGCCGGATCCTCGACGAGGCGCTCGCCGGCACCGTGCTCACCACCTGCGAGCTGCGGGTGCCGCGCGAGGCGACCGCGGACCTGGTCGGCTGGCGCGTCGCCGAGGTGCGGCCCCGCGGCAAGCATCTGCTGATGCGTCTCGTCCCGCCGGTCGCCGGCCCGCCGCCGCTCACCCTGCACAGCCATCTCATGATGGACGGGATCTGGCACGTGGACGGCAGGGCGCTGCGCTCGAGCGACACGAGCTCCGGCCCGCGGCTCGCGGACACGATCCGCGTGGACCTGACCGCCCGGCACGAGGACGGTCGGCAGGCCCGCGCGGTCGCCTACGACGTCAAGCAGGTGCGGCTGCTGCGCACGGCCGACGAGGACGAGCTGGTGGGGCATCTCGGCCCCGATCTCCTGGACCCCGCATGGGACGAGGACCCCGCGCTGCGTGACACGGCGATCGCCAACCTCGCCGCCGAGCCGCAGCGGCCGATCGGACTTGCCATGCTCGACCAGCACGTCCTGTCAGGGATCGGGAACATCTATCGCAGCGAGCTGTGCTTCCTGCGCCGCGTCCACCCCGCCGCGCCCGTCGCCGAGGCGGGCGATCCCGCGGAGTTCGTCGACCTCGCCCATCGCCTGCTGGTGCTGAACCGGGACCGGGAGGTGCGGGTGACCACCGGCGGGATGCTGGGACGGGACGGGGACCTGTGGGTGTACGGCCGCGGCGGGAAGCAGTGCCGCCGCTGCCGCTCGCGGATCCAGCGGGGCGAGCTCGCCGAGCCGCGCCTGGAGGGGACGGAGTCGCGGGTGCTGTGGTTCTGCCCCCGGTGCCAGGCGGGGCCCGGTTGCCCACCCTCGGCGCCGACGGCGCGGGGACGCAGGCGGTGAGCTCCGCGCACTCCATGGCGCGGAGCGGCCCGAGGCCTCGGTAGACTCGTGCGCCGTCAGCCTCCATAGCTCAATGGATAGAGCAACGGCCTTCTAATCCGTAGGTTGCAGGTTCGAGTCCTGCTGGGGGCGCTCCGGTGCCGCGCCGCCGACCGCATTGGACAAGGCTTGCCTCGCCTTGCTGGGCTACTGCCAACCTTCATCGCGTCCCACCCGGAGGGACGAAACGATCCCCTCCGTGAAGACTCGCACCCTCCTGCCTGCCCTGCTGGCCTCCGCCGCCCTCGCCCTCACCGCCTGCTCCTCCGGCGGCGCCGACGCCGCCCCCGAGGAGGACTCCGCCGACGCGGTGACATTCACCCATCTCACCCTCGACGACCTCGAGATCGCCTTCGACGAGCAGCCCGACACCCTGGTCTTGGACTGCTGCGCCTACAGCTCTCTGCACGAGTACGGGGTGGAGCCCGATGCGCTCTTCGGCTTCGACTGCGAGAACCTCTTCGTCATGGGCGACATCGACATCAGCGGCATCGAGCGGATCGGGCAGGACGGCGAGATCGACGTCGAGAAGCTCGCCGAGCTGCGCCCCGACGCGATCATCGGGCAGGGCTGCGCCCCGGGCACGTGCGACGAGTGGCGCTGAGCCAGCATCCACCGCCATATGCGGGGATGGATGCTGGCTGAGCGCCACCGCATGCAATCCCTCCCGCCGCCGGAGCCCCTCGACGGTGCATCAGGGCTGCGGCGGCACCGGGCGGAGGCCGCCGGCGCATCCCGATCGGCTCAGCCCGACCGGTCGGGCATCCCGATCGGCTCAGCCCGACCGGTCGGGCATCCCGATCGGCTCAGCCCGGTCGGCCGGGCATCGTGGTCGACTCCTCCGGGGCCTCGGCGGTCAGCTCCTCGAGCTGCGCGGCGAGGCTCGTGGACAACTCGGAGGCGCCCTGGTCGCCGACGGACTCGGCGCGGGCGGTGAGCTCCTCGAGGATCGACAGCGCGTCCCCGGAGGCGACGAGCTGCTCGTAGAGGTCCGCATAGGACTGCTCGTACAGGGCGACGAAGTCCTCGTCCTCCCGCAGCCGCTCCTCCAGCACGCCGCTGCCGCCGACGGAGAGCCCGCCCATGCCCTCCGGCATCTCGCCGTCCTCGGGCATCTCGGGCATGCCCTCGCCGCCCGGCCCCTGCGGCATGCCCTGACCGTCCGGCATCCCGCCGTCCGACGGCGGCGCCTCGCCCTGGGCGGGTGCCTCACCCTCGGCAGGCGCCTCACCCTGGGCGGGTGCCTCGCCGTCGGTCGGCGTCCCGCCTCTCCCTGGGCCGCCGCCCCCGCCCATCGCGGAGAACGACAGGTTCAGGTCCCAGGACAGGACGGTGAACTGCTCGGCGGATGTGTCGTACCAGAGGTAGTAGTTGTTCCCCGGACCGCTCATCCCATCGGAGTTCGACAGCAGCGCCTGCGTGGCCAGATAGGTCGCGAAGGACTCGACGTCCACGTACTGATCGATCTCACGGGCGAACTCCTCGTCGTCGGCCTCGTCCAGGAAGCGGACCAGATCGATGACCGGCTGCAGGTCGTAGGAGCCCTCGGCGTTGATCTGGTGGAAGGACTCCTCGTAGTCGGTGGGGTCCTCGCCGACGTACTCGAGCGAGCCGCCGGCCCGGGCCTTGTAGAGGACGCCCTCGCCGAGCGAGTCCGCCCACTGCGTATCAGGGGTGTCGACCACCAGGCGCGCACTCTCCTCCCCGCCGTTCACGCTCAGGGTGGTGTACGTGTACTGCTGCGTGGTCTGGCCGGAGCGCGCGGTGAGCTCGAGGGCGAGCTCCTCGTTCAGCGCGGTGTCCGAGCCGCTGGCCGCAGGGCGCAGCGTGATCTCGGTGCGGCCCTGGAAGGCGCGCCCCTCCTGGTACTCGTCGAAGCTGATCAACCACGGCAGCTCCTCCGGGGAGTCCTCGGACAGCTGGGTCATGCCCATGCCGCCCATCCCCCCTTGGTCCTCCATGCCCTCGGGCAGCTCCGTCCCCTCGGGCATCCCCTCGCCCATGCCGCCTCCCTCGTCGTCGGAGCGGAGCGAGGAGAGGGTGGAGTTCCCCTTCAGGCGCAGGCCGACGTCCTCGATCAGGACGCCGTCGATCGTGATGTCGGCCTTGAGGAAGTTCTTCTCGCCGTCCTCCTGGTAGTCGTCGATCACCTCGGCGTACTCGGTCTCGTCGTAGCTGATCTCGATGGTGTGGACGCCGTCGTCGAAGAGGTCGCCCTCCCCGGAGATGTCCTGGGTGATCACGCTCTGCGTCGTCAGCTCGGAGGTGATGTACGGGCGGACCATGGCGCTGCCCGCGGTCAGCGAGAGCGCGACCCCGGCCGCGGTGCACACCGCCAGCAGCTTCCAGTGGTGGCGCAGCCGCACCGGCAGCCGATGGCGGAGCGAGCGACGGGGCCGGTGCGAAGGCTCCGCATCGGCGCCGGGGGCCGTGCCGGGGCCGGGTTCGCGGTCGGGAGCGGTCTCTCGGTCCGTCATCTCACATGTCCGTCTGGTCGTAGCCGGTCAGGACCGTCGCCTTCTGCCCCGCATTGATGCCGCGCAGCGCCTCGATCACCTCGGAGGGCTCCACCCCGCGCTTGAGGCGGGCGGTGTAGCTGTGCTCCATGAGCGCGCCGCCGCGCACGCTCTCGGTGCTGATCAGCTCGAACTCCTCGGTGAAGCGGATCAGGACGTCCGCGATGCGCGGGGCGTGGTCGCCGTCGTCGGCCGGGACCTGGACCTTGACGACCTGGCGCTGGACGTTCATCGCGAACCAGTTCAGCTTGTGCATCACCAGGATCACCGCGCAGATCAGGAGCGTGGCGAGGATCGCGAGGGTGTAGAAGCGCGTGCCACAGGCCATGCCGATCGCCATCACCAGGAAGATGAAGCCGACGTCGCGGGTCTCCTTGATCGCGTTGCGGAAGCGCACCACCGACAGGGCGCCGACGAGAGCGAAGGCACGGGCGATGTTCGAGCCGACCACCAGCATGATCAGGGCGATCAGCATGCCGAGGATGATCAGCGTCTGCACGTAGCTCTGGCTGTAGCTGATGTTGCGGTGGGTGGCGCGGTACGTCCAGGCGACAACGAGCGCGCAGACCAGGGCGAGGCCGAGCGCGAGCAGGACGTCCAGGACGCTGAAGGTGCCGGAGAGATCGGTGAGACCGAAGTCGAGTTCCATGGGGTGATACCTGTGAATCCGTGAGGTGGGTGGCGAGGTGTGCGCCGTCGGCGCGGTGGAGGCCGTCCGGAGGCGGCCGGTCGAGTGTCAGGCGCGGGAGGATTCCGCCGCAGCGCCGAGGCGCTCCGACGGGTCGACGTGGCCGTCCTCGGGGACGTGGAAGACCGAGCGGGGCGCGAGCCCGTGCGCCTCGACGCTCTGGCAGTACTTCGAGATGCGCTGGATCTGCAGCCCGTGACGGGCTGCCATGTCGGTGATCCAGTAGGGGGCGCGCTCGTCGACCTTCACCTCGAGCACGGCGAGATCGGGGCGGATGATGAAGCGGTTCTCGGTCTCGGCCCGCAGGTCGAAGTCCCGGTCGCGGCCCAGCACTCGATGATCGAGCGTGACGCGCAGCCCGAGATCGGCCCCGGTCCCCACGAACGGCTCGCGGCGGTAGCCGGTCATCGCGGTAGCCCGCAGGTCGAGGCGCACCACGAGGTCGAGGACCTCGTCGACGAAAGCCTGATCGTTGCCGGGGAGCTCCAGACGTCGCCGACGGTCGCAGAGGTCGAGCGCCTGCTCGTAGGGAAGCATGACCCGGCGCTTCTGGGTGACCCGGTTGACGCGCTGCTTGATCTCCACCGAGACCGGGCCGTCGGTGGAGAGTTCGCCGAGCGACTCGCCGTAACGCCGGATCCGCAGCTTGCGCCGGAACTTCAGCCCCTCGATCTTCTCGCGATAGAAGCGCAGCTGGGCAGTGTCGTAGTAGACGCTCCACACCCCGTAGCCGCTCGGACCGGCGTGAGGGTCGGGTTCCATGCGCCCGGTGAGCTCCTCGCGGATCGCCTCCAGCTGCGAGCGCGGCACGAGGTACTTCAGCTCGAAGCGGTTGAAGGCGTGGAGCGCACCGGGGGCGCGCAGGCGATGACCGGTGTCCTCCTCGGCCGGCGCCGGTCGCGGCACCGACGTCCCGCGGGAGGTCTTTCGGGGGCGGACGGAGAACACTGTCTCTCCTCGTCGGCTCGGGGTCTGCGGTACCCGGCCATCCTTCGCCGTCGGCGACCTCGCCGCGTCCCCCTGTCGCGGCAATCCTCTCTACTGCGTCCGCGGTACGGCGCAGGCCGCAACGGTGCGCGGCGAGGGCGGGCTCACTCCCCGGGGACCAGCATCCCGCTCTCGTAGGCGAGGATCACCAGCTGGGCGCGGTCGTGCGCATGGACCTTGGTCATGATCCGGTTCACGTGGGTCTTCGCCGTGTGCGGCGAGATGAACAGGGACTCGGCAATCTCCTGGTTCGAGCGGCCGCGGGCCACCAGGAGCAGCACCTCGCGCTCCCGCTCGGTCAGCAGCGACAGCTCCGGGGCCGGATCGGGCACGGGGCGACGCTCCGGCTCCCCGCCGAGCACGTAGCGGGTGATCAGGCCGCGCGTCGCCGCGGCGGAGAGGAGCGCGTCCCCGGCGTGGACGGCGCGCACGGCGCGGACGATCTCCTCGGGCTCGGCACCCTTGCCGAGGAATCCGCTGGCCCCGGCGCGCAGCGCCTGCAGCACGTACTCGTCCTCCTCGAAGGTCGTCAGGATCAGCACGCGCGTCTCGGCGTTGGCCGGATCGGCGCAGAGCGCCGCGGTCGCCTCGATGCCGTCCAGTCCCGGCATGCGGATGTCCATCAGCACCACGTCGGGGCGCAGCTCGGCGGTCCGGGAGACGGCCTCGGTGCCGTCGACCGCGTGCCCGACCACGGCGATGCCGCTCTGATCGGTGAGGATGTCCCCCACCGCCTGGCGGATGAGCGGCTGGTCGTCGGCGATGAGCACCGTGATCATCCTCAGCTCCTCTCTGTCAGCGGAAGCTCCACGAGCAGCCGGAAGTCCATGCCCGCGAGACCGGCCTCGACGGTGCCGCCCGCGGAGGCGACCCGTTCGCGAACTCCCAGCAGGCCCAGCTGGTCGCCGGTGACCTCGCCGCGGCCGGAGGAGAGCGGCTCGATCCGGTTGAGGACCTCGATCCGCAGCGAGGAGCTGCCAACCGCGATGCGCACCCGCACGCCGTGGCGTCGGCCGTGCTTGTGAGCATTGGTGAGTCCTTCCTGCACCACCCGGTAGCCGACCTGTCCGGCTGTGCCGTCCACCTGCTCGAGCTCGCCGTCCACGCGCAGGTCGATCTCGAGCCCGGCCGCCTCCATGCGGGCGACGAGCTCGGGGAGGTCGCCCATCCCCCACTGCGGACGGGTCGGGGCGGCGGGATCCTCCTCCGAGCGCAGATGGGTCAGCAGGTCGCTGATCTCGGAGAGCACGCCCCGGGCCGCGCTGCGGATCGTGCCCAGCGCCTCCCTCGCCTTCTCGGGGCGGGATTCGAGCGCCTGCGAGGCGACACCGGCGTTGAGGCTGATCACGGAGATGCGGTGAGCGACCGTGTCGTGGAGATCGCGGGCGATCCGCAGCCGCTCCTCGGCGACGCGACGCCGCGCCTCGACCTCGCGGCTGCGCTCGGCCCGCTCGGCCCGCTCGGTCACGGCGGCGAGGTACTCGCGGCGGGAGCGGGCGCTGTCGCCGAGGGCGACCGCGACCGCGAGCGCCGCAGCGACCTGGAAGACCCTCGGGTCCACGCTGAGGTCCTGGACGGTCCGCAGGCTCAGCAGCGCGATCACGACGGCGGCGAGGCCGCCGCCGAGCAGCGCGGCGATCCGCGGCACCCGCCCGGCCATCGAGTAGGCGGCGATCACCGCGGCGATCCCGGGGCCCAGCATCGGCACGTGCATCAGCACCATCACCCCGTAGCACAGCAGCGTGAGCGCGAGCGCCGTCACCGGCAGTCGGCGCCGCAGCAGCAGGGCGAGCGCGGCGACCACCGCCGTCACGGGCAGCAGCACCAGCACGGCCGGGTCCGGGAAGGGCATCCGCGGAACGGGGAACAGGCCCGTCAGCAGCACCAGCACGACCGCGATCAGGTCGAGCGCCCAGTCCGGCAGTCGCCGGGGCGCCTCCCCCCGCAGCGGCCCGCCGTGCGACGGTGCGGACGGCAGCGGAACGTTCATGGCTCCATTGTGCGGTGCGTGATGGTGCGGTGCGTGCGGGTCCCGGCCCGCTCAGGAGGCGCCGAGGGTGACATCGACCTGCTGCTCCTCCTCGTCGCGGAGCACGGTGAGGGTGACGGTGTCCCCGGCAGGATGCTCGCGGATCACGGCGGTGAGGGCGGCGCCGTCGGCGGTCGCCCGGTCCTCCACCGCGATTATCACGTCGCCGGCGGCGAGTCCCGCGCGCTCCGCACCGCTGCGGGCCTCGACCTGCTGGACCGCGGCGCCGCTGGTGAAGCCCTCTGCGTCGCCGGCGTCGGCGACCTGCACACCGAGGAGCCCGTGGGAGACCTCGCCGTCCTCGAGCAGCTGGGCGGCGACCTCCCGAGCGCGGTCGACGGGGATCGCGAAGCCCACGCCGATGGATCCGGCCCCCTCCTCCTCGGTGGACGTCGAGGCGATGGCGACGTTGACCCCGATCAGCTCCCCCGCATCGTTCAGGAGCGCGCCGCCGGAGTTGCCCTGGTTGATCGCCGCGTCGGTCTGGATGACGCGCAGGTGGACATAGCTCTGGGTGCTGTTCTGCTCGGCCTGCTGCTCCGGAGGGAAGAACTCGAAGCGCTCTCCGTCCGGGCCGGGGACGACGGCCTGCTCCTCCTCGGGCACCTCGGAGGAGGCGACCGAGATGCTCCGGTCCAGGGCGGAGACGATGCCGGTGGTGACGGTGCCGTCCAGGCCCAGCGGGGCGCCGATGGCGATGGTGGTGTCGCCGACGAGGAGGTCCGCCGAGCTGCCCATCGGCATGGGCTCGAGCTCGCCGGGCGCGGCGAGGGAGACGATGGCGAGGTCGCCGACGGGATCGGTGCCCACGACGGCGGCGTCGGTGACGGTCCCGTCGGCCAGTCGCACGGTGATCTCGGGATCGGAGGCCTCGCCGCCGAGCGTGACCACGTGCGCGTTGGTGAGCACGTGCCCCTGGGAGTCCAGCACGATGCCCGAGCCGCTGCCGGCGGCGGAGGCGCTGCTCACCGAGAGGGTGACCACCGAGTTCGAGGCGGCCTCTGCCGCCTCGGAGATCGACCCCGCCGAGGCGGTGCGAGCGGTCCCCGTCGCGCTGCCGGTGCTCCCCTGCGTGGCGGTGCCGGAAGCGCTCGCGGCGGTGTCGGAGCCGCCCCCGGCGGCCTCGAGCGCGGTCACGGCGCCGGCGCCCACCGCCCCGCCGCCGAGGGCGGAGGCCGCCGTCGCCGCGAGCAGGAGGCGTCGGGAGACGCCGTGGCCGCCGGTGGCGGCCGGCGCGGCGGGCTGCGGGGCTGGCTGCGGGGCGACGTCGGCCGGCGTCGGCTCGGCGGGCAGGACCTCGGTGCGGTCGTCCCACCCCGCGGACAGGGGGTGGGGGTCCCGGGGATCGGAAGGCTGTGTCATGGCGTGGTCCTCTCCTCACGCTCGCCGTGCTGCTTCCCCGAGCATCGCGTGCCCGCGCGGGCGAAGCGTCCCCCTGCTGCGGCATCCGCGTACCGCGTTCGCGGTATTCTCCGGCCACCGGGATAGCGTGGGCCCGACCCTCGCGGGGCCCGCCTCCGGCCCGCCCCGCTCCGCCGTCCAGGAGCCGTCCCGATGATCCTCAAGGTGCTGAGCTTCGGCGCGATCGCGCTGCTGCTCCTGCTGCGCCTGGCCCGCACGCCCTTCGGAGCGCGCCTGCTGGGCGTGTCCCTGCGGGTGCTGAACATCGTCTTCCTCGCCGCGCTGGGGATCGCGGGCGTGGCGGCGGTGATGTACGAGCAGTGGATCCTGCTGGCCGTCGTGGTGGTGCTGCTGGTGATCAGCCTCGTCGAGGAGGTCCGGCGGAGGTTCGCGGCGCGGGCCTGAGCGCTCCGCCCCTGTCGGAGAGCGCGGCAGCCCCGTAGCCTCGAGGCAGGGCGCGCCGTTGCCGTCGAGCCGATCGGTGCGACCGGCGGCCCGGGAGGGCGGTGCGCATGTCCCACACCGGCAGGACCTACGTCGTCACCGGCGCCGACGGCGAGATCGGCGGCCTCACCGCGCGGACGCTCGAGGACCGCGGTGCCCGCGTGATCCGCTGCGGGCTCGGCCCGGAGGTCGACGTGAGCGCCGACCTCCGCGACGATCCGGGACGGGACCTGCTGGTCCAGGAGGTGGCACGTCTCGCCCCCGGAGGGATCGACGGGCTCGTGCTGGCCGCCGCGACGCGCGCGCCGACCTCCGCCGCCGTGCGCGTGAACCACTTCGGGACCCTGGCCGTGCTCGCCGGGCTGCGCACTGCGCTGCGGAAGCGGGAGGCTCCGCGGGTCGTGATCGTCTCTTCCGCCTCGTCGCTGTCCGCCGGTGACCCGGACGTCGTCGGTGCCTGCCTGCGCGGGGACGAGGAGGTGGCGATCGCCGCCGCGGAGCGGGCGATCGCGCGGGGGCGCGGAGCCGCCCTCCACCGCTCCTCGCAGATCGCCCTGAACCGCTGGGTGCGTCAGCACGCGGCCGCCGAGGACTGGGCAGGCACCGGGGTCCCGGTCAACGTGATCGCCCCCGGGATCGTCGGCACCTCGGCGAAGCGCGAGGAGATGCTGACCGATCCCGACCAGCTCCGGCTTCTCTCCGTCGCGCTCCCCCAGCCCCTCGGCCTGCCCGGCCCGGTCCAGGCGGTCGCCGACGCGATCGCCTGGATGATCGGTCCCGAGAACTCCTTCATAGCCGGGCAGATCGTGTTCGTCGACGGCGGGGCCGACGCCGCGCTGCGCTCGGACGCGCCGTACCGGGAGGGCGTCCGCTACGGTCCCGTCGCGCTCGCCCGGATGCTGGGCTACTCGGCGCGGTCCAAGCTGCGCTCGCTCCCGCGGCGGTGACCTCCCGCGACGGAGCTCAGAGGGCGCTGACCTCCACACGGGTGGTGACCGGCATCGGATCCCGGACGAGGTCCAGCACCGGGCAGTGCGCGTCCACGGCCGCGCAGCTCCTCGTAGTGCTCCTCGGACTCGGGACCGGTCAGGCGCACCACCAGGCGCACCACGACGAAGCCCGCGCGGGCCGTCATGCGCGCAGTCAGCGACCCCGGCCCGTCTCCCCGAGCGCGCGGCTGTGAGCAGAGGACTCCCGGTTCCACTCCGTCACCCACTGCGGCAGCACGAGGTCCTCGGGCGCGGGACCGGCCAGCTCCAGCACCTCGTCGACGTCGACCGACCCGCCGGAGGTGCGCAGGAAGCGCGCCCGCACGATCGCGTCGGCGATCACCGTGTCGCCGCGCCGGAAGATCTGCTCCATGTAGATCCAGCGCTCGTCGTACCCGATCACGCGGGTGGCGAGGTCGAACTTCTGCCCGAGGGTGAGCGAGCGGCGGTAGGTGATGGTCTGCCCGGCGACCACCGGATACCAGCCGGCATCGGTGATCTGCTTCCAGAACCCGGAGCGGAGCATGAGGTCCGTGCGGCCGAGGTCCATGATCGAGAGATAGCGGCCGTTGTTCATGTGGCGCTGGACGTCGAGGTCGGCGGGGTTCACGCGGAAGCTCGTGTGAGAGGTGTCCCAGATGCCGAGTGCGGACTTCGCCCGCACGCGCAGCAGGAAGAGCAGCAGGCGGAGGTACATGTTCATCGCGGTCCCCTCCCCAGGGTCTCGTCGGTACGTCGTCGATACCAGATGACTGAAGGGTAACTTCCCGGGGCCTGCGCCCGTGCATGCGAGCGAGCTCACGACCTGCTCCGCGGCCGCCCCGGACCTCGGCCGCCACGCTACTGTGGTCCGGTGACCTCCAGCTCCGCTCGTGCCATCAACGACCGCATCATCTGGGTCGACTGCGAGATGACCGGACTCGACAAGCAGCGCGATGCGCTGGTCGAGATCGCCGTCCTCGTGACCGACGCCGATCTGAACATCCTCGGGGACGGCGTCGACGCCGTGATCAAGCCCCCGGCCGAGGCGCTGAAGGGCATGGATCCCTTCGTGGTGAACATGCACACCGTCTCCGGGCTGCTCGAGGAGCTCGACGGCGGCATGACCCTCGCCGAGGCGGAGGCGCAGTGCCTCGCATACGTCAAGGAGCACTGCCCTGAGCCCGGAAAGGCGCCGCTGGCGGGCAACAGCGTCGGCACCGACCGCGTGTTCCTGGACCGCGACGTGCCCGAGCTCGCGAACTGGCTCTCCTATCGCACGATCGACGTCTCGAGCCTCAAGGAGCTGGCCAAGCGCTGGTTCCCGCGGGTGTACTACAACATCCCCGCGAAGCACGGCGGCCACCGCGCCCTCGCCGACATCCGCGAGTCGATCCAGGAGCTGAAGTACTACCGCGAGGTGCTGATGATCTCCGAGCCCGGCCCCACCACCGCCCAGGCGCAGGAGGCCTCGCGCCGCTTCGAGCTGCGCGACGGGGACACCGCCGAGGGCGGTGCTGCGCCGGCGCCGGGTCCGCACGTGCCCTGGCTCGACCGCGCCTCGCACCGCACCTGGCTGGCGGACGAGGCCGACGAGCTGCTCGTCTTCGGCTCCGAGTCGGTGCGGGAGGACGGCGGCTTCGCGTGGCTGGACGAGACCGGCGCCCCGGACCTCTCCCGGCCCTCCGAGCTGTGGATCACCTGCCGGATGACCCACTCCTTCGCGCTCGGCCACCTGCTGGGCCGGCCCGACTTCGGCCGCTTCGCCGATCACGGCATCGCCTCGCTGCGCGGCGTCTTCCACGACGACGAGCACGGCGGCTGGTTCTCCTCGGTGGAGGGCGGCCGCGCCGTCGACGACTCGAAGCAGGCCTACGCCCATGCCTTCGTGGTCCTCGCCGCCTCCTCCGCGACCGCCGCCGGCCGACCCGGCGCGAAGCAGCTCCTGGACGAGGCGCTCTCGGTGCTCGATGAGAAGTTCTTCGACGAGGCCGCCGGGATGAGCGTGGACACCTTCGACCGCGCCTTCTCCGTCTGCGAGGAGTACCGCGGGATCAACGCGAACATGCACACGGTCGAGGCGCTGCTGGCCGCGGCCGACGTCACCGGCGAGCGTCGCTGGCTGGACCGCGCCGTCGGCATCGCGACCCGTGCGATCGACGAGTTCGCGCGCGCCAACGACTGGGCACTGCCGGAGCACTTCGACGTGGAGTGGACCCCGCTGCTGGACTACAACCGCGACCAGCCCGCGCATCCCTTCCGCCCCTACGGCGCGACGATCGGGCACTGGATCGAGTGGGCGCGCCTGGTGCTGCAGGCGCGGGCGGCGCTCATCGCGCTGGACGGCGAGGCGCCCGAGTGGATGCTCGAGGCCGCGACCGCGCTGATGGAGAAGTCCGCCGCCGCGTTCGGCGCCGACGGGCAGCCCGGCTGGGTGTACACCGTGGACTGGGACGGCACGCCCGTCTCCTCCGAGCGGATGCACTGGGTCGCCGCCGAGGCCGTCGCCGCCGCCGCGGTGATGTACGAGGTCACCGGCGAGCGGATCTGGGCCGAGCGCTACGAGCAGTGGTGGGAGTACATCTCCACCTACCTGCTCGATCCCGAGGAGGGCTCGTGGTTCCACGAGCTCGACGCGGACAACGAGCCGCAGGGCGTGACCTGGCCGGGCAAGCCCGACATCTACCACGCGCTGCAGTGCGTGCTGATCCCGCGCCTGCCGGTCGCCCCGGCACTGTCCGCCGCACTGCGCGACGGGCTGCTGGACAGCGACCTCTGAGCTCGGCGCCGCCGCGCTGCAGACAGCGCGGCGGGGTCGCTCCCTCACCACGTCTGTCCCGAGAGCGTGAGCTCACCGCGCCCATCCCGTGAGAGGTGCTGGAATGCAGTGCCATTCCAGCTCCTCAGACGGGATGCCCCGCAAGGCGGGGCTCAGCGCCCCTCGAGGCGCGTCGCGGCGGCCTCCATGCGCTCGACCTTCCCGTCGAGCTCGCCCACGTGCCCGGGGCGGATGTCGGCCTTGAGAACGAGGGAGACGCGGGAGCCGTAGCGACCCGCCTCCTCGGTCGCGCGCCGCACGACGTCCATGACCTCGTCCCACTCCCCCTCGATCTCGGTGAACATCGAGGAGGTGCGGGTGGGCAGGCCGGACTCGCGCACGATCCGCACCGCGGCGGCGACCGCATCGTGAACGCTCGCGGCATCGGACCCCTCGCCGAGGTCGCGCGCGAGGTGCGGGTCCGAGGGCTCACCGGTGGGCTGGACGGAGAAGGCGACGATCATGCCGTCAGTCTCCTCCCTCGCCGACGGCAGAGCAATGGACCGAGCCGGAACCGGCATCCTCATGAGGTGCCTCTTCAGTAGCATCTTCCCGGGCGTCCGCCGCCGCGGGCGCTCTCCTCGAGCAGAGCAAGGAACATGACTGCACATCGGATCGGAATCGTCGGCTACGGGAACCTGGGACGCGGCGTCGAGCTCGCCGTCTCCCTCCAGGAGGACATGGAGCTGGTGGGCGTGTTCACGCGCCGTGACCCGGCGACCGTGACCACGGCGCACGAGGGGACGCCGGTCCGCTCGATGGACGCGCTCGAGCAGATGCAGGGCGAGATCGACGTGCTCGTGCTGTGCGGCGGGTCGAAGACCGACCTGCCCGTCCAGACCCCGCGGCTCGCCGAGCGCTTCACCGTGGTGGACAGCTTCGACACGCATGCCCGGATCCCGGAGCACTTCACGGCGGTGGACGCCGCTGCCCGCGCCGCCGGCACCACGGCGCTGATCTCCACCGGCTGGGACCCGGGCCTGTTCTCGATCAACCGTCTGTTCGGCGAGGCGATCCTCGCCTCCGGCGAGACCTACACCTTCTGGGGCCGCGGCCTGTCCCAGGGGCACTCCGACGCGCTGCGCCGCGTGGACGGCGTCGCCGGCGCCGTGCAGTACACGAACCCCTCGCAGGACGCCATCGACCGGGTGCGCGCCGGTGAGCGGCCCGATCTCAGCACCCGTGAGAAGCACGTGCGCGAGTGCTTCGTCGTGCTCGAGGAGGGGGCCGACGCCGACGCGGTGCGCGAGGCGATCGTGACGATGCCGCACTACTTCGAGCCCTTCGACACGACCGTCCACTTCATCAGCGCCGAGGAGCTCGCCCGCGACCATCAGGGCATGCCCCACGGCGGCTTCGTGATCCGCTCCGGAGAGTCCTCCCCCGGCACCGCCCAGACGATCGAGTACCGCCTGCAGGAGGAGTCGAACCCCGAGTTCACCGCGAGCGTGCTGGTCGCCTACGCCCGGGCCGCCGCGCGGCTCGCCGCGGCCGGGGAGCACGGGGCGAGGACCCCCTTCGACGTCGCCCCGGGCCTGCTCTCGCCGAAGTCTCCCGAGCAGCTGCGCGCCGAGCTGCTCTGACCGGTACCGCGCACCGGGGGCGGTGCAGTCCGGGCGGCGTCATGCAGCCGTCCGGGCGGCCGGTCCGGTGTCGGCGGCGACGCCCCCGGCCCGGATGCAACGCGTCTCACACTGCGCCGACCCCCTCCGGGCTGGGATATGCCCAGGCGAACCGGTATATTGTTCTCTTGTCGCACGGCATCGCCCTGCGCATGGTGGTCGTAGCTCAGTTGGTAGAGCTCCTGGTTGTGGTCCAGGCGGTCGCGGGTTCAAATCCCGTCGATCACCCCAAGAAACGCCCTGGCGACAGGGCGTTTTTTCTTGCCCCGGACATAGCTTCGGGCAGGGTTCCACGGGCCGCCCGCTCAGCGCGCGGCCCGTGAGCAGCCCTCGTCTCAGCTCCGCGGCACCTCGCGCACGACACGCGCCGGGGAGCCGACCACGACCGTCCCGGCAGGGACGTCCGTGGTCACCACGGACCCGGCGCCCACCACGGCGTCCTCCCCGATCGTTACCCCGGGCAGCACGGTCGCTTTCGCGCCGATCCACACCCGGTTCCCGACGACGATCGGCGCGGGGTGCAGATCCGCGCGGTGAGAGGGGTCCATGTCATGGTTCAGCGTCGCCATCACGACGTCGTGCCCGATCCGGCAGTCGTCGCCGATGGCGATGCCGCCCTGGTCCTGGAAGCGGCAGCCGGAGTTGATGAACACCCGCTCGCCGAGGTGGAGGTTCCGACCGAAGTCCGCGGTCAGCGGAGGGAACGGCGCGTCGGCGGACGACCGTGCCGGCGGCACCGGGAAATCTCCTGGCCCCGCTCCGCGACGCGCTCTAGGGTCGATGGCGGCGACGCACCGCATCCCGGTCGGTTCCCCGTCCTCCGAGCGCCGCCGGGCCGCGGCGCCTCGATGCGCCGCAGCGGAAGGACCGCACATGACCTACGGAATCCTCCTCACCCTCACGATCTGGGCGGTGCTCGTCGCCCTCATGCTCCGCCCTCCGCACCGCCCGCTGCCGCTGGCACGCGCCGTGTACTACCTCAGCGTCGCCGCGAACGAGCTGCCGATGCTGGTGCTGCTCCTGCTCGCTCTGACCGTGTCGTCCTCCCTGCTCCCCGACGACGTCGACCCGACGCTCGGGCCCCTTCCCACCGTGGCCGGGATCGTGCTCGGGCTCTTCCTGCTCGTGGGCCTCGCGATCCTCCAGCGCAGGATCATCCGCAGCCGTGCCGTCATCGCGCACACCATGGACCTGTCCGCAGAGGCCCGACCGTTCCGATGGACCTGGCCGGCGCCGCTGCCGCTGCGGCCACGGGAGGTCGAGCGCATCGCGGGGCTCGCCCACGGCCCGGGCGGGCGCGAGCACCGCCTGGACCTGTACCGCAGGCGTCACCGGGACGGTGCCGCCACCCCCGCCTCGCCCGCACCGGTGCTGCTGTACTTCCACGGCGGCGGGTACCGGTCCGGCTCCAAGCATTTCGAGTCCCGGCATCTCCTGCACCGCATGGCGCAGCGCGGGTGGGTGGTGCTCAGCGCGAGCTACGGGCTGCGGCCCGGCACCACCTGGCCCGGCCACCTGATCGACGCGAAGCGCGTGATCGCCTGGGTGCACGAGCATGCGGCCGAGCACGGGATGGATCCGTCGAGGATCGTCATCTCGGGCAGCTCCGCAGGAGGGCATCTGGCCACCCACTGCGCCCTCACCGGCGGCGACCCGCTCCTGCAGCCCGGCTTCGAGGAGATCGACACGCACGTCGCGGCCGCTGTGGTGCTCTACGGGTACCTGGGCCGGTACTACGGCCAGCGGCCCGGCGAGCAGCCCGCCTCGCATCCGCTGGACCTGTCCGTCAGCGGCGCCCCGCCGGTGCTGATCGTGCACGGCGCGCTGGACAACTGGGTCCCGGTCGTCCAGGCGCGGGACCTCGCAACGCACCTGCGCGACGGCTCGCCCTCCCCCGTCGTGTACGCGGAGCTGCCGGGCGCCCAGCACGGCTTCGACGTGTTCGCCTCACCGCGCTTCCGCGCCGTCGTCGGCGGGATCGAGCGCTTCCTCGCCCCGCTCGAGGAGCACGAGCCGGCCGGCTCCTCGCTCCCCGCGACGAACACGCCCGGCCGGCCCGGCTGATCGACCTGCACGACCCCCTGGTCAGCCGGGTCTTCGCGGCGCTACCGTGGGTGGGCCACGGGAGGTCGAGGAGGACACCATGGTGCAGCTGCCCCACAGCGCGGACGTCGTCGTCATCGGAGCCGGGGTGGTGGGCAACGCCGCCGTCGCCCATCTGGCGGATCTGGGCTGGCGGAGCATCGTCCAGCTCGACAAGGGGCCTCTGCCCGATCCGGGCGGCTCCACCGGCCACGCCTCGAACTTCGTCTTCCCCGTCGACCACTCCAAGGAGATCACCGACCTCACCGTCGACTCCCTGCGCCAGTACACCGAGCTCGGCGTGCTCGACCACTGCGGGGGGATCGAGGTGGCCCGCAGCGCCGAGCGGATGCAGGAGCTGACCCGCCGCATGACCTCCGCGCTCTCCTGGGGCGTGGAGGCGCATCTGGTCTCCCCCGCCGAGATCCAGCAGCTCGTCCCCTTCTGCGACGCGGATCTGCTGATCGGCGGCTTCCACACCCCCACCGCCGCGATCCTGGATCCGATCCGGGCCGGGGAGCTGCTGCGGGAGCGCGCCGAGGAGGCCGGGGCGCTGAGCACCTTCGCGATGACGGAGGTGACCGGGATCGAGACCCGGCGCGGGAGGGTGACGCGGGTGCTCACCGACCGCGGGGAGATCCGGACGGAGCACGTCGTGATCGCCTGCGGGGTGTGGAGCCCGCAGGTGGCCGCGCTCGCCGGCGCCGCGATCCCGCTGGCCCCGGCGGTGCACCAGATGATCGACGTCGGCCCGATCCCCGAGCTCGAGGCGACCGGGGAATGGATCAGCTTCCCGCTGCTGCGGGACATGGACCGGCTGATGTACGAGCGCCAGCGCGGTTCGAGCCTCGAGATCGGCTCGTACGCGCACCGGCCGATGCTGCACCGCCCCTCGGAGATCCCGCCCGTCGGTGACCATCCCGGGCAGGCGACGCCCACCTCCTTCCCCTTCACCGAGGAGGACTTCACCGCCCAGTACGGCCATGCCCGGGAGATGTTCCCCGGCCTGCTCGCCGACCCGGGGCTGCCCCGCCCGGTCGCGATCAACGGACTGCTCGCGAACACGCCCGACGGGGGCGCGCTCGTGGGCGAGCTGCCGGAGGTGCGCGGGCTGTGGTCCGCGGCGGCGGTGTGGATCAAGGAGGCCGCCGGGGCGGGACGGATGCTCGCCGAGCTGCTCACCGAGGGCACGAGCGAGATCGACCCCCGTGGCTCGGATCCGGCGCGCTTCCACCCGGCCGCGCGCAGCGAGGCGCATGTGCGGGCCCGTGCGGCGGAGGGATTCCCGAAGACCTACGGGATCACCCATCCGCGCGAGCAGTGGCTCTCGGACCGGCCCTCGCGCACGAGTCCCGTCCACTCCCGCACCGCGACGCTCGGCGCGGAGTTCTTCGAGGCCGCCGGCTGGGAGCGGCCCCAGTGGTACGGCGCGAGCGCCCGGCTGCGGGACCGCTTCGCGGGACGGCTCACCGCGCGCGTGCACGAATGGGACGCGCGCTGGTGGTCGCCGCTGATCGAGGTGGAGCACCTGGCGATGCGCGAGGGGGTGGCGATGATCGACCTGGCCGCCTTCGCGATCCTCGACGTGCGCGGCCCGGGCGCGCTCGCGCTGCTCGAGCGCCTCGCCGTCGCCCGGATCGACGTGCCCGTGGGCCGCTGCGTCTACACCCCGCTGCTCACCCCGGCGGGCACCTTCCGCAGCGACCTGACGGTCGTGCGCCGCGGCGAGGAGGACTTCCGCGTCATCACCGGGGGCACCGAGGGCGGGCGCGACCTCGCCTGGCTGACCGCCCGCGCCCCCGACGACGGGTCCGTGCAGATCACCGACTCCACCTCCGCCCTCACCACGATCGGGGTGTGGGGGCCGCGGGCGGAGGAGCTGCTGGACGCGGTCACCGACGCCGACGTGACGCTCGCCGCCTTCCCCTACGGCACCGCGCAGGACCTGCACCTGGGCAGCATCCCGGTCTCGGCGCTGCGGATCTCCTACGTGGGCGAGAACGGGGCCGAGCTCCACGTCGCCGCCGAGCACGGCCTCGCTCTCTGGGACCGTCTCTGGGCGGCCGGGCAGGAGCTCGGCGTGATCGCGGCGGGGATCGGCGTGTACGGCACGACGGGCCGGCTGGAGAAGGCGTACCGGCTGCTGGGGGCGGAGCTGACCGCCGAGCACGACCCGGTCGACGCCGATCTCGCCCTGCCGAAGGTCAAGCGCGCCGACTTCGTGGGCAAGCAGGCCTATCTCGCCGCCCGGGAGCGCGGGCCGCGCGCGATGCTGTGCACGCTGGCGCTCACGGACCCGCCCGAGGACCCGACGCTCGCACGCTTCCCCACCGGCGGCGAGCCGGTGCTGTCCCCGGACGGGGAGGTGCTGATCGACGCCGCCGGGCGACGCTCCTACGTCACCTCCGCGGGGCCCGCGCCGTCGCTGGGCCGGTACCTGCTGCTGGCCTATCTCCCGCTCGCGCAGGCCGAGCTCGGGACGGCCGTGCAGGTGCAGTACCTGGGCACGCGCCTGGCCGCCGAGGTGATCGGCGTCGGCCGCACTCCCCCGTTCGACCCCGAGGACTCGCGGATGAAGCACCCGGGCGGTGCGGACTCCGCAGGCCCGGGCGTCTGAGCGGCCGCCGCGCTCACCCCTCGTCCGCGGGCGCGCGATGGCCCAGGCGGCGCGAGATCTCCTCGGTCGCTCCGCGCAGCACCGCCGAGGCCTCGGGCAGCCGCTGCGGCGCGAGGCGGTAGGCGGGGCCCGCGGCGGAGACCGCCGCGATCACCGTGCCCTCGGGGCCGCGCACGGGGGCGGCGAGCGCGACGAGCCCCTCCTCGAACTCCTCGACCGCCTCGGCCCAGCCGCGCTCGCGCGCTTCGGCCAGCTGCTGCTCGAGCACGGCCGGATCGGTGAGGGTGCGCTCGGTGAAGGACTCGAGCCTCCCGCGCAGCAGCTCCCGGCGCTGGGCCGGCTCGAGGTGCGCCAGCAGCATCTTCCCGCTCGAGGTCGCGTGCAGCACCGTCCGGTCCCCCACCCAGTTGTGCAGCGCGACGGTGCTGCGAGCCTGCGCCTGGTAGAGGTTCACGGCGACCCCGCCGCGCAGGACCGCGACGTTGACCGTCTCCCCGAGCTCCTCGGCGAGCGCCTCGCACACCGGCCCCGCGATCGCGGTGAGGTCGCGCCGCGGGCGGGCGGAGGCGGCCAGGCGCAGCAGCCCCACCCCGAGCTGGACCGTGCCGTCCTCGCTGCGCTCGACGAGGTCGTGCCGCTCGAGGGAGGCCACCAGCCTCGAGGCGGTCGAGGCGTGCACCTCGAGCTCCCTCGCGATCGCGGCGATGGATGCCCCGTCCTCGCGCGCGATCGTCTCGAGCACCTGCACCGCCCGGTCCACGGACTGCACTGCACCGCTGATCGTCATCCTCCGCTCCCTCCTCCCCGCGCTCCGCGGGGCTCGTCCGCCCCACCGCGCACCGGCGGGACCATCGCGCAGCAGGGTCCGACATCATCACCCCCGTTGCGCATTGCGCACATCATTGCGCATGTTGCATGGCGATGTCACAGTGGAACACACCGCGGACACCGCGTCCCTGTTCTGAGGAGATCCCCGATGACGGTGAATCCTGACCCCGGAATCCTGCTCTACCCCCGCTTGCGCAAGTCGCCCTTCTTCTACGCGTCGAGGCAGCACGGCGTCGCCCTGTACAGCGTGTACAACCACACCTACCACCCGCGCCACTACGGCGATCCGCTCGCGGAGTACTGGGCGCTGCTGGAGGGGGTGACCCTGTGGGACGTCGGCGTGGAGCGCCAGATCGAGATCTCCGGACCCGACGCCTTCGACTTCACGAACCTGCTGGTCACCCGCGATCTCAGCAAGTGCAAGGTGGGCCAGTGCAAGTACGTCTTCCTCTGCGACCAGCACGGCGGGATCCTCAACGACCCGATCCTGTTGCGCCTGGAGGAGAACCGCTTCTGGCTCTCCCTCGCCGACAGCGACATCCTGCTGTGGGCGCGGGGCGTGGCCGCGTACGCCGGGATGGACGTGAGCATCGAGGAGGTCGACGTCGGCCCCGTGCAGGTGCAGGGCCCGAAGTCCTACGCCGTGCTGCGGGACCTCGTGGGCGAGGCGGTGGCGGACATCCGCTACTACCACCTCCACGAGTTCACGATCGACGGCATCGAGGTGATCGTCTCCCGCACCGGGTACACCGGGGAGATCGGCTACGAGATCTACGTGAAGAACGCCTCGCGCGACGCCGAACGGCTCTGGGCGACGGTGCTCGAGGCCGGCGAGCCGCACGGGATCCGGGTCATCGGCCCCTGCCATATCAGGCGCATCGAGGGCGGGATGCTCGCCCACGGCGCGGACACCACCGTGGACACCAACCCCTTCGAGGTGGGGATGGGCTACGACTGGATGGTGGACCTCGACCAGGAGGCGGACTTCCTGGGCAAGGAGGCGCTGCGCCGCGTCAAGACCGAAGGGCCGCGGCGCATGCTCGTCGGCCTCGAGATCGGCGGGGAGCGGCTCGGGACCTACAACGACGGCTCGATGATCGACGCCTTCCCGGTCCTGCATGACGGGGAGGTGGTGGGGAAGGTGACCTCCGCCTGCTTCTCCCCGCGGCTCGAGAAGAACATCGGCCTCGCCCTGGTGCCCGCGGAGCTCTCGGCGCTCGGCACCGCCTTCACGGTCGACGTCGGCGAGCGCCTCGGGGCGCTGCTGCCCTCGGGGCTCCCGCCGGTGGACGCGGTCGTGGTGCCGAAGCCGTTCATCGATCCGGCCAAGGAGCAGCCGAAGGCCGATGTCGCGGCGCTGGCCGGGGAGGCCGCCGCCGGTGCCTGAGCCGACCGAGCGCTCGTCCGAGGCGCCGGGTCCCGGGAGCTCCCCCCTCCCGGACCCGGCGCCTCAGCAGGCGCAGTTCGAGGTGATCCCGCTGCCGGGCGTCCTCGAGCAGGTGCTCGAGCACCTCGACCCCGGAACGCGGGTGACGGTCACGGCCTCCCCGGCCCAGGGCCTGGACGCCACGATCGGGACGGCGATCGCCCTCGCCCGCGCCGGCAGGATCGCGGTGCCGCATCTGGCCGGCCGGATGGTCCCGGGGGCGCGGGAGCTCGAGGCGCTCCTGGACCGGCTGGGCGAGGAGGGGATCGATCAGCTCTTCGTCATCGCGGGAGACGCCGCGACGCCGGCCGGGCCCTACGAGGGCGCGCTCGCGCTGCTCGAGGCGCTGGATCCCGCGCGGCGGGGCCTCTCCGTCGGCATCGGCGCGCATCCCGAGGGGCATCCCTTCGCGGAGCCCGGCGCGGCGCTCGAGCTGCTGCGGCGCAAGGCCGAGCATGCCTCCTATCTCGCCACCCAGATGCTGTTCGCGCCCGGGCCGCTGGTGAGCTGGGTGGGCGAGCTGCGGTCAGCGGGCATCGACCTGCCGGTGCGGCCCGGGATCGCCGCGCCCGCCTCGCGCTCCCGCCTGCTGCGGATCGGGACGCGCATCGGGGTGGGCCGCTCGCTGCGGATGCTCACGGCCGAGGGCTCCGGGGTGCGGCGCCTGCTGGGACCGGGCAGCTGGGACCCGGAGCCGCTGCTGGAGGAGCTCGAGTCGGCGGAGGCGCCGGGGATCGTCGCCCCGCACGTGTTCACCTTCAACTCACTCGCGGAGACCGCCGCCTGGTGGGGGCGTCGCAGCGGCTGAGCGCGCCTGCGCCGCGGGCGGCCGTGCCCCGCAGGCCTCCCGTGCATGTCGCGTCCAGCACGCTCTGGCAGGATCGTCGCTCCGAGCCCTGATCCCGCGAGGAGTGTCGTCGGATGGATGAAGCATCGTCACCGCAGGAGGCGCAGCCTCCGCGAGAGCCGCGCGCGCAGCCGGTCGGCGACCTGATCGCCGCGCGCACCGGGCGTCCCGTGCTCTCCGAGTCGGAGCAGGACGAGATCGCGGCCGGGCTGCGCCAGGTGTACGAGGAGTTCATCGCGCTGCGGATGCACTACCAGTTCGGCATCGACGAGGTGCTGACGAAGGTGGAGATCCTCCGCAAGGAGTTCGAGCAGATGCACGACTACTCCCCCATCGAGCACGTGCGCACGCGGTTGAAGTCGGTGGAGTCGCTGATGGAGAAGGCGCTGCGCACCGGGGGCGAGATGACCGTGCGCGCGATCCGGGAGCGGATCCACGACATCGCCGGCATCCGCATCACCACCAGCTTCGTGGCGGACGCGTACTGGATCGCGGACATCCTCGCCGCCCAGGGCGATCTCGAGGTGCTCACGGTCAAGGACTACATCGCCTCGCCCAAGCCCAACGGCTACCGCTCCCTGCACCTGATCGTGCAGGTGCCGGTGTACCTGTCCACGCATGTCGAGCAGGTCCCGGTCGAGCTGCAGATCCGCACGATCGCGATGGACTTCTGGGCGAGCACCGAGCACAAGCTCTCCTACAAGTACGAGAGGAACCTCCCGCCCGCGCTGCGCGCCGAGCTCGACGACGCCGCCCGGGTCGCGGACGAGCTCGACCAGCGCATGGAGCGCCTGCGCGGCGAGATCCGCCCGCAGGCCGCACCGGGCGGCGGCAGCGGCCTGTTCCCGGGACGGCCCGGGACCCCGGGCACGCCGGGCGACGCAGCCGACGAGACCGGCTGATCCCGGCCGCCCTCCGCCGGTGAGCGACGCACCCCCTGCGTGATCGGGGCCATGCGGACCATACTGGGGAGATGACCCAGAACACCGCTCGACGACGCGTGCTGATCACCGGGGCGACCGGAGGGGTCGGCTCCCACCTGTCCAGGACCCTCGCGGAGGACTACGAGATCATCCGCCACGGCCGCGATCCGGGCAGCGCCCCGGAGGGCGCGGACCTGAGGATCGCCGACCTCGCGGACTTCGAGGCCGTGCGCGCGCTCATGGACGACATCGACACCGTCGTGCACATGGCCGGGGCCTCCTCCCCGGAGTCGAGCTGGGAGCAGGTGCTCGAGGCGAACATCATCGGCGTGCGCAACGTGCTCGAGGCGGCGCGCGGCGCCGGGGTGCGCCGCGTGGTGCTCGCCTCCTCGAACCACGTGATGGGGATGTACGACCGGCATGAGCAGTGGCCGGTCTATCCCGAGCAGCTGCCGCGGGCCGATTCGCTGTACGGGGTCTCGAAGATCTTCGACGAGGCCCTGGGCCGCTTCTACCACGACGAGCACGGCCTGGACGTGATCAGCCTGCGGATCGGCTGGTTCAGCGAGGACCCCCTCTCGGCCGAGGAGGACATCCTGCGCGCCATGTGGCTCAGCCCCGGCGACTGCACCGAGGTGGTGCGGTGCGCGATCGAGGCGGAGGTGCGCTGCGGGCTCTACTACGCGATCTCCGACAACCCGAACCGGCGCTGGTCGATGACCAACACCCAGCTCGAGCTCGGCTACCGCCCCCGTGACGCCTGGACGGCGCTGCCCGGCGCGCAGGAGCAGGTGGTCGAGGGCGGTGCCCCGGTGCGTGACACCTGGCCGCGCGGTTCATGAGCACCCCCGCGCCGGGGCCGCGCCCCGCTCTCCGCGAGGCCTCGCCCTGTGCCGTCGACGCCGCCGTCCGCCCGTCGACCCGCGAGCGCCTCGCCGTCGGCCTGCGGGCGGCGGTGGCGCTGCTGGTGCTCGCGGCGCTGGCCTGGAGCACCGTCCAAGCGGTGCAGGACGGCGTGCTCGCCCAGCACGTCTCCTTTTTCACCAACCAGTCGAACCTCCTGTTCGCGCTCCTGCTGGTGGCGAGCGTGGCCCTGCCGCACCGGCGACGTCCCCCGTGGTGGGACGACGTGCGCGGCGCGGCCGCCTTCTACTTGATGATGACCGGGATCATCTACGCGCTGCTGGTGGCGCCGCTGGACGAGCTGCTGCGCTGGGACATCGGCTGGACGGGGATCGTGCTGCACCGGCTCGCCCCGATCGCGGCGCTGCTGGACTGGCTGCTCGCCCCGCGGCGGCGTCGGCCCTCGGCGTGGAGGCTGCCGGGGTGGCTGGCCTACCCGGTCGCCTATCTGGTGCTGACCTGGCTGCGCGGCGGCGTGACCGGCTGGTACCCGTACGACTTCCTCGATCCGACGGTCTCGTCCTGGCCGCAGGTGCTCGCGACCACCGCGGTGGTGCTGATCGCCTTCCTGGTCATCGCCGCGGCCGTGCACCTGCTGCAGGGCGGCCTGCACAGGAAGGAGGTCCCGGGAAGGGACCCAGGGCCCGACCTACGGTGAGCGCATGAGCATCCCGACCTTCGACCCCACCGGACTCGAGCCCCGCTCGGCGACCGACGATCTGCGCGCCGAGTCGCCGCTGGCGCGCACCCCGGACGGGACCTGGGTGGTGCTCGGGCACGAGGAGGCGCTCGCGGTCGTGGAGGACGCGGAGCGCTTCTCCTCCGCCGTCTCCCGCTTCCTCCAGGTTCCGGGCGGCCTCGACGGCGCCGAGCACGCGGCGCTGCGCGCGGCGACGGATCCGTTCTTCGGCCCCGCGGAGATGGACCGCCTGGCCCCCGTGCTGCGCGGGGTCGCGGCGGGGCTGGTCGAGGAGCTGCTGGACGGCGTCGATGAGCGGGGCACCGAGATCGACGCGGTCGCGGCGCTCGGCGCGGTGTTCGCGGTGCGCGCGCAGACGACATGGCTGGGCTGGCCGGCCGAGCTCGAGCCCGAGCTGCTGCAGTGGATGTCCGAGAACCACGAGGCCTCCCGCTCCGGGGACCTCTCCCGCACCCGCGAGGTGGCCGAGCGCTTCGACGAGATCATCCGCTCGCTGCTCGCCCCCCGCATCGCCGCCGGCCAGGACGCCCCCGCGGACCCGACCACGGCGCTGCTGCGCCTGCGGCTGCCGCTGCCGGACCCGGACGTGCCCGGCTCCGAGGAGCGGTCGCTGCGCGAGGAGGAGATCGTCTCGATCCTGCGCAACTGGACCGGCGGGGACCTCGGCTCGATCGCGCTGTGCACGGGGGTGCTGCTCGCCGCCGTCGCCCGCGCGCCCGAGCTCGCCGAGCGGCTGCGGGACGGGTCCGAGCAGGAGGCGGCCGCGATCGTCGACGAGCTGCTGCGCATCGACGACCCCTTCGTCTCCAACCGCCGCGTCGCCACCTGCCCGGTCACGCTGGCCGGGCAGGCGCTCGAGGAGGGGGACCGGGTGATGGTCCACTGGACCTCGGCCAATCGCGACGAGCGGGCCTTCCGCTCCCCCGACGCGTTCGACCCGGCCGCGAACTCGACGCGGAACCTCGTCTACGGGGCCGGTCCGCATGTGTGCCCGGGACGGCCGCTCGCGACGCTCGAGCTGGTGACGCTGCTGCGCGTGCTGCTGTCGGCCGCGCAGGTGCGCCCTGCCGGGACTCCCGGCGAGCGGGAGGTCGCGCCGGTGGGCGGATGGGCCCATGCCCCGGTCGTCCTCGTCCCGCGCCGCTGAGGCCGGCAGGCCTCGGCGCCCCCGTCCGTCGGCTCAGTCGTGGCCCTCGGCGATGAGCTCCTCGAGCTGGGCGAGGGCGGCGGAGTCCCCCTGGAGCGCCACGCGCTGCGCCTCCTCGCCCAGGTGCGCGAGGGCCTGCTCCCGGCCCCAGGCCCACAGGTCCAGGGCCTGGGCGGTGCCGGCGGCCCGGGCCCGCGGGAGGTCTCCGGCGGGTCGGCCCGGCGGGAGCAGGCGAGCGACCGGTGCGTCGAACTCCTTCCCGTCGCGGGGGCGGGTGCCGCTCCAGCGGCTGATCTCGATCCACTGCGCAGTGCCGCCGTCGGGGACGATCTCGACGGCGGCGACGGGCCGGGTCGTGGCCCAGTCCGGGATCCACTCGAACCCGGCGGGCCACATCACCTCGAGCACGTGAGCGAGCCCGTCGGCCGCGACCTGCGGCGCGATGGGAGTGACAGGTCGGCCGGCGGTCAGCTCGGCGTCGACGCGGTGGATCGTCGCCTCGTGGGTCTGCATGCGGCGCGTGATCCCCACGCCTTGGATCGCCGAGTACCAGAACCAGGCGGGGTCCTCATCGGCGTGGGCGGCGAGCTGGGCGAGCAGGGCCTCGGTCGCGGCGCTGCGGCGGGCGAGCAGCGCCTCGCGCTCGACGGGCCGCTCGGCCCTGCCTTCCTCGATCGCCATGACCTGCTCCTGCGTGGTGGCCCCGGCCTCGAGGATCGCGGCCCAGAACTCGTGGACCTCGGCGAGGTGCCACAGGAGGTCGTCGGCGGTCCAGTCGGGGCAGGTGGGGACCTGCTGGTCGGGGGCGGTGGAGGCGAGGGCGGCGACGGACCGCTCGGTCTCCTCGCGGATGGTGGCGATGGCGTCGATGGTCATGACCCCATCGAAACACTTCTGTGTGACACGGGGCACCCCGATAACCGCCACTCCTTGCCGACCCATACCCCACAGGGGTATACCAAGAGGTGTACGGATACCCCATGCGGGTATCGAATGCGATCGACGATCGAGGAGACAACGATGAGCACGACCACCACCGAGTTCCAGGTGACCGGCATGACCTGCGGCCACTGCGAGATGTCCGTGCGCGAGGAGGTCGGCGAGCTCCCCGGCGTGACCGGTGTCGAGGTCAGCCACGAGACCGGCCGCCTCCGCGTGGTCTCCGCTCAGGAGATCGAGGACGCCGCCGTCCTCGCCGCCGTCGAGGAGGCCGGCTACACCGCGGTGCGCGCCTGAGCAGCCCACTCCCCGACTCCCTGACTCTCACGACGCGGGCACGCCGCGCCAGGAAGGATCCGAGATGGCCACCAGTCCGGCTCGGCAGCCGCTCGACGTCGGCATCGAGCTCGAGATCGGCGGGATGACCTGCGCCTCGTGCGCGAACCGCATCGAGCGCAAGCTGAACAAGCTCGACGGGGTCAGCGCCTCGGTGAACTACGCGACGGAGAAGGCGCGCGTGACCGTGCCCGAGGGGTACGACCCGAGCGACCTCGTCGCCGTGGTCGAGCAGACGGGCTACACCGCCGCGCTGCCCGCCCCGCCCGAGGAGCGTGCGGAGCCGGGCGAGGATCGTGAGGCCGAGGATCCCGAGCTGCGCTCCCTGCGCCAGCGGCTGATCGGCGCGGCGGTGCTGACGATCCCGGTGATCGTGCTGTCGATGGTGCCGGCGCTGCAGTTCACGAACTGGCAGTGGCTGGTCCTGGCGCTCGCCTCGCCGGTCGTGGTGTGGGCGGCCTGGCCGTTCCACCGCGCGGCCGCGATCACCCTGCGCCACGGCGCGGCGAGCATGGACACCCTCATCTCGGTGGGCGTGAGCGCCGCCTTCCTCTGGTCGCTGTACGCGCTGTTCCTCGGCAGCGCCGGGATGCCGGGCATGACCCATGAGTTCTCCCTCGCGATCGGCCCGTCCGACGGGTCGGCGAACATCTACCTCGAGGTCGCCGCGGGGGTGACGCTGTTCATCCTGCTGGGCCGCTATCTCGAGAAGCGCTCGAAGCGGCAGGCCGGGGCGGCGCTGCGGGCCCTGCTGGACATGGGCGCGAAGGACGTCGCCGTGCTGCGGGACGGCGCCGAGGTGCGCGTGCCCGTCGCGGAGCTCGCCGTCGGGGACCTGTTCGTGGTCCGCCCCGGGGAGAAGATCGCCACCGACGGGATCGTGGACCAGGGCAGCTCGGCGGTGGACGCCTCGATGCTCACCGGCGAGTCCGTGCCCGTCGAGGTGGGCGAGGGCGATGCCGTCACCGGCGCCACCGTCAACGCCGGCGGACGCCTCGTGGTGCGGGCGACGCGGGTCGGCGCCGACACCCAGCTGGCCCGCATGGCGCAGATGGTCGAGGACGCCCAGTCCGGGAAGGCCGAGATCCAGCGGCTCGCGGACCGGGTCTCGGGCGTGTTCGTGCCGATCGTCATCGTGATCGCCCTCGGGGTGCTCGCGGTGTGGCTGCTGACCGGCCATCCGGCCGAGGCGGCCTTCACCGCGGCGGTCGCGGTGCTCATCATCGCCTGCCCCTGCGCCCTCGGGCTCGCCACGCCCACCGCGCTGCTGGTCGGCACGGGGCGCGGCGCCCAGCTCGGGATCCTGCTGAAGGGTCCGGAGGTGCTCGAGTCCACCCGGAAGGTCGACACGGTGCTGCTGGACAAGACCGGCACCGTCACCACCGGTCGGATGACCATGGTCGACGCGACCCCCGCGACCGGCGCCGACCGCGCCGAGCTGCTGCGCCGGGCGGGCGCCGTCGAGAACGCCTCGGAGCACCCGATCGCGCAGGCGATCGCGAAGGGCGCGGCGGAGACCGACGGGCCCCTCCCGGAGGTGACCGACTTCGAGAACCTCGCCGGGCGCGGCGTGCGCGGCGTCGTCGAGGGCGTCGAGGTGCGCGTCGGCCGGGAGAGCCTGCTCGAGGACGCGACGTTCCCCGCGGAGCTCGCCGAGGCGATGTCCGCGGCCCAGTCCCGCGGCGAGACCGCGGTGATCGTCGCCTGGGAGGGGCGCGCCCGGGGCGTGCTCGTCGTCGCCGACGTCGTCAAGCCCACCAGCCACGAGGCGATCACGCAGCTGAAGGGCCTCGGACTCACCCCGGTCCTGCTCACGGGCGATCACCGCGCCGTCGCCGAGCAGATCGCGGCCGAGGTCGGGATCGAGCAGGTGATCGCCGGGGTCCTGCCCGAGGACAAGATCGCCGAGGTGAGGCGTCTCCAGGAGCAGGGGAAGGTCGTGGCGATGGTGGGGGACGGCGTGAACGACGCGCCCGCGCTCGCCCAGGCCGATCTTGGTCTCGCGATGGGAACCGGAACCGACGTCGCGATCGAGGCCGGGGACATCACCCTGGTGCGCGGGGATCTGCGCTCCGCGGCCGACGCGATCCGGCTCTCCCGGCGCACCCTCGGTACGATCAAGGGCAATCTGTTCTGGGCCTTCGCCTACAACGTCGCGGCGATCCCGCTCGCGGCGCTGGGGCTGCTGAACCCGATGCTCGCCGGGGCCGCGATGGCCTTCTCGAGCGTGTTCGTGGTGGGCAACAGCCTGCGACTGCGGTCCTTCCGCAGCCGCGCGCAGGATGCCCCGGCCACGGGCCCCTCGGTCTGACCTCCCGTTCCGCTCTCCCCCTTCCGTCCATCCCAGGAGGACCCCATGACCGCCGTCGATCCCGCGAGGACCCCCGCCGCCGAGGAGCCCGCTGCCGAGGGCCATGAGCACCACCACGGCTACATCTCCGACAAGGCCCGCTATCTGGCGCGCCTGAAGCGGATCGAGGGGCAGGCCCGGGGGCTGCACCGGATGGTCGACGAGGAGAAGTACTGCATCGACATCCTCACGCAGATCTCGGCCCTCAAGAGCGCCCTGGACGGCGTCGCGATGGGGCTGCTGGACGATCATCTGCAGCACTGCGTGCTCGACGCCGCCCGCTCCGGCGGCCCGGAGGGCGAGGAGAAGCTCAAGGAGGCCTCCGCCGCGATCGCGCGGCTCGTGCGCTCCTGAGACCGCGCGGCGCCGACGGCGGATCTCGGCGTGCTCTAGGCTGGGCACGTCGTGACCTCGACCATGTCGTCGAACGGTCCGACCAGATGCGAGATCCCGCCTCTGACCGGCGCGCCACGAGGGAAGAGGAGCATGTCGATGCATGGAGTCACCTCCGGACCGTCTCGGGGCCACGACGCGGCGGGCGGGGTGCGCCCGCCCGATCTCCTGCGGAGGGAGCCCGACGGCGAGCACGTGCTGACACCGCCCCGGGGGCGCCGGGAGGAGATCCTCGACGGCGCATCGGAGATGTTCGCCGAGCACGGCTATCACGGCTCGAGCCTGCGCGACATCTCCGCCCACATCGGGATCTCCCACTCGGGGATGCTGCATCACTTCGAGTCCAAGGACGACCTCCTCGACCGCGTGATCGACCGGCTCGAGGCACACGCCCAATCCGCGCTGGAGCGGATCGACGAGTTCTGCGGCAGCCGCGAGGACCTGCTGCGGGGGCTCGCCGAGGTCTGGCATCCGGCCTCCCTGCCGATCCTGCTGCTGGCCACCCTCGATGCGGAATCCGTCAGCGAGGACCATCCCGGCCGCTACCGGGTGGCGCGCCTGCGCAAGGTCCACGAGCACATGCTCGAGACGTGCTTCACCGGCCTCGCAGAGCGCGGTCCCCTGCGCGAGGAGACGGATCCGGCCTTCGCCGGCCGGGCCCTGCTGGCCGTGGTGCTGAACCTCGCCGTGCGCGAGAAGACCGTCCGGCCCTACCAGCGCCCGAGCCGGGACGACGCACCGCTGGCCGACCTGGCGCGCCAGGTCGACGCGCTGCTCGGGACCGAGGTCGATCGCGCCGAGCACGGCGCCCAGCCTTCCGGCCGCGAGTTCCCCGGCCCTGACCGCGAGGGCCCCCGGGCCATCTGAGGCAGGGCCTCGCGGCGCTCACGCCCCCAGACGCGCGAAGGCTTCCTCGACCGTCACGAGCTCGGCCTGCCGGTCCTCGACCAGGAGCTCGAGCACGGTGCGCATGTGCTCGGCCCGCTCGTCGGCGATCGCGTCCCGGACCACAGCGGCGCGGACGTTGTGGGCGTAGGCGTCCCGGGCGGTCTGCGCGATGCAGGCATGGGTGGAGACGCCGGCGATCAGAACCCGGCTCACCCCCAGGTTCCGCAGCCGCAGGGACAGGTCCGTGCCGAACCAGGCGCTGTCACGGGTCTTCTCGATCCTGGTCATCCCCGTGGTGTCCAGCTCGTGCACCACGGCGGTGCTCGGATCGCCGTGGAACAGGTAGCCCTGGTCGTCCTCGAGCATGCTGAGCGTCCAGGTGGAGCGGTCGCGGCTGTGCTCGGTCGTGATCAGCAGGATCGGCGCCCCCGCCCTGCGGGCTCCTCCGGCCAGCGCCTGCACCGCAGCGAGCACGTCGGCACGGGCGGCCGCGAGGGCGGGGTCCTCGAAGAAGGCCTCCTGCAGGTCGATGAGCAGCAGCGCTGTGCGCGGCGCCGGCCCCGGCTCCTCGAGGCGCGTCGGCTGCTCGGCGTTCACGGGGTCGGGCTCCCTCCCGTGACGGCGAGGGTCTCCCCGAGCACATAGCTGGACTCGGAGGACGTGAGGAACACGTAGGCCGGGGCGAGCTCGGTGGGCTGGCCGGCGCGGCCGAGCGGCGTGCTCTTGCCGAACTCGGGCAGCGCCTCCTTGGGCTGTCCGTCGGAGACCTGCAGCGGAGTCCAGATCGGACCCGGCGCGACCGCGTTGACCCGGATGCCGCGCGGGGCGAGCTGCTGGGCGAGCCCCTTGGTGAAGTTGTTGATGGCCGCCTTGGTCGAGGCGTAGTCCACGAGCGTGGGCGAGGGGTCGTAGGCCTGGATCGAGGTGGAGTTCACGATCGTGGCACCGGCGGGGAGGTGCTTCAGAGCGGCCTGGGTGATGCGGAACATCGCGTGGATGTTCACCGCGTAGGTGTTCACCCACTGCTGGTCGTCGATCTCCTCGAGCGACTCGACCGCGATCTGCCGACCGGCGTTGTTCACGAGCGCGTCGAGACCGCCGAGCCCGTCCACGGCCTCCTCGACGAGCCGGCGGCAGAAGTCCGCGTCGGCCAGGTCGCCGGGCAGCAGCACGGCGGTGCGCCCCGCCTCCCGGATGATGCCCGCGACGTGCTGGGCGTCCTCCTCTTCCTGGGGGAGGTAGTTCAGCGCGACGTCCGCGCCCTCGCGGGCGAAGGCGATCGCGACCGCTGCGCCGATGCCGGAATCGGCGCCGGTGATCAGCGCGCGGCGGCCCTCGAGGCGGCCGGTTCCGCGGTACGACTGCTCGCCGCGGTCGGTGCCGGGGATGAGCTCGGCGTCCAGGCCGGGCTCGGGCTGGTCCTGCCGCGGCGGGGTGATGTCGGGGAAGCGGGTGACGGGGTTCGTGAAGGTGAGCTGGTCTGTCATGGCTACTCTCCTCGGTTCGGTGTCGGGGGCGGGTCTCCGCAGCGGTGCGCTGGGGACGGTTCAGGCAGTGGTCGGGGCGGCGGCGATCGTCGGGTCGAGGACGACCTTGATGCAGCCGTCGTGCTTGCGCTGGAAGAGGTCGTAGCCGACGGCCGCCTCGTCCAGGGGGAGCCGATGGGTGACCAGGTCGCCGACGCCCAGCGGGTCGCCCGGGTCCTCGACGAGCGGCAGCAGCGTGTCGGTCCAGACCCGCACGTTGCACTGGCCCATGCGCAGCTGGAGCTGCTTGTCGAACATCGTCAGCAGCGGCATGGGGCTCGCCGCGCCGCCGTAGACCCCGGAGAGGGAGACGGTCCCTCCGCGGCGCACGAGGTCGATGGCCGTGTGCAGGGCGGCGAGCCGGTCCACCCCGGCGTGCTCCATGAGCGGCTGCGCGACCGCATCGGGAAGCTTGCCGGCGAGGGTCTGGGCGAGCCCGGCGACCGGGCTGCCCTCGGCCTCCATGCCCACCGCGTCGACGACGGCGTCGGGCCCTCGACCCTGGGTGCGCTCGCGGATCTCGCCGACGGTGTCCTCGGCGAGGTCCAGCACCTCGATGCCGTGGCGCTCGGCCATGGCCCGCCGTTCGGGGACGGGATCGATGCCGAACACGCGCGCTCCCAGGTGGCGACCGATCCGGGCCGACAGCTGGCCGACGGGCCCCAGGCCGATCACCGCGAGGGTGCGGTGGGCGGGCACCCCGGCGTACTGCACTGCCTGCCACGCGGTGGGGAGGATGTCGCTGAGGAAGAGGTAGTTGTCGTCGGGCAGCTCGGTGCCGACCTTCATCAGGCCGTAGTCGGCGTGCGGCACCCGGAGGTGCTCGGCCTGGCCGCCGGGGACCTGGCCGTAGAGCTTCGAGTAGCCCAGCAGAGCGGCCCCGGAGCCGTGCTCGGTCACCTGGGTGGTCTCGCACTGGGAGGGCAGCGACTGACTGCACATGGTGCAGCGGCCGCAGGAGATGGTGAAGGGGACGACGACTCGGTCCCCGGGACGCACCCCGGTCACCTCGGAGCCGACCTCCTCCACGATCCCCATCGGTTCGTGGCCGATCACGTCACCGGCGCTCATGAACGGTCCGAGCACCGAGTACAGGTGGAGGTCGGAGCCGCAGATCGCGGTGGAGGTGATGCGGACGATCGCGTCGGCGGGCTGCTCGAGTACGGGGTCCGGCACGGTCTCGACGCTCACGTGCTCGGGGCCCTGCCAGGTCACTGCTCTCATGATCCCGCCTTCCGGTCGTGATCTCGTGGATGCTCCACGCTAGGGGCTGTCGTCGGCGCCTGTCCGCAGAGTCGACCGAAAGGTCTGCGTCGGCGGCAGCTCGGGGACCGGGGCGATGACGACGTCGTGCACCTTCCAGTCGAGCTCGTCGACCCGGTCGCGCAGCGCGGCGATCCGCTCGAGGGTCGGCTCGGCCCCCGCGACGGGGACGACGAACACCTCGGCGTGGAAGACGTGCCCCTCATCGCGCACTCGCGCCGACGCCTCGCCCACCCACGGCTCCGCCTCCGCCCGCTCCTCGATCCGGCGCGTCAGGGGATGCGGCGCGGAGTCGTCGTAGGTCCGCGCCTCGCCGTCGGTGAGCCCGCCTATGGAGCCGCGGAGGTTCTTGACCCCGTCGCGGAGGATCGAGACGGAGACCAGCAGCGCGGCCGCCGCATCCGCCCACCAGAGGCCGAGCCCCACGCCGATCACCCCGGCGATGGTGGCGACCGCGGTGGACCAGTCCGCCTTGCCCATGTCCGCATCGGCGAACAGCACCTTGTCGTGCAGCGTCTCGGAGAGCGCGAGCTTCTTCCGCCCGAGGACGACCGGACCGATGCTGGTCACCACCATCACGGCCACCATCAGCCAGCCGGACCAGATCGCGTGGCCGAAGAGGACGGTCAGTCCGATGGGGGGCCGCTCGACGGTCACCAGGGTCATCGCCGAGTCGATCGCGAGATAGCCGCCCATCGCCAGCAGCGCGATCGCGGCGACCAGGTGGGCGACCCCGATCGAGCGATGGAAGCCATAGGGGTGACGGCGGTCGGGCCGCTTCCGGATCCGGCGCGCCGCGACGAGGAAGGCGATCGGGGGCAGGAGGGAGAGGACGTCCTCTGCCCAGGCCGCCCGCATCGCCTGGGACTGCCCCGCCACCAGGGCGACCAGGGCGACGGTCACCGACATCCAGGCGATCGTGATCCACTCCAGGCGCGTGGCCCGCCGCAGCGTCTCGCGCTGCTCCTCGCCGAAGGCGTCGTGCCCCGATCCCGTCGCCTCCTCGCCTCCCTCGCCCTCGGAGCCGTTCACAGCTCGCCCCCGCGCTCGGCGAGGAACCGCTCGATGTCGGTCATCAGCGCGTTCTCGCCCGGCCGGACTCCGACGACGATCTTCACCTCGGCGCCGTCGGGCCCGGTCGTCGTGGTGTAGGGGCGCGTCGCGGCGATCTCGGAGGTCCAGGGGACGTCGGAGGCGAGCCCGCCGACGACCACGTCGAGCTGTCCCTCCCGCATCATCGCCGCCAGGGTGTTCTCCCCCGCCGGCACCCATTCGACCTCGGCATCGATCGTCTCGGCGTAGTCGGTGAGCAGATCGACCTCGGAGCCGCTCACCTCGCCGTCGTCGGCCACGTCGGTCCAGGGAGGGTTCTCGCTGACACCGACCCGGAGCACGCCCTCCCGGGCCCGGTCCAGGGTGCCCTGGGGATCCGCGGGGAAGCCGCCCTGGCAGCCGGCCAGGAGGATCGTCGCCGCAGCGACCACCAGCAGCCTCCGCATCCGTCGGGGAACGGTCATGCCCCCACCTCCGTCTCCATGCGACTTCCGTGCGCAGGGCCGCGCACCGCTCGTCTCCGCACCGCTGTCATGCCTCATGGGTGCCACCCTCGTGAGCCCGACCCTACTCAGCGCGTTCCGCGCCGGGCCGTCCGATCGGTCCGTGCCTCCCGCCTGCAGGGGCGCCGCGCATGGTTGACCGTCATGACGACGGGGCATGGGATGGGCTGTGCAGGCGCAGTCCTGACGACGGCGCCGCACGATCGATCGACGGACGACCGGAGAGAGGGATGATGATGAACCACGCCGACGACGGTGGACGGATCACCGGGACGAAGGACGAGAACTACGACCTGATCTGGTTCGCGGAGCAGTGCCTGTCCAACGCCCTGCGGCTGGAGACCTACCGCGCCGACGCGGAGGAGGCCGGCGACACCGAGCTCGCCGACCTGTTCGGCAAGGCGCAGAGCGACAGCACGAAGGGGGCGGAGCTCGCCAAGGACCTGCTCGCCAGGCGTCTCGGCGCCCGCTGACGCGCCCACCCAGCCATGCTCGACCACGCCGAGGACCACCTCTCCCTGGCCACGATGCAGACTCTCCTGCTCGAGAGCGACGACATCCAGGAGTTCCTCCAGGACTTCACCGATCTGCTCGCACGGCAGCTCTCGCTGGGCGGTCCGGACCGCTGGTGCGCGGTGAGTCTGCTGAGAGATCGCAAGGCGGCCACCGCCGCCTCGTCGAGCCCCCAGGCGCTGGCCCTCGACGAGCTGCAGAACAGCTTCACCGACGGGCCGTGCATGAGCGCGATCCGGGCGGACACCGTGATCCGGGCAGGAGATCTGCGCAGCGACGGCCGCTGGCCCGAGTACGCCGCCGCCGCCCAGGAGCAGGGGGTCCGCGCCGTGCTCGGCCTCCCCTTCCGCCTCGACGACGAGGCGAAGGCCGGCCTGAACGTGTACTCCGCCACGCCCCACGACTTCGACCCGAGCACGGTCGAGTCGATCGTGCTCCACGTCGACCAGGCCTCGAGCGCGCTGCGTCTCGCGGTGCGTCAGGCCCTGCACTCCGATACGGCCAGGGACCTGCGCGCGGCGATGAAGTCCCGCACCGTGATCGACCTCGCGGTGGGGATCCTCATGGGCCGCAACCGGTGCGGTCAGGAGGAGGCCGTCGAGATCCTCAAGCGAGCCTCGAACCATCGCAACGTCAAGCTGCGCGACCTGGCGGCGGAGCTCGTCGCCTCGGTCAGCACTGCGCCCTCGACGACGTCGTTCGAGACGTAGGAGCGATCCGCCCCCGGGTGGGCTACGCTCCGGGTGAGGTCTAGCAGGAGGCCTCTTCGCCATCGTGCACGAAACGGCCTCCTCTCATGCCTCACTCCCTCTCCGTGACGGTCCACGTCGATCTGGACCTCCACGAGGTCGTCCTGGCCATCGCGGGCTGCCTCACCGCCCAGACCTATCTCTCCCTGCTCCCCGTCGTGGCTCAGGCCCGGAGCCTCGACCCCTCCCCGCGCATCACCCTCGACCTCCTGGACACCCAGCACATCGACGTCGACGGGCTCCTCCCGCTGCGCCAGGCGATCCACCTCGCCGATCCCGAACAGACGGTGCCCCTGAGCATCAAGGCACCTGAGACGCTCCCGCCGTGCCCGCTCAGCTCCTCCGCGCCGAGGGCAGACGGCTCGGACTCGCCGCCGCTGCGACTCCTCCACCGCTCCGACGCCCCTGCGACGACCGGGTCCGACGCTCCCCGACAGCTGCCGTCCGGAGCGGAGAGCACGACGATCCTCACCGAGCGCGCCCGTCGGGGCGTCGCGCCGCGCAGCCGACGGGAGGAGGTCCTCACCGGCGCCGCCGAGATGTTCGCCGAGCACGGCTACCACGGAGCGAGTCTGCGCGACATCGCCGGCCACATCGGGATCTCCCATCCGGGGCTCATGCACCATTTCCCCTCGAAGGACAGCCTGCTCCACGCGGTCATCGACACCCTCGAGGACCGTGCGCAGCGGGCTCTCGACGAGGTCGAGCGGCTGCGCGTCGAGCCCGAGGCGCTCATGCAGGAGCTCGCCACGACCTGGCATCCCGGCACCCTGCCCATCCGGCTGCTGTCCACTCTCGCCGCCGAATCAGTCAGCGGCGACCATCCGGGCCGCTTCCGCATGGCCCGGCTGCGGCGAGTCCACGAGAACATCTTCGAACAGTGCTTCACCGCCTACGGCGAGCAGGGGAGGCTGCGCAAGGGCCTCGATCCCGGCTTCGGCGGCAGGGCGCTGCTCGCACTCGTGCTGAACCTCGCCGTCCGCGAAAGGACGGTGCGGGCCATGCAGGGCCCGAGCCACGACGACGGCCCCGCCCAGGAGCTCGTCCGGATGATGGGCTCGCTCCTGTCGAAGGACGCCGTGCGCTGATATGGCGGACCATCGCCGGTCCCGCCTCGCGGCACGCCCCGGCGGCCTTCCCGGGCGCGTTCCAGTCGGGCTGGCTAGAGTGCTCCTGCCCGCCCCCTCCGCGAGAAAGACCCTGATGCCTGCTCCGACCTCCCTCACCGCCACCGCCCTGCACGCCGGATATCCCGGCGCGGCCGTGCTCGAGGGGGTCGACCTCGAGCTCCGCGCCGGTCAGGCCCCGCTGGGCCTGCTCGGCGCCTCGGGTGCCGGGAAGACGACGCTGCTGGAGACGCTCGCCGGAGAGCACCGCCCCTCCTCCGGGCGTGTCACCTGGGAGGGACGTGACGTGACGAAGCTGCGTGGCAAGGACAAGCGCCGCTTCCGCGCCGCCGTCCGGGTGGTCTCCCAGTACGCGATGACCATCACCGATCCACGGGAGACCGTCGGCTCGCGCCTCGCGCTCGCGGCGAAAGAGGCCCGCAAGGGCGGTCGCACCCATTCCGTCTCCCCCGCCGAGATGCTCGCCTCCGTCGGCCTCGAGGAGCGCTTCCTGCCGCGCACGATGCGCACCCTCTCCGGCGGTGAGATCCAGCGTGTCGCGCTCGCGACCGCGCTGTCCACCCGTCCCGAGCTGCTCGTGCTCGACGAGCCGCTGACCGCCGTGGATCCCCACACGCGCATGCGGCTGGCCCGGTCCCTCGGGGCGACCATCGAGCGTCTCGGCATCGGCGCGCTGATCGCCTCGCACGACCTCGAGCTGCTGCAGCGGCTGTGTCCAGAGATCGCCGTGCTGGGCCGCGGGCGGATCCTCGCTCGCGGCCCGCTCTCCGAGGTCCTCGCCGATCCCGAGGACGAGGAGGTCCGCGAGCTCGTCGCGGCCCATCCCGTCGCCGTGCAGCGCTTCGCCTGACCCGGCTCAAAGTTCTCACCCGAGCCTGCCTCGTCCTGCGGGTCGGCTCAGCGTGCCGGAAGCTCCCGAACAGCCTGTTCTGTTCGCTCGCTCACAGGAGGGCCTCTCGAGTTGGACAGCGGACGGCGCCGGGGTAAAGTTCTTCTTCGTCGGCGCCATTAGCTCAGTTGGTTAGAGCAGCTGACTCTTAATCAGCGGGTCCGGGGTTCGAGTCCCTGATGGCGCACCCGAGGAAGAAGCCCCACCGGTCAGCCGGTGGGGCTTCTTCGTGTCCCGGATGAGTTCCAGCAGAGTGCGATGGCGCGGCAGGGCTCACCGCGGCTGCGGGGACTGCGTGGGTGGTGGATCGGTCGGTGTCCTCGCGGCGGGCGGTGGCTCCGTCGGCGGCGGTCCTGTGGGTGGTGGCTCGCTCGGTGGTGGGCTCGGCGCCTGGTCGGGGGTCGGTGGTGTCTGGTCTGGGTGGTG
>NZ_QXCP01000008.1 GCF_003711805.1 Brachybacterium sp. EE-P12 | reverse complement strand
TCTTTGCGTGTGTTGTTTGCTGTGTGTGTTCGCGTCCACTGTGCGGTTCTTGAGGAACAACCCCGCTGTCCCAGCGTTTCGATGTTGGGGTGGGTGGCTGGTTGGTCTCGTCGTGTTACGGCGGTCATAGCGTCGAGGAAACGCCCGGTTCCATTCCGAACCCGGAAGCTAAGCTCGATCGCGCCGATGGTACTGCACTCGGGAGGGTGTGGGAGAGTAGGTCGCCGCCGGACATCTTTTATCGGGAGTGGTGGAGTGCTGGAACCCCGTCAGGGTGTTCGCCTCCACCACTCCCTTTGGTCATGCCCGAAACCGGACACGCCCGTCCGGGGCTGTTCTGGTGAGCACCGGGAACGCGGAGAGCCCCGGCTGCACCGCCGGGGATCTCCGAGGATCATCTGCTCTGTGCGGAGGGGAGCCGGGCGGGCCGCGGCCCTGTCGCAGTTCCCCCGGTCACCTCGCGGGCCTTCGGGCCGCTACGGGATCGCTCCACCCCGGTAGACTCGTCTGTCGTGCCGCACCGTCCGGGTGCGCTGTCCGCATGCCGGATCCTGCCAGGGGACCGGTCCGAGCTCCAGGAGTGTCATGCCGTCCACGCTGCCGGGTGTCCCCGACATCGACGATCAGCTCGCCTCGGGCATCGTCGAGCGCCTGGACACCATCGAGCACCGGCTGCGCGACTCCGTCGCGAACTCCGACGACATGATGCGCTGGACCGCGCGCCATCTCATGGACGCCGGCGGCAAGCGCGTCCGACCCATGCTCGTGCTGCTCGCCGCCTCGTTGGGCGACGTCGACGCCGAGGGCGTGGAGGACGCGGCGGTGCTCGTCGAGCTCACGCATCTGGCGAGCCTCTACCACGACGACGTCATGGACTCGGCGCCCACGCGTCGCGGCACCGACAGCGCCCACGCCCTGTGGGGCAACAACGTCGCGATCCTCACCGGAGACTTCCTCTTCGCCCGCGCCAGCGGACTCAGCGCCCGCATCGGCGCGGACGCCGTGCGCCTGCACGCGCAGACCTTCGAACGGCTCTGCCTCGGGCAGCTCCACGAGACCGTCGGCCCGCGAGAGCAGGACGATCCCTTCGAGCACTACATCTCCGTCCTCTCGGACAAGACGGCCTCGCTCCTGTCCCTCGCCGGTCACCTCGGCGCCACCCTCGCCGGTGCTCCTGCGGGCAGCGGCGAGATCATGCGCGACTACGGGGAGAAGGTCGGCGTCGCCTTCCAGCTCGCCGACGACGTCCTCGATCTGGAGAGCGATGCCGCCACGAGCGGCAAGACCCCCGGCATCGACCTGCGTGAGGGTGTGCCGACCATGCCGACCCTGCTCGTGCGCCGCCGCGCCGCTGCGACGCAGGACGCACGCAGCCTCGAGATCGTACGACGCCTGGACAGCGATCTCAGCGATGATCGCAGCCTCGGGGAGCTCGTCGCACTGCTCCGCGAGGACCCCGCCCTCGAGGAGACGCGCACGCTGGCCCAGCGCACCGCCGACGACGCGGTCGCCATCCTCGACCAGCTGCCCGAGGGGTCCGTCCGCGACGCCCTCCAGACGTTCACCCGCACGCTCGTCGAACGCCGCAGCTGAACGTCCGGCAGCACGTCGACCGTCCCACCGGTCCATCAGGCGTCCACCGCTGGGCGCAGCCGTGCCGTAGGACAGGCTCCTCCCGGGCGTCCCCATGAACCGCACCGTATGGTCCAGGCGCCTACGGGACGGTAGGGTGGCGGGGGTCGCGCGCGGATCCTGGGACTGCGGGGGTCGTCCCGAGGGGGATGCAGCAGGGTCGAGACGTCAGCTCGCGAGCAGTTCGTCCGTCACCTGGGGGTACCACCATGTCAGTCACCGCGGCACCGTCGCGGCGCCGAGTCCGGCGCACGACGGTCGTCTCCACGGCGGTCCTGTCGGTGGTGGCGCTGGTCCTGACCGGCTTCGCCCTGAACTACGACGGCCTGTCCTCCTCCGAGGTGGAGGTCTCCGACGGCGGCGTCTGGGTCAGCAACGGGGACCGCGGCCTCATCGGCCGGCTGAACGTCGACGCGGGGGAGCTCGACGCGCGACTCGCCTCCACCGGCCAGGACCTGGACATCATCCAGTCCGGCTATCACGTCTTCGAGACCGGTCCGCGCGGCATGACGCCGATCAACACCGCTGCGGTCTCCCGAGCGGGGCTGGTCGAGCTGCCGCCGGAGTCCATCGTCCGCATCGGCGGTGACCGCGTCGTCATCGCGGCCCCGGACGGCCGGGTCTGGATCCTCTCCCCGCAGGAGGCGGCCGCGTTCAGCCCCGCCGCCGTCGACCCCGTCCACGAGACCGGGTCCGGCGCCCCGCCGGTCGCGGTCTCGATGAGCGGGGACGTGTACGTGCTGGACGGGGAGGAGCTGCTGCGCTTCCCGCGCACGCCGAAGACTCGTGACACCACGGCGGACAAGCCCTTCGTCGCCGGGAACCTCTCCAGCGATCCGGCGCAGGTCGACCTCACCGTCGTCGGCGACGTTCCGGTGATCATGGACCGCGAGAACCGGAAGCTGCGCCTGGGCACCGAGATGAAGGACTACCCGCTGGAGGAATACGGCATCTCCTCCCTCGAGGTCGGGGAGCTCCAGCAGGCCGGCCCCTCCGCGAAGGACGTCGCTCTCGCCACCGCCGACACGCTGCTGCTGATCCCGCTGAAGGGCGGGAAGGCGCAGGAGATCCCCGCCGGCGGCACCGGCTCCGAGGTCGTCCCGCCCGCGCAGGTCGCCGGCTGCGCCTACGGGGCCTGGGGCGGTTCCCTGCGCTACGTCCGCGCCTGCGAGGGACAGGAGCCGGTCATCGATGCGATCCCGGGGGCGGAGCCCGGAGCGGACCTCTCCCTGCGCCAGAACCGCGACCTCGTGGTCCTCAACGACCAGAGGTTCGGTCTGTCCTGGGAGATCATGGACTCGATGCAACTGGTCGACGACTGGGTCATCGACCAGGACCTCCAGACCGACCAGTCGAAGGAGAAGGAGGAGGAGACCCTCACCACGACGATCGAGAACGTCGCGGCGGAGCGCGACGAGGAGAACCGGCCCCCCACCGCCGACGACGACACCTTCGGCGTGCGCGCCGGTCAGAACGTGGTGCTGCCGGTGACGCGCAACGACGTCGACCCCGACGGGGACGTGCTCACCGTCGCCGTCGAGGGCGACCAGCCGGATGCCGGTCAGGTCTCCGCGATCACGGGCGGGACGCAGCTGCAGATCCAGGTGGCCGACGACGCCTCCGGCACCGACACCTTCACCTACCAGGTCAACGACGGCCGCGGCGGGAAGGACACCGCGACCGTCACCCTCGAGGTGCGCGCGGAGGGGGAGAACTCCGGCCCGCAGTCGGCCGAGGAGACGATGGCCAAGGTGCAGGTCCGCTCGGGGCAGGACGTCAGCATCAACATCCTGCCCTACTGGGAGGACCCCGACGGCGACGCCTTCTACCTCGCCAACGCCGAGGTCGAGCCCCAGGACCTGGTCTCCTTCCGTCCGGACGGACTGATCACCTTCAACGATGCGGGGCGCTCCCCGGGCACGAAGCAGGTCCAGCTCACCTTCCGCGACGAGCACGGCGAGACGGGGGAGGGGACGCTCGAGATCGAGTCCGTCACCGACGACGACCTCCCGCCGATCACCACCGCGGACCACGTCAGCGTCGTCGCCGACCGCACCACCACGCTGAAGCCGCTGGCCAACGACCTGAACCCCAACGGCGGAGATCTCGAGCTGATCAGCCTGGGCGAGTCCGAGGGGCTCGAGGTCGACCCGGCCCTGGACGCCGGAACCGTGGACGTCACCGGGGCCGTGCCCGGCACCCACTATCTCGAGTACACGGTCGGGGCCAGCGGAGGCAGCACCACCTCGCTCGGCCTCATCCGCATCGACGTGGTCGAGCCGGAGGCCGAGAACCTCCAGCCCGTCGCGGTCGACGATCTCGGCACTGTCACCACCGGTGCCGACACGCTCGTGGACCCGCTCGAGAACGATGTCGACCCGACCGGCGGCGTGCTCGTCGTCAACTCTCTCGAGGTGCCCGAGGACAGCGGGCTGAAGGCCACCGTCGTCGACCACCACCTGGTGCGGGTCGAGGCGGAGCCCGGAGCGACGGTCTCCGCGGAGCCCGTGCCCGTGACCTACGAGGTCTCGAACTCGGCCGGGACCTCCACCGGCACGATCCGGATGATGGTCGCGAGCACCGACACGCAGTTCGCGAACCCGGAGGCGGTCCCCGACCGCGCCGTCGTCCGCGCCGGGGACATGGTGAACATCGACGTCATCGCCAACGACGTCTCGCCCACGGGCGCCGACCTCCACCTCGGCCGGATCATGGACACCGAGCGGGCCGACGAGCTCGGGCACACCGAGCCGCACCAGGACATGGTGCGCTTCCGCGCGGACGACGACGCCAGCGGGGAGGCCGTCGTCCAGTACGAGGTGATCGACGGCACCGGCCGGACCGGCTCTGCCCTCGTGCACATCACGGTCATCCCGCGCGATGCGGAGAACACCCCGCCGCGCCCGCAGAACCTCACCGCCCGAGCGGTCGCCGGGACGTCGGTGCGGATCCCCGTGCCCACCACGGGCATCGACCCCGACGGCGACTCGGTGATGCTCACCGGCGCCGCGAGCCCGATGCCGACCCTCGGCGAGATCACCGACGCCACCGGCGAGTGGATCGAGTACCTGCCCCATGAGGACTCCGTCGGCACGGACCGCTTCCGCTACCAGGTGATGGACCGCCACGGCGCGGTCGGCACCGCCGAGGTGCTCGTCGGCGTCGCCGCGCCGACCGAGCGGAACCAGGCCCCCTACGCGGTCGACGACACCGTCGAGGTGCGCCCCGACCGCGAGGTGCAGGTCCCGGTCCTCGAGAACGACACCGACCCCGAGGGCGATCCGCTCGGGATCGTGCGCGAGGACGTCCAGGCGACGACGGAGATCGAGGTGATCGACCCGTCGGAGGACGCCGAGGACAACCTCGTCACCATCACCACGCCGAGCGAGGAGGGCACCCACACGGTGCTGTACTCCGCGACCGACGGGCAGCTGAAGTCCAGTGCGACCGCGACGATCAAGGTCGCCGAGAACGCGCCGCTGCTGGCCCCGGTCGCGGTGGACGACTTCGTCTCCGCCGAGCAGGTGCTCGATCCGCAGCGCGAGGTGATCGAGGTCGACGTGCTCGCCAACGACTACGACCCCGACGGCTCCACCAGGGACCTCGAGGTCGAGCTCGACGGCAGCTACGAGGGGGCCGAGCTGCGCGAGGACGGCACCCTGCGGATCACGCCGCAGGAGGAGCAGCAGCGACTGCGCTACATCATCACCGACCAGGACGACCTCTCCTCCGCGGGCTACGTGTGGGTGCCCGGCACCGCGAAGCAGGCCCCCGTCTGGGTGGGCGATGCGGTGGAGGTCCAGGCCGGCGCCGAGGCGAGCATCGACCTGGCCGATCCTAGGAACGTCCGGGTGCGTCCGGGGGCCGAGGCCGTGCAGATCACCGATCCCTCGCTGGTGACCGCGACCCACTCCGACGGCGGCGAGCTCGTCGCGGACGAGACGACGCTGCGCTACCGGCCCGCCGCGGAATTCTCCGGCAAGGACACCATCAGCGTCGAGGTGACCGACGGTGCGGTGGGCGACGAGACCGCGGCCACCGCGACCCTCGCCATCCCCGTCGAGGTCGCGCCCGAGGACGAGAACCTCCCACCCAGCCTCCAGGGCGCGCAGCTCGACGTCGAGCAGGGCGAAGGACAGGCCCGGGTCGACCTCGCCGCCGGGGCTGAGGACCCCGAGGACGACGAGCTCGCCTTCGCCCTGGCCGGGGAGAGCTCGGACCCCGAGGTGGAGGTGGCCCTCGACGACTCGACCTTCATCGCCACGGCGACGCCCAAGGCCGCCAAGGGCACGGTGCTCGACGTGCCGGTGACCGCCGCCGACGGCACGAACGACCCCGTGGAGGCCACCGTCCAGGTGACCGTCACCGGATCGACGCGGCCGAAGATCACCGCCGCCCTCGACGAGGCCACCATCGATGCGGGACAGACGAAGTCGATCCCGGTGCTCGAGAACGACTCCAACCCCTTCCCCGGCGGGAAGCGGACGCTCGAGGACGCCGCGGTGACCTCCGGCCGCGGCACGGTCTCGCTCGACGGCGACAAGGTCTCGATCACCCCGGACGAGGACTTCCACGGCATCCTCACCGCCCGCTACTCCGTGCTGGACGACACCGGCGACCTGGACCGCAAGGCGACCGGAGAGATCCGGATCGTGGTGCGCGGCCTGCCCGAGCCGCCGTCCTCGCCGCGGATCGGCGAGGTCGGGGACGGCTTCGTGGAGCTGAACTTCAAGGCCGGGCCGGACAACGGCGCGCCGATCACGGGGTACACCGTGACCGCGGCGACCGGCGGCTCCGTGTCCCAGGAGTGCGAGTCGACCTCGTGCACCATCTCCGGGCTCACCAACGACACCGAGTACACCTTCCAGGTCGTGGCGACCAACGAGGTCGGGGACTCGGATCCCTCGGCGCCCTCGGCGACGGCACGCCCGGACGTGCGCCCCGAGAAGCCCGGCGCCCCGCGCGCCGAGCGCGGCGACGAGCAGCTGACCGTGACCTGGTCCGCGCCGGTGAACCGGGGCTCCGCGATCCAGAGCTACGAGGTGCAGATCCAGGACACCTCCGGCCAGGGCATCAGCTCCCAGACCGTCGAGGGCGGCTCCACCCAGACGGTGTTCCCCGGGCTGACCAACGGCCGTGAGTACCGCTTCCGCGTGCAGGCCTCGAACCTCGCCGACGAGCCCTCGGAGTGGTCGGACTGGTCCTCCGCGGAGCACCCGGCCGGCAAGCCCAGGGCCCCCGGCGGCACCCCCACCGCGGAGCGCGTCAACACCGCGCTCGGCGGCGCGGTCGAGGTGAGCTGGCCGGCGATGACCTCCGCGGAGGCGAACGGGGAGCCGATCACCCAGTACATCGTCACAGCCTCCTCGGGAGAGACGAGGAAGGTCGACGGCGATGCGACGACGGTGACGTTCCGGGACCTCGACCCGGATGCGAAGGTCAGCTTCACCTACACCGGCGTGAACTCCGTCGGCACCGGCACCGGGGCGTCGAAGGCATCGAACACCGTGACGCCGTGGGCGAAGCCCGCGGCGCCCACCGGTGTGAAGGCGTCGATGCCCAGCGAGGGCGAGGGCGACGGACCGAATGGTCGGGCTGAGGTCACCTGGAAGGCGGCCGACGGCAAGGGCACCACGGTCACGCAGTACGTGGTGCGCTGGAGCGGTGGATCCACGACGGTGGACGCGCCGGCGACCTCGGCCGACATCACCGGTCTCGAGAACGGCACCTCCTACAGGTTCACCGTCGAGGCACGCAACGGCTTCGCCGACGACGGCGGCATCAGCAAGCCCTCCGCCGAGTCGAACGCCGTGACGCCGTACACCAGGCCGGCCCAGCCGACCGTCAGCGGCAGCAACGGCAAGTGCACGTCCTCCTCGAAGTGCCCGGTCACCGTCAGGGCGAGCGCGGGCGGCAGCGACGGCGGGGGCGGTGGCAAGACCCTCCAGGTCCGCGTCGACGGCGGGGAGTGGACGAGCTCCGGGACGTCGTTCTCCAAGACCTACCAGGTGACGTCCGGCGGGAAGGTGACGATCGAGGCGCGGGTCAAGAACGCGAAGGGACTGGTCAGCGGCACCGTCAGCAAGACCCAGGGCGCCCAGACCTACACCCCGCCGGAGCCCACGTCCGACGTGACGTTCGGGACCACCCGGTTCAACACCATCTCCTGCAAGTCCGAGTACTGCAGGCAGGTCCACATCACGCTGAGCGACCTGGAGCCGGGCGAGACGTACGAGCTGCAGGCCGAGGTCGATCAACGTCCGGGGGACACGTTCTTCCCCGGGGGGCCCGTCGAGATCACGGCCAGGCAGGATGGCACCTGGTCCTCGGATGCGGAGGGCCATGAGTGGGCCTTCGGCTACCCGGGCGAGTCGTTCACGGTGACGGTCGACGGGAAGTCCGTGGGCACCTACGACTATCCGGAGTGATGCTTCCGCACGCCCCCACCGGCATCCCGTCCCTCCACGCGAAGAGAGCAGATCCCTCCCCATGAGCATGACCCCCGAACAGGCCCGCTGGTTCGCCGACACCTTCGACAAGCTCGTCCAGAGCGTCGGCCAGGCGGTGCTGGGCAAGAACGAGATCGTCCGCCTGGTGCTGACCGCGATGATGGCCCCCGGCCACGTGCTGCTCGAGGACGCGCCGGGCACCGGCAAGACCTCGCTGGCCCGGTCGATCGCCGCGACCGTGCAGGGCACCAGCACCCGCATCCAGTTCACCCCGGACCTGCTGCCCTCCGACGTCACGGGCGTGACGATCTACGACCAGAACACGAAGTCCTTCGAGTTCCACAAGGGCCCCGTCTTCGCCAACGTCGTCCTCGCCGACGAGATCAACCGCGCCTCGCCCAAGACCCAGTCGGCGATGCTCGAGGTGATGGAGGAGGGACGGGTCACCGTCGACGGCGTCACCCACGAGGTCGGCAACCCCTTCATGGTGATCGCCACCCAGAACCCGATCGAGCAGGCCGGCACCTACCGCCTCCCCGAGGCACAGCTGGACCGCTTCCTCATGAAGACCTCGATCGGATACCCGGACCACGCCTCGAGCGTGCAGATCCTCCAGGGCTCCGCGCTGCGGGACCGGTCCCGACAGCTCAGCCCGCGCATCTCCCTGCAGGCCGTGAACGACATGACCCAGCTCGCCTCCACCGTGCACGTGGACCCGGCGGTGCTCGAGTACGTCTCGCGCCTGATGGAGGAGACGCGCCTGGCCCCCGAGGTCCGCGTCGGCGTCTCCATCCGCGGCGCCCTCGCGCTCATGCGCACCGTGAAGGTGTGGGCGGCCGTGAACGGCCGCCACTACGTCATCCCCGATGACGTGAAGGCGCTCGTCGAGCCCGTGTGGCTGCACCGTTTCGTGCTCGACCCCGAGGCGGAGTTCGCGGGCACCACTGCGAAGTCCGTCATGACGAAGATCCTCAGCGAGGTGGCGCCTCCGCAGGCGCGCCGGCAGTCGGCATGAGCTTCCGCCACCGGCGTCCCCGAGGCGCGGCGGGGGAGGGAGGGCCCCGATGACCCAGGAGACCTCCGTCCCCGCCGACACCGCCGACGCGAAGTCCGCCAAGGCCGCGGCGAGGAAGCGCCGGCGCGCCGCCGCCGCCGAGGCCCGTGCCGGCTCCCGCCGCGAGCGTCGTCGCTCTCGCGCGGCCGCCGGGCGCGCCCGCAGCGGCGAGGCGGCGCCCCCCGAGGAGACCACCCAGCTCGGGGGCGCCGAGGCGAGCACCGGCTGGGCAGGTCTGCGCGACCGCGCCGTCGAGCTGTGGCTGCGCCGCATCCACCCCGTCCTCGACGTCGTCTCCCCGGTGGGCTGGGCCGCGTTCGGCGTCGCCGCGGCGAGCTGGATCGCGGGCCTCGTCCTCCACATCACCGAGCTGAACGTCATCGGCCTGGCGCTGACGATCCCGCTGCTGATCGCCGCGCTGTTCGTGCTCGGCAGGGCGAACTACGCGGTCACCCTCGACCTGCAGACCCACCGGGTCGTGGTCGGCACTCGCGCCGTCGGCCGCGTCGAGGTCGCCAACCCCACCCAGCGCGACATCCTGCCCTCGCGGATCGAGCTCGCCGTCGGGCGGGCCACCGCGCAGCTCCTCGTCCCGCGCCTGCGGCCGGAGGCGACGCACGAGGAGCTCTTCGCCGTCCCCACCTCACGACGCGCCGTGCTGATCGTCGGCCCCGTGCGCTCCGTGCGCGACGACCCGCTCTCGCTCATGCGCCGCCAGGTCACCTGGGCGAAGGAGCAGGAGCTCTTCGTCCACCCGCGCACCGTCCGGCTCGACGAGGCCGCCAGCGGCTACCTCCGCGACCTCGAGGGCACCCCCTCCTCGGACCTCTCCAGCTCCGACATCGCCTTCCACGCGCTGCGCGACTACAGCCCCGGCGACGACCGCCGCCACGTCCACTGGCGCACCACCGCCCGCACCGGCAAGCTCATGGTCCGCCAGTTCGAGGAGACGCGCCGCTCCCACGTGGTCGTCGCGCTCGACAACCTCGCCGAGCACTACGCGACCGAGGACGAGTTCGAGCTGGCGGTGTCCGTGGCCGCCTCGATCTCCGCACAGACGTTCCGCGAGGAGAAGGAGCTGACGCCCTTCACCTTCGACACCCGCCAGCGCACCGTCGGGTTCCGCCCGATGATGGACGACTACACCGTCGTCGAGCAGCTGGGCGAGCGCCGCTCCTTCCACGAGCTCGGCCAGAAGGCCTCCGACCTCGCCCCGAACGCCTCCACGGTGATGATGGTGGTGGGCCCCCACACCACGGCGCGCGAGCTCAACGCCGCCGCCACCCAGCTCCCGATCGGCGTGACGGCCGTGGCGATCCGCTGCGTCGCGGACGCCGAGGTGCGCCGCTCCGCGATCGGGTCGCTCGACGTGGTCACCCTCGGCTCGCTCGACACCCTCGCCCGGGCGCTGCGGGCGGTGGGCCGATGAGCGCGCCCGCGCGCCCCGCGCGCCGCCCCAGCTGCTTCTCCACAGTCCCGACCGTGCGCCTCGCGCTCGACGTCGCCGTGCTCTCCGTGCTGTTCCTGCTCGCGCTGCTCGGCTTCCAGCACGTCTACGGAGGAGCGCAGTACCTGGTCACCGGGATCATGGCACTCATGCTCGGCACGCTCATCGCACTGATCGGCGCGCGCTGGCGCTGGGGCGCTCTGCGGATCACCGCCCTGCTGCTGGGCGTGCACCTCCTGTTCGGCTCCATGCTCGCCGCCCCCACCCGGGCGCTGTGGGGCATCGTCCCCACCCCCGGATCGCTGCTCGAGCTGCTCAAGGCGCCGGTGACGACCTGGAAGTCCGTGCTGACCGTCGCCCCGCCCGTCGGCGTCGCCCAGGGTGTGCTGGGCGTGGTGTGGATCAGCGTGCTGCTGCTGTCGCTGCTGGGGATGAGCGTCGTGCTGCGCACCCGGCAGTACGTGCTGGCGTGGCTGTTCCCGCTCGTGCTGGTGGGGGCGAGCGTGGTCTTCGGCACCGACCAGGCGTTCTGGCCCGTGCCCCGCGGCGTGCTCTACGCGGTGCTGTCCGTGGCCTGGCTGACCTGGCGCTTCGAGAGCGGGCGCCTCGCCGGGGCCCGGTCCACGATCATCTCCGACACGGTGAGGCCGGGCTCGTGGAAGAACCCCGTGCTGCGCCGCCGGGTGATCGGCGGGGCCGTGATCCTGGCGGTCGCCGCCGGGGGCGCCGTCGCGGCGAGCCCGCTGCTGGACCCGCCGGAGGGCACCATCCGCTACGCCCAGCGCGACAGGATCACCCCGCCCTTCGATCCGCGCCAGTACGTCTCCCCGCTCACCGAGTTCCGCGGCTACCTCAAGGACCAGCGGGAGGAGGAGCTGTTCAGCATCACCGGCGTGAGCAGCGGCGATCACATCCGCCTGGCCACGATGGACCAGTACGACCTCCAGGTGTTCAACGTCGCCAGCAGCCGGCAGAAGGACAGCCCCTCGGGCGCCTTCCTGCGCACCGCGCCCGGCGTGGACCTCCACGAGGGCAGCTCCCAGCAGCAGGTCTCCACGGTGAGGATCGGCGCCTACCAGGGGGTGTGGCTGCCCACCGTGGGCGAGCGCACCAACCGCATCGACCTCGAGGGGATGGACTCGCGCCGCGCGAGCACCACCACCGAGAACCTCTTCCTCAACGACGCCGCGCAGACGGCGATCAACGCGCGCGGCGTCGCACCGGGTGACAGCTACGAGCTGTCCTACGAGCCGTACACCGAGCCGACCGCGGAGGAGCAGCGCACCGCGACCTTCGCGGACATCGAGCTGCCGGACAACGCACCGACGGACGAGATGGCCACGCTCGCCGAGGAGTGGGCGGGCGGCTCCGATTCCGACTACGAGCGATTCCAGAACCTCTCCCGCACCATCAAGACCGACGCCTTCTACTCCCACGGCCTCGAGGACGACGCCGCCTCCCTCTCCGGGCACGGCTACAGCCGCCTGCGGGCGATGCTCGAGGAGACGAGCTTCGACGAGGACAGGTCCGATGCGCAGCCGCTGGGACGCATCGGCGACGAGGAGCAGTACGCGGCGCTGACCGCCGTGATGGCCCGCTCGATCGGGATGCCGGCCCGCGTGGTGATGGGCTTCGAGGTGCCCGAGGGCCAGGAGGGGACGGTCTCCCTCACGGGCGACGACGTGACCGCCTGGGTCGAGGTCGCCTTCGACGACCTCGGCTGGGTGCGCTTCGATCCTGCCCCGGACGAGGACGAGGACCCCACCGAGCCGCAGCCCAAGGAGGTCGAGAAGCCGCTCCCGCAGGTCGCGCAGCCGCCCCCGCCCCCGGCGGAGCCACCGACCCCGCCGCCGGGCGCGATGAGCGACGAGAGCGAGGAGGACGATCCGCTCGAGGAGTCCGTGTCCTGGGTGGTCTACGCGGGCCTGGCGCTGTTGCCGCTGCTGCTGGTGGGTCTCGCCGTCGCCGCGGTGCTCATCGCGAAGTCGGTGCGGCGCGGGCGACGCCGCACCCGCGGTGCCCTCCCCGCGCGGGTGGACGGCGGGTGGCAGGAGATCGTCGACCTCCTCGCCGACATGGGGAAGGCCCCGGAGCCGCTGCTGACGCGCACGGAGATCGTCGCGCGGCTCCGGGGCGAGATCCCCGAGGCGGGCCTCGCGCTCCTGGCCGCGCGCGCCGACCGGGCCGTGTTCGGTCCGGACGACCTGCCCGAGGCGGCGGGCGAGGCGTATTGGGACCAGGTCATGGAGACCCGTCGCGGCATGACTGCTGCGCTGCCGTGGCATCGTCGTCTGCGCACGGCGCTCTCGCTGCGCTCCTTCCGCCGGCAGGGTGCGGAGCGGCGACGCGAGAACAGGCGCAGACGGGTCAACGCCAGAGCACGGGCGAAGGCGCTGCGACGCACGGAGGCGCTGCGGCGCCGACGCACCTCGGCGCGGGATGCGACCGCGCGATCGCTGTGGAGGACTCTGATGCGGAAGGACGGCACCTCATGACCGGGACCAGATACTGCAGCACCTGCGGGACGCTGCTGTCCGAGGGCGCCGCGATCTGCGGCGAGTGCGGCGCCCGCTACCAGCCCTCCCCGTACGGGCGGCGGGCCACCGACGCCCCCGGCGCCTGGTCGCCGCCGCCGCGCCAGCGGTCCCGGGAGGCGGCCGCCCCTGCAGGCACCGCCGAGGAGGAGGGGATCGAGCTGATCACCGCCGACTCCCTGCGGCCCGCCCGTCCCGGCGCGACCGCGCTGCGGGGGGAGGAACAGTACGATCGGGTGATGGTCACGCAGCCACCGATGAATCAGCCCGGCCCGCCCGTCGGCGCGCCCGGCGCACCGGGATCGCCGGCGCGTGCGCCCGAGCCCGGCCCGGCGGACCCCGCCACCGCGGCGCCGCTCGATCCGCCGCTGGACGGCTGCGCCACGGCCTCGCCGCTGAAGCGCGTCCTCGCCGCGCTCATCGACTCGGTGCTCGCCTCGCTCGTGTCGGTGCCCTTCCTGGCGGGTGCGGGCCTGCTCCTCCTCTCCGAGGACCCCGGCCTGCTGCCCCAGATCCTCATCGGCGTCGGGGTCGCGCTCCCGCTGGCCTACCACCTGGTGATGATCTGGCTGATGGGCGCCAAGGGCTTCACGCTCGGCAAGCTGATCCTCGGCCTGCGCGTGACCCGCACCAGCCAGGGCGGGCCGCTCGGCTTCCTGCGCTCGCTGGGGCGCTGGGCCCTGTACGGGCTGATCCCGCTGATCATGGCGCTGTCGATCTTCCTCGACCCGCGCAAGCAGCTGCGCGGCTTCCACGACCGGGCCGTCGACTCGGTGGTCGTGGACGTCAAGGAGGGGCGCGATCCGCTGAAGCCGCGGCCCGACGACTTCGAGCGTGCGGGTGCCCAGCACTACCTCGGCGCGCCCTCCGTCGCCGTCGCCGCCCATGAGAACCTCCTGGCCGAGCCCGGCGCCGCCTGGCGCGACCAGGGCGCGGGCTCCGCGCAGCCTGTCGACGGAGGACCGTCGCCGCAGGGAGCCCCGCAGCAGGGCGCGCCGCCGCAGGGGGCCGACGGCGGCTGGGCCCCGCCGCCCGTGGAGCCGATCCCGTCGCCGCCGAGCCCGTGGGACGAGCCGGCCGCCCCCGCGCAGCCCCTCCGGGACCAGGCCCCCGCGCAGGACCCGTGGGGCCGTCCTGAGCAGCAGGCGCCCGAGGCCTCGTGGGGCCCGCCCGCGGCGCAGCCTCAGGCCCCGACGTGGGAGGAGCCCGCGGCGCAGGAGTCCGCACCGACCTGGGGGCCCCCGCCGGAGGCGCCGCAGGAGCCGACCCCGACGTGGGGAGGGCAGCCGGCTCCCGAGCAGTCGGGCTGGGGGCCGCCGCCGGCTCCTCCCGTCGCGCCCGCCCCGGACGGCACGGCCGATGACCAGCACGGCGGACCGAGCGAAGTGACCGGTGACGCCTGGGGCGAGGTCGACGACTCCGTGGACGAGGCCACCCGCATGTCCGTCGCCGAGGACCTCGGCGACCTCGAGGCCACCCGGATCTCGCCCGCGCACCTGCCTCCCCTGAAGAAGGTGCGGCTGACCACCGACGACGGTGCCGAGCGCATCGTGGACAAGGCCGTCGTCGTCGGCCGCAACCCTGCCGCGCCCGGCGACGAGCTGGTCTTCGTGATGCGGGACGAGTCCCGTTCCGTCTCCAAGACGCACCTGCGCGTGGACGGCACGGGGGAGGAGCTGGTCGTCACCGACCTCGGATCCACCAACGGCTCCACGATCCTGCGCGAGGACGGCTCCCGCGAGAACCTCGTGCCCCAGACCCCGACGGTCCTCCCCGCCGGGGCGCGGGTCAATCTCGGGGACCGGACCCTGTCCGTGGAGAGGGTGCAGTGATCGACCGCTCCCTCTCCGACCCGGACCTCGAGGGCACCGTCCGCGTCGTCTCCGCCTCCGCCACCCACGTCGGCCACGTGCGCGCCACGAACGAGGACAGCCTCCTCAGCGCGATCCCGATCCATCTGGTCGCCGACGGGATGGGCGGGCACAACGCGGGGGAGGTCGCCAGTGCGATCGCGGTCGAGGAGTTCGAGAAGCTGACCCTGCAGCAGAACGTGACCGTCGAGCAGCTCGGCGACGCGCTGCACTCGGCCGCGGTGCGCATCGCCGAGCTCGGCGGCGAGTCGACGCTCGGCGCGGGCACCACGGTCGCGCTGGTGGCGACGATGGTGCTGGACGGGGTCGGCTACTGGGTGGTGATGAACCTCGGGGACTCGCGCGTCTACCGTCTCTCGGGCGAGGTCTTCGAGCAGGTCAGCGTGGACCATTCGGTGGTCCAGGAGCTGATGGACCGCGGGGACATCTCTGCGGAGCAGGCGCGGATCCACCCTTACCGCCACATGGTCACCCGCGCGCTCGGCGCCGGGCCGGAATCCGATCCGGACTACTGGCTGATCCCCGCGGAGACCGGGGACCGGATGCTGATCTGCTCCGACGGGCTGACCGGCGAGGTGGACGACGAGGCGATCGAGGCGATGCTGCGCCGTCCCCTGGACGTGCGCACGATCGCGGAGGACCTCGTGGGGCTGGCCCTGGACGCCGGCGGCCACGACAACGTCAGCGTCGTCATCGTCGAGGCCGTCGAGGTGGTGGGGCAGTCCCTCGCGACCGAGGCCACCGCCGGCACGTCCACCCCCGACGAGGAGCAGACCGAGGTCGACGAGGACACCCTGCCGCGCCATCTCCCGGGCGGGGAGGGACAGGACCGATGAGCGAGGAGATGGCCGAGCCCACGCTGCTGGGGCTCGGGACCTGGACCCGGCAGGGACCCGCGACCCTCGTGGTGCGCGAGAACGCCTGGATGGTGCTCGTGCCCGGGCTGCGCAAGCAGGTGACGGAGGCGGCCTGGGACGTGCTGGGCGGCGGCCCCGCCGCCGAGGAGCTCCTCGAGCAGCTGGTCGAGGCCGGCGAGCTCGGCAGCGCCGACAAGCTCACCGCCCTGCTGTTCGGCATCCACGACGGGGACCGCGCGACCCTCGGCGTGAAGGGGAGCACGCCGCTCGCGGTCTACACCGCCGAGGGGTCGCAGCAGCTCGTCGGCACCGAGGAGGAGCCGGTCGTGCTCCGCTCCTTCGAACAGCTGCGGCGCGTGGCCTTCGGAGATCTCCCGCCGGAGGAGCCGATCGGCGCGCCCCGCATCGTCTCGGGGATCGTCCCCGTGCGCGGCTTCGTGCGCATGAGCGTCGACCCCGCGCAGCTGGAGGAGGACGAGCGCGCGGCGCTCGCCGAGCAGGTCGAGAAGGACGGCCGGTCCATCGAGACCGAGGAGGCGAAGAAGCGCCGCGCGGAGCGCTCCGCCCGCAAGCCCGCGAGCACCCCGACCAGCTCCTCCTCGACGTCGAGCTCCTCGGCGCCACGGAAGCCCGCGGTCGCGACCCGCAAGCCCGGCGAGATGCCGCCGTCCCTCTCCGGCGGAGGGTCGCGCTCCACCTCGCGCCCGACGCCCTCCGAGGAGCCGAGCGGACCGAACCTCTTCGCCGGGCTGTTCGGGGACGCGCCCGCTCCGGTGCAGACCCCCGGCCCGGTGGAGGCACCCGCTCCGGCGGAGCCGACCGGCACGGCCGAAGCCGCCGCTCCGGTGGCGGCTCCCGCCACGGGCATCGCCGCGAGCGAGCCTGCGGAGACCGGCGACGCGGCAGCAGTCGTCACGCCCGCTGCCGCGGCGGCCTCTGCTGGCCCGGAGCAGGCCCAGGAGGCCGCCCCGCCCCCGGCCTCCGAGCAGGACCGCGCTCCGGCCACGAGCCCGGCGGTACCGGCCCCGGCCCGGCAGGCGGGGCAGGAGGCGGAGCCGTCGCGACCGGCTCCCGCCAAGCGGCGCCTGGTCAGCACCTCCCTCTTCGATCGCCGGCGCGCCGCCGCCGCGCCGCCGCCCGAGCCGTCCCCCGCGACGGAAGCCGCCGCCCCGGCGACGGAGCCTGCTCCCGCGGCGGCCGGGGCGGACGCGCTGCAGTCGCCGCCCACGCTCGTCGCCCCGATCGATGACGGCGCCCTCGCGGCTCCGACCCCGGCACCGCAGGCACCCTCTCCGTCGCAGCCCTCGTCCCGCCCCTCCGGCGCTGCTTCGGGCGACCTCGAGAACACCGGCGCCTACGACGACCTCTTCGGCAAGACCGTCTTCCGCCGCATCGAGGACGCGGCGGTGCGCCGCACCGGCGAGGAGGACGATCCGGAGCACGCCGCTCAGCCCGCCGCCCGCGGCGAGGCCGGCGCGGAGGACGCCTCGCCGGAGGGAGCGGGGTTCCCCGCCGAGACACGGATCCCGAGCGCCTCCTCCGCCGACGAGGAGGAGCCCGTGGCGGAGCACACGACCGACGCAGGGGACTTCATCGACTGGGTGCCCGGCGTGGGACGCACCGCGCCGGAGATCGCCCAGGCCGCAGCGCGGCGCGCGGCCCGCCCGCAGCCGGCCCCGCCCGCCTATCCGCAGGTGCACATGGCCGAGCGTCCCCCCGCCCCGGCCACGGGACCGCGCCCGGCACCGCCCGGCCATGCCGCGCCGCGGAGCCACGCGGCGCCCCCTCACCATGCCGCGCAGCCGGGCCATGCCGCGCCGCGGAGCCCATACCGCCAGCAGCCGTCGCCTGCTCCCCGGAGCCCCCACGGCGGCCCGGCCGCGCCGAAGCGACCGGCGGCCCGCCCCACCGGCGGCGCCGTCGCACTGCCCGGACTCGTATGCGCGAACGGTCACGCGAACCCGCCCGACCGCCCTGTCTGCCGGCTCTGCGCAGCGCCCCTCGGCGGGCCGACCCGCACCGTCGCCCGGCCCTCGCTCGGCGTGATCGCGCTCAGCACGGGGGAAGGCTTCGTGCTCGACCGCGGCACCATCGTCGGCCGTCGCCCCCGGGCCTCCCGCGTCAGCGGCGCCGACGTCCCGCAGCTGATCACCGTCCCCAGCCCGCAGCAGGACATCTCCCGCTCGCACCTCGAGCTGCGGCTCGAGGGATGGCACGTGGTCGCCCTGGACCTCGGCACCACCAACGGCACCACACTGCACCGCACGGGGCACGAGCCGCTGCGTCTGCGGCCCCGCGAGGGGACGCTCCTGCACGACGGGGACCTGCTCGACCTGGGCGACGGCGTGCACCTGACATATCGGGAGAGGTCATGAGCTCCAGACCGCCCTCGGCACCCCCGCGCCTGGTCGGCTACGAGTACGAGAAGCTGCTCGGCTCCGGCGGCTTCGCCGACGTGTTCCTGTACCGCCAGGCCCGCCCGCAGCGCCGGGTCGCGATCAAGGTGCTGCTCTCGACGGTGCTCGACGAGTCCGTGCGCCACCAGTTCGACTCCGAGGCCAACGTCATGGCCCAGATGTCGACCCATCCCTCGATCGTCACGATCCACCAGGCCGAGGTCTCCGGGGACCACCGCCCGTACATCGTGATGGAGTACTGCTCGCGCCCGAACTACGGCGTGCGCTTCCGCAAGGAGCGGATCACCGTCGCAGAGGCGCTGCGCGTGGGCGTGCAGATCGCCGGGGCCGTGGAGACCGCGCACCGCGCCGGGATCCTCCACCGCGACATCAAGCCCGCGAACATCCTGGTCACCGACTACAACCGGCCGGCGCTGACCGACTTCGGCATCTCGATCGCGGCCGGGCAGGGAAGGGACGTCGAGGACTCGCAGGGGATGTCGATCCCGTGGTCCCCGCCCGAGTTCTTCTCCGACCCGCCCCGCGCGGACGTGCGCAGCGACGTCTTCTCCCTCGCCGCGTCCGTCTACTCGCTGCTCGCGGGCCGGACGCCCTTCGAGCGGCGCGGCCAGCGCAACACCGCCACGGACCTGATCCAGCGCATCGTCGGCGAGCCGCTGCCGCCCCTGGACCGTCCCGACATCCCGCCGGAGCTGAACCGGGCGCTGTCGATCGCGATGGCGAAGGACCCCGCCGGCCGGTACGACACCGCGCTCGCCTTCGGCCGGGCGCTGCAGCAGGTGGAGCTGTCCCTCTCCCTGCCGGTCACCCAGATGGACGTGCTCGACGAGTGGGGCGCCGCCGGCCACGCATACGGCGAGGAGGACGACGAGCTCGTCGAGCACACCCGGATCCGGAAGGTCGCCACCGTCGATCCCGAGACGGGCACCGCACCGGGCGGACGACGCCCGGACCCCTATGCGGGGGTCGCACCCGCGCTCGAGGCCGACCCGAGCCCCGCCGCGCCGGGCTGGTCCGGTGCCTCGGCCCCGTCGGCCCCGTCGGCGGCGGACTCCCCGGAGTCGACGATGCTGCGTCCCGCCGGGACCGCGTCACGCACGACCGGGCAGGAGCCCTCCCCGTCGGCCGCGCCGGAGGCGGAGCCGGCGACGCCCCGCACCCCCGCCTGGCCGTTCGTGACCCTCGCCGCGGTGCTCGTGATCGTGCTCGGTGTGGGAGCGACCCTGGCCGTGCGTCACTTCTTCGTGGAGGAGCCCGAGGAGATCGCGGCCAGCGAGGTGAACGCGCCGGTCGCCCAGGAGGACCCGCCGGGCGCGCCGCGCAGCCTCGAGCTGCACGTCCTCGCGCCCGAGGAGGGCACCGAATCGACCGGACGGGTGCAGGTGACGTGGGAGCTGCCGGAGAACTTCACGCAGGAGGACCACTTCATCGTGCAGTGGGACGACATGCCCCCGAACTACGAGCAGTACGCCCAGCCGCGGGAGGTCCACGGCCGCAACTCGGTGGTCGTCGAGATCCCGCCCCAGCTGGAGGACCGCTGCGTGAGCGTGCGCACCGTCAACCCCAACGGGCAGGCCAGCGAGCCGGAGGAGGTGTGCCTCGATGCGCAGTGACGACAGGGGGCGAGCAGCCCGACAGCAGGGTGCCGCGTGGGCGGGGTCCCACCTGGACGAACAAGGAGCACAGTGACGATGGCGTCGACGATCTCGGTCGAGTTCTGCGGGGAGTGGTACCGCGTCGAGGACGGGCAAGAGCTCACGATCGGTCGCGAGGCGGACCTCACGATCGACGAGGACAACCCCTTCCTCCACCGACGGTTCCTGACGATCGTGCAGGTCGAGTCGATGTGGTGGCTCGTGAACATCGGGGCGCGGCTCTCGGCCACGCTCACCGACGGCAGCGGGTCCATGCAGGCCTGGCTCGCGCCCGGCGCCCGGATCCCGCTCGTGTTCGACGTGACCAAGGTGGTGTTCACCGCCGGGCCCACGACCTACGACCTGGCCGTGCACGCGGAGTCCCCGGAGTTCGCCCGGATCGCCGGTCCGGACGACCCCGCCGGGGAGACGACCGTCGGCTCCGTGCAGCTGACCCCGAGCCAGAAGCTGCTGATCCTCGCGCTCGCCGAGCCGATGCTCAGCCGGGAGGGCTCCGGCATGAGCGCCGTCCCCACCTCGGGGCAGGCCGCGGAGCGTCTGGGCTGGCAGCTGACCAAGTTCAACCGCAAGCTGGACAACGTGTGCGACAAGCTCGACCGGCTGGGGGTGCGGGGGCTGCGCGGCGGCCCCGGCAAGCTCGCGAGCAACCGTCGTGCCCGACTGGTCGAGCATGCGGTGTTCTCCCGGCTCGTGACCGCGGAGGACCTGCCGCTGCTGGACGCGGCGCAGGACGCCGAGGACGACTGAGACCTCTGAGGACGACGGAGGACCGCTGAGCGGTCCCGACCCCTCGCGGGGGAGGAGAGACGATGCGCATCAAGCTCACGCTGCGCCGGCCCGAGGACCGGATGACGGACCTGGAGGTGACCGCGGATGCGACGGCGACCGTCGCCGACGTCGCGAACGCTCTGTACCTCGCCGATCCGCTGCGCGGCGAGGTCGAGCCGCCCGAGGGGCTGACCCTCCAGGTGCAGGATCCGGGCGCCGGGCCGGGCGCGAACGGGGTGCGCTCCCTGGACCGGGGGATCGACCTGATCCAGGCGGGGCTGCGCTCCGGCAGCGTCGTCTCCATCGCCCGCTCCTCGAGCGAGTACGCCACCCGCTCCGAGTCCCGCGGCGCGGCGGTCGCGCTGATGCGCGTGCTCTCCGGTCCCGAGGCGGGCCGCGAGTATCCTCTGCCCTCCGGCTCCAGCGTCATCGGGCGCGAGGGCGATCTCGACATCCGCATCGCCGACCCGATGCTCTCCAGGAGGCACGCCCGGATCAACGTCGGCGACACGATCGAGATCGTGGACCTCCACTCCGCCAACGGCGTGGTGATGGGCGGCGAGCAGGTCCAGCGCGCCATGATCGGCCCCGCGGACACGGTGCTGATCGGCGGGACCACGTTCTCGGTGATCCTCCTGCACCGCCTGGGCGGGACCGCCCCCAGCTCCCCGGTGGTCGAGTTCAACCGCTCCCCGCGCGTGGTGCCCCGCTTCCCCTACCGGCCCCTGAAGGCGCCCACCCCGCCGAAGGAGCCCAGCCCGCAGTTCTTCCCGATCTTCATGATGTTCGCGCCGCTGCTCATGGGCGGATTCATGTTCTCGATGACCCGCAGCCCGTTCTCGCTCATGTTCGTGTTCATGATGCCGATGATGGCGACCGCCGGATATCTGAACCGCAAGTTCCAGCAGAAGAAGATGCTCGAGCGGCAGATCGTGAACTTCGAGGAGGGGCTCGCCTCCCTCAAGCGCCGGGTCACCGCCGCGCAGGATCTCGAACGGGCGGTGCGCCTGGTCGAGGCGCCGTCGGCCGCCGACACCGTCGACGCCGCCTTCCGGCTCGGGCGCCTGCTGTGGACCCACCGCCCCGAGCACAGCGGCTTCGGCACGGTGCGCCTGGGCCTCGGGATCGCGGAGTCCCGCGTCGGCATCGAGATGCCCGGCGAGAACGATGCGATCCCGAAGTACTACGACATGCTCGACGACATGCACGAGGAGTACAGGATGATCGCCGGCGTGCCGGTGGTCGCGGAGCTGCGGCATGCGGGCAACCTCGGCGTCGCCGGCGGCGGCGAGGAGGCCGATGGGGTCGCCCGCGGCATCGTCACCCAGCTCATCGCCCTGCATTCCCCGGCGGAGGTGGCGCTCGCCGCGATCACCTCCCGCTCCAGCCGCGACATCTGGCAGTGGCTGAAGTGGCTGCCGCACACCTCGAGCCCGCACTCCCCGCTGCCCGGCGACCATCTCGCCGACACCCCCGGCCGCGGCACCTCGCTCCTCTCCCGCATCGAGGAGCTCATCGAGCAGCGCGCCGGAGACGCGCCCCCGCAGCTGCGCACCCCCATGACCGACGACATCACGCAGGAGCCGCCTCTCCCGCCGGAGCCGGTCACCCCGAACCTCGTGGTGGTCGTCGAGGACGACGCCCCCGTGGACCGGGCGCGCCTGGTCCGCATCGCCGAGCGCGGCCCGGACGTCGGCGTGCACGTCATCTGGTGCGCCGCCGACATCGCGGCGCTGCCCGCCGCCTGCCGCACCTTCGTCTCCGTCGAGGAGGCGATCGAGGGAGCGAACGCCGGGCACGTGCGGGTGGGGGACCGGTTCTACCCCGTCACCGTCGAGACGGTCTCCGTCGAGGTCGCCTCGGGCGTGGCCCGCCATCTCTCGCCCGTGGTCGACGCGGGCGTGCCGGTGGACGACGACTCCGATCTGCCGCGCGCCATCTCCTATCTCACGCTCGGCGGGATGGCGATGGCCGAGGACCCCGACCACATCATCGAGCGGTGGAAGGAGAACAACTCCCTCACCCCGCGCGACGGCTCCGAGCCGCAGCGCCGCAAGCACGACGCGAACCTGCGCGGCCTGATCGGCCACAACGGCCAGGACGCCTTCCACCTCGATCTGCGCACCAACGGCCCGCACGCCCTCGTCGGCGGCACCACCGGCGCCGGCAAGTCCGAGTTCCTGCAGGCCTGGGTGATGGGCATGGCCACCGCGCACAGCCCCGACCGGGTCACCTTCCTGTTCGTCGACTACAAGGGCGGCGCCGCCTTCGCCGACGCCGTGGACCTGCCCCACACCGTCGGCCTGGTCACCGACCTCTCCCAGCACCTGGTGCGCCGGGCTCTGACGTCCCTGCGCGCAGAGCTGCACCACCGCGAGCACCTGCTGAACCGGAAGAAGGCCAAGGACCTCGTCTCCCTCGAGCGCACCGGGGACCCCGAGGCGCCGCCGAGCCTGATCATCATCGTCGACGAGTTCGCGGCGCTCGCGAAGGAGATCCCCGAGTTCGTCGACGGGGTCGTGGACGTCGCCGCCCGGGGCCGCTCCCTGGGACTGCACCTGATCCTCGCGACCCAGCGCCCCGCGGGCGTCATCAAGGACAACCTGCGCGCCAACACGAACCTCCGCATCGCCCTGCGCATGGCCGACGAGGCCGACTCCAAGGACATCCTCGGCGACAAGATGGCCGCGCACTTCGACCCGGGCATCCCCGGCCGCGCCGCGGCGAAGACCGGGCCGGGCCGCATCGCGACCTTCCAGACCGGCTACGCGGGGGGCTGGACCACCGACGAGCCCGAGCGGGCCCGCATCGACATCGTCGAGAAGGACTTCGGCACCGGCGAGCAGTGGGACATCCCCTCCCCGCCGACCAAGGAGGTCGCCGACCCCGGCCCCAACGACATCGCCCGGGTGGTCGCGACCGTGAAGGCGGCCGCCGAACGGGCCGGGGTGCCCGAGCCGCGCAAGCCCTGGCTCTCGGAGCTGGCCGACGCCTACGACCTCTCCCGCCTGCCCACGCGCCGCACCGACGAGGAGCTGCTGCTGGGCGTCATGGACGTCCCCGAGGACCAGTCCCAGCCGACGATCTCCTACTATCCCGACCGCGACGGGAACATGGCGATCTACGGCACCGGCGGCTCGGGCAAGTCCACGACCCTGCGCACCCTCGCGATCTCCGCCGCCTCCACCGTGCGCGGCGGGCCCGTGCACGTGTACGGGCTGGACTTCGGCGCCTCGGGCCTGACGATGCTCGAGGAGCTCCCGCACGTCGGCTCGATCGTGACCGGGGACGACGAGGAGCGGGTGATCCGCCTGCTGCGCACCCTGCGCGAGCTGATCGACGAGCGGGCCCGCGAGTTCGCCCGGCAGCGGGCCGGGTCGGTCGCCGAATACCGGGAGCTCGCCGGGAAGCCGGACACCCCGCGCATCCTCCTGCTGGTCGACGGCATGGCCGCCTTCCGCGAGGCCTACGACTACTCGAACCTCTCGAAGTGGTTCACCGCCTTCGTCCAGATCGCGACCGACGGACGCCAGGTGGGTGTGCACGTGATCGTCACCGGCGACCGCCCCAACGCGATCCCCACCTCGCTCGGGTCCTCCATCCAGCGCCGGCTCATCCACCGCATGGCCAGCCCCGACGACTACGCCTCCTTCGGCGAGCCCAAGGACGTGCTGGACGGCAGCTCGCCCCCGGGGCGCTCCATCCTCGACGGGCACGAGGTGCAGATCGCGGTGCACGGCGGCGACTCGAACGTCGCGATCCAGTCCCGCGAGGTGGCCAAGCTCGCCCAGGCGATGCGTCGCGCGGGCGTGCCCGAGGCGCCCGCGATCGAGCGCCTGCCCGAGCGGGTGGAGTTCGCGGCGCTGCGCCCGGTCGTCAGCGGACGTCCGGTGCTGGGCGTGGCCGACGAGACCCTTGCCGAGATCACCTACGAGCCGCGCGGCGCCTTCATGGTCACCGGGCCGATGGGCTCCGGCCGCACCACCGCGATGCTCACCATCGCCACCGGGCTCAAGGCGATGGACAGCCCCATGCGCCTGGTCCGCTTCTCCTCCCGCCGCACCCCGCTGACCGGGCTGCCGGTGTGGGACGTGGAGGCCTCCGATCCGGAGACCGTGCGGGAGCTGGCCGGTCAGCTGCGCCGGACCGTCGAGTCCGGCACCGTGGGCGAGGGGCGTCTGGCGCTGTTCATCGACGGGGTCGCCGACTTCACCGGCACCGGCGTCGAGAACGACCTGGACAAGCTCATCCGCGCCAGCACCCGGGAGGGGCAGTTCGTGGTGGGCGAGAACGAGTCCGCCTCCTGGTCGCAGGCCTATGTCCTCGCCCAGCCCTTCAAGGCCGGGCGCCGCGGCCTGCTGCTGCAGCCCGGGGAGATGGACGGCGACTCGCTGCTCGGCACCGGGCTGGGGAGGATCCGTCGCGCCGACTTCCCGGCCGGCCGCGGCTTCCTCGTCCACGGCGGCCGGGCGATGAAGCTACAGGTCGCGCAGATCACGACCGGCTGAGCCGGGTCGTCGGAGCGGACGCGTCGCCGTGCGGGGGCGCGTCGCGCAGCGGCCGACGAGCGGGCCGCAGCGGAGGTTGTCCACATGGGGACTCCTCCCCATGGTCGGTCCTCGGCGATCGTCCTAGAGTGACCGGTGTCGAGCACGGAGGAGGCCCGGTGCACCGCAGGGGGCGCAGGAGCCGGTGAACAGGAAGGGGACCCCTGATCGTGAACGCCGTCAAGGGTATGAACGTCGAAGAGGTCAAGCGGATGTCCGGCCAGCTGCGCGACGCGGCCGAGGAGATCACGCGGATCGAGCAGGAGCTCACGCGCGGGCTCGAGGACGTCGACTGGACCGGGCCCGACGCCGACCGGTTCCGCGCTCAGTGGGCGGGGGAGATGGTCCCCGCCCTCCAGCAGATCATGACCGCCGTGAACGAGCTCGGCGACACCGCGGACCGCAACGCGGCCGAGCAGGAGGCGACCTCCGCGCGCTGAGCGGGGAGTGCGACCGTGCGGGGGAGCGGCGGCAGGGGTGGCAGGAGGCCCGGGCGGTGGACCGCTCGGGCCTTTCCCGTGCCTGGTATCTTGGTCGCCGTCAGTGCCGGGGGATGAACGGAGCACAGCATCGTGAAGAGCATCGAGTACCCGAGCGCGGACTTCCCCGGACCGCCTCGGATACGCCTCGAGGTGCCGGAGGGCTGGGAGCCGCTGACGGTTCCCGGCGTGCAGCTGGCCGTCGCCCAGCCGCGCATCGAGGGCCGCTTCCGCGCCAACGTCGTCGTGACCGTGCAGCGCTTCGGTCCCGAGTTCACCCTCGAGGCGGCCCGCGCCGGGCTCGACCAGCGCAAGGCCTCCCTGCCCGAGCTCGAGGAGCTCGGCACCGGAGAGATCGAGCTCGAGGGGCGCACCTGGATCGCCAGCGAGTACGGCTACACCCAGCCCGGCCGTCCCACCGTCGTGCAGGCCGCGCGCTATGCGGTCCTGGACCGCGGAGGGGTCGCCACCGATGTGCTCGAGATCGTGGGCAGCTGCGGCGCGGAGAACGCCGACGAGGAGATCGAGACGGTGCGCACGATGCAGGACTCCCTGCGCGTGCACCTGGACTGACCCCGCAGCTCCCCGGCATCGCACGAGCGCGCCGGCCCTTCGGGGTCGGCGTCTTCGCCGTCTACGACTGTGCGCCGGGCCCGGAGAGCTGCCTCCCCCGCGCCGCGCGCCGGGGAGGACGACTCTGTCCACAATGCTCGAGGACCGCTGGATGGCGTGTGACCTGCGTAGATACCTTATTCGAGGGATGGGGAGGAGCATGGGGAGTTGTCCCCATCGCCTGGGGGTGGTGGGTGGTCCTAGGGTGGTGCCATCACCTGGGGGACAGGGATCGTGGTCGTGGCCGAAGGCGCTGCGAGGATCCGGCCCGGTGGGTGGGGATCCGGTGTACTCGATGAGTTGGAGGACAAGATGAAGAAGGGCATGAACCCGGTGGCCGTGCGTCAGATGGGTACGCAGATCGGCACGTCCGGCGAAGAGGTCCGGACGGCCTACACCACGGTGCAGGGGCGCGTGACCGAGTTCGACTGGACCGGTGAGGACCGGGACCGCTACGTGTCGGAGTTCGACTCGACGCTCGGGCCGCTCGTGAGCTCGGTCGTGGACCAGCTGACGGACTTCCAGAACCGCGCGGAGGCCAACGCCGGCCAGCAGGAGGACGCTTCGGCCTGACCGGTCGGGGGCGTCTCGGATTTTCGTTTTTCTTCTGTAGTTCTTCAGCTCCGTGAACGGGGCGAAAGGGGTTTGTGATGGCTTTCAAGGGTATGAATCCGGAGGAGGGGCGCGAGGTCGCGCAGGCGGTCACCCAGGCCGGGGAGCACATCCTCGAGGTGATCGACCCGCTGACGAATCTGGTGAACTCGGTCGAGTGGGTGGGCCCGGACTACGAGGGCTACCGCGAGGACTGGAACGCGTTCGTCAACGGCCCGGTGAACGATCTGCTGGAGGCGTTCCGCGCCAAGGGCGAGGAGCTGACCACGCACGCCGAGGAGCAGGACGCCACCTCGAACCAGCAGTGAGCTGACGGCTCGTCGCCGCCGAGGCCCCGTCCCCTGTCGCAGGGGGCGGGGCCTCGGCGCGTCGCCGGTCGGCCGCGCCCCGCGACCGGCCGGCCCGCGCCCCCGCTCCCGAGGACCGGGAACGAGGGCGCGGGGCGGAGGGGCTGTCGGGCCTCAGCGGTAGTTGATGAACTGCAGCGCGACCTCGAGGTCCTTGCCCTTGAGCAGCGCGATCACCGCCTGCAGATCGTCGCGGCTCTTCGAGGAGACCCGCAGCTCGTCGCCCTGGATCTGCGCCTTCACGCCCTTGGGGCCCTCGTCGCGGATGATCTTCGAGATCTTCTTCGCCTCATCCGTGGCGATGCCCTCCTTCAGAGCGGCGACCAGGCGGGTCTCCTTCCCGGACTGCTTGGGCTCGCCCACGTCCAGGGACTTCAGCGAGATGCCGCGACGGATCAGCTTGGACTGCAGCACGTCCAGCACCGCGAGCACGCGCTCCTCGGCGTTGGCGGTCATGACGATCTCGTCGCCGCCCAGCGTGATCGACGCGCCGGTGCCCCGGAAGTCGTAGCGCTGGCCGACCTCCCTCACAGCCTGGTTCACGGCGTTGTCGACCTCCTGGCGGTCGAGCTTGCTGACGATGTCGAACGATGAATCGGCCATCGGATCCTCCTCGGGGCGGCGCCGTGCACGGGCCGCGGTCACGTCGAACGGGTGGGTCTGCCCTGCATGGTCGCATGGCCGCGCCGGGCTGTGACGCCTCTCATGCGCCGGAAGCCCTCTCTGGGTTCGCGCCCAGGCCGCAGGCCCGCTATGCTGTTCCGAGTCCGCTTCCGGCGGCCGTGGGACTCGGGTCCGGCGGGCGACGGGAGAGGGTCGCGGCAGATTACCCGAGCGGCCAAAGGGAGCTGACTGTAAATCAGCTGGCATTGCCTACGGGGGTTCGAATCCCTCATCTGCCACGCGGAGGATCCTGTGATCCGAAGCACCGGGGCCCGCCCCCGAATTGCCTCCGGGCAAGGAGACGGGTAAGGTTCACCGGGTTGCCCTGATAGCTCAGTCGGCAGAGCGTCTCCATGGTAAGGAGAAGGTCAAGGGTTCGATTCCCTTTCAGGGCTCTGATGGATGCGGCGGCCCGGTCTCATTCGAGATCGGGCCGTTTCATCGGTCACGCCGGGGTAGCTCAGACGGTTAGAGCGCACGACTCATAATCGTGAGGTCGCGGGTTCGATCCCCGCCCTCGGTACCACGCCGGTCCCCACCGGAGTGCAGAATCCACATCCCCCGAGTACGGGGACCCACGAGGCGCGCCGCCGGGTGCGCCACCCGGACGAAAGAGGCGAACCGTGGCGAGCAAGAGCTCTGACGTGCGTCCCAAGATCACCATGGCGTGTGTCGACTGCAAGGCGCGCAACTACATCACCAAGAAGAACCGTCGCAACACCCCGGATCGGCTCGAGCTCTCGAAGTTCTGCCCGACCTGCGGCAAGCAGACGGCGCACCGCGAGACCCGCTGAGCGGGCGCTCCGCAGCGTCCACGAAGGCCACCCGGCACCGCTGGGTGGCCTTCGTCATGTCCGGCGGCGGTGCCGTGGACGGTCCGGCCTCCCGCAGGCGCGGCATCGCGGTGAGATGATCGGTGGGTCCGCATCCGTCGGCCCCGGGCCGACCCGACCTCGGGAGACACAGTGACCACCACCCCCGATCCCGCCTTCGCCAGCCGCACCTACCCGTCCGGCCCCGTGCACACCGTCTCGGCCGCGAAGATCGCCGAGTTCGCCCGTGCCACCGGCGCGCCCTCCCCGCTGCACACCGACCCCGAGGCCGCCCGCGCGGCCGGGCACGCCGGCGTCGTGGCGCCGCCCACCTTCCTGGTCTCTCTCGCCCAGGCCACCGAGGCGCAGTACGTCGAGGACCCCGCCGCCGGGATCGACTTCTCCCGCGTGGTCCACGGCGAGGAGTCCTTCACCCTCCACCGGCCCGTCGTCGCCGGGGACCGGCTCGTGCCGACCCTCACCGTCGAGTCCGTCCGCGCCGCCGGCGGGCACGCGATGGTGACCACGCGCGTCGACCTCGCCGACGAGGACGGCGCGGAGGTCGCCGCCGTGCGCAGCATGCTCGTCGTCCGCGGCGACTGAGCGCCGCCGCACCCCGCCGCCCGCCAGCGGCCCCGGCCCCTCGGAGCCGACGCCCACGCCGCCACCGCATCCCCAGGAGCAGAGATGACCAGCAGCCCCACCGCCCCCGCCGGGACGATCGACCTCGCCGCGCTCGCCGTCGGCGACGTGCTCGCCCGCACCACCCACACCCTCGACCGCGACACCCTCGTGCGCTACGCCGGGGCCTCCGGCGACTTCAACCCCATCCACTACAACGACGCGGTCGCCGAGGGCGCCGGCCTCCCCGGCGTCATCGCCCACGGCATGCTCACCATGGGCACCGCGATCACCGGGCTGCTCGAGGCCGTCGGCGACCCGACCCTCGTCACCGCCTACTCCACCCGCTTCACCGGGATGGTGCCGGTGCCCCCCACCGGCGAGGTCACCCTCGAGGTCGTCGCGACCGTCGGCGCGATCGACGCCGCGGCCGGCACCGCCCGCGTGGACCTCACCGCCGAGGTGGACGGCGCGAAGGTACTGGGCCGGGCCCGCGCCACCCTCGCCCTGCCCCGCACCGCTCAGGGCGCCGACGGGCAGGACCGGGCATGAGGCTCTCCGAGCTCACCACCCTCCGCATCGGCGGCGAGATCCGGAAGCTCGTCGAGGCCCGCACCGCCGAGGAGGTCATCGAGGCCGTCTCCGCCGCCGACGAGGCCGGCGAGCCGCTGCTCGTCCTCGGCGGCGGCTCGAACCTCGTCGCCTCCGACGAGCCCTTCGAGGGGACCGTCGTGCTGCTGCGCGATCCCGAGGAGCCGCCGCTGCTGGACGCGACCTGCGAGGTCGGCGCCTCGGGGGAGCCCGACGGGATACCCGTGGACCCCGCGGACCTGACCCCGCTGGACCCGACCTGCGGCGGCGCGATCGTCGAGTACTTCGCGGGGGTGAACTGGGACCGTGCGGTGCGCTACGCGATCGCCCGCGAGATGGTCGGGATCGAGGCCCTCTCGGGGATCCCCGGCACCGTCGGCGCGACCCCGATCCAGAACGTCGGCGCCTACGGCCAGGAGGTCGCCGCGACGATCTCCCGGGTGCGCACGTGGGACCGCGAGAAGCGGGCCGTGCGCACCTTCTTCGCCGCCGACTGCGGCTTCACCTATCGCGACAGCGTCTTCAAGCGCACCCGCTACAGCGGCCCGGTCCCCTCGGCGACCGGCCGCTACGTGGTGCTGTCGGTGACCTTCCAGCACACGATCGGCTCGCTCTCGGCCCCGATCCGCTACGCCCAGCTCGCCGCCGAGCTCGGCGTCGAGGTCGGGGACCGGGTGCCGATGAGCCGCGTGCGCGAGGCGGTGCTGCGGGTCCGCGGCGCCAAGGGCATGGTCCTGGACCCCGATGACCATGACACCTGGAGCGCGGGCTCGTTCTTCACCAACCCGATCCTGGACCGCGAGGCGGCCGACGCCCTGCCCGAGCAGGCCCCGCGCTACGAGGCGGGCGAGGGCCGGGTCAAGACCAGCGCCGCCTGGCTCATCAGCCACTCCGGCATCGAGCGCGGCCACGCGGTGGGGGAGCGGGCCTCCGTCTCCACCAAGCACTCCCTCGCGCTCACCAATCGCGGCGGCGCCAGCAGCGAGGATCTCGTCGCCCTCGCCCACGACGTCCGGTCGCGGGTGCTGGAGCGCTTCGGGATCCGTCTCGAGCCCGAGCCGGTGCGCCTCGGCCTCGACCTCTGAGCGCGGCGGCGAGCCCGCCGGCCGTTCCTCGAGGCCGGCCCGCACTCCCGTCGGCCGAGGAGTGAGCGTCGGGACGACCGCGGGTGCTCGGCGTTCTAGGATGGCGTGACGGCTGCTCGCCGCCCCCTCACCCCGTCCCAGGAGGCCCCGTGAACGTCCTCGACCAGTCTGTCGCCGACATCGATCCCGAGATCGCCCAGGTGCTCGATCGCGAGCTGGCCCGACAGCAGGGCACGCTCGAGATGATCGCCTCGGAGAACTTCGTGCCGCGCTCCGTGCTGCAGGTGCAGGGATCCGTGCTCACGAACAAGTACGCCGAGGGCTACCCGGGCAAGCGCTACTACGGCGGCTGCGAGGAGGTCGACGTCGCCGAGCAGATCGCGATCGACCGCGCCAAGGCCCTGTTCGGCGCCGAGCACGCGAACGTCCAGCCCCACTCGGGCGCCACCGCGAACGCTGCGGTCATGCACGCCCTGGCCCGCCCCGGCGACAAGCTCATGGGCCTCTCGCTCGCCCACGGCGGCCACCTCACCCACGGCATGAAGATCAACTTCTCCGGCCGTCTCTACGACATCGTCGCGTACGAGACCGAGCCGGGCACGGGCCTGATCGACATGGACAAGGTGCACGAGCTCGCGGTCGCCGAGCAGCCCAAGGTCATCGTCGCCGGCTGGTCCGCCTACACCCGCCAGCTCGACTTCCCCCGCTTCCGCGAGATCGCCGACGAGGTCGGCGCCGCCCTGTGGGTGGACATGGCCCACTTCGCGGGCCTCGTCGCTGCGGGCCTGCACCCCAGCCCCGTCCCCTACGCCGACGTCGTCTCCACCACGATCCACAAGACCATCGGCGGCCCCCGCTCCGGCATGATCCTGTGCAAGGAGGAGTGGGCGAAGAAGATCGACTCGGCCGTGTTCCCCGGCCAGCAGGGCGGCCCGCTCATGCACGTCGTCGCTGCGAAGGCCGTCGCGCTGAAGATCGCCGCGTCCGACGAGTTCAAGGACCGCCAGGCCCGCACCCTCGAGGGCGCGCAGATCCTCGCGGACCGCCTCCAGGCCGAGGACGCGAAGGCCGCGGGCGTCAAGGTCATCTCCGGCGGCACCGACGTGCACCTCGTGCTCGTGGACCTCGTCGACTCCGAGCTCGACGGCCAGCAGGCGGAGGACCGCCTGCACGAAGTCGGCATCACCGTGAACCGCAACGCCGTCCCCAACGACCCGCGCCCGCCGCGGGTCACCTCGGGGCTGCGCATCGGCACCCCGGCGCTCGCCACCCGCGGCTTCGGCGCGGCGGAGTTCACCGAGGTCGCCGACGTGATCGCGCTGGCCCTCACCGGCGGCGCCGACGTCGAGAGCCTCCGCGCACGCACCGCGAAGCTCGCCGAGAAGACGCCGCTGTACGCCGAGCTGCAGCAGCACTGACCATCGGGCGGGGTCCGGCGCGCAGCGCGTCGGACCCCGCCTGCCGCCCGCACCACCGACCCCTCACCCAAGGAGAGCGTCATGACGGCCCAGATCCTCGACGGCAAGGCCACCGCGAAGACCATCAAGGAGGAGCTGGCCGAGCGCGTGGCTCGTCTCGTCGAGGCGGGTCACCCCCGCCCGGGGCTGGCGACCGTGCTGGTGGGCGATGATCCCGGCAGCGCCGCCTATGTGCGCGGCAAGCACCGCGACAGCGAGCAGATCGGGCTGAACTCGATCCAGAAGCATCTGCCGGCCGATGCCACGCAGGAGGACGTCGAGGCGGTCGTCGACGAGCTCAACGCCGATCCGGCCTGCACCGGATACATCGTCCAGCTCCCGCTGCCGGAGCAGATCGACACCGACGCGATCCTCGAGCGCATCGACCCAGCGAAGGACGCCGACGGCCTGCACCCCACGAACCTGGGCCGCCTGGTGCTGAACGCCTACGCCCCGATCCACACGCCGCTGCCCTGCACCCCCCGCGCCGTGATCGAGCTGCTCACGCGGCACGATCTGGACCTCAAGGGCAAGGACGTCGTCGTCATCGGGCGCGGCGTGACCGTCGGCCGGTCCATCGGCGCGCTCATGACCCGACGCAGCATCAACGCGACGGTCACCCTCACCCACACGGGCACCGTGGACCTGCCCGCCCACCTGCGCCGCGCCGACGTGATCGTCGCCGCCGCGGGCGTCGCCCACCTGGTGCGTCCCGAGGACGTCAAGCCCGGCGCGATCGTGCTGGACGTCGGCGTCTCCCGGCAGGAGGACCCCGCCGGCGGGAAGGCGAAGCTCGTGGGCGACGTGGACCCGGCCGTCGCGGAGGTCGCCTCCTGGATCAGCCCCAACCCCGGCGGCGTCGGCCCGATGACCCGTGCGCTGCTGGTCAGCAACGTCGTCGAGGCTGCCGAGCACGCCGCAGGGCTCGAGCTCTGAGCCCGGGGTGCGACGTCCTCGGGCGTCGCAGGCCGCTGACATACTGGGGCGCATGACTTTCACCCTCGCCACCGTCAACGTCAACGGCCTGCGGGCCGCCGCCCGCAAGGGCATGGCCGACTGGCTCGCGCAGACCGCGGCCGACGTCATCACCCTGCAGGAGGTCCGCGCACCCGACGAGCTGCTCGCCGACCTCGTGGGGGAGGGGTGGACGATCGTCGGCCAGGCCTCCGAGCTCAAGGGCCGCAACGGCGTCGCAATCGCCGCCCGCACCTCGCTCGAGCGGATCGACCTCGAGGGCGTGCGCCGCGGCCTGCCCGGTCTCACCGAGCCCACCCACACCGGGCGCTGGCTCGAGGCCGACCTCGAGGACCCGCTCGGCGACGGCAAGGACCTCACGGTCATCTCCTGCTACATGCACTCGGGCAACACCGAGAAGCCGCAGACCATGACCGACAAGTACGCCTTCCTCGACGTGGCCATGGAGCGCCTGGCCGCGCTGCGCGCCGACGGCCGCCACGTGGTCCTCACCGGGGACCTGAACATCGCCCACGCCAACAACGACATCAAGAACTGGAAGGGCAACCTGAAGTCCGCCGGCTTCCTGCCCGAGGAGCGCGCCTATCTCGACCGTCTGCTCGTCGAGGGCGACTGGGTGGACGTGCAGCGGCGCCTCGCCGGCGACGTCCCCGGCCCGTACACCTGGTGGTCCCAGCGCGGCAAGGCCTTCGACAACGACGCCGGCTGGCGCATCGACTACCAGCTGACCACGCCCGAGCTCGGCGAGCGGGCGACGGACGCACAGGTCGACCGCGCCCCCAGCTATGACACCCGCTGGTCCGACCACGCCCCGCTGGTGGTCACCTACGCCTGAGCCTCATTCAGCGGACCTGCGCCGCGGGCTCGGGACGTCTCGTACCGTCGCTTCGCGGCGGTTCCCTTCGGTCGTTCCGTGCCCTACGGTGGGGCGCAGTCCGCCCCGGGCCCACGGGACGGAGACCCCGGAGGAGCGACCATGGCCGAGCGCCGCACGCTGACCCTTCCCGACGCCGAGATCGTCCACCAGCTGCACGGTCCGCTGCCTCCCGCGGACGGCAATCCCGTCCTGCTGATGATCGGCCAGCCGATGACCTCCGAGGGCTTCGCCGAGCTCGCCGCCGAGTTGCCGGGACGGACCGTGGTGACCTACGACCCGCGCGGGCTGGGGGAGAGCACCCGCAGCGACGGCAGCGACCTCCACGATCCGCGGATCCAGGCGGAGGACCTCCACGCGCTGATCGGCGAGCTCGGCGCGCCGGTCGACGTGTTCGCCAGCAGCGGCGGCGCGGTCGCGGGCCTCGCGCTGGTGACCGCGCATCCGGACGACGTGCACGTGCTGGTCGCGCACGAACCTCCCGTGCTCGGCGTGCTGCCGGACGCCGAGACGGCCGCGGAGGCGAACGCCGCCGTCACCCGCGCCTACCAGGAGCGGGGCTGGGGCGCCGGCCTGGCGGCGTTCCTCCACATGACGTCGTGGCAGGGGGAGTTCACCGACGGGTATCTCGCCCAGCCCTCGCCGGACCCGGCCCGGTTCGGCCTGCCCGTCCAGGACGACGGCTCCCGGGACGACCCGCTGCTGTCCGGGGCGAGCGCTCCGGTCACGGGATACGCGCCGGACCTCGACACGCTCCGCGCCTCCTCGGCCACGATCGTGATCGCCGTCGGCGAGCGGACCGGACAGGCGCTCACCGCCCGCACCGCCCGTGCTCTTGCCGCGCTGCTCGGCCAGGAGGCGGTGGACTTCCCCGGTGACCACGGCGGCTTCACCCGGCAGAACCCCGCCGATCCCGGGGACCCGGCCGCCTTCGCCGACCGACTGCGAGAGGTGCTCGCCGACGCTGCCGCCTGAGCAGCCGGCGACGGGCTGATGGGCGCGTCCCGGGCGGCCCGGCGCGCAGAAATGTCCCCCTGCGACTCATGTCGAGCCGATCATGAGTCGCAGGGGGACATTTCCTCACGGGGGCCGCTGCGGGCGGCCGGCGCGGGCGGCCGAGGTGTCGACGCGCCGGGTGCGGCGGCGTCGGCCCGCCGGCTCAGACCCGGCCGCGGATCACGGCCTGCTTCACCTCGGCGATCGCCTTGGTCACCTGGATGCCGCGCGGGCACGCCTCGGTGCAGTTGAAGGTGGTGCGGCAGCGCCACACGCCCTCCTTGGAGTTCAGGATCTCCAGCCGCTGCTCGCCCGCATCATCGCGCGAGTCGAAGATGAAGCGGTGCGCGTTCACGATCGCGGCGGGGCCGAAGTACTGCCCGTCGGTCCAGAACACGGGGCAGGAGGAGGTGCAGGCCGCGCAGAGGATGCACTTGGTCGTGTCGTCGAAGCGCTCGCGCTGCTCCGCCGACTGCAGCCGCTCGCGGCTCGGCTCCTGACCGCCGGCGACCAGGAATGGCATGACCTCGCGGTAGGAGTCGAAGAACGGCTCCATGTCGACGATCAGGTCCTTCTCGACCGGCAGGCCCTTGATGGGCTCGACGGTGATGGGCTTGGAGATGTCGAGATCCTTGAGCAGGGTCTTGCAGGCCAGTCGGTTGCGGCCGTTGATCCGCATCGCGTCCGAGCCGCACACGCCGTGCGCGCACGAGCGGCGGAAGGTCAGCGACCCGTCGATGTGCCACTTGATCTCGTGCAGCGCATCGAGCACGCGGTCGGTGCCATGCATGGTGACGGTGAAGTCCTCCCAGTGGACGCCCTTGTCGTCCTCCGGGGTGAAGCGCGCGATGCGCATCGTCACCTCGAACGAGGGGATCTCCCCGGCATCGGCCTGGGGCTTCTCGGCGACGGCAGTCATCAGAACGTGCGCTCCTTCGGCTCGTAGCGGGTGATCACGACGGGCTTGGTGCCCAGACGGATCGGGGTGCCCTCGGCGCCCTCCTCACCCGGCAGGGTGCGGTAGGCCATGGTGTGCTCGAGGAAGTTGGCGTCGTCGCGCGTGTCGAAGTCCTCGCGGAAGTGACCGCCGCGGGACTCCTTGCGGTGCAGCGCGCCGAGCGCCACGATCTCGGCGAGATCCAGCAGGAAGCCGAGCTCGACGGCCTCCATCAGGTCGAGGTTGTAGCGGCGGCCCTTGTCCTGGATCGCGACCGTCTCGTACCGCTTCTTGAGGTCCGTGATCCCGGCCAGCGCCGTCCGGCAGGTCTCCTCGGTGCGGAACACCTGGACGTTCGCGTCCATGAGCTCCTGCAGGTCGGTGCGGATGTTCGCGATGCGGTCCTCGGTCGCGGGCCGGTCGCGCAGGCGCTCGAGCAGCTCGACGGTGGGGGTCTCCACGCCCTCGGGGAGGTCGGGCAGGTCGACCTCCGCGGCGTGCTCCGCGGCGGCGATGCCGGCGCGGCGCCCGAACACGTTGATGTCCAGCAGGGAGTTGGTGCCCAGGCGGTTGCCGCCGTGCACGGACACGCACGCGGTCTCCCCGGCGGCGTACATCCCGGGGATCACGTCGGTCGCGTTGGCGAGGACCTCGCCGCGGATGTTCGTGGGGATGCCGCCCATGCCGTAGTGCGCGGTGGGGAACACCGGGATCGGATCCGTGTACGGCTCCACGCCCAGGTAGGTGCGGGCGAACTCGGTGATGTCGGGCAGCTTCGCGTCGATGTGCGCGGGTTCGAGATGGGTGAGGTCGAGGTAGACGTAGTCCTTCTTCGGGCCGGCACCGCGGCCCTCGCGCACCTCGTTCGCCATCGCCCGGGCGACGACGTCGCGCGGGGCGAGGTCCTTCAGCGTCGGGGCGTAGCGCTCCATGAAGCGCTCCATCTCGCTGTTGCGCAGGATGCCGCCCTCGCCGCGGGCGGCCTCCGACAGGAGGATGCCCAGACCCGCCAGGCCCGTCGGGTGGAACTGGAAGAACTCCATGTCCTCCAGCGGGATGCCGCGGCGGAAGGCCATCGCGGGACCGTCGCCGGTGAGGGTGTGCGCGTTCGAGGTGGTCTTGAAGATCTTCCCGAAGCCGCCCGAGGCGAAGATGATCGACTTCGCGCGGAAGACGTGGATCTCGCCGGTGGCGAGCTCGTAGGTGACCACGCCCGCGGCGCGCACGCCCTCGTCGGTGCGGGGATCGCCGGTCATGAGCACGTCCAGGACGTAGTACTCGTTGAAGAACTCCACCTGCTGCTTCACGCAGTTCTGGTAGAGGGTCTGCAGGATCATGTGGCCGGTGCGGTCCGCGGCGTAGCAGGAGCGGCGCACCGGCGCCTCGCCGTGCTCGCGGGTGTGGCCGCCGAAGCGGCGCTGGTCGATCCGTCCCTCGGGGGTGCGGTTGAAGGGCAGGCCCATCTTCTCCAGGTCGAGCACCGCATCGATGGCCTCCTTGGCCATGACCTCGGCGGCGTCCTGGTCCACCAGGTAGTCACCGCCCTTGACGGTGTCGTAGGTGTGCCACTCCCAGTTGTCCTCCTCGACGTTGGCCAGGGCCGCGCACATGCCGCCCTGCGCCGCGCCGGTGTGGGAGCGCGTGGGATAGAGCTTGGTGACCACCGCGGTGCGGGCGCGCTTGGAGGATTCCAGCGCGGCGCGCATCCCGGCGCCGCCGGCGCCGATGATCACCACGTCGTAGTTATGGGTCTGCATGTCGGGTGACTGCTCCGTTCCGGGAAGACCGTGAAGTGCTGGGGAGAAGGGGAGGGGCGGCCGGATCGCCGGCCGCCCCGGGGCGTCAGCCCTCGCAGAAGGAGGGCAGCAGGCTCGGCTCGGCGCCGACGGGGCAGGGGTCGAAGGTGAAGATCACCAGCGTGCCCAGCACGATCGTGACGACCACCGCGAAGTACAGCAGCGCCTTGAGGACCATGCGCGTGCGGTCGCCGCGGGCGTAGTCGTTGATGATCGTGCGCACGCCGTTGCCGCCGTGGATGAGGCCGAGCCAGAGCATCAGCAGGTCCCAGACCTGCCAGAAGGGGGAGGCCCACTTGCCGCCGACGAAGGCGAAGTCGATGCCCTTGACGCCGTCGCCGAGCCACAGGTTCACGAAGAGATGACCGAAGACGAGGATCACGAGCAGCGCGCCCGAGCCGCGCATGAACATCCACGAGAGCATCTCGGCGTTCAGGCCGCGCTGGCCGGTGCGGCGGTAGCGGGTGGTGGGATCCGGGATCGAGGTGGTGGAGGTCGACATCGCGATCACGCTCCGAACATGTGCATGAGGTGACGGGGGAGGAAGCCGGCCATCAGGACGGCCCACACGATCACGACGCCCCAGAAGAGCTTCCGCTGATGCGTGGTGCCCTTCGACCAGAAGTCCACGAGGATGATGCGCAGGCCGTTGAGGGCGTGGAAGATCACGGCGCCGACCAGGGCGACCTCGCCGAGGCCGAAGACGACGGTCTTGTAGTGGCCGATGACCTCGTTGTACGCCTCGGGCGAGACGCGCACGAGCGCGGTGTCCAGGACGTGCACGAGCAGGAACAGGAAGATCGCCATTCCTGAGATGCGGTGGGCGACCCAGGACCACATGCCCTCGCGTCCGCGATAGAGCGTCCCGGATTGGGCGGAAGCCACGGAGTTCCTCCAGAAGCGTCGAGGTGTCGCCGGGAGCTGGGACGGTGCTCCGCGGCGCGTGGCGCGGGACCTCGGAGGGCCGAGGCCCCCGGGGTCGTCGCAGCGCTGGGCCACCTCACGGGAGGCCGTTTCGCGACACGGCGACATCATCATCGCCCCCGACAGGGGCATCGTCAGCGTAGCACCAGGCAGGAGGCGGGGTGACCCGCTCCGACCCGGGCCTCGGACGCGTCGAGGAGGGGTCGTGAGGGCTGGATACGCTGGGCTCATGCCTGAGGCCCCCTTCATCCCCGTGATCCCCGCCGGAGGCTCCGGCACCAGACTGTGGCCGCTCTCACGCCGCGACCGGCCGAAGTTCCTGCTGGACCTCACGGGGGAGGGTCGCTCGCTGCTGCAGCTCACGCTCGACCGCCTCGCCCCGCTCGCGGACCGACCGCCGATCGTGGTGACCGGCCGCGCCCACGCCGCCGCGGTGCGCGAGCAGCTGGGTGACCACGAGGCCAGCGGCGCCGTGCGGGTGCTGGCCGAGCCGTCGGCCCGCAACTCCATGCCCGCGATCGCGCTCGCCGCGGCGCTCGTCGAGCGGGAGGAGCCGGACGCCGTGATCGGCGCCTTCGCCGCCGACCACCTGATCAAGGACGAGGCCGCCTTCGCCCGCGCGGTCACCGCCGCACGCGACGCCGCCGAGCTCGGGCTGCTGGTCACCCTCGGGATCACCCCCACCTGCCCGTCCACCGCCTTCGGCTACATCCAGGCGGCGGGCGCATCCGCAGACGACGCACCCGCTGACGACGCACCCGCCGACGACGCGCCCGCGGATGCCGCGCTCGCCGGACGGCTGCGCGCCGTCGGCGTCGAGCCCGTCGCGCGCTTCGTCGAGAAGCCCGATCGGGAGCGGGCCGAGGAGTTCATCGCCGCCGGGATGCGCTGGAACGCCGGGATGTTCGTCGTGCGCGCGAACGTGCTGCTCGACGAGCTCGCCGCACAGATCCCCGCCCTCGCCGCCGGGGTGCGGGAGATCGCCGCCGCGCACGGCACCGACGAGGCGCAGCAGGTGCTGGAGAGGGTCTGGCCCACGATGACCGCGATCGCGATCGACCACGCGCTCGCCGAGCCGCTGGCCGCCCAGGGGAGGGTCGCGATGGTGCCGGCGGAGTTCGGCTGGGACGACGTCGGCGACTTCGCCGCGCTCGCCCGCCGGCTGCGGGACCGCGAGGGGCGGGTGCTGCGCGGCGAGGACGGCACCGAGGTCCACGTGGTGGGAAGCGCGAGCGTCGATGCGCACGCCTCCCGGGCCACGGTGTACGGTGCGACGGATCGCCACATCGCCCTGCTCGGGCTGCAGGGCGTCAGCATCGTGGACACCGAGGACGCGCTGCTGGTGCTCGCCGACGAGCAGGCGCAGGCCCTCCAGCACCTCGTCGACCGTCTCGACGCGCAGGGCCTGGACCGGCTGCGCTGACCCCGCGCCGCCGGCCCGTCGCGAGCGGCGCGCACTCCGGCCCGTCGGGCCGATCAGCACGTCCCGGACGAGAGCGTCCGGGACCAGGACACCCAGGACGGGAGCGGACGCGTGGAGCAGTCTCAGCAGGTGCTGTCGGAGGCCTCGCGGCAGCGGGCGATGCTCGGACCGGAGGGCCTGATCGCCCGCACCGTCGCCGAGCGGGCGACGGCGCTGCGGGACGTGCGCCGCCATCTCCACCGCCACCCCGAGCTCTCCCACGAGGAGCACGCGACCACCGACTTCATCGCCCAGCAGCTCGCTGAGCTGGGCCTGGCCCCGCGACGGATGGCGGGCACGGGTCTGATCTGCGACATCCCCGGCGCCGACCCGTCCCTGGAGCTGATGGGCCTACGCGCGGACATGGACGCGCTCGGCATCCCCGAGCTCAGCACCGTCCCGTACCGCTCCACGGTCGAGGGCGTCTCCCACGCCTGCGGCCACGACGTGCACATGAGCGCCGTGCTCGGTGCCGCGACCGCGCTGGTGCGCGTGGCCGACGAGGGCGCGCTGCGACGCGGGGTGCGCCTGGTGTTCCAGCCCGCCGAGGAGATGCACCCCTGCGGGGCGCTCGAGCTGATCGGCCAGGACGTCCTGGACGGCGTCGACTCGATCCTCGCCCTGCACTGCGATCCGGGCGTGGACGTGGGCCATGTGGGGCTGAAGTCCGGACCGATCACCTCCGCGACCGATCCGGTGCGGATCCAGGTGCGCGGCGCCGGAGGCCACACCTCCCGCCCCCACCTCACCCAGGATCTCGTCTACGCGCTCGGCTCGATCGCCACGCAGCTGCCCGCCGCGCTCACCCGCCGCATGGACCCGCGCTCCGGCGTGAACCTCACCTGGGGCGCGATCCACGCCGGCTCCGCCTTCAACGCGATCCCGAGCGCCGGCACCCTCGAGGGCACCCTGCGCTGCCTGGACCACGAGGCCTGGGACCGCGCCGAGCAGCTGCTCGAGGAGGTCCTCGCCGACCTCGTGCGGCCCTGGGGCGTGGAGGCCCGGGTCACCCACGACCGCGGCGTGCCGCCGGTCTCGAACAGCCCCGCGAGTGTCGAGGTGCTGGCCGCGGCCGTGCGCGGCGTGCTCGGGCACGAGAACCTCGACCCCACCGCACAGTCCCTCGGCGGCGAGGACTTCGCCTGGTACCTCGAGAAGGTGCCCGGCGCCCTGGCCCGCCTCGGCACCCGGACCCCGGGCGGACGCACCTACGACCTCCACATGGGAGACCTCATGATCGACGAGCGCGCCATCGGGATCGGGGCGAGCGTGCTCGCCGCCGCCTGCGTGCAACGGGACCTCGCCGACGCCTGAGCCTCCGCCCGGCGCCGGCGCCGAGCGGCCGCCGCGGCCCCGCGCCTGGCCGACCCTTGTACGCCACCTCCGCGTCGATTTCATAACGGTTTCCACGATCTGGGACGGAACCCGCCCCTCGCGCCATGCGCGGGGCTAATGTCCTGAGCGCACGACGACAGCGACGTCGTCACGGAACCCCCGGGGCGCTCCCGGACCCCGCATCCCCACCGGAGGAACCATCCATGAAGAGCATCACGCGCGCCCTCGCCCTCGCCGGCGCCGGGGCCCTCACCCTCGCCGCCTGCGGCACCGCGCCGGAGGAGTCCTCCTCCGGCGGCGGCAGCGATGCCGGCGGCGGCTCGAGCGACTACAAGGCCTGCATGGTCTCCGACTCCGGCGGCTTCGACGACAAATCCTTCAACGAGTCGAGCTACAACGGTCTCGTCGCCGCGAAGGAGAATCTCGGCGTCGAGACGGCCACCTCGGAGTCCAAGGCGGTCTCCGACTTCGAGCCGAACATCAACAACCTGGTCACCCAGAGCTGCGACCTGATCGTCACCGTCGGCTTCCTGCTCGCGCCCGCCACCGGCAGCGCCGCGAGCGCAAACCCCGACACCGACTTCGCGATCGTGGACTCCACCGCGCAGGACGCCGACGGCAACGCGATCGAGGTCGAGAACGTCAAGCCGATCGAGTTCGACACCGCCGAGGCCGCGTTCCTCGCCGGCTACGTCGCCGCGGGCACCTCCGAGACCGGCAAGGTCGCGACCTACGGCGGGATGAACATCCCCACCGTCACCATCTTCATGGACGGCTTCGTCGACGGCGTCGCCCACTACAACGAGGTCCACGACACCGACGTGCAGGCGCTCGGCTGGGACAAGGACTCCCAGGAGGGCTCCTTCACCGGCGACTTCGAGGACCAGTCCAAGGGCAAGGCCGTCTCGGACGAGTTCTACAACGCGGGTGCGGACATCGTCATGCCCGTGGCCGGCCCCGTGGGCGCCGGGACCCTCGCCTCCGCGAAGGAGGGCGAGGGGCGCTACGTGGTGTGGGTCGACGCCGACGGCTACGAGACCAACTCCTCGGATCCCGATGCGCAGGCCGTCATCCTCACCTCGGTGATGAAGGAGATGGCCGTCGCGGTCGAGGACGTCATCACCGGCGCCTCCGGCGGCGAGTTCGACGCGACCCCGTACGTGGGCACCCTCGAGAACGAGGGCGTGGGCCTCGCCCCCTACCATGACCTCGAGGACAAGGTCCCCTCGGAGCTGCAGGACGAGGTCGACGCGCTGCGACAGGACATCATCGACGGCGAGGTCGCCGTCGAGTCGGACGCCTCGCCCGAGGCGGCCTGACCCGCTGCACGGCACGCGGTCCCCACCCCTCGGGGCGGGGACCGCGCCCCGTGCCCACCCACCGCCCGACCGGAGCCGGTCGGCGCCGACGGAAGCGAGTGCTGTGAAGCTCGAACTGCGCGGGATCACGAAGACCTTCGGGAGCTTCGTGGCCAACGACGCCATCGACCTCGTCGTCCAGCCCGGGGAGATCCACTCCCTGCTCGGCGAGAACGGGGCCGGCAAGTCGACCCTCATGAACGTGCTGTACGGGCTGTACCGGCCCGACGGCGGCCAGATCGTCATCGACGACGACCCGGTCTCCTTCGCCGATCCCGGGGACGCCATGGCCGCCGGCATCGGCATGGTCCACCAGCACTTCATGCTCGTGCCCGTCTTCACCGTCGCCGAGAACCTGGTGCTCGGCCACGAGCCGACCCGCCGGGGACTGCTCGACATCGGCGCCGCGCGGACCCTGGTGCGCGAGATCTCCGCCCGCTTCGGCTTCGAGCTGGACCCCGACGCGCTCGTCGAGGACCTGCCCGTCGGCGCGCAGCAGCGCGTCGAGATCATCAAGGCGCTCAGCCACCGCGCCGAGGTGCTCGTGCTCGACGAGCCCACCGCCGTGCTCACCCCGCACGAGACCGACGAACTCATGGCGATCATGCGCCAGCTGCGCGACGAGGGCACCTCGATCGTCTTCATCACCCACAAGCTCCGCGAGGTCAAGGCCGTCTCCGACCGCATCACCGTGATCCGGCGCGGGAAGGTGGTGGGCGAGGCCGATCCCTCCGCGGACCAGGCCGAGCTCGCCTCCCTCATGGTGGGTCGCCAGGTCTCCCTCGCCCAGGACAAGGCCGAGGCGGAGCCCGGCGAGGTCGCGCTCGAGGTCACCGACCTGCGCGTCACCGACGCCGCCGGCACCCGGGTCCTCGACGGGGTCTCCTTCGACGTGCGCCACGGCGAGGTGCTGGGCATCGCGGGCGTCCAGGGCAACGGCCAGACGGAGCTGTCCGAGGCGCTGCTCGGGCTCGAGGAGAACGTCCACGGCTCCGCGCGGCTCGAGGGGCGCGAGCTGGTAGGCCTGAGCACCAAGCAGGTCCTCGACGCGGGCGTCGGCTTCGTCCCCGAGGACCGCACCCATGACGCCCTGATCGCCGACTTCTCCGTCGCCGAGAACCTGGTCCTGGACCAGCACGACCGGCCGCCCTTCGGCAGCGCCCTGGCGATGCGGCTGCGTGCGATCCGGGACAACGCCGCCCGGCTGATCCCCGAGTTCGACATCCGCACCGGCTCCTCGGCCGCCGCCGTCTCCACCCTCTCCGGCGGCAACCAGCAGAAGGTCGTGATGGCCCGGGCGCTGAACCGCGAGCTGGCCCTGCTGATCGCCTCCCAGCCCACCCGCGGCGTCGACGTCGGCTCGATCGAGTTCCTCCACCGCCGCATCCTCGACGAGCGGGACAAGGGCACCCCCGTCGTGATCGTCTCCACCGAGCTGGACGAGGTCACCCAGCTCGCCGACCGCATCGCCGTGATGTACCGCGGCACCATCCTCGGCATCGTGCCGGGGGACGAGGACCGCGACGTGCTGGGTCTGATGATGGCCGGGTACACCGCCGAGGCGGCGCGAGAGGCCGTCGCCTCCGGGGCCCGCACCACCGACTCGCAGCTCGCGGACGAAGGGGACATCGCATGAGCACGCTCCACCGACCCGCCACGAGCCCCCGGCAGGAGGGGAGCGCACGATGATGAGCACCGTCGACGCCGCCGAGACCGGCTCCGCCCCCGGCATCGGCGCGGGCAGCAGCGACACCCCGCCGCCGCCGGAGCACACCGCCGAGACCGCCTTCGCCCGCGCCCTGCAGCGCATCGCGCGCGGCGACCTGCTCGTGGTCGTGATGAGCTTCGTGCTCGCCTTCCTCATCGGCTCCGTGCTGATCGTCATCGCGGACCAGGAGGTCCGCGAGACGCTCGGCTACTTCCTCGCCCGTCCCTCCGACGCGCTGACCGCCATCTGGCAGTCCGTGAGCGAGGCGTACCGGGCGATGTTCCGCGGCGCGATCTTCGACGGCACCGGCTACTCCCGCGCCGCCGACTCCGTCCGCGAGGCCGGCGGCTCCGGCACCTACGTGCTGATCCCCGCGCTCTCGGCCGGGCTGCGGCCGCTGACCGAGACGCTCACCGTCGCGACCCCGCTGATCATCGCCTCCGCCGGGATGGCCGTCAGCTTCCGCGCGGGCCTGTTCAACATCGGCGGCACCGGCCAGCTGATCGTCGGCGCGATGGCCGCCGGGTACGTCGGCTTCACCGCCGACCTGCCCGTCGTGATCCACCTGCTGACCTGCCTGGTCGCCGGCGTCATCGCCGGCGGGATCTGGGGCGGGATCGCCGGCTTCCTCAAGGCCCGCTTCGGCGCCAACGAGGTCATCAGCACCATCATGCTGAACTGGATCGCGACCTACCTGCTGTTCTTCGCCCTGAAGACCAAGGCGTTCACCGGCGCGAACCAGTCCCAGCCCACCTCGCCCTCGATCGGCGAGAACGCGATGCTGCCCCCGCTGCTGGGCGACGGCTTCCGCCTCCACGCCGGGCTGATCCTCGCCGCCGGCGCCGCTGTGCTGCTGTGGTGGCTGATGAGCCGCTCCACGATCGGCTTCCACTTCCGGGCCGTCGGCTCGAACCCGCGCGCCGCGCAGGTCGCCGGCATCTCCCCGGCCCGCACCTCCTTCCTCGTCCTCGCCGTCGCCGGCGCGCTCGTGGGGCTCGCCGGAGCGGTCCACGTGCTCGGCACCGAGAAGCGGCTCACCGAGGGCGTGGCCGGGAACATCGGCTTCGACGCGATCACCGTCGCGCTGCTGGGCCGCTCGGGCCCCGTCGGCATCGTGCTGGCCGGCCTGCTGTTCGCGGCGCTCTCCACCGGCGGGCGCTTCATGGAGTCCAGCCAGGGCGTGCCGTTGGACCTGGTGCAGGTGATCCAGGTGCTCGTGGTGCTGTTCATCGCGGCGCCGCCGCTGGTGCGCACCCTCATCGGCCTGCGCCGCGTCGACCATCCCGGGGCCGCGGCCCGCGTGCGCCGCGCCCGCCGGGCCCGCACCGCCGACGGGGACGCCGGGAAGGCCGCCGCCGCGAGCGGGGCCGCCGCCGGTGCGCCGACGCACCGTGCCGGGGGACCGGACCCCGACCCGGCCCCGGACCCGGGACCCGAGGCCGATCGGGAGGCAGGCCCTGCCCCCGACGCCGACCGGCCCGCCGACCCGCAGGAGGACGAGCGATGAGCACCGCACCCGTCGTGGTCGCCGACGACTCCGCCGTCGAGCGGGCCCTCGACGACACCCGCCCCGCCAGCTGGTGGCACCTGCCCGCGACCACGACCGTGCTGGGACTGCTGGCGCTGGTCTTCTTCGGCCTGCGCGGCATCCCCGGCGTCGAGTCCGTCTACGTGCTGGCGCGAGAGAGCGACCTGAACCCCCTCGGCATCATCCCCGAGTCGGTCACGCTGCCCTCCAAGGGCGGAGCGGTCGCGTTCTCCCTGCTCGCCCTCGCGCTCTCCGCAGCGCTGTGGGTGCTGCAGGCCCGCGTCGCCCGGCCCCGGGCCCGGCTGCGGGTCACGCTCGTGGTCGTCTTCGCGCTCGCCTGGATCCTCGCCTTCATGACCTGGGTGATCTCCCAGCGCACCCTCGACGTCACCACCCTGCTGCAGGGCACGATCGTGCTCGCCGTGCCGCTCGCCTTCGGGGCGCTGTCCGGGGTGCTCTCCGAGCGTGCCGGCGTCATCAACATCGCCATCGAGGGGCAGCTGCTCTTCGGGGCCTTCGGCGCCGCGCTCATCGGCTCCCTCACCGGCAGCGTCTGGATCGGACTGCTCGCCGCACCGCTGATGGCGCTGATCATGGGCGCTCTGCTGGCCCTGTTCGCGGTCGGGTACCACGTCCAGCAGATCATCGTCGGCGTCGTGCTGAACGTGCTCGCGATCGGCGTGACCTCGTTCTTCTTCGGCACCGTCATGCGGGAGAACCCCTCCCAGTTCAACGCGGCCATGCGCCTGCCCACCCTGCGCCTCCCCGTGCTCGCGGACCTGCCCGTCATCGGCCGGGTGCTCTTCGACCAGAACATCCTCGTCTACCTCATGTGGATCATCGTCGCCGGGCTCACGGTCGCGCTGTTCCGCACCCGCTGGGGGCTGCGCGTGCGCGCCGTGGGCGAGCACCCGAAGGCCGCGGACACCGTCGGCATCGCCGTGAACCTCACCCGCTGGAAGAACGTGCTGCTCGGCTCCGCGGTCGCGGGCCTGGGCGGGGCGACGCTCACCATCGGCACCGGCGTCGCGTTCGGCGAGGAGATGAGCGCCGGCAAGGGGTACATCGCGCTGGCCGCGATGATCCTGGGCCGCTACCACCCCGTCGGCGCGCTGCTGGCGGCGCTGACCTTCGCCTTCGCGGACTCGCTCCAGCTGCGCCTGGGCACGATGACCGCCTCGGAGGGCGGGGTCTCCATCCCCGGCGACTTCCTGCTCATGCTCCCCTACATCGTGGCGCTGTTCGCGGTGGCGGGCGTGGTGGGCCGGGTGCGCGTCCCCGCCGCCGACGGCCAGCCCTACATCAAGCAGTGACCGCGCGCCGGGCGATCCGGTCCCGTCAGTGAGAGCATCGAGGTCATGACCGAGCACGCCACGCCCCCCGCCGCCGCTGAGCCCGACTTCGCCCCGCTGCTCGCGGAGGCTCGGGAGATCGCCGAGCGCGCCTACGCCCCCTACTCCCGGTTCCGGGTCGGCGCGGCCGCGCTCACCGAGGACGGCCGGCTCGTGCGCGGCTGCAACGTCGAGAACGCCGGCTACGGCGTGACCCTCTGCGCCGAGTGCGGGCTGATCAGCGAGCTGGTCGCCGGCGGCGGAGGGAGGCTTGACCGCTTCGTGTGCGTGGGCGGGGACGAGCACCTCGCCCGTGACGAGCGCGAGGTGGTCATGCCCTGCGGCCGCTGCCGCCAGCTGCTCTCCGAGCACGCCGGAGCGGGGCTCGTGCTGCTCACGCCCGAGGGGCCGCGCACCATGGCCGAGGTCCTCCCGCAGGCCTTCGGCCCCGCCGACCTCGCCCGCTGACCGCCCCCGACCACCCCAGGAGACCCGTCATGACCGCCACGACCGACAGCCCCGCCGTCGAGCCCTTCGACGCCGTCGACGTCATCCGCACCAAGCGCGACGGGCAGCGCCTCGAGAGCGCCCAGATCGACTGGGTGATCGACGCCTACACCCGCGGCGTCGTCGCCGAGGAGCAGATGGCGGCACTGGCCATGGCGATCTTCGTGCGCGGCATGGAGCGCGAGGAGATCGCGGACTGGACCGCCGCCATGATCGCCAGCGGCGAGCGGATGGACTTCTCCGCCCTGGCCACGCCCACCACCGACAAGCACTCCACCGGCGGGGTCGGCGACAAGATCACGCTCCCGCTCGCGCCGCTGGTCGCCTCCTACGGCGTCGCCGTCCCGCAGCTGTCCGGTCGGGGGCTCGGCCACACCGGCGGGACCCTGGACAAGCTCGAGGCGATCCCCGGCTGGCGCGCCTCCCTCAGCAACGAGGAGATGATGCGTCAGCTCGCGGAGGTCGGCGCCGTGATCTGCGCGGCCGGCTCCGGTCTGGCGCCGGCGGACAAGAAGCTCTACGCCCTGCGCGATGTCACCGGCACCGTCGAGACGATCCCGCTGATCGCCTCCTCGATCATGTCCAAGAAGATCGCCGAGGGCACCGCCGCGCTCACCCTCGACGTCAAGACAGGCGCGGGCGCCTTCATGAAGGACGAGGCCGACGCCCGCGAGCTCGCCCGCACCATGGTCGACCTCGGCACCGACGCGGGCGTGCGCACCGTCGCGCTGCTCACCGACATGTCCGCCCCGCTCGGCCGCACCGCCGGCAACGGCCTCGAGGTGCGCGAGTCGCTCGAGGTGCTCGCCGGCGGCGGACCCGCCGACGTGGTCGAGCTGACCTGCGCGCTCGCCCGCGAGATGCTCGAGGCCGCCGGGGTGAGCGACCCCGACGTCGAGGCCGCGCTCGCCGACGGCCGCGCCATGGATTCCTGGCGCGCCATGATCTCCGCCCAGGGAGGCGAGGTCGACGCCCCGCTGCCCACTGCGCAGCACGTCGAGGAGCTGCGGGCGAGCGAGGACGGGGTCGTGACGGGCCTGGACGCGATGGGCGTGGGCGTGGCCGCATGGCGCCTCGGGGCGGGCCGCTCCCGCCCGGGCGAGGCCGTGCAGGCCGCCGCCGGGGTCGAGATCGAGAAGCACCTGGGGGATCAGGTGCGGGCCGGGGACGTGCTCGCCCGTCTCCACACCGACGCCCCCGAGCGGATGGGCCGCGCGCTCGAGGCGCTCGAGGGCTCCTGGACCCTCGCCGCGCCCGGCACCGCCCTGCCCGAGCGCCGGATCGTCCTGGACCGCATCGCCTGACCCCGGCCGACGGCCCGGCAGGGCCGCGCCCGCCCGGGTCAGGCGCCGCGCAGGGCGGGGAGGATGTGCTCGGTCATGAGCGGGGCGAGGCGCGGGCCGGGGCCGGGCTCGGAGACGAGGAGCCATCGGTGATCTGCGAGCTCCGCCCGCACCGAGAGCGGCTCCGGAAGCGCCGTGCGGCAGCGGAACACCGTCGAGCGCACCCGCGTGGACGGCTCGTTCGCCGCGACCGCCTCGAAGTCGCCCAGCGGCTCGAGATCCTCGGCGCGCAGGCGCACCCCGAGCTCCTCCTCGACCTCCCGCAGCGCCGCCTCGATCGCGGACTCGCCCGGCTCGAGCTTCCCGCCCACCTGCATGTAGGAGCCGGTGCCGCGCTTGCGCACCGCGAGCAGCTCCTCGCCGCGCGGACTGTCGCGGAGGAAGGCGACCGCGGTGATCCGCAGCAGTCGCTCCCCGCCCGCGCCGGAGCGCTGGCGGCGCTCGGCCGCGGTGAGCGCGGCGAGGCGCCGCAGCAGCCGCGTGCCCTCCCTCAGCCCCACCGGGCGCATCCCCGCCGCGCGCCAGGCGGCGAGATCCCCGCCCTGCTCGCGGGCCAGCGCCCAGCCGCGGCGCAGGAGAGTCAGCGGAGGCTTGCGGCCCTCGCGCAGGTCCCGCATGAGGCGCAGCGCGAACACGAGCGGGACCGGGCGCTGCAGCACGATCGCGTCGGCCAGCAGCCCCAGCTCCCGCAGCGGCGCGATGAGCTGCGCCGCGAAGATCCCCTCGGCGATGATCAGCTCCGCGTCCTCGGCGTGCATCACGGCGGTGCCGGTGCGGCGCGAGAGGGGGATGGAGTAGACGGGGACCTCGGCGACGCCGTCGTGGGCGAGGGCGGTGAGCGCCTCGAGCGCGGCGCCCGCGTTCCACGAGGCCGGGTCGTCCCAGTCCACGATGCCGAAGCGGCGGGGCAGCGAGGGGTCGTCGTGGTCCCGGTAGAACTCGTCCAGCGGCACGGTGGGCAGTCCGGCCCGACGTGACATCACGCCCTTGCCGCTCCCCGAGGGACCGGCGACGATCACGATGCGGCGCGGGGGACGGGGGAGCGCAGAGGGGCCGGTCATGGACGACGATTCTACGGGCACGGCGCGGGCCGGCCGTCGTCCCGAGGACGTCCGCAGTCCGTCGCCGGCAGTGTCCGTCCGGCCGTGGACATGGCAGGATTCGGTTCATGACCGCACTCGAGAACGCCCAGCTCGCCCAGCTCATCGACCACACCCTGCTCAAGCCCGAGGCCACCCGCGCCGACGTCGACGCCCTCGCCCGCGAGGCCGAGGCGCTCGGCACCTGCTCGATCTGCGTCTCGCCCTCGATGCTCCCCGTGGAGACCAGCGTGAAGGTCGCGACCGTCTGCGGCTTCCCCTCCGGGCAGCACAGCGCCGAGGTGAAGGCCTTCGAGGCGCGTGAATCCGTGGCCAAGGGCGCGGACGAGATCGACATGGTGATCAACGTGGGCCTGGCCCGCGCCGGTCAGTACGACGCGGTCGAGCACGAGATCCGTGCGGTCCGCGACGTCGCGAAGGCCCCGGTGCTGCTCAAGGTCATCATCGAGTCCGCCGCGCTGAGCGATGAGCAGATCGTCGCCGTGTGCGAGGCCGCCGAGCGCGCCGGAGCCGACTACGTGAAGACCTCCACCGGCTTCCACCCTGCGGGCGGCGCGAGCGAGCACGCGGTGCGCCTGATGCGCGAGACCGTCGGCGACCGCCTCGGCGTGAAGGCCTCCGGCGGGATCCGCACCCGCGAGGCGGCCGAGGCGATGGTCGCCGCCGGGGCCAGCCGGCTCGGTCTGTCCTCCTCGAAGGCCATCCTCGAGGGCGGCGCCGGCAGCGGGTACTGAGCGGGCTCCTCCCGGGCGGCGAGGACCGCTCGCCCCGCGGGCGGGTCAGGCGCCCGTGAGCGCGCTGCGCATGTCCTCGGTGATCCGCTCCAGGCGCTCGCCGGCCGTGCGGCGCACCGCGCCGAGCGCAGCCTCGTCGGCCCCTGCGGGGACCTCCTCGCGCACCTCGAGATAGCACTTGAGCTTGGGCTCCGTGCCGGAGGGACGCACGATCACGCGCGCGTCGTCGGCCGTGGCCAGCAGCACCCCGTCCGTCGGCGGGAGCCCGGTGGTCCCCACCGAGCCCTCGGCGAGATCCTGCACCGTGGTGACCTCGCTGCCTGCGAGGACCGCGGGCGGGGCCGAGCGCAGGCGCGCCATCATCACGTCCCGCTCCGAGAGCTCGGTGACCCGCAGCGAGAGCTGCGCGGTCGAGAACAGGCCGTGCTCGCGCGCGAGCTCGTCGAGCCGGCCGACGAGGGTGGTCCCCTCCGCGCGGGCCAGCGCCGCCATCTCGGCGACCATGAGCGCCGCGGAGAGGCCGTCCTTGTCGCGCACCACCTCGGGCAGCACGCAGTAGCCGATCGCCTCCTCGTAGCCGAAGGCGATCCCCGGCGCGCGGGCGATCCACTTGAAGCCCGTCAGCGTGGTCGCCGCCTCGAGCCCGGCCGCGCTCGCGATCCGGCCCAGCCAGCGGCTGGAGACCACCGAGTTCGCGAACGTCCCGGAGTACCCGTGGCGGCGGAGCAGGTGGTCGCCGATCAGCACGCCGAGCTCATCGCCGGTGAGCATCCGCCACTCGCCCAGATGCGGGTCGGCGACCGCGGCGGCGCAGCGGTCGGCGTCGGGGTCGTTGGCGATCACCACGTCGGCCTCGACGGTGCGGGCGAGCTCGAGGGCGAGGTCGATCGCGCCCGGCTCCTCCGGGTTCGGGAACGCGACGGTGGGGAAGTCCGGGTCGGGATCGGCCTGCTTCGCGACCGGGTGGACCTCCGCGAAGCCGGTGCGGTGCAGGGCCGCGAGCGCGGTCTCGGTGCCCACGCCGTGCATCGCGGTGTGCACGATCCGCACCTCCCGCGGCCCGGAGAGATCCGGCAGGGCACAGATCGCGTCGAGATAGTCCTCGCGCAGCTCCTCGCCCAGCAGCTCCCAGCCCTCGCTCGCCCGCGGGATCCCCCGCACGGGGCCGACGGCCGCGATGCGCGCGGCGATCTGCGCGTCCGAGGGCGGCACGATCTGCACGCCCTGCCCCGCGGGGTCCGCGGCGCGGCCGCCGAGGTAGACCTTGTAGCCGTTGTCGGCCGGCGGGTTGTGGGAGGCAGTGACGACGATCCCGGCGTCCGCCTCGAGGTGGCGGACGGCGAAGGCGATCAGCGGCGTGGGGCCGGGGCGCTTCAGCAGACGCACCCGGCAGCCGGCCGCGGTCATGATCTCGGCGGAGGTGCGGGCGAAGTCCTCCGAGCGGTGGCGGGCGTCGAAGCCGATCACCACCAGCGGCTCCTCGAGGCCGAGATCGCCGGTGAGGTGGTCGGCGAGGCCCCGGGCGGCTCGGGAGACGACGGCCAGGTTCATCCGGGCCGGTCCCGGCGCCATCCGGCCGCGCAGCCCGGCGGTGCCGAACTCGAGATCCCCGGCGAAGGCATCGCGCAGCTCCTCGAGCGCGGACTCGGCGCCCGCCTCGGCCTGCTCGAGCAGGCTCGTCAGGGCCGCGCGGGCGGCCGGGTCGGGGTCGTCGGCGATCCAGGCCGCGGCCCGCGCGCGCAGCACGTCCTCCAGCGGCGCGGGAGCGGGGTCGGCGGGCGCGGGGGTCATGCCTCGCCGCCCTCGGTGGCCTCGGCGCTCGCCGCAGCATCCGCCGCGCCGCCGTCCCCGGCCGCGGTGATGCGGCGCACCGTCTCGGCGAGCAGGCGCGAGATGCGCGGCCCCGCCTCGCGGCCCGCCTCGAGCACCTCCTCGTGGCTGAGCGCCTCCCCGGAGACGCCGGCGGCGAGGTTCGTGACCAGCGAGATGCCCAGCACGTCCAGGCCGGCCTCGCGTGCCGCGATCGCCTCGAGCGCGGTGGACATCCCCACCAGGTGCGCACCGATCACCTTCGCCATCTGCACCTCCGCCGGAGTCTCGTAGGTGGGGCCGGAGAACTGCATGTACACGCCCTCGTCCAGGGACGGGTCGACCTGCTTCGCGATCTTCCGCAGCGCCGGGGTGTACAGATCCGTGAGGTCGACGAAGTTCGCCCCCACCAGCGGGGTCGCGCCGGTGAAGTTGATCTGGTCGCGGATCAGCACCGGCGTGCCGGGCCGCCAGGACGGGTCGATGCCGCCGCAGCCGTTGGTCAGCACCAACGTGCGCGCCCCGGTCGCCGCGGCGGTGCGCACCCCGTGCACCACCGCGTCCACGCCCGCGCCCTCGTAGAAGTGGGTGCGGGCACCGAGCACGAGCGCCCGCGCCCCGGTGCCCTCGACGCGCACCGAGCGCAGCATCCCCACGTGCCCGGCGACCGCGGGCGGGCGGAACCCCGGGATCGAGGTCGCCTCGGCCTGCCACACGGTCTCGCCGAGCAGATCCGCGGCGCCCGCCCAGCCGGAGCCGAGCACGAGGGCGAGGTCATGGGACTCGACTCCGCTCGCCTCGGCGATCGCGGCGGCGGCGTCACGGACGAGCTGGTACGGAGCGGTCGTCGATGCGGTCGATGCAGTCATGGACCGAAGGTAGCGCAGCGAACCGCCCCGCGCAGGCCCGACGTGCGGCCTCGTGGAAACCGCCCCTGACGTCACAGGACTTGCCACAATGGCGGCGTGAGAGATCCCAGCACCGCCCTGCCGCCCGACCCGCGCCGCGTCCCCCGCAGCGGCGACGACGTGCAGGTGGTGATCATCGGCGGAGGACCCGGCGGTTACGAGGCCGCCCTCACCGCCGCCCGCCACGGCGCCCGCACCGTCCTGGTCGAGGAGCGCGGGCTGGGCGGCGCGGCCGTCCTGACCGACGTGGTGCCCAGCAAGACCCTCATCGCCACCGCCGAGGTGCTCGACCTCGTCGCCGGCTCCCGGGAGCTCGGGATCCGGGACGCCGACGACGGCGCCGCCCCCACCGCCGAGACCCTCGACGTCGACCTCGCCGCCGTCAACGCACGCGTGCGGCGGCTCGCCGAGGCGCAGTCCGAGGACATCCGCGCGAGCCTCGCCGAGGCCGGGGTCGAGCTCGTGGACGGCCGGGGCCGCCTCGACGGCGCGGACCGGGTCGAGGTGCTCGGCCCCGACGGGGAGGTGACGCGGCGGTGCGAGGCCGACGTCATCCTGCTCGCCGTCGGCGCCCGCCCCCGGGAGCTCGCCGACGCGCCCTGCGACGGCGAGCGGATCATGAACTGGACCCAGCTGTACGACCTCGAGGAGCTGCCCGAGCACCTGATCGTGGTCGGCTCGGGCGTGACCGGCGCCGAGTTCGCGAGCGCCTACCGCGCCCTCGGCAGCGAGGTCACCCTCGTCTCCTCGCGCGAGAAGGTGCTGCCCGGCACCGACGCCGACGCCGCCGACGTGCTCGAGGACGCCTTCGCGCGGCGCGGCGTCACGGTCCGCTCCCGTTCCCGCGCCGCCTCCGCCCGCCGCACGGCCGACGGGGTGGTCGTCACCCTCACCTCCGGCGAGGAGATCACCGGCAGCCACGCCCTCATGGCCCTCGGTGGGATCCCGAGGACGACGGGCCTGGGACTGGAGAGTGCCGGGGTGCGGGTCCGGGAGAGCGGGCACATCGAGACCGACCGCGTCTCGCGCACCTCGGTGCGGGGCATCTACGCGGCCGGGGACTGCACCGGGGTGTACCCGCTCGCCTCGGTCGCGGCGATGCAGGGCAGGATCGCGATGCACCACGCGCTGGGAGATGCGGTCTCGCCGCTCATCGCTGCGCAGGTCTCCTCCGCGATCTTCACCAGCCCCGAGATCGCGGTGGTGGGCGTGAGCGAGGCCGAGGTCGCCTCCGGCCAGGTGCGCGCCGAGGTGCTCGTGCTGGGCCTGGAGACGAATCCGCGGGCGAAGATGCAGGGCCTGGACGAGGGCTTCGTGAAGCTGATCGTGCGTCCCGACTCCCACACGGTGCTCGGCGCCGTCGTGGTCGCCCCGCGGGCGAGCGAGCTGATCCTGCCGTACACCCTCGCCGTCGCCCACCGGCTCACCGCCGAGCAGGTCGCGGGGACCTTCACGATCTATCCCTCGCTCACCGGCTCCCTCGCCGAGGTCGCCCGGCAGCAGGTGCTCGCCCGCGAGAGCTGAGCGCCCCGCGGGCCGGGCCGGCGGCGACAGCGCGGCCGGCCGGGCGTGGCTGCGGGTGCGGGGCGTGGCCGGCCCGGCAAGGGGTCGGACGCGGGCGTGGTCAGGTACTGGCGCAGGGCGTCCCGGTACGCCTATATCGTCGTAGAGGGACGCCAGGCGCCAGCACCTGACCATGCCGGCGCGGAACAGCCGGGTCGGCCTCCCGTGGGATCAGTCCTCGATCGAGCAGAGCACCGCGCCGGCGGAGACGGTCGCCCCGATCTCGGCGTCCAGGCCCTTGACCACGCCCGAGCGGGGCGCGGTGATCGGCTGCTCCATCTTCATCGCCTCGAGCACCACGAGCACGTCGCCGTCGGCGACCGTCTGGCCCTCCTCGGCGACGACCTTCACGATGGTGCCCTGCATGGGCGCGGCGACGCTGTTGCCGCCGGCCGCGGCGCCGCCCCCGGAGCCGTGCTGGCGCTTGCGGGGCTGACGCACCGCGGCCTGCGGGGCGCGCAGCGAGGCGGGCAGGCTGATCTCCACGCGGCGGCCGTCGACCTCGACCACGACGGCCTCGCGGTCCTCGGGCTCCTCGGGCTGCGCGGGCAGCGGGGCGGCGGGCAGCTCGCCGGTGAACTCGGTCTCGATCCACGTGGTGTGCACCGAGAAGGGCTCCTCGGCGTCCTTCGGGGTGAAGGCCGGGTCCTCCATCACGGTCCGGTGGAAGGGGAGCACCGTCGGGATGCCCTCGATGCGGAACTCCGCGAGCGCCCGACGGGAGCGCTCGATCGCCTCCTGGCGCGTCGCGCCGGTGACGACGAGCTTGGCGAGCATCGAGTCGAAGGCGCCGGAGACCTCGTCCCCGGAGCGCACCCCGCTCTCGACGCGGACGCCCGGACCGGACGGCGCCTCGAAGCGCTGGATCCGGCCGGGGGAGGGCATGAAGCCGCGGCCCGGGTCCTCGCCGTTGATGCGGAACTCGAAGGAGTGGCCGCGCACCGCCGGGTCCTCGTCGGCGATGTGCTCGCCGGCGGCGATCCGCAGCTGCTCGCGCACCAGGTCCACCCCGGCGACCTCCTCTGTCACGGGGTGCTCGACCTGCAGGCGCGTGTTCACCTCGAGGAAGGAGATGGTGCCGTCCTTGCCCACGAGGAACTCGCAGGTGCCGGCGCCCACGTAGCCGGCCTCGCGCAGGATCGCCTTCGAGGAGGAGACCAGCTGCGCGTTCTGCTGCGCGGTGAGGAAGGGGGCGGGAGCCTCCTCCACGAGCTTCTGGTGGCGCCGCTGCAGCGAGCAGTCGCGGGTGGAGACGACCTGCACGTTGCCGTGCATGTCGGCCAGGCACTGGGTCTCCACGTGCCGGGGGGAGTCCAGGAACTGCTCGACGAAGCACTCGCCGCGGCCGAAGGCGGCCACCGCCTCGCGCACCGCGGAGTCGAACAGCTCGCGCACCTCCGACTCCTCGCGGGCGACCTTCAGGCCGCGTCCGCCGCCGCCGAAGGCGGCCTTGATCGCGATCGGCAGGCCGTGCTCGCGGGCGAAGTCCACGACCTCGTCGGAGTTCCTGACCGGGTCCTTGGTGCCGGCGACCAGCGGGGCCCCGGCCTTCTGCGCGATGTGGCGGGCGGAGACCTTGTCGCCGAGCTGCTCGATCGCCGAGGGCGGCGGGCCGATCCAGGTCAGGCCCGCGTCGATCACGGCCTGGGCGAAGTCGGCGCGCTCGGAGAGGAAGCCGTAGCCGGGGTGGATCGCGTCGGCGCCGGAGCGGTGCGCGATGTCGAGGATCTTGTCGACGACGAGATAGGAGCTCGCGGCGGTGGTCCCGCCGAGGGCGTAGGCCTCGTCGGCGATCACGGTGTGCAGCGCGTCACGATCCGGGTCGGCGTAGACCGCGATCGAACGCAGCCCGGCGTCCTTGCAGGCCCGGGCGACGCGCACCGCGATCTCCCCACGGTTGGCGATGAGCACCGTGGACAGCGGGCGGGGCTTGGCGGGGCGAGGGGCCATGGGGGGAGGTCTTCCTTCCGGGAGGTCAGCAGGGGCCGAGTCTAGTACCGCGAGAGGTCAGAGGGCGCCAGGCCCGGCCGGGACCCACAGCTCGTGGATCGCGAGGCCGATCTCCCCGAGCATCCGGCGCAGCAGCGGCAGGGACAGCCCCACCACGGCGTGCGGGTCCCCCTGGACGGAGTCGACGAACGGCCCGCCGCGGCCGTCGATGGTGAAGCCGCCGGCGACGCCGAGCGGCTCGCCGGTGGCGACATAGGCGTCGATCTCCGCGTCGGAGAGCTCCGCGAAGGTCAGCGCGCAGGACGCGCTCGCCCCGAAGGTCGCGCCGGTGCCGCCGTCCTCCGGATCCCGGTCGTCCACGACCCAGTGCCCGGAGTGCAGCACGCCGGTGCGGCCGCGCATCGCCCGCCAGCGCGCCGCGGCGCGGGCCGGCTCATGGGGCTTGCCGATCACCTCGCCGTCCAGCTCGAGCATCGAGTCGCAGCCCAGCACCACGTAGCCGCCCTCGCTGCGGGCGGTGGCCGCCGTCGCCTTCTCGCGGGCCAGCAGCAGCACCTCCTCCGCCGGGGCGAGCGGGGCGTCCCCCGCCGCCTCGCGAGCCGCGGCGAGGATCCCGTCCTCGTCGAGGTCGACCGGCATCGTCGTGTGCTCGATGCCGGCCGCCGCGAGGGTCGCGCGGCGCCCGGCCGAGGCCGAGGCGAGCAGCAGCAGCGGCTCGTGCTCCTCGAGCCCGGCTCCCGCCGGGTCGGCCGACGGGTCGTGCACGGCGGTCACAGCGCCCCCTCCAGCACGGACAGCGGCAGGCTGCCCAGCTCCAGGGCGCGGCGGTGGAAGTCCCGCACGGCGGCGGGGGAGGAGTCGGCCGCGGTCGCCCGCGCGCGCAGCTGCTCCCAGGTGCGCTGGCCGAGCTTGTAGGAGGGGGCCTGCCCGGGCCAGCCCAGATAGCGGTGCAGCTCGAAGCGGCGCTCCGCCTCCTCCACGCCCCAGTTCTGGGTCATGAACTCCCAGGCGGTGCGCTCGTCCCAGGCGCCTCCGTCGGCCCCCGGCAGGCCGCCGGGCATGGGCAGGCCCAGGTGCAGGCCGATGTCGAGCACCACGCGGCCGGCCCGGAGCCGCTGCGCGTCGAGCATCCCGAGCCGGTCGCCGTCGTCCTCCAGATAGCCCAGCTGCTCCATGAGCCGCTCCGCGTACAGCGCCCAGCCCTCGCCGTGGCCGGAGACCCAGCACAGCATCGCGCGCCAGCGGTTCAGGGACTCGGCCTGCAGGGTCTGGATGCCCACCTGCAGGTGATGGCCGGGCACGCCCTCGTGGTAGACGGTCGTCGTCTGCTCCCAGGTGCGGAACTCCTCGGTGCCCTCGGGCACGTCCCACCACATCCGGCCCGGCCGGGAGAGGTCCTCGCTGGGTCCCGTGTAGTAGATGCCGCCCGAGCCGGTGCGGGCGATGCGGCACTCGAGCCGGTGCAGCGGCGCGGGGATGTCGAAGTGGGTGCCCGCGAGGTCCGAGATCGCGGTGTCGGAGAGGTCCTGCATCCAGGCCTGCAGCGCGTCGGTGCCGTGCAGGAGGCGGGCCGGGTCGGCGCTGAGCGCGGCCTTCGCAGCGGCGACCGAGCTGCCGCCGCCGGTGCCATAGCGCTCGTTCAGTCGGGCGGCCACCTGCTCCTGCTCGGCGATGATGTCTCGCAGCTCCTCGATGCCCCAGGCGTAGGTCTCCTCGAGGTCGATCTCGGCGCCCAGGAAGGTGCGGGAGGCGAGCTGGTAGGCCTCGCGGCCCACCGCGTCCGCGGTGGGGGCCTGCGGGATCAGGGACTCGAGCACCTCGGCGATCTCGCGATAGGCGCTGCGCGCCGCCTCGGCGCCCTCACGCACCCGGCGCTGCTGCGCGGCGTCGCCGAGGGCCTCGTCCGCGAAGGTGTCGAAGAAGCCGCCGTCGGCCGCGTAGCCGCGGGCCTGGGCGGCGCCGAGCTCGAGCTGGCGGCGCGCGGCGACGGTGCCGGCCGCCGCGGCCTCGCGCAGAGACTCGGCCCAGGTGCCGAGCGCGCGGGGGAAGCCCGCCATCCGCTCGGCGAGCACCTCCCAGTCCTCGGCGGTCTCGGTGGGCATCTGGTCCAGCACGTCCCGGGACTGCAGGACGGAGGCGAGGTTGTTGACCGCGGCGATGTCGAGGTGCTGCGCGTCGCGCTCGAGCTCGAGGCCGAGACGCTCCTGGAGCGCGGCGCGGGTGACGGCGTCGACCTCATCCTCGTCGGGGACCTCGGAGATCGCGGTGAGCAGCTCGCGGGCCAGGCCCGTGCGCTCCGCCTGCGCGGCGGGGGAGTGGTCGGTCACCTCGGCGTCGTGCCCGGGGATCCCGAGCGAGGTCGCGAGGAAGGGATCCTTCGCGGTGAGGTCCTCGACGTACTGGTTCGCGAGGGCGTCCAGCGCGGACGGGACGCGGGCAGGGGTCTGGGAGGGCATGCCCGGCAGTCTAGGGTGCGCGCCCCGGCCGTTCAGCGGTCCGCGTACAACCAGCACGAGCTCGAGGGATGCAGCCGCTCCCGGTGGGCGCCGCCGTGGGTGTGCACCGGCGAGGTCCAGGCGCTCCCGCCCAGCCTGCCCTCGGCCAGGGCGCGTTCCTCCGCCTCGAGGCGGCTGGTCACGCTCATGGCCGAGACGACCACCGCGATCGCGGCGAGCTCGTCGGTCGCGAGCCGGCCGGCGACCAGGCGCACGTCGGCGGCCTGCACGGCGGGGGAGGATCCTGCGGCGCTCACAGCGGGATGTTCCCGTGCTTCTTGGCGGGCAGGGAGTCGCGCTTGGTGCGCAGCGCGCGCAGCGCCCGCGCCACCTGCACGCGGGTCTCGGAGGGCTCGATGACCCCGTCGATCCAGCCGCGCTCGGCGGCCGCGTAGGGGGTGGCGAACTGCTCCTCGAACTCGGCCTGCAGGCGCGTGCGCTCGGCCTCGACGTCGCCGCCGGACTCCTCGACCGTCCGCAGGGTCTGGCGGTGGAGGATGTTCACCGCGCCCTGGGCGCCCATCACCGCGATCTGGGCGGTGGGCCAGGCGAGGTTGATGTCCGCGCCGAGGTCCTTCGAGCCCATGACGATGTAGGCCCCGCCGTAGGCCTTGCGGGTGATCACGGTGACCAGCGGGACGGTCGCCTCCGCATAGGCGTACAGCAGCTTCGCGCCGCGGCGGATGATGCCGCCGTACTCCTGGTCCGTGCCGGGCAGGAACCCGGGCGTGTCCACGAGGGTGAGGACGGGGATGTTGTTCGCATCGCACAGGCGCACGAACCTCGCCGCCTTCTCGGAGGCGTCGATGTCGAGCGTGCCGGCGAAGTGGGAGGGCTGGTTGGCGATGATGCCGACGCTGCTGCCCTCGATGCGGCCGAAGCCCACCAGGATGTTCTGCGCGAAGCCGGGCTGGAGCTCGAGCAGCTCGCCGTCGTCGAGGATCGTGCGCAGCACGGCGCCCATGTCGTAGGGCTGGTTGGGGGAGTCCGGGACGAGGCCGTCCAGCGCGCGGTCCTCCGCCGTGGTCTGGTCCTCGCTGCGCACCGGATAGCTGGGCGCGGGGCTGAGCGTGTTGGCCGGCAGATAGGACAGCAGGTCCTTGACGTACTCGATCGCCTCGGACTCGTCGGCGGCCATGTAGTGGGCCACGCCCGAGCGGGTCGAATGGGTGCGCGCCCCGCCGAGCTCCTCGAAGCCGACGTTCTCCCCGGTCACCGTGCGGATCACGTCCGGTCCGGTGATGAACATGTGCGAGGTCTTCTCGACCATGACCACCACGTCGGTCAGCGCCGGGGAGTACACGGCCCCGCCTGCGGCCGGGCCCATGATGAGGGAGATCTGGGGGATCACGCCGGAGGCGCGGGTGTTGCGCCGCATGATCCCGGCGAACATCGCCAGCGAGGCCACGCCCTCCTGGATGCGGGCGCCGCCGCCGTCGAGGATGCCGATGATCGGCACACCGGTGGACAGCGCGAGGTCCTGGATCTTCTGGATCTTCCGGCCGTGCGCCTCGCCGAGCGAGCCGCCCATGACGGTGAAGTCCTGGGAGTACACGCACACCTGGCGGCCGTCGATCGTGCCGTAGCCGGTGACGATGCCGTCGCCCGCCGGGCGCTTGCGCTCGAGGCCGAAGGCGTGGGACTGATGGGTGACGAAGCGGTCGGTCTCCACGAAGGAGCCGTCGTCCAGCAGGTCCTCGATGCGCTCCCGTGCGGTGCCCTTGCCGCGGGCGTGCTGCTTCTGGACGGCGAGGTCGGCGGCGGCGGAGACCGCCGCGGCATCCCGCTCGCGCAGGTCCTCGAGTCGCTGAGCGGTGGTGAGCGGCCGCGGGGCGTCGGTCACGGGACCTCCTGCGACGGCCTGCGCGGCCGTCCGAGTACGGGGAGAACGAACACGGGGATACTACGCTACGCAGGCCCGGCACCGACCGACCCCGGCCCGGGCGCGGAGCACGGCGTGGACGGCACGCCCACCGCGCTCCCAGGAACGTTGCAGTGGCGAGCGTGAGGATGGAGCGATCCGTCACGCCGGGCCCGCCCGCCGGGCAGTCAGGAGGAGCAGCACATGGACGAGAGCTCGCCCTTCGGTGCACCCGGCGACGGGGCGGGCCGCGCGGTCCGCGGCGGGCCCGCGCCGCGGCTGCATCGCCTCGGCGCCGTCCCCTCGACCCAGGACGAGGCCGCGGCCCGGCTGCGCGCCGGGGAGCGCCCGCCCTTCGCGGTGACCGCCACCCGGCAGGACGCCGGCCGCGGCCGGCTGGGCCGCGCCTTCGCGAGCCCCGAGGGGGAGAGCCTCGCCCTCACCTATGTGCACCGCACGGCGCTGGACCCGGCACGCCGCGGCTGGTTCCCCCTCGCCGCCGGCCTCGCCGCGGTCCGCGCCCTCGACCGCGTCGTGCCCGCGGCCGGGCAGGAGCGCGGGACGCCGGTCGGGCTGAAGTGGCCCAACGACCTCCACACCCCCGACGGGCGCAAGCTCGGCGGGATCCTCGCCGAGGCGCGCGGGCAGGACGCCCTGCTGCTCGGCATCGGGGTGAACCTGCACGGCCCCGTCCGCTCCGCCGACGGCGCGGCCGTGCCGGGCGCCGCCTGGCTGCGAGGGCCGGGCGGGCTGCGCCCCGGGGCGGAGCCGGCCGACGGCGCGCCGCTGCGCGAGGCGCTCGAGGAGGCGCTGGTCGACGCGCTCGCCGAGGAGCTCGCGGCGCTCGAGTCCGCCCAGGGAGACGGTGGCGCGGCGGGCACCCGCGACCGCTACACTATGACCTGCCTCACACTCGGGCGTGCGGTGCGGGTCGATCCCCTCGGCGGGGCGGCCGGGGGCGGGGACGCCGCCTCCGCCCTGCGCGGCACGGCTCGGGGCATCGACGGGCACGGACGTCTCGTGCTCGATCTCGTGGAAGGGGGAGGGATGGTCGCCGTCGACGTCGGGGACGTGAGGCATCTGCGGCCCGACGCGCCGCCGTCCGGCGGCCAGGCCGCATCCGTCCGCCACGGGGCGCATCAGGAGCAGGAGAGCAGCATGGAGAAGCGAGGGCCCGCACGGTGACCGACGGGATGGACCAGTTCCAGGAGGACGGGACGCGCCAGGACGCCGACCCCGACCGCGAGACACGGCTCCCCACAGGGGGGATCGACGTGGTCCCGACGCAGACCCAGGAGCTGCCGGACCTCTCCGCGGGTGACGCCGAGCTCACCTCCCTCGACGAGCAGGAGATCCTCGACCTCAACCGTCGCTTCGCCTCGGTGCGCCGCAGCGTCGGCGCGCTCGAGAAGGTTCTGCTGCAGGGGCCGCGCCGCTGGTCCCGCCGCGACCTGGCCGAGGAGCACGGCATCGCCGAGCGGCTCGCCTCCGTGTACTGGCGCTCCCTCGGCTTCACCCCCGTGGACGAGGACACCGTCGTGTTCACCGACGAGGACGCCCAGGCCGTCGGCGACCTCGCCGCGATCGTCGAGGACGGGGTCCTGTCCGAGCGCGCCTTCGCGAGCATCTCGCGCGGGATGGGCTTCCACATGGGCCGCCTGGCCATGTGGATCACCGAGGCCCTCGTGGACGAGGCCAAGCACACCGACGGGCTCGACGACGCCCGCGCCCGCCAGCAGATGCTCGAGGAGATCCCCGAGCTGCTCGAGACCCTCGAGTCGCAGGTGATGTTCACCTTCCGGCGGCAGCTGGCCGCCTACGCCGCGCGCGCCGGCAGCGAGGTGCTGCACCGCGACACCGACGAGCTGTTCCCGCTGCAGCGGGCCGTCGGCTTCGCGGACCTGGTGCAGTTCACCCGCCTCGCCCAGGACCTGCCCGGCACCGCGCTCGCGGACATGGTGGGGCGCTTCGAGTCCCTCAGCCGCGACATCATCTCCGTCGGCGGCGGGCGCGTGGTCAAGACCGTCGGCGACGAGATCATGTTCCTGGCCGACACCCCCGAGGACGGCGCGCAGATCGCGGTGAGCCTCGCCGAGACGATCACCGCCGACAGGGACCTGCCCCCGGTGCGGGTCGGGCTCTCCTGGGGCTCGATGTTCTCCCGCTACGGGGACGTGTTCGGCCCCACCGTCAACCTCGCCGCGCGGATGGAGTCCGTCGCCCGTCCCGGCGCGGTGCTCGTCGACGCGGACACCGCCGCCGCGGTCGCCCAGGCGCTGCCGGGCGGCTTCGCCCTCGGGGAGGGCGAGGAGGTGGAGCTGCACGGCATCGGGACCGTCGAGGTGCGGGAGATGGGACGCGACGCCTCGACGCCCCTGGACCTCGGCCTGTGAGGCGGGACGTACTATGGCTGACGTGACACGACTGCTTCTCGTCGAGGACGACTCGGCCATCGCTGAACCGCTCTCCCGGGCCCTGGACCGGGAGGGATACACCGTCACGCGCGCCTCCCGCGGGATGGACGCGCTCGGGATCGCCGCCGGGCCGGACCCGATCGACCTGGTCATCCTGGATCTGGGGCTGCCCGACCTGGACGGCCTCGAGGTCGCGCGACGCCTGCGCAAGGGTGGCCTCGAGTCCCCGATCCTGATCCTCACCGCCCGGGCCGACGAGGTCGACGCGGTGGTGGGGCTCGACGCCGGGGCCGACGATTACGTCACCAAGCCCTTCCGGCTCGGCGAGCTGCAGGCCCGCATCCGCGCGCTCATGCGGCGCTCCCAGTCCACCGAGGAGAGCGGCGACAGCTTCGACGTCAACGGCGTCACCCTCGACGTCGCCGCCCGCCGCGCCTACGCCGACGGGGAGGAGCTGAGCCTCTCCGCGAAGGAGTACGACCTCCTGACGGTGCTGGTGCGCGAGTCCGGCAGCGTGGTCACCCGCGACGACCTCATGCGCGAGGTGTGGGGCGCGGAATGGTGGGGCTCGACCAAGACCCTCGACATGCACATCTCGTGGCTGCGCCGCAAGCTGGGTGACGACGCCACGGACCCCCGGCGGATCACCACGGTGAGGGGAGTCGGCTTCCGCTTCGAGACCGGCGCGGAGAGCTGACCAGTGCGGCAGCGCGTGCTGCAGGCCACCATCATCACGGTGACCCTCGTCGTGCTGATGCTCGGCATCCCGCTGGGGATCTCGTGGCTGAAGCTGACCGAGCAGAATCTCGTCAACCAGTCCCGCGGCATCCTGGACCAGGTGCGGATCGACACCGAGTCCCGCCTCCAGGAGGACCGCGAGATCGACGAGGCGCTCCTGCAGCGTCGTGTCGACGAGCAGACGGACCTGCACATCGCCGTGACGGTCGTCCACGAGAACACGACGATCACGGCCGGGGACCCGCCCGGCGACGACCCCTTGAAGACCAGCACCTCCGGGGCCTCCGGGCAGCTGATCACGGTGTTCATCCCCCAGTCCGACGTGCGCGCCCACTCCGCGAGCGCATGGGTGCTGATCACCGTGGCCGGCCTGGCCGCGCTCTCGATCGGGGTGTCCGTCGCGCTGTGGCAGGCCCAGCGGATCTCCCTGCCGCTCTCGCGGCTCTCGAGGCGGGCCGAGGAGATGGGCTCGGGCCGTGCCCGCGGCCCCTGGCAGCCCTCCGGCATCGCGGAGATCGATGAGGTCGCGATCGAGCTCTCCCGCTCCGGGGCGATGCTCAACGAGCGCCTGGAGGCGGAGAGCCGCCTCGCCTCCGATGCCTCCCACCAGCTGCGCACACCCCTGACCGCGCTCTCGATGCGCCTGGACGAGATCCTCGCGACCAGCACCGAGGAATGGGTGCGGGACGAGGCGCGGATCTCGCTCGAGCAGATCGACCGCCTCACCGAGGTGGTCCACGACCTCATCAACGCTCCCCGCTCGTCGCAGCGCCGCACCCCGGGGGTCGTCGAGCTGCGCACCGTGCTGACCCAGCAGAGCGAGGAGTGGTCCCCGGCCTATCGCCGCGCCGGCCGCGAGCTGAGCATCCAGGTGCCGCGCAGCGCCGCCGTGTGGGGGTCCAACGGCCCGCTCACCCAGGTCGTCGCGACCCTCATCGAGAACGCCCTGGTCCACGGCGACGGGCGCACCTCCGTCAAGGTGCGCCGCAACGACCACTCCACCGTCGTGGAGGTCACCGACGAGGGCGGCGGCATCGATCCCGAGCTCGGCGCGCGCATCTTCGAGCGCTCCGTCTCCGGCCGCTCCTCGGGCGGCACCGGCGTGGGGCTGGCGCTGGCCCGCACCCTCGTCGAGGACGACGGCGGCCGGCTCGAGCTGCTCACGGAGACGCCCGCGAAGTTCGGGGTGTTCCTCATCTCCGCCCCCGGGGAGGAGAGCGGGGCCGAGGAGGAGGTGGAGCTCGCTGCGGAGCGGCGCGAGGAGCGCGTCGGCCGACGCACGCGCGGCCAGCGCGCGGACATGACCCCCAGCGGCGTCTCGGGCGGCCGTGCCGCCGCCGGCGGGGACGACCTCGACTCGCTGCCGCAGGGGTCCGTGGTGCGGCGCCGCCCGCGCTCCCGCTCCTGACCTCGGTACACTGCCGCCGTGCCAGAGACCAGATCATGCCCGGATCCGACCGACGCGCCCGAGGGCGCCCTCGTCCGCAGGATCGGGGTGGTGGGCGCGGGCCAGCTGGCCCGCATGATGCTCGGCCCCGCGATCGAGCTGGGCCTCGAGCTGGAGGTGCTCGCCACCGATCCGGCCGAGAGCGCCGCCGCCGTCGCCGCCCGGGTGAGGCTCGGACGCCACGACGACGAGACCGCCGTGCGCGGGCTCGCCGAGGAGGTGGACGTCCTCACCTTCGACCACGAGCACGTGCCCACGGCGATCCTCGAGGGGATCGGGCGGGACGCCCTCGCCGCTGTCCGGCCCGGGCCGGGAGCGCTCGTGCACGCCCAGGACAAGCTCGTCATGCGCGAGCGACTCACGGCCCTCGGCCATCCCTGCCCGCGCTGGTGGCGGATCGACTCCGCCGCCGCCCTCGAGGACGCGCTCGGCGAGGCGGGCGGGCGCCTCGTGGTCAAGACCCCGCGCGGGGGCTACGACGCGCACGGCGTGCGGATCGTCGAGACCGCCGCCGAGGCCGATGACTGGCTCGGCGAGCACGGCGAGCTGCTCGCCGAGGAGCTCGTGCCCTTCACCCGCGAGCTCTCCGCCCAGGTCGCGCGCCGCCCCGGGGGAGAGGCGCGGGCCTATCCCGTGGTGCAGTCGCTGCAGAAGGACGGCGTCTGCTACGAGATCGTCGCCCCCGCACCGGGCCTGGACGACGCCGACCAGCGACGGATCCAGGACCTCGCCCTCGCGATCGCCGAGGACCTCGGCGTCACCGGCATGCTCGCCGTGGAGCTGTTCGAGACCGCCGACGGCCGCGTGCTCGTCAACGAGCTCGCCATGCGCCCCCACAACACCGGTCACTGGTCGATGGACGGCGCGGTCACCGGCCAGTTCGAGCAGCACCTGCGCGCCGCCGCGGACCTGCCGCTGGGGGCGACGACGCCGCTCGCCCCCGTCGCCGTGATGGTGAACCTGCTCGGCGGGACCGCGCAGGACCTCGCCCCCGGCACCGCCGCAGCCCTCGCCCAGGAGCCCGGGCTGAAGGTGCACCTGTACGGGAAATCGGTGCGCCCCGGCCGCAAGATCGGCCACGTCACCCTCCTCGGGGACGATGCCGAGGATCTCCTCGCCCGCGCCCACCGCGCCGAGCACCTCATCATCGACGGCCCGGGCGCCGCCCCGGGCGCCGAGCCCGACGCCCCCGACACCCCCACCGCCGACGGAGAGCACCGATGACCGCAGAGCAGACCGCGCCCCGCCCCCTCGTGGGGATCGTGATGGGCTCCGACTCCGACCACCCCGTCATGCAGGCCGCCGAGGAGGCCCTCGCCGAGTTCGGCATCGAGACCGAGGTCGACGTCGTCTCCGCCCACCGCATGCCCGAGGACATGGTCGCCTGGGGCCGCGGCGCGGCCCAGCGCGGCCTGCGCGTGGTGATCGCCGGCGCCGGCGGTGCCGCGCACCTGCCCGGCATGCTCGCCTCCCTCACCCCGCTGCCCGTGATCGGGGTCCCGGTGCCGCTGAAGCACCTCGACGGCATGGACTCGCTGCTGTCCATCGTGCAGATGCCCGCCGGGGTGCCCGTCGCGACGGTCTCCATCGGCGGGGCCCGCAACGCCGGGCTGCTGGCCGCACGGATCCTCGCCGCCGGCTCCGACGAGCACGCCGCGCAGCTGCGCGAGAGGATGGTCGCCTTCCAGGGGGAGCTGCGCGAGATCGCCCGCCGCAAGGGCGAGACGCTGCGCGCCTCCCGCTGAACCGCCGTCGCCGAGCGCCCCTGCAGGATCGACGGGGACCGGCGCGGTATCGTCGAGGCCATGACTGACACCCCTTCGTACCGGGTCGCACCGGGGGCGGACATCTCGCAGGACGCGACCATCGGGGACGGCAGCGCGATCTGGCACCTCGCCCAGGTGCGGGAGGGCGCGCGGCTCGGCGCCGGCTGCATCGTCGGCCGCGGCGCGTACATCGGCTCCGGGGTCGAGATGGGCGAGGGCTGCAAGGTGCAGAACTATGCGCTCGTCTACGAGCCGGCGACGCTCGCCGACGGGGTGTTCGTCGGCCCCGCCGCCGTGTTCACCAACGACCACTTCCCGCGCGCCGTGAACCCCGATCTCACGCCGAAGGCCGCCTCGGACTGGGAGCCGGTGGGCGTCACCTGCGAGACCGGCGCCTCGATCGGCGCCCGCGCCGTGTGCGTGGCCCCCGTGACCATCGGCGCCTGGGCGATGGTCGCCGCCGGCGCGACCGTCGTGAAGGACGTCCCCCCGCACGCGCTCGTCGCCGGGGTGCCGGCGCGCCGCCTGGGCTGGGTGGGGCGCTCCGGCGAGAAGCTCGTCCCCGCCTCCGACGGCACCGACGCCTGGGTGTGCCCCGCCACCGGCGAGTGGTACGTCCCCGACGACTCCACCGGCGGGCTCCTCCTCGCCTCCGCGCCCCTGGCCGACGCGCCGCGCGCCACGCCCCTCGACGACCCCGACGACCCCCATGAACAGGACGGACCCACCGCATGAGCACTCAGCTCGACTTCATCCCGCCCGCCAAGCCGATCATCGGCGACGAGGAGCGGGCCGCCGTGGACAGGGTGCTCGCCTCCGGGATGGTCGCGCAGGGCCCCGAGGTCGCCGCCTTCGAGCAGGAGTTCTCCACCGCCCTCGTGGGCGGGCGCGAGGTCGTCGCCGTGAACTCGGGCACCTCCGGGCAGCACCTGGGGATGCTCGCGCTGGGCCTGAAGCCCGGCGACGAGGTGATCGTCCCCTCCTTCACCTTCGCGGCGACCGCGAACTCCGTCGCCGTCTCCGGCGGCGTGCCGGTGTTCGTGGACGTGGACCCCGAGACCTTCACCCTCGACCCGGCGGCGGTCGAGGCGGCGATCACCGAGCGGACCGTCGGCATCCAGCCCGTCCATCTCTACGGCCACCCCGCCCCCATGGACGCGCTCGTCGAGATCGCGACCCGCCACGGCCTGTGGCTCTTCGAGGACGCCGCCCAGGCGCACGGCGCGACCTGGGACGGCGCACAGGTCGGCACCTTCGGCGACGCGGTGATGTACTCGCTGTACCCGACCAAGAACATGACCTCCGGCGAGGGCGGCATGGTCGGCTGCGCCACCGCCGAGACCGCGCGCCAGGTGCGGCTGCTGCGCAACCAGGGCATGGAGAGGCAGTACGCCAACGAGATCGCCGGCTACAACAACCGCATGACCGACATCCACGCCGCGATCGGCCGCGTCCAGCTGCGCAGGCTCGGCGGCTGGACCGCGACCCGGCAGCGCAACGCCGCCTTCTTCGACCAGCACCTCCAGGGTGTGATCGCACCCGTGGTGCGCGAGGCCGCCAGCCACGTCTACCACCAGTACACGGTGCGCATCGAGGGCGCGACCGCCGCCGAGCGGGATGCCTTCGCGACCGCCCTGCGCGAGGAGCACCAGGTGGGCTGCGGCGTGTACTACCCCACCCCGGTGCACCGCCTGCAGACCTTCCGCATCGACCTCGACCTGCCCGTCACCGAGATGCTCGCCCGCGAGGTGCTCTCGCTGCCGGTGCACCCCTCGATCTCCGAGGCCGACCGGGACCGGATCGTCACCGCCGTGAACACCGTCGCGAAGGCAGGAGCCTGACCATGACCACGAGGACCCTCCGCGCGGGCCTGATCGGCCTGGGCATGATGGGCCGCCACCACGCCCGCAACCTCCGCTCCCTGGACGGCGTCGAGCTCGTCGCCGTCGCCGACGCCCAGGGCGACCCGCACGGCGCCGCCCCCGGCCTCGAGGTCCTGCCGGACGTCGAGGCGCTGATCGCCGCCGGCATCGACTACGCCGTCGTGGCGGTGCCCACCCAGTTCCACCGCGACGTCGCGCTCACGCTCGCCTCCGCCGGGGTCCACACCCTCGTCGAGAAGCCGCTCGCCTTCGACATCGGCGAGGCCGAGGAGATCACCCACGCCTACGAGGCCGCCGGGCTCGTCGGCGCCGTCGGCTACATCGAGCGGTACAACCCCGCGCTGCAGGAGATGCGCACCCGCATCGCCGACGGGCAGCTGGGGGAGATCTACCAGATCGTCACCCGGCGCCAGGGCGGCTTCCCCGCCCGGATCGCGGACGTCGGCGTGGTCAAGGACCTCGCCACCCACGACCTCGACCTCACCGCCTGGGTCGCCCAGTCCCAGTACGCGCAGGTCTCCGCGACCTCGACCCGCCGCTCCGGCCGCGAGGACGAGGACATGGTCTCGGTCACCGGGCGCCTCGAGGACGGCACGATCACCAATCATCTCGTGAACTGGCTGACCCCCTTCAAGGAGCGCGTCACCGTGGTCACCGGCGAGAACGGCGCGCTCGTGGGCGACACCCTCAACGCCGACCTCACCTTCCACGCCAACGGCGAGGCCCCCACGAACCTGTGGGAGTCGATGGCCTCCTTCCGCGGCGTCAGCGAGGGGGACTCGATCACCTACGCCCTGCAGCGCAAGGAGCCGCTGGCCACCGAGCACGAGGCCTTCCGCGACGCGGTCCTCGGCGACGGCTCGAACATCGTCACGATGCGCGAGGGGCTGCACACCGTGCGGACGGTCGAGGCGGTGCTCGAGAGCGCCCGCCGCGACGCCGTCGTGCAGATCGGCACGGGTGATGCCTGACCGCGCGGCCCTGACGCAGCGCGCCATCGTCGCCGGGGCGCGCGCTGCGCGTCATCTCCCCGGCGCCGTCGGCGGGATGGGCGTCTACTTCTGGGCCCAGCACCGGCTCGCCGAGGACCCGCGGTCCGCGCCCTGGCGCGAGGACGTCGACGTGCTGCTCGGGCACGCCGACGCCGCGCTCGGCCGCGGCCGCGTCGACGCGGCCCTGCGCTGGTTCGACAAGGCGCTGCGTCTGTGCTTCGACGGCTCGCTGCACCAGGCCGGCTCCTCCCCGCTTGCCGCCGACCCGGAGGGCTTCCTGCGCGCCGTGCGCATGTCCCGCACGGGCCGGATCATGCTGCCCGAGGACCCGCCGACGCCGCGCGAGCCCGTGCGGCCCGCACCGCGCGAGCGCGGGGACGGCCCGGCCCGCCTGCTCGTGATCGCCCAGGAGAACTGGACCTTCATCCGCCCGCTGCTGGACGCCCTGGAGGAGCGGTACGGCGTCGAGGTCCGCACGGTCGACGTCGACGACCTCGCCGCCCCCGGCTTCGCCGACCGCGACCGGATCCTGCGCGCGAGATACGACGCGCTGCAGGGCGGGGAGCTGCTGGAGACGCCGCCCGAGCTCGCGGAGGGCTTCGACTGGGCCGATGTGGTGCTCGTCGAATGGGCGCATCACGTGCTGACCTGGGTCACCCAGCTGGACCGGGCCCCGCGACGGCTCGCCGTGCGGCTGCATCGCTTCGAGGCGTTCACCCCGTTCCCGCTGCTGACCGAGGCCTCCCGCATCGACCACCTCCTGTACGTCTCGCCGCCGGTGCGCACCATGCTGTGCCGTGTCGCCCCCGCGTTCGCGCAGGTCCCCGCCCAGCAGGTGGGGAACCTGCTCACCCGCGGCCTCGGACCGGAGCCGGGCGCGGAGTCCGACGCCGAGCGCGACCCGCACCTGATCGTCCAGGTTGGCTGGCTGCGGGAGATCAAGGACGTCATGTTCAGCCTCGACGTGCTCGAGCGCCTGCGCGCGCACGACGACCGCTACCGGCTGCGCCTGATCGGCCCCGCCCTGCGCGCCGACCCCTCCTCCGACACCCCGTACCAGCGCCGCGTCCGGGAGCGGCTCGCGGCGATGGACGAGGGCGCCGTCGAGATCCTCGGCCGACGCGAGGACGTCCCTGCGCTGCTGGCCGAGGCGGGGATCGTGCTGTCCAGCTCGCGGCACGAGGGCACGCACGAGGCGGTCATGGAGGGAATGGCCGCGGGCTGCGCCGCCGTGGTCCGCGACTGGCCGGAGACCGCCGCCTACGGCGGGGCCGCCACGATCTACGACCCCCGCTGGGTCGTCGCCGACGAGGACGCCGCTGTGGAGCGGATCCTGGAGCTCGCCGACCCCGCCGTCCTCGCGGAGGCCTCCCGCGCCGCCCGCGCCTTCGCCGTGCAGCAGCGCGACCCGGACCGGGTGCTGGCGCGCTATGCGGAGGGCCTCGAGCTGGGGGAGCGCCGGTGAGCGCTGTCGTGACCGGAGCTCCTGACGGATGCAGGGCCCGGTGAGCATGCTCCTGCCCGTCCTCCTCGCCTGGGTGCTGCTCGCCGGGCCCGGATATCTGCTGCTCGTCCTCGCCGGGGTGCGCCTCCCGCTGCGCTGGGGCATCGCGCCCGTGGTCACCGTCGTGCTCACCGCGGTGCTCGGGGTCGTGCTGCACGTGCTGGGGCTGCGCTGGTCGGCGGGGACGCTGCTGGTCGGGACGCTGCTGGCGGCCCTCGGCGTGATCCTCGCACGAACCGTCCTGGAGCGGCGGCGGGGCCGGGACGTGCGTCTGGGGCGGCCGGCGAGACCGTTCCGCGCCGCGGCGGCGGAAGACCGCGCGAGCGGGACGTCGGCCGCGCCGCGCCCGCTCAGCCCGGGCAGCGGCTGGCCCCGCGGCATCGCGGCGGCCGTCACCGGCGGCAGCGTCCTCATGGGGCTGCTCACCGTGGTCGCGGCCTCGCAGCGCATGGGCGGCATCGACACGCTCAACGGCAGCTTCGACTCGTTCTTCCATCTCTCCGCCGCCGCCTTCGTCCGCGCCGACGGCGACGCCTTCCCCTGGACGGCGCTGCAGGGGATCTACGGGGAGCCGACCTACTATCCGGTCGCCTTCGACACCCTCGCCGCCGTCCTGCCGTGGAACACGATCGTCTCCGCGAACGCCCTGATGCTCGCCTGCCTCGCGGCGCTGCCCTGCGCGGTCGCCTCGATGGTGGCTGCGCTGACGACCGATCGGCTGCGCGGCCCCGTGCTGGCCCTGTGCGCGGCGGGGGCGAGCACCCTGTTCCTCAGCACCGCGGCGATGGGCCTGGTGATGGGGCTGTGGCCGATCGTGCTCGGCACCCTCTGCCTGCCGCCCGCCGTCGCGGCGGTGCTGCGCGTGGGGGCGCGCGGCGCGCGCACGCGACCCTCGGAGGTCCTGACGGCCGTGGTCCTCGTCGCGGGCGCTGCGCTCGCCCATCCCTCCGTGCTGTTCTCCGTCGCCGTCTTCGGCGGCAGCGCCCTGATCGGCCACGGGCTGGTGGACCTGCGCGGGGGCAGGCGCCGCCGCGGCCTGATCCTGCTCGCCGTCGCGGGAGCGGCTGCCGTCGTGTTCCTCATCGGCTCCGCCGTGACCCTCGCCGGCATGGACCTCACCCGGCCCAGCGGGCTGCCCGCGACGGAGCTGCTGTGGCAGATCCTCACCGACACCCCGCGCATCCCGGCGCTCGCCGCGCCGGCGTGGCCGCTGGTCCTCGTGTGGGCGCTCGCCGTGCTCGGCGCCGTCGCGGCGGTGCGGCGGCGGGAGGCGGTGATGGTCTCCGTGCTCGTGGGCCTGGTGGTCTCCGTCGCCCTGGGCCTGGCGACCGATGCGCCCGGCACGCTCATGACGGTCCTGGTCAACCCCTGGTACGGGGCGCGCGAGCGGATCGCGCCGCTGATGATGTGCCTGCTGGTGCTGCTGATGGCGCGGGGTCTGTCGGTGCTGATGACCGAGCGGACCCGCCTGCTGCGCGCCGGGGCGCTCGCCGCGACGGCGCTGCTGTGGGTCACCGTGCTGGCCGGCCTGCTGGTGCCGGGCCGGCTGCCGCTGCTGGGCTCCCTCGCCTACACCGCCTACGGCGTCCAGCTCTCGCCCTACGTCACCCCGAAGGAGCGGCAGTTCATCGAGCGCACCGCCCGGAAGCTGCCGGAGGACGCCGTGGTCCTCGCCGACCCGCGCGACGGCGCGACGCTGTACTGGTCGCTCGGCGGCGTGCCCGTCGTCTACCCGACCATGGCCGCGCCGATCACCCAGGACCAGCGCCTCATCGGCCGCTATCTCACCGACCGCGACGACCACGACCTGGTCTGCGACGCGCTGGACCGCCAGCGGCCCACCTACCTCTACCGCGACACCTCGGAGTTCTCCGGGCAGCAGCTGGACGCCGAGGCCTCGGCCCCGTGGGACGGCGTCCATCGTGTCCCGGAGCACCTGCTGGACGTCGTGGACGAGGACGGGCCGTACGCTCTGTACGAGTTCACGCCGCCGTGCTGAGCGCCGACGGCGCGGGACCGATCCGCCAGGGGCGCGCGGCGCGCGGGCCCGGAGAAGGAGACCACCGGTGAAGCAGACGATCAGGATCGTGGGCCGCACGCTGTCCGTGCTGCCCAGGAGCTCCCGACGGTTCCTGATGACCTTCGGGGCGGTGATGAGCGTGCTCGCCCTGCTCGACGTCGTCGCCCTGGGCGCGATCGCCGTGGTCGTCCCCGGCCTGACGAACCCCGGCAGCCCGGTGACGATCCCTATCGTCGGGTGGCAGCTGCGCACCTTCGAGGAGATGATGGTGCTGGTCGGCGTGTTCGTCGTGCTCATCATCGTCAAGAGCTTCCTGAACCTGCTGACGATCCGCATCGCCACCCAGCGTTTCGCCCAGCACGAGGTCACGATCGGGCAGACCCTGTTCCGCTCCTACATGTCCGCCTCGTGGGTGGACCGCACCTCGAAGTCCACGCAGGAGATCATCCGCATGGTCGACTCCGGCGTCGCCGCCGTGGTCGCCAACGTGCTGATGCCGTCGATGACGGTGGTCGCGGAGTTCGCGACCATCTCCGTGATCGGCATCGGCCTGCTGATCATGGACTGGAAGACCGCCATCGCGACCTTCGCCTATCTGGGCCTGATCGCCCTGCTCCTCTCGCGCGTGGTCAGCCCCCTGGCCGTCGAGAACGGCGCGGTCAACCGCGACAACTCGATCGCCGTCGTGCGCCTGCTGGGGGAGGTCCTCGCGGCGCTCAAGGAGCTCACGCTGAAGGGCAACGAGCAGCAGGTCGCGCAGATCGTCGCCGGGCGGCGCTCCGCCGCGGCCCGCACCCGCGCCTTCGCCCAGTACTACAACCAGATGCCGCGCTTCGTGCTCGACGCGGGGCTCGTCGGCGGCTTCGTGGTCGTGGGCGGCGCCGGCTATCTCAGCGGCATGGCCTCCGGCGACGGCCCCTCCTCGGCGATGACCTCGGTGGCGCTGTTCGCCGTGGCCGGGTTCCGGCTCGTGCCCTCGCTGACCCGCTTCCAGGCCACGCAGAACCGCATCCTCACCAACGCCGCCTTCGCGGACTACATCATCGACGACATCGAGTTCGCACGCGGCGCCGTCGAGCGCAAGGAGGCGCCCGACACCGGGACCCTCGCGCCGGGTCTGCACGACATCGTCCTGGACGACGTCTCCTTCACCTATCCCGGACGCGAGGAGCCCGCCGTCGACGGCGTCTCCCTGCGCATCCCGGCCGGTTCCTCGGTCGCCTTCGTGGGCAGCTCCGGCGCCGGGAAGTCCACCCTCGTGGACCTGCTGCTGGGCCTGCTGACCCCGAGCTCCGGGCGGATCCTCATCGACGACGTCGACATGACCACGGTGCTGCGCCAGTGGCGCTCCTCCGTCGGCTACGTCCCGCAGGAGGTCTCCCTGTTCGACGTCTCCGTGGGTGAGAACGTGGCGCTGACCTGGAACCCGGACGAGGTGGACGAGGAGCGGGCGCGCACCGCCCTGGACCGGGCGCAGATGCTCGAGGTGATCGAGGCGCGCCCCGAGGGGCTGCACGGCCGGCTGGGGGAGCGCGGCATGACGCTCTCGGGCGGGCAGCGCCAGCGCATGGGCATCGCCCGCGGCCTGTACGCCGAGCCGTCCGTGCTGGTGATGGACGAGGCGACCAGCGCCCTGGACACGAAGACCGAGGCGGCGGTGACCGAGGCGATCCGCGGCCTCGGCGAGGAGGTCACGACGATCACCATCGCCCACCGCCTGGCCACCATCCAGCACTCCGACATCGTCTTCTACATGGGCGAGGGCGCCGTGGTCGCCGCGGGCACCTTCGACGAGGTCGTCGCCGCGGTGCCCGCCTTCGCCGAGCAGGCGGCGCTCGCAGGGCTGACCGGCGGGGGACAGCGATGACCTCCCTGATGATCCTGTCGTTCTCGGAGCTCGTGCGCGACCCCCGCGTGCAGCGCCAGATCGAACTGTTCGCGCCCCGGTACGAGGTGACGACCGTGGGCTTCGGCCCGTCCCCGCACCCGGACGTGCGCCATCTCGAGCTGCCCGGGGACACCCGCGCCTGGCCCAGCAGCAAGAAGCACCTGCTGACCGGCCGCTACCGCCGCGCCTACTGGGACATGAGCGCCGTGCGCGCCGCCCGGGAGGCGCTCGCCGGGCAGCGGGGCGCGATGGACGTCGTCCTCGCCAACGACGTCAACACCCTCCCGCTCGCGCTGTGGCTCGCCCCGCGCCGCGGGATCCACGCGGACCTGCACGAGTACGCCCCGCGCGAGAAGGAGCACGTGCGGACCTGGCGCTGGTTCATCGCCCCGTACCAGCGATGGATCTGCCGCACCTGCCTGCCGCGCGTGGACTCCGCGACCACGGTCTCCCCGGGACTCGCCGCGGAGTACGAGCGTCAGTTCGGGGTGCCGATGCGGATCGTCACCAACGCCGCCGCCCACGAGGACCGCTCGCCCCGCCCCACCGCCTCCCCGATCCGGCTGCTGCACACCGGCGTGGCGCGGGCCAACCGCCGGCTCGAGGCGATGATCGACGCGCTGCGCGAGGGCCCCGAGGGGATCACCCTGGACTTCATGCTGGTGCCCAGCGAGCCCGGCTACATCGAGCAGCTGCAGGAAAGGGCCGCGTCCGTGCCCGCGGTGACCTTCCGCGACCCGGTGCCCTACGCACAGCTGGTGGAGACCGTCGCGGACTACGACATGTCGGTGGTCATGTTCCCCGCCACCACCTTCAACCTCGAGCACAGCCTGCCCAACAAGCTCTTCGAGGCCGTCCAGGCGCGCACCGGTGTGATCGTCGGCCCCTCCCCGGACATGGCCGAGCTCGTGCGCGAGCACGGCATCGGCCTGGTCACCGCAGGCGCCGACGCGGACTCCCTGCGCACCGTGCTCGAGGAGCTGGACGCCGAGCGCGTCGACGCCTTCAAACGGGCCGCGGACGCCGCCGCGCACGAGCTCTCCGCCGAGGTGCAGATCACCGCCTGGGACGAGGCCGTCTCGGCCCTCGCCGCCCGCAGCTAGGCGCGCTGCGCCCAGCGGGGCAGGTGCTTGACGGCGAGCGAGGCCGCCATGAACCGCAGCGGCGCCTCCCGGTGCAGCACCCACGCCAGGTCGCGGGGGACGAGAGTCGCCGGGCGGCCGTGGCGGCGCCGGGCACGGGCCGCGGCGATCAGCTCGCGGGCGGGGACCTCCGGGTCCAGGCACGCGTCCGCGAGGCGCCGGTCCGCCCGGGAGAGGGGGTGCTCTGCGCCGGGTGCGGCCTCGAGCACGAGCGCCGTGAGCCGGGCGAGGTCCTCCCGCTCCGAGGCGGTCCAGATCTCCTCGGCGGGGCGGTAGAACACGGCGCCGAACACGTGGATGCGCAGGATCTTCGTGCCGACCGCCGCGCGGGCCCGGGCCGGCAGCGCCGTGAACCACGCCGCCTCGAGCCACGGGGGCACGAAGCCGAGCTGCTCGGCGATCGGGCGCACCACGTAGGTGACGCGGTCCCCGGCGTCCTCGCCGATCACGTACGGCGGTCCGCTGCGGTCGTAGGCGGTGGGAACGGTCGCCATCAGCTGCGTGACCATGGCGACGTCGCCGCCGACGGTCGCCCCCTCGACGAGGGAGGCGCCCGTGCGCTCGAGCATCGCGCGGCGCATCAGCCCCAGCGGCGCCGAGCGGTAGGCGAGCCGGTCGGCGACGAGGTCCACCAGACCCGCGCGGTGCATCCGCACCACCGGGGTGGGGACGCCGCGCCCGGCCTCGCCCAGGGCGAGGCGGGGGATCACGAACTCGGCCCCGGTGCGCCGGGCGACCTCGAGCCAGGAGGCGACGGCGCCCGGGGCGAGGGTGTCGTCCGATCCCATGATCGAGACGTGCTCCGCCCCGCTCGAGGCGATGCCCGCGTTGAACGGTCCGGAGGCGCTGCGGTGCTCGTCGTGGTGCTCGAGCAGCCGCACCCGGGAGCGGTCCCCGGGGCGCAGCGCCTCGGCGATCTCCTCGGCGGCGATGTTGTGGCAGACCACTGCGACGCAGGCGTGCTCCGCATTGCCGTCCAGGACGGAGGCGACGGCCCGCCCCACGGGCCGCTCGGGCGTGTGGCAGGCGATGATCACCTCGACGGGGCGCTCTGCGGCGGTCGCCTCCCCGCCCGCCGGGCGGGGGAGGAGCTGCTCGTACTGGGCGGCGTAGCCGGCGCCGACGGACCGCGACGAGAATCGGTCGCCGATGGTGTCCGCGATCGAGCGCGCCTCGAGCGAGCGGGTGCGGGCGTCCACGGAGAGGATCGCCTCGGCGTACGCCTCCGCGTCCTGCTGCGGGACGAGATCGCCGACCTCGGGCTCGACGTACTCGCCCTGACCGCCGGTCGCGCCGAGCACCACCGGGCGGCCCGCGACGATCGCCTCCGCCGCGGAGACGAAGAAGTTGTCCGCCCGGGTCGGGCCGAAGAACAGGTCCGCGCGGCCGAGCGCCTCGCGCACCTCCGCGGAGGAGCGGCTGCCGGGCAGCGCGAGCCGCCCCTCGACCCCGCGCTCGCGCGCGAGCTCCTCCACGGCCCCGCGCAGGGGGCCCTCGCCCAGCCACTCCAGGTGCGCGTCGACTCCCTGGGAGACCAGGCGGGCGAGCACCTCGACCGCCAGCAGCGGATCCTTGCGCGGGATCAGCCCGCCCGTGGAGACCAGGCGCAGCGCGCCGTCGGAGCGGTCCCTCCGCTGTGCGACCTGCCCGGGCTCGACGATGCACGGCACCACGGCGGTGGCGCGTTCGCCGCGGATCTCCCGGATCGGGCGGGCCAGGAACTCGCACACCGCGGTGACGCGGTCCGGCAGGGCGAGCAGACGGGTGAGCGCCGGCATGCCGGCGCGCGCGACGGCGGGGAGGGTGGACGGCGTGGTCAGCGCCGACCAGTGCTCGGTGTGCAGCCACGGCACCGTCGGGCGGCGCAGCGCGAGCGGCAGCAGCGAGGAGAAGGCCATCGAGTGCACGAGGTCCGCGCCGCGCAGCGCCCTGCGCAGCGTGCGCGCGGCCGCGAGCACCTGGTCGGGGCGCCGGGGATCCATCGGGATCCGCAGCACGTCGATGCCCTCGTGGACGAGCCGGCGCGTGCCGTCGTCGTCGGCCGGCGGCACCAGGTGGATCAGCGAGACCTCGGCGTGGTGGGCGATCGCGTGCAGATCGCGGACCACGAAGGAGCCGCGCGAGGGCGCGAGCTCGGTGGGGAACCAGGTGGTGACGGCCGTGACGCGCATCAGGCGCCCTCCGCCCCGGCCCGGTCGCGGCCCTCGAGGACCCGCCCGTACAGCTCGAGCATCCTCGCGGCCTCCAGCTCCCAGGTCAGCATCGGGGCGGCCCGGCGGGCCCGCTCGCGATACGGCTCGGGATCCTCGAGGATCGCGGTCAGCGCGGCGGCGAGGTCCTCGGCGCTCGTGCCGCGGAACACCTCGCCCACGCCGAGCTGCTCGACGACCTCGCGCATGTCCGGCAGGTCCGCCGCCGCGATCGGCAGGCCCGCGCGGATCGACTCGAACAGCTTGTTGGGCAGGGCGAAGCGATAGGAGAGGCACACGGGCCGCACGTGCACGACGGCGACGTCCCCGTCGGCCAGGGCGCGGGAGACCTCGTCGGGCGCGACCGCGCCCACCAGGTGAACGCGATCGGCGACGCCGTGCGCCTCCGCCTCCGCACGCACCCCGGCGAGGGCATCGGGCTCGCCGTAGCCGAGCAGCACGAAGTGCACCGACCGGGGCAGGTGGGGGAGCGCGGCGATGGTCTCCTCGATGCCGCGGGAGGTGGTGATCCGGCCTCCGTAGGCGATGACCTTGTGCTCCGGCGAGAGGCCGGCGCGCTCGCGCAGCACCCCGGTGGAGGGGTCCGGCAGCTCGCCGTCGGCGGGGACGTTGCGCACCAGCGACGGCGCCTCGGCCAGGGAGTACGTCTCCTGCAGCCAGCGGGCGATCGACGGCGACACCGTGATCACGGCGTCGGCCTGCCGCACGCCGAGGGTCTCGGAGAGTCGTTCGACCAGCGGGGCGAGCAGCCGGTCCTGGCGGATGTTGCGGTGGCGCCACAGCTCGTGGGAGTCGTACACGATCCCCACCCGGCGCCGCGAGAGCGCGCGCACCGCCATCGCCGGCACGAGCGTGTTGCCGTCGTTGGCGTGGACGACGTCCGGGGAGAAGCGCAGCGCGGAGCGGGTGGCGTTGACCCAGTAGGTGCCCAGCGCGATCGTGCGATACGCCCGCTCGCCGACGTTGCGCAGTGCGCGCAGGGCCCTGATCTTCAGACCGGCGGCGCTGAGCGGCGACGGCGGCGCCGGCCGCGCGGGCGGCACGGCGGCGGCGTCCGCGACCTCGCCCTGGCGGATCAGGTTGCGCCACACCGGGGCGAGGGCGGGCACGATCCGCTCGATCGCGAACTCGGGGACGCGCTCGAGGTCGAGGTGCGCGGCGAGCGCCTCGCGCCCGGCCATGAAGCCCTTCTCACGGCGCTCGACCGCCACGATCCGCGTGATGTATCCCGCGGCGCCCAGGGTGGCGGACTCCTTGAGCACGCGGGAGTCGTTCGCGCAGTCGTTGTAGACGAGGACGGCGACGCGAGGATCCTGCGTGCCCTGGTGAGACGTCATGCATCATCCGTTCCTGACCGACCGGTGCCGGCGCGGCGCCGGCGGGACGGGCCGTGTCGCGTGGGTCCTGGTGCGGTCGGCCGACAGCTAAGGTGGAGCACGATCACTGTACCTGCGAGATCCCGGCCCCCACGTGCGCCACGACGGTCCTCGCGGCCGAGGGGCGGGCACGCGCCGAGGAGGAGTCCCCTTCGTGAAGATCCTGTCCGTGGTGGGCGCGCGCCCGCAGTTCGTGAAGCTCGCCGCGATCGCCGACGCCGCCGCGCGGCGCGAGGACGTCGAGCACGTCATCGTCCACACCGGGCAGCACTACGACGCCGCGATGAGCGATGTGTTCTTCGCCGATCTGCGCATCCCCGCCCCTGACGTGAACCTCTCCGTCGGCTCGGGCACCCACGGGCGCCAGACGGGCGCGATGCTCGCCGGCATGGACGAGGTGCTCGAGGAGCACCGGCCCGACTGGACGCTGGTCTACGGCGACACCAACTCCACCCTCGCCGGCACCCTGGCCGCCGTGAAGATGCACCTGAGGGTCGCGCATCTCGAGGCCGGGCTGCGCTCCTTCAACCGCCGCATGCCCGAGGAGCACAACCGGGTCCTCACCGACCACGCCGCAGACCTGCTCCTCGCCCCCACCGAGGTGGCGCGCGAGCACCTGGCCGCCGAGGGCCTGGCCGAGCGCACGCTCGTCACCGGCGACGTCATGACCGACGTGTGCCTGCGCGTGGCCGAGTCCGTCGCGGACCGGCCCGTCGCCCTGCCGGCGGGCATCGACCCCGCCGCCGACTACGCCGTCGCGACCATCCACCGCGCGGACAACACCGACGACCCCGCGCGCCTCGCCGCGATCGTCGAGGCGCTGCAGGGGCTGGACCTGCCCCTGGCCCTGTTCGCCCACCCGCGCCTGGCCGCGAAGGCCGAGGCCGCCGGGATCCGGCTCGAGGGCGGCGCCGTCCACGTCGGCGAGCCCGTCGCCTATCCGGACCTCGTGAACGCCGTCCAGCATGCGAGCGCGGTGGTCACCGACTCCGGCGGCCTGCAGAAGGAAGCGTATCTCCTGGGCACACCGTGCTCGACGGTCCGCACCGAGACCGAATGGGTCGAGACCCTCGGCGGCGACTGGAACCGCCTGGTCACCGACCCCGCCGAGCTCGCCGCCGCCGTGACCCGCCCCCGCCCGTCCGCCGAGCGGCCTGCCCACTACGGCGACGGCAGCGCCTCCCTGCGCAGCGTCGACGCGCTGCGGGAGCGCGCCTGATGGCCGGCCCGCGCACCGCCCCGCGGCGCGGGAGCGCGCGGCGCCCGCACGTCGTGGTCGCGACCCGGGTCTACTCGCCCGAGCCCGTCGCCGCCGCGTTCCGGCAGGAGGCGCTGGTCGACGCCCTCGAGCGCGCCGGCGCCGAGGTGACCGTGCTGACCACCCGCGCTCCCGGGGCACGGCGGAGCAGCGAGGTCGGGGGACGGCGGGTCTCCCGCTGGCCGGTGAAGCGCGATGCACGGGGCCAGGTGCGCGGCTACGTCTCCTATCTCAGCTTCGATCTCCCGCTCGCGCTGCGCCTGCTGCGGCAGCGGCCCATGGACGCGCTCGTGCTGGAGCCGCCGCCGACGACGGGGCTGGTCGGGATGGTCGCCGCCGCGATCCGTCGCGTCCCGTACACCTTCTACGCGGCCGACGTGTGGTCCGATGCGACCGACAGCGTCGAGGGCGTGCCGACCCTCGTGCGCGGCGCCGTGCGATGGGCCGAGCGGACGGTGTGGCGGCGCGCCGCGCGCGTGCTGACCATCTCGCCCGGGGTGCAGCACCGGCTCGAGGAGCTCATCGGGGCGCGCGACAGCCTGGTCATGGTCGGCAACGGCATCGACACCGACACGTTCACCCCGGCGGGGGAGGACGCCGGGGAGCAGGGGCCGTGCTTCGTGTACGCCGGCACCGTCTCCGAGTGGCAGGGCGCGGGCGTGTTCGTCGACGCCTTCGCCCGGGTGCGTGCCGAGCATCCCGCGGCGCGGCTGCTGTTCTTCTCCGAGGGATCGGGCCGCGACGAGCTCGAGGCCCGTGTGCGGCGCGAGGGGATCGAGGGCATCGAGTTCCGCGACAAGATCCCGCCCGCGCAGGTCGCCGCGCAGCTGCGCGGCGCCGTGGCGGGCCTGTCCTCCATCACCCCCGGCCAGGGCTACGAGTTCGCGCTGCCGACGAAGATCTACGCCGCCACCGCCTGCGGCACCCCCGTGATCCATGCGGGGGAGGGCGCCGCGCACGACCGCATCCGCGACAACGCCCTGGGCTGGGCCTGCGGCCACGACGCCGGCGAGGTCGCCGAGGCGATGCGCCGCGCCCTCGCGGGGAGGGACCGGCCCGGGGTCGAGCACCTGCGGGAGTGGACCCTCGCCCACGCCTCCCTCGCGGGCTGCGCCGCCCAGGCCGCGGACGCCGTCCTGCGAGCGCTGCCCGCCTCCCGCTGAGACCGCCCCTTCCGGGCACGACGCGCCCAGGCCCGGTCCTCCCGGGCCTGGGCGTGCCTCAGAGGATCTCGCGCACCACCGGCACGCGCCGGCCCAGCAGCACCAGCGCGAAGGACGCGACGGCCACGATCACGGCGAGCAGCAGCAGGCCGCCCGCCGAGTCCTGCGGCAGTCCGGTCTCGCGCAGCAGGAGCAGCACCACGAAGTGCAGCAGGAACACCCCGAAGGTCGCATTGCCGAGCTCGCGCAGCCAGCGCTGCGCGCGCTCGCCCACGCGCCAGGAGCGGCCGACGGCCAGCAGCAGGATCACCCAGCACAGGGACATGCCCACCACCGTCGGCGCCACGTAGGTCGGCAGCAGCGCCGCGCCCGGCGGCTGCTCGGTCCACGGCGCCGCATAGGCGAGCACCGTCGCCGCCGTCATCAGCGCGCCGACCACGGCCAGGGCGACCCTCACGCCCCGCCGCCCGGGGGCCGCGGCCCAGGCCGCGCGGCCGAGCACGTAGTAGCCCGCATAGGGCAGGAAGAAGGTGAGCGCGCCGAGCTGCAGCGGCGTCACCGGCTCGGCCATGAGCCCCGCGGTCAGCGGGCCGACGGCGACCACGGCGACGCCCCACACCGCGGCGACCGCCCCCACGCCCCAGGCCCGTCGCGGGTCGACGGCGAGATGGTCGACCAGCGGCGGGGTGATCACGGTCAGCCCGATGATCAGCGGCAGGAAGTACAGGTGCGGGAAGGTCGAGGCCTCCAGCAGGCCCTTGGCGATGTCCTCGCCGCTCAGCGGCTCCGGTGCGATCTGCATCGACAGCAGCACGTACACGGCCGTCCACACGATCGTCGCCGGCACGAGCCGGCGCAGGCGCCGCCCGAGGAACGCACCGGTGCCGTCCCGCATCGCCGCGGGGTCGAGGTTCAGCGCCCCGGAGATCATGACGAATGCGGGCACGGCGACCGCGAGCAGCGCCCGGAGCAGCAGCACCGCGAGCGGTGAGTCGGAGCTCACGTGATCGGCGATCACGTGGACGGCGACCACCGCGATGATCGCGGCGATGCGGATCACGTCGAGGATCGGCGCGTACTCGCGCCGCCGCGGTGCCGGTGGCGCGGTCGACGGCGTGGCCGCCGGCGGGGCCGGGGACGGGACGTCGTCCGCGTCGGGGCCCGTGCGGGTCGCCTCCGCGCCCTCAGGAGGCATCGCAGGTCACCTCGATCATGCGGGAGTGGCTGGTGCGGAACAGCTCGGTGCCCAGGCCCTGGTCGGCCAGGTTCACCGAGTCGGAGGTCTTGTGGAACTGGTACGGGCGCCACTCCTGGTAGACGTACCGGATGCCGGCATCGCGCAGCAGCGCGCAGGCGGCCGGGTCGGTGCCGGCGTCCTCCGTCGCGTACAGCAGGTCGCGGTCCTCCTCGGAGTAGGACATGCCCAGCACGGGCAGCCGCACGGACAGGCCGTACAGGGCGTACATGTGCGCCGCCCCCGAGTAGGGGCTCGCGAGGATCACGCCGTCGGGGTCCATCTGCGGCGCATGCTCCTCGAACAGCGCCCGCTCGTCGGCCTGCAGGAAGCGTCCCCGTCCCGGATAGTCGGCGACGAGGTTCTTCGCGGCGTCGTCCAGTCGCGTCGGCACCGTGCTGCCCGCCGCGAGGAGGGCGAGGAGGACGAGCCCGGCCGTGAGCGGCCTGCCGATCCCGCTTCCGGCCCGCCGTGCGCGCAGCGCCTCGCCGAGCAGCTGCAGCCCCGGCACCACCAGCACCGCGCACAGCATCGCGAGGGTCATCGCGATGCGGTCCTGGCCGCGGTAGTACAGGGCGGAGAGGTTCGCCGTGGAGTCGATCGCGGCGTCGTAGTACAGCACCGCGACGACCACGAAGGCTCCCACCAGCCAGCGCGAGGACGGGCGTGCGCCGGCGCGGACGAGCCCGGGCCACCACAGGACGGCGAGGACGACGCCGAAGGCCATCGGCCACACCGTGTGCAGTCCCAGCACGATCTCCCCGAGCGCCGTCAGCGGCGAGACCTGCAGACCGCCCTCGAAGGCGGTCACATGCCCGCCCAGCGGCGTGTAGGTCATCACCAGGTACGGGGCCAGCAGCACCAGCGGCACGACGCCCAGCAGGGGGCGCTCGCGCAGGCTCGGCGCGACGGTCACCGCGGTCAGGGCCGTCAGCAGCAGCAGCATGGTGAACGCCGTGTTGGGGTGCAGCAGGGTGAGGCCGAGGCCCGCGACGGCGAGCGCCGCCAGCGGTGCGAGGGAGGTGCGCACCGGACCGGGGCCGGCCACGCCCTCCTCGGCGGCGGGCGGGGCGGCCTCCTCGGCACCCGCCGGCGCCGTCGGGGCGTCGGCGGCGCCGGGCAGGTCCGTGCGCCCGCCCAGGCGCGGCAGCAGCGCACCCCACAGGGCGACCGCGGCGGCGAGCACCCCCGGGACCGCGGCAGCGCCCGTCGCGTTCGGGATCGCCGAGAGATGGATCCACTCGTCCAGCGGCGCGGCCGGGACCAGCGCCGCCGCGAGCGCCGCGGCGCCCGGCGCCCAGCCGATGCGCGGGAACACGGCACGGGCCAGGAGCGCGACCCCGAGCAGCCACGGCACGAGCGCCAGCGCGAGCACCGCGCCGTTGAGCATGACCGGGATCTCGACCCCCGGCACGAGCGAGGCGAGGGCGTGGAAGCCCGCCGGATAGGCGGTGGGATCCCCGGCGCTGTTGGAGACCGAGCCGACCGCGAGGCTCGAGGCGTTGCCCGTCTCGCGGATCCGGGCCAGCGCCGAGAGGTGGTACAGCGTGTCCCAGCGCTCGAGGACGGCGTCCGCGCGCCCCGCCTGCCAGGCGATCGGCACGACCGCCACGGCCACCGCGCCCGTCAGCCACACCGGCAGCAGGCGCAGCGCGCCGCGCGGTGCGAGCGGGCCGTCCAGCACCGTCGGCGGGAGCACTGCGCCGAGGCGCCGCATCCCCGCGGCGGCGGCGAGCGTCGCGGCCGCGCCGATCGCGAAGGGCAGCAGCGACCAGCGCAGGGAGACCATCGGCGCGGCCAGCGCGCTCACCCCGGCGATGGCCGCGCCGACGGCGGGAGCCAGGGCGAGCGCGAGCAGCGGGGAGGCGCGCAGCATCCGCGCGGCGGCGTACCCGGGCAGGTACGCCGCCGCGAGGACGACCACGAGGGTCAGCAGCAGGGCGAGGAGGCCGGTCATCCGTCCCGCAGCGCCCGCTCGCGATAGCTGCCGGGCTGCTCCGCCTCGTCCAGCGCGAGCCGCCTCGCGAGATGGGTGGTCCGCTTCTCCGCCGCCTTGGTCCGCGCCTCCTGCAGGGCGAGGAAGCCCAGCAGCACCAGCACGGTCGCGTACAGCAGCAGGTCCGCGCCGCGCCCCACGCCCACGAGGTTCGCGACCCGCGACAGCATGCTCGGGAAGAGCACGGTGAGCACCGCGAACAGCGCGAAGGCGATGACCAGCAGGCGGCGCACGGCCAGCTGCTTCGCGCCGCGCTTCATGAACAGCCAGCCGACGATCACCACGATGCCCAGCACGAGCACGAGCTGGATGATGAAGGTGCGGCTGCCCACCCCCAGCGCGGGGCCGAGGCTGATCAGCTGGTCGAGGCCGTCCATCGGCTCAGGCCTCCTCGGCCTGCCGGTGGGTGGAGGCGGAGCCGTCGCCGAGGACGAGGCGCGGGGTGCCGGTCCAGTTCTCGGCGGCGGTGATGTTGCGGCCGTCCACGATCAGCTTCACGCCGGGCACGTCCGCGGCGGTCAGCTCCCGGTACTCGGGGTGGTTGGTCTGGACGATCACGAGGTCCGCCGCGTCCCCGATCGTGTACGGCGCCCAGCCGAAGCCGGCGAGCTCCTCGTCGTCGTAGTAGGTGTCGTGGACCGCGACCTCGGCGCCGTGCGCGCGCAGCGCCTCGACCACCGGGAACACGCCGGAGAACGCGGTCTCCTTCACACCGGTGCGATAGGAGGCGCCGAGCACCACGGCCTTCAGCCCCTGCAGGGAGCCGAGCAGGCCCGCGGCCCGCTCCACGAGATGGGCGGGCACGGAGGCGTTCAGCTGGCGGGCGGTGCGCACCGTGGTCGCGTCCGGGTCTCCCGAGAGGTACAGGCGCGGGTAGACGGGGATGCAGTGCCCGCCCACGGCGATGCCGGGCTGGTGGATGTGCGAGTAGGGCTGGGAGTTCGACGCCTCGATCACCTTGTACACGTCGATACCGTGGTCCTGCGCGAACAGCGCGAACTCGTTGGCGAGCGCGATGTTCACGTCGCGATAGGTCGTCTCGGCCAGCTTCGCGAGCTCCGAGGCCTCGGGGGAGCCGAGGTCCCACACGCCGTTGGGGCGGGCCAGGTCCTCCCGCTCGTCGAAGGTCAGCGCGGACTCGTAGAACTCCCGCGCCCTCGCCGTGCCCTCCGCGGTCAGCGCCCCGATGAGCTTGGGGTACTTCCGCAGGTCCTCGAACACGCGCCCGGTGAGCACCCGCTCGGGGGAGAAGACCGCGAAGAAGTCGCTGGACTCCTTCAGCCCGGAGATCTCCTCGATCATCGGCACGAAGCGGGTGCGCAGCGTCCCCACCGGCAGGGTCGTCTCGTAGGAGACGAGGGTGCCGGGGGTGAGGTGCTCGGCCAGGGAGCGGGTCGCGGCGTCCATCCACCCGAAGTCCGGCTCCCACGTCGCATCGTCCACGAACAGCGGCACGACGATCACGATCGCGTCCGCCCCGGGGATCGCCTCGGCGTAGTCGGTGGTGGCGCGCAGGCGCCCGGCAGGCACGAGCTCGGAGAGCTTCTCCTGCAGGTGCGCCTCGCCCGGGAACGGCTCGGTCGCCTGGTTGATCAGCTCGACCTGGCGGGCGTCGACGTCCACGCCGACCACCTCGTGGCCGGCGTCGGCGAACTGCACCGCGAGCGGGAGCCCGATCTTCCCCAGGGCGACTACAGCAGTCTTCACATCTCCTCCTCGTGAGGCACCTCGCGGGCACCGCATGCGCGTCGATGACCACCAGGGGCGGTCCACCGTGACAGGGTATCGTCATCGGCCGTCCGGGACCCGGCCCCGCGCCGCCGCCGCGACGGCGACACCCCCACCTACGGCACCCCTGGAGGAGAGCCCGTGAGCACGACCGAGCCCGCGCCGCACGAGGGTGACGCCCCCGCGTCCCCCGGCGCCGACTCCACCTGGTTCGTGGTGCCGCTGTTCAACGAGGGCGAGGTCGTCGGCGACGTCCTGCGCGAGCTGCGCACCCGCTACCCGCTCGTGGTCTGCGTGGACGACGGCAGCGTCGACGACTCGGCGCGGATCGCGGCCGAGGCCGGCGCCGTCGTGGTGCGACACCCCTTCAACATGGGCCAGGGCGCGGCACTGAAGACCGGCATCGACTACGCCCTGCGCGACCCGGACATGCGACAGGTCGTGACCTTCGACTCGGACGGCCAGCACCGGGTCGACGACGCCGCCGCGATGATCGCCCAGCGCGACGCCGAGGGCGTGGACATCGTCCTGGGCTCCCGTTTCCTCGACGCCCGCACCAGGCCCGGGCTGCTCAAGCGGATGGTGCTGCGCGCAGCGGTCTGGTACACGAACCTCACCTCGGGCGTGAAGCTCACCGACGCCCACAACGGGCTGCGCGTGCTGGGTCGGGAGGCGTGCGAGAGGATCACGATCGAGCAGAACCGGATGGCGCACGCCTCCGAGATCGTCGAGGAGATCGGCCGGCACCATCTCACCGTCGCCGAGCATCCGGTGCACATCCTCTACACCGACTACTCCCGCTCCAAGGGGCAGTCGATGCTGAACTCGGTGAACATCGTCATCGACATGCTCTTCCGCTGAGCCGGCGTCGTCGGCCGGGCGGACCCGGCCGGCGGCGCGCTCAGCCCTCCTCCGCCGTCGGCTCCGCCGTGCCGTCGGCCACCGAGGAGAAGAACGCCGCGATGTCGTCCTCGTCGGTGAGGATCGCCACCCCGGAGTTGTTCGTCTGGTACTCGGGATCCTCGATCGGGATCGACAGCGAACCGGCGCCCATCGCGGAGCGGGCCACCAGGGCCATGCGGGCCACGTCCATGATCCCGGTGCCCTCGCTCGTGACCAGCGAGCCGGAGCCCGCCCCCGCCAGACGTACCTGCGCGATCGGGTTCAGCAGCACGGCCGGGGACGTCGCCCGGTCCATCAGCGAGGAGACGAACTCCTGCTGGCGGGCCTGCCGGCCGATGTCCGCGGTCGGGTCGAAGTAGCGGGCGCGCACGAAGGCGAGCGCCTGCTCGCCGCCGACGTCATGGCAGCCCTCGGTCATCTTCAGCCCCGACTTCTCGTCGTCCACGTCCTGGTCGATGCACAGGTTCACGTGCCCCACGGCGTCCACGACCTGCGAGACGCCGTCGAAGCCGATCTCGACGTAGTGGTCGATCGTCATCCCCGTGAACTGCTCCACGGTCTCGACCAGCAGCGGCGCGCCGCCGAAGGAGTAGGCGGCGTTGAGCTTGTACCCGCCGTAGCCGGGGATGTCCACGAGGGTGTCGCGGGGCAGGGAGATGAGGTAGCTGCGCCCGCCCGGGGCCTTGTGCAGCAGCATGATCGTGTCGGTCCGGGCGCCCTCGGTGCCGTCGGGTCCCACGGCCTCCCCGTCGCGCCGGTCCGAGCCGGCGATCAGATAGGTGGTCCCGGGGGTGTCCGCCGCGCCGGAGAGCGCGTCCACGTGCTCGATCCGGCTGTTCGCCCACAGGGCGAGGCCCGCGCCCCAGCCCAGCACGATCACCAGCACCAGCGCCAGCAGGGTCGCTCCGAGCCGTGCCGGGCGCGGCACCCGAGAGCGTCGGCGCCGCGCGCGGCCGGGACCGGCGGGCGCGTCGCCGCCGGGCGCCGGGCGGGACTCCTCGCCCCAGGCCTCGGCGCGCACGACGCCGGGCTCTCCGCCCGGTCCCTGCGCGCGGGCACCGCGGTCGCCCTCGAGACGAGGCAGCGGGCGCGTCGGCGCGGGGCCGACGTCCTGGGCGGCGGGGCGGATCTCGGCGCGACGCGGCACCGGCCTGGCGCTGCCTCCGGCGCGTGCCCGGTGCCCGCTGGGCCGGCGTGGCCCGCCCGGGCGCGGGGAGCGGGGCGGCTGCTGATCGCTCACAGCGGTCTCCTTCCCGGCCGGGGCCCTGCGCCCCGGCGGTTCGCGGCAGACCGGATCCGGGCGAGGGGAGCGCGCGGTGGGGAGCTCCGGGTCTGCGGCGCTCGCCAGGGTAGCGGGCGCGGGCCCCGACCCGCCCGCGGAGCGCGGGGCGGGCGGCGAGGATTCGGGGAACCTCCCGAGAACCTTCACACCTCCGTCCCCGGAGGACGACCGGGCCCCGCGCGGTCTCCGTACACTGTGGAAGCGCCGCGCAGACGGCAGAGACCACCAGCAGGAGGCGCAGTGAGCAGCACCGCACCCGAGGGCGGGACCCGCCCGTCGGCCGGCCCGAACGACCCCGCACCCGCCACCGCCCATCCGGGCGCCCGCCACGAGCGGGTCGTGGCGGTGGTCGTCACCTACAACCGCGAGCAGCTGCTCGCCCAGTGCCTCGACGCCCTGGCCGCGCAGGAGCGCCGCCCCGATGCCGTCGTGGTCATCGACAACGCCTCCACCGACCACAGCGGCCGGGTCGCCGACGAGCACCCGCTGGACGCCGACGTGGTCCACCTCCACCGCAACGTCGGCGGTGCGGGCGGCTTCGCCGCGGGGATCGCCCGGGCCCTGATGCGCCACGACGCCGACTGGGTGTGGGTGATGGACGACGACACCGTGCCGCGGCCCGGAGCGCTCGCCGCACTCCTCGAGGCGCTCGCCCTCTCCCCGGTGCGGCTGAGCGTGCTCAGCTCCCGCGCGGTGTGGACCGACGGCCGCGACCACCCGATGAACACCCAGCGCACCAGGTTCGGCGCGAGCGCCCGCGAGAAGCGCGACGCCGCCCGCGCCGGCGGCCGTCCCATCCGCACCGCGAGCTACGTCTCCGCCCTGCTGAACGGGCAGGACGTGCGTCGCCTCGGCCTGCCGAACGCTGACTACTTCATCTGGTCCGACGACTTCGAGCACACCGGCCGCCTCCTGCGGCACGGTCGCGGCCTGCAGGTCCCCGCCTCGATCGTCGAGCACCGCACCGTGCTCTTCGCCAATGCGCAGACCAGCCCCGGCAGCCGCTTCTACTACGACGTGCGCAACCGCCTGTGGGCGCTGCTGCGCACAGACTCCTTCACCCCGCTGGAGAAGGTCCTGCACGGCGGACGCACCGCGCTCGGCTGGCTCGGCGTGCTCGCCCGCCACCGCGGCGATGTGGCGGGCGTGGGCCTGCGCGGACTGCTGGCCGCACTGCGCCGCGGCCCCCGTCCCTCCGCCGCCGTGCTCTCCGCCGACGGGGAGGCCGCCGCCGACGTGCGCGCGATCGAGCGGGCGGCCGGCCGGTGACCGATCCCGCACCGACCGTCGACCCGGGAGGCGCCGCGCGCGACGCGGAGCCCTTCTCCGTCCTCATGCCGCTGTGGGCGAAGGACCTGCCCGAACGCGTCGAGCAGGCGATCCGCTCGGTCACCGAGGAGCAGCAGCTCCGCCCGGACCTGCTGATCCTCACCGTCGACGGACCCCTGCCCGCGCCCCTGGACGCGCTCGTCGAGCGCGTCGGCGGCGGCGAGTTCGGCCCGGCGACCGTGCTGCGCCACGACGCGCACCGCGGCGTCGCCGCAGCGCTCCAGGACGGGCTCGAGGCCTCGCCGCACGAGCTCGTCGCCCGGGCCGACGCCGACGACCTCTGCCGTCCCGAGCGCTTCGCCCGGCAGATCCCGCGGATGCACCGCGACGGGCTCGACCTCCTCGGCGCGGCGATGCGGGAGTTCAGCGACCGGATCCCCGCCGGAGAGGGACCGCTGCGCACCCGGCCGCTGACCCATGAGGAGATCATCCGGTACCTGCCGCGCCACAGCCCCTTCCACCACCCGACGATGGTGCTGCGCCGCTCCACGGTGCTCGCCGTCGGCGGCTACCGCGACCTTCCCCTGCTGGAGGACTACTGGCTCTGGGAGCGGATGATGCTGGGCGGGGCGAGGATGGCGAACCTCCCGGACGTCCTGGTCGACTACCGCGTGGACGAGCAGCTCTTCGCCCGCCGCGGGGGGCTGCGACTCTTCGCGAGCGACCTGCGCCTGCAGCGCCGCTTCGTGCTCGACCGGGTCACGACCCCGACCGGCTTCCTGCGCAACCTCGCCGAGCGGGGCGTGTACCGGCTGGTCCCGGGGTGGGCCCGGCGCATGGTCTACCGGCGCTTCGTCGAGCAGGGCACGCAGGGGTGAGCGTCGACACACCACCTGCCGTGACACCTCGTGGACGCCTCCCGTTCACCCGCCCCGTTTACTGTGAATCGGCCGCCCGCGGCCCCTCAGCACCCGTCGAAAGGACACTCCGTGTCGACACCTGACCTCCTGATCGTCGGCTCCGGCCTGTTCGGCCTGACCATCGCGGAGCGCGCGGTCGCCGAGCACGGCGCGAAGGTCACCATCATCGACCGCCGCTCCCACATCGGCGGCAACGCCTACTCCGAGGCGGATGCTCAGACCGGCATCGAGGTCCACAAGTACGGGGCCCATCTCTTCCACACCTCGAACCCGCGGGTGTGGGAGTACGTCAACCGCTTCACCGACTTCACCGGCTACCAGCACAAGGTGTACACGACGCACCGAGGCGTGGTGTACCCGATGCCGATCAACCTCGGCACCATCAACCAGTTCTTCCAGGCCGCCTACACGCCCGACGAGGCACGCGCCCTGATCGCCGAGCAGGCCGGCGAGCTGGCCGGCACCGATCCGGAGAACCTCGACGAGAAGGGCATCTCCCTCATCGGCCGCCCCCTGTACGAGGCGTTCATCAAGAACTACACCGGCAAGCAGTGGCAGACCGACCCCAAGGACCTGCCCGCCTCGATCATCTCCCGCCTGCCCGTGCGCTACACCTACGACAACCGCTACTTCAGCGACACCCACGAGGGCCTGCCCGCCCAGGGCTACACCGCGTGGCTCGAGCGGATGGCCGACCACCCCGACATCGAGGTGCGCCTGGAGACCGACTACTTCGACACCTCCCAGCCGCTGAACCGGGATGCGGTGCGCGGGAACCTGCCGGTGGTCTACACCGGCCCGGTGGACCGCTACTTCGACCACGAGCTCGGCGAGCTCGGCTGGCGCACGATCGACCTGGAGACCGAGCACCTCGAGGTCGGCGACTTCCAGGGCACCTCCGTGATGAACTACGCCGACGCCGAGGTGCCCTACACCCGCATCATCGAGCCGCGCCACTTCCACCCCGAGCGCGACTACCCGAAGGACGCGACGGTCATCCAGCGCGAGTACTCCCGCTTCGCCGCCTCCGGCGACGAGCCGTACTACCCGATCAACTCCGGCGCCGACCGCGAGCGCCTGCTCGCCTATCGCGAGCGCGCCGATGCCGAGCCGCGCACCCTGTTCGGCGGACGCCTGGGCACGTACCAGTACCTCGACATGCACATGGCCATCGGCTCCGCCCTGTCCATGGCCGACAACAAGCTGCCCGCCCTTCTGCGCGGCTGAGCCCGCATCCCCGAGGAGTCCCCCGACGTGAGCACCACCCCCAGCGCGATCCGCGACGCCGTGGACGAGGCGCCGCACAGAGTCCTGCAGCGGCTGATCATGCCGCTCTCGCCCACCCCTGACGTGATCCCCCTGTACCTGGAGGCCCACGCGGCCCGCTCCGGTGCGCACACGGCGGCCTTCGGGCTGGGCAGCGCCCCGGAGGAGTCGCACGAGACCGCCGCCGGCGCGGGCACGACCCCGGCGCCGCCCGCGGGCCAGCCGCGGATCGACGAGCTCAGCGCCCGCTTCGGGCTGTACGTGCCCGAGCAGTCCCTGCGCTCCTTCGGCACCTACTTCAACGCCTTCCCGGCGAGCTACTGGCGGCGCTGGACCCCGGTGCGCGAGGTGACCCTGTCGGTCACCACCCGAGGCGCCGGCCAGATCATCGTCTACCGCTCCAACGCCCGCGGCGCGATCCAGCGCCACGACATGGTCACTGTCACCAGGGAGGGCGTCTCCCGCTTCGACCTGCCGCTGACGGCCTTCGGCGACGGCGGCTGGTACTGGTTCGACGTCATCACCGGCGAGGCCCCGCTGACCGTCCTCGGTGCCCAGTGGACGGCCGACGCCTCCGCCGCGCGCACCGAGGGCACCTTCTCCATCGCCATGACGACGATGGACAAGGTCTCCTACTGCATCGACAACATCTCGCTGATCAGCAAGGACTCCGATCTGCGGGACAAGCTCGACGTCATGTACGTGGTGGACCAGGGATCCGACCGGCTCCGCGACCACGCCGAGATCGCCGAGCTGCAGGACGCGATGGGCGATCAGCTGCGGATCATCGAGCAGGGGAACATCGGCGGCTCCGGCGGCTTCTCCCGCGGGATGTACGAGGCCTCCACCAACGGCTCCTCCACCTACGTGATCAACAGCGACGACGACCTCGACATCGAGCCCGAGTCGCTGCTGCGCATGCTCGCCTTCGCGGACTACACGCGCACGCCGATGCTGGTCGGCGCGCACATGTTCGACCTCAACAACCGCTCCGTCCTGCACGCCTTCGGCGAGAGCGTGGACCCGTGGGCGATCCAGCCGCGGGTGACGATCCCCGAGAGCACCCTCGGGCACGACTTCGCCGCCGCGCCGCTGCGCTCGACCCCGTGGCTGCACCGCCGCGCGGACGTGGACTACAACGGCTGGTGGACCTGCCTGATCCCCACCGAGACCGTGCGCGAGATCGGGCTCAGCCTGCCGGTGTTCATCAAGTGGGACGACGCCGAGTACGGGCTGCGCGCGAAGAAGGCCGGCTATCCCACCGTCTCCCTGCCCGGCGCGGCGGTCTGGCACATCACCTGGACCGACAAGAACGACGCCCTGGACTGGCAGATCTACTTCCACGAGCGCAACCGCATCATCACCGCGCTGCTGCACTCGGGCTACGAGCGCGGCGGTCGGGTGCTCGGCGAGTCCCAGGGCATCGACGTCAAGCACCTGCTCTCGATGCAGTACTACACCCAGGCGGCGCGCCTGTACGCCCAGTCGGACGTGCTGCGCGGCCCGGACGTGCTCCACCGCGAGATCGGCACCAAGCTGCCCGAGCTGCGCCGGATGGCGCAGGAGCACGACGACTCCGTCACCCGCCCGGACGCGGCCTCGTTCCCCGACGTGCAGGTGGCGAAACCGCCGCACAAGGGCCGCCCCTTCTCCGCGCCCCGCCGTGCGCTGCTGCCGTTGTGGACCCTCAAGGCCATGGGCCGCCAGCTCCTCGTGGAGCCGACGGAGAAGGCGCGCCGGCACCCGCAGGCGCTCGTCGCCCACCAGGACGCGAAGTGGTGGACGCTCAGCCACTACGACAGCGCCGTGGTCTCCAACGCCGAGGGCACCAAGGTGGCCTGGTACCAGCGCCGGCCCGAGCAGGTGCGCGCGATGCTCGCCCGCTCCGCCCGCACCCACCTGGACCTCTACCGCCACTGGAACCGACTCCGGGACCAGTACCGCGCCGCGGCCGGCGAGATCACCTCCTTCCCGGCCTGGGAAGCGACGTTCGCGGCCAATCCGGCGCCGGTCCGTCCCGGGATCGACGACCGGGACGGAGCCGAAGGGTCCGCGCGGCCCTCCGACGCGCCGTCCGAGAGCGCCTCCGCGTGACGGCGACGGCCGATCGCAGGATGCGCAGGGTCCCGACCGCCGCCGAGCAGGCGGAGGGCTGGCGCGCCCCGGGACAGGACGCGGGCTGGCTGAATCCGTTCCTGGAGCGGTTCCTGCTGAACCTGCTGGTGCGCAAGGAGCTGCGGGTCCGCTACCGCGGCAGCGTGCTCGGCATGGTGTGGAGCTACGTCAAGCCCGCCGTGCAGTTCCTCGTGTTCTACCTCGCCATGGGCGTGTTCCTCGAGCTGAACAAGGGCACCCCGGCCTATGCGGTGTACCTCTTCAGCGGCATCGTCGTGGTGAACCTCTTCGGAGAGGTCTTCGGCAACGCGACCCGGTCGATCACCGGCAACTCCGCGCTCGTGTCGAAGATCTACATGCCCAGTCAGCTGTTCCCCTGGGCGAGCATGCTGGTCGCCCTCGTCCACTTCCTGCCGCAGCTGCTGGTGCTCGTGGTGGGCGCGCTCCTGAACGGCTGGCTGCCCTCGCCGACGGCGGCTGTCGCCTTCGTGCTCGGGATGGTCATCCTGCTGGTGTTCACCATGGGGCTGGGCATGCTCACCGCTGCGCTGAACGCCGCCTTCCGCGACGTGGAGAACTTCGTGGACCTCATCGTCATGGTCGCGACCTGGCTGTCCCCGGTGCTGTACCGGATCGACATGGTGCAGCGGTCGATCGACGGCACGATCTGGTGGTGGCTGTACCAGCTCAACCCGCTGACGATCGTGGTGGAGCTGTTCCACGTCGCCTTCTGGCGCTACTCCTCGCCCGTCGTGGACGAGATCGCCTCGGGCGTGCCGGGCAGCGAGACCCTCGCCCAGCCCGGGGAGCCCTTCGGCCTGTGGTGGGCCGGGATGCTCATCGCCGTCGCGGTGTTCGCGCTGGGGCACCGTGGTCTTCGAGCGCTCCAAGCGGCGCTTCGCCCAGGAACTGTGAGAGGAGGCCCGCGATGACCCCGAAGATCGAGGACGTCCCCCAGTCCGCCGCGGTCCCCACCGACCGGGAGATGGTGCGCATCGAGCACGTCTCCAAGCGCTTCTCCCTGCGGCACGACCGCTCCCTGAAGGAGCTGGTGTTCTCCGCCCTGAAGCGCAAGAAGCTCGCCGACACCTTCATGGCGCTGGACGACGTCGACCTCACCGTCCGCGCCGGCGAGACCGTCGGGCTCATCGGCTTCAACGGCTCGGGAAAGTCGACTCTGCTCAAGACCGTCTCCGGGGTGCTCTTCCCGGATTCCGGCCGGGTGATGCTGCGCGGTCGCGTCGCCGGCCTGATCGAGGTGGGCGCCGGATTCCACCCCGACCTCTCGGGCCGGGAGAACGTGTTCCTCAACGGCGCGATCCTCGGCATGTCCCGGGCCCAGCTCGAGGAGCGCTTCGACGACATCGTCGCCTTCAGCGAGATCGAGGAGTTCATCGACACGGAGGTGAAGTACTACAGCTCGGGCATGTTCCTGCGGCTGGCCTTCTCCGTCGCGGTGCACACCGACCCCGACATCTTCCTGGTCGACGAGATCCTCTCCGTGGGCGACGAGCCCTTCCAGAAGAAGTGCCTCGAGCGGATCCGCGAGCTGCAGGCCGCCGGCCGCACCATGATCGTGGTCTCCCACGAGCTGGAGATGCTCGAGCGGCTCTGCACCCGCATCGTCGTGCTGCGCAAGGGCCGCACCGTCTTCGACGGCGACCCCGCCGAGGCCGTCGCCGCCCTCCGCGCGAGCTGACCCGCCCGGAGCGGACGCGCCGGGCTCAGGCGTGGGCGGTGACGCCCTCCTCGGCGGCCCGGTGATCCGTCACCGCCGAGGCGGGTCCGACGATGCCGCCGCCGGCGCCCCAGGCGCCGAGCAGCCGCGGGACGACGTCGAGCCCGTCGTCCTCGACCAGCAGGCGCGGGGCGCTCTCCGAGCTCGCCGCCGGCGCCGGACCGCCCCAGGCGGGAAGCGGCACGGAGAGGCGGTCGGAGCTGCCTCGCACCTCCACGACCCAGTCCCGCACCAGCGGCGGCAGCTCCCCGTCGAAGCGGGGCGCGAGCGAGAGGGCCTGCACGGCGAGCACCTCGTCGGCCGAGTCGGCGAGGGCAGAGCCGGGCCGGTCGGTGATCACCGCGCGGGGATCCTCGACGCCCTCGGGGACGGACTCGGCGGGCTCGACCGACTCCTCCGCCGCGTCCTGGCCGCCGCCGGCGTGGCGCCTGGGCAGGGTGACGACCTCGCCGTCGAGGGACCAGACGGCGAGGGCGAGCACGAGCCGCTTCCAGTGCGGCGGGAGGTCCAGGACGACCACGTCGCCCTGCTCGAGGGCGACCTCGTCGTGCAGATGCCCGATCGCCTTGATCACCCAGTTGGCGAGCACATGGCCGGACAGCTCGATGCGGGCGGCCTCGCCGTGCCAGGCGAGCGCGGGCAGGGGGCCGAGCGCCTCGAGCGGCTCCAGCAGCACAGCGGTCGGGGACGTCGCAGCGGTGGTCACCGGGGTGCCTCCTCGGGGTCGGGGCAGATCAGCACGGGGATCTCCGGCAGCGCCTCGCCGAGCGACTCGGCGCCGAGCGCGGTGCGGATCCGTTCGGCGAGCACCGCCGCGTCGGCGAGGGAGGCGGCGGAGCCGTCCGCGCACTCCACCACGATATGCCTCCCGCCCGAGGGGCGGGTCACCTCGGCGGCGCTCGCCCGGTACGGGCCGCGCCCGGGGCGGGGGAGCGCGGCGACCTCGAGCGCCCGCGCGATCCGCTCCGGGGCGGGCTCGGGGGACATCCGGGCGATCGGCTCCTGCGCGGGGGCGAGGCCGAGGGCGACCCACACCGATTCCAGGCTCGGCCGACGGAACCAGTCGTCGGCGCCCGTGCGGGACAGCTCCCTGGCCGGGACGTCGCCTGCGCACGCCCCGGGCACGCCGCGCACCAGCGCCGCCGGGATCCCGCCGGCCTTGCCCTTGACGAGGTCCGCGGCGGCGGCGAGCTCGTCGGCGAGGTTCCGGACGGTGACGGTCAGCGCCCGCCCGTCGGCGTCGAACCCGCCGCGCAGGTCCTCGAGCGCGGCCACCCCGGCCGCGCCGAGGGCGATGTCGGAGACGCCCACGCGCCAGATCCGCGAGGAGGTGTCGGTCAGCACCACGCCGAGCTCGACGCCCAGGCGGCGCACGAGACCCTCGCGCAGCTCGCGCGCGCAGGCGTCGGGATCCTCGGGAAGCAGCAGCGGGCCGTCGGGCGCGTTCGAGGAGTCCACCCCGGCGGCCGCCATCACCGGACCGGAGGCGATCTGCACCACCGAGGTCACCACGCGGGTGTGCAGGCGACGGGCGACGGTGCGCACGGTCGCCCGCGCGATCGCCGCAGCCCGCTCCTCGGGCGCGACGCGCAGCCCGAGCGCCTTGGAGACGATCTTCGTCGAGACGCACAGCACGTCCCCCTCGCGCGGGGCGAGCGGGCCGAGGGCGCCGGCCAGGAGCTCGGCGAGATCCGCGCCCTCGCGCACCTCGCCGAGGCCGGTCAGCGGGAGCACGGTCACGGGTGAGGGTGAGGGTGAGGGCGAGGGTGCGGGTGGAGGTGCGGGGGAGCGGCGCGGCCCGTCGGGGGCGGGTGCGTCGGACGGGGGCGGGATGGCGGGCACGGGACCTCCGGGGGAGGGGCTCCGGCGGCGGTCGGGGAGCCGGGACGGGGCGCGACATGCCGGGTCGTCGCGCCGTGATGTGCAAGGCGACGCGCCGACGCCGCTTGACGCACCATAACTACACCGGTGTACTTTAGGGGCCGCAAGAGGCCTTCGCTGGTCGCAACAGGTCAACACAGCAGTGGAAGGAGTGGTGGCCATGGACGAGGATCGTGTCGACGACGACGCACGTGCAGAGCTGTCCCTGCTCGACCTCGCCGGGCAGGACTCCGACGACGCAGAGCTGAGCTGGCAGGAGCGCGCCCTGTGCGCGCAGACCGACCCGGAGGCGTTCTTCCCCGAGAAGGGCGGCTCCACCCGTGAGGCGAAGAAGGTGTGCGTCTCCTGCGAGGTGCGCGCCGAGTGCCTCGAGTACGCCCTCGAGAACGACGAGCGGTTCGGCATCTGGGGCGGTCTCTCCGAGCGCGAGCGTCGCAAGCTCAAGCGCCGGGTGGTCTGACATCCTGACCCGGTGAACGAGCGCCATGTCACCGCGGTCGTCCTGCTGAGCGGGGCGACGACCGCGGCCACCCGTGCTGCGCTCCTGACAGCACTGTCGACGCAGACCCGTCGACCCGACCGCGTGATCGCGGTCCTCCCCTCCGACGCCGATCCCGAGGTCCACGACGCCCTCGCGGTCCTGCACTCCGTGGGCGAGGTCGACCGTCTCCTCGACGTCCCCGCCGGCATCTCGCGCGCCGGCGCCGTGCAGGAGGTCCTCCACCAGCTCCTCGCGCAGCACGAGCGCACCGAGGCCCCCGTCGGCGCGGCGGAGCCTGGGCGACCCCGCGAGGACGGCTCCCGGCGCGGCGGCCGACGCGCCCGCACGGTCGACGCCGGAGCCGTCGAGCGCCGACGCAGCCAGCGCGCCGCCGACCTCGCCCGCGTTCCCGAGCGGCTGCGCGCGGAGAGCTACCCCAGCGGTCGCCGCGCCGGTCTCGCCGAGGGCGCCGAGGGCGAGAGCTGGCTGTGGTTCCTCGAGGACCCCGAGATCCCCGCCCTCGACACCCTCGAGCGCGAGCTGGCGAGCGTGGAGCAGTCCCCGAGCACGGCGGCCGTCGGTGCGAAGCGCGTCCGCCACGTCGCCCCGGACCCCGACCTCCCCCTGACCGCCGAGTCCGGCGACGCGCTCGTGGACGTTGGCCTGTCCCTCACCCACGGCGGCCGCATCATCACCGGCGTGGACCCGGGGGAGATCGACCAGGGCCAGGCGGACTGGCGCCAGGACGTGCTCGCCGTCCCGCTGCCCGGCATGCTGATCCGCGAGCAGACGCTGCGCGAGCTCGGGGGCCTGGACCCCGATCTGACCGCCCCGTGGGCCGAGATCGACCTGTGCCACCGCGTGTGGCGCTCGGGGGAGCGGGTCGCCGTGCAGTCCGCGGCCCGCGTCCTCCATCCCCACCCCACGCGGCCGCGCCTCGAGCGCCTGCGCGAGCAGCGCACCGGCCGGCTCCTCACGGTGCTCAAGCACCGCTCCCTCCTGCACGCCCTGATCAGCCTCGTGCTGCTGCCGCTGGAGACTCTCGTGCGGATGGCCGCGGCCCTGATCGCCTCCCAGCCGCGCACGGCGATGATGGAGCTGCGGGCCGTGCTCGCCGCCCTGCCCCGCCTGCGCGGCGTCCTGGCCCGCGGTGCGCGCGACCGGCGCCGCGCCCGCGTCCCCCGCCGCCGCCTCGCCCCGCTCTACCTCCCCCGCGGCGCGAGCCTGCGCCGGTGGTTCGACGACGTCGGCACCCGCCTCTTCGCCGACGACGACCGACGCCGCCGCATCCGCCGCACCACCTGGGGCATCGCCGGGACCCGGCACGGCCTGGACGACGCCGACTACGGGCGCCACATCGTGTGGACCGCGGTGGTGGTGCTCGGCGCGGCCGTGCTGAGCCTGGTCACCCTGCGGGGCCTGCTGGGCCGCGGCGAGCTCACCGGACCGGGGCTGCGCCCCGTCCCCGGCAGCGCCGCCGACCGCTGGGCCGCCGCCTGGTCCAGCTGGATCCCCGGCGGGCTCGGGGAGCGCGGCCCGGGCGACGCGCTGGTGCGGCTGCTCGGCCATCTGCCCGTCGGCGGCTCGCAGCTGGTCGAGGCGATCGTGCTGCTGGCCGTGCCGGCCGCGGCGATCACCGCCTGGTGGGCCTCCGGGGCGATCACCCGCGCCGTGGGCGCCCGCCTCGTGCTGACCTGCGTGTGGGCGCTGGCTCCCTCGCTGCTGTCCGCGCTCGCGACCGGCGCCTGGCCGCTGCTGGTCGTGCACGTGCTGCTGCCGCTGCTGGCTCTCGCCGTCGGCCGGGCGATCGGCCTGCCCCACAAGGTCTCCCAGGCCAGCGTCCCCGCTGCGGCCGCGGGCGGCCTGCTGCTGCTCCTGATCGGGGCCGTGCAGCCGGTGCTCGTCCTGCTCGCCTCGCTCGTGCTCGGCCTGATCGCCCTCGTCGTGCCGGGCAGGCGTCGCCGCCTGCTGTGGGTGCTGGTGCCCTCCCTCGCCCTCCACGCCCCCTTCCTGCCGACCTATCTCGGCCATCCCCGCATGCTGCTCGCCGTCGCCGGCACCCCCGCCTCGCCGGGGACGCCCGGTGCCCTCGAGCTGCTCGGGCTGTGGCCGGTCGGACCGGACGTCGCCGCGGCGCTGCCGGGCTGGGTCGACCCCGCCTTCGCGCAGCTGCTCGTGCTGCTGCCGGTCGCGCCCGTGCTGGCCGGCGCGCTCCTCGCCCCGCTGCTGGCGGGCGCGGCGGGCCGCGTGGGCCGGCTCGGCCTGCTCGGCGCGGCCGCCGCCGCGCTCGCGGTGCTGGTCGCCCAGGGCACCGCCACCTCCGTCGGGGACGGGCAGCTGCTCACCCCGCCGCTGCACGCCCTGCTCAGCGCCGCGCTGCTGTGCCTCGCCCTCGGCGCCGCCGCCACCTTCGACGCCTTCGCCAGACGGCGGGGGAGCGAGAGCCGGGCCCGGCGCCTGCTCACCTCCGTGGCCGCGGCGCTCGCGGCGGCGGCGTGCCTGGTCACCGTCGCCGGCGGGATCCTGCTGCTGCCCGGTGCCCTGCATGTCCAGCGCACCGCCGGCGGCGAGGTCCCGGCCGCCGCCGCGGACCAGGGCCGCTCCGACGCCCGTCAGCGCGTGCTGGTGCTCGACCAGGCCGAGGACGGCGCCGTCCGCGCCCGCCTCGTGGTCAGCGGCGGGGACTCCGTGCTCCAGCACTCCGCGCTGTCGGGCGCCCGCGACGTCGAGGCCGTGCTCGCGGGCTCCGCGGCCGACGCCGACCCCGCCTCGACGGCGCTGCGCGAGGACGTCGCCGCGATGCTCTCCGGCAGCTCCGGCGCCGCCGCGCCGGGCACCGCCGACGCCGCGATCTCCTATGTGGTGGTGCCGGGGGACCGCGAGTCGTCCTCCGGCCTGCGGGGCACGCTGGACAGCTCCCCGCTGCTCGAGAAGGTCACCGAGGGCACCACCGGCGGCATGTGGCGCGTGATCGACGCGGCGCCGCGCGCCGTCGTGCTCGGGGGCGAGAGCCCCGTCGTGCTCGAGAGCGCGCTCATCGACGCCCACGGCACGCTCGAGGCGGAGCCCTCCGAGCGCACCGTCGTCCTGTCCGAACGGCATGACAGCCAGTGGCGCGCGACCCTCGACGGGACCGAGCTCGCCGCGACCGAGGTCGACGGCTGGGCCCAGGGCTTCAGGGTCCCCGCCGGCGCGGAGGGCGAGCTCGAGATCCACCGCGACCAGCCCGCCCGGCTGCTGTGGCAGCTGCTGCTGTACGGCGCGACCGGCGTCACCGCGCTGATCGCGATCCCCTGGCGCGTCCGCACCCGCACCGCGGAGGAGATGTATGGCTGAGCAGGCCCCCGACCCCGCCCCCGGCTCCGCGGGCACCGCAGGTTCGACACCCGGCGCCGTCGGCCCCGGGTCCCGGCGTCGACGTTCCCGTCCGCTGCTCGCCGCGGCCTCGCTGCTGCCGCTGCTCCTGGTCGGCGGCGCCCTCGCGACCCGCACCGCGCCCGAGCCGGTCCCCGCCCCGCCCGCGGAGGCGAGCGCGAGCCCAGGGGCGAGCATCCGTTCCTGCCACGGTCCGCTGCAGCTGCCCGAGGCCGCGCTCGACGCCGGGGGCGACGCCGAGCTGTCCGTCACCCCGCCCACCCCCGCGGTCTCGCTGAGCACGGTCGCGGTCGAGCCCTCCTCCTCTGTGCTCTTCGGCACCGTCAGCGGCTCGAGCACCCGGCAGGACGATCAGGGCGCGGTGCGCGCCCCCTCGATCACCGCCGAGGACGCCGAGGGCGAGACGCTCGAGGGCGACCCCGCCGCGCAGGACCTCGGAGTGAGCGTGCAGAGCCTCCGGGACGTGCGGACCGCCCCGACGGTGACCGCCGAGACCTCCGAGGGCGGCCGCCCCGTCGCCGACGTCGTCCAGTCCACCATCACGCGCAGCGGCGACTTCCGCTCCCTGGCCTCGACCCGCTGCGCCGAGCCGACCACGGAGGCCTCCTTCCTCGGCGTCTCCACCGGCTCGGGGGACAGCTCGGTGCTCGTCCTGTCCAACCCCTCCGACCGCCCCGCGACCGCGTCGGTGCAGGTCTCGACCGCCGACGGCCCCGCCGCGATGGCGGGCCGCAGCCAGGTGGTCGTCGCCCCCGGCGCCGAGGAGCGGGTGCTGCTGGAGTCCGTGGTACAGGGCGAGGACGCGGTCGGCGTGCAGGTCGCCGTGCTCGGCGCGCCGCTGGCGATGCACGTCCAGACCACCGAGCGGGACGGGCTCACCCCCGGCGGCGCCGAGATCCTCGACCCGCTGCCCGCCGCGGCGACCGAGCAGGTGATGCCCGGCGTCGACGTCGCGGGCACCGCTCCCACCCTCGTCCTCGCGAACCCCACCAGCACGGACACCACCGCGGACGTCCAGGTGCTCGGCCCCGACGGGCCGGTCGACGCGGCCGCGCTCGAAGGGCTCGAGATCCCGGCCGGCGCCGTGGTCCCCACCGCGCTCGACGATCTCCCCGACGGCAGCTACTCGGTGCAGGTCACCTCCGAGACGGAGCTCAGCGCGGTCACCCGCAGCGTCCGCACGGGCGAGGACCTGCCCGGCGACACCGTCGGCGCGCCGGTGGACTTCACCCTCGTCGCCCCGGCGCCCGCCCTCGGCACCCACGCCGTCACGGCCCTGCCGGCCCAGGGCGCCAACGGCACCCTCGCCCTCACCTCGGCCCAGGACACCCGCGCCACGGTCGTCCCGCTCGCGGCCGACGGCTCGGCCGGCGAGCCGATCGCGGTCGACCTCGCCGCAGGGACCACCCGGTCCCTCGACCACACGGACCTGCAGATCGGGGACGAGGGCGCCGCGGCGCTGTCGATCGTCCCCGCGCAGCCCGGCAGCGTGCACGCGAGCTGGACGCAGCGCCAGAGCGACGGGGACGGCGGCGTGCTGCTCACCTCGCTGCCCGTCCTGCCGGATGCGGGCGGCGGCGAGACCGTGACCGTCACCCTCGAGGACGGCGCCTGAGCCGAGCGATCAGGGTCTGAGCCGAGCGGCGGGAGCTCAGAGGTCCCAGGCCTCCGGGTCCACGTCCTCCGGGGCGATCGACAGCAGCGAGCCGATCTGCTCGGAGAGCACCTGGCGCACGAGCACCTCGAGCTCGGACCCGCCCACGCAGCGCGTCTGCACGGGAAGGCGGTAGACGATCACCCGCGGCGGGTGCTCCCGCGTGCCCGGCAGCGCCCGGCCCAGCACCACCGAGGCGTCCTCCCACGGGGCGGGGTCCGCGGGCGGGACCTCCTCGACGAGCACCTGCAGGTGCGCGAGCCGGCGCGGGAAGCGCTCGGTCAGCGCGCCCCCCGCGTCGGCGACGAGGTCGTCGAAGCGCTCGCGGCGGGTGCGATGGCCGGGCAGGTGCGGAGGGATCAGGTCCCAGCGCCTGCCGCGGCCGCGACGGTCCCGGCGGCGGGGCCCGTACGGCCCGCGCGGGGCAGGGGGACGGCCGGGTTCGAGGTCCATGACGTGCACTCTAGCGCCGCCTCCCGGGCTGCGTCGTCCCCCGTCCCGTGACCCTGCTCGCCGCCCGCCCGCCGTCGGGCGCGCCGCCCCCGGGCAGGCTCGTCACCTGCGTACACTGCTGGACGTGCCAGCCCGTGAATGCTCCCGGACCGCCTGCTCAGAGCCTGCGGTCAGCTCCCTGACCTTCGTGTACCAGGACTCCACCGCCGTGCTCGGCCCGCTCTCGCGCCTCAGCGAGCCCCACGCCTACGACCTCTGCCGCGAGCACGCCGCCCGCATGACCCCGCCGCGCGGCTGGGAGCTGCTGCGCATCCCCGGCGGGGAGGAGGTCAGCGACGACCTCGTCGCCCTGGCCGATGCCGTGCGCCGTCCCGCCGCGCCCGTCCCCGGCGCCGAGGGCGCTGCGACCGCGGCGGGACGCCCCGGAGGCCCGTCGGCCCGTGACGGCCGCAGCGACCGGGCGCGCGGCGCCTCCGCCCGCCCGGGAGGGCGCACCGCGGACAGTCCCTCCGCCCGGCATCTCCACGTGGTCAGGAGCAGCGATGACTGAGCCCCGGCCGGACCTCTCCGCGATCGTCACGGCGAACGACATCCGCGGCGTCGCCGGCGAGCAGCTCACCGCCGAGATCGCTCGCGCCCTCGGTGCAGCCTTCGCGGACCAGCTCGAGGCGCCCGAGCTGATCGTCGCCCACGACATGCGACTGAGCTCGCCCGAGCTCTCCCGCGCCGTGATCGAGGGGGCGGTGCGCCGCGGCGCGGTCGTCGCCGACGCCGGCCTGTCCTCCACCGATCAGCTCTACTGCGCCTCGGGCCTGCACCGGGCCGCCGGGCTCATGGTCACCGCCTCCCACAACCCCGCCCGCGACAACGGCATGAAGCTGTGCCTGCCGGGCGCCCGCCCCGTCGGCCGCGACTCGGGCCTGGAGGACGTGCGCCGCCGCGCCGAGGAGTATCTCGCCGCCGGGGAGATCCCCGCCCGCGGAGAGGGGCGCGCCGAGCAGCTCGAGACCCTCGCGGACTACGTCCGCACCCTGCACGACCTCGTCCCGCTGCCCGCCGGCAGGCGCCTGCGCGTCGTCGTCGACGCGGCCGATGCGATGGCGGGACTGACCGCCCCTGCCGTCCTCGGCCCGCTCGAGCAGATCGACCTGGTCGAGCTCCATTTCGGGCTCGACGGCGCCTTCCCCCACCACCCGGCGGACCCGCTGCGTCCCGAGAACCTCCGCGACCTGCAGGAGGCCGTGCGCCGCGAGGGCGCCGACCTCGGCCTCGCCTTCGACGGGGACGCCGACCGATGCGTGGTGCTGGACGAGACCGGCACCCCCGTGCCTCCCTCCGCGATCGGGGCGCTGATCGCCGCGCGCGAGATCGCCCGCGCCCGCGCTGCGGGGGAGGAGCGTCCCCGCGTCGCCGTCAACGCCGTGGCCTCCCGGCATGTGCACGAGGTGATCGAGGCGGCCGGCGGCGAGATGCTGCTGACCCCCGTGGGCCATGCCGGCATCAAGCGGATCATGGCCGAGCGGGATGCCGTCGCCGGGGTCGAGCACTCCGCCCACTACTACTTCCGCGACTTCTTCTTCGCCGACTCCGGCATGCTCGCCGCCCTGCACGTCCTCGCGGCGCTCGCGGAGACCGCCGGCACCGCCTCCGAGCTCGTGGCCGAGCACTCGCCCTACTTCGGCAGCGGCGAGCTGAACTTCGCCGTCCAGGACGCGTCTGCGGCCGCCGCACGGGTGCGCGCCTACGCGCAGAGCCTGCCGGTGGCCCGGATGGACGAGCTCGACGGACTGTCCGTGCACCACTGGGAGGACTCGCTGCCCGCCGCGGAGCGCTGGTGGCTCTCCCTGCGCCCCTCGCAGACGGAGTCCCTGCTGCGGCTGAACGTCGAGGCGCAGGAGAGCGCGACGATGGAGCGCATGCGTGAGCAGGTCCGCGCGCTCGTGCTCGGCGAGGAGACGGCCGAGCAGGCCGAGGCAGCCGAGACGCCCGAGGCCGCGCCCTCCGCTGCGGCGGCGGAGTCCGCGCCCGAGCCTGCCCCAGCGGCCGTGACGACGGCCCAGGCCCAGGAGGGCCCCGTGCTGCTGCCGGCCGGGACGAGCGGCGCGGACGTGCCCGGCTGGGTGCGTGAGGTGCTGCGCTGCCCGGACTGCGGAGGGCAGCTGCGGGATGTCGACCAGGCGCTGCAATGCACCGACTGCGAGCGCGTCCACGAGGTCCAGGGCGGGATCCCGGTGCTCATCGCCGGCCGCCACGAGGCGCCGTCGGCCGACTGACCGGTCCGGGCTCAGACCGAGAAGGGCACCGCCCGCACCTCGGCCGAGAGTTCCTCCTGACGCTCCTGCGCCCGGCGCAGCCGCATCTCGTCCCGTCGGGAGCGCTCGGCGAGCACCGCGGCGAGGAACTCCTCCGGCGGCGTCCCCGGCGGCGGCGCCGGCGCGACATGCGGCAGGGTGCGATGCAGCAGGTCCCGCGAGAGCTGATGACGGGACTCGGCGTTGATCTCCCCCGCCCGCGGCAGGAACGCGCGGATGTCCTGCATGAGCGGCAGCGGCAGACGGCCCACGTCGGCCGCGAGCGCCCACTCGCGCAGCGAGACCGGCACCTCCATCCGCTGCGCCGGCAGGGTGCGCATCCGCTCCTGGATCACCATCGTCCCGGCGAGCAGGTCACCGATCCGGCGCGAGCGGCGGTCGATGACCGCGCAGGTCAGCGCCACCGCGCCGGAGGTCGACCAGATCTCGAACATCGCCATCACGGCGCGCAGCACGCTCTGGCGCACGTGCACAGGGCCGCCGTCCTCCCGCACCACGCGCGTGCCCATCACCAGGCGCCCCACCGAGCGGCCCCGCAGCAGCAGCTCGCACAGCACCGGATAGCCGACGTACGCGGCGACCGAGGCGAGCAGGATCCCCGCGGCGAGATAGCCGTCGTCGAGGTCGGCGCGGGCGGCGAGCCAGGCCATCGCCACGATCCCGCCGACCAGCAGGGCGAGCTGCAGGATCCCGTCGATCACGGCGGAGACCAGACGGGTCGCGAAGGAGGCGGTGCGCAGGTCCAGCAGGACCGCATCGCCCGTGATCAGCGCGTCCCGGTCGCTCGAGGAGGCGACGGCCGCAGCGGTGCCCGTGGTTGCCATGCCCTCATCCTCGCAGGGCCCGCGCCGAGCCGTCAGCATCGAGCGTCGGCTTCCGATCCGAGGGCCTCCGACTTTCGTCGGCCGTGGTCGCGGCGGGGCACCGCCTACCCTTGCTGCGTGGACACCGACGCCTTCATCGCCGTGCACCGGCCGCAGTGGGAGCGGCTCCGGGAGCTCACGCGCGCTCGCACCCTCGACGCGGACGGCATCGACGAGCTGCTCGCGCTCTACCAGGAGGTCTCCACCCACCTCTCGACCGTGCGCTCGACCGTGCCCGATCCGGCGCTGATCTCGCGCCTGTCGCTGCTGGTGCACCGCGCACGGCTGCGGATCACCGGGGCGCGGATCCCGCTGTGGAAGCATGCGCGCACCTTCTTCTGGGAGGACCTGCCCGCGGCGCTCTTCCAGGCCCGCTGGGCGGTGGCGCTCGCGGCGGGGATCTTCCTGCTCTCCTCCGTCGTCTCCGGGCTGTACTTCGGCCTCGATACGACTGCGCGCGAGCTCGTGGTCCCCGAGGCGCAGCAGCGCGCCCTCGCCCAGCGCGATTTCGTCAGCTACTACTTCGAGGGCGAGGCCTCCGGTTTCGCCGCGCGGGTGTGGACGAACAACGCGTGGATCGCGGTGCAGTCGGTGGTGCTCGGCGTGACCGGGTTCTGGCCGGTGGTGATGCTGCTGCAGAACGGGCTGAACATCGGGCTCTCGGCCGGGGTGATGGGCGCCTACGGCGGGCTGGACACCTTCTTCGTGTTCATCCTCCCGCACGGGCTGCTCGAGATCACCGCGATCGTGGTGGGTGCCGGGGCGGGGCTGCGCACCTTCTGGGCGTGGGTGCGTCCCGGGCCGATGCCGCGCCTGTGGGCGCTGTCCCAGGCGGCTCGCGCCCTGGTCACGGTCGCGATCGGGCTGGTGCCCGTGCTGCTGGTCGCCGGATTCCTCGAGGCGTTCGTGACCCCGAGCTCCCTGCCGCCCGCGCTGCGGATCGCGATCGGCGCCGCGGCCTGGCTGGCCTTCCTCGTGTACATGCTCGGACGGGGCCGACAGGTCCACCGCGCCGGGATCACCGGGGACCTCTCCGAGGAGCTGATCGGCTCCCGCGTCGCCACCGCCGCCTGAGCGGTCGAGCACCTGACCCGCGACCGGTACAGGCACCTGCCTGACCCTGCCTGGTACCAGCCTCCCCCTGCCTGCCACACCGGCCCGGCACCTGCCTGCCTCAGGCCCTCCGTCGAGTCGGGTCAGGTTCTGAGCCACTTCCGGGCGGGAAGTGGCTCAGAATCACGCATTTCCTGGCCACGGCGAGAGCGCCGGAAGCGCGGACGGGCAGCTGCCCTCAGACCGGTCGGCGGGCGATGACCTGGAAGGTGTGCCAGTGCTTGGGCCCGGCGAAGGAGCGGCCGTCCCGCTCCTCCTCGGTCAGCTCGAGCACCTCGAGCCCTTCGAGCAGAGCGTCGACCTCGGCGCGGGCGAGGTACGTGCCCTCGGTCCCGGCCCAGTCGTCGTGCTCGCCGAACAGATCGACGGCGAGCACCCCGCCAGGGCGCAGCGCCTCGCGCATCGTCTCCCACAGCGGCGTGAACGCCTCCTGGCGCACGAAGGGCAGCGTCGCGCAGGAGAGGACCAGATCCGCGGCGGGGAGTGCCTCGAGGGTCCCGAGGTCGGCGATGACAGGGGAGATTCCATGGGACTCGCCGAGCGCTTCCAGCAGCTGCTCGACACTCGGGTCGCCGTCGATCGCGTGCACGTGGAAACTACTCTCGGCCAGGAACCGCGCCTCGACCCCTGCGCCGCTGCCCAGTTCGACGGCGACGGGAGGTGCAGCGTGCTCCCTCGCCAGGACGATGTCCACGGCGCGGCGGGCCACCGGCCGGACGGGGCGACCGCGCTGGGCCTGGTTGTATGCGGAGAAGTCCCGTTCCGCGCTGCGCTGCTGCATCCTGCGAGGGTAGCGACTGCTCGTCGAGTCGGGTCAGGTTCTGAGCCACTTCCGGGCGGAAAGTGGCTCAGAACGTTCGTCGCCAAGCTGGTCGGGAGTCACTGCGCGGGGCAACATGCACCGCCTGCCCTAACCGAACGG
>NZ_QXCP01000009.1 GCF_003711805.1 Brachybacterium sp. EE-P12 | reverse complement strand
CACCACCCAGACCAGACACCACCGACCCCCGACCAGGCGCCGAGCCCACCACCGAGCGAGCCACCACCGACAGAACCGCCCGAGCCCCCATCCTGAGACCTGCGGCGGCCGGCCGCCCGCAGGTCACGGCGCCGGCCCGCCTCAGGCTGCGGGCTGCGCCGCCGCCCGCGCCGCACCCGGCAGCGCCGCCGCGATCCGGTCGAGGACCTCGTCGGTGTGGGCGGTGGAGACGAACCACGCCTCGAAGGCCGACGGCGGCAGGTACACCCCGCCCTCGAGCATCGCGTGGAAGAAGCGGGTGAACGCCGCCGTGTCCTGCGTCTTCGCGTCCTCGTACGAGGTCACCGGCTCGTCCCGGAAGAACACCGAGAAGAGCGTGCCGGCTGTCTGGATCACGTGGGGGACGCCCGCGGTGCTCAGCGCATCGGCGACCATCTGCTGCAAGGCGCGCGAGGCGCTGCCGAGCTTCTCGTAGGCCGCGTGGTCGAGGCCGGCGAGGGTCGCCAGGCCCGCGGCGGTCGCGAGCGGGTTCCCCGACAGGGTGCCGGCCTGGTAGACGGGGCCGGCGGGGGCGAGCAGGGCCATGAGGTCCTCGCGCCCGCCGAAGGCGCCGACGGGCAGGCCGCCGCCGATCACCTTCCCGAAGGTCATCAGGTCCGGGGCCCAGTCCTCGCCGGTGCCGCGCGGGCCGTCGACCCCGTAGTGCCCCTCGGCGCTAGCCCGGAAGCCGGTGAGGACCTCGTCGCTGATCAGCAGCGCACCCGCGGCGTGCGCGGTCTCGGCGAGGAAGCGGTTGAAGCCCACCCCGTCCTCGGCGAGCGGCGGGACGACGCCCATGTTCGCCGGCGCCGCCTCCGTGATGATCGCGGCGATCTCGCCGCCGCGCTCGGCGAACAGCGCTGTGACGGCCGCGCGGTCGCCGTAGGGCAGCACGACGGTGTCCTTCGCGGTCGCGGCGGTGACCCCGGCCGAGCCCGGCATCGCGAAGGTCGCGACGCCGCTGCCCGCCTCGGCCAGCAGCGCATCCACGTGACCGTGGTAGCAGCCGGCGAACTTCACGACCACGTCGCGGCCGGTCGCGGCGCGGGCCACGCGCAGCGCGCTCATCGTCGCCTCGGTGCCGGAGTTGACCAGGCGCAGCTGCTGGACGGGGCCGATGCGGCGCGCGACCTCCTCGGCGAGGGTGACCTCCCCGGCCTGCGGGGCGCCGAAGGAGAGGCCGCGACCGGCCGCCTCCCGCACCGCCTCGACCACCGGCTCGTGCGCATGGCCGAGGATCATCGGCCCCCACGAGCCGACGAGGTCCACGTACTCGTTCCCGTCGGCGTCGGTGAGCAGGGCGCCCTTCGCGCTGGTGAGGAACGGGGGCGTGCCGCCGACGGAGCCGAAGGCGCGCACGGGGGAGTTCACGCCGGAGGGGATCACGGCCCGGGCGCGGTCGAAGAGCTCGTCGGATGCGGTGGTGGAGGGGGTCATGCAGGGCTCCTGGGGATCTATGCGGACGATGCGTGCGATGCGTGCTGTGCGTGCGGCGCGGGCGGGGGACGGTGAGCTGAGAGCGGGCGAGGCGAGGCCGGGGCGGGCCCGGCCCGGCTCAGGCGAACTCGCGCAGGTGCGCGGGCAGGCCGTCCTGGAACCAGCCGGCGACCTCGCTCGCGTAGTAGGTCAGGACGGTCGAGGCGCCGGCGCGGCGGAAGGCCAGCAGCGACTCGAGCACGGTGCGGTCGCGGTCGATCCAGCCGTTCGCGGCGGCCGCCTCGATCATCGCGTACTCGCCGGAGACCTGGTAGGCGCCGACGGGGACGGGCGAGGCCGCGGCGACGTCCTTCAGCACGTCGAGATACGGCAGGCCGGGCTTGACCATGACGAGGTCCGCGCCCTCGGCGATATCGAGCTCGAGCTCCCGCAGCGCCTCGCGGCCGTTCGCGGGGTCCTGCTGGTAGGTGCGGCGGTCGCCCTGCAGGGAGGAGTCCACCGCCTCGCGGAAGGGGCCGTAGAAGGCGGAGGCGTACTTCGCGGTGTAGGCGTACAGCGCCGTCTCGAGGTGTCCGGCCGCATCGAGCGCGTCGCGGATCGCGGCGATCTGGCCGTCCATCATCCCCGAGGGGCCCAGCAGGTGCGCCCCGGCCTCGGCCTGGGCGAGCGCCATCTCGCGGTAGCGCACGAGCGTCGCGTCGTTGTCGACCCGGCCGTCGGCGTCGAGCACGCCGCAGTGGCCGTGGTCGGTGAACTCGTCCAGGCACAGGTCCGCCATGATCACGGTCGCGTCGCCGAGCTCGGCGCGCAGGCGCGCGAGCGCCAGGTTCAGGATCCCGTCCGGGTCGGTGGCGCCGGAGCCTTCGGCGTCCTTGCGCTCGGGCACGCCGAACAGCATCACCCCGCCGACGCCGCGCTCCGTCGCCTCGGTCGCGGTGCGGATCAGGGAGTCCATCGTGTGCTGCTCGACGCCGGGCATCGAGGCGACGGGACGGTTCTCGCTCGCGCCCTCGCGCACGAACATCGGCAGCACGAGGTCGGCGGGGCGGAGGGAGTGCTCGCGCACCAGCGAGCGCATCGCAGCGCTGCTGCGCAGGCGGCGAGGACGGTCGATCAGGTCGGGGAGGGGCGGGTGGGTCATCGGGACTCCTTCGGAGGGAGGGCGGACGGGGACGGTGAGGGGGCGGCCGACGGCCCGTCGGGCGCCGTGGCCGACGGGGCGTCGAGCGCGGCGCGGACTGCGGCGACGAGCGCCTCGTCGGACGGCTCCGCGGCCTGGCAGGCGGGGGCGAGGCCGGCCGTGCGCGCGGCGGCGGAGGTCGGCTCGCCGATCGTGACGATCGCGGTCGAGGGATGCACGCCGAGCTCGGCGGCGTGCCGGGCGATCATGGGGCTGGTCAGCACGATCGCGGCGTAGCGGCCCGAGGGCAGACCCGCCGACACCGCCGGCGGCGCCTCGAGCGGCGCGGGACGGTAGGCCTCGACCTCCCGCACCCGGTAGCCCTTGTCCCGCAGGCCCTCGGGCACCGTGCGGGCGGCGGCCGCGGAGGCGGGGAACAGGACGGCAGCGCCCGGTGCGGCGGGCGGCATCGCTGCGACGAGCGCCGCTCCGGAGCCGTCGGCCACGCGCGTGGCACGGATCCCGACCCGGGCGAGCGCGGCCGCGGTGCCCTCGCCGACGGCGACGACCTCGGTGCCCTCGGGCACGGGCGTCGCGCCGCCGTCGGCGAGGCATTCCGCGGCGGTGCGCGAGGTGACCACCAGATGCGTGAACACACCCACGGCGAGCTCGGCCCGGGCAGTCTCCAGCTCCGCGCTCCGGGTGGGCACGAGATGGGTCAGCGGGACGTGCTCCGCGTGGAGGCCCGCCTGTGCGAGCAGGTGCACCAGGTGCTCCCCGCGCCCTGCCGGCCGCGTGACCAGCACGGGGCGCGGCGCGGCAGGAGGGATCCCCGGCGGGGAGCCCTCGGGGGCGGGGGAGCGTCCCGGCACGGCGGACATCAGGCGCGGGCCTCCGCGAGGATCTCGCCGGCGCCGCGGGAGAGCAGGTCCGCGGCGAGCTCCTCGCCGAGCGCGGCCGGGACCGAGTCCGGCCCCGAGAGCGCGTCCTCCGCGAGGTCCAGCGCGACGCGGGCCTCGCCCTCGACCACGTGGGAGCCGTCGGGACGGATCGCGAGCGCCCGCAGGTGCAGCACGCGCGCGCCGCCGGACGCGAGCTCCGCTGCCTCCTCGAGCTGCGCATAGGCCGCGACGGGCGCGGAGCAGCCCGCCTCGAGGGCGCGCAGCAGCGACCGCTCGGCGGTGACCGCGGCGCGGGTGGCCGCATCGTCGACCGCGTCCAGCCGCGGAGCGAACCACGGTGCCTCGTCGAGCGCCGCGGTGGTCGCCTCGACCGCGAGGGCGCCCTGGGCGGGGGCGGGGAGCATGACCTCGACCGGCAGCAGCTCGCTGATCACGGCATCCTTCCCCACGCGGCGCAGCCCGGAGGCGGCGAGGACCACCGCGTCGAGGTCGGCGTCCGGGCCCAGCGCCCGGTTCAGCCGCGTCTCGACGTTGCCGCGGATCCCCACCACCTCGAGGTCCCGCCGGGCCCGCAGCAGCTGTGCGGCCCGACGCGGGGAGCCGGTGCCCACCCGCGCTCCGGCCGGCAGCTGCGCGAGGGTCATCCCGTCGCGGGCGCACAGCGCATCGCGCGGGTCCTCGCGCGCCGGGGTGCAGGCCAGCGTGATCTCCGCCAGCGGCGCGGTGGGCAGGTCCTTCCAGGAGTGGACCACCACGTCGACCTCGCCGTCCAGCAGGGCCTGGCGCACGGCGGTGACGAACACGCCCGTCCCGCCGATCTGCGCCAGGGGGCTGGTGCGGTCGCGGTCCCCGTGGGTGCTCACGTGCACCAGCTCGGTCTCGTGCCCCGTGCCGTCCACGAGCGCGGCGCCGACGTGGCCGGACTGCGTCAGCGCCAGCTCGGAGGCACGGGTGCCGATCCGCAGCGGAGCAGCGGTCACGAGAACGCCCCTGCCGGGGTGGACGTCCCCGCCGGCTCCGACGCTTCGGCCGGTGCGGCAGGGGCGGTGGTGCGCGTCCAGCCGGCGCGCGCCGCCTGCTGCTCGCGCAGGTGCGCGGCGATCTGCTCGAGCGTGTCCACGTCCTGCTCGGCGGGCACGGCGCGGGAGACGTCGACCTGGCAGCAGTTGTGGCCGCACACGTCCTCGACCGCACCCAGCTCCGTCACCGCGATCCGCTCGCGCGAGGGGTCGAGGTGCTCCTGCACGATGTCGGCGAGCGCCGCGACGAAGCGCGGATCGGTGCCGGAGGTGGCGACGCGGCGGAAGGCCAGGCCCTGCTCCTCGGCGGTCTCCTTCGCCTCGGTGTCCAGATCCCAGATCACCTCGACGTGGTCGGTGACGAAGCCGATCGGCACCACGATCACGGCCTCGGCCTGCTCCTCCGCGCGGACCCGCTCGATGACGTCGTTGACGTCGGGCTCGAGCCACGGCACATGCGGCGCACCCGAGCGGGACTGGTACACCAGCTCCCATTCGGGCAGGTGGGGCAGGTCGTCGTGCAGCTGGTCCATCACGTACCGGCAGGCGGCCAGGTGCTGGCGCACGTACCAGTCGCCCTCGCCCGTCGGCCCCGAGGCGTCGTTCATCGCCAGCGGGATCGAGTGGGTGGAGAACAGCACGCGCACGTCATGGCTGTCGTGGCCGTCGCGGGCGAGATCCGCGATCGCCTCCCGCACCCCGTCCACGACCGGGTCGAGGAAGCCGGGGTGGTTGAAGTACGAGCGGGACTTCTCGATCGCGACCTCGCCCAGCAGGCCGGTCTCGTCCAGCCGCCGCGCGAAGTCCTCCCGGTACTGGCGGCAGCCCGAGTAGGAGGAGTAGGCGCTGGTCACGAGAGCGAGCACGCGGCGATGCCCGTCGGCGTGCAGGGTCTGCAGCGCCTCGGCGGTGTAGGGAGCCCAGTTGCGGTTGCCGAAGTAGATCGGCAGGTCCACGGAGCGGGAGGCGAGCTCCTGCTCGAGCGCGGCGATCAGCACGCGGTTCTGGGCGTTGATCGGGGAGCGGCCGCCCAGGGCGCGGTAGTGCCCGGCGACCTCCTCGAGGCGCTCGTCGGGCACGCCGCGGCCGGCGGTCACGTTGCGCAGGAAGGGGATGACGTCGTCCTGTCCCTCGGGACCGCCGAAGGAGGCGAAGAGGATGGCGTCGTACGGAGCGGTGGTCATGGCAGGTTCGGTCCTCGCAGGTCGGGTCGGGCCAGGCGGATCGCGCCGGGCAGGTCGGGTCAGGCCAGGAGCGCGGCGACGTCCTCGAGGGTCTCGAGGCGGCGTCCGGCGTGGAAGGGCAGCTCGTCGCGCACGTGCAGGCGAGCATCGGAGTAGCGCAGGTGGCGCATCATGTCGACCAGGTCGTGCAGATCATCCGCCTCGAAGGAGAGCAGCCACTCGTAGTCGCCGAGCGCGAAGGCGGCGACCGTGTTGGCGTTCACCTGCGGGTAGTCGCGGCCCAGCATCCCGTGCTCGCGCAGCATCCGGTTGCGCTCCTCGTCGGGCAGCAGGTACCAGTCGTAGCTGCGCACGAAGGGGTACACGGTGATCCACTGCTTGCGGGTGAAGGCCGGGTCCATGAAGGAGGGGAAGTGCCCCTTGGCGAACTCGGCCATGCGGTGCACGCCCACCCCGGCCCACTCGCGGTGCAGCCAGGTGCCGACGACGGAGCGCTCGAACTCGCGCAGACCGCGCTGCAGGGCGGCGGGCTCCTCGGCGGCGAGCCACAGCATCAGATCGGCCTCGGCGCGGAAGCCGGAGACGTCGTAGAAGCCGAGGACCTCCGCACCCCCGTCGGCCCCGGACTCGATCAGCGGCGTGACCTCGCCGAGCGCCTCGGTGATCTGCTCCGTGGTCAGCTCGCCGTCCTCGGTCAGGCCCGAGAGGCGGCGGAACACGGTGTAGCTGGTGTAGCGGGTGGTCTGCGCGATCTGCTCGGCGGTCGTGTCGGGGGCGTCGTTCATCGGTGATGTCCTTCCGTGGGGGCGGAGTGCGTGGGAGCGGAGTGTGCGGTGGTGGAGCGGTCAGCGGCGGCGCGGTCGGCGCGGACGATCGCGTCCAGGCCGGTGCCGGCCCGCCAGGCGCCGACGAGGTCGAGGTCCTCGCGCTCCGCGAGCAGCGCGGTGAGCGTCTCGAGGGCGGCGCGGTGGCCGGGGCGGGCCTGGCGCATCGCCCGGTCCCAGTCGATCACGGCCGCATCGAGCAGCTGCGCGCGGCCGAGCTGCATGCCGAGGATCGCGGAGGCGTCGGCGAGGGCCAGGTCGACGATCTCCTCGCGGCCGGGCAGCTGCTCGCCGGGCCGGCCGTAGGACAGACGCACCAGGTGCGGGTGCGCGGCGGCGGGGAGCGCCTCGCGCAGCGCCTGCTGCACGTGCTCCCACTTCGCGCTCGCATGGGTCAGCGCCTTCGCCCGGATCCCGGGGGTGCCGGGGGCGACGAGCGCGCCGGTCCCGGAGGGGAAGGCGTCCAGCGCCGCCTCGTCCAGCACCAGCGCGACCAGGCGCACGGCGGCCGACGGTGCCTCCGGGATCGCGGCGGAGATCTCCGGCACGGTGCCGGCGAGCAGGGTGCGGGCGGTGTCCGGCGGGCAGGCGAGCACGAGGTGCTCGGCCGCGAGGGTCTCGCCGCGGCCGGTGCGGACCTGCCACAGCCCGTCCTCGCGCGACAGGCCGGTCACCGCCGTCCCGGTGCGGACGATCCCGCCCGCGCCGAGCACCTGCGCGGAGAGGGCCGCGGGCAGCGCGGCCATCGTCGGGTCGAGGGAGTGCACGCGGGTGCCGGCGCTCGCCCCGGCGGGAGCGCCGCGGCCGGTGCCGCGCAGGCGACGCACCGTCCGCACCAGCGAGCCGTGCTCGGCCAGGCCCTTCGCCAGCTGCGGGGAGGCGGCGGCGAGCTCGAGGGAGGCCGGGTCGGCCGAGTGGACCCCTCCCACGACGGGCGCGACCAGCCGCTCGAGCACGCGCCGGCCCAGGCGTCGGCGCACCGTCTCGGCGACGGTCGCCCCGGGCCGGACCCCGTACCGGGCCGGCAGCAGCGGCTCGAGCGCCGCGCGCAGCGACCCGGCGGTGCCGAGCACGGCCCGGACGTCGGCGGCAAGGGGCCTGCCGGGAACCCCGAGCAGGGAGCCGGCCGGGGCGCGATGCACCCCCGCGGCGGAGACGATCCGGCTGCCGAGCCCCTCGCGCGGCGCGCGGACGGCCTCGCCGAGACCCAGCTCGGCCACGAGCTCGTCGACCGCGCCGGAGGCGGTCGAGTACGCCTCGGCGCCCGCGTTCAGCGCGAGCGCGCCCGCACCGGGCAGCGTCCGGTCCGCGATCGCGCCGCCGAGGCCGCCCGAGGCCTCGAGCAGCACCACCCGGTGCCCGGCGCGCTGATGACGACGTGCGGCGAGCAGCCCGGCCAGGCCGCCGCCGACGACGAGGGTGCGGGGGCTCATGCCGTCGGCGCGCCCTGGGAGTGGAGGAAGGCGACGAGATCGGTGAGGACCTGCGGGTCCGTGTCCGGCGGGACGCCGTGGCCGAGGTTGACCACGTGCCCGGGAGCCTTCGCGCCCGCGGCGAGCACCGACCGGGCCTCCGCGAAGCGGGCCTCCTCGGAGGTGAACAGCACCGCCGGGTCGATGTTGCCCTGGACCGGCGTGCCGGCCGGGAGCACCTCGAGCGCGCGGTCGAGCCGGAGCCGGTGGTCCACGCCCATCGCGGTCGCCCCCGCCTCGAGCATCGGCAGCAGCAGGTGCGCGGCGCCGACGCCGAAGTGGAGGCGCGGGACCGGGAGATCCGCGACATGGGCGAGGGCCGCGGCGGAATGCGCCTGGACGTGCTCGAGGTACTGCTCCTCGCCGAGCGCGCCCACCCACGAGTCGAACAGCTGCACGGCGGAGGCGCCCGCGAGCACCTGGGCGCGCAGGAAGCGTCCCGAGAGCTCCGCCACCCAGGTCGCCAGGCGCGCCCAGAGGTCCGGGCGGGAGCGCATGAGCGCGCGGGTGCGCAGGTGGTCGCGGCTCGGGCCGCCCTCGACCATGTAGCTCGCGACGGTGAAGGGGGCGCCGGCGAAGCCGATCAGGGGCGTGGTGCCCAGCTCCGCGACGGTCAGGCGCACGGCCTCGCGGATCGGCGCGAGGGCCTCCTCGTAGCCGTCGCCGAGCGCGGGCAGCGCGTCGATGTCGGCCTCGGTGCGCACGGGATGGTCGAAGACGGGGCCCACCCCGGGGCGGATCTCGACGCCGAGGCCCGCCAGGCGCGCGGGCACGACGATGTCGGAGAAGAAGATCCCGGCGTCCACGCCGTGGCGACGCACGGGCTGGAGGGTGATCTCCGCGGCCATGTCGGGGCGCACGCACGAGTCGAGCATCGTGGTGCCCTCGCGCAGCGACCGGTACTCGGGCAGGGAGCGGCCGGCCTGTCGCATGAACCACACGCTGGGTGTGGGAGCCCTCACGCCCCGCAGCTCCTGCAGCAGTGAGGCATCGGCCACCCCGCCGCGGGCGACGGGGAGGGTCGCGGGGTGCCCGTCGGGCAGCGCCCCGGAGGCCTCCGGGAGGGTCGAGACGGGGGCCTGGGAGCGGGGTGCGGCAGCGGTGGCGAGCCCGGGGCCTGCGGCGTTCCCGGGAGCTGACACGTGTCGCGATCTATCTGACACGTCGTCGGCAAAAATGGGCTCTGACATGGGGTTCTGGTTCATGACACCTCCATTGTGCACACGCGCGCTGAGAGCGCTCCCTCGGAGGTCCCGCGACCGGTGTCCCTGCCCCGAGGCGTGCCTAGACTGGCGGACATGCTCGCCGCTCTCCGTGCCTCCCATGAGCATCTCGACCTCGAGATGCTCGACGCCCTGACCCGGGGCGCGGAGTCCCTGCCGGACGTCCTCGAGCAGCTGCAGGCCGAGCGCCGCGCCGCCGTCGGCGCCCCGCCGGTGGTCTCCGGTGTGGTGGTGCTCAGCACGTGCAACCGGCTCGAGGTCTATCTCGACACCGAGCGGTTCCACGAGGGGGTCGAGCTCGTCGTCGAGGCGATCGCCCGCACCAGCGGCCTGGACCGCGAGGTGGTCGCCCTCTGCTTCGACGCCGCGATGGACGCGCCCGTGCCGCAGCACCTCTTCGAGGTCACCTCCGGCCTGCGCTCGATCGTGCTCGGGGAGGCCGAGATCTCCGGCCAGGTGAAGCAGGCCTACGAGGCCGCACGCCGCGCGGGCCGCACCACCTCGATGCTCCACGACCTCTTCCAGCACGGATTCCGCTGTGCCAAGAGCGTCGCCACCCAGGCCCCCGTCGGCGCGGCCGGCCGCTCTGGCGCCGCCGTCGCCCTGGACCGGGCCGGGATCCAGCTGGGCGGCTTCGAGGGCCGGCGGGTGCTGATCGTCGGCACCGGCGCGTATGCCCGGCTCGGGCTCGCCGAGCTCTCCCGCCGCGGGGTGTCCGAGGTGAAGGTCTTCTCCCCGTCCGGCCGGGCCGCAGGCTTCGCCGAGCGCCACGGCGCCGAGGTCGTCGAGGCGGAGGACCTCGAGCGGGCCCTGCGCGAGGCGGACCTGGTGCTGGCCGCCTCCGGGCGCGGCACCTCCCTGTTCCCCGAGCTGTTCCTCGGCGCGGGCCGCACCGTCGTGCTCGACCTCGCCCTGCACTCGGACCTGCACCCCCTGGTGCGCCATCTCAAGGGCGTCACCGTGCTGGGCCTGTCGGACCTCGGCCCCGACGAGGCGAGCGGCGAGGACCCCGCGCTGGTCACCGCGCGGGAGCTCGTCGCCGAGCACGTCGAGGCGTTCCGCCAGCAGCAGGAGGTGCGCCGGATCGACCCGGCGATGGCGGCGCTGCGCCGGGAGGTCTTCGACGCGGCCGACGGGGAGATCGACCGCCTGCGCCGCGACGTCTCCGGGGAGACCGCCGACCAGCTCGAGCGCTCGGTGCGCCGCATCCTCGCGAAGGTCATGCACCAGCCGGCCGAGCGGGCCCGGCACCTGGCCGAGACCGGATTCGCCGACGAGTACGTCTCCGCCTTCCACATGATCTTCGGGATCGACATCTCCTCCCCGCAGGTGCCGGAGGGTGCGGCCGCACAGACCGCGGGGGTCGCCGGGGCTGGAGTCGCCGCGTCGGGCGCGGCCGCACCGGATGCCGACGGACCGGCTGCCTACGGACCGCTCGCCGGGGCGCCCGGCGCAGGAGCGTCGGGGAGCGCGCCCGAGCCCGTCCCCGCGGGATGGATGCGCGTGGACCGCACCGTCCCGCCGGGGGCCGAGACGCTCGCGGGCCTCGCCGGCCGGGCGCAGCTCGCCGCGGCGGGCCGGCCGACGGGGGCCTCGCTCGCCCGGCGCACCCTGCGCGGCGGAGGCTGCCCGGCCGGGCACGACGCCGAGGACTGACGGCCCCGCGCGGTACGCCGTGAGAGCGACGGCGACGGCCCCGCTTCCGCGGTGAGCCTTCTCAGCGCCGCCCGCGCTGCCACCAGCGGTGACGTCGTACCGGGTCCGCCGACTGCTCCGCGTCCTCTGCGTCCTTCTCGGCTGCCGACTGCGTGCGGCGCAGCTCCTCCGCCTCCTCGGCGTCCAGAGGCAGTCCGTCCTCGTCGAGCCATACATCGGTGAAGCCGACGTCGGACTCGTCCCGCGGCACGAAGGCGCGCCGCACGGGCAGGGCATCTGCGGCGTCCTCGAGCGTGAGCTCCTGGGGCGCATGGACCTCCTCGCCGCGGTGCGGCACCGGGCATGTCCAGAAGTACGGGCACCCCGGGCAGCCGGCGGTCTCCTCGTCGGGAGCCGCCTCGCGCTGCATCGCGACCGTGTCGATCTGCTGCAGCATCCGCAGACGCGAGTCGTAGGGGTTGATCTCCATCTCCCGGCCAGCCTACTGCCGGGCCGGCGCCGGCCGCCCCGTAGGATCAGGTCCCGACGACCAGCACGATCCGCCTGAGGAGAACCCCGCGATGAGCACCCCGGCCGAGCGCGTCCACGACGCCACCCGCCGTCTGCTGGACCTGCTCGAGGAGGGCGAGTCGCTGACGCCCGAGGCGCTCGCACTGCGCGCCGAGCTCGCCGAGGCCACGGCCGAGGCCGGACACCTCGAGGACGCCTTCTACCAGGTCGACGAGCTGCTCAAGGATGCCCGACGCGAGCACGGCGAGGACCACGAGGCGGTGGCCCGGGCCCGCGCCGCGGTCACCGCGGTCGAGGAGATCGCGCGGCGGGCCTGAGCCGGCCGGTCTGGTGCCGGTCCGCCTGGTCTTGGCCTGCCCGGCCCCGGGGCGGCGCAGGGCATGGTCATCTGCTGGCGTATGGCGTCCCGGTATGCCACATGTGGCGTACCGGGACGCCCTGCGCCAGTACCTGACCATGCGACCTGGGGCGCCGCCGGTGCCGGGCCGGGGCGCCGCACCGGTCAGCCGCGCAGGAACGCCGCGCAGGCCTGCTGCAGCAGCAGCGGGTCCGCGGTCGCGCACATCTCCCGCGCGGAGTGCATGGACAGCAGCGTGAGGCCCACGTCGATCGTGGTCATCCCCAGACGGGTCGCGGTGAGCGGTCCGATCGTGGAGCCGCAGGGCATGGCGTTGTGCGAGACGAAGTGCTGGTGCGGCACCCCGGCCTTCTCGCAGGCGGCGACGAAGGCGGCGATGCCCACGGCGTCGGTCGCGTAGCGCTGCTGCGCGTTGATCTTCAGCATCGGCCCCTCTCCGAGCCGCGGCCGGGTGACGGGGTCGTGCCGCTCGGGATAGTTCGGATGGGCGGCGTGGCCCGCGTCGGCCGAGAGCACGAGCGAGGACGCCAGGACCCGCCTGCGGGAGGCCTCGTCGCCGCCGAGCGCGGCATGGACCCGCACCAGCACGTCCTCGAGGAACGGGCCGGCCGCGCCCGAGCGGGTCGCGGAGCCGACCTCCTCGTGGTCGTTGGCGACCAGGAGCGAGATCGGGGCGGGCCCGTCGGCCGTCGCCGGACGCTCCCCGGCCGCGACGGCGAGCAGCGCCTCGACCTCGGCGTGCACCGAGGTGAGGTTGTCCAGCCGGCCCGAGGCGAGGAACTCCTCGTCGGCGCCGAACAGCGCGGGGGCCTGCGCGTCGACGGTCACCACGTCGAGCCCCACGATGTCGGCGCGGCGCACTCCGGCGTGATGGGCGAGGATCTCCAGCACGTCCGCGCCGGCGAAGCCGATGATCGGCTGCATGTGCCGCTGCGGGTCCAGGACGAGGCCGTCCTTGTTCACGGCCCGGTCCAGGTGCACCGCCAGCTGCGGGACGCGCAGCAGGCCGGGGGTGTCCACGAGCACGGTCGTGCCGTCGGCCAGTGCGAGCCGGCCGGCGAGGCGCAGCTCGCGGTCCAGCCACGAGTTCAGCAGCGGCCCGCCGTAGATCTCGACGCCCACCTGGCTGAGCCCCTCCGCGCCGAGCCGGGGGTCGGGCTTGACCTTCAGGCCGGGGGAGTCGGTGTGGGAGCCGACGATGCGGAAGGGGCTCGCCGTGTCGGCGCCATCGGGGGCGGACCAGGCGATGAGCGAGCCGTCGCGCAGCACGTAGCGGTCGCCGGCGACGTCCTCCCCGGTCCAGGCCTCGGTCTCGGACAGCTCGGTGAAGCCGGCCGCGGCGAGGCGCCGGGCGGCCTCGCGGGCGGCGTGGAAGCTCGAGGGGGAGGCCGTGACGAAGGCGCCGAGGTCGAGGGCGGCGGAGCGGGCGCGGGGCGAGGGGGCAGCGGCGGAGAACGACATCACGCGGCCATTGAATCATCCGGCCCCGGGAGCGTCAGCCGAGCCGGCGGATGCTCTGCGGCCCGTCGGCCCCCTCGAGCGCCTCGGTCATGACGGGGGTGATGACCTGCTGGACGAACCGCTTGGTGAGGTGGTCGTCGTCCAGATAGACGTAGGTGTCGCCGAGCACCGGTGCGCAGCGGCCGTCGGGGCAGATCTGCTCGCTGAAGTCCAGCGAGGTGAGGCTGCCGCCGCCCTCGGCGGCGACGAGCTCGGCGGCGGGATTCTCGGGCGCGTACTTCTCGCTCGCGTCGGCGCCGCAGGCCTCGTCCGCCTCCTCCGGGGTGCCGTCCTCGCCGATCACCGCCTCCGCGCACTCGTAGGCGTCCTCCTCCCAGCGGGGGTTGTCGCGGATGCTGAGCACGTCGATGCCGCGGGCGGTGAGCACCTCGGCCGCGTTCGCCATCCCCTCGGGCATCTCCTCCTCCGCGGAGCCGGGGGAGGTGCGCGTGGAGGTGGTCAGCACGACGTCGGGCTGCACGGCGTCGATGTAGTCCAGCGCGTACTCGTCGTAGCCGTCGCAGTACTCGCCGCGGTGCATGCCGGGCGCGAAGTCGCAGCCGTCCATGTGGAGGTTCACGATCTGCAGGTCGTGCTCCTCGGCCCAGGGCAGCAGCGCCGGGACGTACTGGCGGGCGTGGGAGCTGCCCAGCACCACCACCAGCCCGGCCGGCTCAGCGTCGGCGGGAAGGAGCTGATCGCAGGGGACGTGCCGGAAATCCGTGGCCGGCTCCCAGGGCCCCGAGCAGTCCTCCGGCAGGTTCGGCCACTGGCTGCCCAGCTGCCAGCCCTGCGGCAGGATCTCCGTCGGCGGCTCCGAGGGCACCTCGTCGGTGGGCAGCGCGGGGGAGGCGGTCGGCACCGGATCCGCGGGGGCCTCGCGCGGGAGCAGCTGGTACCAGGCCCCGGCGGCCCCCGCCACCAGGGCGACGCTCACGGCGACGGCGGTCAGCGCCCGCCACGGCCTCGCCTCCAGCCAGACCGAGCGGCGGATCGGCGCATCGACCAGGCGGGTGAGCGCCCAGGCCAACAGCACCGAGCCGGTGAGCACGGCCAGGCCGTCCAGCAGCCCGGCGCGTTCCTGGTCGCTGCGGTGCAGCCACACCACCAGGATCGGCCAGTGCACGAGGTACAGGGCGTAGGAGATGTCGCCGACGAAGGCGGCCGGGCGCGTGGACAGCAGCGCGTCCGCGCCCCAGCGCCTGCCGGAGTGCCCCGCGACCACGACCGCGCCCGCAGCGGCCAGCGGCCACAGCGCGATCCAGCCGGGGAAGAGGGCGGAGACGTCCACGAGCACCCCGACGGCGAGGAGGGCGAGGATCCCCGTCCAGCCCAGCAGCGCCCGGGCCGCGCCGAAGCGCGGACGCCGCGGATCCTCCGGTCGCTGCGCCCCGCTGATCCGGTCCAGCAGCGGCAGAGTGAGCGCCAGCAGCGACCCGGCGGCGAACTCCCACATCCGCGCGGCGGTGTCGAAGTAGGCGATCTGCTGCTGCGACTGGGTGGAGAGGATCGACCACACGAGCGAGGCCGCGCCGATCACCGAGACGATCGCGATCAGCGGCAGGCGCACCGACCTGCCCGCCCGGGCGCGGCGCCGCACCAGCAGGAACAGCAGCGGCCAGACCACGAACGCCTGGCCCTGCACGCTCAGGGACCAGAAGTGCTGCAGCGGGGACGCGCCGCCGGCGTCCTGGTTCTGGTAGTCCACCTGCATCAGCGCCAGCAGCATGTTCTGCAGGTAGACGGCCGAGGCGACCGCCTGCTGCATCACCGGGACCCACTGGGACGGCGGCAGCAGCACCGCGGCGGAGCCCAGCACCAGCAGGATCGTCACCGCCGCGGGCGGCAGCAGGCGCTTGAAGGTGTGCAGCCAGTAGTGGGGGATCCCCAGCGGCCGGCCGCCCTCGAGCCGGCGCACGAAGGTGCCGGTGAGGAAGAAGGCGGAGAGGAACAGGAACACGTCCACGCCGCCGGAGACCCGCCCGAGCCACACGTGGTAGACGGCGACCAGGCCCAGCGCGACCGCGCGCAGCCCGTGCAGCTCGGCGCGGAACGCCGGCCGCGCCCGACGAGAGCCGCCGCCGGCGCTGTGCGCGGTGCGGTCCCCGTCGTGCCCGGGGCGGCCGTCCTCGCCGCCCGCCCCGCCGGCGCCGTAGCCCCCGGCGGCGGTGGCCCCGGAGACGGACTCGCCAGTGGACCAGGCGTCCTCCGCCTCCTGCTCGGCGTACTCCTCGACCGGACCCTGCAGCCACTCGTCCAGCGAGGAGCTGCGCACGGGCGCCGGCTCGCTCAGCCAGTCCTCGAGCCGCGTCCGGGCGCGCGAGGAGCGGCCGACGGGATCGTCGACCGGATCCTGGACCCAGTCGGAGAGCTCGTCAGCCGGGGCAGGTCTCGGTTCTGAGTCGCGCACCCGGGCGTGGGATCAGGGGCGGCCCATGGAGCGGTAGGTCCAGCCGGCCGCCCGCCAGGCCGCGGGGTCCAGCACGTTGCGGCCGTCGATCATCGTGGGCGTGCCCACCACCTCGCGCAGCCGCACCGGGTCGAGCTCCTTGAACTCGCGCCACTCCGTCAGCAGCAGCACGATGTCGGCCCCGGCGGCGGCCGCGTAGGCGTCCTCGGCGACGGCGAGGTTCGGCCGCTCGGCGTGGACGCGCGCGTTCGCCGCCGGGTCCGTGACCACCACGTCGGCGCCGCGGCCGGAGATCTTCGAGGCGATGTACAGGGCGGGGGACTGGCGGGTGTCGTCGGAGTCCGGCTTGAACGCGGCGCCGAGCACGGCCACGCGCTTGCCGGTGAAGGTGCCGCCCAGGGCCTGCCGGGCCGTGTTCACCACGTGGTCGCGGCGGCGGTTGTTGACGTTGTCGACCTCGCGGAGGAAGCCGAGCGCCTCGGTGACGCCGAGCTCGCCGGCGCGTGCCATGAAGGCGCGGATGTCCTTGGGCAGGCAGCCGCCGCCGAAGCCGATGCCGGCGCGCAGGAACTTCGGGCCGATGCGGTCGTCAAGGCCGATCGCCTCGGCGATGACGGAGACGTCCGCCCCGGTGGCCTCGCAGATCTCGGCGACCGCGTTGATGAAGGAGATCTTCGTGGCCAGGAACGAGTTCGCGGAGACCTTGACCAGCTCCGCGGTGGCGTAGTTGCCCACCACCAGCGGGGTGTCCGCGGCGAGCATGGGTGCGTACATCTCGTCGAGGATCTCGCGGGTGCGGGCGGCCTCGTCGGGCTCCTCGGGCAGGCCGTAGACGATGCGGTCCGGGCGCAGGGTGTCCTCGACGGCGAAGCCCTCCCGCAGGAACTCGGGGTTCCAGGCCAGCGGGGTGTCCTTCCCCGCCGCGCGCAGGCGGTCGCGCAGGGACTCGGCGGTGCCGACGGGGACGGTGGAGCGTCCCAGGACGACGGCCTCGTCCGAGAGATGGGGGATCAGGGAGTCGACCGCGGCGTGGACGTAGGACAGGTCCGCGCCGGCGGCGTCGATCAGCTGCGGCGTGCCCACGCAGAGGACATGGGCGGTGTAGTCGGCGGCGTCGGCGTAGTCGGTCGAGAAGCGCAGACGGCCGGAGTCGAGGGCCTCGGTGAGGACCTTCTCGAAGCCCGGCTCGTGGAACGGGGCGACGCCCCGGTTCAGATCGTCGATCTTCGCCTGGTCGACGTCCAGGCCCAGCACCTCGTGCCCGATGGACGCCATCGATGCGGCGTAGACGGCTCCCAGGTATCCGCATCCCACGGTGGTGATTCGCATGCGGCCGATGCTAACCGCAGATCTCGCCGCAGCACGCCCTGCGCGGCCGGTCAGTGCTGTGGCGCACTGCACGGGTGACTCGGCGGATTCCAGGAGGTGACGAGGGGGTGAACCCGCGGGCCCGCCGTGGAGGGCGTCGGTGCGGGGAGGCCGCGGCATCACGCCGCGAGATCGAGGAGACCCTGCTGCGCGAGCTCGTCCTGTACGGCCCCGGGAAGCACCCAGATCCGGTAGCCGTAGCTGGGCCTGCCCGTCACGGCCCGCGCCCCGAGGGCCTCGGCCTCCTCCCAGTGCTCGCAGGACATCACGAGGTCCGCGGTGAACTCGTCGCCGCTCCGAGGCTCGACCACACGGGGGTTCCGGGGCGACATCCACACGGCGACGGAGTTCAGGGCCACGGCACGGTTTGGGCCGTGCTCCGGAGAGCAGCTGTGGTCGAAGTCCAGTGCCATCCTCTCCTGCCCGGTGGCGCGCTCCACGGTCTCGACCGCCGCGATCATGTTCCGCGGCGGGTACCGGGTCTGGTCCGGGTCCGCGACGAGGGACGTGCTCAGAGCTGCGATGCCGACCAGCACCACCATCGCCTTCGGGCGTGAGAGCGTCAGCGCCAGCCCCGCGAGGGCGACCAGCACGGCGAGGGTCGCCCAGACCCAGAAGCGGTTCTCGTTCGCCAGGGTCGGGACGAGAGGGGGAGCGAAGGGCTCCTGCGGGAACAGCCCTGCCCAGGCGAGCACCGAGGAGGCATTCGCCGGGCCGTTGGTGGAACCCCATACGGGCACGCTCGGCGCGACCCACAGCACGACGAGGGCTGCCCAGGGGACGTAGAGCAAGGCGCTCAGCCCCACCAGCCGCGCCGAGGCGTGGCGGAGGAGATACGCCAGCGCGATCACGGAGAGGATCGCGCCGATGTTGTCCAGATAGCGGGAGTACACCCAGGCGTCGAACCGGCGTCCGCCGTCAGGGGGGAGCAGGAGCGAGGCACGCGTCCACCAGATCGTGCTCATGAGGAAGGCCGACGTGGTCAGGCCGAAGTAGAAGGTGTGGATCCCCGGCCGCAGACGTCGCAGCTCGTCCACCGTGAGGAGGGAGACGATGAGCATGCCGACCACAGTGAGCCCCAGGTATCCGAGGGCCTGCACCCACCCCTGGTTCAGGAGCACCCGGGCGAAAAGGTCGACCGATGCGCTCTCCAGCCCGTCGCGCAGCACGTCCTCCTTGCCGTAGCCGCTCAGCAGGACTGTCTCTGCGAGCGCTTCGGCGAGAGCGCCCACGACCTGCCAGACCACCACGGCCCCTACGGCGCCGGCCATCCCGATCCTCCAGCTGCGCAGACAGAAGCACAGGAACCAGATCGCGACGGTTCCCAGCAGCGCCAGGGCGCGCGAGTGGATGAAGAAGGCGCCGGTGGCGGCAGCGAGGAGCGCTGCGGCGCGGCCCCAGCTGGGCTTCTCCCACAGCCGGTGGGCGGCCAGGGCCGTGAGCGCGTAGAACAGCATCAGCGGCTGCTCGCTGAGAGCGTAGTCCGCGAGCAGGGAACGGCCCGGGAACATCATCACGACCGCGGAGATCGCGATGGCCTGAGGCCAGGAGACCTGGAACCGGCGAGCGATCGCTGCCAGCGGTGCGATGGTCGCGAGCGCGAGCACGTTGCCGATCCATACGGCCGCTGAGTACGCGGCGTACGCATCGTCCGTGAACCACCACACCGGAGCTATCAGGACGGCCCAGCCCGGGTAGTAGCCGGAGCCGGAGACCTGGGTGAGGTCGCGTTCGCCCGCTATCCACCGAGCTGTCTGCAGGGGGTGCCCCTCGTCCCAGGGCGTGCGGGGAGCGAGCGCTGTCTGAGCGATGTCCCAGTAGAGCCAGGTGCAGGCGAGGACTGCGACGACGGCGATCAGCCACCACAGGGAGTCGACGCGTCCGGTGCGAGGCGTCGGTCGGGGGGCGGCCGTCGGCACCGTCGTGCGGCGGTGTCTGCCGGTGCGTGGGACACGGGGTGCCGGAGCCGGGAGACGCCGGGCGCCCGGGAGTGCTGGGGACAGCTCGGGAGTGGGCATCGAGGAGCTCCTGCGACGATCTGGACGGGACGAGGAGGGACGGGAGACGAGCGCGGCGGACGGCCGTGGTCGGCGGGACTTCTCAGCGCTCCAGCAGTCCCGCCTCCCCGAGGGCGATCTGCTCGTCCCCGGGCAGGACCCACAGGGCGTAGCCGTAGTACTCGCTGTCGTGCACGCGGAGGGCGCCGTTCTCTTCGGCCTGCGGCCAGTCCGCGCAGGAGACCACCAGAGCTGAGTCGAAGGGCGTCCCCTGAGGGGGGTCTGCGAGGTCGACGTCCCGCGGGGACAGCCAGAAGCCGAGCCAGTTCATGACCTGATAGCGGGTGAGCGCCGGACCGCTGCAGGAGTAGTCCATGTCGATCTCCGCCTGCTCGCCGGTGACGGCCTCGATCCGCTCCACCGCCTGGTCGATCGCCACCGGGGCGTCTCTCCGCTGCGACGGATCGGCCTGCAGGGAGAGCGTCAGCGCGGTGGCGAGGAGCAGGGAGACCAGGACTCTCGGGGCGCGGCGCAGGAGCAGAGCGGCGATGAGCGCCGCCGTGCCGAAGAGCGAGGCCCAGACCCAGAACCGGTTCTCGTTGCCGAGGGTGGGCTGCTGCGGGAGCGGGAACGGGTCGCCGGGGAACATCGAGACCCAGCTCAGCAGCGCCGAGGAGTTCCCGGGGCCGTCGAGGGCGCCCCAGAGGGCGACATCCTTCGCGACCCACAGCACCACCGGGAGCGCCACCGCGACGAACAAGCCCAGAGCTGCGAGCAGCGGTGCACGACGCACACCCCGCACGAGCACGACGAGGGCCACCAGCACCAGGAAGGTCGCCACGTGATCGACGTAGCGGGTGTAGATCCACACGTCGAGGCGCACGTAGCCCTCGCCGGCCCACAGGAAGTCCGGTCGAGTCCACCACACCGCGCTCAGCAGCAGCGCGGACAGGCAGGTGCCCAGCAGGAACACGCCAGGACCGATCCGCCACCTCCGCAGCTCCTGCGCGGCCCAGGCGATCACGACGACAGCGCCGATCGCGGCCAGCCCCGCCGTCCCCACGACCTGGGCCCAGCTCTGGTTCAGCAGGACTCGCAGGAAGAGCCCGGCGGAGCCGTCCTCGAGAGCCTGCTCGAGCAGATCCTCCTTGCCGCCCCCGCCGCCGTGGAGCGTGGCGTCCAGCACGCGCTCTGCGAACATCCTCACGGCCAGCGTCGCCGCCACCAGCAGCGGCAGTCCCGCAGCCGCGACCCTCCAGTGCCGCACCGCCAACAGCGCGAGCCACAGCCCGGCGGTGGCCACCAGCGCCAGCTCGCGCGAGTGCAGGAGATAGCAGGCGGCGACGCAGAGGACGAAGACGACGGAGCGCCGCATCGTCGGTCGCTGCCACAGCGAGTGCATCGCCAGCACGGTCCATGCCAGCATGAACAGGATCGCCTGCTCGCTGAGGGCATAGTCGGCGAGGACCGTCCTGCCGGGCAGGCAGAGGGCGAGAGCGGCGATCGTGAGCGCGGGCGCCGTGGGCAGGCCCATGCGGCGGGCGAGCAGGGTCAGCGGGGCGATCGTCGCGATCGCCAGCGCATTTCCGAGCTGCACCGCGAGCTGGTAGAGCCGCTCCGGGTCGTCGGTGAACCACCACAAGGGCGCGAGCATCAGCGCCCAGCCCGGGTAGTAGCCGCTGCCGGAGAGCGGCAGGATCTCATGGTCTCCCGCGAGATAGCGGGCGGTCTCGAGCGGATGGATCTCGTCCCACGGGGTGCGCGGTGCGATCGCGGAGCGGCTGATCTCCCAGTGGAGGTAGACGCAGACGCCGATCGCGAGGGCCGCGGCCGCCCACCACCACCAGGAGTGCAGGACGGCGCTGCGCGTGCGGTCGTCGTCGATCCAGCCCGTGCCGGAGGCATGGCGCCCGCTCGTGCCGAGCAGGCCCGATGGAGGGACGGCGCCGGGAACGATCTGGGACACGGCACTCCCTCCAGGAGGCGACGGGGGCGGAAAGCTCGCGGCAGTCTATCCATGCCCAGGTCCTCCGCAGCCGGTCAGTGCTGTGGCGCACTGCCCAGGTGACGCAGCGGATTCCGGGAGGTGACGAGGGGGTGAACTCGCGACGGAGCAATCGCCTGCTGCCGGGAAGCCCGGTGCGGCGTCGGTACACTCGGGCCCGGTGCGCGGCGCCTGGTGGAGGCACCGGACGCTCCGGCCCGGGGCGCCCCGTCGCGCTCGGCGGGCAGGGCGCATCCCCTGACCAACGCTCCTCGGGAGGCCCTGTGCTCGACCGGCTGAAGAAGATCGCCAAGGACCTGCTGGCGATCACCTGGATCCGCCGCACCTACGAGACGGTGAACAGAGGGTTCCTGGAGACCTTCGGCTCCAACCGGATCCTCACCCACCTGTTCTTCACGGTGAACCCGCTCGCCTTCAACCGCGAGCAGGCGGCGGTGCTCCGCGGACGCCGGAACTACTACCGCAACAAGAGCACGCCCCGCCTCACGCACGTGGAGCTGCGCCGCAACGTGCACCGGCTCGAGAAGGGGCTCATCATGCGCCCCCGCCGCGACGTGTTCGCGCGGGACTACATCACCGAGACGATCGAGTTCTACGAGACCGCCGCCCGCCAGTGGCGACAGTCCCCGGGCAGCATGGACGCCTCCGAGATGGAGTGGGCGCACGACGTGCTCACCGAGTACTTCCGGGTCAGCGCACGCACCGACCGCACCGTGGAGGCGGCACGGGCCCGCTTCGAGGCCGTCGAGCACGGCGCGGAGAGCACCGGCAAGATCCCCCACCCCAAGGAGATGGTCAGCGACATCTCCTACGAGTCGCTCGAGCTGCTCGCCCAGCAGCGTCGCAGCGTGCGCTGGTTCGAGCAGAAGCCCGTCGAGCGCGAGCTCATCGACAAGGCGCTGCTGGTCGCCCGGCAGGCGCCGACGGCCTGCAACCGGATCCCCTACGAGTTCCGGGTCTTCGACGACCCGGCCCTGGCCCGCGAGATCGCCGCGATCCCCTTCGGCACCGCCGGCTACTCCGAGAACGTGCCCGCCGTCGCGGTCGTGGTCGGCAAGCTCGAGTCCTACTTCAGCCCCCGGGACCGCCACGCCATCTACGTCGACAGCTCCCTCGCGGCCATGCAGTTCATCCTCGCGCTCGAGACCCTCGGACTGAGCTCCTCGGTGATCAACTGGCCGGACTTCGAGCCGCTCGAGGCGAAGATGCAGCGCCGTCTCTCGCTGGACACCAGCGACCGCGTCGTCATGCTCATCGCCTTCGGGTACGCGCACGACGAGGGCCTGGTCCCGTACTCCGCGAAGAAGTCCCTGGACACGTTCCGGCGCTACAACGACTGAGATGACGGACCTCCCCGCCCCCGCCGACGGCGACCCGGCACCGACCGCGCGCCGACGCCCCGCGCGGCGCCGCGCGCTGCGCTGGATCGTGACGATCCTGGTCGTCGGGCTCGTGGGGTGGCTGTTCGCGCGTTCCCTGGCGGACAACTGGGCCGAGCTGCGCGCCGAGCACCTCCGCTTCAGCCCCTGGTGGATCCTCGCCACCGCCTGCTTCGCCGCCGCCGTCGCGGTGACCGGCTCCGCGTGGGGGCGGATCGTGCGCTGGCTCGACCCGGAGGCGCACATCAGCGCCCGCGAGGCCGTGGCGGTGCAGTGCCTGTCCTGGGTGCTGAAGTACATCCCCGGGCAGGTCGGCTCGGTGACGAACAAGGTGCTGTGGGCCGGGAAGAAGGGCATCAGCCGCACCCTGGTGCTGATCAGCTTCGTCTACGAGAACGTCTTCCTGCAGATCGCCTCGATCGTCCCCGCGCTCGTGATCCTGCTGGTGAGCCTGGGGCCCGGGATCCTCGGCCAGAACGCGACCCTCATGGTCGCGCCGTTGCTGGTGCTGATCCCCGCGGCCGTGGTGCTGCACGCGCCCACCTTCCGACGCATCCTCGACCTGCCCATGCGGCGGCTCCTCAAGCGCTCCGTCCCGCAGCAGTACTTCCTCTCCAGCCGGCGCGCCGCGCTCTCCAGCGCCGAGTTCGTGCTGCCCCGCATCGTCAACGGCGTCGGCTTCGTGCTCATCGCGCACACCATCAGCGACATCACCCCCGCCCAGTGGCTGCCCTTCGCGGCGGCCTACGCCCTGGCCGGCGCCGTCGGGATCCTCGCGATCCTCGTGCCCAGCGGCCTCGGCGTGCGCGAGGCCGTGATCGTGCTGGTCCTCAGCCAGTACGTGCCCGCCCCGGAGGCGATCGTGATCAGCCTCCTCGCCCGACTCCTCGCGACCATCGGCGATGCCGTCGTCGCCGCGATCTATCTCGTCATCCGCCGCACCATCCCCCAGGAGATCCGCCCATGAGCACCCCCCGCATCACCGTCATCGGCTCCGCGCTGTCCGGCAACAAGGGCGCCGCCGCGATGCTCGAGAGCGCCGTGCAGACCCTCGGCGAGCGTCTCGGCGAGGTCGACGTCACCCTGCTGAGCATGTACCCCGCGGAGGACCGGGCGCAGAACCCGTACCCGAACCTCGAGGTCGTCGCCGCGGACCCGAAGACCCTCGGCGTCACCATCAACTCCCTCGCGCTCGCGCACCGGCTGCTGCCCCCGCTGCGGCCCCTGCTGCGCCGCCACCCGGCGATCCGTGCTCTGACGGAGAGCGACGTGCTGCTGGACCAGGGCGGCATCACCTTCACCGACGGTCGCGAGAAGTTCCTGCTGTACAACGTCGCCTCGATCCTCCCGGCGCTGAACCTGCACACCCCGGTGTTCAAGTGCGCCCAGGCGGTGGGTCCCTTCAAGAACCCGATCAACCGGATCGTCTCGAAGGTCTTCCTGCCCAAGGCGCAGACCCTCGTCACCCGCGGCCGCATCACGCACGAGTTCGCCGAGGGCCTGGGCCTGACCAACCTCGTCGCGGGCGCCGACTACGCCTTCTCCCTCGAGATGGACGGCACCGAGGAGCAGGGGCTGCGGGAGGCCGGCGTGGACCTGGGCTTCTTCGAGGACGGCGAGGTGGTGGGCGTGTGCCCCTCCGTCGTGCTGCAGAAGAAGGTCGAGGCGCGCGGCGACGACTACGTCGGCCAGATGATCTCGTTCATCGAGCGCCTGCGCCGGGACGGGAAGAAGGTGCTGCTGGTGCCGCACAGCGTGCGCACGGGCACCGAGAAGACCCACAACAACGACCTCCCGCTGTGCACCCGGATCCACGACCTGCTGGTGCCCGGCGAGGACGTGCTCTTCGTGGACCGCGAGCTGAGCTCCCAGCAGCTGCGGCATCTCATCGGTCTCTGCGACCTGTTCGTCGCCAGCCGCTTCCACGCGATGGTCTCCTCCCTGGCGATGGCGGTGCCGACCCTCGTGATCGGGTGGAGCCACAAGTACCGCGAGGTGCTGGAGATGTTCGAGCTCGAGGAGTGGGCCTTCGGCCACGACCAGCTCACCCCGTCCCACCTCTGGGAGCGCTTCGAGGACCTCTCCGCGCGCCGCGACGAGGTGCAGGGCAAGCTCGACCAGCACCTGCCGGAGGTGAAGAGCCGCTCGCTGATGCAGGCCGATCTGATCGCCGAGCTGGTGCGGGGGCGCGCCGTGCGCCGCGCCTGATCTACGCCCGACGGGCCCCGACCAGGACCGCTGCCTGCGGTCGACCGCCGACGAGATGGACGACGAGACCCGATGACCGAGACTGCGCCGAACTCCGAGGCCGCCGCGCCCGAGCCCGTCCCCGCCGGCCGCCGGCCGGCTCTGCTGCGGGACCCGGATGCGCTGTGGCGGTGGAGCGCGGCGGCGAGCGTGCTGATCGTCCTCGTCCTGCACACGGTCGTCGCCCGGGGAGCGAGGACACCCTCGTTCCCCTTCGACGAGGTGGTGCTGCTGCAGTACTCGAAGTTCCTCTCCGGCGCCGGTCCGGTCACCCCGCCCCGCGGCGCGGGGTACTTCCCGGCGTGGAGCGTGGTGATGGCGCCGATCTGGTGGTTCACGGAGAACCCCGCCGTCGCGTACCGGGTCGCGATCGGGCTGGGTGTGGTCGTGGCCGTCGCCACGATCTGGCCGCTCGCCCGCGCCGTCACCCGCCTGGGCCTGACGATGCCGCAGGCGACCGTGGTCGCCTCCCTCGTGATGGCCCTGCCGGCGCGCACCGTCCAGAGCGGCTATGTCACCAGCGAGAAGCTGCTCTTCCTGGCCCTGGCCTGCACCGTGCTCGCCGCGCTGAGGCTCTGGGAGAAGCCCACCGTGCCGCGTGCGCTGGTCTTCGGTCTCGCGGCGGCGGTGCTCGCCACGACCCATGCGCGCGCGGTGGTGCTCCTGATCGCCTGCGTGATCTGGCTGCTGCTGCTCGCGATCCGCTCCTGGCGGGCCGCGCTCGCGGGGATCGCCGTCGCCCTGCCGCTGGGGTATCTCGCGTTCTGGTCCGGCGGGCGTCTGAACCAGTACCTGGGCGGCGGCTTCAGCCAGGGCGAGAAGGTGCTCTCGAACTTGCTCGAGTCCCCGCCGTCGATCATCCTGCGGGCCACCGTGGGCCAGGCGTGGGAGCAGACGGCCGGCAGCCTGGGCCTGGTCGCGGTGGGGCTGGTGGTGCTGCTGGTGCTGGTGTGGCGGGAGCTGCGCCACGGCCGCTCGATCGGACCCGCGTGCCTGTTGGCGGCGATGCTGCTGGGCGTGGCCGTGCTCTCGATCGGGCAGTGGGCGAGCGAGAGCAGGCTGTACCTCGCCTCCTGGCGGCGCCTGGATGCCTGGCTCTACGGGCGCTATCTCGACCCCGTCACGGCTCTGCTGGTGGCGCTGGGAGCCGCGGCGATGATCCGCGGTGCGTCCCGGAAGGTGCTGGCACCGGCGCTCGCCCTCATCGCGGGACTCGTCGTCGTGACCGTGTTCTGGCTCGCCCCCGACGCCCCGACCTGGGGATACGTCACCCCGGCGCACATCCCGGGGGTCATGCCGTGGTTCTGGACCCTGCCGGAGGCGACCTCGGAGACCTGGCCCTGGGGGCTGGTGCCGAGCTTCACGAACGAGAACCGCTTCTGGCTGCTCGCGAGCCTCCCGCCGCTGCTGCTGCTCGTCGCGCTCGTGGCCGTCGGCCGGCACCGTTCCCGCGCGACCGCGATCATCGTCGCGGCCGCCTTCGTCGCCACGGCGGCGGGGTCGCTCTCCGCCACCCGCGCCACCGACCACTTCCAGAGCCTCGAGGGAGGCCGCCCCGCCCTCGCCGGGGAGATCAACCGCCTCCAGGAGGAGCACGACGGTGCGCTCACCGTCGAGTTCGACCGCTCCTGCACGCCCGGGACGAGCAACAACGCCGTCGTGCAGAACATCCTCGCCTACTGGATCCATCCCACCACGATGGGCGTGACCGCGGACCGCAGCACCTCCGACGCGCAGATCACCCTCGGCTGCGACATCTGGCCCGAGGGCAGCGCCGCCGGCGCACGGATGCTCAGCGGGGTGCACAGCTACGGCTACCACGCCTGGGTCATGCCGGGACCGCTCCAGGACGAGCTCGCCGCAGCAGGGGAGCTGGAGCCGGTCGCCACGCCCTGAGCGCGCCGGCTCGGGCAGTCCCCCTCGCCGCTGCGCAGGTGAGGAACGAGCGGATGCGACCTGCCGCACAGGCCGAGATGGCCAGCAGGTGACGAGTCGGGGAAGCCCGAGGGAAGCGGGCCTCGCCGGGCCGGTCGCCGCGCCCGCCCTCAGTACGCTGGAACGGATCCGCACTGCAGTGCGATGAGCCCGACCCCGGACGCGCGAGGCGCGACCGGCCGATGATTGCAAGGTGCCCATGAAGGTCTTCGTCCAGATCCCCTGCCTCAACGAGGAGCAGACGCTCCCGCTGGTGCTCGACACCATCCCGAAGGAGCTCCCGGGCGTCGACTCCGTCGAGGTGCTGATCATCGACGACGGCTCCACCGATCGCACCGTCGAGGTGGCGAAGGAGCACGGGGTCACGCACTTCGTGCGCCACGCCCGCAACATGGGCCTCGCCCGGTCCTTCCGCGACGGCGTGGACTACGCCCTCGCCCACGGCGCCGACATCGTCGTGAACACCGACGGCGACAACCAGTACAAGCAGGAGCGCATCGCCGATCTCGTCGCCCCGGTGGTCTCGGGCGAGGCGGACATCGCCATCGCCGACCGCCAGACGAAGAAGATCGCGCACTTCTCGCCCTTCAAGAAGGTCATGCAGCAGGTGGGATCGCAGGTGGTGAACCTCGCTGCGGAGACCGAGCTGCCCGACGCCGCCTCCGGCTTCCGCGCCTACTCCAAGGCCTCCCTGATGCGGCTGAACGTCATCACGCAGTTCTCCTACTGCATGGAGACGATCATCCAGGCGGGCAACAAGCGGCTGCGGATCGCCTCGGTGCCGATCGACACCAACCCCAAGACCCGCGAGTCGCGGCTGTTCAACAACATCTTCCAGCACATGGGCAAGTCCGGCTCCGCGATCGTGCGCGCCTACCTGATGTTCAAGCCCCACACCGTGCTGCTGTGGCTCGCGGGCATCACCGGCGTGATCGGCCTGATCCCCTTCGTCCGCTTCCTGATCTTCGCGCTGATGGGCCAGGGCAGCGGCCACATCCAGTCGCTGATCTTCGGGCTGGTCCTGCTGACCTGCTCGTTCATGACGTTCGTGCTGATGATCATCGCCGACCTCCTGCGCACCAACCGCGTGATGATGGAGGACGTGCTCGAGCGGGTCAAGCTCATCCAGTACGGCACTCCCAACCACCCCCTCGTCGGCTCCGGGGAGACCGTGCCCACGTCCACCGGTCCCATCGCCACCGGCTGGGTCGACGGCACTGCGCCCGAGCAGCGCGAGTACGCGCCCGGCGTGCCCGCCGACGCGGTCACCGACGACGCGGTGGTCGACCGGTGGGCCGCGGCCGCAGGGCGAGAGGACGCCGCAGGCCGCCAGGACCGATAGCCCTCTGATCCCCTCTCAGGACTCGTCCGAGGCCGTGCGCGTGCGTGCGGCCTCGGACGCTTCCGGGGCAACCTGCATCTGCGTTGTCTCTTCGCCTGGTCGCCTCCTCGGTCCGTCCGCCCGCGCGGGCGCGCCCGCGCATGGGACGATGTGCCGGTGACCGCTTCCCGTGCCCACCAGCCCGTTCCCTTGCCCGCCGATCCGTCGGCCGCCGTGCCCTCCCCGGCTGACGTCGGCTTCGAGATCACCGCCCGCCACGGCGAGAAGGCGCGCGCCGGAGTGATCACCACCCCGCACGGCGAGATCGAGACCCCGGCCTTCGTGCCGGTGGGCACCAAGGCGACGGTGAAGAGCGTGCTGCCGGAGGCGATGGCCGCTCTGGGCTCGCAGGCGCTGCTGGCCAACGCCTACCACCTCTACCTCCAGCCCGGCCACGACCTCGTGGACGAGGCGGGCGGGCTCGGCGCCTTCATGAACTGGCCCGGCCCCACCTACACCGACTCGGGCGGCTTCCAGGTGATGAGCCTCGGCGCCGGCTTCCAGAAGGTGCTCTCCTCCGAGTTCTCCGGCGGGGAGAAGGCCCGCACCGCCACCGGGGAGGACGACGCCGTCCGGGAGGGCAAGGAGCGGCTCGCCCATGTCGACGACGACGGGGTCACCTTCCGCTCCTTCATCAACGGCGACGTGCACCGCTTCACCCCCGAGATCTCCATGCAGATCCAGCACGGACTCGGCGCGGACATCATGTTCGCCTTCGACGAGCTGACCACCCTCATGAACTCCCGCGGTTACCAGGAGCAGGCCCTCGAGCGCACCCGTCTGTGGGCGCTGCGCTGCCTGGCCGAGCACGCGCGGCTGACCGCCGAGCGCATCCACCGCCCCTATCAGCAGCTGTGGGGCGTGATCCAGGGCGCGCAGTACGAGGATCTGCGCCGTCAGGCCGCCCGCGACCTCGGTGCGATGGAGGTGGAGGGCTGGCGCTTCGACGGCTTCGGGATCGGCGGAGCGCTCGAGAAGGAGAACCTCGGCACGATCGTCGGCTGGGTGACCGACGAGCTGCCCGAGGCCCGGCCCCGCCACCTCCTGGGCATCAGCGAGGTCGACGACCTCTTCGTCGCGATCGCCGCGGGCGCGGACACCTTCGACTGCGTCTCGCCCTCGCGCGTGGCCCGCAACAGCGCCGTCTACACCCGCACCGGGCGGGTGAACCTCACCGGCTCCCGCTATCGCCGCCAGTTCGCGCCGATCGACGAGACCTGCGACTGCTACACCTGCACCCACTACACCGCGGCCTACGTCCACCACCTGTTCCGGGCCAAGGAGATGCTCTCCTCGACCCTGTGCACGATCCACAACGAGCGCTTCGTGGTGCGCCTGGTGGACCGCATCCGCGCCTCGCTCCAGGACGGCTCCTTCGACGCCCTGCGGGAGGAGACCACCGGCGCCTACTACGGCGAGGCGCGGTGAGCGAGGGGTCGCCTGCGCCCGCGCCTGCGCCTGCGCCCGCGCCCGGCCCCGATGCCGCGACGGCGCTGGGACTCGCCGTGGTGCTGCTCGCGCTCGCCGGGATCAGCGCCCTGCTGGGAGGTCATTTCCGGCTCGGGGCGCTGCGCCTCGCGGCCGGGCTGCTCGCCGGTGCCGGCCTCGGCACGCTACTGCTCGCCCTGCTCGGGGGTCGGCTGCGCCGCCGGGTGCGGATCCTGCTCGTCGCGGGCCTCGCGCTCGTCGTCGCGGCCGCGCTGACCGTCCCGGCCGTGCTCGCCACCCGCCCGGACCGTCTCGAGCGCGCCGCGTCTGCGACGCTCGCCCCGCTGAGCGAGGGAGAGGCCGTCCATTCCGCTCCGGACGGGCAGGGACCCGTGCTCGTGCGCCGCGCCGACGGCACCGCACAGCTCGTCTCCGCCGAGGCCGGCGTCGAGGAGGTCGAGGCCGCCCCCGAGGACGTCCTCGCGCTCTCGGCCGACGGGACACGCCTGGTGCAGGTGACCGACGAGCTCACGCGGGTGAGCGAACGGGGCGGCGGCTCCGCGCCCGTCGAGGTGCCCGGCACGCCGCTGGCCCTCGCCGGGGACGTGCTCGTGGTCCGTGCCTGCGAGGCCGGGACCTGCCGTCTCAGCGGCGTGGACCTCGGCGCCCCCGATCAGCCGCTGTGGACGGTGTCCGATGCGGAGCAGACCCGCGGCCCCGACCCGGTCGGGACCGAGCTGCCCGCCGGGGACGGGGCCGCGACCGGGCTGCTCGACGCCGTCGCGGCGACGGGCGTGCTCCCCGAGGTGCCGCTGCGCTTCGACCCCGACCAGGGCTGGCTGCAGATCGATCCTGCGACGGGCTTCGCCGTCGGCCGCGTCCTCGCGCCGGCCGACGCCGAGTGCCGGATCGCGGCGACCCCCGCCCCGTCGGACCCGCAGGCCCTGCAGCAGCGCGGCCCGCAGGTCCTCACCGTCTGCGCCGGTGAGGACGGGGAGCTGAGCGCGACCGCGCACGAGGACGGCCAGGTGCTCTGGGAGTCCGCGCCCTCCCCGGCCGGGGACTGGACGGTGCGCCTGGACGCGGGGCGCGTGCTCGCCACGGGCACCGAGGAGGGCACCACCACCGAGGGCGAGATCCTCGCCTCCGAACGGCAGTCCGCCTGGGAGGCGCCCGGCGGGCAGGGCGTGGACCAGGCGGAGGCGTTCACCGCCCGCCTCGGCATCGACGGCACCCGCATGGTGGTCACCAACGCCTCGGGCCAGATGGTCGCCTATGACACCGCGACCGGCGCGCACCTCTGGACCCTGCCGCTCGACTCCCCGGACGCGGAGGTGCGGGGCGGCCTCGGCGCGAGCACGGTCGTCGTGCTCGACGAGATCCGGCGCGAGCATCCCCTGGATCCGCGGGGGCTGCGGCGCCTGCGCGTGGTCGACGCGGACGACGGCACGGTCACCGCGGAGCTCTTCACGGCGGAGGAGCTCACCGAGCTGCGCCCGCTCAGCGGCGGCCGCGCCCTGATCAGCACCGAGCAGCAGGCGGTGCTGCTCGGCGGGTGATCAGGCGCGCGGGGCGAGGAGGGACGGCGGAGCTCAGCACCGCGGAGGGGCGGTGCTCAGGAGGCGTTCTTGCGACCCCAGGCGTAGACCATGTACGAGCCGACCAGGAGCGCCGCGGCGACCACGAGGATGCGCAGGATCTCGGCGATGCCGCCGACGGTGTAGATCGTGCCCAGGTCATAGGAGTTTCCGGCGATGGCGGCGCCGAGGAACCCGCCGATGAAGCTGACGATCCAGTAGAGGATCACCGAGACGATCACCGTGGCGCCCACGATGATCGCGCCGGTGCGGGCGCGTCCCCGGAACTGGATCGCGGCGATGATCGCGATGACCAGCAGACCGAGAGAGAACAGCAGATTCGCGATCCAGGCCAGGAGCGTCCCGATGCTGCTCAGCCCCATCCCCACGGAGACCTCGTCCATCTGCGAGGGGTCACCGTTCGCCGCCATCATGAACATGAAGATCGGCGTCGCGAAGCGGCTGAGGATCGCGAGCACCGAGAGGGCGATCAGCGCGATCCCGAGCTTCTTGGCGAGGGGTGCCTTCGACGCGTCGCCCTGAGCGGCCGGGAGGCCCGTGTAGCCCGACGCTCCGGGATACGAGGCGGCGGGGGAGGCCTGCGGGACCTGACTCCAGGAGCCCTGCTGCTGCGGCGCCGCCGCCGGGGAGGGCTGGCCCCACTGCGGCTGCTCACCCTGCGCGGGCGAGGGCTGACCCCACTGCTGCTGCTGAGAGCCGGGCTGCTGGCCCCACTGCGGCGCGGCCGGCGCCGGGGAGGGCTGGCCCCATTGCGGCTGCTGCGCGGGCTGCTGGCCCGGCTGGCCCTCCGCGCCCCACTGCCCCTGCTGGCCGTTCTGGCTCTGCTGGCCCCACTGGCCGTCCTGACCGTTCTGCGGGCCGTACCCCTGAGTCATGCATCTCCCTCATGGCCCGCCGCACGGCGGGCCGTCGCCTCGCGGCGCCACGTCGACGCCTCCACAAGGCTAGCGGTCGGTGCTCTCCGCCCGAGTCCCGCGCAGATGACGAGGTGGTTGCGATCAGGGCGGGCCCGGGCGCGTGCAGGGAGTGGCGCTCAGCCAGCATCCATCCCCAAATAGCGGGTCGGATGCTGGCTGAGCGCCACCTGGTGCAACGGTCCGCGCCGCCGGGAGCCCTCAACGGTCGATCGGGGCTCAGCGGCGGAGCGGCTCAGCGGCCCGTCGGCGCCAGGCGGAACCGGAAGCTCTCCTCACGCGCCGAGAGCACGTACTGCGGCAGCGGCACCGGACCGCACGCGGCCGAGCCCACGCCGTGCAGCGCCGCCGAGACCGTCACCCAGGTGCGGCCGTCGGAGCGCAGCGCCCCGTCGTGCTCCCGCGCATCGAGCTCCGCGGTGGACCAGGGCCGCACCGCGAGGCCGAGCCCCTCCGGCGCGGTGAGCTCGAGCCCCGACGCCTCGGCACCGCCCTCGCCCTGCGCACCGCTCAGCACCGCGTGCACCACGCCGGCGCGGTTGCCGTTCTCCTGCGGGAACACGTACGGGACCTGCAGCTCGCCGACCGTGGCGGTGCGGCGCGCGAAGGTGGTGCCGCCGCCGGTGTCCGGATAGGACTCGTGCGGACCGAAGCCCTCGTACTCCACCTCGCCCGGGGCCGACGGGAGCGCGAAGGTCCAGCCGATCCGCGGCAGCGGCAGGTCCTCGGGCCACAGCGCCGAGGGGGCCACGGTCACCTCGAGCTCGACCCCGTCCGTCTCGCCCCGCCACCGCTCGGTGACATCGGCGAACAGGGCGTTGCCGTCCAGGCCGATCCGGGAGCGGACCACGAGCTGCTGGCCCTCGACCTCGATCCCCACCAGGCGCCGCCTCGCGACGTCCAGCCCGACCCGCTTCCACCGCGCCTCCAGCGGGTAGCGGGTGCGGGCCCGCTCGTTGTCCACCGGCGCGCGGTACAGGTCGGCGCCCGCGTGCTCGACCGCGAGGTCGCCGAGCCCCACGAGCCGGCCCAGGTCGTCCAGGCGCGCCGGGCCCACCTGCCAGGACCCGTCGCCCGCCTGCTGCGGCGCGATCGCAGCCTCGGCAGCCGGGGCGACCGAGGCGGCCAGGCGCTGCGCGTCCACGAAGGAGGCGGCGACGATCTCGTGCCCGGCCGGCACCGGCCCGTCGGCCGCGCGGGTCACCACCCGCACCGTCACCGCGGCGTGCTCGCCCTCCGGCAGCGCCACCTCGGCGCTCTCGCCCGGGGCGAGGTCCGGCAGCGGCAGCTCCTGCCAGCTGGCCTGCAGATCGGTCGAGACCTCCGCCCGCAGCCCGGAGAGGTCCGAGAAGGCATAGCGGTTGGAGAGCGTCGCCGAGCGCGCCCCCACCTCGAGGCCGACGGGGGAGTAGTGGTGCTTCGCATCCAGCAGCGCGGGGGACGGGCTGCGGTCCGGGAGCACGAGCCCGTCGGCGACGAAGTTCCCGTCGTGCAGGCGCTCGCCGAAGTCGCCGCCGTAGCCGTAGATCTCGTTGCCTTCGGCATCGGTGGTGACCAGGCCGTGGTCGATCCACTCCCAGATGAAGCCGCCGTGCAGCGCCGGATAGCGGTGCACCAGATCCATGTACTCCTTCAGCGATCCCGCGCCGTTGCCCATCGCATGCGCGTACTCGATCCACAGGAACGGCTTGGTCAGCGCCGGCGCCGGATCCTCGGACGTGCTGTACGACTCCGCGTCCACGCCCAGGTGGTGGAGCATGCCGGTGAGCTTCTCGACGTACTCCTCGCTGAGCTCTCGTCGGCCGATCTGCTCGGTCTCGTCATGGGTGGAGTACATCAGCGAGAACACGTCCACGTGCTCGGCGCGGTAGTCCTGCTCGTAGATCACCGGACGGCTCGGGTCGGTCGCCCGCACCGTCTCGATCATCGCCTCGGTGACCGGGCCGGTGGAGGCCTCGTTCCCGATCGACCACATCACGATCGAGGAGTGGTTGCGGTCCCGCAGCACGAAGCGCTCGGTCCGCTCGCACAGCAGCGGGCGGAAGCGGTCGTCGGCCGCCGGTCGCTCGGCCGCGCCGGTGCCGTCCTCCCCCCAGGTGGAGTCGACGTGGAAGCCGTGCGTCTCGAAGTCGCCCTCGCAGATCACGTACAGCCCCATCTCGTCGCACACCTCGAGGAAGCGCTGGTGGGGCGGGTAGTGGGAGGTGCGCACGGCGTTGAGGTTGTGCTGCTTCATCAGCGCGACGTCCAGGTCCTGGTTCTCCAGGTGCTGGGTGCGGCCGACGACGGGATCCGCCTCGTGACGGTTCACGCCGCGGAACACGATCCGCTCGCCGTTGACCCTGAAGATCTCTCCGTCCACCTCGACGCGGCGGAAGCCGAGCTTCAGCGTGACCGTCTCCGCCTCGGTGGCCACCGTCGCCTCGTACAGCCGCGGCGACTCCGCGCTCCACGGGCCCACCTCGCCGGCCGCGATCTCGGTGCCGTCGGCCGCAGCCTCGAGTCCGAGCTCGGCGATGCGCACCGTCGCCGGGACGACCTCGCCGTCGGCGCCGTAGGCCGTCGCGGTCAAGGTGCCGCGGCCCGTCGCCGGGTCGAAGTCGGTGGTGGTGACCAGGTCGTGGATGCCGCCGACGGGACGCAGCAGCAGGTCGACGCTGCGGAAGATGCCCGAGGCCCACCACATGTCCTGGTCCTCGACGTAGGTGTTCACCGACCACTGCACCACGCGCACGTCCAGGCGGTGCTCGCCCGGGGCGGCGAGGGCGTCGGTGACGTCGAACTCCTGGGTCAGGCGCGAGCCGGAGGTCACGCCGATCTCCGCGCCGTCGATCCACACCTTCGCGCTCGAGTCCACGCCCTGGAAGCGCAGCAGCACCCGGGCGCCGCCCGCCAGGGAAGCGGCCCACTCGGCGGGGACCGTGACCGAGCGCGAGTAGTGCCCGGTGGGGTTCTCGTCGGGGACGTGGGGGACGTCGACCGGGATCGGGTAGATGACGTTGGTGTACTGCGGGGCGCCATGGCCCTGCAGCTGCCACAGCCCCGGCACCTCGATCGAGGTCGGCTCGCCGAGGTCGGTGCCGTCGGCGCGGGTGCCGTAGCGGAAGTCCCAGGTGCCGTCGAGGTTCAGCTCGGGTGCGTCGGAGTGCAGGTGGGCGCGTCCTCGCAGCCGGTTCCGACCTCCGGCGAGGTCCTCCCACCAGCGGTCGGAGCGGTCGGCGGGCGGCAGCTCCCCGGCGCCCCCAGCGGCAGGGGAGGTGGGATCGGTGGGCGGCAGCGGGGTGCTCTGCGGGGCGGGGGTGCTCATCGGTGAGGCTCTCCTGAGGTCGGCGTCACTCGGTCACGGCGTCGTGTCGTGAACGTTCACGGCCGAGTGTACTCGGGGGTGTGGGGGCCGTGGGGTGGCTGGTCACGCCCGGGGCTGAGCTGCTCCCGCCGCTGGGGGCTCACCTGCTCCCGCCCCCGCTGCTCACGTGTTCCCCGCCCCGCTGCTCACCTGCGCCCACCCCTCTGCACCGAGCGCTGCATCTGGACCGCTATCGGGCCGTCATAGCGGTCCAGACGCAGCACTCGGTGCACGAGGCGCCGCCGGACGCGGTCAGGACGCAGGGTGCTGTGCGACGGTGAAATGCTGGTCGTCGCCGGGGTTCTCGAGCTCGTCCAGCACGGCGATGGCGAAGTCCGGTGCGGTGATCCGGGAGACGCCATGCGCATCGGTCAGCAGAGTGGTGGTGCCGCGCAGGTAGCTGCCGCTGCGCTCGCCCGGCTCGAACACCGCCGGCGGGCTGAGGTATACCCACCCGGTGTAGGGGTGCTCCTGGCAGGCGTGGTACTGGTCGAGGCTGGCCCGCGCGATCCTCTTCCACGCCTCGGGGACATGCTCGGGATCGTCGATCAGCAGCCGGTCCGGACGGCTCGGTGAGCGCAGCGGCGCGGAGCCGCCGACGATGAGGGCTCGTGTGCCGTGGCGTCCGGCCACGTCCAGGACGCCGCGCGTCAACGCCGCGAGCCGGTGCTCCTCACCGGGCGCCAGGCGGATGGTGAGCACGGCGGCGTCGGCCTCAGCGAGCACCGGGCCCACCGCCTCGGGCTCGGCGACATCGACGGCCCGCACTGCGAGGCGGTCGTCGTCAGAGGCGGTGGTGGAGGGCTGTCGTGATGCCGCGATGACCTGGTGTCCTCGGGCGATGGACTCGGAGACGATGGCGGCGCCGGCCATGCCGGTGGCGCCGAAGACGGCGATTCTCATGAGGGATCCTGTGCTTTCTGTGTCGGGGACGGGAGCTGACCGGCGACCATCGCGGTCAGGGCGGCGGCGAAGCCGAGGAGCTGCACCGCGGTGAGGGCTTCACCGGCGAGAGCGGCCCCGAGGACCGCGGCCACCAGCGGGGAGAGCAGCCCGAGCAGCGCGGTCGCCGTCACGGGCAGGCGACGGATGCCGGAGAACCAGAGCGTGTACGTCAGCAGCGCACCGATCAGGCCCAGCCAGGCGTAGCCGAGCACAGCAGCGCCGTCGATGCCGGGCGGAACGCCGTCGACGAGGAGGGCGGGGAGCAGGAGCACGAGCCCGGCGGCGGTGAGCTGCCATCCGGCGAGACCGATCGCGGAGACCCCCGAGGGGCGTCCCCACTTCTTGGTGAGCACCACCCCCGTTCCCATCGAGGCGGCCCCAGCGAGGCCCGCGAGGACGCCGACGGGTGACATGGCCGCCTCCGGGCCGAGGACGACGAGCGCGACGCCGACCATGCCGAGCACTCCCCAGCAGAGGCGCCAGAGGGACAGCGTCTCGTGCAGGATCGCCACCGCCAGGAAAGCGATCACGATCGGCTGCGCCGCACCCAGCGTGGCCGCGACACCGCCGGGGAGCTCCTGCGCGGCGACGAACAGCAGCGGGAAGAACGCCCCCATGTTCAAGGTGCCGAGCACGAAGCTCTTCCACCACCACGACCCGCGCGGCAGACGCCGGGCGATCAGCAGCGCGATCAGCCCGGCGGGGAGGGACCGCATCATGGCCGCGAACAGCGGGTGGCCCTCGGGCAGCAGATGCGTGGTGACGATGTAGGTGGTGCCCCACACCGTCGGCGCGATCGCGGTCAGCGCCGTCCAGCCCACGCGGTGCGGGGTGATCGCCGGGGCGTCCGCAGGCGCAGGCCGGGTCGGCGTGATGTTCATGGATCCATCGTCGAGCCGCACTCATCCATGAGTCCAACAGATTGTTGTCATGGCAAGAATGAACTGTGACCATGGGTGTATGGAGTTGCAGCAGATGCGGTACGTCATCGCCATCGCCGAGGAGAAGAACTTCACCCGCGCGGCGGAGCGGTGCTTCGTGGTGCAGTCCTCGCTCAGCCACCAGCTCAAGGCGCTCGAGCGCGAGCTCGGGGTCGCGCTGTTCGCCCGCAGCAGCCGCCGTGTCGAGCTCACCGCCGCCGGTGAGGCGTTCCTCGTGCAGGCGCGGGCGAGCCTCGACGCCGCCGAGCGCGCCGCTTCCGAGGCGGCGGCGGCGAACGGACAGATCCGCGGCTCCCTGACCGTCGGCGTGATCCCGACAGTGACCACGATCGACGTCCCCGCCGCGCTCGGGCGGTTCCACCGCGCCCACCCGGCCGTGCGGATCAGGCTCAGGGGCGGCGGCAGCGACGAGTTCATCGCCGCGATCGGTGCGGGCAGCATGGACGTCGCCGTGCTCGGCCTGCCCGACAGCACGCGGCCGACGGGCGTGGACACGCGAGTGCTGGCCAGGGAACGACTCGTCGCCGTCGTCTCCGCCGCTCACCCGCTCGCCGGTCGGCGCAGGGTGCGGCTGGAGGACCTGGGCGATGAGGTGTTCGTGGACTTCCCCGAGGGAACGCCCGGCCGCATCCCCTCGGACCTCGCGTTCCACGCCGCCGGGGTCCGTCGCGACGTCGCGTTCGAGTTCATGAGCACAGACCTCATGCTCGACCTGGTCCGACAGGGGCTCGTCGTCGCCCTGCTCTCACCAGCGGTGATCCCCGGCGACAGCGACGACCTACGCACGATCTCGCTCACGGCGGGCCCCACCCGCATCGAGTACCTTGCATGGAGCAGCTTCAACCCCACGCCGGCGGCGCAGGCGTTCCTCGACAGTCTGCCGACGCCTCCGCACGAGTGATCGCGCGCTGATCGGCGTCGAGCGCGAGGCCGTCTCGGATCAGAGCAGTGGCGTTCTTGGTCATGTCTCCGAATCCACGCCGAACTGCCGCCGAGTGCTGCGTTTGGACCGCTTTCGGGCCGTCATAGCGGTCCAAACGCAGCACTCGGTGCACGGGGTCTACGTCTGGGGAGGGGGAGGGCGTAGGCCGCCTGGGCTGCGGGGCCATTGCTACCTGAGAGGCGTGGCTTCAGCCGTGTGCTCTGGAGTCTCGGAACCAGGCGGCGGTGGTCATTCGTGCCTGCTCAGTGATTCAGGCGGTGGAGCCAGTAGCCGGGTTCGCGGCGCTCGTGGGCGTAGGCGAGGATCAGAATCGAGTCCGGCTCGACGGTGTAGACGATCCGATACGGGTAACCGCGAACGGCTTTGCTGCGGATCACGGTGCCGTCGTCCGCGGTCGTGAACGGTGGTGCGGCATCCGGCCAGAGAGCGAGGTCTTTGCGCGCTTGCTGTGCCCGATCGATGAGCATCAGGCCGATCCCGGGTTCCTGCTCTTGGTACCAGCGCACGGAGGCGTCGAACTCGGCGGCGGCCTCGGGGTGTTCGCGCTGGGGCAGGGTCATTCGGCGAGTGAAGCACGCAGGCGGGCGTAGTGCTCGTCAGCCTCCACCAGCTCGACGTCACCGGCACGCACCTCGGCCAGTCGCCGGGTTGCCTCGGCACGCCAAGCTGCATCGACGTCGTTCACATCGCCACCCTCGTGAAGACTCTCGAGCAGAGCGTTGGCGACGACTGCGCGCTGATCGGCGTCGAGCGCGAGGCCGTCTCGGATCAGAGCTGCAGTGTCGGGAGTCATGCTTCCAAGGGTACGTCGAACCGACGTGAAACGCCCGGGGAAGCTCTGCCCTCTTTCACAGCTGCAGTGCCCGTCCCTCGTAGCCCCAGGCGGGGTCCACGGGGACGGCGAGGTGCTCCATGAGCGTCGGGGCGAGGTCGACGGGCTCGGCCGCCTCGCGCCACGGGTCCGTCGGCCCGCCGCCTAGGAGGCCTGCGATGAGGAACGACTGGCGCTCCTGCCAGGAGCCGCCGCCGTGGCCGCCTTCGTCGAGGTGGCCGTGATCGGTGCTGAGCACGACCAGCCACTCCTCTCGGTCGAAGGTCGAGCGCTGCCTGACCGCCTCCAGGAGCCGGCCCAGATAGCTGTCGAGCACCCCGATGGTCTTGCGGTACTGCTCGCCCGCGCCGTGCTCGTGCGCGATCTTGTCGCCCTGGCCGAAGTAGACGAAGGAGAGGTCGTGCTCCCCGGAGCCGAGCTCGCGCGCCGCGTCCTCGAGCACCAGGGGATCGGTGTCGTAGAAGCCCCGGGGGTGCTCGCGTCGGTCGTAGAAGTCGAGCACGTTCACGCCGGGTCCGAGGATCGGCCCGGGGCCGAAGTGTGTGCCGAAGATGAGCGCCGAGGCGGCGGCGTAGGTGCGGATCTCCCGGTCGGCGCAGTAGGCGCGGGTGAGCACCGACGGATAGCGGTGCAGCAGATGCAGCTCGTCCTCGTTCCCGGAGACCCGGTGGGTCGCCGGCCCGACCCCGGTCAGCAGCGTCGACCAGCCGACGGCGGTGACGGTCGGGGCGACGTCGACGTCGGGCATCGTCGTCGACCACCAGCGCCCGCAGGAGGCGAGATCCCGGACGGAGGGCGGGGCGAGCTCGCGCAGCACGTCGTCGCGCACCCCGTCGACCCCGACGAAGAGAGCCTTGCGTCGCTTGCCGTCGTGCGTGTACCTCATGGTCATCCTTTCAGTGCTCCTGACATCAGTCCTCGCTGCAGGCTCCGGACGCCGAACAGCAGCACCACCAGCGTCGGGACGATCGCCATCACCACGGCGGCCATCACCACCGGCCATGCCGTCATCTCCTCGCCCTGCATCATCTTCAGGCCGATCTGTACGGTGCGCACGCGGTCGTCGCTGGTCACCAGCAGCGGCCACAGGTACTTGTTCCATGTGGTGAGGAAGCCGTACACCGCCAGCGTGGCGAGCATCGGGCGGGACAGCGGGATCACCATCGTCACGAAGAACCGTCGGCGCGGGCAGCCGTCGATCCGTGCCGCGTCGTACAGGTCCTGCGGCAGCGTCAGGAAGGACTGGCGCAGCAGGAAGATGCCGAAGGCGGTGGCGAACGACGGCACGGACAGGCCTGCGAAGGTGTTGAGCCAGTCCAGATCCCGCACGGTCTGGAAGTTCACGATGATTGTCGCCTCCCAGGGGATCATCATCGTCGCGATGATCAGCCCGAAGAAGATGCCGCGTCCCCGGAACGCCACGAAGGTGAAGGCGAAGGCCGCCGTCGAGCTGGTGACCAGCAGCGCCACAGTCACCAGCAGCGACATGATCACCGAGTTCGCGAGGTACTTCAGCAGCGGGAAGCTCTCCATCGCGCGGGCATAGTTCGCGGGCTCGGGGCGGGAGGGGAGGAACGCCCCGGCGTTGAAGTCCGCCTGCGACATCAGGCTCACGGAGAGGGCGTAGAGCACGGGGAAGGCGGTCATCAGCGCGAGCGCCACGAGCACCGCATAGGTGAGCACCCTCGAGCGTCGGCCCATCACGGGTTTCATTGGTAGTGCACCTTCCTCTCCGAGATCTTGAACTGGAGGGCGGTCAGCACCAGGACGATCAGGAACAGGACCACCGCCTGCGCGCTCGCGAACCCGACCTCGTTCCTGGTGAACGCGTTCTGGTAGATCTCGTAGACGATGAGGTTCGTCGACCCGGCGGGGCCGCCCTGGGTGAGGATGTCGATCTGGCCGAAGGACTGGAACGAGTCGATCACCAGCACGATCCCGACGAACAGCAGTACGGGGGAGAGCAGCGGGACCGTCACGTGCACCAGCCGTCGCCAGCTGCCGGCCCCGTCGATCATGGCCGCCTCGTAGAGCTCGTCGGGGATCGACTGCAGGCCTCCCAGCAGCACCAGGAAGTTGAACCCGAGGCTCATCCACACCGTCGTCAGCGCCACCGAGATCAGGGCGAGGCTCGGATCGGTGAGCCAGCCGACCTCGGGCAGACCCAGCATCCCCAGGATCGTGTTGAACGCGCCGGCGCTCGGATGGAACAGAGCCCGGAACATCACCGCGGCCGCCGCAGCGGAGACCGCCATCGTCGAGGCGTAGGTGGTGCGGAACAGCGTGATTCCGCGCAGCCGACGGTTCGTCATCACCGCCAGCAGCAGCGCGATGACGATCGTCGACGGCACCGTCATGAGCGCGAACAGGAACGTCAGCCGCAGCGAGGGGAGGAAGGTCGAGGAGGTGAGGACGTCGAGGTAGTTCTCCCACCCGGCGAGCCTCACCGCTCTCCCGCGGACGTCGGTGATGAAGGCGCTGAGATAGCCGGTCTTGAGCAGCGGGTAGAAGAGGAACACCCCGAGGATGACCAGGGCCGGCGAGAGATAGCCGATCCCGCTCACCGCCTCGAGCAGTGCCCGACGCCGGCGCCGACGGGCGCGCTCGACCGGTAGTGCGCCTCGCGGGCGCCCGCTCGAGGACCCTGGACTCGCGCCGTCGGCAGGAGCCGCCGACGTCGCGGCACTCGACGCGGAGCCCGGACCCGCCTTCGCCGGCCCCGTGCCCGCCGGCCCTGCGCCCGGCGATCCCGCCTGCTCAGCCGTTCGCATCGTTGTACGACTCCAGCGCGCTGGTGACCTCCGCGGCGGCGGCGTCCAGCTCGGCCCGTGGGTCCGCGCCGTCGTAGATCCGCTCCCAGGCGTCGGCCACGTACGTCGTCACGCTGACCCCGGAGACGGTCCCGAGCGAGGCGGGGCTGGTCTCGCTGTCGCCGACCTGCTCGTTGGCGACCCGAATCGACTCGATCTCCTCCATCGCCTTCGTGAGCACGGGCTCGTCGTAGGACGCGGTCGTGATCGGGTAGTAGCCGGTGCCCGCGGCCCACCGGGCCTGCACCTCCGGGTCCAGCAGGTGGGCGACGAACTCGAACGCCGCAGTCTGCGTCTCCTCGGCGGAGTCGGCGAAGATCCACAGATCGGCGCCGCCGATCACCGAGCCCTGCGACTCGACCCCGTCGGGGACCGGGAAGTACCCCGCGCCGACGGCGAAGCTCGTCTCCTGGTCGTGGATGATCGAGGCGGCGCTGGTGTCGAGGATCATCGCGACGTCCCCCGCGTACCACGGCGGTCGCAGGTCGTCGAAGGAGCGGCCGAAGTTCGCCAGGAGCCCGTCGGCGTGCATGTCCCGCACCCAGGTCATCGTCTCCACCCCGGCCTCGGAGTCGAAGACCGCCGTGGTGGGCCGGCCCGAGCGTCCGTTGTCCTGGTCGAGGATGAGTTCGCCCTGATTGGCCATCATGTCCACGAACGGACCACCGTCGGTGAGCATCGCGATGCCCTGGGAGACGAGCCCGGCATCGACGAGCGTCTGCGATGCCTCGCGGATCTCGGAGAAGGACTGCGGTGGCGCGTCGGCGTCGAGGCCCGCCTCCTCGAACAGGTCGCGGTTGAAGAACATCACGGCGGCCGACGTCGCCTGCGGCATCGCGGGGAGCATGCCCTCAACCTGCCGGGAGCTGAGGATGCTGGGCTGGATCGCCGAGGTGTCGAAGCCGGCGGCGTCGATGAGCTCCTGCATGGGCCGGGCGATGCCGGAGTCGATGATCTCCCGCTTCGCCCCGGATCCCAGCTGCATCAGGTCCGGGGCGTCCTTCGTCCCGACCACCTGCATCAGCTTCGTCTGCGCCTCGTCGTACATGCCCTGGAAGGACGCGTCGATGCGGATCTCGGACTGGGACTCGTTGAACTCCTCGACGAAGGACTCGAGCTGCTCGGCGTTGTTGCCGCGCATCGAGTGCCAGAAGGTGACGATGAGCTCGTCGTCCGGTCCGCGCTCCGCGCCGCCGGATCCGCTGCAGGACGACACGGCGAGGCCGGCGGCCGAGACGGCGGCGGCGAGCGAGAAGGTACGGCGCCTCATGATCAGTGCTCCTCGGGCAGTTGGTGGAACAGGTCAGTGACGGGAAGGGCGGGATCAGCGGGATGCAGCGGTCTGCGGGGCAGCGCTCGATGGCACGCCGGCCGACGGCCCGAGTGCCGACTGGGCCGGCGCGCGGAGGCGCTCGCCGAGATACGCGCCCTGGTCCAGCAGGCCCTCCTGCAGCGCGCTCACGTCGATCTCGCGCGGGGCGAGATGGGCGTCGACGGCGCTGGCCGCGGCGGCGCCGGCGGCCTCGCCGAGCGCGAAGGCGGGCGGCATCACGCGGATCGCTGCGAGCGCCTCGTGGCTGCCCGAGATGCAGCGGCCCGCCATCAGCAGACCGTCCAGCCGGGCGGGGACGAGGGCGCGGTAGGGGATCTCGTAGACGTTCGCCGTCGACGGGACGCCGTCGTCGAAGGGGCCGTTGATCGAGGTGGGGCTGTGGATGTCCACCGGATAGCCGGCGACGGCGATCACGTCGTCGAAAGGACGGCCTTCGACGAGGTCCTCCAGGGTGAGCGTGTACTCGCCCTCGACCCGGCGGGTCTCGCGCACCCCGATGGTCCCGGCGGTGTCCAGCAGTCGGCAGTTCTCCATGCCCGGGAGCTCGCGGCGGAAGAAGTCCAGCAGCTGCACCACCTGACGGCGTGCCTCGACCTCTGCGCGGGTGAGGTCGTGGACGTCCGTGCCGTCGACGCCGGTGACACGCGTGGTGTTCACGCGCCACACGCCGGGCTCCAGGGTCTTGAACAGCTGCACCCCTCGGCGCGGCAGCGAGTACGTGCCCTCGCGGTGCACGCGCTCCACGACGGACTGGAAGGGGAAGCGCTCCTCGGGGTGTGCCTCCTGGTAGCGCGTCACCGCCTCGTCGTCCACGTCCCGGATGCGGAAGAACAGCGTCATCGGCTGGACCTCGCCGTCCTCCTCGCGCCCGTAGCCGAACTCCGCCCCGCTCCGCGCGGCGACGTCGCCGTCTCCGCTGGCATCGATCGTCACCTCGGCCGGGAGGAAGGAGAGGCCGCCCTTGTGCGCGACGATCACCCCGGTCACCGCCCCGTCCTCCACCACGGTGTCGATCACCAGGGAGTGCAGCATCAGCTCCACGCCCGCCTCGAGCACCATCTCCATCGAGACGCGCTTGGCGACCTCTGGGTCGAAGGGCGTCACCGCCTCGTGGCCGAACGTCATGAACCCCGAGTACGGGCTGCCGGAGACGGTCTGGGAGGGATGGACCGCGCCTCCGAGCGCCTCCATCCTGCGCACGAACTCGTCGAAGATCCCGCGGATCAGCTGGGTCCTCCCGTCCAGGGAGAACGAGGTCATACAGGGCCCGACGAGCCCGCCGGTGAGGTTCCCGCCGAGGAACCCGAAGCGCTCGACCAGCCGCACGGACGCCCCGCCGCGCGCCGCCGCGATCGCGGCGGCGATGCCGGCAGGGCCGCTGCCGACGACCAGCACGTCGGTGCTCGGCTCGGTGGTGATGCTCCGGGTGTACTCCCGCATGTCCCATCCCTTCTCGGTTCCGGCGCCGGTCCCTCGAGCAGTCCCGCGCGGCGCGTCGGACGGTGTGCCGTGCGCCGGGGGTGCTCGAGTCAGGTGTGCTCATCCAGAGCGTGCGGGCGGGCCACGACGGCCACAAGGGCGATGAACGGATGTTCGCGCTCTGTCGAGCGCTCGCCCTCTGTCACGTGGGCTTCCGTCCAGGGATGAACGCATTCGCATCCACAGCGAGGCCGAGTATGGCTCCGGCCAGGGAAGTTCTGTCCGGCAGGAGGGCGGGGGAGCAGCAGACTCGCAGGTGACAGGCGCATGATGAGCGGGTGAACGTCGGTTCACCGACGGGTGAGACCTCGGCGACGTCGGAGCGTGCCTGGCATGATCCGGGCATGCACAGCCCAGAGGAGCAGCCGGCCACCGAGCACCGCGCGGAGGGCCGGGACGGCCTGTCGGAGCAGGAGGGGAGAGCTGTTCGTGCGGCGGTCGCGTACTACATCGAGAAGAAGACCATGGACGCGGTGGCGCGTGAGCTGCAGACCTCCCGTGCCACGGTTTCCCGGCTGCTGGCGCGGGCCCGCGAGGACGGCATCGTCGAGATCAAGGTGTTCCAGCCCGGTGCCCGCGCCTCGCAGCTCTCGGCGCGGCTCGCGAGCACCTACGGCGTGACCCCTCACGTTGTGCCGGTCACCGAGGAGGTGTCGGCACAGGAGAAGCACGCGCGCACTGCGGAGGCCGCGGCCCGGCTCCTGCGCGATGTCGTGACCTCGGACGCGGTGCTCGCCGTGGCGTGGGGGACCATGGTCAACGCCATCAGCAGCAGGCTCCGGCCGAAGGCCGTCACGAACTGCCGCGTCGTCCAGGTCAACGGGATGGGCAACGGAACCGCCGTCGGCGTGCACTATGCGTACGCGATGATGGACCGCTACGGGCATGCCTTCGGTGCTAACGCCCTGCAGCGGCCGCTGCCGCTGTTCTTCGACACCCCGGGGCTCGCCAGGGCCCTGGAGCGGGACCGGCTGATCCTGCAGAGCACGCAACTGATCCAGAACGCCGACGTCTTCGTGTTCAACGTCGGCACCGTGTCCGACGGTCTGCCCAGCGCCCCGCACCTGTACGGGAACTTCCTCGAGGACGCCGACTTCCGCCTGCTCCAGGAGGACGGCGCCGTCGGCGACATCGCCGCCACCTTCTTCGACGCGGACGGGGAGACCGCGCCCGTGCGCCTGAACGCCCGCACCAGCGGACCGGACCTCGAGGCGCTGCGCTCCATCCCTCGACGGATCTGCGCCGTCTCCGGGATCCACAAGATCACCGCGCTGCACGCCGCGCTGGTCGGCGGGCACATCACCGACCTGGTGATCGACGAGCAGACGGCTGACGCCCTCCTCGACACCGGCGCGGGCCCGCCCGCAGCCGCCACCGAGTGCTGCGATTGAGTCGTTATCGGGCCGTCATAGCGGTCCAGATGCAGCACTCGGCGGTGGAAAGTTGTCGGGGCGAGGACGGACGGCGGTGGAAAGATGTCGGGGCGAGGACGGGCGTCGGTGCGGCAGCCCCGACCAGCCCCTGGCCCCGAACCCCCGCTCACCCCTTCACTGACCCCTGCATCAGCCCGGCCAGGAAATACTTGCTCAGCACGATGTACACCACGAGCGTGGGCAGGGAGGCGAGCAGGGCGCCGGCCATGGAGACGCCGTAGTTGGCCAGCAGCGCGCCGTTGGCGAGGTTGTTCAGCGCGAGGGTGACCGGTCCGTTCGCGGGCGAGGAGAAGAACACGGCGAAGAGGAAGTCGTTCCAGGCGTTGGTGAACTGCCAGATCAGCACCACCACGAAGGCAGGGATCGCCAGCGGCAGCGCGATGTGCCAGAAGGTGCGAAGCATCCCGGCGCCGTCCATGGTCGCGGACTCGATCAGCTCGTGCGGCACGGACTCGAAGTAGTTGCGGAAGATCAGCGTGGTGATCGGGATGCCGAACACCACGTGCAGCAGGATCAGCGACGGGATCCCGTTGGGCACGCCGACGTCCAGCAGCATCTGCATCAGCGGGATCATCACGGCCTGGTAGGGCAGGAACATCCCGAACAGGATCAGGGTGAACACGATGTCCGCGCCGGGGAAGCGCCAGCGCGAGAGCACGAAGCCGTTCATGCAGCCCAGCACGGCGGAGATGATCGTGGAGGGCACGACCATCTGCACGCTGCGCCCGATGGAGGGGCCCAGCGCCTCCCAGGCCTGGGTCCAGTTCTCGAAGGTCCAGGCCTGCGGGAGGGCCCAGGCGCGGGCGGCGCTCGCATCGCCCTGCCCCTTGAAGCTGGTGATCACCAGGACGTACACGGGGATCAGCACGACCACGACGCCGATGAGGACCAGCAGCAGTCGCAGGGCGCGCGCCCAGGGCAGTCCGCCGCGGGGCGGCGGGGCCGCGGCGGGGGAGGGGGCCGGCACGTCGGCCGGGGCGGTGGCGGAGGCGGTGCTCATCGGGTGCGGCTCCGATGCTGCTGGACGAGATAGGGGACGATCAGGAACGCGATGATGATCAGCAGGAACGCGCCGACCGCCGCCGAGTTCGCGTAGTCGAAGCCGGACTTGAACACGAACATGTCCACCGCCGGCACCTTGGTCTGGTACGCGGAGGCGGAGGAGATCGACATGATCAGGTCGAAGGACTTCAGCGACATGTGCGCGATGATCACCACCGCGCTCATCAGCACCGGGGTGAGCTGCGGGAAGATCACCAGGCGGTACACCTGCCATTCGGAGGCGCCGTCCATGCGGGCGGCCTCGCGCAGCTCGTCGGGCACCCCGCGGAAGCCGGCGAGGAACAGCGCCATCACGTAGCCGGAGAGCTGCCAGATCGCCGGCAGCGCGATCGCCATGATGCCGAAGGTGATGTTGTTCCACCACGGGTTCTGCAGGAACCCGATCCCGAGCATCTGGAACAGCCGGTTCAACCCGGAGGCGCTCTCGCCCTGGTTGGAGTTCAGCAGCCACCGCCACACCACGCCGGAGGCGACGAAGCTGACCGCCATCGGGAAGAGGTAGACGGTCTGGAACAGCCGCCCGCCCTTCATCGGCCGCTCCAGCAGCCACGCCCAGACGAAGCCCATCGCGAGCGCGCCGATCAGGAACGTGGCGGTGAACAGCACGAGGTTCGCCAGCGAGTGGCGGAAGTCCTCGGTCAGCAGCAGGTCGATGTAGTTCCTCAGCCCCACGAAGGCCGACGGCTCACGGCCCGAGGCCTGCGCCGCGGTGTGGTTGTCAGTCATGGACGTCCAGAAGTTCACCCCCAGCAGCCCGTAGACGAACACGCCGATGAGGATCAGCGAGGGCAGGATCATCAGCAGCGGCGCGCCGTAGCGCGCGGTGAAGGCCTTCACAGGTGCTCCTTGCTCCCGGACGCGCCGGGGCTCGGTGACGACGGCGAGCCGACGCCCGACGACGGGAGCGGGCCCGGGCGAGGCGCGCTCCCGTCGCGGCGGTCGGCTCAGGCCGAGGCGTGCTTCTCGGCGATGGTGGCGAGCTCCTCCTGGTATCCGGCGACGTCGCTCGCGCCGGTGGTGAACTTGCTCGTCGCGTCCGAGATCTCGTTCAGCCAGGCGACGGGGGTCGCGGCGCCGTGGGCGAGGGACGGGGAGATCGCGTCCTCCGCGTAGGACGTGATGGCCGTCTGCTGGTAGGCGGGGAACTCCTCGGTGTCCACGTCGGTGCGGGCGGGGATCGAGCCCTTGGCGAGCGAGAAGGCGAGCTGGCCGTCCTGGGAGCTGATCGTGTCCAGCCACGCCTTCGCGCCGTCGGGGTTCGGGGCGCCGACGGGCAGGGTGAAGGAGTCGGCGAGGAAGCCGAAGATCGCCTCGCCGCCGGTGAGCGGGAAGTAGCCGAAGTCCTTCCCGTCCTCCCACTCGGCCTGCTGGAAGGAGGCCACGGCCCAGTCGCCCATCACGCTGTAGGCGGCGGTCCCGTCGATCTGCATCTGGGTCGCGTCGGTCCAGTCCAGGCCGTCGCGGTCCGTGTTGGTCAGCGCGATCAGCTGCTCGAAGTGGCCCACGGCGGTGGTGACCTCGGCGCCGTTCCAGTCGGTCTCCCCGGTCCACAGGCCGTTGTACGCCTCGCTGCCGAGGTCGGCCATGAGGATCGCCTCGAGGAGGTTCACCTGGGTCCAGGTGGTGCCGATCGACAGGCCGGTCACGCCGGAGTCCGCGGCCTTCTGCACGTCGGCGATGAACGCGTCGACGTCGGACGGGACGGCGGAGGGGTCGATGCCTGCCGCCTCCAGCAGCTCCACGTTGGTCCACACCACGTTCGAGCGGTGGATGTTGGAGGGGACGGAGTAGATCTCGTCGTCCAGGGTCAGCAGCTCCACGAGGTCGCTGGGGAACGCCTCGGTGAGCCCGTACTCGTCGTACAGGTCGGAGACGTCCTCGAGCTGGCCGGCGTCGATGTAGTCGGCGAGCTCGAGACCGGCGTGGGCCTGGAAGGTGTCCGGCGGGTCGCCGGCCTGGAGGCGGGACTGCAGCATGTCCTTCGCGGCGCTGCCCGCGCCGCCGGCGACGGAGCCGTTGACGAAGGTGAGGTCGGGGTAGTCCTTCTCGAACTGCTCCACCAGCGCGTCCAGGCCCGCCTTCTCCGAGCCCTGCGCCCACCAGGTGAAGACCTCGACCTCGGAGCCGCCGCCGCTCTCACCCCCTCCGCCGCCCGAGCCGCCGCAGGCCGCGAGACCCGCCGCTGCGAGGCCGCTGCCGGAGAGGAGGAGGAAGTTCCTGCGCCGCATGATGTTCTCCTTCGAACATGACGAGCGCGTGGGGCATCCGGGGGTCGTCGTCGACGGTCGGGTCCACGCGGGCATGGCGAACGTACCGCACGGAAGTCCCTGGTCGCGAGCGTTCCGGGACACAGCTTCACAACGATGCGGCGGCGGCCCGGGAGCGACCGCGCACACGCCGACGGGCCGGGCGCCCGGCACCGCTAGACTCGCTGACCGTGACCACGACCGAGCCGAACCGGTGGACCGACCGCCGCAGCGACGCCGTGTCCGCGCGCAAGGAGGCCTACGAGCAGCTGCGCCGGGCCAGCACCTGGCGCCTGCTCGCGGCGACGAAGGCCCCTGCGGTGCTCGCGATCCTGCAGGCCACCTTCCCGGCGGGGGACCGACGCCTGCCGCGCAGCGAGCTCGTCGCCCGCGTCGGCGCGCATCTCGCGCTGCTGCACGACGAGCAGGACGACGCCCCGACCGAGGGCGCCGACGGGGACACCGGGGCCGGCGGGGAGGCGCGCGGCGGGCGCAGCGCGGCCGAGTACGTCGACGCGTGGGTGCGCGAGGGCTATCTGACCCGGCGCGACGACCCGCAGCACACCGAGACGACCTTCGAGCCGAGCCCCGCCACGATCGACGCGATCCAGTTCATCGCCTCGCTCGAGGAGCACCGCCCCACCACCACCCAGTCCCGCCTGCAGTTGGTGATCCAGCAGTTCGACCGCCTCGCCCAGGAGACGGAGACCGACCGGGACGTGCGACTGGCCGATCTGCAGCGCCGCCGCGAGCGGATCGAGCAGGAGATCCGCGAGCTCGCCGAGGGGGAGCTGCTGCTGCCCAGTGCCGAGGCGTCCGTGGACCGTCTGCGCGACATCCTGCAGATCGCCGCGGAGCTCTCCGGCGACTTCCTCCAGTACCGCGAGGACCTGCGCGCCGTGGACCTGCACCTGCGCGAGCAGATCCTCTCCCCGGAGGGCTCGCGAGGCGAGATCCTCGAACAGCTGCTGGCCGGCGACGACCTGCTGGGCCAGTCGACGGTGGGCCGCACCTTCACCGCGTTCTTCCGGATGCTCAACGACCCCGTCCAGACCCGGACCACGCAGGAGCTGGTGGACCGGCTGCTGGAGCGGGACTTCGCCCGCTCCCTCTCCCGCGACGAGCGGGAGCGCCTGGCGAACGTGTTCAGCGACCTCTACGAGCCCGCGCAGGAGGTGCTGGACGTCAAGACGGAGCTGTACCGCTCCCTGGCCCGCTTCGTGCGCTCCCAGGACTTCCGCCAGCACCGGGTGCTGCTCGAGGCGCTGCAGGAGGCGCAGGGCCTCGCCCTCGCCCAGAAGGACGAGGTGCCCACCCGCACGCCCTTCCCGCTCGAGCTGGACCTGTCGCGGGTGCTGATGAGCTCGGTCGCCCAGCACCGGCTGAAGGACCCCACCGACCCGGGTGCGCCCGCGGAGGCGGAGGTGCACGATGCGACCTCGCTCAGCGTCGAGGTGCTCCAGGACCTCGTGCGCACCAACGACATCGACATCGTGGGCCTGACCACGCAGGTCAACGACGTGCGCGGCCGCTCCGGGCAGGCCTCGATCGGCGACATCCTGCGGGAGAACCCGGCCGAGCAGGGCCTCGCGAGCGTGATCGGGCTGATGTTCCTGGCGACCACCCATGCGCAGGAGCGCGAGGGATCCACCGAGATCGTCACCTGGCGGGAGCTGGACGGCCACGAGTACGCGGCGAAGGTGCCCTCCTTCTACTTCCTGGACGACGTCCCGGTGGAGTGAGCGCCGCAGCCGCGGTGAGCGCCGCGGCCGCGCGGTCTCAGCCCTTCGACATCCGGCGCCGCAGGCTCTCCTGGACCTCCGCGGGGAGGTCCTCGAAGCGCTCCGCCTGCTGCGGGGCGGGCCAGCCGGGGATCTCGGTGCGGTGGGAGTCCTTCCGCCCGGACAGCCGGCCCGGGGGCAGGGCGGTGCGGGGCACCTCCTCGGCACCGGGGACGCCGGCCGCGACCAGCAGCGGGACGAGCGCGCCGATGAACCGCTCCGCGGAGCCGCCGAGCGCGAACAGCTCGACGGTCCCGCCGAGGGAGGCGACCAGGTCGTCCTCGACCAGGCGCCCGCCCTGGAGGCGACCGGAGCGGCGCACCCGCAGGGTGACCCCGAGCCCGGACAGCGGGGTGATCAGCTCTCCGCTGGTAAATGCGGTCCTGCCGGAGGAGCGCAGATAGGCGCGCAGGTTGGACCAGGTGCGGATCGTCGAGGTGTCGACGTCGGAGTAGAAGAGCACATTGGGCGCGACGCCGGGGACGAACGCACCCATGACGATCGCCCGGTCGGTCAGGATCATCCGGTGGCGTCGCAGGAACCAGGTCAGCGGCAGCGAGATCACGAGCCAGAGCACCACCAGCAGCGCGACCGCCGTGCCGGGACTGCCGGTGGCGAGGATGAGCGCGGCGACCACGAGCGGGGTCAGCCACAGCACGGCCCAGACCACGGCGGGCCAGTGCATCCGGAACTGCGCCCGGGGCGCGCCGAGCTGGTCCTGGGCGCCGCGCAGCGAGGGGCTCATGCCTCGGCCTCCACGAGGACCTCCCGGAGCAGGTCGACGGCGGTCGCCCGGGCGACCTCGACGAACTGCAGATGCGGGTCCTCGGCCCCGTCGCCCTCCTCGGCGAGGGAGACCAGCAGGCGGTCGCTGGTGGCGTAGAAGCTGTACTGGACCGGATCGGCGTCCCGGCGCACCGAGGACAGGACGGTCAGCGCCCGGGTGTCCGAGAGGATCGTCGCGAGCTGGGGGTCCTGGTCGACCTCGGACAGCCGTGCCCGTCGTCTCCCGCCGTCGTCGGCGGCGACCTCGTCCTGGTCGATCACCATCATGGCGCGGTCCGGCGCGGACTGCGCGGGCAGCACCGTGAAGTGGTGGAACCCGTCGTGGGTGATCTCCTCCTCCAGCATCCGCCCCTCGCCGAAGTCGTAGTGCACAAGCGTGTGCGACTGGATGTCGACGATGCGCTGCAGGGTGGTCACGGCCGAGGCGGAGCGGCGCAGGGTGAGGATCCCCTGGACCGGATCGACCGCGTACAGGCGGCGCGGGTCGTCGCCGAGGTCGTCCCAGTCCTCGGCCAGCAGCTCGGCGGGAAGCACCAGGCGGCGCGCGATGAGGGAGCGCAGGGAGACGCCGGCCGCGACCTCGGCGGGGACCCGCTCCTCGTTCTCGCGCAGCCAGGGGAGCGGGACCAGCTGCTCGGTGGCGAGGCCGTCGAGGGCGGTGAGCTCCTCGTCGGTGAAGACGCCGAGCGCCGTCGGGCCGTCCTCGGCCCCCTCGAGCACGAACAGGGCGCAGGCGGCGCCGCGGTCGGGGCCTGCGGTCGCGGTGGGCTGGGACATGGGGTTCCTCTCCCGTCGGTGGGGTGGGGCGCGGCGGCGCGGAGCGGCGGCGGGTCCTGGGCATCCTCCCACGGGTGGGGAGGCGGTCTCGGTCAGCCGAACACGGAGGCGAACCCGTCGCCGATCTTGCCGAGGCCCTCACCGATCGCGCTGCCCACGTCCTTGACGGCGCCGACGGCGGAGTCCACGGTGTTCTGCACGGCGGGGATGTTCTCGTAGGCCATCTTGCCCAGGTCCATGCCCGCCGAGACGACTCCGAGCCCGATCCCGACCCCGGCGACGATCGGTGCGGCGGGCCCGGCCAGCGGCGCGGCGAGGGTGAGCACGCCGCCCACGGTGGAGAGGCCGCCGGAGAACTTGTCGTAGCCGGTGGAGTCCGGGTCCATCATCTGGCGGACGCCCAGGCCGATGTCGAGGCCGGGCAGGACCTTCCCGAAGGTCTTGGAGCCGAGCTTGACCCAGGGCTTGGTCGCGTCGGTGATCTCGTCCATGTGGGAGAGCATCTTGCCCGCCCATTCCTTGCCCGGGATGTTCACGCCGAGCAGCGAGCTGATCTTCTGGGGGATGGCGTTGCCGAGCTTCTCCCAGCCCCTGCCGAGCAGCTCGTCGGCCCATTCGGCGCGGATCGTCCTGCGCTCGAGCGCGCTCAGCGCCGGGAAGACCTCGTCGAGGTTCTTGAGGTCCTTGAACGTCTGCCGCAGCTCCGGGAAGCGACGGAACATGTCCATCATCTTCTTCGGGTCCTGGATCAGCTTCTGGAGATTGCGGGCGAAGCGCGTGACCTGAGCGGGGACGTGCAGGAAGTCGTTGATCTTCTCCCACGTCCCGCGGGGGTCGGAGGCGTCGTCCTGCTCGCGGGCGTGCTCGCCCAGCTCCTCGGCGCGACGGCCGAGGTCCTCGATCGCGGTCGAGATCGGTGCGGTGACCCTCGAGCTCGCGTCGCCGCGGAACGTCTCGGCGTCGGGGCCGGTCCACTCGACGGTGGCCACGCTCTGGACGATCTGCCGCTGGATGTCCTGCAGCGTCATCATGCTCACGCGCATGCGCTGGCCCATGTCCATCAGCTGCGCGGTGTCGGCTCCGTAGAAGCTCACTGCCATCCCCCGAGGTCGTTGAGCGCCGGGCCGCGGGTCCCCGCGCGGTCGGCATGCTGTGCGTTGCGGATCGACTCTAGGCGCGCACGCCCCGCAGCGCCTATGGGGAGGACTCCCCATCGAGCTCGGCCAGCGCCGGGCCGGCGTCGGTGCGCAGCTGCGCGAGGTCCGCGCCGAACTGGGCCATGCGGCAGCCGCGCCGGTTGGGCTTCAGCACGATGCCCTCCTCCTGCCAGTGCGGCAGCGCGCGGGCGAGCAGCGGATGGTCGCCGTAGCTGTCGGTCACCCGCCACCACGGCACGGAGGAGCCCCAGGTGCGCATGATCCGGCCGACGAGCCGCGGTCCGACGCCCACGATCGCGCCGACCTCCCCGTACGCGGCGACGCGGCCGGGCGGGATCGCCTCGACCACCCGCAGCACGCGCTCGACCGTGAGGTCGTCCATGCGGGTGCGGGGTGAGCGGTCGGTCATGGCGGAAGTCTGGCATGACGCGGCCCGGGGACCCTCGGGTTCCCGGGCCGCATGCTGCGTGGGAGAGGGCGGTCAGCGGCGCGGCTCGGCGCCGTCCTGCCCAGTGCCCTCCTGCGCAGGGCCGTCCTGCTCCGTGCCGGGCTCGGGCCGCTCCGGCGGGAGCTCGTCGCAGCCCTCGTGCAGCAGCCGCTCCTGACGGAAGAACGGGTCGTCCTCCTCGGCAGGTGCGGCGGGTGCGGACCAGTCCTGGACCCCGCCGGGCTCCTCGACGGGGGCGGTCTCTGCGCCGTCTCCGGTCGCGGCGTGCCGCGCGGAGCCCGGATGGGCGGGGTCGTCGGCCGCCGACGGCTCCTCGGCCACGGGGCGGGCGGCGTGCCGCCCGCGCAGTCGATCCTCCGGGCGAGCGTCCGGGCGGTCCTCGAGGCGGTCCTCCGGCCGCTCCTGCAGGCGCTCCTCCGAGAGCGTCTGCAGCCGGTCCTCGGCACCGGCCTCGGCCTCGGGATCCAGGCGGTCGGCCTCGGCGCGCCGCTCCTCGACGTCGTTGCGCTCCTGGTCGACCTCGCGGCGCCGTGCCTCGGCCTCGCTGCGCCGACGCTCGGCGGCGATCTGCTGCTGCTGGGCGTCCTTCGTCTTCCGCTCGGCCTCGAGATGCGCCCGATCGGCCTCGAGCTCGGTCTCGCGCGCCTCGAGGTCGCGCTCCTGGACGGCCTGTTCCTTCTGGGACGCCTGCTCGCGGATCTCCGCGGCGCGACGGCGGTCCTCCTCCTGCTGCCGCTGCCTGCGACGCCTCGAGACCCCGACGCCGACGGCGATGAGGACGATGACGACGAGGACCAGCAGGATGATCCCGATGATCACGGGGGTGGAGAGGTCGGACATGGTCGTCTCCTTCGTGGTCGACGGCTCCGCCGCCTGGCGGTGGAGCTCGCCCCGACCGGGTGCCCGGTCGCGGGCGCTGTCCCGATTCCACCAGACATCGGGTGCTCGTGGTGCACATACCGACCAGCTGTTCGGGGTCCGGGCGTGTCGATCTCCGTGACCTCGACGTGAGGAGAGCGGCGACGAGAGGGGCGAGCGCTGCGAGGCTCCGGGGAGGTCAGCTGCGGCGCTCGGCGGAGCTCTCGGGGGCGATCTCCCAGCTCTGCGCCGTCGGCCGGCCCTCTGCGGAGGGGTCCTGCGCGGAGGGCGGGGGCAGCTCGCCGAGCAGCGGCCGCGAGGCGCGCCGGCCGTGCCGCTCCCGCCAGGGGCGCGGGTCGTCGTCCACGGGGGCGGCCGGAGTGTCGGGCGCTGCGCCGTCGAGGGTAGGGCCGCCCGGGTCCGTCTCCTCGGAGGCTGCGCTGTCGGGGCCCGCCGCGTCAGTGGCTGCGGCCTCGGCGTCCCCCTGCGGAGCATCCGACGCCGGGTCGTTCGGCGATTTGTTGGCCGACGGGGCGGGCGCAGGGGCGTCCCGTCGGCCTCGCACCACGAGCGCGATCAGCACGATCAGCACCAGGAGCGCGAGCACGAGGATCGCGAGGACTGCAGGGGCGGGCAGGGTGGACATGACGGCTCCTCGTGGTCGTCGGCGGAGCTCGGGCGGAGGACGGTTCCCGGGCGTCCCCCGATTCCACCAGAAGCATGTCCGTTTTGGGTGGATTTCTCACCAGTCGGTCAGATTCCGGCCCCGGGCCCGCTGCGCCCTCCCGCGGCGGGGGAGCGCCGGTAGGCTGGGTCGCCGTGACCAGTCCTGCGCACCGCCCCGATCCCGACGATCTCGCCGCGAGCGAGGAGGCGAGTCCGTCCGTGCCCGGCGGCGCGCTCGTGGACGACTCCCGCCGGGTGCTCGTGCACCTGCTCCAGGGCCCCTTCCTCGACGGGCGGCGCGACGGTGCCCGCTACGCCCAGCTGCTGCGCGACCGCTCCGCGATCGAGGCGCGGCTCGCCGATCTCTTCCTCGAGCTGATCGTCGACGACGACGCCCAGGTCGCCTTCGTGCGCCAGAGCGAGGACGATCCCGACGCGCCGAAGCTGCTGCGCCGTCTGACCGGCATGAACCGTCTGGACTCGGTGCTGCTGCTGGTGCTGCGCCAGATGCTGCTCACCCAGTCCTCCCGGGGTCAGCGCACCGTCGTCTCCGAGGCGGAGATCCAGCAGGCGCTGGCCGCCTACCGCCGCACCACGTCGACCGACGAGGCCGGCTTCGCCAAGGAGGTTCGCGCCTCGATCGCGAAGGTCCAGCGCGCCGGGCTGCTGGACGAGCAGGGCGACGACTTCGAGGTCTCCCCGGTGCTGCGCCTGATGATCGGTCCTGACACCGCGCGGGAGTTCATCGCGCTGTACCGCCAGGCGGGGGTCGACGGCCTCGAGGACCCGGATGACGCGGACGTGCCCGGCGACGACGCCCCGGCAGGGGGCGAGAGGGCGGCCGGGGACGCCTGATCCCGAGGTGATCCGCGCCGCACGGCGCGGCGGCCCCGAGGCTGCAGCGAGCGGGCTCGTGTGATCCCGCCCCCGTGGGCGTCCGGAAGCGACGCAGATGATTGAGCGCGCGCGCCATTGCGTAATAAGGTCAGGCTCACCTCACCACATCGTCGGGATCGCTCCGCCGATGATCCGTGGTGCCGTCCCCGCCGCATTGGAGGACCCGATGACCACGACCGAACAGGCCGCCCCCGCACTCGTCGTCGCCCACGAGGCGTCTCCCACCCTCGCCTACGAGCTCACCGTCGGCGCCCGGGAGATGGTGGGGAAGAACCTGGTGCGTCTGACCCTGACCGGTCCCGAGCTGCGCCACCTCGGCGTGGGCGGTCCGCTGCTGGACCTCCGCGTGAAGCTGATCATCCCCGCGCCGGGATCGACCCGCGACCTCTTCGCCGCGCTGCGACCGGACGCCGTCTCCGATCCTGCCGCCTTCGACGGCTGGTACCGCGACTGGCTGCAGGTCGACACCGCCGAGCGCGGCTGGATGCGCACCTACTCGATCCGGGAGCTGCGCGGCGCCGGCCACCCGGGGAACCTGGGCCCCGACCCGGAGCTCGACATCGACATGGTGCTCCACCTCGAGGAGCCCGTCGTGCCCGGCTCCGGGGTCGCCGCCCGCTGGGCCGCCTCCGCCCAGGTGGGCGACACGATCACGATGCTGGGCCCGAACCGCCGCCTGATCGGCCCCGACTACGGCGGCATCGAGTTCCGCCCCGGCCCCGCCCGGCGCCTCCTGCTCGCCGGGGACGAGACCGCCCTGCCCGCGATCTGCGCGATCCTCGAGACTCTCCCGGCCTCGTTCACGGGTCACGCCCTGATCGAGGTGCCCGACGCCGGGGACGAGCAGCGCGTGCTCACCCGCTCCTGCGTGGAGGTGACCTGGCTGGCTCGCGGCGATGCCCCGCACGGCACGCTGCTCGACCCCGCGGTGCGCGCCCTGATCGAGGACCGCCCCGAGCTGATCCGCGAACCCGCATCGGAGCAGGCCGAGGAGACCTCCACCGGCGAGTTCGAGGAGGTCGACATCGACCACACCATCCTGTGGGAGACCACCGAGGGCCACGGCCCGTTCTACGCCTGGCTCGCCGGCGAGGCCGGGGTGATCACCACCCTGCGCCGCCACCTGGTCAAGGAGCTCGGCGTGGACCGCAAGCAGGTCTCCTTCATGGGCTACTGGCGCAAGGGGCGGGCCGAAGGCTGATCGACGTGCTGTGAGGGACGAACGGCAGGAGATCAGCAGGTAGACGGAGGCTAAGACAGGGCAGAGCCTGACAGACTCTCCCTCATGCGCGCCGTCGTCATCGAGCAGTTCGGTCTCCGCCCCGAGGTCCGGGACCTCCCGGCCCCTGCGGCTCCGCCCGGCGGCGCGGTCCTCGACGTCGAGGCGACGGGGCTGTGCCGCTCGGACCACCACGCCTTCGCCGGTCACGACTCCGACGTGACCCTCCCGCACGTGCCTGGCCACGAGCTCGTGGGGCGCGTGGCCGCGCTCGGCGACGACGTGCGCACCGTGAGGGTCGGGGACCGGGTGACCACGCCCTTCGTCGAGGGCTGCGGGCGCTGCCGCTGGTGCCGGGAGGGGGCCTCCCAGATCTGCCCGGACCAGACCCAGCCAGGCTTCACACACGACGGCTCCTGGGCCGAGCAGGTGGCGATCCGGGCCGCCGACCACAACCTCGTCCCGGTGGGGGAGGACCTGCCCGCCGAGGCCGTGGTGACCCTCGGCTGCCGCTTCGCGACCGCGTACCGGGCGCTCACGGCCCGGGCCGGGCTCCGCGCCGGGGAGGCCGTCGTGGTGATCGGCTGCGGCGGGGTGGGGCTCTCGGCCGTGATGATCGCCGCCTCCCTCGGCGCGCGGCCGATCGCCGTGGACGTGGATCCGGGAGCGCTCGACCTCGCCCGCGCCCACGGCGCCGAGGTCGTCGTGGACAGCCGCGGCCTGGACTCGGCCGCCACGGCTGCGGCGATCCTCGACGCGGCGGGGGAGCGGCCGACGGTGAGCGTCGAGGCGCTCGGCCGGGAGGAGACCACCGATGCCGCGCTGCTCGCCCTCTCACCGCTCGGCCGTCACGTGCAGATCGGCCTCTACTCCGCCCCGCCCCGGCTCGCCATGCCGCGCGTGATCTCCGAGGAGCTCACGGTGCTGGGCAGCCACGGCATGGCCGCCGAGGACTATCCCGGGCTGCTCGCCCTGGTGCGGGAGGGATCGCTGCGCCCCCAGGACCTCGTCACCCGCACCCTCGATCTCGAGCAGGCCTGCGACGCGCTGGTGGAGCTCGGCCGGCGCACCCGTCCGGGCGTCGGCGTCATCCGGCCCTGAGCGTGCGCGGCGGGGCGGCGCGCTACCCTCGACGGATGCCTGATCCTGCAGCAGGGGTCCGTGCGAGCGGGCCGGACGCCGCAGCAGCGCGCCGCGGCACGGAGAAGCGATCGACGTTCCGCCCCGACGTCCAGGGGCTGCGCGCGATCGCCGTGCTGCTCGTGGTGCTGTACCACTCTGGCGTCGAGACCCTCTCCGGCGGGTTCATCGGGGTCGACGCGTTCTTCGTCATCTCGGGCTTCCTGATCACCACGCACCTGCTCGAGTCGCTCGCGACCCACGGACGGATCTCCTTCCCCGCCTTCTACGCGCGCCGCGCCCGACGGATCCTCCCCGCGGCGCTGCTGGTCGCCGCGCTGACGACGGTCGCCGCGTGGATCTGGATGCCGCCGCTCGCGCTCGAGGAGGTGGTGCGCGGGGCGATCGCGACGGCGTTCTACGTCCCGAACTTCCTGTTCGCGGTGCAGGGCACCGACTATCTGGCCGGGACCAGCCCCTCCGTGTTCCAGCACTACTGGTCCCTCGGCATCGAGGAGCAGTTCTACCTGTTCTGGCCGGCGATCCTCGCGGCCGGCTTCGTGCTGTGCCGGCGCCGGGAGGGGCGCCTGTTCGCCGTCGCGGCCGTGTTGACCCTCGCCTCCTTCCTCGCCTGCGTGCTGTGGATGGGCATCTCGACCCCGTGGGCCTTCTTCGGCCTGCACACCCGTGCCTGGGAGCTCGGGGTCGGGGCGCTCATCGCGTTCCTGCTGCGCTCCCGCGCGGCACGGCGGCTGCAGCATCCCGCGGTGGGCCTGCTGGCGTGGGCGGGACTGGCCGCCCTGCTCGCCGGCGCGCTGCTGTACGACGACGCGACCCCGTTCCCCGGGACGGCCGCCGCGCTTCCCGTCCTCGCGACGGCGGCGATGATCGTGGGCGGCACCGCTTCCGGCGGCCTGCACGCGACGCGGCTGCTGGGGCTGGCTCCCTTCCAGTTCTTCGGGGCGATCTCCTACTCGCTGTACCTGGTCCACTGGCCGCTGCAGATCATCCCGCAGGCGGCGGTGGGGGAGGAGTCTCCGTTGCCGCTCACGGTGCGCCTGGCGCTGGGGGCGGTCGGGGTCCCGCTCGCCTGGCTGCTGTACCGCTTCGTGGAGCGACCCGTGATCTCCTGGCCGGCGCTGCGGAACCGCTCCTCGCTCCTGACGGGCGCGGCGGCGCTCGCCGCGTCGCTCGCCCTCGTCGCGACCGCCGGCGGCGTGCACCGCGCCGCCGACGACGCCGAGCTGGGCACCGACGAGACCGCACCGGAGGCGGGGACGCTCCGCACCGATCCCGAGGGGACGGACTTCGTCCCCGAGAACCTCGAGCCGTCCCTCGAGGACGCCGCAGATGACAATCCCTCGATCTACGACGACGACTGCCACCGCACCCAGGCGAGCACCGACGCGAGCGGCTGCCGGATCGGCGAGAACCCCGACGCACCGCTGGTGTTCCTCTTCGGCGACTCCCATGCGGCGTCCTGGTACCCGGCGCTCGCCCGACTCGCCGAGGACGGCGAGATCCGCCTCGACACGAACACGAAGAGCTCCTGCCCCTCGGCGGACGTGCCCCTGCTGATCGACGGGGTCGAGTACGACGAGTGCGCCCAGTGGCGCAGCGGCGTCATCGAGCGCATCCAGCAGGAGGAGCCGGCGCTGGTCCTCCTCGCCAACCACGGCACCGAGGAGTGGGAGATGATGGACGGCGACGATCCCGCCGCGCAGTGGCGGGCGGGTCTGGAGTCGACGATCCAGGAGGTCGACGGCTCCGGCAACGTGGCCGTGCTCGCGGACGTCCCGCTGCAGGGCGCCGACCCGGCGCAGTGCCTCTCGAACAACCTCGAGCACGCCGGCGACTGCGACGCGACGGTCCAGGAGGCCTTCTCCCCCGAGGTGATCGAGACGGAGAAGGCTGCGGCGCAGGCTGGTGACGCCGAGTACCTCGACCTCACCGACTACCTCTGCAACGAGGAGACCTGCCCGACGATCATCGACAACCTGCTCGTGTACCGGGACGAGCAGCATCTCACCGCGACCTTCAGCGCCCGGCTCGCCGAGCCGCTCGAGGAGCAGATCCGGCCGCTGCTGGAGTGAGCAGGAGAGGCGCCGCGCTGACGAGGTCCTGAGCGGACGCCCTCCTGGGTCGACGGCCCGGGGCTGGCCCGGGGACACGGTGTCTGGAAGACTCGGCGCCCCCGAGATTGAAAGGTTGACGCTGATGTCGCAGTCCGCGGAGACGCCGCTCGTCTCCCTCGTGATCCCGGTCTACAACGCGATGCCCTATCTCGTCGAGCTGCTCGACATGCTGCCGAAGCAGGGCCTGGATCCATCGCAGCTCGAGGTGATCCTCGTCAACGACGGCTCCGACGACGGCTCGGAGAAGGTCCTGGCCGAGTACGCCGCACGCCACCCGAACTACCGTCTCATCGATCAGCCGAACTCGGGCGGGCCGGCCGACCCGTGCAACAAGGGCATCGCGGCCGTGACGGGCAAGTACTTCTTCGTCGTCGGCGCCGACGACGTGCTCACCGAGAACACGCTCGGCGACCTCGCCCGGTACGCCGAGGAGGAGGGCTCGGACATCGTGCTGGCGAAGATGGCTGGGCTGAACGGGCGTCACGCCCCCAGCTCGATGTTCCAGCGCTCCGTGGATGATGCCGACATCGTCGCGGACAAGCTCTACAACTCGCTCACCGCGATCAAGCTCTTCCGCACCGACCTGGTGACCAAGACCGGTGCGCACAATCCCACGCATCTGCGCGTCGGCTCGGACCAGCCCTTCACCCTCGCCTGCTATCTCGTCGCGGAGAAGATCTCCGTGCGCGCCGACCGCGACTACGTCCTGGTCCGCAAGCGCGACGACGGCAAGAACGTCACCTCCTCGTACCGCAGCGCATGGGACTACGCGCAGCTCGTCACCGCCAGCTTCGAGGTGATCGAGAAGTGGAGCGAGCCGGGGCCTCTGCGCGACGGGATCCTCCGACGCCCCGTGCGCGGGGCTCTGACCAAGGCGCTCTGGCCCCGGTTCCTCGACCTCGACGAGGAGCAGCAGCAACGGGTCGTCGACGAGCTGCGCCGCGTGGTGCCCCCGCTGCTCACCCCGGCCGCGGCCGCGCACCTGAGCTCCCTGCCACGCCTCAAGCTGCGACTCGCCCTCGACGGGAAGATCGACGCGCTGCGGCGCGTCATCGCCTGGCAACGGGACTCCACCAAGGAGCTCCTCGTGCCCGACGGGACCGGCTTCCGCTTCGACCTCCCTGCCGATCTCGCGGCGGAGATCGACGACGAGCTGCTCCACGACGTGCAGGTCAACGGCATCGTCGCTCTCGAGGACCTCGAAATCGACGGGATGACCCTCCACCTCGTGGCCAGCGCACGAGTCTCCCGCAGCACCGCCCCGCCCGACGAGGTCGCCCTGAGGTTGCGGGATCGTGCCGAGGACGACTGGGAGGACCTCCCGGCGATCGACGTCCAGGAGGTCGGACGCTCGGGCACGCCCGCTCTCCAGTTCCGGGCGACGCTCGACGCCGCGCGTTACCCGAAGGGGGTCCAGGACCTCTACGTCGTGCACCGGTACGGCAGCGTCGAGCTCGTCAACCGCCTGGGGAGGCATCGCTCCGAGCGCATCGAGGAGCGGCCCCGCCGGCTGCTGGATCCCGTGCGCGGACGAGACCTGGGGATCGCCTATTTCACCAAGGGGTACGGCAACCTCTCGCTCGACATCGGGTACACCGTGAACGACAAGCCCGGCCCCGACGCCCGCCTGCTCACGGTGCTGCGCAGCGGAGCGGAGGAACGGATCGCGATCCTCGGCGGCGACGAGACGGACAATCTCCGCGCCGTCGCGCACGCTGAGAAGGACGCGCCCGGAGACGGGGAGGAGGTCCGTGTGGTGCCTGCGGGGGAGGGGCTCGCCGCCGTGCCCCTTCCCCGCAGACAGGCGTCGCAGCTGAGGTGGCTCAGCGTGAGCGATCTCTCCGGCACCGTCACGCTCGAGCTGCCGCCGGCGGTCGTCCTGCCCTCCGGGACGGAGGCTGAGACGCTGGTGACCGGCGCACTTGCCGGGGCGGGGAAGGCGGGCCGCTCCGTCGCCAGGCGCCTCGGCTTCGGCGGACACCGCTGACGGAATGCCGGGCGCGCGCGGCCGCTCGTGACAAGATCATCGAATGCTCGGGCGTCTCGTGACGCTCGCGGCACGGTCATGCCCCTGAGAAGAGAGGTGCTGCGCAGTGACAGCGATCAGCCTGCGGAAGGCCGCGGACAAGCTCTCCCTGTGGCCGGCGGCCGTGAACGTGCTCGCCGCGGTGTCCGCAGTGGTGGCGGTCGCGGCGGGCGATACGACGGTCGCGCTCTTCCTGGCGCTCGTGGTGCTCGCCGCCGTCGTGCGGCGCCAGCGGAAGACGCTGCGGCGCGTGCCTCGAGGGATCGGCGGCGCGGGCCGGTACCTGACCTCCCGCTTCCTCCTGGTGGCGACATCGGCAGCGCTCCTCAGCACCGAGGGAGCTCTCACGCCGCTGGCCGTGGTCGTGCTGCTGCTCGCGATCCTCATCATCGCCGCGGAGCCGCTGCTGCGCACCCTGAACGGGATGGCGGTCCCCTACGGGGCCAACATCCCCGGCCGGCTCGCGCGGAACGCCGCGACCTTCCCCTATGGCTGGCTCTTCCCGCTGAACCTGCTCATCGTCCTCCTGCTCGTCCTCGCGACCCTCGCCCCGACGGTGCTCGTCCCGGTCGCAGCCGGGCTCATCGTGGTCTCGCTGGCGACCGTGGCGGCAGCGACGTTCGACGTGCTGCGGAGGATCCGGGCGCGGCACTCCTTCCAGCAGGATCTCCCGCAGATCCTCGAGGAGATGGAGCCCGTCTTCTACATCTACTGGCATGCCCCGGCGCGATCCGCCTTCCAGGTGATGATGTGGCTGCCCTATCTCGAGCGGCTCGGCGTGCCCTTCGCGATCGTGGTGCGCACCGTCGGCAACTTCCGCCAGCTGCACCGCCGCACGGAGCATCCTGTGATCCTGCGACGCTCGATGTCGGATCTCGACGCCCTCATCGTCCCCTCGGCGCGCGGCGTGTTCTACGTCAACAACGCGATGCGGAACACCCACATGATCCGGTACTCGGCCCTCACGCACATCCAGCTCCTGCACGGCGAGTCCGACAAGGCCGCGAGCGCGAATCCGATCACCAGGATGTACGACCGCGACTTCGTCGCCGGTCAGGCGGCGATCGACCGCTTCGACACCTTCGGCGTGCCCATGCCGCGTGACATCTTCCGCATCGTGGGTCGCCCGCAGGTCGAGAACGTGCTCCAGGCACGGGGTCCGATCGGCGAGCTCGAGGACCGCGCCGTCCTGTACGCCCCGACCTGGCTCGGGTACCAGGCCGAGACCAACTACTCCTCGCTGCCCGTCGGCGCGGACATCGTCCGCACGCTGCTGGAGCGCGGCTGCCGCGTCGTCTTCCGGCCGCATCCGTACGCCCGTCGCGCCCCGGAGCTGCGACAGGCCTGCCGGGAGATCACGGAGATGCTCGCCGCGGATGCCGCGGCGACCGGGCGCGAGCATCTCTTCGGCTCCGTCGCCGAGAGCGAGATGGACGTGGTGGACTGCTTCAACGCCGTCGACGCGATGATCTCCGACGTCTCCGGCGTGGTGGGGGACTTCCTGCACTCCGGGAAGCCGCTCGCGATGGTCTCCCCGCGCGCCGGCGCCGAGGAGTTCGTCGAGATGAACCCGATGGCCCGCGCCGCCTACGTCCTGGTGGCCGTCGACGGCGTGCTCCAGAACCTCGACTCCGTGATGGACGCGCTCACCCGCGATGATCCGTACCGCGCCGAGCGGGAGCGCTGGGCGACCTACTACCTCGGCGACATCCCTCGTGACGGGTATGCGCAGCGGTTCGTGGACGTGGCCCGCGAGGAGCTCGGCCTGACCGACGACTGATCCCCCTGGAGGACGTCGGAAGCTTCCGACGTCGAGCGGGAGGCTCCGCGCCGCTCCTGGCCGCGGAGTCGAGCCTCGGCGGGGGAGGGCCTCGCAGCAGTGCGCGCACGAGAGGAGCCCCGACCGCACCGGAGTGAGGTCCGTCGCGCGGATCCGAGGAGAACGGAACGCGTCGTTATGATGAACGCCAGGTTGCGACCGGTCGTGACCGTGAAGCAATGCCTCGGCGAGATTGGAGCTGCGTCTTGACCGTCGACGAGTCAGGGCCGAGCGCCCCGCCTGCACCGCCTGCGCCGCTGGAGAGAACCTTCGACCGGGACTCGGTGGACAAGGCCGTGGCCGACAACCACCTCGAGCAGATCGGGGTGCGTCCCCCTCTCGGCGCCTACTTCCGGGAGATGTGGCGCTACCGCCCGCTCGTCCAGACGATGGCGATCGCCAAGGCCGAGTCGGACAACCAGAACACCTACCTCGGTCAGGTGTGGGCCCTCATCTCGCCGACCATCAACGCGCTCGTGTACGTGCTCATCTTCGGCTTCCTGCTCAAGGTCGGCCGCGAGGGCATCGACAACACCATCGCGTTCATCGTGGTGGGCGTGTTCATGTTCCGCTTCTTCGAACGCTCCGTGATGGCGGGGGCGCACTCGCTGCAGAAGAACATGAACCTGGTGCGTTCGGTGCAGTTCCCACGGGCCGTGCTGCCGACCGCCGGCGTCCTCGCCGAGCTGACGGTCCTCGGGCCGGCGCTCGTGGTCATGTGCGTGATCGCGTACTTCTCGGGATTCCTGCCCATCGCCGGGCGGGTCACGATCGACTGGTACTGGCTGCTGCTGCCGGTCGCGGTGCTGCTCACCTGGGTGTTCTCGACGGGCTGTGCCTTCATCTCCGCACGGCTGGTCGCGCAGACCCCGGACATCGACAACCTGCTGCCGCACGTCATCCGGATCCTCATGTACGCCTCCGGCGTGATCTTCTCCGTGGACCGTTTCGTGAGCCAGTTCAGCTGGGGCTGGCTCATGGAGTATCAGCCGGTGGCCGTCTACCTCTACCTGGTGCGGTCCTCGATCCTGAACGAGACCGCGTACCCGCCGGACGCGTTCATGTGGCTGCTCGGCGTGATCTGGGCGGTGCTCTTCAGCGTCGTCGGCTTCCTGTTCTTCTGGGCAGGGGAGGAGAGGTACGGACGTGACTGACATCGAGGAAGAGGTCGACTTCGAGGTCGACCCCGAGGACCTCGGCGACGCTCCCGCGCTGCAGGTCGACTCGGATCGGCTGTCCCTGCTCGTGAACGACCTGCACGTCTCCTATCGCGTCTTCGGCGCGAAGAAGGTGGGGCACGGCCCTGCCCGGGACTGGGGGCTGCTGGACCGTCTCGTGCGCCGGGGTGCGAAGCAGCCGGCGATCCGCGAGGTCAAGGCCGTCCGGGGCATCACCTTCGCGGCGAACCACGGCGAGGCGATCGGGATCATCGGCGTGAACGGCTCGGGCAAGTCCACACTGCTCCGTGCGATCGCCGGCCTGATCCCGCCCGTCTCCGGCACCGTCCATGTCGCGGGGAATCCGGCGCTGCTCGGCGTGAACGCCGTTCTGATGAAGAACCTCTCCGGTGCCAGGAACATCATGATCGGCGCACTCGCCCTGGGCCTCAGCCGCAACGAGGTCAAGGAGCGCTTCGACGACATCGTCGAGTTCGCGGAGATCGGCGAGTTCGTGAACCTCCCGATGAAGTCGTACTCCTCCGGGATGGGTGCCAGGCTGCGCTTCGCGATCTCCGCCAGCGCCGTCCCGGACATCCTCATGATCGACGAGGCGCTGTCCACGGGGGACGCCGGCTTCCGGGCCAAGAGCAAGGCGAAGATGGACGAGATCCGCGAATCAGCGGGCACGGTCTTCCTGGTCAGCCATTCGCTCGCGACGATCCAGTCGATGTGCACCCGTGTGCTGTGGATCCACGAGGGAAAGCTCGTGATGGATGGGGAGCCGAGGGAGGTCTGCGGCAGCTACAAGCAGTTCGTCGCGGACAGGAAGAGGCACGCCGCGTCGCAGAAGTGACGTGCGCCTCCAGCTCCGGAGTAATGATCGACACGCCCGCGCGCTGTGTCCTCCGACCACGTCGCACGTCTACGATCGCACGATGTTTTCCGCACCGCTCCCCGTCTACCACCTCGGGGACAGTCATGTCCGCTACTTCAAGAAGGCCGCGAAGCTCGGGCTCCTCTCACCGCATGAGCTCTCCGGCGTGGAGGTGGGCGGCGCGACCGCCGTGGGCATGCGGAACCCGAACGCGAAGACGAACGCCCTCGGGCGCTTCCGCGACTGGATCCGGGACAAGCCGCGCAAGGCGATCGTGGTCCTCCATCTCGGCGAGGTCGACTGCGGGTACGTGATCTGGTACCGGGCCGACAAGTACGACGAGCCGGTCGAGCAGCAGATGAGGAACTCCATCGACGCCTACTTCGAGTTCGTCGACGAGCTCAGGGGTCTGGGCTTCCGTCGGATCATCATCACCGGTGCCACCCTGCCCACCATCACCGACGACGACCAGGTGGGCGAGGTGGTGGCGAAGCGGAGCTCGATCACCGCGACCCAGCGGGAGCGCACCGACCTGACGCTCCGGTACAACGCCGCGCTGAGGCACGAGGCCGAGGCACGCTCGCTGCCGTACGTCGACATCGACGACGACGTGCTCGACCCCGGCACCGGTGTCGTCGACGAGCGGATGCGGAACCCGAATCCGAAGGACCACCACATGAACGGCCCGGTGGCCGCCGTCCACTGGGCACGTGCGCTCCGGGGTGCGATCGCCACGTACCAGGCACCCGCTCGGGCTCCACGCACATGGACCTGCACCCACGACACATATCTCAAGGCGTACCCGGGGCACTCGAAGGAGATGCCCGCCGACATGCGGGTCCGGGTCGCCGCCGGCGATGTCGTCTCCGGGGATGCGGTGCGGGAGAAGGGCCAGTACACGGTCGTCCGGGACGCCAGGATCAACGGCGAGCCCTACCCGCTCCTGAGCCTGCTGCACACGCATCACTACGGGCCGGCGATCCGCGCCCCGCGCTCATCCGCGTCGACGACGGGTCGTCTCGGTCGGCTGCTGGGCCTCTGACGCCGTCATGACGAGGCCCCGCCGCGGGATGTCGCCTCCTGAGCCAGGCAGGCAGCATTCCGACGACGGTCTCAGGAGCAGCCCCGGGCCCTCGGCACGGTGCGGGGCGACTGTGCCGGGAGGGCGGAAGGTCGCCTTGTAGACTCCCTGCGATCACCTGTTGTCCACCTTCGTCTGGAGATCCACGTGCCGAGATTTCGACGGCTCCGCCGCCTCGCTGCATCGCGGTTGCCCATCGCCACCAAGGATCAGCTGCGGGACGCAGCTCGATCGCAGGACTGGGCGGAGGCGTACGAGCAGCTCCTCGCCGCCGCCGAGGGGAGAGAGGTCGGCACGCCGCCGGCGAAGGTGCCGTCGACGTCCGTCGCCGATCGCGTGCGCAAGAGCGTCGAGAAGAAGTCCGCCGATCCGCTGATGCGCGCGATCATGCAGGGCAAGGGGCTGGACCGTGCCGCCGCGGAGAGGGTCCGCGCCCTGCTGAAGGAGAAGCGGCTCAACGAGGCGCAGTCGCTCGTCGACGCACTGGTCCGTGACGAGACGACCGCCGCCGCCGGTCACCTCGCCGCAGGGATCGTCGCCGCCTCGCGCGACCACTCCTCGCTCGCGCTGGAGCACTTCGACGCCGCCGATGCCGAAGCGGCGCTGCGCTACGCCCCGCTCGAACGGATCAGGACGCTCTTCGCCGCCGATCAGGCCCGGGGAGTCGACGTCGCGCGCGCCTGGCTCTCCGAGGATCGGAAGTTCACCGCCCGCACCTGGTTCGAGGTGTACCGCCACCTGTTCGTCGCCGACGAGCTCGAGCTCGCCGACGAGGCCTTCGCGAAGACCTCGGCCGCGTACACGACGCCCGCGGAGAAGGCGGGCTGGAAGACAGGTCAGGACGAGCTCGACTGGGGCAGGCGCTGGGTGGGCGCCCGTCGAGGCCAGGACGGCGCGGCCGCCGACGACGGCCACGTCTCCTTCGGTCTCATCGACTACGTGCAGCCCGGGCGCGGTCGTGCCTCCCAGAACATCGGCGATCAGATCCAGACCCTCGCCTCCCTCGGCCACGTCGTCCGGCATCAGGACCTGCGCTTCCACGGGGACGAGGGTGTCGTGGACTTCGTGAGCTCCATGCAGGAGCGGGTGCGTCCGGAGCTGCGACGCAAGGGCGTCTCCGCCGACGTCGACCTCCTGACGATCGACCGGGACTCCACGACGTACCAGGCGATCCCGCCGAACACCTGGCTGCTCGAGTTCGGCTGGCACATGCACTCCCTCTTCGGTCTCGAGGTCTACGACTTCCCGCTGCACCGGAACCTCAACCCGATCTTCGTCTCCTTCCACTGCAGCAAGCGGGCTCTGCTCTCCGACGAGTCGCTCGAGTACCTGCGGGCGCATGCCCCCATCGGCTGCCGTGACTGGACGACGGTCGACCTGCTGCTCTCGCTCGACGTCCCGGCGTTCTTCTCCGGCTGCCTGACCACCACGGTCAACACCGTCTTCCCGGACCTCGAGGAGAAGCCGGAGCCCGCGACGGTCTACGTCGACGTCGCGCGCAGCCCTGTCCCCGAGGGGCACGAGAACGTGAAGCAGTCCTACGGCGAGGTCAAGAAGCGCGACTTCACCGCGAACATGTGGGACGCGGTCGAGGTGCTCGAGCGCTACCGCCGCAACTACACGGACGTCGTCACCACACGCCTGCACTGCTATCTCCCGACCACCTCCCTGGGCTTGAAGGTCGACTTCGAGCCGAAGAACAACGCGGACGTCCGCTTCAACGGCCTGTTCCGCCTGTCGACGGAGGACTTCGACGCGATGCGCTCGGCCATGCGCGATCGACTGGAGCCCGTGCTCACGGCGATCTTCGAGAAGAAGAGCCGCGACGAGGTGTACGAGACGTGGCGTCGGACCGTCGAGCCGGAGGTGGAGGCCGCCCGCGCCCGGCACGCCCGACGTGTCGAGATCCCCGCCGCCGGCGCGACCGCCGCGCAGCTGGTCTCGACGGTCTCGGTGCCGTCGGCGGATGCGCAGGACGACGCGATCGACGTCGTGCTGACGCCGACCCCGAAGCAGCTCGGACGTCTCGCGCCCGTGCTCCGCTCGGCTGCGGACCACACCTCCCGCCCGCTTCGGGCCTGGGTGGTCTCGCGAGCGCCCCGGCCCGATGATCTGCATGTCGACGGCCTCGACCTCCGATGGATCGACACCTCCTCGATCGATGCGGGGCGGGTCGGGGTGCGTGACCCCCGAGCCCTGGACCGGACGCTCCTGGCGCAGCTCGTCCCCGCCGAGCGAGCGATCCTGCTGCCGGTCGATGCCGCCGTGACGGCGGACCTCGACGAGCTCGACGCGATGGAGCTCGGCGAGGCCCTGTTCGCGGCGCGCCGCACCTCCCGCCCGGAGACGAGCGGATTCGCGGTGCTCTACAGCGCCGCACGACGCATGGACCGGAGCCCGGAGACCGCCTACGAGTTCTACCGGGACATCCACGGCCGCCATGTCTTCGACTTCGACGCGTTCGACACCGACGTCATGGTCCTCGATCTCGCCGGCCAGCGCGAGGAGGGCACGAGCGATCAGATCCTGCCGGCGATGGAGCTCTACCACCTGGACGATCGTGATGCGCTCCACTACGTGGCAGGTCCCAGGAGGTGCGCCCTGCCGGACGAGTGGGCCCACGTCCCGGACCGCGAGTCCGTCCAGGACCCGAAGATCCGCCACTGGGCGGACGGCGTGAAGCCCTGGTCCTCCTCCTACGTGACCGGCTCTGAGCACTGGAAGGCGTACGCCGACCGATGAAGCGACCGTGAACGGCACCGCGGCGCCGCGGGCATCCCCACGACGGGGGCCGCGACCCGCGGTGCCGTTCTCCCGGACCGAGAAACGACCTCACCATCGCCGACCTGCGAGGACTGCACCATGGGGCACGATCGCCGAAAGATCTACATCATCGTCCACGAGCTCGGCGCCGCCGGGCGGGCGGGCGCCATCCTCGACCAGTGCCACATGTTCCTGGAGCTGGGCCTGACCCCGGTGATCGTGACGTTCAAGTACGAGCCCGACTACGACCGGCGCATCCGTGAGCGCAGAGGCGCCAACGCCATCCCGGAGGGGGCCGAGACGCTCAACATCCATAAGGACCTGGCGAGCAGGCTCACCGAGGACCCGGATGCGGACTGGTCGCGGGAGGAGGACGAGGACGCCACCGGGCTCACGGTCTCCGAGACCAGGGACGGCGACAAGGTCGACTACCACTATCTCGACATGAGGGGACGGCTCGTCAAGCACCGCCAGACGGTCGGGGGGACCACCGTCAGGACCACGTACTACGCGCTCGGATCACCCCATATCGTGCGCCAGTACGACGAAGCAGGATTCTGCGGGCACGAGACCACTCTCGACGTCGCGACCGGAGCGATGCTCGAGGAGAGGTTCTTCACGCCCGAGGGCCGCTGCTATGCCACGCGCCACCTGAAGGTGACCACGGGGAAGCAGGACGGTGCTTTTCAGCACGACCCCGCGCAGGGGACCTCGATCCGTTACGGGCACAACACGCCGTGGCACACCGCATGGCTCAACGAGGTGCTCACGAGCACATCCCCCAAACCGCTCGCCATCGCCGAGCAGCCCAGCAGCATGCTCAAGCTGCTCGGCACCGATGCCGATGCCTCGGACAGGCTCTACATGTGCCATGCGAACGTCTTCAAGGCGCCGTACACCGTGGGCTCCGAGCTCCGGGGCGACTACGGTCCGCCGCTGAAGAAGCTCGACGAGATGCCTGTGATGGTCGTCCTGACGGAGAAGCAGAAGCAGGACTTCCGAGCGACCTTCGGCGACACCGGGAACGTGGTGGTCATCCCCAACGTGATGCGCGACAAGAGCGGGGTGGGGGATCCTCAGAAGGTGCCCGGCCGCATCGGCGTCGCCAGCCGCCTCGTCGCCGAGCAGAAGCGGCTCGACGACCTGCTCCACATCTGGAAGATCGTCGCGGACGCGGTCCCGCACGCGCACCTGGACATCTGCGGAGGCGGCCCCGACCGGCCCAATCTCGAAGCGCTGACGCGCGAGCTGGGCATCGAGGAGCGCGTGACCTTCAGGGGATGGGTGAAGAACGGGGCGGAGTTCATGGCCAGCTGCGTCGCGACCGTGAACACTTCACGGCACGAGGGGCTGCCGCTCTCCATCGGGGAGTCTCTCGCATCCGGCACGCCGGTCGTGGCCTATGACATCAACTACGGACCCTCCGACCTGATCCGGGACGGAGTCGACGGCGTCGTCGTCCCGGACGGGGACAGAGCAGCGTTCGCAGAGGCGCTGATCCGCCTGCTGAGCGATGAGAAGGCGACGAGGCGGATGGGCCGGGCCGGTGCGCGTCGGATGCAGTCCGACTTCTCGGCCTCGAACATCACACGACGCTGGAAGAAGGCGTTCGCGCTCGCTGCTCGACGCTCGTAGAGGAGTGCCGTGCTCGGTGCGGGCCTCGACCCGCGCCGCCGCCCCGGCGGCGAGCATGCCGTCGCCAGGAACAGAGGACTCCCCGCCCCCGCTGCAGCGGGGGCGGGGAGTCCGATGAGAGGGCCCGTCAGCGCCTCACTGGCGCACGACGATGTTCTCCGAGTCGATGAACCGGCCCACGGGCGAGATGAGCGTCTCGATGACCCGGGCGACGTGCTCGGGCTGCATGATCGTGGTCGGATCCTCCTCCGGTGCGAGCGTGCGGCGCAGGGCCGTCGCCGTGCGACCGGGGGAGAGGCACACCACGCGCGTGCCGTAGATCGCGAGCTCCTCGCGCATCACCTGGCTCATGTTGATCACCGCGGCCTTCGAGGCCGAGTAGGTGAGCCAGCCCGAGCGGCCGTTGATCCCGGCGGTCGAGGCGATGTTGACGATCAGCTTGAACGTGTTGCCGTGGTTCAGCAGCCACTTCACGATGAGGAAGGGCGCGTACACGTTCACGCCCATCGTCTTCTCGAAGTCCTCGATCTCCGCCTGCTGGAGGGGGACCGGGTTCGTGTAGCCCGCGTTGTTGACGAGGTAGTCGATGTTCCCGACCTCCTCGTGCACGGACTCGAGCGCCTCGTGCAGCGCGTCGCGGTCGCCCACGTCCACGGTGCGGGTGACGATCTTGCGACCCACCGGGCTCGAGGCGCGCAGCTCCTCGACGGCCGCGTCGAAGTCCTCGGACGCACGGGCGAACATCACGATGGTGGTGATCGAATCGCTGTTGTGGAGGAAGCGGCGCACGGTCTCCAGACCGATGCCTCGCGATGCTCCGGTGACGAGAGCTGTCTCAGTCATCGTCTTCCTCCTCCGGGCGCAGCAGGAAGCCCGCCATGCGCAGATCAGTGGGCGTGGTGACCTTGAAGTTCACGTCCGAGCCGTCGATGAAGTACACGGGGTGGCCGTACTCGGCGACCAGGGTCGCGTCCTCGGTGAAGACCTTCCCGTCCTGCCTGGCCTGCTCGTGCGCGGAGGTGAGGTCTGCGCGCGAGAACTTCTGCGGCAGCTGCACATTGCGCAGCCGGTCCCGCTCGAGAGAGCCGGTGACCTCGTGGGTCTCGGGATCGACGGGCGCCACCGTGAACGAGATCGGGGTCATCAGGGACACGTTCGCGTGCTCGTCCTCGATGAGGTCCTCGAAGTTCTTGCGGCTCACGAGCGGGCGGGCCGCCTCGTGGATGATCACGTCGTCCTCGGTGCAGTGCGGGAGCATCGCGGCGACCGAGGCATGGCGGGAGTCGCCGGCCTCGACGAGGGTGACCGGGGTGGCGATCGCGTAGTCGGCCAGGACCTCCTCGACGGCGTCCTTCCAGCCGGCGGGGTAGTTCAGGACGATCTGGCTGATCTTCTCCACGCGATCCGCCTGGATCAGCGCGTAGACGAGGATCGGGATGCCCCGCAGCTTGAGCAGCTGCTTGGGCTGATTCGCGCCGATGCGCGCCCCGATCCCCCCGTTCAGCAGTATCAGTGAGTACATGGACGTTCCTTCACATGGTGGTGACGCCCGCCGCGACGGTGCGGCCGGGCGAGCCGTTCCTGGTCGATCCTTCAACTGTCCTGCCCGACTGATGGTTCACCTGCCGGACATCTGCCGGTCACCCTACAAGGTGGAGAGGGCGTCGCCGACGAGGTCCCGGGGCCGGCGGCGCGCCGGATGCCCGGCGGGCGCGCACGGGACGGAGCGCGGCGCACTGCGCCGCAGGCCTACAGCCCCTCCTGCTCCCGGATCTGCTCCCACAGCTCGTCCCGCCGCGCGGACAGGTGCCGGCAGGCGTCGAGGAAGCGCTGCAGGGAGGCGCCGGGGGAGATGTCCCCGAGGTAGTACTCGATCAGCTCGATCCGCTCCTCGTGCAGCGGGTCGTGGGCGAGGATCCCCGTCGCCATCGCCCCCGCGGTGTGGGCCTCGGAGGCGTCCAGGCGCGGCACGAGATGCAGCAGCTCGGTGCCCGCGTCCCGTGAGGCGGGATCGGCGGAGCGGGTGATGATCATCGGCTTGCCGGTGGGAAGCCAGTCCCCGGAGACCGCGGAGACGTCGCACAGGATGAGGTCCGCATCCGCGAAGTCCTGCTGCAGCGATCTATCGGTGCTGACCAGGGCGCGCTCGCCCGCATCGGCGAGCATCCCGCGCAGCTCGCCGTCGGCCTCGCCGTAGGCGGGCACGCGCACCCCCGTCAGCGGATGCGGGCGGTAGATCACGTCCAGGCCCGCCAGGAGCAGGGAGTGCACCGCCTCGACGCCGTGCGAGAGCAGGGAGCTGTAGGCGGCCGTGGCCTGCCCGCCCTCCCAGGTCGGCGCGTACAGCACCGTCGGCCGGGAGGTGGTGCGGGGCTGCACCTCGGCGGGGTCCGTGTCCCGGGAGGGGCGGCCCACCGGGATGCAGCGGGCCGGGGCGTCGAACAGGGTGGTGTGCCGCTCGAGCCGGTCGATCGCCGCCTGCCCCGCGACGAAGGAGTAGTCGTAGGCCTTGATCTGGTTCGAGACGGAGACGACCTTGTCCGAGTCGCCGTGCAGCAGCGAGACGTGGATCGCGGAGCGGGAGCGCAGCGCGGCCGTGTTCAGCGGGTTGTAGTTCACGTACAGCACCAGCTTCGTGCCGCTGCGCAGGATGATCGCATCCAGCGTCGCATCCAGTGCGATCGTCACCACCGGCACCTCGAGCTCCGCCCGGATCACCGCGGCGGTGCGCGAGTCCATGCACACCACGGTCACGCCCTGGGCGCGGTGCAGCTCCCGCAGCGGCCCGTACCAGCTCTGCAGCTGGTAGAGGCTGTCCAGCGTGTCCGGGAAGTAGACGATCACCTCGCCGTCCAGGGTGCGATCGGCCAGCGCGGCGTCGTCGCCGATCCCGTCCGGCATCCCGCCGGGCAGGAGCCGGAAGCGGCGCAGCACCTTCCCTCCGAGGCTGCGCACCCGGCGCCTCAGCGCGTTCCCGCGAGCGGGCATGGTCAGTTCCTCTCGGTCGCGGTGGCGTCGGACACGGCGTCGAACAGCGCCGCCCAGGAGCCGTCGGTGGTGCGGCGCGGCAGCGCCGCCCCGTAGCGACGGCGCAGGGACCGCCAGCTGCGCGCCAGGCCCAGATGGGAGCGCAGCACGCGGCGGAGCATGCGGCGCATCGCCGTGCCGCGCACCGCGAACGCCACCTCGACCCCGCCGGTCCCGTCGGTGACGACCACCGCGTCGGCGCCCAGAGTGGTGCGCCAGTGCACGTCGTCGGCGTGCAGGGAGATGATCGTCCGGGGCGGCCCCTCCGGGCGGAGCATGCGAGCCACCGCCCGAGCGACGCCCACCGGCAGCGGCAGCGCGGTGCTGCGCGTCGGCGTGAGGGCGCCGGGCAGGTCGTTGCCCCGATGCCAGGCCTGCACCACGAGATCGCCGTCGGCACGGGCGCGCTGCAGATCGCTGCCCAGCCAGGCCTCGGGCCCCGCGCGCATCGCGTCGACGCCCTCCTCCCACAGCTCGGCGGTGAGCAGGTGCCCGGCGAGCACGTGCTTGAGCTGGTGCAGCAGCGAAGAGGCGATCACGCCGCGCCCGGCTCCGTACGCCGCAGCGATCGCGAGCCGGTTGCGGTGCAGGATCCGCGCCGTCCACGTCATCTGGGTGCGGTAGGCATTCCACGGCGGGTGATGGACCGCGGTGCCCGGCAGCACGGCGTGGTCGTAGCCGTGCGCGGTCGCCCGCAGCCCGTACTCGGCATCGTCCCACTTCAGGAACAGGGGAGCGGGCAGGCCCAGCTCGGTGACGGTCCCCGGCGGCAGCAGCGTCCCCCACCAGCCGGTGTAGTTCGCCGGCCCGGCGGAGATCACCGCGTCCCAGTCCGCGGGGGTGGTGCCGGCGAGGTCGACGGCGCCGCGCATCCGATCGGCGCTGCGCCACTGGAAGGCGCGGGCGTCGACCCGCTCGGTGTGGGCGAGCAGCTGCGTGGGGCGGGCGGAGGAGAACAGCGGCGTGCCGAGGATCGTGGGCCGTGCGGCCAGCGCCTGGTAGGTGAGCATCCGCCGCAGCGACTCCTCGGAGAGCACCGCGTCGTCGTCGGAGAGCAGCAGGGCCGCACCGGGATCCTCGGAGGCCTCGAGCATCCCGCGCGCATAGCCGCCGGATCCGCCCAGGTTCGGCTGGGTGATCAGCTCGATCTTCGGGTGCTCGCGGCGCAGGCGGGTGAAGGCCGGCAGGTCCTCGAGCGTCCCGCCCTGATCGATCACGAGCACCCGCTGCACGATCCCCATGCGCGCGAAGCGCTGCGCCTGCGCGACCGCGTCACCCTCACGCAGACGGGTGGGCATGATCACCGTGACGGGCGGCAGCTCGACGCCGCCCTCGACGCTCCAGGTGACCGAGTCCGCCGGCCCCTCGACCCAGAACCAGTCCGGGCCGTCGACGCTCAGGGGCAGCGCCAGCTCCGCCACACCCGAGGCGAGAAGACGGCCTCGGCCGGCGCGGGCGCTCCAGACCTCGGCGGGACCGCCCTGGATCCGCAGCGTGACCGTCGCCTCGCCCAGCACCGTGCGCCATGCGGCGGCGGGCAGGGCCTGCCCCCACGCCCCGGCGTCGGAGTCGGCCGTCCATGTGCCCAGGACCAGCGGCTCCGCCGCCGGATGCGAGGAGGAGGGCGGGGCGGGCGGGAGCCCCGACGGCTGGGAGGCTCCGGACGAGCGCGCGGACCGTCCGTCCTCGGTGCTCGGGAGGCGACGGCCCGAGGAGCTGCGCAACACCATGCGTCGACCTGCCTCCCTTCGGACGTGCTCCCGGCAGCGACGCGTGCGGCCGGGACCTCTGCGTGCACACGCGCGGCATGCGACGCCGGGATTCCTCGCGGATCCCGGTCGTCGGACTATAACAAGGTGAACGCCAGGTGAACGGGAGGTCTGTGGGCGAGGCATCACCCATAGACTGTCCGCCCGTGAACCACCTTCGTCGACGCGCCGCGAGCCTCTGGCGGGGCGACGCGATCCGGGGTGCGAGCCGTGCCGCCGGGAAGCTGCTCCCGGCCCCGCACGCAGGGGCCGTGTGGGCGGGGACGCGCAGCGGGCCGCGGCAGGCACTCGACGTCAGCGCACCGGACCTCCATGCCCTGCGGGGCGAGGTGCTCGACACGGTCCTCGCCGTGCTCGCACCGCTCGAGCCGGTGCTGCTGCCGCCCGTGCCCAGGATGGCGTGGCGGATCGCCGTCCGGCAGCAGGACGCCGCGGCGGCGCGTGCCGCGCTCGGGACGCTGCCCCCTCACTGGGAGGTGCTCACCTCGCGCGACGGGCGGGGGATCTCGCTGCGCCCCCACTTCGCGGCGGCCGGCCGGGAGCTCGAGCGCACCCCGGACCTCGAGCTGAGGATCACCGTGATGACGCGCAGCGGGGACGTGCACGTCGGCACCGTCGACGGCTCCCCCGGGCGGATCGACGCCGAGCAGTGGGAGCGGACCTCGCGCGAGAGCCTCGCCCCCGAGCGGCGCCGGTACGGCCCTCCCGTCCCCCGGATGCCGATCGACGCCGTCTACACCTGGGTGGACGGGGCGGACCCGGCCTGGCGCGCCCGGCGCCAGGCCGCGCTGCGGCAGGGCGCCGACGGCGACGTGCCCCCGGTGCACCCCTCGGCCACGGACGAGAGCAGGTTCACGAACTCCGACGAGCTGCGCTACTCCCTGCGGTCCCTGCATCGCAGCGCCGGCTGGGTGCGGCGCATCCATCTGGTCACCGACGGACAGGTCCCCTCCTGGCTGCGCCTCGACGACCCGCGGATCCACGTCGTGGACCACCGCGAGATCCTCGGCGGCAGCCGCTTCAACTCGCACGCCATCGAGTCCGCGCTCCACCGGATCCCCGGCCTCGCCGAGCACTACCTCTATCTCAACGACGACGTGATGTTCGGGCGCATCGCCCACCCCGGCGACTTCTTCGCCGCCGAGGGGATCTCGCGCTTCTTCCCCTCGGACCTGCCGATCGACGCCGGACCGGCCTCTCCCGCCGACCCGCCGATCATGGCCGCGGCCAAGAACGGCCGTGACCTGCTCGAGGCCCGGTTCGGGATGGACGTGCGCACGAAGATCCGCCACACCGTCCATCCGCAGCTGCGCAGCGTCGCCGAGCAGATCGAACGGGAGCACCCCGAGTCCGTGGCCCGCACGCGCGCAGCGCTGTTCCGCTCCGCCGGGGACCTGTCCATCGCCGCATCCCTGCACCACTGGTACGCCTACGCCCTCGGGCGAGGAATCCCCTCCGGCGTGAACTACCAGTACGTCGACCTCGCCTCCCCGCAGGCGGCGCAGACCCTCGACGCCCTGGAGTCGCTGCGCCGCTACGACACCTTCTGCCTGAACACGGAGGAGAGCGCGCTCGAGCCGTCCATGCGGGATGAGCTCGCACGCTTCCTGCGGAGATACTTCCCGGACCCCGCCCCCTGGGAACGCGCCCCCGACGCGGAGCAGGCCGTGCACGCGGACTCCCGGTGACATGCCGGCCCCTGCTGCGCCGGAAGGGCATGGCGAGGCGCCCGGGCTCGGTACCCTGGCGGGGTGCCTTCGACGACTGAGACCGTGAGCCAGCAGCAGGACGGGCTGGAGCTGCCCGGCGTCCCCACGGACCCCGCGGCGGACGAGACGATCACCGACCCCGACCACCCCCACCCGGGGCAGTGGCGGCTCACCCACGTCCAGATCTCCAACTGGGGCACCTTCCACGGCACCCACGACCTGGCGATCTCCTCGAAGGGCTACTTCCTCACCGGTGGCCCCGGCACCGGCAAGTCCACGCTGCTGGACGCGATCAGCGCCCTGCTCACCCCGCCGCGCACCCTGCAGTTCAACGCCGCCGCCTCCGACGCGGGCCCCCAGCGCTCGAAGTACCGCCGCACCGTGGCCAGCTACGTGCGCGGCGCCTGGGCGATGCACTACGACCAGGCCACCGGCGAGTTCAGCCAGGAGGTGCTGCGCGAGAAGACGACCCTGTCGGTGCTGACCCTGCGCTACGGCGACGGCCGCGGCGGCACCGTCCAGCTCTCCCGCCTGCTGCTCCTGCACGCCGGCCACTCCGCGGACTCCGACGTGAAGAGCCTCTACGTCATCTCCCGCACCCCGCTGGACGTCACCGACCTGCGCCGGTTCGTCTCCACCCAGATCGAGGGCAAGGCGCTCGAGGCGGCCCACCCCGGCACCCAGACCTTCCGCCAGTTCCGCGAGTACCGGGCCGCGTTCTGCCAGCTGCTGGGCATCCCGGACGAGAAGGCGCTCGGGCTGCTGCACAAGATCCAGTCCGCCAAGGAGCTCGGCGACGTCAACGCCCTGCTGCGCGACTACATGCTCGACCAGCCCCGCACCTTCGAGCTCGCCGATCAGGCGCTGGCGAACTTCCACAACCTCTCCGAGGTGTACGAGGCGCTGGTCACCGCGCGCGAGCAGCGCGACCTGCTGCGCACCCTGCGCAGCACCCACGAGGACTGGTCGGCGATGCGCGAGCGCGGCGGCGAGCTGGTGGATCGCCGCGCCGACATCGACGTCTTCGCCGCCCAGCACCTCGTGCGCCTGCTCGGCCAGGAGACCGGCCGGCTCCAGCTCGAACGGGACTCGCTCGCCGCCCAGCAGCGCCGCCTCACCCAGGACGTGGCCGAGGCCCGCTCCGACCTCGCCCAGCTCAAGGAGCAGCGCAAGCGCGCCGGCGGCGGCGAGATCGACGACTGGAAGCAGCAGATCGCCGGGCTCGAGGTCGAGCGGGAACGGCGCCGCGAGCGCGCCGCCGAGTTCGCCTCGCAGCTGGCGACCGTCGAGCTGCGCACCCCGGCGGGGGAGGACATGTTCCTCGCCCTGCAGCGCGAGGTCGCCGCGCTGCGCGAGAGCCTCGAGGAGGAGGAGAAGGGCGCCGACGCCGCCCGCTGGGAGGCGGAGGCGACCGTGCGCGAGCTCGGCGAGACCCTCCAGCGCACCCGCGAGGAGCTCGCCTCCCTCACCTCCCGCGCCTCCAACCTCCACTCCCAGGACGTCGCCCTGCGCGACCACATCGCCGCCGAGGTGGGCATCGCCCCCACCGAGCTGCCCTTCGCCGCCGAGCTGCTGCAGGTGCGCGACGGCGAGGAGGAGTGGACCGCCGCCGCCGAGCAGGCGCTGCGGGGCCTCGCCCGCTCGATCCTCGTCCCCGACCGCGTCTACCGCGAGGTCGCGCAGGTCATCGACCGCACCAAGCTGCGTCGGCGGATCTCCTACAACCGCGTGAACACCGACCTGCGCCGCCCCGCGAAGAACATCGACGAGCGCTCCCTCGCCGCGAAGCTCGACGTCAAGGACGGCGAGTTCCACGTGTGGCTCTCCCACGAGATCGCCTCCCGCATGGACTACACCTGCGCGGAGAGCCTCGAGGAGTTCACCCGCCTGAACCGGGCGGTGCTCCGCTCCGGCCAGATCAAGCACTCCGCCACCCGGCACGAGAAGAACGCCGACCGGCAGATCAACGACCGCTCCCAGTGGGTGCTCGGCTTCGACAACCGCGCCAAGCGCGCCGTGTTCGAGCAGGAGCGCACCCGCGCCGAGCAGGCCCTGTTCGAGGCGCAGGCCCGCCGCAAGGACGTCGAGGTGGAGCGGGAGCGGCGCCGCGAGCGGCTCTACGCCTTGCAGGCGATCAGCGCCGTCACCTGGGACGACATCGACGCCGCCTCGGTCGCGCGGCGCGTGGCGAACCTGCGCGACATGGTCCGCGCCGCGGAGGACGGCTCGGCCGCCCTCACCGAGCTGGCCCGCCAGATCGACGAGGTGGAGTCCTCGATCGCCGCGAGCGACGAGGAGCTGCTCGAGGTGGTGCGCTCGGCCGGCAAGGTCGCCGAGCAGGCAGAGCGCGCCGAGGAGCGGCTCGCCGAGGCGAGGAGCCGCATCGAGGACTCCGCCCTGGACCCCGAGGTCGAGAAGGAGCTCGCCGAGCGCTTCGCCGCGATCGCGCCGACGCTCGTGCTGTCCACCATCGACCGCGTCACCAAGGACGCCTCCGCGACCCTCGACGCCGAGCTGATGGACCTCACCCGCCGCACCTCCCGCGCCGAGGAGGACATGCGCACCGCCATGCGCGAGTTCGCCCGCCGCTGGCCCGCGCAGGCCGGGGACACCGCCCCCACCCTCGAGGGGATCGAGGACTTCCTCGCGATACTCCAGCGCATCGAGGAGGAGAAGCTGCCCGAGGTCGAGGACCGCTTCTTCGAGTTCTTCACCGGCAACACCCTCGGGGACGTGCAGGCGCTGGCCACCGCGATCGCCCGCGAGCCGGCCGAGATCCGCAAGCGCCTCCAGCGCATCAACGCGCTGCTGGCCCAGGTCGAGTTCCACTCCGGCCGCTTCCTGCAGCTGTCCATGCGGCCCGTGCACCTCGCGGCGCTGGACGAGTTCAAGAAGGCGCTCGAGGACGCGGTCGCGGACACGGCCCTGAACGACATCTCCCGCGACCGGGAGCTGGCCGAGGAGCGGTTCCTGTCCCTGCGCCATCTGATGGACCTCATCGGTGCGGCCCGCACCCGCGACGACCAGGTCTCCCGCGTCATCCTCGACGTGCGCCGCCACGTGCATTTCCACGCCGAGGAGGTCGACGCGGAGGGCACCGTGGTCCACGCCCACGAGTCCGGCGGCCCCCTCTCCGGCGGCCAGAACGAGCGCCTGGCCACCTTCTGCCTCGCCGCCGCGCTGCGCTACCAGCTCGCCGGCACCGGCCAGGAGGTGCCGCGCTACGCGCCGATCATCATCGACGAGGCCTTCTCCAAGGGCGCGGGCAAGTTCATCACCGCCGCGATGGAGTCCTTCCGCCACTTCGGCTTCCAGGTCATCCTCGCCAACCCCGGCAAGAACCCGCAGGCCCTGGCCCCGTTCATCGGAGGCGTCGGCGTCGTCGCGATCCGCCAGGACCGCTACTCCTCGGTCTCCCCGGTGCAGTTCGTGCCGGCCGAGGAGGACTGAGCCGCCGCGCCGACGGGCACGTCGGCCCATGGGGAGTTCTCCCCATCGGCACCTGCCGCCTGCGCCGATACCCTGGACGCCGCCCGTGCGGACGGGCGAGGCAGCGTTGGTGAGCAGCGGGACGTCGTCGACGGCGGCATGACGGGAGGGCGGTCGAGGATGTCAGCGCTCCCCAGCGGCGCCGAGGACGAGATCCCCGGGCAGGACGAGACCCACGACCGGATCCGCGTGCTGCTGCGGTCCGCGACCTCCGCGCTGCTGCAGGCGCAGCCGGGGCTGCTCGCCTTCCGCGATCACCGACCCCAGCGCGACCGCTCCTCGGGCGGGGCCTGGCACGGGCTGCAGACCTTCTGCCACGTCAGCGCGCTCCTGGCCGCCGACGGCCGCCCCGACCCCGACCCGGCCCGCAGCGCGCGTCTGCTCGAGGCCGTCGAGCGCAGCGTCCTGCCCCACGGCCTGCACCGCCGCTCCGCCGAGGAGGCCCACGGCGTGCGCACCGCCACCTGGGCCGGCCCCGAGGGCGACCTGCTCGAGCTGATCGTCGGGGTGCGCGTGGCCGTGCGGGCGATCAGCGGCCCGTTCCTGCCCGGCTCGCTCGACCCCGTGACGACGACCAGCCCGGTGACGGCCCTCAGTCCGGCGACCCCTCCGGCGCGCCCGGCGCGCTGATCCGCTCGAGCGCCCCCAGCGGGATCGGCAGCCAGGCCGGGCGGTGCCGCGACTCGTACAGCGCCTCGTAGACCGCCTTGTCCGCCTCGAAGGCGTCCAGCACCGCCGACCGGGCGGTGCCGTCGGCTCCCGCGCCCCAGCCCGCGAGGAAGGCGCGGCGCGCGGAGGCGGCCCAGGCGCTCGCGGCCGCACCGTGCTCGAGCGCGACCGCCCCGGCGACGTAGTCGAGGCTGCGCAGCATCCCCGCCACGTCGCGCAGCGGCGAGTCCGGCAGCGAGCGCTCTGCCAGCGGACGCAGCGGCTCGCCCTCGAAGTCCAGCAGCACCCAGCCGTGCTCCGGCGAGGCCAGCACCTGCCCCAGATGCAGATCGCCGTGGATGCGCTGCAGCGGCGGCCAGGGAGCCTCCGCGGCCGCGTCCAGCAGCGCGGCGAGCCGGTCGCGATGCACGGCGACCTGCTCCACCTCCGCGCACACCAGGTCCAGGCGTCCGCGCATCTGCGCGAGCACCGCGCCGACGGTCCGCTCGTCGGCCGGCATCGTGCCCAGCGCCGCGGCGAGATCGCGGTGGACCTCGGCGAGGGCCGCGCCGAGCGACCGGGCCGGGCCGGTGAAGTCCTCGCCCGCCCGGGCGAGCCGCAGCGCGACCCGCCAGGCGTCCTCGACCTCGGGCAGGAACTCCTGCGCCACCAGACCGTGGGTGCGCACCGCGCCGATCCGCAGCCGGGCCGATCCGACCACGGCCGGCACCCGCGAGGAGCCCTGCGCGGTCAGCGCCTCCTGCAGCACGACATCGGGATTCTCGCCGTCCTGCAGCACCCGGAACAGCTTCACGATCAGCGGCGCGGCGCCGTCGGCCTCGACGATCAGAGAGGTGTTGGACTGCTCCCAGGTCAGGAGCCGGGTGCGCATCGCCCGGCCCGGCGCGAACGGGGACGGCTGCCGCGCGGAGGGCTGCGGCGCGCGTCGCGTGGAGACGCCCAGCTGCGGACCGGCCGCGCCGTCGCCCGCGACGAGCGCGGCCACCAGCGCCTCCCGCCCCTCGGGGTCCCGGGTCGCGTCGTCCACCTGCAGCCGGCCACCGGGCACGGCGAGCACCCCCACCTCGGCGCCCTCCTCCGGGGCGCCGGTGCCCGGCCGGCGCAGGACCAACGGCACCTGGTAGAGCGCGCCGGAGTCCCCGGCAGCCTCCTCCGGCGCCCGGCGGACCTCCGCGACGAGCAGGACCACCGCGTGCTCGGCGGCGATCCGCAGCGGCGCCCAGCCGGCGACCGACACCTCCGGCGCGGCAGGTCGCCGGTGCGCGAACCAGCGCTGCGCCGGCATCCACGCCGCGAGCTGCGCCGTCGCGAGCTCCAGGATCTCCTCCAGCGGCGGCAGAGCGGTCAGGTCCAGAGCGGCCGAGGAACGATCGTCGTCCATGACCACACTCTACGAGCGTCCGGCCGGGCGCCGCAGGGCCTCGTTGCTACGCTGGGCCGGTGCTCGAGCCCCCGCCCCGCCCCCGACGCGCGCGCGGGGCACGCGCCCTCGCCCGCGCGGTGCCCCTGCTGGCCGCCGCGGCGCTGACGGCATCCCTCGCGGCCCCTGCCGCGGCGCTCGGGGAGGACGGCCCCTTCGACTTCCCCGCCCAGACGCAGACCCTCGAGATGATCCCCGGATCCGTCACCCGGATCCCGCTGCGCGCCCTCGTCGCCGACGACGCCGAGGACGAGGTCGACCTCGCCTCCGCCCGCCTCGCCGTGCCCGAGCAGCTCGACGAGGCCGAGCGCGCGACGATGGAGCTCGGCGAGGACTCCCTCAGCATCGCCGTGGCGGGGGAGGGGACCTGGACGCTGCTGGGCGAGGAGCTCGTGTTCACGCCCCTGTTCGGGGTCGACGGGCCCACCACCCCGATCGCCCTGACCATCGGCAGCCTCCACGACACCCGCTCCCTGCCCGTGCAGCTGACCCCGGAGCTGCTCGAGCTCGAGGAGGTCCGGGCCCACGGCTCCGCCGGGACCGCCACGGCCGTCGACCTGCCCGGCGACCTCCCGGCCGACGGCTCCGTGCGGCTCGAGCTGGCCGAGCTCCCCGCCGGCTCGACCGTCGGGCTCGACGGCATGCGCGTCACGGTCCCCGACCAGGGCACCTGGCAGCTCTCGAGCGACCACCGCACCCTCACCCACACCCCCGCCGGGCCCGACCTCGGTCGGCAGCTCGAGCCGATCCGCTACGTCGTCGAGGACGAGGAGGGCGCGGTGGCGCGGGCCGGCGAGGTCACGCTGACCATCCCGATCATCTCCGACCTCGACCGCTCCGCCCCCTTCGGCGAGGACATCGTGTTCGTCGTGGGGGAGGGGCAGCAGCACGTGGACCCCACCACGCTGCGCCTCGAGCCGCTCGGCGACCCTGACTTCTACGAGGCCTCCGCCGACGGGACCCGGGTCGTCCAGGACGGCGTCGGGGTGTGGACGCTGGATCGCGACACAGCCACCGTGCGCTTCGCCCCCGACAGCGACGAGGTGCGCGAGGTCGCACCGATGGGCATCTCCGGCGGCGACGGCGAGGGGGCCACGGCCGCGACGGCCCTGCTGAGCACCGCGTACCCGATCCTGGTCCCCCGCACGCAGGCGGCGCAGCCCGGCACGGAGATCGTCTTCGACCTCACCACAGGCATCCGCGACGTGCGCTCGGACTCGCTGCGCTTCGGCGGCGAGCTGCCCGAGGACGCCGAGATCTCGGCCGACGGCTCGGAGCTGACCGTGCCGGGGGAGGGGACGTGGCGGATCGACCTCGAGTCCCGCTCCGTGGTGATGAGCCCCGAGGACGGCTTCAGCGGCACCGCCACCCCGGTCACCGTCGCGGCCCGCGGCGTCTACGCCGACAACTCCGTCAGCGCGAGCATGACGGCGATCTTCTCCCCGGTCATCGCCACGCTGCGCGACGACGAGGCCCGCACCGCCCCCGGCAGCCCGGTCTCGGTGGACGTGCTCGGCAACGACACCGCCGGCAGCGGCTCCCAGCCCCTCGAGCCGAGCACCGTGGAGATCAGCTCCCTGGCCGCGACGAACGTCGCCGAGCTCGACAGAGGCCGCGGCACGCGGCTCGTGATCCCGGGGGAGGGGGAGTTCGCCGTGAGCGGCAACGGCGCGGTGACCTTCACCCCCGAGGAGGGCTTCACCGGGCGCACCACCACGGTGACCTACCACGTCACCGACAGCGCCGGGACCCCCGCCTCGGCGAGCCTCGCCGTGGACGTCGACGCCGGGCTCGTCGCGGGCGAGGAGCAGGGGCCCCAGACCGCCGGCATCAACAGCCTGCTGGTCGGGCTGATGCCCGACTCGCCCAGCACCGCCCTGGTCTTCGGGACGATCGTGATGCTGATGCTGTTCGGCGGGGCGGTCTCGCTGTGGACCGGCGCGCGGATCGAGACCGACCGGCGCGACTGGGAGGACTGACCGCCCCGGAGCCTCAGCAGCCCTCGGGGGCGGGGACCGCCTCCTGCAGCGTCGCCGAGGCCTCGGACTCCTCGGCGAGGCCCCGGTAGCCGCTGCCCAGCAGCAGGTCCACGGCCGCCCCCTCCCGGTCCTCGGCGAGCTTCAGCACCGGCTCCTGCTCAGCGGTGGCCAGCTGCGCGTTCACCGACATCGCCGCGAGATACCCGGCCGGCCCGTACACGATCGTGACCGGGGCGCCGGCGCTGCGGGTGTTGCCCACGTCGGCGACCTCGTAGCCGCGCTCGCCCAGCTCCTCCGCAGTGGTGCCCGCGAGCCCGCTGCGGGTGGTGCCGTTCAGCACCGCCACCGTCACCTCGCCCGGCTCCAGCGGCATCGCCTCCGGATCCGGGCACTCCACCTGCGCGGGGTCGGGGCCCAGGGACTTCGGGGAGATCACCCCGGGCTCGGCCGACGGCTCCTGCAGCTCGCCCACCGCGTACACGCCGATCGCGACCAGCGCGACGGCGAGCACCGAGAACATCGCCAGCTGCGTCGCCCGCAGCCGCCGGGTGCGGCGCAGCCGCTGGTCCCGACGGCGCACGTCGTCAGCCGAGCGTCCGTAGGGGTGCGCGTCGCGGTGGGAGGTGGGCACGGCGGGATCAGTCGTCGAGCGGGCGGTACCGGATCCCGAAGGCGTCCAGACGCGGGAGATGGGCGCGCAGGCGCTCCTCGAACTCCTCGAGGCTCTGCTCGGGCGAGCCCCAGGCGCGCTCCGCGAAGGCGCACAGGCGCGGGAAGGCCATGTACTGGACCGCCCCGGCATCGGGCAGGTACTCGGTCCACAGCTGCGCCTGCATGCCCAGGATCAGCCGCTCGCCGGACTCGTCGAGCTTCTTGGGCAGCAGCCGACCGGTGTAGACGTCCTCCAGGGTGGTCCGCCCGCCGATCGCGAGCGGCTCGTCCTCGGGGGAGGCCTGATAGTGGTCGAAGTAGAGCAGGTCCGAGGTCGCCACGATCGTCTGGAACCCGCGGGAGGTCGCCTCGGTCACCCCGTCCGGGCCGCGCCAGTTCATGATCACGGTGTCGTCGGGCAGGTGGGTCTCGAGCACCTCGTCCCAGGCGATCGTGCGCTTGCCCTGCTCGGCGAGCACCTCGGAGGCGAAGGTGGTGAAGTGGCCCTGGATCTCGGAGACGCGGGTCAGGCCCCACTCGTTCATGCGCTCGCGCGCCTGCGAGGAGCGCTCCCACTCGCCGGTGGGGCACTCGTCCCCGCCGATGTGCACGTAGGGCGCGGGGAAGATCGCGGCGACCTGGGTGAGCACGTCGCGGATGAAGTCGAAGACCTGGTCCGAGACGCCCAGGACGTGGTCGGAGATGCCCCAGACCTCGCGCACCCCGAGCTGCTGCTCGGGGACGTTGCCGAGCTCGGGATAGGAGGCGATCGCGGCCTGCATGTGGCCGGGCAGGTCCACCTCGGGCACGATCATGATGCCGCGGCGCCGCGCGTACTCGACCAGGCCCCGCAGCTCCTCCTGCGTGTAGGAGCCGCCGTGGCGGACCCCGTCGAAGCTCCAGCTCTCCTCGTCCCCGCTCATGTGGCCCACGAGGGTCTGCTCGCGCCAGGCGCCGACCTCGGTCAGGCGCGGATAGCCCTTGATCTCGATGCGCCAGCCCTGGTCGTCGGTCAGGTGCAGGTGCAGCACGTTCAGCCGGTGCAGCGCCATCGCGTCCAGCAACGTCTCGATCTCCGCGACCGGCAGGAAGTGGCGGGAGACGTCCAGGTGCATGCCGCGCCAGGCGTGCTTCGGGCCGTCGGCGATGGTCACGCACGGGATCGCGCCGTCGGCACCGGTGACGATCTGCGCGAAGGTGTTGCGCCCGTCGGCCAGCGCGGCCTCGGAGCCGGCGCTCAGCGTCGCGCCCTGCGGCGAGATCGACAGGGTGTACTCGGTCGCCGGGAGATCCTCGTTCAGGCCGACGGAGAGCCCGTCCCAGGGATCGGTCGTCTCCCACGCGCCCTCCGACCACACGACGGAGCGGGGGAGCGGGACGAGGGCGATGGGGTCGGGCATCCGGATCTCCTGACGGACGTGGGAGTTCGTGACCGCACCAGTCTGCCACGTGGATCACATGGTCGAGGCGCGTTCCACAGCGCCCCGGACGCGGAGGAGCCCGGCCGGCGATGCCGACCGGGCTCCTCCACCATGTCGCCCTGCTCCTTCCCGGTGACGCGTTCTGCGTCGAGCAGGCCGTCATGGCCGTATGTGCGTCTCCTGCGGACTCAGCGGTAGGTGACGAACACGTGCGGGGCGTTCCAGATGGTGCGCTCGACGACCTGCTGGCGCGAGCCGGAGGCGTCGATGATGCCGTTGCCGCCGGTGTAGATCCCCATGTGGCCGTAGTCGTTGCCGGTGAAGGCCACGAGGTCGCCGGGCTTGGCCTGCGACTTGGGGATGATCCGCCCGCCGAAGGTGTAGCCCTTGGCGGTCTTGCGGGGCAGGTTCACGCCGGCCTGGTTGTACGCGTGGTACACGAGGCCGGAGCAGTCGAAGCCGCTGGACGGAGTGGAGCCGCCCCACTTGTAGCGCACGCCGAGCTGGGCGCGGGCCGCGGAGATCACGGCATTGCCGTTGATCGTGGTGCCCGAGCCCACGCCGGTCCCGCCGGAGGGGATCGACACGGAGCTGTACAGGGCGTTCCAGGTCTTCGGACCCACCACGCCGTCCACGCCGATGCCGGCGGCGGACTGCAGCGAGCGGACCGCGGAGCGGGTGGCGGAGCCGAACACGCCGTCGACCGCGATGCTCGCACCGCGGGCGTTGAGCTGGCTCTGCAGGGTCCGCACCGCGCTGCCGCGGCTGCCCTGACGCAGCTTGGGCTGTGAGGACGGGGCCGTGGACGTGGAGCCCGACAGGGCGTTCCAGGTCTTCGGACCGACCACACCGTCCACGCCGATGCCGGCGGACGACTGGCGGTTCTTGACGGCCCGCAGCGTGGCGGAGCCGAACACGCCGTCGACCTTCAGGGACGCGCCGTGGGCGTTCAGGCGCTGCTGGAGGTAGGTGACGGCGTTGCCGCGCGCGCCGAGACGGAGCTTCACCGAGGTGTAGCTGCTGCTGGCGGGCGCGGAGGCAGGAGCGGCGGCGGGCGCCGTGGTCGCCCCGACGGCGGCGGCGGGAGCAGCCGGTGCCTGGGCGGTCGCGGAGGCGCTGCCGGCGAGGGCGGCGGTCGCGGAGACGGCGCCGATCACGGCGGCCCCTCCCACGCCCTTGCCGACCGGGGCGGCGAGCCCTCGGTAGTCGATCACGGCACGACCGGGAGCCCGGTGCGTGGCGCGTGGAGCGGTGCGGAACATCGTGGGCGATCACTTTCTCCGTCGCCTCGCAGAGATGCTCCGTCGTTCTCGGGCCGGGCCCGCGGAGCCTGCGCCCGTCACCCAGGGAAGCGGAGGAAGGAACCGGACCGGTGACGGGAAGGCGGCGGCCCGGTGGATACCGCCCGAGAAAGGCGGCACCGCTGGTCACCATATGTCTGCGCGAGGAGGGGGCCACAGGGGGATTTACGGCCCGGCGAGCACTTCTTTACGAAGATTTTGCCCCCTGAGCCGAGAATGCCGCGTGTTCCGTCGAGGAATTGAATTCCACCGTGATAACTACTCCGTTGTCATTCACAAGGGTTCTACGTCCAGAATGTCTGATTCGGGCGATGTCGCAGGTCCAGGCGTCGGCGGGCGAGATGTCCGATATGCCCGGAAAGGGCGCCGGTGTGATGCGGGGCTGCCGGAGAGGTTCTCGGAAGAATGCGTGACCGCTCTGTCCCGGAATGGGCACGTGGCGATAAAGTGTCGTCTCGAGGGTGGTGTGCGGAGCGGGATCCCTCCCGCGGGGACGCCGCGCGGCCGATATGCGCGAGCATCGGCCGACGAGAAAGGGGAGTCGCGAGATCCGTGGATCTTGCGACTCCCCTGAGGGTCGGGGTGACAGGATTTGAACCTGCGACCTTGCCGTCCCGAACGGCACGCGCTACCAAGCTGCGCCACACCCCGGTGGACCACGCCGGAGCGGGTCACCGAGGAGAAACTCTAGCAGGCTCCGAGGTGCTCAGCCGACCTCTCACGGCCTCCGGGCGCGCAACGTGAGCAAGGTCGCCTCCGGCGGGGTCAGCAGGCGGTAGTCCGAGTACGGGCTCGCCCCCATCCCGGCGCTCACGTTCATCGGCACCCCGTGCCAGTGGGAGACCCCGCGCGCCTGGTGGCGCGGCAGATCGCAGTTCGTCACGAGCGCCCCGATGCCGGGCAGACGCAGCTGGCCGCCGTGCGTGTGCCCCGCCAGGATCAGCTCGGACCCGTCGTCGACGAAGGCGTCCAGCACGCGCCGGTAGGGCGCATGCGCGACCCCGATCCGCAGCACGTTGCCGTGCTCCGGAGCGGGCGGCTCCGCGGCGGGCGCGGGGGGCATCTCATCGCGCTCCAGATGCGGGTCGTCGACGCCGACCAGCCGGAGCTCGAGACCGCCCAGCTCGATCGTGGCGCGCGTGTTGGTCAGGTCCTTCCAGCCGTGCGCGGTCAGCGTGGCGGCGAGCTCCTCGACCGGCAGCGTCGGCTCGCGGGGCTCGGTCATCCCGGCCGGCCTCGGATCCGGCAGCAGGTAGCGGGCGGGGTTCTTCGGCGACGGGGCGTACATGTCGTTCGAGCCCATCACGAAGGCCCCCGGGCGGCGCAGCAGCGGAGCGATCGCCTCGGCCAGCACAGGGATCGACGCGGCTGCGGCGATGTTGTCGCCCGTGTCGATCACCAGGTGCGGGCGCAGCGTCTCCAGATGTCGCAGGAAGGCCAGCTTCCGCTCCTGGCCGGGCACGAGGTGGATGTCGCTGATGTGCAGGACGCGACGGGTGCGGGCGCCCGGCGGGAGGATCTGCAGCTCCGCCTCGCGCAGCGTGTAGCGGTGGATCTCGACGTGGCGGGCCCACACGTGCGCGGCCGCAGCGGCGCCGAGCCCCAGGGCGCCCATGCCCCCGGCGACCGCGAGGACGGGCCGGCGCCCGTCCCTCGGTCCCCGCTCACTCATCGGTGGAGGACTCGCGGATCACGACGGTCTCTCCCTGGGGGAGCTCCGTCCCGGCCGGCGGATCGGTGTCGATCGCGCTGTCCGGGCCGACGTCGTCGCTCTCAGCCTCCTCGATCTCCACCGAGTACCCGGCGGCCTCGACCGCCGCCCGGGCCTGCTCGATCGGCATCCCGCCGACGTCCGGCACGGTGCCCTTCTCGATCGCGTCGCCGGCCGCGGTGGACGTCGGTGCGGGCGCGGAGGGGAAGTCCTCCGAGGGCAGGCCCTTGTGCACGTCCGTCATGTACTCCTGCCAGGTGGGCAGGGAGACCGTGTTGCCCCAGACGCTGCCGCGCTCGAGCATCTCGCCGTCGACGGAGAACCCGCCGGGGCGGATGTTCGACTGCGGGTGGCCGAACCACACCGCGGTGGACATCTGGCGGGTGAAGCCGACGTACCAGGTGTGGAACTGCGAGCCGGAGGTGCCGGTCTTGCCGCCGGCCGGGTGGCCCTCGACGACCTTGCCCTTGCCGGTCGCGCGCGGGTCCTCGAGGTCCTGCTGCAGCACCCAGGCCATCGTGTCGGCGATCTCGGGATCGACCGCCTGATGGCAGTCGGCGCCGGAGATCTCCATCGAGTCGCCGTTGCGGTCCACGACCTCGCTGATGCCCTGCGGCGTGCAGAACGTGCCGTTCGCGGCCCAGGTCGCGTAGGCGGCGGCCATGTCCAGCGCCGAGATGCGCAGCTCGCCGAGCACCACCACGGAGGGGGCCAGCTCGGTGCCGTACAGCTCGTCGATCGGCATGTCCCAGGTGGTGGGGTCGTAGGGGTTGTAGGTCGCCGGGACCACGCCGATCTCGCGGGCGCTCTCGGCGATGCTGCACAGGTCCAGCTGACGGGCCATGTTCGCGTAGGAGGTGTTGATCGAGAACTTCGTCGAGTTCAGGACCGTCTCCATCGGGGCGATCGGCACGGAGACCGCGTTGTCGGGGTTGTAGCCGGGGCTCTCGCGCCAGGCGCCGCGCGGCAGGCACTCCGCCGGGAAGGACGACATCGCCTCGCGCCGGGTGCTCACCCGGTCCTCGATGCTGCGCCCGCTCTCGAGCCAGTTCTGCAGCACGTAGGGCTTGAAGGTCGAGCCGACGGGGAAGCCGCTGCCGCCGCCGAGCGCCTGCGGCACGTTGTAGTTGATCGCGGTCTCGCCGGGCTTCACGTCCTCATGGGGGTTGAAGGTGCGGTTCTCCGCCATCGTGAGGATGTTGCCGGTGCCCGGCTCCACGGTGACGATCGAGTGGCCGAAGCCGCTCTGGGAGTCGCCGGGCACCTTGCGCTGCAGGATGTCGACGGCCGCCTTCTGCGTCTCCGGGTCCAGGGTCGTCTTGATCGTCAGCCCGCCGCCGTAGAGCAGCTTGCGCCGCTCCTCGTAGGTGGGGGCGAAGTTCGGGTCGTTCAGCAGCGAGCGGGTGACGTAGTCGCAGAAGAACCCGCTGTCGCCCGCATCGGCGCAGCCGGCGCGCACGTTCTTGATCTCCAGCATGTCCTCGACGGACTGGGAGGTGTACTTCTCGTACTCCTCCTCGTCCACGTAGCCCTCGCGCTTCATGTCCGCGAGCACCTCGTCGCGACGCTTCTGGCCGGCCTCGGGGTGGGCGACCGGGTCGTACTGGTTCGGACCGTTGGTGATGCCCGCCAGCAGCGCCGCCTCGCCGGGGTCGAGGTCCTTCGCGCTCTTGGAGAAGTAGTGCTGCGCGCCCGTCTCGACGCCGTACTGCGAGGGCCCGAACTGGGCGACGTTCAGATAGGCGTTGAGGATCTCGTCCTTGTCCCAGCGCTTCTCCAGCGAGATCGCGAGCTTCGCCTCGCGCAGCTTGCGGCCGTAGCTCTGCTCGGTCGCGGCGAGCTGGTCCTCCTGGTCGCCGCGCTGGACCGCGTCCATCAGCAGCGCGTTCTTCACGTACTGCTGGGTGAGCGTCGAGCCGCCCTGGGTGGAGCCGCCCGCGGCGTTCGAGGCGAAGGCGCGGACCAGGCCCTTGGGGTCCACGCCGCCGTGCTCGTAGAAGCGGCGGTCCTCGACCGCGATCACCGCGTGCTGCATGTGCGGTGAGATCTCCTCGATCGGCACCATGATGCGGTTCTCGGTGTAGAAGGTCGCCAGCAGGGAGCCGTCGGACGCCTCGATGCGGCTCGCCTCGTTCAGCGGCTCGACCTCGAGCTCGCTGGGGTAGGACTCGAAGAGGTCCACCCCGTCCTTCGCGACCGCGGAGGAGGCGGAGACCGCCGGCAGGAAGAACGCCGCCAGCAGGACGCCGGCGAGCGCGGAGACGGCGAGGAGCCCCAGGAGCAGGTAGACGGTCTGCGCCAGGGCGACGGGCAGTGAGCGTCCGGAGGCGGACGCGGGCGAGGTGCGGGCCATGGAACTACAGTACGGCGGCGCTCCCGGGGCGGCCATTCCGGCGTGCCGCGGGCGCGGAATCTTCACGAAGCCGATGCCGCGCCGTGATCCGGGCCGGTCCCGTGCTCCGCTGCGCGTGCGTCTCGTCTTTTTTGCCATGTGGCGACCGTCTCCATACAGTGGGGCGCAGAACGGATCAAGGTCGATCCGGGAGATGGAGGGACGGAGCATGACCATCGGGGGAGGCGCCTTCACGGGCGACAGCAGCTGGGCCACGCGCGGAGCGTGCGTGTCGATGGATCCCGACGGGTTCTTCGTCCAGGGCGCGGAGCAGCACGCCGTCAAGGCGGCCTGCGGCGCGTGCCCGGTGCGCACCGAATGTCTCGCCGACGCGCTCGACAACCGCGTCGACTTCGGTGTGTGGGGCGGGATGACCGAGCGCGAGCGCCGTCGGCTGCTGCGCCGCAACCCGCACGTCACCGACTGGTCCGCCGTGCTGCGGCGCGTCGAGCAGGAGGCCGTCGGAGGCTGACGCTCCCGGGTAGGCTCGCCCCATGAGCACACCGACCCGCTGGGAGTACCTGACCGTTCCGCTGCTGATCCACGCGACCAAGCAGATCCTGGACAACTACGGCGACGAGGGCTGGGAGCTGGTCCAGGTCGTGCCGGGCCCGAACCCGGAGAACCTGGTCGCCTATCTCAAGCGCCCCCGCGTCGAGGGCTGAGCGGATGACCGAGCCCGCGTCCGTCGCCGACGCCCGCAGCGCCCGCATCCGTGCCCGGCTCGCCGAGCTCGGGCACACCCTGCCCGAGGTGGCCGCACCGGTCGCCGCCTACGTGCCGGCCGTGCAGACCGGCGCCCACGTCCACACCTCCGGGCAGCTGCCCTTCGTGGACGGCGCCCTGCCCGCCACCGGCAAGGTCGGGGCCGAGGTGACGGCCGAGCAGGCCGCCGAGCTCGCCGCGACCTGCTGCCTGAACGCGCTCGCCGCGGTCGAGGCCCTCGTCGGGGACCTCGACCGCGTGGCGAGGATCGTGAAGGTGACCGGCTTCGTCGCCTCCGATCCCGCCTTCACCGGGCAGCCCGGCGTGATCAACGGGGCGAGCACCCTGCTCGGCGAGGTCTTCGGCGAGGCCGGCCGCCACGCTCGCTCCGCGGTCGGCGTGGCCGTGCTCCCGCTCGATGCCCCGGTCGAGCTCGAGCTCGTCGTCGAGCTCTCCGCGCCGCTCGCCCCCACCGCCTGAGACGGGGCGAGCATGGACGAGCACCTCGCGCAGCGCGCGCCCGACGCCCCGCCCGTCGAGCTGATCACGGTCCGGGCCGACAACCCCGGCCCGATGACTCTCACCGGCACGAACAGCCACGTGCTGCGCGACGGGGACCAGGTCTGGGTGGTCGATCCCGGCCCGAAGGACCCTGAGCACCTCGCCGAGCTGCTGCTGAGCTGCGGCGACGACGCCAGGCCCGAGGGGGTGCTGGTGACCCACCGGCACCTCGACCACGCCGCGGGCGCGGCGACCCTCGCCCGTCAGCTCGGTGCCCGCAGCGGCCGCGAGGTGCCGCTGTGGGCCGCGGACCAGGCCGCGGTGCCGGGCTCGCGCCCGCTGCCGGCGACCCTCCTTGGCGACAATGGCACCGTCGGCCATGTCATCCATCTGCCCGGGCACACCTCCGACTCGGTCGGCGTGCTCGTCGACGGGGGGCGGCTGCTGACGGGGGACACGCTGCTGGGCGGCTCCTCCACCGTGATCGTGCCCGACGACGGCGGCTCCCTCGCCGAGTACCTGCAGTCCCTCGCGATCCTGCGCGCCCTCACCGAGGACGGCCGGATCGCCTCGCTCCACCCCGGGCACGGCCCGGCCGTCGACTCGCCGCTCGAGGTGCTCGCGACGATCGAGCAGGCGATCGCGCACCGGCAGGAGCGGATCGAGCAGGTGCGCCGGGCCCGGATGGCCGGGGTGTTCACCCTCGAGCGCCTGCTGCGCGTGGTCTACGGCCCGGAGCTGCCCGAGGAGCTGCAGGGCGCGGCGCGCTGGAACCTCCGCGCGACCCTCGACCACCTCGCCCAGGAGCGCTGAGCGGGGCGGCGCCGTGAGTCGCTGCACCGCCCGGCGGACGTCGCGGCACCGTCGGCGAGAGTCATTACTCCCCGGTATCCCGTGTGGGGTGTCGGAATCAGGGATGATTCCGACACCCCACACGGGATGCTCCTGCTGGCTCGTGCTTCGCGTCGTGCGTCGGCGCGGGGCGCGCCCGGCGGGCCTCAGCGGGCGCGGCGGCGCAGGCGCTCCACGTCGACGATCAGGACCGCGCGGGCCTCGAGCCGGATCCAGCCGCGGGAGGCGAAGTCCGCCAGGGCCTTGTTCACGGTCTCGCGGGAGGCCCCGACCAGCTGGGCGAGCTCCTCCTGGGTGAGGCCGTGGGCGACCATCACGCCGTCGTCCGTCTGGCGGCCGAAGCGCTGGGCGAGGTCCAGCACGTTCTTCGCCACGCGGCCGGGGACATCGGCGAAGACCAGGTCCGCGAGGGACTCGTTGGTCTTGCGCAGACGACGCGCGAGCGAGGCGAGCAGATGGCGGCCCACCTCCGGACGCTGCGCGAGGACCCGGTACAGGTCCTGCTGGGAGAGGGAGTAGAGCGTCGACTCGGCGACCACGGTCGCGGTCGCGTTGCGCGGCGCCGGGTCGAAGAGCGAGAGCTCGCCGAGGGTCTCGCCCGGGCCGAGCACCGCGAGCAGGTTCTCGCGGCCGTCCCCCGAGGCATGGCCCACCTTGACCTTGCCGGAGCCGATGATGAAGAGCCGATCGCCCGGATCCCCCTCGCGGAAGATGATGGCGCTGCGGTGGTAGTCCTCCTGCTTCATCGACGCCAGCACGGCCTGCTTGCCGTCCTCGTCGAGCGCGGCGAACAGCGGCGACGACCGTACGATGTTCTCGTCCACGGAACCTCCTGGATGTGGGGTCCCGACATGTCGGGACCGTGCTGTGCAACCTGTGGCGGACGCCACGTTGAGCGGTGGCGGCTGTCACACGATGGTCAAACACTATCGCGCTCATGGCGTCGTCGCCCATCTCCCGGGAAGGAAGGGCCTCCGGCATGTCGAGCAGAACGTCTGTGCGGACCGCTGCGGAGCCGCGTCGCGGCCCCGCGGACGCGGGGCTCGTCGCACAGCGTCTCGAGCAGCTCCACGCCGGGGCGCGCACCGAGCTCGACCACACGGACGCCTTCGAACTGCTGGTCGCGACGGTGCTCTCCGCCCAGACCACGGACGTGCGCGTCAATCAGGTCACGCCCGGGCTGTTCTCCCGCTGGCCCGGCCCCGCCGCGCTCGCCGCGGCCGACGAGGCGGAGGTGACCGCCCAGGTGCGGCCCCTCGGGATGGGGGCGACCCGGGCGCGTCGGATCATCGGGCTCTCCCGCGCGCTGCTCGCGGACCACGATGGAGAGGTCCCCGACGACCAGGCGGCGCTCGAGGCGCTGCCAGGGGTGGGGCGCAAGACCGCGCATGTCGTCCGCGGGGCCTGGTTCGGCCACTCCCTGCTGGCCGTGGACACGCACGTCGGCCGACTCGCTCGCCGCCTGGGCTGGACCTCGGCCACCGATCCGCGCGCCGTCGAGGAGGACGTCGTGGCCCGGCTCGCGGCCGACGGCACCGGTGCCGAGGCCGAGGACCTCACGATGCTCGGGCTGCGTCTGATCCTCCACGGACGCCGCGTGTGCACCGCCCGCACGCCCCGCTGCGGCCAGTGCGTCCTGGCGGACATCTGCCCGAGCGCGGAGGTGGTCGCATGAGTTCCGCCGGCGGCGGTCTGCCGGAGGGCGCGGGCTTCCTCGCGCCGCTCGCAGCCCGGGCCCGACGAGGCGAGGTGCTCGTCCAGAACCGGCCCCGGCGCGGCTCCCCGCCGATGCCGGCCGACGGCGGCCGCCGCAGCGCCGTGCTCATCCACGTCGCCGGCAGGGACCTCGGCTCCGCCCGGCTCGTGCTCGAGGAGCGCGGCCACGGGCTGCGCTCCCAGCCCGGTCAGTTCTCCCTGCCCGGCGGGAAGCGGGACCCCGGCGACCGCGACGACGTGCACACCGCCCTGCGCGAGGCGCGCGAGGAGACCGGGCTCGACCCTGCGGACGTGCACGTCCTGGGCGCCTTCGCCCCGATCCCGATGCCCTGGCGCGGCCAGCGGGTCATCCCCGTGCTGAGCTGGTCCACCGTGCCGCCGCCGCTCGGGGTGCAGGACCCGGTGGAGGTCGAGCGCCTGGTGTGGGCGCCGCTGACCGGGCCCGGCTCCCTGGGCGATCCCGCGCTGCGCAGGCGCGGCCGGCTCGGCGGGCACGACGTCGGTCCCGTGTTCGAGCTGCCCGGGGATGCCTTCGTGTGGGGCTTCACCGCCATGATCCTCGAGCAGGTCCTCGCCGGGCTCGGTCTCGATCCCGTCCCGGACGACGCACCGGTGCGGGAGATCCCGCCCGAACGGCGCCGCTGAGCAGTCCCGTCGACCCGGGCGGTGGCCGTGGTCACCTCCGAAGAACCGGCTCGCCGCCCCCGCTCGCCGCGCGATAGCATGGAGCGTTGCCGGACCCGCTCCGGCAGCCTCCGGGGCGGAGGCGGCCGGCACGCACGGTCCGCACGCGCCCCGGATCCAGGAACACACCGCGACGACCACCAGATGAGGAATGGGATCCAGGTGCCACGAGGCAAGGTGAAGTTCTACGACGCCGAGAAGGGCTTCGGCTTCATCCTCGACGACGAGGACGGTCAGAGCGTGTACGTGCACGCCACCACCCTGCCCGAGGGGGTCACGACCCTGCGTCCCGGCGCCCGCGTCGAGTTCGACATGGTCGACGGCCGTCGCGGCCCGCAGGTGCTCTCGCTGCAGCTGCTCGAGCCCGCCCCGTCGGTCGCCCGCGCCCGCCGCCAGAAGCCCGAGGACCTCGCCGGCATGGTCGAGGACCTCATCCGGCTCCTCGACGACGCCGGGACCGGGCTGCGCCACGGCCGGTATCCCGACCGCGGCCACTCCCAGAAGATCGCCACCGTGCTGCGAGCCGTCGCCGACAACTTCGAGGCCTGAGAATGACGTCCCCGACCACCGCCCCCCGCCGCCCCCGCACCGCGCGCCCGAAGCTCGACGCGGTCGCCGCGGCCGCCGTCGAGCTCGCCCGCGAGGCGCTCGCGGACGTCACCGAGCCCGGACAGGTCGGTGAGCACCTCCGCGTCGAGGCCTCCGGGGAACGGCTGGTCACGCACGTCTTCGAGTGCACGATGCCCGGCTACCGCGGCTGGTCCTGGGTGGTCGTGCTGACCCGAGCCTCCCGCGCGAAGGCCGCGACGGTCGCCGAGACCGCGCTGCTGCCGGGCGAGGACGCGATCCTCGCCCCCGACTGGGAGCCCTGGTCCGAGCGGCTGAGGCCCGAGGACGTCGGCACCGAGGACCTGCTGCCCTATCGCGAGCAGGACGAGCGGCTCGAGCAGGGCTACGAGGCCACCGGCGACGAGGACGAGGACCGCGTCGCGCAGTGGGAGCTCGGCCTCGGCCGCGCCCGCGTGCTCTCCCCGGAGGGTCGCTCCGAGGCCGCCGAGCGCTGGCTGGCCGGGGAGTTCGGGCCGCGCCAGATCTCCTCCCGCGGTCGTCGCGGCACCGTCCAGGCGAGCTGCACCAGCTGCGGCTTCCTCATGAAGCTCTCCGGATCGCTGCGCCAGGAGTTCGGGGTGTGCACCAACGAGTGGTCCCCGGCCGACGGTCGCGTGGTCCACCTCGACTTCGGCTGCGGCGCCCACTCCGAGACGGGCCAGGACGACGGCGAGCACGAGATCCCCCGCGCTGGGAACGTGATCGTCGACGAGCTCGACGTCGAGGTCGTCGAGGGCGGCGGCACCGAGGCACAGGCCGAGGCCGCCGGAGACGCGACGCCGGCCGAGGAGTCCTCGTCCGCGGCGGCACCGCTCGCCGACGAGGTCCCGGAGGCGGATTCGCCCGAGGACTGATCCTCCCCGGTCGCCCCGGTGCCGGGTACCCACGAGCCATGTGCGCCCCTGTTCCAGATCCGGAACAGGGGCGCACATGGCTTTCCAGTAACCCTCTCGCGGGCACGGGCACGGGCTCGGCCCCGGGGCGCGGCGCGGGGCGTCAGCGCTGGGAGACGGCGATCCGGGTGAGCAGCGCCTCGACGGCGAGCAGCGGCGGCACGTTGCCGGCGATCCTCTCCCGCGCCTCCTGCACCGCCTCCAGCAGCGACAGGGTGATCCGGCCCGTGCCCTGCGCCGCGGCCTGCTCGATCTCGCCCGTCACGTCGACGTTCACGAGCTCCGCGCCCGTACCCAGCTGACGGCTGAGCACATCGCGCAGCACCGAGTGCGCATCGAGCAGATACCGGTCCAGCACGTCCCGGACCAGACGCGTCTGGCGCCGCTTCGCGTCCTCCTCGAGCTGACGCACCTGCGAGCGCAGCGACGGCGGCACCTTCCCGTCGTCGATCCCGGCCGAGCGCAGGAAGCGCGCCTTCTCCTCGAGCGCGACCTGGTCGGCGTGCTCCTTCGCCTCGGCCGTCGCCCGCTCCACCAGGGCCTGGGCGGCGAGGACCGCCTCCCCGGCGCCGCGCAGCCCCAGCAGCGTGCGCGCGGACTCCACCCGCGCGGCGAGAGCACCCTCCTGCGTCGCGTAGCGCAGCGCGAGACCGATATGACCCTGCGCGGCGCGCGCTGACCGCAGGGCGAGGTCCTCCTCGACGCCGTCGCGTCGGCGCAGCAGCTCGGCGACCACGTCGGAGCCGGGCACCGACAGGGTCACCAGCCGGCAGCGGGAGCGGATCGTGGGGGCGAGGTCCTCCGCAGAGGGGGCGCACAGCATCCACACGGTCGCCGGAGGCGGCTCCTCGATCGACTTCAGCAGCACGTTGAAGGTGCCGGCGCTCATCCGGTCCGCGTCCTCGACCACGAGCACCCGGTGCCGCCCCGTCGCGGGGGCGCGCTGCGCGGTCATCACCAGCGAGCGCACCTCCTCCTTCGCGATGGAGAGCTTGTCCGTCGCGACCACGGTGACATCCGGGTGCGTGCCGGCCAGCGAGGTGCGGCAGGCGCGGCACTGCCCGCACCCGGTGCCGTGGTCGCACTGGAGCATCGCTGCGAAGGCGCGCGCGGCCGTCGACCGGCCGGAGCCGGGCGGGCCCGTGATCAGCCACGCCTGGGCCAGCGAGCCGCCCGGCGAGGCGGCACGACGGAACTGCGCGACCGCCGCGTCCTGGCCCACGACATCCGCCCACACGCCCGGCGCGGAGGGCGCCGGCTGACCGGGCTGCCCGCTCAGATCGGTCTGCACCGTGCTCACTGCTCGTCCCGGTGGCGCGGCGGGGGCGCCGGCTCGAAGGTCGGGTCGAACAGGCTCAGCACCTCGGAGACGGCGGCGAGCACCGCGGCATGGACCTCCTCGCGAGGCAGGGTCCCGTCGATCACCGCGAAGCGCTCGGGGTCGGCGCGCGCGAGCTCGAGGAACTCCTCGCGCACCGCCTCGTGGAACTCGAGACCGGCCCGCTCGAGCCGGTCCCGGCCGGTCTCGTCCCGGCGCTCGTCCAGGGCGCTGGTGGGCACGTCCAGCAGGATCGTGCGATGGGGGAGGAGCCCGCCGACCGCCCACAGCGACAGGGCCGCGATCTCATCGGACTCCAGCTCCCGCCCCGCACCCTGATAGGCGACGGAGGAGTCGAGGAAGCGGTCCCCGAGCACGAGGCCGCCGCGTGCGAGATGAGGCCGCACGACGGTGGCGATGTGGTGGGCGCGGTCGGCCGCGTACAGCAGCGCCTCGGCACGGGCATCGACGTGCTCCCCGTGCAGCAGCAGCTCGCGGATGCTCTCCCCGAGCGGGGTGCCGCCCGGCTCGCGGGTGGTGAGCACGAGGTCCTCGTCGACGGAGCGCTCGGTGACCAGATGGTCGTGCAGCATCTTCATCTGGGTGGACTTGCCCGCCCCGTCCCCGCCCTCGAAGGAGATGAACACGCCGCGGCGCGGCGGATGGGTGGCCGGCACGCGCAGCGCCGGCACGCTGAGGGGGCGATCGCCGAGGGGGTGATCGCCGAGAGGGTGGTCCTCCTCGAGCAGGCTCATGCCGCCTCCTCCCCGGGGTAGACCACGCCGAGCGCGGCGCGCACCGCATCCATCGTCTCCATCACGGAGAGGGTGTCCGCCCAGCTCATGATCGGGGACTCGAGGTCCCCGGCGCTGATCCGGCGGGCCGCTTCCGCGATCTCGTAGGCCATCCCGTCCTCGGGCGCGCCCGGATGCTCGAAGCGCGCCGAACGGCCGTCCAGCAGCTCCACGGAGAGGGTGCCCGGGGCGAAGAACGCCCCGGCCAGACGCGCGATGCCCGCGGTGCCGGAGACGAGCGCCTCCGTGGGGGTGCGGGCGCGCAGCGTCGTGCCGAGGCGGGCCGTGCCGCCCCGGGCGCCGCGCGCCAGCAGGCTCGCGCTCGCGTCCACGCCGGTGGGGGACAGCTCGCCGCGCACCGCGAGATCGCCGAGGTCGCCGAGCACCATCTGCGCGAAGGAGATCGGGTACACGCCCAGGTCCAGCAGCGCGCCGCCACCAAGCTCCGGAGCGTTCATGCGGTGAGCGGGATCGGTGGGCATCGCCTGCCCGTGATCGGCCGTGACCTCGACGATCTCGCCGAGCAGCCCGGACTCGAGCACCTGTCGCAGCACGTCCTGCTGCGGCAGGAAGCGCGCCCACATCGCCTCCATCGCGAACACGCCGCGGTCCCGGGCGAGGTCGAGCAGGTCGCGTGCCTGGCCGGTGTTCAGCGTGAACGCCTTCTCCACCAGCACGGGCACGCCGGCCTCGAGCACGGGGCGGGCGAGCGCATGGTGCTGGGCGTGCGGGGAGGCGATGTAGACCGCGTCCAGCCCGCCCGCGGCGAGCATCGCGCCGACGTCGTCGAAGGAGCGCTCCACGCCGTGCTCCGCGGCGAAGGCCGCGGCCCGCTCGGCGGAGCGGGAGACGACGGAGACCACGCGCGAGGCCGTCGCCCGATGCGCGGTCTGCGTGAACTGGGTGCCGATGTGCCCCGGCGAGATCACGCCCCAGCGCAGGCCCGGAGCGCCCGCGGGATCGGGGACGGCGGACTCGGGCAGGACCAGTGCGGGCAGCGCGGCGCCGCGGGTCTCGTCGGTCTGGCTCATGGGGTCCAATCTATCGAGCGTCCCCGACACCACGGGGGTGCCGGGGACGCTGTGGACGGGTTTGCGCCGATGGCTGAATCGGCTCGAGACGCTGCCGTCGCTCAGCCCTTGACAGACCCCGCGGTCATGCCGCGCACCAGGAAGCGCTGCAGGGAGAAGAACACGATCATCGGGATGACCATCGACAGGAAGGCGCCTGCGGTCAGCAGCTCCTCGCCCTGTCCCTGGGTGCCCAGCATCTGCTGCAGGTCCACGATGACCGTCTTGTTCGCCCCGCCGCCCAGGAACAGCTTCGCGATGAGCAGGTCGTTCCACACCCACAGGAACTGCAGGGTGGCGAAGGCGGCGATCGCCGGCATCGACATCGGTGCGGCGAGCCTCCAGAAGGTCTGGAAGTGCGAGGCGCCGTCGATCTTCGCCGACTCGATCACCGAGTTCGGCAGCGTGGCCATGTAGTTGCGCAGCGTGTACACCGCCAGCGGCATCCCGAAGCCGGTGTGCAGCAGCCACACCGCCACGAACTGCCCGTTGATCCCCAGGCCGCGCGGACCGAGCAGGTCCAGCATCGGCTGGAACGCCACCTGGATCGGCACCACCATCACCGCGACGATGAGGATGAACAGGAGCTCGCGGCCCGGGAACCGCATGAAGGTGAACGCGTACGCGGCGAAGGCCGCGAACATGATCGGCAGCACCGTCGCCGGCACCGCCACGATCACCGAGTTCAGCAGCGAGGACCCGGCCGTGGTGGACTCGAAGAGCCGTTCGTAGTTCGCCAGCGTCCAGCCGGCGCCGAAGGGGTTCAGCAGCGCGTCCCACCATCCCGAGGAGGCGACGTCCTCGCGAGCGCGGAACGACGTGACCAGCAGCCCGATCGTCGGGACGGTCCACAGCAGGGCGAGCACCACCATGGTGACGATCGCGAGCAGGGAACGGGGACGGCCATCCTTCATCGTGCCCATCATCGGTTCGCCTCCTGCGCCTTGAAGGACCGCACCTGGTAGATCAGGATCGGGACGATCAGCACCAGCAGCACCACCACGATCGCGGAGGACTCCCCGGCCTGACGTTCCACGAACAGCTTGCGGAAGTACAGGTTGGCGATGACGTCGGTGTTGTCGCGGCCGTTGGTCATCACGTAGATGATGTCGAAGACCTTCAGCACCAGGATCAGCACCGTGATGAACACGGCGAGCAGGGTGGGTCGCACCTGCGGGAAGATGATCTGCCAGAAGATCCGCGCCTCGCCGGCACCGTCCATCCGGCCCGCTTCGATGGTGTCCTCGGGAACGCCCTTGATCGCGGAGCTGATGAGCACCATCGCGAAGCCCGTCTGCAGCCACACCAGGATCACCATGAGCAGCAGCGAGTTCAGCCGCGCCGCGTCGATCTGCAGCCACGCCTGCGGCTCGCCGCCCAGCGCCACCACGATCGCGTTGAGCAGCCCGGTCTGGGAGGCGCCGGGCGGGCGGAACGCGTAGATCAGGCCCCAGATCGTCGAGGCGCCCACGAAGCTGATCGACATCGGCAGGAAGACCATCGACTTCGAGACCCGCTCGCCGGTGGCCGAGAGCTTGTCCGCCAGCACCGCGACCGCGAGGCCGAAGGCGACCGTGATCAGCGGGACGATGAGGATCCACAGGAAGTTGTTCAGCATGGCCTGCCAGAACGCCCCGGAGCCGAAGATCGCCCGATAGTTGTCCAGCCCCACCCAGGCGGTGGAGTCGGCGTTCGCGAAGGAGTACACGATCGTCTGCACCGTCGGGTAGATCAGCATCAGGCCCAGCAGGGCGAGCGCCGGCAGCAGGAAGGCGTAGGGGATCAGCCCCTCGCTGAGCCGTGAGGGGAGCCCCTCGATGATCATGTTCAGGAAGCGGAAGAACACGACTGCGCCGCCGATGCCGAACACAAGGCCCAGAGCGCCGATGAGGAGCTTGGAGTGCAGGAACCACTGCGGGTAGTAGGCGAAGGCGAGGAACGCGTTGCACACCAGCCACACGGTCGCCACCAGCCCGATCGCCCCGAGGATCAGCAGCGCGGGACGGGCGGGGGAGCCCGCCCGTTCGCGCGGCGGGATCGGGGGCGAGTCCGGGGAGCGGGTCTCCGTGGCGGTCACTGCGGCCACCCCGCCTCGATCTCGTCGCACACCTGCTGGGCGCTCTTCGAGCCGTTCAGCCACTCGACCATGCCGGTCCAGAAGCTGCCGCCGCCGACGGCGTTGGGCATGACGTCCGAGCCGTCGTAGCGGAAGACCTCGGCGCTGGAGGCGATCTCCGCGACCCGCCGCGTGGTCTCGTCGGCGTAGTGGGAGGTGTCGAAGGTCTTGTGCGGGCTGAGCCAGCCGCCGGCCTGCGCCCACTCGGCGCCGAAATCCGGGGAGGTCAGGAACTTCATCAGCGCGACCGAGTCGTCGTTGAGGGTGAACAGCGCCGCGAGGTCGCCGCCGCCCAGGATCGGCTGGCCCTCGAATCCGCCCTCCCAGGTGGGCATCGCGAACACCCCGACCTCCTCGTCCATGTTCGCCAGGATGTCCTCCGGGAAGAAGCCGGTGACGAAGTTGCCCTGCCGCACGAACATCGCCCGGGGCGGGTCCTCGAACAGCGGCAGCGGCGCCTCGGAGAAGGGCGTGTTGATGATCGTGGTGGGGCCGCCCAGCACGTTCCCGTCGGTCTTCAGCAGCTCGCCCACGATGTCGAAGACCTCGACGACCTCGGGGGAGTTGAAGGGGATGCGGTGGTGGATCCACTCGTCGTAGACGTCCGGGCCGTGGACCCGGAGCATGAACTCCTCGATCCAGTCGGTGCCCACCCAGCCCGTGGCCTGGTCGGCGTTCCAGCCGTCGGACCACGGGGTGATGCCCGTGTCCTTGATCTCGTCGGCGATCGAGTAGAGCTCCTGCATGGTGGCGGGATCGGTCGCGTACCCGCCCTCCTCGTACGCCTTCTTCGGGTACCAGATGAGGGACTTGCACGCCATTCTCATCGGGGCGCCGTACACGCGGCCCTGGTAGCGGGCCGAGTCGAGGAAGCCCGGGATCAGGGTCGAGTTCAGGGCGTCGTAGTCGAGGAAGGCGTCGATCGCGGTGATGTGCCCCTGCGCAGCGAGGTCGAAGAGGCCGCCCGGCTGGGGGAACAGCGCCACGTCGGGAGCATCCCCGGAGCCCACCCGCTGCTGGATGGTGGTGGTGAAGTCCTGGTCGGGCGTGTACTGGACGGAGATCCCCGTCTCCTCCTCGAAGGGGGCGAGCGAGGCCATGAAGGCCTCCTCCTCCTGACCGCCGAAGGCGCCGAGGACGCTGACGGACCCGGGCCCCGGGACCTCGCCCTCGGTGTACTTCTCGGAGCCGCCTCCGCCGCCGCCGCGGCTGGGATCGGGATTCTGCAGGCATCCGGTCATCCCGACCGCGGCGGCCGCCGCGGTCCCGGCCATGACCGTGCGCCGACTCGGTCGTCGATCCATGAGATCACTCCTTCGTGAGTCCTCTGAGAGCACGTGCGCACACTGTAAGCCAGATCCGCTGGTCGTGGCGTGCCTCGGGTGCCGACGACGCCGCGTCGTGACCCAGGTGCGCGCACTCCTGACCGCTTTCCGCTCGAATACGGACATTTCGGGCATCGAGGGTGCCGGGGTGATCGCGCGACGGGCCCCGCCCTCCGCCGGGAAGCCGACGGACCCCGCCCTCCTCGGCGAGGTGGACGGGGCCCGGTGGTGCCGATGGGTCGACCCCCGGCGAGGGGCGACGACCCGAGATGATCGGGGGCGCGAGGCGCCGGCTCACTTCTTGGCGGCCGTGGACTTCTTCCGCGTGGTGGTGGAGCGCTTGGCGGGGGCCTTCTTCTTCGCGGGGCCCTTCGCGCGCTTCTCCGCGAGCTTCTCGATCGCGACCTGCTCGGTGATCTCCTCGACCTTCTCGGTCGCCCGCAGCGAGACGTTCGTGGTGCCGTCGGTGATGTACGGGCCGAAGCGGCCGTCCTTGATGACGATCGGCTTCTCCGAGGTCGGGTCGGTGCCGAGCTCCTTCAGCGGGGGCTTGGCCGCGGCCCGGCCGCGGGTCTTGGGCTGGGCGTAGATCTTCTCGGCCTCCTCGAGGGTGATCGAGAAGATCTGCTCCTCCGTCTCCAGCGAGCGGGAGTCGGTGCCCTTCTTCATGTACGGGCCGTAGCGGCCGTTCTGGGCGGTGATCTCGGTGCCGTCCGCGGCGGTGCCGACCACGCGCGGCAGGCTCAGCAGCTTCAGCGCGTCCTCGAGGGTGACGGTCGAGAGGTCCATCGACTTCAGCAGCGAGCCGGTGCGGGGCCTGGGCTGCTTGGACTTCGGGACCTTCTTGCCGCCGGTCTCCTCCGGATCGGGAAGCACCTCGGTGACATAGGGGCCGTAGCGGCCGTCCTTGGCGATGATCTCGTGGCCGGTCTCGGGATCGGTGCCGAGCACGCGGCCGTCGTCCTTGGCGCGCTCGAGCAGCTCCTTCGCCTTCTCGACGGTGAGCTCGTCGGGCGCGATCTCGTCGGAGACGTTCGCGCGGCGCGGGTCCGCGCCCTCGACGACGTCGCCGTCCTCGTCGGTCGGGAGCTGCTCGACGTAGGCGCCGTAGCGGCCCACGCGCAGGGTGATCCCCTCGCCGATCTCGATCGAGTTGATCGCGCGGGCGTCGATCTCCCCGAGGTGGTCGACCATGGGCTTCAGCCCGATGGGGCCGTCGGTCCCATCGGAGAGGTAGAAGGAGCGCAGGTAGTCCGCGCGGCCCAGCTCGCCGCGGGCCATGCGGTCCAGCTGAGCCTCCATCTGGGCGGTGAAGTCGTAGTCGATGAACGGTCCGAAGTGCTCCTCGAGCAGACGCACCACAGCGAACGCCGTCCACGAGGGCACCAGCGCCGTGCCGCGGCGCAGCACGTAGCCGCGGTCCTGGATCGTGGCGACCGTCGAGGCGTAGGTCGAGGGGCGGCCGATGCCGCGCTCCTCGAGGGCCCGCACCAGCGAGGCCTCGGTGTACCGCGGGGGAGGGGTGGTGGTGTGGCCGTCCGGCACCAGCTCGCGGGTGGGGAGGGACTGGCCCTCCTCCATCTGCGGCAGGCGCTTGTCCCCGCCCTTGTCGTCGTCCGCGTAGCGGGAGGCGTCGCGCCCCTCCTCGTAGGCGGCGAGGAAGCCGCGGAAGGTGATCACGGTGCCGGAGGCGCGGAAGGTCGCGGTGCGGCCCTCGTTCTCCACCTGCAGCTCGACGGTCGAGGTGGTGCCCTTCGCGTCGGCCATCTGCGAGGCGACGGTGCGCTTCCAGATCAGCTCGTAGAGGCGGAACTCGTCGCCCGAGAGCTGCCCGGCGACGTCCGCGGGGGTGCGGAAGTGGTCGCCGGCGGGGCGGATCGCCTCGTGCGCCTCCTGCGCCGCCTGGGACTTGTTCTGGTAGTAGCGGGGCTTGTCGGGCACGAACCGGGAGCCGTAGAGCTCCGCGGCCTGAGAGCGGGAGGCGCGGATCGCCTCGCCGGAGAGCGTCACCGAGTCGGTGCGCATGTAGGTGATGTAGCCGTTCTCGTACAGCGACTGCGCGACCCGCATCGCCTGGCGCGCGCCGAGACGCAGCTTGCGGCTGGCCTCCTGCTGCAGCGAGGAGGTGGTGAAGGGCGCAGCGGGCCGACGCGTGTACGGCTTGGACTCCAGCGAGGTGACGGTCGCCGGGGTGGCGCCGAGGGTCTCGACGAGCTCGCGGGCGGAGGCCTCGGTCAGCACCGTCGCGCTCTTCGCGCGGGGCTTGAGGGTGCCGTCGTCGGCGAAGTCGCTGCCGGTGGCCACGCGCGCGCCGTCGACGGTGGCGATCTTGGCGGTGAACTGCTCCGCGTCGGGGCCGAAGGTGCCGGTCACGTCCCAGTAGTCGGAGGCCACGAAGGCCATCCGCTCCCGCTCCCGCTCGACCACCAGGCGCGTCGCGACGGACTGCACGCGACCGGCCGACAGGGACGGCTTGATCTTGCGCCACAGCACCGGGGAGAGCTCGAAGCCGACCAGCCGGTCCAGGATGCGCCGCGTCTCCTGCGCGTCGACGAGGCTCGTGTCGAGGTCGCGCGTGTTATCGAGCGCTCCGCGGATCGCGTCCGCGGTGATCTCGTGGAACACCATGCGCTTGACGGGCGTGGACTTCTTGGGCTTGAGGGTCTCCAGCAGGTGCCAGGCGATCGCCTCCCCCTCGCGGTCCTCATCGGTGGCGAGGTAGAGGGTGTCGGCCTCCTTGAGAGCCTTCTTCAGCTCCGCGACGGTCTTCTTCTTGTCGGGGCTGACGATGTAGTACGGGTCGAAGCCGCCCTCGACGTCGACGCCGAACTTCCCGTACGGGCCCTTCTTCATCTCGGCCGGCAGGTCGCGGGGCACGGGGATGTCGCGGATGTGGCCCACCGACGCCTTGACGTCGTACTCATCGCCCAGATACCGGCCGATGGTCCGCGCCTTCGCCGGGGACTCGACGATCACCAGATGCCGTCCGCCTGTCACGTTGCCTGCGTCCTTCCTCGCCGCGTCGCTCGCGGCCCGTCCGTCGCGACCCCGTCGCGGGGCCGTGGATCCACCGTGCGCTCACGCGGCGCTCGGCGAGTGCTCACGGTACACGCTCGGCGGCATCGGCCCGCAGGACCCTCGGCGTGCGCAGCACCATGACCAGAGCCACCCAGGCCGCGGTCGCGCCGGCGATCACGGCGCTCGTGGCGCGGAACGCCGCCTGCTGCAGCGCGCTGTCCGCGAGGTCCAGCGGCAGCGGCAGCCCGGCGAGAGCGACGACCCCGTACAGCAGCCCCGCGGCACCGGCCGCGCCGAGCACCGCCGCGCACGCCGTCTCGAGGTGCGGCGGGCGTGCCGCGGCCCGGCCGGCGTCCCTCCCGCGGCGGCGGCGACCTCGCGCGCCGGGGGAGGCGGCACGGCGCAGCAGCGACCGGGTGCGCAGCCCGTCCAGGCCCAGGACGAGGAAGGTCCAGGTCGCGGTCACGGCGACCGCGCCGAGCACGTCGCTGGGCCGGTGCCAGCCGTTGACGAGCGTGCCGAGACCGACCGCGGTGCTCCACAGCACTCCCAGCGGCGCGATCAGCGGCCGGGCCCGGCCGGAGGCCAGCACGAGCGCGATCATCGCGGTCGCGGCGAGGGTGGTGTGCCCCGAGGGGAAGGAGTTCGCGGTCGGCTCGATGCCGGGGCCGAGCACCTCGCGGCTGAGCAGCAGGTGCTTGACCACCTGGGTGGTGAGGTTCGCGCCGAGCACGAGGGCCGCGAGCGGCACCAGCAGGCCCGGCCGGCGCCGCAGCAGCGCGATCGCCGTCGTCAGCACGAGCAGGGCGATGATCACCGGCATGCTCACCGTCCCCACCGCGAGCTCGGCGAGCTGGGCGAGGCGTCCCTCGTGGCCGCGCGAGCCGGAGAGCGTCAGCTGGTCCAGCCGCTGGCCGCTCGCGGTGCCCACGGCGCTGCGGGCCAGCAGCGCCGTGGCCGCGGCGCACAGCGCCGCGACCAGCAGCGACAGCAGCGGCCGGACGAGGCCGACGGGACGACCCGCGCGGTCGGAGCGATCGGGGCGAGGGCCGCCGGCGGGCAACGGCCCGGCCCCGGTCTCGGGCGCGGTCACAGCGCGACCATCCCGGTGATCGCGAGCTCCCGCACGGCGGGCAGGATCCGGTCGCGGGTCTGCTCCTCGTCGGCGTCGGTCAGCGCGCAGACCGCGGCGACGACCTGGCCGAGGGTGAGGGTGCCGTCGAGCGCGCCGACGGTCGCGGCGAGCGCCTGGTCGGCGCGGACCGTTCGCGCCAGGCCCGCTCCCTGGACGAGCTCGATGAGCAGCGGGTCCCACTGTCCGGGCGTGAGATGGCGGCGCTCGACCACGTCCTCGGCGCGGACGGGGCGGCTCGCCGCCAGCTCCTCGTCCGTCAGCGCGGACACGGACCGCAGCGCCGCGAGGGAGGCGGCGAGGTGCGCGGCCAGCGGTCCGCTGCCGGTGCCCGGCGCCTGCTCGGTGCGCAGCAGTCCGTGGCCGTCGGCGGCGGGGTCGGGGCGGCGCAGCAGCACGTAGCCGAATCCGATCGCCTCCACCTCGCGGGAGGCGAAGTCCTCGAGCCAGGCGCCGACGAGCGCTCCCCAGCGCGCATCGCGAGGGGTGATCCCGCCGTCGCGGGCCCAGGTCGCGGCGTACTCGGCGGGGTCCTCCTGCTCGCGCTGCAGCACCCAGGCGTCGACCCCGGCCTCGCGGGCGGGGGCGAGCCAGGCACGGGGGTGGGTGTCCCAGTCCTCGCCGGCGCCGATCTCCCAGTTGCCGAGCATCACGGCGCTGCCGCCCGGGGCGAGATGCGCGGGGAGCTGCGTGAGCAGCTCGCCGAGCAGGGTGTCGCCGGCGCGGCCGCCGTCGCGGTAGGTCCAGGCGCCGTGCTCGGCGTCGGCCGAGCGCGGGGTGATGACGAAGGGAGGGTTGGAGACGACGAGGTCGAAGCTCTCCCCGGCGACGGGCTCGAGCAGTGAGCCGTGGCGCAGCTCCAGCTCGATCCCGTTCAGCGCCGCGTTGAAGGCCGCGAAGGCGAGCGCCCTCTCGGAGAGATCGGTCGCCACGACGTGCTCGGCATGGCGGGAGGCGTGCAGCGCCTGGATCCCACCGCCGCAGCCGAGGTCGAGCACCCGGCGGACAGGGGAGCGGGGCGTGATCCGCGCCAGGGTCAGGGAGGCCCCACCCACCCCGAGCACGTGCTCGGGGGAGAGCGGGGCGCCGGTCGCGAGCTCGGAGAGGTCCGAGGCGATCCACCAGTCGACGCTCCCGGCGTCGTCCTCGGCGGAGTAGGGGGCGAGGTCCACGAGGGCGCGCACGCAGGGGCCGTCGGCCGGATCCGGGGCGTCGGCCGGGGCGAGGAGCCCGAGGCGCTGCGCCCCCTGGATCCCGAGCGTCGGCAGCGCGGCGGCGACGCGCGCGGCGGGCAGTGCCGCACCGAGGGTGAACAGGTCCAGGAGCGTCGCGGCCGGGTCCTCGCTCGCCGCGAGACGGCGCCGCGCCGGGACGGGGTCCTCACGGCGCAGCGCGGCGGCGGCGACCTCGCCCAGCAGCTCCTCGACGTGCTCGGTGACGTACCGGGCGTCGAGCAGGTCCCTGCGCAGGGCGGAGATCTCCGCGGACAGGACGATCGGGGCGGCCGGTGGGAGGGCCGCGGCGGCGGTCGACGCGGAGGCCGGTGCGGTGTCGGGCATGGCTACGATTGTGCCCCAGCGCGCCGGGACCGATCCGGGGGCGAGGTGCGGAGGATGCGCAGACCCTGTGGGGATGCGGAGGGAGCGGTGAGGGATGCGTGCAGGCAGGGCGTCCGAGCTGCTCAGCGACCTCAGCGCGCCGCTGACGCGCCGCGACTGCCTCACCCACGTCGAGCGCCGGCCCGCTCGTCCGGGCCGCCGGGGGAGCTTCCCGGAATGGACCGATCCGCGCCTGGTGCTCCACCTCGCCGAGCGCGGCATCACCGCCCCCTGGATCCATCAGGAGCAGGCCGGGCGCCTCGCCCACGACGGGCAGGACGTGGTGCTCGCCACCGCCACCGCCTCCGGCAAGTCCCTCGCCTATCTGCTGCCTGCACTCACCGCGATCGGCGCGAGGGAGCTGGATCCGGAGGCGCCGCGCGCGACGGCGCTGTATCTCGCGCCCACCAAGGCGCTCGCCGCGGACCAGCTCACCAACATCACCGCGATGGCCGACGGCGCCGGGATCCGCGATGCCCGGATCGCCGTGTACGACGGGGACACGCCGACCGAGCAGCGCCGCTGGGTGCGCCGCCACGGCACCTTCGTGCTCACCAACCCCGACATGCTCCACTTCGGGATCCTGCCCGGCCACGAGCAGTGGGCGCACTTCTTCCGCGCCCTGCGCTACGTGGTGGTCGACGAGTGCCACAGCTACCGCGGCGTGTTCGGCAGCCATGTGTCGATGGTGCTGCGACGCCTGCGCCGGATCGCCGCGCACTACCGCGCCGACCCCACGTTCGTCCTCGCCTCGGCCACGACCGCGAACCCGGAGCTGTCCGCCTCACGGCTGATCGGCCGGGACGTCGAGGCAGTGACCGAGGACGGCTCGCCCCGGGCCGGGCTCACGATCGGTCTGTGGGAGCCGGGCACCCGCACCCGCGTCGACGGCCGCGGCGACCCGGCCCGCTGGGAGGAGCCCGGGCACGGCGGCCCCGGGGACGCGGGCGACGGGGAGGCTCGCCGCGAGGACCCGCTGCGCCGCTCGGCGACGAGCGAGGCGGCGACCCTGCTGGCCGATCTCGTCGAGCGTCAGGTGCAGACCCTCGTCTTCGCCCGCTCCCGCCGCGGCGCCGAGCTCGTCTCCTCCGGAGCGCGGAGGCTGCTGGGGCAGAAGGCCGAGGAGCACGCCGACGCGCGCCTGGCCGCGGACGCGCAGCGCATCGCCGCCTATCGCGGCGGCTATCTCGCCCGCGAGCGGCGCGTGCTCGAGGACTCCCTGCGCAGCGGCGAGCTGCGGGCGCTGGCCTCGACCAACGCCCTCGAGCTCGGGATCGACATCTCGGGACTGGACGCCGTGATCGTCGCCGGCTGGCCCGGCACACGGGCCTCGCTGTGGCAGCAGTTCGGCCGCGCCGGACGCCGTCAGGACGCCGGCGGCGGCTCCCTCGCCCTGTTCGTCGCGAGGGAGGACCCGCTGGACACCTACGTCGTCCACCACCCCGAGACGGTCTTCGGCGCGGAGGTCGAGGCCGCGGTGTTCGATCCCGCGAACCCGTACGTGATGACCCCGCACCTGTGCGCCGCCGCCTCCGAGCTCGCGATCCGCGACGGCGAGGAGGAGATCTTCGGCCCCACGGCGCGCGAGCTGCTGACGACCCTCGCCGCGCGCGGCGTGCTCCGCTCCCGCGCGACCGGCTGGTACTGGACGCTCAGCGAGTCCGCGCACGAGCTCACCGACCTGCGAGGCAGCGGCGGCGAGCCGGTGCGGATCGTCGAGGAGGCCGGCGGGGAGCTGCTGGGCACCGTCGACGCCGCGAGCGCCCACACCCAGGTGCACGACGGCGCCGTCTACCTCCACCAGGGGCGCAGCTATGTGGTGAACCGTCTGGACGTGGACCAGGCCGTGGCCTTCGTGCGCCGGGAGGACCCGCTGCACTCCACCCATCCGCAGACGGCCTCGACGCTGCGTGTCCGCCAGGTCGATCGGGAGCTGCCCTGGGCGCAGGGGGTGCGGCTGTGCTTCGGCACCGTGGACGTCACCGACCAGGTCACCGGCTACCAGGTGCGGGACGTGTTCACGCAGGCCGTCCTCGCCCAGCACCCCCTGGACCTGCCGCCGCGCACCCTGACCACCAAGGCCGTGTGGTGGGTGATCCCGCGCGAGCGCACCGATGCCGCGGAGATCCCCGGCGAGGAGCTGCCCGGCGCGCTGCACGCCGCCGAGCACGCCGCCATCTCGATGCTCCCGCTGCTGGCCACCTGCGACCGCTGGGACATCGGCGGGCTCTCCGCCGCCCAGCACGAGGACACCGGCGAGCCGACGATCTTCGTCTACGACGGCGCGCCCGGCGGGGCGGGCTTCGCCGAGCGCGGGGCCGACGACGCTGCGGCCTGGGTGCGGGCCACGGCCGACATGATCGCCGAATGCCCTTGCGAGGCCGGCTGCCCGGCGTGCGTGGTCTCCCCGAAGTGCGGCAATGGCAACGAGCCGCTGTCGAAGGCGCAGGCGGTGCGCCTGCTGGCCCTGCTCGAGGAGTGAGCCGGGCCCGGTCCTCGGGCGGGGGCGGCTGTCGGGCGGGGGCGGCTGTCTGGCGGGGGCGGGGTCGCAGGCCAGATCGTGTGCAGGGTGCTGCCGGCACCCCTGAGGGCTCATCGCCGCCGCCTCCGTGTCGCCGTCGGGCCTATGGTGACGAGAGGTGGCCATATAGCCAGCTCGTGTCGCCATAGGCCCGCGGACGACGGCCGGCGTGGCCAGGCGCCGCTCCGAGGCCCGCACCGCCCCGGAGCCCCCCCCACGGCACGCCCCGGCCGCACACACATCGTGGCCAGTCACCCCGCGGATGCCCGCCCGTGGACGAAATGTCCGATTCGGGGTCATACTGTGTCGCGTCGCCCGGTCGGGCGGAGCCCGCAGGGCCCGAGCGCCGCACGGGCCCCTCGAGCGGGCAGCGGCGCTGAGCCGCGCACGGAGGAGGAGCCGCCCATGAGCAGTGCAGTCCTGCACGCGCCCGTGCAGAAGCGCACCCCCGCCGCGACAGGCCCGCGCCGGCGACTGCGCGCACTGGTCTCGCCGCCGCGGATCAACGCCCTCGACATCGCACGGGCGCTCGCGATCCTCGGGATGATCGGCGCGCACGTCGGCGACATCCCGCCCTTCGACCCGACCTGGCCGCCGAGCTACCTCGCCGTGGTCCACGGACACTCCTCGATGCTCTTCGCCGTGCTCGCCGGCGTGTCCATCGCGCTGGTCACGGGTCGGCAGAGCATCCCCGCCCGCGCCGAGCTGCCGCGGCTGCGCTTCGCCCTGCTCGGGCGGGGCGTGACGATCTTCCTGATCGGGCTCGTGCTCGAGCTCCTCGGCACCGGGGTCGCGGTGATCCTCACCTTCTACGGCGTCGTGTACATCGCGGCGATGCCCGTGCTGCGCCTGCGTCCCTCCCGGCTCCTGCTGCTCGCGCTGCCGATCGCGCTGCTGGGCCCCGTCCTCGTCGCGCTCGCCGAGGTGCTCTCCCTGGGCTCGACCGGCAGCGGCACGGATCTCGTGCTCACCGGGAGCTACCGCTTCACCGCCTGGGCGCCGCTGATCCTGCTCGGCATGGCGCTGGGACGGATGCCGCTGGGCCGACCGCGCCTGGCTGCGGCGCTGACCGGCATCGGCGCCGGCGCCGCCCTGCTCGTCACCGCCGTCGGGCTCGGGCTCGCGGCGCTGCTGGGGACCCTCGCGCCCTCGACCTTCGGCCCGGTCGAGGAGACCTCCGGTATCGAGGAGACCTCCGGCGTCACCGCGAGCGAGGCCGCCTCGAGCGAGGACCCGGTCGACGAGGAAGCGCCCGAGCTGGGCTGGGACGGCTACGGCGAGGCGTTTGCGCAGACGGACCCTTGGCGCACGCTCCAGGAGGCCGTGCTGTCCCCGTCCCCGCACTCCGGCTCGACGATCGAGATCATCCGCTCCGCCGGGCTCGCTCTCGCCCTGATCGGAGGCCTGCTGCTGGTGGCCCGGCCCCTGCGCTGGGTGCTGCTGCCGCTGTCCGCGATGGGGTCGATGCCGCTGACCTCTTACACCGTCCATCTGTTCTCCCTGGTCATCCTCGTCGGCCCCGGCGGCTGGATCGCCGACAACCGGGTGTGGGCCGTCTCCGCCCTGGCCCTGCTCGCCGCCTGCACCACCTGGTCCGCGCTGAAGGGGCGCGGCCCGCTCGAGCGCGTGACCGCCTGGGCGGCTCGGCGCGCGGGCGAGTCCGTCGGCGAGACGGTCAGGTCTCCGGCAGCTCCGTAGGCCCCGGCCCCGCCCGTGCGCGTGCGGACATGGCCGGCAGCGGCCCCGCATCGACCTCCACCCGGACCAGGACATCCCACTCGCGCAGCTCGCAGCTGCCCAGCCGCGCGCCGTTGCGCTCGGCGACCGCAGCGGCGACCTGGCAGGGATGCGGATGGGCGACCGCGAGCGCGTCGGCGCCGGCGAGGGAGGCGAGGTCCGCGGCGGTCCCCGCCTGGGAGCGGGCAAGCACCCCGCCGCCCAGCAGCGCGAGCGCCGCGACGACCGCGGTGGTGGTGCCCGTCCACGCCAGCACCGATGCGCCGCCCGTGCTCATGTCCCCGCTCCCTGGGCCGCGCCCTGCTCGAGCAGCTGCGGCTCGAGGCGGGCCTCCGCGTCGGCGCTCAGCGCCCAGGAGGCCCCGCCCAGAGCGCCCGACGGGGCATCCAGCGTGCGCGTCACCTCGACCCGCACCCACTCGCCGGACCCGGAGACGGCCACCTGGGTGCCGGGGCCGCCGATCCGCTCCGCCGCGGCGACCGCGACAGCCTGGTCCTCGCCGCGGGCGAGCTCCCGTGCCGCGCCGCGCGCCGCGCTCTCCAGACGCAGCTGGGAGCCGAGCCCCGCCCCGGTCAGCAGCACCAGCACCACCATCACCACCACGACCGGCAGCACGATCGCCGTCTCCGCCGTGGCGGACCCCCGGTCGTCCCGCAGACGGGACGACCGGGCGGACCGCGTCCTCACGACCCCATGGACAGCGCCGAGGTGATGATCCCCATCAGCAGCGTCCGCACCTCCCCGGATGCCAGCAGGGCGACCAGGACCGCAGCGAAGCCGCAGGCGGCGGCCATGAACGAGCTAGGGCATACTCAGCCAGCTGTCCCCCTGGCCCGCCCATGCCGTGGTCAGCGTAGACGAACACCAGGCGACTCTGTAGCTTGACCTACGAGGCGACCCGGTCGCAGGGCGGCGTCCCCGCCCCGCTCTCTCGACCGGTCAGGACGCGAGGAGAGGCATGGATCGGAACGAGAAGAAGCGGCTCCGAGAGCGCATCGGAGAGCACCTGGACGTGTCCGGCGCACGACTCACCGATGACGAGGCGCTGCAGCTGGCTGACCTGGTGGACAACTACGAGAACTACCGGGGGCAGAGCGAGACGCGGACCAGCAGCTACGACGGCTGGAGCTCCGACGGCAAGTACACCCGCGAGGTGACCGTCACGCACACGTTCACGGACGACGTCGGCATCAGGACGGACTCGTCGTACCGGGACGACGACGGCCAGAGCGGAGAGTCAAGCACCGAGACGAAGGACGCGCGCGGCATCCTGAACTGGCTCCGGGACCACCGCTAGGCGGGTCCCAACTGTCGGAGGCAGGGACGAGACTGGCCCCATGCCCCGTCGCCAGCACCTCCCCGATGACCTCACGCCCGGCCAGGTCGTCGCGCTGCAGGACGCCCTGCTCTCCAACGCCGACCGGCTCCTGCAGGCCGCCGTGGCGATGCTCGAGGGCGACAGCGCGCCGCTGGCGCGGTCGCTGGCCATTCTCGGCATGGAGGAGTCCGGCAAGGCGATCGCGTTGCACGAGCGCCGCGTCCGCATGGCCTACGCGCCCGAAGGCGAGCCGTTCGTCGACGTGCGGCTCCAGGAGGTCTGGGGCGACCACGGCCTGAAGCTCGAGACTGTGCACCGCTTCCTCGTGCACGAGGAGTACTGGTTCGGCGTGGAGCCGTCCGACCCCGAGGAGAACGCCCGCGTCCTCGGCGCGATCGAGCAGTGGCGGCGCGACCACAACCAGCTCAAGCAGCGCGGCTTCTACGTCGACGTCTCGCCGGAGGGCGATCCGGTGACGCCCGAGGGGGTGGCCGACGTCGACGCCGTGCGCGAGGTAGTCGGCCACGTCCACCAGATCGGGTGGCAGCTGCGCCTCGGCGAGCACATCGAGGGCAAGCGCCGCCTCGAGCGCGAGCAGGACGTCCCCCCGGCGACGGAGGAGCACATCGAGGACATGCGGCGGATCTTTCGCCGCCTGGACCCCGCGATGGCCGAGCGGATGCTCGAGTCCATGCGCGAAGGGACGAAGGGCGAGAAGCTCAACAACGCCGCCTACGCGTTCGAGCTCCCAGAGAACCCGTTCGAGACCGTGGGCAGGCTCGGGCACGAGGCGGAGGACCGCGAGCTGCGGGCGCTGTGGGAGCACGTGCACCCAGAGAGCCCGGAGGACCCTGCCAGCAGCTCCTGAGGGGCAGCCCGCGCGGCCGGTGCGCCGTGCCGGCGCGGCTCACCTCAGTGCTCGACGCCCTGCAGGCCCTCGAGGCGGTGCTCGGCGTAGGCGAGAGCCAGATCTGCGTCCCGGACGGCGTGCTCGCCCTCCTGGATTCGGTCCAGGAGGCGCTGCACGGGCACGGCGTCGGCCTCCTGGGCCACGAGCTCGCCTGGGATGTGGACTCCCTGGTCGAGCAGCCAGTACGCCGCCCGCACGGCGATGCGCTCGTCGACGGTGAGGTGCTCATGCCGATCGCGCCTGAACGCGAGGAGCTCCATGGCGGCCGCGAGGTAGTCCCGCTCCGCCGTCCGATGACAAGGCTGGCCGAGGCGGCCGAGGTGCATCGCAAGTCGATCATCCAGATCGAAGCGGGTCGGGTCGTGGCGAAGGTCTCCACGCTGTACGGCATCGCCCACGCGCTCGGCGTCCCGCTGCCGGAGCTGGTCGCGCCGGTGTGCGCCCGGCACCCAAAGGCCGTGGGGACGCCCACGCCCATCGTGTAGGGCCACCCGCCGCTCACACTCCCTCCCCCACGGCCACCGGCTCCGCGGCGGCGACTGCCCTCGTCGTGCCCCTGAGGAGCGCGGCGACCACGCCGATGATCACGATCGCCGCCACCGAGACGATCGCCGCCCTCGAGGATCTCCTGCCCCAGTCGTGGCCCACGGCCGAGGGGCCCCTGGAGGAGCTTCTGACGCTCGCGCACCTCACGGGCGAGGACCGAGTCCTGACGACCGCGATCGCCACGGCGCTGCGCGACGAGGTCACGCTCGACGACGGCACCCTGCCGCTGGGGATCAGGTTCCTGTCCAAGCATGGGCACCCCGCCCAGGGCACCGGGACCTGTTGGGCGTACTGGATGCGGTACGTCGATCGCGGTCTCGACGAGCCGGCGACCAAGACGCGCCAGACGGAGATCCGCGAGGATGACGCTGATCTGATCGCCGTCCAGACCTACTGCAAGATCAAGAGCCGCTGAGCTCACCGCGGTGAGGGCCACGGGAGGGCTCCTCGCTCGGCTGTATGCGGCCGGGTCGGGGGCTGGCGCTCTGGGCCTCCGGTCGGCCGGCCGCGCGGGCGATCTCCTGCCCCATCGCCTTTGCCTCTTCGCCGGTCAGCACCCTATGTCCGACCAGAACATCAACATCAAGCTCGACCGCGGCGGCCCCGAGAACCACGCCTGGACGGTGCTGGGCACCCTGCTCGCCTGCGGCGCTGTCGGCATGGCCGCCTGGGCGATCTCCAATGCCGGAGCCCTGGACCTGGCTGTGACCGGCATGTCCTTCTTCTTCATGCAGCTCATCTCCATGATGTTCAAGGCTGGGCTCATCGTCGTCCCGGAGAAGAACAGCAAGGACTTCGGCGAGACGCGCGGCCTGCTCAAGACCGCCTGGCGCGAGTTCCAGGAGTTCCAGGGTCGCTCGCCCATCTGGCGGATGGCGCTGCTGGCGCTCGGCTTCACCCTCGGCTACATGATCTTTCGCTGGGGACTCTCGGTGGCGCTCGGCATCTTCAGCAACATCTGGATCGCCGGTGCCGCCTCCGCGCTCATCGCGTCCTTCATCGTCGCGCCGCAGCTGTTCATGAACCTGGTCTCGAAGATGAAGACGAAGTCGGGCGTCCAGGTGAAGACGACCACTGGTACGCCCGATGCCGAGAGGGGTGACGTCTGATGACGAAGGCGGCGATCACGACCATCGGCGCAGCACTGCTGGTCGCCGCTGCTCTCGCGCTCAGCGGGTGCAGCTACCGCGGCGACGACGAGGACCGCGCCGCGTTCCATGCCGAAGCGCAGGATCCAGTCCCCTCGGCACCGGCTACCGAGCCTACCGAGCCGGAGACCCCGGCCGAGGAGACAGGCGACGAGAGCACCGAGGAAGGCGGCCAGGGCGAGAAGTCGGGCGCGACCGCGGAACTGGGCGTCGAGGACGGGCAGGTCCAGTATCTCCGCGCGATCCAGAACTTCTCGCCCGCGCTTGAGCGCTGGGTGCTCGACGAGGAGGCGGGCGAGGTCACCTACGGGATCGTCAACTGCGCCGGCCAGACGAAGTCCGAGGGCGTCGCCACCTTCGAGCGGGTCGACGGCGGCGATGGAACAGCGTTCGAGGCGACGTGGATCGGCAAGTCGCCGTTGGAGAACGTCGCGGCGGAATCGATCCGTCTCGAGATCAATGACGAAACTCCCACCAACTTCTCGGACGTCGCCACCTCGCGCACGAAGACCGAGGGCGGGAACTTCGCTTCGATGTGCGCCGAGGCCGGCGAGACAGCCGCCGACTTCGTCTTCTGAGAATGACCACAAGAACGCCCCCAGATCTACTCCGGGGCCTTCTCCGCGCGAGCAGGGTCGGACGCGACTCGGGAACAATGGTGCCGTGGCAGATTTCGATCTCCTCTGCGCGGCGCTTGTCTCCGCCCCGAAGACACCATCGAAGGTCTCGTCGCGGGCGTTCCGAAGCTCCGGCACGACGAAGCCTGATCGTCGTCGTCCCGAGAAGATCTAGGCTCGTCCGGCGCGAAGGGCGATGAGGGCTGCTTCTACGCGGTTGCGCGCTTCAGTGGTCCGCAGGATCGCGGACACGTGCACCTTGACGGTGCCGGGAGCGAGGTGCAGCGCTGTCGCGATCTCAGCGTTCGTCTCTCCTTGGCTGAGCCGGATCAGGATCTCTCGCTCGCGAGCCGTGAGGCGTTCGAAGCGTTCGACGGCGCTCGCGTACTGGGTGTACGTCGTCGAGACGCCGGAGTCGAGCAGACGCCGGGCGACCGAGGGCGAGAAGAACGCTCCGCGACCGGCGACGGCGTGCACACCGGCGATCAGCTGGCGCGGATCGCCGGACTTGAGGACAAACCCGTCTGCGTCGAGCCGGATGGCCTCGGCGATGTAGTCGTCCTCCCCGAACGTGGTGACGAACAGGCAGGGGAGCGCGCTCCCGTCGGAGCGGAGCCGTTGCAGCGCGTCGAGTCCGCTCATCCCGGGCATCTGGATGTCGAAGAGGGCGACGTCGGGACGGTGCGCGTCGATCTTGCGCAGGGCCTCTGCTCCGTCGGCGGCCTGGGCTACGACCTCGATGGCGGGATCGGTGTCGAGGATCCCGACGATGCCGGTCCTCACGAGGGGGTCGTCGTCGGCGACCAGGACTCTGACCGGGGCCTTGGTCGCTGTCATCGTTGTCCTCCTGCGATGTACTCGGTGCTGGAGACCTTGTCCTGCGCGAAGCAGATCCGGTACACGTCCCCGGCAGCGTCGTCAAAGGTGTTCGCGGTCACGGCGTAGTCGTGGCAGTCGTCCGGTCGGTTCTCGCCCCGGCTGGCCGGCAGCTCGTGGCCGGGCAGGATCCGCTCGGTCTCCGCCCGCGTGTCTCCGACGCTGATGCTTGAGAAGGCCCCTGCCGACAGCAGCGCGCGGTGGTTCTGCACCACCGTCAGCGCCTCGACCGCTGCGAGCCCGACGACGACGATCGCCGCAGTCGAGGCGAGAATCAGTCGCTGGCGGAGCTTCGTTCTGCCGGTCGAGCGCTCATCGACGTCTCTCGTCGTCTCCACAGCGCGATCATCGTGCGTGCTCTGCTCCTGACGGCGAGCCGGGAGGGCCGCTGAGAGGACGAACGCACTGTCCGTCTTCTCCGCGGCGAGTTCTCCGCCGTGGGCGCGGAGCTCACTTTCCAAAGTGCTCAGGCCCGTGCCCGCTGTGTGCGCGTCGGCAGGAGTCTCGCCGAGAGCGTTCTCGATCTTCAGACGCAGCTCGGCACCGGCGTCGGCAGCGGTGATGTCGATCGGGGTGCCGGGAGCGTGCCTGCTTGCGTTCGTGATCGCTTCTTGTAGGACCCTCGTGACCTGCTCGCCTCCAAAGTCCTGCAGCCGCCTGGGTTCCGGCAGTCCTTGCACGGTGATGCGCGCACCGGCTGCGCGGGCCCGGGCCAGCAGTGCATCGACAGATGCTGCGCCCATTGGCAGCACGGGAGCGCCGGATCTGAGGTCGGAGACGGAGTCCCCCAGGCGTTCGACCGCGTGGGCGAGGTCGTTGCGGGCGTGTAAGAGCGAGGTGCGGGCGCTCTCGGGCAGTGCCGGGTCGATCTCGAGCCGTCCGAGATTGAGCGCGACGAGGCTCAACGAGTGGCCGAGGTCGTCGTGCAGCGCCTGCGCGAGGGCGAGCCGGTCGGCGGTGGCGCGCTCCTTGAGCTCGGCCAGGCGCTGGACCTGCCGCAGCTCTCGCTCGCGGTCTGCCCTCCGCCCGAGGACGATGTACTGGCGCACGGCGAGACCGATCAGCCAGGGCACACCAGCGCGCATGAGCGCCGGGGGCAACTCCTCCGCGACGTAGAGCCAGTGTCCGTCGAGCCACGTGGCCCGGGCCATGCTCACGACGACCAGCACTGCCAGTCCTCCCAGGCCCGCGCGCGGACCCCTGGACCAGAGCCCGATTGCGATCGCGGCGATGCCGGTGAGCAGGGCCATGAAGAGGCCCGGCTCCGGCGCGGAGGCCAGCACCCCGAAACCGATCGCCGTTAGCGCGTCGACGCTCCGGCGCGCAGACGGGCGATCAATTAGGGTCATGCGCTCCATTTTACCGGGGACCGTGGGCTCGCCGCCTCCCCCGATCGGGCGTGCGCAGCACCTCGCCGGTATGACCGTGGGCATAGACGAGTCGCCCCGCATGGCAGATTCTGAGGCCGAACCGCGTCCATAGCGTGGATTTCATGACTCACGAAACTTCGACGCGCACGCTTTCGTCGCCGCGCAGATCCTCGTCCCGCCCCGTGCCGTGGCCCGCGCTGTTGATTGCCGTTGCAGCTCTTGCTGCCCTCGCTCTGGCGACGTATCCGGTGCGTGAGCGCCTCTTCACCGCTGTCGCCGGTCTCGCCGAGGGCTCGGCACTGGCCTCGGCGGTGGGATCCGTGGCCGAATTCGGTCTGCTTGCCCTCGTGGCGGCCGCCGGCGTCCTCGCTCTCTGGTGCTGGCTGCGCGAGCGCCGGCGGTTCTGGCTCCTGGCGCTGGCTGGACTCGGCGTGATCACGGCCTACGGATTGAGCGAGGCCGTCAAGCTGCTGGTCGAGGAGCCGCGGCCCTGCAGCGTCGTCGACACTGCCACTGTGCTCAGCTGCCCCGGGAGCGGGGACTGGTCGTGGCCGTCGAATCACGCCGTCCTGGCCGCTGCCTTCGCCACCGCCTGCATCCTCGTCGTCCCCCGCCTCGCCTGGTTCGCGTTGCCTCTCGCGCTGGCGATCGCCGCCTCTCGAGTGGCCGCCGGAGTCCACTACGTCCACGACGTGCTCTCCGGTCTCGCGCTCGGTGCCCTCGTCGTCGCGGCCGTCGTCGCCGCGGCGTCGCCGGTGCTGGACCGGCGTCTGACTGGCGGACGGGACGGCCATCCGGATTCGGCCAGCCGGTCCCAGGGCGGGCGCGCATGATCGAGGTCGACCGTCTCTCGAAGCGCTACGGCCAGGTGACCGTTGTTGAAGGATTGAGCTTCACGGTCCCCGACGGATCCATCACCGGGTTCCTCGGCCCGAACGGAGCCGGCAAGTCCACGACCATGCGATGCCTCCTCGGGCTCCACAAGCCCACCACCGGAACCGTGCTCATCGACGGGCTCCCGCTGACCGCCCAGACGAGGCCGGCCGAGGTCGTCGGAGCCGTCCTCGACGCCTCCTGGTTCCACCCCGGCCGGACCGGACTGGCGCACCTGACGACCATCGCTGCTTCTTCCGGCCTACCCGACCGCCGTGCCTGGGAGGTACTCGAGGCCGTCGCGATGACCCAGGCAGCTCATCGCAGGATCGGCGGCTACTCGCTCGGGATGAAGCAGCGCCTGGGGCTCGCGGCCGCCCTGCTGGGCAGACCACGCAACATCGTCCTCGACGAGCCGATGAATGGCCTCGACCCGCAGGGGATGGAGTGGATGCGCGCCTTCCTGCGCGATGCCGCCGCGAGCGGCCACGCCGTCCTTGTCTCCTCCCACCTGCTCGGCGAGATGGAGACCCTCGCCGACCGCCTCCTCGTCATCGACAACGGCCGCTCGCTCGGCCAGTGGGACGTCGCCGATCTTCTGCACGCGCGCAGCCGCCAAGCGCTCCTCCGCACCGACGACGACGAACGCCTCGAGCAGGCTCTGCGCGGACTGCGGGTCCCCGTGACCGCACTTCCCGAGGGACTCTGCGTGACATTCGACGAGACGGTCCCCGACGCGCTCACGCTCTCGCGGACCTGCCGAGACCTCGACGTGCTCATCACTGCCCTGACGGACAAGCCGATCCGGCTGGAAGAGGAATTCCTCCGCCTCACCGACCGATCATCCGAAGCCGAACATGGCACAGAAAGGCCCGAGCGATGACACGAGCATTGACAGCTGAGGTGCGCCGACTGCTCACCGTGCGCTCCACAGGCATCTTCGCTGCGCTGCTGATCGGCTGCTGCGTCGGCCCTATCGTCCTGATGGGCATCGTCTACGACCCGGCCTATCGAGGGCCGATCGACGCCGGTGATCTGGGCAAGTGCGTGAGCATCTTCCATGTGCTGGCCATCGTGTTCGCCGGCACACACACCGCGACCGAGATCAATGCGGGGTCGACGGCGCTGTCCTTCCTTACGCAGAAGAGTCGATGGGCCTCGTTGGCGGCACAGGCAGCGGTCCAGTGGGCGTTCCTCGCATTCGCGTACGTCGTCGGCATCGGCCTCGCACTCGTCGCGGCGAGGTTCTATCCCGACGGGCTGGCCATGTCGCCGCGGGGGTGGGCCTATCTCGCGGCCTATCTCCTCGTCGTTCTCCTGTGGGTGACGATGGCGACGGCGCTTGCCGTCCTCACGCGCTCCGTCGCGGTGTCCGTCGCCGCGCCGATCACGTGGATGCTCCTGATCGAACAGCTCGCGTCCATGGTCCCGATGCTCGAGGCGATCACGCCGTGGCTGCCGTTCAACGCCAGCCACATGCTCCTCGCCCAGGCACTTGGAGAGGCCCCTGCAGGCATGTCCGTGTGGCCTCCTGCCGTCGCGCTTCTCGTACCGGCACTCGGCCTGGCGGGCGCGGGGCTATGTGCCCATGTCCGACGGGACTCGGCGTGATGGGCAGGCCTGCGCCTCGCATCCGCCGCCCAAGACGGTTCGTGGCGTCGCAGGGCTGGGGCTGACTCACACCGCCGTTCAACAAACGGTCGTTGACGTGAACAGTGGTCCGGAGGAGCCGATCGCGAGCATTTCGCCGAGTGGGTGTTCACAAACCCGTTCAACTACTTCTAGACTAGACAGAGGCAGTTGAACGGGTTAAATGGCTCTTCAGAGCTGAGTGTGGGCGCGCCGGTGGTGCGGCGTAGCTGGGTGCAGACGTCGAGGTCCTCAATGATGAGCGGACTCTTACCTCTGCTCGCACCAAGGACCTCGACGATGCCTAACCCTAGTTGCGTATGCCCGAACGCGCTCGATCGCTGCAACCTATATCGCTCTAGGGAGTATTTAGTTCCGTTCGCTGGGGTGCCTGTGCGGACAGGCTGAGGGGTGGCGAGAGTTGACAAGACCTGATAGGATCGCGTTAGTTCTTGTCGGTCGCGATCGTGAGGCTTGCAGGAAGGGATAACCCCGAGGGTGGATGCGAGCTACGATCTCGCACCACGGAGTAGCGCTCCGAACGGTCAGCGGCCGGTAGATCCTCCGACACGTAGAGAACGCGTAAGCCCTGGAGTGGCAGGCCAGGCGGCGATTAGAGGCTGGGTAGGGAGTCAGCGCTCCCGTAAAGCGATGGTGGCTCCGGCCGCCAGCGAGTAGAGCACGGCACACGCAGGCCGCCCAGACAGCAAGCCGGGAAAGCACCCCTCTCCGGACAGTTCAAGCTGTCTGGAGTTCCATCATGGCCGCACCGGCCCTCCTGTCTTTGAAGTCGCTATCCGAGCGCTTCGACACCCCTGTTTCTACCCTCCGCTACCACATCCGCACCGGGAAGCTGAGCGCCGTCAAGGTCGGCGGTCGGGTGATGGTGCCTGAGGAGGAGGCGGTCGCCTTCCTCCAGCCCGTCTGTCCGGCGGGCAAGGTCGACGCCGCGGTCAAGGCGATCGTTGACGCCGCACCCAGACTGACCACCGAGCAGCGCGAGCAGCTCGCGGTCATCCTCGGGGGTGCCGCATGAGCGCCTCGACGACTGTTCTGGACCTTGGCGATAAGGCCAGCGCACTTGAGGATAAGGGCTTATCGTCAAGTGAAATCGCGCAAAACCCCAGGTCAGAAGTGCTGGCGGCAACGCCGTATGGGGAAAGCCCAGTTGCCGCCGCCGCCGCCAATGGGTGGCGCGCCACGGTCGTGGAGGACACCGCCACGTCCAAGAAGCACCCGGCGAGCTTCGCGGTGCTGACCCGGACCATCGACCGCGCCAGGCGGAGCGGCACCGGCGGCTTCGGCACCTACCAGTCCGTCGCTGCCATGGGCTCGGGCACCGGGTCCGTCGTGATCGGCTTCGACACCGAGTTCGTGGGTGTCAGCGAGACTGACCCCGAGCGTGGGTGGGTCGGGGAGAGCACCGAGGTGGTGCGGCGCATCGTCTCCTATCAGTTCGCTGCGATTGATCCCACGGACGAGACCAGGCTGCGCCTGGTTGTGGTGTTGCCGCAGACCTACGACGGTCCCTTGGGGCCGCGCCAGGCGCGCCTGTCGGTGGAGAAGGCCCTCGGCATCGCCATCGAGCACCTTGGGCTCCACGAGCACCCGCTCGCGGTGGGGTGGGGCGCACAGGGGGCTGCACGCGACGACGTGAAGGACTCCGAGGGCAAGTATCGCCCCAGCCGGTGGTTCACCACCAAGGTGGACTCGCGGGCGCTGCCGATCACGCTGGTGGCGCACCTCCAGCATGCGGACCTGACCACGTTTGTGGACCGGCGCAAGGCCCTCGACACCTGGAATCTCGCCTATCCCGATCGTGCTCGGGAAGCACCCTCGCGTGCGGGCTGGTCGGGCTACAGGGGGCGCTGGCTGGACTCTGACGTGCCGGACATCCTGCGAGCGGTGATCTCGGCCAGCGCAGGCATGGTCTCGCCGACCCCCGTGCGCATGGTGCTCGACGGGGCGAACTGGTGGTGGGCGCGGCCTATCGAGCTTTCCATCCGCGACACCATGGCGCAGTCCGGTGCGCAGCCGCTCCGCGCCCTCGGTGAGGCGGTTGGGGTGCCGAAGCTCAAGGTGCCCGGCGGCCGGATCAAGCGCATGGACGAGTACCTCGCCAAGCACCCGGTCGACTTCATGGACTACGCCGCGAACGATGCGGTGATCGCGCTGGAGTACGTCTCCCAGGTCTACGGGGACCACAAGTCGGTGCCGCTCACGCTGCCCACGGCTGCTGCCCGCGTAGTCCGCGAGAGCATCACCTGCGCGATCGAGAAGGGCGGGTTCAACAGCGTCTTTGGCGGGCTGGTGAAGGTGGACAAGACGGTCGATGCCATCACCAGCGTGGAGAACCAGCTGGACTACTACCGCAAGCGCGAGCTCCAGCCCATCGACGGCTCGGCCGCGACGTGGATTCACGCGAGCGCTCTGGCCTTCCGAGGCGGCTACAACATGAGCGCCGAGCTCGGGCTGTTCGAGCAGGAGACGCATGACCTGGACCTGCAGTCGTGCTACCCCACCTCGAGCTCGACGATCTGGGACGTGGACTACCTCCATCCCGACGGCGTGATCCGCAAGACGGTCAACAACCAGCAGCTCAAGCTCGAGGACTTCCAGGAGGGCGGTCCGCTGACCCCGTTCGTGGGGTTCGTCAGCTTCGAGTTCCCTGAGGGTGTGGCCTTCCCGTGCCTGCCGGTACCGGTCGAGGGGTCGATGATCTACCCCCGTACTTCCGGCGATGCGCGAGGGGTCTGGGCTGTGGGTCCCGAGGTCTGGCTGGCTCTCACGCTCGGCGCGACCGTGACCTGCCAGATCGGCCACTTCGGGCACACGCGGCGAGATGAGGAGGGCACCCCCTCGCGCCTGCTGCGCGGGGCCTACAAGCAGCTCCTGGATGACCGCTCGCGGGCGAAGCGGGAGTACGGGCCAGAGTCCTTCCAGCAGGGCGTGCTCAAGCTGATGGCCAATGCCCCGTACGGCAAGCTCGCGCAGGGTGTCATGGGCCAGCGCGGCTGGGATGCGTGGGCTCAGGAGCGCGATGCTGTGGGCGGCTCCGCCATCACTTCGCCGTGGCATGCGTCGATGACCACGGGGCTGGTGCGTGCGGTGCTGCTCGCTACGCTGAACCAGCTTCACGACCTGGGGTGTTCCACGCCGAGCTGCACAACGGATGGGTTCATCACCGATGCAAAGCTCGATGTCGTTGATGGGCTCGACCTCTACGGGCTCGGTGATCTGTGGCGTGAGACCCGCGAGGCGCTCACCGGATCACGGTCCATGTGGGAGGAGAAGCACGCCCAGACCGACCTGCTGAACGTCACCACGCGGGCGAACTTCTCGCGCCAGCCGGGCGGCGTCCTCGCTCATGGCGGGTACAAGCTGCCCGAGGGCATCAAGAAGGACAGCCAGAAAGACCGCGACCACATGTACGAGCTCATGGTCACGCGGGACGGTGCCCTGCCGGTGACGATGAAGGTCTTCCCCTCAATGCAGGAGCTCACCCGCACGGAGAACCGCCTGGACTTCGCGCCGAAGACGGTGCGCAAGCAGCAGACCATCGAGTTCGATCGTAAGCGGCGTCCCGTCCCCGAGGGGATGACCGCGCACATGGTGATGATCGGCGAGAAGGTCTACGAGGTCGCCCACGTCCACACCGTGCCGTGGGAGTCGCCTGCTGACGCTGAGCTCGGGCGGTCGGTGGACAAGGGCCTGAAGCGCTGGGACGACGAACTGGGTGAGCCGGTCTGGGAGCGCTCGCCCGTGCGCCGTACCCGTGAGCAGTGGAACGACTACTTCGAGCGCCTCGAGGCCGTGCTGGATGAGGACGGTCGGGTCGCTGAGGCGGAGCGCCGGGATCGCATTAGCAAGGGCATTGTCATCGCGCACCGCCAGGAGATCATCCACATTCCGTGGTTGTCGGCCTCGCGTCCGCTGGCTGACCGTCTCGATGCGTTCGAGGAGTTCGGGCTGCCCCGGCCACGTGAGCGGTTCTGGTCGCACGCGCGCTCGAAGGCCGAGCGGCAGATCGACGTGGACCTCGATGCCATCGCCCCGTACGTGGCCGAGATGTTGGCCATCGACCCGTTCGAGCCGACTGAGGAGGGGCGATGAGCTACACACTCGGCGGCCAGCGATTCGCCACCAAGCGCGACGTCCGCGCTCACGCCAGCGCCGTGCTCAACCGAACTGGTCTTGGCGAGGTCATGCAGGGCGAGGACGAGCTCTTCACCCGTGAGCTGCTCGCCCAGCACCCCCGAGTCGCCCAGAAGCACGGCGTGGGTGTTGCGGCTATCACGGTCGCGGTCATGCCCGAGTGGGGTACCCGGAACTTCCTCGTCCTGCGCGAGGACGGGTCGGTCGACAACTGGTCGATCAAGAAGTGCATCACCAACCTGCGGCCCGATGCCGCGCCTACCGGAAGGAGCAATCATGTCCACTCTCGCTGAGGAGATCGCCGCCGCCCAGGCCAAGGTCGCCGCGCTCAAGGTCCAGCAGGCTGAGCAGGAGAAGAGGGAGCGCCGCGAGCTCGCGGACACCCTTCTTGTGCTGGTCGAGGAGCGCGCCGACGGTCCCGAGCACCACACGACGGGCACCGAGCTGCTGACCGAGGCCAGGCGTCGTGTCAGGCGCGAGGCCGAGGCTGTCAGGGCCCGGCGTCGGGAGGCTGCGCGTAAGGCGGCTGCCACGAGGAAGCAGGCTCGCGCTGCTGCCGAGAACCACGCGCAGGAGGTCACCCATGACCACTGACCAGCGTGGGACAACGGGGAGGGGTCCAGGGGAGGGGCGTAGCCCACTCCCCGGCCAGCACGATGAGGCGGCAGCCGAATCGTCTGCTGGCCGTAGTACCAGCACCAGGGACCCGCACGAACGTAGTTCGGACGGGCAAGGGGCTGGTACTACCTCCCCGGCGGGCGCGGCGTCCTCCCCTCGGTCACGAGATCAGGGAGGCGACCGCCGGGGTGCGCGCCGCCAGGCGCGCGGGCACCGCCTCACTGTACGGCTTGACGATGAGGAGGCGGGGCAGGTCGCAGACCTCGCCGAGCGGTACGGCATCTCGGGCGCCGGGGTGTTTCGGGCCGGGGTGGCCGTGCTGGCTGGTGCGCCCGTGCCGCAGCCGCCGAACGTGGACTTGCTGGCCGTGCGGCGTGAGGTGAACGCGCTGGGCGTCAACGTCAACCAGATCGCGCGGCGTGTGAACGGTGGCGAGCGTGTGGCGGCGGTCGAGCTGCAGCAGATGGTCGACATGTTGCACGAGCTGGTGCGGAGGTGGTCATCATGAGCGTCACCAAGGTCTCGCCGTCCGTGCGGGCTGCAGCGTCGATCATCTACGCCTACTACGGACGGCCTGCGGACTTTTCACGCTCGCGTGCGGCGGGTGAGCTCTCCGACTTCGCCTCGCCGATGGACGCGGTCGAGCAGATGGAGGCGATGACGCGGGGCACCGGGCGCAAGAACCAGGCGCTCACGATCATCCAGTCCTTCTCGAAGGAGGAGATCGACGCGAGCGACCCCGAGCAGCTCGCGCTCGTCACGGAGGCGGGCTACCGGCTCGCACGGCGGGTCGCGCCCGGCTCGCCGTGCGTGGTCGTGACGCACGATGACAGCGAGGGCGGGCACCCGCACAACCACATCATCATCGCCAACCATGACCTGGAGACAGGGATGGCGGCTCGTGGCGGGCAGGGCCTTCGTCATCACGAGCTGGCCGGGGCGAACGACGCCGTGATGCGCGAGATGGGCCTGCAGGTCGTGGCGCGCACCGAGCTGGCCCACGACGTGAACCGCTCCCGCGCTGTGGAGAAGACCGACCTCTCCCAGCTCAGCGTGGACGAGCTCGACAAGTCCACGTGGCGGGAGTTCCTCGCTGACCGCGTGGACGAGGCCCTCCAGGACTCGCGCTCGGTTGACCTCGACTCCCTGGCCGAAGTGGCCAAGGAGCACGGTGTCTCGATCCGGGCGAAGACAGGCAAGCGGGCGACGGGTCTGACCTACGCCCTGGTGGATGAGAACGGCGAGGTGCGCAGGGCAGGCCGCTCGAAGTTCGCCAGCACGGGCACGAAGCTCGGCGCTGATTACACGTACGAGGGCGTGCTGGCGAGCATCCAGCAGCTCCGGGAAGCAGAGAAGGAGATCGACGATGAGCAGGGCTATGGAGAAGGTGATGAGCTCAGCGCAGCCGTCGCACGGCTCGCAGCAGACGGACCCCGCCGAGGCGGTGGGGGTACTCGTCACCGCGATGGAGAAGCAGGCGGAACGGCTGGGGTATCTGGAGGCGGCGATCGAGGAGCTGGAGAAGGAGATGTCCACGCGCGCTTCGACAGCGGACAGCTCGCTGCACTCCGAACTGCGCTCGCTCGCGAACGCTCAGAGCGAGATGAGCAAGACGCTCGCCGAGATCGGCAAGACCGTGAGCGACGAGCGCGTCGTGAAGACCAGCGACGGCGAGACCGTGAGCGCCTCGCAGCTCTCAGCTCACTCCCTGGTGTCGAGGCTGGAGAAGCAGATCGCGGTGATGAGCTCGAGCTCGGCTGAGCTCGCGGAAGCTGTCCGCAAGCGCGGCAGGATCACCTTCGACATGAAGGAGCTGCAGAGTCACGTGGCCGGGCTGCTCGACCAGCGCCTCCAGCGCGCCGTGGAAGCGCCTGTCGCGCGTCTGGAGAAGGCCCTGGGTGGTCGGATCGATGCTGTGGGTGCGGAGGCTCGTGAGGCTGGAGAGCGGGCGGAGGCGGCGTCGAAGCAGGCTGCTCGGAGCATCGAGGCCAGCGCCTCCCGCATCGAGAAGTCCCGGAAGGTCGGCTGGCCCGAGGTCGGTAACCTCGCCGCGGCACTGCTCCCCTTGCTGGTCGCGGTCACCCTCGTGCTCGGGCTCGGGCGCGTGCTGGTCGTGGATGTGCTGGGCTTGCCGGTGGTGACCGCGTGGCTGTGGGGGCAGGTGTCCGCTGCGTCCTCGTGGTGGGCGGCTGGCCTGTGGGTGCTCGCTCTGGTCTCTGTGGTCGGCGGGACGGTGGCGCTCGTGGCGTGGGCATCGAGGCGGCTCTACGAGTGGTATCAGCGCTGGTGAAGAAACGAAAAGAAGAACCCCAGCCCGCGAGGGCTGGGGTTCATCGCTATGCGTCAGAGGTTGTGGAAGACGTACACGCCGCCGTCGGGCGCGTCCTCCACGGTGTAGTCATGGCGCAGGTCACGGGTCCAGGAGTCCCAGTTGAAGTACCGCTGGGCATCCGCTGACCACCCGGCCATCATGCCGGTGGACTCGACCTGATCCTCGGCGTACTCCCGGAAGCTCTCCCAGTGACCGACGTAGCGCTCAAGGAAGTCCGGTACAGACGGGATGTCGCCGGTGCCCTGCGCGACGTAGCAGCCCGAACGAACCCAGGCGCACAGTGCGGGCCACAGTTCCTCGCCTACCTCCTCGTAGACCTCGCCCCACTCCGCAGCCTCCAGGAGGTCCATCTCGCGGTCCACGGGGAGGTTCTCCACGTCGAGACACCAGATCTCTTCGCAGTAGGGGCTACGACGGCGCTGGCCACGGTGGACGGACTCGAGGTCAACGGCCCCGGCCTCGGTGCAGTTGAACCAGTCGCCGACGAGATGGCCGTTGTTGCAGCAGCTCAAGCACACCGCCCAGACGCGTGGGACGTAGCTGACGATGATGGTCGTGGCGGTCATGATGGGTCTCCTTCGAGCGGCAGGCGGTAGAGGCTGTAGAGCCCGAGCTGGTGGTCGATCAGCAGCCAGTAGTGCTGGTGACCGACATGCGCGCTGTGGAGCTGATGGGATAGTTTTCCGAGGTCAGAGGCGGTCGAGCGGTAAGGATCGAGCTCAGCGGCCGCGTCTGTCTCATCGCCGTAGTCCCACGCCGAGAGCACCGCGGCCACAGCATCGACGGAGCCGCCCATCGCGTTCGCCTCGTCCACGACCTGCTCGTATGCGTCACCAGTGAGCGTGATGATGTGGCTCAGCGGCTCGCTGGTACGCAGGTAGGGAGGGTTGAAGCGGACATCGGCGCTCACAGGCACACCACCTCGTCCAGCACGCGCACGCGGTAGGCACGGGACGAGAAGGGCCCTACGCGCAGGGACTCCAGGGGCGATACGACGCCAGCGATGGCCAGCGCATCGGCGAGGCCAGCGTGCTCGGACCAGTCCTTGATGAAGACCTCGCCCATACCTGCGACGTAGCCGTAGACGGAGAGATCGGTGGACAGGCGCTCCACACCTTGCTCATCGAGGAGGTCGAGCGTGCCTGCGCCGCGGTCGTGCCGGATGTGGCCGGTGAGCGTGATGTGCGGGAGGACGAGGCTGACGGGGATTGCCGTGGTCGTGGACATGGTGACTCCTTCGATCGGTTCACCACCTCTCCCGGCGCGGCCTCGCCGCGTCCTGGATGCTCTCCCCAGGAAGGTGCTGAGCCAGGGATGCCACGGTGTCCACAGATCGGTGTCGCGGTTGTGCGACGTGCGGTAAGATCCTCGACAGGAATATTGGACACTTTTCTGGGCCGTCCTCGGGGCTACGGGGCTGCTCAGCGGGGTGTCCAGCAATGGACCGGTCTTTTCACACGCGAGAGTTGAGGGCAGATGGCGAACACGAACCTGGGCGAAGCTCGGAAGAAGAAGAAAGACGAGTTCTACACGATGTACCCCGACATCGAGCGGGAGATGGTCGCGTACTGGAACTTCAACAAGGACGTGTTCCGAGACAAGGTGGTGCTGTGCCCCGCCGACGACCCCGAATGGTCGAACTTCGGCAAGTTCTTCGCCGACGTGTTCGACGAGTGGGGGCTGAAGAAACTCATCTGCACGAGCTACGCACCGAAGTCGAACCAGGGCGCACTGTTCGCAGTCGACATCCCCGAAGAGCAGAACGCGCCCCACTACGACCCGGACCTGTCCATGACGCGGGGCCGAGTGCGGGTGCTGGAGCGCAAAGACCTCAACGGCGACGGAAAGTTCGACCGCCAGGACATGAGATGGTCCTACCTCGAAGGCGACGGCGACTTCACATCACCAGAGGTCACATCCCTCCGCGACGAGGCGGACATCGTGGTGACCAACCCGCCGTTCTCGATGTTCCGCGACTTCGTGGCATGGCTCATGGCCGGCGACGTGCAGTTCTCGATCATCGGCAGCATCAATGCCGTCACCTACAAAGAGGTCTTCCAGCTCATCCGGGACAACAAGCTCTGGAAGGGTGCGACCGCGAACTCGACAGACATGATCTTCCGAGTGCCGGAGAGCGCGGAGGTGAAGCCGGACGACCGTGCGAAAGCCATCCGCATGCTCCGGGCCATGGGCGGGCAGTATGCCAACCTGCCGGATGACGCGAACTACACACGGCAGGGGAACTCCTGCTGGTTCACGAACATCGAGCACGGCAAGCGCCACGAGTGGCTCGACCTCGACACGATGGAGCGCAACCGGACCAAGCGCAAGGCGAAGAAGGTGATCCGCGACCGCGGCTACCCCAAGTACGACAACTACGACGTGATCGAAGTGGGCTTCACCGACGCGATCCCGAGCGACTACGACGGGGTGATGGGTGTGCCCATCTCCTACCTGGACAAGCACAACCCGGAGCAGTTCGAGATCATCGGGCTGGCGGCCGGGAATATCCGCGGCCTGGCCGGCGTGCCGACGAGCACAGGCAAGGACGGCCCCTACATCGACGGGAAGCTGAAGTACGGACGCATCTTCATCCGCAACCGCAATCCGGAGGCATCAGCATGAAGACCACACTGCTGCAAGACACGACCGTCCGCGACATCCTGGACGGCTTCACCTGGGACCCCACGGAAGACAAGGGCCTCCACGGGTGGGGCGGCAAGCTCACCATCCAGCCCGAGTACCAGCGGAACTACGTCTACGGCCTGGACGGCGGCGCGAAAGAGGTCAAGGTCATCGAGTCGCTGCTCAGGGGTTACCCCCTGGGCCTGCTGTACTTCGTCCACGACCCCAAGAAGACGGATCACCCCTATGAGGTGCTCGACGGGCAGCAGCGGATCACCTCGATCGGCCGCTACCTGCAAGGCCAGTTCTCGGTGCTGGTGGATGGCTACGAGAAGCGCTATGCCAGCCTGGACCCTGCCATCAAGGACAGGATCCTGGACGCGAAACTTCTCGTGTACGTCTGCGAGGGCACGGAGGCCCAGATCAAGCGGTGGTTCGAGACGATCAACATCGCAGGTGAGCCGCTGACGAAGCAGGAGCTGCGCAATGCGGTCTACGCCGGACCGTTCGTGACGGCCGCCAAACGGTCCTTCTCGAAGGTCAACAACAACAAGAACCTGGAGCGGTGGCTGGAGTGGCTGCCGTTCAGCCCGGCGGACGCGAAGCGGCAGCGAGTGCTGGAACGCGCACTCGAATGGGTCAGCTCCAGGGACGATCCGGCTGAGGCCGATGACGACCGCCGAGTGAACCTGTATATGGACGCCCATCAGCCCAGTGGTGACGTGAGCGCGATCGTGGGGCACATGGACACCGTCACCGGCTGGGCCGAGTCGCTGTTCCCGAACGGGGGCAGCGGCCGGCTGGGTCTGACGAAGCAGGACTGGCACCAGCTGTGGACCGACTACCGCGGCGTGGTCGGTGATGACGCGGACGCACGCCTCACCGCCGCGGAGTTCGAAGCGCGCTGCATGGAGCTGGTCAAGGACGATGAGATCAGGGGAGCCAACGGCATCATCGAGTTCGTGCTCGGCGACGAGACCGACGGCAGGCTGCTGAACCTCAGGGGGTTCGACCCGTCCACGAAGAAGCGGGTCTACAACCGGCAGACGGCCGAAGCTCAGCGCAGGCAGGTCAGCAACTGCCCCGACTGCGCGCAGTATCCGGCCGATCGCAACGACCAGGGCACCAGAGTGTGGGCACTGTCCGACATGGACGGCGACCACATCAAGCCCTGGTCGAAAGGCGGGAAGACGGTCGAGGACAACTGCCAGATGCTGTGCAAGAGGCACAACAGCGCCAAGAGGGACATCTGGTGACCGGCTGATGCTCATCGGATATGCCCGAGTGTCCACACGGGACCAGGAGGGCTCTCTGGCGGGCCAGGAGGCTGCTCTGAGTGATGCGGGATGCGAGAAGGTCTTCCACGACCGTTTGAGCGGCGCGAAGGCCGACAGGCCCGGTCTGCAGGCCGCGCTGGACTACGCCCGCGACGACGACACGCTCGTGGTCGCACGTCTGGATCGTCTCGGACGGTCACTGCCGGATGCGCTGCGGACGGTCCAGGACCTGACTGAGCGAGGCATCGGTCTCAAGGCGCTCGACGTCGAGCTGGACACGTCCACGGCTGCGGGGAGGCTGATGCTCAACATGTTGCTGGTGCTCGCGGACTGGGAGCGTGACCTGCTGCGCGAACGCACGCGGGAGGGGGTGGCACGAGCACGGGCTGCAGGCAAGCGGCCGGGGCCACGACCCAAGCTCTCGGACGAGCAGATCTCGGCTGTGCGGGCGGCCGTGGCCGGTGGCGAGACGGTCTCTGCTGTGGCTCGGTCGTTCGGGGTCAGCCGACAGACGGTCTACAAGGCCCTGAATGGGGCCGGGAGCGCCACATGAGCGACGTGCGGGGCGTCCGTGGGGACGAGTCACTTCCCGGTCCGTTCATGCCGCTGGAGGGCGTCCAGGAGGTCCTGAGCATCTCCAGGGCCCAGGCGTACGCGCTCGTGCGCTCGGGTGAGCTACGGGCTATCCAGGTCGGCGGGCGTGGCCAGTGGCGCGTGGAGGAAGCGGAGCTGGAGGCGTATATCGAGCGTGCCTATGCCGCCACGGCGGAGGAGCTCGGGATCAGCCCTTCGCCCCGCGCTTCCAGCTGATCGTCAAGGTCGGCGCGATCTCCTCGAAGGTGCGCAGGCGCTTCCCGTACCCGACAGGGTGGATCACGATGTCCATCAACGCCTCGATGATTGCCCGTCGGCGCGCCAGGGTGGCTGCCTCCCACCAGGCCCGGGCGTCATCGGAGGCTGCGACCTCGGCCAGCGGGTCTTTTGAGACGGCATCAGCGATCTGCTGGTTGACCACGGCGAGCTCGCGGGCAAGTTCATCGAGGGAATCCTCGGCGGCCTTCGGGGACAGCTTGCCGCGCACCAGCAGGCCAGCGATGGCGGCATCACGGCTCTCAAGCTCGGTACGCTGGGCGCTCAAGACCGCGAGGTCAGGGCCATCTGCCGGGCGTTCAACCAGGTCGACAGCATCTGGCCGTGAGAGGCGTTCGATGCAGACTTCGGCGATGAAGGCGTCGATCAGCTTGCCCCGGCGGACGAAATGGCCGTCGAGGCACCGGTAGCTCGCGTTGTACTTCTGGGGCGCACGTCCCCCGTCCTTGCGCGTGGTGGGGTGGGTACGAGCTCGCGACGATCGGACTGGCCCGCCACAGACGCCGCAGGTGGGGATGCCGGAGAGCAGGTGGGCACGGGCGGTGCCCTGGTGGTTCGGTGCCTTGCCGACGAGCAGTCCACGGGCGGCCAGCAGGTGCTCGATCTCGATGATGGGCTCCCATGCGCCGGGCACACAGTCCTCGATGGCGATCTTGGCCTGGTCGTTCTGCCCCTCGGGCTGGGCAGGTGGGAGGAGTGCCGCATAGTGGGGGTTGATGAGGATGCGGCGCAGGGTGGGGGTGTGCCAGCGGAAGCCCTCGCGCGTCCGGAGTCCCTCGCTGTTGAGGTCGCGGGTGATCTGACCGAGAGGTGCCTGGGCCAGGAACTCGCTGAAGATGCGCTTGACGATGGCGGCTTCGTCCTCGTCGATGCGGAATCGAGTGCCCTTCTCGTCGCGGTCAGCGGCGCGGACCCACCGGTACCCGAAGGCAGTTCGTCCGGCGGGCGGGTGGCCCTTGGCGCGGCGCTCCTTGGCGTAGCGGGCGGAACGGATGGTCTTGAGCCTGACCTCACGCTCGGCCAGCACGACCAGGAGCTTGAGGGTGGTGTCGTCCTCGTGGGTGTCGATGCCGCCTCGGACGGTCAATACGCGCACATCGCGCTTGGGTGGGCGGAGTTCGAGGACGTCCGTGAGGCTGCGGGTGAGGCGGTCTACGTCGTTGGCGAGCACCGCCTCGAACTTGCCCGCATCGAAGTCGGCGAGCATGTGTGCCCACTGCGTCTTCTCCCCACGGGCCTTGGTCCCGCTGACGTCATCGTCGGGGTAGGTGTCGATGACCGTCCACCCACGGCGCTGCGCCTCGACACGACAGTCTTCGAGCTGCTGGAGGATGCCCTGCGGCTCCTCGACGGACTGCCGGGCATAGATCGCGACACGGAGTGAACTGGTCATGTACTAAGTATGCCCTAGCCAGTAGTTTGTGGCGAGCACGGTGATCGCGTACTCCGCGGTGGAGGCGCCCGTCTCGTCCCGCCAGCGGCGGGCGAGGGTGCGGCGCAGTCGGTTCCTCGTGCACTTCATGATGCTCCTCCTTCGTAGGGCGGGATCGGCGCTCGCCGTCCCGCGGCGGCGGCCGCAGCCGCCGTCGTCGCCCCCTGGCGGGGGAGACGCACCGGGACCGTCCCGGTGGTTCAGGGCCTCACGCATCGGGGCGTTCACGCTCCGGGGGCGGTGAGGGACAGGGGGCCGCCGAGCAGCGAGATCACCGTCGGCACGATCCCGAGGGCGACGAAGGCCGGCAGCAGCGCGACCCCGGTGGGCAGCACGAGGCGGACGGCCAGCTCGGCGGCCCGCACCTCGGCATCGCGGGCCCGGCCGCGCCGGGCATCCCGCGCCGCCGAGCGCAGCACCCGGGCCAGATCGGCGCCGGTCTCCTCGGCGAGCGTCGCCGAGCGCCCCAGCGCCTCGAGCTGCGCGGGCAGAGCGGCGACGGCGACCCGGGCGGGCACTCCCGAGGCGAGGGCTGCGGAGACGGCGCGCATCGACTCGGCATCCTCCCCGGCGGGAAGCGCCGTGCCCACTGCGTCGAGTGCCCGGGACAGCGGCAGCCCCGACTCGAGCGCCCCGGCGATCAGCTCGAGCACCACCGAGGCGTCCACCTCCGCACGGTGCGGCGGATCGGCGCTGCGCAGCAGGCGGCGCATCCACCACCAGCCGAGCGCCGTCAGCGCGAGCCCTGCGGCGCCGAGCAGCCGTCCCGAGGTCGAGGCGACCAGCAGGTGCAGCGGATCCCCGCCCAGCAGCATCCCGAGGCCGAGCCCGGCCAGTGGCAGAACCAGCAGGATCCGCGCGGTCGAGCGGGGGCCCGCGAAGGCGCTGCGCCGCGCCTGGGCGGCGTCGTGCAGATCGCGCAGCGCCTCGGCGAGGTGCTGCAGCATCACCGCGGCCGGTGCCCCGGTCCTCTCGCACACCGCGAGGGCCGCCCCGAGCGAGGCCACCGTCGGCGTGCCCTGCAGACGGCCGCCTGCCGCACGCCGCACGTCCGCCCCCGACGCGGAGGCGCGCGACAGGTCCCGCAGATCGCCCTCAGGCAGGGTGCGCTCGAGCGCCGCCCAGCCCTGCCGGATGCTCGCCCCGGAGGCGATCACGCTCGAGAGCTGCTCGACCAGGCGCGCCATGTCCAGGGCGGCGGCGGGCGCTCGCCGCGTCCGGGCGGGACGGGCCGGCCCCGCGGAGGGGCGACGCGGCGGGGCGAGCACCCACGTCAGCAGGAGCCCGAGCGTCACGGCGGCGGGGATCATGCCGCCCTCCGTCCCGGGGCCCGGGCTGTCTGCTCGGCGGGACCGGCGCGGAGCCGTGCCTGCTCGCCGGCACCCGTGCGCAGCCGCGCCGCGAGCGCGCCTGCGGCGGGGCCCTCCCGCAGCTCGTCCGCTCCCGAGCGCAGCGCGGTCTCGGCGAGGAGCATCCCGTCCTCCCCGCGGCGCAGCACCGCGATCTCCTCGAGGATGCGCACGCCGTCCCGCCGGCCGAGGTGGACGACCACCTCGAGAGCGCTCGCGACCTGCGCGGCGAGCGCCGCGCGGTCCAGGCCGCCGAGCGCGCCGAGCGCCTCGAGCCGGGCGGGGACGTCCGCGGCGGTGTTCGCGTGGACGGTGCCGCAGCCGCCGTCGTGCCCGGTGTTCAGCGCCTGCAGCAGCTCCCGGATCTCCCCGCCGCGGCACTCGCCGAGCACGATCCGATCCGGGCGCATGCGCAGGCTCTGGCGCACGAGCGCGGTGAGATCCACCGCCCCGGCACCCTCGCTGTTCGCGTGCCGGGACTGCAGATGCACCACGTGCGGGTGCTCCACCGCCAGCTCCAGCACGTCCTCGACCACCACGATCCGCTCGCCCGGCGGCGCCTCGTGCAGCATCGCGGCGAGCAGGGTCGACTTCCCGGTGCCGGTCCCGCCGGTGACCAGGAACGGCACCCGGGAGCGGACGAGCGCGCGGAGCACCTCGCGCACCGCAGGGGTCAGCGCGCCGAGGCGCTCGAGATCATCGAGGTCCAGCCGCTCCCGCGAGGGCAGGCGCAGGGAGAGGATCGCCCCGCCGGGGGACAGCGGCGGCAGCACCGCGTGGAAGCGGATCCCCGAGGGCAGATGCGCATCGGCCCACGGCACGGCGTCGTCGAGGCGCCGCCCGCCGGTGGTCGCCAGGCGCACCGCGAGGTCCCGTGCCTGGCCGGCATCGAGCCGGAGTCCGGCCTCCCGCAGCCCGTCCGCGTCATCGATCCAGACGCTCCCGTCGTCGTTGACCAGCAGATCCGTGACCCCGGGCGCGACGAGGCCCTGCAGCGGGCCGAGCCCGTCGACGTGATCGCGCACCCGGGCGGTGAGCTCGAGGGTCGCCGCGGCGCCGAGCACCCGTCCCTGCGCCCGCAGCACGCGCGCGATCCGCGCGACGTCGACCGCGCCGGGGGAGCGCACCAGGTCCTCCCGCACCCCGGCCAGGAGCGTGGTCAGCTCGTCCTCGCCGGTGCCGCGACCGGTCGCGGCGGTGCCGAAGTTCTCGGGGGGCGCGGCAGGCGCGGCCGTGGTCATGAGCCCTCCTCGGCCAGCAGCGCCGCGAGCAGCTCCCGGGCGGCGCGGTCCGCGCCCCGACGGCGCACGTCCAGCAGAGGGACGGTGCCGCGCGCGCTGTCGCGGAAGGCGGCGGCGAGCGGGAGGGCGAGATCCTCGGCGACCTCGGACGGGGTGAGCCCGCCGCCGCGCCGCACCACGAGCGAGATGAGCCCGGATGGGGCGGACCAGTCGCGCAGACGTCGTGCCGCGGCGCGCACCGCGTGGTCGGCGGCGGGCACCACGAGCAGCAGCTCGTCGAGATGCTCGAGCGCGCACGGCACGAGGGAGGCGGCGAGGTCCACGACGACCGTGCCGTCCAGCGGGGCCAGCGCACCGAGCACGCGCGGGAGGTCCTCCTCGTCGGGGCCGGGCTGCTCCCCGGCCACGAGCAGGCGCACCTCGTCCACCCGCGGCAGCCCCGCCCGCAGCGCCTCCCCGTCGTCCGCCCCGAGGGCGAGGGTCCCGGACCAGTCCAGTCCCGGCGCCCCGGCCGCCTCGACGAGCAGGTCGAGCCCGCCGCCGAGCGGATCCGCGTCCAGCAGGGCGATGGGGCCGTGACGGCGGGCGGCCGCCGCGAGCCGCGCCGCGAAGCTCGAGGCCCCGGCACCGCCGCAGCCGCCGGTGACCCCGATCGTCCGGGCGCCCGCCCGGGAGCGGGTCAGCTCCGCCAGGCGGGAGAGCAGCTCCTCCGAGGCGGCGGGCAGGGGCAGGACGGCGAGGGCCCCGGCCTCGAGGGCACGCGGCCACAGCGCCGCCGGCACCTCGTCGCCCTCGACGATCACGAGCAGGGGCGTGCGGCTGCGGGAGGGGAGAGCGGTCGTGCCGAGAGCGTCGGCGGCGACCACCGTGCAGCCGGAGCTCTCGGCGGGGTCCTCCAGCAGCCAGGAGCCGGCCGCGGTGGCGTGGTCCGCGACGAGCCCCTGCAGGGAGCCGGCCGGTCCGACCCAGCGGACCCCTCGTCGGGGTGCTCCGGGCTGCGCGGAGGACGGCCCGCCGGCGCGCGGGAAGCGCGAGCGGCGTCGTCGCGGAGCACCGTCCGGCGCCGTCCCGAAGGACGCGCCGAGCGAGCCCGCGGCGGCGACGCCGGGCGCGCGGATCGCGGGCTCGGGCTCAACGGAGGAGCGTGCGGCGGAGGCAGTGGTCGTGCTGGTCATGCCGCCATCGTGGCGAGGCTGACGGCCGTGCGACAGGGCGATGCCCGCGCGGTGGATGACGGGGTGATGTGGAGGAGAGGTCGCCCCTCGCGCGGTGCTTGCGCCCTCCCGAGCGAACGCGTAGTGTGATCTGCACAACGACGGATACCGGCATCGGAACCCACGTACGACTGGTCCCCGCAACGGACCGGCTGTGAGACGTCGACAGCGTCACCGCAGCTGCTTCACGTGTACGCCTGATCCCGATGCAGAAGGCCCGTCAGGAGCGGCGCCGCGGCTCGATCCCGGCGCCGCTCCGCCATGTCCGGACGCAGACCGGCATGTCACGTCACGTCCGCGTCACGTCGACGGTCCTGGGTGATAGGCCGAGATATGGGTATGGCCGGGACATGTCGTGGGGGCGCCGGGGCGGTGCCGGTCTCGGAGCGGCCTCCGGCGAGATCGGCGGTCGTCCGCGGGCCTATGGCGACACGAGCTGGCTATATGGCCACCTCGTGTCCCCATCGGCCCGACGGCGACACGGAGCCGGCGGCGACGAGTCCTCGAGGACCGACACCACGACAGCACTCCGGGCGTCGCCCGGCGGGCAGGGCCCCGGCCGCCCGCAGACCGCACCCACGGACTGCCCCACGGACCGCACCAGCGGACCGGGGCCCGCTGACGACCTCTCCGGCGCGCTCCTCAGAGCTCGAGGTCCACCACGACCGGTGCGTGATCCGAGGCGCCCTTGCCCTTGCGCTCCTCGCGGTCGATGAACGAGCCGGTCACCGCCTTCTGCACGGCGGGGGAGCCGAGCACGAAGTCGATGCGCATGCCCTCCTTCTTCGGGAAGCGCAGCGCCTGGTAGTCCCAGTAGGTGTACACGCCGGGTCCGGGATGCTCGGGCCGCACCACGTCGGCGAAGCCCTCGTCCACGACCGCCCGGAAGGCGGCCCGCTCCGGCTCGGTGACATGGGTCTTCCCCTCGAAGAAGGCCATGTCCCACACGTCCTCGTCCAGCGGGGCGACGTTGAAGTCGCCGACGAGCACCGACCGGGCGGCCGGATCCGCGGCGAGCTCGCGCGCGCCCTCCGCGCGCAGCGCCTCCAGCCAGCGCAGCTTGTAGCCGTAGTGCGGGTGGTCCAGCTCCCGGCCGTTGGGCACGTACAGCGACCAGATCCGCAGGCCGTCGCCGACGATCCCGCCGAGCGCCCGCGCCTCGACCACGCCGGTCCCGTCCTCCGGCCAGGTGGGCGCCTCCGGCAGCTCCGTGCGCACATCGGACAGGCCCACGCGGGAGATCAGCGCGACCCCGTTCCACTGGTTCAGGCCGTGCGCGGCGACCTCGTAGCCGGACGCCTCGAGCGCGGTGAGGTCCAGCTGGGCGGGCCTGGCCTTGATCTCCTGCAGGGCGAGCACGTCCACCTCGTGCCGCTCGAGGAAGGCGAGCACCCGGTCCATCCGGGCCCGCAGCGAATTGATGTTCCAGGTCGCGATGCGCATGACCCCGATCCTACGGGGCATGCTCGGGGCGTCGGCCGGGATGGTCCACGGCATCGCCCGGACCTTCGTACACTCTGTCCATGGCGCGCGCACTCGTCACGGGATCGACCTCAGGACTGGGCCTCGAGTTCGGCTGGCAGCTGGCCGGCACCGGGCATGACCTGGTCCTCGTCGCGCGCGACGAGGACCGTCTGCGCGCCGTCGCCGAGCAGATCCGCGACGTCCACGACGTGCAGGTCGAGGTGCTGCCCGTGGATCTCTCGGACCGTCGCCAGCTCGAGCGCGTCGAGACGCGGCTGACCGACCCCGTGGACCGCGTGGACCTGCTCGTGAACAACGCCGGCTACGGGCTGCGCGGCGGCTTCCTCGAGGTGGGCGTCGAGGACCACGAGATGCAGATGGACACCCTCATGCGCGCCGTGCTCGTGCTCTCCCATGCCGCCGCCCGGACCATGGTCCAGCGTCGCCGCGGAGCGATCCTCAACGTCAGCTCGTTGGCGGGCTACACCACCGCCGGCCCCTACGCCGCCTCCAAGAGCTGGGTCACGGTGTTCACCGAGTCGCTCGCCATGGAGCTGAAGGGCACGGGCGTCACCGCGACCGCGCTGCTGCCCGGCTTCGTCCAGACAGAGTTCCACGAGCGCGCCGCGATGAGCATGGACGGCCTGCCCCGCATCACCTGGCTGAAGGCGCCCTATGTGGTCGAGCAGGCGCTGAAGGACACGGCCAAGGGTGCGGTGCTGTCGATCCCCTCGGTGAAGTACCGCACCGCGAGCGAGGTCTCGCGGCTCGCGCCGCGCCCCCTCGTGCGGGCGATGACCTCCCCGAACTGGTACCGCCGCCTGCAGGCCCGCTCCGTGGAGCGCTCCCGCCGCCGCGCCTCGCGCCGCAACCTCCGCGCCCCCTGGCAGCGCGAGGACGGCGCCGGCTGAGCGCCGCGGGCACGCCCTCGGCCGACGGCGCGTCCCGCTCCCGGAGCGCACGATCCATTACCCTTGCCGCATGCCCTCCACCAGCACGGATCCCGCCCACCTGCTCCCGATCGACGAGGCTCGTGAGCGCCTGCGCGTCCTCATCCGCGACCTCGCCGTGGTGCGCGGCCGCGTCACCCTCTCCTCGGGCGCCGAGGCGGACCACTACGTCGACCTGCGGCGCATCACCCTCCATCACGAGGCCGCGCCGCTCGTCGGCCGCGTGATGCTCGACCTGCTGCGCCGCGAGGGACTCGTCCCCGGCGTCGAGGCCGTCGGCGGGCTCACCCTCGGCGCGGACCCGGTCGCGACCTCGATCCTCCACGCCTCCGCGGCCGACGCCGCGCTCGATCCGCTGGACGCCTTCGTGGTGCGCAAGGCGAACAAGGCCCACGGCCTGCAGCGGCGCATCGAGGGTCCGGACGTCACCGGCCGTCGCGTCGTCGCCGTGGAGGACACCTCCACCACCGGCGGCAGCGTGCTCACCGCGTGCGAGGCGCTCGCCGAGGCCGGGGCGGAGATCTCCGCGGTCGCCGTGATCGTGCACCGCTCCGACGCCTCCCGCGAGGCTGTCGAGCAGGCCGGGCACCGCTATCTGGCCGCCTACGACATCTCCGAGCTCGAGATCTGAGGCCGCGGGCCCTGCCCCGCGGGCCCTGCCCGGGCCTCACACCTCCGGGGCGGCGAAGGTGTCGCACGAGCCGATCGTGCCCTGCTCGTAGCCGGTGGTGAACCAGCTCCGGCGCTGCTGCGAGGAGCCGTGGGTCCACGTGTCCGGCTGCACCCGGCCGCCGGCGACCTCGCCCTGGATGTGGTCGTCGCCGACGGCGCTGGCCGCCGAGAGCGCGGAGTCGATGTCCTGCTCGGTCAGCGGCGCGAGCATCGCGTTGCCCTCGTCGTCCACCGAGTTCGCGGCGTGATGCGCCCACACCCCGGCGTAGCAGTCGGCCTGCAGCTCGAGCCGCACCCCGTCGGACTGCGGCCCGGTCCGCGAGCGGTCCGCGCTCGCCATCACGCCCGAGAGGTTCTGGATGTGGTGTCCGTACTCGTGCGCGATCACGTACATCTTCGCGAGCTGCCCGTCGTCGGCCCCGTACTGCGTGGCGAGCGCATCGAAGAAGGACACGTCGACGTACAGGGTCATGTCCGCCGGGCAGTAGAAGGGGCCGACGTCGGCGGTGGCGGCGCCGCAGCCCGTCTGGACCTGGTCCTCGAAGATGACGCCCTGCGCCTCGACGAAGTCGATGCCCGCCTCGGGCGCGAGCCTGCCCCACGTCGAATCCGCCGACTCGACCGTGGCCTGGACCAGGCAGTCGTCGCGCTCGTTCGCATCGGCACCGGTCAGGCAGCTCTCCAGCGAGCTGCCCGCGGCGGCCGGGCCCTGCTGCGTGCTGTCGCCGACGAACAGGTCCAGCGGGTTCCCGCCGAGCAGCGCATAGACCAGCACGACCACCAGCAGCAGGCAGCCGGCCCCGCCGCCGAGTGCGAGCCCGCCCCGACCGCCGCGTCCGCCTCGGCCGCCGCGCGGCGAGAAGCCGCCGCCGCCCCGCCCAGCGGCGGAGACGTTGTCGGAGCGGATCTCCGCGTTCGGGTTGAACGTCATGCGCACAGGGTAGACCGCGCGCACCCCTCGGACCGGGGGAACCGAGGAGAGCGTGCGTACGGGATGAACAGCAGGAACTGTACGCGTGAAGGTCCTGGGCAGGTGACCTCCCGGTCATCGGGAGCCGCCCGCGGCCGCTCTAGACTCGGACCCGGATCGCGACCGGTCCGATCCCGCCTCCGCGCCCCACAGGAGCCCCCGCATGAACATCGTCGACTGGGCCGTCTCGACCATGGACGCCCTCGGGCCGCTCGGCGTGTTCCTGCTGATCTTCCTCGAGAACGTCTTCCCCCCGATCCCCTCCGAGGTGATCCTGCCGCTGGCGGGCGTGACTTCCGCCGGACCCAGCCAGTCCTTCTGGGTGATGCTGCCGGCCTCGATCGCCGGCTCCGTGGTCGGGGCGTGGCTGCTCTACGGGATCGGGCGCCTGCTGGGCCCCGAGCGGCTGCGGGTGCTCTTCATCCGCCTGCCGCTCGTGCACGTGGAGGACTACGACAAGACCGTCGCCTTCATGGACCGCCACGGCTACAAGGCCATCTTCTTCGGCCGCTTCGTCCCCGGCATCCGCTCGCTGATCTCGATCCCGGCCGGTCTGTACGCGATGCCGCTGGGGATGTTCACCCTGCTCACCGCGCTCGGCAGCGGGATCTGGAACACGATCTTCGTGACCATCGGCTACGTCATGGGCTCGAACTGGACCGTCATCGAGCCCTACACCGACATCTTCTCCGACGTCGCCTACGCCATCATCCTGCTGGTCCTCGTCGTGATCGGGGTCCGGCTCCTGCTGCGAGAGCGCAAGCGCCGCGCCCTGGGCCTGCCCGACCCGGACCAGGAGGAGATCGAGGCGCTCGACGAGAAGAAGGCCGCGCACCAGGACGCCGCGCAGGAGGACTCCGAGAAGCGATGAGCGAGCCATCCCGCGAGGTCGGCGTCGGCCCGCACCCCGAGCCCTGGCCCGACGACCCCCGCCTGGACCCCGAGCTGCTCGCCGCCGGGGACCGTCGCAACGTCGAGGACCGCTTCCGCTACTGGCGGCGCGAGGCCATCGTCGCCGAGCTCGACACGCGCCGCCACGACCTCCACGTCGCGATCGAGAACCTCGAGCACGACGCGAACATCGGCTCCGTGGTCCGCACCGCGAACGCCTTCGCCGTCGGCGCCTTCCACATCGTCGGCCGGCGCCGCTGGAACCGGCGCGGTGCGATGGTCACCGACCGCTACCAGCACGAGATCCACCACCCCGACGCCGCGCATCTCGTGGACTGGGCTCGCGAGCAGGGCCGGCCGCTGGTCGCGATCGACCTCGTGCCCGGGGCGCTCCCGCTCGAGCGCACGCCCCTGCCGCGCGACGCGGTGCTGATCGTGGGCCAGGAGGGGCCCGGGCTGAGCCCCGAGCTGCTCGCGGCGGCGGACCTCGTCGTCGGCATCACCCAGTTCGGCTCGACGCGGTCGATCAACGTCGCCGCCGCCGCGGCGATCGCGATGCACACCTGGGTCCTGCAGCACGCCGAGATCCCCGACGGCCCGCTGCGCTGAGCGAGGGGCGGCCCGCGCCGGGACGCCGGGCGCCACCTCTCCACGGACGGGACCTGCGCCGACGGCCACCTGCCCGCCGCGCCGTCCACGCGGGACCCTCGGTCGTTCCGGCCCGGGCGCGCTGTGGAACAATGAGGACGATCGGACGACCCCGTGCGGAGACGCGCCGGTCGTCACGGACCCCCACCGACGAAGGAGAGTGCCTCATGGCAGTCGTTACCCCGGATCAGTACGCAGAGATGATCGACCGCGCGAAGGCGGGCAAGTTCGCCTACCCGGCCGTGAACGTCTCCAGCTCGCAGACCGCCACCGCCGCTCTCCAGGGCTTCGCCGAGGCGAACTCCGACGGCATCATCCAGGTCTCCTTCGGCGGTGCCGAGTACCTCTCCGGCTCCACCGTCAAGGACCGCGTCGCCGGCTCCATCGCGCTGGCCGAGTACGTCCACGCCGTCGCGAAGAACTACCCGATCAACGTCGCGCTGCACACCGACCACTGCGCCAAGGAGGTCCTGCCCACCTGGGTCGAGCCCCTCATCGAGTGGGACCTCGAGAACCGCGTGAGCAAGGGCCTGGACCCGCTGTTCCAGTCGCACATGTGGGACGGCTCCGCCGTGCCGGTCGACGAGAACCTGGAGATCGCCGAGAAGCTGCTCGAGAAGTCCGTCGCCGCGAAGAAGATCCTCGAGATCGAGGTCGGCGTCGTCGGCGGCGAGGAGGACGGCGTCGAGGCGAACGTCTCCAACGACAAGCTCTTCTCCACCCCCGAGGACGGCCTGAAGACCGCCGCCAAGCTCGGCCTGGGTGAGAACGGCCGCTACCTCACGGCCCTCACCTTCGGCAACGTGCACGGCGTCTACAAGCCGGGCAACGTGAAGCTGCGCCCCTCGGTGCTGCTGGACATCCAGAAGGCCGTCGGCGCCGAGTACGGCAAGGACATGCCCTTCGACCTGGTCATGCACGGCGGCTCCGGCTCGACCCTGGAGGAGATCCAGGAGGCGGTCGACAACGGCGTCATCAAGATGAACATCGACACCGACACCCAGTACGCCTTCACCCGCCCCGTGGTCTCGCACATGTTCGAGAACTACGACGGCGTGCTGAAGGTCGACGGCGAGGTCGGCAACAAGAAGGCCTACGACCCCCGCGCCTGGGGCAAGAAGGCCGAGGCCGGCATGGCCGCCCGCATCGTCGAGGCCTGCGAGAACCTCCGCTCGGCCGGCACCCACGTCTGAGCGACGAGCTGCGAGTCCCGGGGCGTCGGTGAGGAACGAGCCGGCGGTCCGGGACGAGCGGGAGGAGCTCGGACAGAGGGATCACATCTGAGCGACGAGCTGTCCCTGAGCGTCCCGGCGCTCGAGCAGGAAGGACCCCGGAGCCCGCGGCTCCGGGGTCCTTCCGCGTCCGCGGCCGGGCCGGGAGCCCGGGCTGTCGGCCATGATGTGCGTGTGGTCGGGGCGTGTCGTGGGGGCTCCGGGACAGGGGCGGCCCCGGAGTGTCGTTCAGCGCCCGGTGCCCGGAGACATCGGCTGTCGTCCGCAGGCCTATGGCGACACGAGCTGGTCATATAGCCACCTCTTGCCGCTATCGGCCCGGCGGGGCGAGGGGGTCAGCTCACCAGCGGCTGCCCTGGGCGCGGCCCATGACCCGCTTCAGCGCGGGCAGCACGTCGGCCAGGAAGATGCCGGCGATGATCACCCCGGCCAGCATGAACAGCATGCTGCTGCCGCGCCCGATCGGGTAGGGGAGCGAGAGGAAGCCCAGCAGCATCGCGACACCGGTCAGCACGCACCAGAACACCTTGGTGCGCTTGCTCGCGGCGGTGTAGGCGTCGGGGCGGAAGCGCAGGGCGTTGACGAAGGCCCAGATCTCGAGGGCGAGGAGGGCCAGGGCGAGGATCAGGAAGATCCACATCTGGATGAGGGCGATCATCGGACCAGGATAGGGGCGGCGCCTGGACGCACCCCGCAGACGCGCCCCGCTCAGCCGCGGCGGTCGGGGTCCGAGCGGTCGGCGATGAGCAGCTCGAGCGCCTCGGTGGTGGCGGGCGGCTCGACCGCCTTCATCTCCACCGTCATCGGGCGCGGACCGATCGCGTCACCGTCGGAGGCGATGACGAGGCTGGGCAGGAACCGCTTGGCCTCGACGGAGGTCAGCCCCGTGGCCTGCAGCAGGTCGATCGCGAGCGAGCGCAGCTGGACGGTGAGGGTGACCCCCTCGAAGTGCCCGGCGCGGCCGGGCCGCAGGCCCTCGTCGTTGCGCAGCAGCATCTCGGGGGAGAGGTACGAGCAGAACAGGCGCAGCTGACGTCGCGCATCGGTGAAGTCGACCTCCTCGTGGGAGACCGCGACCCGCAGCTCCTGCACGGCGTCGCGGGCGGCGAGCAGCGCGTCGGCGAGGGTCGAGTGGGCGTCCCCGCGCACCGCCTCGAGGAACTCCACCTGACGTCGCGCGATCATGCGCATGTTCCGCATCGCCCGGTCGGAGCCGACCAGCAGGTGCTGGATGCGGCCGACGTCCTCGGCATGGCGCAGCCCGGAGGGGGAGAAGGTCGCCATCTCGTTGGCGACGTCGTTCGCGAGCCGCCACTCGTCGGTGTACTTCTGGGAGACGTCGCGCAGCGTGCGCAGGGTCGCACCGGCCACGCCCCGGTCCCCGGTGCGTGCCGAGAGAGCGAGGCTGACCAGGGCGTCCTCGAGCTCGCGGTAGAAGGACTGCGCCGCGCGGGTCTGCAGGCGCCGCGGATTGCCGGAGAGCAGCAGGTGGATCAGCAGCGCGACGGTCACGCCGGTCAGCGCGTCGAGCGCCCGTCCGCCGGGGCTCATGCCGGGGGTGACCGGCATGATCATCACCAGCAGCGACTGGATCGTGACCTGGAAGCCGAACAGTCCGCTGGAGTCGAGGAAGCGAGCGAGCATCCCCGCGCAGAACACGACGATGAAGATCTGCCACGGCCCCGAGCCGATCACCTGACGGGCGAGCTCTCCCAGCAGCACCCCGAGCATCACCCCGCCGGCCATCTCGACGACCTTGCGCATCTTCTTCTCGATGCCGAAGCCGATGATCACGAAGGCGACGATCGAGGAGAAGAACGGGAACTCGTGCCCCCAGATCAGGCCGCTGGCCAGATAGGCGAGCCCTGCGGCGAGGGCGGCGCGGGCGATGGTCAGGGCGTCGTTGCGGCCGCGGTCGGCGCCGCCGCGCAGCCAGTCCCGCACCGCGCCGCGAGCCCGCTCGACCACAGGCAGCGGAGCGGTGGTGGTCAGCGGGATGCGGTTCATGCGGGCACCGGATCCCGCCGGCGCATGCGCAGCAGCTCCTCGATCCCGAAGGTGTCCCCGTCACGTGCGCCGCGCCCGACGACGAGCGGGGCGGGGGAGGGGTCGGGAGCCTCGCCGCGCAGCCGGGAGAGCAGACCGCCCTCGACCCGCAGCACGTAGAAGCGGCCCTCGGCGTCCACGGCCAGGGAGCGGTCCTGCTTGAGGTACCAGCCCTCGAGGCCTGTGCGCACGCTGCCTCGGCCGCGATAGGGCCGGGCGCGCAGGGGCACGGGCGCGATGCCCGCCTCGAGGAATCCCGCGACGGCCTCCCGGATCAGGGCCGTGGCGCGCTCGTGCTCGTCCTGACGAGCCGCCTTCAGGGCTCGCTCCTTGGCCTCGACCGCCTCGCGGCGGTGGCGGGACCATTCCTCTTGCTCTCCCTGCTCACGCTGCTCGCCCTGGCTGTTCATGCCGTCATTGTTCCAGGCCGGCGTGTTCCGCACAGCGGATGACGGGTAGGAAGGCGGTAGAGGGGATGTGCGGGGAGCGTGGAGACGCGACGGCGCCGGGTCGCAGGAGGTGCTCCGCGGTCGGGGTCAGAGCTTCGCGGTCGCGGGGCGGGTGCCGTGCTCGCGCGGCAGCACGATCGGCTCCTGGGAGGCGTCGATCCACACCTCGGCGCTCTCGCCGTCGGCCTCCCCGAGGTGGACCTGCACGGACAGGGCCGCATCCAGCGGCGCCGCCCGTCGCACCACGGCCAGGGCGATCGGGCCGAGGTCCGCGTGCAGGGCGGAGGAGGTGATCGTGCCGACGACCTTCCCGTCCGAGCCGCCCAGGCGCACCTCGCCGCCGGCGGCGACGGGGACGTCCTGGGAGCCGTCGAGGTGCAGCATCACCAGGCGACGCGGCGGTTGGCCGAGGTTCAGCACCTTCGCGACGGTCTCCTGACCGCGATAGCAGCCCTTCTCGGTGTGCACCGTGGTGCGCAGCAGGTCCAGCTCGTGCGGGATGGTCCGCTCGTCGACCTCTCGCGCGAAGCGGGCCCGATGGTCCGCGATCCGCAGGGCCTCCCACGAGCTCATCCCCGCCAGCTGCCGCCCCTGCCAGGGCAGCGCCTCGAGGGCCTCGGCCGGGAACAGGGAGAGCACCTGGCCGACGGGGTCCTCCGGCGGCGGGCCGTAGGCGACACCGCCGGGGGCGACCTCGGGCCACGGCTCGGCCCACACGGCGACGGGCTCGGGCAGGTCCAGATCGGTCAGCACCTCGCCCGCAGGGGCGAGGGCGCCGAGGACCCGCAGGTCGTCGCGGTCGACGATCTCGACCCGCGCCGCGAAGCGCATCATCTCCAGATAGCCCCGCAGCCCGGCGCGCGCCCCGGGATCGAGCACCAGCAGCAGCGTCTCCTCGCCCGCGACCACGGCAGAGGCCATGTGCTCGACCCGACCCTGCGGGGAGAGCACGGCGAGGGATGCGGAGGCGCCGACGGGACGGCCGGTGACGACCTGGGTGGTGACGGTGGTCATCCAGGTGCGGGCGTCCGCGCCGCTGACCTCGAGGACCTCGAGCTGGCCGAGGTCCACCACGGCCTCGCCGTCCAGCAGGCGGCGCTGCTCGCGCAGCGGGGCGCCGTAGTGGGCGGGCACGGCCTGATCGGGTCCCTCGCCGAGGACGGCCCCGGCGGTGAACAGGGGGCGGACGGTGCGGGCTGTGTCAGACACGGTCGAGCTCCAAGGAGAGGTGGGGGAGGAGCGCCGTCTCGCCGGCGGCGCCCTCGGGGGCGGGTCCGCGCTGCTCCCACAGCCACATGAGGCGCCCGCTGATGTAGCCGAACATGCGGGTCGCGACGACCTCGCCGTCGGCGCCGGCGAGCGCGAGCTGCACCCGCGGCCCCCGCACCTCGCCGCTCCAGGTCTCGGCGCTCTCGCCGCGGCGCTCGAGACGGGCCTCGAGATGATGGGAGAGATGCCCGGCGGGGCTGCCGGGCCGGGCGGCCTCGGCGGCGGCGACGTCCTGGCCGGGCAGGAGATCGCCGACGGTCCAGATCCCGTCCTCGCGGTGCAGCAGGCTGCGCTCCCCGGAGGAGGCCGCGGCCGGTGCCGGCTCCTCCTGCTCGCGGGCGAAGACGCTCGTCGGGGGCAGCGGGGCGGGCGCGTCGACCCGATGGATGATCGAGCGCCAGGCGAGGGTGCCGTCCTCCTGCGCGGTGCACTCGAGACGCTGCTCGATGCGCAGGTCGGGGGTGTCGGGCGAGGGAGCGGTCAGAGCCCCGCTGCCCTCCCAGCTCCCGATCAGCCAGGCGAGCGGGTACAGCGAGCGCGGGAGCGAGGTGTCGAGCGTGATGGGCATCGGCGCCGGGATCCGCTCAGTGGTCGAACAGGCGGGTGATCACCAGCACGGTGAAGCCGAGGACGATCAGACCCACCAGGATGACGAGGGCGAGGAAGAACAGCGACAGCGCGGACATGGTCAGGAGTCTAGCGCCCGTCAGCCGACCACGGACAGCGTGAGATGGGCGAGCACGCCCACGGTCGCCACCGGCACCGCCGCGACCGCGAGGGAGGGGACCGGCTCATGGGCGACCAGGGAGGAGCCGACCAGCAGATGCGCGCTGCTCGCCCCGATCGCGGTCGCGGCCCCGAGCAGCGCCGCGATCGGCAGCGCGAGGGAGGCGAGGGAGACCGCGAGCACGCCCGTCAGGACGGCGCCGGCCAGCACGGAGAGCACGAAGCGGGGCAGCGCCGGCAGCGGGGTCGAGTCCAGCAGCAGCGTCGCGGCGAGCCCGGCCGCGACGGCGGTGACCACCTCCGTGCCGCCCAGCGCGAAGCCGTCGGCCTGGGCGATCACCCAGGTCGCCGCGATGCCGGCGAGGAACACCCCGGCGACGGTGCCGGTGAGGGAGGCGGTGAGGTCTCGGCGTTCGCGGCGGAGCATCTGCTGGACGAAGGAGGCGAAGACCCCGATGGCGCACAGCATCACGATGGCGGGCACCGGGGAGAGGCGCTCGGGGGCGAGGACCGCCAGCAGCGCGCCGCCGATCCCGGTGCCGGCGACGACCACGCGGGTCCCCGCCGCGGCGGGCAGCTCCAGCAGATCTGGCCAGGCGATGCCGATCAGCAGGCCGAGCAGTCCGATCGCGATCGCCATCAGCACGGGGGAGAGAGGCCCGGTGAGCGAGACGAGCGCCAGCAGCAGCGCGAGGGCGGCGCCGAGGGGTGCGCGCTCGGGAGCGGTCACGGGGCCTCCCTCGCTGTCGGTGCCGGCTGCTCGATGGGCGCGGACGAGCCGTCGTCCGCAACATTACTGTGGCAGTCTACGAGTGCCCGCAGGTGGAGGCATACTCGTGCCCCGCACCACCACCCGCAGACGTCCCCGGAAGGACCTCATGATCTCCACGGCCGAGCTGTCGCGCGAGCACCGTGACCAGGTCGAGAGCCTGCTCGGCGCGGTCACCGCGCACGACGGCGTCTCCCCGCTCGATGAAGCGGCGCGCCTCGCCCTCGCCGGCGGATCGGCCCAGCACCTGCTCCTGGCGGAGGACCAGGCGGTGATCGCCTATGCGAGCGTGCTCGCCGACGGGACCGTCCAGGGGATGGTCCGCCCCGAGGCGCGGCGCCGCGGCCACGGCACCGCGCTGCTCGAGGCCGCCCTCGCGCAGCGCGCCGATGCGGGCGTGTGGGCGCACGGCGCGCTCGAGAGCTCCCTCGCCTTCCTCTCCGCGAACGGGCTCGTCGAGACCCGCCGCCTGCTGACGCTGCACCGCGAGCTCGCCGCCGGCACCCCGATCGAGGTGCCCGCCTCGACCCTGCCGGGCCTGACCCTGGGCACCTTCGAACCCGCGCACGACGCGGACGCCTGGGTCGCGGTCAACGCGCGCGCCTTCGCGTCCCATCCCGAGCAGGGCTCGATGACCCGCGAGGATCTCGAGCAGCGGATGGCCCAGCCCTGGTTCGACCCCGAGGACATGGTCGTCGCCCGCCGCGACGGGCAGCTCGTGGGCTTCGTCTGGGTCAAGCGGGAACGACCCGGCGCGACCGATGCCGACGCGGAGATCTACGTCGTGGCGACCGACCCCTCGGTGCAGGGCCACGGGATTGCGGGAGTGCTCCTGGCGACGGCGCTGGAGCGTCTGGTCCAGGGCGGCGTGCCCGGCGTCGAGCTGTACGTCGAGGCCGACAACGCCGCAGCGCTGCGCCTGTACGAGGCGTGGGGGTTCGCCGTCTCCGGCCGCGACGTCCAGATGCGTCGGCCTGCGCCGGCCGGGGCGTGAGCGTGAGCGTCGCCCCCGGGAAGCCGCCGCCCGTCCTCGCCGCCGGCGCGCTGGCCTGGCGGGAGAAGGGCGGACGGCTCCAGGTGCTGCTCGTGCACCGTCCCCGCTACGACGACTGGTCGATCCCCAAGGGCAAGCTCGACAAGGGCGAGACCTTCCCCGCCGCGGCGGTGCGCGAGGTCGCGGAGGAGACCGGATACCGGGTGCGCCTGCATCGGCCGCTGCCGGCCTCGGTGTACCTGCTGCCCGACGGTCGCACCAAGATCGTCCAGTACTGGATGGGGACCGTGCGGGCGAAGATCGGGCCCGGGCCCGAGAGCGCCGCGGAGATCGATCGGGTGCGCTGGGTGGGGCTCGACGAGGCCGAGTCGATGGTCACGCGGCAGGGCGACCAGGTCCCGCTGCAGACCCTGCGACGTCACGCGGAGGCGGGGGAGCTGCGCACCGCACCGATCGTCATCCAGCGCCACGGCGCCGCGGTCTCACGCTCCAAGTGGCGTCGCGGCGAGGGGGAACGGCCCCTGAACTCCAAGGGGAAGAAGCAGGCCAAGGCCCTTCCCGCTCTGCTGGACGCCTTCGATCCGGTGAGCGTGGTGAGCAGCCCCTGGGAGCGGTGCCTGAGCACGGTCGAGCCGTTCGCGCGCGCCGGGGGGTTGAAGGTGCGGACCAAGGACGAGCTGACCGAGGCGGGGCATGCGAAGCATCCCTCGCGCACGGAGGCCGTGATCGACCGGGTGCTGCGTGAGGCGCGTCCGACGGTGGTGTGCACCCACCGGCCCGTGCTGCCCACCGTCATCGAGGCGGTGCGGCGCTCCGCGCAGCCCGGGGCGTCCCTCGAGCTGCCGCGCGAGGACCCGTATCTCGCCGCCGGTGAGGCGCTGCTGCTGCATGTCACGCCCGACGGGGCGGTCGTGGCGATCGAGAGACATCTGCCGAACATCGGCTGACGACGGAACGGAGAGGGGACGCGGATGAGCACGCAATGGGGGCAGGACCCGGACGGGCACGAGCAGGACCCGTACGCCGCCCAGCAGTCGCCCTACGGCGCGGCGCAGTCGCCGTACGGGGCGGAGCAGAACGGCTACAGCGCCCCGCAGTTCGATGCGGGCGCCCAGCCGTACGGCGTCGGCGTCCCCGGCCCGTACGCCTCCCCGCTGGTCATGGCCCCGCCGAGCTCCGGACTCGGCATCGCAGGTTTCGTCCTGGGCCTGCTGTCGATCACGCTCTGCACCGGGATCACGGGACCCTTCGGGCTCGTCCTGTCGATCATGGGCATGCGGGAGACCTCCCCGGAGGCGGCCTCGCCCAGGAGCGGCCGGGGCCTCGCGATCGCCGGTCTGGTGCTGTCGATCCTGGGCACGCTGCTCCTGCTGGCCTTCGTGGCGTACGTGATCTTCGCGATCGTCGTGGTCGGGCTCAGCGCGAGCTCCGGCCGCTGAGCGAGACGGGCTCCGCGCCCGACCCCTGAGCGGACGTGGCACGGCCCACCCCGGCACGCGTCGGCCCAGGCCGACCTGACGGTGTGACGCAACCGTAATTGCGTTCCCACCAGCGAGTTCATCGACTGCGGCGGCCTGTTCACCTGCTGTTCACACAAGGACGGGTCCCGTGTCACCTGCCCTCCCTAGGTTCGCCGCTGACAGACCTCAGCAGGCAGACCTCGGGCCCCTGGGCCCCGAAAGGACTCGCAGTGAACGTTCGCCAGAACAAGCTCGTCTCGCTCGCAGCGCTCGGACTCGTCGGCGGCCTCGCGCTGTCGGCCTGCGGCGGCTCGGATGCCGGCGAGAGCGGCGGCTCGGACGCCGGCGGCGCCGCGTCCGGCGGCTACGCCGAGCTGACCGGCAACCTCGCCGGCTCGGGCGCCTCCTCCGCCCAGAACGCCCAGACCGCGTGGAGCGAGTCCTTCATGGGCCTCACCCAGGCCGAGGGCGGCGACCTCACGGTCACCTACGACCCCACCGGCTCCGGCACCGGCCGTGAGCAGTTCCTCTCCGGCCAGGTGCAGTTCGCCGGCACCGACGCGGCCCTCGACGAGGAGGAGCTCGCCTCCTCCGCCGAGGTCTGCAACGACTCGCAGGCCTTCGACCTGCCGATCTACATCTCGCCGATCGCCGTCGTGTTCAACATCGAGGGCGTCGACTCCCTGAACCTCACCCCCGAGGTCATCGCCGGGATCTTCGCCGGGGACATCACCAACTGGAACGATCCGGCGATCGCCGAGTCGAACCCCGATGCCGACCTGCCCGACCTCGACATCGTGCCGGTCCACCGCTCCGACGACTCGGGCACCACCGAGAACTTCACCGAGTACCTCTCCGAGAACGCTCCCGACGCCTGGACCCACGGCCCGGTCGAGACCTGGCCCATCGACGGCGGCCAGTCCGGCGACGGCACCTCCGGCATGATCTCCACCGTCGAGGGCGGCAACGGCACCATCGGCTACGCCGACGCCTCCCAGGCCGGCAACCTCGGCACCGCCGCGATCCAGGTCGGCGAGGAGTTCGTCGAGTACAGCGCCGACGCCGCCGCCAAGGCCGTCGACGTCTCCCCGCGCGAGGAGGGCCGCGAGGAGAACGACATCGTCGTGGAGCTCGACCGCACCACCACCGAGGAGGGCGTCTACCCGATCGTCCTGGTCTCCTATCTCGCGCTGTGCGGCTCCTACGCCGACTCCGCTCAGGGCGAGGCCGTGAAGGCCTACGCCTCCTACATCGTCTCCTCGGAGGGCCAGCAGGCCGCCGCCGAGGCCGCGGGCTCCGCCCCGATCTCGGACGAGCTCAGCTCCGAGGCGCAGACCGCGATCGACGCCATCACCGTCGGCTGATCGAGCCCTCGTCCCCAGACCGTGTCGCCGGGCCGGACCGGCCCGGCGACACGGCCGTCCCCGCCCACGTCATCCCGGCCCCGCGGCCCGCACGCGGGACGCGCTCGCAGGAAGGTCCCCATGAGCACAGCTGACACCGCCCCGGAGAAGGAGCGGTCCGCTCCGGACACCATGAGCTCCGGCGGCCGCAGGGCGGGCGACTCGGTCTTCTCCGTCCTGAGCATCGGCTCCGGGCTCCTCATCTTCGTCACCCTCGCCGCGGTCGCGATCTTCCTGACCACCGAGTCGATCCCCGCGATCACCGCGAGCCGCGAGTTCTCCGGCACCGCCGAGTTCTCGCTGGTCGAGTACACGCTGCCGCTCGTGTTCGGCACCGTGCTCGCCTCGGCGATCGCCCTGCTGATCGCGATCCCGGTCTCCGTCGGCATCGCCCTGTTCATCTCCCACTTCGCGCCGCGCCGCATGGCCTCGGGCCTCGGCTACATGATCGACCTGCTGGCCGCGGTGCCCTCGGTCGTCTACGGCCTGTGGGGCGGGGTGTGGCTGGTGCCCAAGCTCGAGCCGCTCTACGTCTTCCTCAACACCTACTTCGGCTGGATCCCGCTGTTCGCGGGGGAGCCGACGGCGCCGATGCGCAATCTCGCCTCGGCCTCCGTGGTCCTGGCCGTGATGGTCCTGCCGATCATCACCGCCGTCTCCCGCGAGGTGTTCCTGCAGACCCCGCGTCTGCAGGAGGAGGCGGCGCTCGCCCTCGGCGCGACCCGCTGGGAGACCATCCGCACCGTCGTGCTGCCCTTCGGCCGCGGCGGCGTGGTCGCCGCGTCGATGCTGGGCCTCGGCCGCGCGCTCGGCGAGACGATGGCCGTGCTGATGATCCTCGCGCCCGGCGCGACCTTCTCCCTGCACATCCTCGAGGTCGGCCGCCACAACTCGATCGCTGCGAACATCGCCTCGAAGTCGGCGGAGGCCTCCGGCGTCGACATGTCCCTGCTCATCTTCACCGGCCTGGTGCTGTTCGTGCTGACCTTCGTCATCAACGCCATCGCCCGGTGGATCGTCGCCCGCAGCGGGCCCAAGAGCTGAGAGGTCCCCATGAGCACCCCCACCGACACCTCGGCGAGCACCTCGAACGACATGCGGCCGACCGGCTCGTCCTCGTCGTCCTCGGCCCACCGGCCCCGGGACGAGCGGCGCCTGCCCTGGTACCACCTCCTCCTGACCGGGCTGGCGGGCCTGCTGGTCGCCGTCGCCGTGCTCGCGATCGCCGACGCACTCTCCGTCGCCAGCGCGATCCTGCTGGGCTTCGTGCTGCACCTCCTGTTCGGCTGGGGCTACTCCCTGGTCCGGGAGGGCCCGCGCTGGGCGAAGGACCGGCTGATGACCCTGCTGGTCATCGGCGCCTTCGCGATCTCGATGTTCCCGCTGCTGTCGCTGCTGTGGTCCGTGGTCGCCCGCGGCATGACCCGCGTCCTCGCCGCGAAGCCCACCACCCTCGCCTTCTGGACCACGGACATGTCCGGGATCATCGGAGGGGCGGACGCCGGCGGCGTCTCCCACGCGATCGTCGGCACCCTGCTGATCACGCTGTGGGCCTCGCTGATCTCGATCCCCGTCGGCCTGTTCACCGCGATCTTCCTGGTCGAATATGCGGACCAGGGCTGGAAGCGCACCCTCGGCCGCGGCGTGACCTTCCTCGTGGACGTCATGACCGGCATCCCCTCGATCGTCGCGGGTCTGTTCGGCCTCGCCCTGTTCATCACGTTCATGCCCGATCAGAGCGTGCGCATGGGCATCATGGGCGCGGTCGCGCTCTCGCTGCTGATGATCCCCACCGTGGTGCGCAACAGCGAGGAGATGCTGCGGCTGGTCCCGATGGACCTGCGCGAGGCCGCCTACGCGCTCGGCGTTCCCAAGTGGCTCACGATCGTCAAGGTCGTGCTGCGCACCGCGATCGCGGGCCTGACCACCGGCATCACCCTCGCTATCGCGCGCGTGATCGGCGAGACCGCCCCGCTGCTGCTCACGGTCGGCATGGTCACCTCGGTGAACTGGAACATGTTCGACGGACGCATGGCGACCCTGCCGACGTTCATCAACCAGCAGTACCGCAACGGCAATGCGAACTGCATGTCGGACACCGTCACCAACCCGGTCAACCAGGAGGTGTACGCCTGCTCGATCAGCACCAACATCGATCGTGCCTGGGCCGCCGCCTTCACCCTGATCGTCATCGTCATGATCCTGAACATCATCGCGCGACTGATCAGCCACTACTTCTCCCCGAAGCTCAGCCGCTGAGCCGGGCCCCACGCGAAAGGACACCTGATGGCAGCGCCCCAGCCCATCAACGTCGAGGACCTGAACATCTACTACGGCGACTTCCTCGCCGTGGAGGGCGTCGACATGCAGATCCGGCCTCGCTCGGTGACCGCGCTCATCGGCCCTTCCGGCTGCGGGAAGTCGACCTTCCTGCGCACCCTGAACCGCATGCACGAGGTCATCCCCGGCGCCTACGCGAAGGGGCGGGTCGAGATCAACGGCGAGGACATCTACGACCCGAAGATCGACCCGGTCAACGTGCGCCGCCGCGTCGGGATGGTGTTCCAGAAGGCCAACCCGTTCCCGACCATGTCGATCCGCGACAACGTGCTCGCCGGCGTGAAGCTCAACAATCGTCGGATCTCGAGATCCGATGCCGACGAGCTCGTCGAGCGGGCGCTGAAGGGCGCGAACCTCTGGAACGAGGTCAAGGACCGCCTGGACAAGCCCGGCATGGGGCTCTCCGGCGGGCAGCAGCAGCGCCTGTGCATCGCACGCACCATCGCGGTCAAGCCCGAGGTGGTCCTCATGGACGAGCCCTGCTCGGCGCTCGACCCGATCTCCACCCTCGCGATCGAGGACCTCATCCACGAGCTGAAGGAGGACTACACGATCGTGATCGTCACGCACAACATGCAGCAGGCCTCCCGCGTCTCGGACCGCACGGGCTTCTTCAACATCGCCGGCACCGGCAAGCCCGGCCGCCTCATCGAGATCGACGACACCGACACGATCTTCACCAACCCCACGAACACGCAGACCGAGGACTACATCTCCGGTCGCTTCGGCTGATCGACGTGCTGGGGAGGGACGAGCCGGCAGGAGATCAGCGGGTGGGTGGAGCCTGATCGACGTGCTGGGGAGGGACGAGCCGGCAGGAGATCAGCGGGTGGGTGGAGCCTGATCGACGTGCTGGCGAGGGACGAGCCGGCAGGAGATCAGCGGGTGGGTGGAGCCTGAGAGGGCGGCCGGCGGTCGCACCCTCGTGTCATCCCACGGTCTGATCCCGCAGGCGCGGAACCGCTCCGGGGGCTGACGCGCGGGGACAGGGCCGCGGCGGATCGTGGATGCCATGAACACCGCACCGCCCGCCCCGCATCAGAATCACGCTCCGCATCAGGGACCCGCTCCCGCGGCCGGCGCCGCCCCGTCGGGCGCGCACCCCGCGCCGATCCTCTCCGCCCGAGGCCTGGTGCGCACCTACGGCCGCGACCAGGCCGCCACCCGGGCCCTGGACGGCGTGGACCTCGACATCGCCCGCGCGGACTCGCTCGCCGTCATGGGCCCTTCGGGCTGCGGGAAGACGACCCTGCTGCACGTGCTCGCGGGGATCCTCGAACCCACCGCCGGCACCGTGCGCCTGGACGGGAAGAACCTGGCCGAGCTCGGCGAGAAGCGCCGCACCCTGCTGCGACGCAGCGACTTCGGCTTCGTCTTCCAGGACGGGCAGCTGCTGCCCGAGCTCACCGCGCTCGAGAACGTGATCCTGCCGCGCATGCTGGGCGGCACCTCCCGTCGCGCCGCGACCGCCGAGGCACGCTCCTGGCTGGACCGGCTGGGCCTGGGCGGGATGCACGACCGGCGCCCCACCCAGCTCTCCGGCGGGCAGGCCCAGCGCGTCGCGGTCGCGCGCGCCCTCGCCGGCCGCCCCTCGGTCGTCTTCGCCGACGAGCCCACCGGCGCCCTGGACCAGGAGACCGGCCGCTCCGTGCTGTCCACCCTCGTGGACTCGTGCCTGGAGACCGGCGCGAGCCTGGTCATGGTCACGCACGACGCGAAGGTCGCCGCGGCCTGCCGCCGCACCGTCGCCATGCGGGACGGCCGCATCGCCCGCGAGTACGTGCGCCCCGAGTCCGCGCCGGCCACGGCGCAGACCCCCGCCCAGGTGGCCGAGGCGCAGGCAGCGGGGATGCCCCGATGAACGCGCTGCTCGCCTCCGCTCCGCTGCTGCTGCGCCGGCGCGGCGCCCTCGCCGACCTCCTGCCCGTGATCGCCTTCGCCGCCGCGACCGCGATCACCGGCACGGTGCTCGGCGGCGCCGCGGCGTTCGTGGGACGCCTGCCTGCCGAAGACGCCCCCGCCATGAGCGGGGAGGCCTCCCTGATCCCCTTCCTCGTCATGTGTGCGATGGTCGCCTCGGTGCTGCTGATCCCGAGCGCCGTCGGACTCGGCGGCTCCGCGGCCCGGCTGTCCCTGGCCCGCCGGGAGCAGGACCTCGCCACCATCCGGCTCGTCGGCGGGACCGGCGGGCAGGTCGGCGGCGTGGCCGTGCTCGACGTCGCCGCGCAGGCCCTGCTCGGGGCGCTGCTCGGCGTGGGGCTCCACCTCGTGGTGACCCCTGCGCTGACCGCCCTCGACTTCGGCATCACCCCGTTCACCACGGCGGATCTGCTCATGCCCTGGTGGGCCTACCCGCTGCTCGTGCTCGGGATGGTGCTGCTCGCGGCCGGCTCCGCCGCCGTCTCCCTCACCGGCGTGGTGCTCAGCCCCCTCGGCGTCGCCCGCGACTCGCGCGTGGTGCGCATGTCCGTGCTGCGGGTCATCATCTGGGCGGTGCTGATCGTCGGCTTCCTCGTGTTCGCGCAGTTCGGCTCGATGCTGCTGGGCCCGATCGCCGACGGGATGGTCTTCTTCGCGGTGATGATCCTGTTCATCGGTGCGGTCGTCGCGGGCGTGAACGTGGTCGGGCCGTTCATCGTGTGGGGCGTCGCGCTGTTCGTCGCCCGGACCGCCCCGGTGCCCGGGCTGCTGGTCGGCGCGCGCCGACTGGCCGCCGATCCGAAGGCCGGCTGGCGCGCCGTCTCCGGGATCACCTTCGCCCTGGTGATCGCGGGCTTCCTCACCGTCCTCGCCCTCCTCACCCGCGACGACGGGACCGGCGGGGCCGAGGACGCCATGATGGCCACCGCCATGTCCACCGGCGGGCTGCTCACCCTGGGCATCGCCGCCGTGCTCGCCGCGGTCAGCACCGGCGTCACCCAGACCGCGCGCGTCATCGACCAGGCCCCGGTGCTGCGCTCCCAGCACATCGCCGGCGCCCAGGTGGGCCAGCTCCACCGGGCCCGGATCGCTGAGATCGTCCTGCCGGTGCTGCTGAGCTCGGTGCTGGCGACGTTCACCTCGCTGCTCGTGGTGATGGCGGTGCTGGGCGGCGCCCCGAATGATCCGATCGTGGCGGTGCAGTACCTCGCGAGCGTGCTCGGGGCCTATGCGCTGGTGATCGCCGCGGTGCTCATCGGGTCCCCGCTCGTGCGCCGCTACGCCGAGCGCGGCGCCTGAGCGCCCGCCGAGCCGGCCCCGCCCCGCCGCGCCGAGCCGGCCCCGCCCCGCCCCGCCCCGCCGAGGCGAGGGCGGATGGTCAGGTGGTGGCGTATGGCGTCCCACTATGCCAATAGAGGCGTAGCGGGACGCCATACGCCAGTACATGACCATCACCCTGCCCCGCTCCTCCACGCCCCGCGCGCAGCCCTGCCAGGCCCTGCCCCGGGCCGTTAGGCTGGGCCGATGGACATGGAGGACATGCAGACCGTCGCCCCGAAGGACGTGCCCGAGGGCGCGCATCTGATCGACGTGCGCGAGCAGAGCGAGTGGGACGCAGGCCATGCGCCCGGTGCCCAGCACCTGCCCGCGAGCACGCTCCTGCAGAACCTGGACCGGCTCCCGGAGACCGACGACGACCTGTACATCGTCTGCCGCACCGGCGGGCGCAGCTTCCAGGTCACGCAGTGGCTGAACGCGAACGGCTTCGACGCGATCAACGTCGGCGGCGGCATGGACGAGTGGTTCGAGTCCGGTCTCCCGATCGAGGCCGACGGAGACGGCGAGGCCTTCATCCTCTGAGCTGCGCCCGGTGCCGCGCCGTCGCCTGCCGCCACGGAGCCCCGCGCCGCCATGAAGCCCCCACGGCGGGTCGGGGCTCAGATCCCGAGCACGTCCTTCAGCAGCGCGTAGCCCACGAAGGCGACCACGTCCAGCAGGGTGTGCGCGATGACCAGCGGCATCGCGCGCCGGGTGCGCAGGTACCAGGTCCCGAACACGAGCCCCATCACGAGGTTCGCGAGCCCCGGACCCACCCCCTGATAGGTGTGGTACGCCCCGCGCAGCACGGCCGAGGCGAGCACGATCGCGCGCGGCGACCAGCCCAGGCGCTCGAGGCGCTGGACCAGATAGCCCACCACGATCACCTCCTCGAGCACCGCGTTCTTCAGCGCGTGCAGCACCAGGACCGGCACGCTCCACCAGTGCTCGCCGAGCGCCGCGGGGATCACCTCGACCGTCGCGCCGAGCATCCGCCCCAGCGCATACACGGCGAGGCCCGGGATCCCGATCCCCGCCGTGATCAGCACGCCGTGCAGCAGGTCCCGCGCCGGCCGGGCGAGATCGAGCCCCAGGTCCCCGAGCGCCTGGCGCAGCGAGCCCGCGGTCGCCGCGAGCAGCAGCACCACGAGGCCGACGGGCGCGAGGGTGAAGCCGATCGAGAGCAGCTGGCGCAGCAGGTCCAGCCAGGGGTTCTCCTGCAGGGAGGGGTTCAGCGCGGTGGACTGGGTCGAGAGCGGACCGGCCGCGAGCGCCTCGGCGAGGGCGAGCAGCGAGTAGACGGCGCTGCGCCCCAGCGACAGCGCGAGGACGACCAGCACCTCGGCGCGCACCCACCCGCGGCCCGGACTCCAGCTCTGCATCCGCTCATGCTCTCACCCTGCATGGCGGGGGACCGCGAGCACCCCTGCACGGCGGGGGTGCGAGGGACCGGGTGCGCAGAGCCCACCGGCACCCAGTCGTGCCAGACTCGGGGGCATGACCACCGCACAGCCTGCCGCCCGTCCCGCCGTCCTCGTCACCGGGGCGAACCGGGGGATCGGGCGGGCCCTCGCCCATGAGCTCGCCGCCGACCACCACCTGATCCTCGGCGGCCGCGACGAGGAGGCCCTCGCCGCGCTCGCCGCCGAGCTGTCGTCGGCCGAGCCCTTCGTCGCCGAGCTCACCGATCCTGTCGCGACCGCCGCGGCCGTCGCCGCGCTCGACCTGCCCCACGGCCTCGACGGGCTCGTCCACTGTGCGGGGATCCTGGTCAGCGGGTCCGTCGCGGAGCTCAGCGCCGCGGACTGGGAGCGGAACTTCGCCGTGAACGTCACCGCCGTCTCGGAGCTGACGCGACTGCTGCTGCCCGCGCTGCGCGAGGCGCGCGGCACAGTGGTGGCCGTGAACTCCGGCTCCGGCTACAACGCCAAGGGCGACCGCGGCGCGTACTCCGCCTCGAAGTTCGCGCTGCGCGCCTGGACCGATGCGCTGCGCCAGGAGGAGACCTCCCACGGGGTGCGGGTCAGCTCCGTGCATCCCGGACGGGTCGACACCGACATGCAGCACGAGCTGCGCGCCGCCGAGCAGGGCGAGTACGAGCGGGAGCGCTACCTGCGCCCCGCCACGGTCGCCGCCGCGATCGGGTACGTGCTTCGCGCCCCGGAGGACGCGGTCGTGGCGAGCCTGGACCTGCGACCCCGCGCGATCGGCTGAGCCATCGGGGCACCCGCCCCGCCCTCGTGCCGCCGGCCGACGGCCCCTCGGCCTGTCGGACGGCCGACGGCCCCTCCTGCTCCGGTGAGCAGGAGGGGCCGTCGGCCGTGCGGGACGCCGCGCGCCGCGGGGGTCAGCCGCGCGCGTCGTCCAGGTGGTCGACGAGCCGGGCGGCGAGGCCCACGTAGGTCTGCGGGGTCAGGGCCAGCAGCCGCTCCCGCTCCGCCTCGGGCAGGCCGAGCGAGGAGATGAACTCGCGCATCCCCGCCCCGTTCACGCGGTGGCCGCGGGTGAGCTCCTTGAGCCGCTCGTAGGGGTTGTCCAGGCCCTCATGGCCCTGCACGCCCAGGGTGCGCATCACCGACTGCACCGCCTCGCCGAGCACCTCCCAGTTCCCCTCGAGGTCTGCCGCCATCGCGTCCGCATCCACGTCCAGGCCCGCCAGGCCCTTGCGGATGTTCGCGATCGCGAGCAGGGAGTGCCCGAGCGCGGGGCCGACGTTGCGCTGCGTGGTCGAGTCGGTGAGGTCGCGCTGCAGGCGCGAGGTGACCAGGGTCTGGGAGAGCACGTCCAGCAGCGCGCCGGAGATCTCCAGGTTCGCCTCCGCGTTCTCGAAGCGGATGGGGTTGACCTTGTGCGGCATCGTCGAGGAGCCGGTGCCGCCCTGGGCGGACAGGCGCTGGCGGAAGTAGCCCAGCGAGATGTAGGTCCACACGTCGGTGGCGAGGTTGTGCAGGATCCGGCCGGCGCGGGCGATGTCCGCGTAGACCTCGGCCTGCCAGTCGTGGGACTCGATCTGGGTGGTCAGCGGGTTCCACGTCAGGCCCAGGTGCTCCACGAAGGTGCGGGCGACGCGCTCCCAGTCCGCACCCGGCACGGATACCGCGTGCGCGGCGTAGGTGCCGGTCGCTCCGTTGATCTTGCCGAGCATCCGGTTCGCGGAGATGCGGCGCGCCTGCCGGCCCAGGCGGTGCGCGAAGACCGCGATCTCCTTGCCGAGCGTGGTGGGGGTCGCGGCCTGGCCGTGGGTGCGCGAGAGCATCGGCACCTCGGCGGTCTCGCGGGCGAGGGCCTCGAGGTCCCCGATCAGCGCCTCGAAGGCGGGCATCCACACCTCGTGCACGGCCCCGCGGATCATGAGGGCGTAGGCGAGGTTGTTGACGTCCTCGCTGGTGCAGTAGATGTGCACGACCTCGGCGAGCGGCTCGAGGGAGGTGCCGGCCAGGCGGCGCTTGATGTAGTACTCGATCGCCTTGACGTCGTGGACGGTCTCCCGCTCGATCTCGGCGTGCTCGGCGATGCCCTCTGCGCCGAAGTCCTCCGGGATCGCCCGCAGCAGCGCCCGCTCGTCATCGGTGAGGGTGCGCAGGCCGGGGATGACCTCGCCGTCCAGCAGGTGGATCATCCACTCGGTCTCCACCACCAGGCGGGAGCGGTTCAGCGCCGCCTCGGACAGGTGGTCGACCAGCGGCGCGACCTGGCCGCGGTAGCGGCCGTCGAGCGGGGTCAGGGCGATCGGGGGAGTGATGTCCGCGAAGGAGTGAGCCATGGCGGCATTGTCCCAGACCGCCGCGCCCCCGTGCCGGAGCGTCCCGCGCCCCGCCGTCACCCGGCCGGGCGCGGCGTCACCCGCAGCCACAGCACCCCGTGAGCGGGCAGCGTGAGCCCGTCGCCGAGGTCCGTCGCCTCGTCGGCGAGCAGCTCGTGAGCACCGGGCTCGAGCCCGGAGAACGTCACCGCGGGCACTCGAGCGGGGTGGTCGCCGACGTTCGCGAGCACCAGCACCCGCTGACCGGGAAGTCCGTCGGCCCGCTCCTCGAGCCCGGGCCGCTGATAGCCGAGCACCGCGGGATGCGGCACGTCGAAGGGCAGCAGCGCGTTGCCGCCGAGCTCGGGGGTCCGCTTCCGCACGGTGATCATCCGCCGCAGGCGGGCATGGATCCGTCCGGCCACGGTGCGGGGATCGTGCCGGGCCGCATAGGCCTGGGCCGGGCGCATCGGCCGGCCCACCCAGCGGCTGTCGTCGGCCTCCGCCGGGCGGTTGCGGTGGTCGTGGTCGTTGAACTGGCCCACCTCGTCGCCCAGGTACAGCAGCGGCAGCCCACCCGTGGACAGCGCGATCGCGTGGGCGAGGAGCACCCGGTCCTCCCCGCCGGCGTCGGCCGTCTCCACCCCCGCGAGCGCCGCCGTCGTGCCCGCCACCCGGGCGTCCCCGGTGCGGGGGTTCTCCTGGAAGGCGGCGCCGCGCGCGAAGCTGCCGGGGAAGCGGCCGGTGTAGAAGTCGTTGAGGAAGCGGCGATGGGAGAAGCCGTCGATGCCGAGCTCTGCGGCGTCCTCGTCCGCGAAGGTCCAGCCGATGTCGTCGTGGGAGCGCACGTAGTTCACCCACGCGGTCCCCTCCGGCAGGGCGTGGCGCCGCACGAGCGCCTGGGACAGCAGCCGCGCATCCCGCGTGGCCAGCGCCTCCCAGGTCAGCGCCATCTGCAGCGGGTTGTAGGAGAGCTGGCACTCGAGCGGATCGATGTACTCGACCACCTCATCGGGGTGGACGATCGCCTCGGACTTGAACAGCACCCCGGGCGCGGCCATGCGCAGCACCGCATTGAAGGCCCGCAGCAGCAGGTGCGCCTCCGGCAGCGACTCGCACGGCGTGCCCAGCCGTTTCCAGATGAACGCGACCGCATCCATCCGCAGCACCTCCACTCCCTGCCCGGCGAGGAACAGCATCTCCTCGGCCATCGCCCGGAACACGGCGGGGTTCGCGTAGTTCAGGTCCCACTGGAAGTGGTAGAAGGTCGACCAGATCCACCGGCCGTCGCCCAGCTGGACGAAGGAGCCGGGATGGTCCTCGGGGAAGATCTCGCGGGTGGTGCGCTCGTAGGCGTCCGGCAGGGTGCGGTCCTCGAAGATCAGGTAGAAGTCCTCGAACTCCGGGTCGCCCGCGACGGCGCGCCGCGCCCATTCGTGCTCGTCGCTGGTGTGGTTGAAGATGAAGTCCAGCACGAGGGAGATCCCGGCCTCGCGCAGGGCGGCGGCCAGCTCGGCGAGCTCCTCCATGGTGCCCAGCCCCTCGCGCACCTTCCGGTAGCTGCTGACCGCATAGCCGCCGTCGTCCTCGCCGGCGGGGGAGTCGAACAGCGGCATCAGGTGCAGGTACGTCAGGCCCAGCTCCTGGAAGTAGCCGATGTGCTCGTGCAGGGCGCGCAGCGAACCGGCGTAGCGGTCCACGTAGCAGACCCCGCCCAGCATGGCGGGGGACTCGAACCAGGTCGGGTCGGCGGTGCGGCGTGCGTCCAGGTCGCGCAGCGCCGCGGGCCGGCGCTGCCAGGAGTCGACCACCAGCTCCATCACGGAGGCCAGCGCATCGAAGGAGTCGTCCCTGTCGCCGTACAGCTGCACGAACAGGCTGTGCAGGGTGGGCAGGTGCTCCTCGATGCGGGCGGCGAGCTCCGGCTCGGGCGGCACGGGGCGGGCGGCGAGCAGGGCGCGGAGACGGGGCAGATCGGCGGTGATGTCGGTCTGGAGACGACTCATACCTCATGATCGCAGGCCCTCCCGCCCCGTGGGGCCGGGACGGGAGGGCCGGCGGCGGTGCTCGTGCGGGCGGGAGCGATCAGCCCTCGGAGCGCTCGCCGAGCCCGGTGACGGCCTCGACGATCGCGGAGAGGATCCCGATGATCACGCCGGCCAGCAGCGCCCACCAGAAGGAGTCGAACTCGAGGGTGAGCCCCACCAGGCCCGACACCCAGCTCGCCAGCAGCAGCATGAGCGTGTTGATCACCAGCTGGAACAGCCCCAGCGTCAGGCACGTGATCGGGAAGGCGAGGAACGACAGGATCGGCTTCACGAGGGTGTCGATCAGCGCGAGGATCAGCGCGATCGCGCCGATCGTGAGCACCTGCGTGAGCACGCTGGCGCTGTTCTGGCCCAGATGCATGCCCGGCAGGAGCAGCGCCGTGATCCACAGCGCGAGGCCGGTGACGATGATGTGTCCGAGGAATCGCATGGGGCCATTGTCCCTGCCTCGGCCGGACGGTGCACCGGGGCTATCCCCACTTCCTGCCGCATCGGCCGGCCGTCTGCCGCGCCGGTCCGGCGGGGGTGCTCCGGCAGCGTCGTCGTCCGGATCACGCCTCGTCGACGTCGAACCCGACCTCGCCGTCGCAGATGGAGCGGATGGTGATGGTCCAGGCGTCGTAGCGGCTGCTCTCGCCCACCTCGCCGTCGAAGTTCCCGTGAGCTCCCGGTTCCCCGGAGGTCGAGAAGGAGAGTCGTGCACGGGGCCCGTCCTCGGCGGTGTAGCCGAGGGAGACGGCGAGCTGTGTGCCGTCGGGTGAAGGGGCGTCGTCGAGAGTGCGCTCTGCCGAGGAGTCGACCGAGTAGGCGCCCTCGCCGTTGCAGGCCTCTCCGTAGGCCTCGTCGTCCGCGTCCTGACCTCTGATCCCGGTGGGGGTCGCCGGGAGGGTCGGCCCCTCTGCGGACGGCTCCGAGGGAGCGCCGGGGCCCAGCGGCCCGCAGCCGGCGAGCAGCCCGAGGGTGAGGAGCAGCAGCGCGCCGCGCCGGGCACGGCCGTTCCTCGGTCCCCGCGCCGATCCTGTTCGGGCCGTCGTGCGCTCAGTCATCATGACCCTCGGGCAGCAGTCGCAGCTCGGCACCCTTCTCAAGGCTCAAGCGCAGGACCTCGAATCGCCAGGCACGACTGCTGAACCGGTCTCCGACGTGCAGGTCCTCGTGCTCGACGGTCGCTGACCCCTCGACTCCCGCAGGACCGGTGTAGATGCGAGCACGGAGTCCGGAACGACCGGGGGCGACATAGCCGAGGGAGACGTCGAGACGCTCGCCGCCTCGCTCCGGGAGCGGGGGGAAGGCACCGGGGATCGAGGGTCGGACGGAATGGATGGTGCCCCTGGGGGAGTCAGTCATGGTGGACCTCCGCGCTCGAGGTGTACTTCTCGTACTGTTCACGGGTCAGCTCGACGGTGGGGGTGTCGGGGCCGTGCGGATTGCGCAGCACGATCACCTCTTCCCCGGAGTCGTCGGTGCTGACTCCGTCGACCCAGTATCCGTGCCCGCCGAGCCAGCCGCTCGGTGGGGTGTCCCCCTCCGAGAGCTCCACGGCGGTGCCGACGACCATCGGCTCGCTCCTCCGGGCCGCGTCGAAGGCGGCATCAGCATCGGTCGGCGGGATCGTCTCGACGTCGAGGCCCGTCAGTCTCGGGCCGACCTCCGGGCTGCCGTGGCCTTCGATGCCGGAGTAGTCGCCGCCCATCTGGATCGCGAGTGCCCGCTCCACGTAGCTCGGCCAGGTCGCGGAGGTCGGGTCGTCTGCGAGCGGCCCTCGGCCCGCGCCGACGACTCTCCCGTCCTCGGCGGGGAGCTCCTCGGGCATCGTGATCGGCTCCGGGTCGCCGTTCTCGTCGTAGAGCGTGACGGTCACGGTGCCGTTGCCGTTGTCCTGCACGTGCTCCGCCGCCCAGCCAGGGTCCTGGTCCATCATCATCGCGAGCGTCGCCATGGAGACGCAGTCCCCGTAGGAGCCCTGGCTCACGTCCCGCCACGAGGCGTCCTCCGGCACCACCTCTCCTGGCGGCGTGACGGTGCCGTCGGGATTCACGTCGTAGGTTCCCTGGGCGGCATCGCCGCCGCCGCGGCCGTCGGGGTGCAGCTCGGGGAAGAGCTCGGAGATCCGCTCGACGTCCGCGGGGTCCGCGTCGCGCAGGAGCTGGTCGAGCAGCGCTCGACGGGACTGGTCCGTGTTGCCGCCCATCCAGAACAGCCCGTCCCCGTCGGCGGCCATGGCGTCCCTGAGCGCGGCGAGCTCGTCGTCCTCGAGCCCGGCGATCCACTCCGCTCGCTCCTCGGGGGTCAGCTCCGCGAGGCGCTCGGCCAGGGCGTCGAGATCCCGCGAGTTGCCGCGCAGGTCCTCGAGGCCGCCGTCGTGGAGCGCGTCGGCCAGCAGGGAGTCCAGCTCGTCCTGCGTCTCGGGGGTCAGGGCGGCGGCGACGGCGGGGCAGCCCTGCCCGTCGTCGCCGTCGGAGGCGTCGTCCTGCTCGTCGGAATGGCCTGTCAGCTCGGCCCCGAGACCGCGCAGCAGATCGGCGGCCGCGAGACCACGGGCCACCTCTGCGCGTGCGCGCGTCCGGAACGACTCGGCGTCCGCCCCCGTCCATTCCGTCGAAAGAGCCACCTGCTCGATCGTCCCCAGCAGGGTCTCCAGTCGTGCCGCCCCGCCGTGTGTGACTGTCGCGTGCTTCGACAGCTGTGTGGTGTCCGCACCCCAGAACATCATCCGTCCTCCCCCTCGCGGCACGGTCCTGTGCCGCTGCCATCCTGCACCGCCCACCGCGCCGGAGGACATGGGGAGGACTCCCCACCCGGACCTCCGCACGGGACGCCGCGCGGCTCCGGACTCCTCCGCCCCGCGGCCGACAGGCGGCATACCCTGGCGGCATGTCCGCCCCCTCCGCCCGCCCCGACGAGCCCGCCGAGAACATCCGCCTGCGCCCCGCCCTCGAGGACCTGCCCGCCTACGTGGCCGGGAAGCCCGCCGCCGACGACGGGATCCACCGCTACAAGGTCTCCTCGAACGAGTCGCACCTGCCGCCGATCGCCTCGGTGCGCGAGGCCGCCGTCGCCGCGTTGGAGTCCTCGCACCGTTATCCGGACGCCGCCGCGCAGGAGCTGCGGGATGCGCTCGGGCGCAAGCACGGGGTGGCTCCCTCGCAGATCGCGCTGTCGACCGGCTCGGTCGCCGTCTCCGGCGACCTCGTGCGCGCCGTGGTCGGCGAGGGCGACGAGGTCGTCCACCCCTGGCGCTCCTTCGAGGCCTACCCGATCCTCGTCGGCTCCCACGGCGGCACGCCCGTCCCCGTGCCGCTGACCGAGGCGGGCGAGCACGACCTCGCCGCGATGGCCGCAGCGATCACCGACCGCACCCGACTGGTGCTGCTGTGCACCCCGAACAACCCCACCGGCCCCTCGCTCACCACCGAGCAGGTCGAGGAGTTCCTCGCCGCGGTGCCGCAGGACGTCGTCGTCGCGATCGACGAGGCGTACCGCGAGTTCCACGACCCCGCGACGGTGCTCGGCACCGCCGGGATCTTCCGCCGCCACGGCAACGTGGTGCTGCTGCGCACCTTCTCGAAGCTGCAGGGCCTGGCGGGGCTGCGGATCGGCTACGCCGTCGCGCACCCGCGCCTGGCCCGTGCGCTCGGCCAGGTCACCGTCCCCTTCGGCGCCTCCGCCCCGGCACAGGCCGCGGCGCTCGCCTCGCTCGAGCCCGCGGCGGCCGAGGAGCTCGAGCGCCGCGCCGAGCGGATCCGCGCCGAGCGCTCCCGCGTGCTCGCCGGCCTCCGCGCTCAGGGCTGGAACCTTCCCGCCAGCCAGGGCAACTTCGTCTACTTCCCCCTCGGGGAGCGCTCGGGTGAGTTCGCCGAGTTCGCCGACGCGCGCGGGCTCGTGCTGCGCGCCTACGGCAACGACGGGGTGCGCGCCACGATCGCGGAGGAGGAGGCCGACGACCGCCTCCTCGCGATCGCGCAGGAGTGGCGCGGGGTCTGACCCCCGGGCCCCGCCCGCTCCCGCGCGGCCACGTCCACGCGAACCACCCGATCAGCCCGTGCACCGCGGCGGAGGAGCCGGGCCGCGCGGCAACGGGCGGACATCACTACCGCCGGGACCTCGGTCCCGGATAACCTCGATCGAGGTCGGGCCCCTGCCGCTGCGGGACGGGCGCCCGAGGCGCCCGGTCCGACTGCTCGCCGCCCCGCACCTCCTGTCACGAAGGACTCCATGACCGCCCGCGCCGTCTCCGTCCCCGCCGCCGCCCTCGGCGGTCCCCGCGCCTACGGGGTGTGGATCGCGGCGGTCACCGCCTACGCGATCGCGGTGCTGCAGCGCACCACGATGGGGGTCGCCGGGCTCGAGGCGGCCGACCGCTTCGGCGCCTCCGCGACGATCGTCTCGACCTTCGTGGTGCTCCAGCTGGGCGTCTACGCCCTCACCCAGATCCCGGCCGGGGTGCTGCTGGACCGCTTCGGCTCCCGGGTGACCCTCACCTCCGGTGCCGTGCTGATGGCGCTCGGCCAGGTGCTCATGTCCCAGACGGAGACGGTGGGCGTGGCGATGATCGCCCGCATCGTCCTCGGGGCCGGCGACGCGCTCACCTTCGCGAGCGCCATCCGCCTGGTCCCGGCGTGGTTCCCCGCCGCCCGGGTGCCGCTGCTGACCCAGCTCACCGGCATCCTCGGCCAGGTCGGCCAGATCCTCTCGGCCGTGCCCTTCGTGGCCCTGCTCAGCGTCGCGGGCTGGACGCCCGCCTTCGCCTCCGCCGCCGGGATGAGCGCGGCCGCGGCGCTGCTGGTGCTGCTCGCCGTGCGGGCGACCCCGCCGGGGGTGGCGCGGCCGCGCGTGAGGCAGGACCTCGCCCGGATCCCCGTCGTGCTCGGGCGGATCATCCGCCATCCCTCGACGCAGCTGGGATTCTTCACCCACTTCACCGCCGGGTTCCCCGGCATCGCGTTCTCGATGATGTGGGGCTATCCGTATCTCACCGCGGGGGAGGGGCTCAGCCGCCCCGTGGCCTCCGCCGTGATGACCGTGCTGGTCGTGGTCGCGATCGTCGGCGGCCCGCTGATCGGAGCGCTCACCCAGCGCCATCCGCTGCGCCGCTCCAGCCTGGTGCTGCTGATCGTCGCCACGATCGTGGTGCCCCTGCTGGCGCTGCTGCTCTGGCCGGGGCCTGCCCCGATGTGGCTGCTGATCGTGCTGGTCTCGGGCTTCTCGATCGGCGGCCCCGCGAGCTCCGTCGGCTTCGACTTCCCCCGCACCGACCTCGCCCGCCACCGGCTCGGCACCGCGACGGGCGCCGTGATCATGGGCGGCTTCATCGGCGCGCTCACCGCGATCCTGCTGATCGGCGTGGTGCTGGACCTGCTGCGGCCCGGCGGGGACTACGACCTCGTCTCCTTCCGCCTCGCCTTCGCGGTGCAGCTGCCGCTGCTGGCGATCGGCGTGGCGGGGATGCTGATCACCCGCCGGAACCTGCGCCGCCGCATGGCCGCGCAGGGCCGCGAGGTCCCGCCCTGGCGGCACGTGTGGCGCTCGGGCCGCTGGCGCCGGCTCTGAGCCGCGGGGCCGACGTCGACCGGCCCGTCGGCTTCACCGCGGCCGACGCGGGCCCTGCGCCGGGCTTGCCGTCGGCTCCCGCCGTGCCGTAGCGTTCCTCCCAACACTTTGTTTCAAGGAGGAATTATGTCGTTCACGCTGGGCATCGTCGGGATCGGCCAGTTCGGATCCCATTTCGCGGAGCTCTTCGCCGCCCACCCCGAGATCGAGGCGCTCTACGCCGTCGACTCCGTCCCCGAGCGGATCGACGCCGTCGAGGCGCGCGGCGTGCACTTCGCCGGCCGCTACGACACCCTCGAGGACCTCCTGGCCTCCGACGTCGACGCCGTCGCGATCTTCACCCAGCGCTGGACCCACGGCGAGCACGCCCTGGCCGCCCTCCGCGCCGGCAAGCACGTCTACTCCGCCGTGCCCATGGCCATCCGCGAGGACGAGATCCGCGCGATCACCGAGGAGGTCCAGCGCACCGGGCTCGTCTACATGATGGGCGAGACCAGCCAGTACAACGCCGCCGTCGTCCTCGCCCGCCGCATCCACCGCTCCGGCGCCTTCGGCGAGGTGTTCTACGCCGAGGGCGACTACGTCCACGACATGGACCTCGGCTTCTACGACGCCTACAGGTACTCCGGCGGCGAGGAGTGGAAGTCCACCGCCTCCTACCCGCCCCTGCTGTACCCCACCCACTCCCTCGGCGGGATCCTCGGCGTGCTCGAGGGGCGCCACGCCGTCTCCGTCTCCGCGCTGGGCCGCCCCGACACCCGCGGCGACGGCGTCTTCGACAAGGACGTCTCGATGTTCGCCAACGACGTCTCCAACGCCTTCGCCCTGTTCGAGATGGACAACGGCGGCGCCTTCCGCACCAACGAGCTGCGCCGCGTCGGCTACCCCTCCCACAAGCGCGAGAGCCGCTTCCGCTTCTTCGGCGAGGAGTCCTCGTTCGAGGAGACCATCGACGTCACCTACTGGCACGACAAGAAGGACGTGCTCGAGGTGACCGAGCTGATCCGCACCGAGGGCACCATGAGCCTGGACGACCCGCGCCTCGCCGACGTCTCGCCCACCCTCCGCGACGCCTTCGTCGCCGGTGCCGCCCGGGCGCACCACCAGGAGCGGCTGCCGGCCGAGTTCCAGGGCATGCCCAACGGCCACGAGGGCGCCCACCACTTCCTCGTCGACGACTTCGCGCGTGCTGTCGCGGACTCGCACCAGCCGGTCGTCAACGCCTGGCAGGCCGCCCGGTACACGCTGCCCGGCGTCATCGCCCACGAGTCGATGAACCGCGGCGGGGAGCGCCTGCCCGTCCCGGACCTCGGCGACTGCCCGCTGCCCGTCGTCGACCTCGACGCCGGCCAGCCGGTGCTCGCCCCCGAGGCGCTCGCCGCCGCGGTCGAGGCGGCCGCCGCCGTCCGCGCCTGACCGACCGGCGCGCACAGGCCCGGCCTCGCCTCGGACCGACCAGCTGATCGACGATCCGTTCCGCCTTCCTGGAACGGCTCGTCGATCAGCTCGTCCGGGACGGAGCTCCAGGAGGCCGGGCCCCGCCCCCAGCATCACCGCCGGCGCTGTGCAAGGCTGAAGCATGCCGCAGACCGCCGACGATCCCGCAGCCGCCCATGACGGCCGCCCCGTCCATGACGCCGACGTGCTCGGCGTGCTCATGGCCCCCTTCACCGGCACCGCCGTGCCGCCCTTCCTCCAGGAGGCCCTCGACCGCGGCCTCGCCTCGGTGATCCTCTTCGGGCACAACACCCCTGATCCGCGGACGGCCCGCGACCTCGCCCGCGCCGTCCACGCGAGGTCCGAGGACTGCGTGGTCGCGATCGACGAGGAGGGCGGGGACGTCACCCGCCTGCAGGCCGCGACCGGCTCCTCCCTGCCCACCGCCTGGGCTCTCGGCGAGGTCGGCGACCCCGACCTGAGCCGCCGCGCCGGGCGGGCGCTCGGAGACCTGCTGAGCGCCTGCGACATCGACCTCGACCTCGCCCCGGTGCTCGACGTCTCCACCGACCCGGCGAACCCCGTGATCGGCACGCGCGCCTTCGGGGACGAGCCGGACCGGGTCGCCCTGCACGCCCGCGCCGTCGCGACCGGGCTGATCGAGGCGGGCCTGGGCACCTGCGCGAAGCACTTCCCCGGCCACGGCGCGACCGCCGCCGACTCCCACACCGCCCTGCCCCGGATCGACCTCGACGCCGCCGAGTTCGAGCGCGAGCACCTCGCTCCGTGGAGGATCGCGCCCTGGCTCGACGCGGTGATGACCGCTCACGTGCTCGTGCCCGCCCTGGGGGAGGGGCCCGCCTCCATCTCGCCCTGGTCCCGCCCGCTGCTGGACCGGGCCGTGGGCGGCGACTTCCACGGCCTGGTCATCACCGACGCGCTCGACATGGCCGCGGTCGCCGAGCGCCCCGGCTACGGGGAGGCGGCCGTGCGCGCCCTCGAGGCGGGCGCGGATCTGCTGTGTCTGGGCACCTCGCTGCGCCGCGACGACGAGCAGATGCTCCGCGAGGCGCACGACGCGGTGCTCGCCGCGGTCCGCTCCGGGCGCATCCCGCGCGAGGACCTGCACGAAAGGGCCGAGCGCACCCGGCAGCGGCTGCGCAGCCTGCGCACCCGGCGCCGCTTCGTGCCCGCCCCCGAGCTCGAGGACGCCCTCGCCCGCCTCGAGCAGCTCGGCGCCGAGGCCGCCGCCCGCGCCGTCCGCTCCCGCCACGACCACGCCCGCCTCGAGGGCCGATGCCCCGTCGCCGTCGTCGACCTGCGCGCCCGCGCCCAGCACGCCTCCGGTGCCCGCGCCCAGCAGCTGGTCGCCGCGCTGCGGGAGCGCGGCATCGACGCGGAAGCGCCCGAGCCTCCCGCGCCGATCGACCCCGCCGCGCAGCTCCTGGCGGTGACGCGGCTGCCGCGCAGCGACGCCGAGGAGGGCCGCCGCCTCGCCGCTCTGCTCGCCTCCCGTCCCGACACGATCGTGATCCACACCGGCGTGCCCGACGCCGCCCCCGACCACCGCCTGCTGGTGCGCGCCCACGGCGCGGGCCGCACGATGATGCGCGCCGCCGTCGACCTGCTCCTGCAGGGCGGAGAGCACGGGCGATGAGGGTCCTCGGCATGATGTCCGGCACGAGCCTGGACGCGATCGATGTGGCGCTCGTGGAGTTCACCCGCGACCGCACCGATCCCGCCGTGCTCGAGGCGCGCCCGCTCCACCTCGGCGAGGAGCCCTGGCCCGCCCGGACCCGCGACGCCCTGCGCGCGGTGCTGCCTCCGGCCCCCGCCGACGTCGCGACCTGGAACCGCCTGCACGCCGCCGTCGGCGACGCCTTCGCCGCAGCCGCCGCCCGGGTGCTGGGGGCCCACGGCGGCGCGGACCTCGTCGCCGCCCACGGCCAGACCGTCCACCACGACGTGCGCGAGGACGGCACCGTCGCCGCGACCCTCCAGATCGGCGACGCCTCCCGGATCGCCGCCGCCACGGAAGCGCCCGTCGTGCACGACCTGCGCGCGGCCGACGTCGCCGGCGGCGGCCAGGGCGCGCCGCTGGCCCCGCTCCTGGATCAGCTGCTGCTGGGCCACGAGCAGCCGACCGCGGTGCTGAACATCGGCGGGATCGCGAACCTCACCCTCGTCGGCGGCCCGGAGATCGTCGCGGGCGACACCGGCCCCGGCAACGCCCTGCTCGACGCCGCCGTCCACGCCGCGACCGGCGAGGCCGCCGACCATGACGCGGCCCTGGCCCGGCAGGGGAGCGTCGACGAGGCGGCGCTCGCCGCGCTGCTGACGCGCGAGCCCTTCTACGCCCGCCCCTTCCCGCGCTCCACCGGCCGGGAGCACTTCGATGCCGAGCACGTGCGCCGCCTCCTCGGCGAAGAGGCGCTGGCCGCGCTGACCCTGCCCGATCTGCTGGCGACCCTCGTCGAGCTGACCGCCGTGACGATCGCCCGCGCCGTCGTCCCGCTCGGCGCCCGCCGCGTCGTCGCCTCCGGGGGCGGGATCCGCAACCCCCTGCTGCGCGAGCGGCTCGCCGCCCACCTCGCACCGCTCCCGCTGCTGGACGCCGATGCCCTCGGCATCCCCGCCGACGGGAAGGAGGCGCTGCTGATCGCCCTGCTCGGCCATCACGCCGTGCACGGCCTGCCCGGCACCCTCGCCCTCCCGGGCGGCACCGCGCACACCGGCGCCCGCGCCCCCGTGGTGCTCGGCTCCCTCACCCCGCCCCACGCCGCCCCCGCCGCCGGCGCCGCCGCGGAGGCTCGCGGCCCCGTCACCCGTCTGCGCCTCGTGCCGGGGGAGGGGCGATGAGCGCCGCCGTGGTGCAGGGCCTCCGCGGCCGCCTCCCATGAGCCCGCCTTCCGCGCCGCGACGGCCGCCGAGCGCGCCGACGGACGGTTCCTTGGAACTTACGGCACCGTAGGTTACGCTCGCCCCCGTGAGCATCTTCCGATCCACGATCCCCGACGTCGCCACCGAGGAGCCGATGGTCCAGCTCCTGGGCCCCGACGGCACCCGCACCCCGCACGAGCAGCTCGACGCCGTGCTCGAGGAGGCGGATCTGGCAACCCCCGAGCGCCTGCGCGGCTACTACCGCGACATGGTGATGATCCGCGCGGCGGACCTCGAGGCGACGAGCCTGCAGCGCCAGGGCCAGCTGGGCCTGTGGGCGAGCGCGCTCGGCCAGGAGGCCGCGCAGATCGGCGCCGGCCACGCCTCCCGCGAGCAGGACTATCTGGTGCCCACCTATCGCGAGCACGGCGTCGCCTGGGCCCGCGGCATCGAGCCCTGGCGCCTGCTGGAGATGTTCCGCGGCGTCAGCCACGGCGGCTGGGACCCCAACGAGCTGCGCACCCACCCGTACATGATCGTGCTCGGCTCCCAGGCCCCGCACGCCGTCGGCTACGCGATGGGCCTGCAGCGCGACGGCGTCGTCGGCACGGGCGACGCGGAGACCGACACCGCCGTGCTCGCCCTCTTCGGCGACGGCGCCTCGAGCGAGGGAGAGGTCTCCGAGTCCTTCACCTTCGCCGCCTCCTTCCAGGCGCCGGTGGTGTTCTACACGCAGAACAACCAGTGGGCGATCTCCGTGCCCACCTCGGTGCAGTCCCGCGTCCCGCTCGCCCAGCGCTCCCGCGGCTGGGGCATCCCCTCGGTGCGCGTGGACGGCAACGACGTGCTCGCCGTGCTCGGCGCCGTGCGCAGCGCGCTGGACTCCGCGCGGGCAGGGAAGGGGCCCGTCTTCGTCGAGTCGCTCACCTACCGCATGGCCGCGCACACCACGAGCGACGACGCCTCCCGCTACCGCCCCGCCGCGGAGGAGCAGGAGTGGGCCGAGCGCGATCCGATCCTGCGCCTGCGCCGCCACCTCGAGCAGCTCGGCGAGATCGACGAGGCCTTCGTGGCCCGCTGCGACGAGGAGGCGCACGACCTCGCGATGCAGCTGCACCACCACATCCACGGCATGGAGGACCCCGACCCCGTGCACATGTTCGACCACCCCTACGCCGAGCCGCACCCGATCGTCGACGCCGAGCGCGAGGAGTACCTCGCCTACGTCGCCCAGTTCGAGGACGAGGAAGAGGGGGGCCGATGAGCACCTCCACTGCGACGACCACGCTCCCGATCGCGAAGGCCATCACCGCCGGGCTGCGCGATGCGATGACCGCCGACGACAAGGTCCTGCTCATGGGCGAGGACATCGGCCCTCTCGGCGGCGTCTTCCGCGTCACCGACGGGCTGCATGCCGAGTTCGGCTCCCAGCGCGTGGTCGACACGCCGCTGGCGGAGGCCGGGATCGTCGGCACCGCCGTGGGGCTGGCCGTGCGCGGCTACCGGCCCGTCGTCGAGATCCAGTTCGACGGCTTCGTCTTCCCCGCCTTCAACCAGATCACCACCCAGGTCGCGAAGATGCACAACCGCACCAGTGGCCGCGTGAACATGCCGCTGGTGATCCGCATCCCGCACGGCGGCGGGATCGGCGCGGTGGAGCACCACTCCGAGAGCCCCGAGACGTACTTCGCCCACACCGCCGGGCTGCGGATCCTCGCCCCCGCCACCTCCCACGACGCCTACTGGATGACCCGTCAGGCGATCGAGAGCGAGGACCCGGTGATCATGCTCGAGCCCAAGCGCCGCTACTGGGTCAAGGGCGACGTCGACATGGACCACCGCCCCGAGCTCTCCCCGTGGCAGGCCGCGGTGGTGCGCCCCGGCACGGATGCGACCGTGCTCGCCTGGGGGCCCAGCATGCCGCTGGTGCTCGAGAGCGCCGAGGCCGCCGCGGCCGAGGGCATCGACCTCGAGGTCATCGACGCGCGCTCGCTGGCCCCCGTCGACTACCCGACGATCGCGGACTCGGTGCGACGCACCGGCCGCCTGCTGATCGTCCACGAGGCCTCCGTGCTCGGCGGGCTGGGCGGCGAGATCGCCGCACGGATCTCCGAGCAGTGCTTCTACCACCTCGAGGCGCCCGTGCTGCGCGTGGGCGGCTACCACCTGCCCTACCCGCCCGCCCGCATGGAGCACGCCTTCCTGCCGGACCTCGACCGGGTGCTGGACGGCGTGGACCGTCTGCTCGAGCACTGACCCGCGCGTCCACCGCGTGAAAGGATCACGACCATGAACGCCTCCTCGATCGTCACGATCGCGCTCACCGACCCGGGCGAGGGCCTCACCGAGGCCGAGATCCTCGAGCTCAAGGTCGCCGTCGGCGACCGCCTCGAGATCAACGACCCCGTCGTCGAGGTCGAGACCGCCAAGAGCGCCGTCGAGCTGCCCAGCCATGTCGCCGGCACCGTCGTCGAGATCCTCGTCGCCGTCGGCGAGGAGGTCCCCGTCGGCGCACCGCTGCTGCGCGTGGACACCTCCGGCGGCCCCGCCCCGGCCGCCGCGAGCCCGGAGCCGGACCCGTCGGCCGAGGAGCTCGCCGAGCAGGCCGGCCCCGCTGCTGAGCAGGCGACTCCGTCTGCGGAGCAGGTCACCCCGGCCGCCGAGACCGGCGCGGAGCCGAAGAACCTCGTCGGTTACGGGGAGCGCTCCAGCTCCGCCGCCGGTCCGCGTCGTCGTCGCCGTCGCGCCGCCCCCGCGCAGGAGAGCACGGCCGGGCAGGTCCCCATCGACCGCATCCTCGCCAAGCCGCCGGTGCGCAAGCTCGCCCGCGACCTCGGCATCGCCCTGCACGACGTGCTCGCCACCGGCCCCGAGGGCACCGTCACGCGCCAGGACGTGCTCAACGCCCAGCAGCGCGCCTACGGCGCCGAGACCGACGGCGACTACTTCCCCGAGGAGTCCCCGCAGGCGCCCGAGCACCTCGGCACCGTCATGAAGACCACCCGCGACCAGCCCTTCTCGGGCGTGACCAGCGATGAGCGGACCACCCGCGTCCCCATCCGCTCGGTCCGCAAGCGCACCGCCGAGGCGATGGTGGCCTCCGCCTTCACCGCCCCGCACGTCACCGTCTTCAACGAGATCGACATGACCGGCGTGATGCGGATCGTCTCCCAGCTGCGCGCCGCCCGCGAATGGGCCGACGTGAAGGTCAGCCCCCTCGCCGTGATCGCGAAGGCGCTGCTGGTCGCGATCCGACGCAACCCCGAGGTCAACGCCTCCTGGGACGAGGACGCGCAGGAGATCGTCTACAAGCACTACGTGAACCTGGGCATCGCCGCCGCCACCCCGCGCGGCCTCATCGTCCCGAACCTCAAGGACGCCCACCTGATGACGCTGCGCGAGCTCGCCGAGGGGATCGGGGAGCTGGCCCGCACCGCCCGCGCCGGCCGCACCTCCCTGCGCGACACCCGCGACGGCACCATCACGATCACGAACTACGGCGTCTTCGACATCGACTCCGGCACCCCGATCCTCAACCCCGGCGAGTCCGCGATCCTCGGCGTCGGCGCGATCAAGGAGAAGCCGTGGGTGGTCGAGGGGCGGATCGAGCCGCGCCGGGTCGCGACCCTCTCGCTGAGCTTCGACCACCGCCTGATCGACGGGGCGCTCGGCGCGGAGCTGCTGCGGGACGTCTCCGCCGTGCTCGAGGACCCCTCGCTGGGGCTCGTCTGGGGGTGAGGGTCGCCCAGCCTCTGCTCGGTACCCTGTTCCGGTGACCTCGAGCCCCACCCCGCCCCCGCGGCGCGACGACCCGCGGATGCAGACCGTCGAGATGGCGGCGCTGCGCTTCGTGGACGTCACGGAGTCCGACACGCTCGGCTCCGGCCCGCCGCCCGTCCGCCTGCCCACCTGGCAGGTCGCGCTGCTGGTCGCGGTCGGCGGCGGCCTCGGGGCGGTGCTGCGCTTCGCCCTGTCCGTGCTCGCCCCCGCCGTCACCACCCCCACCCTGGTCGAGATCCCCTGGGCGACGCTCATCGTGAACCTGCTGGGCTGCCTCGGCCTCGGCACGCTCAACGGGTACCTCGAGATCACCCCGGGCCGGCCCTGGATGCACCCCCTGCTGGGCACGGGGCTGTGCGGCGGCTTCACCACCATGTCCACCGTCGTCCTCGAGGGCTCCGCCATGATCGGCGCCGACTTCCCTATCCTGGCCCTGATCTACGCCGGACTGACGCTCGTGCTGTGCCTCGCCGCGGTCGTGGCCGGCCTGCTGCTGGGGCACCGGCTGGCCGCGCGGACCGAGGCCCGGGCATGAGCGCCGGGCTGGTCGTGCTGACCTTCGTCCTCGTCGGCCTCGGCGGCGGTCTCGGCGCGCTCGCGCGCTGGGGCGTGCAGATCGGCGGCGCGCACCTGATCGCGCGGCGCGGCCTCGAGCACGGCGAGAAGCTCACACCCTGGCTGACCTTCCTCGTCAACGTCGCCGCCTGCTTCGTCCTCGGAGTGGTCGTGGCCCGGCTGGGCTCCGCGACGGGCACGGGCGGGGTGATCTACACGCTGCTCGGCGCCGGCTTCTGCGGCGGTCTGTCCACCCTCTCCACCGCCGCGGCGGACATCGTCGAGATCGTCCGCCGGGGCGCCTACTCGATCGCGCTGGCCTATCTCATGCTCAGCGTCGGCGCCGGCATGGGCGCGCTGTGGGTGGGCCTGGTGATCGCCTCGTGACCGCGCGCCGCACCCTCCTCGCCCTGCTGCCCGCGCTCGCGGTGCTGTGCCTGCTCGCCGTGCTCGCGGCCGACGCCGCCGGCGGCGACAACCTCGTGCTGCTGGACGCGGGCCCCGTCGCCCGCCTCGGCGCCCCGATCGCCGCGACCCTCGCCGACCTCGCCGGCGCGCTCACCATCGGCGGCGCCGTGGTCGCGGGCTGGCTCCTGCGCGAGCGGACCGACCGCGCCCGCGCCCTCGGGATCGTGGCGGGCGCCGCCGCGGTCACCACCCTCGCCCGCGGCGCCTCCCTCGCCTTCTCCTACGCGATCGCGACGGGTCAGCCCGTCGGATCGGACCGCTTCGGCTCCGACCTCGGGGTGTTCGTCGCGACCGAGCTCGGCGTGTGGCTGCTGGTGGGCCTGCTCGCGGCGGCGGCGACGACGACCGTCGCCGTGCTCGGCACCTCCGCGCTGCTGGCCCGGACCGTCGCGGTGCTCGCCTCCGTCGTCGCCTTCACCGCCGCGATGACCGGGCACGCCGCCGGCGACGAGACCCACGAGATCGCCACCTCCACGATGCTCGTGCACCTGCTCGCCGTCGGGATCTGGCTGGGCGGCCTGGCCGTGCTGCAGGTGCTGCCCGGCCGCGGCCGGGACGACGTGCGCGTGCTGCGCGGCTACTCCCATCTCGCGCTGATCTGCTGGATCGCGCTGGCCCTGTCCGGGGTGCTCGCGCTCGCGGTGCGCATGAACACGCCCGCGGAGATCCTCACCAGCGCCTACGTGCAGATCGGGCTCGGCAAGGCCGTGCTGCTGCTGCTCCTGGGGCTGCTCGGGGCGCTCCAGCGCCGCCAGCTCGCGACGGGTCTCGGCGAGGGCGCCGAGGGGCGCCGCGCCCTGGACACCTACCGACGACTGGCCCTGCTCGAGCTCGCGCTGATGGGGCTCGCCGTCGCGCTCGCCGCCGCGATGAGCTCCTCCCCGCCGCCCGCGGAGGCCGGCACCCCGCCCGCGGGCACCGCGGGCACGCTCACCGGGTACCCGCTGCCGCCCGCGCCGGATCTCCTCACCGTCGCGACCCAGTGGCGCCCGGACCCCTTCGGGATGGCGCTGGCCTGCGTGCTGATCCTGATCTGGTGGCGGCCTTCCGCCCCGGCCCGTCCGCGGGCCCGCACCGTCATGCTGGTGCTCGGCGCGGTGGTGCTGGTGCTGCTCACGTCCGGGCCGCTGAACGTCTACAGCAAGGTGCTGCTCTCCGCGCACGTCCTCCAGCACGTGCTGCTCCTGCTCCCCGCCGGGGTGCTCCTGGGCTGCGCGGCGACCGTCCCGTCGTGGCTGCGCATCCCGCTGAGCGGGCGGTGGCCGCTCGCGGCGCTCGCCGCCGCGGCGGGGCCCGCGCTGCTCGGCGCGGTCTACGCCATCCCGCCGGCGCTGCGCCTCGCCCTGGACAGCCACGCCGCCCATCTCGCGCTGCAGATGCTGGCGCTGGCCGCCGGGGCGCTGATCGCGCTCGCCGCGCGCCTCGCCCCGGCGCCGCGGCGCGTCGTGGTGGTCGCGGCGCCGCTGCTGCTGGGCCTCGCGGGAGGGGTCGCGCTGCGCGTCACCGACGTGCTGCTCGCGGCGAGCTGGTTCGGGGCGACCGGGCGCACCTGGCGGGCCGACGCGCTCGCCGATCAGCGCGACGCGGGCACGCTCGTGCTCATCGTGGTGGCGCTGGCCGCGCTGCTGCTCGGCGGGGCGGCGCTGCGGGCCCGCCGCCGCGGCTGAGCCCGCCCGGTCAGTCGAAGAGGCTGCGCACCGAGCGGAGCCGGGCGAGCTGCGTCTCGCGGTCCGCGGCCGGGATCAGCCCCTCGCTCGCGCCCTGCCCGGAGGGCAGCTCGCGGGCGGTAACCCGGCGGGTGCCAACGACGGTCTCGAGCCGTCCGCGCAGCCCCTCGGAGGCGGGCGCGGGCCGGGCCGGGATCGCGCTCTCGGCGCCGCCGCGCACACGCCGGAACTGCTCGAGCGCGGGGGAGGAGCCGCCGTCCCGGGTCGCGGCCATCATGTACGCGGCGATGTCGGCCTGCTCGACGAGGATGGGCAGCACCCCGCCGGAGACGCGCTGCTGGCCCAGGATCACGAGGTCGTCGCGGCCGCGCGCGAAGGCGCCGAGGAAGAGGTCCGCCTCGCCGCTCGCGGTGCGGGGCACGAGGTCCTCGGGGAGGTGGTCGGCCCCGGTCTCGTATCCGGTGGCCAGGACGATCACGTCTGCGGAGTAGGCGTCCGTGCCGGGCAGCCCCTCGCTGCGGGCGAGGGAGACGGTTCCCTCGGCGTCGACGCCCTGGACCGCGCCGGCCGGGGTGATGCGACCCTCGCGCACCCGCTGCAGCAGGTCGTCGGAGACGATCACCCGGTCCTCGAGCAGGGGCAGCGCGGGGCGGGGCAGGCCCGCCTCGACGGGGTCGCCGACGGTGCGGCGGATGACGGTCTCGGCGATCCGGGCGTTGAGCCCGCCCAGCAGGGCCGGCTCGCGGGAGGCGGCGACGTCGCCCGGCATGCCCGCGATGCGGCGCGGCACGATCCAGTGGCCGGTGCGCATCGACCAGCGCACCTCGAGGGCGCGCCTCGCGGCGTCGACGGCGATGTCCGCAGCGGACTGCCCGGAGCCGACCACGAGCACGCGCTTGCCCTCGAGCCCGTCGGCCCCGGTCCACTCCGAGGAGTGCAGGACCCGCACCGGGTCCGGCACGTCGGCGGCCCACCCGGGACGGTGGGGGCGCGAGGAGATGCCGTGCGCAGAGATCACCGCGCGGTAGATCCCGATCTCTCCCGTGGAGAGCTCGACCTCCCACACGCCCTCCTCGAAGGGGCGCGCGGAGCGCACGGCGGTGCGGGGGCGGAAGTGCTCGGTGATCCCGTGCCGGGAGGCGTAGGCGCGCAGGTACTTCGCCATGTGGGCGGGGGAGAGGAACTCGGGGAAGGAGACCGGCTGGAGGAGGTCCTCGTACTGGGTCTGCTCGCGTGAGGAGATCATCTCCATCGCGGGCCAGACCGGGGAGTCCTCGCGCTCGGGATCCCAGATCCCGCCGACGTGATCGGCGCGGTCCACGATGTCGAAGGGCACCTCGAGCGCCGTCAGCGAGGCGGCCGCGGCGAGGCCCGCCGGGCCGGCGCCGATGATCAGCACCTTCTCACGGGTGGGGATCTGGTCGTGGAGCTCGGGCATCGAGGGGAGCCTTCTTCCGGAGGGACGGCGCGGACGCCCGCCATCCTAGTCGTCGCGAGGGGCGTCGGTGCCCGGGAACGAGCCGCTCATCGACGGTCCCGATCGGCGTGCTCGCGCGCCAGCAGCAGCGCGCCGGGCAGTCCGTCGGGGGCGGCGCGGACCGTGCGGCGTCGGTCCTGCAGGGAGGCGGTGACCTCGTCGTGCAGGGGGCCGGGGCTGGTCAGCACCGAGCCGGCGAGCACCACGGCCAGCACCGCCTCGGGGTCCAGTGCTTCGATCGTGTCCAGCACGTGCGCGATCGCGGTGTGGAGGATGTCGCTCGCGACCGGGTCGGTGCGCACCCGGGCGGGCAGCGGGGCGAAGCGTCCCAGCGCCGCGGGCGCGCCGGCGGGCAGCTGCTCGTCCAGCGCGCGGATCAGATCCTGGCGCGGGTCGCCGGTGGGGGAGGGCGGGCGCTGCCCCTCGCGCAGGTCGAGGCCGAGGGCGGCGCCGACCTCCTCGGTGAGCAGGGTGCGGGGGCCGCGCCCGTCGAGGTCCGCGGCGACCGCCTCGAGGGTGCGTCGGCCGAGCCACACCGCGGAGCCGATGTCGCCGAGCAGCCAGCCCATCCCGTCCCGTCGCGCGACCGCCTGCCGGTCGTGGAAGCGGACCGCGACCGCGCCGGTGCCGGCGAGGACGAGCAGGCCGTCGTCGCCCACTCCGCCCGAGAGGAAGGCGGTGTGCAGGTCGTCGGTGATCAGGAGCCGCCGCGCGGGGATGCCGAGGCCCGTCAGGTGCTCGGCGACCGCGGCGCGCACCTCGGCCGCGCGGGCGGGCCCCGCCCCGGAGATGCCGAGCGCGACCGCCGCGACCTCGGCGCCCTCCGCGCACGCCCCCTCGGCCTCGAGCGCGCGCCGGGCCCGGGCGAGGACCTCCCCGATCGTGTCGGCGAGGTCCTCGAGCGCCGACGCCCCGGAGGAGCGGAGGTTCGCGCCGGGGCCGTCGAGCCGGGCGAGGACCGCGCCGTCCGGCGGTGCGGCGACCAGGCGGGAGCGGGTCCCCCCGACGTCCCCGGCGATCACCAGGTGCTGGCCCATCGATCTCTCCTCCCCGAGCGGTCACCACATCGTAGGGGCCGCCGCCTGTCCTACGCTGTCCCGTGCGACGCCCAGCGATCATCGGAGACCACGTGAGCACTGCCGGCCAGGACCCGAGCCCGTACGACGCCGACCTCGTGGGGCTCGCCTCGCCCACCGAGGAGCGCAATCCCGCCAGCGCCGAGCTCGACACCCTCGACGCCCGTGGGATGGTCGACGTGATCCTCGGCGAGGACGCGACCGTCGCCGCGGCGGTCCAGGCGCGGTCCGCCGAGATCGCGGAGCTGGTGGAGACGTGCGTGGCGGCGATCGCGGGCGGCGGCACGGTCCACTATCTCGGGGCCGGGACCTCGGGCCGGCTCGGGGTGCTCGACGCGGTCGAGCTCGCGCCCACCTTCGACGCCGACGAGTCCATGGTCACCGCCCACCTCGCGGGCGGGCCCGGTGCCTTCCTCACCGCGGTCGAGGGTGCCGAGGACTCCGCCGAGCAGGGCGCGCAGCTGGTGCGCGAGGCATGCCGAGAGGGCGACGTCGTGATCGGCCTCGCCGCGAGCGGCCGCACCCCGTTCGTGCGCGGCGCGCTCGAGGCGGCCCGCGCCGCGGGGATGCCCACCGCGCTGATCTCCGCGAACCCCGCCGCCGAGCTCGCCCCGCTCGCCGACCATCCGATCCTGCTGGACGTCGGCCCCGAGGTGGTCACCGGCTCCACCCGCATGAAGGCCGGCACCGCGCAGAAGCTGACCCTGAACGCCCTCTCCACCGCGACGATGGTCAGGCTCGGCACCACCTTCGGGAACCTCATGATCCAGGTCCGCCCCACCAACGCGAAGCTCGTCGCCCGCACCGTGCGGATGCTCGTGCAGGCCAGCGGCGCCGCCCCCGAGGAGGCCGCACGCGTGCTCGAGGCCGCAGGCGGCAGCGTCCGCGTCGCGCTGGTCGCGCTGCTGGCCGGGGCGGACGTCGAGGCGTCGGCCGCTGCGCTCGAGGACTTCCCGCAGGACCCCCGCCGCCTCGGCGACCCCGCTGGGATCCGCTCCGCGGTCGAGGCGCTCGGCGGGACGCCGCGCCCCGGGGACCCGCGTCGATAATCCGTCGACACGGTCGGGGCGCCGCCCCTAGCCTGGTCGGCATGCTCCTGTGATCAGCCCCGTCGCCCGTCGTCCCTCCGCGCCGAGGAGCTGATCCATGACCGCGCACACCCCCACGCCCGATCCCGCCCTGCACCTGCGGGCCGACGGGATCTCCTTCTCCTATCCCGGCCAGGCCGCGGACCGACGCGTCCTGACCGACGTGAGCCTCGTGGTGCCCGCCGGGCGCCCCACCGGTCTGCTCGGCGAGAACGGCAGCGGCAAGTCCACTCTGCTGCGCATCCTCGCCGGGGACCTGGCCGCCGACGCCGGGGCCTGCGACGTCCCCGGACCGGTCGGGATGCTGCGCCAGGAGCTGCCCTTCGGCCCGCGCACCCCGCTCGCCGACGTCGTCGCCGACGCGCTCGAGCGCTCCCGTCGGCTCGAGCGGGAGCTGGTCGCGGCGGGGGAGGAGCTCGCGGACGGCACCCCCGCGGCCGCCGCCCGCTACGACCGCCTGCTGACCGAGGCGACCCTCGCCGACGTCTGGAACGCGGGGCGCCGCGCCGAGGAGACCCTCGCCGGGCTCGGACTCGAAGCCCTGGCCGGCGACACCGCGCTCGGCGAGATCAGCGGCGGCCAGCGCGAGCGGCTCGCGCTCGCGCACCTGCTGATCGCCCGCCCCACCAGCTGGCTGCTCGACGAGCCGACGAACCACCTCGACGACGAGGCCGCCGCCTTCGTCGCCGCCGCGATCGCCGAGCATCCCGGCCCGGTGCTCATCGCGAGCCACGATCGCGCCTTCCTCGACGACGCGACCTCCGCACAGCTCGACCTCGACCCCGCTGAGTCTCCGCTCGGCGAGCAGCCCGGCGGGCTCACCGCGTACACCGGCACGTTCAGCGACTACCTGCTGGCCCGCTACGAGGCCCGCGACCGGTGGGAGCATCGCCATCGCACTGAGCAGGAGGAGCTGGCGCGGCTGCGGGAGGTCGCCCGGGACGCGCACACCCTGGGCCGCGAGTCCCATAGCCGGGCGGAGGTGCGGATGGCCCGGAAGTTCTTCGCCGACCGCAACGCCGTGCGTGTCTCCCGGCACGTGCGCGACGCCGAGCAGCGCCTCGACCAGCTCGAGCGGGACCAGGTGCGAAAGCCTCCGGCCGAGCTCGAGCTCACCCACCTGCCCGCCGCCCCTCGCGGCGCCGGCCAGGTCCAGCTGGCCCTCGCCGACGTCGCCGTCGCGGGACGGCTCGCACCCGTGTCCCTCGCCCTCTCGGCCGGGGAGCACCTGCTGGTCACCGGGCCGAACGGCAGCGGGAAGTCGACCCTGCTCGAGGTCGTCGCCGGGCGTCTGGAGCCGACCTCCGGCACCGTGAGCCGACCCCGCGCGCTGCGGATCGGCCACCTCGGGCAGGACGACGCGCCCGTGCCCGGCCGCACCGTCGGCGCGCACCTCCGCGCCGCCGCGGGCCTGCCGGACGAGGCGGTGCCGGAGCTGTTCGGGCTCGTCCACCCCCGGGACCTCGCCCGGCCGATGGAGACCCTCTCGCGCGGCCAGCTGCGCCGCGTCATGCTCGCCGCGGTGCTGCTGGACCCGCCCGAGCTGCTGATCCTCGACGAGCCCACCAACCATCTCGCCCTGGTCACCGCGACCCGGCTCGAGGCCGCGCTCGCGGGCTGGGACGGGACCGTGCTGATCGCCTCCCACGACCGCTGGCTGCGCAGCCGGTGGCAGGGCGGGGTGCTCGCCCTCGGGGCGTGAGCGGGGCGGCGCGAGGGCCGCCCGGGGCGGATCCATGCCGCACCGGGGCGGACACAGACGTTCACACTGCTCGCCCCCGCGCAGCGCCGCGGACAGGCTGAGCCCTCCCGCCCCCTGTGAAGGAGCACCGCCATGACGCAGCAGCCCCAGCAGTTCGAGACCCTCGCCGTCCACGCCGGACAGGCCCCCGACTCGGACGCCGGCTCGCGCGCCCTGCCGATCCATCAGACGACCAGCTTCGTCTTCCCCTCGACGCAGTCGGCCGCGGACCGCTTCGCGCTCGCCGAGCCCGCCCCGATCTACACCCGCATCACCAACCCCACCCAGGCCGTGGTCGAGGACCGCATCGCCGCACTCGAGGGCGGGGCGGCCGGCCTCCTGCTCGCCTCGGGCCAGAGCGCGATCACCCTGTCGATCCTGAACCTCGCCGGCGCCGGCGACTCGATCGCCGTCTCCCCGAGCCTGTACGGCGGCTCCTTCAACCTCTTCAAGCACACCCTCACGAAGCTGGGGATCACCCCGCAGTGGGTCGCGGACCCCACGGACCCCGAGTCCTGGCGCGCCGCGGCCGACGACACCACCCGCGCCTTCTTCGTCGAGTCCATCCCGAATCCGCAGCAGGACATCCCCGACCTGCGCGCCCTCGCCGACGTCGCCCACGAGGTCGGCGTGCCGCTGATCGTCGACAACACCGTCGCGACCCCGTGGCTGCTGCGCCCCCTCGAGCACGGGGCCGACGTCGTCGTCCACTCGGCGACCAAGTTCCTCGGCGGCCACGGCACCTCGATCGCCGGCGCGATCGTGGACGGGAACAGCTTCGACTTCACCGCTCACGCGCAGAAGTACCCCCAGTTCACCGAGCCCGACGAGTCCTACAACGGTCTTGTCTTCGCGGGCGTCCCCGCCCCCTTCGCGACTCGCGCCCGCACCAACCTGCTGCGCGACCTGGGCCCGGCCGTCTCCCCGTTCAACGCCTTCCTCATCGGGCAGGGCCTGGAGACGCTGCCGCTGCGGATGGAGCGCCATCTGGCCAACACCCACCGCGTCGCCGCCTTCCTCGAGGCCGACGAGCGGGTGGGCGCGGTCACCTGGGCCTCGCTCGAGTCCTCCCCTCACCACGAGCGAGCCCGGCGCTACCTGCCCCAGGGCGCCGGCAGCGTGCTCGGCTTCGAGCTGCCCGGCGGTCTCGAGGCCGGACGCCGCTTCGTGGACGCCCTGACGCTCCACTCGCACGTGGCGAACATCGGAGATGTGCGCAGCCTGGTCATCCACCCCGCCTCGACCACCCACTCGCAGCTGACCGAGCAGGAGCAGCGCGCGGCCGGGATCGCCCCCGGCTTCGTGCGCCTCTCGGTCGGCATCGAGCACATCGACGACATCCTCGCCGACCTCGAGCAGGGCCTCGCCGCCGCCTCGGCCTGAGCGGAGGAGGGGGGCGGAGGACGCGCCGATAGGCTGGGGGCATGAGTCCTCAGAGCGAGACCGCGGCCCCCTCCCCGCTGGAGACCTGGCCGCCGCAGTGGAGCCCGTCGGCCGTCGTCCTGGACTGCGACGGGCTGCTGGTGGACACCGAGGCGCGCTGGCTCGCGCTGCAGGAGGACTACCTCTCCCGTCATGGCGCCGGGCTCGACCCGGTCGCGCGCCGTGCCCTGACCGGCCGGCCCATCGAGGTGGTCGTCGCCGCGCTCGCCGAGGCCGTCGGGAAGGACCCGCACCTGGCCGGGGCGGAGCTGCTGGCCGAGCACGAGGAGCGCATGGGCGGACCGCTCGAGCCGCTGCCCGGCGTGGTCGACACGGTGCGGGCGATCGCGGCACGGCGCCCCCTGGCCGTCGCCTCGAACTCCCCGCGGGACCTGCTCGAGGGGACCCTCGAGGGGCTGGGCCTCGCCGACGCCTTCGACGCCGCGATCTCGTTCGACGACGTCGTCGCGGCGAAGCCCGCCCCGGACCTCTACCTCGCCGCCGCCGCGGCGCTCGGGGCCGCGCCCGCGGACTGCCTCGCGGTCGAGGACTCGGAGACCGGTGCGCAGGCCGCGCTCGCCGCCGGGATGCAGCTCATCGCGGTGCCGTCGATCCCCGGGCAGGAGCCCGTCGCGCCGCGCCGACTGGACTCCCTCGCCGATCCGGTGCTGGCCGAGTGGATCGCGGGCTGGGAGGTGCGGCGATGACTGCGATCCCGGAGCGCTTCGCCCGTGCCTTCGGGGACTGGACCCCGCGCGCCGTCGTCTTCGACTGCGACGGCCTGCTGCTGGACACCGAGTCGGTGTGGCAGCGCGCCCAGGACCGGGTCGTCGCCGCCCACGGCGCCGTGCTCGAGCCCGCGGACGACGCGGCGCTGCACGGCTCGACGATCGAGATCGCGGCCGAGCTGATCGCCCGCCGTGCCGGCCGCGACCAGCAGATCGTCCTCGCCGACCTGCACCGCGAGTTCGAGCGGGAGCTCGACGGAGGGATCCGCCCCCTGCCCGGCGCGGCCGAGGTGCTGCGCGCCGCCGCCGCCCGGAGGAGGCTCGGCTGCGCCTCGAACTCCTGGCTCGAGTCGCTGGACCACAAGCTCACCGCCGGCGGGCTGCGCGAGCACTTCACCGTGCTCGAGGCCTCCGACACCGTCGAGCGCCCCAAACCCGCCCCCGACATGTACGCGCAGGCCGCGATCGCACTCGGCGAGCGGCCCGAGGACTGCCTCGCGCTCGAGGACTCCGGGACCGGGGCCCGCGCCGCGCGCGATGCCGGGCTGCGCCTGATCGCGGTGCCCGCGCCCGGTCATCCCGTCCCGGCCGCGGACCTCGCGCTGACCTCCCTGACCGACCCCGACCTCGCCGCCTGGATCGCGACCTGGTGAGCGGCGGCGGAAGTCCGCGCATGTCACCTGAGTTGGCCCCGGGGCGCCGATCCGGTGTTCACTGGACCCCATGACCACACCGTCGGACCCTTCTGCGCCCCTGACCTCCCGCGCTCACGGCTCGCCGCTGCGCGGCCGGGGCTGGCTCAACACCGGCGGCGCGGAACTGGATCTCGAGGCGCTGCGCGGCAAGATCGTGCTGCTGGACTTCTGGACCTTCTGCTGCGTGAACTGCCTGCACGTCCTCGACGAGCTGCGGCCGCTCGAGGAGAAGTGGGCCGATGAGCTCGTCGTCGTCGGCGTGCACTCGCCGAAGTTCGAGTTCGAGAAGGACCCCGAGGCGCTGAAGGCCAACATCGAGCGCTACGAGGTCTCCCATCCCGTCATCGACGACCCCGAGCTCGAGACCTGGAGCGCCTACGGCGCCCGCGCCTGGCCCACCCTGATGGTCCTGGACACCCACGGCCGCATCGCCGGGAACCTCTCCGGCGAGGGGCACGCCGCGAACCTCGACCGCCTGGTCGCCGAGCTCGTCGCCGAGGGGGAGGCCGACGGGTCCCTGCGCCGCGGCCCCGCCCCGACCGTCCTCGCCGACCGTCCCGAGCAGACCCTCCGCTTCCCCTCGAAGCTCGCCGTCCTGCCCGACGGCCGCCTCGTCGTCTCCGACGCCGGCCAGCACCGCCTGGTCGTCTTCCAGGCCGACGGCGCGACCGTCGACGCGATCATCGGGACGGGGGAGCGCGGCCACACCGACGGCGACGAGACCGTCGCCCGCTTCGCCGAGCCCAACGGGGTCCTCGCCCTGCCCGCCGAGATCGCCGACGAGGTCGGCTACGACCTGCTGGTCGCGGACACCGCCGGCCACCGCCTGCGCGGCGTGCGCGTGGGCCAGGACCGCCTGTTCCGCTCCCGCAGCGCGACCGAGGTCATCACCGTCGCCGGCACCGGCGAGCAGTGGATGCAGGGCGAGCCGCTCCCGCGCGGCGAGGGCGACGCCCGCTCCTTCTCGCTGTCCACGCCATGGGACCTCACCTGGTCGCACGCCCTGAACCGGGCCGTGATCGCGATGGCCGGCATCCACCAGCTGTGGACCTTCGACCCCGCCACCGGCGCGCTGCTCGTCCTCGCGGGCACCACCCAGGAGGGCCTGGTCGACGGGCCGGCCGTCACCTCCTGGTGGGCGCAGCCCTCCGGCCTGGACGAGATGCCCGACGGGCGGATCGTCGTCGCCGACTCCGAGTCCTCCGCGGTGCGGCTCCTGGACCCGCAGACGATGCAGGTCAGCACCCTGGTGGGCAAGGGCCTGTTCGACTTCGGGCACGTGGACGGGCCGCTGGACCGCGCCCGCCTCCAGCACCCGCTCGGCGTGACCGCCCTGCCCGACGGCCGGGTCGCGATCGCCGACACCTACAACGGCGCGATCCGGCTCCTGGACGAGGAGACGGGCGATGTCGTCACCGTCGCGACCGACCTGCGCGAGCCCTCGGACGCGATCGTCGGCCCGCCCGTGGACGGGATCGGCCAGCTGATCGTCGTGGAGTCCGGCTCCCACCGCATCACCTGGGTGCCGGTCGCGAAGGCGGCCGAGCGCGTGATCGACGAGGGCGCGCAGCGCTCCGAGCGCCCCGCCGTCGAGGTCGGTCCCGGACCGCTCGCCGTGCGGGTGCTGTTCACCCCGCCGCCCGGGCACAAGCTCGACGACTCCCTCGGCCCCTCCACCCAGGTCACCATCGCCACCACCCCCACCTCGATGCTCACCGGCGGGGGAGGGGTCGACACGGCGCTCGAGCGCACGGTCACCCTCGACCCCGCGTACACCGAGGGCGTGCTGCACGTCAGCGCCCGCGCCGCCTCCTGCGACGCGGACCCTGCCGTGGAGTTCCCCGCCTGCCACATGCACCAGCAGGACTGGGGGGTCCCGCTCCGGGTCGTCGAGGGCGGCCCCGACCACCTGGACCTCTCCCTCCTCGCCTGACCCCCGCCGCCGACGGAAGCTGAAGCCGACCCGTGGACCTGATCACGCAATTCCCCCTCGGCGACGACCTCGCCGTCAGCCTGCTCGTCCTCGGCCTGCTGGCCGTGGCCGCGCTCGTCGTCGGGGCGGTCGTCCCCACCCGGCTGCGGCGCGACGAGGACACCGCCGAGGTCGACGCGGCGCTGGGCCGACGGCTCGGCGCGCCCCTGCTCTCCTCCGCCTCGATCCTGCTGTGGGTGGGGCTGCCGCTGGCCGTGCTGGTCTATCTCGCCCCCGGCGCGACCGACGACCGGATCCTGCGCTCGGCCCTGCTGCTGGTGGGGCTCGCGCTCGGCCCGCTCGCGGCCTGGCGCGGGCTCGCGATCCAGCTCGCCGCGCTCGGCGTCGAGCCCGAGCGGCGCGGCGCGATGGTCTCCCGCCTCGGCGCGCTGACCGTCGCCGGGGCGCTCGCCCTGGCCGTGCTGCCCGTCGTGATCGTCATCTGGTTCCTGCAGACCACGGCCGGTCCGGCGCTCGTCGCCCTCGCCGCGGGGGCCGCGATCTCCGCGCTCGCCGTGCGAGCCAGCGCCGCCCCCGTCGAGGCGGGAGCGGTCGCTGCGGCGGTGCTCGTCGGCACCGACGAGCACGAGCTCGAGCCCGACGACGAGGACAACCTCGGCGGCCCCCACCTGCGCAGCGCCCGGATGGTGCGGCGCGGCGGGGCGACCAGCGCCGACCTCGTGGCCGTCGCGACCGCCGGCGCGGCCCTCGGCGTGCTGCTGGGCGTGCCGGTGCTCGCCGCGGAGGGCTTCGTGGTGGTGCTGCTCGCGCTCGGCGTGGCGATGCTCGCCGCCGGAGCGAGCGCCGTCGTCCCGCACACCGGCCGCGCGGGCCACGAGCGCGGGGCGCTGCGGCTGGGCGGGCTGATCCCGTCCGTCCTCGGCACCGCCGGGGCCGTCGCCGCGGCCGCGCTGTGGCTCCCCTCGCAGTACAAGGACCTCCGCTTCGAGGACGTCGGGATGGAGAACTTCACCGACCCCGCGATCACCGGCGGCACCGACACGCCCCGCGAGGAGCTCGAGCCGCAGATCGAGGAGCTCGGCGGGGACCTCAGCCAGTTCATCTCCCAGACCGACGACTCCCAGTACGCCTCCTCCTTCCTGGACATGCTGGCCCTGTACGGCATCACCCCGAACGTGGTGGTCGCCGTCGCGCTCGGCCTCGGGGCGCTCGCCGCGCTCGCGACCGTGCTGCTGCTGGGCGGGACCGGGAACCGGCTCGGCGGCTCCGTGCTGCGCACCGCCCGCACCTCCCGCACCGGCGGGGCGCTCGGGATCACCGCGGGCCTCGGCGCGACCGCGCTGACCGCCGCGGGGGCCCTCGCGCTCGTGGTGCTGATCGCGGCGGTCCTCTCGGTGCTCGCCGCGGGCGTGCCCTCGCTCGCCCTCGCCCTCGCCGCCCATGCGGGCCTCGGCGCGCTGATCGTCGTCGCCGGCCACTCCGGCTCCCTGCTCGCCTCGACGCTGCTGGACCGGCCCGGGACGGAGCCGGGGCCGCGCCGCGCCGCCGCCGGGCTCGCGACCGGCACGCTCGGCGCGCTGCTGCTGGCCGCGGTGCTCATCGGCCTCGGCGCCCTCGGCCCCGTCGTCTCCGCGCTGCAGCTCGCGCCGCGCGCCGCGACCGTGTGGGAGGACCGGGCCCTGCACGGCGCGACCCCTGCCTCCCTCACCGTGCTCGGCGGCGTCGGGATCGGCGTGCTGACCGTGCTGCTGATCACCGCCTCGCTGCTGGACGCCGCGCGGCGTCTCGGCGCGAACGCCGTCGTCGGCACGCGCGCGGCGATGCTGGAGGGGCGCGACGGGACGGAGCTGCCGGAGCTGCCCGAGATGGTGCGCCGGGCGGCGGTGACCCCTCTCGTCGTCGCGGTGCTCGCCCCGGTCGTGGCCGGCTTCGGCCTGGGCCCGGCCGCGCTGGCCGGCCTCGTCGTCGGCGTCGTGCTCACCGCGGCGGGGCTCGGGCTGTGGACCCTCGGCGCCTCCTCCACCCTCGCCGGCGCCGCCGCCGTGATCGGCTCCGGTCGCTACGGCGGGCCCGGCTCCTGGGGCCATTCCGGGGCGCTCGGCGGTGCGGTGCTCACCTCCGTGCTGCGTTCGGTGATCGGTGCGGTCGCGCTGCCGCTGTCGCTGGTCGTGTCCCTGCTCTCCGCGCTCGGGGTGAGCGCCGTGGTGGGCATGAGCACCGACGGCACGAACGCGTTCCTGCGCTGGGGCATCGCCGTGCTCGCGATCATCATCGCGCTGACCTGCTGGGTGATCACCGCCACTGCTCCCGAGGTCGACCTCGAGGACGAGCACGAGGAGCTCTCCCGCCCGCTCTTCTCCCGCGCCGAGGAGGAGACCCTCGACGCGATGGACTGGGAGGTCGAGGAGGAGTCCCCGACGCGCAGGAAGCGCCGGGGCTGAGGCGCGGGGCCCGGGGCGGCCCTCAGACCTCCGCGCCGAGGCCCCGGAGCACGAAGCGCTCGAGCGCCGAGCGCGAGTAGCGCTTCGCGGAGGAGCCGACGAGCAGGCCGTTGATGATGCGGACCGTCGCGACCACGTCGAGGTCCGCGGCGAAGTCGCCGGACTCGATCCCCTGCTCCACGATGGTGCTGAGCACCTCCTCGATCAGGACCACGTGCTCGCGCATCCGTGCCGCGGCGTCCGGGGTGAGCGAGGCGCGACCGGCGGCCTGCGGGACGTGGAAGGACACGTTGAGGTCCAGCTGGGTGCGCACATAGGCGACGACGGCCTCGCACGGGGTCGCGGAGTCGCTGACCCCGGCGCGCAGCTGGGCGATGTAGTCGGTCGTCTCGTGGATCGCGTACTCGATCAGGAGGGTCTCGCGATCGGGGAAGTGGTTGTACATCGCGGTGCGGCCCACTCCCGCCGCGCTCGCGATCCGCGAGAACGTGACGGTCTCGAACTCCTGGGTCTCGAGCAGCTCGGCCAGCGCGGCGAAGATCTTCTCCCGCGTGCGTTCCCGGTGCTCCTCGAGCGACCCTCCGATGATCTTGGGCATGCCGCATTCTTACACCGGCCGGGGCGTCCGACAGAATCCTGGGCCGGAACAGGGGCGTCCGGAGGGATCACGGGGCCTGGAGCGAGGCGGTCGGGGAGCTCCCCGATGCCGGATCCGGGGGCTGAGAGCGATGGAGCCGCGACCTCCGGTGCGGGAGGTCGCGGCTCCGGCCACGAGAGCGGGTGACGGGAATCGAACCCGCGCTGTCAGCTTGGGAAGCTGAAGTTCTACCATTGAACTACACCCGCGAAGAGCTGCCCGGCCGGTGCGGAGGCCCCGCCGTCCGAGCGAACGGGTCACAGCATACCCCCTTCCCGGCGTGCTCCGCGAACCGGAGGAATCGGGACGGGCTCCCCCGCGGCGCCGGTCGGGGGCTAGTCTGTTCGCCGTGCTGCTGAGCGATCGTGACATCCGGGCCGAGATCGAGGCCGAGCGGGTGCGGCTGACCCCCTCCGACGAGACGATGATCCAGCCCGCCTCGGTGGACGTGCGGATCGACCGCTTCTTCCGCCTCTTCGACAACCACAAGCACGCCCTCATCGATCCCTCGATCGAGCAGGCGGACCTCACGCGCGAGGTCGCCGTGGACCCCGACGAGGCGTACATGCTGCACCCGGGGGAGTTCGTGCTCGCCTCGACCTACGAGCAGATCGCCCTGCCAGGCGACATCGCCGCCCGCCTCGAGGGCAAGAGCTCGCTGGGACGGCTGGGCCTGCTGACCCATTCGACGGCCGGGTTCATCGATCCCGGATTCGAGGGGCACATCACGCTGGAGCTGTCGAACATGGCCACCCTCCCCGTCGCGCTGTGGCCCGGGATGAAGATCGGCCAGCTGTGCTTCTTCCGCCTCTCGAGCCCGTCCGAGCGGCCCTACGGCAGCGCCGGGAACCTCAACCGCTATCTCGGCCAGCGCGGCCCCACGCCCTCCCGCTCCGCGCAGAACTTCCACCGCACCCGGATCCCCCTCCAGGAGGAGCAGCAGTGACCGAGCCGGTCCGCACCAGCCATCGACTCCAGCTGCCCCGGGACACCGATCCCGCGGAGGTGCTCACGATGATCCGCAACGTCCGCCCGGAGGCACGGGAGCACGAGGAGGGGGTGATCGAGCTCGGCGAGGACGTCCGGCTCGTCCCCGACCGCACGCCGCGGGGCGTCGGCCGCTGGACGCTCGAGACGCCGCAGGTGCGCGAGGACCCCGCCCCGGAAGGGATGGGCGACTCCCACGGCTATGCCCGCGCCTTCCCCGAGGGGATGCCCTTCGGCGTCGAGCGCGACAGCCTGGACCTCGCCTGGTCCCTCGCCCGGCGCCTCTACGGCGCGGTCGTCACCGACGGCCACGTCCGTCTCGAGCCGCATCCGTATCACGTGCGGGACCTGACGGTCACGAGCCCTCACGCCCTCGCCCCGGAGTCCCTCGCGCAGCTGATCGCCCCGCTCGAGCCCGAGGCCGAGCTCGACCGGGTCCCCGAGGACGCCCCTCGTGCCGGCTACGGGCTCACCGCCCCGCTGGCGGGCGGCGACGTGATCGAGGTGCGGGTGGGGCGCAGCTCCCGTCCGGCGGCGCTCACCGCCCTGGACTGGCTCGAGGACGCCGTGGACTACCAGCTCGTGCACGTCACCGCCGACGAGGAGGAGGATGCGATCGAGACGCCCGACGCGGCCACCGTCGAGCGCTGGCAGGACGCATATCGGAGGATCGGGCTGATCGCCGGGCTGATCGCCGAGAGCGTCGGGGGCTACGTCACCGACCTCGAGGGCCTGCTCGTGGACCCCGCCGACCTGGCCTGAGCCCTGCTCACCCCGGCTGGTCCGCGCCGGCCCGGCCCCTTCTCGCCCGTGCCCGGCCCGGGTCATGGTCAGGTGGTGGCGCTGGGCGTCCCTCTATGCCACATGTGGCACAGAGGGACGCCATCCGCCAGCAGTCGACCATGCCGTGCGGCGAACCGGCACAGGCGAACCGGCACAGGCGAACCGGCACAGGCGGCGCGGGCACAGGCGGGCCGCCGTCACCTGACCAGCTCCGTCACGGAGCGACCCGCCGTCGGCCGGCCGGTGCGCTCGCCGCGCGGCCGGCGGCGCCGAGCCGGATCGGCAGGAAGGCCGCCAGGCCCAGCACCATCACCAGCACGATGCCGAGGATGCCGGTGCGGGTCTCGCCGGAGATCGCGACCGCTGCGGCGAAGGCTGCGGTGCCGAGGAAGCCCAGTGCCCGGCCCGTCGTCGCGTACAGCCCGAAGTTCTCCGTCTCGCGGCCCGGCAGCGACAGCCGGGTCAGCAGGTTCCGCGAGGCGGACTGCACGGGGCCGACGAACAGGCAGATCGCCAGGCCCGCGACCCAGAACACCGCGGTCGCGTCGAGGGCCAGCACCACCAGGCCCAGCACGATGATCCCCACGCAGCCGGCGATGATCACGGGGCGGGGGCCGACCCGGTCGTCGACCCGCCCGCCGAGGAACACCCCGAAGCCCGCGACGAGGTTCGCGGCGATGCCGAAGACGATGATCTCCACCGTCGAGAAGCCGTAGGCGTTCGCCGCGAGAACGCCCGCGATCGAGAACACCGCCCCGAGCCCGTCGCGGTAGATCGCGGAGGCGACGAGGTACTGCAGCATCACCGGCTCCTCCTTCACCGCCCGGATCACGCGGCGCACGATCGAGGCGTAGCCCTGCCAGGGGGTCCACCGCTCGCCGGGGGCACCGGCGGGATGCCGCGGGGTGCGCAGCATGAGCGGGAGCGTCCCGGCGAGGATCCACAGCGCCACGAACAGGGGGATCGCCCGGTAGTTCCAGCCGTCCTCGTCCGTGATCCCCAGCAGCCCCGTTCCGGGCATGACGAAGAGCACCAGCACGAGCCCCAGGCACACGATCGAGCCCCAGTAGCCCACTGCCCAGGCCGTGCCCGAGACCCGTCCCCGGTTCGCGGGCGTGGAGATCTCCGGCAGCACCGAGTTCACGAACACCCCGGCGAGCTCGCTGAACACCACAGCGAGCGCGATCAGCACCGCCCCGAGGGTCAGGTAGTCCGCGTCGAGGGCGACCAGCGGCATCAGCGCGATCGTCACCACGGTCGCGAGGGTCGTGATCCGCAGCAGCGCGTTGCGCGCGCCGCCCGCGTCGGCGAGGTTCCCCAGCAGCGGGGCGAGCAGCGCCACGGCGACCGCGCCGATCGACTGCCAGGTGGTCAGCACCTGCGAGCCGTGGGACTGTGCGGCGCGGACCGCCTCCTCGCCCACGGCGCCCTCGGAGGCGACGGCGCTGGCCACATAGGTGGCGAAGACGAAGGTGAGGATGACGGAGCTGAAGGCGGACATGCCGCCGTCCCACAGCGCGAAGGGGACGACCGGGGGACGATGCCGACGGGGCGAGGTCATGGGGCACACTCTACGGATCCGACCTGCGGGTCCGGCCCCGGCACGGGGCTGAGGATCCGGCTCGTGGTCCGGCCCTCGACCTGGCCCGCGATCCGGCTCCCGGATCCGCCTCCGGATCAGCGCGGGCCCAGGAACGCGATCCCGCCGTCCCGTAGGATGGTCCCGGCCCTTTTCCCGCCTCCGGATGGAGAATCCGTGATCACGATGCTGCTCGCCCACCTCGTGGCGGCGCTCGTGGCCCCTTTTCTCGTCCGCTGGATCGGACGCAGCGCCTTCTACCCCCTCGCCCTCGTGCCCGGAGCCTCCGCGGTGTGGCTGGCGACCTTCGACCCGCGCACCCTCGGCGACGCCCCCGTCGACGTCTCCGTGCCCTGGATCCCCGCCTTCGGCATCGATCTGGCGTTCCACCTGGACACCCTCAGCTGGGTGCTCGCCGTCATCGCGACGGGCATCGGTGCGATGGTGCTGCTGTACTGCGCCCGCTACTTCAAGGACACCGAGCCGGGGCTCGGCCGCTTCGCCGGGATCCTGACCGCCTTCGCGGGCGCGATGGTGGGCCTGGTGCTCTCCGACGACGTCATGGTGATCTACACCTTCTGGGAGCTCACCACGATCTTCTCCTACCTGCTGGTGGGGCATTACCAGGACAAGCAGGCCTCGCGTCGCGCCGCGCTGAACGCGCTGATCGCCACGACCTTCGGCGGTCTGGCGATGCTGGTGGGGATGCTGATGGTCGCCGCGGAGGCCGGCTCCCTGCGCCTGTCCGAGATCGTCGCGGACCCGATGTGGGCCGAGGCCGGGCCGTTCCTGATCACCGCCATGGTGCTGATGCTCGCGGGCGCGACCAGCAAGTCCGCGCTCGTGCCCACCCACTTCTGGCTGCCCGGCGCGATGGCCGCCCCCACCCCGGTCTCCGCCTACCTGCACGCCGCGGCGATGGTCAAGGCGGGCGTCTACCTCATCCTCCGCCTCGCCCCCGCCCTCACCCATCTCGAGGTCGTCACGATCGTGCTCTCGGTGCTGGGCGCCGCCACGATGCTGCTGGGCGGATGGCGGGCCCTGCGGCAGACGGACATCAAGCTCCTGCTCGCCTACGGCACCGTCTCCCAGCTGGGCTTCCTCACCGCGGTGACGGGCCTGGCCACGCACGACGCGGTCCTGGCGGGCCTGGCCATGCTGATCGCCCACGCGCTGTTCAAGGCGCCTCTGTTCATGGTCGTCGGCATCATCGACAAGAAGTTCGGCACCCGCGATCTGCGCGTGCTGTCCGGGGTGTGGCGGGTCGCACCGGTGGTGACGGTGATCGGCACGCTCTCGGCCGCCTCGATGGCCGCGGTCCCGCCGCTGTACGGCTTCGTCGCCAAGGAGTCGATCTACACGGCCCTGTGGTACGCGGGCGGATGGCAGCGTCTGCTGCTGCTCGCGCTGGTCGCCGGCTCGATCCTCACCGTCGCCTACTCGTGGCGGTTCGTGCGCGGCGCCTTCGGCAACGCTCCGGGCGCGCCGCGGGTCGCGGGCGTCGGCATCACCCCGCTGTACTGGCTGCCGCCGGCGCTCCTGCTCGTCGCGTCCCTCGCCCTGGTGGCGCTGACCTCCCCGCTCGAGGAGGTGCTGCGCGCCTACTCCTCGGCGTTGCCGGAGACGGGGGAGGGGATCCACCTCGCCGTCGTCCCGCACCTGGGCGTGCCGCTGCTCGCCTCCGCCCTCACCCTCACCCTCGGCATCGTGCTGTGCCTGCTCCCGCGCCGCGTCTCCCTCGTGCAGAAGGCACTCTCGCCGCTGACCTGGGCGTCGGAGCGGATGCTGGACGTGCTGGACGCCGAGCGCGGGTTCCGCCGGATCCTGCGCACCGTCGACAAGCTCTCCATCGTCGTCACCCCCCTGTTCCAGCGGGGCTCGCTGCCCTACACGCTCGGGACCATGCTCGTGGTGCTGCTGGCGCTGGTCGCCCCGGTCGCGCTGACCCAGTCCCCGCTGCCCAGCAACCTCGTGCTCTTCCAGCACCCCGTCGAGCTGATCGTGCTGCCGGTCGCGGCGCTCGCGGCGATCGGCGCGGCCCGCTCGCGGCGCCGTCTGCGCGCGGTCTTCCTCATCACCGTGACCGGCTACAGCGTCGCCGTGCTCTTCCTGGTCGCGGGCGCCCCCGACGTCGCCACCACCCAGGTGCTCGTCGAGACCGCGATGACGGTCGTGCTGGTGCTGGTGCTGCGGCGACTGCCGCTGCACTTCTCCCGTCGGCCGCTGCGCATCGGCGCCTGGGGCCGCTGGGCGATCGCGATCTCGACCGCGCTGGTGCTGTGCGGAGGCACCCTCTACGCGGCCGACGCGCGCTATCGCGAGGCGCTCGGCAAAGGCCTGATCGAGCCGGCCTACGAGATCGGGGGCGGGCACAACGTCGTCAACGTGACGCTCGTCGACGCCCGCGTCTGGGACACGATGGGCGAGATCTCGGTGCTGCTCGTGGTCGCCACCGGCGTCGCCTCCCTGATCTTCGTCACCCGGCGCGAGCGGCCCATCGCCCGCGTGCGCGACCTCGACTCCACGCGCACCTCCATCTGGCGCCGCCGCGCCGACGCGGACCTGCCCCAGAACGCGCTGGACTTCGACGCGCGCCCCGACGACGTCACCGGCGGCAACCGCTGGCGCACGTGGCTCTCGGCCGGGCTGACCCTCGCGCCGGAGCGGCGCATGGTGGTCCTCGAGGTCATCACCCGCATCGCCTTCCCGATGATGATGATGTTCTCGGTGTACCTGCTCATGGCCGGGCACAACCTGCCCGGCGGCGGGTTCGCGGGAGGCCTCGTGGCCGGGCTCGCCCTCGCGGTGCGCTATCTCGCCGGCGGGCGCTACGAGCTCTCCGAGGCGGCGCCGGTCCAGCCCGGATTCGTGCTCGGCGCGGGCATGGCGCTCGCGGTGGTCTCCGGCGTGCTGCCCGTGCTCTTCGGCGGCAGCGTCTTCTCCCAGGTCACGCCCGTGGTGGACGTGCCGCTGCTGGGGGAGCTGCACTTCCCGACCGCGCTCCTGTTCGACCTCGGCGTCTACCTCGTGGTGGTCGGCGTGGTCCTGGACTTCCTGCGCTCCCTCGGCGTCCAGATCGATCTGCAGCAGGAGGCCGACGCCGATGCACGTTAGCCTCGCCCTCCTCCTGACCGCCGGGGTGCTGATCGCCTGCGGCATCTACCTCGTGCTCGAGCGGACCCTGAGCCGCATCGTGCTCGGCTTCGTCCTGGCCGGCAACGGCGTGAACCTGCTGTTCATCGTCGCTGCCGGACCGATCGGGAGCCCGCCCTTCGAGGGCAGCGGCGATCCCGAGTCGATGACCGATCCGCTGCCCTTCGCGATGGTGCTCACCGCGATCGTGATCTCGCTGGGCATCACCGCCTTCGGCATGGCTCTGGCCTACCGCGCGTGGCAGCTGTTCGGCCACGACGAGGTCCCCGACGACGTCGAGGACCGGCGCGTGCTGCGCCGTCGCCGTCGGCGCAGCGAGGACGCCGAGCGGCTGCCCTGGTCGCAGGCGCTGTCCGAGGAGGCGCGTCGCGGCGCGATCGCCCACTCGCAGGGCCTGGGCACAGGGGAGGACGAGGACCCGCTGGGCTCGGACCTCACCAGCGCCGAGGACGTCCCGCAGGATGCGACCGAGGCCGACGAGGGAGACGCCGACTCGCTGCGCGAGGCGATGCGGCGCCGCCGGGAGCACCGGCGCGGGGACGCGGCGGCGCTGCGCCACGAGATCCGCGACCGCACGAGCGACGAGGAGGACATCTGAGCATGGAGCTCCTCCTCGCGCTGCCCGTGATGCTGCCGCTGCTCGGCGCCGCGATCACCCTGCTGCTGCGCCACCACACGCGGCTGCAGCTGGGCCTGGCCGTGGTGACCCTGGTCGCGATCTTCACCATCGCCCTGCTGCTCGCCTGGCACGTCACCCAGCACGGAGTGCTGGTCCTCCAGATCGGCAACTGGACCCCGCAGCTGGGGATCGTGCTGGTCGCGGACAGGCTCACGGCTCTGATGCTGACCGTCTCGAGCTTCGTCACCCTCGCCGTGCTCGTGTACTCGAGCGCCCAGAGCGTGAGCGAGAACGTCGAGCGGACCCCGGTGGCGATCTACCACCCCACCTATCTCACCCTCGTCGCCGGCGTGTCCATGGCGTTCCTCGCAGGGGACCTGTTCAACCTCTACGTCGGCTTCGAGGTGCTGCTCGCCTCGAGCTACGTGCTGCTCACCCTCGGCGGCTCCGCGAGCCGCGTGCGCGCCGCGACCACCTACGTGATCGTCTCGGTGCTCAGCTCGGTGATCTTCCTGTCCGCGATCGCGGCGGTGTACGCCGCGGCGGGCACCGTGAACATGGCCGAGCTGGCGGTGCGGCTGGACGGCCTCGAGCCCGGGACCCGCATGATCCTCGAGCTGATGCTGCTGGTCGCCTTCGCGATCAAGGCCGCGATCTTCCCGCTGAGCGCCTGGCTGCCGGACTCCTACCCGACCGCGCCCGCGCCGGTCACCGCGGTGTTCGCGGGCCTGCTGACGAAGGTCGGCATCTACGCGATCCTGCGCCTGGAGACGCTGCTGTTCCCGTTCTCGCAGATCTCGAACCTGCTGCTGGCCGCGGCGGGGCTGAGCCTGTTCATCGGGATCCTCGGCGCCGTCGCACAGACGGACCTCAAGCGCGTGCTGTCCTTCACGCTCGTCTCCCACATGGGGTACATGCTCTTCGGCATCGGCATGGTCACCCAGCTCGGGATGGCCGCGACGATCTACTACGTCGCCCACCACATCACCGTGCAGTCCACGCTGTTCCTCGCCGCCGGCCTGATCGAGCATCGCGGCGGCACCACCGATCTCATCAAGCTCGGCGGTCTGCAGAAGCTCGCCCCGCTGATCGCGGTGCTGTTCTTCATCCCGGCGATGAACCTCGCCGGGATCCCGCCCTTCTCCGGCTTCATCGGGAAGGTGGGCCTGATCGAGGCGGGCATCGCCTATGACCGCACCTCCGGCTGGATCCTCATCGCGGTCAGCGTCCTGACGAGCCTGCTGACCCTCTACGCGATCGCGAAGATCTGGAACCGCGCCTTCTGGCAGGAGCCCAGCGAGGAGATCATCGCCCGCGACGTGCCCACGCCCCGGGTCATGACCGGCGCGACCACCGCCATGATCGCCTTCTCCCTCGCGCTGACCGTGTTCGCGGGCCCGCTGATGACCTACGCCGACGAGGCCGCGCACTCGGTCCTGCAGCGCACCCCGTACGTCGGGGCGGTGCTCGGCGACGAGGCGGCCGGGGACCTGCGCTACCGGATCGACGATCAGGGCCAGCGCGTCGACAACGGCATCACGCAGCTCGACGGCGCCGCGCAGGAGGTGGGGGGATGATCCGCCGACGCCTGAAGGACCTGCGCGGCTCCCTGATGTGGATCCTCGCCGCGGTCGCGGTCTGGTGCCTGCTGTGGGGCGGGATCGATCTGAAGAACGTCCTCGGCGGCGCGCTCGTGGCCGTGCTCGTGTTCGTCATGTTCCCGATGCCGCCCACGGGCCACGAGCTCACGCTGCGGCCCGTGCGCTTCACCCTGTTCGTGGTGCGCTTCCTCGCCGACTGCGCCGTCTCCGCGGTCCAGGTGGGCTACTTCGCGCTGCGGCCCGGACCGCAGCCGCCCAGCTCCGTGATCGCGGTGCAGATGGCCTCCCGCTCCGACTTCTTCCTGACCTTCACCGGGGTGCTGTGCACGCTGATCCCCGGCTCCGTCGTGGTCGAGGCGCAGCGCGCCACCGGCACCCTGTTCCTGCACACCTTCAACGCCGGCACCCCGGAGGCGGTCGAGAAGGCGCGCCGCGACGTGCGCGCCCAGGAGGAGCGTCTGCTGTGGGCGGTCGGCCGCCGCGAGATCCTCGAGGAGGCGGGTCTGCGATGAGCGCCTTCGAGATCCTCCTGGTCCTCTACGGGGCGGTGCTGGCGCTGGCCGCGCTCGCCGTCGTCGTCCGCATGATCATCGGCCCCACCATCCTGGACCGCGCGATCGCGAGCGACTCCCTGGTCACGCTCGTGATCATGGGGATGGCCCTGCACGTCGCGCACAGCGGCGCGAACTGGGCAGGGCCGGCGATGATGAGCCTCGCCGGCCTCGCCTTCGTCGGCACCGTGACCTTCGCCCGCTTCGTCGCCCGGGAGGATCCGCTGCAGGGCCGACGTCGCCATCCCGACGAGCCCGTGACCGACACCGGCCCGCACGACGCGATCCACCTCGAGACCGATTCCTCCTCCGAGAACGGCTTCGCGGAGGACGGCGGCTTCGGGGACGGCTTCGTCGAGGAGCACGGCGCCGCCGACGGCGCTCCGTACGAGCCCGAGAACGTCATCGGCGAGGACCTCGGCCCCGACCGGACCGAGGAGGGCGCCGTGGACGGCGTCGAGGAGGGCTTCGGGGCGGCGGACGAGACGGGCTTCGGGGCCGAGGGCCCGCGCGGGTTCGAGGACGAGCCGGGAGGAGGGGCGCGATGAGCGCGACCGAGATCGTCTCCGCCGTGCTGATGGGCGGCGGGCTCGTGCTGGGCGTCGTCTCCGCGGTCGGGCTGAACCGCTTCGACGGGGTGCTCATGCGCATCCATGCGGCCTCGAAGCCGCAGGTCCTCGGCCTGATCCTGGTCTTCGCCGGGGCCGCGCTCGCGGCCGGGTCGTGGAGCCTGGCCGGCTTCCTGCTGCTGGTGCTGCTCGCGCAGATGCTCACCGTCCCCGTGGCGAGCGTGATGGTGGGACGCGCCGCCTTCCGGCGCGGATTCGTGCGCGGGGGCGACTACGCGATCGACGAGCTCAGCGAGAGGCTGGCGAGCCCCTCGGACGACGATGACGACGAGGACGGCTTCGTCGACGACGAGGGCGACGACCACGAGGGCATGCACGAGGGGACCCGCGAGTTGTTCCCGGAGAACGTCGTGGTCGACACGGTCACCCCGCTCACCGATCACAACTGGGTGGAGCCCGAGGACGTCGCCGACGACGTCGAGGACGAGGACGTGCTGGACATCGATCTCGAGGACGAGACCGAGCTCGAGGCCGGGCAGGTCGCCGAGCGCGACGAGCGGCGCTGACCGCAGCCGCGCAGCGTCCCGGGTGCCCCTGTCGCCCGGATCCGGCCTCAGAACAGCCCGATCGACTCCCCGGCGTCCGTGACGCCCATGCGCAGGGCGGCCGGCTCCTTCGGCAGGCCCGGCATCGTCATGATCGCGCCGGTCAGGGCCACGACGAAGCCCGCCCCGATCTTCGGCACCAGATCGCGCACGTGCAGCACGTGCCCGGTGGGCGCGCCGAGCGCGGCGGGGTCGTCGGAGAAGGAGTACTGGGTCTTCGCCACGCACACCGGCAGCGTGTCCCAGCCGTTGCGCTTCAGCATCCGCAGCTGCGCCGGGGCGCGGTCCTCGAAGACGACGTCGTCGGCGCCGTAGACCTCGCGGGCGAGCGTGCGCAGGGACTCCTCGATCCCGGCTTCGGGGTCGTAGAGGTGGTGGAAGTCCGGGACGTCCTCCTCGATCGCGGCGAGGACCTGCTCGGCGACGGCGCGGCCGCCCTCCCCGCCCCTCGCCCACACCTCGGACAGCGCGGCGCGGAAGCCCTGCTCGCGCGCCCAGTCGAGCACCGCCTCGAGCTCCGCCTCGGTGTCGGAGGGGAAGCGGTTCAGCGCGATCACCGGCTCGATGCCGAACTTGCGCAGGTTCTCGACGTGCCGGGCGAGGTTCTCGGTGCCGCGCAGCGCGGCTTCGACGTCCTCGATCTCCAGGTCCGCCTTGGCGACGCCGCCGTGCAACTTCAGCGCCCGCACCGTCCCGACCACCACGGCGGCATCGGGGGAGAGGCCGCCCACGCGGGACTTGATGTCGAGGAACTTCTCCGCCCCCAGGTCGGAGCCGAAGCCGGCCTCGGTGACGGTGATGTCCGCGAGGGAGAGGGCCAGGCGGGTCGCGGCCAGGGAGTTGCAGCCGTGGGCGATGTTCGCGAAGGGGCCGCCGTGCACGAGCGCGGGCGTGCCTCCGAGGGTCTGCACGAGGTTCGGCAGCAGCGCGTCCTTGAGCAGCATAGTGATCGCCCCGCCCACGCCGAGGTCCGCGACCGACACCGGAGCGCGGTCGTAGCTGAAGCCCACGACGATCCGGTCGATCCGGGCCTGCAGGTCCTCGAGGTCCGCGGCCAGGCACAGCACCGCCATGATCTCGGAGGCGACGACGATGTCGAAGCCGTCCTCGCGCGGGACGCCCTGCGCGGGCCCGCCCAGCCCGATCACGATGCTGCGCAGGGCGCGGTCGTTGACGTCCACGACACGCTTCCACTGGATGCGGCGCGGATCGATGCCCAGCGCATTGCCCTGCTGGATGTGGTTGTCCACGAGCGCGGCGAGGGTGTTGTTCGCGATCTGGATGGCATGGAAGTCACCGGTGAAGTGGAGGTTGATGTCCTCCATCGGCACCACCTGGGCGTGCCCGCCGCCGGTCGCCCCGCCCTTGATGCCCATGATCGGGCCGAGCGCCGGCTCGCGCAGCGCGACCATCGTGCGCCGGCCCATGAGCGAGAACGCATCGGCGAGGCCGACGGTCGTGGTCGACTTGCCCTCGCCGGCCGGGGTCGGACTCATCGCCGAGACCAGCACCAGGCGCCCGGTGCGGCCGGTCGGCTCCATCCTGCGCACATCGACCTTGGCCTTGTCGGTGCCGTAGGGCACCAGCGCCTCGGCCGGCACCCCGGCCCGTTCGGCGATCGCGGTGATGGGCTCGAGCGTCGCCGCCTGAGCGATCGCGAGGTCGGGGTTCTCGGCTGACATCATCGTCCTCCACTGAGTGGTCGTCGCGTCGGGGCGTCGGTGCCCGGGCGGTGTCGGGCCCCAGCCTACGGGGCGCGGGCCTGCAGCCCGTGCCTCCGTCGGCACCTGGTCACCTGCCGGCGGATGGCGTCCCACTACGACGATATCGCCGTAGCGGGACGCCATCCGCCACTGCATGACCATCCAGCTCGGCCGACGTGCCGCAGACGACGACGAAGCCCCCTGGCGGACCAGGGGGCTTCGTGGTGGTGGCTCCGACCGGCGTCGATCCGGTGACCTTTCGATTTTCAGTCGAACGCTCTACCAACTGAGCTACAGAGCCGTGGTCGCGCAGGCGACCGAGGACAAGCGTAACAGCCGCGGAGGGGTGCCTCCCACCCGGCAGGGCCCGGTGAGAGGCACACCACGGCGCCGCTCGTCAGGAGACCCTGATGAGCGTCTTGCCGAGGTTGTCCCCGCGCAGCATGCCCACGAAGGTCTCCGGTGCGCGGTCCAGCCCCTCCGTGACGTCCTCGGTGTAGCGCACCTGTCCGTTCTCGACCCAGGTGCTCATGTCGCGCAGGAAGTCGTCGAAGAGAGTCGGCACGAACTCGCGCTGGATGAAGCCCCGCAGGGTGAGGCTCTTGGCGAGCACCTGGCCGAGGAGGGCGCCGCTGCGGTCCGGCCCCTCGGGCAGGGAGGTCGCGTTGTAGCTCGCGGCCAGCCCGCACACGGGCACCCGTGCGAACTCGTTCAGCAGCGGCAGCACGGCGTCCCACACCGCTCCGCCGACGTTCTCGAAGTACACGTCGATGCCGTCCGGTGCGGCCTCGGCGAGACGGCCGGGGAGGTCCGGCGCACGATGGTCGAGCGCCGCGTCGACGCCGAGCTCCTGCAGATGGGCGACCTTGCGGGCACCGCCGGCGATACCGATGGTGCGGGCGCCGCTCAGGTGCGCGATCTGGGCGACCGCGGAGCCGACGGGGCCGGTCGCCGCGGCCACGGCGAGCGTCTCCCCGGGACGTGGTCGACCGATCGCGGTGAGCCCGGCGTAGGCGGTGAAGCCTGGCATGCCGAGCACCCCCAGTGCCGTGGTGACGGGCGCGCGGGACGGGTCCAGCACGCGCAGCCCTGAAGCGTCCTCGACGCTGTACTCCTGCCAGCCGCCGTAGCCGAGCACGATGTCGCCGGGGGAGACGGCGTCGGAGGCGGACTCGACGACCTCCGCGACGGTGCCGCCGACGATCACGTCCCCGACCTCCATCGGTGCGGCGTAGGACTTCGCATCGCTCATGCGCCCGCGCACGTACGGGTCCAAGGAGACGTACCGGGTGCGCAGCAGCGCCTGGCCGGGCCCGGGCGAGGGGACCGGTGCGGTGTCGCGGAGGAAGTCCGACGGGACCGGTTCACCGTGCGGGCGGGAGGCGAGGCGGATCAGATGATTCCGGAGGTCGGTGCTCATCCCTCGAGCGTAGGCGGTGCGGGCCGGGCCGGGACAGCGAGAAGGCCCCGGAACGATGTTCCGGGGCCTTCTGGAGGGGCGACCCTGACCGGGCTTGAACCGGCGACCTCCGCCGTGACAGGGCGGCACTCTAACCAACTGAGCTACAGGGCCTTGCTTGGTGTCTCCGCTGCTCGCTTCGACCTGGATAACTCTACCGGACGTTCCCGGGGCTCACGACCACTTTCGCTGTGAGCCGCCTCGCACCTCGGCGGAGCAGTACCCCCAACGGGATTCGAACCCGTGTCGCCGGCGTGAAAGGCCGGTGTCCTGGGCCACTAGACGATGGGGGCCCGAGCAGTCGTGACTGCCCGTGCCAGAGCATACCCACCGGCCCGGCACGGGCGCCCGCGAGTTGGGCGCGATGCGTCCTATCCGACACCGCGGGCGGCCCGGCGGCGTGGTTCGATGGCGGCATGATCAGCATCAGCCGCGAGGAGTTCGAGGAGGCGGTCGACGACGCCCTGGACTCGCTGCCCGAGGAGATCGCGCGCGCGATCGCCGAGGCGAACCTCGCGATCCTCGTCGAGGAGGAGCCGACGCGCGAGCAGGCGGGCGGCGCGGAGCTGCTGGGCCTGTACGAGGGGGTGCCTCTGGATCGGCGCTCGGTGTTCGACGGCTTCCGCCAGCCGGACCGGATCTTCGTCTTCCGCGGTCCGCTGCAGCGCCACGCCCGCTCCCGCGAGCACCTGGTGCGGGAGATCGCGGTGACGGTGCTGCACGAGCTGGGCCATCTCTTCGGGATCAGCGACGAGCGCCTCCACGAGCTGGGCTGGGGGTGAACGACGCGCTGTCGCGCCGACGGGCCGCCGTCGCCGGTGCGCCGTCGCCGGTGCGCCGTCCGCTCAGACCTGGTCCGCGTCCAGGTCCGTCAGCCCGGCCTCGTGGGCGATGATCGCGATCTGCACCCGGTTGGTGCAGTCGAGCTTCGCGAAGATCTTCGAGACGTGCGCCTTCACCGTCGCCTCGCTCATGAACAGGCGCATCCCGATCTGCGCGTTGGACAGCCCCGCGCCGACCGCGCCGAGCACCTCGGTCTCCCGCTCGGTGAGCTGGTCCAGGCCCGGGTGGCGCTCCTGCCGGGCGCCGGGGTTCGCGTCGGAGAAGTGGGAGAGCATCCGGCGCGTCACGGTGGGGGAGAGCATCGCCTCGCCGCCGGCGACCACGTGCACGGCCCGGGCGAGGTCCTGGGGCGGGGTGTCCTTGAGCAGGAACCCGCTGGCCCCGGCCTCGAGCGCCTGGAAGACGTACTCGTCCATGTCGAAGGTGGTCAGCATGATGATCTTCGGCGGGCTGGGCAGCGCCGTGACCGCCTTGGTCGCGGCGATTCCGTCGAGGGTGGGCATGCGCACGTCCATCAGCAGCACGTCGGGGCGGTGCTTCTGCACGAGCGGCACGGCCTCGGAGCCGTCGGCCCCCTGCCCCACCACCTCGATGCCGGGATCGGCGCCCAGGATCATCGCCAGGCCCGCCCGGACCAGGGAGTCGTCGTCGATCAGTCCCACGCGTCTCACGTCGCCGTCGGCCACGGGATCACCGCCCTCACTTCGAATCGTCCGTCGTCGGTGGGGCCCGAGGTGATGGACCCTCCCGCGTGGGTCACGCGCGTCTCGATGCCGGAGAGCCCCATCCGGGCCCCCGGCAGATCCGTCGTGAACCCCTTGGGGAGCACATTACTGACCTCGATCACGAGGTCGGTGCCGGGCTCGCCGATCAGCGCGACGCGGGCCCGCGTGTGCATGGCGTGCTTGTGGATGTTGGTCAGCCCCTCCTGCACCACCCGGTAGGCGGTGCGGGCCAGGGGGTCCGGGACGGGGTCGTCGATGAAGTCGAACAGGTCCACCGACACCCCCGCCTCCTGCGAGGTGGTGACCAGGCGCCGCACGTCGTCCCAGGTGGGCTGCGGGGCCAGCGGCGCCTGGTCCTCGTCGCCGCGCAGCACCCCCAGCACCTCCCGCAGCTCCGAGAGCGCGGTCGTGGCGGTGCCGCGGATGAGGGCGGCGGACTGCTGGACCTGCTCCCGATCCGCCCCGGGGTTCACCTCGAGCGCCCCGGCCTGCAGCGCGACCAGCGAGATCTTGTGCGCGACGATGTCGTGCATCTCGCGGGCGATGCGGGTGCGCTCGGCGCGGCGCGCCTGCTCCTCCGCCGCGGCCCGTCCCGACTCGGCCTGCTCGGCCCGCTCCCGCAGCTCGGCGAGCAGGGCGCGCCTCACCGACGTGTACAGCCCGATCGAGGTCGCCGCGGCGACCAGCAGCGTGGTCAGCGCGATCGTCATCATCGCGGCCGCGGGCTCGTCGCCCATCAGCAGCAGCGGGGTCAGCGTCGCGGTCCCTGCGGCCAGCAGCGCGAACAGCAGGGTCAGCAGCCGGTTCGGGCAGCGGGTGGCGAAGGTGTAGGTCGCGATGACCAGCACCGTGATCGATCCCGAGACGGCGTTGAGCACCTGCACCAGCGGCAGCAGCCACGGCCAGTGCCGGTGGCGGGCCAGCAGCGCGAGGCCGAGCAGGAGGGCGAGGCCGCCCTGCCAGAGGCCCAGCGCGGTGGCGGCGAGGAGCGTCTGCGTCCCCGCCTCCGCGACGACGGCGGCCACGATCAGGCCCTCCTGCCAGCGGCGACGTGCAGGCGCTCCCGGATGATCCACCCCGTCACTGTAACGGCGTGCGCCGCGCGACCGAGCCCGTGGGCCTGCCGACGGAGGCGTCGGCGACGATCGTCGATCGGCCGACGGGCGGGGCCCGACGATGGTCGCCCGGGCGCGGGCCCGAGGTCGCTGTCGCGGCGGCCGACGGAGGAGGAGCGTGGAGCCCATGACCTCCACGACCTCCTCGGCGCCGACCCTCGAGCTGCGCGCGCTGACCAAGCGCTACGGCGCCCGTCCGGCCGTCGACGGCCTGAGCTTCGAGTGCCGCCCCGGCACCGTCACCGGCTTCCTGGGCCCCAACGGTGCGGGGAAGTCCACGACCCTGCGCATCCTCACCGGCCTCGCCGAGGCCGACGAGGGCGCGGCGCTGATCGGCGGTCGCCGCTACCGCGAGCTGGAGCGCCCCGCCCGCACGATCGGCGTGATGCTCGACGCCGGGTCGCTGCACGGCGGCCGCAGCGGGCTCGAGACCCTGCGCCTGGTCGCCCGCACGCTCGGGATGCCCGCCGCCCGGGCCGAGGAGGTGCTGGAGATCGTCGGTCTCGCCGCCGCCGCGCGGAAGCGGGTCTCCGGCTACTCCTACGGCATGCGCCAGCGGCTCGGGATCGGCGTCGCGCTGATGGGCGACCCCTGCGTGCTCGTGCTCGACGAGCCGGCCAACGGCCTGGACCCCGAGGGGATCCGCTGGATGCGCCGGCTGCTGCGCTCCTTCGCCGACGCGGGCGGCACCGTGCTGCTGTCCAGCCACCAGCTGCGCGAGGTCGAGGCGACCGTGGACCACCTGGTGGTGATCTCCGGCGGGCGCCTCGTGCGCGAGGGGCCCCTCGAGGAGCTCACCGCGGTCGCCGGCACCCGGGTCGCCGCCCTGGACGAGACCGCGCTGCGTCGAGCCCTGGACGCGCACGGCATCGCCTTCGAGCCGCGCGCGGACGGCGAGCTCGCCGTGAGCCTCGCCCCGGAGGACATGGGCCGCCTCGCCCTGCGCGAGCAGCTCGTGCTCACCTCCCTCGGCGCGGACGTCGGAGCCGGCCTCGAGGAGGTGTTCTTCTCCCTGACCGGGCAGGAGGAGCCGATCGCCGACGAGCCCGCCCCCGCCCTCCGCACCGCCTGAAGGAGACCCCGTGCGACCCGACATCGACCTGCGCGCCGCCCTCGACACCCGCGGCGCCGCGATCCTGCTGCCCCTGTCCCTGCTCGCGGTGATCGGCTTCGCCGCGCTCGGTGGGCTGCTCCAGCCGGCGCTGACCCCCGATGCGACCTCCGACCTCGAGTCGACGGTCTTCGTGCTCACCCTGCCGCTGAGCCTGATCATCCCGGTGCTGACCGTGTGGATCACCGCGGGGGAGTGGTCCGACCGCTCCATCCAGACCACCCTCCTGCAGCGCCCCGGCCGCCTCGGCGTGCTCGCCTCGAAGTGCCTCGCGGCGCTCACGGTGTTCGCGGTGCTCGTGGCGGTCTCGATCGGGCTCGCCGCGGCGAGCACGTGGATCGGAGGGGAGCTGATCGGCGAGGGCGCGGACCTCTCCAGCATCGACGGCGTGATGACCACGCAGCTCGCGACGCTCACGGCGACCTTCCTGTTCTCCCTCGCGATGGGCGTCGCACTGCAGTCGACGGTGCTGGGCCTGGTCGCCGCGATCGGCGTGCCCTTCGTGGTGGGGACCGCCGGCACGCTCGCGGCGGCCTTCGGCTCGGAGACGCTGGCCGACGTGATCCGCGCGGTGGACCTCTCCTCCGCGGCGGTCGCGCTGGCCGACGGGTCCGCGGGAGCCTTCGAGCTGCTGCCGCTGCTGCTGCTCGTGGCGGTGCCCGTCGTGCTCGGGGCGCAGCGGTGGAGGCATCGCGAGATCGGCTGAGATGCCGCCTAGGATGGCCGGGCCCGTCGGATGCTCCCCCATGGACAAGGACCCCGCATGACGCCTCTTCCCGGCACCCGCAGCCCGCTCTCCCGCCTCGCCGCCGCGACGGCCGTGGCGGTGATGCTCCTGGCGGGGTGCACCGAGGGCTCCGTGCCCCAGGGCGGTGCCTCCGAGGGCGGGTCCTCCGCAGCGAGCGACGAGGGCGGCGCGACCGCCGCACCCGAGGACGACTCCCCGGCGCTCCAGGAGACAGGGAGCTCCGCGGCGCTGGACCTGCCGACCGACCCCGCCGAGGACCCGGCCTACGAGGCCTACTACTCCCAGCAGATCGACTGGGGCACCTGTGAGGACCTGATGGTCGAGGACGCCGAGTGCGGCACGCTCACGGTGCCGCTGGCCTGGGACGACCCGGGCGCCGGCGACATCGAGATCGCCGTGGCGCGGGTCGCGGCCGAGGGCGAGTCCCGGGGCTCGCTCGTGGTGAATCCCGGCGGCCCCGGCGGCTCGGGCGTGAACTTCCTCGAATCGGCCCCCTATCTCATCTCGCCCGAGGTGCGCGCGGGCTATGACCTGGTGGGCTTCGATCCGCGCGGCGTGAACCGCTCCGCGGGCATCGAGTGCCTCGACGACGCGGAGACCGACGAGTACCTCTCCGCGACCGGCGAGCCGGGCACCGAGGAGGCGAGCGAGCTCGCCGAGGAGTGGGGCACCCGCGTGGCCGAGGCCTGCGAGGCGAACTCCGGGGACGAGCTGCCCTACGTGGACACCTACTCCGCCGCGCGCGACATGGACGTGCTGCGCGCCGCGCTCGGCAGCGAGGAGCTGGACTACCTCGGCTACTCCTACGGCACCTATCTCGGGGCGAGCTACGCCGAGCTCTACGCCGACCGCGTGGGCCGCTTCGTGCTCGACGGCGCGCTGGACCCCGACATGTCGATGAACGAGTTCTCCGCCGGGCAGGCCGAGGGCTTCGAGCACGCGATCGAGGCCTTCCTCGCCGACTGCCTCGAGCAGGGGGACTCCTGCCCCTTCCGCGGCGAGGTGCCCGAGGCGAAGCAGCAGCTGCAGAGCTTCTTCGACAGCGTGGACGAGACCCCGCTGGACACCGGCGACCCCGACCGTCCCCTGACCGGGGCGCTGGCCCGCTCCGCAGTGCTGGTGCTGCTCTACGACGACGCCCAGTGGGAGATGGGCCGGCAGGCGCTCGCCTCGGCGATGAGCGGCGACGGCGCGGATCTGCTGTACATCTCGGACCTCTCCTCCGAGCGCCGGGCCGACGGCTCCTATCGCACCAACGCCGCCTTCGCGATCTCCGCGGTGAACTGCCTGGACCATCCCGGCGTCGCCGACGAGGAGTGGGTCGCGCAGGAGGCCGACCGCCTGGCCGAGGAGTTCCCGACCTTCGGTCCGATGCTCGGCGGGGACGGCTGCGCCCAGTGGCCCGTCGATCCCGTCCGGGAGCCGGGTCCGATCAGCGCCGAGGGCTCCGGTCCCATCGTCGTCATCGGCACCACGGGCGATCCCGCGACGCCGTACGAGTGGGCGCAGAACCTCTCCTCCCAGCTGGACGAGGGCGTGCTGCTGACCTTCGAGGGCGAGGGGCACACCGCCTATGGCCGCTCGGGCGGCTGCATCGAGGAGCAGGTCGACGCCTATCTCCTCGAGGGCACGGTGCCCGAGGACGGGCTGCGCTGCGGAGGCTGACGAGGGGGCGACGAGGGCTGCGCCGCCGAGGGTGACGCGGATCGCGCCTGCGCGCTTTGCGCCTGGCCAGGCAGGTCACGTACAGTGAACCGGTCCGCCGCGCATGCGCGGCGACGCCGCCTTAGCTCAGTCGGTAGAGCGATTCACTCGTAATGAATAGGTCGCCGGTTCGATTCCGGCAGGCGGCTCCCCAGGTCAGGCCCGGCACTCCTCTCGGAGGCCGGGCCTGTCGCGTGTCGGGGATGCCCATCCTGAGGCCCGAGCACGTCGAGCCCGGACGGCTGGTGCCGTGCCCGCGCCCCGTTCGCGCCCCTCGTCCGTCCGCTGCGCTGCTCGCTCGACTGGGCCGAGACGCTTTCTTGAGATTGTCCAGATAAGTGGTTACAGTGGAGCCATGACGACCACCGACCACACCTCCGCCCTGCGCGGAGTCGGCCTGCGCGTGACCGCTCCGCGGCTCGCGACGCTGGCCGCGGTCGAGGCACATCCGCACTCGGATGCGGAGACCATCGCCCAGGCCGTGCGCGAGCACCTGGGCACCGTCTCCCGCCAGGCCGTCTACGACGTGCTCAACGCCCTCTCCGACGCCGAGCTGCTGCGCCGCGTCTCCGTCGGCGGTCGCAGCATGCGCTACGAGATGCACCGTCACGACAACCATCACCATCTGGTGTGCCGCAGCTGCGGGCGTCTCGAGGACGTCCCCTGCGCCGTCGGCGCGGCCCCATGCCTCATCCCGCACGAGGACCACGGCTTCTCCATCGAGATGGCCGACGTGGTCTACCGCGGCCTGTGCACCGAGTGCCGCGAGCGAGAGGCCACCACCCCCCGAACCCCCTGAGCCGGTCCCGCCGGCGCAGGGTCCCTGACCGCCCACCACTGTCAGAACGTTTAGACACGACCTGTCAGAAAACCATCCCGAGGAGAACTCCATGACCCAGCTGGATCCCACGGCCCATCACGATTCGTCGATCGCCTCGACCACCGAGTCCGGCGCGCCCCGCGAGTCCGATGCGCACTCGCTGAGCGTCGGCGCCGACGGCCCGCTCCTGCTCCACGACGTCGCCCTGGTCGAGAAGCTCGCCCGCTTCGATCGCGAGCGCGTCCCGGAGCGCAGCCCCCATGCGAAGGGCTCCGGCGCCTTCGGCGAGTTCGAGGTCACCGAGGACGTCTCGCAGTACACCAAGGCCGGCTTCCTGCAGAAGGGCGTCAAGACCCCGCTGCTGGCCCGTTTCTCCACCGTCGCCGGCGAGCTGGGCTCGCCCGACACCTGGCGGGACGTGCGCGGCTTCGCGCTGAAGTTCTACACCCAGGAGGGGAACTTCGACATGGTCGGCAACAACACGCCGATCTTCTTCGTGCGCGATCCCATGAAGTTCCCCGACTTCATCCACTCCCAGAAGCGCACCCCGGATTCCGGCCTGCGCTCCAACACCATGCAGTGGGACTTCTGGGCGAACTCCCCCGAGAGCGCCCACCAGGTCACCTACCTCATGGGCGACCGCGGCCTGCCCAAGACCTGGCGTCACATGAACGGCTACTCCTCCCACACGTACCTGTGGGTGAACGAGGCCGGCGAGAAGTTCTGGGTCCAGTACCACTTCCTCACCGAGCAGGGTCTGGAGTTCCTCACCAACGAGGAGGCCGACGAGCTCGCCGGCACCGATGCGGACTACCACCGCCGCGACCTCTTCGAGTCCATCGAGAACGGGGACTTCCCGTCCTGGCGGCTCGAGGTCCAGGTCATGCCCTACGAGGACGCGAAGACCTACCGCTTCAACCCCTTCGACCTCACCAAGACCTGGTCGAAGAAGGACTACCCGCGCATCCCGGTGGGCCGGTTCACCCTGAACCAGAACCCCGTCAACCACTTCGCGCAGGTCGAGCAGGCCGCCTTCAGCCCCTCGAACACGGTGCCGGGCACCGGCGTCTCCCCGGACAAGATGCTGCTGGGCCGTGTCTTCTCCTACCCGGATGCGCACCGCAACCGGATCGGCACCAACTTCAACCAGCTGCCCGTGAACCGTCCGATCATCGCCACGAACTCCTACGACAAGGAGGGCGCGATGAACTTCTTCCACAGCGGCGACGCGCCGGTCTACGCGCCGAACTCCTTCGGCCGCGCCTACCAGGACGAGCAGGGGAAGGTCGACAACGGCTGGGAGTCCGACGGCACGCTGGTGCGCTCGGCCTACTCCCTCCACGCCGAGGACGACGACTTCGGCCAGGCCCACACCCTGATCCGCGAGGTCATGGACGAGGCCGAGCGCGGGCGTCTGATCGACACGGTCACCGGTGCGCTGTCGACCGTCGAGGAGCCGGTGCTCTCGAAGGCCTTCCAGTACTGGAAGAACATCGACCAGGAGGTCGGCGAGACCATCGAGGCCAAGGTCAAGGCTGGTCAGACGGAGCAGGTCCCCGGCGCGGACCCCGTCTCCGAGTGATGCTCCGTCGCTCGACCGTCTGAGCGGTCCTGCACAGCACGGCGGCCCGGCCCCTTCCGAGGAGGGGTCGGGCCGCCGTCGTCGTGCCGGGGAACGCCGTCGTGCTCGGCGTCGTCGTCGCGGTGGCGCGCTCAGACGACCAGCACGTCGCTGGGGGAGGAGAGCAGGAGCTTCTGCACGGTCAGGCCGAGCAGGTGGCGGGCGAGGTCGTTCTGGCGTCGCACGCCGAGCACGAGCAGCTCCGCCTTCTCCTCCTCGACCACCTGCAGCAGGACGTCGGCGATGTCGTCCTCGGTGGTCTCCTGGCGGAAGGCGACGCGCACGGTCGCGCGGCGGAGCTGGTCGCGGGCGATCTCGAGCTGCTGGTCATCGGCGTGGCGAGGATCCTCCTCGACCCCGGCGCGCAGCACGTTGACCACCACGAGCGGGCCGCCGCGCTGCTCGGCCTCCTCGCGAGCCGCGGTCAGCGCCTTGAAGCCCACCTCGGTGGGGATGAATCCGACGACGACGGCCATCTGCTCTCCTGGCTGGGATGCGGTGCGGGCATCGGCCGCCACTGCGGCGTGCGGCCTGCTGTGATCCTACTGGTCCTGGGGCCGTGCTGAGGAGTCGTAGGCCCTGCGCTGACCGGACAGCGCCTGGATCTCGTCCATGACCCGCGCGGTCAGCAGGCGACGACGCACCCCCTTCGAGGCGGTGGGGTCGATCTCCTCGATCCGGATCGGGGTGCCCACCCGGATCGTCATCTCCCCGCGGCGCGGGATCAGGGAGGAGAACATGTGCTGGGTGCCCTTGACCCCGACGGGGATCACGGGGCAGCCGGACTCGAGCGCGAGCCAGGCGGCTCCCTGCTTGCCCGGATGGAGCAGGCCGTCCTTGGAGCGGTGCCCCTCGGGGTAGACGGCGAACCCCTCGCCGCTGCGCAGCACCTCGAGGCCGGCCTGGAGGGCGCCCTTGCCGGAGGAGAGCGCCTCGCGGTCCACCGGCACTGCGCCGACGGCGTCGAAGAACCAGCGCAGCACCGCCCCGTGCGGCCCCTTCTGCGTCCACAGCGAGTCCTTGGCCACGAAGCGGACCGGGCGCGGCAGCACCACGGGGATCATGAAGCTGTCGATGTTGGCCAGATGGTTCGAGGCGATGACGAAGCCGCCTTCGCGAGGGACGTTCTCCAGCCCGCTGACCCGCGGGTTCCACAGCAGTCCCACGGGACCGCGCACGACAGCGCGGGCCCCGGTGTAGAAGCGTCCGACCACAGGTCCTCCTCAGGCGTTCGGTCAGCGCCCTACGATAGCGCCGCGTCGGAGGCCGGGGTGACGGTGACCGAGAGCTCGAGCTCCGGGCCGGTGTGGTAGAACAGGCGTGCGATCGTGCCTGGTCCTGGCGCGATGCCGGAGAGGGCCCGGCGCCCGTCGGCCCGACGGAGCAGCCGCCCCCGACTGCCGAGCCCCCGAGGAGCCTGTCGATGCCGAAGATCCTGAACGTCGCCGTGATCGGCGCCGGAACCATGGCGCAGGCCGTGCACCTGCCCGTGCTGCGCCGGCGCTGGGACCGGTTCGCCGTCGCCGCGCTGGTCGACCACTCGCCCCGTCGGCGCCGCGAGGCCGCGGACGTGTGGGGGATCCCTGAGGAGCGGCGCTACGAGACGGTCGCCGATCTCGTGGCGGCCGTGCGCGCGCGGACCCTCGCGCTGGACGGGGTGCTGCTCTCGACCGACGGCCTGCACGTGGACGACCTGCTCGCCCTGGTGCGCCGCGGCATCCCGGTGATGGTCGAGCCGCCGCTGGGCTACTCCGCGGAGGAGATCGCGAAGGTCACCGAGTTCGAGCGGATCGCGGGACGGCGCCTGGTGATGATGGCCCACCCCCAGCAGTACGACGACTCCGTGACCCGGATGGCCGAGCACATCGCGGTGAAGGACCTGCGGATGGTGGACCACGAGGTGCTGATGCCCGCGAGCCAGCCGCTGTTCGGGCAGGCCCACGTGACGACCTCCTCCTACGACCTGCCCACCGAGAAGCGGACCGAGCGGCGCAAGGCCCTCCAGGCCGCGGTCGAGGCGGGGGCCGGGGACGGCGCCACCCAGCGCGACCGCGACCTCTACGTCAAGGGGCTGCTGACCGGGGTCGCCCACCAGATGGCGGTGACCGAGGCGGCCTACGGCCCGATCGCGAAGCTCGTCGCGGTGCGGCACTGGCCCAAGGGCGTGATCCCCGGCTCGATCGAGCTGCTGGGCGAGCTCGACAGCGGCGCGCAGGTGCGCCTGGTGTGGCACTACCTCCCCTTCGCCCCCGAGTACTCCGAGACGGTGCAGGTGCTCTCGGCCCGACGCCGCATGCGGCTGGAGCTGCCCGCCCCCTCCCACGGCGACTCCCGCTCGACCCTCTCGCTGCGGGAGAAGAAGTCCGGCGTCGTCCAGGAGACCGCGACCAGGGCGCCGAAGGGCGCGGCCGAGCTGATGTGGGAGGCGTTCCACGCCTTCGTCGAGAAGGGGGTCGCCCCCGTGGCGGGCGCCGCCGAGGCGCAGCGCCAGGTGACGCTGCTGCGTGAGGTGCTCGCGACCATCGTCGAGGCCGACGGGCGCAGCCTCGAGAAGGAGCCCGAGCAGGAGTCGGCGGAGACCGGCATGGAGTCGGAGGCGGAGACTGCGGAGCAGGCCGACGGCGAGCAGGCCGACGGCGAACCGGGTGCGGCCGAACCGGGTGCGGCCGAGCCGGACACGGCTGAGCCGGGCGCGGCCGACGCACCGGCCTCCTCGGCGACCGGCGAGGGCGAGCCCGCGCCGGAGACCCTCGAGCAGCCTGCCGCCCCGAGCGCCGAGGAGGTCGTGGACGTGTGGTCCGCGGAGCCGGTGCCCGAGGCCGAGCCGGACCCGACCGCCGAGCAGGGCTCCGCCCCCGCCGAGTCGGCTCCCGCCGCAGGGCAGGACCCCGCCGGCGGACCCGAGGCGGAGGACTCCGCGCGCTGAGCCGCCGCCTCGAGAGCCCCCGTCGTCCCCGTCCCCGGGGAGGGCGGGGGCTCTCGCCGTGCCGGGCCGGTCGCCGGGCTCCGCGCTGCAGCCGCGCGCCGGGCCGCGCACCGGGGGACGGGCGGGGGACGGACGGGGGACGACGGGGGAGGAGCGCGGGGACACGCCGACGACACGCCGAGGAGGTCGCGTGACACGCCGGGATCCACCTCACCCGAAGGCGCCGTCCGAGGGCTGCGCGGCCGGTTCCCGCGTCGGTCGTCCACCGCCGGCGTCGGGCACCGCAGCCACCGTCCACACCGGGATGTGCACGTCCCCGCCGTGTTCGCACGGGGCGCGGAGGCTCCGTCCCCAGCGAGTCCTCGTCCATCCACATGCCGTCAACATCGCATTGTGGATGACAGAGATGTAGTTCAGTACATCTTGTGGTCGTCTCACCCGGGCACCACTAGGTGTAGTGTTGTCGATGTCGCGGCGCGCCGGACTCCCCCGAGGAGTCCACAGCCTCGCGGCATGGTCCTCGGACCTCCGGAACATCTGCTCGACGCCCCGTCCTGCGCTTCGGCGCGACGCTCCTGAAAGGCCCTTCCCTTGGACATCACCGTGTACTCGAAGCCCCTCTGCGTGCAGTGCGATGCGACCAAGCGCGCGCTGAACAAGGCGGGTGTCGCCTACGACGTCGTCGACATCACCGAGGACGCCGACGCGCTCGCGAAGGTGAAGTCCCTCGGCTACGTCCAGGCCCCCGTCGTCATCACCGGCGAGGACCACTGGTCCGGCTTCCGTCCCGACAAGATCAAGGCGCTCGCGGGCGTCGGCGCCGAGCAGCGCCGCACCGCCGCGATCTGAGCAGCGGGGGAGGCGTCGGCGTGACCCGTCTCGTCTACTTCTCCTCGGTATCCGGCAACACCAAGCGCTTCGTCGAGAAGCTCGGCATGCCGGCCCGCCGGATCCCGCTCTACGCGAAGGAGGAGCCCCTCGTCGTCGACGAGGACTACGTCCTCCTGGTCCCGACCTACGGCGGGGGCAACGGCCGCGGTGCCGTGCCCAAGCAGGTCATCAAGTTCCTCAACGACGAACGCAACCGGCAGCACATCCGCGGCGTGATCGGTGCGGGGAACACCAACTTCGGGGAGGCCTACTGCTTGGCCGGGGACATCATCTCCGCCAAGTGCCAGGTCCCCCACATGTACAAGTTCGAACTGTTCGGTACTCCGCGCGACGTGACGCGGGTCCATGACGGATTGGAAGAGTTTTGGCGACACTGACCGAGATGCCCCCGGTCGAGCACAACCGGCGGCTCGACTACCACGCGCTGAACGCGATGCTGAACCTGTACGGGCCCGACGGCAGCATCCAGTTCGACAAGGACCGCGAGGCCGCGCGGGAGTACTTCCTGCAGCACGTGAACCCCAACACGGTGTTCTTCCACTCGCTGCGCGAGAAGATGGACTACCTCGTCGAGAACAAGTACTACGAGCCCGAGATCCTCGAGCAGTACGACTTCTCCTTCATCGAGTCGCTCTCCGAGCAGGCCTTCGCGAAGAAGTTCCGCTTCCCCACCTTCCTCGGCGCGTTCAAGTACTACACCTCGTACACGCTGAAGACCTTCGACGGCAAGCGGTACCTCGAGCGCTTCGAGGACCGCGTGGTGATGGTCGCCCTGACCCTCGCCCGCGGCGACGAGCAGCTCGCCCGCAACCTCGTCGACGAGATCCTCGACGGCCGCTTCCAGCCGGCCACCCCCACCTTCCTCAATGCCGGCAAGGCCCAGCGCGGAGAGCTCGTGAGCTGCTTCCTGCTGCGCATCGAGGACAACATGGAGTCCATCGGCCGCTCCATCAACTCCGCGCTGCAGCTGTCCAAGCGCGGCGGCGGCGTCGCGCTGCTGCTCTCGAACCTGCGTGAGTACGGCGCGCCGATCAAGCACATCGAGAACCAGTCCAGCGGCGTCATCCCCGTGATGAAGCTGCTCGAGGACTCCTTCTCCTACGCCAACCAGCTCGGGGCCCGCCAGGGCGCCGGTGCGGTGTACCTCAACGCCCACCACCCCGACATCCTGCGCTTCCTGGACACCAAGCGCGAGAACGCCGACGAGAAGATCCGCATCAAGACCCTCTCCCTCGGCGTGGTCATCCCCGACATCACCTTCGAGCTCGCGAAGAACAACGAGCCGATGTACCTGTTCTCCCCGTACGACGTGGAGCGCGAGTACGGCAAGCCCTTCGCGGACGTCAACGTCTCGGAGGTCTACCACGAGATGGTGGACAACCCCCGCATCTCGAAGAAGAAGATCAAGGCCCGCGACTTCTTCCAGGTCCTCGCCGAGATCCAGTTCGAGTCCGGCTACCCGTACATCATGTTCGAGGACACCGTGAACCGCGCGAACCCCATCGCCGGCAAGGTCACCCACTCGAACCTGTGCTCGGAGATCCTGCAGGTCTCGACCCCCTCGACCATGAACGTCGACCTCACGTACGACGAGCTGGGTCGGGACATCTCCTGCAACCTGGGCTCGCTGAACATCGCCAAGGCGATGGACTCCGAGGACTTCGCCCTCACCATCGAGACCGCGATCCGCGGCCTCAGCGCGGTCTCGGACACCTCGGACATCGAGTCCGTGCCCACGATCGCCGAGGGCAACCGCAAGTCCCACGCGATCGGCCTCGGCCAGATGAACCTCCACGGCTATCTCGCCCGCGAGCGGGTGTTCTACGGCTCCCAGGAGGGCATCGACTTCACCAACATGTACTTCTACGCGGTCACCTATCACGCCATCCTGGCGTCGATGAAGATCGCGAAGGAGCGCGGGGAGAAGTTCTACGACTTCGAGAACTCGAAGTACGCCACCGGCGAGTACTTCGAGAAGTACACCCAGCAGGTGTGGGAGCCCGCGACCGACAAGGTCCGCCAGCTGTTCGCCGACTCGAAGGTGCACCTGCCCACCGTCGAGGACTGGAAGCAGCTGCAGGCCGACGTCGCCGAGCACGGGATGTACAACGCCTACCTGCAGGCCGTGCCGCCCACCGGCTCGATCTCGTACATCAACCACTCCACCTCCTCGATCCACCCGATCGTCTCCAAGATCGAGATCCGCAAGGAGGGCAAGATCGGCCGGGTGTACTACCCCGCGCCGTACATGACCAACGACAACCTCGAGTACTACGAGGACGCGTACGAGATCGGCTACGAGAAGATCATCGACACCTACGCCGCGGCCACCCAGCACGTGGACCAGGGGCTGTCGCTGACGCTGTTCTTCAAGGACACCGCCACCACGCGCGACGTCAACCGGGCGCAGATCTACGCCTGGCGCAAGGGCATCAAGACCCTCTACTACATCCGCCTGCGGCAGATGGCGATCGAGGGCACCGAGGTCGAGGGCTGCGTGAGCTGCATGCTCTGACCGGTCCCGCCCGGATCATGATCGGCCCGTCCCGAGAGTTCTCGGGGCGGGCCGTTCGACGTCCCCGGGGAGGATCAGCGGCCGCAGCTCCCGGGCACGTGCGACGAGTGGCGCTGAGCCAGCATCCATCCCCGTATGCAGGGATGGATGCTGGCTGAGCGCCACCTGGTGCAACGGCCTGCGCCGCCGGGACCCCTCAGCGGTGGAACGGGAGCCCTCAGCGGTGGAGCAGGGCTCAGGCCCGACGGGCGCGCGGGCGGGGGTCGTCCTCGTCCCGGCGCAGGGCGACGGCGAGCCCGGACAGGCCCGCGTAGAGCACCCCGGCCACCGGCCACAGCACCCAGGAGAGGTGCCAGTCGCCGCTGAGGAAGCTCCATGCCAGGTAGGCCGCGACGACGACCGGCCAGTAGACCGCGGCGATCGCGCGGATCCCCGGGCTGCTGCTGTGCTCCGGCGAGTCCTCGTCCCTCTCCTGCAGCAGGGTCCCCGCCGCCGACTCCGCCCAGGTCCCTCGGATCATGACGGCGAGTCCCAGCGCGACCATCGCCAGGGTCAGGCCGACGCCGTAGAGCACGGTGAGGTCGTTCGCGCGGACCAGGAATGCGAAGAGCAGGGTGGGCAGGGCGCACAGGATCCACAAGCCGATCGCCACGGCGCCGCTGAGCGTGGAGGTGCGCCGGTGCTCGCGCTCGACCCGCTGGGCGTGCCCCCGCACCTCGGCGGTGAGGGTGAACTCCCCCTCCTCGATGTCCGCGAAGTCCTTCATGAGGGCGTCGCGCGCCACCAGCAGGAGCACGCCCGCGGTGACCAGCACCAGCACCGCGGCGATCCCGGACGCGACCGCCCAGCCCGCCGGGTCCCCCTGCGCATCCGGTGTGGCGGCGATCAGCAGCAGCAGCGGGACCGCGCAGAGCACGAACAGGGGCACCGCGGACGCCAGGAGCCACTGGGTGCGTCGCACGGCCTGGACGTAGGCGCGGGCGCGGTCCGTGCCGAGCACGGGGGCCGACGGCGTCGAGGTCGCCGCGGCGGTGGAGGAGCGGCCCAGCTCCGCATCGATCCCGAGCTCCGTGGCGACCTCCTCGAGGCTGCCGAACTCGGCGATCACGCGGCCCACGGCCTGGGACTCGGTGAGCCCGTCCGCGAGCAGGCCCTGCTGCTGGTCCTCCATCATGGCGCGCAGCTCGCGGCGTGCTTCCCGCAGCCGGGCGGTGTCGGGGTAGGGGGAGAAGAGGGTGTCGAGATAGGAGTCGATGACGTTCACGGGGCGTCCTTCCCTGTGGCGAAGTGGTCCACGAGCTCGCGGGTGCTGCGCCATTCGGCGCGTTTGGCCTCGAGCTGGTCGAGGCCGTCGGCGGTGAGCTCGTAGTAGGTGCGGGGCTTGCCCGTGGCGGAGACGTCCTCGTAGCTGTCGAGCTGGCCCTGGGACTGCAGGCGCTTGAGCGCGGTGTAGAGCGTGGTCTGCTTGATGAGATATTCCCCGCGGGAGCGGTCGGTGATGGTCCTGGAGATCTCGTAGGCGTACGAGGGGCGGGTCTCGAGGATCGCGAGCAGGATCAGGTCGATGTGGCCGCGGATCGCGTCGGCTCCGATCACTCCGGTGCCCTTCCTTCCGGTGGGTGACGGGGGATGCTCCGCCCAACGTACTACGGCACACGTAGTACGGCAACAGGGGTGCCGGAACGGCTCTCCGGGGCGTCCGATCACGGGACCTCGGTCCCGATGTGGGGCGCCGGACGGAACCTTGCGACCCAACATGTCGTGGTGACGGCGTGGCGCCGCCACTAGATGTTGTGTCTCGTGCCTAACGTGAGCCCATCGCCGCCATCGGCGACCGCTCCGGGCATCCGCCCCGGGGTCTCTCCCCACCCCACCCCAGATCAGGAGAGAGCCATGACCTCGACAGCCTCCACCCCCTCGGCAGCCACCGGTACGGCCAGCCTCACCGCGGCCGACACCGCCGCCGCCCGCCCTCTCGTCGACCCCGTCACGACGATCACCGAGTACGTGGACCGCTCCGACTGGCGCGTGAACGCCAACGCCAACCAGGGCTACTCGGTGGGCGGGATGATCCTCAACGCCGCCGGGAAGATGACCGCCGAGCACTGGCTCGGGGAGGTGTTCAGCCCGGCGGCCGGGCGCGCCCACCGCGAGGGCGACCTGCACATCCACGACCTCGACATGCTCACCGGGTACTGCGCGGGCTGGTCCCTGCGCGCCCTGCTCGAGGAGGGCTTCAACGGGGTCGCCGGGGCGATCGCCTCGCGCCCGCCGAAGCACTTCTCCTCCGCCTGCGGCCAGATCGTGAACTTCCTGGGCACCCTCCAGAACGAGTGGGCCGGGGCCCAGGCCTTCAGCTCCTTCGACACGTACATGGCGCCCTTCGTGCGCCTGGACGCCATGAGCTACGAGCAGGTGCGCCAGCACATGCAGGAGCTGATCCACAACCTGAACGTCCCCAGCCGCTGGGGGTCGCAGTGCCCCTTCACCAACCTCACCTTCGACTGGACCTGCCCGGCGGACCTGCGCGAGCAGCGACCGCTCGTCGGCGGCGAGGTCCAGCCCTTCGCCTACGGCGAGCTGCAGGCCGAGATGGACCTGATCAACCGCGCCTACCTGGACGTGATGACCGAGGGGGACGCCGACGGCCGCGCCTTCACCTTCCCGATCCCCACCTACAACATCACCGCGGACTTCGACTGGGACTCCGCCAACGCCGAGCGGCTGTTCGCGATGACCGCGAAGTACGGCCTGCCCTACTTCCAGAACTTCCTGAACTCGGACCTGGATCCGGGGATGATCCGCTCGATGTGCTGCCGCCTCCAGCTGGACATGCGCGAGCTGCTCAAGCGCGGCAACGGCCTGTTCGGCTCCGCGGAGCTGACCGGCTCGATCGGCGTGGTGACCGTGAACATGGCGCGGCTGGGCCACCTGCACGCAGGGGACGAGGCGGCGCTGCTGGGTGCGCTGGACGCTCTGCTCGAGCTCGGGTGCGACACCCTCGAGCGGCGCCGGGCGACGGTGCAGGAGCTGATGGACGCCGGCCTCTACCCGTACACGAAGCGGTACATGGGCCATCTCGAGAACCACTTCTCGACCCTCGGCGTGAACGGCATGAACGAGATGGTCCGCAACTTCACCGGCGACCGCCACGACCTCATGGACGAGGAGGGGCTGGCGATGTGCCTGCGGACCCTGGACCATGTGCGGGCGCGGATGGTCGAGTTCCAGGAGGCCACCGGCCATCTCTACAACCTCGAGGCCTCCCCGGCCGAGGGCGCCACCTACCGCTTCGCGAAGGAGGACCGCGCCCGCTTCCCCGGGATCCTCACCGCCGGGACCGCGCAGAACCCGTACTACACGAACTCCTCGCAGATCCCCGTCGGCGCCACCGAGGACCCCTTCGAGGCGCTCGAGCGGCAGGACGAGCTGCAGACGAAGTACACCGGCGGCACCGTGCTGCACCTCTACATGAACGAGGCCATGAGCTCCGCGACGACCTGCCGGGAGCTGGTGCGGCGGGCGCTGACCCGCTTCCGCCTGCCCTATCTCACCGTCACGCCGACCTTCTCCATCTGCCCCACCCACGGCTATCTCTCCGGCGAGCACCTCGAGTGCGAGCGCTGCGGGCAGGCCTGCGAGGTGTGGACGCGGGTGATGGGCTACTTCCGTCCGGTCGCCTCCTTCAACATCGGCAAGAAGGGCGAGCATGCCGAGCGCACCTTCTTCACCGAGCGGGCCGCGCAGGTGGGCGCCCCGGCCTCCGCCCCTGCTCCGGCTGCTGCTCCGGTGCCGACGGCGTGAGGACCGTCCAGATCGCGGCATCGGACCTGCAGATCGCAGGTCTGGTGCCGCTGTCCACGGTCGACTGGCCCGGACATCTCACCGCGACCGTCTTCTGCCAGGGATGCCCGTGGTCGTGCGCCTACTGCCACAACACGGCGATCCTCGACCCCGCCGTGCCGGGGGCGGTGCCCTTCGCCGCGCTCGAGGAGCTGTGCGCGAGGCGGCACGGGCTGCTGGACGGCGTGGTGTTCAGCGGGGGAGAGGCCACGGCGCAGCACGCGCTGGTCCCCGCGGCCCGGCAGGTGCGGGCGGCGGGCTTCGCCGTCGGCCTGCACACCGGCGGCGCCTATCCCTCCCGGCTGCGCACCCTGCTGGGCCTGGACCGGGAGGGCCGACGGGTCGAGGACCCGCTCGTGGACTGGGTCGGCTTCGACGTGAAGGCGGCGCCCGCCGGATACGCGGCGCTGGTGGGCCGCGGCGGCGCCTTCGCGAAGGCGGAGCAGTCGCTGCACCTGCTGCTCGGCTCCGGGATCTCGCACGAGCTGCGGATGACCCTCACCCCGGCGCTCGCGGCGCAGGTCGAGGACGTCGTCGACCTGCTGGCCGGGGTCGGGGCGGACCATCTGGTGCTCCAGCGCGCCCGCCCCGACGGCACCGACCCCGGCTTCGCCCGCGAGCTCGGTGCGGTGGCGGACTGGCCGGAGCGCTTCGAGGCGGCGGCCGACCGCGCTCGCCGGCACGGCCGGGACCGCGGGGTCGAGGTGAGCCGACGCGCGGACTGAGGGTCGAGGCCCCGCAGGGCCCCGGAGGGTGCGCCACGAGACGTCCTCGGGCTGCGCGCCCTCCGGGCGGTGCCGCTCACCGTCCCGCCGGGTCGATCGTCCCGTAGGTCATCCGCCGCAGCAGCTTCTCGGCCGGTCCGCGCAGGCCGCGCGAGCCCATCCACGCCGCGATCGGGAGGGAGACCAGCCACACCCCGAACGCGATCGCGAGCGCGGGGGCGGTCGACAGGGTCCCGCCGAGCCCGAGGCCCCAGGCGGCCATGAGCGGCGCGAGCAGGAGCGACTGGAACAGGTAGAAGGTCAGCGAGCGCTGGCCGACCGCGGCGAGGCTCCGCTCGAGCCGGCCGGGCTCGCGGGTGCGGGCCGGGGCGGTCTCCGTGCGGGGCGCGCCGTAGGCCCGCTCGGCGGGGGAGAGGTCCCGGTCGGCCGACGGGTCGGGGCGCGGCGCCTCCTCGCCCGGCTCCCTCCCCTCGAGGTGCAGCGCGAGCAGCCCGAACAGGGCCGCATAGCCGAGACCGCAGGCGACGCCGCTGAGCGTGTTCCAGCCCGTGAGCATCCAGGGCGCCGCGGCAGGCAGCTCGTACGCCCCGAGGATCGCCAGCGCCTCGGGCAGGCCGCCGAGCCAGCCGATCGCGATGCCGACCACCGCCGTGCGCCGCAGCAGGCGGCGGTGCCGCCACGGCTCGTCGAGGATCCTCCGCCGTGCCGCGAGCCAGCCCAGCAGGATCGGCAGCGGGGCGCCCATCAGCGCCGCGGCGGGCAGGGTGACGCTCCACAGCCCGAGCCGGTACAGCATCGAGACCAGGTACGGGGTGTCGTAGGCGAGGGGGCGCGCGAAGCCGGTGCCCATGTCCACGCTCGCCATCTCGGCGGTCACCTCCGCCGGCACGAACAGCGCCAGCGCCACGCCGCTGACGATGCTGAACAGGGCGAAGAGCGCCATCAGCGCAGCGAGCACGATCGCCCAGATCCGCAGGGTCCGGGAGCGTCGGCCGAAGAGGCACCACACCAGCACCAGCGCGCTGAGCGCATACACCCCGAGGATGTCGCCGTAGAACAGCAGCGCGGCATGCAGCGCACCGAGCAGCAGCATCGCCCAGTGGCGGCGGCGCATCATCGTCCGCACCGCGCCGGGATCCAGGCCGCGATCGATGCGCGAGCGGTAGAACTGCACCATCCCGTAGCCGAACAGGAAGGCGAACAGCGGCATCGCCCGGTGGTCCACCGCGACCGTCATCACGGCCTGCGCGATCGCATCCAGCGGTCCGTCGGCGGGGATGTGCGGGGTGCCGCCGACGGACTCCGTCGAGCGCCACAGGAACCAGGAGACGTTGGCCACCGCGATGAGCGCGAGCATCAGGCCCCGGGCGATGTCCGGGGCGAGGGAGCGGTCAGGCGCCGTGGGGGCGGCGATGTCGACGGCGGGGACGGGAGCGGAGGTCACGGCAGGGCCTTCCGGAGGAGCGGGCGTCGTCGCGCCCACGCTAGTGCGGCGGGCGCCGACCGCCCCACGACGAAAGTCATGGATCGCCCGTCCGATCGGTGGCCGGAACCACCTCGGCACCGGCGGGCCGGAGGGCCTTTCACGAGCCGCGGATGCCTAGACTGGAGGGCATCCGACGCCGACCCCCTGACCCCCTGAGGAGCAAGTGAGGCTGTGGTGAACGACCACCTGAAGACGACGGTCCAGGCGATCAACTGGAACCGGATCCCGGACCCGAAGGACCAGGAGGTCTGGGACCGCCTGACCGGCAACTTCTGGCTTCCCGAGAAGGTGCCGCTGTCCAACGACGTCCAGTCCTGGAACCGCCTGGCCGAGTCCGAGCAGCAGCTCGTCATGCGCGTGTTCACGGGCCTGACCCTGCTGGACACGGTGCAGGGCACCGTCGGCGCGGTCTCCCTGATCCCCGACGCGATCACCCCGCACGAGGAGGCGGTGTACACCAACATCGCGTTCATGGAGTCGGTGCACGCGAAGTCCTACTCCCAGATCTTCTCGACGCTGGCGAACACCAAGCAGATCGACGAGGCCTTCCGCTGGAGCGAGTTCAACGAGCCGCTCCAGAAGAAGGCGAACATCGTCATGGACTACTACCAGGGCGACGATGCGGAGAAGCGCAAGGTCGCCTCGACCCTGCTGGAGTCCTTCCTCTTCTACTCCGGCTTCTACCTGCCGATGCACTACTCCAGCCGCGGCGAGCTGACGAACACGGCGGACATCATCCGCCTGATCATCCGCGACGAGGCCGTGCACGGCTACTACATCGGCTACAAGTTCCAGAAGGCCGTGGAGAAGTCCGACGCCGCCCGCCAGGCGGAGCTGAAGGACTACACCTTCTCGCTGCTCATGGAGCTGTACGAGAACGAGGAGGAGTACACCGAGGACCTCTACGACCCGGTCGGCTGGACCGAGGAGGTCAAGACCTTCCTGCGCTACAACGCGAACAAGGCGCTGATGAACCTCGGCTACGAGTCGCTGTTCCCGCAGGACCAGACCGAGGTGAACCCCGCGATCCTCGCCTCGCTGTCCCCGAACGCGGACGAGAACCACGACTTCTTCTCCGGCTCCGGCTCGAGCTACGTCATGGGCAAGGCCGTCGAGACCGAGGACGACGACTGGGACTTCTGAGCCCCACGGCTCGCACCCGGCCCGCACGAGGCTGACGAGAGGCCCGGACCTGCACAGCGCTGCAGCTCCGGGCCTCTCCCATGCGCGCCGATGCGTGCCGGGCGGGGGCGGTCCCACGGCTGGGTGGAGCACCTCGCCGGGGCGGTCCGAGCGAGGGGATCGCCTCGCACGAACCGGTCGGTCATCGTCGTGACCTGCACTCTTGTGTATTCCCGCGCCATGCGGGCGGGAGAAGCGCACAATGGGGCCAGCACGTCCACCCTTCCCCCTCAGAAAAGGAGCACCGTCATGGGCTTCATCGGACTGATCATCTCCTGGCTGATCATCGGCGCGATCATCGGCCTCCTCGCCCGCGCCGTCATGCCCGGCAAGCAGGCCATGGGCCTGGGCATGACGATCATCCTCGGCATCGTCGGCGCGATCGTCGGCGGCTTCATCGGCGGCCTCCTCGGCGGTGACGGCGTCGGCGGGATCATGAGCAACCCCTGGAGCATCGGCACGATCCTCCTCGCCGTGATCGGCGCGATCATCGTCATGGTCGTCTACGGCCTGGCCACCAAGAACCGCGCCTGACCCCGCGCCGCACCGGCGCACCCCTCTCAGCGCGGCGCCGTCCCGGATGCTCCGGGGCGGCGCCGCCGTGCGTCCGCGACCACCTGGCGCTCTGCGCGGCGAAGGGCGAGACTGGGGCATGGACACCTTCGAATCGCTGATCACCGCCGATCTGGCGCGCGCCGGCCGGGCGCTGTCCCAGGTCTCCCTCGACGATCTCACCGACCGCACGGGCATCGACGCCGAGCTGCTCCACGCCTTCGAGCGCGGCCGTCACGACCTCACGGCCGAGCAGAAGCAGAGCCTCCGCCACGCGCTGGAGGAGTACGGCGTCCACTTCCTCCCCGCCGACGACGAGGCGGGGGTCGGCCACGGGGTGCGTCAGAAGTTCAACCCCCGCACCGTCAAGCGCCTCGAGAACTGGGAGAACGAGGGCGGGCCCGCCCGCGAGGACGACATCTGAGGCCGACGAGCGACGGGCCGCGCACGACGGGCGTTCGAGCGGGCATGTGCGAGAACTGGCGCTGAGCCAGCATCCACCCGCGTATACGGGGATGGATGCTGGCTGAGCGCCACCCGGTGCAACGTCCTGATCCGCCGCGACCCCATCACGGCGGATCAGGGCTCACAGCGGCACATCGGCCGTGCGGCGCCCCACCTCCCGGACGGTGCGCCGACCTGCGGACCAGCGGGCCGTGTCCTCGCGCAGGTCCTCGAGATCCGCGGGATCCACGAGCACGGTGAGGACCGCGGACCGGGCACCGTACTCGGTGGGCTCCACCGCGGCGGCGTGGGCCGCGGCCCAGATCCGCACCGCGTTCTCCGCGATGCCTGCCTCCGCCGGCGGTACCTCGATCCGCGCCACGAGCAGCTCCTTGCGGCGCAGCAGCGAGGCGGCGGCGACGGCCTGCTCGATGCCCGCGGTGTAGGCGCGCACCAGGCCGCCCGCCCCGAGCTTCACCCCGCCGAAGTAGCGGATCACGATCGCGAAGGCGTCCACCAGCCGTGCGTTCAGCAGCGACTGCAGCATCGGCATCCCTGCGGTGCCGGCCGGCTCGCCGTCGTCGTTGCTGCGATGGACCTCGGCGCGCTCGCTCGTCTCGTCCAGCACGAGGGCGGTGCAGTGGTGGCGGGCGCCGGGATGCTCGGCGCGGGCCGCGCGCAGCAGGGTGTCGGCCTGCTCGACCTCGCTCACGCGGTGCAGGCGGGTGAGGAAGCGGGACTTCTTCTCGACCAGCTCGGTCTCGACGTCGGTGGCGAGGACGAGGGGAGCGGGCATGCAGGCGAGTGTAGGCGCGATGGACGCGATCCCGCCCTGCCGCTCGCGGCGGGCACCCGCTAGCCTGTCCCTGTCGTCGCGGGTCGGCATCGCTCCTCGTCGGCGTCCAGTCCGCGAACGCTCCAGGAGCTCACCGTGACCCAGCCTCCCCCGCCCTCCTCGCCCTCCGGACCGCTCGCCCCGCAGCCGGCCGGCTGGAACCAGCCGGGCTCGCAGCCCGGGGGCGGCTGGAACCAGCCCCCTGGTGCGCCCGCTCCGGCGACGAAGCCGTCGAAGGCGCCGAAGGTGCTGATCATCCTCGGTGCGGTGGTGCTCGCGCTCAGCCTCGTCATCGGGATCGTCGTGGCGGTGATCGGCTTCGGCGGCGTGGCCAGCGGCGCCTCGAAGTACCAGGTCTTCGAGAGCGGCAGCGGCACCTACGCCGCCGAGGCCGACGAGACCGTGCAGCTGTACGCCGAGGAGGGCGTGCCCGCCCCCGAGTGCGTGGTCGACGGGCCCGCGGTGGGGGAGGGCACCATCCAGACCAGCGGCTTCGGCAACGAAGGGCGGGAGTGGGACTCCTTCGACTCCTTCACCGCCGAGCAGGCCGGCGACTACACGATCGACTGCGCCGGCACCCCGGTGATGGTGGGTCCGCCCGTGTCGATCGGCGGGATCTTCGCCGGGCTCGGCGGGATCTTCCTCGCCATCGGCGGCGGGGCGCTCGGCATCCTGCTCCTGCTGATCGGGGTGATCATCCTGCTCGTGCGGCGCAGCCGAGCCTGAGCCGCAGGGCCTGGACCGTCGGCGCTGACGGCACCATGACGGACGGGCCCGGCCGGAGCGATCGCTCCGACCGGGCCCGTCCTGGCGAGGAGAGCGCTCAGGCGTCCTCGGTGATCAGCGGGTACACGCCGTTCTCGTCGTGCACCTCGCGCCCGGTGACGGGCGGGTTGAACACGCACACGCAGCGGATCTCCTTGCGCACGCGCACCTTGTGCTTGTCGTGGTCGTTGAGCAGGTACAGCGTGCCCGGGGCCAGCTGGTGCACCTCACCGGTGGCGAGGTCCTCGATCTCGCCCTCGCCGTGGGTGATGAACACGGCCTCGATGTGGTTGGCGTACCAGAAGTAGCTCTCGGTGCCCTCGTAGAGGGTGGTCTCGTGGACGGAGAAGCCGACACCCTCCTTCGCCAGGATGATGCGCTTGGAGCGCCAGTTCTCCGACTTGATGTCGGCGTCGGTGTCCTCGATCTCGGCGAGCGAGCGGACGAGCATGATGGGGGTCCTTCCGGTGGTCGGTCCAGGGTCGGGGGCTGCGCAGGGTGGTCCCGGCGCAGAGCGTCGGCCCGCCGACGGCTGTCGACGGGCCGACGAGGATGTGGTCAGGCGCTCGCGAGCGCCTCGTCGACGGCGGCCTCGATGATGTCCAGGCCCTTCTCGAGCAGCTCCTCGGGGATGGTCAGCGCCGGCAGGAGCTTGACGACCTCGTCGGAGGGGCCGGAGGTCTCCACCAGCAGGCCCTCCTCGAAGGCGCGCGCGGCGATGGCGCCGGCGATCTCGCCCGAGGGCATCTGCAGGCCGCGGGCGAGGCCGCGACCCTTGACGATCAGCTCGTGCTCGGGATGCTTCGCCGCGATGCGGTTGAAGCGGCTCTCCACGTAGGCGCCCTTGGCGATGGTCGCCTTCTCGAACTCGTCATCGCCCCAGAACAGCTCGATCGCCTTGGTGGCGGTGGCGAAGGCCGGGCCGAAGCCGCGGAAGGTGCCGTTGTGCTCGCCGGGCTCCCAGATGTCCAGCTCGGGCTTGATCAGGGTGAGCGCGAGCGGGTGGCCGTAGCCGCTGATGGACTTCGACAGGGTGACCATGTCCGGCTCGATCCCCGCCTCCTCGAAGCTGAAGAAGCCGCCGGTGCGGCCGCAGCCCATCTGGATGTCGTCGACGATCAGGAGGATCTCGTGCTCCTTGCAGAGCGCCGCGAGGCCGCGCAGCCACTCGGCGCGGGCCGCGTTGATGCCGCCCTCGCCCTGCACGGTCTCGACGATCACGGCGGCGGGCTTGTTCAGGCCGGAGCCGCCGTCGGTGAGCAGCCGCTCGAGGTACATGAAGTCGGGGATGACCTGGCCGAAGTAGTCGTCGAAGGGCATCGGGGTGGCGTGCACCAGGGGGATCCCGGCGCCGCCGCGCTTCATCGAGTTGCCGGTGACGGACAGGGCGCCGAGGGTCATGCCGTGGAAGCCGTTGGTGAAGCTCACGACGGACTCGCGCCCGGTGACCTTGCGGGCCAGCTTCAGCGCGGCCTCGACGGCGTTCGCGCCGCCCGGGCCGGGGAAGGCGACCTTGTAGTCCAGGCCGCGGGGCCGGAGGATCTTCTCGTCGAAGGTCTGGAGGAACTCGCGGCGCACGTCGGTGAACATGTCCAGGCCGTGCACGACCCGGTCCTCGAGGTAGTGGTCGATCACGACCTGCTTCAGCTCGGGGTGGTTGTGGCCGTAGTTCAGGGTGCCGGCGCCGGCGAAGAAGTCGATGTACTCGCGGCCGTCCTCGGCGGTCAGGATCGAGCCCTTGGCGTGCGTGAACACGGCGGGCCAGCCGCGGGAGTAGGAGCGGACGCCGGACTCGAGCTCCGTCGGGTCGACGGTCGGGGCGCCGGCCGTCTCGGCCGGCTGCGGCTTGGCGGTGGTCTCGGTCGGTGCGGTCATGGTCATGACATCTCCTGGGTGGGGGGTGCGGTGGTGTGCGGGGGCAGGAGGGCGCGCGGCGGCGCCCCTGCCCGGTGGGGCACGGGCGGGGGACTCAGCTCCCGGCGTGCAGGGGGCTGATCGTGTGCAGCAGCTCGGCGCCGTGGCCGGCGTCCGGGAAGTGCTGCTCGGTGATCAGCGGCTCGATGCGCTCCTCGGCGCCGTGGCGCCGGGCGAAGGAGGCGAACAGCCTCTGGGAGGCGGTGTTGTCCTCGGTGATGGTGGTCTCCAGCTGCGTGACCTGCGGGAGGTCTTCCAGCAGCGCGTCGAGCATGCGCCCGGCGACCTGCTTGCCCCGCTGGGAGGCGTCCACCGCGATCTGCCAGATGAACAGCGTCCCCGGCGCGGTGGGCCGGAGGTACCCGAGCACGAAGCCCACGGCCTCGCCGTCCTGGAGGACGAGGCGGGAGCTGGCCGCGAAGTCGCGGGCCAGCAGGAGGTAGGCGTAGGAGGTGTTCAGGTCGAGCGTGCCGCTGTCACGGGCGAGGCGCCACATGTCGGCGCCGTCGGCCAGGGACGGAGGGCGGATCTGCAGGTCCTGGCTGCTGTCGGGAGCCTGCTCGGTGGATGAATGGTGGTCTGCGCTGTGCGTCGTCAACGGGCCCATATCGCCGTCCACGCTAGCCCGGCTGCGCGCGCTTCGGGACCCCTCGGTCGGGCCGGGGAGGGGGTTCCTCGGTGTGTCGTGACGCAATCGTGACGATCGGACGTCTGTCCGGCGGATTGTCCGACAACCCCGTTCGATGTGTGGCGACCTGCGGTGTTGCCATGCAGGCCGGGGCGTGGATCGGGGGCCTCGACCGTGCGCAGTGGCGTGTGTCACATGTCCGTGCTGTGGGACGCACTCCTCGCGCGCGCGGGTATCCAGAGGACTTGCCGTCCCGCGCGGGCGGCCGGGCCACGAGGGCGGTGCATGCCGCGCCCGCTACCGTCGAGCCCATGAATCCCCTCGAATCGCTCAACGAGTTCCTCGGCAACGCCGAGGGGTGGCTGTGGACCTGGGCAGGGATGCCCGTGGTCATCGTGCTCGGCCTCTACTTCAGCGTCCGCACCGGCGTGGTGCAGCTGCGGATGATCCCCGCGATGTTCTCCGCGATCGCGCAGAAGCCGGTGCAGGAGGAGGTCCAGGCCTCCGGCGGCGACGCGAAGCGCTCGAAGTCCCTCAGCGCCTTCCAGGCCTTCTCCGTCTCGGCCGCGGCCCGCGTGGGGACCGGCAACATCTCCGGCGTGGCCGGCGCGATCTTCCTCGGCGGCCCCGGCGCGGTGCTGTGGATGTGGGTGATGTGCATCCTCACCGGCGCGGCGAGCTTCATCGAGTCGACCCTCGCCCAGTTGTGGAAGACCCGCGCCGACGACACCTACAAGGGCGGACCCGCCTTCTACATCCACCGCGGTCTCGGCTCACGCGGCTTCGGCGCCTTCTTCGCGGTGCTGTTCATCTTCTGCTTCGCCTTCGCCTTCACCTCGCTGCAGGCCAACACCATCGTCGACGCTGTCTCCGGCGCGGTCGCCGTCTACGCCGATCCCGAGGGCATGCCGTGGCTCGCTCCCGTGCTCGGGATCCTGCTCGCGGCGCTCACCGCCGGGATCATCTTCGGCGGCATGCGCCGCGTCGCGAACGTCGCCCAGAACATGGTCCCGATCATGGCCGGTCTCTACCTGCTGATCGGCATCGTCATCGTCGGCCTGCACCTGGGCGAGCTGCCCCGCGTGCTCACCCAGATCGTCACCGAGGCCGTCTCGCCGCAAGCCGCGATCGGCGGCGGCCTCGGCGCCGTGATCGTCAACGGCGTCCAGCGCGGCATGCTCTCGAACGAGGCCGGCATGGGCTCGGTCCCCAACGTCGCCGCGACCGCCTCGGTGAGCCACCCGGTCAAGCAGGGCCTCGTCCAGACCCTCGGCGTCTACTTCGACACCCTGCTGATCTGCTCGATCACCGCGTTCATCGTGCTGGTCTCCTTCCCGGACGTCTCCACCGGCGGGGAGGGCCTGGTGATGGTCCAGCAGTCGCTGTCGACGACCCTCGGGCCGTGGGCCGCGATCGTGCTGGCGCTGATCATGTTCCTGCTCGCCTTCACCTCGGTGCTGGGCAACTACTCCTACGGCGAGGCGAACATGCACTTCCTGACCTCGAAGCGGGGCTGGCACATGGCGTTCGGCGCCGCCGTGGTCGCGCTCGTGCTGATCGGCTCCGTGATCGCGGTCGACCTCGCCTGGACCATCGCAGGCGTCTCGATGGTGTTCATCGCACTGATCAACCTCGTGGTGATCGCGCTGCTGGCCCCCACGGCGGTGAAGCTGCTGAAGCACTACAACGCCCAGCGCGCCCAGGGCCTGGATCCGATCTTCCTCGCCTCCGACCTCCCCGAGATCAAGAACGTCGAGGTCTGGGTCGACGAGGACGTGTGCGACTACCAGGACGAGCGCGAGGAGGCCGCCGTGGCGGGGTGATCCTCCGGCCGGCCATCGCCGTGCCACGAGGCCCGCGCCGAGGACTCCCGTCCTCTGCGCGGGCCTCGCCGTGTCCGGTGCCGACGGGTGGTCAGGGCGCCCGACAGGGCGCCCCGCGCCGGTAGGATGGACCGGTCCGCGCAGCGGGCAGGGGCCTGTAGCTCAGTGGTAGAGCATCGGACTTTTAATCCGCGGGTCGAGGGTTCGATCCCCTCCGGGCCCACCCTGGTCAGGACTATGCTCGTGGTTGCGGGCCTCGCCCCAAAATGGGCAATGACAGCAACGCTGACAGCAACGCGGCTGTGTGTGCTGTGCGGGACGAGGGGTGACAGCAACCGATCCTTCGCCACTCCGCGAGCGCCGTCGGGACAGATTCAGAATGCCTCGGCCACAGTGCTCCACGTCCTGGTGGAGGGCGGGCGAGCATTCCGAACATCAGCTCCTCAGTCACGGAGGTATGTGCATGAGTGCCGCCGAACGGCCCAGAGTTGTCTGCCTCTGCGGTTCGCTGCGCTTCCAGAGCCTGTTCGAGTCGGAGCGGCGTCGTCTTACTGCGCTCGGGATGATCGTGCTCGCCCCCGAGGCGATCGATGAAGACCTGACACCAGCCCGACGTGAGGCTCTGGGGGAGCTGCATCTACGCCGTATCGACGTGTCGGACGAGGTGCGAGTGGTGAGCGAAAGCGGATACCTCGGATCGGCAACGCGGCGTGAAATTGCGTACGCGAGAAAGAGGTGCAAGAGCATCAGCTCAATGGATCCGATCCTCGACCTCTAAAGCCATCGGGGCATCCCCCTTTTCTTCATCGCGCGAGTTGCGGGATTAATGGCCGGTTCCGATTCTCGGTGTCGTCTCGACGCTCATGGTGGGCCTTGATCGTGGAGTACTGCGTTGACGACGATCATGAGAGGTTCCGTTCTGTGAGCGGGATCAGCGTCGGTCGCGCAGGGCCGCGACAGTTGCTTCCGGGTGCAGGTCGAGGCGTCGCAGGAGCTGGGCGTTCATCGCGACGACGACGGTGGACAGGGACATGAGGATCGCGCCGACGGACATGGGCAGCACGAATCCGATAGGGGCGAGGATTCCGGCGGCGAGCGGCACGGAGATAAGGTTGTAGCCGGCTGCCCACCAGAGGTTCTGCTTCATCTTCCGGTAGGCGGCGCGGGAGAGCTCGATCACTGAGAGCACCGAGCGAGGATCGGAGCTGGCAAGCACCACACCGGCCGAGGCGATCGCGACGTCGGTGCCGGCCCCGATGGCGATGCCGACATCGGCCTGGGCGAGGGCGGGGGCGTCGTTGACGCCGTCGCCGATCATCGCGACCTTCTTGCCCTCCTTCTGGAGCTGGGCGACCTTCGAGGACTTGTCCTCGGGACGTACCCCGGCGAAGATACGGTCGATGCCGAGCTCACGGCCGACGCTGTTCGCGACCGCCTCGGCGTCGCCGGTGATCATGACGACCTCGACCCCCAGGCTGTGCAGGGCATCGATGGCTTCGCGAGATTCGGGGCGCACTTCGTCGTGGAGCTTGAGACCGCCGATCACCTCGCCGTCCCGGAGGACGTGGAGGATGATCGCGCCCTCCTGGCGCCAGGCCTCAGCGTCTTCGATCTCGCGTGCTCCGGTTTCCTCGAGCAGGCGGGGGCCGCCTACGCGGATCTCGTCTCCATCTACTTGGGCGCTCACTCCCAAGGCAGGGGTAGAGCTGATGTCGGAGCCCGTCGGGATCCGGACTCCCTCGGCCTGCGCCTTGGCGATGATGGCGCGGGCGAGCGGATGCTCGCTCTCGGCTTCGGCGGCAGCTGCCAGGGCCAGCACGTCGGTCTCCTCCGCGCCGCGGGTGATGATCTCAGCGAGGACGGGCTCGCCCTTGGTGAGAGTGCCGGTCTTGTCGAACAGGACGGCGTCGACGGTGCGCATCGCCTCCAGCGCCAGGCGGTCCTTCACCAGGACGCCGCCGCGGGCAGCCCGCTCTGTCGCGATCGAGACCACCAGCGGGATCGCGAGCCCCAGGGCGTGGGGGCAGGCGATGACCAGGACGGTCACCGTGCGGACCACTGCCTCATCGGGCATTCCGAGCAGTGACCAGGCGATTGCCGTGATCACGGCAGCGCCGAGAGCGAACCAGAACAGCCAGGCCGATGCCTTGTCTGCGATGCGCTGTGCCCGGGAGGTGGAGTTCTGCGCCTCGGTCACCAGGCGCTGGATGCCGGCGAGGGCGGTGTCGTCACCGGTGGCGGTGACCTCAATGCGCAGGCTGGAATCCGTGGCGACGGTCCCCGCCACGACGGAGTCTCCGGTGGAGCGCGTCACGGGACGGGACTCGCCGGTGACCATGGACTCGTCCACGTCGGCGCGGCCTTCGCGGATCGTGCCGTCGGCCGGGACGCTCGCCCCCGGGCGCACCAGGACCAGATCCCCGTGTTGCAGCTCAGTCGGTGAGACATTCACGATCTCGTCACCGTCGATGCGTTCTGCCATGTCGGGAAGCAGTGCGGCCAGGGAGTCGAGCGCGGAGGTCGTCTGGGCGAGGGATCGCATCTCGACCCAGTGCCCCAGCAGCATGATGACGATCAGCAGGGCGAGCTCCCACCAGAATTCCAGCTGGTGGTCGAGGAGGCCAAGGGTGGCTCCCCAGGAGGCGATGAACGCAACCGTGATCGCGAGCCCGATCAGGAGCATCATTCCGGGTTGACGGGAGCGGATCTCGGAGACTGCGCCGGTGAGGAACGGGCGGCCGCCCCAGATGTACATGACGGTGCCGAGGAGCGGGGCGATCCACATCGCGCCGGGAAGATCGGGAACGCTGTAGCCGAGCAGCATCGCGAACATCGGCGAGAATGCGACAACTGGGACCGCGATGATCAGGTTGATCCAGAACAACCGCCGGAACTGCCCGACGTGGTCTCCATGACCGGAATGGCCACCATGTCCTGAGTGACCCTCGTGGCCTGAGTGGTCCTCATGGTCGCCGTGAGATCCATCGTCGCTATTCGCGTCGGATGCGTCGCGCTCAGCAATGCCGGTGCCGGGAGATGTGTGGGAGGGATGAGGGTGCTGCATGTCGGGTTCTCCGTGGGCGTGACGGTGTGTGGGGTTGCCAGCGTTCATACGCCTGACCATATACCCCTGGGGGGTATGGGTCGAGGGGTTGGAGTCCGCTGTGAGCATCGGCGTGATCCAGGTGCGGAGGTGTGGCACTCGAGATATCACGTCGGCGCCAGAGTCCAAGCCGCTGACTCCGACCTGCTGGCCCGCTCACCCTTGAGCGAGGCCCAGGAGAGCGACACCAATGTCAGCCTTCTTCGGCGCCGGGGGCCGGAACGCACGGCGTCAGGATGCGTAATCGATCCCTGTCATCATGCCGGCTTCCTGGTGGTAAGCGTTGTGGCAGTGTGCCGCCCATCGACCCGGATTGTCCGCATCGAAGTCGAGGGCGACCGATTCCATGGGTGCCAGCAGCACGGTGTCCTTGCGGAGACCGGAGGGCAGGGCGAAGGTGTGGCCGTGGATGTGCAGGGGATGGGTCATCATCGTCTGGTTGGACGCGATGATCCGCACCCGCTGTCCTTCGCGGATGCCGAGCGGAGTGTTCTGCCCGTAGGGTCTTCCGTTGATTGCCCAGCGGTAGGGCTGCATCGAGCCTTGGAACGCAAGCTCCAGTTCGGTGTCGACGGCGCGGTCCTCGAGCCGCGCGGTCTCGGCCGGTTCCAGGGTGGACCCGATGAGAACCTCCCCGTCGAGCTCTCTGACCTGGACGTTCGGAGCGGGAACGGAACCGGAGCCGGTCCTCAGCACCGCGAGCCCCTGGCCGCCGCTGGTCTTCCCGACAGGACGGGCCACCAGAGGGAACATGCCGTCCTTCACGGTGACCACCACGTCGTACCGTTCACCCATGCCGAGATAGAGCGCCTTGGCGGTGACGGGTTCGACGGCGAATCCGTCCGAGTGGGTGACGGAGAGGTCGTGGTCGCCGAGCGCGAGGGCGAAGATGGTGTCGGCGGAGGCGTTGATCAGGCGGACGCGCAGGCGCTGGCCAGGCTTCGCCTCGAAGATCTCCGGCGCTTCGGGAACCTGGCCGTTGACGAGGAAGTGGGGGTAGGCCACGTCACCCGCGTCGCCCCAGGGCTCGCCCCCCATCGGCATGCCGCCGTGGTCCATGCTGCCGGGTCCGTCGTCGCCCATGGGCATGTCGCCGTGGTCCATGCCGCCGGCATCTGAGGGCCCGGCGCCGGTGAGCGCGGCCAGGACCTCGTCTGGGGTCTGCCCGGTGCCATCGATCCAGTCATCGAGGGTCACGATCCATTCCGCGTCGTAGTCACCGTTTTCGTCGGGATCATCGATGATCAGTGGTGCGTAGAGCCCGCGGTCGAGCTGCAAGCCGACATGGGAGTGGAGGAAGTAGGTGCCGGGGTCGGGGGCGACGAACTCGTAGGTGAAAGAGGCTTCCGGCTCGACGGCGTCCTGCGTCATCCCCGGCACCCCGTCGGCTGCGTTGTGCAGTCGGATGCCGTGCCAGTGGATCGTGGAGGTCTCGGGAAGGCGGTTCTCGAGCGTGATGTGCAGCAGGTCGCCGGCCGTGGCGCGGATCAGCGGCCCGGGGAGGCTCTCGCCGTATGCCCAGGTCGAGACCGTTTTCCCTCCGAGGTCCACCGTCGTCGGTGCCGCGGTGAGGGTCTGGGTGACGACGTTCTGACCGGCTTTCGGCGTAAGGGCAGGAGGCGGTGCGAAGGTCCCCGCCTCAGTCGGGGTGGTGCGGTTACCGCATGCCGCGAGTGTCAGCGCTGCCGCGCCGAGGCCTCCGGTGAACACGGTGCGGCGGGAAAAGGTCTTCACAGGTGTAGTCCTTCTGGAGTGAGGGGGTGGTGTCATGGCCGAAATGCGTTCAAGACCAGTCGTTGCCGTTGCTCGGACTCGTCGGCCGTGATCTCTCCTCGAGCCAGGCGCAGGGAGAGTTCCCCGATCGCCTCGTTCTCGTCCCGAGCGCGTCGGGGGCGCCCGGGCAGCACGGTGCGTGCCAGCAGCAGTGCCGAGGCCCAGAGGAGAACGAGGAGACCGGCGACCATCGCCCACATCAGCCACGACATCGCATCGGTCGGCATCATCGAGGGTCTCCCTTGGTCGAGTACGTACGCGGCACGGTCCACATCAGATTCCCCCGGGGCGGGCGAAGTTCTCGTCGAGAGTTCCTCAAGATCTGGTCCAGATAGTCCGTCTGCGCCTCCGTAGACGCGCGGTGTCCAGGAACGGAGACCAGACTGGAGCCATGAGGAGCGAAGCGGATCGAGCAGCGGCGATGGTTCTCGTCGTCGAGGACGAGGTCGCGCTGTCGGACGTGGTCCAGGCGTATCTCGCGAAGGCCGGCTACGCGACTGCGAGCGCGCGGAGCGGTCCGGAGGCGGTGGAGGCAGCCCGCACTCTGTCACCGGACGTGATCGTCCTCGATCTCGGCCTGCCCGGGCTCGACGGTCTGGAGGTGATGCGCAGGATCCGCGCCTTCTCCGACTGCTACGTGCTGATCACGACGGCACGGTCAGAGGAGGTGGACCGCCTGGTGGGGCTGTCGGTGGGGGCGGATGACTACCTCACCAAGCCGTTCAGCGTGCGTGAGCTCGTCGCTCGGGTCCAGGCCGTATTGCGCAGGCCCCGCGCCGATTCCGGGACGGCGTCTTCGGACACAGTGCGCACTTTTGGAGAGCTCGAGATCGACACAGCTGCCCAGGAGGTGCGGCTCGCCAGCCGGCCACTTCCGCTGACCCCCACCGAGAGGGGACTCTTGATGACCCTGGCGCTCAGTCCTGGCCAGGCCTTCAGTCGCAGACAGCTGATGGAGGCCGTCTGGGGCGACAGCTGGATCGGAGACGACCATCTCGTCGATGTGCACATCGCCAACCTCCGACGAAAACTCGACGAGACGGCTGAATCTGCACGGTTCGTCACCACGGTGCGCGGTATCGGATACCGGATGGGGAAGGGGTGAGCTCGTGACCGCACCGAATACATCTGTGCGAACGGTTCGCCCTAGCACCAGCTTGGCCTCGCGCCTGATGATCGGCCAGCTCATCGTGCTGCTCGCCGGCGCGCTCACCATCACGGTGCTGACGGTGATCATCGGGCCCGCCGTCTTCCACTACCACCTGCTCCAGACCGATCTCCCGGTGGGCAGCGACGAGCTCGTCCACATCGAACGCGCCTACCGTGACGCGCTCGCACTTGCCCTCGGGGTCGGACTGGTGGTCTCCCTCCTGGCCGCCGGCCTGGTCACCTGGAACCTGGCACGACGACTCCGCCAGACGCTTCACGGCCTCACCTCGGCTGTCGATGAACTGTCCCGCGGCCACTACTCCACGCGCGTGCCCTCCGTCGGAGCCGGGACCGAACTCGACTCCCTGGCCGCCACGCTCAACGACATGGCAGCGCGCCTGGACGCCGTCGAGGAGACCCGACGCCAACTGCTCTCCGACCTCGCCCATGAGCTGCGCACCCCCATCGCCACCCTCTCGGCACATCACGAGGCCATGGCCGATGGCGTCATCGAGCCGGAGGCAGCCATGCCCATCCTCGCCAGCCAGACCATGCGACTTTCGCGGCTGGCTGACGACATCAGTGAAGTGTCCCGGGCCGAGGAGGGCCAGCTCCCGGTACAGCTGCACCCCCTCACCGTCGACGACCTGCTGGAGTCGATACTCCCGGCATGGGATGAACGGTTCGAGACAGCGGGCGTGGCACTACGACGAGAAACGGCCCTGCCCCACTCCGTGACGATCCACGCGGACCCGGACCGCCTCGCCCAAGTCCTCGGAAACCTGCTGAGCAACGCTCTACGGCACACTTCCCCCGGAGGCACCGTCACGGTCTCGGCAGCCACCCACGGCAGCACGGTGGAGATCACGGTAGCGGACGACGGCGAAGGCTTCACCAATGAGGACCGGTCACGCCTGTTCGAACGGTTCTTCCGCGCCGACAGCTCACGCACCCGTGACAACTCCGGCTCAGGCATCGGCCTGACGATCAGTCGAGCCCTGGTCGATGCGCACGGCGGGACCGTGGCCGCGGCCAGTGAGGGCCCAGGACGGGGCGCCACCTTCACCATACGGTTGCCGCGAGCGATCACTGATCGCTGAGCCGGCCGCGTACGGCGGGCTCAGCTCTCAGACGATCGTGGTGAAGGTGCCGATCCGCACCTGCAGCAATGCCATCCACTGCTCCCACACGCCGGTGACCAGCAGGAGTCCGATGGCGATGAGCACGGAGCCACCGACGATCTGGAGCGTCCGGCGATGCCGGGACAACGCTCGGGAGATGCCCAGGGCACGCCGAAACACGAGAGCGAAGAGGATGAACGGGATCCCGAGCCCGATCGCATAGCCGAAAGCCAGGAGAGCGCCGCGACTGGCGGAGGCCTCCCCGAGGCTGAGCGCCGCGACTGCGGCGAACGTCGGCCCGATGCACGGGGTCCACGAGAAGCCGAACGTGATCCCGAGCAACGGGGCACCGGCGAGTCCGGCATCGGGGCGCTTCCGGATCCGTTTCTCACCGGAGAGGCGGGGGAAGATTCCCACAAACACCAGGCCCATGAGGATCACCAGCACCCCGGAGATCCGATTGATCGCTGTTGCGTACTGAATCATCAATGACCCGAGTGCACCGACGAAGCCGCCGATGACCAGGAACACCGTAGTGAAGCCCGCGACGAACAGCACCGCTCCGGTGACCAGGCGCCATGGCCGTTCCCCAGGATCGCCGGTACGGCACGGCCCGGCGTTCTGTCCTGTGAGCCCGGTGATGTATCCGAGGTAGCCGGGGACCACAGGAAGCACGCACGGAGACAGAAACGCGACCAGACCAGCCACGATCGACAGCAGCAGGGCTGCGGCCAGGGGTCCGCTCAGCACGGTGGTGGCGAACAGTTCACCCATCAGGCGGCCTCCGCCAGCACGGTATCCAGGAGGCTCTCGAGGGTGCTCTGGTTGGCCGCGCCCGTGATCCGGGCGGCTACTCGTCCTTCAGCATCCAGGATCAAAGTCGTGGGGACGGCGTTGGGCGAGACGCTGCCGTCCATGGAAGAGATGACGACTCCGTCGGGATCGGGGATCGAGGGGTAGGTGATGCCGAAGGTCGTTTCGAACGCGGCGGCCGGCCCCGCTTGGTCGCGGGTGTTCACGCCCATGAATGCCACTCCCGGGCGTTGTATTCGCTATGCACGGCCTTCAGCGCGGGGGCTTCGAGCCGGCATGGTGGACACGAGGCGTACCAGATGTTGAGCACCAAGGGTGCGCCGCGCAGCGCCGTGGAGTCGAAGTCGTCGCCGTCGTAGGTGGTTCCCTGGATCGCCAGAGGATCGGCGCGTCCCTCTGGGGGGATCTCGACGACGACGCCATCGCCGGAGACGTACCCGGCGTTCGCCTCACTCGCCACATCTGAGGAATTGCTGCACGCCGCAAGGACGGGGGCGAGGACGAGCAGGCTCCCGCCCAGTCGGAGCGTGGTCCGACGACTCAGGCCTGGTGTGACGCTCCGCCCAGCTGGGCCGACCACCGAGTGCCAGAAGGCGGACCGGGTGTTTCGCCTGCTCACGTCAATTGGAGACTGGTCAGACAGGTCAGATCATCCTCCGCCTGGGTCGAGATGGACGCGGTCCCTGTGTAGTCCTCGAGGGTGCACGTGAGCTCCGCGGTGATCCCGCGCGGCAGCCAGAGACCGAGGAACCCGTTGTCATGCGTGGTGCGAGGGCCCTCCGCAAGGACGTCGCCCGAGCCGCTGTCGACCACGCTCACAGTGAGCTCGCGGCTGCGCAGTTCCCCGCGGCAGGTGGTCAGGCTGTGGAAGGCGCACTCGTGGGTGGTCTCCACGAACGGGGCCACCGACAAGTAGAACTGGTCCTCGGGAAGGGGCAGCTCGGCCTCTCGCCCTGCATCGTCTTGGAGCTGAAGAGACGTCGCGGTGACGCTGGCGATCAGGTCCTGCGGTCGTTCAGCCACCGGGAGCGCTTCGAGCCTGTCGATGATCTCGTGCGCGTCCGCGTCGGCGAAGCCATGTTCCTGGAGCAACTCCTGATCACTCGTGACGGATGCGGGCTCGGACCCGCCGGTCCCGCAACCGGCGACCACGAGCGGGAACAAGCCAGCACCGATCAAGACCGATCGCCGGGGCAGCCGCACAGTGCGACGACGCGGCCCATCCCCGGAGGAGGCGAATGCACTTCGAGGGCTCGACGGGGTGGTCATCACGCAGGCTCGATCTCGCTCTCGACGACCCACTTGTGGTTCGTCATCATCATCCCGTCGGCCTCGTAGTCGACCATGTACACAGTCTCCTCGGTGGCACTGTCGATGGTGGCTTCAGCACCCTCCATACCCGCCATGTGATCAGCGGTGATGACCACCTCGGTGCCCTCTGCCAGCGGTGCCTTGCCCGGGTTCTCGAGCTCCTCATGGACGACCCACTTGTGGTCAGTGACCGGCTCGCCGCCGTCGGTCGGGGTGAAGCTGACCGAGTAGGTCGTGGTGTCGAAGGCACCGGAGATCGTCGCTGTCGCTCCCTCCATGTCCTCCATGTGGTCCGCCGTGAGCGTCACCTCTGTGCCGACTGGGAACTCGGGATCCTCCGCAGGCACCATCCCCTCAGGCGCAGGGCCGCCATCCATCGGGTGCTCCATGCCCCCGTGGCCACCACCATCGGACGCCTCCGATGCTTCGGACCCACCGGACGTCTGACCGTCGTCAGACCCGTTGTCGGTGCATCCGGCAAACACAATCGCACCGGTGAAGACGACGGCCGCGAGACGGCCGAAAGAGCGACGAGAACGCATTATTACTCCTAGTCAGAGGACATTTTGCGCCAGCCTACGACCCTCAGATCAAGGTCTCCTCAAGGTCAGGTTTGGACTTCTTGAGCACAGCGCTGACCAGTCGGCCCGCACTGCCTGCGAACGAACGGTCTGCTCGCTTCCGTCATTGGTGACGCCCCGGCTACCGTCGTCAGAGCGGGCCGGTATCCGCGGTCTGTTCGGAACGAGAAGGAGCACGACCATGAACCATCACGTCGCCTCAATGCTTCAGACCTACCCGAAGGGCCTCGGCACCATCGACCAGCAGAAGCTCGCCGCATGCATCGAGGCCTGCTTCGAGTGCGCCCAGACCTGCACCGCCTGCGCGGACGCCTGCTTGGCCGAGGAAATGGTGGCGGAGTTGACCCAGTGCGTCCGACGGAACCAGGACTGCGCCGACGTCTGCGAGACGACCGGCCGGGTCCTCTCCCGTCAGACGGGTAAGAACGTCGCCCTCAACCGTGCACTGCTCGAGGCGTGTCAGGCGGCGTGCCAGTCCTGCGCCGGGGAGTGCGAGAAGCACGCCGAAATGCACGAACACTGCAAGATCTGCGCCCAGGCTTGCCGTCGCTGCGAGCAGACCTGCACCGAGCTGCTGGCCTCGATCAGCTGACGACGCTGCCTCTGCACGCAGAGGGAGCCCCGACCGGTGGTCGAGGCTCCCGCTGCGCTGGCGTTGTGGCGTGCGGTCAGCGGAAGGTGACGAAGGTCGGCGAACCCCAGATGGTCCGCTCGGTGACGGCACCCGGGGTGCGTCCCGCGTCGATGATCGTGTCGCCGCCGGCGTAGATGCCGAGGTGGCCGGGCCACACGACCAAGTCACCCGGCTGGGCCTCGGACTTCGAGATCGTGGTGCCGGCCGCAACCTGCTGCGACGAAGTACGGGGCAGGTCGATACCGGCCTGCTTGTATGCGTACGAGCTCAGGCCCGAGCAGTCGAAGCTGACACCCGGCTTGGAGGAGCCCCACGAGTACGAGGCACCGATCTGGCTGCGCGCGGCGTCGACGATTGCCTTCTGCGAGTTCGTCGCAGAGTGTGTCGGGGCGGGAGCAGAGGTCCCGCCGCCCGAGATGGAAGCGCCGCCGCCGTTCAGTGCACCGCGCGTCTCGGGGCCCACCACGCCGTCGACCTTCAGGTCGTGCGTGCCCTGGAAATCCTTCACGGCCCCATGGGTGAGCTTGCCGAACTTGCCGTCGACGGCCAGCGAGGCACCATGCTCATTGAGCGTGGTCTGGAGCTGTTCCACGGCAGAGCCCTGCGAACCCCACCGCAGCTTCTCGGCGGCCAGTACAGACGTCGCATGGGCAGGAGCCGGCGCCGCGGGTGCGGCAGCCTGCGCAGCAACGGCCGGTGCGGCGGGCGAGACGGCGGGGGCGGCCTGCGCGGGGCCCGCGAGTAATGCGGAGCCGATCACGACCGTGCCGAGCACAGCGGCACCGCCGGTGCCCCGCAGAGCGCGGCCAGCGGTCCCGACGGGGGTGACAGCGCGGCCGAAGGCGCGGTGGGTGTTGTTCTGGGCCATGGTTCTACTCCGTAATTTTCCCTCCTCGATACGAGAGGGAGTCGATGAATGCGTCTGTGCCCCAGCGACAGCGGAACGAGCAACAAGGTGACGGCTCATGTCGGGACGGCGAGATCAACCTACGGTCCTGGACGGCCCAGCAGAACAGCGATGGGCAACCCCGCCCGAGGATTTAGCTGAGGCTTGACGCCGTCCCCACAGGTACCCCCGGAGGGTAGCACTCGTCTTTACACCTTGGGGGTATGAACTTGGGTGCGGGATCAGCTGGTACTCAGCTACTTGGGTGATGCCAACTTGCCGAGAACCTACAGAAGTCAAGCGCGTCGACTGAAACGCAGAGTCGGGAGGATGCCTACGAGCGGGAGGGTTGAGCTGCCGCGACTCAAACTCGTGGCGTCTGCTGCCAGCCGCGGCTGAGTGCCACCGAACATGGCGCGTCGCGGGGCCTACGATCGATGTGCTCCTACAAACCACGCTCCCGACTCCGTGATCCGCCGTGCTCACCGCGCCGGACGCGAAAAAGGACCGATTGCAGCGGCCGCCGGGTTAGCGAAGTGTCGCCACTCATCGCGGGACGCTAGCTCATCAGCGTCGAGCCAAGCATCTGCGAGCAGCACGGTTGACTGCAGCGTCAGCCCAGGGATTCCCGCCCATACGATCGCCGCACGGTAGATGGTCAGGTAGGCATCTCCATCGACCAGCGAGGTCTGTTTCGCAGCTCCGAGGAATGCTCGAGCGCTCGCGATGTCAGCGAAGGGCAGCGCACAGCAGCTACCGGCGCCGAACGACGCCGACGCGATGAAGCAGTGCTCGACGGTAACTTCGCTGTCTGACTCTGCGGGCAGCGTCTCGACCTCGTAAGCCGGCCCGTTGAACAACTCCCATGGAATCGACTCACGGTCAATAACCCCGATCGGATGCCTCAAGACCACGTAGTTCATCTCCTTCACCTTGACTGGCAATATTTGTAGATTGCTGTAATCAGCGCGAGTGCTTGGCGGGGTGGATCTCGAGTGGGCTTGCCCACTGCACTTCCGTCCCCGGCTGCCACTCGAGAGCTTCTGCATCGACGACGATCGATCTATCGTCAATCTCAGTGGTGGGATTCCATTTTGTGATCGACGCGGCGCGAAACAATAAGGAGTGGTCGCTATTAAATCCCTTCATCGCCAACCGACCGAACTCCAAAGCGTCGTCGAAGTCCTCGAGGAGGACTCCCTGAGCGACTCCGAGGTGAGTGGCCCACGCGACGATGAATCCAGCTCCGATGATGCAGTCGGGCCTGCTGCATCTTCTTGGGAGGCGGTCGACATAGAGGACCTGAGATGGTAGTTCCTTCTGGTACCGGCGAGCAGCGACTCGGTCGTATGCGTCGAGTTGGGCGATCGGCTCAACCCTGTTCCCGTAGATCGACTGATCATTCAGGTGGGTCAAGGGAAGCGCACCGAGCACTTCGATGGATGGTATGAGCGGATGCTTCACGGAAATCTCCTCTTGGTGAGTCCATGAAAGATAGGTCGCAGATAGAGTCATTTGCAAGTTCAGACGGAAATCCGTAACCTCGCACTGTCGTAACCTCGTAACCTCGTAACCTCGTAAACTAGGCTCGGAAAAGGGCATCCATCCGCTGAGCGGAATCGTCCTGCAATGCAGGAATGACGTGCGAATAAGAGTTCATGGTGACAGCGATGGCGGAGTGCCCCAGCAGTTCCATGACGACGCGCGGAGCGACGCCTTCAGCGAGGAGCAGGGAGGCGCAGGTATGGCGGAGGTCATGCAGCTTGACCCGGCGCAGCTCCGCCTTCTTCAGCAGTGCCTCGAAGGCACGGTTCACATTGCGGGGCTCGATCGGAGTGCCGGCCTGGGAGGTGAAGACGAGTGTTGTCGGGCCAACGGGCAGCCCGAGCGAAGCAAGCTTCTCTCGCTCGGAAGTGCGGTGACGGGTGAGTGCGTCGATGCAGAAGGCGGGAAGCACGATCCGTCGGCGCGAGGTGTCCGTCTTGGGGCTCTTTAGGCGCAGCTCGCCTCTGGAGCGCTGAAGGGACTGCACGATCCGCAGGCGACCGTTCTCGAGGTCGACGTCGCTCCACCGGAGCCCGAGGGCTTCACCCCGTCGCAGCCCAAGCCCGACGTAAAGGGTCCACAAGGCTTCCCAATCGTGACCCTTCGCCGCTTTCAGAAGCTTCTTCGCCTCCTCCGGCGTCAGCGGCTCGACCTCCTTGCGCACCGGATTGGAGACCACGACCAGCTTCGCCACGTTCCTTGGGACGAGGTCTTCCCGCATTGCATGCTGGAGTGCGGAGCGGATGATCGCGTGGATCTGCTTGACCGTCGCGGCGCTCTTGCCCTCACGTCTCTTCGCGCCGAGGAACTCCCTCAGATCCGAAGCGGTGAGCTGCCCCAGCGGCTTTGACCCGAGCGCGGGCACGACGTGGTTCCGGATGTACCCCTCGTAGGTCTGGTAGGTCGCCGGGCTCAAACGTGGTTCCTGCACGTCCTGCATCCACGACTCCAAGAAGGCCTTCAAGGTGAGGCGGCCGGGCGTTGCAGCGATGCCAGAGCGGGACTTCTCCTGCATGCCGGCGAGTTTCGTGGCGACGTCCTTGCGGGTCTTCCCGTAGGCAGTCTTCCGCTTGCGGGTGCCGTCCGGGGTGAGGATGTACGCCGCACCTGCCCACCGACCATCTGTGCGCCGGTAGATGCTGCCCTCCCCATTTGCGCGGCTCATGCGACGACGGGGGCCGGTTCGAGGTTCTCGACGTACGCGAGAAGATCGACGGCCTTAATCAGCCGGGAGCGACCGAGCTTGACGCTGGGCAGCTCCCCGCAGCGCATCAGGTCGTATACCCGGGTCTTCGAGACGCTGAGCCGATCAGCGACCTCGTCAGCTGTGAAGCAGAGCTTCTCCATTGTTCTTTCCTTTCTCGTGGAGTCGACGGGCGGCGCAGCGAGAGTCCTTCCACTCGCGTGCTGCGTCGGCAGCAGAGCGGGCGAGCTCGGCATCGCCGGGGGTGAGCCAGCCCTGTCCGGCGAAGCGGAACTCGTTGATCACGACGGTGTATTCAGTGCCGTCGAACGAGCCAGCGGTTCCCGTGGAGCCTGCGGGTGTCCTGAGCTGCTCACGGTCGCGGTGGTACTTGCGCCGCGCATCGCGGAGCGCGCCGAGGGTCGTGGAGAACCGGCGGGACTTGCTCGCAAAGTGACCGCGGAAGCCCAGGGCATCAGCCCACTTCCCGAGCAGCGCGTAGGGGCTGGTGAATCCGTCGGTGAGGAGCGCCCGCCCACACAGCTCGAGGCAGGTCTCCCGCAGGCGTCTGAGGTGGCGATTCGGTTCGCCCTCCGCTGCGACATCACCAGCCGCCTTGGTGGCGTACTTGGCAAGGTAGGCCGCCACCATCTCGGGGGAGACGTCGCCGCCATCGTCTGTGTGTCGCTGGACAGGGCGAGCGTCGACCTGACGCCCGAAGCGGAGAGCGCGAGCGGAGTTATTGCAGTCGACCGGCGCAGCGTCGACCTCAACGTCCTGCGCGGCTTCGAGACAGCGCTTAGCAAGCCAGGAGGCGGGGACGTCGATTGCGGGGGAGGGGAAGGGCTCCTCGTCCGTCGGGGCCCCATCGAGCCGGACAAGTGCGTGCAGGTGGATCGCGCCGCGCTTCTGATACTCGCCGACCTTGGCGAACTGCACGCGAAGGAGATCCCTCGAGGCCTTCTCGCTCATGCCGAGATGAGTCGCGACCAGACGGCGCAGGCGGATCGTGAAGCGCCGCCAGAGTTCGGGGCAGTGCCACTGCCAGACGGTCTGCCCCTCGTAGTCGTAGCAGTCCGGGCACAGTGGCTGCCCGATCCGGGCGTCGTCGGCGTCGTGGTGCTCGGTGCAGCGGCGAGGGCGACCGTGCTCGCACAGGCCCGGCGCAGCGTTGACGGTGCACTGCCGAGGCTGGGCACCGGCACGAGTGGACGAGTGCACAGCGCCGAACGACGGTGCGGTCAGAGTGAGGAACACCAGCGGGTGCGTGGAGACGCTCTCCGGGACCCCCTTGTCCCCGCCGGAGACCCCTGCCGAGAGGAGGTGCCACATGTCGCCCTGGTACTCATGAGAGCACGAAGGGCAGCGGGAGGCCCGCCGGTTGCCGCAGCGGACGTAGAGAACGCTGTCAGGGAGGTCGCGGCTGTCGAACGTGTGGAGGTGCTGGCCGGACCTGCGATCGAAGGTGCGCGCCCGACCGAAGAGGCGCACCGGGCGGGAGCAGAACCCGGTCGAGGCGGCCTGCTTGGACCAGTCCTCGAAGCCGTCGGAGAGCATCCGTGTCAGTGCGGTGGGGTCCTCGACGTCGAGGGTGTAGAGATCGGGGTCGATCACGATGCGGCTCCTTCCGAATCCGACTTGCTCCGAGCGCGAGCCCGCGAGCTACGAGGCTTCTCCGTGGGCTCCGGGACGACGACGGGGATCGTCGACGGAGCCGGGAACTGCTCGGCCGCTGCCCGGATCAGGTCGTCATCGACGAACGCAGCGCGCACGCGGATCGGCTCCGAGCCGTCTTCCGGGACCACATAGCCGATGCCCGGAGAGGCGAGCGGAATCTTGTGACAGAGGGCCCCAGATGCCACTGCACCGTCACCAAGGACCATCGAGGTCTCCTCGCGATCCCGCAGACGAAGCCCGACCATCTGCGTGAACAGGCCGCGGTTGGGGATCGTCTCCTTCCGGGGATCCTGGATGCAGGCAACCACGGTGTAGCCGACGGCGCGCCCCTGGGAGCAGAGCAGCGACATCGCGGTGCGCGCGCGGCTCTTGAGGTCGCGGTCCTCGATGTACGACGTCAGCGCGGCCACCTCGTCGATCAGCACGACGACCAGCGGTTCATCGGCACTCGCGGTGTGCTGGCGAGTATGACCGGCCATCCGTTCGAGGCGAGCACTCATTGCCTCGACGGCGTCCTCGAGCACCACCACGGCTTCAGCAGGCGTCACGGCGTAGCGGCTGAACAGATCCTTGCCCATTCCCAGCTCGACGCCGCCCTTGAGGTCGATCCCGTGTACCTGGGCTTCGCCGCGAGCGATGGCGGGAGCGAGGCCGATGGTGACGCCCCAGACGAGCGATGCCTTCCCGGAGCCCGAGGAACCAGCCACGAGGGTGTGTGTGCCCGCGATGCGGAGCCACCAGTCGTCGTCCCTGGTGTCGATGCCCATCCACACCGAGCGGCCATCCCAGGGATCTTCTGCTTCCGGGAGCCCGCGGTGGACGATCTCGGAGAGGGCATCGCCGAACGTGAAGATCAGCGTGAGGGAGAGGTCTCCCATCACGCGAATGTCTGTGGCGCCTGCCGTCGTGCGGAGGCGGTCCGCGACCTTCTGGAAGTCCTCAACGGTCTGGCCAGTGAGCAGTCCGGGCACTACGGCGAGCTCGTTGCGAGTCCACGTCTTACTCACGATGGTGGGGCAGACGAGGCGCTTCTGCCCCTCGCGATCAATGCTGGACGATGCCAGCCCGCACTCCTCCATCAGCAGCGGCCATGACTCGAGCAGGTCGAGCCACACGGACCGGCGTGTCAAAGGGTGTGAGACGGCCCGGCAGTACGTGTGGGGCTGGAACCGGGCCCAGAGTGCGAAGTACAGCGCGATGGCTCCGACGACGGCGAAGGGCTTCCAGCTCCCGAGCAGGTCGGCCGAGAGCCAGGTGAACATCGCGACGACGAACCAGAACCGGTGGAACCAACGCACGTGACCCCAGAGGCCCGTGAGAATCCACCGCAGCTCGGCGAGGCCGAAGCGGAAGGCGAGGGAGGCGGTGTGCATGGCTCACGCACCCCCGAACGCCAGCTGCCAGCAGAGCGGGATGACCTGCCAGAGCAGTATCCCGATCGCTGCGACGTTGAGCAGACGCATCGCCTTCCGCTCCATGATCACGCCGCCTCGGTGCTCGAGGTGCGAGCGGAAGCCTTCGCCTCGGCGAAGCCCGTAGCCCTCAGCGAGTACGCGATCTTCGGGAAGTTCCCGTTCTGGTCGACGTACGGCGTGAGGGTGAGCCCTTCGAAGGCGACAGCGCGGAAGGGGCCGGTAATCGGTCCCTTGGGCGGCACCGGCTGGTGGTCGGAGGAGACCTTCACGGTCACCTCGGCCTGACCCTTCCGGCTTTCGGGGTCCGGATCCAGAACCCTGACCTGCCAGACGCGCAGTCCGGAGACCTTGTCACGCACCTGGGGGTCGACCTCACCGGCTCTCTTCTTGTCGAAGTCTTCGGTGGCGGTGACCTCACCGATCATGTACGCGCCCTGGGGGAACACGTCCTCCATCTGGACGGGGAAACGAGTCTGCACAGCCATGGTTGGCCTCCTTGGGTTGGGATCAACTGCCCGACCAGTAGACACATGACACTTGACGGAAGTCAAGTGACAATGTGAGGGCATGCGTATGATGAGTGCATGAGCCAGCCGTACATCGCTACCAACGCGCAGGTCGGAGACGCCTTCAACCTGCCCGAGCCGATCCGCGATTTGGCGGAGAAGCTGAGGTTGCGTGCGCTTGAGACGAGCCACGAAGCAAGAGAGGAGCTCGAGGCGGGCCAGCGCGACGAGCTGTTCCTGCTGGCGTCTCTCGGGTTCGCGAACGAGGCCGAACGCGAAGCCAAGGACCTCCGGACGCTCCTGACGGCCTATGCTCACGCGGTCGCGAGCGAGCGGCCCAGCCTTCAGGAGGTCGCGAGCTGGCAACGAGTCACCCCGGGGAACCTGCGGCGAAGGTACTCGCCAATCCACGTAGACGCTGTCAAGTCCCTCCTGGGCGACCGAGTGTCCTTTGACCTGGTCGAGACCGCCTTTGCATCAGTCGATGATGAGATGCTGCGTGATCGGAACGACCAGGCTCGGAATGACTACCGCATGCGTGCGGATATCCGCAGCGCATTCACGACGTTCATTGATGAGACTGCCGATGTGCTGCACGGCGAAGGGTGGCGAGGTCGCACGTTGGTCGAGTCTCGCTTCGACCCGAATCCGCTGCGCGGATACACGGGGGTAAGCGCGCTAAGCGTGGAAACCAAGAGAGCGCTGACAGATGTCTCGCCGAACCTTATGGAACACGCACTGTCCCGCCTCAGCGACGACCACGCAAAATACTTTGAGTTCGAACGGCATGCCGTGGAGCAGGCTGGTGTTGTCCCGCGGGCCTGATCGCTACCGTTCCGAAGATCGAGAAGGTCGCCTGATCGTGGAACGGTGTGCAGGAGCGATATCAGCCGGCGAAGGAGTCTTCCACGACGGCATCCGCAGCGCGTGCGACGGCGGCAAGTCGGCCTTGGCGTAACGCGTCCACAGGCGACTCGTCGTCGAGCCACGGGTTGGCCCCCGTGAACCATGTGCGTGCGACTGCCTCGCCCTCGGCCTCAGAGACCGTGCACCAGGCGGAGTAGGCAGCGCGAAGACGTCGTTCGCTTGCTGGACCCGGGGCTGCTGATCCCGCTACCCACGCACGAGCATGCTGAGGACCTCTGGATCCGGCTAGGGCCGAAACCAGCGTGGGTCCAAGACGCGCGTTGAGCCTCCTGGTGCACTCGCGGAGCTCGATGCTCAGGCCGGAGGGCTCAAGAGTCGAACTCGGCTCCCCGCCATGTCTGGTGAACGTTTGACCTGCCTCAGAGGACCCCACTGATGTGCTCCTTCCAGAGGACCTTGGTCAAGGAGGCTACCTCGAAGGCTTCCGGGCGCGCCGTCGGGCAGAAGCGAAGGCGCTTCATCTGGGCGGAGCGCCCCTCGCCGGCCGCCGCCAGGGGGTAGATATCGGACTTGCTGCCGTGAAGGTTCCCGACACACGAGCCCCGTCAGCTCCGCCCCACTACCATCAACCGCATAGCTGCACCATCGCAGTGGTGTCAGAAGCTGACCTCGGGAGTTCCTGCCGGACGTCAGGGCCCGAGGTCAGCGCCCGCAATTCCACTGGAGGTCTCGACGTCGAGTACTGGCTCGTGAGAACTTTCCCTACTCCTTCAAGGGGCGGCTCCGCCGCCCGCCGTGAGTGGCACATGATCGCTTCCGGTCCTCGCTTCGCTGCGGGCCTCAGCGCTCACCGTGCCACTCACTCCGCAAGCCGCACCTGAAATTCGCTTGGTAAAACTGTAACTATTGACCCAAGGAAAGTCGATTGGCCCAGCACAAACGCAATCTCCAGCTATCATTCGACTATGTAATCTGCGAGCGCTGCGATGAACAGCGGCTTCTCGCCCGCCCGTGCATCAACTGCGGGAGAGGGCCGGAGCCTGATGAATGTCAGCAGGATCTCTCGCGGAGAATCGGTCTTGTGGACGACTTTCGAGCGACCCGGAGCTCCCCGACTTCGCCATCCGGTGCCGATCTGAGCCAGCTCGAACGACAAGTGGACGAAACAACTCGAACAGTTGAGCGCGCGTTAGCTAAAGCGTCCCGAGAAGGCGAGGCGCCGGGAGCTCTTCTGGCCGCTTTCTATCAGCTCGACAGCCTTGTGCTTTCGTGGCAATCGCCGCAGCCTCGACCAAATAGAAATCTAGGAAAGCTCATCGGTCGCGCACTCGGGCAGTTGCGGGCTGGGTACGAGAAGTTCCTTGATGCGATGTGTGCCCCAGACATGAACGAGGCACAAAGGTTCGAAGCTGAAGGCAACGCAGAGATTCGGTTGGGCGAACGCCATCTTGCGCAAATCGAGGAGTTGATCTGGGCGGACGAGGTTTCCAAAGACTCAGACCCCCTCCAGGTGGCTAACAGTGCCGGCCGGGCTATTCGCGACAGGCTAGGCAACCCGGCCACAATCGAGGAGCTGGAGCTTGAGCTCAGGCGTATCGAGGGTGCGAGTTCGGTAAGTGGAGGATCAGGCATTGAGTATCAAATGATGCGCATTATGGCGCTCACGCAATTTGACTTTGATCGCTTCACCGGTATTCGGGACCGAGTTGCGGATGTGCTCGGGAAGTCCAGTGCCTTCTTGGAGCTGGGAAAGGGTGAGGCGTGGCGGCGTCAACATGCAAGGGCGCAGGCAAACCTTTCGGGCTCACTTGGTGCGGCAAATCTTGTCGTGAACTCTGAAGACTCGGGGGAGCTGGACATTGTCAACAGTGCGGTTCAATGTGTTGCAACTCTTCGAGATGGCGTATTACGACACGCAGTTGCAACTGTCGTGGCTCTCGAACCGGGCGAGTATGATTCGTTCGTAAGTAAGAGTGGCGGACATTCTCTCAAGGCTGCCGATAGGCGTTTTCCAGAGATCCCGATATCTGAGGGGCTCGAGTCGAGTTTTCGTAACGCCGGGGGGCATGGGGGAGTGGACGACCTGAACGGCGACGAGGTGACTATTCAGGGGAAAACATTCTCTTCTGAGCAGTTCACCGATGTGTATCTGGCTTACCTTGAAACTGTTCTTTCTGTTTGGAGCGGCCTGAATCTCGCGCTCGACCGGTTTGGGGGTGAGTTCAGGATGCTGGACTACATTTCACCCAGGGATGTGAAAACAGCGATCACTGCCGGGGTGGGAATCTTGGGCGTGGAGTGCGCCTCGATTGAGATGCGCGGAGATTGGCTCAGTTTGAAGGTCCAAAGTTCTGAACACGATTGGCTGCGAGTCGCGGCGTTCATTAGTGGAATTGAACTAGTGGAGGCGGAGTCGTTGCTAGTTGAGTTTCTGGACGGCGGAGACGTTCGTCATTTCACGGCTAGTCTGAGTGTGTTTAGGGAGGCGGATTATGGCGCGGCGGCCATGAGTGATGAAGAGAATGCACTTCTGGTTGCTGGAGCGCTTGCGGGGTGCGCACTGGACGGGGTCTCGTTATGGCATAGGCAAGATTGGTCTGCCGTCTTGTCGAAATTGACCTCGCGAGATGGTGTTGAGGATTATAAGGCTTGGATTGCTCGACTTAAGGCCTTCAGGCGTCTAGCGATCGAAGTTGGTGATGATAATGCTGCGGCGTCATGCCTGTCTGCAATTCGGAGTTTTCGGATGGCGTGAGTGTGGTTCGGGCATAATTGCCATTGATGCGCCCCCAAATCCCTGACAGCAACGATGACAGCAACGCGATGGTGTCCGTCGGCCTCGAATCTGCTGTACGAGCTCGCTGACCTGGTAGAACCTGGTCGGCCACCCGTGTCCGGACGGACTTTTAATCCGCGGGTCGAGGGTTCGATCCCCTCCGGGCCCACTGGTCAGAGCTCATTTTCGGCGACACCATCGTGTCCTGCGGAGTGGTTTGACAGCAACGTGGTAGCGATCCCGGCTCGCTTGACGGGGGAGCACGCCTGCCGGCCGCGTTCGCGGGACGAGAGCGATATCCGCGATGAGAGTCTTGCGGGAACGGCAGTCCGGGGTCGGGGCTGATTCCACCGCACGGCAATCTTCGGGATCGAATTTTCTCTGTGGGGCATCGGTCAGTTGCTCTACGGCGAAGTTTGGGCGCGCGCTCGGAATCTGGTTACCTGTTGGGTTTTTGCAGACCGCAAGCAATCGCGCTGGGTTGTGGTCCGGTGCAGCACGATTCCTAGCTGGGTGCGGACGCTCCGCAGACGTCGGTGGCCTTCGTGGGCGCATCGCAGCTGCCGCCGAGGTCGGTGGTGCACACGCCGGTCTCGGGCAGTTCGAGGTGGACCGCGTCTGCTGCGTCGCGGTCGCCGGCGAGAGACGCTGCGATGGAGCGGACCTGCTCATAGCCGGTCGCCATGAGGAACGTGGGGGCGCGTCCGTAGCTCTTCATGCCGACGATGTAGAAGTTCTTCTCGGGGTGGGCGAGGACTCTCTCCCCGTGAGGCTCGACAGAGCCGCAGGAGTGGAACTCAGGGTCGATGAGCGGTCCCAGTTGGGCGGGGGCCTCGACCGCCGGGTCCAGGTTCAGCCTGAGCTCGGAGAGCATCCTCAGTTCAGGACGGAACCCGGTCGCAGGCACCAGCACGTCCACAGTGACCTCGCGCTCTCCGTCCGGGGTCACCGCGTGAACGGTAAGCGCGTCCTCGCCGGAGAAGCGGGTGATGGTGAAGGAGGTGAGGACCTTGATGCGTCCGGAGTCGACCAGCTCGCGCAACTGGGAGCCGAGCGCTCCTCGGGCCGAGAGCTCGTCCTGTTCACCGCCGCCGTAGACGCGAGTGAGGTCCGCGGTGCGGACGGCCCAGGTGATCACGGTGGTCGAACCCAGTTCTGCGAGGTTTAGCAGGGTGTTCGCGGCCGAGTGGCCAGCGCCGGTGACCATCACGCGCTTGCCGGCGACACGATCGCGATCACGACCCAGCACATCCGGCAGTGGCGGGGTGATGCGGCCCGCAGCGACGGCCTGTCGTTCACCGGGGGCGAGGAGACCGGCCTGGCCCAGCGGGTTAGGGGTGGACCAGGTGCCGGAGGCATCGATGACGGCGGAGGCTAGGACGTCTTCGCTGTGTCCGTCAGCGGTCTCGGTCCGGATGAGGAAGGGGGTCTCCTCCCGGCGTGCGGTACGCGTCCTGTCCATGCCGGCTCGGGAGACGGCGGTGACGCGTGCGTCGTAGCGGATCGACTCGGCGAGCTGCGAAAGCTGGGCGAGGGGTTCAAGGTACTGCTCGCGCAATTCGTGGCCGGTTGGCAGGGCGTCCACGTCGGGAGCGGTCCAGCCGTCGGCCTCGAGGAGACGCCGCGCGGCGGCATCGAGGTTGTACTGCCACGGGGAGAAGAGGCGTGTGTGCCCCCAGTCGGCGATCGCTGCTCCTGCTGCGGTCCCGGCCTCGAGGACGAGGAACGGCAGGCCACGCTCGGAGAGGTGGGCGGCGGCCGACAGGCCGATGGGGCCAGCGCCGATGACGACGACGGGATGCGAGCTCGTTGCGGTTGTCAGCATGATGGGTCTCCTTGCTGCGGGTGCGGTCAGTTCGCGGTAGGGGTGAGGTCGTTCATGAGTGCGCGGACGTGGGCGTCGATGTCGTCCCGCACCAGGCGCATACGCTCCATCCCTTCGATGCCCCGCTGGGAGGGCTCATCGGTGTGCCAGGTGGTGACCGGCGCGGTCATTCCCTCGACGGGTTCGATGACGGCTTCGCCGCCGATGACGATCACGTGGTCGACGCTGCGCAGCAGCTCGGGGGTCACCGGCTGCGGGACGGCGGAGGACATGTCCGCGCCGACCTCGGCGATCGCCTCAGCGGACTCGGCATTGATGGCGGTGCCGGGGCGGGTGCCGGCGGAGTGCACCTCGACGGCATCTCCGGCGTGGTGGCGCATGAGGGCGGCCGCCATCTGGGACTTGCCGCCGTTCTTCACGCACACGAACAGGACTGCGGGGCGTTTTGCGGTCATGGTGACTCGAACTCTCTGCTGGTTCATCGGGTGGGAACGGTTGGGTCGCCTGGGAAGAGCCGGCGGCCCATCGCGAGAGCGACGTAGACGAGGGCGACGAGGACCGGGACCTCGATCAGGGGGCCCACGACGCCGGCGAGGGCTTGGCCGGAGGTGACGCCGAAGGTGCCGATGGCGACGGCGATGGCGAGCTCGAAGTTGTTGCCTGAGGCGGTGAACGCGACGGTCGTGGACTTCGCGTAGTCGAGGCCGATCGCGCGGCCGAGCAGGAAGGACCCCAGGAACATGACCACGAAGTAGACCAGCAGGGGCAGGGCGATGCGGGCCACGTCGCCTGGGGCGGAGAGGATCGCGTCGCCCTGGAGGGCGAACAGCAGCACGATGGTGAACAGCAGCCCGTACAGCGCCCACGGGCCGACCTTCGGGAGGAACCGCTCCTCGTACCAGGTCCGGCCCTTCGCCCGCTCCCCGAGGACGCGGGTCAGGAACCCGGCGACCAGAGGGATCCCGAGGAAGATCAGCACGCTGAGGACGATCGCGCCGATCGAGAACTCGGCCGACGTGGTCGGCAGTCCCAGCCACGACGGCAGCGCCTGGAGGTATAACCAGCCCAGGGCACCGAAGGCGATCACCTGGAAGACGGAGTTGATCGCGACCAGCACGGCGGCAGCTTCGCGGTCACCGCAGGCGAGGTCGTTCCAGATGAGCACCATCGCGATGCAGCGCGCGAGACCGACGATGATCAAGCCGGTCCGGTACTCCGGCAGGTCGGCAAGGAAGATCCACGCGAGGCCGAACATGAGGGCCGGTCCGACGAGCCAGTTCAGCACCAGCGAGGTCACCAGCAGGCGTCGGTCAGCTCCGATTCTCCGGGTCTCGTCGTAGCGGACCTTCGCCAGGACCGGGTACATCATCACCAACAGCCCGATCGCGATGGGGAGGGACACAGACCCGATCTTCACCGCCTCCAGCGCGGTGTTCAGGCCGGGGACGAACCGCCCCAGCAGGAGTCCCACGGCCATGGCGGCCAGGATCCATACCGGGAGCCAGCGATCGAGGAAGGACATCTCCTTCATCACGCGCGGTTGCTCCACATCCTTGGTGGTCGTACTCATCAGGGCTATGTACCTTCCATCGACGGTTATCGATGAGTACGCTATGTTCCACATCGATGACTGTCAATGTAAGGTGAGGGCATGACCACGACGACCGACGCCACAGCCACAGGATTCGCGGCGAGGACCGGCTCTGAGGAGTGCTGCTCGCTGTCAGCAGGGCCGGTCGACACCGTCGACGCCGAACGGATCGCCACCCTGCTCAAGGCGCTGTCCGACCCCACGCGGCTCCGGCTCCTCTCCCACGTCGCCGCTCAGGGTTGCGAGTCGGTCTGCGCATGCGATCTCACCGAGCCGCTCGGCATCAGTCAGCCCACCGTCAGCCACCACATGAAGAAGCTCGTCGACGCCGGCCTGCTCACGCGCGAGCAGAAGGGCCGCTGGGCCCACTACTCCGTCGTCCCGTCAGCCTTCGCCGAACTCCGCGCGTTCCTCGACATCGCCTGAACCTCACCCCCGGTCGGGAGGCTCCCATGACCGCTCGCCCCAGCGTCTTGCTCGTCTGTGTCCACAACGCCGGTCGATCCCAGATGGCAGCCGGGTGGCTGCGGGAGCTCGCCGGAGACCGCATCGAGGTCCGCTCCGCCGGGTCAGCGCCCGCCGACTCGATCAACCCCGCAGCGGTGGAGGCCATGGCCGGAGGTCGGCATCGACATCTCCCACCAGAACCCGAAGATCCTCACCCCCGAATCCGTCCAGGCCTCCGACGTGGTCATCACCATGGGATGCGGCGACGCTTGCCCCTACCACCTCGGCAAGCGGTACGAGGACTGGAAACTCGAGGACCCAGCCGGCAAGGGCGTCGCGGAAGTCCCCCCGGTGCGCGACGAGATCCGCACCCGCATCGAGGAGCTCATCGGCAGCTTGCTGTCCCGCGAGCCACTCGACATTCCAGTCCAAGGTTGAGGAAAGCCGAGCGCACGTGTGACTAGGGCTTCTGGAGACACCATCCCCAAGGAACAGATGCCGACTCGTCTCGAACACCTCTTGACAGCAACGCTGACAGCAACGCGATGGTGTCCGTCGCGCTTCGGGTAGCAGTACGAGCCCTCTGACCTGCTTGTGCACGCTCTGCGGCCGATGCTCTGGCGGACTTTTAATCCGCGGGTCGAGGGTTCGATCCCCTCCGGGCCCACCGTGACCAGACGTCCGTGGTCCTGCCCCCGCATCCGAACTCGCTGATGACAGCCACTGGACCGCAGCGCGCCGTTGGCGGCACGGACTCTCGGCCGCTGATGGCACCATGGTGGCATGAGGATCGAGCTGACGAGGTTCCGCGTGCGCGAGGGCAAGGCTGAGCGGGTCGATGAGTGGATGCAGATGCTCAACGATCACCCAGACGCTCTGCGAGAGACGCTGGAACCGGAGCACATGTACGTAGAGACGATCTTCTCCGAGTCGATCGATGGAGTCGACTATCTCTACTGGTACAGCGTGCAGGGCGAGGAAGGCTGTGCTGACGTGACGGAATCCAGCCACTGGCTGGACGAGAAGCACGTGGAGTTCTGGCGGGAGTGCATCGACGATAGCTACCCGCCTCAGGACCTCACGAGTCGGGTCTTCACGCTCCCCGAGCGAGTCGCGGCCGCCATGAGGCCGAGATCTGCAGGCGTGCTGTAGAGGACCATTGGTCGCGCAGGGCTTCTTCGCGTGGAAGCCTCCCTCTCCGTGAGCTGCCTGAGAGGGCTGGGCCATGACACCGACATCGTGCGTGTTCTGCGGCCTCCTTGCGGGGCACGGCGAGGCGAGCTGGGTGGCAAGGCGGGACGGGGCTTTGGCGCTTCTTCCCCTGGCCGAGGGGCGGCTGTCTCCTGCCCGCACGGTCGTCCTGCCCAACGCGCACGCCGCGGGTTTCCACGATTCTTCTGCCGAGTCGTTGCAGGCAGTCGTTCTGCTCGCTCAGGAAGTGGCCCGCGCCATGGAGAAGTGCATTGGCGCGAGGGGCGTGAACATCTTGAGCGCCAGCGGGCCCGACTCGGATCAGTCCGTGCCGCACCTCCACCTGCATGTCATTCCGCGTAGGAAGGGCGATGGCCTCGACACCTGGCCATCGACCGTCACGAGCCACCCTCTCGAAGATGCGTGGCACAGCGCGGTCCGCGCAGCGATGACCTCGTAAGAACGTCTCGGACCATCCGTTCCGGGCGCTGTTTGTGAATCGGCCATCGAGTTCTCGTCAGGTCCGGGGAAGCCCCGTCCGTGCGCGGTGTTCCCTTCGCAAGCGTCGTTGCGTCCGTGGCCAGCGGGGTACAGCACCTCAGGCAACGGGATCGCCGAGATCCGCGTGACCACGAGCGCCAGGAAGAAGGGGATCGTGAGCAGAGTGGCCGGGAGGCGCAGCATCTCGTCGTCCTTCCAGCGACGAGCCATCGCGCTGAGGCAGAGTCTGCGCCGGATGACGTGGACGACGATCGCCAGTGCGATCACCGCAGCGGCGAGCGCGAGCTGCAAGTGGGGAATCACCTCTGCTGTCTGCCAGCAGCCCCTTTCCAGCCCGGCTATCCGGATCGTCATCCGAGCTGCCCCGCGATCGCCTGCCATGATGAGCCGATGACACCCCTGCTGCAGGTCCCTGGCACCTTCCGCCGGCGTCTGCTCCACCAGGACCGCTCGACGGCCTCGTGGCTCGACGCCGCACCGGAGCACGCCGCGCGGATGCTCGGCCGCTGGGAGCTCACGGCCGACGGGGAGGCGATGTACGGCGGCACCAGCATCGTCCTGCCCGTGCGCACGGCCGACGGGGACCCGGCCGCGCTGAAGCTCGTCTCCCCGCTCGCCGAGCCCGCCCTCGAGATCTCCGCGCTCTCGGCCCTCGCCGGTCACGGCGTCGTGGACCTGCTGCGTGCGGACCGCGAGGAACGGGCGCTGCTGCTGGAGCGCCTGCCGGGCCCGTCCCTGATAGAGCATCCCGACCCGCTCGCGGCGGCGCGGATCGCGGGCGCAGTCGCGGCCCGGATCGCGACCGTCCCCGCCCCACCGGACGCGCCGCGCCTCGCGGAGACCTCCCGGGCCTGGGCCGAGGCGTTCCAGGCGCAGCACGCCCGCGCCGTCGCCGACGGGCTGCCGATCCCGGCCGGGGCGGGGGAGCGGGCCGCAGAGGTCATCGACGACCTCGCCGCCGACACCTCCCGCACCCTCACCCACGGCGACCTGAGCTTCGAGAACGTGCTGCGCTGCGGCGACGGGCGATGGGTCGCGATCGACCCCGGCCACCTGTGCGGTCCCGTCGAGAACGAGGCCCACACCGTCGTGCGCAGCGTGCTGCCCGCCATGCTCGAGGCGTCCCGTCCGCGCGAGGCGCTGCGCGAGGTGGTCGCGGCGTTCTGCGAGGCCGCCGGCGCAGACGCGGACCGGGCCGAGGAGATCTCCTTCGCCCGCGCCGTCGCCTCCTGGTTCTGGGAGGCACAGCACACCGGCCGCACCGACGACATCGAGCGCCTGCGCCGTCTCGTCGAGATCACCGTAGAGTAGACGAGCACGGCGCCGCGGGTGCGTCGCGCCCGCGAGGACCCGGCGAAGGCCAGCACGCCTTCTGCGACGGCGCCTTCTGAGCCGTCCCCCTCACCGGATAGGCTCGCGAGCGGGGGAGCGCATCAGCGCTCGCAGAGCCGGGCACGTGAGAGGGACATGCATGTCGGAGTCGAACCAGCCCATCGGCGACCAGGGGAACGGTCGCAGCGACGCGGTCCCGGGGGCCGGCAGCGCGTACGGATACGGCATCACGCCGCCCGGCGCCGCGCCGGCGCCCGAGCCCGCAGCCACGCCTGGACCCGCGCCGGCGCCCGGGTCCGCTGCTGAGCACGCAGTGCCGTCGGGCTCCGATCCTGCGGGGACTCCCGGGCCTGCGGCGTGGGGGCCTGCGGCACGGGGGCCCTCCGCGCCGTCCGCCCCGGCAGCTCCCGCGCCGGAGGCGGTGGGAGCAGACAACGCCCCCGCCGCTGCGCAGCCCCCGTCCGCAGCGCAGGTCGGTGCCACGCTGCGCAAGGTCGGGATCGGCACCCCGGTGCCGACCCTCGTCATCGGCGCTCTGGCCTATGTCGTCGCGCTCGGCGCGGCGCTGGTCGTGATCGCCTCGGCCATCCTCTCCGTGCTCACCCTCGACCCCGGCGGCACCCCGGACCCGACCGGCGGCGCAGCCGCCCCGTCGGCCGACGACGCGGGATTCGAGGGGCTCATCGGCCTGCTCGGCATCCCGTTCCAGCTGGTCGCCCTCGCCTGCTTCGGCTCCTATGACGCCGAGCTCGGCATGGGCTTCTTCGGCACCATGACCCTCAGCTGGCGCGGGCTGCCGCTGCTGATCACCGTCGCCATGACGGCCGTGGCCTTCCTCGCCGCCCGCTCCGCCCAGCGGCGCTGGAGCTCGAACGGGCCGCTCGGCGCCGCGGTGTGGTCCGGTCTCTCGGGCTTCGGCGTCGCCCTGTTCGCCGTGCTCGCCACGCGCCTGACCGCCTTCTCGATCGAGGACGACTCGATCGGGCTGACCCTGTCGATGCACTCCGCCGGGTCCGACATGTTCTTCGGCACCTGGGCGCTGATCACGCTGCCGCTGCTGCTGGGCCACCTCGCCGGTATGCGCAAGCCCGCCTGGTGGCCGCTGGTCGCCGACCTCGCCGCCGCTCCCCGGCTCGCCCTCGTCCACGCCCTGGTGTTCGCGCTGCCGGTCGGGATCCTCGCCCTCGCGGGCGGAGCCATCGCGCAGATCGCCGACGGGGAGGGGCAGTCCGTGCTCGGCATGCTGCTGTCCCTGCCGATCTGGGGGCTCACGGCCCTCGGCCTCCTGCCGGGGCTCGGAATGCTGGTCGTGCCCGTGCGCGCCTCCGCCCGCGGGGACGTGGAGAGCCTCGGGCTGGACCGCACCCAGGGCTACCTGTGGTTCTTCGACCTGCCCTGGTACGTGTGGGTGCCGATGGTGCTGATCGCCCTGCTGGTCCCGCTGCTGATGGCCCTGCTGTGGCACCGGGACCGGGAGATCCCCGGGAACGCGATCGCACAGGTCACCTCCTGGGCGGCGCTGCCGCTGGCCTACACCGCCTGCTCGCTCGTGCTGCTCGCCCTGGTGCCTGTGACCGCGAGCGCCGAGATGGGGATGCTCGGATACGTCGGCGTCTCGCTCTCCCTCGCGCTGTGGATGCCGGTCGTCGCCTTCGTCATCGGCCTGGCCGTCGAGGTGCTCGCCCGCTTCGGCGCGCCCTTCGCGGACCGCTTCGTGCCCGGCGTCCTCGTCAACTGGTTCCGCCGCTCGGCCCGGGCACGGCGGGCCGACGGGACAGCGACGGCGCAGACGCGCACAAGGAGCGACGCATGACGGACCAGGACGCGATGGAGCAGACCACGGTGATGCACACCGGCGCCGACGGGACCGACCCTGCGGCCTACTTCGGCCCCGTCGGCCCCGACGCCTACCTGCCCACCGAGCACGTGGGCGGCGCATGGAGCGACGACGAGCTGCACATCAGCCCCGTCGGCGCCCTGCTCGTCCACCACCTCGAGCGGTGGCGGGCCGAGCACGCCGACCCGGACAAGCTGATCGGCCGGATCTCGATCGACATCCTCGGCCGGCTGCGCCGCGGCGAGATCTCGCTCAGCACGGAGATGCTCCGCCCCGGCCGCACCATCGAGCTGATGGAGACCACCGTCGACATCGCCGGCCGCACCACGCTGCGGGCCCGCACCTGGGCGATGTCCGCGGGGGAGACCGCGCAGGTCGCCGGCGGCGAGCACCCGCCGCTGCCCGGACCGGAGGGCCTTCCCGAGCGGGACATGGCCGAGGTCTGGACCGGCGGGTTCATCCATTCCCTCAGCCTGCGCGACGCCGAGCCGCCCCGCCCCGGCCGCGCCCGCTCCTGGCTGCGTGCCGACCATCCGCTCGTGGCGGGGGAGGAGGCGGGCCGGCTCGCGAGCTTCCTCATCCCCGTCGACGCCGCCAACGGCATCGCGGTGCGCGAGCATCCCCGTCAGTGGATGTTCCCGAACCTCGACCTCACCGTGCACCTGTTCCGGCAGCCGGCGGGAGGCTGGCTGGGTCTGGACACGACCGTCTCCTTCGGCCCCGCCGGGCAGGGCCTGACCAGCTCCGTGCTCCACGACGAGCAGGGGCCGCTCGGCTCCGTGCAGCAGACGCTCACCGTGCGTCCGCTGCCTCCGCCCGCCTGTTCGAGCTGTCCCTGATCACGCAGGCCGAGCCGGGACGGGTCAGCGGCCTGGGTCCGCGTGTCCGTCCGCGTCGGGATCGGCCTCGGGCTCGGCCGTGCGCAGCACGGTCAGGGCGATATCGCGCGGGACCCGCTTGCCGAAGGCGTGCACGTCGGCCGCCACGACCCCGCGATGCTCCGCGATCACGTCGCGCACCCGGTGCTCGAGCTCGTCGAGCGTCGGGGCGTGCACGGACAGCGGCGGGTCCAGCACCACGCCGACTTGCACCGGGCCCTCCGCGTAGTAGGTGAACAGCGCCCACTGCGATGCCGGCCCGAACAGCCCCTCGCGCGCGGGCTCCGGCAGCACGCCGAGCGCCGTGAACAGCGCCGACGACTCCGCGGCGCGGGCACGGGCGTCCCGTCGCGAGCCGGCGTCCGGATCCGTGAGCGCTCCTCCGGCGGCGCGGAGCGCGAGCGTCGCGCGGCGGTCCTCGTCCTCGTCGACCATGATGCTTCGATGCCTCCCAGGATGCGGTGGTCTCCAGTATCCCCGACCCGCGCGCTCCCGCCCAGCCCTGCGAGGGCTGCCGCCGACCGCAGCCCGCCTACCCTGAGAGCCATGCCGTTCCTGCTCTGCCTCGACCTGGGCACCTCCGCCGCGAAAGCCGCCCTCCTCGACCTCCACGGCACGGTCCGGGCCCGGGCCGATGCCGCCTACCCGACCCGTCGCGCGGCCGACGGGACCGCCGAGCAGGACCCCGCCGACTGGGAACGCGCCGCACACCGGGTGCTCCGGGAGCTGCTCGCGGAGGTGGCGACGGGGGAGGTGCTCGCACTCGCGCTGACCGGGCAGATGCAGGACCTCGTGCCCGTTCCGGCGCGGCGCGCTCCGGTGCGGAGCGGGACGGCGCAGAGCCGCGAGCGTCCCGCGGTGCTCTACTCCGACACGCGAGCCGCCGCCGAGGCGGAGGAGCTGCACCGTGCGCTCTGCGCGACCGGGACCGGCTGGGAGGAGGTGACCGGCAACCGGCAGGACGCGACCAGCTGCGCCGCGATGCACCTGCGCCTGCAGCGCATCGATCCCGCGCGTCTCGCGGATCTGGAAGGACTGGTGTTCGGTCCCGCCGGGTACCTGGTCGCGCGGATGGGGCTGGGCCTGTGGTGCGATCCGACGACCGCCTCCGCCACCGGGCTGCTCGATGCCCGCACCCGGGACTGGTCCCCTGCCGTCGCACGGGCCGCAGGGATCGCCCCGGGGCTGCTGCCGGCGCTGACCCGAACGGCCGGGCAGGTGGTCGGGCGCACGGGGAAGAGAGCGGCCGCCCAGCTGGACCTGCCCGAGGGGATCCCGGTCGTGCTGGCGCCGGGCGACGCAGGAGCCACCACCTGCGGGATCGTCGGCCTCGCGCCGGGGGACAGCTATGCCTACCTCGGCACCAGCGGCTGGCTGGCCATGGTGCAGCCCTCCGCGCCCGCCGGCCCCGTGACCGGGAGCTCGCACCACCTCGCCCTCGGCGGTCCGACGGCGACGGTGCGGCCCCGGGAGGAGAGGTCGAGGGCGGCGCAGCGGTGGACGACGACCGCCGTCACGGGGACGAGCACGAGTCGGACCGCCGGCGAGGGGGCCGTGCTGCGGATCTCCGCCCTGCTCGCGGCGGGCGCCGCCGCGGACTGGGCTCGCACAGCCTTCCTGGGCGGTGTCGGCACGGACCAGGCCGATGCGCAGCTCATGGCCCGCGAGCGCGAGCTCGGACGGGCGCCGACCGGCCTGCTCGCCCTGCCGTCGATCCTGGGGGAGCGGTTCCCCGTGCGCGACGCGGAGCTGCGCGGCGCGGTGCTCGGGATGGGGCCGCGGACGCGCGGGATCGACCTCTACGCCGCGGTGCTCGAGGGCGTCGCGCACGGACTGGCCCACGGACTCGAGGAGCCGGGGTCGGAGCACGCCGCGGGCGGTGACCGCGCCCGGACCGCAGTGCCGGGCCAGGAGCCCGTCCCGCTCCCGGTGGCCGGAGGCGGGGCGGCCTCCGCGCCGTGGCTGCGGATCCTCGCCGACGTCACCGGGCGCCCCGTCCGCACCGTCGACGGAGCCGATGCCGCGCTGCTGGGATGCGCTCTCGTCGCCGCGGACGCCCTCGGCCTCGAGCATTTGCTGCGACCGCTGGGGGAGCGGACGGCGGCCGGGACGACAGCGCCGGACCCGTCGGCCGCCGCCGCGCATGCTGCGCTCCGCCCGGCGCACCGCGCTCTCTACGACGCGGTCGCGCAGATGCAGGCGGCGGCTCGAGGGACAGGCTCGGTACCCTGGTCGGACGTGCGCCGCGACAGGTCGGCGCGATCCGACGGGGCAGGAGCGGGACCTCGATGAGCCAGGGGCAGTCGTCGCCGAGCTCGGCCGAGCGTGCCTACGACGCGCTGCGTGCCCGGATCCTCGACGGCGAGGTGCCGCCCGGCACGATGCTCGGGGAGTCCGGGCTCGCCGCCGAGCTCGGCATGAGCCGCACCCCGGTGCGTGCCGCGCTGTCCCGCCTGCAGGACGAGGGGTGGATCGCCATCTACCCCAGGCGAGGTGCTCTCGTGCGCGGACTGGGACAGCGGGCCGTCGGCGAGCTGGCGGAGGCGCGAGTGCTGCTGGAGACATCGGGGGAGAGGGCCGCCACCGCTGCGGCTCGGGTCGAGATCGTGCCCCGCCTCGAGGAGCTGATCGCCACCCACCGCCGCGCGCTCGCGGCGGGTGACCTTCCCCTGCTGGTGCGAACGCTGCAGTCCTTCCACCGCTGCTTCGTCGAGGCCGGTGGCAATCGCGTGCTGCTCGAGCTCTACGGCCGTCTTGCCGACAGGCACCGCTTCGCTCTCTCGAGCGCCGGTGCCTCCCTCTTCGATCGCGGTGAGGAGGCGATCTCCGAGCACGTCCTGCTCCTGGAGTGCTTCCGCGACGGTGATTCCGCGGGCTTCGAGCGCACCCTGCGCGCACACGTCTCGGAGCACGGGGCACCGTACGAGGCCGACTGAGCGCCGTCCCGGTCGTCCGGGGGCCGGGATGGCGGAATCTCTCTCCGCGCATCTAGGATACAAGTTGTGTCCGAGCGAGGTGGTGCCCGAAGCGCCACGAGGGAGGAGCGGTGCGATGACCGCGACCAGCACGACAGCCACGGCAGGGCCCGGCGGTCCGGCGCCTGCCGGGATCGCCGCCGATCCGATGCAGAGGCGCACCCTCGTCGTGCTGGTGGTCGCGCAGATCCTCGGCACGATCGGGCTCGGTGTCGCGCCGTCGATCGGCATCCTGCTCGCGGGCGAGGTCACCGACAGCGAGGCCTGGGCCGGCCTCGCCCGCACCTCCTCCACCCTCGGCGCCGCGGTGCTCGGGGTCCCGCTGGGCTCCCTCGCCGCCCGTCGCGGCCGTCGCATCGCGTTGACCACCGGCTGGTGGACGGCGGCCGCCGGCGCCGGGCTCCTGGTCGCGGCGGCCCAGTGGCAGCTCGTGGGGCCCCTGTTCCTCGGCCTGCTGATGACCGGGGCGGGGACCGCCGCCGCCCTCCAGGCCCGATTCACCGCGACCGACCTCGCGACTCCCGGCACCCGTGCCCGTTCTCTCTCCCTCGTCGTATGGATGGGCGCGATCGGCAACGTGCTCGGGCCGAACCTCGGCGTGCCCGGTGAAGCGCTGGGTACGGTGACAGGGCTGTCCACGTACGCGGCCGCCTTCCTCATCGCCGCCGTCGGCTCCGCGTTCGCCGGCACGGTGATCCTGGTGCTGCTGCGTCCGGATCCGCTCCATGTCCTCGCCCGGCGCCAGGCCGATGTGCTCCCCTCGGAGGACTCCGCTCCCGCGGACGGGCCGGCTCTCGCGTCGGCGGTCGGGGCCGCGCTCCCGGCGACTCCGCGCCCCGGCGCCGTCGTGCGCCTGCGCCGCGTGGCCGGTGCGCTGCAGGGCAACCGGCGTGCGCGCACCGCCCTCATCGCGCTGCTGACGTCCCAGGTCGTCATGGTCTCGCTGATGACCATGACTCCGGTGCATCTCGAGCACCAGGGTGACTCGCTGACCATCATCGGGCTGACCATCAGCCTCCACGTGGCCGGCATGTACGGGCTCTCCCCCGTGGTCGGATATCTCGTGGATCGTCTCGGTCCTCGCGCCGTCGTGGGGCTCGGGATCGTCCTGTTCGCCATGTCGCTCGGTCTCGCGATCGGTGCCTCCGGCTCGACGGTGGGGATCGTGGCCTCCCTGATCCTGCTGGGACTCGGCTGGTCCTTCATGAACGTCGCGGGGGCGGCGATGTTCAGCACCGTCGTCGAGGACCGCTCGCGCGCCTCCGCCCAGGGCGGAGCCGATGCCCTGTCGAACCTCTTCGGGGCGAGCGCCGCCTTCGTCGCCGGGCCGCTGATGGCCGTGACCAGTTTCGCGGCACTCGGCGTCGCAGCGGCAGTGGTGATGATCCCGGTCGTGCTGCTGGTGCTGCGACCGGGCGCCTGGAGCGCCCCTCCGCTCTCCTCGAGCCCGCCGATGTCCGGGAGGGCGCCGGACGCTCGTGACGGCCCACGGCCCACGGCCCACGGCCCACGGCCCACGGCCCACGGCCCACGGTGCTCCCGTGACCGTCGGTGCCCAGCTCAGTCGAGGCAGAACTCGTTGCCCTCCGGGTCGGTCATCACGATGAACCCGCCGCTCATCGGCGGCTCCGGCTCATGGCGTCGTATGCGAGCGGCGCCGAGGGCGACCAGGCGCTCGCACTCGGCCTCGAGCGCCGCCATCCGTGCCTCGCCCTCGAGCCCGGGAGCTGCACGGACGTCGAGATGGACACGGTTCTTGGCGGTCTTGTCCTCGGGGACACGCTGGAAGAACAGCCGCGGCCCGTCGCCGTCGGGGTCCTCGAGCGCGGAGACGCCGTTGCGCTCGGAGGCCGGCACCCCGATCCGGTCGAGGAAGCCCTCCCAGGCCTCGTGGGGATCCGCACCCGTCGCATGGTCGAATCCCGGTGGGCCGGGATGCACGTAGCCGAGCACCTCCTTCCAGAACAGAGAGAGGCGATGCGGGTCGTGGGTGTCGAAGGTGATCTGGATCGTGGCGCTCATGGTGACTCCGTCGTCGTGGTGGGCTGTGCTCTTCGATCCTGCCGACTTCGGAGGACAGCCTCTGTCCTCGAAGCGGTGCCGGCGTGGTCCTGTATCCGAGGGGCCGACGGCGGCGAGGGGTCAGGCCTGCTGCGCGGCCTCGACCGCACGGGCGAACTCCTCGTCGGTGACGGGGTCGAGCCAGGTGACGGTCTCGTCGTCCTCGTCCGCCTCCTGCGCGGCGATGTGCGCCATCCGGGTCCCCGCCATCGCACCGTGCCAATGCTCCTCCTGAGGCGGGATCCAGACGGTGCGTCCGGGCTCGAGGGTCAGCACCTCCCCGGCGCGCGTCACGACGAGCCCCACGCCCGCCGTGCCGTGGAGGGTCTGACCCCGCGGGTGGGTGTGCCAGGAGGTGCGCGCACCGGGCGCGAAGTGCACATGGGCCATCGCCAGGCGTGACCCCTCGAGCGGCCCGCGCAGCGACTCCACGAGCACGGAGCCGGTGAAGGCGTCGGCCGGCCCCGGGGCGGACGGGGGAACAGGGAACTTCTGCATCGATGCCTCCTCGACGGACGGTGCGGCTCCTCCTATGAGATACCCCCGGAGCGGGCGCGGCAAGAGGTCGCAGCAGATGGGGATCGAGGAATCCACTGTCCCTCCACAAAGAATGCTTCCAAGAATCGTGGCGGGGAATCGATGTGGAGGAAAGGTCGCGGCACGTACCGCCGGTGTCGTGCCGCGTGGTGAGTGGCAAAGCCCCAGCTCACAAGGGTGGGGATGGGTGGCGGTCGGCAGGGTGCAGGGCGTCCGCACGGCCGTGGGTCGAGACCGCGGGCGGCTGCATCCACAATTTCCGCCGCCCCTTCCGGATGCTCGGGGCGCGCGGGAGCATGGAGCCATGTCCACGACGATCTCCCCGCAGCCCGCTCCGGAGCGCCCCGCTCCCGAGGCGGCTCTGGCTGCGCTGCACCGGGGAGGCCCCTCCGCGCTCGCCGAGATGCTCGGGGACGTCGACCACCTGCTGACCTCCGTGGCCGTCGATCCGCAGGAGATGTTCCAGGTGGGGACCCGGCCACGGCAGGAGATCAAGAACCTCCTCGACATGGTCCACGGCATGCTCAGCTCCCTCGCCGCGCTCGAAGCACGCACCCTCGTCGCCTTCGCCGAAGCCCATCGCCGAGATCGGGTCGACGCAGCCCGCGACGACATCGCGCACGAGGATGACTTCCTCCCGCCGCTCGAGCAGCTCATCCGCCAGGCCGATCGGCGCGCCTCGGCGGACATCACCCTGTCGACCCACCGTTCCCCCTCCACCGCGAGCTCGAGCCTCGCCGCCGCCCGTCGCCTCGTCGGCTCGATGCCGCGCATGCTCAGCGCCCTCGGCCGCGGCACGATCACCCCCGGCATCGCCTATGCCGCGGCCACCACGTCCGCACCGCTCACGGATCAGCAGCGGCGAGACGTGGACGAGGTCCTCTACGAGCGGCTGCCCGAGATGGAGGGCGCCGGGGTCAAGGCGTGGCGGGGAGCGGTCGCGGCGGTCGTCAGCGAGCTCGACCCCGAAGGTGCTGCGCACCGCCATCGCCTCGCGCGCACGACCCGCCACGTCACGCTGACCCCCGGAGAGCACGGGATGGCGACGCTCAGCGCCCATCTCCCCGCCCTCGACGCGAAGCGCGTCCACAAGCGCCTCTCCCTCGAGGCGGAGCGCCGCCGAGCCGAGGGCGAGCGATCAGGGCACGGTGCGATCATGGCCGACGCCATGGTGGGAACCCTGCTCGGCCGCGACAGCGGGATGGAGCTCGAGACCCTCGATGTGGGCGTGGTCATCACGGACCGTGCACTGCTCTCGCCCGAGCACGGCGATCCCGCACACATCGAGGGCTACGGTCCCGTCCCCGCCGAGGCTCTGCGTGAGGAGCTGCGCCAGGCGCTCGCCGAGCCGGAGGGCCCGGACCAGGACCGCTTCGGTGCGGACGGGCCACAGATCAGAGCAGTCCTGCGCACGCTGTTCACGCACCCCACCGCCGGGGAGGTCGTCGCCGTCGAGTCGACGGCGCGAGAGTTCCCACCCGCGTTGAAGCGGTTCCTGCTCCTGCGCGACGGAGGATGCCGCGCCCCGTACTGCAATGCCGCCGTGCGCCAGTGCGACCACATCACCCCGCACAGCATGGGCGGTGCGACCAGCCTCGACAACGGGCAGGGTCTGTGCGGGCGCGACAACCTCGGCAAGGAGGACGCATACGCACGCGTCGAGCGCCACCGCGGGCAAGGGGACCGCGCCGCCGCCGACGGCGCATGGCCCGACCGCTCAGCCGTGGAGGAGCGCCCGGATGAAGGACACCAGGTCGCCTGGACCGGCCACAGCGGGGACAGCGTCGTGCGCCGAGGCCAGCGCCTCGGACCTGTCGCCGCTCCCGACAGCCCGGGGCAGGAGAGCAGCGGCACTGCCGACACGGACGCCTGCGCCACGACCCCGACGGGCGCCGTGCAGTCCCTGACCTGTACGGTCCCGCCCGAGCCCGAGCCCGAGCCCGAGCCCGAGCCCGAGCCCGAGCGACCGGCGGCTCCGCCGACGATCAGCGCGACTCGCGCCGCAGCCAGACCGTGGCCGCGCCGATCACTTGACGGCGCCCTGGGTCAGGCCGGAGATCACCCACTTCTGGGTGAGCACGTACACGACAACGGCCGGCGCCATCGCCATCAGGTACGAGGCGAAGGCGATGTTGTAGTTGTTGCTGAACTGGGTCTGGAACATCTGCTGCAGCACGGGCAGGGTCTGCAGCTCGGGATTCGTGGTGATCAGGCTCGGCATCATGAAGTCGTTCCACGATCCCAGGAACGCGAAGATGCCCACCGTCGCCGACATCGGCGCCAGCAGCGGGAAGATCAGTCGGACGAACACCTGCCAGGTCGACGCGCCGTCCACTCGCATCGACTCCTCCAGGGAGAGCGGGATCGAGCGGAGGAAGGCGGTGAACAGCAGCGTGTTGAACGCGAGCGCGAAGACGATGTGCAGGATCGCTACGCCGATCGGGTTGTCGAGCCCGACGATGCCGGTGAGCTTCACCTGCGGCAGCGCCACCACCGGGAACGGGATGAACATCGCCGCCAGCAGGTAGAAGAAGGACCAGCGGAACAGGCGCCGGTCCCAGTTGCGCACGATCGCGAAGGCGGCGAGAGCGGAGATGACGATCTCCCCGATCACGGACACGGCGGTGATGAAGGCGGAGATCGCCAGCCCCCGTGGGAAGTTCGTCAGCTGCCATGCCTCGGCGAATCCCTCGAGGGAGAACGGTGCCGGCGGCGTGAACGCGGAGCCGTCGACCGCCTGCGCGGTGGTCTTCAGCGACATGTTGATCGTCACCAGCAGCGGCACCAGCACCGCGAGCGAGCACACGATCAGGGCCACGGTCAGCGGCCAGTTGGGCCGGTCGGTGCCGATGCCGGTGCGGCGTCGGCGCGGGGCCTCGCCCGCGAGGTCGGGGCGGGGGACGGTCGGCTGGATGGTGCTCATGCTCCGAAGCTCGCTTTCCCGGCGGTGAGCCGCAGCTGGATCCCGGCGAGGATCACGGTGATCACGAAGAAGACGGCCGCATTGGCCATCTGGTAGCCGTAGTCGCCGCCGCCGAAGCCCTTGAAGATCGACATGGCGATCGAGGTGGTGGCGGTGCCGGGTCCGCCGTCGGTGAGGCCGACGATGACGTCGTAGGCGTTGAGGAAGCCCTTGAAGCCCAGGATCGTGTTGATGAGGATGAAGCCCGAGACCATCGGCAGGGTGATCCGCATCAGACGCTGTCGGCCGGAGGCGCCGTCGATCGCGGCGGCCTCGTAGAGCTCCGCCGGGATCGTCACGAGGCCCGCGATGTAGATCAGCATCGCGCCCGGGATCGCGGACCAGGCGGTGACGATCACGACGGCGATCCAGGCGAGGTTCTCGTCGGCGAGGATCGACTCGGACAGCACGCCGAGGCCGAGCGTCTGCCCGAGGGCGGGCAGCGAGTTGGCGAACAGGAACTTGAACACGAAGGCGATGATGATCCCCGAGATCACCATCGGGATCACGAAGATCGTGCGCAGCGCCGTCTGGAAGCGGATCCGCGCGGTGAGCGCCACGGCGAGGGCGAAGGCGATCGCGTTGACCACGATCACCGTGACCAGGGCGAAGCCGAGGGTGAAGAGATAGGCGTGGAGGATGTTCGGGTCCTGGAACAGCGCGATGTAGTTGCGCAGTCCGATGAACTCGAAGTCCCCGAAGCCCACCGAGTTGGTGAAGCTGTAGAAGAAGCCGATCACGGCGGGCAGGGTGATCGCGAGGGTGAAGATCGCGAGCGCGGGGAAGAGGAACAGGTAGTAGATCGGATCCACCCGGTGGCGCGTGGTCCGGGCGGGGGAGGGCGAGGAGGTCGCGGCGCGATCCTCCTCGATCCTGGGAACGGATGATGTCTGCACTGACATGGTGACGTCCTCGGGGTCGACGGCGGGGGAGGCGCTCAGGCGCGGTAGGCGAGACGGGCGAAGTCGGAGTCGAGCTGGGCCAGCACCGGCTCCGGATCGGCGCCCAGCACGATCGACTGCACGTAGTTCCCGAACGGGATCGTGGGCGGCACGAACTGGGAGGGGCCCATGTAGAAGCGGCCCTCGTCGTAGTACGGCTGCATCTCGGAGATCCGCGGGTCGGTCACCTCGGGGGCGTCGTCCGTGGTGGAGAAGGCGAGGGCCATCTCGTTGTAGGGGAACTGGATCTCGGGGAGCATCAGGTGCTGCAGGAGCTCGCGCGCCCCCTCCTTCTGATCGGCCTGCTCCGGGATCCACAGCGAGAGGTCGATGTTCACGCGGATCCTCAGGTCCGCGGGATCGTCGGTCACCGGCAGCGGGAACGAGCCGAGCTCGATGTCCGTCCCCGCCTTCTCGATCTCGACCAGCGCCCACGGCCCCTGGAGGTACATGGCCGCCTCGCCGTTCGCCATCGCGGTGTTGCCGTCCCCGTAGGAGCGCGCCGAGGCGTCCTCGTTGAAGTACGGCAGCAGCTCGAGCATCTGCTGCACCGGCTCGGCGAGCGTGCGCTGGAAGGAGACCTCCGAATCGGGACCCACGTCCTCGCCGATCGCGTTCAGCTGGTCGAAGAAGTCCCGCACGTCGATCCGGCCGCCGACCACGTAGTCGAAGATCCCCTGGGTGACCGTCCAGATCTCGGGGAAGGTGCCGTAGATCGGGGTGACGTCGGCGCCCTCCAGCGTCTCGCAGACGGCGAGGAGCTCGTCCCAGGTCGTCGGGACCTCGAGGTCGTTGTCGGCGAAGATCCGCTTGTTGTAGATCACCGAGGCGGCCGCGACGGAGAAGGGGATCACGCTGGTGCGTCCTTAATATCCCGGGTACCACTCAGCCAGTTCCAGGACGTCGTCCCGGATGCGTCCGGCCTCGGGGAGATCCGCGAGGTCGGAGAGCGCGCCGCGCTCCATGAACCTCGCCATGTCCAGGTTGTAGTTCTGCAGCGCGATGTCGGGCGGCGAGGCTCGGACGAACCCGGCCTGCAGGTTCGTGGCCATGTCGTGCACGTAGGTGTAGTCCGACTGCGCGCTGTTGAACTCGCCGATCAGCTCACGGAAGTGGGGGACCACCTCGCGTTTGGACTGGTAGAAGGTCACTCTCGGCCGCGCGGAGCCGCCGCAGCCGGTGAGCCTCCGACGGCGAGTGCGCCGGCGGCACCGGCGGTGAGCAGGGAACGACGGGACGGTCGACCGACCGCTGGGGTCCTGGATGACAACTCTGTCTCCTCGACGGCATCGCAACGACTGGATGGCGAACCAATAGATTCAGTTGCTAGATTTAATGCGTGGAGAAAGTATGGGTCCCGTCACAGCCGACGTCAAGGACCCTCTGAGGAGGCGGGCATGGCGGCATCGATGAGCGAGCTGCGCCGGCAGAACAGCCGCGCGCTGCTGCGCCACGCCCTCGAGGCCGAGCACTTCACCGCCGCCGAGGCGATGGCTGCGACCGGCCTGACCAGGGCGACCGTGCTGGGGCTCTGCGATGAGCTGACCGTCTCCGGCTGGCTCGAGGAGATCGACGACAGCCGCGCGGCGGGGCTCTCCCGGCGCGGCCGTCCCGCCCGTCGGCACCGACTGTGCGAACGCGCGGGGATCCTCGTCGGCGTCGACGCCGGGCGCAGCGGCTTCACCGCAGTGGCCGCCGATCTCCGCGGCACGGTCCTCGCCTCCGCGCGTCGCGATCTCGCCGGCCGGCAGGCGGACCGAGCCCTGCGCGTGCGGACGGTGCAGGAGCTCGTCGCCGAGGTGCTCGCGCCGATGCACCTCGACGGTCCGCCTCTGCTCACCGTCATCGGCATCCCCGCCCCGGTCGACGAGCACGGCGTCTCCCCGGTGGGCGTGAGCGACTTCTGGCACCTGATGAACGCCGACTTCCCCGAGCACCTCGAGGGCCGCGTCAGCGTGGAGAACGACGCGAACCTCACCGCGCTCGCCGAGCACGCCCTCCACCGCAGCGAGAACATGGCAGCCCTCCTGGTGGGGGAGAGGATCGGCGCGGGGCTCGTCGTCGACGGCCGCCTGCTGCACGGCGCCCGCGGCGGTGCCGGTGAGATGCGGTTCCTGGACGCCGTGCTGCAGGACGACGCGGGCGCCGAGGGCGTCGGCGCGCTGGCCCGCCGCTGGGCGCTCGAGGCGCTCGAGCGCGGAGCGGACTCGCCCGCGCTCGCCGACGTCGACCCCGCTCGGCTGAGCGCTGTGGACGTCTTCGCCGCCGCGGAGGACGACGACCCGCTCGCCCGCGAGATCCTCGATCGGCTCGGCGAGCGCGTGGCCCGCATCGCCGCGACCCTCGTGAGCCTCCTCGGCATCGAGCGGGTCGTCGTCGCCGGTGCCGTCGCGGAGTCGATGACGCCGGTCCTCGAGCGCGCCCGTGCGACCCTCCCCGAGATCGCACGGGCTCCGTTCCCCGACATCGTCGCCAGCACCCTCGGCCGTGACGTCGTGGTGCACGGCGCGATCCAGCTCGCCCTGGATCGGCTGCGACGCGACCCCCTGGAGCTCCTCGAGCCGTCCCCGGGGCGGCGAGAGGCGGAGGCCGAGGCGACGGCGGCGCCGTCGTCGCAACCGGCCCCACCGCACGACCCGACCGCACGACCCCGAAGAGAACACCACCGAGAAGAGGAACCCGCATGACCTCAGCAGCACCCGAGGACGCCCCTCGCCGCCTCCGCGCCGGAGTGATCGGCCTGGGCTGGGCCGGCCAGCAGCACGTCGCCGCCTACGCCGAGGACCCCACCGTCGACCTCGTCGCGCTCTCCGCGATGGAGGAGCACCTCCTGGCGGAGTTCGGCGAGCGCCACCAGGTGCCCGGCCGGTACCAGGACTGGAAGGAGATGCTCGCCGAGGCCGAGCTCGACGTCGTCTCGATCGCCACCCCGACCTTCCTCCACGCCACCATGGCGATCGCCGCCCTCGAGGCCGGCGTGCACGTCATGACCGAGAAGCCGATGGCCCAGACCGGTGAGGCCGCCGCCACCATGGTCGAGGCCGCCCGACGGGCCGGTCGCGTGCTCGAGGTGTCCTTCAACCACCGCCAGCGCGGTGACGTCGCGGCGCTGAAGTCCGTCATCGACACCGGCGTGCTCGGCCCGGTCTACTACGCCAAGACCGGCTGGATCCGTCGCCAGGGCATCCCCGGGATGGGCACCTGGTTCACCAAGGCGGCCAGCTCCGGCGGCGGCGCGATGATGGACATCGGCATCCACATGCTCGACATGACCCTCCACCTGCTCGGCGAGCCCGAGGTCACTGCCGCCTCCGCCTCGACCCACGCCGAGTTCGGCCCCCGCGGCCGCGGAGGGTCGGGCTTCGGCATCTCCCAGGTCGAGAGCGGCGCGCCCTTCGAGGTCGAGGACCTCGCCACCGCCTTCCTGCGTCTGGAGGGCGGGGCCACGATGCTGCTGGAGTCCAGCTGGGCCCAGTGGATCCCCGAGGACCTCTGCTACGTCACCCTCTACGGGGCCGATGGCGGGGCGACCATCGAATGGGGCGGCGGCCCCGGCAACCACCGGATCACCGTGTGGACCGAGGTCGCGGGGATCCCGGCCGAGCTCAGCCCGGAGGTCGGGGAGGACGGCCGGCACGCGGCCGCCGTCGCCCAGTTCCTCCAGAAGGTCCGCTCCGGGGATGTCGCCGCGCACGACGGCTCCCTCGCCCTGCGCCGCGCGCGGGTCCTCGACGCCTGCTACGCCTCGGCGCGGGCAGGGGCGGAGGTGCAGATCGAGGGCTGACCGGTGCCCGACAGCGCAGCGCCCCCGGCACCGCATGGTGCCGGGGGCGCTGCGCAGGGGGCGTCCGCTCAGGGACGCCGACGGGGCCGGGTCACTCGCCCTCGACGGGCGGGAGGACGTCGGGGTTCTCCTCGAGCCAGGCCTCGACCGCCTCGGCCTCCTTGCCCTCGCCGAACTCGTTGACGACCTTGTCCTCGAGGGAGCCGAACTGCTCGTCGGTCAGCTTCGCACCGGCGATCCACTCGGCGGCGTCGGGGAAGTCCTCCTTGAAGCCGCTGCGGCCCAGGTGGTGCAGCGCCTCGGCCTCGCCGAAGTTCCCCTCCGGGTCCTCGAGCGCCTTCATGTCGTAGGCCGGCATCGCCCAGAACGGGGTCCACAGCGTGACGACGATGTCCTCCTCCGCCTTGATCGCGTTCTCGAGCTCCGTGATCATCGCGGCGGTGGAGGAGGTGACCAGCTCGTAGTCGTCGAGCCCGTAGCCGGGGATCACCTTGTCCTGGGTCGCCTCGGTGATGCCGGCGCCGGGCTCGATGCCGACGATCCGGCCGCCGAAGCGGTCGGCCTGCCCCGCGAGGTCCTCGATCGAGTTGATGTCGTCGATGTACGGGGGGACGGCGAGGTTCAGCACCGCGCCCTCGTAGTAGGCGACGATGTCCTCGATGTCGTCGCCGTACTCCTCCATGTAGGAGGCGTGGGTGACCTCGGGCCAGGCCGAGGGGTACATGTCCACATCGCCCTGGGCGAGGCCCGCGTAGAGCACGCCGGCCTCGGTGATCTGCTCGTGCTCGACGGTGTAGCCCATTGCGGTCAGGCGGTTGTCCAGCAGGTATGCGGTGGACAGTCCGTCGGTCCAGGAGGGGATGTAGCCGAGCGTGATGGTGTCCCCGCCGCCGGAGCCGCCGCCGTCGGAGCCGCCGTCGCCGCCGCTGCAGGCGGCGAGGCCGAGGCCCATCAGGCCGGCGCCGCCGAGCAGGGCGGAGCGGCGGGTGAGCGGCCGGCGCGCCGCGGAGCGGCTGCCGGAGGTGAAGGGGTCTCGTCGGGTCCTCATGATCAGAATTCCTTTCGTGGGGCGTTCTTCGGAGGGGTCTCGGGGTCGCGATCGGGGCGTCCCGATCGGACCGTCGTGATCAGATCGTCGTGGTGGCGCGCTGCGCGATGGTGCGCTGGGCCAGGGCGATCAGGGAGCCGCGGTACTCGCCGGGGCTCCCGAGCGCCGCGGTGAGGCGGTCGAGGTAGACGGCCAGGACCACGACGCCGAGGCCGGCCTCGACGCCGAGGGGCAGGTTCTGCGTGGAGATCGCCTGGACGACCTCCTTGCCCAGGCCGTCCGCGCCGACCATGCCGGCGACCACGGCCATCGACAGGGACAGCATGATCACCTGGTTGACGCCGGCCATGATCGTCGGGATCGCCAGCGGCAGCTGGATGCCGCGGAGGATCTGGCCGCGGGTCGCACCGAAGGCCTCGCCGGCCTCGACGGTCTCGCCGTCGACCTGGCGGATGCCGAGCTCGGTCATCCGCACGCCGGGCGGCAGGGCGAAGATGATCGTGGAGAAGATGCCGGGGACCACGCCGATCGAGAAGAAGGTGACCGCCGGGATCAGGTAGACGAAGGCAGGCATCGTCTGCATGAAGTCCATGACGGGCTTCACGATCGCGCTGACCGTGCTCGAGACGGCCGCGAGGATGCCCAGCGGCACCGCGATCACGACCGCGAAGACGGTCGCGACCAGCACCAGCGCCATGGTCTGCATCATCGTCTCCCACTGCTCCATCGAGAGCACGATGGCGAAGCCGATGAGGGTGGCCAGCGACAGCTTCCAGGAGCGCACCAGCAGGGCGATCGCGGCGAAGACCACGACCATGACCAGCGCGGGGGCGAGCAGCAGCAGGTCGGTGAGGTTCCCGACCAGGAAGTTCATCACCGTGGTGAACAGGTCGAACAGCCAGGACACGTTGTCCTTGAGCCAGTCGATCCCGGCATCGATCCAGTCGCCGATCGGGAGGCGGGGCATCAGGGCGTCATCGGGGTTCATCGCGCGTCACCTCCGCGGCTGTCGTCGGCGGTCAGGGCAGCCGGGGCGTCGGCCCCGTCCGGTGTGTCGGGCGCCTCGGGAGGCGGGACGGCGGGATCGCCGTCGGCGGGCGCGTCCGCGCCCATCGTGCCGAGCGCGGTCAGGAGGGTGACCCGCGGGATCACGCCGGCGAAGCGGCCCTCGTCGTCGACGACCACGAGGGGCGAGTCGTGCTGCGCGGACTTCCCGAACAGCTCCGCGACGGGGGTGTCGTGCCGGACCACGGGCATGTCGTGCCGGTCGGACCAGGGCAGCTCCTCCCGGCCCAGGCGCACGGCCTCGGCGACGTCGTCCTGCCACAGCACCCCGGCGGGGGTGCGATCGCGCTCGAGCACGACGAGCCAGGAGTTCTGGGTCTCGCGCAGCAGCTTGTGGGCGGTGCGCGGCCCCTGGCCGGCGCCGAGCGTCTCGGGCGGCTGCTCCATGATGGCGCCCGCGAGCAGCACGCGGGTGCGGTCCACGTCCTGGATGAACTTCGCGACGTAGTCGTTCGCGGGCTCGTTGAGGATCTCCTCGGAGGTGCCCACCTGCACGATCCGGCCGTCGCGCATCATCGCGATCCGGTCGCCGATGCGCATGGCCTCGTTGAGGTCGTGGGTGATGAACAGGATCGTCTTCTCCAGGCGCTGCTGGAGCTCCACGAGCTGATCCTGCATGTCGCGGCGGATCAGGGGGTCCAGGGCCGAGAACGCCTCGTCCATCAGCATCACGTCGGTGCCCGCGGCGAGGGCGCGGGCGAGGCCCACGCGCTGCTGCATGCCGCCGGAGAGGGCGGAGGGCCGGTAGGAGTCCCAGCCCTTCAGGCCCACCATCTCCAGCGCCTCCTTCGCCTTCTTCTCGCGCTCGGAGCGGTTCATCCCGCTGACCTCGAGCCCGTAGGCGGCGTTCTCGCCGACGGTGCGGTGGGGGAGCAGCGCGAAGTTCTGGAAGACCATCGAGATCCGACGGCGGCGCACCTCGCGGATCTGCGCGGGCGTCATCCGGGAGAGCACCTCGTCGCCGATGCGCAGCTCGCCGTCGGTCGCGGGCAGGAGGCCGTTGACCATGCGGATGAGGGTGGACTTCCCGGAGCCGGACAGCCCCATCACCACGAAGATCTCTCCGGGGTCGACGCTGAAGCTCGCATCGATCACGGCGGCGGTGAGGCCCTGCTCCCGCAGGTCCTCGCGAGTGCGGCCGCTGCGCAGCTCGCGCACTCCTCGCTGTGGGCGGCGGCCGAAGATCTTGTACAGACCCTCGGCGGAGATGACTGGCGTCACGAGGACTCCTTCGGAGGGGACGGGGTGAGGTGTCGATCGAGCCCTCGGCGGAAGACGGCGCGGAGGGGCAGGACGGCACGCGGCGGTCTCCCACCTTAAGCCGCTCCGCTGGTGAAAACCGCTCCGGAACAGGCATTTCAGAGCTCGGCGGGGAGATGCGCCCGGGGTGTCGGGCCGGGACGGCGCGGTGGAGCAGGCCTCGCGGAGGGGCTGTGGCCTGCGCCGATGTGCGCCTCGACGAGCCCCTGCGACGGCGGATCCGCCTGTCCGACAATCAGGACATAACTATTCGGTCACGTCAGGTGTCGAGCGCCACTCGGGCTCCCGAGACGGCCGACGGGACGGGTCAGTCGGGGCGCGGCGGGGTCAGCCGCGAGCGGGCAGGACCTCGGCGAGGACGTCGAGGGTCTGCCGCCAGGCGGCCTCGGACGCCGCGGCGTGGTGCAGGCCGGGATGGGGGTTGTCGAAGGCGTGGCCCGCTCCCTCGTGGAGCACGAAGCGCACCTGCTCCCGGTCACCGCCGGCGGTGACCGCCTCCCGGATCCGCTCGACCTGCTCGAGGGGGATGAAGGCGTCGGCCGTGCCGAAGTGGTGCAGGCTCGGCACGTCCACCGCGGGGGCGCGGTGAAGCAGCGTCGGCAGCGCGGAGCCGTAGTAGCTCACGAGGACCGAGACCGGGCGGTCCTCCTCGGCGGCGGAGGCCGCGGCGGAGAACGCGAGCCCGCCGCCGTAGCAGAAGCCGACGAGCCCCACCCGCTCCGCGTCGACCGCGCCGTGGGCGCGCAGCGCCCCGATCGCGGCGAGGGCGTCGGCCTCCGCCCGCTCCCAGGGCAGGCGCGCGGTGAGCGCCATGCCCTCCTCGAGCCAGGGCTCGAGCTCCTCGCCGTCCTCGATCCCGGCGACGGGCGGGTCGAGGCGGGCGAAGAGCTGCGGGGCGAGCACCGCGTAGCCGCGGGCGGCGAGGTCGGCGCAGCGCTGCTGCATGGAGGCGGAGAGACCGAAGATCTCCTGCAGCACGACGAGGCCCGGCACGGGCTCCTCGAGGTTCTCGGGCAGCCAGAGCATCCCGGGCAGGTCTCCGGCGTCGGTCGGGATCGGAAGCGTCGTCGCACTCACGCCGCGACCTTACCCCGCGCGCGCCGTGCGGGGCCCGGCGCTCCACGGGGCGGCGGCCCAGCGGCGGCCCGGGGTCAGGCGAACAGCGCGAGCGCGTAGACCGCGAACAGCAGCAGGTGCACCACGCCGTGGACGGCAGTGACCCGGGGCGCCGCCGCGGAGACCGCCGAGACCGCCAGGGTCGCGCCGAGCAGCAGCAGGTTCGCGGGCGACTCCGCGAGCACGACCGGGCTGCCGGTGGCCAGCCCGATCACGAGCACGGTCGGGATGGTCAGGGCCAGCGTCGAGACCAGCGCGCCGTGGCACAGGTTCACCACCCGCTGCATCTCGCCGCCGAGCGCGGCCCGCACCGCCGTCAGCGACTCCGGGGTGAACACGATCGCGGCGATCAGCGCCCCGCCGAGCGCGAGCGGGGCGCCCAGCCGATCCAGCCCCTCGTCGAGCAGCCCCGCCATGTCGTGGGAGAGCAGCACGATCGGCAGCACCGTCGCGACGAGCAGCAGCACGCGCAGCGTGAGCTCGCGCCGGTGCAGAGAGAGGGTCTCGGTGATCGCGGGGGAGTCCGACGGCTCCTCGGGCGAGGGCTCCGCGGCCGAGGGTCCCGGCGCCACCTCCTGGAAGTCCTCCGCCTGTGCGCCCGTCTGCCGCCACAGGAACAGCGCGTACAGCACCACGGTGAGCGCAGCGATCACGAGCGCCTGCCCGGGCGCGTACCGGCCGCCGTCGCCGAGCACCGCCGGGAGCGCGAAGGCCGTCGTCGCGAGCGCGATCAGCAGCACCAGATAGGTCGAGGTGCCCACCCGGTGCACGGCGAGGTCCCCGTGGCGCAGGCCCCCGACCAGCAGGCACAGCCCGAGCACGAGGTTCATGATGATCATCGACACGGCCATGACCGAGTCCCGCGCGATGGTCGTGTGATCGCCCGGGCCCAGCATCACCGCGGCGATGAGCACCACCTCGATCACCACGATCGACAGGGTCAGCACGAGCGTGCCGTAGGGGTCGCCGAGACGGTGCGCGAGCGCCTCCGCCTGCGCGACCACCCCGCCCGCGGCGACCACGATCACCGCGACGATCGCGGCGAGGAGGAGTGCGAGCAGCGCCGGGGCGAGCACGGCGGGGGAGGGGGAGAGCAGGGCGAGGGCGGCGACGCCGGTCCAGCCGGTGCCCAGGCGCACGAGGGCGCTGCGGTCCAGGACGGTGCGCGCGAGGGCGCGGCCGGTCAGGGCAGGTTCGCTCCGGGTGGTGTGCGACGGGGTCATGAGGTCTCCTCCGAGGCCGTCCCCGTCGTGCTCCCGCGGGCCGGGTCGTCCCGGCCGGGGCGCCGCCCGGCCGGCGGCGCGCCCCCACCGTAGCCGGTCGCGGCCGCGCGGGTCAGCTCATGGTGAGCGGCCTGACCGGGGCGGGGCGGCTCAGCCGCCGACCGTGCCCTCGATCCCGACCAGCACCCCCGGATCGTTGTCGGCATAGGTGCCGGGGGCGACGTGCAGCTGCCAGGTCGCGCCGTCGGCGGTCGCCGCAGTGCAGCCCACGGTGCGGAAGTCGGTGAAGTCCAGGCCGTCCTCGCAGGTCACCTCCGACCAGTCGGCCTCGTCGGCGACCTGCACGTAGGCGTTCTCGGAGGTGAGGGTCTGCAGGGTCGCATCAGCGAGCTCCTCGGCGCTGAGCGGCTCCACGCCGAACATCGAGCCGACGCCCACCCCGGTCAGGGTCACGCCCTCCCGGGCGAGGTCGCTCGCCCCCTCGGGCAGCGCGGTCCCCGCCGAGAACAGCACCGCCACCCGGTAGCCCTCTCCGAGAGCGGCGTCCTCGGACGGGACGGCCACGGCCGTCGCGGCCCAGTCCTGGTCCTCGTCGTCGCCCTCGAGCGAGGCCGGCCCCGTGCACTGCGCGCTCTGCCCCAGCTCGAGGACGAGCTCGTCCGTGCACTCCGCCTCGCCGCCGAGGGGCTCCGCGAGCAGGCCCGCGAGATCGTCGGCGGTGAGCGTCGGGGCTCCCTCGCCGGAGCCGTCGTCGATGCCGAGCTCCGTGACCAGGATGATCGAGGTGCGTTCTGCGGTGGGGCCCGGGTCCTCGTCCGTCGCGTCCTCGTCGTCGGAGCTCGAGGCGCCGCCGTCCGACGCCTCCGCGCTCGACTCCTCGGCGCTCGAGGCCTCGGGATCCGCCCCGGACCCGTCGTCCGTGCCGCAGGCCGACAGGCCCAGCAACGCGGTGCAGGCGGCGAGCGCCATGCCGCAGCGCAGTCGGCGGGCGGTGGTGGTGCGTGCCCCGGTCCTCATGGCGGTCTCCGTTCCGGCCGGCCCCGGCGCGGCTGCGGCGGCGGCCGTCGTGGACCGGGAGCGGTGGCCCGCGTCACACCGTGCCAAAAGGTCAAGAGACGGTCAAGCGGTGAGCCGGCGGGAGCCGCGGCGGAGCTGTGGAGATCTCGTGCACACGCAGCTGCAGGTCAGTGCCGCTCGCCCGGGCGCGGATCGCCGTGACGGCGACGGTACTCGTCGTCCTCCGCGTCCTCGTCCCGGGTCAGCGCATCGCCCCCGCCGCGCAGGCCCAGCAGCACGCCGAGCAGGGCGCCGACGAGCACTCCGACGATCGCCCCGATCAGCAGGTCGTCGACGACGGCGAGCCCCATCCCGACCCCCACCACGAAGCCCAGCATCATCCCGAAGGGCAGCCAGGTGGCGTCGAAGCGGCGGCGAGCGGGCGGGGCCATGGAACCTCTGTCGGACGGGAGGGCGGGAGCCACAGCGTAGACCGCCGCGAGCGCGGATAGCATCTCCGCGTGACCGCCTCCCCCTCCTCTCCCACCTCGCTGCAGGCCCTGCGCAGCCCCCGTCTGCTCACCACCGAGGTGCTCGCCGGCGCCGTGACCACCCTCGCCCTGATCCCCGAGGTGATCTCCTTCTCGGTGATCGCGGGCGTGGACCCGAAGGTGAGCCTCATCGCCTCCGTGGTGCTGACGATCTCGATGTCGTTCCTCGGCGGCCGCCCCGCGATGATCACCGCCGCCGCAGGCGCCGTCGCCCTCGTCGTCGCCCCGCTCGTGCACACCCACGGCGTCCAGTACCTGCTGCCCACGGTGATCCTCGCGGGGCTCGTCCAGATCGTGTTCGGCCTCGCCGGGCTCGCGCGGATCATGCGCTTCATCCCGCGCTCGGTGATGATCGGCTTCGTCAACGCGCTGGGCATCCTCATCTTCACCGCGCAGCTGCCGCACGTCCTCGACGTCCCCGCTGCGGTCTACCCGCTGTTCGCGCTCACCCTCGTGGTGGTGCTCGCGCTGCCGCGCGTGACCAGGGCGGTCCCCGCCCCGCTGGTCGCGATCATCCTGGTCACCGCCATCGCGATCCTCGCCCACCTCACGGTCCCCACCGTCGGCGACCAGGGCGAGGTCTCCGGCGGGCTGCCCGGCATCACGCCCCTCGAGGTGCCGCTGACCCTCGAGACGCTGCAGCTGATCGCCCCGACCGCGCTGTCGGTCGCCTTCGTGGGCCTGATGGAGACGCTGCTGACCGCGAAGCTCGTCGACGATCTCACCGACACCCGCTCCTCGAAGAGCCGGGAGTCCTGGGCGCTGGGCGCGGCGAACATCCTCGCCGGGCTCTGGGGCGGCATCGCCGGCTGCGCGATGATCGGCCAGACGGTGATGAACGTGAAGCTGGGCCGGGCCCGCACCCGCATCTCCACGCTCGTCGCCGGGGTGCTGCTGCTGATCCTGGTCACCGTGCTCTCGGACCTCATGGAGCAGATCCCGATGGCGGCGCTCGCCGCGGTGATGATGGTGGTCGCGGTCTCCACCGTGGACTTCCACAGCGTCCGGCCCGCGACGCTGAAGCGCATGCCGCTGTCCGAGACGCTGGTGATGGTCACGACCGTCGTGGTCGTGGTGCTCACCAGCAACCTCGCCCTCGGCGTCGCCGCCGGGGCGCTGCTGGCCGTGGCGCTCTTCGCCCGGCGCGTCGCGCACGTGACCACGGTGCGGCGCGCGGAGGACGAGGACCGCACCCGCTACGCCGTGCACGGCCCGCTGTTCTTCGGCTCGAGCAACGACCTCGTCGAGCAGTTCGACTACGCGGCAGACGCGCAGCGCGGCACCCCGGTCGCCGTGGACTTCACCGCGGCGCAGATCTGGGACGCCTCCACCGTGGCGGTGCTCGACTCGGTGCGGACCAAGTACGCCGAGCACGGCCTCGAGGTCACCTTCACGGGTCTCGACGAGCGCTCCGCCGCCTTCCACGGCCGGCTCACGGGGACGCTGAACTAGCGGCGGAGCCCCGCGGGCGGGCGGCGTTCCGCCGGCCGGCGGGGTCTCACCAGCTGATCGCCGCGTCCGCGCTCGGACCGCCCAGCACGTGCTGATCGCAGAAGGCGAGCACGGCCCGGTTCCAGACCACGGCGTTGGACGGGGTGAGCACCCAGTGGTTCTCGCTGGTCAGCTGCAGGAAGCGGTGCGGCATGTCCGCCGGGTCTCCGTCCCAGGCCGAGACCAGGTCCCACCACAGCCGCAGCGCCTCGGAGATCGGGACGCGGTGGTCGCGGTTGCCGTGGGTGACCAGCATCGGCGTGGTGATCGCGTCGATCTCGTGATGCGGGGAGAAGGCGCGGTACCAGTCCGGGTCCTCGTCCTCGTGGCCGTGCACGCGCATCTTCCATGCGGCGGCGTCGGTGGTGCGGTGCTGCTGGGGCAGCGCCCACAGCCCCGCATGCGAGACGATCGCGTCGAAGCGGTCGCTGTGCCCGGCGATCCAGTTCGCCATGAACCCGCCGAAGGACGCCCCGAGCATCGCGGTGCGGCTCCCGTCCAGCTCGGCCCGCTCGAGCACCGCATCCAGCAGCGTCTCGCACTCGTGGAAGACGACGTCGGGGCGGCGCGGCCAGCCGCGGTTCAGCCCCGCGTCCCCGTAGCCGGTGGACATCGCCGGATCCGGCATGAGCACCGCGTAGCCGCGCTCGACCGCGAGCCACGGGCACCAGCGCCAGCTCCAGGCGTTGTACGAGCCGTGCGGCCCGCCGTGGACCCACAGCATCACCGGCGCCGGCTCTGCGGCCGACGCCTTCGCGGGCACGCACAGCCAGCCGCCCACCTCGATCCCGTCCACGTCGATGCTCACCCGTTCCAGGGTGCCCGGCAGCGCCCCGACCGCGCCGGGGGCGGGCAGCTCCCGGACCGCGCCGTCCGGCGAGATCCGCACGGGTCGCGGCGGGGTGCCGACGTCGCTGCGCAGGGCATGGACGGTGCCGTCCTCGGCGACCGAGAGGGAGGAGAACACCCCGTCCGCGGCGAGGGTGCGGGAGGCGCCGGTCGCGGCGTCGACCGCGAGGACCGCGCCGGAGGAGTGCAGGTCCCCGGCCACCAGCAGCGTGCCCGGATCCTGCCATTCGAGATCCGTCGCGGTGAGATCGCCGAGCTCGGCCGTGACCGTCTCGCCGGTCGCGAGGTCCCGCAGCTCGAGGCGGGCGAGGCTCGTCCCGGCCGGGGAGGGCAGCGTGGAGCGGATGTAGGCGAGACGTTCCCCGTCGGGGGAGTAGCACGGGGAGGAGAACTGCGCCTCGTCGTCCGCGGCGAGCAGCACGGTCCGCTCGGTGGAGCCGACGTCCAGCAGCACCAGGTCGCTGCGCGTCTCCCCGCCCGTGACGCGGCGGGTCCACGAGGTCGCGACGGTGCGGGCGTCGGGGGAGAGGCCCGCGGAGGCGGAGGTCAGCGCCACCGTGCCCACCCCCGGGGTGAGATCGGCGAGCTCCCCGGCGGGGGAGACGAGCACCAGGTGGCGCTCCTGGTCGCCGATCTCGTGGTCCCACTGCCGGATCGGCATGCCGGTGTGCCAGATCGCGGTGCGCTTCGCGTCCTTGCGGGCGGTGCGCTGCTCGGCGTCGTCCTCGAGGGTGCCGCCGGGCAGCACGCTCGTCGCGGCGAGCATCGAGCCGTCGCGGGCGACGGAGAGCAGCTCGAGCCCGCCCGGCGCCGCGGCGACCAGCTCCGCCTCGCCGCTCGCCGGCAGGCGCCAGATCGCCGCCCGGTCCTCGAAGGTCCTGCCTGCGGGGTCGGGGCGGGCGGAGGTGAACAGCACCGTGCCGTCCGGGGCGGGGCGCGGACCGGACTCGCCCTCCTCCGAGCGCGTCAGCCGCCGCGCGGGCGCGCTGCCCGCAGGATCCAGCTCCCACAGGGCCGACGGGGTGCGGGCGCCGTGCTCGTCGGCCTCCTGGATCGTGGCGAGCGCGCGCCCGCCCGGCAGCGCGGTCACGGAGGTGAGGCGGGGCAGGCGCAGCAGCGCCTCGGGATCGGAGAAGTCGGTGAACGCGCCGGACGGCGCGGTGGGGACGGGTGAGGCGGCGGTGTCAGCGTCGGTGGTGGTCACCCGCTCCACGCTACCGCCGGGTCAGCAGAGGTGGGGCGAGTGCCAGGGGATCTGCGCGCGGTCAGGGGATCAGCACGATCTTGCCGGCGCTGTGCCCCGTCTCGACCGCGGCCATCGCCTCGGCCGCGGCGACCAGCGGGTACCGGGCGGTGATGTGCGGGTCCACCGCACCGCTCGCTACCAGTCGCGTGATCTGCGCGAGCGCGTCCGCGGAGGAGGGGCGGCCGGCGCCGCCGAGCTCCTCGGCGGTGGTGTGGTCCGCGGCGGAGAGGATCCGGGCGGGGTCCGTCACGAGCGGGGCGAGGGCGCGCAGCGGGTCCCCGCCGACGAGGTCGACGAGGAGGTCCGCGCCGTCCGGGGCGAGGCCGCGCACCGCCTCCGCCGCGCCCTCGCCGGAGGGCACGTGCTCGGCCCCGGCGGATTCGACGAGCTCCCGCTTGCCCCGCGAGGCGACACCGAGCACGCGGGTGCCCCGTGCGACGGCGACCTGCACCGCCATCCGGCCGACGCCCCCGCCCGCGCCGAGCACCAGCACCGTCTCGCCGGGGGCGGCGGAGGAGGCGAGGTCCCAGGCGGTCGTGCCCGCGACGGGCAGCGTCGCCGCCTGCTCGCAGGCGACCTCTGCGGGGCGGTGCACGGCGGCGGAGGCCTTCAGGACGGTGTGCTCGGCGAAGGTTCCCTGGCCGCGGGCGGGCGGGCCGAGCACGTCGTCCCCGACGGTGAAGCCCGTGACGCCCTCGCCGAGCGCGGTGACCACGCCGGCCGCCTCGAGGCCGAGCGCGAGCGGCAGCGCCCCGGAGGTGCCGAACAGGCCTTCGCGACGCTTCGCGTCGGCCGGGTTCACCCCCGCCACCCGCACCTCGATCGCGATCTCGCCGGGGCGCGGCGCGGGCGCCTCCCGCTCGATGAACTGCTGGTTCTCCGGTCCGCCGTAGGCGGTGGTGACGAAGACGGTGCTCATGCCCGGATCCTTCGCCGGTTCACTGCGCGGGTCAAGGGGCGTCCTCGGCGCGGGGGTCACGGGGCGTCGCGCCGTCGTCGTCGGCGGCGGGAGCGCCACGGCGCTCTGAGCCATTCGGCGAGGACGTCGACCACGATCTCCAGCAGGAGTCCCATGCGGTGATCATAGGGACCGGCTCGACCCGCCCGCTCAGATCTCCTGACGGCGCACGATGTGCACCAGCGCAAGCTCGCCCTGTCCGGGCCCGGCAGGGTGTGTGCTGAAGGAATCGGCGTACATCATGTACATCGTGTACGCCGCTCTCGGCATCACACGCGCCCGCCGGGCGGCGGCGCCGGTCGGCGACGGCTGTTTCGGGCGGAGCGGCCGGGCCGGACGGCCAGATCGCGCCGGTGAGCGCGGCTGGCAGGCGGTGCTTGTGGTGCCCCCGGCAGGATTCGAACCTGCGACACCCGCTTTAGGAGAGCGGTGCTCTATCCCCTGAGCTACGGAGGCGCTCGGTCCCGTCGCGGGAGACTCCCCGTGACCGAGGCCTGGGTCATCGTAGCCTCCCGTGGCAGGATCGCTCCATGTCGACCGCACCGCACGAGACCACCGCCACCGTCGCCGCCGTGATCCTCGCCGGGGGCGCCGCCTCGCGCCTCGGCGGCACCGACAAGACCCGTCTGCCCATCGCGGGAGCGAGCGTGCTCGAACGCGTGCTGCGCGCTGCCCCCGTCGGTCGCCGCATCGTCGTGGGCCCCAGCGGCGCCGACGGCGGCGACCTCGCCGCCCGCCACGGCGCCCGCTTCGTGCTCGAGGACCCGCCGCGCTCCGGGCCGCTCGCGGCGCTCGCCCGCGGGATCGCCGAGATCTCCGAGGCGCCCGACGAGGCGACCGTGCTCGTGCTCGGCGGGGACATGCCGCTGCTGCGCCCCGAGACCCTCACCACGCTCGCCGCCCGCAGCGCGGAGCTCGCCCGCGTCGTCGCCCTCGAATCGAAGTACGGGCACGTGCAGTTCCTCGGCGCCGCCTGGCCGCTGGGCCGGATGCGCGCCGCGCTCGCCGCCGTCGAGCGCGAGGACGGCGGCTGGGCGGACCTCAGCCTGCGCCGCCTCTACGGCGCCCTCGACGAGGACGAGCTCACGAGCCTGCCCGTCACCGGCGCGGAGGCCGCCGACATCGACACCCCCGACGCGCTGGACCAGGTGCGCCGCGCCGCCGGGCCGCGTATCGCCCTCGCCCAGATCGAGGTGCCCACCGACCATGACTCGATGGTCGCCGTGGTGCGCGGCGCCGTCGCCGAGGCCGCGCAGCAGGGCGCCCACCTCGTCGTCCTGCCCGAGGCGACCCTCACCCCCTTCGGCACCGACCTGCGCGCGGCCGCCGAGACCCGCCACGAGGGCTTCGTCCGCCTGCTCGAGGAGCTCGCCGAGGAGCACTCGCTCGTCGTGGTCGCCGGCTCCTTCAGCCCCGCCGCGGACGGCCGGGTCCACAACACCGTGCTCGTGCGCGGCCCCGGCGGCAGCCCCTCGCTCGAGTACCGCAAGATCCACCTCTTCGACGCCTTCGACGCCGACGAGTCCGCGACCGTCGCTCCCGGGCAGGAACTGGTCACCTTCGACCTCGCCGGCACCTGCTTCGGCGTCGCCACCTGCTACGACATGCGTTTCCCCGAGCAGTTCACGGCGCTCGCCCGCCGCGGCGCGCAGGCGATCGTGCTGCCCACCGCCTGGGCCGCGGGGCCGGGCAAGCGCGAGCAGCTCCAGCTGCTGCTGCGCGCGCGGGCACTGGATTCCACCTCCGTGATCCTCGCCGCGGACCAGTCCCCGCCCGCCTGCTACGCGGGCAAGGCGCCGCGCGGGATCGGGCGCTCCGCCGCCGTCGGCCCCCTGGGGCGCATCCGCCAGGAGCTCGGCCTCGAGCCGGGAACTGCTGATGGTCGACCTCGACCTCGCCGAGATCGAGGCCGCGCGCGCCGCCCTGCCGGTGCTGCGCCACGCCGTGCCGCTGCCCGAGCGGTGAGCGGGGGCACAGCCCCGTCGCAACCCCCTGGCGTAGCCTGCCGGGGTGAACACAGTGCTCAGCCGTCGCACCACCGCCCGTCCTGCCGCGTTCGCCGCGGTCTTCGCCGCCCTGCTCGCCGCGCTCCTCCTGCTCGGCGCGCCCGCGCAGGCCCATGACACGCTGCTGGAGTCCGACCCGGCCGACGGCGCGACGCTCGAGACCTCGCCCGAGGCGATCACCCTCACCTACTCCGCGGACATCCTCGACGTGAGCCCGCTGGTGCGGATCACCGACGAGGACGGCGAGCAGCTCGCCGAGATCACCCCGAGCATCGACGGCCCCGTCGCCACCGCCGCCCTCGAGGAGCCGCTGCCCGCCGGTGAGAGCACGATCCAGTGGCGCGTCGTCTCCAGCGACGGCCACCCGATCGAGGGCACCTTCACCGTGACCGTCGAGCAGGACGCCGCGGAGGAGCCCGCCGACGAGGAGGCCCCGGCCGCGAGCGACGGCGGCGAGGACTCCGCCGCGCAGGACACCGCCTCCGACGACGCGGCCTCCGATGCCGCCGACGACAGCGCCGCCGAGGACTCCGCGGCCGAGGAGGACAGCGGCTCCTCCCTCACCCCGATCCTCGTGGTGCTCGGCGTGGTCGTCGTCGGCGCCGTCGTCGCCGTCGTGGTCATCGTGCGCCGCCGCGACTGACCTCCGGAGCCGGGTGCGGCCCGCCGGCTCGAGCCGCCGAGCCGGGCGCGGCCCCGAACGCAGAAGAACCCCCGAGGATCTCTCCTCGGGGGTTCTCCGCTGTTCAGGGGGAGCCGGGACTCACTTGTCCTTCTTGTCGTCCCCGCCGAGTCCGAGCTTGTCGCGGGCGGCGTCCGCACCGGTGTCGACGTGCTGGTCGACGTTGTCCGGGGTGCGCTCCTTGACCTGATCCGCGGCACCGTCGATGCCCTTGCTGACCTGGTCGGAGTGCTCGCCGGCGAGATCCTTGGCCTTGTTCAGCGCGTCATCGAAACCCATGATCATGTCCTTTCGTTCGCGGAACCACCCCGTGTCCGGGGCGACGGCGCCAACGTAACCACCGATCCGGGCGTGACTCAAACGTGACCTGAGAATCCGTCCGCAGCTGGACGGTTCTGCGCGGTTCTCCGCCATCTCGTCACCGGTCGCGCAATACTGGCTGCGTGACCATGCGCGATCCCGGGCCCGGCCCCACCTCCTCCTCCCCGTCGGCGCCCCCCTCGCCGCCCCGAACTGACGCGCACGAGCGCGCAGCCGCCGCCGGCGCTCGCCGCCCGGGGACCACGGGGCGCAGCGCCCGCTGGGACCACGTGCTCTCGCAGCTGACCACCACCAAGCGCCTCAGCGTTGCCGAGGTCGCCGTCGAGCTCGGCGTCAGCGAGTCGACGGTGCGACGGGACTTCATGGAGATGGAGCGCGCGCAGCTCGCCCGCCGCACCCACGGCGGGATCGTCGCCGTCGACGTCGCCTACTCGCTGGCGACCGTGCCGCGTGCGGCCGACGAGGGCTCCGCCCAGCGCGAGCGCGTCGCGGACCGCGCCGCGTCCCTGGTCGAGCCGGGTCAGATCATCGGCTTCAACGGCGGGCGCACCACCACCTCCGTCGCCCGACGGGCCGTCTCCCGCCCCGACCTCGACTCCCGCGACGGCTCCCCGGGGCTGACCGTCGTGTGCGCGGCGCTGAACATCGCGACCGAGGCAGTGCTGCGCCCCTCCGTGCGCACGGTCGTGCTCGGCGGCGTCGCCGAGCCCTACTCCTTCGAGCTCACCGGCCCCCTCGCCACCGCGACGATGCGCGACCTGTGGCTGGACACGATGTTCGTCGGCACCGTCGGCCTCGACCTCGGTGCGGGTCTGACCTGCAACTCCGACGCCGAGGCCGGGGTCACCCGGATCATGATCGGCCACTCCCGCCGCGTCGTCGGCCTCGCCACCGCAGACAAGATCGGCCACCGGGCGCTCGCCGGGATCTGCCCCGTCTCGGTGCTCACCGACCTCGTGATCGCCGGCCCGGTCCCCGAGGATCTCCGCGCGCATCTCGAGGAGAGCTCGGTGCGCCTGCACGAGGTGTGATCCGGTCCCGTCCTCCCGGCGCGGCACGCCTGCGCGGACGCCCGCCGCGCTGCCGGTAGCGTGGGCTCCCATGTGGAGTTTCCTGCGCGGGAAGAAGCGTCCGGAGGGCACGGACCAGGCGGCGTCGTCACGTGACGACGCCCTGTCGGCCCTGGCCCGGGAGCGTCGCGGCGAGCGGGACGGGACCTCCCCGGAGCCGACCGACCGGCCGGAGACCGCCCCCGAGAGCGCCGCGCGGGAGCAGCCCGCCGAGCAGCAGCCCGCACCGCACCGCGGCGGCCAGGGCGGCGCACCGACCCGCACGGGCGGCTACGAGGTCGTGCTCGACCCCCACTACGACGAGGTCGGTGCCGGGATCGCGCCCGAGCAGGACGAGGACGGCATGCCCGTCATCCGCCGGGAGCACCGCCCCCTCAGCCGCGAGGACCGCGTCGCCGACGCCCTGGACCGCTGGGCCCAGCAGATCACCGGCGGCGTCACCGCCCCCTCCTTCCTCACCCAGATCCGCGCCGGCGGCACGGTGCTGGACCTCACCCACTCCCACCCCTCCGGGCTCGCCCAGCTCCTCGCCGGGCGCGGCCCCACCCGCCTGTCCTCGCTGGTGCGCGAGGTCGGCGCGCTCGCCGACGCCCGCGCCCACGCCCGCACGATCCGCGAGGCCGCCGAGCGGCATGCGGAGGAGGTGGGCCTGACCACCTGCCATCTCGGCATCGGCGAGGCGATCTGGTACCCCGAGGACGGTTCAGAGCCGATCCACGCCCCCGTGCTCGTGCGCCCCGTGACCCTGCGCCTGCGCGGCAACGCCCGCGAGGACGTCGACCTCGAGGTCGACGCGACCGCGGACCTCAACCCCGTCCTGCTGCGTGCCCTGCGCGAGGCCGGCGTCGCGGTCGACGCCCGAGCGCTGCTGGCCACGACCGACGGCGCCCACGGCTTCGACCCCAACCCCGTCCTGGACGCCTTCCGCTCCCTCGGCCAGCCCCTGACCGGCTTCCGCATCCTCCACGCGCTCGTGGTCGGCAACCTCATGGACGCCGCCGGCTCCGTCGCCGAGGACCTCGCCGAGGCGCGCGAGGACTGGGCCGCCTCCCCGCTCGTCGCCGCGCTCGCCGGCGACGAGACCGCCCGCGCGGAGGTGCAGGGCGCAGGCGACGCCCCGAGCCCCGAGGTGCCCGAGGACGAGCTGGTCGCCGCCGTGGACCCCGGCCATCGCGCCGTGCTCGAGCGGGTCCTCGCCGGCGGGGACCTCGCCGTGCCCACCCCGCCCGGCACCACCGGCCTCGACCTCGTCGTCGACCTGGCCGAGGAGCTCAACGCCCGCGGCCGCAGCGTGCTCGTCGTCTCCCAGCGCCGCCGCAACCTCTCCCAGCTCGTCGAGATCGCGCGCGGCCGCGGCCTCGAGGAGCTCGTCTTCGACCTCTCCCCGGACCCGTCCCTGCAGCGCAACGCCTCCGCCTCGCTGCTGCGCAGCCTGCGCCGCGCCGGCTCCCACGGGCTCGGCCCCGAGGACGGCGCGCCCGAGGAGCTCGCCGCCAGCCGCGACATCCTCGTCGGCCACGTCGAGGCGATGCACCGCCTCCAGGAGCCGTGGAACGCCTCGGCCCACGACGCGATCTCCGCGCTCGCCGCCCTGACCCGCCTGCACCCCGCGCCCCGCACCGGCGTGCGCCTGCCCGCCTCGGTCGCCGCGCAGATGGTGGGCGAGGAGCGCGAGCGCTACGCCGAGGCGCTGCGCGAGGCGGCCGAGGTGGGCGTGCTCAGCACCGGCCCCGAGCAGACCGCCTGGTACGGCGCGCCGATCAGCAGCGACACCCAGGCCGCCCGCGCCGAGGAGCTCATCGACCAGCTGCGCGGCGAGATCCTCCCGCAGCTGCGCCGCGCCGCGGCCCGGGCCGGCGGCGAGCTCGGCCTCGCCGAGCCCGCGACCCTCGCCCAGCTCGTCGAGCGCCTCGCCCTCCTGGACCGGGTGCGGGCGCTGCTGGGCACCTTCCAGCCGGCCGTGTTCTCCGCCCCGCTGCCCGATCTCGTCGCCGCCACCGCCGACAAGCGCTGGCGCGAGGAGCGCGGCGTGGAGATGGGCTTCCGCGCCCGCCGCCGCCTGCGCAAGGACGCCGCCGCGCTGCAGCGACCCGCCTCGCTCTCGACGGACCTGCACCGCGACCTCGTCGAGGCGCGCGACGTCGCCGACCAGTGGCGCAGCCGCACCGCCCCGGTCGAAGGCGCCGCGCCCTCGCGCCCTGCGCTGCCCGAGGACCTCGAGGCGGTCCACCGCGTCGCCGCCCGCTCCCAGAAGGTGCTCGACGAGCTGGCCGTGCTGCTGGACGGCACCCCCGCCGGCACGGACCTCGCCGGCACCGAGCTCGACGAGCTCGAGCGGCGCATCGAGGCGCTCGCCGCGGACCGCGCCGACCTCGAGACCCTGCCGCGCCGCACCGAGCTGCTGCGCCGCCTCGGCTTCGACGGGCTCGGCGAGCTCGTCGAGGACCTCCGCGCCCGGCGCGTCCCGATCGACCAGGTCGGCGCCGAGCTGGAGCTGGCCTGGTGGCGCAGCGTGCTCGAGCTGATCGCCGGCGCCGAGCCGACGATCTCGCAGTACGACGGCACCTCCCTGTCCCAGGTCGCCGAGCGGTTCCGCCGCCTGGACGCCGCCTATCTCGCCGACGCCTCCGCCCGGGTGCACGCCGCGGCCGACGAGACCCGGGTCGCGACCATGAAGCGCTACCCGGACACCTCCCGCTCCGCGATCGCGGAGCTCGCCCGCTCCTCGACCGTGTCCATCCGCGACCTCGCCGCGAAGTACGAGGACATCCTCTTCGCGGCGCGCCCGGCCTGGCTCGCCTCCCCGTATCTCGTCCCGCAGGTGATCCCGCGGGGACGCCACTTCGACGTGCTGATCGTCGCCGACGGCGGGCGGCTGCCCACCGCCGCGGCGCTGCCCTCGATCGTCCGGGCGCGGCAGACCGTCGTCGTCGGCGATGTGCTCGAGTACGGCGGCGACTCCGTGCCGAGCCTCCTGGACGACATGCTGCGCATCGCCCCGCACCAGGAGATCCTGCGCGATCCGCATCCCGCGACCGAGGGGCTGCGCGCCTTCGCGCAGCGCCGCGCCCTGGTGGGCGAGGTCGTGGCCGTGCCGAGCCCCGTCGCGCCCGAGCAGGACCGCCTGGTGACCGTCGAGAACGGCCGCGGCCCCGTCACCGAGTCGATGGAGTACGTCGAGAGCACCGAGGCCGAGCTGCGCCGCGTCACCGACCTCGTGATCGAGCACGCCCGCACCCGGCCGGAGCGCTCCCTGGCCGTGCTGACCTTCACCGAGGAGCACGCCCGGCGCCTCATGGAGCGGATCATGAACACCGTCTCCGTGATCCCCGCGCTGCGGGACTACTTCGACCCCGGCGCCCGCGAGGTCTTCACCGTGCTGCCGGCCGCGCAGGCCACCTCGGTGCTGCGCGACGACATCATCGTCTCGGTCGGCTTCGGCAAGACCCCGCACGGCCGGCTGCTGCACCGCTTCGGCCCGCTGTCCGAGGAGAGCGGCCGCAAGGCCCTGGCCACCGTGATCACCCGGGCCCGCGGCCGCACCACCGTGGTCTCCTCCCTCGGGGTGCAGGACCTCGACCACGCCCGCATGCGCACCGACGGCGCCCGCGACCTGCGCGCCCTGCTGTGGGTGCTGCAGGGCGGTCACGACGTCCCCGTCGTCCCCCACGTCGCCGCGCTCACCGGCAGCGAGGAGGCGGTCGCCCCGCCCCTTCCCGAGGCGCCCCGCGCCGCCCCCGCCGCGCCGGAGCAGGAGGAGCTCGCCGCGGCCGCCGAGCAGAGCGCCGCTGGGACCGGGCAGGAGTCCGGGACGGCCGACGCGGCGGGCGAGGACCTCTCCGACGAGGACCTCGACGCCGCGATCGAGGCGGCGCTGGCGAGGAAGGCGAGCGCCTCCGCGGACAGCGCCGATGCGGCGCCCGAGACCGAGCAGGGCGCCGAGGCGGAGCAGGAGACGGGCCCGGAGGCCGGTCCTGCCGACGAGACCGACGCCGGGGACGGCGCCGGTCCCGATGGCGAGACCGTGCCTGTCGGCGACACTGCGCCAGACGGCGACACCGCGGCAGACGGCGACACCGCGCCGGATGGCGCGGACGGGCCCTCCGAGGAGCTCGCGCCCGAGGGCGGGACCGCGCCGCTCGACGCGGCCCCGGCGCCGCGCGAGCTCGAGACCGACGCGCTCGTGCAGGACCTCGCCGATCGCCTGCGCCGCCTGGGCCTGCTGGTCGAGCGGGACTTCGGCCTCTCCGGCGACCGGATCGAGCTGGCGCTCGGCCATCCCGACATGCCCGGCCGGCTCCTGCTCGCCGTGGACACCGACGGCTCCCACTACGTCGACACCCCGAGCCAGCGCGAGCGCGACCGGCTGCGGGCCGAACGGCTCGAGGCGGCCGGATGGGCGACCGAGCGGGTGTGGTCCTGGGCCCTGTTCATCGACCCCGACGGCGAGGCCGAGCGGATCCGCCGCGCCCTGGACCGGGCGCTGCGCCTGGTCCAGGCCGAGGAGAGCTCCGACTCCCCGTCGGGCGTGGGCACCGTGCGCCACCGCCTGCCGCGCCCGCAGATCCCCGCCGGACACCCGCTGAGCTTCTACTCGAGCGACGACTTCGACGCGGTGGTCGAGTACATCTGCTCCGACGGCCGGGCACGGCTCGAGGAGCACCTGGCCACCGAGGTGCGCAGCTTCCTCGGCTTCGAGCAGCGCTCGGTGCTGCTGGACGTCTCCGTCTCCAGCGCGATCCGTCGCTACCAGGAACGGCAGTGAGCGCGAAGCGCGTGGTGATCTCCTCGATCACCGGCAAGCCGATGCAGTGGGAGGACGGCTCGGGTCCCGCGCCCGCGACCTCCCGCGAGGCGCCGAAGGTGCTCCCGGACCGCCTCGCCGAGGACGCCCCCGAGCCCGGGGCCGACGAGTCCAACGACGCCCGCCTCAGCGGCGACGTGCCCCCGCACTGGGGCCGCGGCCGCTGACGGGGCAGGGCGCGGGCCGCTCGGTGCCGCGCCCCTGACCGCCCCGGCAGCGGACCGGGAAGCACCGGCGCGGAGTCGGTCACTCGCCGCGGGGCTCGATGCCGGGACCGAGAGCCCCGCTCCGTAGGCTGGCCCCATGACGGACACCGCCCCCGCCGCCGCGCTCGCCGACACCGCCCTCCCGCGCCACCGCAACCCGCTCGGGAACCTCCTGCGCGGCGCGCTGATCGGCGTGGTCGAGACCGTCCCCGGCGTCAGCGGCGGGACCGTCGCCCTCGTCACCGGGATCTACGACGAGGCGATCGAGGCGGGCCACCGGGTCACCGCCGCCGCCCGGCGCCTCGTGACCGGCCCCGACCGCGTCGCCGGCGCGCAGGAGCAGCTGCGCGGCGTGAACTGGCTCCTCGTGCTCCCGCTGCTGGTCGGGATGGCGGCGGCCGTCCTCACCGTCGCCGGGCCCGTCGCGGGCCTCGTCGAGGACCATCCCCTCACCATGCGCGCCCTGTTCCTCGGACTCGTGGCCGGCTCCGTGCTGGTGCCCGTGCGGCTCTCCGGCGGGGCGTGGCGCGGAGCGGAGGTCGGCCTGTTCGCCGTCGGGGCGGCCGGCGGGCTGCTGCTGACATCCCTGCCCTCGACGACTCTCGAGCCGAGTCCCTGGGTGGTCGCCCCCGCCGCCGCGGTCGCCGTGTGCGCGCTCGTGCTGCCGGGAGTCTCGGGCTCCTTCCTGCTGCTGAGCGTCGGCCTCTACCAGCCCACCCTGCAGGCCGTGGACCAGCGGGACCTCGGCTACATCGCCTGGTTCGGGCTCTGGGCGCTCGTGGGCCTGGTCGTCATCGTGAAGCTCATGCGCCTTCTGCTGACCCGCCATCACCGCGGCACCATGGTGGTGCTCGCCGGTGTCATGATCGGCGCCCTGCGCAGCCTCTGGCCCTGGCAGGACGCCGCAGGCGCCCTGCAGGGGCCGGGCGCGGACTGGCCGCTGATGCTGCTCCTCGCCGTCCTCGGCGCGGCGGCCGTCCAGCTGCTCGTCCTGGTCGAGTCCCGCATCGCCCGGGCCCGGTAGCTCGGGCCCTCCCCGCCGGGCACGGGTGCCGACCCCGGCGCCGGCGCCGTACGCTGGCGGGATGACTGACACGAGCACCGGGACCATCGACCTCTCCGCCGTCCGCATCGCCCTCATCGGCGCCGGGAACATGGGTGGGCCCGTCGGCCGCACCATGCTCGACGCGGGCGTGCGGCCCGAGAACCTGCAGGTCGTGAACTCGAGCCCGGAGAGCAGCGAGCGCGCTGCGAGCGAGCTCGGCGCGATCGCCGCCGCTTCCCGCGCCGAGGCCGTGCGGGACGCCGACGTCGTCGTGCTCGGCGTGAAGCCGTACCAGATCCTCGACCTCGCCGCCGAGCTGCGGGACGACCTCCCCGAGGGCGCGGTCGTGCTCTCCCTCGCCGCCGGCATCACCCTCGCGCAGCTCGAAGAGGCACTGCCGCCCGGCACCGCGGCGGCCCGGGCCATGCCGAACACACCGATCTCGGTGGGGGAGGGGGCCGTCGGCCTCATGCGCGGCGACGCCGTCGCCGATGCCCAGCACGAGCTGCTGCACGCCCTGTTCTCCCGCGCCGGGGTGGCCGTGGACATCACCGAGGAGCAGGTCCACGCCTTCATCGGCGCGGCCGGGTCGCTGTCGGCCTTCGTCTTCGCGATCATCGAGGCGATGACCGACGAGGCCGTGCGCCTGGGGCTGAAGCGCGACCTCGCCGCCGCCCTCGTCCAGCAGACGGTGCGGGGTGCGGCGACGATGCTCGCCGAGAGCGGCATGCACCCCGCGGTCGCGAAGAACGGCGTCTCCAGCCCCGGCGGCACCACCGTCCAGGGCCTCGCCGCCCTCGAGCGCGAGGGCGTCCGCTCCGGCGTCGCGGCCGCGATGGCCGCCGCGGCCGACGCCTCCCGCGCCATGACCAAGGGCTGAGCGCTCCCCGCCGCGGCCGACCCCGCTCAGGTGGCCTCCCCGCGCTGGAGATGGTCATGTACTGGCTGTGGGCGTCCCGCTACGCCTATATAGCCGTAGTGGGACGCCCACAGCCAGTACATGACCACGCCCCACCCGCGCCCGGCCCGTTCCGGTGCCCGGCCCGCTCCCGCGCCCGTCCCGTTCCGGTGCCGCCCCCACCCGCGCCCGGCCCGACGCCGCATGCCCTTCAGGCGCGCTGGGAGAACTTCTCGATCAGGCCGGTGCGGCCGGAGACGATCAGCAGGTCGTGCGCGGCGACCACCGTCTCCGGCACCGCGTAGGTGAAGTCCTTGCCGGGGGTCTTCACCCCCACGACGGTGACGCCGAAGCGCTGGCGGATGTCGGCCTCGGCCAGGGTCTTGCCCTCGACCTCGCGCGGGGCGCGCATCTTCACGATGGCGAAGTCGTCGTCGAACTCGATGAAGTCCAGCAGCCGCCCGTTGACCAGGTGCGCGACGCGCTTGCCGGCATCCGCCTCGGGATAGACCACGTGGTGGGCGCCGATGCGCTGCAGGATCCGGCCGTGCGCGGAGGAGATCGCCTTCGCCCAGATCACGGGCTTGCCGAGGTCGACGAGGTTCGTCGAGATGAGCACGCTGGACTCGATCGAGGTGCCCACCCCCACCACGGCGATGCGGAAGTCCCCGGCGCCGACCTGCTCGAGCACCTCGGGCTGGGTGGCGTCGGCGCGCACCACGTGGGTGAGCTGGCCGGAGTACTTCTGCACGAGCTCCGCGTCGGTGTCGATCGCGAGGACCTGCGTGCCGAGCTTCTCGAGGGTCAGGGCGATCGCGGCGCCGAAGCGGCCCAGGCCGATCACGAGCACTCCCTCGTCACGGACGGTGCGGGGCATGTCGGCTCCTTCGGGGACAGGTGCGGGCAGGGCGGGGACGGACAGGTGCGGGCAGGGCGGGCATGGGCGGGCATGGGCGGGACGGGCAGGGCCGGCCCAGTCTAGGTCGACGGGCGCTCAGCCCACGATCGGGCGCTCCTCGGGGTACTGGATCATCCGCACCCGGGAGCGGACCGCGAGCGCGGCGCCGAGCGTCATCGGCCCCAGGCGCCCCACGTACATGCACAGCGCGAGCACGGCCTTGGCCTCCGGGGGCAGCAGCGGCGTGATCCCCGTGCTCAGCCCCACCGTGCCGAAGGCGGACAGGGCCTCGAAGAGCACCTGGTCCAGCGAGTACGGGGTCATGCGCAGCAGCACGAAGGTCGCCGCGAACACGATCGTCGCGCTCATCACCAGCACGCCGATCGCCTGCCGGATCGTCTCGTGGGGGATGCGGCGCCCGAACACCTCCACGTCCGGGTTGCCGCGCACCTCCGCCCAGATCGACAGCATCAGCAGCGCGAAGGTGGTCACCCGGATCCCGCCGGCGGTGGAGCCGGAGCCGCCGCCGATGAACATCAGCAGGTCCGTCAGCAGGCGCGACTCGGCGGTCAGCTGCCCCACGTCCAGCTGTGAGAACCCGCCGGAGCGGGGCATGATCGCGGCGAATCCGCCGGCGAGCAGCTTCGTGCCCGAGCTCTGGCCGCCCAGGGTCGCGGGGTTCGACCACTCCATCGCGAGGAACCCCGCGAACGCCACCACCAGCAGCAGCGCCGTCGTGGTCAGGGTCAGCTTCGCGTGCACGCTCCACCGCCGCGGCGCGCGCAGCTTCCGCACCACCACCAGGATCACCGGGAAGCCGAGGGATCCCACCAGCACCGCGAGCCCGATCGGGACGGTGAAGAACGGGTCGCCGAGGTACTGCTCGGTCCCGGCGGGCTCGGGCACGAAGCCGGCGTTGTTGAAGGCGCTGATCGCGTAGAACAGCCCCAGGAACAGCGAGCGGCCCACGCCGTGCTCGGTGATCACCATGTACGGGGTCAGGGCCACGAAGGTCGCCGCCTCGAAGGCGGTGGAGGTGATGAGGATGACCCGCAGCACCCCGCCCACCTCGGCGAGCCGCTCGGCCCGGGTCTCCTGCGCGGTGATCACCCGCTGGGCGAGCCCGAGGCGGTGCATCACCGACATGCTCAGCAGCGAGGCGACGGTCATCAGCCCCAGACCGCCGAGCTTCACCGCGACCATGATCACCGTCAGCCCGAAGGTCGACCAGTGCGTGCCGGTCTCGACCGTGGACAGACCCGTCACGCAGATCGCGGAGACCGCGGTGAACAGCGCGTCGATCAGCGCGGTGCCCTGCCCGTCGGCGGAGGAGACCGGCAGCGCCAGCAGCGCCGTGAACAGCCCGATCAGCAGCGTGAACACGCCCAGAGCGAGCCGGGCCGGGGTCGCCTTCGCGAGCGACCTGACGTGATCGCGCCAGCCCGGGCGGCGGGCCCGCGGGACGGAGCCCGTCAGGCGCCTCGGCGTGGGCCGGATCCTCCGTTCGCTCATCGCTTCCCTCGTGCTCGTGGCGACCGGCGGTCGCGTCCGCGGCAGTCTAGACCCGGCCGCGCGGCCTCGGGCCGGGCGGCGCTCGCCCCTCGGGTCGAGCTGCGACGTGCCTCGCTCGGCGGCGCGGCTGGGTACGCTTCACGTCATGCTCGCCGACGCGCCCTCCCCGCAGCCCGTCCCCGCCCCCGACGGTATCGGGATCGTGTGGGACGACGTCCTGCCCGAGTACGACTTCGGTCCCTTCCACCCGATGGCCCCGATCCGGCTGTCGCTGACCCGCTCGCTCGCCGGCGCCGCCGGGGTCCTGGACCGCGAGGGCGTGCAGATCCTGCCCGCCCCCGTCGCGAGCGATGCGGAGCTCGGCACCGTCCACGACGGCGACTACATCGCGGCGGTGCGCCGGGCCTCGGCCGGCTTCGAGGGGCTGAGCGCGGAGGACCTCGACGAGCTGATCTCCTTCGGCATCGGCGGCGACGACGTCCCGCCCTTCCCCGGGATGCACACCGCCTCCGCCCGCATCGCCGGCGGCTCCCTCGCCGCGGTCGACGCGATCCTCGACGCCCGGGTGCGGCGCGCGGTCAACATCGCCGGCGGCCTCCACCACGCCAAGCCCGCCAGCGCCTCCGGCTTCTGCGTCTACAACGACGCCGCGCTCGCGGTGCGCCGCGCCCTCGAGCGCGGCGAGGAGCGCGTGATGTACGTCGACGTCGACGTCCACCACGGCGACGGCGTCGAGCGGGCGCTGTGGGACGAGCCCCGCGCCGTGACCCTCTCGATCCACGAGACGGGGGAGCGGCTCTTCCCCGGCACCGGATTCGTGCAGGACACCGGCGGGCCCGCCGCCCCCGGCACCGCGATCAACGTGCCGCTGCCGCCGAGGACCACGGCCGACGGCTGGGTGCGGGCGATCCGCGCGACCGTCCCCGCCCTGGTCCGGGCGGTGCGGCCCACGCTCCTGGTCACCCAGCACGGCGCCGACACCCATCGCAGCGACCCGCTGGCCGACTTCACCGTCACCCTCGAGGCGCAGCGCGAGGTGATGATGCTGATGCGGCAGCTGGCCGACGAGGTCTGCGAGGGGCGCTGGCTCGCCCTCGGCGGCGGCGGGTACGCGGTGATCGACGTGGTCCCGCGCTCCTGGACGCATCTGCTCGCTGTCGCGACCGGCGCCCCGATCGACCCCGCCGCCCCGCTGCCGCGGGACTTCCTCGCCGCGGCCGAGCGGGCCCGCACCGAGCACGGCCTCTCCCCGGATCCGGCGATCGTCCGCTTCGGGGACGACCGGCCCCTGGCGGTGCGGGACTGGGAGGAGGGCTACGACCCCGAGGACCCGCTGGACCGGGCCGTCCAGGCCGCGCGGCGCGGCGTCTTCCCCGAGTGGGGGCTGGACCCGTTCCTGGACTGAGCGGCGGCCGAGCGGCGCCGATCCCCGCGACCTCCCGCGCCGAGTCGCCCTCCTGCAGAGACGCGACCTGCCACAATGACGCTGTGGTGCCCCGTCCCCGGGGCCCGTGCCCGACCATTCCGGGGGGAGCCATGACCGATCGGACCACCCAGGTGCTCGACACCTTCGCGGAGCACCTCCGCGGCATCGAGCTGCCGCTGCCCGTGGACGGCGCGGACGCCGCCCGCACCGAGGCCCGCGCCGCGCTCTCCCAGCTCGCCGACCACGTCACGCCGCGTCTGGCCTCCCTCGACGCGCCTCTGCTGGTGGTGATCGGCGGTTCCACCGGCGCCGGCAAGTCCACCCTCGTCAACGCCCTCGTCGGCGAGCCGGTGAGCCGCTCCGGCGCGATCCGCCCCACCACCCGCCGCCCCGTGCTGCTGCACCATCCGGACGACGAGCCCTGGTTCACCGGCCCGCGCATCCTGCCGGGCCTGGCCCGGGTGCACGGCGGGATCGGCGCCCCCGATGCCGAGGCGCCGGGCCCGCAGGACACCACCGGCGACGTCGACCCCGCCACGTCCCTCGAGCTCCACGGCGAGGAGCGGATCCCGCAGGGGCTCGCCCTGCTGGACGCGCCCGACATCGACTCCGTCGCGACCGGCAACCGCGAGCTCGCCCGGCAGCTGCTGCGCGCCGCGGACCTGTGGCTGTTCGTGACCACCGCGAACCGCTACGCCGACGCCGTGCCCTGGGAGGTGCTGCGCACCGCCGCCGAGCGGGACGTGACCGTCGACGTGGTGATGAACCGGATCCCGGACCGCGCCGGCGTCGCCGAGGAGCTCTCCACCGATCTCACCGCGATGCTCGAGCGACAGGGCGTCGAGGTGGAGCACCTCTTCCTCGTCCCCGAGACGGAGATCGACGCCGAGGGCATGCTCCCGTCGGGCGTGATCGGCGAGCTCGCCGCACACTTCACGGCGCTGGCTGCCGACGGGGAGCAGCGCCGTCGCATCGCGCGCCGCACCCTCGCCGGCGCGGTCGACGGCCTCGCCGCCTCCGCCGGGGAGCTCGCCGCGCACGCCGCCCGCCAGGACGCCGAACGCCGGCGCCTGCGCGAGGAGGCCACCGGCGCCTTCGACGGCTCCCGCGAACGGATCGACGCGGCTCTCGGCGACGGCTCCCTGCTGCGCGGCGAGGTCCTCGCCCGCTGGCAGGACGTGGTCGGCACGGGGGAGCTGCTGCGCGGGGTGGAATCCCTCGTCACCCGGGCCCGCGACCGGCTCGGCCAGATGGTCTCCGGCCGCCCCGCCCCAGCCGTCGCGGCCGAGCAGGCGCTCGGCACCGGGCTGGTGCACGTGGTCGTCGACGAGACCGCGCACGGCGCCGAGCGCGCCGACGCCGCCTGGCGGGCGAGCCCCGCGGGCCGCTCCCTCGCCGAGGGGCGGGACCTCTCCCGCCTGCCCGACGGCTTCGCCGAGCAGGTCCGCGCCGCGGTCCGCGACTGGCAGGGGGACGTGCTCGAGCTGGTGCGCGCCGAGGGCGCCGACCGGCGCACGAAGGCGCGCCTGCTCTCCCTCGGCGTCAACGCCGTCGGCGTCGCCCTGATGGTCGTGGTCTTCGCCTCCACCGCCTTCATCCCCACCGGGCTGGAGGTCGGCGCGGGCGCCGCGACCGCCGTCGTCGGCCAGCGGCTGCTGGAGGCGGTCTTCGGCGACGAGGCGGTGCGCCGCATGGCCCGCACCGCGCGGGAGTCCCTCACCGGCCGGCTCGACGCCCTGGTCGCCGGCGGGGCCGCTCCCTTCCTCGAGCGCCTCGACGCGCTCGGCGGCGAGGACGAGGCGGAGGCGCTCGCCGGGGACGCCGAGGCGCTCGCCGCCCTTGCCCGCGAGATCCGGGAGGAGTCCCGATGAGCCGCCGCCGCGACCGCACCGCCCCGCTCCACGAGCGCCTCGAGGCCCTCGAACGGGCGCTCGCCGCCCTCGACGGGATCGCGCCCGGCCCGGCCGTGGACAGCACCCGCGAGCTGCTCGCACGCATCGACCACCGCCGCGCCCTCTCGGCCGAGCACACCGTGATCGGGCTCTTCGGCGCGACCGGCTCGGGGAAGTCCTCCCTGTTGAACGCCCTCGTCGGCCGGGACATCGCGCGCGCCGCGGTGCGCCGCCCCACCACCTCCGCGCCGCTGGCCGCCGTGCTCGGCGACGCCGGCAGCGAGGCGCTGCTGGACTGGCTCGAGGTCGAGGAGCGCCACGCCCTGGCGGAGGACTCCGCGCTCGCCCGCGCCGCCGCCGATCCCTCCCGCGGGCGCCGTGCCCGCCGCGCCGAGGGGAGCGCCGTGCCCGGCGTGGTGCTGCTGGACCTGCCGGACCTCGACTCCGTCGCGTCCGCCCACCGCGACATCGCCGAGCGGATGACCGGGATGGTCGACGTGATCGTGTGGGTCACCGATCCGCAGAAGTATGCCGATGCGCTCCTGCACCACGAGTTCGTGCGCCCCTTCGCCGGGCACGACGCGGTCACCGTCCTGGTCCTGAACCAGGCCGATCGCCTGCGGCAGGGCGAGCTCGAGAGCGTGCTCGCCTCCCTCGCCCGGATCGCCCGCGCCGACGGGCTCCAGGACGCGCCCGTGCTCGCGACCTCCGCCGAGACCGGGGACGGCGTCGCGGAGCTGCGCGAGCACCTGCTGGGCATCGCCCGCAGCCGCGAGGCGAGCATCCAGCGCCACCGCGCCGACGTGCGCGGGGCCGCCGAGGAGCTGCGCCGTGCCGCCGACCCCGCGGGCATGGCCGAGCGGGCCGCGCCCGCCGCGGTGGACGAGCTGGTGGACGACCTCGCCCAGGCCGCCCATGTCGAGCCCGTCTCCCGTGCCGTCGGCGCCTCCTACCGCCACCGGGCCGCGCGCCGGGTCGGCTGGCCGCCGCTGCGCTGGGCTCGCGGCCTGCGCCCGGATCCGCTGGGCCGACTCGGGATCGGGCGGGCGCGGGACGGCGCGGGGCTCGAGCGCACCTCGCTGCCCGCTCCGGACGCCGCCGCGGCCGCGCGCGCCTCGAGCGGGCTGCGCCGCTTCGCCGACGAGGCCTCCGCCGGCGGCACCGATCCCTGGCGCGCTGCGGTCCGGGCCGCGGCCCGCAGCGGCGAGGCGACCCTGCCGGACGCCCTCGACCAGGCGGTCGCCGGCGCGGACCTGCACGCCGGGCGGACCTCCTGGTGGTGGCGCGTGCTGGACGTGCTGCAGTGGCTCGCGCTGCTGGTCGGCGTGGTGGGCCTGGGCTGGCTGGGCCTGAACGCGGCGCTGGCCTTCCTCGGAGTGCCCCCGCCGCCGATGCCGATGGTCGAGGACCTGTGGATCGCGATCCCGCTGCCCACGGTGATGCTGGTCCTCGCGATCGCGGCCGGGATCCTGCTGGGCGTCGCGGGCGGTGCGATCGCGGCGCTGACCGGGGCCCGGCATCGGCGTCGGGCGCGGCGCGTGCTCACCGCCCGGGTGCGGGAGACGGCGCACGAGCTGGTCGTCGAGCCGGTCGACGCGACGCTCGCCCTGGCCGCCTCCTCTGCGAGGGATCTCGCAGTCGCGCACGGCGAATGATGCGGCCGGACGGTGTAGAGTTGCTCGTCGACCGTGGCGTCGGCCCGGCGTCGGCCCGGGAGACGGCTCAGCCTGCCCCGCACGCTGACCGGCCGCGCATCACAGATCCGCTGCATCACACCGCAGGCCAGTCCTGCAGAACAGAGGCTACCTATGGGTTCTGTCGTCAAGAAGCGACGCAAGCGCATGTCCAAGAAGAAGCACCGCAAGCTGCTTCGCAAGACCCGTCACCAGCGCCGCAACAAGAAGTGAGCGACGCCTGACCTGCGAGAGCCCCCACCCGGCGGTGGGGGCTCTCGCATGTCGCGGCCCGTCGGCCCGCGGCGCGGGCGCAGTCGCTCGGGGCCGTTCAGGCGCGGCCGGTGAGGCGACGCCACCAGGGGCGACGGCGCAGCGCGCCGCGCAGCTGCTCGGACTCGACCCGGTAGCGGGCGTGGACCTTCCCGTCCACGATGATCACCGGGACGTCGTGGTCCCAGTCGGTGCGCAGGCGCTCGTCCTCGTCGATGTCGCGCACCTCCACCGCGGTGCCGGCCCGGTCGGCTTCGGCCCGCACCACCGGCAGCGCCTCCTCGCAGAGGTGGCAGCCCTCGCGGGTCAGGTACAGCACCCGGGCGTCGGGGTCGGCGGGGGAGGGGATGTGCTGCGAGCTCATGGGCGGCACTGTATCCGGGACGGCGGACGGGCCGCCCGCATGCTGCGGACGGCCCGTCGGGCTCGCGGCGGAGTGCGCCGCGCGGGGGAGGGGTCAGGCGGCGGTCGGCGCGGTGAACTCGGCCTCGATCGAGATCTTCACGGCGTCGGCGACCAGCACGCCGCCGGCCTCGAGGGCGGCGTTCCAGGTCAGGCCGAACTCCTTGCGGGAGATCGTGGTCTCGCCGGTGAAGCCCGCGCGGTAGACGCCGAACGGATCGGTGGCGGCGCCCTCGTAGGAGAAGTCGAGCTCGACGGGCTTGGTGGTGCCGCGGATGGTCAGCTCGCCGTGGAGGGTGTCGCCCTCGAGGGAGGTGGAGCGGAAGGTGATCTCCGGGTGGTTCTCCACGTCGAAGAAGTCGGCGCTCTTGAGGTGCCCGTCGCGGTCCTCGTTGGAGGTGGAGACGGACTCGGTCCTCAACGTCGCGGTGAAGGCGAGGTCCTCGCCGCCCTCGCCGACGACGAGGCTGCCCTCGACGTCGGTGAACTGGCCGCGGGCCTTCGAGATGCCGGCGTGGCGCACGGTGAACGCCGCGGAGGTGTGGGCGGGGTCGAGGGTCCAGGTGCCGGGGGTGAGGTCGCTCATGGGGTGTCTCCTTGTCATCGAGCTGCGGGGTGACGGGCGATCGGCAGGGCCGGTGGGGCCGTCTTGCTTGAAAGATAAACTAAAATGGGGGATGATGGCAGGCGTCGGAACACCTGCAGAGAGGAAACGTGATGCATGACACGACGTCAAGAGGTGAGGCTGCCGGCGGGGACGTCCGCGAGCCCGAGGCGGCGGAGACCGCGAGGTCCAGGGCGGCTCGGGACCGTGCCTCGACGCCCGAGGAGCTGTGGCTGAGCCCGAACGAGCAGGAGGCCTGGCGCACCTTCCTGTATGCGACGACCCTGCTCAACGACCGCTTCGGCGAGGCGCTCCAGTCCGACCCCGAGATCGGACTCACGCTCGGCGAGTACGAGATCCTCGTGCGGCTGAACGAGGCCGAGGGCGGGTTCCTGCGCATGTCCGAGCTGGCCGACAAGGTCGTCCACTCCCGCTCCCGCCTCACCCACACCATCACCCGCATGGAGAAGAGGGGCCTCGTCGAACGCGTGCGCTGCTCCTCCGACGGCCGCGGCCGTCAGGCGCAGCTGACCGCCGAGGGTCGGGCGCTGCTCGAGCGCGCCGCCCCCACGCACGTGCGCTCCGTGCGCGAGCTGCTGCTGGACGTGATCGGCCACGAGGACCTCCTCGAGCTCGGGCGGATCCTCGCCAAGACCATCGCCGAGGACGCCCCGATCGCGGTGGGATGTCCGGCACCTCACGCACAGGCTCCCGCTCCCGGTCGATCCTGAGGTTCGGTTGGTACCGTGAGGCGGCTCGGCGGGAGCCCGCGTCGCGGCCCGTCCGCACGCCCCCGGGCCGGCGACAGCGAAAGAGGAACGTCTGCGATGACCACCACCACGGTGCATCTCGTCCGCCACGGCGAGGTGCACAACCCGGAGCGCATCCTGTACGGGCGCCTGCCCGGATACCGGCTCAGCGCCCGTGGTGAGCAGATGGCGCAGCGCGTCGGCGAGCACCTCGCCGGCGCCGACATCGCCCTGGTGCGCTCCTCGCCGCTGCTGCGCGCCCAGCAGACCGCCGCCCCGATCGCCGCCCCGCACGATCTGCCGATCAGCACCGACGAGCGCCTGATCGAGTCGGGCAACCGCTTCGAGGGCCAGCGGATGGGCCACGGCGACGCGAAGCTCACCGATCCCCGCAACTGGCGCTGGTTCATGAACCCCTTCCGTCCCTCCTGGGGCGAGCCCTATCGCGAACAGGTCGCGCGCGTCGTCGCCGCCGTGCACGAGGCGCGCGCGGAGGCGGAGGGTCGCGAGGCCGTGCTCGTGCTGCACCAGCTGCCGATCTGGGTCACCCGTCGCAGCGCCGAGGGCAAGCCCCTGTTCCACGACCCCCGCCGCCGCCAGTGCGGGCTGTGCTCGGTGACCAGTCTGCGCTTCGTCGGCCCGCACCTGGTGGGCCTCGACTACGCCGAGCCCGCCGCCGCCCTCTACGACGGGGCGGTCGACGCGACCGGCGGGAAGCTCACATGACCCGCGCACGCCATGCCCCGAGCAGGCGCCGCCTCCTCGCCGCCGGCGCGGGAGTTCCGCTGGCGCTGCTCCTGGCCGCCTGCGGGACCGACACCTCCGACCGCTACGCCTCCGGCGACGCGGGCTACGTCTCCGGCGACGGCGTCGCCGTCGAGATCCCCGCCGAGGAGCGCGACGAGGAGATCGCCTTCAGCGGCACCACCTACGACGACGAGCCCTTCGACCTCGCCGACACCCGCGGCGAGGTGATGGTGCTCAACGTCTGGTACGCCTCCTGCCCGCCCTGTCGCAAGGAGGCCCCCGATCTGCAGGCGATCCACGAGGAGTACGCCGAGCAGGGCGTGAGCTTCCTCGGCATCAACGTCCGTGACGCCGCCGGGCCCGCCGAGGCCTTCGAGGAGCGCTACGGGATCACCTACCCCTCCCTGCCCGACACCGGCGCGGAGATCATGTACGCCCTGCGCGGGCAGGTCTCCCCGAACGCCGTCCCCTCGACGCTGGTGCTGGACCGGGAGGGCCGGGTCGCCGCCCGCATCTCCGGCGCCGCCGACCCGTCGGTGCTGCGCGCGATGATCGACGCGGTGGTCGCCGAATGAGCCTCGCCGAGATCGGGGACGCCTTCCAGGCGACCGCGCTGTCCGGATCGCTGCTGCTGGCGATCGCCGTCGCCGCCGCGGCCGGGATCGTCGCCTTCCTCTCTCCGTGCGTGCTGCCCGTCGTGCCCGGCTATCTCGGCTACGTCTCGGGCCTGGCCGGGCAGGGCCCCGCCCCGGCGTCGACGAAGGGCTCCGGCCGGCGCGCCGCCCGCCCCGCCCGTCCCGGAGCCGGCCGGATGCTCGCCGGATCCCTGCTGTTCGTCGCCGGTTTCGCGCTGGTGTTCATGGTGCTCGGCGGCTTCGCCGGCGCCGTCGGCTATCTCCTGCAGGAGCACGCCGTGTGGATCAACCGCGTCGCCGGCGCGATCGTGATCCTCATGGGCCTGGTGTTCATGGGGGCGATCCCGGGCCTGTCCGCCACGAAGCCGATCTCCTCGAAGAAGCCCGACGCCGGCCTGCTCGGCGCCCCGCTGATGGGGGTCGTGTTCGGGCTGAGCTGGACCCCCTGCATAGGCCCGACCTACGCGGCGATCATCGCGCTCTCCCTCGACGGCGGGGGAGACGGGGCGGCCGTGCGCGGCGGGGTGCTGGCGCTGGCCTACTCCCTCGGACTCGGCATCCCCTTCGTGCTCTTCGCACTGCTCTTCGAACGGGCGCTCGGCCTCAGCCGGAAGCTGGCGGCCCACCGCCGCACCATCGGCCTGCTCTCCGGCGCGCTGCTGCTCGCCATCGGCGTGCTGCTGATGACCGGCGTGTGGGCGACCTGGATGAGCCAGCTGCAGGGACTGATCGCGACCTTCGAGCCGGTGGTGTGATGAGCGAGAGGACCACGTCCCAGGACCCCCGGGAGAAGAGCGCCGAGCCGGGCGCGGGCGCCGAGTCCGGCCGCTGGTCCAGCAAGCCCGAGGTCGACGGCGCCCGCGCGGCCGTGCCCTCCCTCGGCCTGCGCGGCACGCTGCTGTTCCTGTGGCGCCAGCTGACCTCGATGCAGACCGCGCTCGTGCTGCTCATGCTGCTCGCGGTCGCCGCGATCCCCGGCTCGCTCTACCCCCAGCGCAGCGTCAACCCGGCGCTGACCGAGCAGTTCCTCGACGAGAACGGCCGCTGGGGCGAGATCCTCGATGCGCTGGGCTTCTTCGAGGTGTTCTCCTCGCCGTGGTTCTCCGCGATCTACCTGCTGCTGTTCATCTCCCTGATCGGCTGCATCGTGCCGCGCGTCGGCGTGCACCTGAAGCAGCTGCGCGCGAAGCCGCCGCGCACCCCCTCCCGCCTGACCCGCTTCACCGGCTACACCCGCGTCGAGCTGCCCGGCGAGCAGGCCGATGCGCTGATCGAGTCGGCCCGCCGCAGCCTGCGCCGCTCGCGCTACCGCACCGAGGTGCGCGAGGAGAGGAACGGCCGCTCCGTCAGCGCCGAGCGCGGTCTGCTGCGCGAGACCGGGAACCTGCTGTTCCACATCGCGCTCGTCGGCGTGCTCGTGTGCGTCGCGGGAGGCAGCCTGACCAGCTACCGCGGCCAGGTCACCGTGATCGAGGGCGACGGCTTCTCGAACTCCCTGACCCAGTACGACTCCTTCGAGGCCGGGGCCTGGTTCGACGAGAGCGACATGCCCGACTTCCGCTTCACCCTCGAGGACTTCCGCGCCACCTACGTCGAGCCCGGCGAGTCCGGGAAGGTCGGCGAGCCGCGCTCCTTCGAGGCCGACGTGCAGGTGTCCACCCCCGGGCAGGAGGACGAGTCCCGCACGGTGCAGGTCAACAAGCCCCTGCACGTCCCCGGCGCCTCGATGTACCTGCTCGGCAACGGCTACGCCCCCGAGATCACCGTCACCGACCCCGAGGGCACCGTCGTCGCCGAGGGGCCGCTGATCACCGTCCCGATGGGCGATGTCGGCTACACCTCGCAGGTCGTGCTGAAGGCGCCCGACGCCCAGCCCGAGCAGACGGCCGTCGTCGGCTTCTTCCTGCCCACCGGCACGATCGACGAGCAGGGGCCGCGCTCCCTCTACCCCGACGCGGTGGACCCGCAGCTGGCCCTGACCGTCTACCAGGGCGATCTGGGGCTGGACTCCGGCGTGCCGCAGAACGCCTACGAGGTCGACCTCACCACCCTCACCGCGGTCCCGGGCGAGGACGGCGATCCGGTGCTGATCCGGCTCTACCCCGGCGAGGAGTACGAGCTCGCCGACGGCACCACCGTGAGCTTCGACGGTCTGCGCCGCTACGCCGCCTTCGACATCGCCCACAACCCCTTCGAGCGCGGGATCCTGGTGAGCGCCCTGGTCGCCGTCGGCGGCCTGATCCTCTCCCTCTTCGTGCCGCGCCGACGCCTGTGGGTGAGGGTGCGCGAGGCCGACGGGACGGCCGTGCTCGAGGTGGCCGGGCTCGCACGCAGCGACGATCCGGCTCTCGAGACGGACGTGAAGGCCCTGGCATCCCGGCTCGCGGGAGCGCACGATGGGAACCGGCCCCCGGACGCCGCCTCGTCCGGGCACCCCGCGGCAGACGCCGACGGCGGACACCGAGAAGGAAGTGCCCAGTGATCAACCAGCAGCTGGCGGAGATCTCGAACCTCGCCCTCGTGGTGACGATCGTGCTCTACGTGCTCGCCCTGATCGGCTTCGGCGCCGATCTGGCCTCGTCCTCGCAGCGCCGCAGCGATGCGCGCCTCGCCGCACGCGAGCGGCAGGAGGCCGAGCAGGAGGCGCAGCCGGCCACGGTCGGCGCCGCCGCCGGGCACACCTCCGGCACGACGACGGGCGGCTCCCCGGACAGCGCGGATGCGAAGGGTGTCGCGGATGCCGCGAGCGCCGGCGACGTCACGGATCCCGCCGGCGCCGAGCACGTCGCGGCGGGCACCATGACCGCCCAGCGCTTCGCCTTCGTGCTGACCTCCGCCGCGACCGTCCTGCACCTGGCCGGCGTGATCACCCGCGCCCTGGCGACCCAGCGCGTGCCGTGGGCGAACATGTACGAGTTCGCGACCACGAGCACCGCGATCGTGATGGTCGCCTTCCTCGCCTTCAGCATCCGACGCACCGAGCTGCGGGCGCTGGGCACCTTCGTGGTGGGTCCCGTGCTGCTCGTGCTGCTGCTCGCGCAGACCTTCTGGATCGTCCCCGCCGCGGAGCTGACCCCGAGCCTGCAGAACTCCCACTGGATCTACATCCACATCGGCGTCGCGATCCTGGCGACCGCCCTGTCGATCCTCGGCGCGGTCGTCGCGAGCCTGCAGCTGCTCCAGGCGAAGCACGAGCGGACCCTCGCCGAGCGTGCCGCGACCGAGGACTTCCCCGAGCACTGGGGCCGCTTCGGCCACGTGCTGGACCGCCTGCCGTCCTCCTCCTCGCTCGAGTCGCTGAGCTTCCGCATCCACTCGCTCGCGTTCGTGTGCTGGACCTTCACGCTGATCTTCGGCGCGATCTGGGCGAGGGAGGCCTGGGGCCGCTTCTGGGGCTGGGACCCCAAGGAGGTGTGGACCTTCATCATCTGGGTGATCTATGCGGCCTACCTCCACGCCCGCGCCACCGGCGGCTTCCGCGGCTCGCGCGCGGCGGGCCTGGCCCTGGCCGGCTTCGTGGCCGTGATCTTCAACTACACGATCGTGAACACGGTCATCAACGGGCTGCACTCCTACTCCGGGCTCTGAGCCGCCGCGGCTCTGCCGCCGCCCGGTCAGGCGCCGCCGTGGTCGCGGGGGCGACCGTCGTCGGCCCCGGGTCCGTCATCGGTCTCGCCGGGGGACTCGGGACCCAGCGCGTCGCGGCGGCGCTGCTCGCGGCGCTCCCGACGGATGTCCTCGTCGAGCTGGCGCAGGAAGTCGGGATCCTCGTCGGGGGCGAGGGGCCCGTCGCGGCGCGGTCCGGAGCCGCCGGCGGAGCCTCTGCCCCAGGAGCGCTCCCGGCCCGCGAACAGCCAGGTGAGCGGGCCCACCCAGGGGATCACCACGATCAGCACGATCCAGGCCCATTTCGGCACGCCGCGGACCTTGTCGTCCTGGGTCTGCACGCAGTCGGCGAGTGCGAAGACCGTCAGGGCGATCGAGAGGACTGCCAGGATGCCGCGGGCCATGGGGACAGTCTAGGCGTCGGACCTGGGACGGGGGTGGTCCCGGTGCAGGCCCCCGAGGCGTGATCCTGACCCCGGCACGGCACCGCGGCCAGACGGTTCCCGGGCGGGGGACCTACTCTGGGGCGATGCGACAGTTCCTGCTCTACGCCGTAGTCCGCCTCGGGATGTGGGCCCTGCTCTGGTGGCTGCTCACCCTGGCCGGGGTGGGGGTCATGCTCGCGGGCGTGCTCGCGGCGCTGATCGCGATGCTGATCTCGATCCTGTTCCTGGACCGGCTGCGGGACGGGGCGGCGATGCGCTGGAAGGACGCGCACGAGCGACGCGTGGAACGTCGCGGCGAGGTGGTCGACGAGGACGCCGAGTACGAGGACGGGCTCTTCGCCGACGACGTCGAGATCCTCACCGAGCAGGACGCCGCCGATGAGCACGCCGCCGACGATGACGGCGAAGAAGCGGATCCCACCGATCTGCCGTCGCTCGAGGAGGACCCCGACGCCGAGGACGAGGGACCGCAGGCCGCGCCGGAGCGCTGAGCCTCAGCAGGCCGACCGCGGCACCGACCTCAGAGGACGAGGCCCGCCAGCAGCAGCAGCGAGAAGACCAGCTCGAGGCGTCCGGTCGCGCCGAGCACCGCGATCAGGTCCCGCCCCTTCGCGCCGCCGAGCACGGCCCGCACCGGACCCACCGTGAGCGGGAGGGCCAGCAGCACGAGCGCCGCCGGCCGGTGGGCGATCATCACCGGCATCATGAGCACGAAGGGCGCCACGACCGTCGCGGTGTACAGCGCCCGGGTGCCCCGCTCGCCGAGCCGCACCGCGAGGGTGCGCTTGCCGGAGACGGCGTCGGTGGGGATGTCGCGCAGGTTGTTCGTGAGCATCAGCGCGACGGCGAGCAGCCCGATCGCGACCGAGGCGAGCAGCGCCGCCCACGAGGCGCGGCCGGTGATCGCGAGCGCGGTGCCGTTGACGGCGATGAGCCCGAAGAACACGAAGACGAACAGCTCCCCGAGCCCCATGTAGCCGTAGGGCTTCTTCCCACCGGTGTAGAACCAGGCCGCGGCGATCGCGGCGGCGCCCACCGCGAGCGCCCACCACAGCTGCGCGAGGAGCACGAGCGCCACGCCGAACAGACCGCCGAGGGCGAGGGAGAGGAGCGCGGCGCGCTTGACGGTCGCGGGGCGGGCGGCGCCGGAGCCGGTGAGGCGGAAGGGGCCCACCCGCTCGTCGTCGGTGCCGCGGATCCCGTCGGAGTAGTCGTTGGCGAAGTTCACGCCGATCTGCAGGGAGAAGGAGACGGCGAGGGCGAGCAGCGCGCGCGGGACGACGAGGGACCAGTCGACCGCGCCGTCGTCGGCTCCGAGCTGCCACACCGCGGCACCGGTGCCGGCGGCGACCGGGGCGAGCGCCGCCGGAAGGGTCTTGGGGCGGGCGCCCTGCACCCACTGCGACAGGCTGGCCATCGTGCTCCTCGTGCGATCTGCGGCCGGCGGTCGACGGCCCCGTCGAGCTTACGCCGTGACGTGCGGGTCGGCGGCGTGAGGCCGGTCGCGCACCCGGTCCGGCCGGGGCGCTCCGCTCAGCCCCCGGCGTGGCGCCGGGCGGCGGCCCGGTCCACCTTCCCGATCCCCAGCAGCGGCAGCTCCGCGACGACGTGGACTCGCTTGGGGATCATGTGTGCGGGCACCTCGGTGGTCCGCAGCGCCGCGCGCACCAGGGCGGGGGCCTCGTCCGGGTCGGCGCCCTCCTCGAGGGTCACCAGCGCCTCGACGCGCTGGCCCCACTCGGGATCCGGCACGCCGACGACCACGGCGCCACGCACGAGGCCGCGCAGCATGAGGGAGCGGTCGATCATCCGCTCGACGTCCTGCGGGATCACCTTGCGGCCGCCGGTGTTGATCACGTCGTCGGCGCGCCCGAGCACCGTCAGCGCGCCGTCGGCGTCGAGCTCGGCGAGGTCCGAGGTGCGGAAGGAGCGCCTCGCACCGGCAGGCCCCGCACCGTCGGGACGCACGCTGTCGGGCCTCACGCCGTCGGGGCCCGCCTCGTCGGCCGACGGGCCCGGCCCGACGAACACGCCGCCGTCGGTGCCGCCGTCCTCGGTGAGATAGCCGAGGGCGAGGGTGGGGGAGGAGACCTGCAGCCGCCCCGCCCCGGAGTCGTCGGGCTCGAGCACCGACAGGGACACCCCCGGCAGGGGCCGGCGGTCGTAGACGCAGCCGCCGGCCGTCTCGGAGGAGCCGTAGGTGGTGCGCACCGCGATCCGCTGGCCGCGGGCCCGGGCGAGCACGTCGGGGCTGGTCGCCGCGCCGCCCACGAGCACGGCCGCGAAGCGCTTCAGCAGGGCGCGGGCCCTGGCGTCGTCCCCGCTCGCGCCGGTGACGATGCGGGTCAGCTGGGTCGGGACGAGGGAGGTCAGCGCCGGCAGCCCGGCCCGCTCGGCCTGCTCGAGGGCGGGCCCGGCGAGCTCGACGAAGGCGGCGGCGTCGAAGTGGCCGCGCAGGTCCGGCAGCGGATCCGGCAGGGCGGGGACGGGCAGGCCCAGCACCTGCGCGGTGCGATGGGCGCGGGCGAGGACCTGCACCCCCGCGATGTGCGTCGGCGGCAGCAGCGGCAGCCAGAAGCCGTGCCCGCGCGTGCCCGACGCCGTGCCGTCGGCCGCGAACAGCGCAGCGGTCGCGTCCTGCGAGGCGTGCAGGGCCCCGAGGCTCAGCGCGACCGCCTTCGCCGCCCCGGTCGACCCGGAGGTCGGGACCACGAGCGCGGTCCCCTCGTACCCGGCGGGCAGCGTCGCGGGGGCGGGGAAGGGGCCCAGCCACAGCCGGGCCCGGCCGGCCATCATCTCGCCGATCGCGGCCGAGTGCGCGCCGAGGGAGGCGGCGGAGGCGTCGTAGGAGGGCGGGCCGAGCCAGGGCAGGGCGTCGTCGACCCCGGGCGAGTCGCTCATCTCAGCCCTGCGGGTGGGGGAAGGCGGACCAGTCGGGAGCGCGCTTCTCGAGGAAGGCGTCGCGGCCCTCGGCGGCCTCGTCGGTCATGTACGCCAGGCGCGTCGCCTCCCCGGCGAAGACCTGCTGGCCCATGAGCCCGTCGTCGGCGAGGTTGAAGGCGAACTTCAGCATCCGGATCGCCTGGGGGGACTTCGTCGCGATCGTCGCGGCCATGGCGAGCGCCTCGTCCTCGAGGCCCGCGTGGTCCACGACCCGGTTCACCGCGCCCCAGTCGTAGGCGTCCTGGGCGGAGTACTCCTCGGCGAGGAAGAAGATCTCCCGCGCCCGCTTCTGCCCGACCTGCTCGGCGAGATAGGCGGAGCCGTAGCCGCCGTCGAAGGAGCCCACGTTCGCATCGGTCTGCTTGAAGCGGGCATGCTCGCGGGAGGCGATCGAGAGGTCGGCGACCACGTGCAGGGAGTGCCCGCCGCCCGCGGCCCAGCCGTTCACCACCGCGATCACGACCTTGCCCGTGGTGCGGATCAGGCGCTGCACCTCAAGGATGTGCAGGCGCCCCGCGGAGCGGGCCCGCACCGAGCCGGTCTCCTCGAGCGCCTCCTGCTCGGCGTACTCGTAGCCGGAGCGGCCGCGGATCCGCTGATCGCCGCCGGAGCAGAAGGAGTGCCCGCCGTCCTTGGGGGAGGGGCCGTTGCCGGTCAGCAGGATCACGCCGACGCCCGGGTCGAGCCGGGCGTGGTCGAGGGCTCGGTACAGCTCGTCGACGGTGTGCGGGCGGAAGGCGTTGCGCACCTCGGGCCTGTCGAAGGCGATGCGCACCGTGGGCAGGTCCCGCTCGGTCAGCTCGCCGTCGGGGGACTCGATCCGCTCCACCGCCCGGTGGTAGGTGATGTCGGTGAGCGCCTCGCCGCCGTGCTCGTGCGCCGGCACCTCCCGCCAGCGGCGGGGATCGAAGGTGTCGGAGACCCGACGGGGCAGCGGGGAGGGCACGGTGGTCATGGGGCTCAGGGTATCGCCGGGGCACCGGGCTGGTGCCTGGCCGACGCGCAGACGCCGGGCCGACGGGGCGGAGAAGGCTCCCCGCACCCCGAGCGCGCCCTCGGCGACCGCCAGCTTCGCCGACGTCACCGGGGACCTGCTGGGCCCCTGGGCCGCCTTCTTCGCCGGCTGGACCGACTGGTTCTGCTGGGTGGTCACCGCCAGGGGAGCCCGGCCGTGGGCGGCGCCGGATCGCTGCGCAGCCTGCCCATCACGTGCACGTCCCGACGTAGGCCGTCCACGAGGAACTTGCCGCGCTCGGTGCCCTCGTGCACGAACCCGGCGGCACGGGCCACCGCCCCCGAGCCGGCGTTCTCGACCCGGTGGCCGAGCTCGAGCCGCTCGAGCCCCCAGCCTCCCTCGTCCGACGGGGTCAGCGCGTGCTCGGCGACGGTCGCGGCCGCCCGGGCGGCGAGGCCGCGGCCGCGATGTCCGGCATGCAGCCAGTAGAAGAACCAGCCGCTGCGGTTGTCCTCGTCGACGCTGATCGCCACCAGGCCGACGAGCAGATCGTCCTGATCGACGATCGCGACCGCTCGACGCTGCGGCGCGCGCAGCCAGGCCACCTGCTCCTGCGCCTGCTCGAGGGTCTGCACCCCTCCCTGACGCGCCATGTCCGCGGCGGAGCGGAAGGCGGCGAGCACTGCGGGCGCATCCGAGGTGCGCACGGGGCGCAGTGCGCATCGGTCGTCGGCGGTGGGCTGCATCGCCCCATCGTGCCGCGCCTCGCACCGGCGGCGCACGCTCATTACCCTCGTGGCCATGCGTATTCCCCCCGCCCTGCGCGAGCGCGGCATCGACCGCGCCCTCGCGTGGTCGATCCCGATGACCACCCGCTTCCGACGGATCACGGAGCGCGACGGCATGCTGCTGCGCGGCCCCGAGGGGTGGGCGGAGTTCTCCCCGTTCTGGGACTACGACGCGGTCGAGTCCGCGGCCTGGCTGCGCGCCGCGCTCGAGGACGCCACCACGCAGCGTCCGGCGCCGCTCCGCACAGAGGTCGAGGTCAACGCCACGATCCCCGTCCTCCCGCCCGTGCTCGCCGCGCGGATCGCGACCGTCGGCGGAGCGCGGACGGCGAAGGTCAAGGTCGCCGATCCCGGCTCCGATCTCGCGGCCGACGCGCAGCGGCTCGAGGCGGTGCGGGAGGCGATGGGTCCCGACGCGCGCCTGCGCATCGACGCGAACGCCGCCTGGACCCTCGAGGAGGCGCTCGAGGCGCTGCCCGTCATGGACCGGGCCGCGGGCGGCCTCGAGTACGCCGAGCAGCCGTGCGCCGCCCTTGAGGACCTCGCCGCGCTGCGCCGCGCCCTGGACGTGCCGATCGCCGCGGACGAGTCGGTGCGCCGCGCGGAGGATCCGCTGCGGGTCGCCCGGGCTGAGGCCGCCGACGTGCTGGTGATGAAGGTCCAGCCCCTCGGCGGCGTGACCCGCTGCCTCGAGCTGGCCGAGCAGGCGGGGCTGCCGGTGGTGGTCTCCTCCGCGCTCGAGTCCAGCGTGGGCCTGGGCGCCGGGATCGCGCTCGCCGCCGCCCTGCCCGAGCTGCCCCACGCCTGCGGGCTCGCGACGGCCACGCTGCTCACCGGCGATCTGGTCGAGCAGCCGCTGCGCGCGGCCGACGGGATGCTTCCCGCCCATCGGCCCGCCCCGAGCGAGGAGCTGATGTCCCGTCACGCCGCGGACGACTCCCTCGCCGCCCGCTGGGAGGAGCGCCTCGCCGCCTGCGCCGCACAGCTCTGACCGGCGCCGAGCAGCGCAGGACTACCCTGGCGAGGTGCACGCTCACTCCGCTCCACTGCCCGCACCGGCCACGATCCCCGCTCCGCGCCCCACCGGCTCCGGCGCCGTGGACCAGGCGGTCGCGCTGTGGTCGGCGCTGGCCGAGCTCGGGCTCTCCGAGGCGGTGCTCGCGCCCGGCTCCCGCTCCGCCCCGCTGGTCCACGGACTCGCAGCCCCGGAGGTCGCCGGGCGCATCCGCGCCCACGTGAGGATCGACGAGCGCGCCGCCGCCTTCACCGCCCTCGGCCTCAGCCGTCACGACCCCGCCCGCCCCGCCGCGGTGGTCACCACCTCCGGCACCGCCACCGCACACCTCCACGCCGCGGTGATGGAGGCGCATCACTCCCGGATCCCGCTGCTCGTCCTCACGGCGGACCGGCCGGCCGAGCTGCGGGAGGTCGGCGCGAACCAGACGACGCGGCAGGCCGGCATGTTCCGCTCCCTCACGCGCCTGGCGGTGGACCTGCCCGCCCCGGCCGCGGACGCGGCGAGCCCGCTCGAGCTGCGCACCGCCGTCTCCACCGCCGCGCGCGCCCTCGCCGCCGCGACGGGGGAGCATCCCGGGCCGGTGCACCTGAACCTCTCCTTCCGCGACCCCCTCGTGCCCCGACCGGGCAGCGGGGGTCGCGATGCCGTCGGCAGGGCCGACGACGCTGCCGCCTCCGCCCCGGAGCGGATCGTGGTCACCCGCCGGCTCCCCGCCCCGGCCCCCGCTCCGCAGCCGGTCCCGGTGGACTCCCGCACCGTCGTCGTCGCCGGCGACGGGGCGGGCCCGGCCGCCGCCGCGCTCGCCGACGCACACGCGCTGCCGCTGCTCGCGGAGCCGAGCTCCGGCGCGCTGCACGCGAAGAGTCTGGTCCCGCGCTATCCCGCGCTGCTGCGTGAGGTGATGGCCGACCCGGAGCATCCGCTGCGTCCGCATCGAGCGATCGTGCTCGGTCATCCGACGCTCTCCCGCCCCGTCGTCGGCGCCCTGCTCGGTGCCGCCGACGTCGAGGTCGTCGTCGTGGACCCGCACCCGGACTGGCCCGACGTCGCACGCCGGGCGAGCCTCGTCGTCCCCGCCGCGCTCGGCGAGGAGACGGCGGCGCCGTGCACCGCAGCGACCGACTCGTCGGCATCCGGCACGGCGCCGATCGACCGAGCAGCACGCCTCGACGCGTCGTCCGAGGCGCAGGAGCGGCATGCCTGGATCGAGGCCTGGAGGACCGCGGCCGATACCTCCGTCGCCGCGCTGCCGCACCCCTGGCAGCAGCGGGCCGCGCTCGCGGTGTGGGAGGCCTCCGGGCCCGGCGACCTGCTCGTGCTCGGCTCCTCGAGCCTCGTGCGGGACCTCGAGCAGCACGCCGGCCCCACCGCCGCCCGCGTGATCGCGAACCGGGGCCTGGCCGGCATCGACGGGACCACCGCGATGGCCGGCGGCCTCGCCCTCGCCCGTGCCGCGGGCGCGGCGTCCGACGGCGCGGCGGGGCCGAGCGCTGCCGGGCCGAACGCAGCGGAGCGGCCGGGCCGCACCCGGCTGCTGGTCGGCGACCTCACCGCCCTCCATGACCTCACCGGCCTGCTCGTCGGCCCCGAGGAGCCCCGGCCGGACCTCGACGTGATCGTGGTCGACGACTGCGGGGGCCGCATCTTCTCCGGGCTCGAGCACGCCGCGGCCCCGCCCGAGCTGCTGCGCCGCTTCTTCACGACCCCGCACGGCGCCGACATCGCGGCGGCCGCCTCCGCTCTCGGCGCGAAGGCGTGCTCGCTCGGCGTCGAGCAGCTGCCCGAGGCGCTCGACGAACCCGCGCACGGGCTGCGGATGCTCGTCGTCCAGGAGTCGCCCAGCCCGGTCCCGAGGAATTCTTGACGAACGGTGGTGACATGACCCCATGAACGACGAGCACTCCCCGCAGCCGCCCCGCGACGACGACACCGCGATCCCGGCCGCGCCCAGCCCGGACGCGTCGAGCCCGGCCGCGTCCGGCCCGGAGACGTCCATCCCGGACTCGAGCACTCCCGGCACCGCGCCGCTCCCGCCGCAGGCCGCTCCGGATCCCGGGCCGAGCTGGTACGGCGCGTCCGGCGCAGGCTTCTCGTACGGCGCGGCGACCCCGCACGGCGCCGACGTCTCCTCTGGGGGCGGCGCGCCCTACGGGCCCGACGCCCCGTACGGTGCGGGCGCGTCCTACGGCGCCGACGCGACCGAGCCGCTCCCCGTCACCGCCGCCGCACCGGCAGCTGCATCCGCCGGCACGGCCGCCCCTCGCCGCGGCCCGGGCTGGATCGGCACCGGCGGCCTCGTGATCGCCGGCATGCTCCTCTCCAGCGGCCTGACCCTCGGCGGCGTCATCGCCTACGACCAGCTGCAGGACGACGAGCCCGTCGCCGCCTCCTCGAGCTCGACCACCACCGAGGCCCGCCCCGCCGCGACCACCACCGCGGAGGATCCCGACTGGGCGGAGATCGCCGAGCAGGTCTCGCCCAGCGCCGTCTCGATCCTCGCCTCCACCGGCGCCGGCACCAGCCAGGGCACCGGCGTGATCCTCGACGAGGAGGGCACGATCCTGACCAACGACCACGTCGTCGGCGAGGCGCGCTCCCTCCAGATCACCACCAGCGACGGGCGCAGCTACACCGCGAGCCCCGTCGGCACCGACCCCACCACCGACCTCGCCGTCATCCGCCTAGACTCCCCGCCGGACGACCTGCAGCCCGCGACCTTCGCGGACTCCTCGACGGTCGCCGTGGGCCAGCCCGTCATGGCGCTCGGCACCCCGCTCGGGCTCGAGAACACGGTCACCACCGGCATCGTCTCGGCGCTGGACCGGCCCGTGACCGCCTCCGGCGAGGAGACCGACGGCTCGGACACCACCTACACCTCCGCGATCCAGACCGACGCCGCGATCAATCCCGGCAACTCCGGCGGCCCGCTCGTCGACGCCGCCGGCCAGGTCATCGGCATCAACACCGCGATCGCCTCCATCCCGAACGAGTCGGGGCAGGCCGGCAGCATCGGGCTCGGCTTCGCGATCCCCGCGAACACGGCCATGCTGATCGCCGATCAGCTCGAGGACGGCGGCCCGGTCGAGCACGCCTTCCTGGGAGTGACCACCACCGACGGCTCCGCGGACGACGGCAGCGCCGGGTACCGGGGCGCCCAGGTCGTCTCCGTCGAGCCGGGCAGCCCCGCCGCCGAGGCGGGTCTGGCCGAGGGGGATCTCATCATCGGGGTCGACGACACGACCATCGGCGGCGCCGGCGCGCTCACCGGCGCGGTGCGCGGGCTGGAGGTCGGCTCGACCCACCAGCTCGAGGTGGTCCGCGACGGCGGCATCCAGCAGGTCGAGGTCACCCTCTCCGCACGGGAGGGCTGATCGGTCCGGGCGTCGGGCTCAGGCGCCGGCGTCGCCCCGCAGCGCGCGCAGCATCGGACGGCACTTCGCGAGCGCCTCGGCATGCTCGGAGACCGGGTCCGAGGCCGCGACGAGCCCGCCGCCGGCCTGCAGCACCGCCGTGCGCTCCCCGGTCAGGTGCGCCATCCGCAGCGCGATCGCCCACTGGCCGTCGCCGCTCGCGTCCATCCAGCCGACGGGGGAGGCATAGCCGCCGCGGTCATGCGGCTCGAGCCGGTCGATGATCTCGTCGGCCCGCTCGCGCGGCGTCCCGGAGACCGCGGCCGACGGGTGCAGGCGCGCCGCGACGTCCAGGCTCGTGACCCCCTCGTGGAGGCGGGCCGAGACGTCCGAGGCGAGGTGCTCGAGCCCCGGCAGGCGCAGCACGAACGGCTCGGGGGAGACCTCCGGCTCCGCGGCGAGATCGGCGAGCCGCTCGACCACCGAGTCCACCGCGTAGGCATGCTCGGAGCGCTCCTTGCGGTCGCTGCGGAAGGCACGGCGATCCGCCTCGTCCAGCTCGCCGTCGTCCGCGACGGGCCGGGAGCCGGCCAGCACGCGGGAGAACACGCGGCCCTGCTCGGTCTGGGCGAGCATCTCCGGGCTCGCGCCGACGACGTCCTCGAGGTGGTACACCCAGGTCGAGGGATAGTCGCGCGCGAGCCGCGTCAGGAGCAGGGCGGGGGACAGCGGCCGGGGCGCGCGCACGGAGGTGCGTTCGGACAGCACGATCTTCTCCGCCGCCCCGGCCCGGATCTCCTCCACGGCCTGCTGCACGAGGGCCTGGTACTCGTCGGGCGTGTGATCCGCCTCGAGGTCCAGAGGGACGTCCGCGGGGACGTCGGCGGGGGAGGAGGGGAACAGGTCCCGCCAGGAGACGGGCAGCTCCGGCTCCTCGTCGATCCCGACGACGGTGAGGAAGGCCTCGCCGTCGTGGACGCCGAGCAGCGCGCGCGGCACCAGCAGGGTCGAGGCCCGCGCGGAGGACGCCGCGTAGGAGAAGGAGCCCAGCGCGATCAGGCCGCTGGTGCGCACCCGCACCTCGTCGTCGATGCGGGCGCGGGAGGCGAGCTCGCGGAAGGCGGCGCTCGCCGCCGCGAAGCGGTCCGGCCCCCGGGTGCGGACCGACCAGGCGGTGCCCAGGGCGACCACGCCCTGACCGTGCCGGAGCCAGGCGCCGCTGACGCCCTCGGGGACGTGGCCCAGCAGGTCCACCGGCTCCTCGATCCGCATCGTGCGGACGACGGGCGTCGCAGTCACGGGTGCGGTGAGATCGGGGCGAGGGAGAGGAGCGGACATCCGTGTCATTATGCGTCACCCCCGCGCCGCCGCGCCGTGACTCGCGTCCCGTGCCCGGATGCGTCGGCGGGACCGGCCGAGGTGCGACCATGGACCGGCGAGAGACCACGGGCCCGGCACCGTCCGGGCGCCTTCCCCCACCCCCGAGGAGCATCGCGTGAGCACAGACGGCGACAGCATCACGACGCCACTGGTCCGCGGGCTCCTCGCGGCGCTGTCCGTGCTCGGCGTCGCGCTCGCCGTCGTCGTCGTGCCGGCCCTGGCCGCGCAGGTCGCCGGGACCTCCTCGAGCGCGACCGCCCTGGACGCCGTGCTGATCGCGCTGAGCATCCTCGTGCTCGGCCACGGCGGCGGGGTCGTGCTCAGCACCGGGGTGATCGACGGGGCCGTGACGCTCACCCCCGTCGGCCTGCAGATCCTCCTGGTGCTCCTGGCCGCGCTGAACCTGCGCCGGGTCGGGCGGCGCCTGCAGCTCGTGCGGGAGGACGGGGTGCTGCGCGTCGGCGCCCTGCGCGAGGCCGGGGTGGCGCTGGCCGCCTTCGCCGGCACCTATGCGATCGGCCTGTCGATCCTCGCCGCGATCGGCCGCAGCGCCGAGGCGACACCGGTGGTGACCTCAGCGTTCGTCTCCGGTGCGCTCGTCTCCGTCGGCGGCGGGCTGATCGGCCTGCTGTGGTCGCTGCGCCGGGAGGCGACCTCCACGGTGCCGGGGGTGAGGGTGCTGGACCTGCTGCCCGCCCCCTACGACGCGGTCGCGCGAGCCGCGGCGATCGCCCTGCTGGGCCTGGTCGCCGCCGGGCTGCTGCTCGTGCTCGGGCTGGCCGCCTTCCGCGTGCCCGCCCAGACCGCGCTGTTCGACCAGCTCGCACCGGGGATCGTGGGCGGTCTCGTGCTGCTGCTGCTGCAGCTCGCGCTGCTGCCGCTGCTGGCCGTGTGGGCGCTCGCGGTGCTGCTCGGCGGCACCGTCGTGGTGGGGACCTCGACCGGGATCTCCCTCGGCGAGGCGCAGACCGGGGTGCTGCCGGCTCTGCCGCTGCTGGGAATCCTCCCCGATCCGGGCGGCTTCCCGGTCTGGACCTGGGCGCTCATGCTGCTGCCCGCGATCGCGGTGGGGCTGGGCGCGTCCTCGCTCGTGCGGGACGTCGCCGAGCTCGGACGGCGCGAACGGCTCACCGCCTGGATCGCCTATCCGGCGGCGGTGATCGTCGCGGTGCTGCTGCTGGCGGGCCTGACCACCGGCGGGATCGGGGACGGACGCCTGGTGCACCTCGGCCCGCAGATGTCGACCCTCGCCCTGCCGCTGCTGGGCGTGGTGGTGCTCGCCACCGGGGCCGTCCTCGCCGTGCGCGGCACCGACCTCGTGCCGTGGACGCGCCGCGGCATCGCCTCCCTGCGGCAGCGGGTCGAGGAGGCCGAGTCCCGTGAGCGCGGCGAGGACGAGGACCGCCCGCTCACGTCGAGCGGGAGGGGAGACGCCGACGGGAGCGCCGCGTCCGCGGCGAGCGCCGTCTCGGCCGGGAGCGCTGACTCTGCGGCGAGTGCTGGCTCCTCGATGAGCGCCGCCTCGGCCGGGAGCGCGGCCTCGCCCGACGTGAGCCCGGCCGCGTCACCGCGGAGCCCGGTGGACAGCCCTGCCTCGCCCGCGGACGAGGACCCGCTCAGCCCCCCAGCAGGCCGCTGAGCCACTCGACCATCGAGCCCTGCGCCTCCGCATCGCACTTCACGCGCGCCTGCTCGGTGATCGCCGTGGCCCGGCAGTCCTCGAGCTCGGCCAGCGGCGTGTAGAACAGGGTGCTCAGCAGGGCGCCGGCGATGATCATCAGCGTCGCCGGGAGCCCCAGGAACACGCCGATGACCGCCGTCGACCAGCGGCCGTCCTTCACCGACTGCACCACCACCAGGACCAGCAGCACCAGCGCGGACAGCCCCGTCAGCCCTGCCAGCAGCGAGATCGGCAGCGGCATCATCATCAGCAGCCACGAGGCGAGCAGCGTGAGGGCGAGCGCCCCGAGCCGGCGACGGTGACGGCTCCCCGAGGTGCCGTCGGAGCGCGGGGACGAGGAGCGATCGCTGTTCACCCCACCCATTGTGCCGTGCGCGCGCGGCGGGCCGCACAGGACGGGCACCGCGCCGGCCACTACCCTGGGACGGTGACTCGCACCCCCGTCGTCGTCCTGATCTCCGGCACCGGCTCGAACCTCGCCGCCCTCCTCGCCGCCTCCGCCGAGGAGCAGTGCCCCTACGAGGTGGTCGGCGTGATCGCCGACCGCGAGGCCGCCGGCCTCCACCACGCCCGCGCCGCCGGCATCCCCGCCGAGGTGATCGCCCTCGGCGACCACCCGGACCGCGATGCCTGGGACCGGGCGCTCGCGGCGGCGGTCGCCGCCCACGCGCCGCAGCTCGTGGTCCTCGCCGGGTTCATGAAGCTCGTCGGCCCGCCCCTGCTCGAGGCCTTCGGCGGCCGGATCATCAACACCCACCCGGCGCTGCTGCCCGCCTTCCCCGGCGCGCACGGGGTGCGCGACGCGCTCGCCCACGGCGTCAAGGTCACCGGCTGCAGCGTGATCGAGGTCGACGCCGGGGTGGACACCGGGCGGATCCTCGCCCAGCGCGCCGTGGACGTGCTCGAGGACGACACCGAGGCCGCCCTGCACGAGCGGATCAAGGCTGTCGAGCAGCCGCTGCTGGTCGAGGTCGTGCGCCGTCTCACCGCCGCCCGCTGAGCGCCGGCGCGCGAGCCCGGCCCGGTAGGCTGACCGGGACACGACTGGCGAAGGTGGGGGACCACCGGGGAGTGTGACGTCGGGGGCATCGACCGCCTGGGTGCCCGCCGCAAGCAGATCCGACCAAGGAGCACGCCACGTGAGCACCGCAGACCGCCGCCCGATCCGCCGAGCCCTCCTCTCCGTCTTCGACAAGACCGGGATCGTCGACCTCGCCCGCACCCTCGCCGAGCAGGGCGTGGAGATCCTCTCGACCGGCTCCACCGCCGCGAGGATCCGCGAGGCCGGCGTCGCCGTGACCGACGTCGAGTCCGTCACCGGCTTCCCCGAGATGCTCGACGGCCGGGTCAAGACCCTCCACCCGCGCATCCACGGCGGGATCCTCGCCGACCAGCGCCTGGAGGGACACCGCGCGCAGCTCGCCGAGCACGACATCGCCCCGATCGACCTCGTGGTCGTGAACCTCTACCCCTTCGCCGAGACCGTCGCCGCCGGCGGCACCTTCGACGAGATCATCGAGAAGATCGACGTGGGCGGACCCACCATGGTGCGCGCCGCGGCGAAGAACTTCGCCTCCGTGGCCGTGGTCGTGGACCCCGAGGGGTACCCGATCGCGGCCGAGGCCGCCGAGGCGGGAGGCTTCACCCTCGCCGAGCGCCAGGAGCTCTCGACCATCGCCTTCACCCGCACCGCCGAGTACGACGAGGCGATCAGCGACTGGATGCTCGGCCAGCTCGCCGAGGACGAGGCAGACGCGGGCGGCGAGGCCCAGGCGGCGGAGGCCGACGCGGAGGGCGAGCTGCCCACGATCCTGGACCTCTCCGACGCCGACGCCGCCGAGCTCGGCATCTCCGCGACCCTCCGCTACGGCGAGAACCCCCACCAGCGGGCCCGCCTGGCCGTCACCGACGAGGACGAGCCCGGCATCGCCGGCGCCGAGCAGCTCGGCGGCAAGGCCATGAGCTACAACAACTACGTCGACGCGGACGCCGCGGTGCGCGCCGCCCACGACCACACCCGCCCCGCCGTCGCCGTGGTCAAGCACAACAACCCCTGCGGCATCGCCGTGGTCGACGAGGACGAGGACATCGCCCGCGCCCACGCCCTCGCACACGGCACCGACCCCGTCTCCGCCTACGGCGGCGTGATCGCGGCCAACCGCACGGTCACCCTCGCCATGGCCCAGCAGGTCAAGCCCATCTTCACCGAGGTGATCCTCGCCCCCGGCTACGAGGACGAGGCCCTCGAGCTGCTGCGCACGAAGAAGAACCTCCGCATCCTGAAGCTCGAGGGGGAGTACACCCGCGGCGTCGAGATGCGCGAGATCTGGGGCGGCATGCTGATCCAGGACGCCGACCGGATCGACGCCGAGGGCGATGCCCCGGCCGGCTGGACCCTCGCCGCAGGCGACGCGGCCGACGCCGCGACCCTCGCCGACCTCGAGTTCGCCTGGCGCGCCGTGCGGGCCGTGAAGTCCAACGCGATCCTGCTGGCCTCCGGCGGCGCGGCCGTCGGCATCGGGATGGGCCAGGTCAACCGCCTGGACTCCTGCCGCCTGGCGGTCGCCCGCGCGAACAGCCTCGGCGAGCACGCCGAGGGCGAGACCGCCCCGGAGCGGGCCCGCGGCGCGGTCGCCGCCTCCGACGCCTTCTTCCCCTTCGCCGACGGCGCGCAGATCCTGCTGGACGCCGGTGTGCGGGCGATCGTCCAGCCCGGCGGCTCGATCCGCGACGAGGAGGTCGTCGAGGCCTGCCGCGCCGCGGGCGTGACCCTCTACCTCACCGGCACGCGCCACTTCGCGCACTGACGGCGTCCCCGCGCCGCCCCGCCCGGCCCCCGACGCGGCGGGCGGCGCAGGACCTCCGTTCACCTACGGGTCATCAGCGACCTCTAGAGTTGAGCGCATCGACCAGCGAGCCCCGAAGGAGTGAGCGTGAGGATCCCCGACAACCAGAGCCTGCGCGAGTACATCGAGCACCTGCGCGAAGAGGGCTACTCGGTCCAGGACGGGCACACGCCGGACCCCGACCTGATCGACCCTCAGGGCAACCCGGTCTACACCTGGCAGGAGGGCTACCCGTACGAGACCCGCATGGACCGGGACGAGTACGAGTTGGAGAAGTACAAGCTGCAGGTCGAGCTGCTGAAGTACCAGTACTGGCTCGAGGACCACGACCAGAAGTCCGTGATCATCTTCGAGGGGCGGGACGCGGCCGGCAAGGGCGGCACCATCAAGCGCTTCACCGAGCACCTCAACCCCCGCACCGCCCGGGTCGTCGCGCTGAACAAGCCCTCCGACCGCGAGCGCGGCCAGTGGTACTTCCAGCGCTACATCCAGCACCTGCCCACCGAGGGCGAGATGGTCCTGTTCGACCGCTCCTGGTACAACCGGGCCGGCGTCGAGCGGGTCATGGGCTTCGCGACCCCCTCCGAGTACGAGACCTTCATGAACCAGGTCCCGTTCTTCGAGCGGATGCTCGTCGACTCCGGCATCCACCTGACGAAGTTCTGGTTCTCCGTGTCGCAGAAGGAGCAGCGCACCCGCTTCGCGATCCGGCAGCTGGACCCGGTGCGACGCTGGAAGCTCTCCCCGATGGATCTCGAGTCCCTCGACCGCTGGGAGGCGTACACGCTGGCCAAGGAGGAGATGTTCCGGCGCACGGACAAGAAGTACGCGCCGTGGACGATCATCCGCTCCAACGACAAGAAGCGCGCCCGCCTGAACGCGATGCGCTACTTCCTCTCCCAGTTCGAGTACGAGGGCAAGGACCACGAGGTCGTCGGCACCCCGGATCCGAAGCTCGTCATGCGAGGGAAGATGGAGGAGGCCGACGAGTGAGCCGCCCGCGCGCGGCCTGACGTCTCGTCGGCCGGTGCTCAGAAGTCCAGGCGCTCCGTGGGCGGCACCGCCATCTCCCCCGAGTCGGGCTGCTCCGTGGTCTCCGCCGGCTCCGCGTCCTCGTCGAGCACCGGGATGGTGCCCGTCGCCGTCGCGCGGTGCGGCGCGGTCATCGAGGCGGGGGAGAGCAGGCCGGCCAGGCGGTCCTCGTCCAGCAGCCCCCGTTCGAGCACGAGCTCCTTGACCGGGCGGCCCGTCTCCAGCGCGGACTCCGCGATCTCCGTCGCGGCGGCGTAGCCGATCACCGGCACCAGCGCCGTCACCAGCCCGATCGAGCGGTGCAGGTAGTCCTGCAGCACCCCGTCGTTCAGGGTGATCCCGGCGACGCAGCGATCGGCGAGGGTGTTCATCGCCCGGGTCATGATCTGCGTGGACTCGAGGATGTTGAACGCGATCACCGGCTCGAACACGTTCAGCTGCAGCTGCCCGCCCTCGGCCGCGAAGGTCACCGAGAGGTCGTTGCCGATCACCTCGTAGGCGACCTGGTTGACGACCTCCGGGATCACCGGGTTCACCTTGCCGGGCATGATCGAGCTGCCCGGCTGCACGGCCGGCAGGTTGATCTCGTGCAGCCCCGCCCTCGGCCCGGAGCTCAGCAGGCGCAGGTCGTTGCAGATCTTCGAGATCTTCACCGCGATGCGCTTGAGGATCCCCGAGAAGGTGACGAAGGCGCCCGTGTCGCTGGTGGCCTCGACCAGATCCGCGGAGACCACGAAGGGCACCCCCGTCAGCTCCTCGAGCTCGTGCGTGGCCATCGCCGCGTAGCGCGGGTCGGAGGTGATGCCGGTGCCGATCGCGGTGGCGCCGAGGTTGATCTCCTGGAACAGCGTCGCGGTGCGGGTCAGGCGCTGGACGTCCTCCTCGATCGTGGTGGCCCAGGCGTGGAACTCCTGGCCCACCGTCATCGGGACCGCGTCCTGCAGCTGGGTGCGGCCCATCTTCAGGACCGAGGAGAACTCCTCGCCCTTGGCGCGCAGGGTCGTGATCAGGTGGTCCATCGCCTCGGCCAGCGCCGGGAAGGACAGCATGATCGTCAGCCGGATCGCCGTCGGGTACACGTCGTTGGTGGACTGGCCGAGGTTGACGTGGTTGTTGGGGTGCAGCACGTCGTACTGCCCCTTCTCATGCCCGAGGATCTCCAGCGCGCGGTTGGCGATCACCTCGTTGGCGTTCATGTTCGTGCTCGTGCCGGCACCGCCCTGGATCATGTCCACCACGAAGTGCTCGTGCAGGGCGCCGCCCACGATCTCCTCGCAGGCGCGGTCGATCGCGGCGAAACGCTCGTCGTCGAGCGCCCCCAGGCGGTGGTTGGCGCGGGCGGCGGCGCGCTTGACCTGGGCGAGGGCCTCGATCATCCGGGGGAAGTGCTGCAGCTGCACCCCCGTGATGTGGAAGTTCTCCTGTGCACGCAGGGTCTGGACGCCGTAGTAGGCATCGGCTGGGACGTCGCGGTCTCCGAGCAGGTCGTGCTCGCGGCGGGTGCCGACCGACGTCGCACCGGGGCTGGTCATCGTGGGATCCTCCGGATGTCGCGGTGGCCGACGGCTCTGCCGGCCCCTGCCAGGGTAACCGTGCGGTACCCGTACCATGGCCGGATGCCGCCAGCCCGTTCCCCCCACACCCTGGGCGCCGCCTTCCGACGGCAGGCGGTGCTCACCCTCGCGCTGTCCGCGCTCGCGCTGATCGTGGTGATCGGCACGGCGGTCTCCGCCTCGCTCGCCGGGATCCTGCTCTCGGCCCTGCTGCTCTCGCTCGCCCTGCTGCGCGCCCTGCTGCCCGTCCGCGCGGTGGGCGCGCTCGCCGTGCGCTCCCGCGGCCTGGACACCGCCGTCCTGCTCGTGCTCGCCCTCTCGATCGCCGCGCTGACCACGTCGCCGAACCTCTGAGGGACACGTCCGCAGGAGCCCCCGCAGGAGCCCCCGCCGGAGCGTCCGGGGGAGTGTGAGCATCATGTCCCCCGCCGTCGGCGCGAGGCCCGGCGGGGGTGTGGCACGATCGATCCGTGCCCACCGACTCCACCCGGCTCCATGCCGTGTTCGACCTCGCCATGAGGATCGGGGAGGGCCTGCTCACCAACGGCGCCGCGGCCTCCGAGGTCACCGCCACGGTGCTGCGGGTGACCAGCTCGTCCGGCCTGCGCAACGTCTCCGTGCAGGTCACCTTCAACGAGGTCACGATCTCCTATCTGGAGGACGAGTCCGCGACCCCGTTCACGAGGGTCCGCTCGGCGGGGGAGCGGACCCAGGACTTCGCGCGCCTGGCCGCCTTCGAGGACATCTCCCACCAGTACCTCTCCGGCGAGCTGCCGCTGGACGAGGCGCGCCATCGCGCCGCCGCGATCCCGCAGCGCCAGCCGCTGTACCGCCTCGCGCTCGTCGTCGGCGGCTTCGCGGTGATGGGCGGTGCGGCCGCCCTGAGCTTCGGGGCGGGCAGCCTCGTCGTCATCGCCGCGACCCTGGCCGCCGGGCTGCTGATCGCGATCGCCGAGGTGCTCGCCCGCTGGTCCATCCCGCCGTTCTACAGCCAGGCCCTCGGCGGGCTAGTCGCCGTCGCCGCGGCCATCGGCGTCTCGGTCATCGACCCCACCGAGAACTCCTCGATCGTGGTCGTCTCCTGCCTGATCGTGCAGCTCGCGGGGCTCAGCTCGATCAGCGCCGTGCAGGACGCGGTCACCGGCTGGTACGTCACCGCCGCGGGGCGGATGCTCGAGACGCTCATGCTCACCATCGGGATCGTCGTGGGGGTGCGGGCAGGGCTGCTGATCGCCGACGCGGTCGGTGCGGACATCTCCGTGACGGCCTCGATGCCGCTGTCGATCACCACGGCCCTGGTGGTGCTGATCTCGGGCCTGGGGATGGGGCTCGGCTACGGCGTCGGCACGCAGACCCCCGCCCGGCTCCTGCTCGCTCTCGCCCTGGTCGCCGCCGGATCGGGGCTCATCTCCCATGTGATCACCGGGCTGCTGCAGGACCGCACCGTGGGCGTGGGCGCCGCCGCCTTCACCACGGGTCTGGTCGCGACCGCGCTCGCCGACCGGGTGCGCGCCCCCGCCCTCGCCTTCGTCATGGGCGGCGTCATCCCGCTGGTCCCCGGCAGCCGGATCTACCGGGGGCTGCTCGGGCTGCAGGACGACCTGGACGTCGGCATCGCCGAGCTGCTCGAGGCCGCGCAGATCGCGATCGCGATCGCGGCGGGAGTCGTGCTGGGCCAGCTCATCTCCTCCCGCGTGATGCCCTACGTCCGGCGCAGCGGCATCGCCTACACCCCGGCGATCTCCTCCCCGTTCACCACGCTGCGCCGTCGCCGTCTCTCGCTCGGCACCCGGAAGATGCGGCGTCGCAGCGGCGGGCCCGTGATCGAGCCGTCTACGATGACCGGTGAGATGACGGCGCTGTCGCCGTCCCTGTTCGACGACCCGGAGCTGCTCGAGGACCTCGAGCCGCCCGCGGACCTCGAGGACGGACCGACGCGCCGCGGCGAGGACGAGGAGGTCCCATGAGCACCCACGCACTGCTGGCCGTCGGCGGCTACTCCACGAGCGGCACCGGCCGAGGGCGCGGCATCGAGCTGCTGCACCTGCACGACGACGGGCAGGATCTCGCCGTCGAGCGCCGTGCCGCGGTCGACCTGCCCGACCCCTCCTTCGTCCTGTGGAGCGAGGACGGCACCCTGCTCCACGCGGTGCTCGAGACGGATCCCACCCGGCTCGTCACCCTGCGCGTGGACGAGGACGGCATGCGCCCGGAGGTCGTCGCGGACCTGCCCCTGGACGGGGCGGGCGGCTGCCACCTCGCCCTCGGGCACGACGGACGCTCCCTCGTCGTCGCCCAGTACGGCTCGGGCTCGGTCGCGACGGTGCGGCTGGACGAGGACGGCCTGCCCAGCGCGCAGATCGACCTCGACGAGCACCGCGATCTCGTCGACGGGATCGCGGACCTCTCCCCGCACCCCCACCAGGTCGTCGCGCTGCCCGGCACAGGTGCGCTCGCCGTCCCGGATCTCGGCCTGGACCGCGTGATGCTGTACCGCCAGAGCATCCGCGGGGAGATCGACCTGGCCGGGGAGATCCCGCTGACCCGCGGCAGCGGACCGCGGCACCTCGCCGCCGATCACGAGTCCGAGCAGATCCACATCGCCTGCGAGCTCTCGGGCATGGTCGCCACCGCCGTGCGCACCGCCGAGGCCCCGAGCCGCGCGGTCCCGGCCGTCATGCCTCCGGCCCCGCGCCGCTGGACCGTGCGCTCGATGACGCCCGCGAGCGGCCGCGCGGCCGATGCCGCCCTCTCGCACATCGAGCTCGTCGCCGACGAGTCCGCGCTCCTGGTCGCCGCCCGCGGCCCCGACACGCTCTGCCTGCTCTCCCTCGACGCGATGCGGCCCGAGTGCGTCACCGAGGTCGAGGTCGGCGCGCATCCGCGCCATTTCACGCAGTGGGGCGATCTGGTCCTGGTCGCCGCCCAGGAGGGCGACCGGATCGACGTGCTGCGGCGCAGCGGGGAGCATCTGACCCCTGCGGGAGAGCCGGTCCCCGCCCCGTCGGCCGCCTGCCTCGCCCTGCGCCCGAGCCGCTGAACTGCGCGGACGCCCCGCACGCCGCCCGTTTGCCGTTCCTGTCCATCGGACGGATAGACTCACCGACGCCCTGCCGGTCGATCGGCGGGCTCCGTCGCGCCCCCACGTACTCGTCCCGGAAGGACACTCCCGATGGCTGCAGCCGCTGACCCCACGACCGTTCCCGCACCGCAGGGCATCGAGCTCTCGGCCGCGCCGGAGCGCTCCGCGGCCGCCGACCGTGCCGCGGAGAAGTTCGAGGAGTCCTTCGGCTACGCGCCCGACGGGGTGTGGTCCGCGCCCGGCCGCGTCAACATCATCGGCGAGCACGTCGACTACCAGGACGGGCTGTGTCTGCCGATGGCGATCTCGCACCGCTGCTTCGCCGCTGCGGCCCGCACCCCCACCTCGCGCCTGCGCCTGCGCTCCGCCCAGAACACCCTCGAGCTGGACCTGGACGCCGGCGAGCTCGCCCCCGGTGCCGTCGAGGGATGGCCCGCCTACGTCGCCGGCGTGCTGTGGGCGCTGCGCCCCTTCATCTCCGGCGCCGTCACCCAGGGCATGGACATCCTCATCGACGGCCAGGTGCCGCTCGGCGCGGGCCTGTCCAGCTCCGCCGCCCTCGAGTGCGCCTCCGCCGAGGCGATCGAGGCGCTGCTGACCCTGGGCACCGAGCCGCTGGACCGGGTGCGCGCCGCGATCACCGCCGAGACCGACTTCGCCGGCGCCTCCACCGGCGGCCTGGACCAGTCCGCCTCCGTGCTCTCCCGCGAGGGCCATGCCCTGTTCCTGGACTGCCGCGACTTCTCCACCCGGCCCGTGCCGTGGGACCTCGCCTCCCAGGGCCTGGCCCTGCTGATCACCGACACCCGCGCCGAGCACTCCCACGTCGACGGCGAGTACACCGCCCGCCGCGCCGACAGCGAGCGGGCCGCCGAGGCGCTCGGCGTGCCGACCCTGCGCGACGCCGAGCCGGCCCGGCTCGAGGAGCTGCTGGCGAGCATCGACGACGAGGTCGTGCGGCGACGCGCCCGCCACGTCATCACCGAGATCGAGCGCGTGCGCGAGTTCGACGCGCTGCTCGCCTCGGGCACCGTGCGCGAGCACGTCGCCGAGCTCGGCGCGCTGCTGGACGCCTCCCACGACTCCCTGCGCGAGGACTACGAGGTGACCGTCCCGCAGCTCGACCTCGCCGTGGACACCGCCCGGCAGGCCGGGGCGCACGGCGCCCGCATGACCGGAGGCGGCTTCGGCGGCTCGACCATCGCGCTCGTCGAGGCGGACCGCGCGCAGGAGATCGCCGAGACGATCGCCGCCGCCTTCGACGGCGCCGGCTTCACCGCGCCGGAGTTCTTCCTCGCCCTGCCCTCGGAGGGCGCCGGCCAGGACCGCTGAGGCCGGTCAGGGCGCGGGCGACCCGAGCCAGTCCCGCACTCCGTCCAGGAGCCTGCTGCGCACCGGCTCGGGCGCGGCCGAGAGCCGGATCGAGGAGGCCGCGAGGCCCGCGAGCTCGGCGTCGTCCAGCCCGATCCGACGCGCCGTCTCGTACTGCTCGAGCAGGCGCGAGCCGAACAGCAGCGGATCGTCGGCCCCGAGCGCGATCTGCGCCCCCGCCGCCATCAGGGTCCGCAGCGGCACGTCCTCGGCGACCTGCAGCACGCCGAGCGAGGCGTTCGAGGCGGGACACACCTCGAGCCCGATACCGGCCTCGACCACGCGGTCCAGCAGCTGCGGGTCCTCGACGGCCCGCACCCCGTGGCCGAGCCGGTGCGGATGCAGGTGCTCGACCACGTCGCGCACATGGGACGGGCCCAGCAGCTCCCCGCCGTGCGGCACCGACAGCAGGCCCGCCTCGCGCGCGATCCGGAAGGCGGGCCCGAACTCGGCGGTGTCCCCGCGTCGTTCGTCGTTCGAGAGCCCGAAGCCGATCACGCGGCCCGCCTGGCGCGCGGCGAGCCGGGCGAGGGTGCGTGCGTCCAGCGGGTGCCGGGTGCGGGAGGCGGCGATCACGATCCCGACGCTCACGCCGGTCGCGGCCTCGGAGCGCTCGGCCTGGTCGAGCACGATCTCGACGGCCGGGGTGATCCCGCCGACGAAGGGGGCGTAGCTGGTCGGGTCCACCTGCAGCTCGAGCCGGCCCGAGCCCTCGGCCGCGTCGTCCTCGACGGCCTCGTGCAGCAGGCGGCGCATCGCCTGCTCGGAGTCGACGACCGCCCGCGCGGTGTCGTACTGCCGCTGGAAGCGGAACCAGCCGCGCCGGGTCGGCTCGACCTGCAGCGCGATGTCGTCGGTGAGGGAGCGGGGCAGGCGCATGCCCCGCTCCCCGGCGAGCTCCTGCAGCGTCGCCGGCCGCATCGACCCCGTGAAGTGCAGGTGCAGATGCGCCTTCGGGAGGTCGCGCAGGTCACGGCCCGCGCCGGTGGGGGAGGAGGTCATCCCGCCAGGAGCGCGGCCACCCGGTCGATCCCCTCGACGATGTCCTCGTCGCCGAGCGCATAGGAGAAGCGCAGATGGCCGGGCGCGCCGAAGGCCTCGCCGGGCACGGCCGCGACCTCGGCCTCCTCGAGGATCACGGTCGCGAGCTCGGTGGTGGTGGTGACCTTCCGGCCCCGGATCTCCCGCCCCAGCAGCTGCGAGACGTCGGGGAAGACGTAGAAGGCGCCGGTGGGGGTGGGGACCGTGAATCCCTCGATCGCGGAGAGCTTCTCGACGATCAGGCGGCGGCGCCGGTCGAAGGCCTCCCGCATCGCCTCCACGGGCTCCGTCGGCCCGGTGATCGCCGCGAGCGCGGCGCGCTGGGCGATGTTGTTGACGTGGGAGGTGAGATGGGACTGGAGGTTCGTGGCGGCCTTGATGACGTCGGCCGGCCCGACCATCCAGCCCACCCGCCAGCCGGTCATCGCGAAGGACTTCGCCACCCCGCCCAGCAGGATCGTGGTCCCGGCCAGCTCCGGCACCTCGGCGAGGACCGAGGTGAAGGGCACGCCCTCGTAGGTCAGGGACTGGTAGATCTCGTCGGTGATCACCCACAGGCCGTGCTCGTGGGCCCAGCGGCCGATCTCCCCGATCTGCTCGGGGGTGAGCACGGCGCCGGTCGGGTTCGACGGCGAGCACAGCACCAGGGCGCGGGTGCGCTCGGTGAGCGCGGCCTCGAGCTGGTCGACCGTGGGGACGTATCCCTGGTCCGCGCCGGCGAGGACGGGCACCTCGCGGGCGCCCGTCTGCCGGATCGCCTCCGGATAGGTGGTCCAGTACGGCGCGGGCAGCAGCACCTCGTCGCCCGGGTCGAGCACCGTCGCGAAGGCCTGGAACACGGCCTGCTTGCCGCCGTTGGTGACGAGCACCTGGGCGGGATCGATCTCGAGATGCGTGGTCGCGGAGACCGAGGCGGCCAGCGCCTCGCGCAGCTCGGGCAGGCCCGGCGTCGCGGAGTAGCGGTGGTTGCGGGGATCCCGTGCGGCCTCGACGGCGGCCTCGACGACGTGCGCCGGGGTAGGGAAGTCGGGCTCGCCGGCACCGAAGCCGATCACGGGCCGGCCGGCGGCCTTGAGCGCCTTCGCGGTCGAGTCCACGGCGAGGGTGGCCGAGGGCTCGATCGCGCCGATGCGCTCGGAGATGCGGGAACGGGTGGCGGGTGTGCGGGCGTCGTCGGTGGTCACGGGTCCATCGTGGCAGAGCTCGCGCCGCCTCGCCAGGATCTCCCTCCTTCGGACGGCGGGTGCTGCGAGGGGAGGGGCGACCGGCTCGGATGTGACGTGGTGCGGGTCGATTCGCACGAGCCCCCGTCGGCTTGTATGCTGGTCGCTGGTCAGAATCGCTCAGGCCTCCTCGGGTGCGTCCCGGAGCTGGGCGAGAGGGCCTGCGGGGTGCGTCCCCGCGAAGGGCAGTGGCGCAATTGGTAGCGCAGCGGTCTCCAAAACCGCAGGTTGCAGGTTCGAGCCCTGTCTGCCCTGCCGGTCCGGCCGGGGTCACCCGGCCGGATGCGGATGACCTCGACGAGATCGGACAGCCCCCACGTGAACTCCAGCCAGAACGCCCCGTCGGCACCGCGCACCGGTGACGCCCAGGGCTCCGGGTCGAAGAACCCGTTCCTGGCCATCGGTCTGTTCATCCGCCAGGTGATCGCCGAGCTGCGCAAGGTGGTCGTCCCCAGCAGGCGCGAGCTGGTCCTGTACTCGATCACCGTGCTGCTGTTCGTCGCCTTCATGATCCTGATGATCTTCGGGTTCGACGCGGTCTTCAGCTGGCTCTCCCGCATCGCCTTCACGGTCCCGGACGTGTGAGCGAGCGTCCCGTCCGCACCGCGCCCCGTCCCGTGACCGATCAGTCCACCGCCGCCAGGAAGGCAGGTTCCCGCCGATGAGCGAGACGACCTCTACCCCCGACGAGTCCTTCGACGACGTCGACGACACCCTCTCCTTCTCCGCCTCGGCCCCCGCCGAGCAGGCCCCGGCCGCGGACGCCGCCGACGAGGGCGTCCCCGCCGCGGAGGACGGGGTCGACGCCGAGCACGGCGCCGATGTCGACGCCGCCGAGGCCGAGGCCGACGAGAGCGCCGTGGCTCCTGCCGACGCCGACGAGGACCCTGAGGCCGCCGCCGAGGGTGACGAGGACGAGCAGCCCGCCGAGGGCGAGGCCGCCGCGTCCGAGGAGCCCGAGGAGGACCCGCTCCAGCAGCTGCGCATGCACCTGCGCTCCGCCATCGGCGAGTGGTACGTCATCCACTCCTACTCCGGTCACGAGAACCGCGTGAAGACCCAGCTCGCCACGCGCACCGAGACCATGGACATGGAGGACTACATCTTCGAGGCGCAGGTCCCGATGGAGGACGCGACCGAGGTCAAGAACGGCCAGAAGAAGATCGTCCGCCGCGTTCGCGTCCCCGGCTACGTGCTGGTGCGCATGGACCTGACCACCGAGTCCTGGCGCGTCGTGCGCGACACCCCGGGCGTGACCGGCTTCGTCGGCAACGCGACCGAGCCCACCCCTCTCACCTTCGACGAGATCTACTCGATGCTCGCCCCCTCCGTCGGCCTGCCCGAGAAGAAGCGCTCCTCCGGCGGTGCGGGTGCGTCCTCGAAGCCCGCGGCCGCGCAGAAGGTCCCCGACTTCCAGGTCGGCGAGTCCGTCACCGTCATGGACGGCCCCTTCGAGACCATGCCGGCCACGATCTCCGAGATCCACTCGGAGGCCCAGAAGCTGCAGGTGCTCGTCTCGATCTTCGGCCGCGAGACCCCGGTCGAGCTCGGCTTCGACCAGGTCGCCAAGATCTGAGCCCCCGGATCCGGGCCGCGCCGGCCCGGGTCCCCATGAACCGATCCGCCTCGCGGATCCGCGGCGACGTGCGGCCCCGGCCGCGCGGATACGACCAGGATCACCCCCGATCCGGGTCGACGCCGCCGCGACGTGCAGGTAGCGTCGCATCCCGGACCCGAGCCGCCGTGGGCGCACGGGTCCCGCAGTGGGAGGAGCGCGTGATGAGCTCCGCCCGGACCACACCACAGTGAGGAAGAGTCAATGGCTCCCAAGAAGAAGATCGCGAGCATCATCAAGCTCCAGATCCAGGCCGGCCAGGCCACACCTGCGCCGCCCGTGGGTCCCGCGCTCGGCGCCGCCGGCGTGAACATGATGGAGTTCGTGAAGGCCTACAACGATCGCACCGCCGATCAGCGTGGCAACATCATCCCCGTCGAGATCACGGTCTACGAGGACCGCTCGTTCACCTTCATCACGAAGACCCCGCCGGCCGCTGAGCTCATCAAGAAGGCCGCCGGCCTGCAGAAGGGCTCCTCGACGCCGCACACCGACAAGGTCGGCAAGATCACCCAGGCTCAGGTCCGCGAGATCGCGGAGACCAAGATGCCTGATCTGAACGCGAACGACATCGAGGCCGCGGCGAAGATCGTCGAGGGCACCGCTCGTTCCATGGGCATCACGGTGGAGGGCTGAGAACGATGGCATTCCGTAGCAAGGCTTACAAGAACGGTGCGGCGCTGATCGAAGAGGGCCGCACGTACTCCCCGCTGGACGCGCTGCGCCTCGCGCAGAAGTCCTCCCCGGCGAAGTTCGACGCCTCCGTCGAGGTCTCGATGCGCCTGGGCGTCGACCCCCGCAAGGCGGACCAGATGGTGCGCGGCACCGTCAACCTGCCCAACGGCACCGGCAAGACCGCCCGGGTCATCGTCTTCGCGACCGGAGCGCAGGCCGAGGCCGCTCTCGCGGCGGGCGCCGACGAGGTCGGCGACGACGACCTCATCGAGAAGGTCGCCGGCGGCTGGACCGACTTCGACGCCGCCGTGGCGACGCCGAACCTCATGGGCAAGGTCGGCAAGCTGGGCCGCGTGCTCGGCCCCCGCGGCCTCATGCCGAACCCGAGGACCGGCACCGTGACCATGGACGTCACCAAGGCTGTGAACGACATCAAGGGCGGCAAGATCGAGTTCCGCACCGACCGTGCGGCGAACCTGCACTACATCGTCGGCAAGGTCTCCTTCTCCGACCAGCAGCTCGTCGAGAACTACGTCGCGGCGCTGGACGAGATCCTGCGTCTCAAGCCGTCCGCCTCGAAGGGCCGCTACATCACGAAGATCACGGTGTCCACCACCATGGGCCCCGGCATCCCGGTCGACGTGAACCGCACCCGCAACCTCCTCGAGGACACCGACGAGGCCTGAGCGCGCTTCTGCCGCCGCATCCCGACGCCCCGTCCACCCCAGCGGTGGGCGGGGCGTCGTGCTGTCCGGGCGGGGGAGGAGGATGGTCAGGTGGTGGCGTATGGCGTACCACTGCGGTGATATCACCGTACTGGGACGCCATGCGCCAGCAGATGACCATCCGCAGGGGGCGGGGCATGCCGGAGCGGGCGAGACGCCCTCGTCCCGGGCCGAGGCGCCTGCCTCCCCGGTCGGCCGCACGCCCAGGGGCGCAGGCACAGAGTTCTTCGACGAGATGGACCAGGAATGCGGAACAGGTCGTCGAAGAACTGCCCGGACCCGCCCCGCTCGGCTGCACCCGCCGTGGAACTGTGACGCAGACCGCCGCTCTCGCCATGGCGTGCAACGGCCCGGCTGCACTACGCTGGACCTACCGAAGACCGCCGGTCGTCGCTCTCCGCCCGGGGAGCGTCCGAAGAAGTCCCGAGGGGACGGCCTGCGCAGGTGGACGAACGCGACCCGCACGGTCGCGCCCTCCGCGGAGCAGCAGCTCCCGGGGAGCCGGATCGTGCGTGCTGGCCTCGACACCTGCGTGTCGAGGCCTTTTCCCTTCCCAGGGCTCCTTCACCCGGTGGCGAGAGACCTCTGGAAGGAGGGCCATGGCGAATCCCGAGAAGGTGGACGCCGTCGCGGAGATCGCGGACATGTTCCGCACCTCCGACGCCGCCGTCATCACCGAGTATCGCGGGCTCAGCGTGGGGGAGCTCAAGGAGCTCCGTCGTGCGCTGGGTTCCGAGACGACCTACGCCGTGGTGAAGAACACGCTCACGGAGATCGCCGCTCGCGAGGCCGGCATCGACGTGTTCGACGGCACGCTCAGCGGGCCGACCGCGATCGCCTTCATCAAGGGCGAGCCGGTGATGCCTGCGAAGGCTCTGCGTGACTTCGCCAAGACCCACGAGAACCTCGTGGTCAAGTCCGGCTACTTCGAGGGCAAGCTGCTCTCGCAGGAGGACGTCCAGAAGCTCGCGGACCTCGAGTCCCGCGAGGTCCTGCTGGCCAAGGCCGCCGGCGCCATGAAGGCGTCGATGTCCAAGGCCGCCGCAGTGTTCGCTGCGCCGCTGTCCAAGACGGCGCGCACCGTGGACGCGCTGCGGGCCAAGCAGGAAGCCGCCTGAGCAGAACCGCTCAGCGGATTCCGCACCACAGCCTCAGCGCTGTCCACCGGCTGCCCCGTCGGAGCAACCGGACCGCATGACCTGGCGCGCGAGCGCCGCTCCAACACCGCAGGGACGCAGGTCCCGCCTACAGGAAGGAACGCCCTCATGGCGAAGCTCAGCAACGACGAGCTCATCGAAGCTTTCAAGGAGATGTCCCTCATCGAGCTCTCCGAGTTCGTGAAGCAGTTCGAGGAGGTCTTCGACGTCACCGCCGCCGCCCCCGTGGCCGTCGCCGGTGCCGCTCCCGCCGCCGGTGGTGGCGAGGCCGCCGCCGAGGAGGAGAAGACCGAGTTCGACGTCATCCTCGAGTCGGCCGGCTCCGCGAAGATCGCCGTCATCAAGGAGGTGCGCGGCCTGACCTCCCTCGGTCTGAAGGAGGCCAAGGCGCTCGTCGACGAGGCCCCCAAGCCCGTCCTCGAGGGTGTCAAGCAGGAGGACGCCGACGCCGCCAAGGCGAAGCTCGAGGAGGCCGGCGCGACCGTCTCCGTCAAGTGATCTCCGGCGCACGCCCCGGTGTGCGCCTCACCTGACGGCAGTCGCACTGCTCCGAGGAGGGCCGTCCCGCATCGCGCGGGGCGGCCCTTCCGCATGCTCGGGGGAGGGGCGTGCGTCCACGGGGCCGCGGGAAGAGGCGCCTCGCGGCCACCGCCCTGAGCCGTGCTCGCACGGCGTGGAGCGCGCGCACCGACCCGCGGCGACGCGCGCGATCCGCCTCTGACGTGGCGCGACAGCGCGCCGTCGGCCCCGCCTGCTTGACTGCGCCGAGATTTCCCGCCACACTTTTTCCCGTACGGGGCTGTTCCTGCCGCATGTGCCCGGTGTGATGACACCGCCGGGCCGGTCGAGCCAGACGGGCAGGAAGCGCCGACGAAGAACCCCCGCGCCAGGCATATAGCGGCCGACGCGGATGGAACGGCTCCTCAGGGGGCCTTGTCTCCATCCGCGATTTTGTGTATGCTCGGTCCTTGCGCTGTGCGTCTCCCGTGGGTTCCGTCGCCTGATCTCGACACCGTTCGCTCCACCGCCTGACGGGTGTTCGCCGCGCCTGGGATTCCGTCATCGGCCTGTGGAAGGACCCCCCTTTGGCTGCCTCGAGCACCGATCGCACCACCGACATCGCACTTCGCACCGCCTCCCCTCGCGTCACCTTCGCGAAGCTCGGCGACCCTCTCGACGTCCCGGATCTGCTGAGTCTGCAGACCACCTCGTTCGACTGGCTGCTGGGCAACGAGCGCTGGCAGGAGCGTGCGGCCGACGCCGCCTCCGCCGGCCGCGAGGACGTCCCGCAGACCTCCGGTCTCGCGGACATCCTCGAGGAGATCTCCCCGATCGAGGACTTCGCCGGCAACATGTCGCTGTCGTTCCGCGATCACACCTTCGACGACCCGAAGTACACGGTCGAGGAGTGCAAGGAGAAGGACCTCACCTACGCGGCTCCGCTGTACGTCATCGCGGAGTTCATGAACAACGAGACCGGTGAGATCAAGACCCAGACGGTCTTCATGGGCGAGTTCCCGCTCATGACCGACAAGGGCACCTTCATCATCAACGGCACCGAGCGCGTCGTCGTCTCGCAGCTCGTCCGTTCCCCGGGCGTGTACTTCGAGGAGTCGATCGACAAGACCTCGGACAAGCACATCTTCTCGGCCAAGGTCATCCCCTCGCGCGGTGCCTGGCTCGAGTTCGAGGTCGACAAGCGCGACCAGGTCGGCGTGCGCATCGACCGCAAGCGCAAGCAGTCCGTCACCACGCTGCTGCAGGCGCTGGGCATGTCCCACAGCGACATCCTCGAGGAGTTCGGCGAGTTCGAGTCGATGCGCTCCACGCTCGAGAAGGACCGCATCACCTCCCAGGACGAGGCCCTCATCGACATCTACCGCAAGCAGCGCCCGGGCGAGCCGCCCACGCGCGATGCGGGCGAGGCGATGCTGAACAACCTCTACTTCAACGCCAAGCGCTACGACCTGGCGAAGGTCGGTCGCTACAAGATCGACAAGAAGCTCGGCCTCGAGGGCAGCCTCTCCGAGTCGACCCTGCGCCTGCAGGACATCGTCGCGACCATCAAGTACATCGTCGCGCTGCACGACGGCGTCTCGGAGTACACGAGCGTCGACGACCGCGCGGTGCGCGTCGAGACCGACGACATCGACCACTTCGGCAACCGTCGCATCCGCGCCGTCGGCGAGCTGATCCAGAACCAGGTCCGCACCGGCCTGTCCCGGATGGAGCGCGTCGTCCGCGAGCGCATGACCACGCAGGACGTCGAGGCGATCACCCCGCTGACGCTGATCAACATCCGTCCGGTCACCGCCGCGATCAAGGAGTTCTTCGGAACCTCCCAGCTGTCGCAGTTCATGGACCAGAACAACCCGCTGTCGGGCCTGACCCACAAGCGGCGCCTGTCCGCGCTCGGCCCGGGCGGCCTCTCCCGCGACCGCGCCGGCATGGAGGTCCGCGACGTCCACCCGAGCCACTACGGCCGCATGTGCCCGATCGAGACCCCCGAGGGGCCGAACATCGGTCTGATCGGTTCGCTGGCGACCTTCGCCCGGATCAATCCCTTCGGCTTCGTCGAGACCCCGTACCGCAAGGTCGAGAACGGCCTCGTCACCGACGAGATCGTCTACCTCACCGCGGACGACGAGGACCGTCACATCATCGCCCAGGCGAACGCGAAGATCGACGAGGACGGCCGCTTCCTCGAGGACGAGGTGCTCGTGCGCCTCGCCGGCGGCGAGCCGGACCTCGTGCCGATCGCGGACGTGGACTACATGGACGTCTCCGCGCGTCAGATGGTCTCCGTCGCGACCGCGATGATCCCCTTCCTCGAGCACGACGACGCCAACCGCGCGCTCATGGGCTCGAACATGCAGCGCCAGGCCGTGCCGCTGCTCCGCTCCGAGATGCCGCTGGTCGGCACCGGCATGGAGCGTCGCGCCGCGGTCGACGCGGGCGACGTGGTCGTGGCCAGCAAGGGCGGCGTCATCGAGGAGCTCTCGGCGGACCTCATCGTGGTGATGGCCGACGACGGCACCCGCCAGACCTACCCGATCGGGAAGTTCCAGCGCTCCAACGCCGGCAACTCCTACAACCAGCGCGTCCTCTTCGACGAGGGCGACCGGGTCGAGGCCGGCTCGATCCTCGCCGACGGTCCCTCGACCGATCAGGGCGAGCTCGCCATCGGCAAGAACCTGCTGGTCGCGTTCATGTCGTGGGAGGGCCACAACTACGAGGACGGCATCATCCTGTCCTCGCGCATGGTCCAGGACGACGTCCTCACCTCGATCCACATCGAGGAGCACGAGGTCGACGCCCGCGACACGAAGCTGGGCAAGGAGGAGATCACCCGGGACATCCCGAACGTCGGCGACGACGTGCTGGCCGATCTCGACGAGCGCGGCATCATCCGCATCGGCGCCGAGGTCGAGCCGGGCGACATCCTCGTCGGCAAGGTGACCCCGAAGGGCGAGACCGAGCTGACCCCCGAGGAGCGCCTGCTGCGCGCGATCTTCGGCGAGAAGGCCCGCGAGGTGCGCGACACCTCGCTGCGCGTCCCCCACGGCGAGTCCGGCACCGTGATCGGCGTGCGGGTGTTCACCGATGACGAGGACGGCGACATCCTCCCCACCGGTGTCAACGAGATGGTCCGCGTGTACGTGGCCCAGAAGCGCAAGATCACCGACGGCGACAAGCTCGCCGGCCGCCACGGCAACAAGGGCGTCATCGCGAAGATCCTGCCGGTCGAGGACATGCCGTTCCTGGAGGACGGCACCCCGATCGACATCATCCTCAACCCCATGGGCGTGCCCGGCCGCATGAACATCGGCCAGGTCATGGAGACCCACCTCGGCTGGGTCGCGAAGTCCGGCTGGGACCTCGAGGCCTCCGACGCCGTCGCCGCGGACCTGCCCGAGGCCGCGCTGCACGGCGAGCCCGGCACCCCGGTCGCGGTCCCGGTCTTCGACGGCCTCACCGCCGACGAGGTCACCGGCCTGATCGCCAACCACCGCCCCAACCGGGACGGCGAGCGGATGGTCAAGGAGAACGGCAAGGCGCGCCTGTTCGACGGCCGCTCCGGCGAGCCCTTCCCGGACCCGATCTCCGTGGGCTACATGTACATGCTGAAGCTCCACCACCTGGTGGACGACAAGCTGCACGCCCGCTCGACCGGTCCGTACTCGATGATCACGCAGCAGCCGCTGGGCGGCAAGGCCCAGTTCGGCGGCCAGCGCTTCGGCGAGATGGAGGTGTGGGCCCTGGAGGCCTACGGCGCCGCCTACGCCCTGCAGGAGCTGCTGACCATCAAGTCCGATGACATCTCGGGCCGCGTGAAGGTCTACGAGGCGATCGTCAAGGGCGAGAACATCCCCGAGCCCGGGATCCCGGAGTCCTTCCGCGTGCTGCTCAAGGAGATGCAGTCGCTGTGCCTGAACGTGGAGGTGCTGTCCAGCGACGGCACCGCCCAGGAGGTCCAGGAGAGCGACGAGGAGGTCTTCCGCGCCGCGGAGGAGCTCGGCATCGACCTGTCCCGCCGACCCCACGAGGGCGTCGGCTCCATCGAAGAGGTCTGACGGACGGGGGACCGGGAGGGATCCCGCGCGGCGCCCGCCGCCCCTGAGACCCCTCCCGGCCCCGCCCTCGACCCCCGTTCCCTCAGACACCACGACTTCCGATCGAGAGAAGGACACCTGTGCTCGACGTCAACACCTTCGATGAGCTGCGCATCGGCCTCGCGACCGCCGATGACATCCGCGGCTGGTCCCACGGCGAGGTCAAGAAGCCCGAGACCATCAACTACCGCACCCTGAAGCCCGAGATGGACGGCCTGTTCTGCGAGCGCATCTTCGGTCCCACCCGGGACTGGGAGTGCTACTGCGGCAAGTACAAGCGCGTCCGCTTCAAGGGCATCGTCTGCGAGCGCTGCGGCGTGGAGGTCACCAAGTCCTCCGTGCGCCGTGAGCGCATGGGCCACGTGGAGCTCGCGGCCCCCGTCACCCACATCTGGTACTTCAAGGGCGTGCCGAGCCGTCTCGGCTACCTGCTGGACCTCGCGCCGAAGGATCTCGAGAAGATCATCTACTTCGCCGCGTACATGATCACCGACGTGGACGAGCAGGCCCGCCACGACGACATGCCCGATCTGCAGGCCCGCTTCGACCTCGAGGTCAAGGAGCTCGGCAGCGAGCGCGACGCCGCGATCAACCAGCGCGCCGTCACCGCGGAGAAGGACCTCGCCCAGCTCGAGGAGGAGGGCGCCAAGGCCGACGCGAAGCGCAAGGTCCGCGACTCCTCCGAGCGCGAGCAGGCCCAGATCCGCAAGAAGTACGACGCGGAGATCGACCGCATCACCCGCGTGTGGGAGCGCTTCAAGACCCTCAAGGTCGCCGACCTCGAGGGCGATGAGCAGCTCTACCGCGCGATGAAGCTCCGCTACGGCACGTACTTCGAGGGCGGCATGGGCGCCGAGGCGATCCAGCGTCGCCTCGCCGACTTCGACCTCGAGGCCGAGGCGGCCTCGCTGCGCGAGGTCATCGCCACCGGCAAGGGGCAGAAGAAGGCCCGCGCGCTCAAGCGCCTCAAGGTCGTCTCCGCCTTCCTCACCACCACGAACTCTCCCGTCGGCATGGTGCTGGACGCGGTCCCGGTGATCCCGCCGGACCTGCGCCCGATGGTGCAGCTGGACGGCGGCCGATTCGCGACCTCCGACCTCAACGACCTGTACCGCCGCGTGATCAACCGCAACAACCGCCTCAAGCGGCTGCTGGATCTCGGCGCGCCCGAGATCATCGTGAACAACGAGAAGCGCATGCTGCAGGAGTCGGTCGACTCGCTGTTCGACAACGGCCGCCGCGGCCGCCCGGTGACCGGTCCGGGCAACCGCCCGCTGAAGTCGCTCTCGGACATGCTCAAGGGCAAGCAGGGGCGCTTCCGCCAGAACCTGCTCGGCAAGCGCGTGGACTACTCCGCCCGCTCCGTGATCGTCAACGGCCCGCAGCTGAAGCTGCACCAGTGCGGTCTGCCCAAGGGCATGGCGCTCGAGCTGTTCAAGCCCTTCGTCATGAAGCGCCTGGTCGAGCTCAGCCACGCCCAGAACGTCAAGGCCGCCAAGCGCATGGTCGAGCGCGCCCGTCCCGAGGTCTGGGACGTGCTCGAGGAGGTCATCACCGAGCACCCGGTGCTGCTGAACCGTGCGCCGACGCTGCACCGCCTGGGCATCCAGGCCTTCGAGCCGCAGCTCGTCGAGGGCAAGGCGATCCACCTGCACCCGCTGGTGTGCGCCGCCTTCAACGCGGACTTCGACGGCGACCAGATGGCCGTGCACCTGCCGCTGTCCGCGGAGGCGCAGGCCGAGGCGCGCATCCTGATGCTGTCCTCGAACAACATCCTGAAGCCCTCCGACGGCCGCCCGGTCACCATGCCCGCGCAGGACATGATCATCGGCCTGTACCACATCACCACGGTGCGCGAGGAGGTCGAGGGCGCCGGTCGCTCCTTCGCCTCCGTCGCCGAGGCGATCATGGCCCACGACCGCGGCGAGCTGCATCTGAACGCCCCGGTCTCCATCCGCTTCGAGGACATCGTCCCGCCGAGCGACTGGCAGGCCCCGGAGGGCTGGTCCGAGGGCGATCCGATCGTCCTGACCACCACCCTGGGCGCGGTGTACTTCAACGAGACGCTGCCGGAGGACTTCCCCTTCGTGCAGGGCCAGGTCGGCAAGAAGCGTCTGGGCGGGATCGTCAACGCTCTCGCCGAGCGCTACGACAAGGGCCAGGTCGCCGCGTCCCTGGACGCGCTGAAGGCCTACGGCTTCTCGTGGTCGACCCGATCGGGCGCGTCCTTCGCGCTGTCCGACGTCGTGACCCCGCCTGCGAAGGCGGAGATCATCGCGAAGTACGAGGCGAAGGCCGCGCAGGTCCAGGAGAACCGTGACCTGGGCCTGGTCTCCGAGTCCGAGCGCAACATGGAGCTCATCGACATCTGGACCGAGGCGACCAACGAGGTCGACCAGGCCATGCGGGCGAACTTCGAGCCGACCAACACCATCTACCGCATGGTGGACTCCGGCGCCCGAGGCAACTGGATGCAGATCCGCCAGATCGCCGGCATGCGCGGCCTGGTGAACAACCCCAAGGGTGAGATCATCCCGCGCCCGATCCTCTCCAACTACAAGGAGGGGCTGTCGGTCCTGGAGTACTTCATCGCCTCGCACGGCTCCCGCAAGGGCCTGGCGGACACGGCGCTGAAGACCGCCCAGTCGGGCTACCTGACCCGACGTCTGGTCGACGTCTCGCAGGACGTCATCGTCCGCGAGGACGACTGCGGCACCACGAAGGGCCTGGTCCTGCCGATCGCGGTCGAGGAGGGCGGCGTGCTGCGCCCCCACGAGCACGCGGAGTCCACGGTCTACGGCCGTGTGCTGGCGACCGCCGCGATCGGGGCCGACGGCACCGAGGCGGCACCCGCGGGCACCGAGCTCGGCGACGTGCTCATCGAGCAGCTCGTCGAGGCCGGCGTGCGCGAGGTGAAGATCCGCTCCGTGCTGACCTGCGACTCGGCGGTGGGCACCTGCGCCCAGTGCTACGGCAAGTCGCTCGCCACCGGCCAGCTGGTCGACATCGGCGAGGCCGTCGGCATCGTCGCGGCGCAGTCCATCGGCGAGCCCGGCACGCAGCTGACCATGCGCACCTTCCACTCCGGTGGTGTGGCCAGCGCCGACGGCGACATCACGCACGGTCTGCCGCGTGTGCAGGAGCTCTTCGAGGCCCGCACCCCGGCCGGCTTCGCGCCGATCTCCGAGTTCGCCGGCCGCGCCGCGATCGAGGAGAACGACAAGCAGCGTCGGATCACGGTCACGCCGGACGACGGCTCGGACGAGGTGACCTACACCGTCTCCAAGCGCGTCACCCTGCTGATCGCCGACGGCGACCACATCGAGGTCGGCCAGCAGCTCACCCAGGGCTCCGTCGACCCGAAGCAGGTGCTGCGCATCCTCGGCCCCCGCGCGGTGCAGCAGCACCTCGTGGACGAGGTCCAGAAGGTGTACATCTCCCAGGGCGTGGACATCCACGCCAAGCACATCGAGGTCATCGTGCGGCAGATGCTCCGCCGCGTGACGGTCATCGAGTCGGGCGACACCGATCTGCTGCCGGGCGACTTCGCCGAGCGCGTCACCTTCGAGCGGGAGAACCGTCGGGTCCTCTCCGAGGGCGGTCAGCCGGCCTCGGGCCGTCCGGAGCTGATGGGCATCACCAAGGCGTCGCTCGCGACCGAGTCGTGGCTCTCGGCGGCCTCCTTCCAGGAGACCACCCGCGTGCTCACCGAGGCCGCCCTGAATCGCAAGAGCGACCAGCTCATGGGGCTCAAGGAGAACGTCATCATCGGCAAGCTCATCCCGGCGGGCACCGGCCTGTCGCGGTTCCGCCGCATCGCGGTCGAGCCCACCGACGAGGCGAAGGCGCAGATGTACCAGGTGCCGGGCTACGACGAGCTGGACTTCTCCGGCTTCGGCCAGACCGGCGCGGTCAACCTCGACGACATCGACTACGCCGATCCCTTCCGCACCGACTTCCGGTGACGGAGCAGCGGTGAGCGGGTGCTGAGCGCCCGCTGACCGAGAACGCCGCGGGGCGGTCCCACCACACGGTGGGGCCGCCCCGCGGCGTCTGCGCACCCGGCCGGCGGCAACCCCTGACAGCGCACCCGCGTCGTCGGGCGAGCGCGGACGGGCAGGGGCGGGCGGATACGTGGCCCAGGTCGCCTCCGCGCCATCCTCCAGGCACCTCGGCGTGACCTGTCGGACGCCGAACTTCACGAGACGGTAAAGGCCTCGTGGGCGCTTGTCCAAAGTCCGGTCCGTCCCCTTACGTCATCCCGAGAAGAACGGAAGCATGGCTTCCGGCAGTTCCCGCGCGACCTTTCCTGATGCACCTCTCCGTGATGGTGCGCGCGTGCCGGAGCTGCAGATCCCGCCGAGCGGGGTCCGAAGCTCAGGGAACGACACGCGAACGCCGCACGTGCGGCAGGGAACAGGTGGAACAGTGAAGAAGACTCCGTGGATCGTCGGCGCCGCGACCGTGTGCGTCGTGGCCGTGGGTGGAGGCGGCACCGCCTTCGCGATGTCCAACGAGGCCCAGATCAGCGCCTACGGCGAGGAGTCCGCGGTCCGCGTCTTCTCCCAGCCCACCGTCGGCGACCTCCTCGCCGCGCAGGGCATCGAGGTCAAGGACACCGACCTCGTGACCCCGGGCCTCGAGGAGCTCGTCACCGACGGCATCGACATCCAGGTCGTCCAGCGCACCCCCGTCACCATCACGATCGACGGCGAGGACCAGGAGCTGCTCACCACCGGTGACACCGTCGCCGACGCGCTCGCGGAGACCGACTACGAGGCCGAGGGCGCGAAGATCAGCCCCGAGCCCGAGACCGCCCTCGACGACACCGACGGCCAGGTCTCCGTGGTCACCCAGAAGACGGTCACCTTCGTCGGCCAGTACGGCAAGGACACCTTCGACGTCACCGCCCTCACCGTGGGCGAGGCGATGGAGAAGGTGCTCGGCAACATCGAGGACACCGACAAGGCCGACGTCCCCCGCGACGAGCTGCTCGAGGACGGCGAGACCTACACGGTCCAGCGCATCCGCGAGAAGGAGCGCACGGAGTCCGAGGAGATCCCGTTCGAGACGAAGACCGTCGAGGACGACTCCCTCACCGAGGGCACCACGAATACGAAGACCGAGGGCAAGGTCGGCGAGACCGAGAAGGTCTACACCGACAAGGTCGTCGACGGCGAGGTGACCGACTCCGAGCTGGTCTCCGAGGAGGTCGTCGCCGAGCCCGTCACCCAGGTCGTCGTCAAGGGCACCAAGCCGGCCCCCGAGCCGGAGCCCGAGGTCGAGGAGGCCCCGTCGGCCCAGAAGACCGAGAAGCGCGAGTCGGACACCAAGTCCAACCGCAGCTCCGAGCGCAGCTCCACGGAGGACTCCGACTCCTCGTCGAAGTCGGAGTCGAAGTCCGAGTCCACGTCCGACTCCGGCAACACCGGCGCCTCCGCCCCGGCCGCCGCCTCGGGCGGGGTGTGGGATCGCCTCGCCCAGTGCGAGTCCGGCGGCAACTGGTCCATCAACACCGGCAACGGCTACTACGGCGGCATCCAGTTCAACCAGCAGACCTGGGCTGCCTACGGCGGTACGAAGTACGCCTCCCGCGCCGATCTCGCCACCCGCGAGCAGCAGATCGACATCGCCAAGAAGGTCCAGGCCAACCAGGGCTGGGGCGCCTGGCCCTCCTGCACCTCCCAGCTCGGCATCCGCTGACCTGCTGATCGACGTATCGCGAGGGACGAGAGATAGGAGATCAGCGCAAGAACGCTGCTGATCGACCGCACGGTCATCTCCACCGCCGACGAGCGCGCCGCCCACGAGGGCGGCGCGCTCGTCGCGTCCTGCGCGGCTTACCTCGCCCGTTCGCCCCGATGCAAGCTCCAGGCCACATGCCGTCATGTGATCTGCGTCGGAAGACTCCGGAAGCTTTGACCCTGCCGCGCGGGCGTCAGTAGAATCTGTGACGCGTCCGGAGTGCCCTCTGGTCGTGACCGGGACAGGACCGCCGCTCCACGGAGCGGCGGGGGAGTCCCCCGCGAGGAGCGGATCCTCGCGGCGTGCCCGAAAGCGAGAAGGCGGCCAGGCCCGGCCCCGGCCCGCGGGCACCGATCACGGTCCTCCAGGACGCCCGGCAGGTGCCATCACCTGGCGGGCGGGTCGACCCGCCGAGCCCCGGGCCATGGGGCGGCGGATCGGGTCGCAGGCCGCGCGAGCGGTCGAAGAAGTCGATCCAGCGGGACGAACAGTCCCGGTGGCCGAACAGGAAGAGAAGCTGTGCCCACTATCCAGCAGCTGGTGCGCAAGGGGCGGGACGCCCGGTCGTCCGCCTCGAAGACGCCTGCGCTCAAGGGGTCTCCCCAGCGCCGCGGCGTCTGCACGCGCGTCTACACCCAGACCCCCAAGAAGCCGAACTCCGCGCTGCGCAAGATCGCGCGCGTGAAGCTCTCCACCGGCGTCGAGGTCACCGCCTACATCCCCGGTGAGGGTCACAACCTGCAGGAGCACTCGATCGTGCTCGTCCGCGGCGGCCGTGTGAAGGACCTGCCCGGTGTCCGCTACAAGATCGTGCGAGGCGCCCTGGACACCCAGGCCGTCAAGGGCCGCCAGCAGGCGCGCTCCCGCTACGGCGCGAAGAAGGAGAAGAAGTAATGCCTCGTAAGGGCCCCGCTCCCAAGCGCCAGCTCGTCGTCGACCCGGTCTACGGCTCGCCGATCGTCACCCAGCTCATCAACAAGATCCTCCTGGACGGCAAGAAGACCGTCGCCGAGGGGATCGTCTACGGAGCGCTCGAGGGCGCCCGTGAGAAGAACGGCCAGGACCCGGTCGTCACCCTGAAGAAGGCGCTGGACAACATCCGGCCGTCCCTCGAGGTCCGCTCCCGCCGCGTCGGCGGTGCGACCTACCAGGTGCCGATCGAGGTCAAGCCCGGCCGCTCCACCACCCTCGCGCTGCGCTGGCTGGTCAGCTACTCCCGCGCGCGCCGCGAGAACACCATGACCGAGCGTCTGATGAACGAGATCCTCGACGCCAGCAACGGCCTCGGCGCCGCTGTCAAGCGCCGCGAGGACACTCACAAGATGGCCGAGTCCAACCGGGCCTTCGCTCACTACCGCTGGTGAGAGCACGGTGGGGTCCGCTCCTTCGGGGCGGGCCCCACCGATCGCCTCCCGGCGGCTCCTGCAGCACCCGTTCTCCAGAAAGGCACAAGCCCGTGGCACTCGAAGTGCTCAGCGACCTCACCAAGGTCCGCAACATCGGCATCATGGCTCACATCGATGCCGGCAAGACCACCACGACCGAGCGCATCCTCTTCTACACCGGCGTGAACTACAAGATGGGCGAGACCCATGACGGCGCCGGCACGATGGACTGGATGGAGCAGGAGAAGGAGCGCGGCATCACGATCACGTCGGCCGCGACGACCTGCTACTGGCACGACAACCAGATCAACATCATCGACACCCCCGGCCACGTCGACTTCACCGTCGAGGTGGAGCGCTCGCTCCGCGTGCTCGACGGCGCCGTCGCGGTGTTCGACGGCAAGGAGGGCGTGGAGCCCCAGTCGGAGACCGTCTGGCGCCAGGCCGACAAGTACGACGTCCCCCGCATCTGCTTCGTCAACAAGATGGACAAGCTGGGCGCCGACTTCTTCTTCACCGTGAAGACGATCGTCGACCGCCTCGGCGCGAAGCCGCTGGTCATGCAGGTCCCGATCGGCGCGGAGAACGACTTCCGCGGCGTCGTCGATCTCGTCGAGATGAAGGCCTACGAGTGGCCCGAGACGCTCGAGGAGGACATGAAGGCGATCAACTCCAAGAAGGGTGATCCGGCGCTCGGCCAGTGGCAGCGCGAGATCCCGATCCCGGAGGACCTCCAGGACACCGTCGACGAGTACCGCGCCAAGCTCGTCGAGGACGTCGCCGAGAGCTCCGAGGAGCTCATGGACAAGTACCTCGAGGACGGCGACCTCACGGTCGAGGAGCTGAAGGCCGGCATCCGCCGGCTCACCATCTCCTCGGAGGCCTACCCGGTCTTCTGCGGCACCGCCTTCAAGAACAAGGGCGTCCAGCCCGTCCTGAACGGTGTCGTCGACTACCTGCCCTCGCCGCTGGACGTGCCCGACATGGTCGGCCACAAGCCGGGCGACGAGTCGGTCGAGCTGACCCGCGCCGCGGACTGGGACGCGCCGTTCTCGGGTCTCGCGTTCAAGGTCGCCGCGCACCCGTTCTTCGGGTCGCTCACCTACGTCCGCGTCTACTCGGGCCAGGTCAAGCAGGGCGAGCAGATCCTCAACGCCACCACCGGCAAGAAGGAGCGCGTCGGGAAGCTCTTCCAGATGCACTCCAACAAGGAGAACCCCGTCGACGAGGCCTTCGCCGGCCACATCTACGCGTTCATCGGCCTGAAGGACACCACCACCGGTGACACCCTGACCGATTCGGCGAACCCGATCCAGCTGGAGTCGATGAGCTTCCCGGAGCCCGTGATCTCCGTGGCCATCGAGCCCAAGACCAAGGGCGACCAGGAGAAGCTGGGCGTGGCCATCCAGAAGCTCGCCAAGGAGGATCCGACCTTCCAGGTGGAGCTCGACGAGGAGACCGGCCAGACCGTCATCCGCGGCATGGGCGAGCTGCACCTCGACGTGCTCGTGGACCGCATGCGCCGCGAGTTCAACGTCGAGGCGAACATCGGCAAGCCGCAGGTGGCCTACCGCGAGACGATCAAGCGGACGGTGGAGAAGTTCGACTTCACCCACAAGAAGCAGACCGGCGGCTCCGGCCAGTTCGCGAAGGTCCAGATCACCTTCGGCCCGCTGACCGATGCCGAGGACGGCGTGTTCTACGAGTTCGAGAACAAGGTCACCGGCGGTCGCATCCCGCGCGAGTACATCCCGAGCGTGGACGCGGGCATCCAGGACGCCCTCCAGGGCGGCATCATGGCCGGCTACCCGGTCGTGAACGTGAAGGCCACGCTGCTCGACGGCGCCTACCACGACGTCGACTCCTCGGAGATGGCCTTCAAGATCGCCGGCTCCATGGCGGCCAAGGAGGCCCTGCGCAAGGCGCAGCCGGTCCTCCTCGAGCCGCTCATGGACGTCGAGGTCCGTACTCCTGAGGAGTACATGGGAGATGTCATCGGCGACCTGAACTCGCGTCGCGGGCAGGTCCAGTCGATGGAGGACGCGAGCGGGGTCAAGATCGTCCGTGCTCTCGTCCCGCTGTCGGAGATGTTCGGGTACGTCGGCGACCTGCGGTCCAAGACCCAGGGTCGCGCGATGTACACGATGCAGTTCGACAGCTACGCGGAGGTCCCGTCCAGCATCGCTGACGAGATCGTCGCGAAGACCCGGGGCGAGTGAGAGGCCGGGGGAGCAGGTAGGCTCCTTCTCCTGTTCCCCCGCTTCCCTCGGAACCCTTCCTCGCGGAGGGGATCCGATCCCGATCCAGAAGTACCACGAGAAGAAGTCCTAGGAGGACACCACAATGGCCAAGGCCAAGTTCGAGCGGACCAAGCCGCACGTCAACATCGGCACCATCGGTCACGTCGACCACGGCAAGACCACGCTGAGCGCCGCGATCTCCAAGGTCCTGTACGACAAGTTCCCGGAGCTCAACGAGAAGCGTGACTTCGACACGATCGACAACGCGCCCGAGGAGAAGCAGCGCGGCATCACGATCAACGTCTCGCACATCGAGTACGAGACCGACAAGCGCCACTACGCGCACGTCGACGCGCCCGGCCACGCCGACTACGTGAAGAACATGATCACCGGTGCGGCGCAGATGGACGGCGCCATCCTCGTGGTCGCCGCCACCGACGGCCCCATGGCCCAGACCCGTGAGCACGTGCTGCTCGCGAAGCAGGTCGGCGTCCCCTACCTGCTCGCCGCTCTCAACAAGTCCGACATGGTCGAGGACGAGGAGATCCTCGAGCTCGTCGAGATGGAGGTCCGCGAGATGCTGGGCTCCCAGGGCTTCGACGAGGAGGCGCCGGTCATCCAGGTCTCCGCGCTCAAGGCGCTCGAGGGCGACCCCAAGTGGGTCAAGTCCGTCGAGGACCTCATGGACGCGGTGGACGAGAAGATCCCGGACCCGGTCCGTGACCTCGACCAGCCCTTCCTCATGCCGATCGAGGACGTCTTCACGATCCAGGGTCGCGGCACCGTCGTCACCGGCAAGGTGGACCGCGGCAAGCTCGCGATCAACTCCGAGATCGAGATCGTCGGCATCCGTGCGCCCCAGAAGACCACGGTCACCGGCATCGAGATGTTCCACAAGCAGATGGACGAGGCGTGGGCCGGCGAGAACTGCGGCCTGCTGCTCCGCGGCACCAAGCGCGAGGACGTCGAGCGCGGCCAGGTCGTGGTGAAGCCGGGCTCCATCACCCCGCACACCAACTTCGAGGCGCAGGTCTACATCCTGTCCAAGGACGAGGGCGGCCGCCACAACCCGTTCTACTCGAACTACCGTCCGCAGTTCTACTTCCGGACCACCGACGTCACCGGCGTCATCACGCTGCCCGAGGGCACCGAGATGGTCATGCCCGGCGACAACACCGAGATGACGGTCGAGCTCATCCAGCCGATCGCCATGGAGGAGGGCCTCGGCTTCGCCATCCGTGAGGGTGGCCGCACCGTGGGCTCCGGCCGCGTCACCAAGATCATCAAGTGATCTGAGCGGGCCAGCGCCCGCTGACGCGGCTCGCCCCTCCGGGGCGCCGCGCACAGGAAGGCCCCGCACCGGTTCGCCGGTGCGGGGCCTTCCCCATGCCCGGACGGCGCTGCCGATGATGCGGTGGGAGGCCGCTGCAGCGCGGCGCCGAGGGGTTCGTCGATGGTCCGTGCCACCTCACCCGCTCCGGCGTGCCCCGGGTCGCTGTGTCTGGTCATCTGCTGGCGCATGGCGTCCCACTACGGCTATATGGCCGTACTGGGACGCCATGCGCCAGCACCTGACCATCGGCCCGCTCCCGCCCCGAGCGCTCCCGCCCCGGGCGCGCCCGCCCGAGCGCTCCCGCCCGCGACTCCGTCCCGCCCGGGGAGGACCTCCGCCCGTGCGGCACGATGCCCCCGTGCCGAGGCTCTCGGCGCGGGGGCATCGTGGGGGTCGGTGCTGCTCAGCGCTCCGGGGCGTCGTCCTGGCGGGCTCCGGCGGCAGGCGGGCGGCCCTCGCCGGGAGCGGCGCCGTCGGCGGGGGAGTCCTGCGGGGGAGTGCTCGCCGGCCGCCCGAAGCTCGGGCGGTGCGGGCGCGCCTCCGGCGCCGTCCCCTCCTGGGCGGCGGGAGCGCCGTACCGACCGCTCGTCGTCTGCGAGCCCGGTGCCGCCTGCTGAGCCGCCGCGCCCTGAGCCGCCGCGCCCTGCGCCGCGGAGGGCGCTCCGTATCCGGCCGAGGGGGAGGGAGCGGAGGTGCCGAAGCGACCCGCGGCCTGCGGGGAGACGGGAACCGGCCCCGTGGCGGGCGTCGGGGCGTGTGCCGGCGCGGCTCCGGTCTCCGCGAGGATCTGCCGGGCCTGCTGGGCGTGCTTGTGCTCCACCAGCAGCTCGTACTGCATCGGGATGGTGGCGGTCATCGAGGTGAAGTCGCGCTTCCCGCCGGTCATCGCGTAGCCGATCACCGACCAGACGGTGAAGAACACGATGCCCATCAGCACGCTCGAGATCACGATCATCAGGTCACCGGGCGTGATCAGCATGAACAGCAGCCCCAGGAACAGGCCCATCCACAGGCCCGAGAGCACGCCCTGACCGATCACCTTCGGCCAGGTGCGCCGGCCGGTCACCCGCTCCATGAGCTTCAGATCGGTGCCCACGATCAGAGTGGACTGCACCGGGAACTCGCGATCGGCGAGCGTGTCGACGACGGACTGCACCTCCTGGTACGTGCTGTACACGCCCAGGGAGCGCGGGTACTCGAGGTCGTACAGGCGCGCGGTGAGTGGCGATGCCGGGCGGTGGCTCTGCGGGGGCTGGCTCATGGCGCCCACGGTAGACCAGGCGCCCCGGAGTCCGCTGGGCACCGGCAGATCACGATCTGGGAGCGGGCGCGCCGAAATGCAGGACAGCAGTGTGAAAGGTACTACGCTCCACATCAGCACTCGTTATTCACCGACGAACAACGACCGGAGCGTGACCACCATGTCCACCCAGCACGAATCCCCCGAGAGCTCCACCGAGTCCCTCGAGACCCCGCTCGACCGGCTCGCCGCATCGCGCCGTCGCTTCCTCTCCCTCGCCTCCCTGGGCACCGGCGCGGTCGCGCTGAGCGCCTGCGCGACCGGCGGCGGCGGGGACGACGACGACAGCGGCGGCGACGTCGCCGAGGGCGGTGGGGAGGTCTCCGACGACAACCCCTTCGGCGTGGATCCCTCGAAGCCCGTCGAGGTCGTCATCTTCGACGGCGGCTACGGCGACCAGTACGCCAAGGACGCCGGCGAGGCGATGGCAGCCCTGCACGAGGGCATCGAGGTCAACGTCAGCTCGACCGTCGACATCCAGCCGGAGCTGCAGCCCCGCTTCGTCGCGGGCGAGCCGCCGGATCTCTACGACAACTCCGGCGCCCAGTCGATGAACACCGCGGCGCTGGTGAGCGAGGGGCAGCTCTCCGATCTCGCGGCCCTCATCCAGGCGCCCTCGCTGGACGGCGGCACCGTGGAGGACTCGCTCCTGCCCGGCGCTCTCGAGCCCGGCACCTACTCGGGCACCCTCTACTCCCTGAACTACGTCTACACGGTCTTCGCCCTGTGGTACTCGGCCAAGCAGTTCGAGGAGAAGGGCTGGTCCGCCCCGGTCACCTGGGAGGACGTCATGACCATCGGCGAGGAGGCGAAGAAGGAGAAGCTCTCGCTCTTCGCCTACGGCGGGCAGAACGCCGCCGACTACTACCACACCCTCGCGATCTCGATGGCGGTCAAGGAGGGCGGCCCCGAGGTCGCGACGATGCTGGACAAGCTCGACGCAGGCGCCTACGAGCAGGACGCCGTGGTGAAGGCCTTCGCCGCGATCGAGGAGGCCGTGAAGGCGGACTTCTTCCTCCCCGGCGGCTCGGGCATCAAGCACACCGACGCCCAGGCCCAGTGGGTCAGCGGCAAGGCCGTGATGTACCCCTCGGGCTCGTGGATCGAGAACGAGCAGAAGGGCGTCACCCCGGAGGACTACGAGATGACCGGCTGCCCCGAGCCGCAGCTCAGCTCCTCGGCGGCCATGCCGGCCGAGGCCATCCACGGCACCGCCGGGGAGCCCTTCCAGGTGCCCGCCCAGGCGAAGAACGGCGCGGGCGGTCTCGAGTTCCTGCGCGTGATGCTCTCCAAGGAGCAGGCGCAGAACTTCGCGAAGGTCACCTCCTCGACGACCGTCGTCAAGGACTCGGTGCCCGACGACGCCTTCGGCTCGACGGCCCTCGCCTCGGTCAACGAGATGATCAAGGCCGCCGGCGAGAACGTCTACACCTGGAACTTCACGGACTGGTACAACCTCGGCACGGACTTCAAGCCGCTGTGGAACGAGTTCCTCAACGGCGACATCGGCGCCGACGAGGCCCGCGAGCGCTCTCAGGAGCTGGTCGACGGGGTCCGTGAGGACGACAGCGTCGACAAGTTCGACGTCGAGTGATGACGGCAGTCCCCACGACGCTCGAGAGCCCGTCGTCCGACGCATCGGCACCTCGCCGGCGCGTCGGGCGGCGGCCCTCCGCGTCCCGCCTCCTGTTCTTCGCGGTCTTCCTCGGGGTGCCGCTGCTCGTCTACATCGTCTTCGTCGTCTCGCCGTTCCTGCAGGCGTTCTACTACTCCCTGACCAGCTGGCGGGGCGTGAGCGGGAACGCCGACTTCATCGGTCTGGACAACTACCGGACGATCTTCGCGGACCCGGTGTACCGCAAGGCGCTGGCGAACAACCTGCTGCTGATGATCATCCTGCCCACGGTGACGATCACCCTCGCGTTCATCCTCGCGGTGATGGTGACGATCGGCGGCGACTCCCGCGGCGAGATCCGAGGCATCAAGGGGGCGAGCATCTACCGCGTGGTGAGCTTCTTCCCCTACGTGCTGCCCGCGGTCGTGATCGGCATCCTCTTCGCCTTCATCTACTCGCCCAACGGCGGGCTGCTGAACGGCGTCCTGAACCTCCCCGTCGGCCTGCTGAACCAGCTCGGCGCGGACATCGACCCCATCGGCCTCGCCTGGCTGGGGGAGCGGCGCTTCGCCCTGGCCGCGATCATCGCGGCGGTCGTGTGGTCGCTCGTCGGCTTCTACATGGTGCTGTTCGTCGCCGCGATCAAGGCCATCCCCTCGGAGACCATCGAGGCGGCCCGTCTCGACGGCGCGGGGCGTGCGCGGCTCGCGTTCCAGGTGGTGCTCCCGCAGATCCGCGAGAACGTCTCCACGGCGGTGGTCTACATGGGGATCATGGCGCTGGACATGTTCGTCTACATCTCCGTCATGACGCCCTCGGGCGGGATCGGCAAGAGCACAGAGGTCGTCTCCCGCTATCTCTACGAGACGGCGTTCGCCCGCTCCCAGTTCGGCCTCGCCTCCGCCATGGGCGTGGTCCTGGCGCTGGTGACGATGCTGATGGCCGTGGTGGTCCTGTTCGCCTCCCGGTCGAAGGAGGACCGATGAGCACCACCACCGACACCCGAGCGGAGACCGGCACGCAGGTGACTCCCCGTGAGCACCCCCGCAGCCGTGGCGACCGCGCGTTCTCCACGATCGCCCACATCGTCCTGATCGCCTGGGCGCTCGTGGTGATCCTGCCGCTGCTGTGGACCTTCTACAGCTCGTTCAAGACCTCCGGGGAGATCCTGCTCTCGCCGTTCGCGCCCCCGTCCTCGCTGAACCTCGACAACTTCGTCACGGCGTGGAACGAGGCCGGCATCGGCAGGTTCTTCTTCAACACGATCATCGTCGTGGGCGGGGCGCTGGTGCTGGTCATGCTGCTGGGCGCGATGTGCGCCTACGTGCTGGCCCGCTTCGAGTTCCCCGGTCGGCGGCTCATCTACTACGGCATGATCGCGGGGCTCACGTTCCCGATCTTCCTCGCGGTGGTGCCGCTGTTCTTCGTGCTGCAGAACATGGGGCTGCGCGGCACCTATCTCGGGCTGATCCTGGCCTATGTCGGGTTCGCGCTCCCGTTCACGGTGTTCTTCCTCTACGCCTTCTTCCGGCAGCTGCCGGAAGAGGTCTCCGAGGCCGCGGCCATCGACGGCGCGGGGGACTTCCGCACCTTCTTCCAGATCATGCTGCCGCTGGCCGCGCCCGGCCTGATGAGCGTCACGATCTTCAACTTCCTGGGGCTGTGGAACCAGTACCTGCTCCCGGTGGTGCTGAACACGGACGGGGACAAGTACGTCCTCGCCCAGGGGCTCAAGAGCCTCCAGGCCCAGCAGGGCTATGAATCGGACTGGGGCGCGATGTTCGCCTCGGTGACCATCACGATCCTGCCGGTGATGATCGTCTACGCGATCTTCCAGCGGCAGCTCCAGGGCGGTCTCGGGCCGAGCACGAACAAGTGAGGCCCAGCCCGGACCGCGCACGCGGGACGGGGAGGGCATCGAGGGCCGGGCCGCGGGGGCGCGCACGTCGCGCCGTCGCGGCCCGGCCCTCTGCCCGCCAGGGGAGCTCCGTCTGCCCCGGCCCTCCGCCTGCCCCGGCACTTCCGCCGCCTCCGGCCCGCCCCGCGGCCGGGGGAACGGTCAGGTGCTGGCGCCTGGCGTCCCGCTGTGCCCATATAGGCGTACTGGTACGCCCTGCGCCAGTAGGTGACCATCGCCCGCTGCCGGCCGGCCCCGGCACCCTCGTTGTGACGGGGTGCACGGCCCTCTCCCTTGTCGTGCCCTGCGCATGTCTGGCAGACTGTTCGAGTTGTCTGCGCGGGCCGACATGCCCGGTTCCGTTCTCCGAGGAACTCCTCGGCGAATGATCACCGGATGAGGTCCGTCCCGAGGATGCGAACTGCACCATCGTGCAGAGCGCGCATCAGAGGTAGGGATCCGACGCAGAAGCAGCCGATCCACGGCGGTCCCGTGCTGGGCTCGTGTGCCCCGCACAGGCCGACACGCCCGTCCTCGGGTACCGGGGAGAGGCCGCATCCATGCCAGACGAGAAGAGAGACAGGACGCCATGGCGGGACAGAAGATCCGCATCCGGCTCAAGTCGTACGACCACGAGGTGATCGACAGCTCGGCGCGCAAGATCGTCGACACGGTGACCTCCGCGGGCGCGACTGTGGTGGGCCCGGTGCCGCTGCCGACCGAGAAGAACGTGTTCTGCGTGATCCGTTCGCCTCACAAGTACAAGGACTCCCGTGAGCACTTCGAGATGCGCACGCACAAGCGACTGATCGACATCGTCGATCCCACGCCCAAGGCCGTGGACTCGCTCATGCGTCTCGACCTGCCGGCGGACGTCAACATCGAGATCAAGCTCTGAGGGTGGTGGAGATGAGCAACGAACTGACCGGCCAGAAGGCCGCCCCGGTGGCTGGCGTGCTCGGCACCAAGCTCGGCATGACCCAGGTCTGGGACGACAGCGGCAAGCTCGTCCCCGTGACCGTCGTGCAGACCGGCGCGAACGTCGTCACCCAGATCCGCTCCGTCGAGACCGACGGCTACGACGCGGTCCAGATCGCCTACGGGCAGATCGACCCGCGCAAGGTGTCCAAGCCGCTCAAGGGCCACTTCGAGAAGGCCGGCGTGACCCCGCGCCGTCACCTCGTCGAGCTGCGCACCGCCGACGCCGCCGACTACTCGCTCGGCCAGGAGATCGACGCCTCGGTCTTCGAGGCCGGCCAGAAGGTCGACGTCGTGGGCACCTCCAAGGGCAAGGGCACCGCGGGTGTCATGAAGCGTCACGGCTTCGCGGGCGTCAGCGCCACGCACGGCCAGCACCGCAACCACCGCAAGCCCGGCTCCATCGGCGGCGCCTCCACCCCCGGTCGCGTGTTCAAGGGCCAGCGCATGGCTGGCCGCATGGGCGGCGACCGCACCAGTGTCCAGAACCTGACCGTTCACGCGGTCGACGTCGAGAAGGGCCTCGTGCTCGTCAAGGGTGCCGTCCCCGGCCCCAAGGGCGGTCTCGTGCTGGTCCGCTCGGCTGTCAAGACTCCCGCGAAGGAGGCCTGAGCCCGATGGCAGCGAATCTGACCGTCGACGTGCTCGACCCGGCCGGCAAGAAGTCCGGCACCGTCGAGCTGCCTGCGTCGATCTTCGACGTCCAGACCAACGTGGCCCTGATCCACCAGGTCGTCGTCGCCCAGCAGGCGGCGGCCCGCCAGGGCACCCACAAGGCCAAGACCCGCGCCGAGGTGCGCGGCGGCGGCAAGAAGCCCTGGAAGCAGAAGGGCACCGGCCGTGCGCGCCAGGGCTCGCTGCGCGCCCCGCAGTTCACCGGCGGCGGCACCGTCCACGGCCCCGTCCCGCGCGACTACGGCCAGCGCACCCCCAAGAAGATGAAGGCGGCCGCCCTGCGCGGTGCCCTCTCCGACCGGGCCCGCAACGGCCGCGTGCACGTCGTCTCCTCGCTCCTGGCGGGCGAGGCCGCGTCCACCAAGGCCGCGCGCACCACCCTGTCGCACGTCTCCGACCGTCGCCACCTGCTGGTGGTCGTGCGCCGCGACGACGACCTGGGCGCGCTCAGCACGCGCAACCTGCCTGCCGCTCACGTCCTGTACGCGGACCAGGTGAACACCTACGACGTCATGCTCGCCGACGACGTGGTCTTCACCGCCGGTGCGCTCGAGGACTTCGTGGCCCAGGCCTCCCTGAACCTGCCCACCTCGACCTTCGCCGCGGCGAAGTCCGCCGCGTCGGCCCCGGCCGCCGCTGCTGCTCCCGCCGCCGCGCAGGACGCCCCGTTCGGCGAGGGCTCCGCGGCCCCGCTGGCCGACGGCTCCGCCCCCGAGGGCTTCGACATCAAGGGCAACCAGGGCTCGAAGAAGTTCCACACCCCGGACTCCCCGTGGTACGGCCGCACCAAGGCCGAGGTCTGGTTCGCGACGGAGGAGGCCGCCAAGGCCGCCGGGTTCGTGAACGCGGTCAAGGAGTCCGCCTCGTCCGATGAGGAGGCCGCCAAGTGAGCGCGCTGAACAAGGATCCCCGCGACGTCCTGCTGTCCCCGGTCGTCTCCGAGAAGAGCTACGGGCTGATGGACGAGGGCAAGTACACCTTCGTGGTGGCTGCCGACGCCAACAAGACCGAGATCAAGATCGCCGTCGAGAAGATCTTCGACGTGAAGGTCTCCTCGGTGAACACGATCAACCGTCAGGGCAAGGCGCGCCGCACGCGCTTCGGGATGGGCAAGCGCAAGGACACCAAGCGCGCCATCGTGACCCTGACCGACGGAGCCATCGACATCTTCGGAGGGTCGGTCGCCTGAGGCGGCCGATGTCCGAGGAGCCGAAGAGAGTCTGAGGGAAACCCACATGGCAATTCGTAAGAGCAAGCCGACCACTCCCGGTCGTCGCGGCTCGAGTGGCGCCGACTTCGTCGAGGTCACCCGGTCCACGCCGGAGAAGTCCCTGGTGCGCCCGCTGTCCAAGAGCGGCGGCCGCAACAGCAACGGTCGCATCACCTCCCGTCACCGGGGCGGCGGCCACAAGCGGGCCTACCGCGTGATCGACTTCCGCCGTCACGACAAGGACGGCGTCAAGGCCAAGGTCGCTCACATCGAGTACGACCCCAACCGCACCGCGCGCATCGCGCTGCTGCACTACCTGGACGGCGAGAAGCGCTACATCCTCGCGCCGGCCAAGCTGCGTCAGGGCGACTGGATCGAGAACGGTGCCGGGGCCGACATCAAGCCCGGCAACAACCTGCCGCTGCGCAACATCCCGCTGGGCACCGTGGTGCACGCGATCGAGCTCCGCCCCGGCGGCGGCGCGAAGATCGCCCGTTCGGCCGGCGCCTCCGTGCAGCTCGTCGCGAAGGAGGGCCCGTACGCCCAGCTGCGTATGCCCTCCGGCGAGATCCGCAACGTCGACGCCCGCTGCCGCGCCACCATCGGCGAGGTCGGCAACGCCGAGCAGTCCAACATCAACTGGGGCAAGGCCGGCCGCATGCGGTGGAAGGGCAAGCGCCCCCACGTCCGCGGTGTCGTCATGAACCCCGTGGATCACCCCCATGGTGGTGGCGAGGGCCGCACCTCGGGTGGTCGTCATCCGGTGTCGCCCTGGGGTCAGCCCGAGGGCCGTACCCGAAAGCCGGGCAAGGAGAGCGACAAGCTCATCGTGCGCCGGCGTCGGACCGGCAAGAAGCGCTGATAGGGAGAACCGCACATGCCTCGCAGTATTTCCAAGGGCCCGTTCGTGGACGACCACCTGCAGAAGAAGGTGGACGCCCAGAACGAGAAGGGCACCAAGAACCTCATCAAGACCTGGTCGCGTCGTTCGGTGATCACCCCGGACTTCCTCGGCCACACCTTCGCAGTGCACGACGGCCGCAAGCACGTCTCGGTGTTCGTCACCGAGTCGATGGTCGGCCACAAGCTCGGCGAGTTCGCCCCCACGCGGACTTTCAAGGGCCACGAGAAGGACGACAAGAAGGGCCGTCGTCGCTGACGTGATGTCAGCAGCGACTGCACTTCTCGAACTCGAGAGAAAGCAGGAAGCAATGGAAGCCAAGGCGCAGGTGCGGTACCTCCGCATGTCGCCCATGAAGGCTCGCCGCGTTGTGGACCTGATTCGTGGCAAGAGCACGGCCGAGGCCCTGGACACCCTGCGGTTCGCCCCGCAGGCCGCCAGCGAGCCCGTCCTCAAGCTCGTGGAGTCCGCGATCGCCAACGCGCGGGTGAAGGCAGATCAGGCGGGGGAGCGCTTCGACGAGCGCGAGCTCGTCGTGTCCGCCGCATTCGTCGACGAGGGCCCGACCATGAAGCGGTTCCAGCCGCGTGCTCAGGGTCGTGCCTTCCAGATCAAGAAGCGCACCAGCCACGTCACCGTGGTGGTCGCTCCCGTGAACAAGTAAGGAGTCCCGAATGGGCCAGAAGGTCAATCCGAACGGGTTCCGCCTCGGGATCACCACGGAGCACAGCAGCCGGTGGTTCGCCGACTCCTCGAAGGAGGGGCAGCGGTACCGCGACTACGTGAAGGAAGACGTCGCGATCCGCAAGCTCATGTCCGAGGGGCTCGAGCGCGCCGGCATCTCCAAGGTCGAGATCGAGCGCACCCGCGATCGCGTCCGCGTCGATCTCCACACCGCCCGCCCGGGCATCGTCATCGGGCGTCGCGGCGCGGAGGCCGAGCGTCTGCGCGGTGAGCTGGAGAAGCTCACCGGCAAGCAGATCCAGCTGAACATCCTCGAGGTCAAGAACCCCGAGGCCGATGCTCAGCTGGTCGCCCAGGGCATCGCCGAGCAGCTCGCCGCCCGCGTCTCCTTCCGCCGTGCGATGCGCAAGGGCATGCAGTCCGCGCAGCGCGCCGGCGCGAAGGGCATCCGAGTGGCCGTCTCCGGTCGCCTCGGCGGCGCCGAGATGAGCCGCAACGAGTTCTACCGCGAGGGGCGCGTGCCGCTGCACACCCTCCGCGCGAACATCGACTACGGCTTCTACGAGGCCCGCACCGCCTTCGGCCGCATCGGCGTGAAGGTCTGGATCTACAAGGGCGACGTCACCGCCAAGGAGCTCGCGGCCCAGCAGGCCGCCTCGCAGGGTCCCCGCTCCGGCGGCCGCGGCCCGCGTGCTGAGCGCCCGCGGGGCCGTCGCAACGAGCGCAACGCCGCCGCCCGTCGTGAGAACACCGCGTCTGCCCCGCAGACCGCTGCTCCCGCCGAGCAGGCCGCGGCTCCCGCGCAGCAGCCCGGAACGGAGGCCTGAGCGACATGCTGATCCCTCGCAGGACCAAGCACCGCAAGCAGCACCACCCGACCCGCAGCGGCATGGCCAAGGGCGGCACCGAGCTGGCGTTCGGCGACTACGGCATCCAGGCGCTCGCGCCGGCCTACGTCACCAACCGCCAGATCGAGGCGGCTCGTATCGCCATGACCCGCTACATGAAGCGTGGCGGCAAGGTGTTCATCAACATCTACCCCGATCGTCCGCTCACCAAGAAGCCTGCCGAGGTCCGCATGGGCTCCGGCAAGGGTTCGGTCGAGTGGTGGATCGCCAACATCAAGCCGGGACGCGTCATGTTCGAGGTCGCCGGCGTCGAGGAGGAGGTGGCTCGCGAGGCACTGCGCCTGGCGATGCACAAGCTCCCCATGAAGTGCCGCATCCTGAGCCGAGAGAGTGGTGACATCTGATGGCAGCGACCAAGCTCACCGCCGATGAACTCGACAAGCTGGACGACTCCAAGCTGGCCGAGGAACTGGCGAAGGCGAAGGACGAGCTGTTCAAGCTCCGTTTCCAGAACGCCACCGGTCAGCTCGAGAGCTCCGGCCGTCTGCGGTCCGTCAAGAAGGACATCGCACGGATCTACACGATCCTGCGCGAGCGCGAGCTGGGGATCCGTCAGGCGCCCGGCGCCGCCGAGTGACCCCGGAGCGAGGAACAGAGATGACTGAGAAGAATCAGGTCGAGTCCAACGAGGCCGTGGCTGTCGAGGAGCTCGCGAAGGAGGGCGCCCAGGCCTCGTCGGCCGAGCGTCCCTACCGCAAGACCCTGCGCGGCTACGTGGTCTCCGACAAGATGGACAAGACGATCGTGGTCGAGGTCGAGGAGCGTGTGAAGCACGCCCGCTACGGCAAGGTCACGACCAAGACGAGCCGTTTCAAGGCCCATGACGAGGAGAACACCGCCGGCATCGGCGACCGCGTCCTCATCATGGAGACCCGCCCGCTCTCCGCGTCCAAGCGGTGGCGGCTGGTCGAGATCCTCGAGCGCGCCAAGTGATCCGTCGGCGGTCCGCGTGACCGCCGTGGAGCTCTGAGAAGGGCCGGTCCTCCCCACGGGGAGGGCCGGCCCTTCCGCTGTGCGCAGGCACGTCAGCCCCCGAGATGCACGAGCAGCGCGCCCGCGAGCGCGTCCTCCGCCCGGGGCGCTGCGATCTCCCGGGAGCCGCCGCCTGCGAGGCGCAGCTCGACCACGTGCCCGCCGTGCTCCCGGCGCCGCAGCGCGATGAAGGCCCCTCCGAGGGCCTCCCGCAGCTGGTCCGCCCGCGGCAGCCACACGGCCTCGGCCTGCTCGACGGAGTCCAGCGCCCATTCCGTGGTGCCGTTGAAGCGCAGCAGCCGGGTGCCGCTGCGCCCCCTGCCCACCTCGACCACCATCGAGGAGAGCATGAACGACTCCTCGCGCAGCTGCGCGTTGTCGATCGCGAACAGGTCCCCGTCGGCCGGCTCCCAGGCGAGACCCGCGTCCCGCAGCCGGCGTGCCACGTCGATGTCGATCATGGGCCGAATCTACGCTCTCCGCCCGCCGTCCGGCGACGGATCGGGGCGAGGGGGCGCCGGGGACGGGAGAGCAAGCACACACGCCCGAGCCCGCCCCGCAGGGGTGACAGGCACGAGGGCGGCGCGTAGTCTAGGACGGTTGCCGGAGGACTGCGCCCCCGCCGCTCGCGGTGGAGGCGCCGGACTCCGCGGCAGGATCCGGGACACCTGGTCCGTCCTCGCCGGAGACCTCGCACCTGAGGCGAACGCCCCGCGTTCACCACGCCAGTGCCTGAGTCCGGCAGAGGGTTTTTTGGTGCCCGGGGCCCGTCGGCGGCGACGCCCGGTCGTGCAAGCGGCCGACGGCGCCCTCGTGCATGGTCCATATTCCGTTCCGCCAGGCTCGGCCGGCCCGCTCCTGCGGGCGGGAAGAGAACCGGTGAGACGATAGGAGAACGAGTGATTCAGCAGGAGTCGCGACTGAAGGTCGCCGACAACACGGGTGCCAAGGAGATTCTCTGCATCCGTGTTCTCGGTGGCTCCGGTCGCCGTTACGCCAGCATCGGCGACACCATCGTGGCGACCGTCAAGGACGCCATCCCCGGTGGCAACGTCAAGAAGGGCGACGTCGTCAAGGCGGTCGTCGTCCGCACGTCCAAGGAGGTCCGTCGCGTCGACGGCTCCTACATCCGCTTCGACGAGAACGCGGCGGTCATCCTCAAGACGGACGGCGAGCCGCGCGGTACCCGCATCTTCGGCCCCGTCGGCCGCGAGCTGCGCGACAAGCGCTTCATGAAGATCGTCTCGCTGGCACCGGAGGTGCTGTGACATGGCAAAGATGAAGATCAAGAAGGGCGATCTCGTCCAGGTCATCACGGGTCGCTCGAGCGACTCGGACAAGGCCGCCGCGCGCGGCCTCGAGCCCGGCGACAAGGGCAAGCAGGGTCGCGTCCTGCAGGTGTTCCCCGACACCCAGCGCGTGCTGGTCGAGGGCATCAACCGCCGCACCCACCACGTCAAGCCGAACCAGGCCGGCGGCGCGGGCGGCATCGAGCAGCGCGAGGCCCCCATCCACGTCTCCAACGTGGCCCTGGTCGACCCGGAGGACAACAAGCCGACCAAGGTCGGCTACCGCGTCGAGACCGTCGAGCTCGAGAACGGCCGCACCAAGCAGGTGCGCGTCCGCTTCGCCAAGCGCTCCGGGAAGGACATCTGAGATGAGCGAGACCGCCACCCAGGCGCCCACCCCGCGTCTGAAGACGAAGTACAACGAGACCATCAAGGCGCAGCTGACCGAGCAGTTCGGCTACGAGAACGTCATGCTGGTGCCCGGGCTGACCAAGATCGTCGTGAACATGGGCGTCGGCGACGCCGCTCGCGACTCGAAGGTCATCGACGGCGCCATCAAGGACCTCGCGGCCATCACCGGTCAGAAGCCCCAGGTCACCAGGGCCCGCAAGTCCATCGCGCAGTTCAAGCTGCGTGAGGGCATGCCGATCGGTGCGCACGTCACGCTGCGCAACGCCCGGATGTGGGAGTTCCTGGACCGCCTGCTGTCCACCGCGCTGCCGCGCATCCGCGACTTCCGCGGCCTGTCGCCGAAGCACTTCGACGGCAACGGCAACTACACCTTCGGTCTCACGGAGCAGGTCATGTTCCACGAGATCGACCAGGACAAGATCGACCGCGTCCGCGGCATGGACATCACGGTCGTCACCACCGCGAAGACCGACGACGAGGGACGCGCGCTGCTGAAGCTGCTCGGCTTCCCCTTCAAGGAGGAGAACTGATATGGCGAAGACAGCCCTGATCAAGAAGTCGGAGCGCAAGCCCAAGTTCGCGGTCCGCGCCTACACCCGGTGCCAGCGCTGCGGCAGGCCTCACTCGGTCTACCGCAAGTTCGGCCTCTGCCGCGTCTGCCTCCGCGAGATGGCTCATCGCGGAGAGCTGCCCGGCGTCACCAAGAGCAGCTGGTAAGGACTACCGCCACAGGTCCCCATTCCCCGTCACGGGGCGCGGGGGAAACCAGGTGAGGAAGAAGCAACAGACATGACCATGACCGACCCGATCGCGGACATGCTCACGCGGATCCGGAACGCCTCCGGGGCGTACCACGAGACCGCGTCCATGCCGTATTCGAAGCTCAAGGCCCGCATCGCGGACATCCTGAAGGCAGAGGGCTACATCCTCGGCTGGCGCGAGGAGGAGGCCGAGGTGGGCAAGTCGCTCGTCCTCGAGCTCAAGTACTCCGACAGCCGCGAGCGCGCCATCTCCGGGATCCGCCGCATCTCGAAGCCGGGCCTGCGCGTGTACGCGAAGTCCACCAACCTGCCCAGGGTCCTCGGCGGACTGGGCGTGGCGATCCTGTCCACGTCCTCCGGCCTCCTGACCGACAAGCAGGCTGCCAAGAAGGGTGTGGGTGGGGAAGTCCTCGCCTACATCTGGTGAGCGGGAGAGGAGAACACTAGCTATGTCCCGCATCGGACGCCTGCCGGTCGCAGTGCCGGCCTCAGTCCAGAACGTCACCATCGAGGGCCGCACCGTCACGGTGACCGGCCCCAAGGGCGAGCTCACCCACGAGGTGCCCGAGCCCCTGACCGTCGAGCGCGACGACGAGGGCCGCATCCTCGTCTCCCGCCCCGATGACGAGCAGGAGAACCGTGCGCTGCACGGCCTGACCCGCACGCTCGTCAACAACATCGTCCTCGGCGTCACCGAGGGCTTCACGAAGAAGCTGGAGATCGTCGGCACGGGCTACCGCGTCGTCGCCAAGGGCACGGATCTCGAGTTCGCGCTCGGCTTCTCGCACCCCGTCGTGGTGAAGGCGCCCCAGGGCATCACCTTCACCGTGGAGTCGCCGACCAAGTTCTCGGTCAGCGGCATCTCGAAGCAGCAGGTGGGGCACATCGCCGCGAAGATCCGCGGGATCCGTCCGCCCGAGCCCTACAAGGGCAAGGGCGTGCGGTACGCCGACGAGGTCGTGCTCCGCAAGGCCGGAAAGGCTGGTAAGTGACCATGGGTTACGCACTCAAGCACACCAAGGGCAACCGCGGCAGCAAGCTGCGTGCACGCGGCCGTCGTCACCTGCGCGTGCGTCGTCGCATCATCGGCACCGCCCAGCGTCCGCGCCTGGTGGTCACCCGCTCGTCGCGTCACGTCTTCGTGCAGGTCGTCGACGACTCGCTGGGCCGGACCATCGCGTCGGCCTCGACGATGGAGGCCGACCTCCGCGGCGCCGAGGCGACGAAGTCGGACAAGGCCCGCACCGTCGGCACGCTGGTCGCCGAGCGCGCCAAGGCCGCCGGCATCGACGCGGTCGTCTTCGACCGCGGTGGCAACAAGTACCACGGCCGCGTGGCCGCCGTCGCCGACGGCGCCCGCGAGGCCGGCCTGGCGCTGTGACCGCCGCCCGGACACAGGACGAGAAGAGGATCTGAATATGGCTGCACAGCAGCGCAACAACGGTCCCGCGGCCTCCGGCCGGCGGGACGACAACTCCAGCAACAGCAACGAGCGGGGCGGTCGCCAGGGCGGCCGTCAGGGTGGTCGCGGCCGCGGTCAGGACGCCGAGAAGTCGGCGTTCCTCGAGCGCGTCGTGAGCATCAACCGCGTCTCCAAGGTCGTCAAGGGCGGCCGTCGGTTCTCCTTCACCGCCCTCGTGGTGGTGGGTGACGGCGACGGCACCGTCGGTGTCGGCTACGGCAAGGCCAAGGAGGTCCCCGCGGCGATCTCGAAGGGCGTCGAGGAGGCGAAGAAGAACTTCTTCCGCGTCCCGCGCGTCCAGGGCACCGTCGTGCACCCGGTCCAGGGCGAGGATGCGGCGGGCGTCGTCCTGCTGCGCCCGGCCGCCCCGGGAACCGGCGTGATCGCCGGCGGTCCGGTCCGCGCCGTGCTCGAGTGCGCCGGAGTGCACGACGTGCTCTCCAAGTCGCTCGGCTCGACCAACGCGATCAACATCGTGCGGGCCACCGTCGACGCCCTCAAGCAGCTCGAGGAGCCGGAGGCCGTGGCCGCGCGCCGTGGCCTCGCGGTCGAGAACGTCGCCCCGGCGGCGCTCCTGCGGGCCCAGGCCGAGGGCCGCGCCGCCGCGCGCGCCGAGAAGGTGGGTGCCTGATGCAGATCAAGGTGACCCAGACCCGTTCCGAGATCGGCGGCACCCAGAGCCAGCGGTCCACCCTGCGCGGCCTCGGCCTCAAGCGCATCGGTGACACCGTGGTGAAGGAGGACCGCCCCGAGATCCGCGGGATGATCCGCGCCGTCGCCCATCTGGTGACGTTCGAAGAGGTGGACTGACATGACCGATTCCCAGCAGAGCCCCCTGAAGCTCCACGACCTGCGCCCCGCGCCCGGCTCCAAGACCGCGCGCACCCGCGTCGGCCGTGGTGAGGCCTCCAAGGGCAAGACCGCCGGTCGCGGCACCAAGGGCACCAAGGCCCGCTACCAGGTGCCCGTCGGCTTCGAGGGCGGGCAGATGCCGCTGCACATGCGGCTGCCGAAGCTCCGCGGCTTCACCAACCCCTTCCGCGTCGAGTACCAGGTCGTGAACCTGTCGACCCTGCAGGAGCTGTTCCCCGAGGGCGGCGCCGTCACGGTCGAGGACCTCGTCGCCAAGGGCGCTGTCCGCAAGAACCAGCCCGTGAAGGTGCTGGGCCAGGGCGAGGTGAGCGTCAAGCTCGACGTCACCGCCCAGAAGTTCTCCGCCTCGGCGGAGCAGAAGATCGCGGCGGCCGGCGGGTCCGTCACCACCGCGTGACCTCTCTTTGACGGGCACCGCGGCGCAGAATACTCTGTGCCGCGGTGCCCTGTCGTCATTCCAGGGCCGGTCCGACGGCCGCTCAGCCTCTGCGGCACCGGGACGCACCGCGCCGGCATCGGTCCCGTCCCCGGACCTCCAGGAGGGAAACAGGTGAACTCGTTCGTGCGCGCGCTGCGCACCCCCGAGCTGAGGGCGAAGCTCCTCTTCACGCTCGGTCTGATCGCCGTCTATCGACTCGGCGTCTTCATCCCGACCCCGGGATTCGACGCCACCAACGTCATGATGTGCGCGGACCAGGCCGCCACGGGTCAGGGCGCCAGCGCGCTGGGCATGGTCAACATGTTCTCCGGCGGCGCCCTGCTGCAGCTGTCCGTCTTCTCCCTCGGCGTGATGCCGTACATCACCGCCTCGATCATCGTGCAGCTCCTGCGCGTGGTGATCCCGCGGTTCGAGGCCCTCCACAAGGAGGGCGCCTCCGGCACCGCCAAGCTCACCCAGTACACCCGCTATCTCACGATCGGCCTCGGCGTCCTCCAGGCCACCACGATCATCACGCTGGTGCGCTCGGGCAACTTCTTCGTCGGCTGCACCCTCGAGCTCGTCCCGGACCAGTCGATCCCCACCCTGCTGATCATGGTGCTGACCATGACCGTCGGCACGGTGCTGATCATGTTCATGGGCGAGATGATCACCGAGCGCGGCGTCGGCAACGGCATGTCGCTGATGATCTTCTCCTCGATCGCCGCGAGCTTCCCCGCCTCCTTCGGCCAGGTCTGGCAGCTCAAGGGCTGGCTGACCTTCTCCCTCGTGATGGTGGTGGGCCTGCTGATCATGGTCGGCATGGTCTTCGTCGAGCAGTCCCAGCGACGGATCCCGGTCCAGTACGCCAAGCGCATGGTGGGTCGGCGCATGTACGGCGGCACCTCCACCTACATCCCGATCAAGGTCAACCAGGCCGGCGTCATCCCCGTCATCTTCGCCTCCTCGATCCTCGCGCTGCCGCAGATGGCCGCGTCCTTCGGGGACCCGGAGGCGGGCTGGGTGCAGTGGGTGAACAGCCATCTCGTGCTGGGCTTCAACTTCTCCTGGATCTACGCGGTCGTCTACACCGCGCTGATCGTGTTCTTCGCCTTCTTCTACGTCTCGATCACCTTCAACGCGGAGGAGATCGCCGACAACATGAAGAAGTACGGCGGCTTCGTCCCCGAGATCCGCGCGGGCAAGCCCACCGAGCGCTACCTGCGCTACGTCATCAACCGCATCCAGAGCGGCGGCGCCGTCTACCTCGCGGTGATCTGCCTGATCCCGCTGGTCGCGCTGTTCTACCTGGGCACCTCGCAGGACTTCCCGCTCGGCGGCGTGTCCCTCCTGATCGTCATCGGCGTGGGACTGGACACCGTGAAGCAGATCGACGCGAAGCTCCAGCAGCACCACTACGAAGGGATTCTCCGGTGACCACCACCTCCTCCGACGCCTCCGCCCCCACGGCCCGCCGCCTGCTCATCGTGGGCCCGCCCGGAGCGGGCAAGGGCACGCAGGCCGTGCGCGTGGCCGAGGAGCTGTCGATCCCCGCGATCTCCACGGGCGACATCTTCCGCGCGAACGTCTCGGGGCAGACCGAGCTCGGCGTGTTGGCGAAGTCCTACATGGACAAGGGCGAGTACGTCCCCGACTCCATCACCAACGACATGGTCCGCTCGCGCCTGGCCGAGGCCGACGCCCGCGACGGCTTCCTGCTGGACGGCTACCCCCGCACCCTCGACCAGGTCGAGGCGCTCGACGGCATGCTCGCCGAGCTCGGCACCGAGCTGGACATGGTGCTGCTGCTCGTGGTCGAGCAGGAGGAGGTCGTGGGCCGCCTGGTGGCGCGCGGCGCCGAGCAGGGCCGCAGCGACGACACCGAGGAGACGATCCGTCGCCGTCTCGAGGTCTACGCGGAGCAGACCGCCCCGCTGATCGACGTCTACGAGCAGCGCGGCCTGGTGCGCCGGGTCGACGGCATGGCCTCGATCGACGAGGTCACCGCCGCGCTGCGCGAGGCCCTCGGCAGCCGATGAGCCTGCTGCCCCCGAGGGTGGAGTGGAAGACCCCCGAGCAGATCGCGGTGATGCGCCGCAGCGGGCACCTGCTGCACCGCGTCCACGAGATGCTCGCGGAGCAGATCCGCCCCGGCGTCACCACGGACGAGCTCGACACCCTCGCCCACACGATGATCCGTGACGAGGGAGCGACGCCGAACTTCCTGGGCTACCAGGGATACCCGGCGACGCTGTGCATCAGCGTCAACGAGGTCGTCGTCCACGGCATCCCCGACGCGCGCCCGCTCGAGGAGGGGGACGTCGTCTCCATCGACGGAGGGCTGATCGTCGAGGGCTGGCACTCCGACGCCGCCCGCACCCACATCGTCGGCCGGGCCCGCTCCGTCGGCGACGAGGACCTGGTGCGGATCACCGAGGAGGCCCTGTGGGCCGGGATCGCGGCGCTCGCGAGCGCCGAGCGCGTCGGCGACGTCGGCGCCGCCATCGAGGACTTCGTGACCGAGGCGGCGGGGGAGTCCCTCTCCCATCTCGAGGGCTTCGGGGGGCACGGCATCGGCACCGCGATGCACCAGGCCCCCGACGTCATGAACTACCGCACCCGCTCGCGCGGCCCGCGCGTGCGCCCCGGCCTGTGCATCGCGATCGAGCCGATGCTCATCCAGGGCCAGGGCAACTGGGAGCTCGAGGACGACGACTGGACCGTGCGCGCGACCGGCGGCGGCCGCGCCGCGCACGCCGAGCACTCCGTCGCCGTCACCGAGCAGGGGCTGCTCGTGCTGACCGCCGGCGACGGGGGAGCGGCCGAGCTCGCCCGGCGTGGTGTCACGGCCGCTCCTGACCCGCTCTCCTGAACGGACGTGACCGGCATCATCGCCTGCACCCTCGCCCCTGCGGGCCCGCGCGTGTAGGCTGATCCATCGGGTGTGCTCCGATCGTGCGTGCGAACGCGCGGTCGTGCAGTCCCGTCGCGCTCCTCGTCCGCCCGGTCCCTCGGACCGTCGGCAGAGGCCGACGACCTGCCTCGGCGCCACCCTCGTCGATCATCGCCCCGTCACCCGACGGGCGATGAGCAGGGCCTGGGCAACCAGGAACCAAGTACGCGGAACTCGGCCCCGGCATCGCCGGAGGCGGGAGATTGGGGAGGCATGGCGAAGAAGGACGGAGTGATCGAGGTCGAGGGCACGGTCACGGAGGCGCTCGCGAACGCGCGCTTCCGGGTCGAGCTCGACAACGGGCACATGGTGCTCGCGCACATCTCCGGAAAGATGCGCCAGCACTACATCCGCATCCTTCCCGAGGACCGTGTGGTCGTCGAGCTGAGCCCCTATGACCTCGACCGGGGCCGCATCGTCTACCGCTACAAGTGATCGTCCCGGGAGAAGGAAAGCTATGAAGGTCAAGCCGAGCGTCAAGCCGATCTGCGACAACTGCAAGGTGATCCGTCGCCACTCGCGAGTCATGGTCATCTGCTCGAACCCGCGTCACAAGCAGCGCCAGGGCTGAGCCAGGGGGACGCGAGTCCCCGCAGCCACGGCACGCCGTGACCCCGCCGCCGCGAGGCGGCACGCCCCGCAGGGGCACCGCCCGCTCCCGCGGGCACCACACAAATGAAGAGACGACACCACCGGCACGAGCCGGTCACCCGCAGGACGGAGGCTGCGGCGTCGGGCAGACGGTCCCGGCGAGGTGTCGGCTCAGGCCTCCGAGACAGTAGGAGAATCTGCACATGGCACGTCTGGTGGGAGTGGACCTTCCGCGCGAGAAGCGCCTCGAGGTCGCCCTGACGTACATCTTCGGCGTGGGCCGGACCCGCGCCCAGGAGACCCTGGCCGCGACCGGCGTCTCCGGCGACAAGCGCGTCCGCGAGGTGACCGACGAGGAGCTCGTCCAGCTCCGCGATCACATCGAGGCGAACTACATGGTCGAGGGCGACCTGCGCCGCGAGGTGGCCGCCGACATCCGCCGCAAGGTCGAGATCGGCAGCTATCAGGGCCTGCGTCACCGCCGCGGCCTCCCGGTGCACGGTCAGCGCACGAAGACCAACGCGCGCACCCGCAAGGGCCCCAAGCGCACGGTCGCCGGCAAGAAGAAGGCTCGCTGATCCGCGGCATCCGCTGATCGGCCGCCCGGCTCCGAGACCGGAGCCCGCAGTCACTTCGCGCCGCTGAGGGAACCGGCGCACCCCCACACCACCAGAGGAGTTCTGCCGCATGGCAACCAAGACCCGTCAGGCCGCTGCGCGCAAGCCGCGCCGCAAGGACAAGAAGAACATCGTGAGCGGCCAGGCCCACATCAAGAGCACGTTCAACAACACCATCGTGTCCATCACGGACCCGACCGGCGCCGTCATCTCCTGGGCCTCCGCCGGCCAGGTCGGCTTCAAGGGCTCGCGCAAGTCGACCCCCTACGCCGCGCAGATGGCCGCCGAGGCCGCCGCGCGCCAGGCGCAGGAGCACGGCCTGAAGAAGGTCGACGTCTTCGTCAAGGGCCCGGGCTCGGGCCGCGAGACCGCGATCCGCTCGCTGACCGCGACCGGCCTCGAGGTGGGCTCGATCCAGGACGTCACCCCGCAGCCGCACAACGGCACCCGTCCGGCCAAGCGCCGCCGCGTCTGATCCCGTCGGCCGCGACGACGGGGCACCCCGCTCGTCACGGCCCGTCCGTGCCGGGCGGGGTCTCCCGCGCCCGGCACCCACGGCTGACGTGGACACCCCCGTACCTTCCAGGCCCACCGCCCCCTTCTGAGCGTCATATGGCGGACGCTCGCCGAAAGGATCCACAGTGCTCATTGCACAGCGCCCCACGCTGACCGAAGAGGTCGTGTCGGACAACCGCTCCCGGTTCGTCATCGAGCCGCTCGAGCCGGGCTTCGGCTACACCCTCGGCAACTCCCTGCGCCGCACCCTGCTGTCCTCCATCCCCGGCGCCGCGGTCACCTCGATCCGCATCGACGGCGTGCTGCACGAGTTCAGCACCGTCCCCGGCGTCAAGGAGGACATCACCGAGGTCATCCTCAACATCAAGAACCTCGTCGTCTCCTCCGAGAACGACGAGCCCGTCGTGATGTACCTGCGCCGCGAGGAGGCCGGTCGCGTCACCGCCGCCGACATCACCCCTCCGGCCGGTGTGGAGATCCACAACCCCGACCTGCACATCGCGACCCTCAACGAGAAGGGGCGCCTGGAGGTCGAGCTGATCGTCGAGCGCGGCCGCGGCTACGTCTCCGCCGCGCAGAACAAGGGCGTGGACGGCGAGATCGGCCGGGTCCCGGTCGACTCGATCTACTCGCCCGTGCTGAAGGTGACCTACAAGGTCGAGGCGACCCGCGTCGAGCAGCGCACCGACTTCGACAAGCTCATCGTCGACGTCGAGACCAAGCCGGCCATCAGCCCCCGCGACGCGGTGGCCTCGGCGGGCAAGACCCTGGTCGAGCTGTTCGGTCTGGCCCACGAGCTGAACCAGGAGGCGGAGGGCATCGAGATCGGCCCCTCGCCCACCGACCAGGCCCTGGCCGCTGACCTCGCGCTGCCGATCAACGACCTGAACCTCACGGTCCGGTCGTACAACTGCCTCATGCGCGAGGGCGTCCACACCGTCGGCGAGCTCACCGCCCGTTCCGAGGCGGACCTGCTCGACATCCGCAACTTCGGTCAGAAGTCCATCGACGAGGTCAAGGCGAAGCTCGCCGAGCTCGGTCTGTCGCTCAAGGACTCCCCGGCCGGGTTCGACCCCGCCGCGCTGGAGACCTACTCCGACGACTTCGGCGACCAGTACTGACCTTCACTTCCACCAAGGAGAACGACCATGCCTGCACCCACCAAGGGCGCGCGCCTCGGCGGATCCCCCGCGCACGAGCGGATGATCATCGCGGGCCTCGCCACCGAGCTGTTCCGTCACGGCCGGATCACGACCACCGAGACCAAGGCCAAGCGCCTGCGCCCCCACGCGGAGCGTCTGGTCACCCAGGCGAAGAAGGGCGATCTCGCCTCCCGTCGCCGCGTGATGCAGACCATCCGTGACAAGGGCGTCGTGTACCAGCTCTTCGAGGAGATCGCGCCGACCTTCTCGGAGCGCCCCGGCGGCTACACCCGCATCACGAAGATCGGCCCCCGCAAGGGCGACAACGCCCCGATGGCCGTCATCGAGCTGGTCACCGAGGAGTACTCCCCGAAGCAGGCCGTGGTGAAGGAGGCCGAGGGCGCCGCGAAGGCGAGCGCCAAGGCCGACGAGAAGCCCGCCGCCGAGGAGACCCCCGCCGAGGAGACCGCGGCCGCCGAGGAGCCCACGGAGTCCTGAGCGTCGAGGGTTCTGCGGAGCCCACGACCGGACGCGGAGAGCCGCGCACACCGCCGAGGGCGGGCCGACGGGAGAGATCCCGACGGCCCGCCCTCGACGTGTGTCCCCGCGAGGTCTTTGTCGGATCGTGACCGGCGCGGGACGTGCCCCGTCAGGGCGTGGACTACCGTGACGGTGGCAGCCGTGCGTCCGCCGGGTCCCACCCGGCCGCGCTCAGCGGCCTTCCCCGCCCCCTTCTCCCCAGGAGCCCGTGATGTCGAAGCGGAACCTGTCCACCGTCCCCGAGGATCGCCGCGCCGTCTCCCTCACGCGCCGCACCCTGATGGCCGCGACCGCGGCCGCCGTCCCCGCCGGCGCGGTCGCCCTCTCGGCGGCCCCCGCCCTCGCGGACCCGTCCGTCACCGGCGGTGAGACCCGGGTGGTCGATGTCCCCCTCGCGCAGACCGAGCTCGTCGACGCCGACGGGGACCAGGTGCGCGATCTGCCCGAGCAGCCCGGCACCATGGTGGGCGTGACCTGGCCGCACGAGGTCGAAGCCCCCGAGGTGCAGGTGCGAGGCCGGCTCGAGGGCGGCGAGTGGACCGACTGGGAGCTGCTCGAGACGGCGGAGGACCCCGAGACGGGCGAGGACGCGCCCGGCACGGAGTGCGCATGGATCGGTGTGGTCGGAGCTCTCCAGATCCGGGCGGAGCTCGACGGCGAGGACGTCACGGACAGCCTCACCGCGCACATCATCACGACGTCTCCCGCGCCGGAGGACGCCGCCGTCGCGGATGCTGCGGGCGCCCCGGAGCCGATGACGCTCTCCGCCCGGCAGAGCGTCGCCCGGGCCGCGCAGGCGGTGACCATGGCGAACCCGGCCACCCCGGCGCTCGGACCCGGGACGCCGAAGTACACCTCCCGCAAGGGCTGGGGCGCGGACGAGTCCCTCGTGCGCGGCACCAGCGCGGCGGACCAGCTCAAGGCCGTGGTCATCCACCACACGGCCGGCACCAACAGCTACACCGCCGCGCAGTCGGCGGAGCTCGTGCGCGGCATCCTGACCTATCACACGAAGACCCTGGGCTGGGCCGACATCGGCTACAACGTCCTGGTCTCCAAGCACGGGCAGATCTTCGAGGGCCGCAGCGGCGGGCTGCACCGCAACATCGTCGGCGCCCACGCCTACGGCTTCAACACCGGCTCCTTCGGCATCTCGGTGATGGGCAACTACCAGAGCACCTCCGTGCCCTCGGCGGCGCGGAGCGCGGTCGCGCAGCTCGTCGGCTGGAAGCTGCTGAGCACCTTCCAGACCAAGGTCTCCGCGACCTCCTCCTGGACGCCGGGCTCGGGCACCCGCTTCCCCGCCGGCAAGAAGGTCTCGCTGCCGAAGATGTTCGGCCACCGCGACGTGAACTACACCGACTGTCCCGGCGACGCGCTGTACAAGCAGTTCGGCACGCTCCGCTCCGAGGCGCAGAAGGCGCTGGACGGGGGCTGGAAGGACCACCTGAACGCCTTCACGAAGGCCGGCGGCTCCTCGAAGCTCGGCACCGTGGTCAGGAGCGCGCACGAGAACGGCCCCTTCACCGCCACGATCCTCACCAAGGGGCTGGTGCTCCAGGGCGGCGGCGGAGCGACGGGCTACACGTCGTCCTTCGCCCCGGAGTGGGAGCACGACTGGCGTCGGCCCGAGGGCAGCGCGCGCAGGGACGGCGACCGTGTCGTCCAGCCGTTCCAGCGCGGCGTGGCCGTCCGGGAGGGCGACGAGGTCCGCTTCGTGACGCCGTACTTCAGCGACGTCCCGACCACCAGCACCTTCTTCGTGGACGTCAACGACCTGGCCGCTCTCGGGATCACCAGAGGCTGGGGGACCCCGCCGAATGCGGAGTTCCGCCCCGGCGAGGCGAACCGCCGCGACGTGATGATCACGTTCATCGTCCGGGCGCTGGAGATGCCGGCCGACTACAAGGGGCCGCAGAAGTCCCCGTTCCGGGACGTCACGCCGAACATGACCTTCTACGACGAGATCTGCTGGGCCTTCGAGAAGGGCATCGCCAGGGGGCGGGGGAGCGGCGAGAACCGCACCTTCAGCCCCTCGGCGACCTTCCGGCGCGACGAGCTCTCGGCGTTCCTCTACCGCGCCGCCGGGGCGAAGGACACCAGCACGTCGAACAGCTTCACGGACGTGCCCGCGACGCACACCTTCGCCAAGGAGATCACCTGGATGGCGAAGATGGGCATCGCCCGCGGCTCAGGCGGCATCTTCGGCCCGAGCTCCGTGGTGCGGCGCGATCACATGGCCGCCTTCATGGTGCGCTGGATGCGGGCCACCGGGCGGGCCTGAGCGCCGCGGACGTTCAGCCGAAGTAGCGCGGCAGGGTCCGCTCCCGCAGCTCCCGCAGCTCGCCGACGGCGAAGGCGCCGAGGCCGTCGATCTCCAGGGAGTCGCCGCCGGTGGTGCCGAGCGCGAGCACCGGTACCCCGTGCTCGTCGGCGAGGGCGCGGAAGCGCTCCTCCGCCTCGGCCGGGATCGCGACGACGGCGCGGGCCTGCGACTCGGAGAACAGGGCGGTGGCGAGGTCCACGCCGTCACGCTCGAGCACGGCGGCGAGGTCGACCCGGGTGCCGGTCCCGAAGCGGACCACGGCCTCGACGAGGGCCTGGACCAGGCCGCCCTCGGAGAGGTCGTGCGCGGCGGAGGCGAGCTGCTGCTCGGAGGAGGCGATCAGCACTCGGGCCAGGGACCGCTCGGCCTCGAGGTCCACGCGCGGGGGCAGCCCGCCGAGGTGCTGGTGGACCACGTCGGACCAGGCCGAGCCCGAGAGCTCCTCGCGGGTCGTGCCCAGCAGCAGCACCGTCTGGCCGTCTGCCTGCCAGCCGGACGGGAGGCGATGCGCGACATCGGTGAACACGCCGAGCACGCCGACGACGGGGGTGGGGTGGATCGCGGAGTCGATCAGCCCGGGCTCGCCGGTGGAGTTGTACAGCGACACGTTGCCGCCGGTGACGGGCACCTCGAGGGTCTCGCAGGCCTCGGCGAGGCCGCCGATCGCCTCGACCAGCTGCCACATGGGGCCCGGGTCCTCGGGGGAGCCGAAGTTCAGGCAATCCGTGATCGCCAGCGGCGTCGCCCCGGAGGTGGCGACGTTGCGGTACGCCTCGGCGAGGGCGAGCTGGGCGCCGCTGCGGGGGTCGAGCTTGGTGTAGCGTCCGTTCGCGTCGGTCGCGAGCGCGATGCCGCGCCCGGTCTCCTCGTCGATGCGCAGCACGCCCGCATCGTCGGGCATCGCAAGCGCCGTGTTCCCGCCGACGTACCGGTCGTACTGGTCGGTGACCCAGCTCTTGGAGGCGAGGTTCGGGGAGGAGATCAGCGCCCGGACCTGCGCGGCGATCTCCTCGGCGGACTCGGGGCGGGCGAGCGCCTCGGCGGCGTCGGCCTGGAGCGCGTCCTGCCAGTCGGGACGGGCGTAGGGGCGGTCGTAGACGGGGCTGTCGATCGCGACGGTCGCGGGATCGACGTCGACGATCCTCTCTCCATGGTGGTCGACCGTGAGGCGGCCGTCGCCGGTGACCTCGCCGATCACAGCGGCCTCGACGTCCCACTTCGCGGCGATCTGCTGGAACTCCTCCAGCCGCTCGGGCGCGACGATCGCCATCATGCGCTCCTGCGACTCGCTCATGAGGATCTCCCCGGCATTCAGCGTCGGGTCGCGCAGCAGCACCTCCTCGAGATGGATGTGCATGCCGGAGCCGCCGTTGGCGGCGAGCTCGCTGGTGGCGCAGGAGATTCCGGCCGCGCCGAGGTCCTGGATCGCCGCGACGGTGCCGGCCGCGTACAGCTCGAGGCAGCACTCGATGAGCACCTTCTCCATGAACGGGTCGCCCACCTGGACGCTGGGCCGCTTGACGGGCCCGTCCTCCTCGAAGGTCTCCGAGGCCAGGATCGAGGCGCCGCCGATCCCGTCCCCGCCGGTGCGGGCGCCGAAGAGCACCACCTTGTTGCCGGCGCCGGTCGCGGCGCCGAGGCGGATGTCCTCGTGGCGCATCATGCCCACGGCGAGCGCGTTCACCAGGGGGTTCTTCTGGTACGAGGCGTCGAAGACGGTCTCCCCGCCGATGTTCGGCAGGCCCAGGGAGTTGCCGTAGCCGCCCACGCCGGAGACCACGCCGTGGACCACGCGCGCGGTGTCGGGGTGGTCGACGGCGCCGAAGCGCAGCTGGTCCATGACGGCGACGGGGCGGGCGCCCATCGAGATGATGTCGCGCACGATGCCGCCGACGCCGGTCGCGGCGCCCTGGTACGGCTCGACGTAGGAGGGATGGTTGTGGGACTCGACCTTGAAGGTCACCGCCCAGCCGTCGCCGATGTCGACGACGCCGGCATCCTCGCCCATCCCCACCAGGAGCTTCTCCCGCATCGCCTCGGTGGTGTGCTTCCCGAAGGTGCGCAGGTGCTTCTTGGAGGACTTGTAGGAGCAGTGCTCCGACCACATCACCGAGTACATGGCGAGCTCGGCGTTGGTGGGGCGGCGCCCCAGCAGCTCGCGGATGTTCGCGTACTCGTCCTCCTTGAGGCCGAGCTCCGCGAAGGGCTGCACCTGGTGCGGCGTGGCGGCGGCGTTCTCGACGGTGTCGGTCTCCGCGGCGGAGCCGTGCGGGGTGGAGGGAGTGTTCTCAGCGGTCATCGCGGGGTCGGGTCCGTTCGTCACGAGGGCTGGCCGGGGGAGCGCCGGGCACTCGGCCCGGCGCCCGCCCAGTCTACGGTCGACGCGCGATCGGGGGCGGAGCGGTTCAGCGCCGACGGAGGCGGCGTCGTCGGCCTCAGCGCCGCCGCGCCCGCTTCGCCGCATCGCGCAGCGACTTCTCGCTCACGGGGGCGTCGCTGCGCGCCCGCTGCGCACGGAAGTACGCCGCGGCCTCGTCCTGCCGCTGCTGCTCCCCGCCGAGCGCGATCGGGGCCCGCACGTGCCCGGGGCGCACGTCGAAGGCCGCGACCAGGTCCAGCACGTGGGGGCGCAGCCGCCACAGCAGACGCCGCAGGTCCCCCTCGATCTGGCGGCCGCGCTGGGTGGAGATCATCCCCGAGAGCAGGAACCAGGCGAGATCGTCGTTGATCGCGGAGAGGCCGAACAGGTCACGCACATCGGTGAGCACGGCGCGGGAGCCCTCGGCGCCGGGGCCGTCGAGCGCCTCGATGCCGGCGGTGAAGGCGCGCCAGCGCACGAGGTCGGCGTGGGCGCGGGCCGCGTCCAGCATCTCGACCTGGTGCTTGTTGACCTCGGCGGCGGCGTCGGCCGGGCTCATCCGGGCCGCGCCGCGCAGGGAGAGGGCGACCTCCTCGACCTTCACCCGGGCGCGGTCGGCGAGCATCTCCTCCTGGAAGTCGGCGTTGCGCATGGAGTCGAAGGCGCGCTTGGCGTTGCCGCGGTCGGCGACGGACTGCCCGAGCCGCGCCCAGGGGGTGTGCCGCTTGGCGAGCACCTCGGCGCGCTGGGCGATGAAGCGCCCGATCCCGGCGCGGTCCACGTTCTTCAGCTCGGAGGTGTAGTCCGAGAGCAGGCGCTTGGCGACCAGCTGCAGCAGGATCGTGTTGTCGCCCTCGAAGGTCGCGTACACGTCGAGGTCCTGGTGGAGGCCCACGAGCTGGTTCTCCGCCATGAAGCCGGCGCCGCCGCACGCCTCGCGGCACTCCTGGACGGTGTCCAGGGCGAGCCGGGTCGAGGTGGGCTTGAGCGTCGCGGCGAGCGTCTCGAGGTCCTCGCGGGCCTCGGGGGTGTCCTCGCGGCCGGAGAACACGTCGTCGAAGGCCTGGAGCAGCTGCTCGTGGGCGAAGGCGCCCGCATAGGTCGCGGCGAGCTTCGGCAGCAGGCGGTGCAGATGGGCCTGGTAGTCCATGAGCACGGTCTCGCGGGTCGGGTCCGCGGCGGTGAACTGACGGCGCTGGGTCGCGTAGGTGATCGCGATGTGCAGCGCGAGCTGCGAGGCCCGGATCGCGGAGCCGTCGAGGGAGACGCGGCCCTGCACGAGGGTGCCGATCATCGTGAAGAAGCGTCGGCCGGGGGACTCGATGGGGGAGGAGTAGGTGCCGTCGGGGGCGACGTCGCCGTAGCGGTTCAGCAGGTTCCGCCGCGGCACGCGCACGTGGTCGAAGGCGAGGCGGCCGTTGTCGATGCCGTTCAGCCCGCCCTTCTCGCCGTCGTCCTCGCTCGCCACGCCCGGCAGGAGGTTCCCCTCCTCGTCGCGCACGGGCACGTAGAAGCAGTGCACGCCGTGGTCGACGCCCTTGGTGATCAGGCGCGCGAACACCGTCGCGGCGCGGGCATGCACGGCGGCGTTGCCGAGGAAGTCCTTCCAGGCGGCGCGGAACGGGGTGTGCAGCACCCACTCGCCGTCCTCCCCGCCGTCGGGGTCGAAGGTCGCGGTCGTCGCGAGGGACTGGACGTCCGAGCCGTGCCCGATCTCCGTCATCGCGAAGGCGCCGGGGATGGTGAGGTCCATGGCCCCGGGCACCCAGGCGCGCTGCTGCTCCTCGTCGCCGAGCTGCACGATCGCGGAGGTGAACAGGCCCCACTGCACCCCGGCCTTGATCTGCAGGGAGGGGTCGGCGACGACGAGCTCCTCGAAGGCCGCGACGTTCGCGCCGTTGTCGTTGGGGCCGCCGAGGTGCTCGGGCAGCATCGGCAGCGAGACCTCCTCCTCCGCCAGCTGCTGCAGCTGGGAGAAGACCCTTTCGCGGTGCTCGGCGACGCTCGCGTCGACGGGGCGGTGCAGCTCGGGGCGGGCGGCGCGCTCGCGGGCGGTGCGACGCGTCTCGGCCCAGCGGCCCAGCAGCGCCTCGGAGACGCGCTCGACGTCGAGGCGCGGGCTGCCGTCGGCGGGGACGGGGATCGGTCCGGTGGGCGTGGTGCTCGCCGGCCGGGCGGCGGGGGTCGACGCGGCGGTGGAGGTCGTGGTGGTGGGCAGGTCGGTGGTCATGGGCGCAGTCCCTTCATGAGCCAGGTGACCAGGTGGGTCACGAGCTGATCGGAGGTGAGGGGGGTGGGGGCGTCGGCGGCGGTGCCGTCGTCGGGGGCGTCCTCCGCAGCCGTGCCGTCGGGCGCGGTCGCGGCGGCGGTCTCGAGGTCGGTCATCCAGGTGTCCACGGCGCGCTCGACGAAGCCGACCGCGCCGGTGGCCCAGATCTGCGGCGAGGGCGTGCCCGCGGGGAGGAAGGTCGCGACCAGGCGGGTGACGGAGGCGAGGAAGTGGGACAGGCCGTCGCTGGGCCGGGTCACGAAGCGGTACACGCCGGGGGAGCGCTGGGCGGTCTCCACATAGGCCCGGATCATGGAGCGGATGCGCTCCTCGGGCTCGGGCTCGCGGCCCACCCGCTGCTCGAGCGCCCGCATCTCCTCGAGCAGCTTGTCGTGCATGGCCCGCAGGATGCTGCGGCCGAGGGTGCGCTGCAGGTGGGCCTTGTCCTCGAAGTACCGGTAGACGATGGACTTCGAGGTGCCCGAGGCCGCGGCGATGTCCTCCATCGTCACGTCGGGTCCGCGCTCGTGGATGAGGTGGCGGGCCACGTCCAGCAGCTCGGAGCGGCGCTGTTCGCGGTGCCGGGCCCAGCGGGCCGAGCGTCCGTCCACGGGGGCTTGCGTCGTCGCATTCACAGAACCTAGGGTATCAAGTACCGACGGTTCTATGTAAAGTCCTGTCCGTCGACAGCAGACGTGACCACGAAGAGGTGCCCACAGTGACCCCCACAGCTCCCCCGCGCGATGCGCTCGTCCTCGGCGGCAACCGGATCCCGTTCGCCCGCTCCGGCGGACCCTACGCCGGGATCTCCAACCAGGACATGCTCACCGCCGCCCTCGAGGGGCTCGTCGCCCGCTTCTCGCTGCAGGGGGAGAAGCTCGGCGAGGTCGCCGGCGGGGCGGTCCTCAAGCTCGCCGGAGACCTCAACCTCACCCGCGAGAGCGCGATGGGCACGCCGCTCGACCCCCGCACCCCGGCGCTCGACATGTCCAAGGCCTGCGCGACCAGCCTCGAGACCGTCCTGCACGTCTCCAACCGGATCCGCCTGGGCCAGATCGACTCCGGCATCGCCTGCGGCGTCGACTCCGCCTCCGACTCGCCGATCGAGGTCACCCCTCGCCTGCGCCGCATCCTGCATCGCGCCTTCGCCGCGAAGACTCCGGTGCAGCGCGTCAAGGCGCTCGCCGCGATCCGCCCCGCCGACCTCGCCCCGGTCCCGCCCCGCAACGGCGAGCCCCGCACCGGGCTGTCCATGGGCGAGCACCAGGCGCTGACCACCGCGCTGTGGGACATCACCCGTGAAGCCCAGGACGAGCTCGCCCTCGCCTCCCACCAGAAGCTCGCCGCCGCCTACGACGCCGGCTTCCTCGACGACCTCGTCACCGGCTACCGCGGCCTCGCCCGCGACCAGAACCTGCGCCCCGACTCGACCCTCGAGAAGCTCGGGACCCTGAAGCCCGTCTTCGGCGTGCGCTCGCCGCAGGTCGCCGAGCCCACCATGACCGCCGGGAACTCCACCCCGCTCTCCGACGGCGCCTCCTCCGTGCTGCTGGGCAGCGCCGACTGGGCCGCCGAGCGCGGCCTGATCCCGCTCGCCCGCGTGGTCGACGCCCGCAGCGCCGCCGTCGACTTCGCCCACGGCGACGAGGGGCTGCTCATGGCCCCCGCCTACGCCGTCCCCGAGCTGCTGGACGCGAACGGCCTCGCCCTCCAGGACCTCGACCTCTACGAGATCCACGAGGCCTTCGCCTCCACGGTGCTGACCACCCTGAAGGCCTGGGAGTCCGAGGAGTTCTGCCGGCGGCGGCTGGGCCGCTCGGCACCGCTCGGCGCGATCGACCGCGACCGCCTGAACGTCACCGGCTCCTCGCTCGCGGCCGGGCACCCCTTCGCCGCCACCGGCGGACGCCTCGTCGCGACGCTCGCGAAGCTCCTCCACGCCCGGGCGGTCGAGACCGGCCGCGTCCAGCGCGGCCTCATCTCGGTGTGCGCCGCCGCCGGACAGGGCACCGTCATGCTGCTCGAGTCCGTCACCGACTGACCCCCGACACGTCACGGAGGACCCCATGGCCGACGCCTACACCCGCTTCATCCGCTCCGCCCCCGGCGGCCTGCTCGCCAAGCAGCTGGGCCTGCCCCGCCCCTCCCGGCTCCTGCGCCGGGAGGACCGCCCCGAGCCCGTGCTCGGCCCCGTCGTGGTGCTCGGCGCCTCGGCCGGTGCCGACGCCGTCGCCCAGCGCCTCCTCGAGCAGGGCGCCGACGTGCGCCGCCGCGTCGAGGAGCTGCGCACCATCGGCACGGTGATCGTCGTGGCCGACGAGCTCGCCGCCCCCGCCGAGCTCGGGCCGCTGGTGCTCCCGCTGGCCGGGGCGATGCGCTCCCTCGCCCCCGGCGCGCGGATCGTGACCATCTCCCGCCCCGCGACGGGCGAGGACCCCGCCCGGGACGCCGCCCGCGGCGGCGTCGAGGGCTTCCTGCGCTCCCTCGCGCACGAGATGCGCGGCGGCGGGACCGCCAACGGCATCCTGCTCGAGGACGGCGTCGAGGTCGACGCCCCCGGCGCGATCGGCGCGCTGAGGTTCTTCCTCTCCGCCCGCAGCGCCTTCGTCACCGGCCAGCTGCTGCGCGTCTCCTCCACGGCCGGGTCGGCCACGGAGAACCCCACGCTCCCGCTCGCCGGACGCACCGCCCTGGTCACCGGCGCGGCGCGCGGCATCGGCGCGGCGATCGCACGCACCCTCGCGGCCGACGGGGCCCGGCTGGTGCTGCTGGACGTGCCCGGCGCCGGCACCGAGCTCGCCCGGCTCGCCAACGAGCTGCGCGCGGTGCCGATCCAGCTCGACGTCACCTCCGACGGGGCGGGGGAGCGGCTGATCGCCTTCCTCCGCGAGAAGGGGCTGAGCCTCGACGTGCTCGTGCTCAACGCCGGGATCACCCGCGACAAGCTCTTCGCGAACATGACCCCGGACCGCTGGGATCCGGTGCTCGCCGTGAACATCACCAGCCAGATCTCGCTCACCGAGGCGCTGCTCGAGGCCGGGGACGTGCTCGGTGAGCACCCGCGCGTCGTATCGCTGGCCTCCACCAGCGGCATCGCCGGCAACCGCGGCCAGACCAACTACGCCGCCTCCAAGGCCGGGGTCATGGCCTTCGTCGACGCGCTCGCCGGGCGGCTCGCCGCCGTCGACGGCACCGCGAACGCGGTCGCGCCCGGCTTCATCGAGACCGAGATGACCGCGAGGATGCCGGCGCTCACCCGGGAGGTCGCCCGCCGCCTGAACTCGCTGCAGCAGGGCGGGCTGCCGGTGGACGTCGCCGAGGCGATCGCCTTCCTCGCGAGCGACGAGGCCGGCGGCGTGCAGGGGCAGACCCTGCGCGTGTGCGGGCAGAACATGGTGGGCAAGTGATGGCCGAACGCGTCAAGGACCTCACAGACGTCCCCTCCTTCCCCGCGATCTACGCCGCCGCGCTGGACCCCCGCTCCCGCCTGGGCGGACGGCGCGGCCGGGCGCGCACCAGCTCCGAGCAGCTGCCGAGCCTCGCCTACCGGGTGCGCTCGGTGCGGATCGACGCCGACCGCGCCCGCGACTTCGACCACCTCATGGGCGGGCCCGCCACGGATCTCGTCCACCCCGGGGTGCTGCACGTGCTCGCCTTCCCCGTCTCCCTCGCGCTCATGGCACGGCGCGACTTCCCCTTCCCGCTGCTGGGACTCGTGCACCTGCGCAACCAGGTGCTCCAGCACCGGCCGGTGCGGGTGGAGGAGCTCGTGGACGTCGAGTGCCGGGTGCGGGACCTGCGCCCGCATCGCAGGGGCCGCACCTTCGAGGCGGTCTCCACGATCCTCGGGCAGGGCGGCGAGATCATCGCCACCGACGTCTCGACCTATCTGGTCAGGGGAGCTGAGCCGGGGTCGGGGGAGCCCTCGGGCACCTCGCCGGCGGACGAGGGCGGCTCGCGTCGGCGCGAGTTCGTGCCGCCGCGCCCGACGGGCCGCTGGGAGCTGGGCGCGGACACCGGGCGGCGCTACGGTGCGGTCTCGGGGGACGTGAACCCGATCCATCTCTCCTCCCTCACCGCGAAGGCGTTCGGGTTCCCCTCGGCGATCGCGCACGGGATGTACACGGCCTCCCGCGCCTTCACCGAGGCGCGCGTCGACCTCGCGAAGCCCCTGCGCTGGGACGTCACTTTCGACGCCCCGGTCACGCTGCCGGGCTCGGTGCTCGTCGCCTACGAGGACGACGCCGCGACGGGGACCGCGCGCTGCGTGGGCTGGAAGCCCGGACGCGGGGAGAAGGGGCCGCGGCGCTGCTTCGAGGTCGAGGTGACCACGCTCGAGCGCTGAGAACGAGCGCCTCGGTCGGCTCGAGCGGCTCGAGCGGCTCGAGCTCCTCGAGAGGCCCTGCAGGGGCTCGACGAGGGCGGCTCGTGGCGGGGGCGGCACGTGTTCTCGAGCGACGGGCGGCGGCCGGTGGGGAGCTCTCTCCACCGGCCGCCGTCGTGAAGTCCGGGTCCGTTCGGTCGCGGCTGATGACGTCGGGGTGAATGTCGGGGTGAATGTCGGGGCGAATGTCGGGGTGAGTTCTGCGAGGTGAAAGCTGTGCGAATCCCTCGGAGGTCCCATCGTCTTCGGGCGAGGGGGCGTGCGGTGGGTCCACGCTCCTCGATCGTCGTGCGATATCGTCGTGCGATCTTGTGACCTCTCCTCCCCAGGGGAGGGTTATCCACAATTGCGGACTGCTGACCAGTAGTATTGCTCCAGCCCTTCCCCATGGCGAACAGACCTGCGAAAATACTGTCATGTCATTCGATTCGCAGGGAGCGCCCGCCGAGCGCCCGGAGCCCGACGAGGCGACCCGTCGGTCCGGCGCCGCGCCGCGCCCCGTGCGACTCTCCGCGGGCGTCGAGGAGCTCGTGGTCGACGACATCGACATCCGGGAGGCGAAGGATGCGCTCGCACGGCTCGGAGCCCAGGGCTCGCCCGATCTCGAGCGGCTCTCCTCGGAGGGGACGATCACCCTGCTCGCCGAGCTGCGGGAGCTCGCTGGCGCGATGGCCGCGATCGAGGCGCGCGCCCTGGTCCGCCTCGAGGCCGCGATCATGGATGACAGCCTCGAGCGGGGCGAGACGCCCCGCCAGGCGCGGAAGGTCGCCCGTGCCGAGGCCTCCTTCGCGCTGAAGAGGTCCACCTCCGCCGCGGGACAGTGCATGGCCTCCTGCCGGCGGCTGGTGGCCTCGATGCCGGGCATGCTCGCTGCTCTCGCCCACGGCCGGGCCGTCCCGGCCGCCGGCCATCAGGTGGGCAGGGCGATGAGCCCCGCCACGCCGGAGCAGCGTCGACAGGTCGACCAGATCCTCACCACGCACCTGGCGCACCTCGAGGACTGCTCCCCCGGGGAGTGGGCCGATGAGGCGGCACGGGTGCTGCATGCGCTCGATCCCGAGGGCGCGGCGGCGCGGCATCGCGAAGCACGTCGCGAGCGCGGCGTCACCGTGCGGCGAGGACGCCATGGGATGGCGACCCTGACGGCCCACCTCCCCGGGCTCGACGCCGCCCGGATCCGCAAGACCCTCTCGGTCACCGCGGAGCGGACGCGGGCCGGCGGCGATCGCCGCGGTCACCAGCAGATCATGGCGGATCTCCTCGTCGACGTCCTGCTCGACCGCGGCGAGGGCGGCGACCTCGCGACCGTCGACATCGGGGTGATCCTCACCGACCGTTCGCTGCTCGCCCCCGCCCATGCGGACGCCGCCACGGTCGAAGGGCTCGGCGCCGTGCCCTACGAGCACGTCCGCGAGGAGATGCTGCGCGCGATGGAGACCGAGGACCCCGACGTCCTCCTCGCGCTGCGCGCGCTCTACAAGGACCGCGAGGACGGTCAGCTCGTCGCGGCCGAGTCCCGAGCGCGGCGGTTCCCGCGCGGTCTCAGTCACTTCCTCGGCCTCGCCCACCAGACCTGCCGGGCACCGCACTGCGAAGCGGGCATCCGGCAGATCGACCACATCGTCCCCTGGTCGGAGGGTGGGGCGACATCGCTGGACAACGGGAACGGCCTCTGCGCCGGGGACAACCAGAAGGAAGAGGCCGGGGTGCGGGCGCGCGTCGTCACCGACGAGCACGGCGTCCGCCGCACGGTCGAGTGGACCACCCGCTACGGACAGACCGCCCGACGTCGAGGCGTGAACTTCGACCCCGTCGGCACGGCGCAGCGAATGCTGGCGCAGGAGGTCGAGCAGGTCCGCACGGCGGACGGTGCACCGGCCGAACGGTCACCGGGCCAGGACGGTGCTCCGGCGGAACGGCCACCGGGCCAGGACGGTGCTCCGATCCGCCCGATCCGGCCGAGCAGCTCACCGCCGCAGCCCGCCGAGCCGCCGACCATGCTGCGACAGCTGCGTCTGGTCACGTCGTCGACCGCTGAGACCGGGGATCTCGAGGAACCGCCTCGGACCGGCCGGGGCCGCAGACGACACCGCCCGCACCGCATCGACTTCGCGGCCTGACACGGCCCTGCGCGGTCCGCTGCGATCTGGTGCCATCCGGCGCACCCTGTCGCGGCACACTTCCGCCCGACCCGGTCCGCCCCAGCCCGACCCAGCCCACTGCCGTGGCGGCGGATCAGCCCAGGTGATCCTCCAGCGTCGTCAGCAGATGCTCGACGAACTCCTCGGCGCGCACCTCGGTGAGCAGGTCGATGTTCGGCTCCCGACCCCAGCGGCCCAGCTCATCGCCCACGGTCTGTCCGCGGGTGAGGGTCCCGGCGAGCTCGACGTCGACCGCGAGCGGACGGGTCCCCGCGAACCCGCCAGTCACGGCATGTGCAGTGACGAGGGGGTCGTGCACGTGCGCCATCCAGCCGAAGCCGTCGGCCTCGTGGAACTCGAAGTAGAACCGCACCGCGTCCGCCAGGATCCGTGGGACCGGGTGCGGCGATCGTGAGGCGAGGTCCTCGAGCCGCGCGAGGGTCGCCCCGGTGAAGCGCACGGTCTCGGTCGCCTCGAGAGAGCCCAGCACCGGTCGTCGCGGGGCGCCGGTGAACGCGGCGAGCACGCGCTGTGCGGCCTCCGGATCCACGGCGATGTTCCACTCGCTCGTCGGCCCCGTGTTGCCGCGATGATGGATCGCCCCGCCCATCACGTGCAGACGCCGCAGCAGATGCGGCAGCTCCGGCGCGATCTCCAGCGCGAGGGCGAGGTTCGTGTGGGGGCCGAGCACGATGCCGACGAGCTCCCCGGGGCGTGCGCGGGCGAGATCCACCCACAGCTGCGCCCCGGAGCGCGGGTCCTCGGCGCGGTCCGGAGCAGGGAGGACCGCGTGGCCCAGACCCTCCGGCCCGTGGGTGTCGTCGGCGAACATCGGCGGCTCGACGAGCGGCCGGTCCGTCCCGAGGGCGACCGGAGCCTCGAGTCCGAGCAGGCCGGTGAGCGCGAGGTTGTTGCGATGCACGGTCGCCGCCGGCACGTTCCCGCCGCTGGACACGATCCCCGTCACCTCGACGTCGTCGCGGCAGGCGAGATAGGCGAGGGCGAGCGCGTCGTCGATGCCGGTGTCGCAGTCGACCAGGAGGGGGATGCTCATCTGCCCAGCCTACGGGCGATGGCGGGACCCGGCGCGGCGGGGATCGTCCCGGCGGCCGACGGCGGGAGAGCGCCCCGCCCACATGGTCGAGACCGCGCGATTCTCAGCCGAGCGGCGAGAACAGGAGGAATGCGACTGCGGTGATGAGGACCGACCCCACGAGCATCATCCCGCCGAGGAACAGCTGGGGGTGGCCCTCCGAGGAGCGGCGTCTCGCTCTCAACCCCTGACGGATGAACCAGGCCGAGAACACGACATCGATCAGGGCCACGACGAGCAGCAGGTAGAAGGCCATCGAGTCCATGCGGCCATCTCATCACACTCGCACCCCGCACCCTCAGCCCCCTTCTCCTCCCGTCCGGGACGGTGCAGGATTCCGCCATGGCGCATCCGCAGATGTTCGACGACGACGATCCGATGCTCGAGCGCGTCCGCGCGATCGCGCTCGCCCTGCCCGGGGCGAGCGAGAAGATCAGCCATGGCCGGCCCGCCTTCCACACCGTGAAGGTGCACTGCTACTACGGCGGCTCGCGGAAGGTCGACGGTCAGTGGGAGCAGCACTCGCAGGCGGTCCTGCTGCACCTGCCCCCTCGTGAGCGGGCCGCGCTCGCGCAGGAGGCGCGCAGCTTCGTGCCCGCCTATCTCGGGCCCTCCGGCTGGCTGGGCCTGGACCTCGCAGAGGACACGGATCTCGTCGAGCTCGCCGAGCTGATCGAGGAGTCCTACCGCACCGTCGCCCCGGCACGGCTGATCGCGCAGCTCGAGACGCGCGGCAGCTGAGTCGGGGGGGGAAATCAGCGAGGTGGCCGGGGCCGGGCCGGGCGGCCGAGCGCCGCCGCCTAGACTCGGGCCATGACCACCTTCGAGGACTTCGTGCTGCTGGAGCCGCGCGAGGTGCCGCTCGGCGGACCGCGCGGGATGACCGTGCACCGCACCCTCCCCGCTCGGCGCACCTCTCTCATCGGCGCCTGGTGCTTCGCGGACCACTTCGGGCCCGACGACGTCTCCGCGACCGGCGGGATGCGCGTCGCCCGCCACCCCCACACCGGGCTCGCGACCGTGTCCTGGCTGTTCGCGGGCGCGATCACGCACCGCGACTCGATCGGCAGCCACGCTCTCGTGCGTCCCGGGGACGTGGACCTCATGGTCGCAGGCTCCGGCATCACCCATTCGGAGTTCTCCACCCTCGACACCACCGTCCTCCACGGTGTGCAGCTCTGGTACGCGCTGCCCGACCGCGCCCGCTTCCGCGACCGGGAGTTCACCGTCCACACCCCCGAGGAGGTCGCCACCGGGACCGCCCGCGCCCGCGTGGGCCTCGGGACGCTGCACGGCGTGGACGGGGACGGCGACCTCCTCACCAGCCGCAGCCCCGTGGTCACCGACACGGCGCTGGGCATGGCACAGCTGGATCTGCGCGCCGGCAGCACGCTGCGGCTCGACCTCGATCCCGGTCACGAGCACGGCGTGCTCGTGGACCGCGGCACCGCCCACCTCGCGACCACCCGGGACGGCACCGCGCCGAGCACCGACGTCTCCGCGCGAGAGCTCGTGGTGCTGCCCGACGATGTGGACCATCTCGAGATCGCGGCGACGGGGGAGGAGGACCTGCGCCTCATGCTCCTCGGCGGGGAGCCTCTGGGCGAGGACATCGTGATGTGGTGGAACCTCGTCGGTCGCAGCCATGAGGAGATCGTCGACTTCCGTGCCCGCTACCAGGCCGAGATCGGTGTCGAGCTGCCCCTCGAGGACGCTCCGATCGCGGGGATCGCCCGGGAACGCGCGGGACTGGCGGAGGACGCCGAGCAGTTCGGCCCCTTCGCCTCGCACGCCCCCTCCGCGCTGCCCGCCCCGGCCCTGCCCCACGGGCGTCTGCGCTCCCGCGGCCGACGGGGCATGCACGCCTGAGCGAGCACCCCGCGACCGCTCGGCAGGGCTCGCCCGGGACCTGCCCGTGACTATCGACCGCCCTGCTCCCCACAGCCGCCCTGCGCCCCGCCGCCGGGCCGCTCCCCTCCCGGAAGGCTCATGTGACCAGCTTCGACCCTGCACCGCTCCCCGATGTCCCTGCTCCTGATCAGACCGAGCGGGTCATCCTGCGCGCCGCCGAGGAGGAGGGCGGGACCGGATGCCCCTGCGACCTGATCGTCCTCGGCGACTCGACCGGCGCGCTCACCGCCGCCGCCCTCGAGCTCGTCGCGGCACAGTCCGAGGCGAAGGTCTGGTCCTGGGGCACCTCGTGCGCGGCGACCGCCGCTCTCGCCCGGCTGCTTCCCGGCTCGCTCGCCGCGGGGCGGCTCGTGCTGCCGACGGGCGACGACCCCGTCCCGCTCGAGGAGTTCGCCGCCGGCGCCGAGGCGCACCTCGTCCTCGCCCGTCTGCCGAAGTCGCTCGCGGCCCTCGAGGACCTCGCCCGTCGCCTCGCCGTCCTCGCGGCCCGCGGCGGACGGGAGGACCTCACCCTCGTCGCCGGCGGCCGCATCAAGCACATGACCCGTTCGCAGAACGACGTCCTCGCGACCGCCTTCGCCGAGGTGCGCGGCTCCCGCGGGCTGGGCAAGTCCCGCGCCCTGATCGCCTCCGCGCCGCGACCGGAGACCACCATCGCCGAACCGGTGCCCGGCCGCGCGACCGTGACGGTGCGGGGCCAGCGTCGCGAGCTCGTGCTCTGCGGCGTCGGCGGCGTGTTCGGCGGGGCGCGGGCCGACGCCGGCTCGCTCCTGCTGGTGGGCGCGCTCGATGCCGCGCTCCTGAGCGGGGAGATCGTGACCGCGCACGCGGAGGAGTTCGACGCGACGGGGACCGGGCCGGGGGCCGGGGCCGCCTCGGCGGCCGGCCCCGGCACTGCGGTCGACCTCGGCTGCGGCAACGGCCTGCTGACCGCCTATCTCGCCGCAGCCCTGCCGGAGGCCCGGGTGCTCGGCAGCGATGACGACGCCGATGCCGTCGCCGCGACCCGTGCGACCCTCGCCGCCTCCAGGCTGGACCGCGACGGGGTGGAGGTGGCGTGGGACGAGTCCCTCTCGCAGGTCGCAGAGGGGAGCGTCGACCTCGTCGTCCTGAACCCGCCCTTCCACGACGGCACCGTCGTGGACGCGACGCTCGTGCAGGGCCTCCTCGACGCGGCGGTCCGGGTGCTGCGTCCCGGCGGGCAGCTGTGGTTCGTGCACAATTCCCACCTGCGCTACCGGGGCGAGGTCGAGGCCCGCTTCCCGCAGGTGAGGCAGCGCGCCCGCGACCGCCGCTTCACCGTGCTCAGCGCGGTGGCCGGCCGGGGCACCCGTGACGCCGGCGAGAGCGGCGAGGCCGGCAGCGACGGCCACGACGGCGGTGAGGGCAGCAGCGACGACTGAGGACGTCGGGCCGGTCTCAGCTCACGACGCTCGCGACCGGCCCGTGTCAGGTTCTGAGCCGTTTCCGGATCGGAAGCGGCTCAGAACCTGACACGCGGCGTGGCTGCGCGGTGTGGCTGCGCGGCGTGGTTGCGCGGTGTGGCCGGGCGGAGCGAGGCTGCGCGGCGTGGCCGGGCGGAGCGAGGCTGCGCTGGTCAGGCGACCATGCTGCGCAGCACCGAGGTGAACATCGTCAGGCCGTCGGTGCCGGTCCGGGTGCCCGCGCCGGGCTCGTCCGGGCCGAAGCCCGCCTCGACCGCGTGCTCGGGGTGCGGCATGAGCCCCACCACGTTCCCTGCGGCGTTGGTGATGCCCGCGATGTCGTGGCGGGAGCCGTTGGGGTTCTGCTCGAAGCCGGCCGGGCCGTGGGTGGCGCCGGCGGCGTAGCGGAAGACCACGCGGCCCTCGTCCTCGAGCTGGGCGAGGGTGCGCTCGTCGGCCACGTACTGGCCGTCCTGGTTCTTCAGCGGCACCCGGATCACCTGGCCGGCCTCGTAGCCGGTGGTCCAGGCGGTGCGGGTGTTCTCCACGGTCAGCGGCTGGTCGCGGCAGATGAAGGAGCGGTGCGCGTTCTTGATCATCGCGCCCGGCAGCAGGTGCGTCTCGCACAGGATCTGGAAGCCGTTGCAGATGCCGAGCACGGGCATCCCGCCCTTCGCGGCGTCGACGACCTGGTCCATCACCGGCGCGAAGCGGCTGATCGCCCCGGCCCGCAGGTAGTCGCCGTAGGAGAAGCCGCCGGGCAGCACGATCGCCTCGACGTCCCTGAGGTCCGCATAGCCGTGCCACAGGGAGACCGGCTCGGCCCCGGCCAGACGCACGGCGCGCAGCGCGTCCCGGTCGTCGAGCGTGCCGGGGAAGGTCACCACACCGATGCGCATCAGGCGTCCTCGACCTCGATCGAGACGACGTCCTCGATCACCGGGTTCGACAGCAGGGTCTCGGCGGCCTCGCGCAGGGAGGCGAGCACCTCGTCGGTGACCTCGCTGTCGACCTCGAGCTCGAACCGCTTGCCCTGACGCACCGAGGAGATCCCCTCGAAGCCCAGGCGCGGCAGCGCGGCGGCGACTGCCTTGCCCTGCGGGTCGAGGATCTCCGGCTTCGGCATGACGTGGACCACGACACGTGGCATGGGTGCTCTCCTGAGGGGACGACGGGCGCGCGCGGCGGCGGCAGGGGTCATGGCGCCGGGCAGAACCCGACCTTCCCATCGTACCGAGGGGCGGACGGCGGCGGACGGGATGCCCACGGCGTGGCGCCAGTGGCCGCCCCCGTCCTGTCCGGCGCCCTGGCCCGTGCGGCGTGCGGGGACTAGGTTCGAGGGCACGAGACCTCGACCCCCGGGAGGAACCGATGAAGATCCGCCACCTCGTCCACTCATGCCTGCTCGTGGAGGTCGCCGGCCGTCGGCTGCTCGTGGACCCGGGCAGCTTCAGCACCCGGGCCGTGCGCGAGCTCGGCGCCGAGCCCCTCGTCGGCCTCGACGCCGTCCTGATCACCCACCAGCACGCCGACCACGTCGACCCCGGCCTGCTCGCCGAGGTGCTCCGCGCCGCCCCGGACGCCGAGGTGATCGCCGAGCCGGAGACCGCACGGCTCCTTACCGGCACCGCCCCCGACGGCGACGAGGGCGATCGCCCCGTGCTCGAGCGCGATCGGGTGATCCCCCTCGCCGCGGGGGAGTCGCACCTGTTCACCCCCGTCGGCGCGCATCCGCCGCTGCAGGTCCAGGCCGTGGGCGGGCGCCACGCGATCATCCATCCCGACATCCCCCGCGTCGGCAACTGCGGGATCGTCCTGGCCGCCGGGGACGGACCGCGCCTGGGCATCACGGGCGACTCCCTCGAGCCGGTGACGGAGTTCCACGGCATCGACGTGCTCGCCTTCGCCGTCACCGCGCCCTGGTCGAAGATGTCGGAGACGATCGACTTCCTGCGCGCCGTCGGGCCGCGCCTCGCGCTGCCGGTGCACGACGGCGTCGCGAGCGAGCCGGGCCGCGCGATCTACCTGCGACAGTCGACCGCCCTCGCCCCCGAGGGCACCGAGGTGCGGGACTGGCCGGCCGACGGGGTCGTCGAGGTCGGCCGGGGACGAGCCGAGGGGTGAGGGGCCGTGGCGACCGGAGAGAGCATCCCCGAGGACGACGGGACCGGCCGCGGTCGATCCGCGTCGGGCGCTGACGACCGGGTCGCGGCGGGCGCCGGCGGTCGACTCACGGCGAGCGCCGCCGACCGGGTCGCGCTCGCCGTCGCCGCCGTGCCGCGGGCGCGGTTCCTGCCCGCCGAGCTGCAGGAGCTCGCGGAGCAGGACCATCCCCTGCCCATCGGGCTCGGGCAGACCAGCTCCCAGCCCACGACCGTGCGGGACATGCTGACCCTGCTCGACGTGCGTGCGGGGCACCGGGTGCTCGACCTCGGCGCAGGCTCCGGCTGGACCACGGCGCTGCTCGCCCGCCTCGCGGGACCGGGCGGGCGGGTGATCGGCGTGGAGCGCCATGCGCCGCTGCTCGGACCGGCGAGGGAGGCGCTCGCGGAGGCACTTGCGGACGCGGGTGCGGGTGCAGGCGCGTCGGGCGATGCCGCCCATGCCGAGATCCGTCAGGCCAGGCCGGGGGTCCTCGGCATGCCCGAGGACGGCCCCTACGACCGGATCCTCGTCTCCGCCGGGGCAGACCACCTCCCCTCCGCGCTCACCGCGCAGCTCGCCGACGGCGGCGTGATGGTGATCCCGGTGCGGGAGCGGATGCTGCGCGTCGTCCGCCGCGAGGAGGACCTGCAGGTGACCCGCCACGGCGCCTATGTCTTCGTGCCGCTGGTCGAGGACCCGTCCGAGTGAGCATCCCCGGAGCGGACCGGGCGGGACGAACGGCGCCGGAGCAGATAGGGTGCCGGATGTGCACGGGAGTCCGGTGAGCCGGGCTGAGAGGGAGTACTCGAACTCCGACCGTAGAACCTGATCCGGATCATGCCGGCGCAGGGAGCTCCGCCGAGCGATCGTCGCCGCGCGCCCGTGCCCGTTCGAAAGGCATGGACCGTGACCACACCGCCCTCGGCCACCGCATCCGTCGACGTCCCGCGCGTCGACGTGCACACCGACTCGCCCGCCGCCCCGGACGCCGCCCAGGCCGCCGATCCGACCGCCACGCCGCTCGGCTTCGGGGTCGGCGCCCGCGTGACCGCCGCCGTGATGAGCGAGGACTACGCCAGGATCCTCACCGACGCCCTCTCCCGGCTGGACCTCACGGGACTGGTGCGCGAGACCGGCGACGTCTCCACCTATCTCGGCGGCCACGAGACCCATCTGCAGCGCGTCCTGATCGACCTCGCCGAGGCGCTCGCCCGCACCGGGCACCACGCGACCGTGTCCGTGCTGCTCTCCCGCGGCTGCCCCGGCGAGGTCGTGTGCGAGCTGCCCGGCGGCGCCGGCCCCCGCAGCGCCGCGGTGCCCGCACCGCGCCGCACCGGACGCTTCGCGAGCGCCGAGTGGGCGGTGTACCCGCTGGCCGACGAGGTGGCCGTCGACGGCACCGCCCCCGATCACATGCGCGACATCCACGCCGCGATCGACCATGCCCGGCAGCTCGGCACCTTCCGCGGCTCCGAGCACTTCGTCACCCGGCTCGAGGGCGATCTCGGGGACGTGATCGCGACGGCGCTCGGGGGCTGGCTGTTCGTCGGCCGCGGCGTCCAGCACGTCACCAGCCACCTGACGCTCTCGCTGAACAGCCCCTCCCACGAGCTGCGCGAGCGGGCGGGCGCGGACGACGAGGAGGCGATCCGATGACCGCCCCGCACCTCGCCCCGGAGGAGGAGCCCGGCTCCCGCCGACGCACCCCGCTGACCCTGCGCGAGCTGGTGCTGGTGGTGGTGCTCGGGGTGGTGTTCGGGTTCCTGTACTGGGTGTTCGTGCAGGCCTGGAACGCGCTCGCGATCGCCATGGGGCCGGCCGGGGACCTCTCCCAGCACCTCGTGTTCGGGTCCTGGCTGCTGGTCGCCCCGATCGCCATCGCGATCCTGCGCCGGCCCGGCGTGGGCATCCTCGCCGAGATGCTCGCCGGGACCATCGAGGTGGTCTTCCTCGGCAGCCCCGCAGGCCCCCTGCTGATCCTCTCCGCGGCGCTGCAGGGGCTCGGCTCCGAGCTGCCCTTCGCCCTGACCCGCTACCGCCGCTACGGCTGGGGCGTGTTCGCCGCCTCGGGCGCGCTCGGCGCGGGCCTGGTGTTCTTCTGGACCGCGTACCGGATGGGCTGGTACGGACAGGACCTGCTCACGATCCGCCTGGGCATCCAGGTGCTCTCCGGGATCGTGCTGGGCGGACTGCTCGCGAAGGTGATCGTCCGCGCCCTCGAGCGCACCGGCGTGCTCGCCGACTTCGCGATCGGCGCCGCGAGCGGCGGGACCATCCCCGAGCGCCGTGTCCGCTGAGCGGGCCGGAGCCGCGGTGGCGCCGGATGCCGCAGCGGGAAGGATCAGCACGCGTCCCGGCGCCCCGGTGCTCGTGGTCGACCGGCTCGAGGTGGTGCTGCGCTCCGGGGCTGGCGTCGGCCCCTGGAGCGGGACGATCCACGACGGGGAGCAGGTGCTGCTGCTCGGCCCCTCCGGCTCCGGCAAGTCGACCCTGCTGCGCGCACTCGCCGGGGCGATCCCGTCCCACCAGCGTGGCCGGGTCACCGGCTCGGTGCGCCTGGCCGGGGACGTCGACCCGGTCGCCGGCGGGGTGCTCGCCGCCGCGCCCGTGCTCGGCCATCTCGGGCAGGACCCGGTGGACGGGGTGTGCCTCCCGCGGATCGCCGACGACGTCGCCCTCCCGCTCGAGAGCGCCTGCACGCCCCGGGAGCGGATCGGTCCCCGCGTCCACGAGACGCTCACGGCGCTCGGCGTGGGCGGGCTCGCCCACCGCAGCGCCGCGACCCTCTCCGGCGGGCAGCTGCAGCGCGCCTCCCTCGCCGCGGCGATCGCGGCCGGGCCGCGCCTGCTGCTGCTCGACGAGCCGACCGCGATGCTCGACGCCGACGGGGTCGCCGCGGTGCGCCGCGCCGTCGACGTCGCCGTGGAGAGCACCGGCTGCGCGCTGCTGCTGGTCGAGCACCGCCTGGACGACTGGGCGGGGGAGCGCGGGATCGCGGGGCTCCCCGCCCGCACCATCGCGCTGGACCGCTCCGGCCGGGTCCTCGCCGACGGGCCGACGCGCGAGGTGCTCACCGCGCACGGCCCCGCGCTGCGGGAGCAGGGCAGCTGGCTGCCCAGGGAGATCGAGGAGCAGATCGACGGCGGGGCGCAGCTCGAGGGCGGAGCGAGGGCCGACGGATGTGAGCGCTCCGCTCCCGACCCGGCGGCACCCACCGGCCAGGAGCTGCTGCGGCTGCGCGGCGCGAGGCTCGGCCCGCCCGGCCGGGACGTGCTCACCGACGCCGACCTCACCGTCCGTGCCGGGCGCCTGCTCGCCGTCGTCGGCCGCAACGGGGCCGGGAAGTCCACGCTGCTCGGCGCGCTCTCGCGCCTGGACCCGCTGCGGGCCGGAACCCTCGACGGGGCCGGGACGGGCCTCGTGCTCCAGCGCCCCGAGTCCCAGTTCGTCGCCGACACGGTCGCCGGCGAGCTCGGGGCCTCCGGCGCGACCGCCGCCGCGCAGGAGACGATGCTGGGCCGTCTCGACCTCGCGGACCAGGCCTCGCAGAGCCCGTACCGTCTCTCCGGCGGACAGCAGCGCCGCCTCTCCCTCGGCGCGATGCTCCTCGCGGACCGGCCGGTGCTCCTGGCCGACGAGCCCGGCTACGGCCTGGACCGGGCCGCGCAGGGCACCGTCCTGTCCCTGCTGCGGGAGGCCGCCGACGAGGGACGCGGCGTCGTCATGACCACCCACGACCTGCACACCCTCGAGGCGGCGGACGAGGTCGTCGTCATCGCGGACGGGCGCCTCCTGGGTCCCTTCGCGCCGGACGAGCTCCTGGCCGATGCGGCGCTGCTGCGCCGAGCCGGGCTGCGGGCGGCGGACGAGGCAGGGACGGCAGGGCCCGCCCTGCGCGCACCGGAGGAGACCGGCTCGCACGCCACCGATGAGTCCGGCCCGATGCTGGGTCCGCGCACCCCGGCCCCCTCCGCGACGGACCACCCGCTCACAGCGCTGGACCCGCTCCCGCGACCCCGCGCCCCGCTCGCCCGGAGGGATCCGACCGTGCTGCTCGGCCTGCTGACGGCGCTGAGCGTCGTGTGCATCGCCCTGACCGACCCCGTCCCGCTGCTGGCGCTGTACCTGCTGCTGGCGGCCGGGACGATGCTCGGCCTGCGGATCGGCCCGCTGGCCATGGCCCGCGCCCAGGCGCCGTTCGTGCTCTTCGCCGCGGGGGTGTTCATGGTCAACGTGCTCAGCCGGCCCGGTCACGAGCCCTGGCCGGAGCTGCCCGTGCGGGTCACGAGCGAAGGGATCGTGCTGGGCACCGCGCTCGCCCTGCGGGCGCTGACGATCGGGCTCGGGGCCGTGGCCGTGGTCCGGGCCAGCGACCCCGGCCGCACCATGACGAGCCTGCGCCACCACGCCCGCCTCCCGGCCCGGATCGCCCTCGCGCTCCTGGCCGGTCAGCGCCTGCTCGAGGACCTGCCGCGGCGCTGGGAGACGATCACGCGCGCCCATCGTCTGCGCCGGCCCCCGTCGGCCGACGGTTCCCCGGCCCGGCTCGGGCCCCGTGCGATGCTCCGCTGCGCCTTCGCGCTGCTCGTCGACGCGATCCGCTCCTCGGCCCGGATCGCCTTCGCCCTGGAGTCCCGGGGCCTGGGCACGGCCGAGCGGACGCAGTGGCGCACCGCGCCGCTGACCCGCGCCGATGCCGCGCTCGTGGCCGCAGTGGTGCTCGCCGTCACCGCGGTGCTGCTGCTCAGCGGATGACGCGGCGGGGGCCGGTCCGGAGGCTGACCGGGCCGGCCCCGGTGACGGTCAGAACGTCGTGCCGGTCAGGCGCTCGTAGGCCTCGACGTAGCGGGCGCGGGTCTGGGCGACGACCTCCGCCGGCAGCTCCGGCGGCGGAGTGTTCGAGCCCTTCGACCAGCCGGAGGCGGGGGAGGTCAGCCAGTCGCGCACGAACTGCTTGTCCAGGCTCGGCTGGACGCGGCCCTCCTCGTAGGTGTCCGCGGACCAGAAGCGGGAGGAGTCAGGGGTGAGCACCTCGTCGCCGAGCATCAGCGTGCCGTCGGTGCGGGAGCGGCCGAACTCGAGCTTCGTGTCCGCCAGCACGATCCCGCGCTCACCGGCGATGGTCCGGGCCCGCTCGTAGATCGCGAGGGTCATCGCCTCGAGGTCGTCGGTCAGCTCGGTGCCCAGCAGGTCCTGGGCCTGTGCGACGGTGATGTTCTCGTCGTGCTCGCCCGGACCGGCCTTCGTCGACGGGGTGAACAGCGCCGGGTCCAGGCGCGAGGCCTCGACCAGCCCGGCGGGCAGCAGGTGCCCGCCCACGGAGCCGCCGGCGCGGTAGTCGGCCAGGCCCGAGCCGGTCAGATAGCCGCGGGCGATGCACTCCAGCGGCACCATGTCCAGGCCGCGGCAGCGCAGGGCCCGCCCGGCCACGGCCCGGGGCACGTCGGTCGAGGAGAGCACATGATGCGGGACGAGATCGGCGAGCTGCTCGAACCAGAACACGCTGATCCCGGTGAGCAGACGGCCCTTGTCGGGGATGCCGGGCTGCAGCGAGTGGTCGTAGGCGCTGATGCGGTCGGTCGCGACGACCAGCACCTCCTGCGCGGCCTGGGGATCCGTTCCCGCGGGGACGTACAGCTCGCGCACCTTGCCGGAGACGACATGGTCCCAGCCCTCCAACTCGGGGGCCTCGGTCAGCGGGGCGGCGGGGGTGCTCATCGGGTGGCCTCCTCGGCGGCGCGGCGGGCGATGTCGGTGCGGTGGTGGCTGCCCTCGAGCGTGATCAGCGCGGTCGCCTCGAGCACACGGGTGCGGGCCTGCTCGAGGTCCGCGCCGCGCGCCACGATCGACAGGACCCGGCCGCCGGCGCTGACCAGCTCCCCGTCGGCCTCGGCGGTGCCGGCGTGGATGACGTGGGCGCCGTGGCTCTCGCACTCTCGGATCCCTGTGATGGGATCGCCCGTGCGGGCCGCGGCGGGATAGCCGGCAGAGGCGACGACGACGGTGACCGCCGCGTCCTCGCTCCAGGAGAGCTGCTCGTCCTCGGCGAGCTCGCCGCGGGCCGCGGCCAGCAGCAGCGGCGCGAAGGGGGAGGTGAGGCGCTCGAGGACCACCTGGGTCTCCGGATCGCCGAAGCGGGCGTTGAACTCCACCACGCGCAGGCCGCGGGAGGTCAGCGCGAGACCGCAGTACAGGACGCCCACGAAGGGGATGCCGCGGTCGGCGAGCTCGGCGATCGTCGGGCGCGCGACCTGCTCGAGCACCTCGTCGACCAGACCCTCCGGCGCCCAGGGGAGCGGGGAGTAGGCGCCCATGCCGCCGGTGTTCGGGCCCTCGTCGTCGTCGAGCGCGCGCTTGAAGTCCTGGGCGGGGGCGAGGGGCACCACGCGGGTGCCGTCGCTGACGCAGAAGAGGGAGACCTCCGGGCCGTCGAGATACTCCTCGAGCACCACCTGCCCGCCGGCGGTCAGCACCGCCTCGGCGTGCACCACGGCGGCGTCCCGGTCCTCGGTGACCACGACGCCCTTTCCGGCGGCGAGGCCGTCGGCCTTGACCACGTAGGGCACATCGCCCAGCGGGTTCACCCGGTCCAGGCCCGCGGCGAGCTCCTCGGCGGCGGTGACCGTGACGGAGGCGGCGGTCGGGACTCCCGCGGCGGCCATGATCTCCTTCGCCCAGGACTTGCTGCCCTCGAGCACCGCGGCGGCGGCCGAGGGGCCGAACACGGTCATCCCCGCCTCGCGCAGACGATCCGCGGCGCCCGCGACGAGCGGGGCCTCCGGGCCGATCACGACGAGAGCGGGGCGCAGCTGCTCGGCCAGGCGCACCTGGCCGTCGAGGTCGCCGACGCTCACGTCGTGGCAGGTGGCGAGCTGAGCGATGCCGGGGTTGCCGGGTGCGGCGTGCAGCTCGGGGGCGGGACGGTCGGCGGCGAGGCGACGGATGATCGCGTGCTCGCGGCCTCCGGAGCCGATGACGAGGATCTTCACGCGCGTCAGCGTACCCAGCGCCGGCCGTGCCCCGACGAGGTGCCCGCAGGCGGAGACGGCGACGGTGCGCGCGGCCGGGACCAGGGATTTCGCAACCTGCATCTCGTCCGGAGCCCGGGGAGGCCGGGACCGGATCGCGGGGAGATCGCGGGAAGGGAGCGCCGCCGTTACGATCGAGCGCATGCCCGCAGAGCTCCCGGACCCCGCACCCGCCGCCGCCCGGCTGCGCCTGGACCTCTCCTACGACGGCACCGACTTCCACGGCTGGGCCGCCCAGCCCGGCCAGCGCACCGTCCAGGGCGAGCTCGAGCAGGCCCTCGCCCGCATCGCGCGCGTGCCCGTGAGGGTCACGGTCGCCGGCCGCACCGACGCCGGCGTCCACGCCCGCGGCCAGGTGTGCCATCTCGACCTGCCCCGCGAGGTGCTCGCCACGATCCCCGGCCGCTCCGACCGCAGTCCCGCCGAGGCGCTCGTCACCCGGCTCGCCGGGGTGCTGCCGGCCGACGTCGTCGTCCACGTCGTCCGCGAGGTGACCGGGGACTTCGACGCCCGCTTCGGGGCGCTCTGGCGCCGCTACCGCTACCGGATCTCCGACGGGCCCGCCGCCCACGACCCGCTGCGCCGGGACGTGCTGCGCCACCGTCGGCCGCTCGACGTCGCCGCGATGGCCCGCGCGAGCGAGCCGCTGCTCGGCGAGCACGACTTCCTCTCCTACTGCCGCCCGCGCGAGGGCGCGACCACGGTGCGGGAGCTGCGCGAGCTGCGCTGGGAGCGGCCCGGTGAGGGCCGGGCCGACGAGGGGCTGATCGTCGCGACCGTCGTCGCCGACGCGTTCTGCCACCACATGGTCCGCTCCCTCGTCGGCGCGCTGCTCGGGGTGGGGGAGGGGCGCCGGCCCGAGAGCTGGCCGGCGGAGGTCCTCGCCGCCCGCACCCGCGAGTCCGCCACCCGCGACGGGGCCGGCGCCGCGCCGATGTGCCCGCCGCAGGGGCTCACCCTCGAGCATGTCGCCTATCCGCCCGACGAGGAGCTCGCCGCCTGGGCCGCTCGCACCCGGACGCTGCGCACGCCGCTCCCGATCGAGGACGAGGTCGACGAGCCCGACGGAGCCGACGCGGACGCGCCGGCGCAGCGGGCGTCTGCCGCCGACGCACCCGTCGCGGACCGTGCCGTCGGGGAGTGACCGCATCGGCGAGCGACAGGTCGGAGATCACATCCGCGAGGCCCCTCCCGCGTTGACGCTCGCTCCGCGCGGCCCGTAAGATGAGCGGTCGTTGTGCCTTGATGTGTGCCCGACTCCGCAGCCGTTCTCTCACGCCCGGCGCGAGAAGGGAATCTCACCCACATCCAGGCCCGCCGTCGCGTCGTCAGCGGAGCGGGCCGGGTGCAGCCACAGGGGCCATGCTTTTACCCGAAGGAAGCGTGCCCACGGTCCATTCGAACCGTGCCCGGACGGCGTCCCGCCGCCCTGGCACCACCACGAGAGAAGAAGGCACGAGTGCGTACGTTCACCCCGAAGCCCGGCGATGTCGAGCGTTCCTGGTACGTCATCGACGCAACGGATGTCGTCCTCGGCCGGCTCGCTTCCCAGGCTGCCCAGCTCCTGCGGGGGAAGCACAAGCCGGTCTTCGCACCCCATGTGGATGCGGGCGACTTCGTCATCATCATCAACGCCGACAAGGTCGCGCTGACCGGCAACAAGCGTGAGGCGAAGCTCGCCTACCGCCACTCCGGCTACCCCGGCGGCCTCCGCGGCATCCCCTACTCCGAGCTGCTCGAGAAGAACCCCGAGCGTGCGGTGGAGAAGGCCATCCGCGGCATGCTCCCCAAGAACAAGCTCGCCGATCAGCAGATCAAGAAGCTCAAGATCTACTCGGGTTCCGAGCACCCGCACGCCGCTCAGCAGCCCGTCCCCTTCACCATCGACCAGGTGGCGCAGTAAGCGGGGGCTCCCGCCACTCCGCCCTGCCGCACGGAAGAACCAAGGAGAACCGTGACTGAGACCACCCCCGAGTCCCTCGAGTCCGTGACCGACGAGTCGGCGCCCTCGAGCTTCACCACCGAGTCGACCGGCGAGGCCGTCGTCGGCACCGGCCAGTCCGCGACCGCGCCGGGCTACGGCACCGGTCGCCGCAAGCGCGCCGTCGCCCGCGTGCGCCTGGTCCCCGGCTCCGGCCAGTGGACCATCAACGGCCGCTCGCTCGAGGACTACTTCCCGAACAAGCTGCACCAGCAGGAGGTCAACGACCCGTTCACGGTCCTCGACCTCCAGGGCCGCTTCGACGTGATCGTGCGCCTCGCAGGCGGCGGCCCGTCCGGTCAGGCCGGTGCCGTGCGCCTCGGCGTGGCCCGCGCGCTGAACCAGATCGACGAGGAGCACAACCGCCCGACCCTCAAGAAGGCCGGGTTCCTCCGCCGCGACGCGCGCATCATCGAGCGCAAGAAGGCCGGCCTCAAGAAGGCCCGCAAGGCGCCGCAGTACTCCAAGCGCTGATCCGGCTGCGATCCGCGCGGAGCACACGCTCCGCCGCGGACGCACCGCGCGCACGATGCCCTCGACCTCCGGGTCGGGGGCATCGTCGCGCTCAGGGGGCGTGCGAAGAGGCGTCGCGGCGCGCGATGCCGCAGCGCACGGCGCCGGCCGCCCGGCGGCGCTCCGGGAGAGGAGTACACTGCCTCGGGTGCCCACCGGGCCCGCGATGCTCCCCACTGCGGTCGAGCGCGCCGGTGGCCCGGACACCTAATGAGAAGGAGGATGCGTGTCGCTCGCGCGCTCGGTGAAGATCTCCCTGGCATTCGTCGGCCTGCTGGTCGGCGCCGGCTTCGCGACCGGTCAGGAGGCGATCCAGTACTTCATCTCCTTCGGGCGGATCGGGATCTGGGGCGCCGTGCTCGCCGGGGTCCTCATGGTCGCCGCCGGGGTGGTGATCCTCCAGCTGGGCAGCTACTTCCTCGCCGAGGAGCACAACATGGTGTTCCGGCACGTCTCCCATCCCGTCGTCTCCCGGGCGCTGGACGTCTCGATCACCCTGACCCTGTTCGCCGTCGGCTTCGTGATGCTCGCCGGTGCCGGCTCGACGCTGAACCAGCAGTTCGGGATCCCCGCCTGGATCGGCGCGGGCGTGATGACGCTGCTGGTGATGGTCACCGGGCTGCTCGACGTCGACAAGGTCTCGAACATCATCTCCGCGGTCACGCCCCTGATCGTCGTCGCAGTCGTCGTCGCCTTCGTCCACACCCTCACGACCCTGCCCGGGGACCTCTCCGGCCTCGAGTCGATCGCCACGCTCGCCGACTCCCCGGTGCGGCCGTGGTGGCTGTCTGGCCTGAACTACACCGGCATGGCGCTGCTGCTCGGGGTGTCCATGTGCCTCGTGATCGGCGGGACGGTCCCCGATCCGCGCGAGGCGGGGCTGGGCGGATTCCTGGGCGGGCTGCTGTTCTCCGTGCTGCTGCTGATGAACTGCGTGACCCTGTACCTCTCGAGCGCGCAGACCGAGGGTGCCGAGGTGCCGATGCTGAGGATCTTCGAGTCGATCCACCCCGTCGCCGCGCTGCTCATGGTGATCGTCGTGTTCCTGATGATCTACAACACCGCGATCGGGATGTTCTACGCCCTCGGGCGACGCCTCACCGCGAGCCGGCCGCAGCACTACCGGCCCGTGTTCCTGCTCGCGTGCCTCCTCGGCTACGCGGTGAGCTTCGCCGGCTTCGGCAACCTCATGAGCTACGCCTACCCGGCGATCGGCTACGTCGGCATGGCCATGATCCTCATCGTGTGCACCTGGTGGCTGAAGGAGCGCGGCACCATCGTGGAGGAGACCGGTCGACGCTTCCGCATGCGCGCCCTGCTCACGCTGCGCACCGATCCCGAGCGGCGCTTCTCCCGCCGGCACGCGGCGATGCTGCAGGACGTCGCCGGGGAGTCCAACGTCGAGCCGGAGACGATCACCGGCGCGATCGAGCTCGAGGTCGAGCGGATGCTCGAGACCGAGCCCCAGCACGAGGACGAGCCGCTGACGCGCTGATCCCGGCGCGAGAGCGGGACAGGGCGATGGTCAGCAGATGACCATCCCCTCCCGGCAGGCGGCAGGTGGCACGCTGCAGGTCGCGAGCGGGCAGTGCCTCGCCGACCCGTCGTGGCGGCGTCGACGCCGGTAGGCTCCGACGGATGGACGCCCCTTCCGCTCGCTGGTGGGCCTGCCCCCTCGACGTCGAGACCTTCGCCGTCGACGCGGTCGAACAGGTCCGCGATGCCGCCGCCGCTCTCACCCGCGCGCGGGGCCTCGACCTCCATGTCACGACGAGCCCCGCGCTCACCGCCGCCTCCTTCGCCGCCCTCGAGCACCTGCACGTCGACGGCGTCCCGGCACAGGCGTGGGCGGAGCTGTCGGGCTTCGCCAGGGCGGCCGACGGCTGGGTGCGCCTGCACGGGAACTACCCCCACCATGCCGAGGTGCTGCGGGAGCTCTACGGGATCCGGGACCGGGACGGGCTCGACCGCGTCCTCGCCGTCCGGCCGGCCGCGCAGATCGAGGACGAGGTCGCCGCGGCAGGCGGGATCGCGGTCGCCGTCCGCACCGCCGAGGAGTGGCAGATGCACCCGCACCATCTCGCGACCGCCGGGGAGCCCTGGACCACGGTCGTCGACCGCGGGGCGCGCCCGGCGCTGCACGTCCTGGGCGGGACGTTCCCGGCATTGCCCCTCGACGGCGTTCGGGTCCTGGACCTCACCCGGGTGATCGCCGGCCCCACCTGCACCCAGCTGCTCGCCTGCCTGGGCGCCGACGTGCTCCGCATCGACCCGCCGCACCGCCCCGAGATCCCCGCCCAGCACCTCTCCACCGGAATGGGCAAGCGCTCGGCCGCCATGGACCTGCGCCGGCCCGACCACGCCGTCCGGGTGCGAGAGCTGGCTGCGAGCGCCGACGTGATCCTGGACGGCTACCGCCCCGGTGCGCTCGCGCGGCACGGGCTCGGCACCGAGGACCTCGAGGCCCTCGCCCCGCAGGCCGTGATCGTCTCCCTCTCCGCCTGGGGCGAGCACGGACCCTGGGGGCAGCGCCCCGGATTCGACTCGATCGTGCAGGCCGCGACCGGGATCGCGGTGCGCTGCGGGAGCGCCGAGCGGCCCGGGGCGCTGCCGGTGCAGGCGCTCGACCACGCGACCGGGCACCGGATCGCCGCGCACGTGATCGGGGCGCTCGCCTCAGGCCGCGCCGTCACCGTGCGGGCGAGCCTCCTCGGTGCCGCACGGACCCTGCTCGCCGCCGGGCCGCCCGCCTCCGACGACGTCGTGGGGCCGGCGGTGGAGGCCGCGGGGCCGTCCGTGCCGCGGGTGCGCGTGGTCGCCCGCGGGACGGAGCAGAGGCTCGAGGCGGTGCCGCCCCCGCTGCTGCTGGACGGACACACGATCGAGCAGGACGTGCCCGAGCACGGGGCCGCTGAGCCGGTCTGGCGCGGGAGCGTGGCGGGGCGATGGTCAGGTGCTGGCGGATAGCGATAGCGTCCTCGTACGGATATATCGTCGTACCGGGACGCCATCCGCCAGCAGTCGACCACCGCTCCGCGCCTCGCCCAGCAGGCTTCAGCTCAGCAGCTCGCGCAGGTCCTCGGCGGTGACGGCGGAGCGGAACGCCTCCCCGCCGTCGGTGAGGGCGTCGAACAGCTCGGCCTTGCGGCGCTGGAGGGCGAGGACCTTCTCCTCGATCGTGTCCTCCGCGATCATCCGGTAGACCATCACCTGCCGGTCCTGGCCGATGCGGTGGGCGCGGTCCACGGCCTGGTTCTCCGCCGCCGGGTTCCACCACGGATCCAGCAGGAACACGTAGTCCGCCTCGGTGAGGGTCAGGCCGAAGCCGCCCGCCTTCAGGGATATCAGGAACACCGGCGCGTCCCCGTCGCGGAAACCGCTGACGGCGGCGTCGCGGTCCCTGGTCGAGCCGTCCAGGTGCGCGAAGCCGATCCCGCGCGCGGAGAGCTCCGCGGCGACACGGTCCAGATAGGTCGTGAACTGGCTGAACAGCAGCACCCGGTGCCCGTCGCCGATGACCTCCTCGAGCCGGTCGAAGAGCGCCTCGAGCTTCGAGCTCGGCACGTCGGAGTACTCCTCGGGATCCACGAGCGAGGGATCCAGCGCCAGCATCCGCAGCAGCGTCAGGGAGCGGAAGACGATGAAGCGCGAGCGGTCCAGATCCGTGTCGATCAGGCCCAGCACCTTCTTGCGCTCGCGCTGCAGCACCGAGTCGTAGACCGCGCGGTGCTCCGGCGAGAGCGTCACCGTGAGCACCTCCTCGTGCCTCTCCGGCAGCTCCTTCGCGACGAGCTCCTTGGTGCGGCGCAGCAGGAAGGGGCGGACGCGCCGGCGCAGCTGCTCCATCCGTCCCGGCGCCTCGCCGGAGGCGATCGGCAGCGTGTAGCGCCGGCGGAACCCGATCGCGGAGCCCAGCAGGCCGGGCGCGACGAGGTCCATGATCGCCCACAGGTCGTCCAGGGAGTTCTCCATCGGGGTGCCCGTGATCGCCAGGCGCATGCCCGCGCGTACCCGCTTCGCGGCGAGGTGGGTGCGGGAACGGCGGTTCTTCACGAACTGCGCCTCGTCGAGCACGAAGCCCTGGAAGCGGCGGGAGGCGAAGAGCTCCTCGTCCAGGCGCAGCACCGCATAGCTGGTCACCACCAGGTCCACGCCCTCGAGGTCCTCCTCGCCGTGCCCGCCGCGGGCTGACGAGGTCCCCTCGAGCACCCGCACCCGCAGGTCCGGGGCGAAGCGCTCGGCCTCCCGCCGCCACACCGGCAGCACCGAGGCGGGCGCGACGACCAGGAACGGCGGCGCGACCGGGGACTGCTCGCGCGCGTGCGCGATCAGGGCGAGGGTCTGCACCGTCTTGCCCAGACCCATGTCGTCGGCGAGCACCCCGCCGAGGCCCTGGTCCCACAACAGCGAGAGCCAGGTGAAGCCCTCGCGCTGATAGGGCCGCAGGTCCGCGTGCAGCCCGGCGGGCAGGGACGGCACGGGACGGTCCTCGAGGGAGCGCAGCAGGCCGACGCTCGCGGTCCATTCCGCGCTCGCCTCGGCCTGGTCCGCGATCTCGGCGAGCTCGTCCCACATGTCGACCTGAAACGTCGAGATCCGCTGCACCTCCGGCTCCCACTCCGCGAGCGCCTCGCCCTCGCGGATCAGCTCGCGCAGCGCGTCGAAGGCCGGATGGTCCAGGGAGAAGTAGGTCTTGTCCGGCATCAGCAGCTTGTCCCGGCCGCGCGCGAGCGCCACGAACAGGCTCGGGAAGGGGATCTGCCGGCCCTCGATCGTGATGTCGAAGCCGAGGTCGAACCAGTCGTTCTTGCCGGGGGAGGCGTGCTGGGTGATGCGCACCTGCGGCGCGCCGTCGAGCTCGCGATAGGCGTGGCGGGTGCCGGTGACCTCGACCTCCACATGGTCCAGGCCGTCCAGCGCATCCAGCACGTGCGCGGTGAACTCGGCCGTGTCCACGCCGCTGAGCAGCTGCGCGGCGTCGGAAGGGTGATGCGGCCACAGGGTCATCGCCTCGGCGATCACCTCGTCCTCGTGCTCCATGTCGCGTCGGGCACCCTGGCGCTGGTCGATCGGCAGGCGGCGCTCGGGGTCGTGATAGCGCCAGGACCAGCGCAGCGAGAGCCGGTCCCCGTCGGCATAGGCGGCCTCGAGGTGCAGGGTGGGGCGGCGCGCGGCGGGCAGCGCCACGCTGCCGTCCGTGCTCGTGACCGTGCTGAGCGCGCGCAGCCGCGGATAGGCGACCTCGAGGAAGGTCTCGCGGTCCGCGGCGGGGATCGTCAGCCCCCGCCGACGGTGCAGGAGGGTGCGCAGATCCCGGGGGACGGCGGCGGGCAGCGGGGCGATCCGGCCGGCGAGCAGCTCCTCGCCCGCCGGCGCCGCCTCGAGCACCCCGGCCGCGCCGAGCAGGCGCACCGTGCGGCGCGGGGCGTCCTCGGGCAGGTCGTCGGACTCCTCCTCCGGCGCCCCCGCCGGTCCGTCGTCGGCCGCCCCGGCGATCCCGAGCCGCGGCGCGACCACCAGGTCCCCGCCCTCGAGCCCGCGCACGTCGAGTCCCGCCTGCCCGGCGCCGGCGAGCTGGATCGAGGCGAGCCCGCTGCCGGGCAGCAGCTCGATCCCGGCGTCCAGCGCATGGGCGAGGGCCTGCCACAGCAGCGGCGAGGTGATCGAGTTCAGCCACAGGTGGTCCACCGCGCCGGAGGTGTAGGAGCGCTCCACGGACGCCGCCGCGAAGATCCGTGTGAGCGCCTCGCCCTGCGCCTGGTCGTACTCCCGCCCGGCCCGGCGGAACTCGAAGCTGCGCCAGGAGAGGTCCCCCTTGATCCACAGCCCCTTGCGGCCGCGCGTGACCGGGCGCAGCCCCAGCCACAGCTCCGCCCCGGAGGCCAGGTGCGCGGCGGTCGCGACCTCCCGATGATGGCGGGAGGAGCCGGCCGACGAGGTCGCCGCCTCGAGATCGACCCGCAGCGCGAGCGGCTTCGCGACCGCGGTCCCGGACCGCTCCGCGACCGTGCCGCGGCCGAGCAGGGGCCGCAGCACCGAGCGCCACTCCGCGGGCGGGTCCTCCTTCGCAGCGCGGACGGCGAGGTCGTTCGTCCGGTACAGCAGCGCGCCGACATGCAGGCACGCCTCGCCCACCTCGCAGTCGCAGAGCGAGGAGCGCGGCCGCCACAGCCCGCCCGGCCCCGGCGCCTGGAAGCGGCGCGAGACGGCGTCCTCCTCGTACTCGACGAGGACCGCCTCGGCGCGGTGCTCGACGCCGTCGGCGTCCGTCACCGGTGCGGAGACCGTGGAGCTCGCCTCGTCCCAGTGCACCTCGCCGACGCTCCCGCCGCGCGCCGAGGCGAGGCTCCTGCCCGCCGTGCGATCTCCCACATGGTGGCTGATCGCCGAGGGCAGCAGGCGGGGGAGCAGGACCGATCCGGACATCCCGCCAACGTAACCCGCGACGCGTCCCGCGCACGAGGGATCGCGACGGATCGAACGCCCGCGGCGGGTAGTCTCACAACGTCCTCCCGGCGCGCGGGGGCCGACGCTCCCCGTCGGCCGCGCAGCGGGAGCAGCACCACCACCGACCCTTCCAAGGAGAACCCCGTGGCTCGACTCTTCGGCACCGACGGAGTGCGCGGACGCGCCAACGACGACATCACCGCGGAGCTCGCGGTCGAGCTGTCCGTGGGGGCGGCGCACGTGCTGGGCACCCTCGGCGCCTTCGGCGGCACCCGGCCGCGCGCCATCGTCGCCCGCGACACCCGTCCCTCGGGCCACTTCCTCGCCGCCGCGGTCAGCGCCGGGCTCGCCTCCGCGGGCGTGGACGTGCTCGACGCCGAGGTGCTGCCCACTCCGGGCCTCGCCCATCTCGTCCAGTCCACCGGCGCGGACCTCGGCGTGATGATCTCCGCCTCCCACAACCCCGCCCCCGACAACGGCATCAAGTTCTTCGCCCGCGGCGGCACCAAGCTGCCCGACGAGGTCGAGGACGCGATCGAGGCCCGCCTGGGCGAGCAGTGGGACCGCCCGCAGGGCACCGACGTCGGCACCATCAGCCGCTACGAGGGCGCGATCGAGGAGTACGTGACCCACCTCGTCGGCACGCTGGACCGCTCCCTCGAGGGCCTGACCGTGGTCGCCGACTGCGCCAACGGCGCCGCCTCGCTCTCCGGCCCCGAGGCGCTGCGCCGCGCCGGCGCGCGAGTGCACGTGATCGGCGACGGCACGGACGGCGGGCTGATCAACGACGGCGTCGGCTCCACCCACCTCGAGCCGCTGCAGGCCGCGGTGCGGGAGCACGGCGCCGACATCGGCGTGGCCTTCGACGGCGACGCGGACCGCTGCCTGGCCGTGGACGCCGACGGGGAGATCATCGACGGCGACCAGATCATGGCGATCCTGGCCCTGGATCTCAAGGAGCGCGGCAAGCTCCATGAGGACACCCTGGTCGTGACGGTGATGAGCAACCTCGGTCTCAAGCTCGCGATGAAGGAGCACGGGATCGTGCTGGGCCAGACCGGGGTCGGCGACCGCTACGTGCTCGAGGAGATGAACCTCGGCGGCTTCTCCCTGGGCGGCGAGCAGTCCGGGCACGTGATCCTCGCCGAGCACGCCACCACCGGCGACGGCGAGCTCACCGCCCTCCACCTCCTGCAGCGCATCGCCGAGACCGGCCGCACCGCCCGCGAGCTCAAGGCCGTCATGACCCGCCTCCCGCAGGCGCTGATCAACGTCAAGGACGTCGACAAGGCCAAGGCCACCATCGACCGCGGCGTCACCGACGCGATCGCCGCGGCGGAGGCGGAGCTGGGGGAGACCGGCCGTGTGCTGCTGCGCCCCTCCGGCACCGAGCCCGTGGTGCGCGTGATGGTCGAGGCGCCGACGGACGAGCAGGCGAGCGAGGTCGCCGAGCGCCTGGCGGTCGTCGTGCGCGAGCGCGTCGGGCTCTGAGCCGCGGATCCTCGGCCGAGGCGGCCCGGCCGCCCGGCCCGTCGGCGAGTGCTGCATCTGGACCTGTATTCCGTGCGAATACCGGTCCAGATGCAGCACTCGCCGTCTGTCGGAAGGGATCCGGAACGACGGGCCCCGGGGTAGAGGTGGCCCCGGGGTGGAGATGGGGCCGGGGGAGAGGCGGGCCCGAGGTGGAGATGGGTCCGGGGGAGAGGCGGGCCCGGGCTCAGACCTTGCGCAGCAGCACCGAGTGGACGCGGTGCTTCCCGTCCTTGCGCAGCACGAGGTCGGCGCGGCCGCGGGTGGGGACCACGTTCTCGGTGAGGTTCGGTCCGTTGATGCTGCGCCAGATCCCGAGAGCCGTCTGCACGGCCTCGTCATCGGTGAGATCGGCGTAGCGGCGGAAGTAGGAGCGCGGGTCGGAGAAGGCGGTCCTGCGCAGCTGCAGGAAGCGGTCCACGTACCAGCGCTGGACGTCCTCGACCCGGGCGTCGACGTAGACCGAGAAGTCGAAGAAGTCCGAGACCGCCATCCCCAGCCGTCCGTCGCGGCGGGGGCGGGCGGGCTGGAGCACGTTCAGGCCCTCGACGATCAGCACGTCGGGACGCTCGACGACCACCTTCTCGTCCTCGAGGATGTCGTAGGTCAGGTGCGAGTACACCGGGGCCTCGACCCGCTCGTGGCCGGCCTTGACGTCCGCGACGAAGCGCAGCAGGCGGCGGCGGTCGTAGCTCTCGGGGAAGCCCTTGCGCTGCATGATCCCGCGCGATTCGAGCACGTGGTTGGGGTACAGGAAGCCGTCGGTGGTCACCAGCTGGACCCGCGGGGTGTCGGGCCAGCGCGCCATCAGCTCGCGCAGCAGACGGGCCGTGGTGGACTTGCCGACAGCCACCGAGCCGGCCACGCCGATGATGTACGGGGTGCGCTGCTGGTGCTGGTCGAGGAACTCCTCCCGCGCCCGACGCAGCGACTGCGCGGCCGCGACCTGGATGTTCAGCAGGCGGGAGATCGGCCGGTAGACGGCGTCGACCTCCGAGAGGTCCAGCCGGTCGCCGAGGCCGCGCAGCCGGTCCACGTCCTCCTCGGACAGCGGCAGCGGCGTCTGCCGTGACAGCCGCGCCCAGTCCTCTCGGGAGATCTCCTCGAACGGGGTGACCGTGGCGTGCGCCGCTGCTGCCTTCATGCAGGAGATTCTTCCAGCATTTCGAGCCCGCGCCGTGCAGCGGTGCATCGCCGCCCTCCCGGCTGCGCCCCGGTCAGCACCGCGCAGGGCGCGATGCTCATATCTGATCGGTCGTGAGCACGCTCGGCCACGGCCGCGCGCGGCGGGGAGCGAAGGTGAGGAAGGCCTCGCACGGATCCGGCGCGGGCGGCGGAATCGGAGGACGCGATCGCTAGCGTGAGCGCCATGTGTGGAATCGTCGGATACGCAGGCCCTCGCGCCGCAGCCCCCTCCTCCCGTCCCGTGGACGTGGCCCTCCAGGGCCTCGCCCGCCTCGAGTACCGCGGCTACGACTCCGCGGGCGTCGCCGTCCTCGACGAGGGCGCGGTGCGCGTGACCAAGCGCGCCGGCAAGCTCGCGAACCTCCGCGGCGCCCTCGAGGACGCCTCGGAGTCCACCGGGCAGGTCGCCATCGCGCACACCCGCTGGGCCACCCATGGCGGCCCCACCGACACCAACGCCCACCCCCACCTGGGCGGACGCGACGGCGAGCTGGCGCTGGTCCACAACGGCATCATCGAGAACTTCGCCGCGCTGCGCGGCGAGCTCGAGGCCGACGGCTTCGCCTTCGCCTCCGAGACCGACTCCGAGGCCGCCGCCCATCTCGTCGCCCGCGAGATGGCGGCCACCGGCGACCTCACCGAGGCGATGCGCCGCACCGCCGCGCTGCTCGAGGGCGCCTTCACGCTCCTGGCCGTCCACCGCGACGCCCCGGACACCGTCGTCGCCGCGCGCCGCAACTCCCCGCTGGTGGTGGGCCTCGGCGACGGGGAGAACTTCCTCGGCTCCGACGTCGCCGCCTTCGTCGACTCCACCAAGGAGGCGCTCGAGATCGGCCAGGACCAGATCGTCACCGTCACCCCCGATGCGGTCTCGATCATCGACGTCGAGGGCCGCGAGGTCGAGGACGCGAAGCGCTACACGATCGAGTGGGACGCCGCCGCCGCGCAGAAGGGCGGCTACGACTCCTTCATGGCCAAGGAGATCCACGAGCAGGCCGACGCTGTCGCCGACACCCTCCGCGGCCGGCTCGAGAACGGCACCCTCCAACTCGACGAGATGCAGATCGACCCCTCGGTGCTGCGCAGCATCGACAAGATCGTGGTGATCGCCTGCGGCACCGCCGCCAATGCCGGCGCCGTCGCGAAGTACGCGATCGAGCACTGGTGCCGGATCCCCACCGAGGTCGAGCTCGCCCACGAGTTCCGCTACCGCGACCCTGTCGTCACCGAGAAGACCCTGGTCGTCGCGATCTCCCAGTCCGGCGAGACGATGGACACGCTCATGGCGGTCCGGCACGCCCGCGAGCAGGGCGCGAAGGTGATCGCGCTGTGCAACACGCGCGGCTCCACCATCCCGCGCGAGTCCGACGCGGCGCTGTACCTGCACGTCGGCCCCGAGATCGCGGTCGCCTCGACCAAGGCGTACCTCGGCCAGATCGTCGCCAGCTACCTGCTCGGCCTCTTCCTCGCCCAGGTGCGCGGCAACCTGTTCCCCGACGAGATCGCGGCGCTCATGGACGACCTCGAGCAGATCCCCGCGCAGATCCAGCAGGTCCTCGACGGCTCCGCGCAGATCGAGCAGCTCGCCCGTGACATGAAGGACGTCACCAGCGTGCTCTTCCTGGGCCGGCACGTCGGCTATCCCACCGCGATGGAGGGGGCGCTGAAGCTCAAGGAGATCGCCTACATCCACGCGGAGGGCTTCGCCGCCGGCGAGCTCAAGCACGGCCCGATTGCCCTGGTCGAGGAGGGGCAGCCGGTGTTCGTCATCGTGCCCTCCCCGCGCGGCCGCCACTCCCTGCACTCCAAGGTCGTCTCCAACATCCAGGAGGTGCGCGCCCGCGGCGCCCGCACCCTGGTGATCGCCGAGGAGGGCGACGACGCGGTGCTGCCCTACGCCGACGAGGTGATCCGCGTGCCCGCCACGCGCACCCTCTTCGCCGCGCTGCTGACCGTGATCCCGCTGCAGATCTTCTCCTGCGAGCTCGCGACCGCGAAGGGCCTGGACGTGGACCAGCCCCGCAACCTCGCGAAGTCCGTCACCGTCGAGTGACCGGCACGGCCGGCCGGGGCGGCGGGCGACCTGCCCGGTCCGCCCCGCCGGTGGGCCGGGGGTGTGATACTGCCACTGTGACCCTCTCGACCCCTGCGACGTCCGGCCCCGACGACACCTTCGGCGGCCGGGCGTTCGCGCCCCGGGCCGACGGCACCGTCGTCGGCGTCGGCGTGGACGTGGTGGACATCCCGCGCCTGGACGCGATGATCGCCCGGACCCCCGCCCTGCTCGACCGTCTCCTGACCCCCGGGGAGCGGGAGCTCTCACCGGCCTCGCGCGCCGCCCGGGTCGCCGCGAAGGAGGCCGTGGGCAAGGCCCTCGGCACCCCGGGAGACTTCTCCTGGCAGGACGTCACCGTCGAGCGCGCCACGGGACAGCGCCCCCATCTGCGGCTGCGCGGCGCGACCCTGCGCGCCGCCGAGGAGCAGGACGTCGCCCACCTCCACCTCTCCCTCTCGCACGACGGCGCGATCGCCACCGCGATCGTCGTCGCCGAGCGAGAGGCGCAGGCGGGGAGGCGCTGATGCTGCGAGGGCACGACGCCGAGGCCGTCCGCGAGGCCGAGCGGCCCCTGCTCGAGGCGGGGGAGCCGCTCATGCTCCGCGCCGCGGCCGCCCTCGCCGAGCGCGCCGCCCACCACCTGCGCTCCGTCCCCTTCGCGCCGCAGGTCCTCGTCCTCGCCGGGGCGGGCGCCAACGGCGGCGACGGGCTGCATGCCGCGGCAATCCTGCGCCGCGAGAACTCCCTGTCCGCCGACGCGATCACCACCTCTGCGCGCCGCCACGAGGAGGGCGCCCGGGCGCTCGAGACCGCCGGCGGGACCCTCCACCCCCTCGCCGAGCTCGACGCGGAGCGGCTCGAGCACCTGCTGGGCGAGGCGGACCTCGTGATCGACGCGATCCTCGGCATCGGCGGCCGCCCCGAGGTCCCCGCCGAGCTCGAGGAGCTGCTCGAGGCGGTGCGGGACAGCGGCGTGCCCGTCCTCGCCGCGGACCTGCCGAGCTTCGTCGACGCCTCCACCGGGAAGGCCGCGCCCGGAGCGCTGCCGGCGAGGGAGACGATCACCTTCGGAGCGGTCAAGGCGGGGCTGCTGCTGCCCGGCGGCGCCGAGCTCGCCGGGGCCGTGCACCTCGTTGACCTGGGGCTCCAGCCGCACCTGCCCGCCCGGCCCGCCGTGCAGCGGCTGGAGCTCGCCGATGCGCGCGACCTGCTCCCGCGCCCGGACCGCAGCTCCACCAAGTACAGCCGCGGCGTGGTCGCCCTCGCCGCCGGCAGCGAGCAGTTCCCCGGCGCGGCGGTCCTCGCCGTCTCCGGCGCCGCCCGCACGGGGGCGGGCATGGTCCGCTGCCTCGCCCCGCAGCGCGTGCTCGACCTGGTCCTGGCCGCCCGTCCCGAGACCGTCGGCCATCCGGTCGGCCCCGGCCGCGCGGGCGGTCGCGTGCTGGACGACGAGACCCTCGCGCGCACCCATGCGGTCGTGATCGGGCCGGGCCTGCCGGCCGACGACCCGCGTGCCGGGATCGGCGTCGCCATGCTCGCCGGCGAGGGGGAGGGGCCGCGCCGCGGGGCGCTCGACGCCGGCGCCCTCGGGGCGATCACCCCCGCGCACCGCTTCGGCCCCGACGTGGTCCTCACCCCGCACCGCGGGGAGGCCGAACGCCTCGCCAGGCGGCTCGACGTGGACCCGGACCTGTCGGCGCCGGAGCTCGCCCGGGCGCTGGCCGCCGCGACCGGCGCGACCGTGCTGCTGAAGGGCGCGATCACCCTCGTCGCCCCCGGGGACGGGGGAGCGCTGCGCTCCCAGGACGACGCCACCTCCCAGCTCGCCGCCGCCGGGACCGGCGACGTGCTCGCCGGGATCCTCGGCACCCTCCTCGCCGCGGGGCTGCCGGGCCCCGAGGCGGCCGCGCTCGCGGCGCTGCTGCACGGCCGGGCGGGCCGCGCGGCCTCGGGTGACGGACGGCACCCCCTGGTCGCGCTCGAGGTCGCGGACTCTCTGCCGGCGACCATCGGGTCTATCCTGGCGGACGCCCAGGACCTGAACCGAGGAGCCCGATGACCATCCCGATCCCTGCCGAGGACCCCCGGCACGTGCCCAACCGGGCGGTGATCGACCCCTCCGCGATCACCCAGAACACGCGGGCGCTGGGGACACTCCTCGAGGAGCAGACGGCGCTGATGGCGGTGGTCAAGGCCGACGGCTACGGGCACGGCATGCTCACCGCAGCTCGCGCCGCGATCGAGGGCGGGGCGACCTGGCTCGGCGTCGCCCACCCCGCGAGCGCCCTCGCGCTGGCCCGCGCGGACCTCGACGCGCAGATCCTCACCTGGCTGTACGAGCCGCACACGGCACGGATCGTGCTGCCCGAGGTGCTCGCCTCCGGGGTCGATGTCGCCGTCGGCTCCCCGGAGATGCTGCAGCTGGTCTCCGCCGCCGCGCGCGAGGCGGACCGGCGCGCCCGCGTCCACCTCAAGATCGACACCGGCATGGGCCGCAACGGTGTGATGCCCTGGCAGATCCGGGAGATGGGCACGGCGCTGCGCGAGGACGACTTCCTCCAGCTCACCGCCGCCTGGACCCACCTGACCAGCGCCGACTACCCCGAGGATCCGGCGACGGACCAGCAGGTGGAGCTGTTCGACTCGGCCTGCGAGGCGCTCGAGGAGGTCGCGGGCCCGATCCCGCTGCGGCACCTGGCGAACTCCGCCGCGACGCTGACCCGCCCCGATCTCCACCGCGACATCGTCCGCCCCGGCATTGCGCTGTACGGCTACCCGCCCGTGCCCGCCGATGTGCCGCTGCGCCCGGCGATGACTCTCTCGAGCCGGCTCGCGCTGGTCAAGGAGGTCCCCGAGGGGCACAGCGTCGGCTACGGCCGCATCCACCGCACCAGCCGTGCGACGACCCTGGGCCTCGTCCCCATCGGATACGCCGACGGGCTGCACCGCACCGCCTCGGACCGCATCGAGGTGCTCGTGCGCACCGAGAGCGGTGACCGGCGCGTGCCGCAGGTGGGACGGATCAGCATGGACCAGATCGTGGTCGACCTGGGTCCCGACAGCGACGCCCGCGCCGGGGACCAGGTGGTCCTCTTCGGCGACGCCGGCGGGGAGCCCGACGCCCCCACCGCCCCGACCGCGGATCACTGGGCGCGCGCCGCGGACACCATCCCCTACGAGGTGCTGACCTCCGTCTCCGGCCGGGTCACCCGCGAGGTGCGCGCATGACCGCGGGCTCCGACGGCACCGGTGCGTCCGGGGCCGGGACGGCCGGCACCGGCGCTACGGGCGAGAGCGACGGCGCCCTCGAGCTGCACACCCGCGACGCCGACGGGACCCGCGTGATCGCCCACGCGCTCGCCGCGGCGCTGCGGCCCGGCGACCTGCTCGTGCTCGACGGCCCGCTCGGGGCCGGCAAGACCACCTTCACCCAGGGGCTCGGCCAGGGCCTCGGGGTGCGCGGCCCCGTCGCCTCGCCGACCTTCGTGATCGAGCGGGTCCATCCGAACCTCGCCGGCGGCCCCGACCTCGTGCACGTGGACGCCTACCGCCTCGGCGGCACCGGCGAGATCGACGACCTCGATCTCGAGGCGGACCTGGACCGGGCCGTGACCGTCGTGGAATGGGGGAGGGACCGGGTCGAGCACCTCGCCGACTCCGTGCTGCTGGTCGAGCTCGAGCGCCCCGACCGGGTCGAGGACCCGCTGGACCCCGACGAGCCCCGCACCCTGCGTCTCACCCCGCGCGGACCCCGCTGGGACTCGGCCGCGATCGCCGCGCTCGAGGCGGCGCTCGCCGCGGTCACCGCCGCCGACGGCACCGCCGATCCTTCGGCCGAGTCCGACGTCCCCACCGCCACCGACCCCGTCGGCCCCGCCGAGCAGGAGGAGAGCTGATGCTCCTGGGAATCGACACCTCCGGCGCCGTGAGCGTCGCCGTCGCGCGCGGAGAGCTGCCCGGCACCGACGAGTCCGCGCCCGCCGCGGAGCTCGAGATCCTCGCGGTCCGCTCCGACGCTCGCTCCCGCCACCACGACGAGGTGCTGCTGGCCCTCGTGGAGGAGACCCTGCAGGCCGCGGGCGTGACGCGCGAGGAGCTGACCGGCGTGGTCGTCGGCCGCGGCCCGGGCCCCTTCACCGGGCTGCGCGTGGGGCTGATCTCGGCCCGCTCGATCGCCGCCGTGCTCGGTCTGCCCCTGCATGGACTGAGCTCCTTGGACGCCCTGGCCCATCAGGCTCTCGCGGATGTGCCGGCCGATCGAGGCCCGGTCACCGTCGCCGTGGCGCTCGACGCCCGTCGCCGCGAGGTCTACCACGCCCGCTACCGACGGGAGACGGACGGCGCGGTCACCCGGACCGCGGAGCCCGCCGTGCACGCCCCCGCCGAGGTCGCCGCCGAGCTGACCGGCTGCGACCTGCTGGTCGGCTCCGGCACCGCGCTGTATCCCGAGCTGCTGCCCGCGACCGCCGAGATCGAGCACGTCGACGCCGGCCACCTGCTGCGCGCCGCCGCCGAGCTCGCCGCCCGCGGCGAGGACCTCACCAGCACCGAGCCGATGTACCTGCGCGAGCCGGACGCCGCGAAGCCCACTGCGCGCAAGAGCGCCCTGGGCCGCTGAGATGAGCACGGCCGACGGCAGCGGCATCGCCGGCGGGTCCTGGATCTTGCGACCGGCGACCCTCGAGGACGTCGAGGAGATCGCGTTCGCCGAGCTCGAGCTGTTCCCCGACGAGGCCTGGACCGTCTTCCAGCTCGCCGAGGAGATCGCGCACCCCGACCGCCGCTATGTCGTCGCGGTCGAGGAGGGCACGCTGCTCGGCTACGCCGGGATCATGCTCGCCGGCGACATCGCCGACCTGCACACGATCGGCACGCGGAGTGAGGGGCAGGGGACCGGTCGCGCCCTGCTCGCCTGGTGCGAGGAGCAGGCCCGACGCGGCGGCGCGGAGCGGATGCTGCTCGAGGTGCGGGAGGACAACACCCGCGCCCGCGCCGTCTACACCGCTGCGGGCTATCGGGAGATCGGCCGCCGTCGCGCCTACTACCGCATCCGCGGTCGGCGCATCGACGCGCTCGTGATGCAGCGCGAGCTCGACGCCCCGGGCGGCCCCGCAGCCTGACCCGACGCTGCTGGCGCGGACCGGACCTCGCTCAGAGGTGGTCGTGCACCTTCTGGAAGATGTCCGGGTAACGGGCCTCCAGCCGCACCGAGGCGATCCGCAGCCCCACCAGCAGCACGACCACGCCGATCACGAGGGCGAGCGCCCCGGCGACGGTGATCAGCACGAGGCTGTCCGTGACCGCGCCCCAGATCCCCACGCCCAGCGGCAGCAGCATCGGCACGAACACGGCCACCATCGAGATCCCCATCGAGAGCATCGCGTTCGAGCTCGACGCGGACTTGTCCTTCATCGGGTTCGTGCCCGGAGGTGAGCTCGGGTAGGGCAGCATCACTCCCGCCACCATCGAGGTGCCCCAGCCGGCGAGCATCGCGCCGAGCGCGCCCAGCAGCGTCATCGGGATCAGATGCGGCAGCCCGAACAGCAGCGGCAGGCCGATCGTGATGACCACGACGGCGGGCACCATGAGCACCGCGATCGCCGCGATGCGGCCCAGCAGGTTCGCCCTCGCGGGCAGGCCGGTGACGATGTTGACCCAGCTGGCCGGGCCGTCGAAGCCGAACTCGTTCGAGACGCTGAGACCCGTCATCGCGCACATGAACACGGCCATCCCGAGCATCATCGGCCGCGCCTCGGGGGTGATGAAGCCCATCGCCACGAAGAACACGATGACCACCGGGTAGATGCCGAGCGCCGCGAGATAGCGGGTGTCGCGCCGCCAGTAGCGCAGCGCCTTGCCCATCACCGCGCCGAAGGGGCCGACGGGCACGAAGCGGGGCACGAGCGGGGAGACCTTCGCCTGCCCGGAGGAGGCGTCGCCGGTCAGCGCCGAGGTGAGGGAGAGGTCGATCGAGCGCCGCCACCACAGCCACACCACCACGATCGTCGCCGCGCCGATCAGCGCCCGCAGCAGCGCGGTGAGCACCCGCCCCTCGGCGAGGTCCATCGGCACGGAGAACAGCGCGCCGAGCGGCGTCCAGGCCAGCACGTCCACCGCGCGCGGCAGCTGCTCGCGCACCCACGCGGTGTCGAGGTCCTCGATCCGCTGCGCCGTGAGCGAGAAGGCGTAGATCGCCCCGAACATCACCATGAAGCCGAGGATCCCGCCCAGCTCGCGCCCCTTGCGGCTCGAGGTGCGCGAGGCCGAGTGCGCGAACCAGGCGCGCGGCAGCAGCAGGCACAGGGCGAGCCCGGCGAGATTCGCGGGGATCAGCGCGAGCGCGCCGAGCACGATCCAGCCCGCACCCTGCCCGAACACGATCAGCCACAGCAGCTCGAAGGCGGTCGCGATCCCGATCGCGAGCAGCGTGAAGATGCTCGGCAGGCTCAGCGCCGCCGCCGCGAACATGCCCGGCTGCAGCTCCTTCGCGCTGCGGGGGAAGAGCGCGAAGGCGCGCGGGTCCAGCGTGTCGTCGAGCCCGAAGGCGAACACGGGGATCAGGAACCACACCAGCACGGTGACCGCGCCGAGGCCCCGCACGATCTGCGGGAACAGCTCGCCCTCGCCGGCCCAGAGGGTCGTGCCCAGGAACAGGAACACGAGTCCCGCCAGGCCGCCCAGGGCGTACAGCGCCCCGATCGAGGTGCCGATGAGCTTGCCGATGTTCTTGCGGTAGGACCGCTTCCACAGCGTCCACTTCAGCCGCAGCTGCAGGCGCACCAGCGCGCGGCGCTCGATGTCGCCGTGGCGGACGTCCTGCGCGGCCGCGGTGCGGGCGTGCTCGGTGCTCAGGACTCCAACCACGACAGGCTCCCCTCCGCGACGTCGCCGCCGCCGACGAGGTCGATGAAGGTCTGCACGAGACTGCCGCCCTGGCGGACCTGGTCCAGCGTGCCGTCGGCCATCAGCTGCCCCTCGGCGATGATCGCGACGTGGCTGCACAGCCCCTCGACGAGCTCCATGACATGGCTCGAGAGCACCACCGTGCCGCCGCCGTCGACGTAGGCGGTGAGGATCGTGCGGATCACCTGCGCGGAGACCGGGTCGACGGCCTCGAGCGGCTCGTCCAGCACCAGCAGACGCGGGGCGTGCAGCAGCGCGCAGGCGAGCAGGATCTTCTTGGTCATGCCGGCGGAGTAGTCCACGACGAGCTTGCCGTCCTCGCCCGCGAGGTCGAGAGCGGCCAGCAGCGACTCCATCCGCTCCTCGACCACGGCCGGCTCCATCCCCCGGATCAGGCCGACGTAGGTCAGCAGCTCCCGGCCCGTGAGCCGGTCGAAGGTGCGCAGCCCGTCGGCGAGGACCCCCATCCGCGCCTTGGCCGCCTGCGGCTCGGCCCACATGTCGTGGCCGAGCACGTGGGCGGTGCCGGCGTCGGGCCGCAGCAGGCCCGTGGCCATCGAGAGGGTGGTGGTCTTGCCGGCGCCGTTGGGGCCGACGATCCCGTAGAAGGAGCCGCGCGGGACGTCCAGCGAGAAGGCGTGGACCACCTCGGTGCCGGAGAAGGACTTGCGCAGGCCGCGGATCGACAGCGCCGTCGACTCGGGGACCGACGCGTCGGCGGCGACGGGTGCGGCCGCGCCGGAGAGCGGGCGTGCTGCGGGCTCCGGGCTCGCTTGCGGGGAGGGGGCAGGCACCGAGGAGGGCTGGGGGGCGTCGCTGTGCATGCGGTCACGTTATCGCCCGGCCGGTGCGCGAAGCTCCCTCTCTCGGCGGGAGCATCTGCGACCTTCGTCGGTGCGCAGGCGGAGAGCCTGCGATGACTAGGATGCCCGTGAGCCACCGTGGCTCGTACGGAAGGAGCCCCATGTCGACATCGCGCCCCGCTCCCGGAGCCCCGGGCCTCGCGCAGGAGGTCCGAGAGATCCCGATCGGTGTGCGCCGGGCCGCCTCGTGGTCCTGGCGCCTGCTCCTCATCGTCGCCGCCGGCGCGCTGCTGCTGTGGGGGCTCGTGCAGATCACGACGATCGTGATCCCGCTGTTCATCGCCGTTCTGCTCGCCTCGCTGCTCACCCCCGTGGTCAAGGTGATCGTCCGCTACACGCCGCTGGGACGCGGAGCGGCCAGCGGCATCGCCCTGCTGGGCCTGCTGCTCGTGATCGCGGGGATGTTCACCCTCGCCGGCCGGCAGCTGATCGCGCAGTGGGACGACATCCAGGGCCGTGCCGTGCAGGGCTTCCAGGCGCTGCTCGACTGGGTCCAGAGCACGTTCCAGATCGACACCCCGATGATCGACTCCGCTCTCGAGGAGGGGCTCGAGCAGCTCCAGCAGTACTCCGGCCAGCTGGTCTCCGGCGCGGTCACCACCGCCACCGCGCTCGGCAACATCGGCACCGGTCTCGTCGTGGCGCTGTTCTCCCTGTTCTTCCTGCTCGCCGGCGGGTCGGGGATCTGGCGCTGGGTCGTCGGCCTGCTCCCGCCCGCCGCGCGCGTGCCCACCCATGAGGCGTTCCGCCGCGGCTGGAAGGCGCTGTCGGCCTACATGCGCACCCAGATCCTCGTCGCCGCCGTCGACGCGACCGGCATCGCGATCGGCATGGTCGCGCTGAGCCTGGGCTCCTACGCGGTGCCGATCTGGCTGCTCGTGTTCCTGTTCAGCTTCATCCCGCTGGTCGGCGCCATCGTCTCCGGCGCGATCGCGGTGCTGCTGGTGCTGGTGCTCAACGGCTGGGTCGGCGCGGTGATCATGCTCGTGATCGTGCTGGCCGTGCAGCAGCTCGAGGGCAACGTGCTGCAGCCCTTCCTCATGGGCAAGGCCGTCGAGATCCACCCGCTGGGCGTGTTCCTGGGCGTCGCCGCCGGCGCGATGATCGCCGGGATCCCCGGTGCGCTGTTCGCGATCCCGCTGATCGCCTTCGTCAACGCGACCCTGCTGTACGTGGTGGGGCGGGACCCGAGCCCCGACCTCGGCCACGACCGGGCCAGCGCGGAGCACTTCGCGGCGCTCACCCGCGGCACCCCCGCGCGCGAGAGCGTCGGCGCGCAGGGAGCGGCGCCCGACGCGGCGGACACGGCGGCCGACGACGACGGCCCGGTCCCGTCGGCCGGTGCCGCGGCGGGCGGTGATCCCGCCCCGTCGGTCGAGGAGCCCGTCCCGTCGGTCGAGGAGCCCGCCCCGTCGGTCGAGGAGACCGCCCCGCGCCCGCGCGAGGACGAGCAGCGGGACTGACCCTGCCCTCGGGAGCCGGCCTCCCGGGATCCGCTTCCTCGGAAGGCGGCCCCCAGAACGGGACGAGCCCCTCCCGGCAGCGCCGGGAGGGGCTCGTCCCTGTGTCCGGGACAGGGCCCGGACCTGCCCCGCGGGGCGTGCGACTCAGGCCGTGTACGGCTTGGCGCGGAGGATCTCGATCGGGAGCGACTTCCCGTTCGGGGCGATGTAGTCGACGGTGTCGCCGACCTTCGAGCCGTGGATCGCGGAGCCCAGCGGCGACTCGGTGGAGTAGACCTCCAGATCGTCGCCGTCGGCGATCTCGCGGTTGCCGAGCAGGAAGGTGCGCTCCTTGCCGGCCATCGAGATCGCCACGACCATGCCGGGCTCGACGACGCCGTCATCTTTCGGGGCCTCCCCGACCACGGCGTTCTTCAGCAGGCGCTGGAGATCGGCGATGCGCGCCTCCATCTTCCCCTGCTCCTCGCGTGCGGCGTGGTAGCCGCCGTTCTCCTTGAGGTCGCCCTCGTCGCGAGCCGCGGCGATGCGCTCGGCGATGTCGGTGCGGCCCGGGCCCTCGAGCTCGGCGAGCTCCTTGGCCAGGCGGTCGTACGCGTCCTGGGTGAGCCAGGCGCCATTCGGCTGGCTGCTCATGGGTTCACTCCTGTCGTCCTCGGTGATGCGCACGGGGACGAGAACCCCCGAAACGCGAATCACGGGGCACATGTCCTCATGCGCCCCGTGTGCGGGTGATGATGATGCCCGGCTGTTCGCCGGTTTCGGGCAACCTTACACGTCACCTCCCACGTTCCCCGGGACCGTCGGAGGATTTACGCGCACGGAGAAATCCGTGCCTGCCGCTCCGGGCCCCGTCAGCCGACGGTGCAGCCGACGATCTCGGCCGAGACCGCCTGGCCCTGCGTGGAGATCTCCACGTGGTGGGCGGTGCGCCGCTCCGTCTGCGCCGGCACGGTCGTCTCGACGAAGCCGACCTGGGCCCGTCCCTCGTTCAGCGCCTGGATCCGGCAGGTCGCCTCGGTGCCCGGGGGCATCGTGACCACGTAGTCCACCTCGATCAGGTCGTCGGCCAGATGCTCGTAGGCGACGACCTCGTAGCGCACGTCGGTCCTCGAGATCATCATGCCGATGACCACCACGGCCGCGAGGAACACCGCCGCGGCGACTCCCACCAGGATCTTCGCGGTGCGCGGGGACACGATCGGCCCGCCGTAGCGCTGCGCGTGGAGGTCCTTGACGTCGTCCATGGGCTCAGTCTCGCAGACGCCGGCGGGGAGCCCGCCGACAGTCGGGCCGGTGTCCGGGAGGGGCCGGTCACCTCCGCGCCGTGGGGAGGTGACGGTCACGTCGGCGCCGCGGACAGGGGTGCTCCCCGGTGCGGTCCAGGCGAGGTGGCGTACGATCGGACGCTGGTGCAGGACTCGTGGACCGCCCGGTGTGACCGCCCGGTCCGGGCCCGCCCACCGCACCGGGGCAGCGCCCCGCCCGTCGTTCTCCGAGGAGTCCCGTGACCGTCCAGCTGCCCGCCCCCGATGAGCCCCTGCGGATGATCGCCGTCCATGCGCATCCGGACGACGAATCGTCCAAGGGTGCAGGATCGACCGCGCGGTATGCCCGCGAGGGCGTCGAGGTCACGGTGATCACCGCGACCGGCGGCGAGCGCGGCGACGTGCTGAACCCCCGCCTGCGCGACGACCCCGAGATCACCCCGGCGACCCTGCCCGGCATCCGCCGCCGCGAGATGCAGCGCGCCCAGGAGATCCTCGGCGTCGGCCACGAGTGGCTGGGCTTCGTCGACTCCGGTCTTCCCGAGGGCGACCCGCTGCCGCCCCTGCCCGAGGGCAGCTTCGCGAGCCTCCCCGTCGAGGAGGCGGCGCGTCCCCTGGTCGAGGCGGTGCGCCGCCTGCGCCCCCACGTGATGACGACCTACGACGAGAACGGCGGCTACCCGCACCCCGACCACATCCAGGTCAACCGCATCTCGCTGGCCGCCTTCGACCTCGCGGCGGACCCGGGCTTCGCCCCCGAGCTCGGCGAGCCCTGGGAGATCGCCAAGCTCTACTACATCAACGGATTCCATCGCCAGCGCTTCTCCGCGGTGAGCCGTCACCTGCGCGCCGAGGGTGCCCCGAACGAGGAGCTCGAGCAGATGCTCCAGCGCTACGACGAGAGCCACGACCGGCTGCTCACCACCCGCATCGACGTGCGCGAGTATCTCGGGATCCGCGACGACGCGCTGCGCGCCCACGCCACTCAGGTCGACCCCGACGGGCCGTTCTTCCGCATCTCGCACGACGCCGAGATCGCGGCCTGGGGCACCGAGGACTACGAGCTGCACATCTCCCGCATCGGGGTGAAGCTGCCCGAGCGGGACCTGTTCGCGGGGCTGCGCCACGAGAGCGTCGAGGCGCGTCCGTGAACGCGGCGGGGATGCTCCCGGTCCTCGGCGCCGTGCTGCAGGCCGCGCCGAGCCCCTCGGACGGCGGCGAGGAGGAGTTCACCTCCGTCACCGTCTCCCCGGGGCTGCCGGGCTTCTTCGCGGTGTTCGTGCTCGCCGTGGTCGTCGTGCTGCTCCTGGTCGACATGACCCGGCGGGTGCGCCGGGTCCAGGCCAAGGCCCGGGTCGAGGAGCGCCACGCCGAGCTCGAGAGGGAGGCGGCCGAGGCCGCGGCCGCGCAGGACGACGAGGGGGTCCAGGGCGACGGGACGTCGGAGAGCGACGGCACGCCGCCCGACGACAACCGCGCCTGAGCCGTCGGCCCTGGGCGCTGTGTCAGAGCACGGCCACGGCGACGGCTGCGAAGTGGCAGCCGAAGCCGATCAGCGTCCCGGCGTGGAAGAGCTCGTGGAACCCGAACCAGGCCGGCGAGGGGTTCGGCCGCTTCAGCGCGTACATCACCGCACCGCCGGTGTAGGCGAGACCGCCCGCGATCAGCAGGATGACCACGGCCCAGCCGCCGCTCGCGAAGAGCTGCGGCATGTAGAACATCGCCACCCAGCCCAGCGCCACGTAGGCGGGGACGTACAGCCACCTTGGCGCACCGGTCCAGAAGATCCGGAAGCACACCCCGATCAGCGCCCCGCCCCAGGCGATCGCCAGCAGCGTCAGCGCCTGGCGCGGGGCGAGCAGCGCGGCGGCGATCGGCGTGTAGGTCCCCGCGATGATCAGGAAGATGTTCGCGTGGTCGAAGCGGCGCAGGATGATCGCGTGCTGCGGTGACCAGGTGCCGCGGTGGTAGACGGCGCTGACCCCGAACAGCATCCCCGCCGTCAGCACGAAGGCCGCGCAGGCCAGGCGGATCGTCACGGTCTCGCCGAGAGCGACGAGCAGCAGCCCGATCACGAGCGAGGTCGGGAAGGCGATCAGGTGCAGCATCCCGCGCAGGCGCGGCTTGGGCAGCTGCAGCCCCAGCTGGGTCGCGCGGCGCGCCATCGCCCGGGTCAGCGTGCGCGGCGCGAACGGGAAGTTCTCGGCGGTGGGCAGGTCCTCGTCGCGCACCTCGGTGGTGCCGCCGCTGCCGGCGACGGCGAGGGCGACCTCCCGCGGCGCCGGGTCCTCCAGGGTCGGGGAGATGGCGGGGGAGTCCTCGGCGGAGGCGCGCACGGCGGAGGAGTCGTCGGCGGTGGTCCGGGGCGAGCGCCCGGCGGTGCTCGGGGTGGCCTTCTCGGGCTGTCCGGGGGTCATGGGGTCACGTTAACCTACGCAGCCGTAGGTTCGGTGGGTGGGAGCTGTGACCGAGTCGTGTGGATTCCCGCCGAACGTCGGGCGGCACCCCCGTCGTCGTCGATAATGGAGGGCGGACGCGCCGCACCCGGCGCGCCCCGGAGCGGATCTCCGGGACAGCGGCGCGAACGACGGAGGTGAGGATGGACGACGACGGCCTCCTGTACCGCGTGTACGAGCGCCGCCTGGGCAAGGAGCTCGAGGCCTTCGACCTTCCCCAACATCTCGGAGTCATCGTCGACGGCAACCGCCGCTGGGCGAAGGCGGCGGGGGAGACCACGGCGCAGGGACACCGCGTCGGCGCCGCGAAGATCGTCGAGTTCCTCTCCTGGTGCGAGGACCTCGGCATCCCCCTGGTCACCGTGTGGATGCTCTCCACCGACAACCTGCGCCGCCCGCCCGATGAGCTCGGCGCGCTCTACGGCATCATCACCTCCGTGATCGAGCAGATCACCGAGGCCGGCTACTGCGTGCGCCTGACCGGCAGCGCCGACTCCCTGCCCGAGGAGATGCGCGCCGGCATCGCACGGCTGCAGCAGGAGAAGCCGCCGGAGTCCCGGCTGACCGTGAACGTCGCGATCGGGTACGGCGGTCGCGAGGAGATCGTCGACGCCGTGCGCGAGCTCGTGCGGGATCTCGGCGCACAGGGCAAGGGCGCGGACGAGATCGCCGAGGAGATCAGCGTCGGCTCGATCGCCGAGCACCTCTACACGCGCGGCCAGCCCGATCCCGACCTCATCATCCGCACCTCCGGGGAGCAGCGCCTCTCCGGCTTCCTGCTGTGGCAGTCGGTGCACTCCGAGTTCTGGTTCTGCGAGACCTACTGGCCCGGGTTCCGCCGCATCGACCTGCTGCGCGCCCTGCGCGACTACTGCCGACGCGAGCGCCGCTTCGGAGCCTGAGGCGAGGCGGTCCTCGTCGTCGCCTGAGCCCGGATCCGCCGGAGTCTCCCAGCGAGCCCCGGGCACGTGCGACGAGCGGCGCTGAGCCAGCATCCGCCGCTGTATGCGGGGATGGATGCCGGCTGAGCGCCACCGCGTGCAATCCCTCCCGCGACTGCCTCTCGCCCCCTCCCTGCCGCGCGCTGTGAGCGGTGGCACACTGGCGACATCGGGAACTGCACAACTCCCGATGACGATCGGGTGAACGTCGTGTCCGCCGCCTGCGGGACTCGCCCGACAGCGGGTGCGGGCAGGGCTATGGTCCTGGCATCCGCGCGAACCCGGGAGGCTCCCATGGACGAGACGACCACTGCCCGCGAGACGATGCCCGACGGCGGCATCCCGCATCGCGACGACCGGGGAGCGGAGGCGATCGGCGCCGCGAACCCCGACGGAGCGCCGGTGGTGCCCTCGCTGCGACCCGGCGCCGCCCAGCAGATGCTCGCCGAGGTCGAGACCGGTGTGATCACCTACGTGCTGGACACCTCCGTGCTGCTGTCGGACCCGCTGTCCCTGCACCGCTTCGCCGAGCACGACATCGTGCTGCCGATCGTGGTGGTCACCGAGCTCGAGGCCAAGCGCCACCATCCCGACCTCGGCTACTTCGCCCGCCAGGCGCTGCGCATCCTCGACGACCTGCGCGAGCTGCACGGCAACCTCTCCGTGCCGCTGCCGATCGGCAAGGACGGCGGCCACGTGCACGTCGAGCTGAACCACATGAGCCCCGCCTCCCTCCCCGACGGCTTCCGGCTCGGCGACAACGACACCCGCATCCTCGCCGTCGCCAAGAACCTCCAGCTCGAGGGCAAGAACGTGGTGCTGGTGTCGAAGGACCTGCCGATGCGGATCAAGGCCAGCGCCTCCGGCATCCACGCCGAGGAGTACCGCGCCGAGCTCGCCCGCGACCGCGGCTACACCGGAATGGTCACCGCCTCCGTGGACGAGCAGACCATGACCGACCTCTACGACGGCCAGACCGTCGAGCTGCCCGAGATCGCCCACCACCCCGTGCACACGGGCCTGACGCTCACCAGCCCGCGCGGCTCCGCGCTCGGCCGCGTCACCCGCGACAAGCAGGTGCGGCTGGTCCACGGCGACCAGACCGTGTTCGGCGTCTCCGGCCGCTCCGCCGAGCAGCGCGTCGCGATCGACCTGCTCCAGGACGAGTCGATCGGCATCGTCTCCCTCGGCGGCAGGGCCGGCACCGGCAAGAGCGCACTCGCCCTCTGCGCCGGTCTCGAAGCCGTCCTGGAGCGCCGCACCCAGCGCAAGATCATGGTGTTCCGCCCCCTGTTCGCCGTGGGCGGGCAGGAGCTCGGCTATCTCCCCGGGGATCAGAGCGAGAAGATGGGGCCCTGGGGCCAGGCGGTCTTCGACACGCTCGGCTCGATGGTGTCCCAGAACGTCATCGACGAGGTGCTCTCCCGCGGCATGCTCGAGGTGCTGCCGCTGACCCACATCCGTGGCCGCTCCCTCCACGACGCCTTCGTGATCGTCGACGAGGCCCAGTCCCTCGAGCGCAACGTGCTGCTGACCATGCTCTCCCGCATCGGGCAGAACTCCCGCGTGGTCCTCACCCACGATGTCGCCCAGCGCGACAACCTCCGCATCGGCCGCTACGACGGGATCGCCTCCGTGGTCGAGGCGCTCAAGGAGAAGGACCTCTTCGCCCACATCACCCTGCAGCGCTCCGAGCGGTCGAAGGTCGCGGAGCTCGTCACCCACGTCCTGGACGAGCCGATCCCCTGAACGGGGTCGGTGGCGGGTCGAGATCCGGTGGTGGGTCGAGATCCGGCGGCGGCCCGGTCGCATTGCAACGAGTGGCGCTGTGCCGACGGCCGGCCGCATATGCGGGGATGGATGCTCGCCGAGCGCCAGTGATCGCAACAGCCCGGTGGACGTGGGAGGCCAGTGGCCGCTCGGGGCTCAGGAGCGCTGGCGTGCCAGGACAGGCGACCATTCCTCCACAGCGGGCCCGTGTCCACAGCGGGAGCCCGGTCGCGGCGGGCCGAGGAAGATCGGTGCTTCCCTCGCAGGCATGCACATCAAGGGCATCGAGCACAGGGCGCGCCTCCGCGCGCAGGGCGTCGAGCAGGCCGTGGTCCGACGGTGGTTGAGGAACGGTGTCGTCTCGAGCATCCAGCCCTGGTACGCCACAGCAGAGGCGCCCCCCGGGATCGTCGCACTGCTGCGGCTCGGCGTGCGCCCCACCTGCCTGGACGGAGCCTCGCTCCACGGCCTGTGGACGCCTCCGCACCCCGGCACGCACGTCTTCCGACCGCGCCTCCTGAGCGCCGACGGCGAACTGTCGGGTGCCAAGGCCCAGCCCGTGCGGAGCCGGGACGGCACGATCATCACACTGGCCGAGGAGCAGGACCTCGTCCTGCATGGCCCGGCTCTTCGCTCGTGGCCGACGGACGATCCCGTCCCGGAGCTCGATCTCGTGCTCAGACATGCTGCACTGTGCCTGCCGGTGGCGACCTCGGCGGTGCTGTTCGAGTCCGCACTGCACAGGCGGCGACTTACCCGGCACGAGGCGGACCGGATCCTCGCCGCGCTGCCGCAGCGGATCCGCCGGCCCCTCTCCCGGATCCGTGCCGATGCGGAATCCGGGACGGAGACCACGGTGCGGTGGTGGATGGAGTCACGACAGTTCCCGGTCAGGCCCCAGGTCCTGTTCCCGGACGGCCGACGGAGGATGGATCTCCTGGTGGGACGGAGCTGGGTCATCGAATGCGACAGCCGCGAGCACCACGACGACCCGCTCAGCTACGCCGAGGATCGCTCTCGTGACCTCTACCTGACCTCGAGGGGATACCGAGTCACGCGGCTGTCATGGGAGCAGGTCTTCGTGCGCTGGGAGGAGACGCGGGAGATGCTGCTGGCCATCCTCCGTCGAGGGGAGCACCTCGAGCCGCCGCGTCGATGAGCGCGAGCGAGGCGGGGCAAGTTCACCGGTCAGGGCCTGGCCACGCACACGGGGCCGCGGCTCCTTGCCATGGATCCGGGGCCGCGGCTCCTTGCAACCAGTGGCGCTCAGCCAGCATCGAAGCCCGTATACGGGGACGGATACGGGCTGAGCGCCAGTACATGCACCCCTGACCGAGGCAGGCGCGGTACCAGGGACCTCTCGTGGCCGTTGGGATCGAGGCTGGGGCCGGCTCGGCGCGGCCGGTACGTCGCCGATCAGGCCTTCGGTGCGGTCATGGACAGCACGTCCAGCGCCTCGTCCAGCTGGGCCTCGGTGAGCTCGCCTCGCTCGACGAAGCCCAGCGCGATCACGGCCTCGCGCACCGAGATGCGCTCGGCGACGGCGTGCTTGGCGATCTTCGCGGCGGACTCGTAGCCGATGAGCTTGTTCAGCGGGGTGACGATCGAGGGGGAGGCCTCGGCGTAGAAGCGGGCCTTCTCCTCGTTGGCGGTGAGGCCGTCGACGGTCTTGTCGGCCAGGACGGTGGAGGCGTTGGCGAGCAGGCGGATCGACTCCAGCAGGCTCGTGCCCATCAGCGGGATCTGCACGTTCAGCTCGAAGGCGCCCTGCGCACCGCCCCAGGCGATCGCCGCGTCGTTGCCCACGACCTTCGCGCACACCATGAGCACGGCCTCCGGGATCACGGGGTTGACCTTGCCGGGCATGATCGAGGAGCCGGGCTGCAGGTCCGGGATCGCGATCTCGCCGAGGCCCGTGTTCGGGCCGGAGCCCATCCAGCGCAGGTCGTTGCAGATCTTCGTCAGGGACACCGCGATCGTGCGCAGCGCGCCGGACATCTCCACCAGCCCGTCGCGGTTCGACTGCGCCTCGAAGTGGTTGCGCGCCTCGGTCAGCGGCAGGCCGGTCTGCTCGACGAGGTTCGCGATGACCTTCTGCGGGAAGCCGAGCGGGGTGTTGATCCCGGTGCCGACGGCGGTGCCGCCCTGAGGGACCTCCGCGGTGCGGGGCAGCGCCGCCTCGACGCGCTCGATGCCGTAGCGGATCGAGGCCGCGTAGCCGCCGAACTCCTGGCCCAGGGTGACGGGGGTGGCGTCCATGAGGTGGGTGCGGCCGGACTTGACCACGTCCTTCCACTCCTCGGCCTTCCGCTCGAGGGACTCGGCGAGGTGGGCGAGGGCGGGCAGCAGGTGCTCGACGACGCCTGCGGTGACGGCGACGTGCACGGAGGTGGGGAATACGTCGTTGCTGGACTGCGAGCAGTTGACGTGGTCGTTGGGGTGGGTCTCGGTGCCCGCGTCCGTGGCGAGGGTCGCGAGGACCTCGTTCATGTTCATGTTCGAGCTGGTGCCCGAGCCGGTCTGGTAGGTGTCCACCGGGAACTGCTCGTCGTGCTCGCCGGCGATGACCGCGTCGGCCGCGGCGACGATCGCGTCGGCGATCGCCCCGTCCAGCACCCCGAGCTCCTTGTTCGCCCGTGCCGCGGCCTTCTTGACCTGGGCGAGCGCATGGATGTGGGCGGGCTCGAGACCCTGGCCGGAGATCGGGAAGTTCTCGACCGCACGCTGGGTCTGGGCGCGGTACAGGGCCGAGGCGGGCACGCGCACCTCTCCCATGGTGTCGTGCTCGATGCGGTAGTCGCTCTGCGGCGCTGCGGGGGTGGACTGGTTCATCGATGGGCCTTTCTCGTTCTCTCGTGACGGTGCACCTGGATCGCAGGTGACTCGGGCGGGCCGCTCGCGGGATCTGCTCCGCGGGCGGGAGGGTCAGAGGAGCTCTCGGCTCCAGGGCGGGTTCGCGCCGGCCCGGGAGACGGTGATCGCGGCGAGGCGGGCGGCACGGCGCAGCACGGAGGCGAGCTCGTCCGAGGTGATCGCGGCGAGCATCTCGCGACGGTCGGCGCCGAGCAGGTCCTTGTCGGACAGGGCATCGAGGATCCCGGCGGAGAACGTGTCGCCGGCGCCGACGGTGTCGACGACCTCGACCTGCGTGGGCGCGACCTGCACGCGACCGCTCGCGGAGAAGGCGACCGCCCCCTCGCCGCCGCGCGTCAGGACCGTCAGCGAGGGGCCGAGGCCCCGCCAGGAGGAGACGACGTCCTCGAGGTCGTCGGTGCCGTACAGCCAGGCCACGTCCTCGTCGGACGCCTTGACCACGTCGGCCAGGGCGATGTTCTCCTCGATCCGTGAGCGGACGTCCTCGGGCGCACCCATGAGGGTGGGGCGGGCGTTCGGGTCGTAGCTGATGGTCGCGGAGGCACCGGCGGTGCGCAGCAGCTCCGCGAGCGTCGACGCGCCGGGCTCCATGACGGCCGCGATCGAGGAGGTGTGGACGGCGTCGAGGCCCTCCGGGATCCCCGCGGGGTCCGGGTCCCAGGCGAGGTCGAAGGTGTACGTCGCGGCACCGCTCGCGTCCAGGACGGCCTCGGCGGTGGAGGTGCGGCCGGGGCGGACCGAGGCGGGGGTGAGGCGCACACCGGACTCGTCGAGGTGCGCGCGGATCGCGTCTCCGCGCGGGTCCTCGCCGATGGCGGTGAGCAGGTGGGCGTCGTGGCCGAGTCGCGCCAGGGCGACGGCCACGTTCAGGGGGGAGCCGCCGGGGTGCTCGCGACGACCGCCGTCGGCGTCGATGACGATGTCGGTGAGGGCTTCTCCGGCGATGAGGATTCTCGCGGTCACCTCTCGATCATCGCAGGTTTCCTGGGCAGGGGCGAACACGGGGCCGACGGGCGAACACGGGGCCGACGGGCGGCGGGCACCGTGACGGTGCTGCGACAGCGCTCGGCGTCGACGTGGCCGTGGCCCGGCTCACCCCGGGAAGCGGCCTGGGGCGTGGGCGGGGACAATGTCCCCATGCACGATGCCCAGCCCGAGAGCCCCGACCGCACGGAGAGCCCCGACCTCGTCGAGAGCGAGCCGCCGGTGGAGCGGCCGAAGTCCGCGTACCAGCTGCCGACGAAGCAGAACACCGTCCTGCGCAACATCCTCTGGGCGATCGTGCTGACCATGGCGGTGGTGATCGTTCTGGCCATCGGCTTCTTCGGCGTGGGCAGCGATCTCGAGCGGGAACCGCTGGAGAACTCCGAGGTGGACGTCGCCGCGACCGCGGAGCGTGCCCAGGCGGTCGCCGAGTTCCCGGTCGCGGTGCCGGTGACGGGGGAGGAGTGGGAGGTGCGCTCGGCCCGCTTCACCGACGGGCAGAGCCCCGCCTGGACCGTGCAGTACACCTCTCCCGGGGGTGCCCTGGTCACCCTCGCCGAGGACGGCGAGATCAGCGCCCCGATGCTCTCTGCCGAGCTGCCCGGCGCGAGCGTCACCGAGGAGACGACCCTCGACGGCGCCGACTGCCAGGTGCTCACCGGCGGGGACTCCGGAGCGGACCGGCTGGGCATCGCCTGCGAGGGCGAGGGCTACGGGATGCTCGTCCACGGCGAGGCCGAGCGCGCCGAGCTCGAGCAGCTCATGAGCGAGGCGCTCGCCGCGGTCGGCTGAGCCGCCGCGCCGCGTGGCTCAGCGCTCGCCGCTGTCCGTCCCGTCCTCGCGTCGCGCCGCGACGGCGTCCTCGAGGCGTTCCCGCGCGCCGTCCAGCCACTGCTGGCAGCGGCGGGCGAGCATCTCGCCCCGCTCCCACAGCGCGATCGAGTCCTCGAGACCGCCCTGCCCGGACTCGAGGCGCCGCACCACCTCGACGAGCTGGTCGCGCGCCGCCTCGTAGGAGAGCTCGGCGATGTCCGCGGGCAGCGGGGTCTCGCCGGCGGGTTCGGACGGGGTGACGGCGGGGGTCGTCTGGTCGGAGGGGGAATCGGCAGGGGACTGGCTCATGGGTGTGCTCCTCGGGGATCGGGGTCGGGGTCAGCTCCGGGCCGGAACCGGCGGATCGGAGTCGTCGGGCGCGGGCGGGGTGTACGGGTCCTCGTCCACGTGCAGCGCGCCGAAGCGGCCGCCCGCGACCCGCACCGACAGGGCCTCGCCGACGCTGCTCGCCTCGGGGCTGCGCACGATCGTTCCGTCGGCCGTCTGCACCACGGCGTAGCCGCGCTCGAGCGTGGCCAGCGGGCTCAGGGAGCGCACCTGGCGCCCCAGATGGGAGACCTCGTCGGCCGCCCGGTCCAGGCGCGAGCCGATCAGGGTGCGGGCCAGCGCGATCCGGGAGCGGATCTCGTCGGCGCGCCCGGCGAGGATGCTCGCGGGGTTCTCGAGCACGGGCCGGGAGCGCATCGCGTCCAGCCCCGACTGCTCCCGTTCGATGCGTGCCCGGATCGCGGCGCGCAGGCGGGTGCGGCCCAGGTCCAGCTGCTCGAGCTCGGCCTGGATGTCGGGGACGACCCGCTTGGCGGCGTCGGTGGGGGTGGAGGCGCGCACGTCCGCGGCGAGGTCGATCAGCGGGGTGTCCACCTCGTGCCCGATCGCGGAGACGATCGGGGTGGCGGCATCGGCGACGAGCCGGGTGAGCTGCTCGTCGGAGAAGGGCAGCAGGTCCTCGAGGGAGCCGCCGCCGCGGGAGATGATGATGACCTCGACGTCCTCGCGCTCGTCGAGCTCGCGCAGCGCCGCAGAGACCTCTCGCACCGCCCGCGCGCCCTGCACGGCGACCTCGCGGATCTCGAACTGCACGGCGGGCCAGCGGCGTCGGGCGTTGACCACGACGTCGCGCTCGGCGGCGGACTCCCGCCCGCAGATCAGCCCGATCACACGCGGCAGGAAGGGCAGCGGCTTCTTCCGCGAGGCGGCGAACAGGCCCTCCGCGGCGAGGACCCGCTTGAGCTGCTCGAGCCGCGCCAGCAGCTCGCCGAGGCCCACGGGGCGGATGTCGTCGGCCTCGAGCTGGAGGCTTCCGCGCTTGGTCCAGAAGGTGGGCTTCGCATGCACCACCACGCGCGCGCCGGGCACCGGCTCGACCGGCAGGGCTCGCAGCACGTGCTCCCGCACCGGCACGGAGAAGGACATGTCCACGTCGATGTCCCGCAGGGTCATGAAGCTCAGCCCGGCGCCGGGGCGGCGGTTCAGCTGCACGATCTCGCCCTCGACCCACAGCGGCGACATCCGTGCGATGTATTCGCCGACCTTCACCGACAGCTGCCGCAGCGGCCACGGGTTCTCCGCTGTGGTCTGCGCGGCGGTCGCTGCGAGCGGCGGGCGGGCCGCGGGGCCGGGAGCGCCGCGGGACGCCGCACCGTCGGCCTCCGCGCCGCCGACCGGTGCGCCGGAGCCCGCTGCACCTGCGCTCGCCGCCACGGTGCCGCGTGCGTCGGCGCCTGCTGCGGTGCTGCCCGCCTCTCCCTGCCGGGGGGTCCTCTGCGTCATGGGTCCACTCTTCCACGTCGGGCCGACATCCTGCCGACGGGCCGGCGGCTGTGGAGGAGGCGGCGGTGTGGAGGGGCGGTGGCCCTCCCTCCCGAGCGCGCTGCAGCTCCCGGGTCGGCCCCGCTCGGAGCCGTGCTCAGCGGGAGGTGCGGCGCGGGAACACGTACCCCGCGACCACGAGCGCGATCGTGATGAGACCCGTGCACCAGACCACCGAGACCAGGGCGTCGGCTCCCGCCGCCTGCCCGTCCATCAGCGCGCGGGCGGCGTCGATCAGCGGGGTCATCGGCTGGTGCTCGGCGAAGGCGCGCAGCCAGCCCGGCATCGTCTCGACCGGCGCATAGCCGCTGGAGAGGTACGGCAGGAACAGCAGGATGAAGCCGTAGCCGCTCGCGGCCTCGGCGGAGCCGGCGAGCATGCCGAGCGTCGCGAAGACCACCGTGATCACCAGGATCCACAGCGCGATGAGCCCGAAGGCGCCCAGCAGCGACAGGAGCGGGGCGTCGGTGCGGTAGCCGACGGCCAGCGCCACCAGCACCACCACCACGGTCGCCAGCAGGTTCCGCACCAGCGAGGCGACCGTATGGCCCAGCAGCACGGTCACGGCGGGGAACGGCATGGTGCGCAGCCGATCGATCAGCCCGGTGGTCATGTCGTTGCTGACCACCACGGCCGTGAACGAGGCCCCGAACCCCGCGGAGGTCAGCGCGATCGCCGGCAGCACGTAGGCGAGGTACTCGCCGTGCGACGGGGCGCCGTCGCCGACGCTCATGGCGCCGCCGAGCACGTACACGAAGATCAGCATCATCATCACCGGCAGCAGCACGGCCATCAGCACCGACTCGGGGTCGCGGAAGGAGTGGAGCAGGCTGCGGCGGGACAGCACGAGCGTGCCGGTCAGGAAGCTCGCCGCACGGGGCTCGGCGGATGCGGCGGGGTGCAGGGCGGGCGCGGCGGGAGCGAGAGCGGACATGAGGGCCTCCGGGTCGATGGTCGGGCGGGGTAGGGGCAGATGCGGTCAGACGCGGACGGGGGCGACCGACGGTGCGGTCGCCGCACCGTCCGGGTCGGCCGACGGGCCGGCCTCGGTGAGGTGGAGGAAGACGTCGTCCAGGGTGGGTCGGTGGATGCTCGCCGTCGCCGTGGGGAAGCGGTGGGCGGCCTCGGCCAGGCGTGCGGCGAGGTCCGGCGCGGTGCCGGTGGTCGCGAGCTCCTCGAGCACGGCGCCGTCCTGGTCGAGGATGCGGACGACTGCCCCGCCCACGAGTGCCTTGAGCTCCTGCGTGGTGCCGCCGGCGACGATGCGGCCCCGGTCCAGGACGTGGACCTGCTCGGCGAGGGCGTCGGCCTCCTCGAGGTACTGCGTGGTCAGCAGCACGGAGGTGCCCTCGGCGGCGAGGCCGCGGATCTCCTCCCACAGCACCTGGCGGCTGCGGGTGTCCAGCCCCGTGGTGGGCTCGTCGAGGATCACCAGCCGCGGCCGGGACAGGAGGCCGGCGGCGATGTCGAGCTTGCGGCGCATCCCGCCGGAGAGCGTCGCGGCCCGGGTCGAGCGGGCGCGGGTGAGCTCGAAGCGCTCGAGCTGCTCGGCCGCGCGCGTCCGGGCGAGAGAGCCGGGCAGTCCGAACAGCCGACCGATCATCTCGAGGTTCTCGGTGCAGGTGAGTGCGCCGTCGACGGCGGCGAACTGCCCGGTCAGGGAGAGGAGTCCCTGCAGGCGTCGGCGATCGCGCCGGGGATCCAGGCCCAGCACGCGCACCGTGCCGCCGTCGTGCGGGAGCAGCGTGGACAGGATCTTGATCAGCGTGGTCTTCCCCGCGCCGTTCGGGCCCAGCAGGGCGTGGATCCCGGGCGGGAGGACGAGGTCGAGCCCGTCGAGGACGGGGCGCGTGCCGTAGGACTTCCGCAGGCCGCGGATCTCGAGCAGGGGCGGGGGTGCGGTCATGGCGGGCTCCTGGGAGCGGGAGGGGCTTCTCCCCGTCGACTGTGTATGACGCAGACAGCGTACGGCATACACCGTGTATTGCATAGACAGTTCCTGGGGTCGGGGACGATGGGCGGGGCCCGCGGCGCGAGTGGAACACTGGGGCCATGGCCGAGAAGAGCGAAACGGGACTGCCCCGCGCGGTGATGATCGCGTGGGGGATGGAGGAGGCGCCGCAGCGCGGACCCAGCCGCGGGCTGAGCCATGAGCGGATCGTCGCCGCCGGGATCGAGCTCGCCGACGCAGAGGGACTCGGCGCCGTGACGATGCAGGCAGTGGCGAGATCTCTCGGCTTCACGACGATGTCGCTGTACCGCTACGTCTCGAGCAAGGACGAGCTGCTGCTGCTCATGCAGGATGCGGCGCTCAGGCTGCCCGAGCGGGCGCGCCTGCCCGAGGGGTGGCGCGAGGGGCTGCGGGCCTGGGCCGAGCTCGTGCGCGACGCCTACCGCTCCCATCCCTGGGTGCTCGGCATCCCGCGCGGCCAGTCCTCGGTGCTCATGCCCAACTCGATGTGGGCGGCGGATCTGGGTCTCGGGGTCCTGGCGGACCTCGAGCTCGACATGGAGGCGAAAGTGGGCACGATCCTGGTGGTCTCCCAGCTGGCCGCCTCGATGGTGGAGCTCGAGGAGGACCTGGCCGCCGAAGGGCTGCTCGCCACGACCGCGGCGGGCTCGGCGCTGCTCGGCGAGGTGATCACCCCCGAGCGGTTCCCGCACATCGCCGGCCTGTTCGCGACGAATGCTCGGGCGGGCGGCGAGGAGTCGGGCGAGGACCTCCCGGTGATCGACGGGGGCACCCTCGGGGTCGACGACGAGTTCGGGCTCGGCCTGTCGTTGATCATCGACGGGCTCGAGCGGCGGGTGGCGCGGAGCCGCGTCTGAGCGGATCAGCTCGCGGAGCGGCGACGGTCCTTCGCGGGGTCTGTGCGCGGGTTCGCGAGCTGCGCGATCTCCGGGACCTCCAGCGTGCGGGAGCGGCGTGTGAGCTGCTCGACCTCCTCGAGGGACGTGCCCGACAGTCCCAGGTCCTCGAAGCGCCGCGCGGTGACCATCACGCGTGACTGCAGCGAGCCGACCGCGTCGTTGAACGCCGCCACGGAGGAGTCCAGCGACCGCCCCACCTTCCCCAGGTGCGCGGTGAACGTGCCCAGGCGATGGTGCAGCTCCCGCCCCGCCTCGAGCACCTCGCGGGCGTCGCGGTTCAGCGAGTCGGTGCGCCAGGTGTGCGCGACCGTGCGCAGCAGCGCCATCAGCGTCGCGGGGGAGGCGATCACGACGTCCTTCGCGAAGCCGTGCTCGAGCAGGTCCGGCGCGGACTCGAGGGCCGCGGCGAGCACCCCGTCGCTCGGCACGAACAGCACCGTGAACTCCGGGGTGTCCCCGAGCGACTTCCAGTAGGCCTTCCCGGCGATCTGGTCCACGTGGTGGCGCAGCGCCCGGGCATGGGCGGTGCGGCGGGTGCGGGCCCGCGCGGGATCGGTCTCCTCGACCGCGTCGAGATAGGCGTCCATCGGCGCCTTCGCATCGACGACGAGGGTGCGCTCGCCGGCCAGGTGGACGACGAGGTCGGGGCGCTGGCCCTTCTCCCCGTCGGCCCGCGTGCCCGCGAGCTGCTCGGAGAAGTCCACGTGCTCGAGCATCCCGGCGGCCTCGACGATCCGTCGCAGCTGCACCTCGCCCCAGCGGCCGCGCGCGGTGGGGGCGCGCAGCGCGGCGGTGAGCGCGCTGGTGCCCTGCTCGAGGGACTGCGCCCGACGCCCCAGCTCGCCCAGATGGCTGCGCAGCGCCCCCTCGGCCTCCGCCCGCGCCGCCTCGGAGCGGGCCAGGTTCCGCTCCAGCTGGGCCAGGGTCGCGGTCAGCGGGGCGAGGGTGCGCTGCAGCTCCGCCTCCCGCTCCTCCTCGGCGGCGTCGCGGCGGGCCACGTCCCGCTCATGGCGCTCGTCGGCCAGACGCAGCAGGCGGTCGGCGGAGTCCTCGCCGGTGCGGCGCTGCTCGAGCGCGGTGCGCGTCCGCTCGCGCAGGAGGAGGAAGGCCGCCGTCGCGCCGAGCAGCGCGCCGAGGACGAGGCCCAGCAGGAGCATCATGGTTCCGCTCATGGCCTCAGCACATCACGGGGGTGCGACAGGCGAGCGGTGCCACGCCCCGGGCGACGGGCGCGCGGCCGGGCGCCGCCGGATCGGGCAGCCGGACGCCGCCGGGCCACGCCGTCGGCCGACGACGGGTCACGCGATGGCGGACCGGGCGTCCCGGGAGGTCTGCACCTCGCCCATGTGCTCGGTGGCCCAGCTGATCAGCGCGCCGAGCGGCTCGAGCAGCGAACGACCCAGCTCCGTGAGCTCGTACTCCACGCGCGGCGGGATCTCGGGGTGGACGGTGCGCAGCACCAGCCCGTCGGCCTCGAGGGCGCGCAGGGTCTGCGTGAGCATCTTCTGGGAGATCCCGTCGACCGTGCGCAGCAGCTCGGAGAAACGGCGCGGACCGTCCTCGAGCGCGGTGATCAGCAGCACCGTCCAGCGGTCGCCGATGCGGTCCAGCAGGCGGCGGGACGGGCACTCGCGCGCGTAGGGGTCGTAGGGGAGAGGGGCGAGGGACTGCATCAGGGGTTCCTCCTTCGGGAGCGGCGGACGGGGAGGGCGGTGGACGATCGGTTCCGCGGATGGTTACCGCGAAGTGCCTACTTCCCGATGGAGAGCAGGTTACCTATAGTGAGTATGCAGGTCCACCAGTCATCGTGGAAATGATCCTCGACAAACGTCATAGCAGCACCCCACTCCGGGTGCGGAAGGAGAGCTCATGGCTCGCATCGTCATCCTCGGCGGCACCGGATATGCCGGATCCCACCTCGCGCAGGAGGCCGCCGCGCGCGGCCACGACGTCCTCGCCCTCAGTCGCACCGCCCCCGAGCAGATCCCTGCCGGGGTCGCCCACCGCGCCGGGGACGTGCGCGACGAGATGTTCCTCGCCGAGGCGCTCGAGGGCGCCGACGTGGTGGTCTCGGCCCTCTCGCCCCGCGGCGACATGGCCGACCTCGAGGCCTTCCGCGCCCTCATCGGCACTGTCGGTCGCCTCGCCCGCGAGAAGGGCGTGCGCCTGGGTGTGATCGGCGGGGCCGGCTCCCTGCTCGTCGCCGAGGGCGGGCCGAAGCTCGTGGACACCCCCGACTTCCCGAAGGAGTTCGCCGAGGAGCCGCGCGTGCTCGACGCCGTGCTGCAGGACCTGCGCGCCTCCGAGGACGAGGCGCTCGACTGGTTCTTCGTGAGCCCCGCCGGCGGCTTCGGCAGCTTCGCCCCGGGCGAGCGCACCGGAACCTACCGCGTGGGCGGCGACGTGCTGCTGACCGACGAGAACGGCGAGTCCCAGCTCTCCGGCGCCGACCTCGCGATCGCACTGGTCGACGAGATCGAGTCCCCGGCCCACCGCCGCACCCGCTTCACCGTCGCGTACTGATCCGGGCCCGGATCCCGAGCCCCGTCGACCGTGCGTCGGCGGGGCTCGTCGCGGGATAGGGAACGGAGGCGGGCGCAGGGACCGGGCGGCCGGCAGGGGAGCGAGCGGCAGGGTCCGCGATCTCACGGCGGGCGGCAGGCGCCGTGACGTCCCGGCCCCGTAGACTCAGCTCCCGTGGCTCTTACTATCGGAATCGTCGGGCTGCCCAACGTCGGCAAGTCCACCCTGTTCAACGCCCTGACCCGCGCCGAGGTGCTCGCGGCGAACTATCCGTTCGCGACGATCGACCCCAACATCGGCGTGGTCCCGCTGCCCGACCCGCGGCTCGCGCAGCTCGCGTCCGTCTTCGGCAGCCAGAAGCTGCTGCCGGCGACGGTGTCCTTCGTGGACATCGCCGGGATCGTCAAGGGCGCGAGCGAGGGCGAGGGCCTGGGGAACAAGTTCCTCGCCAACATCCGCGAGGCCGACGCGATCTGCCAGGTCACCCGCGCCTTCACCGACCCCGACGTGACCCGCGTGGACGGCTCGACCGATCCCTCCGGCGACATGGAGGTCATCACCACCGAGCTGATCCTCGCCGACCTCCAGACCATCGAGAACTCGATGCAGCGCCTGGAGAAGGACACCAAGCGCGGCCTGATCGACTCCGCCGTGCTCGAGAACGTCGTGAAGGCCAAGGCGCTGCTGGAGACGGGCAAGACCCTCTACCAGGGCGCGGAGGGGGCCGGCATCGATCTCGCCGCCGTGCGCGAGCTGCAGCTCATGACCGCCAAGCCCTTCATCTACGTCTTCAACACCGACGAGGAGGGCCTGGCCGACACCGCCTCGCAGGAGGCGCTGCGCAAGCTCGTCGCCCCCGCGGAGGCGATCTTCCTCGACGCGAAGTTCGAGTCCGAGCTGATCGAGCTCGACGAGGAGGAGGCCGCGGAGATGCTCGAGTCCACCGGCCAGGAGGAGTCGGGTCTGGACCAGCTGGCCCGCGTCGGCTTCGACACCCTCGGCCTGCAGACCTATCTCACCGCCGGCCCCAAGGAGTCCCGCGCCTGGACCATCCCCAAGGGCGCCACCGCCCCGCAGGCCGCCGGCGTCATCCACACCGACTTCGAGCGCGGCTTCATCAAGGCCGAGATCGTCTCCTTCGACCAGCTCATGGAGGCCGGCTCGATGGCTGAGGCGAAGGCCAAGGGCTGGGTGCGCATGGAGGGCAAGGAGTACGTCATGCGCGACGGGGACGTGGTGGAGTTCCGGTTCAACGTGTGATGTGATCTGATCCCGCTCCGTGGGCCCCGTCGATCGTCGTGATCGGCGGGGCTTCGTTGTCTCGTTCTTGCCTTCCGTGCCGAGCAATAAGCGCCATCATGGTTGATGGCAGGAGGAGGTGGCGCTGATGTCATCCATCATCGTGCGTGGTCTCGATGACCGCGTGAAACAGCAACTCGCCGCGCAGGCGAAGGAGCACGGGCGGTCCATGGAGGCCGAGGTTCGCGACATCCTGACGAAGGCCGCTCGACGGCCGCACATCGGCATGGCTCTGCTTTCTGTGGCGCGGGACGTCGGTGGGGTCGATGAGCTGCCGACCCCGACGCGCGATGACGTCGCACGGGCGGCGGACTTCGAATGATCGTCCTCGACACGAATGTCATCTCGGAGATCTTTCGGCCCTCGCCGGAGCCTCGTGTCGTCGAGTGGCTCGTGTCGCTGACGGGCGACGTCGCGATCGCGTCCATCACTCTCGCGGAGTTGCTTGTCGGTGTCCGAAGGCTCCCGGATGGCCGACGTAAAGACGAGCTGGCGCACGGGATCGAGGAAGCGGTAGCGCCGTATCGGGGGAGACGGTCGGTGCTCGCATTCGATGCTGACGCGGCGGAGCGATACGCGGAGGTGCTCGCGTCGCGTGAGGCAGCAGGTGCGCCGGTCAGTACGGCCGACGCCCAGATCGCCGCGATCTGCCTGGCGCACGGGGCAACCTGCGCTACGCGCACTGTGAAGGGCTTCCAACACGCCGGCGTCGAGCTGGCGGACCCGTGGAATGTGGACGCGTGACGCATCATTCGATCGAGGTCCTCGCCCACCAGGAACTCACTGCGGCCGATCTGGGTGAGCTTCGACAGCTCTTCGACAGCGAGTACCTCAAGGAGTTCGGACAGTGGGATCCGCAACAGCCCTACGGCTACGCGTCACACGATGTCCACGTCATGGCCCGGATCGAAGGTCGCGTCGTCGGTCAAGGCGGCGGACATTGCCGAGTGGAACTCGCGCATCGAGCGTGGGCTGCTGCGTCTTTCGGCCGTGACCCGGCTCGAACTCGGCTTCTCTGCCCGCTCGGGTGAAGCAGCTCGCGAGGCATTCGGGCTGCCACCGCTGTCGCTCATGCCGATCGAGCATCTCACGCCCGCGATGGAGGACCGTGCCTTCGAGGTGCAGATGCTCCTTGCCGACCGAGGCCAGCATCCAGCTCCCTCGATCCCGGATCTGCTCATCGCAGCGACAGCGGAGAAGACAGGGCTGACGGTCCTGGCTGTCGACAAGGACTTCGACCTCATCGCCGAGATCACCGGTCAGTCCGTGGAGACCCTCGCACTGCTCTGACTCGTCGAGGACGGCAGCACCGTTTCTGATCCGCGCACACGCTGGGATGGTGTCGCCGATGCGGCGAGCCGCGTAGGGTCGGGGCCCCGATTCCCGAGGAGGGTGAGGATGCTGAACTGGTTGCTGAAGCTGCGACGTCTCCGCGGGGACGCCCGGGCCGTCAAGCGGGGCCCGGAGGCCGTGGGCAAGCGTGCCGGACGGCGCGCGATCAACAGGGCGGCCAGGCGCGCACTGCGCTGAGTCGCCCGGAGTCCAGAACGCGCTGAGCGTCCTGATCGAGCCGAGACGCGGGACAGACGGAGCAGCGGCTCAACGGGGCCGCGGCCGCGACGTATCCTGGGTCACACAGCATCGGAGGGATCAGGATGAGCTCACCCCGTCGCAAGGCAGACCACGACCACGCTCCGAAGCCAGGGGAGGAGACCCCGATCCCGGAGCTCGAGAGCGACGAGACGATCGCTCCCCGCCCCGAGGAGGAGATCGCCGACCTGTTCAGGGCCGAGCCCGACGCGCAGGACCCCGCGTCGACGTGATGCCCCCGGTGGTGACGTCGGCAGGACGTCGCTGAGCAGCGGACCGGTCTCGTCGGAGAAGACGACCGGGCTCGAGGCCATGCCGCGCAGCAGGTCACTACCGTGGCCTCATGACCAGACCGAGGCCGCACCGACCGGACCACATCGCCGTGCGCGGCGCGCGCGTGCACAACCTCCGCGGCGTCGACGTCGACATCCCGCTGGACCGCCTGGTCGCGCTCGCCGGCGTCTCCGGCTCCGGGAAGTCCTCCCTCGCGATGGGCGTCGTCTACGCGGAGGGGTCCCGCCGCTATGTCGAGGCGCTGTCGACCTACACCCGTCGTCGCATGGCGCAGGCACCGCGCGCGGACGTGGACGAGGTGGTGCACGTCCCGGCCGCGCTCGCGCTGCGCCAGCGACCCGGCGTGCCGAGCGTCCGCTCCACCTTCGGCACCTCGACCGAGCTGCTGAACGTGCTGCGCCTGATGTACTCGCGCCTGGCCTCCCATGTGTGCCCGAACGGGCATCGGGTCCCGCCCTCGCTGCTCGTCGCCGCGGAGCAGCCCTACCCGTGCCCGGAGTGCGGAGCAGAGGTGGATGCACCCGGCGCGGAGGCTCTCGCCTTCAACTCCGAGGGCGCGTGCCCCACCTGCGAGGGCACCGGGATCGTGCGCGAGGTCGACGACGACGCCCTGGTCCCGGACACCTCGAAGACCCTCGACGAGGGCGCGGTCAAGCCCTGGAACATGTTCGGCTGGAAGGTGCAGCCGGACATCGCCCGCGAGTTCGGGGTGCGCACCGACGTGCCCTGGCGGGACCTCGAAGACTGGGAGCGGGACATCGTCCTGTCGGGCCCCGAGGAGAAGAAGGCGATCACGGTCCGCTCGAAGAAGGGCGCCCACGACCTCGACTTCACCTTCCGCAACGCCCGCCTGACCGTCACCGAGGAGCTGCGCCGCGCCCATGACGAGAAGCGGCTCGCCCGCGTCTCCCGCTTCCTCGTCGAGCGCACCTGCCCCGCCTGCCACGGCACGCGCCTCTCGCCTGAGGCGCGGGAACCCGAGATCGACGGCCGCGACCTCGCCGTAGCCTCCGCGATGACGCTCGACGAGCTGCTGGACTGGGCTCCGCGGGTCATCGACCCCCTCCCGCGCGAGATGCACCCGATGGCGCGCGGGCTCGTCGAGCAGCTCGTGCACATGGCCGAGCGCCTCGTCGACCTCGGCCTCGGCTACCTCTGCCTGGATCGGGCCGCCTCGACCCTCTCCACCGGGGAGCGCCAGCGCGCCCAGCTCGCCCGCGCCGTCCGCAACCGCACCACCGGTGTCCTCTACGTGCTCGACGAGCCCAGCATCGGCATGCACCCCGCGAACATCGACGGACTCCTCGAGCTGATCGGCGACCTGCTCGCCGACGGGAACTCCGTGCTCGTCGTCGACCACGACGTGCAGCTCCTGCGCGAGGCCGAGGAGATCCTCGAGATCGGACCCGGAGCGGGCGGGGACGGCGGCACCGTCATCGCCCAGGGCCCTGTCGACGCGATCACCGCCGACCCCGCCTCCCGGCTCGGCCCGTTCCTCGACGGCCGCGAGGAGGTCGTCGTGCGCGAGCGTGCCGCGGCGGAGGAGGTGTTCGTGCACGGTGCGCTCCGCCTGGCCAGCGACCCCCTGCACACCGTCCGGGCCCTCGACGTCGCCGTGCCGCGCGGCCGCCTCACCGCGGTCACCGGGGTCTCGGGCTCGGGCAAGACCACCATGGTGCTCGAGACGCTCGTGCCCGCGCTGCGCGCGAGGAGCGAGGGCCGCGACCTCCCCGCGCACGTGCGCGAGCTCGAGGCGGAGGACGCCCGGCACGTCCACCGGATCGACGCCACGCCGATCGGCGTGAACGTCCGCTCGACCGTCGCGACCTACTCCGGGGTGCTGGACCCCCTGCGGCGCGAGTTCGCCCGCACGCCCGCCGCCGTGGAGCGCGGGCTGACCATGGGCGACTTCTCCTACAACACCGGCTCGCTGCGCTGCCCCCGCTGCCAGGGCACGGGCCGCGTCGAGCTCGACGTGCAGTTCCTGCCCGACGTCGACATCGACTGCCCCGACTGCGAGGGCGGCCGCTACGCCCCCGAGGCCGAGGAGATCCTGTACCGGGGCGTCGCTCTGCCCGGCCTGCTCGCCGCGACGGTCGCCGAGGCGATCGAGCTCGTCGGCGAGATCCCCGCCGTCCGCCGCACGCTCGAGACGCTGATCGACCTGGGCCTGGGCTATCTCACCCTCGGCGAGGACACCCCGGCGCTCTCGGGCGGCGAGGCGCAGCGGCTCAAGCTCGCCGGGCAGATGGGCCGCACCCAGCGCCATGCCGTGTTCGTGTTCGACGAGCCGAGCGTCGGCCTGCACCCCCTGGACGTGCGCACTCTCGTGCACGTCCTGGACCGGCTCGTCGGCAGCGGGGCGACCGTCCTCGTCATCGAGCACGACCTCGACCTGATCGCGAACGCGGACTGGGTGATCGACATGGGGCCCGGCGGCGGCGCCTCCGGCGGGAGCATCGTCGCCGAGGGCACCCCGGAGCAGATCGCCGCGGCCGACGGAAGCCTCACGGGTCGGCATCTGGCCCGTCACCTGAAGGGATGATGCGCCGTGCCAAGGCCGACCTGGAGCAGGTCGGTGTGGACTCCGGCCCCTGCGGCGCCGCCACCCCCGTTCCGACAGCGGACACGGCCATCGAGCGCGTCGATGCCCTGCCCCAGATGATGCAGGCGTCACTTGCCCAGGGTCAGGGCAGCGACCCGGCGGCGAGAACATCGACCACTGCCCCGCGATCAGCCACAATCGACCGAGGCGCAGTGCTTCGCGGCAAGAGGCCGCCACCAGAATTCACCATCCGCTGCACAAGGAGACGGAAGGGACATGTCCCGCCCACGGATCATCTGCCACATGCACACGCTGCTCAACGGGAAGATCGACGGCATCGCCAACCCGACGTCGGTCGGCATGCGCTCCCAGAAGCTGTACTTCGATCTCTTCCTCGGCGAGAACCGCTTCTTCACGAAGCACCGAGGGTGGATCAGCGGAAGCGGGACGAGCCGGGCGATCCTGGGCGGTGCGCCGCAGATCGAGCTCTCGGAACCGACCGAGCCGGTCCCGGCCGGGGACTTCATCGCCGACCCTGATGCCCAGATGCATTACTTCGCCGTCGACCGGTCCGGGACGCTCGCCTGGGATCGGAGCACCTTCAGCTACTTCGACGCCGACGTCCACATCGTCGAGCTGATCCCCGCCTCGGTCAGCGATGCCTTCAAGGCGCATCTGCGGTCCGTCGGCGTCTCCTACCTCATCGCGGGAGACGAGCAGCTGGACATGGCAGAAGCCGTGCGCAAGATCGGTGACATCTTCGACACCGACGAGGTCATCCTCGGCGGCGGAGCCACCCTGAACTGGTCGATGATCCGCGACGGCCTCTGCGACGAGATCAGCCTGGTCCTCATGCCGACCGCGGACGGGGAGAACAGCACCAGCTCCCTCTTCGAGGCCGACGAGAGATATTCTGCGCCCGTGCCGATCCGATTCTCTCTGAAGAGCGTCGAGCCGCTCGAGGACGGCAGCGTATGGCTGCGCTACGACGTGCAGGGTCCGGTGGCCGAGGACGAGGCTCCTTCACCTGCGAGCGTCTGACGGGCCACGAGAGCCCTGCCCACCGCCGCCCCGGACGGTGGGCAGAACCGACGAGGCGTCAGCACGTGTCATGTCCCGGTCACGTGGAGACCGGTCTCGTGGCCAGGGGCGGCGACCGCGATCTTCGGGGTGGAGGACGAGGCTCAGGAGGTGTTCGTCCAGCGGCCTCGGCCGCCGCGCGGACCCTCAGCCGCGGGGCCGCGCGCTCCGCGTCGTCGAGACCTCGAGCCCGTCGGCGATCATCGTCAGCGCCCGCGCGAAGTCGTCCTCGTCGGCCGATGCGGCGGACGCATCTTCGGGACGCAGGGAGTCCGGGCCCTCGAGGAGGCCGAGGGAGTCCGCGGTGCGGCGCTGCTGCTCGTGGAAGACGCGGCCCACGGTGAAGTGGATGAGCAGCTCGGCGGCCACCTCGGACAGTGCATCCGGCACGCCGTGGCGCCGGGCGACCTCCAGCAGCGGGGGACGCACCGGTGAGCCGACCAGTCCGAGGGCGAGGGAGCTGGAGACGAGCTCGGCGCCGTCCCGGTAGGCGAGCAGGCAGTCGCGCAGCCGCCCCCCGAGCGTGCGCACCGCCTCGCGCGGGCTCAGATCCTCGACCGCGAGCCGTGTCACGGGGGCGAGGATCTTCGCGCTGACCGCGGCGAGCAGGGCCTGCTTGTTCGGGAAGTGCCAGTACAGGGCGCTCGGCTGGATGCCGAGCGCCGTGGCCAGGTTCCGCATCGTGAGGTCGGGGAGCCCGTACTCGTCGAGGAGCTGGAGGGCCATCTCGGCGACGTCCTCACGGCTCCGTCGGCGTGGATTTCCTGAGGTCGCCATCCGGTCACTATAGTGTTGAACACCGTTCAGGTGAACGGTGTTCAGGAGAGAGGTGGTCAGATGGACCAGGGGACCGACAGGCACGGCACGCTCGAGGAGCGGGAACGGATCGGCGGGCGAGGCGATGCCGAGGGGCCGTCGTGGTCGCTGGGCGCGCAGGACGTCGCGCGGGTCGCGGTGTTCGCCGCGCTCGTGGCGGTGCTGGGGCTGCCCGGGAGCTTCAGCGTGCTCGGCGCCGTGCCCATCACCGCGCAGACCTTCGGCGTCATGCTCGCCGGCGCCGTGCTCGGGCCGCGCCTGGGTGCGCTGTCGATCGTCGTGTTCCTGGCCCTGACGGCCGCCGGACTCCCCCTGCTGGCCGGCGGGCGCGGGGGCCTCGGCGCGTTCGTCGGCCCCTCGGCCGGGTACATGCTCGGGTGGATCCTCGGGGCGTTCGCGGTCGGGCTGATCGTGCATGCCTCGCCGCGCAAGCCCTCCGCGCTCCGGGTCGCGCTCGCCTCGATCCTCGGCGGCATCCTCGTCATCTACGCCGTCGGCGTCCCCGTGCAGAGCCTCGTGACCCGGCTCCCGCTCGGGCAGACCGCCCTGGCGAGCCTGGTCTTCCTCCCCGGCGACCTGCTCAAGGCCGCGCTGACCACCGCCGTCGTCTCCACACTGCTGCGCGCCTATCCGCGCGCCTTCCGGCGCACGTGGCAGCCGGCCCGTCGGCCGAGCGGCCGCCCCGCCGCCGCGCACGCGCCGCGATGACCCCGCGGATCGTGGTGCTGGGCGGCGCCGGGGAGGGCCTGCTCGACAGGCTGCGCGCGGTGCGCGCCGACGGGGACGTGCCGCTGGTCGGGAACGATCGCTGGCCGGCGGCCCAGTGGAAGGCGGTGCGCGAACTCGCCGCCTCCGCGCCGGTCCCGGCGCAGGCCGGCTGGGCGACCCTGACCTCGGGCACGAGCGGATCGCCGCGCATCGTGCTGCGCAGCGCCGCCTCCTGGGAACACTCCTTCGCGGCCGTCTCCGCGCTCCTGGCCCCACCAGGGCAGCCGGGCATCGCGGAGCCGGAGGCCGCGCAGCGGATCCTGCTGCCCTCGCCGCCCGCCTCGTCGCTCACCCTGTTCTCCCTCGCCCACGCGCTCGCCGGCGGCCCGCGCCCCGTCCTGCCCGGTGACGGCGACCGCTGCCGGGCGACCGCGCTGCATGGGACACCACAGGCCCTGAGCGCCGCGCTCGCCGCCGACGACCTCCCGCACCTGCGCACGGCGCTGATCGGCGGCTCCCGCCTCCCGGCCGGCCTGCGCGCCGCGGCGGAGGCGCGCGGGATCCGCGTCATCTCCTACTACGGCGCCGCCGAGCTCTCCTTCGTGGCGGTCGACACCGGCGATGGGCTCCGCGCCTTCCCCGGGGTCGCGCTCGAGGTGCGCGCGGGCGAGCTGTGGGTGCGCTCGCCGTTCACGGCCCTGGCGTGCCTCGGCGGCGCGGGCCCGGCGCGCCGGGACGGGCAGTGGATGACCGTCGGCGATCTCGCGACGCTCCAGGACGGCGTGCTCGCCGTGCACGGCCGCGCGGACGCCGCGATCCTCACCGCCTCGGCGACCGTGATCCCGGACGAGGTCGAGGAGGGGCTGCGCGAGCTACCCGGGATCGCCGACGCGCTCGTGGTCGGACTGCCCGCGGACGGCATCGGCGCCCTGGTCGCCGCGATGATCGAGGTGGAGCCCGGTGCCGCCCCGCCCACCGCCCGCCGGCTGCGGACGATGGCGCGCGCGAGCTTCGCCTCCTCCCACCGGCCCCGGCTCTGGTTCGAGGGCCCGCTGCCCCGCACCGTCACGGGCAAGCCCGCCCGCGCCGAGGCGCTGCGCCGCATGCGGGCGGGGGAGGTGAGGCGCTGTGCGTGATCGCGCCGTCGTCGTCGCCGCGCGACGCACCCCGCTCGGCACCCGCAGCCGCGCCCTCGCCGGTCACGGCCTCGAGCAGCTGGCCGCGCCGGTGCTGCGCGCCGTGGGCGACGACGCCGCAGCCGCGCTCGGCGCCGAGCCTCCCCTCGCCGACGTGCTGCTCGGCAACTGCATGGGCCCGGGCGGGAACCCCGCCCGGATCGCCGCTCTCGCCGCGGGGCTCGGCGTGGACGTGCCGGGGCAGACCGTCGACCGACAGTGCGGCAGCGGTCTCGCCGCCGTGCTCGACGCGGCACGCGCGCTCGAGGCCGGGGGCGAGCATGCTCGTCTCGCCGGCGGCGTCGAGAGCGCCTCGACCGCGCCGGAGCGCCGGCGGGACGGCACCGCCTACGAGCGCGCCCCGTTCACCCCGGCGGGCTGGCCCGATCCGGACATGCCGCGCGCCGCGGAGGCCCTCGCGGCCGCGGACGGGATCCCGCGGGCACGCCAGGACGCGCACGCCGAGCGCAGCCATCGACGGGCCCGTGCCGCCTGCCGCGCCGGGCGCTTCGACGCCGAGCTGGTGCCGCTGGGCGAGGTCACGGACGACGACTCCCTGCGCGCCTCGGCGCCGCCGTTCACCCGGCTGCCACCCCTGTTCCCGGGCGGCACCCTCACCGCCGGGACCTCCACCCGGATCAGCGACGGCGCGGCCGCCGTGCTGCTCGTCCCGGAGCGCGCGCGGGGCCGTGCCCCGGGGCTCGCGATCCGCGCCCACGCCGTGGTCGGCTGCGACCCCGCGCTGCCCGGGATCGGCGCCGCACCCGCCGTCGACGCCTCCCTGGCCTCAGCGGACCTGGGCCTCGAGGACCTCGCCGCGATCGAGATCGTCGAGGCCTTCGCCGCGCAGTCGCTCGCGGTGCTGGACCGGCTGGGGCTGCCGGAGGACGACCCCCGGATCTGCGCCGACGGCGGGGCCCTCGCCCTCGGCCACCCCTGGGGTGCGAGCGGTGCCGTCGCCGTGGTGCGGCTGTTCAGCCGCCTGGTCAGGGCGGATGCCCCGGCGGGGACCCTCGGCCTCGCCGCCGCCTCGATCGGCGGGGGCATGGGCATCGCCGCCGTCGTGGAGGTGGTGCGATGAACGTCCTGGACCTCGCCGGGGTGGGAGTGCGCCTGGGCGACGCCGAGGTGCTGCACGGAGCGACCTGCACGCTCGATGCCCGCACGATCGCGGTGATCGGGGACAACGGCTCGGGCAAGTCCACCCTCGCCCGGCTCGCGGGCGGGCTCGTCACGGCCACCGAAGGACGGATCCGCGTGCTCGGCCTCGACCCGGCCCGTGAGCCTGCCCGGCTGCGCCGGCGCGTCTGCGTGGTCTTCAGCAACCCGGACGCGCAGATCATCATGCCCACCGTCGCCGAGGACGTCGCCTTCTCCCTGCGCTCGCAGAAGCTGCCCCGGGCCGAGACGGCCCGCCGCGTGGACGCGGCGCTGGAGCGCTTCGGCCTGGCCGAGCTCGCGGACCGCTCCGCCCATGACCTCTCCGGCGGGCAGAAGCAGCTGCTCGCCCTGTGCGGGGCGTTCGTGCGCCGCCCCGAGCTGGTGATCGCCGACGAGCCGACAGCCGCCCTCGACGCGCGCAACGCCCGCCGCATCGCCGACCACCTCTTCGCCGCCGTCGACACCCGACTGCTCCTGGTCACGCACGATCTCGGGCTCGCCAGGCGCTGCGAGAGCGCGGTGCACGTCGCCGGCGGCACGATCGTCGACGCCGGAGCGCCGGAGGAGGTCATCGCCGCCTACGAGGACACCCTGCGATGCTGACCCTGCACCGGCCCGGCAGCGGGCCCTGGCACCGCCTGCCGGCGGGACGGAAGTCCGTGCTGCTCATGATGCTCGTGCTCGGCCTGTGCCTGCTGCCCACGAGCCGCACGAGCGCCGCGATCACCGCGATAGTGTGCGCGGCCTGCTTCGCGGTGCCCGGCGTGGGGCTGCGCGAGCTGCTCCGCCAGCTCTGCGCGGCGCGCTGGATCCTCGGGGTGACGGCGGCCGGGCAGCTGCTGTTCCTCGGGCCGGAGGAGGCGCTGGCGAACACGGTGCGGGTGGCGGCGACGGTGGCGCTGTGCGGCCTGCTGGCCCTGACCACCCCGGTCAGCACGCTGCTGGAGGCGCTCGAACGGGCGCTGCGGCCGCTCGCACTGCTGCGCCTGGACCACCGGCGGGCGGCCCTCGTCCTCACCGTCGCGCTCAGCACCCTGCCCGTGCTGGCGGGGCTGGCCCGGCAGGTGCGCGAGGCGCAGCGGGCTCGCGGCGGCGGGCACAGCCTGCGCCGCTTCGCGCTGCCCTTCCTCGTGCTCGCCCTGAAGCACGCCGACGCGCTCGGCGACGCGCTGGCCGCGCGGGGTGTGCGATGAGCCGGGAGGACCGGGCGGTTCAGAGGGACCGGGAGCGTCAGGACCACCAGTCGGGGCCGGAGGGCCCACCGGTGCTCGGGCCGACGGTCGATGCGCAGACGCGCTGCATCCACTACCGGACGGTGCTCGACGTGATCGCGATCCGCTTCGCCTGCTGCGGCGAGTTCTACCCCTGTCACCTCTGCCACGAGGAGACCGCCGGCCATCCCTCGCGGCCGTGGCCGGCAGCCTCTCGTCACGAGCGGGCGATCCTGTGCGGTCTGTGTCGCTGCGAGCTCACGATCCAGGAGTACACCCGCAGCCCGCACGACCCTCGGTGCCCCCGATGCGGGGCCGTCTTCAATCCTCGCTGCTCCCGGCACCACGCGCTGTACTTCGCCCCGGCGGGGGAGTGAGCGGTCGGCTTCGCGTCCCTGCTCGGGCACCCGGAAGCTGGGAATAGGCCGCACGTTCGCTGATAGCCTTCTTCGCGGTGAGGACGGTCGGCCGTCACGGTCGGCGCACCTCCTGCGCACATGCTCCCGGATCCAGAAGGACGATGAACGTGACCACCGACCCGGCCAGCGGCGACCAGGCTGCACGCCACGACGCGCAGCAGGCGCACTCCCAGCCGTCCCAGCCCGAGCCTCCTCAGCGAGGCCGGGCGCAGGGCACGGGCAGCGCCGGGCCCGCGCCGGATGCGGCCGGGCAGAAGAACCCCTACGTCGACTTCACGGGCTATCGGGTGCGGATGCCCGCCTCATGGCCCACGTCCGTCCGCGCCGCCCTCCCGTCCTTCCGCGGCGGGATCGGCAGCATCGTGAGGACCGCGCACATGCCGATGGATGCGCGCATCGGCTACTGGGTGTGGCTCATCGGATGCGTCCTCGCCATCATCGGGTGGGTCTTCTCGATCGCCGCGATCCTGCTCGGCATCCTCTTCAACCCGATCATCCTCGTCGGAACGGGGATGATGAGCCTGTTCGGCGACATCCGGTGGGGCGTGATCCTGTTCTACGTCGCCACCATGATGCTGTCGCTCGTCGTGCTCCTCCTCCAGCTCACCCTGTCGCTGAAGATCCGCGAGGGAGCCGAATGGGCCCGGGCGGGGCTGACAGCTCTCACCGTGCTCAGCATCGTCTATTCGATCATCCTCACGGCGGCAGGCCTGGAGTCGGGCGGCGGGGGCACCGTGGCGGTGTCGGTCATCTCCCTCGCCCTGCTCGCCTTCTTCTGGATGCCGCAGGCCAATGCCTGGTTCCTCCGGACCACCGACAACGGAGCGGGCCGCATCGACGCGGCCGGTGCGCCGATGTGATCGCGGCACGCGGACCGGACGGAGGGCCGCGTCCTGTCTCGGTGAGGGCGCCGACGGAGGGGATCCCCCGACGTGGAACGACGGAGGCCCGCTCTGCGGCCGGTCGATCCGCCACCCGGTGCCGGACCGTGCGAGCTCGCCGGCGAGCCCGAGCGTCACGGCGCAGTCCTGGAGACTCAGCCGGAGCGTCGCGGCCGTGCCGTGGAGCGCCGTCATGTCATCGGCCCCGGAGGCCCGGCGGCGGGAGAACTCGGCGCGGATCGTCTCGGTCATCGCGGGGTCGGGTTCGGCGGGAGTGGACTCCATGCCGTCATCCTGCCCTCCGGAGCTGACCGACGCGGTTCACCTCCCTCAGCATGGCGAGATCCTCGGACATCGCGAAGCCGGAGGGCAGGTCCCGGTGGCCGTGCGACATGGTCCCAGCATCCGGCCCGGCTCCGTGACTCCTGCGTGCTCCGCCGGTCACTTCCTCCTCCTCGCCGTCGGGGCAGGGACGGTCCGGCACGGGGCCCCGGAGCCCGCCTGGGCGCGGCCGGGCCCGCGCCGGAGGTGAGCCTCTGCTGCAGCGGGAGCGCTCTGCGGGGCACGGCGGTCGGCCGGCGAGGAGGCCGACCGCGGGAGCGTCGTCGGCGCGAGGGCGAGCAGCAGCAGCGAGGCGCCGATGCCCGCCAGCCCCGCCCAGGCCGCACCGGGCAGGCGCTCGCCGACCACCAGCACCGCCAGGACGGCGGCCACGGCGGGTTCGGCGAGCGTGAGCGTGGTGGCGCTGCTCGGGGAGATCCGCGAGAGGCCGTACCCGAACAGCAGGTAGCCCAGGAACATCGGGACCAGGGCCATGTACGCGCCGACCGCGAAGGACTGCCCGGACGCGAGCAGGGGCGCCCCGGTGGCCAGCAGCACGGGCATCAGGGCGAGGCCGCCCAGCCCGAAGACCGCCCCCATCGCCGCCGCGCGCCCGATGCCGCGCCGCATGAGCCGGTGCGCGCTCCACGAGTACAGCGCGTAGGCGGCGCCGGCGAGCAGTCCGAGGGCGACGCCCGCGAGCGTCGCCCTCGCCGCGCTCGGCGCCCCGTGCGCCGTCGCCAGGCACAGCACCGCGCTGCCCGCGATGCCGAGCGCCGCCGCGAGCATCCACCAGATGCTCAGCCGTCGCCGCTCCACCACCCGCTCCAGCAGCCCGGAGGCCAGGGGAGCCGAGCCGAGCGAGACCACGGTGCCGATCGCGACCCCCGCGAGATGCATCGAGCTGTAGAACGCCAGCGGATAGACCACCACGGCCGCACCGCCGGCGAGCAGCGTCCCGCGATGCGCGGCCAGTGCGAGCCGCTCCCGGCGCAGTGCGGGCACGGCGACCGCGGCCTGGAGGAGTCCGCCGATGCCGAGCGCCGCCGCGCCGATCGCGAGCGGGCCGACGCCGGGCGCGAAGGTGGCCGCGGTCCCCGTGGTGCCCCACAGCACCGCGGTCAGGAGGACGGCGGCGATTCCCAGCAGCCCAGCCCGCGCAGCTCCGTTCCCCATGGCGACCTCCTCGTGAGCAGGGATACCAGCCCACCTGCTGTGTGGCGATGTCCTCGCCGAGCCCGGGCGCCTGCGGAACAGGGCGTCCAGCGGCACGCCGAGGAGCTCATCGTCGCGGCGTGCCGCTGGACGCCCCTTTCTGCAGAGGGGCGCGGCGCGGCGGGGCGGTGGGAGGATGGGGAGATGGAGCCCGACGACGTGCAGTTCTTCCTCGCCCTCGAGGAGCAGGTGTGGCAGGCGCAGGTCAGCGGGGACGCCGCGGCCGAGCGGGAGGTGCTGCCCGCGGATTTCCTCGGCGTGACCGGCGGCGGTTTCGCGGACCTCGAGCGGCATCTCGACGAGCTCGCCGACGGGCCGATCACTGCGCGGTACGCGCTCTCGCAGGAGCGTGTGCTGCGCCTGGGCGAGGATGCGGTGCTGCTGAGCTACCGGGCCGACGCCCGCGCCCCGGGCGCGGAGGTCGAGGAGCGCTTCTACATCACCTCGCTGTGGCAGCGCCGCGAGGGGCGCTGGTGGAACACCTTCAGCCAGGACACCCCGGGGCACCGCTGAGACGCGGGCGCTGCTGAGACGCGGGCGCTGCTCAGAACACGATGAGGCAGCCGAGGCCGAACAGGATGAGGAAGCCGAACAGTGCGAAGCTCATGAAGTTGTTCTCCGCCGCGCTCGGCTCCCGGTCCTCCGGCACCCAGCCGTCGACCGGCTGCGGCGCGCTGGGAGTGCTCGGGGGCTGAGCGGCGGCCCGGTCGGGCCCGGTCGGCTCCGGGGAGGGCGCGGTCCGTCGTGCGGCGGTCCGGTCGGTTCCGATGCTCATAGCGCTGCCACCAATCTGCTCGTCTCGGTCCAGGTGGAGAGGGTCAGGACGACGAACACCACCGCGATGAAGGCGGTGTAGGTCCATCGCTGCGGATGGTCGGTGCGCCAGAACCGGCGCACGCTGCGGATCCCGTTGACGGCCGCGATCACGCACAGGGCGATCCCGACGGGGCCGGCGACCCACCCGGACAGGCTCAGCACCGGGATGATCACGGGGATCGCCACATAGGTGATCAGGCAGCGCAGCGCCGAGATCACCACGGCGATCCGGAAGGTCCGGTGCGCTCCCGCGCCTGAGCGCGGATCCACCTCGGTGATGCCCAGGATCCGGCGCGCCACCCGGTCGGGCACGCCGTCGGAACGGAAGCCGACGTGCTCCGGGGATGGTGCGACGGTGCTCGTCGCGGCTTCTGCGGGGGAGGCGCTCATCGTTCCGCCTCCACCCCGCGATCGCGCTGGTGGCGCCAGAGCCTCGCCGCGCCGAGGCCGGCCACCACCAGCGCGAGGGCGCCGACGAGGCTGCCGAGGGCGAAGCCCCAGGCCATCGGGGACAGCCCGGCCGTGCTCGGCCCGGTGCCGATGCCGCTGCCGATGAGGATCCCGAAGAACGGGGCGAGCAGCGCGACGACGACTCCCAGGAGCGTGGCCCAGAACCCGGGCGGGGTGGGGGACAGACGCACGGGGCGGCCGGGAGGCGCGGGAGCGTCGTCCTCGGTGACGCCATCGGGCCTCGTCGCGGGCTCGACGGCCGTGGGGCGCGGACGACCGGCCGACGGGGAGCTCGGGCTCATCGTTCTCCTCCTCCTGTGCTGCTCTGGTCGCCGGGGGCATCGCGGTCGCCCGGGTCCTCCGGGCCCGCCGGGGCGTTCGCCTCCGCCGCGCCTCCCGTGTCGGCGAGGCCTCCGGAGAGCTGGTTCATCGCGCCCACCAGGGGGCCGATCACGTCCATCGGCAGGGGGAACACGACGGTGGAGTTCTGGTCCGCGCCGAGCTCGAGCAGGGTCTGCAGGTAGCGCAGCTGCAGCGATCCGGGCGCCTCGCCGAGGATGCTCGCCGCGTCACGCAGCTCCGTGGACGCCTCGAGCTCTCCGTGGGCGCTGATGACCTTCGCGCGGCGCTCCCGCTCGGCCTCCGCCTGGCGCGCCATGGCCCGCTGCATCATCTCGGGGATCTCCACGTCCTTGATCTCGACCACGGAGACCTCGACCCCCCAGGGCACGGCCTGCTGGGCGATGGAGCGGTAGAGGTCCTCGTTGAGGTCCGCACGATGGGCCAGCAGCGTGTCGAGGTCCGCGCGGCCCACCACGGAGCGGAGCGTGGTCTGCGCGTACTGGGAGGTCGCCACGGCATGGTTCTCCACCGCCATCACGGACTTCACGGGATCGGCGACCTGGAACATCACCACGGCGTTCACGCGGGCGGTGACGTTGTCGCGGGTGATCACCTCCTGCGGCGGGATCGTCAGCGTCACCACGCGCAGGTCGATCCTCACCGAGCGGTCCAGATAGGGCAGCAGGAGCACCAGCCCCGGCCCGAGCGGGCCGCGCAGACGGCCCAGACGGAAGACCACCAGGCGCTCGTACTCGCGCACCACCCGCAGGGAGGCGATGAGCAGCACGAGCAGGAGGATCGCCACGACGACCAGGGGGATCATGAGCTCAGGCATCGTCCTCGGCCTCCCGCCGCTCGGAGGCGTACCGGGTGCGCCCCAGCACCAGCGGTGTGGGGGAGTCCGCGGAGCGGCGACGGTCGGAGGCGTAGGTGGTCCGGGACCGGACCAGGGCCTCGACGCTCCGCGCACGGTCCTGCAGGTTCTCGTCCAGGGACTTCACCAGCACGCCCTGCGGATCCGCGGGCGAGCGCCGCAGGTGCGACCACAGCGGGAGGGCGGCCAGCGCGATCACGGTCGCGGTCCCCAGCAGCAGGAGCCGGCCGGGCGTCTGCTCGACGGTGAAGCTCGCCGCCGCGGGCCAGGTCACGGCCAGGACGCTGACGGCGCAGGCGATGCCGCGATGGAAGCGGGCGGACTCCGAGGCCGGCCACGAGTCCACCATGCGGCGCAGCTCCCGCCCGTCGTCGGAGGTCGTGCAGGTGTCCTTGACCGGGCAGGAGTTGCACACCGAGGGGCTGCCCCGATAGCGCATCACGCGGTTGTAGGGGTCGAAGGACTGCGGCCACAGCCACTGGTCCTCGGGGCACAGCCAGGCGTCGTGGTCCTCGTGGTAGACGAACCCGGTGTTCTGGTGCTCGTCGTGCAGCACGTGCACCCGCTTGGCGAGCAGGTCGATGCCGTGGGCGGCCAGCAGCAGCACCAGCCCGTAGCCCGCGGAGAGCAGCGCGGTCATCCCGAACCCGTCGAGGGGGCCGTCGAGGAGCCCGGTCATGACTCGTCCTCCTCGGCGGCCTCGCCGTCGTGACGTCGGTCGGAGGCGTAGGGGGAGCGCGGCCGGGCCGTCCCGGAGCGTGGGGCCGCGCGCCCGGCGCCCTGCACGGGGGCGACGGCCCGCACGGTCCCGGTGCGGTCCTCATGGGCCTCGGGGGTCTCCTCGACGTACAGGGTCTCCGGCTCCATCCGGGTGACGGTCGCCCGGATCCCGCGGCGCACGCCGAGCCAGGTGATGTACAGGAACGGCAGGATCCCGCCCACGATGAACAGCACATCGCCGGGCATGCGGATCCACTCCAGCGCCAGGTTCTCGGTGCGGGTGAGGTAGCCCATCGAGCGGGCCTCGTAGTAGCCCTCGCCGACGGAGGCCCACAGCTGCATCACGCCCAGCGGCAGGAGCGTCGCGAAGACCATCCACGCGAGCCCGATGTTCAGCGACCAGAAGGAGAGCTTGGCCAGCCGGTCCGGCCAGCGGTCGGGCGGGACGATGTAGCGCAGCGCGAACAGGGCGAGGCCCACCGCCAGCATCCCGTACACGCCCATCATCGAGCCGTGCGCATGGTTGGCGGTCAGGGCGGTGCCGATCTGGTAGTAGGAGACCACCGGCAGGTTCACCAGGAACCCGAACACCCCGGCGCCCAGGAAGTTCCAGAAGCCGACGGCGACGAGGAACATGACCGCCCAGCGGTGCGGGAAGGGCGCCGTGGTGCGGGACTCCTGGCGGGAGCCGAGCTGCAGGAACGTCCAGGCCTCGACGGTCAGGAAGGTCAGCGGGATGACCTCCAGGGCGGAGAACACCGCGCCGAGGGCCATGTGCTCGACAGGCGTGCCCGAGAAGTACAGGTGGTGCATGGTGCCGATGACCCCGCCGGCCGAGTACAGGATGACGTCCAGCAGGATGATCTGGATCGCGATCCGCCGACGCACCACGCCAAGCATCACGAAGATGTAGGCGACCATCACCGTGGTGAACAGCTCGAGGAAGTCCTCGACCCACAGGTGCACCACCCAGAAGCGCCAGAACTCCGCGACGGTCAGATGCGACTCGTTGGTGGCCAGCAGCCCCACCGCGTAGAAGGCGGGGATCGCCAGCGCCGCGTACAGGAACAGCCAGGGCATGTTGAACTTCGACTCGGTGCGCAGACGCGAGCGGATGGCGCGGAAGATGATGAGGAACCACAGCCCGAGCCCCACCGCCAGCAGGATCTGGAACATGCGCGGCAGGTCCAGGTACTCCCACTGCTGGGTGAGGAAGGGGGAGCCCTCGGCCCATTCGGGACCGTAGATGCTGATCGCGGTGCCGCCGAACATGCCGACGACGACGAGGGCGAGCGCGCCCAGCAGCCCGTAGGAGAGCCAGTGCTGACGCCGCGGCTCGCGCCCGGAGATGATCGGGGCGAGGAAGATCGCGGCGGCCAGGAACGACGCGGCCGTCCACAGCAGCGAGAGCTGGACGTGCCAGGTGCGGGCGAGGTTGAACGGGAAGATCTGCGCGAGGTCGATCCCGAAGAAGCCCTGGATCTCCACGCGGTAGTGCTCGACCGAGGCGCCCACGGTCGCCTGGACGAGGAACAGCAGGGCGACGACGAGGAAGAACCAGGCCGTGGACCGCTGGGCCTTCGTGATCCCCACCGTCCCGGGCTGGAGGAACTGCAGGGAGGTCGTGTCGTTGCCCTTCCAGCCGAGCTTGCTGCTCCACCGTCCGTAGACGGCGAACAGCAGGCCGAGCCCGATCAGCAGGGCGACCAGCGAGATCGCGGACCACACGAGGATGTCGGCGGTGGGATGGTTGTCCACCCGCTGCTCGGCGGGCCAGTTGTTGGTGTACGAGTAGCCGAGGCCCGGCCGCTCCGCGGCGCTCGCCCATGCGGTCCAGGCGTAGAAGGCGGTGAGGTCGTGGATGTCCTGCGGGTCGGTGATCGCCTCGGGGACGAGCCCGTTGGCGGTGGTCGGGTCGCCGAAGAACTCCCCGTAGTAGCCCTGCAGCTCCTCGAAGGCGCTGATCTGCTCGTCGGTGAGGACGAGCGTGCTGGTGTCCTCGTCGAAGCGGTTGGTGCGCTGCATCTGCGCGGTGGCCTCGCCCGGGTCCTGGACGCCTTGCCGCTCCAGCTGCTCGCGGATGTGCTCGGAGCTCAGGCGCAGGTACTCGGCGGTGTAGTCGGGGCCCAGGTAGGCGCCGTGCCCGAGGATGGAGCCGTACTGCTGGATCCCGCGGGCCAGGAAGATGTTCTGCCCGCGGGTGATGTCCTCCCCGGTGTAGACGACCTCGCCGTCCTCGCTGACGACCTGCTGCGGCAGCGGCATCGAATGGGTGTAGGTGCGGTAGGCGAGCACCCCCATCACGAAGAAGCCGAAGACCAGCACCAGTGCGACGCCCTGGATCCACCCCTTGGACAGGGAGATCTCCGATCGCGACCGATGCCGGGAATCCTTGTCGAGGATGCTCACGCGCACGCTCCCGTTCTGCTGTGCTCAGTCGCGTTCGCCGGAGGCTCCTCGGCGGCGCGCGACACCCGATCCTTCCCGTCGGGGAGTCGACGTGCTGGTCAGCGTCTTCTCCCACGGGTGCCGACCAACGTACTCACGGGGCGGCGCACTCCCATGACGGCCGTCAATCGTCCGCAGATCGGCTGGTGGGCGCCGGGCGACGCCGAGGGCAAGGGACCTCGGTCCGCGCGGTGCGCACCCGGAGCAGGGCAGGATCCGGAGCATGGCAGCAACGGCGATGACCTCCCCTGTCGGACGGCGGACGATCCCCGTGCGAGAGATCCGGATCCCGCATTCCTGCCCGCAGCCCGCCCGGCTCTCGGTGCTGGCCGGATCGGAGTGGTTCGGATGCCTGGACGGGCAGGAGCTGGCCGAGGTCGAGTCGCTGATGATCCGGCGCGCCTGGACGGCGGGCGACCGGCTGTTCCATGCGGAGGACGAGGCGGACGCCCTGTTCATGGTCGCGCGGGGGAGGGTCAAGCTCCAGCAGGTCCGGCCCGACGGCAGCGAGGTGGTCACGGACGTCCTCGCCCCCGGCGAGGTCTGCGGGGCGCTCGGGATCCTCGCCCGGCCCTTCCAGCGGCACACCGCCGAGGCGCTCGTGGACACCTGCACCCTCGGCATCCGGCAGTCGGACCTGCGCCGCGTGCTGACCGAGCATCCGCAGGTGGCGCTGCACGTGATCGACCAGGTCGCCGCCCGGCTCGCCCGCGCCGAGAGCCTGATCGGCGCGCAGGCGACGCGGACCGTCCCCGCCCGGCTCGCGACCACCCTGCTGCGACTGGCGGCCAAGCTCGGCCGGGAGCGAGGCGCGCAGGGCGTGCTGCTCGAGGTGCCGCTGTCCCGCGCGGATCTCGCGGGCCTCGCCCGCTCGACCCCCGAATCCGTCTCGCGCGTGCTGAGCAGATGGAAGGAGGAGGGGCTGATCGACTCCGGCCGGCGCTGGGTCTCGCTGCTGGACCGGGCGCGCCTGGAGCGGATCGCCCGGGAGCAGGAGATCTGACGCCGTGCGGCCGCGGAGGGGAGCTCGCCACGTCTACCCTGGGAGGGACCAGAGGAGACCGAGATGGACGAGTCCCGTCACGCGATCGTGCCCACCGCGCTGGGCGAGCTGACGCTCACCGCCGAGGGGCACGCGCTGACCGGTCTGTTCTTCCCCGAGCACTGGCATCCGCCGACCCCGGCGCAGCTCGGCGACCAGGTCGAGGCAGCCGCGGATCCGCTGTTCCCCCGCACGCTCGCCCAGCTCGAGGAGTACCTCGCCGGCGAGCGCCGGGACTTCGACCTGCCGCTGCGCACGCACGGCGACGCCTTCTCCGAGAAGGTGTGGGCGCTGCTGCGCGAGATCCCCTACGGCGCGACCACCACCTACGGCGCGCTCGCCGAGCAGCTCGGCTCCCGCGGCCTCGCCCAGCGCGTCGGCCAGTGCGTGGGCCGCAACCCGCTGAGCATCCTCATCCCCTGCCACCGCGTGGTCGGGGCCGACGGCTCCCTCACCGGCTACGCCGGCGGGCTCGAGCGCAAGCGTGCGCTGCTCGAGCTCGAGGAGCCCGCCGAGCGCGCCGCCGAGCGACTGTTCTAGCTCGTCCGGATCGGGACCTCACATCCCGGCTCGCTCGCGCGTCTACCGTGTGATGACCATGACAGAGCCCTTCGAGCAGGCCGTCCAGCGGCACGGGGAGACCGTGCTGCGGGTGTGCCGCGCCGTGCTCGGCCCGGGACCCGACGCCGAGGACGCCTGGTCGGAGACCTTCCTCGCCGCGCTGCGCAGCTGGCCCGAGCTGGCCGAGGACACGAACGTCGAGGCCTGGCTGGTCCGGGTCGCGCACCGCAAGGCGATCGACGTGACCCGCGTCCGCACCCGCCGCGCGATCCCCACCGACCAGCTGCCGGAGCGTCCCTCGCGGGAGACGGTCGAGGGCGGGGACGAGCAGGGCGTGTGGGCGGCGGTCGCCGCGCTGCCCGAGCGCCAGCGGCTGGCGCTGGCCTATCACCACCTCGGCGGCCTGCCCCACGCCGAGACCGCGCAGCTCATCGGCGGCACCCCCGCCTCGGTGCGCCGCGCGGCCGCGGACGGCATGAAGACCCTGCGCCGCGTCTACGGGGCGCAGGGCGACGCAGCGGATCGCGAGCCGGCGCAGCAGGAGCAGGTGCGCTGCGAGCCGACGCACCGCGAATCGACACCGCGCACCACGGACGGAGAGCCACGATGAACCGCACCCCCGAACCCCCGCCGGCCCCGTCGTCCGGCCCTGCCATCGTCGAGGAGATGCTCCCCCTCGAGGACGGCAGGCTCGCCGGCCTGCACGCCCGTCTCGCCGCCCGCGCCGAGCAGGAGGGGCTGCTCGAGGTCGCCTATCGCACCGTCGACAGCCCCGTCGGCCCCCTCCTGCTCGCCGCGACCCCGCAGGGCCTGGTACGCATCGCCTATGAGCGCGAGGGCTTCGACGCCGTGCTCGAGACCCTCGCCGCACGGATCGGCCCCCGCGTGCTCGCCGCGCCGCGCCCGCTCGATGCGGCCGCCGCCGAGCTCGAGGAGTACTTCGCCGGGAACCGCCGCGCCTTCGACCTGCCGCTGGACCATGCGCTGTCCTCCGGGTTCCGGGCCGTCGTGCAGCGGGCGCTGCCGCGCATCGACTACGGCCGCACCCGCACCTACCAGGAGGTCGCCGAACTGGTCGGGAACCCGCGGGCGGTGCGCGCCGTCGGCACCGCCTGCGCGACGAACCCGCTGCCGCTGGTGGTGCCCTGCCATCGGGTGCTGCGCAGCGACGGGAGCCTCGGCGGCTATCTCGGCGGCGCCGAGGCGAAGACGCTCCTGCTCGCCCTGGAGCGGGAGGGATCGGCGGCATGATGGTCCCGAACCCGCACTCCCCGAGACGACGAGGACCCCATCTGTGAGCACCCCCGATCCCGGCATCGTCCTCGGCGAGGACGGGCTCGCCCGGCCCGCCTGGGCGGCGACCGATCCGCTGCTGCGCGACTACTACGACACCGAATGGGGCATGCCCGTGCGCGATGAGCAGGGCATGTACGAGCGGCTCAGCCTCGAGGCGTTCCAGGCGGGGCTGTCCTGGGCGACGATCCTGCGCAAGCGTCCCGCCTTCCGCGAGGTGTTCGACGGCTTCGACCCCGAGCAGGTCGCCCGCTACGGGGACGAGGACGTCGAGCAACTCATGGCCGATGCGCGGATCGTGCGCAACCGCGCCAAGATCCGCGCGGCGATCACCAACGCGAACGCGACCCTCGCCCTGCGGGACAGGGGCGGGCTCGCCGACTTCGTGTGGTCCTTCCAGCCGGAGCGGACCCCGCGCCCCCGCACGCCCGCCGAGGTGCCCACCACCTCCCCGGAGTCCCTGGCCCTGTCGAAGGCGCTGCGGAAGGAGGGCTTCGCCTTCGTGGGGCCCACGACGATGCACGCCCTCATGGAGGCGGTGGGGATCATCGACACGCACCTGCTCGACTCGCACCGCCGCGGCAGCTCCGGCGTGTGGAGCTGATGGGGGACACCGCCGGCCTCGCCCGGCTGCGGGTGGACGCCTGCGGCGCCTTCGACCACGCCGCCGCCCTCGCGACCCTCGCCGCGCACGCCGTCGAGGGACTGCACCGCCTGGATCTCGCCGCAGGGACGTTCACCCGCCGGGTCGACGTGGACGGCGCGGAGCACCTGGTCACCGTGCACCTCGACGCAGGCGGGGCGAGCCTCGCCACCCCGTCGCAGGACCCGGCCGTGCACGCGGCGCTGCGGAGCCTCGTCACGCACTGGTTCGACCTCGAGGCGGACCTCGCCCCGGTCGATGCCCGCCTCGGCGCGGACCCGCTCTTCGCCGTGCAGGTGCGGGAGCGGCCGGGCCTGCGGATCACCCGCTTCCGTCAGCCCTTCGATGCCGTGATCTGCACCGTGCTCGGCCAGCAGGTCTCCCTCGCCGCCGGGAGGCTGTTCGCCGCCCGGCTCGTCGCCGCCTACGGCTCGGAGCCGACGGCCGACGGCACGAAGGCGACGGCGGACGGTGCGGAGCTGATGCCCGGCGGCGAGTCGCTGCGCGCCTTCCCGAGCCCGGCCGTGCTCGCCGCGGTGCCGACGAAGGAGCTGCGGGACGTGGTGGGCCTGACCGGCTCCCGCGCCCGCACGGTCCATGAGGCGGCGGTGCTGTGCGCGGAGCACGGCGGGGGAGCGGAGCTGCCGGAGCGCGCGGCCCTGGCCGGGGTGCACAGCATCGGCACCTGGACCCTGGACCACCTGGCGCTGCGCGCCGGCACCGACACCGATGCCTTCCCCGCGAGCGATGCCGTGCTGCGCCGCACCCTCACAGCGCTCGCCCCGGACGCGGGCTCCGAGCGGATCGCGTCCTGGAGCCCGTATCGGGGCTATGCCGCAGCGCGGCTGTGGGCCTTCGGACTCTGAACCGCGCTCGTCCGCGCCGCCGTCGGTGGGGGGGCAGACCGCAGCGGTCAGGCCTGCGCGCCCCGGATCAGGTCGGAGGCGCGCTCGCCGATCAGCATCGTCGTGATGTTCGGGTTCACGGCCACCAGCTGCGGCATCACCGAGCCGTCCACGACCCGCAGGCCGCTGACGCCCTTGACCCGCAGCTGCGGGTCCAGCGGCGACATCTCGTCGTCGGCCGCGCCCATGCGCACCGTCCCCGCCGGGTGGTAGACGGTGTTGTGGGTCTTCGAGACGTAGTCGGCGATCTCCTCGTCGCTCTGGACATCCTCGCCCGGGAACAGCTCCCGGCCCCGGTAGGCGTCCATCCCGGACTGGGCGACGATCTCGCGGGCCTTGCGGATCCCCGCCACCGCCACGCGCATGTCGTGCCCGTCCTCGTCGGTGAAGTAGCGCGGGTCGACCTTCGGCTTGTCGCGATAGTCGATCGAGCGCAGCCGCACCGTGCCGCGCGAGCGGGCGTGGGTGACGTTCGGCGTCAGCGCGAAGGACTCCGGGGAGGTGGGGTAGCCCTGGCGGCGGGTGTGCATGTCGAAGGGCACCGAGCCGTAGTGCATCATCAGGTCCGGCAGGTCCAGGCCCTCCTCGGTGGGGGTGAAGATCCCGATCTCCCACCACTGGGTGGACTCGCGGGTCATCGGCTGGGTCGACTCCCAGGAGATGACGGCCTCGGGGTGGTCCTGCAGGTTCGAGCCGACGCCGGGGGAGTCCACCCGCACCTCGATCCCGATCTCGCGCAGATGGTCCGCGGGGCCGATCCCGGAGAGCATCAGCAGCTTCGGCGAGTCGATCGCCCCCGCGGAGAGGATGACCTCTCGGCGGGCGTGCATGATCGAGGAGCGGTCGAAGGCGTTGTCGATGTACTCCACGCCCGTGGCCCGCTGCTCCTCGTCGAAGAGCACCTGCATGACCTGATGGCCGGTGAGGACGTGGAGGTTCTCCCGGTCGCGGATCGGGTGGAGGTAGGAGACGGAGGAGGAGGCGCGGGTGCCGTCGGCCTGACGGTTCACCTGGAACCAGTTCGCTCCGTTGACGACGGTGGCGAAGTCGTTGAAGCGGGCGCGGGGGATGCCGGCCTGCTCGCACGCGTCCAGCAGGGCGATGCCCAGCTTGTCGTCGGCCGGGGCGTCCATCAGCTCGACGGGGCCGGCGCTGCCGTGCCCGGCGCCCTCGCGGTCGCGGTTGTTCTCGAGCCGCTCGATGAGGGGCAGCATGTCCTTCGAGCCCCAGCCCTCGGCGCCGAGGCGCTCCCACAGGTCCATGTCCTCCGCCGGCGGGTGGAAGGCGATGCAGGAGTTGTGGGAGGAGCAGCCGCCGAGCACCTTCGCGCGCGCATGGCGCATGAAGGAGTTGCCGTTCTCCTGCGGCTCGATCGGGTAGTCCCAGTCCAGCCCGGACTCGAGCAGCTCGGGCCAGCGCTTCAGCTGCAGCACCTCGTCGTGGTCGAGGTCGTGGGGGCCCGCCTCGAGCAGGGCCACCTCGAGGCTCGGGTCCTCGCTCAGCCGTGCCGCGACGACGGCCCCGGCGGAGCCGCCGCCGACCACGATGTAGTCGTACTCGGCGATGGGGTTCTCGGACGTGAGGTCCTGGCTGGTCATCTCTCCTGCTTCCTGCTCGAGGGGTGGGTCGGTGCGCACGGCGGGGTGCGCGAGGGGTCGGTGCGCACGGCGGCGCGTCGCACGGTCAGTCCTTGCGGGGGAACCAGCCCGAGACGGTCGGCTCGGTGTTCTGGTAGATGTGCTTGGCCTCGGTGTACTCCTCGAGACCGGTGGCGCCGAGCTCGCGGCCGATCCCCGACATCTTGAATCCGCCCCACTCCGCCTGCGGGAGGTAGGGGTGGTAGTCGTTGATCCAGATCGTGCCGTGGCGCAGCGCGCGGGAGACCCGGTTCGCGGTGCCCGCGTCGGAGGTCCACACCGCGCCGGCCAGGCCGTACTCGGTGTGGTTCGCGATCTCGATCGCCTCCTGCTCGGTCGCGAAGGTCTCCACCGTGATCACCGGGCCGAAGCCCTCCTCGATCACGGCGGGGTTCTCGCGGGTGCAGCGGTCCAGCACCGTCGGGGCGTAGAAGAAGCCCTGCTCGTGCTCGGGACCGCCCCAGTGCCCGCCGGTGCGCAGGCGCGCCCCGGCCTCGACGCCGCGCTTCACGTAGTCGGTGACCTTGTCGCGGTGGGCCTTCGAGATCAGCGGGCCGGTCTCGGCCTGCTCGTCGAAGGGGCCGCCCATGACGATGCCCTCGGCGCGGGCGACGAGGTCGTCGACGAACCGCTCGGCGATCGACTCGTGCACGATCAGGCGCGTCCCGGCCGAGCACACCAGGCCCGAGTCGAGGAAGCCGGCGTTCAGCGCGTTGTCGAGCGCGGCCTCGTAGTCCGCGTCGGCGAAGACGACGTTGGGGTTCTTCCCGCCGAGCTCGAGGGCGACCTTCTTGATGCTCGTCGCCGCGGACTCGGCGATCTTCCGCCCGGTGACCAGTCCGCCGGTGAAGGAGACCAGGTCGATCTGAGGATGCGAGGACAGGGGAGCGCCGACGGTGCCGCCGTCGCCGAGGACGAGGTTCGCCACGCCCTTCGGGAGCCCGAGCTCCTCGAGCACCTCCATCATGAGGATGGTGGTGTGCGGGGTGAGCTCGGCGGGTTTGATCACGAAGGCGTTCCCGGCCGCGAGGGCGGGGGCGATCTTCCACGCGGCCTGCAGCAGCGGGAAGTTCCAGGGCGTGATCATGCCGCACACGCCGACCGGCTCGCGGACCACGCGGGAGATCACCGAGGCGTCGCCCGCATCGACCAGACGGCCCGGATCCTGGTCGGCGATCTTCCCGAAGTGGCGGAAGCACGAGGCGATGTCGTCCATGTCGCCCTCGGCCTCGACCAGGCGCTTGCCGGTGTCCTTCGCCTCGGCGCGGGCGAACTCGTCCTTGCGCTCGGCGAGCCGGTCGGCGACGCGCAGCAGGAAGTCCCCGCGCTGCCCGGCCGGGACGTCGGCCCACTCGCGGCGCTCGAAGGCGGCGCGGGCGGCGAGGATCGCGCGCTCGACGTCCTGGGCCCCCGCCTCGGAGACGACGCCGACCTCGGAGCCGTCGGCGGGGCAGAGGATGGTGCGGGTCTCGCCGGTGGAGGACGGCACCCAGGCACCGTCGATGAACAGGGTCGCGGGGCTCTCAGTCATGGCTCTCCTCGGTCTGGTCCTGCACGAGCCCGCCGTCGGGGCGGGCGTCGGTCGTCTCGGGGTCGACGTGATCGGCGTCGTCCCAGGTGTCCGGGGCGGTGACCGGGATCGTGCCGGTCGCGGTGCCGATCTCGTCGCTCATGGTCAGGTACATGATGTGCGCATCGTAGGCGTCCAGGACATCGCTGATGACCTGGTCCTTCGTATACCCCATGATGTCTCGTCCGCGCGAGCCGGTGCGGGAGAAGATCTCGATGCGGTAGTACACGTCCCGCACGGTGGAGAGGTTCGCGGCGAAGCTCGGCACCGAGTAGGCGACGGGGTAGGCCTGGTACTTGAAGTCCTCCGCGTCGGGGAAGGAGACGACCAGGTCGATGAACGGTACGCCGTGATCGGGATGGGCGCCGCGTTGGCAGGCGACGTCGGCCCCGAGGCTGCGCAGCTCGGAGGCGACCTCCTCCACCGCCGGGGTCGCGACCTGCTGGACGAAGGCCCGCGCCCGCGTCTCGTCGGCGTAGGACATGCGGCGCTGGAGGCGCTGCCGCCACGGGAAGCGGTCCTGGGCCTCGCCCCCGCGCACGCGCGAGGTGAGCATCCCCGGGAGCGCGGCGGTGCGGGCGTCGAGGTCCATCTGCTCGGTGCGCAGCACCTTCCACAGGCTGAACATCACCAGGTACACCAGGATCGACAGCGGCAGGCCCACCACCACGGTCGCGGCCTGGAGGGTGTAGACCCCGTCGATGAACAGCATCGCCAGGGTCAGTGCACCGGTGATCACGGCCCACACGATCCGCAGCCACGGCGGGCCGTCGGAATCGGTGGTGGACGCCTTCGAGGTCATGTTCGCCATCACCAGCGAGCCGGAGTCCGCGGAGGTGACGTAGAAGAACAGGCCCGTGATCACGGCGAGGGAGACGGTGAAGACCGCCCCCGGGTAGTGCTCGAGCAGGTTGAAGAAGCCGGACTCCGGCTGGTTCACGGCGAGGTCGAGGAAATCCCCGTCGGCCGCGAAGCTCAGCGCCGCGTTCCCGAAGATCGAGACCCAAAGCAGGATGAACGAGAACGGGATCAGCAGCACGCCGACGACGAACTGGCGCAGGGTGCGGCCGCGCGAGATGCGGGCCAGGAACAGGCTCACGAAGGGCGCCCACGCGATCCACCACGCCCAGAAGAACAGCGTCCAGTCCGCCATCCACTGGTCCGAGGGGTACTCGGCCGTGCCGTCGGTGTAGGCGAAGGTGTTCATCATCATCCCGGGGAAGCGGGAGAAGAAGTCGCCGATGTTCTGGACGAGGGCGTTGAGCAGCTGGTGGGTCTGCCCGCTGAAGAGCACCCACAGCATGAGCAGGATCGCCAGCAGCACGTTCAGCTCGGAGAGGCGGCGGATGCCCTTGTCCACCCCGGAGACGGTCGAGATGATCGTGATCAGCACGGCCAGGCCCATCAGCGCGACCTGCACCCCGATCGAGGAGGGGATGCCGAACAGCGCGGTGAGACCGAAGTTCAGGAAGACCACGCCGATGCCGAGGGAGACGGAGATCCCGAAGATCGTCCCGATCGTCGCGCCGATCTCCGCGGCATGGCCCACCGCGCCGTGGATGCGCCGCCCGAAGATCGGCGCGAGCGCCGACCGGATCGACAGCGGCAGGTGGTAGCGATAGGCGAACAGGCCGAAGGCCATGCCCATCAGGGCGTACATCGCCCAGCCCGGGATGCCGTAGTGGAAGATCGTCCAGATCGTCGCCATCCGCGCGGCCTCGTCGGAGCCGGCGGGTGCATCGGGCGGGGTCAGCAGGTTCGTGGCCGGGCCCGAGATGCCGAAGAACATCAGGTCCACGCCGATCCCGGCCGCGAACAGCATCGCCGCCCAGGTGAAGAGGTTGTACTTCGGGATCGAGTGGTCCGGGCCCATCCGGGTGCGGCCCACGCGGGAGAACGCGACCATCAGCACGAAGACGACCACGATCGTGGCGGTGGTGACGTAGTACCAGCCGAAGTTCGTCGCGATCCAGCCCATCGAGCCGAAGATCGCGGTCTCGGCGGCATCCGGCCAGATCGCCGCGAAGAGCACGAAGGCGATGATGATCGCCGAGGTGCCGATGAAGACGGGCCGATTGACGCGGGAGTGCGCGGGCCGAGCACCTCCCTCCTTCAACGGGCTGGGGGCGGGCGGGGCCTCGGCCATCACGATCCTCTCGGTCGACGCTCGGGACAGGGCCGGCCGCTGCACGGCAGGCCCACGGGGGAGATCCGGCTCGGCGAGCGAGGAGCGCTGTCCTGGTCGCCGACCGCGTTCGACATTAGGAACAGGGTGTCGGATCCTCCAGTCGTCCGCGTGTTTCGTGAGGAAAGTGTCACCCGGCTGCGCACGATTGCCAGGAACGTCCCGGAAGCGCGCTGACCTGCGCGGGCGTCAGGGCCGCCCGGTCCACGGCCCGGCGGGGCTCAGCCGGCGGCGGCCTCGAGCCGGGCGATGTCGAGCTTGGTCTGCGTCATCAGCTCCTTCGTCACCGCCTCGGCGTGCGGGCCGGCGAGCAGCTCCTCCAGCCGCCGCGGGATCACCTGCCAGGACAGCCCGAAGCGGTCACGGCACCAGCCGCACTGCGACTCCGCGCCGCCGTCGGTGATCAGCGCCGACCACAGACGATCGACCTCCTCCTGCGTGTCGACGGTGAGCATGATGGAGACCGCCTCGGACAGGGTGAAGTACGGGCCGCCGTTCAGCAGCGTGTAGGGCACGCCGCCGAGGACCAGGTCGACGGTGAGCGGCTGCCCGGTCATGTCGGGTCCGTCGGGCGGGCCGCCGCCCTTCTCGTAGCGGGTGGTGTTCAGGATGCGGGAATCGGGGACGAGGGAGACGTAGAACTCGGCGGCCTCCTCGATGCGGCCGTCGAACCAGAGACACGTGCCGACTGCAGTCATCGTGCGGTCCTCCTGCTCGGGGCGGGCCCGGCGGCCCGTCGTGCGCCCACGGTAGGGCGCGGCGTGGACGCCGATGTGTCCGATCCTGCGCACCTCGGGGGACGGCCCCTCCTCGACGCGGTGACAGGGCTACCGTGCACGGCATGGGCATCCACATGGAGAACGTCGGCATCGCCGTGCGCGACCTCGAGGAGGCGATCGCCTTCTTCACCGATCTGGGCCTGATCGTGCTGGGCACCGATACCGTGCAGGGCCAGTGGGCGGACACCGCCGTGGGCCTGGACGGCCACCACGTCCGGATCGCGATGCTGGGGGCGCCCGACGGGAGCGGTCGCCTGGAGCTGTTCGAGCAGCTCCACCCCGAGGCGCTCGAGACCTCCCCGACGCTCCCGCACGAGATCGGGATGCACCGTGTCGCCTTCCGGGTCGAGGACCTCGATGCCGCGCTCGAGACCGCCTCCCGCCACGGCTGCCATCCGCTGCGGGGCGTGGCGACCTACGAGGACGCGTACCGCCTGACCTACCTGCGCGGGCCCTCCGGGATCCTGGTCATGCTCGCCGAGGAGCTGGGCTCCAGCCCAGCAGCGGGCCCAGCCGCGTCGCCAGATCGGTGAGGATCTGCACGTAGTCCTCGTGGGTGAAGCTGAACGGGAGCGCGAAGGCGACCTCGTCGACCTCGCGGAAGCCCGCATGCGCCCACAGCTGCTCGGCGATCTCCTCGCTCGTGCCCACGATGTCCGGGGCGAACAGCATCCTGCGCGGACCCTGCGGGGTGCGGGTGCGGGGGAGGCGCTCGGCGACGTAGGCGCGGTAGCGCTCCGCCTGCGCGGCGGAGGCCGAGTCCGTGGGGATCACGACCAGGCCCTGGGAGGCGCGGGCACCGCCTGCGGCGCGGAAGGCACGGATCTGGGCGGCCTGGATCGCAGCGAAGTCCGGCTCCTCGCCCGGGCCGGGGAAGATCACGCTCGAGGAGAGCAGATGCAGCCCGTTCTGCCCGGCCCAGACCGCGGAGTCGAGGGAGCCCGCCCCGTACCAGAGCCGGTCCCGCAGTCCGGGGGAGTGGGGCTCGACGCGTGCGGAGAACTCCTCGACCACGCCCTGCTTCCCCTCGAGCTCCCGCACCCGCTCCCCGGCGAGGTGACGGGCCAGGCGCTCTACCCGGGCCTTGGAGAAGTCCTCGGCCTCGGCGGTGTGCGGGTACAGGGCGTCCTTGACGGTGTCGTACTGCATCGGGGTGCCGACGCTGACGCCGGGGTTGATGCGGCCGCCGGAGAGCACGTCCACGGTCGCGAGGTCCTCCGCGAGGCGCAGCGGGTTCTCCCAGCCCAGGGGCGTCACCGCGGTGCCGAGCTCGATGCGGGAGGTGCGCTGGCTCGCCGCCGCCATCACCGCGACGGGGGAGGAGATCCCGAACTGCAGGTGGCGGTGGCGCAGCCAGGCGCTGTCGAACCCCAGCTCCTCGCCCAGCTCGATCAGCGACAGCGTCGACTCGTGGCCCGGCGCCGGATCGGCGGGATCGAACAGGCCGATGGTGAGGAAGCCGAGGCGGCGCAGGGGACGGGGGCGATCAGGCATCGAGGGACCTTCCGGAGCGGGGCGACGAGCGCGGCGCGGGCGCCGTCATCCTAGTCCGCGCCGGCCCGCGGTCCGGGCCGTGCTCAGCGCCGGTCGAGGACCCGCTCGAGCGGGATCGTGCCGTCCTGCCACGGGGTCAGCGCCCACGCCACGAGGTACGCGCCCACGCCGAGGACCGGCAGCAGGAAGGAGACCAGCACGAGCGCGCGCATGATCCACACGTCGAGCCCGGTGAGGTCGGCGAGGCCGCCGGCGATGCCGCCGACCAGGCGCTGGGGACCGCGGCGGAAGCGGAAGCCGCGGAGTGTCGCGAAGAAGGTGTTCATGGGGACGAGGCTAGGCGGGCACGGGGCGGGCGGCACTGGTGCTGGCCCCCGGAATCCGCGCGGGGGAACCCGTCGGACGCGTCCTGTCCCGTCGCGCCGCACCCGGCCTGCTGCTATTCGCCTGCGGGCAGATCCTCCTCGCGCAGCCTCGGCTCGACCCGCTTGTCCGGGTGGTAGCCCGCTTTGTCGGCGAAGAAGGCGCGGATGCGGTCCATGTCCGCGCGCACGTCGTCGGTGACCTCCATGACCGGGCCGAGCCCGCTGGTCATCGTGGTGCGGTCCACGAACCCGAGGGTGAGCGGCAGGCCCGTCGCGCGCGCGATCCGGTGCAATCCGGACTTCCAGCGGGTGTGCGGCCCGCGGGTGCCGTCCGGGGTGATCACCAGGCCGAACACGGTGCCGGTGCGTATCAGGGCGATGACCTCCTCGACCACGCGGGCCGGGTCGCGGCGGTCCACCGGGATCCCGCCGAGGGCGCGCATCACGGGCCCCTTCCAGCCGGTGAACAGGTCGTGCTTGCCCAGCCAGCGCAGCTTCACCCGCAGCCGCCAGGCGATCGCCAGCATGAACACGAAGTCCCAGTTGGAGGTGTGGGGTGCGCCGACGAAGATCGTGGGCCGGTCCGGGGCGCGCTCGACGACGAGCCTCCACGGGCCCAGGGCCCAGAAGGCACGTGCGAGGAGCTGACGGATCATGGGCCGACAGTACGTGCCGGAGGGCTCCGCCCGGTGCTCATTCGCCTCGCGGCGGCCGCCGGGTCTGCTTGAGCTCGGCGCGGCGGCGCTTGGCGGCGAGACGACGGCGCCGGGAACCGGCCGTCGGCCGGGTCGCCCGGCGCGGGATCTCGGGGGCGACCGCCTCGCGCAGCAGGGCGGCGAGCCGCTCCCGCGCGGCCCGACGGTTCTGCCGCTGGGAGCGCTGCTCGGAGGCGGCGACCGTGAGCACCGTGCCCGCGGTGCGCGGGGCGAGCCGCGCCAGGACGCGGGCGCGCTGGATCTCGTCCAGGGCGGTGGTGGTGGCCAGGTCCAGGCTCAGCTGCACGCGGGAGTCGGCGGTGTTCACCCCCTGACCGCCCGGCCCGGAGGAGCGGGAGAACTGCTCGTCGAGCTCCGCGGCGGGAACGCGCAGGCCGTGGGGCGCTCCCGGGCCGGGATCCACTCGCAGGTCGTCCATGCCCCCAGTGTGCCGCGCCGGGGGTCTGGTCGTGGGGCCGAGGACAGGGCACGATGGCGGCATGGCTGATCCGAAGCAGACCCTGACCCCCGAGCAGATCGCCGACGCCGGGCTCACCGGCTGGCGCCATGAGGGCGAGACCCTCACCGCACGCTTCGCCACGGGCGACTTCGCGACCGGGCTCGCGTTCGTCAACCGCATCGGCGTCTCCGCCGAGGCGGCGAACCACCACCCCGACATCCTGCTGACCTATCCGGAGGTCACCGTGACCCTCTCGAGCCATGACGTGGGCGGGGTGACCTCCCGCGACCTCGCCCTCGCTGGGACCGTCAGCGCCCACGCGGAGGAGCTCGGCGTGGAGTCGGCCAGCGCATGATCGAGAACTCGAAGCTCACCGTCATCGGGGCCGGCGCGGTCGGCTCCAGCGTCGCCTACGCCGCGCTCATCCGCGGCTCCGCCCGCCACGTGGCCCTCTACGACATCGACGCCGCGAAGACCGAGGCCGAGGTGCTCGACCTCGCCCACGGCACCCTGTTCACCCGCGCCAGCGACATCATCGGCGGCTCCGACATCGGCGTCGCCGAGGGCTCCCACGTCGTGGTCGTCACCGCCGGCGCGAAGCAGAGGCCCGGCCAGACCCGCATCGAGCTCGCCGCGACCAACGCGCGGATCGTCGGCTCCATCGTGCGGGACGTGCTCGAGGTCGCCCCGAACGCGATCATCGTCATCGTCACGAACCCCTGCGACGTGCTCACGATGCTCGCGCACGAGGCCTCCGGCCTGCCGGCCGAACGGGTGTTCGCCTCCGGCACGGTGCTGGACACCTCCCGCCTGCGCTGGGAGATCGCCCGACGGACCGGCGTGGCACCCACCTCCGTCCATGCCCAGATCGTCGGCGAGCACGGCGACACCGAGTTCCCGCTGTGGTCCGAGGCCCGCATCAGCACCGTCCCGATCCTCGACTGGCGCGGCGAGGACGGCGCGGAGATGTTCACCCTCGAAGAGCTCGACCGGATCGCGGTGGACGTGCGTGAGGCCGCCTACAAGGTCATCCAGGGCAAGGGCGCGACGAACTACGCGATCGGCCTCTCCAGCGCCCGCATCGTCGAGGCCATCCTCGGCGACGAGAACGCGGTGCTGAACGTGTCCTCGGTGCTGCAGGACTTCCACGGCATCGACGGCGTGGCGCTGTCGGTGCCGAGCATCGTGAGGGCCTCGGGCGTTCACCCGATCCGCGAGACCCCCTTCGACGAGGCGGAGCTCGAGAAGCTGCGCTCGAGCGCCGCCGCGCTCGAGGAGGTCGCCGCGGGGCTGCGGGGCTGACGCCGCTGCGGTCAGGGGCGGCCCAGGAGCGTCAACACGAGGGCGGTCGCCGAGTCGGCGGAGCTCGCGTCGTGGAGGATCGGCTCGGGTGAGGCGACGCCGACGATCCATGCTGCGCAGCCGTCGGCCGCCGCCCTCGCGACCACGACATCGCCTTCGGGACGGTGGATGCGCAGCAGCGGGCGATGAGGATGCAGCGTCGTCCGGGACGCGATGTCGGGGCGCTCCTCGATGAGCGCATGCCGGATGCGGTCGCACTCGAGCCAGTCGCCGAAGGCGGAGGTCATGTCCTGGGTGAAGCGCATGGAAGGTCCTTCCGACGGGGCTCGGTCATGCCGGGGCCGACGGCGAGCGGGGTGGTGAGGGTGCGCGGGCGGCGGCGGGCCGGTTCGCGGTGTCCGGGCTCAGCTGGTCGCGATGGTCCAGGCGCCGGGCCGTTGTCGTCCACGGACCACAGGGCGACGTTGCTCGAGCCGTCGTGGGTGACGTGCGCATAGAACACGTCCTCGCCGAGCGGGTCGAGGATCACCACCTCGGAGCCGGTGCCGGAGAAGGACTGCGGCTCGACGGGCTCCGGCTCGGGCTCGGGGGTCGGCTCCGACTCGGAAGGGCCTTCGGTGCTCTCGGGCGATGCCGCTGCCGATCCGGTGGGCTCGGATGTGCCGGAGCCGGCGTCGTCCGGCCCTGCGTCCGAAGCCTCGGCTGCGACCTCGGACGTCGCGGCCTGCTCGTCGGTCGAGGCCTCGGGCACGACGCCGCACGCGCCGAGCAGAGCGAGCGCGGCGAGGGCGCTCGTCAGCCCGCCGGCCGAACGCCAAGGGGACCAACGGCGGATCGCGGTCGGGGACGGCAGGGAGGTGGTGCGCATGTCTGCTACTTCGCTGGGCCGGAAGGTGTCCGAGCATGTGGCGCACGCGCTCGGCCGACACCCCGCACCCTTTCCCGCCCTCGCTGTCGCAGGACGAGCTGCTCTTCGACGCGCGACAGATCGCCGCGTGGCTGGAGGCGACGGGCAAGGGCAACAACCCCGCGGCGCCTCACTCCGCCGCTGGCCACGGACGAGCTCGCGTTCTACGACGTCGTCTCCCAGAACCCCTCGGCCGTGGATGTGATGGGGGACGACACCCTCGCCCAGATCGCCCGGGAGCTCGTGGCCACCATGCGCCGCGACATCCGCACCGACTGGACCGTGCGCGACGACGTCAAGGCCAAGCTCCGCTCCTCCATCAAACGCCTCCTGCGCAAGTACAAGTACCCGCCGGACCAGCAGAGCGAGGCGATCGTGAACGTCATGCACCAGATGGAGTCGCTCGCGCCCCGGTACGCGGAGGAGCTGCGGGTCGCCTCGGCCTGACAGCGCGTGGCAGGCCCCGGTCCCTCCGGTGACGGCATCGTCCACAGGGGTCCGTCCGTGGACGGTGCGCCCCTCTACCATGGCATCACGGGCACAGCGTCGAGAGAGACCAGGACGGGAGGTCGCGCCGTGACGGTCCATGTGGATGTCGCTCCGACGATCCTCGAGTGGGCGGTCGAACGCGCCGGCTGGGACGAGGAGACTGCGGAGCGGAGGTTCCCTCAGCTCACCGAGTGGCGTGCCGGGACTCGCCGGCCGACGGTGAAGCAGCTGGAGCATTTCGCGAAGGCCACTCATGCGCCGTTCGGGCAGCTCTTCCTCTCCGCTCCGCCGGAGGAGCCGCTCCCGGTGCCCGACATGCGCACCCTGCGCGGCACAGGGATCACCCGGCCATCCGCGGACCTCCTCGATACGATCTACCAGTGCCAGACGCGACAGGGCTGGTTCCGTGACCACGCCCTGGAGAACGGGATGGAACCCGTCGCATACGTCGGCACGGCGACGACCGGGGACGACCCGGCCGCCATCGCGCAGAGGATGCGGGAGGTTCTCGGCGTCGACCCGAGGACCGAGCCTCCGGCCCCGAGCTGGAGGGCGGCGTTCCGCCTGCTGTCCGACCGCATCGAGGCGAGCGGGACGCTCGTGATGGTCAACGGTGTGGTGGGGTCCAACACTCACCGTGCGCTGCGTCCTGAGGAGTTCCGCGGCTTCACCCTGGCAGACGACCTGGCCCCGGTGGTGTTCGTCAACGGGGCGGACAGCAAGTCCGCACAGATCTTCACGCTCCTGCACGAGTTCGCGCACGTCTGGCTCGGCGGCAGCGCGCTCTCCGACGTCCTGCCCGGCGAGGATGGTGGTCATCCTGAGGAACGGTGGTGCAATGCCGTCGCCGCCGAGGCGCTGATGCCGCTCGAGAGCGTGCGTTCCGAGTTCCGAGGTGACCTCTCCGACGAGGGGCTCGACGCCCTGGCGCGTCGTTTCACCGTCAGCACGCTCGTGGTCCTGCGGCGGCTCGCCGACGCCGAACTGGTCCCATGGGACGGCTACCGGGAGCTGTACGCACAGCAGGAGGAGCGCGTCCTAGCGCTCTTCACCGAGGCGAAGGAGAACCGTTCCGGCGGCGGGAACTTCTACAACGTCCAGTCGCAACGCCTCAGCAGGCAGTTCACCCGCGCCGTGGTCGCGAGTGCTCGCGAGGGCGGGACCAGCTACCGCGATGCTTATAAGCTCCTCGGCACGAAGAAGCACAGCACCTTCGAGGAGCTCGCTGAACGGGTCGGGAACGGCTGATGCATCTCGTCGATGCGAACATCCTGATCGATGCGAAGAACAGGTACTACGCGTTCGACATCGCGCCCGGATTCTGGGCATGGCTCGAGCAGGCCCACCGGTCGGGTGAGCTGATCAGCATCGGTGCTGTCCGTGACGAGCTCCTCCAGGGAGACGATGAGCTCGCGGAGTGGGCTCGTGGGCACCCTGACTTCTTCCTCCCGGTCGATCAGCTCACGGTCCAGCACTTCCGCCCGCTCAGCGAATGGGCACGGCACCAGGACTACCGGCAGTCCGCTCTGAACGATTTCTCGAGCGACCGAGCAGACTACCTCCTGATCGCCCACGCCATCGGGCACGGAGACACGGTGATCACCAACGAGCAGCCGAGTCCACTCTCGAAGAAGTGAGTGAAGATCCCGGACGCCTGCGCTGCCATGGGAGTCGCGACCGCTGACATCTTCACAGTGCTCAGGAGGACAGGAGCTGCGCTCCATCTCCGATCTTCCACGGACGGGGAGTCTCGTGCCACGACCCGAGCGCCGACGATCCCCGGTCTCGACTGACATCGGATCTGGGCAGGTGAGCGCCCGCTCGTGACCCGCGGGTCTGTACGTCGGCCAGGCGACCGGCTAGGGTGCCGTGATCTGGCAGGACCCCGGAACACGACGACGTGCGGAGGACCTCATGAACCCCCAACCCCTCACCCTCTCCGCCGGAAGCCTCACCGCGGTCGGGGTGATCGTGGTGATCGCCCTGATCGCGATCGCGATGGCGCTGCGCTTCCGCACCGAGGTGCTGCGCGCTCGCACCGGGACCGAGGCGATGAACGAGGTCGCAGGCGCCGTGCAGGAGGGGGCGGCCGCCTACCTGCGCCGTCAGCTGCGCACCCTCGGCGTGTTCGCCGTGATCGCCTTCCTGCTGCTGCTCCTGCTGCCCACGCACGGCGCCGAGGGGACCGCAGGCTTGCTGCTGCGCGGCGCCCGCTCGGTCGCCTTCCTCGTCGGTGCCGCGTTCTCGGGCCTGATCGGCTATCTCGGGATGTGGCTCGCGGTGCGCGCCAACGTGCGGGTCGCCGCCGCCGCGCACGAGACCGGCCGCGACCCCGCAATGCTCATCGCCGTGCGCACCGGTGCCTGCGTGGGCATGGCGACGATCGGTTTCGGCCTGCTCGGCGCGGGCGCGGTGGTGCTGATCTTCCGCGGGAACGCCGCGCTCGTGCTCGAGGGCTTCGGCTTCGGCGCCGCGATGGTCGCGATGTTCATGCGCGTCGGCGGCGGGATCTTCACCAAGGCGGCCGACGTCGGCGCCGACCTCGTGGGCAAGGTCGAGCAGAACATCCCCGAGGACGACCCCCGCAACGCCGCCACCATCGCCGACAACGTGGGCGACAACGTCGGGGACTGCGCCGGCATGGCCGCGGACCTCTTCGAGTCCTACGCCGTCACCCTGGTCGCCGCCCTGATCCTGGGCCGCGCCGCGCTCGGCGAGGCCGGGATGGTCTACCCGCTGATCGTCCCCGCCAACGGCGTGATCACCGCCCTGATCGGCCTCTACCTGATCCGCCCGCGCAGCGGCGTCAGCGCGCTGACCTCCATCCGCCGCTCCTTCCTGCTCTCCGCGGTGATCTCCGCCGTGATGTGCACGATCGCCGCCTTCGTGCACCTGCCCGGCAGCTTTGCCGCGCTCGGGATCCAGGACGCGGGCGCCGCGATCGACGACCCGCGCATCGTCGCCGCCGGCGCCGTCGCGATCGGCATCGCCCTCGGCGTCGCGATCCTCTACCTCACCGGCTACTACACCAGCACCGAGGACCGGCCCGTGCGACAGGTCGCCGCGACCTCCCGCACGGGCGCCGCGACCGTGGTCCTCTCCGGCTTCGCCCTCGGCCTCGAGTCCGCCGTGTTCACGGCGCTCGTGATCGCCGCGGCCGTGTTCGGGGCGTTCCTGCTCGGCGGCGCCGGCGTGACGGGCCTGTTCGCGATCGCGCTCGCCGGCTGCGGCCTGCTGACCACCGTCGGCGTGATCGTCGCGATGGACACCTTCGGCCCGGTCACCGACAACGCCCAGGGCATCGCCGAGATGTCCGGGGACGTGGACGGCGAGGGCGCGCAGGTGCTCACCGAGCTCGACGCCGTCGGCAACACCACCAAGGCGATCACCAAGGGCATCGCGATCGCCACCGCCGTGCTCGCCGCGACCGCCCTGTTCGGCTCCTACACCGACGCGATCCGCGACGTGCTCGGGGACCGCTACCAGGACTTCCTCGCCCACTCGGTGGTCTTCTCCCCGCAGACCCTCGTCGGCGTGATCATCGGCGCGGCCGTCGTGTTCCTGTTCTCCGGCCTCGCGATCAGCGCCGTGGGCCGTGCGGCCGGGGCCGTGGTCTACGAGGTGCGGCGCCAGTTCCGCGAGATCACCGGGATCATGGAGGGCACCGCCAAGCCCCAGTACGGCAAGGTCGTCGACATCGTCACCCGCGACTCGCTGCGGGAGCTGGCCACGCCCGGCCTGCTCGCGGTCGCCGCACCGATCGCCGTCGGCTTCGGGCTCGGTGCCCCGGCCCTGGCCGGCTATCTCGCCGGCGCCATCGCCGCAGGCGTGCTCATGGCGATCCTGCTCGCGAACTCCGGCGGGGCCTGGGACAACGCGAAGAAGCTCGTGGAGGACGGGCACCACGGCGGCAAGGGCTCTGACGCCCACGAGGCCACGATCACCGGTGACACCGTCGGCGATCCGTTCAAGGACACCGCCGGCCCGTCGATCAACCCGCTGATCAAGGTGATGAACCTGGTCGCGGTGCTGATCGCCCCCGCCGTGGTGGGGATGAGCGCGCTCAGCGGCCAGGCCGATCCGCTGCGCTATGCGATCGCCGCCGTGGCCGTCGCTGCGATCGCGGTGGCCGTCGTGATCTCGATCCGCCGCGGCGTGGTGCTCGAGACCGACGACGAGCCCAGCACCGTCGACGCGCAGGGCGGCTGAGCCACGCGCGCTGAGACACACGCGCCGAGACGCCTCGGCCCGGCGTTCAGCCCGCGAGGGGACAGGGCTCGAGAGCCTCGAGCGCGAGTCGCGCCGCCTCGACAGGGGAGGAGGCCTCGCGCAGCACCGGGTCCAGGGAGCTGGCGACGCCGACGAGCCAGCCGCCCTCGCCGTCCGCCTCCTCGACGCGCGCCACGATCACCGGACCGCTCCCGCCACGAAGGACGCGCAGCAGCGGGCGCTCGGGGTCGAGCAGCAGCTCCCCCTCGAGCTCAGGCCGCTCCGCGAGGAGCGCGCGGCGGATCTGCTCTCGCTCGAGCCAGTCGCCGAAGGCGACTGCGAGGTCACGGGTGAACTGCATGGAGGATCCTTCCTCGGAAACCGGGGTCCGCAAGGACCCGGCGGGCGACGGCGGGGAACAGCCCGACCGCTCGGTAAGCGGCCTCATGGCAATTCTCGGACAGTGGTCCGACATCGGGGAGGGGGTTCGCTCCACCTCACATCGCAGAAGTGTGGTACTGAGACGCGATTCACGCGTGTGCGCGATCAGCAGGCGATGTCGCCCTCCACGAGCCCCTTGAAGCGGCTGCGATGGAACACCATCGCCCGGGCGGCCGGCGAGCTGTCGATCGCGAGCACCTCGAGCAGGGCCAGGTCGTGGTCGCCGGCGCGCATCTCGTCGTGCACCCGCACCGTCATCCAGGCCGGGGCGTCCTGCAGCACCAGCGCACCGCCCTCGTCGACCTCCACGTCGAGGCCCTCGAAGCGGCGGTCCCGGTCCGGGCCCGCGAGCTGCCGGGTGACGGCGCGCTGGCGGTCGCCGAGCACCGTCACGCCGAGGTGGCCGTGCGCGCGCAGCGCGGGCCAGGTGCGGGAGCTGTGCTGCACCGCGACCGAGACCAGCGGCGGGGCCAGGGATACCCCGACGGTGAAGGTCGAGGCCACGAGCCCGTGACGGATCCCGTCGATCTCGGCGGCGATCAGCACCACTCCCTGCGGGACATGGGAGAAGGCCTCACGGAGCGCGGTGTCGGTCAGCATGCTCCCGACTCTAGGTCTCGCGCCCCGCACACGCACGGCCGGGCCCGGTTTCTGGGACCCGACCGTCACGCAGCGTCATAGAAGCAGGTCAGCCCTCCGGCACCGCTTCGCTCATCGCGCTGATCTGGAAGGTCGCCCCCTCGGGGTCGGCGATGGTCGTGATCCTGCCGAAGGGGGAGTCGATCGGTCCGTCCAGCACGCTCCCGCCCAGCGCCCGCACCTTCTCCAGCGCGCCCTCGGTGCTTTCGACGCCGAAGTACACGCGCCAGCCCATCGCCTCCTCGGGCATCATCCCGGCCGCATCGCACAGGCCCCAGCTCGCGCTCTCGGGGCCCCCGTTCGTGGCGTAGCGGAAGCCGCCCTCGTCGCCGTCCATCTCCTCGGCCATCGGCACGAGCTGGGCGTCGAACACCGAGGTGTAGAAGGCGGAGGCGTCCTCGTAGCGGTGGGTCATGAGCTCGAACCAGACGGGGGAGCCGGGGGCGCCGGTGAACTCGAAGCCCTCGAGCTCGCGCGGCTGCCACATGCCGATCGCGGCGCCGACGGAGTCCACCGCGACGGCCATCCGGCCCGAGTCGCCGATGTCGTCGGCGGGGACGACGACGCCCCCGCCCGACGCGAGGGCCTTCGCCACCCGGGCGTCGACGTCCTCGACGGTGAGGTACACGCCCCACTCCGAGGACAGGGGAGTGCCTTCGGGGCAGGTCATCCCCGCCACCGACATCGCACCTCCCACGAGCTTCCCGTCGCTGCGGACGAGGTGGTAGCCGCCGAACTCCTCGCCGAGGTCCTCGAGCTCCCAGCCGAACAGTCCGGTGTAGAAGGGGGCCACCGCGGAGACGTCCTGCGCGGCGAGGTCGAGCCAGGCGGTGCTGCCGATCGGGCGGTTCATGGTTCCTCCTGCTGTCGTGGTCCCCGTCGCGGTCGTGGGGCCGGTCGTCGGCGGGGGTCGCCGCGGTGGCGCCGGCCGGGGAGGGCCGGGGCTCTCACGCTAGGCGCGCGGCGGCGGGCAGGTGTGTCCGATCCTGCGCTCTCAGGCGCGGCACAGCGACGGCAGCGCGGAGAGCATGGGCATGGCGCCGTCCAGCGTGGAGGTGCCGAAGTGCAGCGTGACCTCGGCCGGGCCCGTCAGCGGACGGGGGTGCGCCGCGACCATCGGGGCGCGCGGGGCGAGCATGTCCTGCGGATCGGCGCTCGGCGGCACCGCGTAGCCGAGCAGGAAGGGCGCGCCCTCGCACAGCGGCAGGTCGACGTGATCCACGCCCGTCACGAGCACTCCCGAGGCCGGCAGCCCGATGGGGGCGGGCCAGGGGTACCAGCCCACCCAGATCGAGGGGTCCCCGCGCCGGTCGGCGCCCTCGGGCAGCACCAGGGACGCGCGGACGCCGACGGGGTGCGGGCGCAGCAGCGCGAAGGGGCGCGGGGGTCGGTCCGCGACGGTCTGCGCGAGGCGGCGGAGCTGACCGGGTGCCACGCCGACGGTGCTGCGGAAGCGTCGGCTGAAGCTCGACAGCGAGTCGAAGCCCACCGCGCACGCCACGTCGATCACCGGGTCCTCGTCCGCGAGCAGTAGATCCTTCGCGCGCGCGATCCGCAGCGCGATCAGGTACTGGCCGGGCCCGATCCCGAGCCGTGCGCTGAACATCCGCGAGAAGTGGAAAGGGCTGTAGCCGGCGTGGTCGGCGAGGTCCGAGACCTGCAGCGAGGGTGCCTGCTCCCGGGCGAGGTCGACCACGGAGGCGAGAGCGTCCTCCGTCAGCCGAGATGTGGTCGCGGTCACGTCGACCAGTGTACGGAGGCGGCCGCGGGGTCGCCTCCATCGGCGCGGATCAGTCCTCGAGGACCGCCGCCCTCGGCTTCGAGCCGCGCAGGAAGAAGGCGCCGATCATGCCCGCCGCCGCGATCCCCGCGGAGACGACGAAGGCGACGTTCACGCCGTGGATCGCGCCGGAGGGGCCGTGGGTGGCCGGATCCAGCGCCGCCATGGTCATCACCGTGACCAGCACCGCGGTGCCGACGGAGGCGGCGATCTGGCGCATCGTGTTGTTCACCGCGGAGCCGTGGGGGATCAGCCGCTGCGGCAGCTGGTTCAGCGCCGCCGTGGTCACGGGCATGATCACCATCGCGGTGCCCAGCATCCGCACCGCGTTGACGATCGCGATGTACCAGAACGAGGTGTCCACGCTCAGGCGCGCCAGCAGCAGGCTCATCGCGGACAGCAGCGCGAAGCCGAGCACCGCGAGCACCCGCGCCCCGAAGCGGTCGAAGATCCGCCCGGTCACCGGCGACATCAGCCCCATCACGATCGCTCCCGGCAGGAGCACCAGACCGGACTCCATCGCGGAGAAGTCGCTCATGTTCTGCATGAACAGCGGGATCATCAGCATCCCGCCGATCATCGCCATGAACACCAGCATGCCCAGCACGGTGCCGAGGGTGAACATGCCGTTGCCCAGGATCCGCAGCTCCAGCAGCGGGTCCTCGAGACGCAGCTGCCGGCGCACGAACCACACCAGCGCCACGGCGCCCACGCCCAGCGGCGCGAGCACCTCCGGGCTGCCCCAGCCCGTGGAGCCGGCGGTGCTGAATCCGAACAGCAGCCCGCCGAACGCGAAGGTCGACAGGATCAGCGAGGGGACGTCCAGGTGCGGGTCGGTCTGCTCGGTGACGTTCTTCAGCGTGAGGTGGGCGAAGACCAGGGCGCCGATCGCGATCGGCAGCATCATCACGAACAGCACCCGCCAGGACCAGTGGTCCACGATGAAGCCCGACAGGGTGGGGCCGATCGCGGGGGCGAAGGAGATCACGAGCCCGAAGGTGCCCATGGCGGTGCCGCGACGGTCGATCGGGAAGATCGCGAAGAGGATCGTCTGCATCAGCGGCATGATCATGCCGCCGCTCGCGGCCTGGACCACGCGGCCCGCCAGCAGCACCGGGTAGACCGGTGCGACGGCGCAGATGATCGTCCCGAGCGCGAAGATCCCCATCGCCGCGAAGAACATCGTGCGGGTCGAGAACTTCTGGATCAGGAACGCCGTGGCCGGGATCATGATCCCGTTGACCAGCATGAACAGGGTGGTGACCCACTGGGCGGCGTTCGCGGTGATGCCGAAGTCCGCCATGAAGGCGGGCAGCGCCGTGTTCAGCAGGGTCTGGTTCAGGATGATCACGAACGCGCCCGCGAGCAGCACCGCCATCACGATGTTCGGGTTCGCGTCGACCGGGGCCGAGCCCCCGGAGCCTGTCGTCCTGCTGTTCCTCTCGCCGTTCACGGCGGGCACCTCACTCGTCTCGATCGCCACCTGGCCCCTCTCTGCTCGTCCGGCGCGAGGCTCTGCGCGCACGGCTCTGGCCGTGCGGCGTCCTCGGCCACCCCACGACAGTAGGTTGAAAGTTGCAGTCAGTGCAAGGTCGTGAGGGCGAGGCGAACGCCTCATCCGCTCCGGGAATCGCCTGTCCGGCGCACAATGGATCGGTGCCTGCTTCCCCCTCGACCCTGCTCGCGCGCGCCGATGATGCGACGGCGTCCCTCGCCCCCGGATACTTCGCCCTGGTGATGGCGACGGGGATCGTCTCCGTCGGCCTGCGGGACGCGGGCCTCTCCGGGGCGGCCCGAGCGCTCCTGGTCGTCGCCGCCGCCGGCGCGGCGGTGCTCGTCGTGCTCTCCCTGCTGCGCGGGATCCGGCACCGGGCCCGGATGCGCGCCGACGCCCGCAGCCCCGAGCGCGCCTTCGGGTTCTTCACCACGGTCGCCGCCGCGAGCGTGCTCGCCGTCGGCCTCCAGGCCGAGGGGGCCGGCCGCGCGGCGCTCGTGCTCCTCCTGCTGGGTGCCGCGATCTGGGTGGTCCTCGGCTACGTCCTGCCCTGGCAGGTGCTCATGGCCCGCGACGGCGAGCCGATCCTCGCCCGCACCGACGGGAGCTGGTTCGTGTGGTCGGTGGCCTCGCAGTCCCTCGCCGTGGGACTGTCCGGTCTGACGGCCGGCAGCGGCGCCGCCGCGGACCTGCTCGGAGTGCTCACCGTGATGGCCTGGTCGGTGGGGACGATCCTCTACGTCGGCATCGCCGTGCTCGTCATCCTGCGGATCGTGCACTTCGGCATCACGCCGGAGCAGTTCGAGCCCACCTACTGGGTCTCGATGGGCGCGCTCGCGATCGCCGTCGTCGCCGGGACGAGCATCTACGCGATGGATCCGGTGCCGATGGTGGAGGCGGCCCGGGGGCTGATCGGCGGGACCGTCGTGATCTTCTGGTGCTTCGCGCTGTGGCAGATCCCGCTGCTGGTCGGCGCCGGCGTGTGGCGCCACCTCGCCCACCGTGTTCCGCTGCGCTACCAGCCGACGCTGTGGTCGATGGTGTTCCCGCTGGGGATGTTCGCCGTCGCCTCGATGAAGCTGGGACGCACCGAGCACCTGCCCGTGGTCGAGGCCGTCGGGAAGGCGGGGCTCGCGGTGGCGGTGCTCGCCTGGGTCGCGGTCGCCGCCGGGCTCGTGCTCACCCTTGCGCGCGGTCTCGGCCCGGGGCGCCGCTGAACCGCCCGGCGCCCCCGACCTTCGCGGGCGCCCCGGTCGCGCCCACCGGCCGGAGCGCGCCCCCTCGCGGCGCGGCTCAGGCGACGCGACGGATGAGGATCCGCCACCGCTCCGGACCCTGGTCGAGGTACTCGGCGGAGTAGGCGTCGCCGTGCTTGGCCTGCAGCTGCATGAGCAGCGGCACCGGATCGTGCGTCGCGGAGATGATCATCCCGCCGCCGGGCACGAGCGACTCGACCGCGCCGAAGATCGAGGCATGGCGGATGGCATGCGGGATCGTCTGCACGTCGAGCTCGGGCAGGTCCCCGTCGTGCTCACCGCACGCGCATCCCTGCTGCTCGGGGTTCTGGTCCACGGCCTCCTCGCGCGAGCGCTGGATGCTGATGTCCGCCATGTCGACTCCTGTCCTCCGGGGCGCGGGACCTCCTGCCCGCGCACGTCTGGCGATTAGATTACATTCATGACCGTGGAAAAGAAGGAGAGAGGTCCCGCGGCGGCCGCCTCGCCCGGAGGCCCCCGGCGCAGCGCCGCCGGACGCCGCCACACCGCCGCCCGCGAGCAGCTGCTGCGCACCCTCGAGGCGCAGACCGCCCCCGTCTCGGTCACCGCGCTCAGCCGTGCCACCGGCCTGCACGAGAACACCGTGCGCGGCCACCTCGACCAGCTGCTGGCCGATGGGCACGCCACCCGCTCGCCCGCCCCCGCCGAGGGGAGGGGCCGGCCCGCCTGGCTCTGGCGCCCCACCCGCCACGGCCCCGCCTCGCCCTACGCCGCCCTCGCCGGCGTGCTCGCCGAGACCATCGCACGCACCAGCCCGCACCCCGCGGAGACCGCGCACGAGGCCGGGCTCTCCTGGGGGCGCCGACTCCTGCCCGACCTCCCCGCCGGCCCCGGTCTCCGCACCGACCGGGAGCGCGTGCTGCACGTGATGGAGGACCAGGGATTCGACCCGGCCGACGAGGGGGACCACATCGCCCTGCGCCGCTGCCCGCTCCTCGAGGCCGCCCAGCAGCACCCCGAGGTGGTCTGCGCCGTGCACCGCGGACTCGTCGACGCCCTCCTCGCCCCGGGGGACGTCGCTGCGGACCCCGGCGGTGACGCCTGCTCGCGACCCGCCGACAGCGCCGGGGCGCACCCTCCCGCGCGGTCCCGCGCCGAGCTCGAGCCCTTCGCCGCCCCCGGCATGTGCCGTCTGCGCCTGGGGCCGGCGTGAGATCCGCCGCCGGCCGCCGGCGCCCCTCCTGGCGGCTCGGCTGGATCCTCCCGGCCGGGCTGTCGCTGCTGGCGGGCCTGGACGCCGCGCTCCTGCTGCTGGACCTGCCCGCCCCGATCACCACCGCCCGCCTCCCGCTCGTGCACGGGATGCTGATGGTGCTGGGATTCGTCGGCACCCTCATCGCGCTCGAGCGCGCCACCGCTCTGGACCGCTGGTACGGCTATCTCGCCCCCGCCCTGCTCGGGATCGGGGGGATCTCGCTGCTGGCCGATCCGCTGCCGCTGCAGGCGGGCAAGATCCTGCTCGTCGTCGGGACCGCGGCGTTCACGCTGCTGTACATCCCGCTGTGGCGGCGCCAGCACGACCACACCGTGCTCACCCAGCTCCTCGCCACGGCGCTGGCCTGCGGCGGCGCGCTCCGCTGGACGATGGGGGCGGTCTTCGACGACGTGCTGCCGTGGCTGATCGGCTTCGTGGTCCTCACCGTCGCGGCCGAGCGCGTGGAGCTCGCCCGCATCACCCTCGGCCCCGCCGCGGGCCGACGGGTGCTGGTGCACGCCGGGACGATCGTCGCGGCCCTGCTGGTGGGGATCGCGCACGCCGAGGCCGGCGCCGTCCTGCTCGGCATCGCGCTCGCCGCGCTCGTGGTGTGGCTGGTCCAGCACGACGTCGCCCGACGCACCGTGCGCATCCCCGGCGCACCCCGCTTCATGGCCGTCGCGATCCTGTGCGGCTACGTGTGGCTGTTCACCGCGGCCGCCGTGCTGATGCTCGGCGGCAGGCCGGTCGGCGGCGCCTACGACGCGGTCGCCCACGCCGTGCTCCTCGGCTACGTGATCTCGATGATCATGGCGCACTCGACCACGATCCTCCCCGCGGTGCTGCGGATCCCGCTGCCGTACCGGCCCGCGCTGTGGGTGCCGCTGAGCCTGCTCCAGCTCAGCCTCGTGGTGCGGCTCGCCCTGGGCGACGCCCTGCAGTGGGTGCCCGCCTGGCAGATCGGGGGCACGCTCGGGGTGGCGGCCCTGCTCCTGTTCGTGCTGACCGCCGTGACCAGCGCGATCCTCGGCCCGCTGCGGTCCTCTCGCACATGATCGAGGACGGGCGGGGCGCCGGGTCCTCCCCGTGCCCCGCCCGCCCTCGGACGGCGAATCGGCGTCAGTCGACCGTGATCTCGCCCATCGGGCCCCAGCCGTCGCTGTCGATCTGGTGGGAGATGATCTGCGGCGTCGCGGTGAGGTACTGCGGGAACTCCTCCTGCATCTTCTTGAAGTGCGGGGAGTCGACGTGCGGGCCGGCGCCCTCGTCGGTGAACGCCTCGATGAGCACGTAGGTGTTCGGCTCCTTGACGCTGCGGGACCACTCGAACCACAGGTTGCCGGGCTCGGCGAGGGTGGTCTCGGTGAACTCGCTCGCGATCTCCGGCCAGCGGTCGGCGTACTCGGGCTTCACAGGGAACTTCACGTTGATGAGGATCATCGTCGGGGCCTTTCTGAGCGGTGGCGGGACCAGCCTGCCGTGTCCGGCGCAGGCGCGGTACCTCGATTCTCGCAGGGCAAGAACCGGTCCCCGGCGCGGCTCGGGCACAATGGGCGCCGGAAGGAGGGCGATGATGACCTCGAACGACGTCGGCGGCGCGGTCCAGGAGCAGGGCGGGCAGATCGCCCGGGCCCTCGCGGTGCTGGAGGCGGTCGCCGAGCACGGCAGCAGCACGGCGCGCGGCATCTCCGAGGCGACCGGATCCCGCTGCCCTCGGTGTACCGCATCGCCCAGGAGCTGATCCGCAGCGAGTATCTCGTTCACCTGCGGGCCGAGAAGCGCTTCGCCCTCGGCTACCAGCTGCACCACCTCGCCCCCGAGGAACAGGAGGAGCACCTCAGCACGGGGCCGCTGCGCGCCCATACCGACCGCACCCTCGTCGACCCCGCGCAGCTGCGCTCCCAGCTCGCCGAGATCGCCGAGCGCGGCATCGCCTAGGAGCACCAGGAGTTCGTGCCCGGCACCAGCTGCCTCGCCGCGACGATCAAGGCCGACGACGGGATGCTCGTCGGCACCGTCGCCGTCTCCGCCCCGGCTGGCCTGCACTGTGGCCGATCCACCCGGGGGCCGACCCGGCCTCGCCCCGACCGAATGCTGCAGCTGGACCTTTATCGGTCAGCTGAAGCGGTCCAGATGCAGCACCCGGTGTGGGGGAGCGGTGGGCTGCGGTCAGGCCTTGACGCAGATGACCGGCTTGTTCGCCTCGAGGATGATCTGCTGGGCGGAGGAGCCGAGGAAGAGCTTCGCGACTGCCGTGCGATGACGTACCCCGATCACGAGCGCGGAGACGTCCTCGCCCTCCGCGCGGTCGATGAGGTCGCCGGCGGGGGAGTGGCTGCGCTCGTCCGGATGCTCGACGGTCTCCCGGACCTCCCCGAGATCGGGGGAGGCGGCGTGCCTCCCCTCCAGCAGGAAGACCACGAGATCCTCGCCGCGGCGGCGCGCCTCCTCGATCCCGTAGCGATACGCGGCCTTGCCCTCAGGGGTGTCGGTGCCGGCGACGAGGACGGACATGAGCAGCTCCTTCACGAGGCGACAGGAGGCACCCTAATCGATCCGCGGCCCGCCGGACGAGAGTCCGACGATCATGCGTACACTGTCGGATCTGCTCGCCGGGGCGCAGGTCGCGGCGCGTTCCAGGACCACGACGAAGGAGACGTGCCATGGCACACGCGGACGTGCCGGCGCCGCCGCCGAACCCCACGCGCCGCCGAGCGCTCAGCATCGGATTCGGGGTGCTCGCCGCCCCCGTCATCGGCACCGCCGCCTACCAGTCGATCACAGCGAGCGCGGGCGGCACGAACGTCCGCTCGAACCTCACGCTGGTCGCCCCCGCCGCGGCCGGCGGCGGCTGGGACGCCTTCCAGCGCGAGATGCAGCAGGCCATGCGCTCGAACTCGCTGGTCGGCAACGTGCAGGTGGTCAACATCCCCGGCGCCGGCGGCACCATCGCCCTGGGCAGCGTCGCCCAGCTGGACCAGCCCAACACCCTGATGGTCGGCGGCACCGGCCAGATCGCCGCCCAGATCCAGTTCGACACCGCCTCCGTGATCACCGATGTCACCCCGATCGCCCGCGTCGTCGAGGAGTACGCACTGGTCACGGTGCCGGCCGACTCGCCGTACCAGGATCTCGACGAGCTCGTCCAGGGATGGGCGGAGAAGCCTGCGCAGTTGGCGTGGACCGGAGGGGGATCCTTCGATCAGCTGGTCATGACCGACCTCGCCCTGGCCGCAGGGATCGATCCCGGCCAGACCACCTACATCCCCTCCGACGGCGGCGGCGAGGCGATCCAGGCGCTGCTGAACGGCACCGCCCAGGCCACCGCGGGCGGCTTCGCGGACATGCACCCGCAGATCGAGTCGGGGCGACTGCGCGGGCTCGGCGTCGTGGCCCCTGAGCCGCTGGAGGGGATCGAGATCCCCGCGCTGGTGGATCTCGGCTACGACGTCACCCTCACCAACTGGCGCGCCATGTTCGCCCCACCGGTGGTGGACGAGGGAGAGATCGCCGAGCTCGAGGCCCTCCTGGAGGAGACGGTCGCGACCGCTGAATGGAAGGACGCCGTGGCACGAAACTACTGGAGAGAAGTCCCCCTGGGCAGCGAGGATCTCGTCGAGTACGTCGCCGAGGAGACCGAGCGGATCGCCGCGCTGTTCGAGGAGATCCGCGGATGAGCCCCCAGGATCCCGTGGAGCCCCCCGCGCCCGCCGGAGAGCACGGCTTCTGGCACGGCCGCTCAGCGCTGCTGATGCCCGGGCTGCTCGCGGCGTTCAGCCTGTTCCTGCTGATCGGTGCGTTCCTCGTGCCCGCCGCGGACACCGAGTTCCCCGGCCCACGCTTCGTCCCGGTGATCCTCGGCGGCGTCGGTCTGCTGCTCGCGGTGCTCCTGGGCGTCGGCGTGCTGCGCACCCCCGAACCGGTCGAGGAGACCTCCGGGCGCAGCTATCGCTCCCACTCCGACTTCGCGGCGCTGGCCTGGGTGGCGGGCGGCTTCCTCGCCTTCGCGCTGCTGATGCCGTGGCTGGGCTGGATCCTCGCGGGCGCGCTGCTGTTCTGGTGCACCGCACATGGATTCGGCTCCCGCCGGCCGCTGTTCGACATCCTGATCGCGCTGTTCCTCAGCTCGGTCATCTACCTGATCTTCGGCACCGGGCTGGGCCTGATCCTGCCCTCCGGGATCCTGGGAGGAGGGTTCTGATGGAGCAGATCGACCTGCTGATGCAGGGCTTCGCCGGAGCCCTCAGTCCGATGAACCTGCTCTGGGTGGTGGTCGGCTGCCTGCTGGGGACCGCCGTGGGCGTCCTGCCCGGGCTCGGATCCTCGATGGCGGTGGCGCTGCTGCTGCCCATGACCTTCGCCCTCGACCCCACCGCCGCGTTCATCCTCTTCGCCGGCGTGTACTTCGGAGGCCTGTTCGGCGACTCGACCATGGCGATCCTGCTGAACACCCCGGGGCAGGCCTCCGCCATCGCCTCGACCTTCGAGGGGCATCGCATGGCCAACGCGGGCCGGGCGCCGCAGGCGCTGGCCACCGCGGCGATCGGGGCCTTCGTCGGCGGCATGGTCGCCTCCGTGCTGGTCGTGTTCATCTCGCCCACGCTGGTGGCGCTCTCCTCCGCCTTCGGGCCCCCGGAGTTCTTCGCGCTGGCGCTGTTCGCGTTCATCGCCACCTCCTCGGTCGTGGCCGACAACGTGCTCAAGGGGCTCGCCGCCCTGGTTCTGGGGATCGGGATCACCATGATCGGCATCGATGGCGTCTCGGGACTGCCGCGCTTCACCCTCGGCTCCCCGCAGCTGTTCGACGGGATCTCGCTGGTCACCGTGACCGTTGCCGTGCTCGCCCTCGGCGAGGTCCTGTTCGTCGCCTCTCGGGTGCGTCGGGAACAGGAGGACCTGAGGGTCCGCGCCGGAGGCGGCCGCCCCTTCCTCAGCCGGCAGGAGCTCGCCGAGGCGGCACCTGCCTGGGCGCGAGGCACTGTGATCGGACTGCCCTTCGGCGTGATCCCCGCCGGCGGTGCCGAGGTGCCCACCTTCCTCGCCTACGAGGCTGAGCGGCGCCTGGACCGTCGTCGGAGGACCCCGAAGTTCGGCAAGGGCGCGATCCGTGGCCTCGCCGCGCCGGAGGCCGCCGGCAACGCGACCACCGGCATGGCGATGGGAGCCCTGCTGGCGCTCGGCCTGCCCGTCTCCGCGACGGCCGCGATCATGCTCGCCGCGTTCCGCCAGTACGGTCTGCAGCCGGGACCGCTGCTCTTCGAGACCAGCGCCGACCTGGTGTGGGCGCTGCTGGCGAGCTTCTTCCTGGCGATGGTCGTGCTGCTCGTGATCAACCTGCCCTTCGCCCAGCTCTGGGCGAAGCTTCTGCTGATCCCGAAGCCGTACCTCTACGGCGGGATCACCCTGTTCTGCGGGCTCGGGATCTGGGCCACCTCCGGTGCCGTCTTCGACCTGGTCCTGCTGCTGGCCATCGGCGTGCTCGGCTTCCTGATGCGCCGCTACGACTATCCGGTGGCGCCGCTGATGATCGGCATGGTGCTGGGCCCGCTCGCGGAGACCTCCCTGCGCGATGCGCTGCTGTCCTCCGTCGGCGATCCGCGGGTGCTGGTCTCCAGCCCGATCACGATCGTGATCTACGTGCTGCTGCTCGGCGTCGTCGCCCTCTCGGTCCGTACCCGGACCCGCCGCGACCTCTGAGGCGCACCGGTCCGGGGCTGTTCCAGGGCGCAGGACCCGAGTGCCGAGTGCTGCATCTGGACCGCTTCTACCTACTCTCAGGGGTCCAGATGCAGCACTCGTTGTGTGAGGGAGCGCGGCGGGAGGCGATGACCGGCCGGGTCAGGCGGCAGGCTGATCGCGGTGCCGCGGCTGCGTCACCTCACAGGTTGATGGTGACGTCCCCGGACTCGCGCAGCGACCCGGCGAGCTCGGTCGCCGCCTCGTTCTGCTGCTGGGTGGTGGCCTGCTCGGCGAGCTGGTCCTTGACCTCGTCGAAGGAGGGCATCTCCTCGCTCGAGGCGCCGGCCTGGGACTGCTGCTCGACCATGGCGTCGTACTGCTCCTTGAGCTCCTCCTCGGAGGGCTCGGAGACGTCGGCCTCCTTCTCGATGTAGCTCGTGATCGCGAACTGGGAGGCGGCGTCCTCGCGGACCTGCTTCTCGTCGATCCCCTGCTGCTCGAGCGCGGAGACGACCTCGTCGCCCGAGTCCAGGCCGCTCTGCTGGGCGATCTCGTCGAGGGTCGTGTCGACGTCCTCGTCGCTCGCCTCGATGCCGGCGTCGGCCGCGCCCTGACGCAGCAGCTCGTTGTTCACGAGCTGCTCGGCGACCTGGGACTTCAGCTCGTCCTGGTCGACCTCCGTCCCCGCGCCCGACTGCTGCTGCTGCATCATGAGCTGCTGGAACTGGGACTCGTAGGTCTGGACGAACTCGTCCTTGGTGACCTCCTCGCCGTTGACCTCCGCGACCACGTCGGGCACATCGGAGACGTCGGCCTCGGGCATCTGCTGGTCGCCGGCCGCGGCGCCGCCGGAGTCGGACGCGGCCGCCTGGCCGCCTCCGTCGGACGCCTGCGAGGGATCGTCCTGCCCGCCGCTGCAGGCTGCGGTGAGCCCGAGCGCGGCGGTCAGGGTGAGCGCGGCGAGCGTGCGCCGCAGGGCTGAGGTGCTTCGGACCTTCACTGTGCCTCCTGGAGTCGATGGCGCGGGCGACGCTACGCCCCGAACCCGGGGGACGCTTTGCGGAACCGTTCAGGAAGCGGGGTGCGTCGCCGCCGACGTGGGCCGAATCACGAAATGGTAACGGTCCGTGCCGTGCCGGCCGCGCCGCACCCCCGGGCACGTCGCGCAGAGCCCGAGGGCCCGCGCGCCCCTCGGCGCGCGGGCCCTCGGCGGGGACCTCCGGTCACTCGAGCTTCTCGAGCGCGTAGACCGTCATGGCATCGCGCACGTGCTCGGCGAAGGCCCGGCCCTCGACCGTGAAGGTCGCTGCGAAGCGCGGGTCGGCGACGTACATCTCGCCGATCCCGACGAAGGCCTCGGCGCCGGGCTCCTTCCCGCCCCAGCCCGCGCCGATCCAGGCGTGCAGCCGGGCCGTGAGCGCCTGGACCTCCTCGTGCTCTGCGGGCAGACCCCGCGCCGAGGTGTCGGCGAAGCCTGCCACCAGGGCGTCGAGCTCCTCGCGGAAGCCCTGCTTCTCGGCGTCGCTCAAGGCACGCCACCAGCGGTCGGAGTCGGCATAGGCCTGCTCGCCCCACCGCCGCTCGACCTCCTCGCGGTGCTGCGTGTGGTCGAATCCGTCGAACATCGTGTCCGTCATCAGCTCTCCTCCTGTCTCGAGAATCCGGATCGTGGAACGCACCGAGGCGGCGATGCGGGCCAGCCGCTGCTGCTCGCTCTCGAGCTGCTCGGCATGCGCCCGCAGCGCGGTGGCGGGGTCGACCCTCTCATCGAGGACGCGGCCGATCTGGGGCAGTCCGAGCCCCAGCTCGCGCAGGACCAGGATCCGCTGCAGGCGCAGCAGAGCCTCCCGGTCGTAGAAGCGCAGCCCGCCGTGCCCGATGCGGCTTGGCACGAGCAGCCCCACCTGCTGGTAGTGGCGCAGGGTGCGACTCGTGACGCCGGTGCTGCGGACGACCTCCTGGATCGACCACTCCTGCGACGGATGCTGCGACGTTCCCATGGCTCCTCCTCCCGTCGGTCCTCCTCGGTGCACGATCGATCATGGCGCTTGACGTCGCGTCAAGCGCAAGGGGAGAGCAGACGACGATGCCCGCCGACCGTGACGGGCACGGCCGGCGGGCGTCGGGGCGGGGAAGCAGCTGCAGAAAGGGGCGTCAGGCGACACGGCGGGCCGCAGAGCGTCCCGGTGTGCTCTCCGACGCCCTGTTCTGCAGGCCGGCCACTCTCAGTACCCGATGGAGCGCAGGTACTCGCGGGAATCGCGGATGGCGTCGATCGGATCGCGTCCGTAGGTGTCGTCCTGCTCGATGAGGAAGTACTCGGCGCCGGCCTCCTCCGCCGCGGGCAGCAGCGCGGGCCAGTTCATGTTGCCCTGGCCCACTTCCGCGAACTGCGCGAGGGAGAGGAAGATCCCGTAGAACTCCTTCATGTCCATCTCGCCGGCCTCGGAGCGCTTCACGGCCTCCTCGGGCATCGGGGCCACGCGGAAGTCCTTGACATGGATCAGCTTGCAGGCGCCGGAGTAGGCCTCGAGCATGTCCAGCGGGGCCATGCCGCCGCGCTGGACCCAGTGCAGGTCCACCTCGAACAGCAGCGAGGGGGCGACCCGTCGGACGATGTCGAAGATCCGCTCGCCCTCGAACTGGATGAGGTCCACGTGGTGGTTGTGGTAGCAGAGCGTGACGCCCTGCTCGGCGAGCCGGGCCGCGTAGGGCTCGACCGACGCCGCCCACTGCTCGCAGGCCTCCTTCGAGGTCATCGCGGAGAAGGGCATCATGCCGATGCGCAGGAACCGCGCACCGGTCTTCCGGCAGGCCTCGACGGCGCGGTCGAACTCGGTCTCCAGTGCGAAGCCGTTGCCGCCGGGGGCGATCGAGGCGCTCATCGCGGCGGTCTCGACGCCGAAGTCGGCCTTGCCGCGCACGAGGTCGTCGATCAGCTCGTCGGTCATCTCCACCTGGGAGACCTCGACCGCGTCGATGTCGAGCTCGCGCACCTGGCGCAGCACCTCGTACATCCCTTTCTCGTTGATCTGGTCCTTGAGCATCATCAGCTGGAGTCCGAGGACGGGCATGGGTGTTCTCCTTCGAAGGTCGTGGTGGGGCGTGGCGTCGAGCAGGGGTCAGGAGCGGGTGGGGAACTTCCCCTCCTCCTCGATGCGCTGGTTGAGCTCGGCGAGGTACTCCTCGGAGGGGTAGTCCACCAGGTCGATCTCGCGGCCGGTCCAGGCCGACAGCTGCATGCCCGAGGCCAGGCGCACTCCGTTGATCCCCTCGGCGCCGTCGGCGATGAGCTCCGTGCCGTCGTTGATGTGGGCGGCGAAGTTGGTCAGGACGTCGATGTGCTGCTGACCCCAGGCCGACTCGTACTCCTTCTCCTCCGTGGTGTAGACGGAGGTCGGGTCCATCTCGCCGCGGAACAGCTTGGCCACGTCCTGCATCGTCATCTGGTCGCTGAGGCTGCGCTCGTCCTCGGACAGGCGATGGATGGTGACCTTCGAGGACTTGTCGACGACGACCTTGCCCTTGTCGAACAGCAGCTCGAGGCGGTCGGTGCCGATGATGTCGTTGGTGGAGGTCATGAAGTGGCCGGTGACGCCGTCCCCGAAGTCCACCAGCGCGTTGACCTCGTCCTCGGTGGCGATGTCGCGCTGGAAGCCGAAGGCCAGCTTCGCGAAGACCTTCTTCGGGGTGCCGCACAGCCACTGCCACAGGTCCAGCTGGTGAGGGGCCTGGTTCACCAGGACGCCGCCGCCCTCGCCGCCCCAGGTCGCGCGCCACTCGGACTGGTCGTAGTAGCCCTGCGGGCGCCACCACGAGGTGATGATCCAGGAGGTGTGGCGCAGCGCGCCGAGCTCGCCGGAGTCGATCAGCGCCTTGAGATCCGTGTAGACGGGGTTGGTGCGCTGGTTGAACATGATCGCGAAGGTGGTCTCGGGGTGCTCCGCCGCGAAGGCGTTCATCTCCTCGACCTGCTTCGTGTACACGCCGGCCGGTTTCTCGGTGAGGGTGTGGATGCCCTTGCCCAGCGCGGTGATCGTCATCTCGGGGTGGAGGTAGTGCGGCACGGTGGTGACCACCGCGTCGACGTCGCCCGAGTCCAGCATCGCGAGGTAGTCGTCGTAGAAGGGGGTGTCCGGGTGCTTCTCCGCGGCGAGGTCCTTCTTCGCGGGGTCGACATCCGCGATCGCGCCGAGGGTCATGCCCTCGATTCTCTCGTCGGCGAGCAGCCCGGCGTACATGCCGCCCTGGGCGCCGAACCCGATGATGCCGAGGCGGACGTTCTTCTCCGACATGGTGTCTCCGTTCTGTGGTGGTGACGTGCTCCCTGGACGGGAGCGATGGATGGGAGGGATCGGGGGCGAGGAGCGGGGGAGGGGACGGCGACCAGCGCGGAAGGCGTTCTCCGGTCCCTACGACCCTATACGCGTCGCCGGCCTCGCGACCGGGGCCGGCGACGCGCTGAGGTCAGGCCTGCTCGGGGTCGGCCGCGGCCGCCGCGGCGTGGCGCTCGGCGAGGATCGCCACGTTCTCCTCGACCCGCTTCTTCGACAGCGGATACCAGAAGATGATGGCCAGCAGCGAGGCCAGCAGCAGCAGGGCGGGCACGAGGGTGCCGAGCATGTAGATGCCGTCGAGTACGGACTCGGTCTGCGTCACGCCGCCGGACTGGTAGCCGATCCAGCCGAGCGCCCAGCCGGTGAGGCCACCGGCGATCGCCTGGCCGAGCTTGCGGGACCAGGAGTACATGCCGTAGACGGTGGCGTCGTTGCGCTCGCCGGTGCGGATCTCCTGCAGGTCGATCGCGTCGGTGATGAACGCCCAGATGAGGACGTTCAGCGCGGCGATGCCGAGCATCAGCAGGGCGTAGCCGAGCATGAAGACGTAGGGGCTGTCTGTCCGGATCACGAAGAGCACCACGCCGGAGGCCACGCCGAGGGCCAGGCCGACGGCGCTCACCTCCTTCTTGCCGAAGGTCTTGGCGAGCTTCGAGGCGACGGGGACCAGCAGCAGGGTCGGGGCGAGGCCCACGAAGTTCACGATGCTCAGGAGCTGACCGTTGTTGAAGTACTCGTTGAGCATGTAGGGCATCATGCCGCTGAGCGTCATGTTGGCCACCAGCATGAACAGAGCGGTGGCGATCAGGCCGGTGAGACCACGGTTGGTGATCATCGAGCCCAGCGCCTGGCCGAGGCCCTGGCGCTCCTCCTTCGCCTTCGGCGGGGTCGAGATGCGCTCCTCGACGTTCACGAAGCACAGCAGATAGCAGATCACGCCGAGGGCGGCGCAGCCGAGCGCGGCCCACATCATCCGGGTCCCGGACATCTGCGACTGGCCGGCGACCTGGACGAACACGACCAGGGGCAGGAAGACGGAGATCGCGATGTTCGCCAGGGTGCCGCCGAGGGCGCGGAACACCGAGAGCGACGCACGGTGGCCGGGATCATTGGAGATCACCGACGCCATCGAGCCGTAGGGGATGTTGATCAGGGTGTAGAAGACCGAGCCCCACAGGATGTAGGTGGTGATCATCCAGGCCAGTCGCGTGCCGTAGGCGCCGTCGACCACGAAGGGCGAGAACATGAGGAAGGCCATGACGGTCACCGGGATCATGATCCGCAGCAGCCAGGGCTTGAACCGTCCGGAGCGGCCGGGCCTCAGGGTGTCGATCAGTCGCCCGGCGCCCACGTCGGTGAACGCGTCGAGGATGCGCGCGACGAAGAGCAGGGTGCCCACGTGCGCGGCGCTGATGCCCATGACGTTCGTGTAGAAGATCAGGAAGAACGTGGACTGCAGGAGGAACGTGAAGTCGTTCCCCCAGTCGCCGAACATGTAGCCGAGCTTGTCCCGCCAGCCGAACGGTCTGACGTCCTTCTTCTCGGCGGGTGTGACTGCGGTGGTGCTCATCGTCGTAGCTCCTTGGGGCTCATCCTTGAGGCGCGAGAGCGGCGTGCGCAGGGTGCGGGCGGCTCTGATCGCGGTGCTCTCCGGGGACCGGTGAGGCGGGGCGCAGCGAGTCTGGCCAGAGCCGGCGGACGATGGCCATTGTTGCCAGAAGTTGCAGGGGAGGAGGTGGGGCAGGGCTCCTCGGCCCACCGGTGACGGCGTGCTCACCTGCATCGATGTCGAGTCCGCGGCGACGAGAGGTGGGTCACAGCCTGGAGCTCATGGCCGTCCAGGTGGACAGTTGCCATTGGTTGCCGACGGGGGTGCGACTCGGGGTGGGGCGTTCGTCGAGTCTTGGGGTGGGTTGTCCGTCGAGCTCCGCGCACGACGACGGACGGCCGGGCCGCCCACGAGGGGCGGCCCGGCCGTCCGGGATGGTTGCGGCGGTGCCGCAGGTGGTCATCGCCCCGGCAGGGGCGGACGCGGAGGGATCAGTAGAGGTTCAGGAAGGCCTGCAGGACCTCCACGGTGTCCCCGTCGATCTCGTCGGAGCCGTTCTGCTCGGCGCCGATCTCGTGCTGGAGGCCGGCGACGGTGTTCGCGCCGATCTTGCCGTCCTGCGAGGTCTTGGCCCAGGCCTGGAGGGCGAGGGTGGTGTCCTCGTCCATCTCGCCGGTCTGCTCCACGCCCAGCCAGTCCTGGAGCGCGGTGATGGTCTTCGGGCCCATCTTGCCGTCGACCTCGAGGGTGCCGGCGACGGAGAGGTCACCCGAGGCCTTGGAGCCGGGCTCGCCCGCGGACTCCTGCGGGGCCGGGGCGGACTCCTGAGCCGGAGCCTCCTGCTGCGCGGGCTCCTCCTGCTTCTTCTCGGTCTCCTTGGTGAAGCCGTTCTCGTCGCAGTTGTTCGGGATGCCGTCGCCGTCGCAGGTCCAGTCGCCCTGGGGCTCGGAGCTCTCACGGCTCTCGCGCTCGGTCGAGCGGTTGGCCTGCTGGTCCGAGTCGCGGGCCTCGGGAGCCTGCTGCTCGTCCTGCTGCTGCTCCTGCTCCTGCGGGGCCTCCTGCTCGGAGGAGTCGTCCTCCGCCGCGGGGGCGCCCGAGGTGTCGGCGCCGCCGCTGAGCGGGCCGCCGCAGTTGGGCCAGGCGCCCGCGCCCTGCTCGGCCAGGACGCGCTCGGCGACCGCGATCTGCTGGCTCTTCGAGGCCTGGTCGGCGCTCGAGGCGTACTCGGTGCCGCCGAAGCCCTCCCAGGTCTGCTGGGAGAACTGGAGGCCGCCGTAGTAGCCGTTGCCGGTGTTCGTGGACCAGTTGCCGCCGGACTCGCAGGCGGCGACCTCGTCCCAGCCGGTGGCGGCCGAGGCGGAGGTGGTGGTCGCGGCGATCATGCCGGAGGCGACGACCGCGCCGCCGGCGAGGGCGACTGCCGAACGGCTCAGCCCGCGGCGCAGGGCGACGGTGCGCGGGGTGCGCTGGGCATGGGTGCTGTGCTTGGACAAGGGGTCGTCCTCTCACATCGTGGGTGGCCGGTCGGCGCCGCACGGGCGCGGCCCGGCCTCTTCGGACGTCGGCCACCGTAGGGGGATCCGGGCCCCTCGGGGCAAGCACCTCGGCGCGGATCTGACCAGGATTTGACCCGCCCACATCGTGGGGATGACTCGGGTGCCGTCCCGGTGCGGGGCGCTGACCGGCGATGACGCGGCAACGCTCCAGGGCTCGGCGAGGCGGTGTGAGTCATGGCGCGTCCTGTGGCGCGGCTCACGACGCTCAGGCGTCGGCGGGAGGGGCGAGGGCGGCTGCTGCGGCCTCGCGATGCTGCTGCTCCCCGGTCTCGAGGGCGTACAGCCCGTAGGCGAGCGGAGAGGCGGAGAACATCTCCTCGCAGTGCTCGCCGAGGCGTGCGTGCACGGTCCCGCCGCCGTCCGTGTAGGCCGCGAGCGCGGCGTCGAAGGCCTCCGGGGGCGCGCCCGCCCGGTGGAACATGAAGTCCCTCGCCGGATCGCCGACGGCCGCGGTGGTCCAGTCCAGCACCGCGCTCAGCCGCTCTCCCTGCACGAGGGTGTGGCCGGGGTAGATCTCCCCGTGGGTCAGGACGCTGCGGTCGGGCCAGTAGGAGTCCTCCGCCAGCCACGACTCCCATCGCTCCCGCAGCGCGGGCGCGATCTCGAAATGCTCCGCGACGCGCGCGAGGTCAGCTCGCCATCCCTCGCGCACCTGGGCGGGGGTGTGCGCGGGGATCCCCGTCGCCGCCGCCTCGACCGGGTCCACGGCATGGAGCTGCGCGATGAAGGCGCCGAGCGTGCTCGCGAACTCGGTCGAGGCCATGTCCACGTGCCAGTCCACGGCCCCGTCCGCGCGGACGGTCAGGCCCGGGGTGCCGGGGAGGAGGGGATAGGCGATGAGCCGCTCCGTGCTGATCCGCCAGTCCGGGACCGCGACGTCCAGGCGTGGGGCGAGGAGGGCGAGAAGCCGACCCTCGATCGCGGCGCGGGGCAGCACCTCCGCCCGGCGCGGGATCCGCAGCACCCATCGCTGCCCGTCCCGCGCTCGGGCGAACGCGACGCGGAAGTCGAGCCCCACCTCCTCGGTGCGCAGGGAGTCGGGCACGAGGTCGAGCCCGTGGTCGGCGGCGAGGGCGAGCAGCTCCTCGAGGTCGGCGGGCGGGGGAGTCTCGGTCATGCGGGCAGTCTGCCGGATCGCCTCACGGACGTCAGCCGAATATGCGCGGTCCGCTCGCTGCCCCCGTCGTCCGGTCGGCGCGGTTCCGTGAGCCCGCGGACTCGCCCCGCCGCCCCACGTACGCTCGGTCCATGCGAGGGGTGCGAGGAGGCATCGGACCCGTCGCCGGGTCGGCGCTCGCCGCGCTCGCCATGGTGACGGCGGCGCACCTGGCCGCGCAGCTGCGCGGTGCCTGGGCGGTCGCCGACGCGACCCAGGTGATGCTGATGCCGCTGCTGCTCGTCGTCCTGCTCGCGGGATCAGCGCCTCCTCGCGGCCGCCTGGTGGGCCTCTTCGCCCTGGGGCTGGTGCTGTCCTGGGCGGGGGACGCCGTGCCGCGATTCCTGGAGGGGCAGGGCCAGTTCCTCGCCATGCTCGGCAGCTTCCTGCTCGCCCAGCTCGTGTACGCGATCGCGCTGTGGCCGCTGCGCAGCGACTCGCTGCTCGCAGGCGTCGGCGCACGTGCCGGCTCCCTGCGGGGCGACCGCGCCCCGGGCGAGGACGGCGCGGCCGGCGGTCCGCGGCGCGGCGCCGTCCTGCGCCGGGCCGCGATGGTGCCCTACGCCGTGGCGGGGCCGGTGATCGTGGTGCTGTGCGCCCCTGTCGCAGGGGCGCTGCTTCCCGCGCTCGGGCTCTACGCCGCCGCGATCTGCACGATGGCCGTGCTCGCCACCGGGCTCGGCCGACGCGGGGTGATCGGGGGAGCGCTGTTCGTGGTCTCCGATGCGCTGATCGCCCTGGACACCTTCGACGTGCTCACCCTCCCCGCCCACGCCTTCTGGGTGATGCTCACCTATGTCGCCGCGCAGCTGCTGCTGGTGCTCGGCGTGCTGGACCGTGAGGGGCCCCGGTGCGGAGCCGGAGCTCGGGTCGAGGGATGAGACGTGGTCATCCGGTGGCGCTGGGCGTACCAGTACGACGATATAGGCGTACCGGGACGCCCTGCGCCAGCACCTGACCACGCCCGGTCCGGGGAGAGGGGGCGGCCCGGTCCGGGGACAGGATGGGCCGGCCCAGCGGGATGCGGCTCAGCCCCTGCGGGCCTCGGCGTGCTCGGCGCGAGCCTGCTCGCGAGCGCGGCGCTTGGCCTCCTTGGTCGCCCGCAGCTCCGCCTCCTCGGCGAGCGTGATGACGGACCCGCCGGGATCGGTCGCGACGGTGCCGTCGGCGTGGGTGACCAGGAGGCCGTCCGGCTGCTCGTCGGAGCGCTCGCCGCGCTCGTTGAAGGCGAGACGCGCCTCGTGGACCCGGTGGGCGTCGGCGAGGAGCTCACGCACGGCGTGCTCGCCCTCGATGATGTCCTCGTGCTTCGCGGGCAGACCGTCGACGATCTTCTCGTGGGCGAGCATCTTGTCGTACATCGCATCCCGCTCCTGCTCGAAGGAGCGGTAGGTCATCTCGAGATAGGCGCGGGCCTCGTGGTGGGCGTTGTTCACCGCGGCCTGCGCCCGACCCTTCGGCGACACCAGGGAGGCGAGGACGGTCACCGTCAGCACGCAGATGATCACGCTGAGGGAGAAGGCGGTGGTGATCTCGGGGACGGCGTGCACGGCCTCGCCGCCGTTGACGAAGGGCAGCTCGTTCTCGTGCAGGGCATGGACGACGAGCTTCACACCGATGAAGGCGAGGATGAGCGACAGGCCGTAGGAGAGGTAGACGAGGCGGTCCAGCAGCCCGTCGATGAGGAAGTACAGCTGGCGCAGGCCCAGCAGGGAGAAGACGGTCGCGGTGAACACGATGTAGGTGTTCTGGGTGAGGCCGAAGATCGCGGGGATCGAGTCGAGCGCGAAGAGGATGTCGGTCGCGCCGATCGCGATCATGACCAGCAGCATCGGGGTGAGGACGCGCTTGCCGTCCTCGATGGTGAAGAACTTGTCGCCGTCGTACTCGTCGGTCGCCGGCAGGACCTTCTTCACCAGGCGCACGAACACCCCCTCGGACTCCTCCTGCGGACCCTCCCGGAGCTCGTCGCGGATCATCTTGACGGCGGTGACCAGCAGGATCGCGCCGAAGAGGTAGAACGCCCAGGACAGGTTGTCGATCGCCGCGGCGCCGAGGGCGATCATGCCCGAACGGGCGATGATCGCGAAGGTGATGCCGAACAGCAGCACCTTCTGCTGGTCCTCACGGGGCACGGCGAAGCCGCTGATGATGATCAGGAAGACGAAGAGGTTGTCGACCGAGAGCGCCTTCTCGGTGACGTATCCGGCGAAGTACTCGGTGCCCATGTCGACCCCGCCGACCACGAGGACGACCACGCCGAAGGCGAGGGCGACGCCGACGTAGAGCGCAGACCACACGGCCGCTTCGCGCAGGCTGGGGATGTGCGCCTTGCGCACGTGGAAGATGTAGTCGAAGGCGAGGAGACCGAGCACCACGATGATGGTGACGGCCCAGATCAGAGGGGAGACGGTCATGGAGGACCTTCCGGGTCGCGAGGCGGACCCGGGTCTCTCCACCCGTCAGGACGATCGACGGGCCGCTGCGCCCGAGGGACCGTTCGGCGGTCCCCGTGATGACGTGCGCAGCGCGGCGGATACTCCCCCGTTGCCGTCCGCGATTCTACACGGGGCACCTGCGTGCCCGGGAAGGGCCTGTGAGGCCCGACCCTTCCCGGGCGCGGCGCTTCGCGGGCGCGGTCCCTCAGCGGTCCTCGACCGCGTCCTCGAGCTCGTCCTTGGTCATGGTCGAACGACCCTCGACGTCCTGGCGGCGGGCATCCTCGTAGAGCTGCTCCTTCGTCCGACCTTGCGCACCGCTGTGCGAGCGCTCGCCGCCGCGCTCGGAGGGGGACTTGTCCTCGAGAGATGTGCGGCTGGCGTCGTCGGACTCGCCCTCCTGGGCGCGGGTCTTGTTCACGGTCCGGGCGGCGATCTCCTCCGCCTCGTCCTCGGAGACGCCCTTGTCGAGCTGGCTCTCCTTGATGTGCTGGTACTGCCGTTCGCGCTTCGCGCTCCATGACTCGGGCATGTCCGATGCTCCTTCTCCTGCAAGGGTGCGTTCTTGCTGCCGGTGGACCGGTCCTCCCATCCTGTCGCGCTGGCGCGCGGAGTCGAGGGCGTGGACCGAACGGTCCGGGGCCGACGGGGCGGGCCCCGCCCCGTCGGCCGCCCGCCTCTCACTCGCGGGCGTGGTCCCGCGACATCGAGCCGATGCTGTTGGACGGGGTGGCCTCGTCCTTCCAGCGCAGCAGCGCCCCGACGCCCTCGGGGATCCCGAGCGTGTCCTCCTGGAGGGCGGAGATCGCCGCGTCGGTCGACAGCGCGCCGCGCAGGAGCTCCTCGATCCCCTCGGGCTCATGGCCGGTGACGAACACGAGCTCGTCGACCTGACCGCGGCCGAGCGCCTGCGCGACCTCGGCGGCGCCTCCCACCGAGGCGCCGTCGCGCGCCTGGCTCTCGCGGAAGCGCTCGGCGAGCTCTGCCTGGCGGGCGGCGATGAACTCGTGCGTGGCGCGGGTGAGCGCCTCCCGGAAGGGCCCGCGGTCGAGCGCCGCCCCCCGGCTCCCGCCTGGGACCTCGATGAGCCGCTCACGGGTCTCTCGGCCGAGCGCCTCGCGCAGCAGTCCCATCGCCCGCACATCGCCGCTGAGCATCACCATGTCCACGGAGTGCTCGCGCAGCGTCCGCTCGAGCGCGGCCGCGACCGCGTCGGCATTGCGCTCCCAGGAGTCCTCGACCCGGGCCTCGAAGTTGTCCGCCCGCCAGCCGTGCTGCGGACCGCCGCCGACGCTCGCCTTGTGCAGCACGTCGTGACCGCCCTCGACCTGACCGTCCTCGCCGAGGCCGTTGGGGCCGTGGGCGATGGAGGGGTTCTCGGGGGCCCGCAGGCGCAGGTCCGCCCCGGCTCGGTCCACGACCACCAGCAGCTGGCTCACGGCGAAGGGGACCAGCTGCAGCAGCGGCAGCAGCTGTGGGAACTCGCCGCGGTGCGAGGACTCCTGCAGCGGCGGCGCCGGCAGCACCCGGTCCACGAGGATCCCGTCGTCGGTCGCGAAGACGGAGCGTCCGTGCCGGCCGCCGAGGCGGGAGGGGCTGAGGACGGCCTCCTCGATCTGCGCGAGCACCCGCTCCGGGGCGCCGTCCGCCGTCAGCCGCGAGCGCATCTGCGCCCAGCGGGCCTCGAGCTCGCTCGCAGACTGCGGGTCCGTGCGCGTGGTGTCGAGGTGGACGGAGACGAAGGGGCCGGTCTCGTCGGTGACTGACGTGAGCCAGGGCAGTTTCACAATGGACCTCCAGGTGCTCGACGTGCGGGGACGACCGTGCTCCCAGCTCGGCCTCATCGCCCCGCCTGGGTCCGTTCAACCTTTGCACGCGGGTTCGGTCACCGCAAGCAGGATCGGTCCGACCGGCCCGGTCACTGCGCCGGGCCGGCGGCGGCGTGGTGCCGGCCGATCGGGAGCATCAGCGGGGTGCCGGAGACGGGGTCGATGATGATCCGGCTGTCCAGTCCGAACACCTCCCGCACCCGCTGCTCGGTGAGCACCTCGGCCGGGGCGCCGCTCGCCGCGACCGCGCCGCCGGAGATCATGACCAGCCGATCGCCGTAGCGGGCCGCGAGGTTCAGGTCGTGCAGCACCATCACCAGGGTGATCCCGCGCTCACGGTTCAGGTCGGTGAGCAGGTCGAGCACCTCGACCTGATGGCTCACGTCCAGGAAGGTGGTGGGCTCGTCCAGCAGCAGCAGGTCGGTGTCCTGGGCGAGGGCCATCGCGATCCACACCCGCTGTCGCTGCCCGCCGGAGAGCTCGTCCACCGGCCGCTCGGCGAGCTCCGCGGTGCGTGTCGCGTCCAGCGCCGCGGCGACGGCCTCGTCGTCGGCGGCGGACCAGCGGGAGAAGATCCCCTGGTGGGGATGGCGGCCGCGCCCGACGAGATCGGCGACCGTGATCCCCTCAGGGGTCAGCGGCGACTGGGGCAGCAGCCCGAGCACCCTGGCCAGCCGCTTGGCGGGCAGGGAGTGCACCTGCTCGCCGTCCAGCAGCACCTGGCCGCGGCGCGGTGCCAGCAGACGCGACATGGAGCGCAGCAGCGTGGACTTCCCCGAGGCGTTGGCGCCCACGATCGCCGTCACCCGGCCCGGCAGCAGATCGAGGTCCAGGCCCTCGATCACGGTGCGCTCGCCGTAGCCGAGGGTGAGGTCCTGGACCTGCAGGGTGTGGTCGGCGGTCACAGGGAGCTCCCTCGACGGTTGACACGGATGATGAGGTACAGCAGGTAGGGGGCGCCGAGCACGCCCGTGACCACGCCCACGGGATAGCGGGTCCCGGTGGCGAACTGGCCCACGAGATCCGCGACCAGCACCAGCAGCGCGCCGACGGCGGCCGCGGGCAGCAGCGGCGAGCTGCCGGGGCCCACGATCCGTGCGGCGATCGGCCCGGAGAGGAAGGCGACGAAGGCGATCGGTCCGCTCGCGGCGGTCGCGAAGGCGATCAGGCCCACCGCGGCGACGACCACGATCAGGCGGGTGCGCCCCACTCGCACCCCGAGCGCCTGCGCGGCGTCGTCCCCGAGCTGGGTGGTGCGCAGCTCCCCGCTGCGGCCGAGCAGCACCGGTCCGAGGACCACGAGCGCCGCGAGGACGGGCAGCGCCTGCTCCCACGTGGAGTTGTTCAGGCTCCCGGTCAGCCAGCGCAGCGCCTCCTGGAGGTCCCACTGGCCCGCCTTCGAGAGCACCCAGTCGGTGAGGCTCGTGAGCATCGCGGCGATGCCGATGCCCACCAGGATCAGCCGGGTCCCGACCACGCCGCCGCGGTACGAGAGCAGGTAGATGACCAGCGCCACCAGCAGTCCGGCCACGATGGCCAGGAGCGAGACCGCGGGCCCCGACAGGCCCAGGATCACGATGCCGAAGGCCGCCGCCGCGCTCGCCCCCGAGGAGATGCCGATGATGTCGGGGCTCGCCAGCGGGTTGCGGAGCATGGTCTGGAAGGTCACGCCGCCCAGGCCGAAGCAGGCGCCGGCGAGCACGGCGAGCACGGCGCGGGGGAGGCGCAGCCTGCCCACGGTGAAGCTCGCCCCGGGCACGTCCTGCCCGAGGAGCACGGCGAGGACGTCCGCCGGCGGGTGGAAGGTGCGCCCCACCATGAGGCTCAGGCAGAAGATGACGAGGATCGCCGTGCCGAGCGCGCCCAGGGTCAGGAGGGTGCGACGGCCGCGCCGGCGGCGCACCGCGACGACCCGCTCGAGGGTGGTCGGGGCGCTCACAGGTGCGCCAGCTTCTGACGGCGCACGATGGCGATGAAGAACGGAGCGCCCAGCAGGGCGGTGACGATCCCGACGTCCAGCTCGTCGGGCCGGGCCACGATCCGGCCCACGACGTCCGCGGCGGTCAGCAGGGCGGAGCCCGCGACGGCGCTGAACGGCAGCAGCCAGCGGTGGTCCGAGCCGATCAGCAGACGGCAGGCGTGGGGGACCACGAGGCCCACGAAGCCGATCGGGCCGGTCACGGCGGTCGCCGCCCCGCACAGCACGACCGCGCCGAGGGAGGCCAGCGCCCGGGTGGCCATGACCCGCTCGCCGAGCCCGGCGGCGAGCTCGTCACCGAGTGCGAGGGTGTTCAGTCCGCGCGCGCTGAGCAGGCACAGCACCGCACCGGCCGCCAGGAACGGCGCCACCTGCTGGAGCGAGGCGTAGGTGCCGCCGCCCACGCCGCCGATCTGCCAGGAGCGCACGCTGTCGCCGATGTCGGAGCGGGGGAGCACCACGGCGCTGATGAACGAGCTCAGGGCCGCGCCGGTCGCCGCCCCGGCGAGGGCGAGCTTCAGCGGGGTGGCCCCGCCCTGCCCGAGCGAGCCCAGGACGTAGACCAGCACCGCGGTCAGCGCCGCGCCGAGGATCGCGACCCAGATGTAGCTCGAGGCGGCGGTCAGACCGAACCCGGCGATCCCGACCACCACCGCGAGGGAGGCGCCGGTGTTGATGCCGAGGATGCCGGGATCGGCCAGCGGGTTGCGGGTCACGCCCTGCATCACGGCGCCCGAGACGCCGAGCGCGGCACCGGCGAGGACGGCGAGCAGCGTGCGGGGGATCCGCTTGGCGACGGCGGCGGGGCCGAACCCCTCGGTGGATCCGGTGAACGCGGCCAGGATGTCCGCCGGTCCCACGTCGCGGGAGCCGATCGTCACCGAGCAGGCGGCGACCAGCACCAGCGCCGCGAGGAGGAGCAGCAGGCGGAACGTGCGCGCCCGGGAGGTCCGCCGCAGGCGGGCGGCGGTCCTCCCGGGGGCGACGGGGGCGGTCGTGGTCATGGGGCGGCGGACGTCCTCGGCGGAGCGGGTCAGGCGGAGGCGTCGGCCGCGCGCTCGAGCTCGACCAGGTAGTCCTCGAGGATGTACGAGATCGCGAGCGGCGTGGGGTTCGCGGCGGTGCCCAGGGGGCTGTCGCCGGGGAGGTGCACCACGGCCCCGTTCTTCACCGCGGGCATCTGCGAGAGCAGCGGGTCGGCCTGCAGCGCCTCGACGAGCGCCTCGTCGCCGTAGGTCACGATGATCTCGACGTCGTCGAAGACGTCGGCCTGCTCGGCGCTCACCGAGGAGGAGAACTCCTCCGTCTCGGCGGAGGCGTCCTGCACGCTCTTCGCGATCGTCATGCCGAGGTCCTCGAAGAACATCGTGCGGGTGTCGTGGGCGGTGTAGAAGTTCACCGTCGAGAGGTCGGTGGTGTCGACGTGGGTGAGGAACATGACGGACTTCCCCTCGATCGCCGGGTGCTTCGCGACGGCGTCCTCGATCTCCCCCTCGAGCTCGGCGATCAGCGCCGCGCCGTCCTCGACGCGGCCCATGCCGGTCGCGTTGGCGGTGATCATGTCCCGCCAGGAGGTGCCCCAGGCGACCTCGGGGAAGGGGATCGTGGGCGCGATCTCGCTGAGCGTGTCGTAGTCCTCCTGCGTCAGCCCGGAGTAGGCGGCGAGGATCACGTCGGGGGCGGTGTCGGCCACGCCCTCGAAGTCGATCCCGTCGGACTCGTCGAAGAGCACCGGCGGCTCGGCGCCCAGCTCCTCGAGCTTCGCCTCGACCCAGGGGAGCATGCCGTCGCCGTCGTCGTCGCCGAAGTTCGCCGCCGCCATCCCGGCGGGGACCACGCCGAGCGCGAGCGGGACCTCGTGGTTCGCCCAGGCGACGGTGGTGACCACGTCGATCGAGGCGGGGACCTCGGTGCTGCCGAAGGCGTGCTCGAGAGTGGTCGCGCCCTCACCGCCCCCGTCGCTCCCGGCGCCGGAGGCGTCCTCGGGGCCGGAGGAGCTCTGCGAGGAGCAGGCCGCCAGGGCGGCGGCGAGGGCGACGGCGGAGCCGGCGAAGGCGCGGCGGGACAGGCGGGTCATGGGGTCCTCTCGGGACGGGCCGGCGCGGGGGATCCCTGCGCGGTGGAGCGGGGCGGTGCCGCGACGGCCGCATCAGGGCCGGACCGCGTGCACTTAGGGTTGCCTCACCGAAGCTACGACCCGGTGCCGGTGTCCGCAACTGTGCGGAGACGACAGCTGCTTGCGCGGAACGGACACCGCGGCCTGCGCGGAGGGGTGGCGCTCCGGCCGGTCGAGGCGGCGGAAGGGAGAGGTCTCAGGAGGCCCGCGCGGCTGGTTCCGCGAGGGCGGGGGAGTCGTGCGCGGCCGGCCCCGCATGCCGGTAGGCGCCCGGCGTCATGCCCGTGACCCGCCGGAACGCCGCGGTGAAGGCGCTCGCGGAGCGATAGCCGACCTGTCCGGAGACGTCCTCGATCCGCTGGCCGGCGCTGAGCAGGGCCACGGCCCGCTGCGCCCTCGCGGTCGCCGCCCAGGAGCGGAAGCCCCGGCCCGTGCTCGCCTCGAAGGCACGCGTGAGTGTGCGTGAGCTCACGCCGAGCCGGCCCGCCCACTCCTCGAGCGTCGTCGGATCGGCGGGATCGGCCGTGAGCGCCTCGACGATCGGGGCCAGGAGAGGGTGGTCCGGCACGATCAGCGGCAGCTCCCGCGGGGAGGGGCCGAGGACGTCCAGGATCATCGCCTCGGTGAGCTCCCGAGAGCGCGGGGAGAGCCCCTCGGCCAGGGAGCGCTCGAGCAGCAGCTGCAGCAGCGGGGTGATCTCCACGGCGACGGGCCGGGACGCGGGGGCGCTGGTCCGGGTGATCGAGAACTGGGCGGCCAGATGCCGCACGCCCGCCGGGGTGAAGCCGCTGTGGGGGACGCCGGCGGGGATCCACAGACCCACTCCCGGGGAGATCGTGTGGACGCGCGCGCCGATCCGCGCGGTCGAGGCGCCGTGCTCGTTCCACAGCAGCTCGTGCGTGGGATGGGAGTGCTCTGCCCAGTAGGTGTCCGTCTCGATGACCTCGCGGCCGGCGAGGATCGTGTACGGCACCTCGACGTCGCCGGCCTCGTGGCGGGGCAGATCACGGCGACGGGCGGGGCGTGCGCCGAGAACCGCGGCGGACCAGCGGGCGGCGGCGTCGTGGACTCCGGGGGCGCGCGAGGACATGGCGTCACGGTAGCCGGACCGCGCGCCGGCGCCCGTGCGCCGCTCGGCTCAGAAGGTGAAGCCGCGGAAGAGCAGCAGCGCGAGGCCGAGGCCGACGACGAGGTTCACGAGCGTCGCCGCCGCGAAGACGACGATCGGCTTCCAGCCCGACTCCCGGATGCTCGAGGCGTTGAACTCCAGCCCGATCGAGACGAAGGCCAGGGTCAGCGCCCAGGTCTGCAGCTCCTTGGCGGCGTCGAGCCGCGGCTCGAGCACGTCGGCCGGCAGGGACTCCGCGAGCACCGTCGCCACGACCGAGGCGAGCAGGAAGCCGAGGACGAACTTCGGGAACCGCTCCCAGAGCATCGCGAGCGAACGACGGTCGCCGAGACGCCGCGTCCCGGCGACCGGACCGGCACCGGTGCCTGCGTTCTCCTGCCCCGCGGCAGGTGCCACCCGGAACGCGAAGTACAGCGTCAGCAGCACGGCGACGATGCCCAGCAGCGCGTTCTGGGTGACCTTGACGATCGAGGCGATCTGCAGCGGCTGCTCCCCGGCCACGGCGCCCGCGGCGGTGACCGCGGCGGTGGTGTCGATGTTGCCGCCGATCCACGCCCCGGTGACCGCGGGAGGCAGTCCCATCAGCCCTGCGAGCCAGGGCAGGAGGAAGATCGAGGGCACCGCGAAGACGATCACCAGGGTCGCGGTGTAGGCGAGCTGCTCCTTCTTCGCCTCCACGGCACCGGCCGCGGCGACCGCGGCCGAGACCCCGCAGATCGACAGGGCCGAGGCCAGCAGGGCGCGCAGGCGATCGTCCAGGCCCAGCAGGCCCGCGAACCACCAGGTGAAGGCGAAGACCACGGTGATCAGCAGGATGGCCTGGAGCACGGCGGGGCCGGCCGCCCGCACCACGATCGCGAAGTTGATCGTCGCGCCCAGCAGCACGAGCCCCACCTTGATGAACAGCTCCGTGCGGAAGGCGGCGGCCATGCGGCGGCGCACCCCCGTCAGCGAGAGCACGGCGTTGCCCGCGAAGCCGAGCACGATCGCATAGACCGGGTACTCGATCGACTCGGCGACCTGCCCGACGGCCGTGCCCGCGGTGAGCTCGGGGACGAGGTCGGTCAGCAGCGAGACGAGCCAGCCCAGGCCCACCACGATGACGAGGCCCGCGAGGGTCCAGCCTGCCGTCGCGCCCGCCGCCGGGGCGGGGGAGGTGCCCGTGCCGTCGGGTGCGTCCCCCTGCACGGTGCCGGTGCGTCCCGCGGCGCTCACGGGATCAGCTCCGGACCGATCAGCCCGACCATGCAGGCGGTGAAGAGGAGCAGTCCCACGAGCGTGGCGATCCAGTCCTCGCCCAGGGAGAACCGCCTGTGGTCATCGGGGTGGTCGGGGCGCTCGCCGCTGCTGCTCACCGTGCTCTCCTCGAGTCTCGACATCTGCCGGCACCTGCCGGGCATGCTGGCACTGTAGGTCATCGGCCGGGCGGGGTCTGGGGCGCGAGCGGCACCGTCGCAGGCCGTCGCCGTCCCGTCGGGCTCCGGTCAGCTCTCGTCCACGTGGCGGACACCCGCGCTGCGGGCGACCACGCGCCAGTCCTCGGCGAGCGAGGCCACGGAGGCGTGGGCGTTCAGGCCGCTGGGCTGGGGGACCACGTGCAGGTCCACCGCCTCGGGCCAGCCCGGGACGGTCGACGGGTCCTGGCGGCCCAGCCGTGCCTTCGGCAGCGAGTAGGCGGTGCGGAAGGCGGTGATCCCCGCGATCGCGACGGTCCGGGGCCGCAGGTCCGCCAGGCGCTCGATCAGGCGGTGCCCGCCCTCGCGCAGCTCCTCCCGGCTCAGCTCGTCGGCCCGCACCGTCGCCCGTCCCAGCAGGTTCGTGATCCCGATGCCGCGCTCGTGCAGGTCCTGCTCGTCCTCGGGGTCCAGGCCGCGCGAGGCGTCGACCAGGCGGGTGGTGAGACCGGCGCGGTGCAGGGAGGGCCAGAACCGGTTCCCGGGCCGGGCGAAGGGGGCGTTGACCGCCGCTGTCCACAAGCCCGGGTTGATGCCCACGATCAGCAGGCGCAGGTCCTCACCGCGCGCGGGGTCGGGCAGCACGTCGTCGATCGACTCGGGGTCGGGGGTCGCGAAAGCGGCCAGCTCCGCCCGGGTGGGTCGGCGGCCGTCGAGAGGGGAAGGGCGCCGGGTGTTCATCCCGGCACTCTACGACTCGCGCCGTACCCTGGGGACATGCACCGAGGCGAGGCAGGACGACTCCAGGTGATCGCCGGCCCGATGTTCGCCGGGAAGACCGAGGAGATGCTGCGACGCGTCCACCGGGCACGGCTCGCGGGCCGACGGGTGGAGGTGGTCGGGCACCGGCTCGACGTCCGCGGCGGTGCGGACCGGCTCCGCACCCACCTGGGCCGCAGCGTCCCCGCGCGGATGCTCGCCGATCCCTCGGAGCTGCTCGCGCTGCGAGGGGGCGACGGCGCCGGCACGCCCACGAGGGATGGCGCGCAGGCAGGCGGCCTGCCCGAGCTGCTCGCGCTCGACGAGGCGCAGTTCTTCGGCCCCGAGCTCGTGCCGGTGCTCGACCGTCTCCTCGAGGACGGGTGCGACGTGGTCGTGGCGGGCCTGTGCCTGACCTACGACGGCGAGCCCTTCGCCCCGCTGCCGGAGCTGATGGCCCGCGCGGAGGAGGTCGTGAAGCTGACCGCGGTGTGCACGGTCTGCGGGGCCGACGCCGCCTTCCACATCCGCCTCGCCGACGACGGCGCCGACCCCCTGCGCCCCACCGCCGCTCAGGTGGGCGGCGGCGAGTCCTACCGGGCGAGGTGCCGCAGCCACCGCGACCCGTCCCTGCCCGAGCCGCGTCTCGGGTGAACGGGACGCTCGGCGCGTCCGCGCCCTGCACGCCTCGCTCGGACCAGGGCTCCTGCTCGGTACCCTGGCGCGCATGATCCTCACCCCGGACCAGGCTCCCGTCGGCTCGCCGCACCGCCGCGAGGTCGCGGCGGACCCTGCCCCGTCGGCCGCGCACGACGCCGGTCCGTCGGCCGTGCGCTACGCCGGGGCGGCGGGGGAGCGCGCCGAGCAGGCCCTGCCCGCCGCCGCACTTCCCGGCGGCCTCCTCGGCCGCACGATCGCGCCCGGCGAGGTGCTGCGCTGGTTCGTCCGTCCCGCCCTCGACGAGGCCCAGACCTGGGGCGCGACCCATGTGGCCCTCGATCTCGTCCTCGAGGACGGCACCCGCCTCTCGACGCTCGAGCCCCGTGACCAGCACGGCAGCCTCGCGACCGCCCGCGGCCTCGGGGAGGCGAAGATCCTCGTCGCCGACCAGTGGAACGACGTCCAGGTGGGGCTCGAGGCGCTCGTCGGCCGCACGATCGCCGAGGTGCTCGTGGTGCTCGACGCGCCCGAGGACCCCGAGGCGCACCTGCTGGAGGACCCGTCTGACGAGCCCGGCGAGGCCGCGCCGACCGAGCCGCTGCACGGGTGGATCGATGGTGTCTCCCTCGCCGAGGCGCCCGCGGACCCGCCGCTCGAGGACCCCGTCGCCTGGGTCGACACCCGGCGCGGCACCCACTCCGTCCACGAGTTCTCCCGCGGGAACACCCTGCCGATCACCGCCCTGCCCAACGGCTTCGCGAAGTTCACCCCCGCGACCGACGCCCGCACCCGTCGCTGGATCTACCAGTACCACCGCACCCACCTGCAGGGCCTGTCCCTCACCCACCAGCCGAGCCCCTGGATGGGCGACCGCCACCAGCTGGTGATGATGCCGCTGCTGGGCGAGGCCCCGGACGCGAGCCCCGCCGCGCGCGAGCGCGCCTTCACCCATGCGGCCGAGACCGCCCGCCCCGACCTCTACGCCGTGCAGCTCGAGGGCGGGATCGGGATGCGCCTTGCCCCGACCGACCACGGCGCGATCTGCGAGATCACCCTCCCGGCGGAGGACGGTCCGGGCCACCTCCTGCTCGAGGGCGTCGACGCGCACTGCCGCCTCGACGCCGCCGGCGCCGTCTTCGACGGCCGGGTCGAGGGCTGGATCGACGCCTCCCCGGCGGAGGGCTACGACCGGGCCGACGGGGCGACGCGCATGTTCGTGCTCGCCGAGGTCGACCCCGCGCCGGTGGGCGTCTCGCGCGCGGCCGGCGACAGCGGCGGCAGCGTGCTCAGCTTCGCGCCCGGCACCCACGCGGTGACGGTGCGTCTGGTGACGAGCCTGCTGGGCCAGGAGCAGGCCCGACGCACCTTCGCGCTCGAACTGGCCGGGCGCCGCCTCGACGAGGTCCGCGAGGAGGCCCATGCCCTGTGGATGCGCCGGCTGCAGGTGATCGAGGCGCCCGGCGCGACCCCCGCCCAGCGCCGCACCCTGTGCGGGAACCTCTACCGCCTGAACCTCTACCCCTCCTCCCACTGGGAGAACCGCGGCACCGCCGAGGTGGTCGAGCCGGTGCACGCCAGCCCTGTGCTCCCCACCCGCGGCCAGGCCACGGACACGCGCACCGACGCCCAGGCGGTGCCGGGGACGATGTACGTCGATCACGGCTTCTGGGACACCTACCGCACCGCCTGGCCCGCCTACGCGCTGCTCTACCCCGAGCTCGCCGCGGAGCTCGCCGACGGCTTCGTCCAGCAGTACCGCGAGGGCGGCTGGATCGCCCGCTGGTCCTCGCCCGGCTACGCCGACTGCATGACCGGCACCAGCAGCGACATCGCCTTCGCCGACCTGCAGGTCAAGGGCGTGCAGCTGCCCGATCCCGAGGCCGCCTACGAGGCCGCTCTGCGCAACGCCACCGTCGCCCCGCCCCTCCCCGAGGTGGGGCGCAAGGGCGGGGAGACCGCCGTGTTCCGCGGCTGGGTCGCGACCGACTCCGGGGTGGGCGAGACCGTCTCGTGGAGCCTCGAGGCGCACATCAACGACGCCGGCATCGCCGCGCAGGCGGCGCTGCTCGCCGAGCGGGCCGAGGCCGCGGGGGACGCGCAGCGCGCCGAGCGGCTGCGCGGCGAGTCGGCCTATCTCGCCGCCCGCAGCGCGAACTACGCCCTGCTGTTCGACCCGGAGACGGAGTTCTTCCGCGGTCGCCGCTCCGACGGTGCCTTCGACGTGCCCGCCGAGGAGTTCGACCCGCTGGAATGGGGCGGGGACTTCACCGAGACGAACGGTTGGACCTTCGCCTTCCACGCCCCGCACGATCCCGAGGGCCTCGCCGGGCTCCAGGGCGGACGCGACATGCTGCGCGGCCGGCTCGAGCAGTATCTCGACACCCCCGAGCGGGCCGACCGGCGCGGCACCTACGACACCACGATCCACGAGATGGTCGAGGCGCGAGCGGTGCGGATGGGCCAGTTCGGGTTCTCGAACCAGCCCGCCCACCACCTCCCCTTCCTCTTCCACCACGTCGGCGCCCCCGAGGAGGCCTCCCGGATCGTGCGGGAGGTGCACCGCCGCCTGTTCGTCGGCGAGCAGATCGGGCAGGGCTACCCGGGCGACGAGGACAACGGCGAGATGAGCGCCTGGTGGCTGCTGACCGCGCTGGGGCTGTACCCGCTGCAGCTCGCCACCGGCCGGTACCACCTCGTCGCCCCGCTGTTCGAGACCGTGCATGTGAAGCCGCTGGGCCGAGAGGGCTTCACCGTCACCGCCCGCGCCGAGGGCGGGGCCCCGCCCGGGACGGAGGACTTGTGCATCACCGGGATGCGGGTGCGGGGCGAGGCGCACGAGGACTCGTGGATCGAGCACACGCAGCTGCACGGGGAGATCGAGGTGGAGCTCGCCGCCGCGCCGAGCGGCTGGGGCGGGATCCCGCCCTCGCCCACCGCGCCGGGGGAGCGGCCGCAGCCGCTGCGGGACCTCTTCGCCGCCGACCCCGCCGATCCGCTGCTGGACGACGACGCGCGCACCGAGCTCGCCCTGGACACCGCGAGCGCCGTGATCGACCTGCCCGAGCTCGGCGAGCCGATGCAGGCCCGCTTCCTGACGCTGACCTCCGCGCAGACCACCGGCGGCGATCCGATCGCGTGGCGGCTCGAGGGCTCCGAGGACGGCGAGAGCTGGACGGTGCTGGACGCCCGCTCCGCGCAGCGCTTCGAGTGGCGGCGGCAGACCAGGCCCTTCGAGATCGCCTCGCCGCGGCCGTGCACCCGTCACCGGCTGGTCGTGACGACCTCCGAGGGGCCGCTGCGGCTCGCCGAGCTCGAGCTGCTGGCCTGAGCCGCGCGCCGCACGAGCCCGCCGCGGCCCGAGAGCGGTGTGCCCGCGCGACGGTCGACCATCACCCACGGCAGCGTCATCGCCGCCCACACCGCCGCGATCAGCATCGCCTCGACCAGCAGGTACTGCGGCCACGGACCGAGCAGGTCCAGGATGCTGGGCCCGGCCGGGGCACGGTTGAGATAGCCGTAGTTCGCGCCGGTCAGGGCGTTTCCGGTGACGGCGATCACCGCCCAGGCCACGGTGGCCGCATAGGCCAGGCCGTACCCGCGCCAGGTGGGCCGGTACCCGAGCCCCCACACCAGCACGACGGGGGCGAGCACCCCGGCGGCGTGCGCGATCCAGTACTCGACGAACTCGAGCGGCACCCACACGAAGTAGTTCAGGTCCGGGGTCAGCACCGACTGCATGTTCAGCGTCAGCCCCCAGAACCAGGTCACCACCACCGCCCAGCGCGCCTGCGTGATCAGCGCGATCGGGACCAGGAACCGCAGCGCGTCCGAATAGTGCAGTGGCAGGGATTCGTCGAGGTTCCACGCCCAGGGTGCGAAGCCCCAGGACGTCCAGAGCACCGCGTTCGCCAGCAGCGCCCAGCCCGCGGTCCGCAGCGCCCGGTCCACCCGCGCGCCCTCGGCGCGTCGGGCCCAGCGGACCGCGAGGAGGGCTGCGAGGAGCAGCAGTGCGAGCATGACCAGGTGCGCCGCGCCGTAGGCGGGCATATGGCCGATGGAGTCACCTGCCTGGTGCATCGTTCCCGCTCCTCGGATCCGTCGGCCGTGCTCAGGCGGCGGCGCCCTGGCGGCGCACACCGACCGCCTTCAGCACGGTCACGAGCGCGGCGGCGACCACGGTGCCCACGAGCAGCGCGAGCACGAAGCCCCAGACCGGGCTGATCGCGAAGGCGACGAAGATGCCGCCGTGCGGGGCCTGCGAGCCGACGCCGAACGCCATGATCAGCGCACCGGTGACCGCGCCGCCGGTCATCATCGAGGGGATCACGCGCAGCGGATCCGCGGCGGCGAAGGGGATCGCGCCCTCGGAGATGAACGCCGCGCCCAGCAGCCAGGCGGTGGTCCCGTTCTCCCGCTCGACGGGGGAGTAGAGCCGGCGGCGCACCAGCGTGGACAGCGCCATCGCCAGCGGCGGCACCATGCCGGCGGCCATCACGGCGGCCATGATCTCGAAGGCGGCCTCGGTGCCCTGGGACAGGCCCGCGGTCGCGAAGAGATAGGCGGCCTTGTTCACGGGCCCGCCCAGGTCGAAGCACATCATCAGCCCGATGATCACGCCGAGCAGCACCGCCGAGGAGCCGGACATGCCGGTCAGGCCGTCCTGCAGGGCGGTCATGAGGGAGGCCAGCGGGCGGCCCAGGAACAGCAGCATCAGCCCGCCCACCACGAAGGTGGTCACCAGCGGGATGATCACCACGGGCATGAGCCCGGCGAGCCAGCGCGGCGGGGTCAGCGTCGTGAACCACAGGGCGATCAGCCCCGCGAGCAGACCGGTGATCAGGCCGCCGAGGAAGCCGGCGCCCACGGCCACCGACGCGGCGCCGCCGATGAAGCCCGGCGCGATGCCGGGACGGCCCGCGAGGCCGAAGGCGATGTAGCCCGACAGCGCTGCGACGAGGAAGCCCATGCCGAGGTTCCCGAGCGTGAACAGCACCGCGCCGAGATAGAGGGCCAGGCCCGCCCGCTCGGTCTGCAGCATCCCGGTCGCGCCCTCGTACTCCTGATGCCCGGGCAGGGAGGACAGGGAGAAGCCGGTCGCCACGTCCTGGGCGACGAAGGCGACGTCGAAGCCCGCCACGAGGAAGCCGAGCGCCATGAGCAGACCGCCCGCGGCGACGAAGGGGATCATATAGGACACGCCCGTCATCACGGCGCCCTGGATCCGGCGGGGCCAGGACTGGGAGGCGCCGCCCTTCTCCTCCGCCGACGGCTCGGCGCCGGCCTGGACGCGGCGCGCCTCGGGATCGGTCGCGGCGGCGAGAGCCTCGTCGATCAGCTCGGGGCCGTGGGAGATCGCGCGCTTGACAGGATGCTCCACCAGCGGCAGTCCGGCGAAGCGCTCCCGACCGGTGATGTTCACGTCCGCGGCGACGATCAGGGCGCCGGCCGCGGCGATCTGCTCCTCGGTGAAGGGGGTGATCCCGCCGGAGCCCTGGGTCTCCACGTGCAGCGCGACGCCCTTGTCCTTCGCGGCGTTCTCGAGGGACTCCGCGGCCATGTAGGTGTGGGCGATGCCAGTGGGGCAGGAGGTGATCGCCAGCAGCACGGGCGTCTCGTCGGCGCCGGCCGAGGGGGCGGCCTCCTGCGCGGGCGCCGCGTCGGCAGAGTCGGCGGCGCCCGCCTGCGCGGCACCGCCCGCCTGTGCGGCGGACGCCGCGGCGACGCCGGCCTCCTCGGCCTGCGCCTGCGGAGCGGGCTCGGGCTCGAGCACGCCCATGACGAGCCCGGAGGCCTCCTCGGGAGTGCTCGCCCCGCGCAGCGAGGCGAGGAACTCGGGACGGATCAGGGCGCGCGAGAGCTGGGCGAGGAGCTTCAGGTGCTGATCGTCGGTGCCCGCCGGGGCGGTGATCGCGATGATCAGGTCGGCCGGGCCGTCGGCGGCGCCGAAGTCGACCGGCTCGCTCAGGCGCACCAGCGCGAGCGCCGCCTCGCGCACGGCCTCGCTGCGGCAGTGCGGGATCGCGAAGCCCCCGGGCATGCCGGTGGCGAAGGACTCCTCGCGCTTCAGCAGCCCCGCCTCGAGGCCGTCGCGCTCGGCGCGTCCGGTCTCGGCGACGAGGTCGGCCATCAGGGCGATCACGGCGTGCTTGTCCCCGGGCGGGGCGACGTCGAGCCTCACCAGCTCGGGGGACATCAGCGGAGCGGACATGGCGGTTCTCCTTCGAACGGGCTCACCCTTGGGGGCGGGTCGGGGCGGGGTCAGAGGCGGACGACGGCGGAGGCGTCGATCCGGACCTGGTCGGGACGGGGGATGGTGGTGCCGGGCAGGCCGACGGCGGCCGTGCCGTAGGCGAGGGCGCGGGCGAGGCGCTCGGCCGGGCCCTCCTCGAGCGCGCGGCCGATGAGATAGCCGGCGGTCGCGGAGTCGCCCGCGCCGACGGTGGAGACGACCGGCCCGGCCGGGGAGGGGCAGTACCAGGCCGCGCCCTCGGTCGCGAGGAGGCCTCCCGCGCCGCCGAGGGTCACGAGCACCGCGCCGACGCCGCGGCGGTGCAGGTCCAGAGCGGCCGCGGCCACGCCGTCGAGACGCCCGGCGGCGGCCTCGGCCTCCAGGGCGGCGCCGTCGGTGCCGAGGATCTGCCCGAGCTCCTCCGCATTGGGCTTGAGGAAGTCGGGGGCGGCGTCCTCGAGCGCCGCCGCCAGGGCGGCGAGCGGTGCGTCGGAGGTGTCCACGCCCACGCGCGCACCGCGGGCCCGCAGGGCACGGACCAGGCGCACGTACTCGTCGACCGGCAGGCCGGGGGCGAGGGAGCCGGAGAGCATGACGCTGTCCCCGGGCCGGGCGCTGTCCAGCAGCAGCTCCTCGAGCGCGGCGACCTCGGCCGCGTCGAGCGCGGCACCGGGCTCGTTGAGCTTGGTGGTCACGGCGGGGGAGGAGAGCACGGTGAGGTTCGTGCGCACCCGGCCCGCGATCGGGCTCGCGCGGTGGGGGAGGCCCTCCGCCTCGAGCAGGGCCAGCAGCGGGTCCGCCGGCGCTGCGGGCAGCACGGCCGTCACGGGCAGGCCCGCGCAGTGCACGCCGAGGGCGACGTTGATCCCCTTGCCGCCGGGCTGGGTGCGGTCGGCGCCGAGGCGGTGCACCCCGCCGGGGATGAGAGGGCCGGCGAGCTCGACGGTCCGGTCCAGCGACGGGTTCGCGGTGAAGGTGAGGATCATGCCGTGACCACCTCGATCCCGGCGTCCTCGAGCTCGGCGGCGAGCTCGGCGGGCAGGTCCGCGTCCGTGACGAGGGCGTCGATCTCGGCGGTGGTGGCGAAGGCGACCAGGTGGCGGGTCCCGGCCTTCGAGGAGTCCGCGAGCATCACGCGCCGCGCGGCGCAGCGGACCATCGCGGACTTCACGGCGGCCTCGTCGGGGTCGGGGGTGGTGAACCCCGCGGCGTCCAGCCCGTTGCAGCCCAGCACGACGAGCTCGGGGTGCAGGGCGCGCACCGCCTCGACGGTCGCGGCGCCGACGGCGGCCTGGGTGGTGGGGCGCACCCGGCCGGGGAGCACGTGCACCTCGAGGTCGGTGTGGACCAGCGCGCCCTGCGCGATCGCCGGGGCGTGGGTGATGACGGGCCCGCGCCGCCCGCTGAGGTGGGGGACCAGCTCGCCGACGGTGCTGCCCGCGTCGAGCATCACCGCGGCGCGCGGATCCTCGGGCAGCAGCCGTGCGGCAGCACGGGCGATCCGGCGCTTGGCCTCGACGTTCGTGATGCGACGGGCGTCGAGATCGGGCTCGACCTCCGCAGTGCTGGGCGGCACGGCCCCGCCGTGGACCCGCACCAGCAGCCGCTCGGCGGCGAGCTGGTCGAGGTCGCGGCGCACGGTCTCGGTGGTGACCTCGAAGTCGGCGGCGAGGTCGGTGACGGTCACGCGGCCGCTCCCCTCGAGCAGCTCGAGGATGCGGCGCTGGCGTTCACGGGCGTACATGGCACCTGCTTCGTCGGAGGTCGGGCGGCGGCCGAGGCGGCCCCGCGGTGAGGACCACTGTACCCCTCAAACCAACATGAAACAACAGTGGTTTTATCTTCGTTTGCGTGGCCGGCGGAAGAGGGCGGTTGCCGACGCGCCCGCTCGGAGCGGTCGGCGGCGGGCGCGTCCGAGGAGCGCCGACGGCGAGACCGCCCTAGTGTTGGGCCAGCCGCCCACCGCCAGGAGGAACGATGACCCCGCCGGAGAAGTCGTCGCGCGCCGACGCGACCGAGGAGGCCGCCGCCGCGTACGCCGCGCAGGCGCGGGTGCGGTACTACACCCGCCGTGGCCAGGCCAAGAGGTTCCTCGACGAGGTGAACTACCCGCACAGCATCCACCCGGCGCTCGTGCCGGGCGTCTCCGTCGAGGACCAGAAGGTCCGCTACGGGATCGACACGGTCATCGTCGGGGCGGTCGGCGCGGTGATCATCGGCTTCGTGGCTTGGGGCGTGCTCGCCCCGCAGCAGGTCTTCGACATCTCCGGCAGCGCCCTGACCTGGGTGATGCACAACCTCGGCTGGGTCTTCAACGTCCTCGCGATCGGCATGGTGCTGCTCCTGCTGGTCATCGCCCTGTCCCGCTACGGGAGGATCCCGCTGGGGCTGGACGGGGAGGAGCCCGAGTACGGCACCGCCTCCTGGGCGGCGATGCTGTTCGGCGCCGGCATCGGCATCGGCATCATCTTCTTCGGCCCCTTCGAGCCGCTGACCTACTACCTCTCCCCGCGCCCCGGCGCCCCCTTCGACGCCGGCTCCGTCGCCGCGATGAAGGGCGCGATCGCGCAGTCGGCGCTGCACTGGGGCGTCAACGCCTGGGCGATCTACGCGATCGTCGGCCTCGCCGTCGCCTACATCTCCTTCCGACGCGGCCGGGTGCCGCTGATGAGCGCGATCGTCGCCGGGCTCTGGGGCGGGGACTCCACCTCGCCCGCGAGCCGCATCATCGATGCCCTCGCGATCGTCGCGACCCTCTTCGGCACCGCCGCGTCCCTCGGCATCGGCGCGCTCCAGATCGCCCGCGGCGTCGAGATCGTCGGCGGCCTGCCGCCCACCGGCACCGCGCTGGCCATGGTGATCATCGGCGTGCTGACCCTCGGCACGATCGCCTCCGCGGTCTCCGGCGTCGCCCGCGGCATCCGCTGGCTGTCGAACATCAACATGGCGCTCGCCCTGGTGCTGGCCGTGTTCATCTTCGTGGTCGGGCCGACGGTGTTCCTCGTGAACATCATCCCCGGCGCGATCACCGAGTACCTCGGCACCCTGCCCGACATGCTCGGCGCGAACATGTCCGAGGGCGCGGACATGCAGGACTTCCTCTCCTCCTGGACCACCTTCTACTGGGCGTGGTGGGTGAGCTGGGCGCCCTTCGTGGGCGTGTTCACCGCGAAGATCTCCCGCGGTCGCACCATCCGGCAGTTCGTGCTCGGCGTGCTGCTGATCCCCTCCTCCATCATCGTGCTCGCCTTCGCGGTGCTCGGCGGCACCGCGATCTGGTTGCAGCGACGCGCGAGCGAGCTGGACGCCGCCGGGAACACCACCGGCATCGCCGACGCCTCGCGGGCGATCGCCCCGGACGGCACCGTCGACTCCCTGCCCGCCCCGGAGGAGATCTTCTTCGCCGTGGTCGACCAGCTGCCCGGCGCCGGCATCATCTCCGCAGTGGTGATCGTGATGCTCGCGATCTTCTTCATCACCTCCGCGGACTCCGCCTCGCTCGTGAACTCGCAGCTCTCACAGAAGGGGAATCCCTCCCCGAACCGGCTCGTGACCGCGTTCTGGGCGCTGTGCATGGCCGGGATCGCCGTGGTGATCCTGCTGTTCGGGGGCGAGAACGCGCTGCAGGGCCTGCAGAACCTCATCGTCGTCTCCGCCCTGCCCTTCGCGGTGGTGCTCGTGCTGATGGCCGTCGCGCTGGTCAAGGAGCTGCGCAACGACCCGATGACGATCCGCGATCACTACCAGGAGGTCGCGGTCGAGAACGCCGTCAAGGCCGGAGTGGCCGAGTACGGCGACCACTTCGCCCTCGCGATCGAGCCGACGGCCCCGGACAGCGAGTACGCCACCGGCGGCGAGTTCGACTCGACCGCCCCCGAGGTCACGGACTGGTACGCCCGCACCGACGAGGACGGCAACCCGATCGACTACGACTACGAGCTGGGCGCCTATCTCGACGAGAACGGCGACCCGCTGCCGGAGGTCGAGGGCGAGAGCGAGGGCGAGGGCGAGGGGGACGGCGATGGCGACGCCGACATCGGCGGCGAAGGCCACGGCACCGACGGCGAGGCGGACGAGCCGGCGGAACGCCCGGACGGGGGTGCTCCGCGGGACTGAGGCGTCGGCCATCCGGAGGCCCTCGCAGGGGCGGGCCGCCCCGGTCGGGCCGCTACCATCGGAGCACTCCGCGACGCCCACCCACAGGAGCAGTGACCCGATGACCCAGGCCTACCACGCCGATTCCTCCGACCTCGTGGAGAAGGAGGTGCTGACCTGGGAGCTGTTCGGCACCGCATCCCGTGAGCTCGCGCAGACCATCGCCGACTCCGACTTCGACCCGGAGATCATCATCGCCGTGGCCCGCGGCGGCCTGCTCCCGGCCGGCGCGCTCTCCTACGCCCTCGGCGTGAAGCTCTCCGACGCGATCAACGTCGAGTTCTACACCGACGTCCACGAGACGCTGCCCGATCCGGTGCTGCTCGCCCCGATGCTCGATACCGAGTCGATCAAGGGCAAGCGCCTGCTGGTCGTCGACGACGTCGCCGACTCCGGCCGCACCCTCGCCCTCGTCCTCGAGCTGCTGCGCGAGATGGGCGCCGACGCCCGCAGCGCCGTCGTCTACGCCAAGCCGCGCTCCGTGGTGGACCCCGACTTCGTGTGGCGTCGCACCGACGAGTGGATCGTCTTCCCCTGGTCGGCCGAGCCGCCGGTCACCCCCTCGGCGAGCTGACGCCGCGCCGCCCCGGGCGTCGGCGGACCATCTCCGCCGGTGCCCATCTCCGCCGGTGCCCGGCGCGGAACGGTCCGTGTCAGATTCTGAGCCACTTCTGCGTCGGAAGTGGCTCAGAATCTGACACTCGTGCTGGGTGCTGGGTGCTGGGTGCTGGGTGCTGGGTGCTGGGTGCTGGGTGCTGGGTGCTGGGTGCTGCGGGGCGCGGGCGCGGGTGCGGGGCGCGGGCTGCGTGCTGCGGGCTGCCGCACCGCGGCGGCGCCGTCAGCCGCGGGCGGCGCGGACGGGACGGGCCTCGGAGGGCTCGCTCTGCTGCCAGGTGCGGTCGTAGGCGGTGACCGCGTAGCAGCCGCTCCCGTCGGCCCCCTCGTGCACGAGCTCCCCGGCGGCGCGCTCGGCCCGCACCACCGCGACCAGGTTCCGCCCGTCGGCGAGCTCGGCCTCGCCGACCTCGGCGGTGGGCAGGTGCCACAGCGCGAGGGTCGTCGCGCCGGGAGCGCGCCAGCGCACCTGCACGCCCTCCTCGACCGCGCGCGCCGAGATCACCGTCGGACGCTCGGGCGCCTCGCCGGGGACGGAGTCGAGCGCGGGCACCAGGGCCGGGCGGCCGTAGTGGCGGGAGACGAGGTCGTCGACCGAGCCTGTGGAATCGTCGCGCAGGCTCTTCGCGCTGAAGAACACGTTCCCGCCCACCTCCGGCAGGGAGCGGGTGAGATCGAGATGGTCGCCGAGCTCGGTCACCGCCTCGAAGGTGCCGTCGATCGCCTTGTAGGCGGCCTCGCCGATGAACAGACCGACCCCGGAGCCCTCGACCGTGTCGCTCCACCAGTGCACGAGGGTCTCGTAGTCGGCGGCCGGGTGCCCGAACTCCCAGTAGATCTGGGGGTTGATGTAGTCGACCCAGCCCTCGCGCACCCAGCGCCGTGAGTCCGCGCAGATGATCTCGTAGGACTCAGAGCCGGAGGTGTCCGAGCCCGCCGGATCGCTGCTCGCGTTGCGCCAGATCCCGAAGGGGCTGATCCCGAAGCGCACCCAGGGCTTCTCCTCCCGGATCCGCTCGTGCATCTCGCGCACCAGTGCGTCGATGTTCCCGCGCCGCCAGTCCTGGATCGGGGTGCTGCCGTCGGAGTGGGCGGCGTAGGTCTCCTGGTCCGGGTAGTCCTCGCCCTCGACCACGTAGGGGTAGAAGTAGTCGTCGAAGTGCACCCCGTCCACGTCGTAGCGCGTGACGGCGTCCATCATCGCGTCCTGCACGAAGGCCCGCACCTCGGGCAGGCCCGGGTCGTAGTAGAGCTTCCCGCCGTAGGGCCACACCCACTGCGGGTGCTGCCGTGCCGGATGGTCCTCGACCAGATCCGGCTCCTCCGACATCGCCACACGGTAGGGATTGAACCAGGCGTGGTACTCCAGACCCCGGGCATGGGCCTGTTCGATCTGGAAGGCGAGCGGGTCGTAGCCGGGGTCCTGCCCCTGCGTGCCGGTGAGATACATCGACCACGGCTCGAGGCGGGAGGGCCAGAATGCGTCGGCGGTGGGCCGCACCTGGGCGATCACCGCGTTCAGCCCCAGCTCCTCGGCGAGGTCGAGCCAGGCCAGGTACTCCGCCCGCTGCTCCTCGACGTCGAGGCCGGGGGCGGAGGGCCAGTCGATGTTCTCCACGGAGGAGAGCCACATGGCCCGGAACTCCCGGGACGGCGGCGCGGGTTCCTCCTGGGCGTCCGCAGCCGCGTGCGCGGCGGGGCCGGCCAGTGCGGAGCCGCCGACGAGGGCGGGGCCTCCGGCCAGCGCGGCGACAACGGCGGTCGAGCCGACGGCCGCGGAGCCGGACAGGCGCAGGAAGGAACGACGATCGACGGGATGCACAGCGCTGAGCTCCTCGGTCGGGATCAGAGGGCCCACCGTCGCACAGCCGACGGAGACGGGCAAGCATGCCGCGCACGGAGGCGGGCGGAGCCGTCAGGAACCATCCGGAGGGAACCATCCGGAGTCGGCCGGAGCCGTCCGTGTCAGATTCTGAACCACTTCCGGCGTCGAAGTGGTTCAGAATCCAGCATGATCGCGGGTGATGATCGCAGGTGCAGGCGCAGGCGCAGGCGCAGGCGCAGGCGCAGGGGCAGGGGCAGGGGCAGGTGCGGGTGCAGGCGCAGGCGCAGGGGCGGGTGCGGGTGCAGGTGCGTTCATCGGGGCGCCGGTGGCTCCGCCGCGCCGCCCGTCGCACCGCCGTGAGCGTCCAGTCCGTGCACCGCTCCCTCCCCGTGATGCCCGAAGGGCAGGAAGTGCACGATCACCGCGACGACCGCGCCGACGACCAGGCCGAGCACGAAGGAGGAGAAGGTGTTGACGAGCCAGGCGAGCACCGCCCCGACACCGGCCGCGCCCGCGACGACCCCCTCGAGATGGTGCACGAGGCCGTAGGGCTGGGCGAGGCCGAGCTCGTGCGTGCCGACCAGCAGGATGTGGCCGCCCACCCACAGCATCGCGACCATGCCCACGTAGCTGATCACGTCCATGACGCGCGGCATCGCGCCGACCAAGCCCCGCCCGAAGCGCTTCTTCCCCTCGGAGGCCTCCTCGTCCGAGGCCATCGCCAGGCCGATGTCGTCCATCTTCACCAGCAGGCCGACGGCGCCGTAGACCAGCGCGGTGATGCCGATCGCGATCACGACGAGCACCGCGGCGCGCATCCACAGGTCGTCGGTGTCCACCGCGTTCATCGAGATCACCATGATCTCGGCGGAGAGGATCAGATCGGTGCGCACCGCGCCGGAGACGACCTTGTCCTCCGCCCCGGCGCCCTTGCTGCTCGCGGGGGCCGCCTTGGGCTTCCCCCGCACGAGCTCCCAGATCTTCTCCGCCCCCTCGAAGCTGAGGTAGAGCCCGCCGAGCATCAGGATCGGCGTGAGCAGCCAGGGGGCGAACACGCTCAGCAGCAGCAGGAGGGGCAGGATGAAGATCAGCTTGTTGCGCAGGGAGCCCTTCGTGATCCGCCAGATGATCGGCAGCTCCCGGTTCGGCGTGATCCCCTGGACGTACTGCGGCGTCACGGCGGCATCGTCGATCACGACGCCCAGCGCCTTCGAGCCGGCCTTGGCGGAGGCGGCGGCGACGTCGTCGGCGCCGGCGGCCGCGAGGCGCGCGAGCGCGGCGATGTCGTCGAGCAGTGCGGCGAGTCCACCGGCCATGAGGGTCCCTTCCACAGTTGTGCGTCGCGTGCGCGACCGGGCAAGGATAACGGCGCGCAGCGCTCCCGCCCTGCGCAGCGCTGCCGCCCTGTGCAGCGCTGCCGCCCCGCGCAGCGCTCCCGCCCTGCGCAGCGCTGCCGCCCTGTGCAGCGCTGCCGCCCCGCGCAGCGCTGCTGCCCTGCGCTCCCGCCCTGCACGGCGTCCCGGCAGTCCCCTCGCGGCGAACACCCCGCCCTGCCCCTCGACGTGATGTCGGGTCGGTGACAGGGTGGGGGCATGGATATCGCACTCATCGGAGGACATGGCAAGGTCGCGCTGCTCGCGGCCCCGCTGCTGGTGGAGGCCGGACACACCGTGCACTCGGTGATCCGCAACCCCGAGCACGTCGACGAGGTCGAGGCGACCGGCGCGAACGCCGTGCTGGCGGACGTCGAAACGCTCGATGCGGGCGGCTGGGACGAGCTGCTGCGCGGGAGGGACGCCGTGGTGTGGTCCGCGGGCGCCGGCGGCGGCAACCCCGAGCGCACCCGCGCGGTCGATCTCGACGCGGCGGTCGCCTCGATGGACGCGGCCGAGCGGGTCGGCGCGCGCCGCTACGTGATGGTCAGCTACTTCGGCGCCTCGCTCGAGCACGGCGTGCCCGAGGGCAACCCCTTCCACGCCTATGCGGAGGCGAAGGCCCGGGCCGACGAGCACCTGCGCGGCACCGGTCTGGACTGGACGATCCTCGGCCCCTCGGGCCTCACGCTCGAGGAGCCGACCGGCCGGATCGACACCGCTGCGGCCGAGAGCGGCACGGTCTCGCGCGGCAACGTCGCACGGGCGATCGTCGCGGCGCTCGCCGAGCCCGGCTCCGTCGGGACGTTCGTGACCTTCAACGACGGCGAGCAGGAGATCGGCGAGGCCTTCGCCGCGCTCTCTTGAGCCCCGGCCCCGCAAGCCGGTTCAGCCGCTGATCCGGAACTCCCTCGCGCCGCGCGGCGCCTCGCGGCGCACGTCGATCCCGTCGACGCGGGCGCCGGGCGGGCCCTGACGGAGGTGGTCGAGCATCGCCTCGACCACCTCCGGGCTGCCCTCGACGTCCGCCTCCACCGTGCCATCCCACAGGTTGCGCACGGTCCCCGCCGCGCCGAGCCGCTCCGCCTCCCGGGCGGCGTCCATCCGGAAGCCGACTCCCTGGACGCTTCCGTGCACGCGCACGATCCGACGGATCCGCTCCGCGCCGTCGACGCCTGCGTCGGCGCCGTGATCCCGGTCCTGCTCAGGCTCGCTCATCGCTCCTGCCTCCTGCTCTCCTCGCCTCGCTCGTGCGCCGTCTCCGTCCCGCGGCCGGGCCCGGCAGCCCCGGGCTCATCGAACCGCTCGGCGGGCTGTCGGGCGCTGACCGAGGCCCCGGACCCCGAGCGACCCTGCACCTGAGCCCGCCCCGACCCGCCAGGCAGCCCCGACCCGCGGGCCGAGGCGCCGCGGACCGGGGCGGGCGGGGTCACTCGTTGTCGCCGCCGGTGTCCTCCATCGCGTTCGCGACCGCGTCGCCGCCGTCGCTCCACTGCCAGGAGACGATCTCCGGGGCGTCCTCGCCGTGCTCGTAGGCGTGGGCACGGGCCCGGATCCTCGTGTCCACCATCCGCTGGCGCAGGGTCGCGCAGCGCACCGCGAGCCCCTCGACGTGGTCGATCACGTCCATCACCAGGTGGTAGCGGTCCGTGTCGTTGCGCATCAGCATGTCGAAGGGCGTGGTGGTGGTGCCCTCCTCCTTGTAGCCGCGCACGTGGATGCGCGAGTGCCGGTCGTGGCGGTAGGCGAGACGGTGGATCAGCCACGGGTAGCCGTGATACGCGAACACCACCGGGATGTCCTCGCCGAAGTACCCGTCGAAGTCCCGCTCCGAGAGCCCGTGCGGATGCTCGGTGTCGTCCTGCAGGCGCATCAGGTCCACCACGTTCACCACGCGCACCCGCAGGCCCGGCACCTCCTCGCGGAGGATCTTCGCCGCTGCGAGCACCTCGATGGTGGGGATGTCGCCCGCGCAGGCGAGGACCACGTCGGGCTCCTCGCCCGGCTGCTCGGTCCCGGCCCAGTCCCAGACCCCCAGGCCCCGCGTGCAGTGCACGATCGCCTCGTCCATCGACAGCCAGTTCGGGTTCGGCTGCTTCCCGGCCACGACCACGTTGACGTACTGCTTCGAGCGCAGGCAGTGGTCGTAGGTGGACAGCAGGGTGTTCGCGTCCGGCGGGAGGTAGACCCGCACGATCTCGGCCTTCTTGTTGACCATGTGGTCGATGAAGCCCGGGTCCTGGTGGCTGAAGCCGTTGTGGTCCTGCCGCCACACGTGAGAGCTGAGCAGGTAGTTCAGCGAGGCGATCGGCCTGCGCCACTCGATCTCGTTCGTGACCTTCAGCCACTTCGCGTGCTGGTTGACCATCGAGTCGACGATGTGGATGAACGCCTCGTAGGAGGAGAACAGGCCGTGCCGGCCGGTGAGCAGGTAGCCCTCGAGCCAGCCCTGGCACTGGTGCTCGGAGAGCATCTCCATCACACGGCCCGCCCGGGCCAGGTGCTCGGTGCGGTCGTGGTCCTCGAGCTCGGCGTTCCACTGCTTGTCGGTGACCTCGTAGACGGCCTGGAGACGATTCGAGGCGGTCTCGTCGGGCCCGAAGATCCGGAACGTCTCGGGATTGTCCCGCACCACGTCCCGCAGCCAGGTGCCCAGCACACGCGTGGACTCGGACACGGACCCGCCGGGGGTGGGGACCTCCACGGCGTAATCGCGGAAGTCGGGCAGGCGCAGGGGCTTCAGCACCGAGCCGCCGTTGGTGGAGGGGTTGGCCGACATCCGCTGCTCGCCGCGCGGGGCGATCTCCGCGACCTCCCGGACGAGCCGTCCGTCCTCGTCGAACAGCTCCTCGGGCCGGTAGGAGCGCAGCCATGCGTCGAGGTCGGCGAGGTGCTGGTCGGTGTCGCGGGCGCTCGCGAGCGGCACCTGGTGCGAGCGCCAGGAACCCTCGGTGCGCTGCCCGTCGATCTCCTTCGGACCGGTCCAGCCCTTCGGGGTGCGCAGCACGATCATCGGCCAGGCGGGCCGCTCGGTCTCCCGGCCGGCCGCGGCGTCCTCGGCGGCCTGCGCCTTGATCTCGGCGATGCGGTCCAGCGCCGTATCGAGCACCTCCGCGAAGCGGCGGTGGATCTCCAGCGGGTCCTCGTCGTCGAAGCCGCCGGTGAACAGCAGCGGCTCGTGCCCGTAGCCGCGCATCAGCGCCTCGAGCTCGTCGTCGCCGATGCGGGCCAGCACCGTGGGGTTCGCGATCTTGTACCCGTTCAGGTGCAGGATCGGGAGCACCACGCCGTCCTGCTGGGGGTTGACGAACTTGTTGGAGTGCCAGGAGGTCGCCAGCGGTCCGGTCTCCGCCTCGCCGTCGCCCACCACGGTGAACGCGATCTGCTCGGGGCTGTCGAACATCGCGCCGTAGGCGTGGGAGAGCGCGTAGCCGAGCTCGCCGCCCTCGTGGATCGAGCCGGGGGTCTCCGGGGCGACGTGGGAGGGGATCCCGCCGGGGAAGGAGAACTGGGTGAACAGCCGCTTCATCCCGGCCTCGTCCTCGCTGACCGCGGGATACACCTCGGAATAGGTGCCCTCGAGATAGGTCGCGGCGACCAGCCCCGGCCCGCCATGGCCCGGACCGGTGATGAACATGGCGTCCAGCCCGCGCTGGGCGATCGCCCGGTTCGCATGGGCGTACAGGAAGGTCAGCCCGGGGGTGGTGCCCCAGTGGCCGAGCAGGCGGGGCTTGACGTGCTCCCGCTGCAGGGGCTTGCGCAGCAGCGGGTTGTCCATGAGGTAGATCTGGCCGACGGAGAGGTAGTTCGCGGCGCGCCACCAGGCGTGGAGCCGCACGAGGTCGGTGTCGGTCGGGGCGGAGGCGGGTGCGCTGGGCCACGCGGGAACGGGAGACATGGTGCCTTCCTTGTCGAGCCGATGGGATCGTGCCGGTCGTGTCGGATGTGCCGGTCGCGCCGGTGCTGCGCTGACAGGACCACCGTAGGTCGCAAGGGCAGGTCCGGGAAGGGACCACCGGGCCAGGCCCCCGGAGCGGCAGCTGATACCCGAGCGCTCCGAGCGGTGGCGGGGGAGCCGTCGATGAGGGCTCGATGAGCGGCCGATGAGAAGACGCTCAGGAACCGTCGGCGCCCCGGATCGTCGGCCTAGCCTGGGGGCACACGCAGACCGACGGCCCCCGCCGTCGGCAGATCCCAGGAAGGCCGATCCCATGACCATCACCCGCACCCGCACCCGCAGCACCGTTCGTGCCTTCGCCCTCGGAGCCCTCGTGGCGGGCCTCGCCGCCGGCTGCGGCTCCGACAACGGCAGCGAGGAGGCGCCCGCCGTCGAGGGACCCGGCACCTCCGAGCAGGGGAGCGACGGCGCCGCCTCCGACGACGGCGGAGCGGCGTCCGACGACGGCGGCGCGGCCTCCGACGGCGCGGCCTCCGACGACGCAGCCTCCGACGACGGGGCGGACGGTGCCGCGGCGAGCGACGAGGGAGGGAAGACGCCCGCCGCCGGCGGCGAGGCCCTGCCCGAGGACGCCGACCTCGCGACCGAGCAGCTGCCGATCACCGCCGAGAAGGCGATCGAGATCGGCCTCGACGCCGTCGGCGGGGGCGAGCTCGTCCAGATCGAGATCGACCACGACGACGTCGCCTGGGAGTGGGAGCTCGAGCTCGTCCAGGACGGTCGCCAGCACGAGCTCGACATCGACGCGACCAGCGGCGAGGTCACCGAGCACGAGCAGGACGACGACGAGGACCGGGACCCGGTCGTGGACGTCACCTCCCCGATGACCTACGACGAGGCGATCGAGATCGCGCTCGGGGTGGAGCCGGGCCGGGTCTCGGGCTGGGACCTCGACTCCGACGACGGCCGCATCCTGTACACGATCGACATCGACCGCAGCGGCGGCGACGACGTCGAGGTCGAGGTGGACGTCGAGACCGGGCAGACCCGCGTCGACGACTGAGCCCGAGCGCGCGCCGGTGAGTGTCGGATTCTCAGCCGCTCCCGCGTGCCGAACGGCTGAGAATCCGACACTCGCCGGGCCGGGGCGAGCAGGGCCGTGGCGGGCTGGGGCGAGCAGGGCCGTGGCGGGCCGGGGCGAGCAGGGCCGTGGCGGGCCGGGCCGCCCGTTACCCTCCTGCCCATGGCTACAGCGAAGAAGGCCTCGACGCGCACCCCGGCGACCGCGAGGAGCTCCGGGCCGCGGACGCCCCGCGGGATCCTGATCCCGCAGGACTGGACGGGCGACGTGCGGGATCTCGATCCGCGCGCCACCCCCGGCTTCTCCGGGAAGAAGGCCCAGGGCAAGGAGTTCCTGCTCGCCCGCGACGCGGAGCTCGACGAGCTCCAGGAGCGGCTCTACGCCGCCCACCACGGCAACGGCGACGGCCGCTCCGTGCTGCTGATCGTGCAGGGGATGGACACCTCCGGCAAGGGCGGGATCATGCGCCACGTGGTGGGCAGCGTGGATCCCCAGGGCGTGCAGATCACAGCCTTCAAGGCCCCGACGGCGGAGGAGGAGAAGCATGACTTCCTGTGGCGGATCCGTCCCCACGCCCCCGCCCCGGGGATGATCGGGGTGTTCGACCGCTCCCAGTACGAGGACGTGCTCATCCATCGCGTCCACGGCTGGGCCGACGCGAAGGAGATCCGCTCGCGGTACACGGCGATCAACGCCTTCGAGCGGGAGCTCGCCGCGGCCGGCACCACGATCGTGAAGGTCATGCTCCACATCTCCCACGAGGAGCAGGGCTCCCGGCTGATGGAGCGGCTCGAGCGCCCGGACAAGCACTGGAAGTTCAGCCCCCGCGACGTCGACGAGCGCGAGCACTGGGACGACTACATGGAGGCGTACACCCGGGCGCTGCGCGCCACCTCCACCGTCGGCGCGCCGTGGCACGTGATCCCCGCCGACCGCAAGTGGTATGCGCGGATCGCCGTGCAGCAGCTGCTCATCGATGCGCTCAGCGACATCGACCCCAGGTGGCCGGCAGCGGACTTCGACGTCCTCGCGGAGATCGCGCGCCTGCGGGAGACCATGGGCTGAACTGTGACGGACCGATCGCGGCCACGCGGGACCTCCCCGTCGGCCCCGCCGCGCGGGCCGGCCCATGCCGGTGACCTCGGCTTGTGTCCTCGCGCTCGCGGGCCGATGATGGGGCCATGGCTTCCATCACCTTCAAGAACGATCCCGTCACCACCGTCGGCGAGCTGCCCGCGAAGGGCTCGACCCTCCCGGCCTTCGAGCTCGTGGGCCAGGACCTCGGCGCCGTCGCGAGCGCCGACCTCGCCGGCAAGCGTGTGGTGCTGAACATCTTCCCGTCGCTGGACACCGGCACCTGCGCGATGAGCGTGCGGAAGTTCAACGAGGTCGCGGCCGGCCTCGACAACACCGTGGTCGTCTGCGTCTCGAAGGACCTCCCCTTCGCGCAGGCCCGCTTCTGCGGCGCCGAGGGCATCGAGAACGTCGTCACCGGCTCCGCCTTCCGCTCCTCCTTCGGAGAGGACTTCGGCGTGACCATGGCCGACGGCCCGCTCGCGGGTCTGCTCTCCCGTGCGGTGATCGTCGCCGACGCCGAGGGCACGGTCCTGTACACCGAGCAGGTCGGCGAGGTCTCCGAGGAGCCCGACTACGACGCCGCCCGGGCCGCTCTCGCCTGAGCCTGCCCGCACCCTTCGAGGACCCGGTCCGCGCCGCCACGGCGCGTGCCGGGTCCTTGCACGTCCGAGACGTCGTGCGGTCATCGACGGCGCAGGTGAGGCAGGTCACGAGGCGGGACCTTGGTCTGCGGAGGGTCCGGAGGGGCGCTCCTAGCGTGGCGGGGCCGGCCCTCGCCGAACCGCGGGCCGGGCCCCATCCGCGTCCAGGAAGGACCACCCATGTCCGTCGCGCTCTCCGCCGTCCGCACCCCGCAGCTCGATGTCGAGGAGCGGCTCGCCCCCGATCTCGAACAGATCGTGCGTGACACCCTCCCGCTGGTGGGAGCCCGTATCGACGAGATCGCCCCGTGCTTCTACCGGCGCATGTTCACCGCGCGCCCCGAGCTGCTGCGGAACACCTTCAACCGGGGCAACCAGGCCCAGGGCGCCCAGCAGAAGGCGCTCGCCGCGTCCGTGGCGACCTACGCGACGCTGCTGGTGGACCCGGATGCCCCGAGCCCGCGCGAGCTGCTCTCCCGCATCGGCCACAAGCACGTCTCCCTCGGCATCACCGAGGACCAGTACGACATCGTCCACGAGCACCTGATGGCCGCGATCGTCGAGGTGCTCGGCGAGGACGTCGTCACGGCCGAGATCGCCGCCGCCTGGGACGCCGTCTACTGGCACATGGCCCGCACCCTGATCTCCTTCGAGAAGGATCTCTACGCCGACGCGGGCGTGACCGAGGGAGACGTCTTCCGCGAAGCCGTCGTGGTGCGCCGCACCGAGGAGAGCTCGAGGGTGGTCAGCTTCGAGCTCGCCGCCGGGGAGGGCGAGGAGCCGCTGCGCGACTTCGTGCCCGGCCAGTACGTCTCCGTCGGCGTCGTCCTGCCCGACGGGGCGCGCCAGCTGCGTCAGTACTCGCTCTCGGACGCTCCGGGGGAGGGGCGCTGGCGGATCAGCGTGGCCCGGGAGGACGGCATCGACGGCGCGCCCCAGGGCGAGGTCTCGAACCATCTCCACGCACACCTGCGCGAGGGCGACCACCTGCAGGTGACCCTCCCGGCCGGTGACCTCGCCCTGGACACCGGATCCACCGCGCCGGTGGTGCTGGTCTCCGCGGGCATCGGCGTGACCCCGATGCTGGGGATGCTGCGGCACATCGCGGCCGCCCAGCCCGAGCGCGAGGTGGTCGTGCTGCACGCCGACGGCCATGCCGACGACGCCGCGCTGGTGCCCGAGCTGCTGGAGACCGTCGCGTCCCTGCCCGAGCACGGCGGCGCCCGCGCCCACCTGTGGTTCTCCCGCTCCCTCGCTGCGGACCCGCTGGCCGGGCGCACGGACCCGCGACTGGCCGTCCGTGAAGGACGCATGCTGATCTCCGCCGAGCACCTGCCGCCGGCCGCCGAGATCTACCTCTGCGGATCCAGCGCCTTCCTGCAGGGCGCCCAGGAGCAGCTGCTGGCCGCCGGGGCCGACGAGGAGCGGATGCACGTGGAGCTCTTCGCTCCGAACGACTGGCTGCTGCCGACGGCCTGAGCGGCCCGCGCGGACGTCCCGCCGCCTGATCCGGCCAGGGACTAGGGTCGTCGCTCGTGGAACCCCTCTCCCTGCTCCTCCTGCTCGTCATGGGCGTCGTCGCCGGAGCCATCAACGCGGCGGTCGGCTCAGGATCCCTGCTGACCCTGCCGGTGCTGATGGCGGTCGGCCTCCCGCCGGGCGTCGCCGTGCGCACCAACACCGTGGGCATGTTCTTCTCGACCGTCGGCTCGGTGCTCGGCTACCGCCGCGAGATCGACGCGGAGCGCCCCCAGCTCCCGCCGCTCGTGCTCGTCTCCACGCTCGGCGCGACCGCCGGGGCACTTCTGCTGCTGGCCTCGCCGGCCTCGACGCTCGACGTGGTGGTGCCCGTGCTGATCGTGGTGGCGCTGGCCCTGGTCGTCTTCCAGAAGCCGCTCACCGCGGCGCTGCACTCCTCCTCGCGGAAGCGGGCGGACCGGCGCGAGGCAGCGGCGCGGGAGCAGGCGGCGCGCGGCGACGCGGGCGCGGCCTCGAGCGTCCCCACGGCGAGCGCGACCTCGGCGGGCTCGGGGGAGCGCAGCCCCCTGCGCTCGCCGGCGCTGCTCGGGTCCCTCGGGGCCGCGAGCGTCTACGGCGGCTACTTCACCGCCGCGCAGGGGGTGCTGTACCTGGGGATCCTGGGCGTGTTCACGGGCCGGTCGATGGGCTCGGTCAACGCCGTGAAGAACCTGATGAGCCTGTGCGTGAACCTCGCCGCGGCGCTGATCTACGTCATCGCGTTCTTCGCCCTCGGCACCCAGATCGTGTGGCTGGCGAGCCTCGCGATCGCCGTCGGCTCGCTGCTCGGCGGATTCTTCGGCGCGCACCTGGCCAAGCGACTGCCCGAGTGGGCGTTGCGCGGCGTGATCGTCGTGGTGGCGCTCAGCGCGCTGCTGCGCGAGGTGCTCTGAGGGCCGACGACGCCCGCGCGTGACTCGGCGACGGCACCGCGGAGCCCGGCGCCGTCGCCGTGGTCAGCGCAGGAACGGAAGGACGTGCTCGAGCACCGGGCCCGACGGGGAGAGCGTGCCGCCGTGGTCCCGGCCCGGCAGGGACACGAACTCCCCCTCGGGCATCAGCGACGCCGCGCGGCGCGACTCCTCGTGCCGCGGATGGTCCTCGCTCCCTGCCATCCACAGGGCAGGCACCGGGCACGCGGCGAGAGCCTCGTCGGGCACGCCGGGCGTGGCGTCGGTCGCGGCCAGCAGCGCGGAGACCGCTCGGTGATCGGCGGCGAGGAAGGCGGTGCGGGTGGCGCGCGCCCGGCGTGAGGTGACCTCGGGGCCCAGACCCTGCGCGGCGCAGAACGCCTCCATCCCCTCCTCGCGCACGGCGTCGATCACGCCGGGGAAGAACACCGTGTCCACCGCGCCCCGCTGCGCTGCGGCGGAGCCGCCGAGGCTCACCACTCGGGTGATCCGGCCCGGGTGGGCGAGGGTCGTGCTCAGCGCGATCCGTGCCCCGAGCGAGTACCCGAGCAGGGCCGTGCGCCCGATCCCTTCCGCGTCGAGCACCGCGAGCAGGTCGCGGACGAGGACGTCCTGCGTGTACGCGGCCTGCTCGTGCGGCGCGCCGGACATGCCGTGGCCGCGCAGGTCCACCCGCACCACCGTGTGATCCTGCGCGAGCGGCGCGAGATAGCCCAGCCCCCGCCAGATCGCGCGGGAGAGCACCGAGCCGTGCAGCAGCACCAGCGCCGGCCCGTCGCCGGAGATGTCGTAGCGCAGGTCGATGCCGTCGACGGGGGAGGGGATGACGGGCATCGGGGATCCTTCAGCGGGCGAGGTGACAGGGACGGGAGGGACGGAGGGGCCGGACCGATCGGGACGGGGCGGGCCACGACGCCTCGGGGCAGGCCACCACACGGTGGCCTGCCCCGAGGCGTCTCAGCGCGACGGCGCGGTCACAGCGCCGCGGAGATCTCCTCGAGGATCCGGTTGAAGGTCGCCGACGGGCGCATCACCGCGGCGGCCTTCTCCGGGTCGGGGCGGTAGTAGCCGCCGATGTCCGCCGGCTTGCCCTGCACGGCGAGCAGCTCGGCGGCGATGGTCTCCTCGCTCTCGGTGAGCTCCTTCGCGATGGGCCCGAAGGCGGTGGCCAGCTCCGCGTCCTCGCTCTGCTGCGCGAGCTCCTGCGCCCAGTAGAGGGCGAGGTAGAAGTGGCTGCCGCGGTTGTCGATCGAGCCGAGCCTGCGCTGCGGGGACCTGCCCTCGTTCAGCAGGGTCTCGGTGGCTCGGTCCAGTGCGTCGGCCAGCACGGCGGCGCGGGCGTTGTCCGCGGTGCGCGCGAGGTGGCGCAGCGACTCGGCCAGCGCCAGGAACTCGCCGAGGGAGTCCCAGCGCAGGTAGTCCTCCTCGATCAGCTGCTGGACGTGCTTGGGGGCGGAGCCGCCGGCCCCGGTCTCGAAGAGGCCGCCGCCGTTCATCAGCGGGACCACGGAGAGCATCTTGGCGCTCGTGCCGAGCTCCATGATCGGGAACAGGTCGGTGAGGTAGTCGCGCAGCACGTTGCCGGTCACGGAGATCGTGTCCTCGCCGGCGCGGACGCGGGCCAGGGTGTGCTTCGTCGCCTCGATCGGGGAGAGGATCCGGATGTCGAGGCCCTCGGTGTCCTCGTCGGCCAGGTACTTCTCGACCTTGGCGATGAGGTTTCGGTCGTGGGCGCGGGTCTCGTCCAGCCAGAACACGGCCGGCATCCCGGAGGTGCGCGAGCGGCGCACCGCGAGCTGCACCCAGTCGCGGATCGGGGCGTCCTTGGCCTGGCAGGCGCGGAAGATGTCCCCGGCGGCGACCTCGTGGCTCATCAGCGCCGCGCCGGAGGCGTCGCGCACCTCGACCCGCCCGTCGGCGGCGATCTCGAAGGTCTTGTCGTGGGAGCCGTACTCCTCGGCCTTCTGCGCCATGAGGCCCACGTTCGGGACGGTGCCCATGGTGGTGGGGTCGAAGGCGCCGTTCTCCTGGCAGTCCTCGATCGTCGCGGCGTAGACGCCGGCGTAGGAGGAGTCGGGGATGACGGCGAGGGTGTCCTGCTCGGCGTCGTCCTTGTTCCACATGTGGCCCGAGGTGCGGATCATCGCCGGCATGGAGGCGTCGATGATCACGTCGGAGGGGACGTGGAGGTTGGTGATGCCCTTGTGGGAGTTGACCATCGCGAGGTCCGGGCCGTCGGCCAGGTCCTGCTCGATCGCGGCCTTGATGCCCTCCTGCACGGTCTCCTCGAGCGCGTCGACACCGGCGAGGATTCCGCCAAGCCCGTTGTTCGGGGACAGGCCCGCCTCGGCGAGCACGTCGCCGTACTGCGTGAACAGGGTGGGGAGGAAGGCACGCACCGCGTGGCCGAACAGGATCGGGTCGGAGACCTTCATCATCGTGGCCTTCAGGTGCAGGGAGAACAGCACGCCCTGCTCCTTCGCGGCCGCGATCTGCGCGCGCAGGAACTCCTCCAGCGCGGCCACGCGCATCACGGTCGAGTCCACGACCTCGCCGGCGAGCACCGGGATCGAGGACTTCAGCACCGTCTCGGTGCCGTCGGCGGCGACGTGCACGATCGAGAGCGCGTCCTCGGCCTCCAGCACGACGGACTGCTCGTTGGCGCGGAAGTCGTCGGCGCCCATGGTCGCGACGGAGGTCTTGGAGTCCTTGCTCCACTCGCCCATGCGGTGGGGGTGCTTCTTGGCGAAGTTCTTCACCGCGGCGGGAGCGCGGCGGTCGGAGTTGCCCTCGCGCAGCACGGGGTTGACGGCCGAGCCCTTGACCGAGTCGTAGCGGGCGCGGATGTCCTTCTCCTCGTCGGTCTCGGGGGACTCGGGGTAGTCCGGCAGCTCGATGCCCTGACCCTGCAGCTCGGCGATCGCGGCCTTCAGCTGCGGCACGGAGGCGGAGATGTTCGGCAGTTTGATGATGTTCGCCTCGGGCGTCTTCGCGAGCTCGCCCAGCTCGGCGAGCGCGTCCGCCTCCCGCTGCTCCTCGGGCAGCAGGTCCGAGAAGGCGGCGACGATGCGGCCGGCCAGGGAGATGTCACGGGTGGAGACGTCGATCCCGGCGGTGTCGGAGAAGGCGTCGAGGATCGGCAGGAACGAGGCGGTGGCCAGCATCGGCGCCTCGTCGGTGTGGGTGTAGATGATGCGCGCCATGTGTCGCGATGCTCCCTCGGGTCGGTGCGGCATGGGTCCTGGGACCAAGACTATCTTGACGTCAAGAATGATTCGACGGGGGCGGGTCCGCCCGGTCGATCCGGACGTCCCCACGGTACGTGAGGGCGGCCCGTCCGGCAGCGGGCCCTCAGAGCACCAGCAGCGTCACGGCCATCACGGCCATGCCCGCGATGAGCGAGTAGATCACCGTGTGGTGCTCCCCGGTCTCCTCGGCGGCCGGCAGCAGCTCGTCGAGGGAGACGAACACCATCACCCCGGCCACGCCCGCGAGGATCGCGCCCATCGCCTCGCCCGTCAGCACCGGGGCGAGCAGGAGATAGCCGATCACGGCACCGACGGGCTCGGCCAGGCCCGTCATCGTCGAGAGCCAGAACGCCTTCGCCCGCGATCCGGTGGCGCGCCGCACCGGCACCGCCACGGCGAGGCCCTCGGGGATGTTGTGCAGCGCGATCGCGGCGACCACGGGGATCGCGATCTCGGGGGCCTGCAGCGCGGCGACGAAGGTCGCGAACCCCTCGGGCACGTTGTGCAGGGCCAGCGCGATCGCCGTGACCGCGCCGGTGCGCAGCAGCCGCGCCCGCAGCGCCCGGTCCTCGCGCAGCTCGGCCGGACCGCGCACCTCGGCGTGGCCGTGGCTGCCCGCCATGCGGCCGGAGAACTCGTGCGGGCTGACCGACTCGGGCACGAGCCGGTCCAGCACCGCGATCAGCGCGATACCGAGGAAGAACGACAGGGTCGCCAGCGCCGTCCCCCTCACGTCAGGGCCCGTGCCGCCCGAGAGCACGATCGCGCCCTGGGGCAGCAGCTCGACGAAGGAGACGTAGAGCATCACCCCGGCGGAGAGCCCGAGCCCGCCGGCGAGGAACTTCGGCCCCGTGCCGCGGCCGAGCACGCCGAGGGCGGCACCGATGGACGTGGCACCGCCGGCGAGGAGGGTGAGGAGGAACGCGACGAGCACCCGTGCACCTTACCCACGGGTCGCCACCGGGCCGCGGACCCTCGTCCCGTGCCGCCGTGGGCACCCCGGGCCGCTCCGGTCTGGCGCTCCTAGACTGGCCCCATGCCCGACACCGACGCCTTCCTGACCGTCACCGATCTGCGCTCCCGCCGCCTCGGTGCCGCCGAGCTCGCCGCCGCCCTGCCCCGGGCGGAGCTGGACGTCGCCGCGGCCGCCGAGGCCGTGCGCCCCGTGGTCGAGGACGTCGCCGCCCGCGGCGCGGACGCCGTGCTCGAGGCCTCCGAGCGTTTCGACGGGATCCGCCCCGCGCACCTGCGGGTGCCGGCCGAGGCGCTCGAGCGGGCGCTCGAGGAGCTGGACCCGGCGATCCGTGCCGCGCTCGAGGAGTCGATCGCCCGTGTGCGGGCCGTCGACGGCGCCCAGGTCCGCCCCGCCGAGCGCGTCGAGGTCGTGCCCGGCGGTACCGTCACCCAGCGCTGGGTCCCGGTGCGCAGGGTGGGGCTGTACGTGCCGGGTGGCCGTGCCGTGCTGCCCAGCTCCGTCGTGATGAACGTGGTGCCCGCCCAGGTCGCCGGGGTCGAGCAGATCGTGCTGGCCTCTCCGCCGCAGAAGGAGTTCGGCGGCCTCCCGCACCCCACCATCCTCGCCGCCTGCGCGCTGCTCGGCGTCACCGAGGTGCTCGCCGCGGGCGGCGCCCAGGCGATCGCCCTGCTCGCCCACGGCGCGAGCGACCTCGGCGACGGGACCGGGCTCGAGGGCGTGGACCTCATCACCGGCCCCGGCAACGTCTACGTCGCCGCCGCCAAGCGCCTGGTCCGCGGCCGGGTCGGCATCGACGCGGAGGCCGGCCCGACCGAGATCGCGATCCTCGCCGACGACACCGCCGACCCGGCCTACGTCGCCGCGGACCTCATCTCGCAGGCCGAGCACGACCCGTTGGCCGCGAGCGTGCTGGTCACCCCCTCCGCCGCGCTCGTGGAGGAGGTCGAGGCCGAGCTCGCGACGCAGGTCCCCCGCACCCTCCACCACGAGCGGATCGGCCAGGCGCTGCGCGGCGCGCAGAGCGGCGCCGTGCTCGTGGACGACCTCGAGCAGGGCCTGGCGACCGTCGACGCCTACGGCGCCGAGCACCTCGAGGTCCAGACCGCCTCCGCCGAGGAGCTCGCCGCGCGCGTGACGAACGCCGGTGCCGTCTTCGTGGGCCCGCACAGCCCCGTGAGCCTCGGCGACTACGCCGCCGGCTCCAACCACGTCCTGCCCACCGGCGGGACCTCCCGCTTCACCGGAGGACTCGGCGTGCAGACCTTCCTGCGCGGCATCCACGTCGTCCACTACGACCGCGACGCGCTCGCCGGGGCGCGCGAGGCCGCGACCACCCTCGCCCGCGCCGAGGGCCTGCCCGCCCACGGCACGGCGATCGACGTGCGCTTCGAGGGCTGAGCCGCCGGGGAGCGGCTGAGGACCGACCGGCTCCGCAGCCCCAGCCGGGCCGGTCCTGCTGGTGGGAGCGGATGTGGTCGGGGCCTCGGGCGGGTTCGGGGCCGTGCGGACGCGCCCGGGCCCCTGAGCGGCTCACGCCCCGGCGGGAGCTCTCCGACGCTCGGCGCGGGTGAGCCACAGCGCCACGGCGCGCCAGCCCAGCATCCCCAGCGCGGTCACGATCGCGGTGACGACCACGAAGGAGACCTCGGTGCCCGCCCCGAACAGGGTGCGCACGGCCATCCCGGTGGCCAGCGTGATCGCCCACACGAAGATCCCATGGGGCCAGATCCGGAAGGGGGCGCGCCAGGCGCGGATCGCGAGATGCCCCAGCAGGGTGCCGACGGCGAAGGGCCAGCCGACGAGGAAAATGTTCTCGGTGGTCAGAGCTGTGCCGTGCTGCACGAAGCCGATCGCGACGAAGAGGATGACGACCAGCAGGTCGCCGACGAGGGCACCCAGGGAGCGGAACATCCCGCCAGCGTACTGGCGCGAGGCCGGGAGGCACCTGCGCCGCGGGGGAGGAACCCGTCACCCGGTGCCGTGCCGTACGGCGGACCGGGAGCGCCGCCCGCGGTGCCGCCAACTACCATGAGCGGCATGTCCCCCTCGTCCGCCCCGACGCGTGAGCCCTCGGTCCTGCCCGCTCCCCGTGACGGCATCGCCGGCGCCGCCCCCTACGGCGCGCCGCAGCTGCCCGTCGCCCATGCGCTGAACGTCAACGAGAACCCCTACGGGCCCTCCGCCGAGCTCGCCGCCGCGATCGGCGCCGCCGCCGCGGAGGCGGCCGTCGGCCTGAACCGCTATCCGGACCGGGAAGCGCTGGACCTGCGTCGCGAGCTGGGGGAGTATCTCGCCGCGGAGTCGGGCGTGCCCGCCCCGCCGGCCGAGGCGGTCTGGGCCGCGAACGGCTCGAACGAGGTCATGCACCAGCTGCTGCTCGCCTACGGCGGGCCGGGCCGCACGGCGCTGGGCTTCACCCCGCACTACTCGATGTACCCCGAGTACGCGCGCGACACCTACACCGGCTGGGTCACCGCCGAGCGCGGCCCGGCCCCCGACTTCGCGCTCACCGCTCAGACCGTCACCGCCGCGATCTCCGAGCACCGCCCGAGCATCGTGATCCTCACCTCCCCGAACAACCCCACCGGCACCGCGCTCGACCTCGAGGTCGCCCGTGCCGCGGCCCGTGCGCTCGAGCCCGTGCGCGGGCTGCTCGTGATCGACGAGGCCTACGGCGAGTTCCGCCGCGACGGGGTGCCCAGCGCCCTGACGCTCCTGCCCGAGCATTCGAACCTCGTCGTCGCCCGCACCATGTCCAAGGCCTTCGCGCTCGCCGGCGCCCGCCTCGGCTATCTCGTCGCCGATCCGGCGATCGTCGACACCGTGCGCGTGGTGCGCCTGCCCTACCACCTCTCGGCCGTGACCCAGGCGGTGGCCCGCACCGCCCTGGCCCACCGCGACGAGCTGCTGGGCAAGGTCGAGCTGCTGCGCGCCGAGCGGGACGCGCTCGCCGCCCATCTCGCCGGGCGCGGCCACGAGGTCGCCCCGTCCGACGCCAACTTCGTCCTCTTCCGCACCTTCAGAGGCCGCGACGACGTGTTCCGGGCCCTCCTGGATCGTGACGTGCTGATCCGTGCGGTGGGCCCGGCCGGCTGGCTCCGTGTCAGCGTGGGCACCCCCGAGGACAACTCCGCATTCCGCACCGCCCTCGAGGAGGCCGACCCCCGATGACCGAGACCGCCCGCCCGTCACGCACCGCGACCCTCTCCCGCACCACCCGCGAGTCCTCCGTCGAGGTCAGCCTCGACATCGACGGCACCGGCCAGGTGGACGTCTCCACCACGGTGCCCTTCTACGACCACATGCTCACGGCGCTGGGCACCCACGCCCGCTTCGACCTGAAGGTGTCGGCGACAGGCGATACTCATATCGACGCGCACCACACCGTCGAGGACACCGCGATCGTGCTCGGCCAGGCGCTGCGCGAGGCGCTCGGCGACAAGCACGGCATCACCCGCTTCGGCGATGCGCTCGTGCCGCTGGACGAGGCGCTCGCCCAGGCCGTCGTGGACCTCTCCGGCCGCCCCTACTGCGTCCACTCCGGCGAGAGCGAGGCTCAGGCCCTGCACCTCATCGGCGGGCACTTCACGGGGTCCCTCACCCGCCACGTCTTCGAGTCCCTCGCCCACCACGCCGCGATCTGCCTGCACATCCGCGTGATCGAGGGGCGCGACCCCCACCACATCGTCGAGGCCCAGTTCAAGGCCCTCGCCCGGGCGCTGCGCGTGGCCTGCGCCCCGGACGAGCGGGTCATCGGCGTCCCGTCCACCAAGGGAGCACTGTGAGCACCGAGGACAGCACCGGCCCCGGACCCGAGCCCGAGGACATCGACGCCGAGTTCGCCCGTCTCACCGAGGGACTCTCCCTCGACGACGAGCCGCTGACCGTCGAGGACGTCCTGTCCGACGCCTCCGCCGCGCCGGAGGAGGACGACGTCCCCACCATCGCCGTGGTCGCCACCTCGGTCGCGACCGCGAAGGCGCTCGCCGGCGTGATCCGGCTGGGCCGCGAGGCCCGCACCGACGGGATCGACATCCCCGCCGGCACCGCCGCCTTCGACACCGGCACCGGCGCCGTCGCCGTCGGCGCCCTGACCGAGACCGCCGCGCACGACCTCGCCGCGATCACCTCCACCGCCCTGCAGCGCAACGGGATCGTGCTCTTCTGGCGCCGCGGGGACCGCATGACCGCGACGCGCTACAAGAACGGCGAGCGCGGCGAGGACATCTCGCCCGCGATCGTGCTCGGCGCGGTCGACGACCTCGTCGAGGAGCTGCTGCTCGGCGCGACCTCGATCGAGGAGCTGGGCGAGGGGCTGGACCCCGCCGCGCTCACCCGCGCCGAGGCCCTCGAATGGATCGCCTCCGGCGGGAAGAAGCGGCCGTGAGCGAGGTCCGCCCCGATCCCTCCGCCGCGACCGCGCAGGACGCCGACGCCCCGGTGCGCCCCGCGCCCCGGGTGGTCGTCCTCGACCACGGCTCCGGCAACGTCCGCTCCGTGGTGCGCGCGCTCGAGGCCGCGGGCGCCGAGGTCGAGCTCACCGCGGACCGAGAGCGCGCCCTCGCCGCCGACGGGCTCGTCGTCCCCGGCGTCGGCGCGTACTCCGCGACCATCGCGCAGATCCTCGCCGTCGGCGGGGACCGCATCATCGAGCGCCGCCTCGCCGGCGGTCTGCCCGTCCTCGGGATCTGCGTGGGCCTGCAGGCCATGTTCGAGGCCGGCACCGAGCACGGCGAGCGCACCCGCGGTCTCGGCCAGTGGCCCGGCGAGGTCACCCGCCTGCAGGCCGAGGTCGTCCCCCACATGGGCTGGAACACGGTCGAGGCCGCACCGGACAGCACGCTCTTCGCCGGCATCGGCGACGAGCGCTTCTACTTCGTCCACTCCTATGCCGCGCGCAGCTGGGAGCTGGAGGACACCGGTCCGCTCAAGGCGCCGCAGGTGACCTGGGCCGTGCACGGGCAGGACCGCTTCGTCGCCGCCGTCGAGAACGGGGCGCTGAGCGCCACCCAGTTCCATCCCGAGAAGTCCGGTGCGGCCGGCGCCCGCCTGCTGGCGAACTGGCTGGGCGGCCTGCCCCGCCGCGGTGCGGGGGCCCCCGCATGATCCTCGCCTTCGTGATGCTCTTCGCCGGGGGCATGATCCTCGGCGGGGCCTGGTCGTTCTACCGCTCGAAGAAGCCCTGGTGGGCGGTCCTCGGACTGCTCGTCCTCGGTCTGGTGTGCCTGGGCATCTCGTTCTGGCGCATCCGCACCGGCTGATCCCCGGCCCGCCGTCCCCGTCCCACCGCGTGCCCGACCGGGCATCGCCCCCCCACCGTCCCAGGAGACCCCACCCATGACCGCTCCCGTGCTCGAGCTGCTGCCCGCCGTCGACGTGCAGTCCGGCCAGGCCGTCCGACTCGTCCAGGGCGAGGCCGGCACCGAGACCGGCTACGGCGCCCCGCTGGACGCCGCGCTGACCTTCCAGGAGGGCGGCGCGAGCTGGCTGCACCTGGTCGACCTCGACGCCGCCTTCGGCCGCGGCTCCAATGCCTCGCTCCTCGCCGAGGTCGTCGCCGCCGTGGACATGAACGTCGAGCTCTCCGGCGGGATCCGCGACGACGAGTCGCTCACCGCGGCGCTGGCCACCGGCTGCCGCCGCGTGAACCTCGGCACCGCCGCGCTCGAGCACCCCGAGTGGACGGCCGATGTCATCGCCGAGCACGGCGACCGCATCGCCGTCGGCCTCGACGTGCGCGGAACCACCCTCGCCGCCCGCGGCTGGACCCGCGAGGGCGGGGACCTGTGGGAGACCCTCGAGCGGCTCGACGCGGCAGGCTGCCAGCGCTACGTCGTCACCGACGTGACCAAGGACGGAACCCTGCGCGGGCCGAACGTCGACCTGCTCGCGCAGGTGTGCGAGCGCACCGACGCGAAGGTCGTCGCCTCCGGCGGCATCTCCTCCCTCGACGACCTCCGCGCGCTGCGCGAGCTCGTCCCCGCCGGGGTCGAGGGCGCGATCGTCGGCAAGGCCCTGTACGCGCAGGCCTTCACGATGGGCGAGGCGCTCGACGTCGCGGGCCGCCCATGAGCTCCCGCCACGACGACGTCCCCGATGCACCTGACACGCCGCCGGGCGACGGCGGCGCACCGGGCCCGGCCGGGCCCGGTGCGCGCGCCGAGCAGGCGCGTCGGACGCTGCCTGCGCACTTCCGCGAGAAGTCGCCGCTGACCGACACGGCCGGGGTGTCCTGGGCGGGGCGGGACTACACCGTCAGCCCCTTCCCGGACGACGACGGCGGGACACCCGCCGCGCTGGCCGCGGCGCTGCGGGCGCACCGCGCGGGGGAGGATCCGCATCGGCGGGCGCTCGTCGCGGCGCTCGCGGACTCGCGGGTGCTCGTGCCGATCATGGCGGTCGCCACCGAGACGGGCACGACGGCGCACGGACTGACCGGCGACAACGGCGCCGACATGGCGATGGTCTCGATCACCGCGCCCGACGGGACGACCGTGCTGCCGCTGTTCAGCTCCGTCGCCCAGCTCGCAGCCTGGCGCAGCGACGCCCGCCCCGTGCCCGTCGTCGCCCCGCAGGCGGCGCAGGCCGCCGTGCAGGAGGGCTGCACGGCCCTGCTGCTGGACCCGGCGAACCCTGCCGAGGAGGGCGGGCCCGTGCTGCTGCCCCGCTCGGTGCTGTGGGCGCTGGGCCAGGGGCGGGAGTGGATCCCCCCGCATGAGGACCCGCAGCTCGCCGAGGAGCTCGAGCGCCTCGGCACCTCCGCCTCCGCGGAGGTGCTGGGGCTGAGCGCCCGCGCGGGCGAGAGCGCCGAGGTGGACCTCCACCTGCGACTGCGCCCCGGGCTGACCGCGGAGCAGGTCTCCGCGGTAGTCGGTCAGGTGACGCAGGCGCTCGGCAGCTCGCAGCTGGTCGCCGAGCGGATCAGCTCGATGCGGCTCGTGCTCGGCTCCTGAGCCCGCTCAGGAGACCCGGCCGGTGTACTTCTCGCCCGGGGCCTCGCCGGGCGCATCGGGGAACGGCAGCGCCTCGGCGAAGGCCAGCTGCAGCGAGCGCAGGCCGTCGCGCAGCGAGCGCGCGTGCTCGTTCCCGATCTCCGGCGCGGCGGCAGTGACCAGGCCGGCGAGGGCGTTGATGAGCTTCCGCGCCTCGGCGAGGTCCTGGTACTGACCGGTCTCCTCGTCCTCGGCCAGCCCCACCTTCACCGCCGCGGCGCTCATGAGGTGCACGCAGGCGGAGGTGATGATCTCGACCGCGGCGACATCGGCGATGTCGCGCAGCTCCTCCGCCCCGGTCGCGGCGTCGTGGGAATGGGGGGCGGTCTCGTGCGAGTGCTCGGTCACTGGTGGTCCTTCGTGGTCGTGCCGTGCCAGGGGCGGGCGCGGCGGGGCTGGTCGGTCGGGCAGGTGGCTCGGCGCGGTTCAGGTGCCGAGGGGGAGATCGCCCTCGCCGGCACCGGGCAGGTCGAACCGGAGCGATTCGACCTCGGTGCCGAGGGGGACGTCGTAGACGAGGTGCATGCGCTCGGTGGACTCTCCCGGGAGCAGGCCCGGGGGATCGGTCCGGGCGATGTGCGCCCGGCTCGCCGCGCGGTCGAGCTGATGGCTCTCGCCGTCGGCGGAGACCAGCGAGACCGTGTCCTCCGAGAGCCGCTCGGGGCGGGTCCCCTCGTTGGCGATCTCGACGGTGACGATCACGAACTCGCCCTCGGGCTCCTGAGGGTCGTTGCGGGGGCCGACGCTGCGCACGCCGAGCTCGGTGCTGCGTGCGGAGACCGTCAGCTCGCCGATCCGGACGGTGCCTCCGGCCGCGGGGTCCTGCGGCGTGTCGCTCGCCCCGGCCGGGGAGGCGTCCTCCGCGCCCCCGGTGCCGAGGGCGCGCACGGCGAGCACGCCGCCGACGATGACGGCGGCGAGCAGCGGCGCCGCGAGCACGAGGACCGCGGCCGCGAGCAGGCCGCGCCGCGGACGGGTGCCGCCCTCCGGGGCAGGACTCCTGGGCGGTCGACGGTTCGGGGCCTCGGGCTGCGGGGGAGGCGGAGGGAAGCCCTCGGGCACCGGGCGCAGCATCGCGCGGGGGGCGCGGACCCCCTGCACTCCGGTGACCGAGCGGGCCTCGGTCGCGGCGGGGTCCCCGGGCGTCGCCGCGTCGTGGTGCGGCGGGCCGCCGGCTGCGTCGACCGGCTCGGAGGCCGTGTACGGTCCGGCGAGGACGGCGTCGTCGTCGCCGTAGCCGTACTCATGAGCGGCGGCGGGCGCCTCGGGGGGCGGAGGTGGGCCGTCCCCGGCGGACGTCTCGCGGTCGCTGTGCACCTGAACTCCTCGCTGACGGCGGCCTGACGGCGCGACGCACATCACCTGGACGCACGTCCTTCTGCTGCTAGGATAGACGACTGGAACAGGTCGAAACCCTCGTCATACGTTCCTCAAGTGGAGTCCCTTCCCACCTCGTGGCACCCAGCCGCCAGGTCAGTATCGCAGTCGGGCGTCACCGTCCGACGGGCAGGCCGTCGCGCTCGCTCGTCGCCGCAGCGCACGCACCTTGGGGCCTCCGCATGACTGCGGGGGCCTTCGTCGTCTTCCGACTCGAAAACAAGGTGAGGAGCCAACATCAGCGAACAGCGCATCAACGGTCAGATCAGGGTCCCCAAGGTCCTCCTGGTCGGTCCCAACGGCGAGCAGGTCGGTGAGGTCCGTGTCGAGGACGCCCTGCGTCTCGCCCAGGAAGCAGACCTCGACCTGGTCGAGGTCGCACCGGGTGCGAACCCGCCGGTCGCGCGGCTCATGGATTACGGCAAGTACAAGTACGAAGCCAACCTGAAGGCCCGTGAGGCGCGGAAGAACCAGGCCAACACGGTCCAGAAGGAGATCCGGATGGGCCTGAAGATCGACACCCATGACTACGAGACCAAGCGTCGCAACGTCGAGAAGTTCCTCGACGGCGGCGACAAGGTCAAGGTCATCATCCGCTTCCGAGGCCGTGAGCAGTCCCGTCCCGAGCGGGGCGTGAAGCTCCTGCAGCGCATGGCGGAGGATGTCGCCGACTACGGCTTCGTCGAGTCCCACCCGCGGCAGGACGGCCGCAACATGGTGATGGTCTTCGGACCTCACAAGAAGAAGGCCCAGGCCATGGCCGAGGCCCGCAAGCGCAAGACCGACGCCGAGAAGGCAGCGGCCCGGGGCAAGGACGAGACGTCCGCGCCCGAGGCCGAGGCCGGCGCCGAGTCCTGAGAACGTCACAAGGAGAAACAGGCCAATGCCGAAGAACAAGACCCACTCGGGCACCAAGAAGCGCGTCCGCGTCACCGGCTCGGGCAAGCTCATGCGCGAGAAGGCGAACGCCCGCCACCTGCTGGAGCACAAGTCCTCCACCCGCAAGCGCCGTCTGGGCTCCGACACCGATGTGTCGAAGGCCGACGCCAAGCGCATGAAGAAGCTGCTGGGCCGCTGATCGCCCACGCGGGAGCACGCCTCCCGCGACCCTGAACTTACGATCGAAGGAGTATCACGTGGCACGCGTGAAGCGGGCGGTCAACGCCCAGAAGAAGCGTCGGGAGATCCTCGAGCAGGCCAGCGGCTACCGCGGCCAGCGCTCGCGCCTGTACCGCAAGGCGAAGGAGCAGGTGCTGCACTCGCAGACCTACAACTTCCGCGACCGCAAGAAGCGCAAGGGCGACTTCCGTCAGCTCTGGATCCAGCGCATCAACGCTGCCTCCCGCGCCAACGGCCTGACCTACAACCGCTTCATCCAGGGCCTCGGCCTCGCGGGTGTCGAGGTTGACCGTCGCATGCTCGCCGAGCTCGCCGTCAACGACGCGCCGGCTTTCGCCGCCCTGGTCGAGGTCGCCAAGAACGCCCTCCCCAAGGACGTCAACGCCCCCGCGGCCTGACATCGCGGCACGTCTGGCGATGACCGAGCGCCCGGATCAGTCCCCGATCACCTCCCCCCGCTCCGAGCGGGTGCGGAAGGTGGCGGCGCTGACCGGGCGCTCTGCGCGTCGCAAGCAGGGACGATTCCGCATCGAGGGACCGCAGGCCGTGCGCTCCCTGCTCACGCACCGACCCGAGCTCGCCCTCGAGGTGCACCTCACCGAGCGCGCCGCCGACGACCACCCCGACCTGGTGAGCCTCGCCCGCGCGGCGGGAGCGCCTGCGAACACGCTCGACGAGCAGGTGCTGCGCGCCATGGTCCGCGAGGACGCCGCGAGCCCGGCTGCCCACGGCGCGCTCGTCTCCCCGCAGGGCGTCGTCGCGCTCGGCACGCTGCCGGCCGAGGACCCGCTCGCCGCGCTCACCGCGCTGGAGACGCTGCCCGCCGACGAGCCGCTCACCGTGGTCGTGCTCCACGAGGTGCGCGACCCCGGAAACGTCGGCACCCTGATCCGCACCGCGGACGCCGCCGGCGCCGACCTCGTGCTGCTGACCCGCACCAGCGCCGACCCGTACTCCCCGAAGGCCGTCCGCGCCGCCGTCGGCAGCCTCTTCCACCTCCCCGTCCTCGCCGGCGCGGAGATCGCGCCCGTGCTCGAGACCCTCGCCGCGCGAGGCATCACCGCCGCCGCGACCAGCGGCCACGCCGAGGTCGAGCTGTTCACCGTCGAGCTGCCGCAGCGACTGGCCTGGATCCTCGGCAACGAGGCCCGCGGACTGGACGAGGAGACCCTCTCCGCCGCCCCGCTCACCGTGCGGATCCCGCTGGCCGGGCACGCGGAGTCCCTGAACGTGCACACCGCCGCGACCGTGTGCCTGTTCGAGACGCTCCGTCGCCGGCGGGCGCGCGCATGACCACTCCTTCCCGCTCCGCGCCCCGCACGGACGACGAGCATCCCCGCTCCGCGGTCGGCGCTCGACCCGGCCGCGCCCTCGCCGCCGCGGCCGTGCCGCTCCTCCTGCTCCTCTCGCTGCTCGCAGCAGGGCTCGGGATGCTCGCCACCGGTGCGGTGTCCCCCGCCACGCTCGTGCCCGCCTCCCCGCTGGTCACCTGGGGTCTGCCCGTCGTGCGGGCCCTGCACCACCTCGGGCTGCTGATCGCCGTCGGCGCGGGCGGGACCGCCGTGCTGCTGCTGCCCGGCCCCTCCCGCCGGGAGGTGACGGTGCTGGACCCGCTGCGCCGCCGCACGGTGCGTCTCGCCGCGGCCGGCGCCCTGCTCTGGACCCTCGCCGCCGCCGCGCAGATCCCGCTCGGCGGGCTCGAGGCGACGGGAGCGGGCACCGACCTGAACGTCTGGGACGTGGCGATGGGCGGCGCTCTCGGACGCCTGCAGATGCTGGTCGCGGTGCTCGCCGCGCTCGCGACCCTGGCGTACGCCCTCGCCCGCTCGACCGTGCTGGCCTGCTGGGGGCTCGCCTTCGCCGGGCTCGGCACGCTCTCCCTGGGCCTGGTGGGCCACGCCGGCGCGAGCCTCGACCACATCAACGCTGTCAACGCCATGGCGCTGCACCTCGTCGCCGTGACCGTCTGGGCGGGCGGGCTGCTGGTCATCGCCCTGCTGGCCCCGCGGATGGACGACGCCGTGCTCGGCACGGTGGTGCGTCGCTTCTCGCCCTGGGCCCTGGCCGCGGTGGTCTCCCTCGCCCTCAGCGGACTGATCAGCGCCTGGATCCGGCTGTCGGGCTGGGGGGACCTGCTGAGCACCGGCTACGGACGCGTCGTGCTCGCCAAGACCATCGGGCTGCTCGTGCTCGCCGTGCTCGGCGCGCTGCAGCGCAGGCGGCTCGGGGAACGCCTGCGCTTCCGCCACCTCGCGCTGACCGAGGGCGTGCTCATGGCCGCGGTGATCGGGGCGTCGATCGCGCTGGGCCGCTCCGCCCCGCCCGTGCCGCAGTCGGTCCCCGAGATCGGCGAGCTGCGGGTGATGGCGCTGGTCGGCTTCCTCCCGCCGTCCGAGGAGTTCTCGCCGACGACGATGTTCACCGTGATCCAGCCCGACTGGATCGCCCTCGCCCTCGCCGCGGCGATGGCGGGCGCCTACCTCATCGGCGCGGTGCGCCTGGCTCGGCGCGGCGATGACTGGCCGTGGCACCGCACGCTCGCCTTCGTCGCCGGCTGCCTCGCCTTCGCGTGGGTCCTCTCCGGAGGTGCGGCGGCCTGGGGGAAGTTCCGCTTCGACGCTCACATGGTCCAGCACATGGCGATGATGATGATCGTGCCGCCGCTGTGGGTGCTGGGCGCTCCGGTGACGATGCTCTCCCGCGCCACGGCCCCGCGCACCGACGGTTCCCGCGGGGTGCGCGAGTGGGTGCTCGCGGCGCTGCACTCGGGCTACTCTCGCGTAATCTCCTCCCCGCCGATGGCCGGGCTGATCTTCGCCGGGTCGCTCGTGATCTTCTACTTCTCGCCTCTCTTCGAGCTGGCGATGTACGACCATCTCGGCCACGTGCTGATGACGGTGCACTTCCTCGCCTCCGGCTATCTCTTCGCCTGGGTGCTGATCGGCATCGACCCGTCGACAAGACCGATCAACCCGGTGCTCAAGCTGCTCACCCTCCTGGTCACCCTCGCGTTCCACGCCTTCTTCGGGGTGGCGCTGTACTCGGCGACCTGGCTGGTCGCGCAGGACTGGTACACGGACCTGGGGATGTACGGGCCCGAGCGCCTGATGCTGATCCAGGAGCGCGGCGCCTCGATCATGTGGGCGATCTCGGAGGTGCCGACGGTCGGGTACGCGATCGTCGTGGTGGTGCTGTGGATGGGCTCCGAGGACCGGCGCGCGAGGCAGTACGACCGCAAGGCCGAGCGGGACGGCGGCGCCGAGCTCGCCGCGTACAACGCCTATCTCGAGAGCCTGGGCGGCGAGGCCCGGTCGGACGGCGTGGCTCAGCCGGGCGGCGAGGCCCAGCCGGGCGGCGTAGCTCAGCCGGGCGGCGAGGTCCGGCTGGACGGCGCGGATCGGCCGGACGGGCCGACTCAGTAAGGCGGCGGATCGCTCGGCGGATGCAGGCCGCCGTCGCGCACCGGGTCGAGCAGCCCGAGCGTCTTCAGCCGGTGGTGCTCGCGTCAGAGGTCGGGGAGGTTCTCGACAGCGGTCGCCCCGCCGGCAGGAGGATCGGCGGGTCGTACTCCTCGATGTGGTCCGTCTCGGACACTGTCACGTTCACCCGGACGTCCGGGGGCGGGAGGCTCGAGGCCGCCCGTCGTGAGCGCGGAGCTCATCAGCACGTTGTAGCGGGTGCGCGAGAGCGAGGGGATCAGGTCGCTCGCTTCGATCTCCCCGCCGGGATCCGCCGGGAGCGGGGTGCTCTCCTCGAAGGACCGTGTCTGTCCGTCGCGCACGGATGCCCGGACATGACACGGCGGCGGCCCTCCGCAGAGGACCGTCGCCGTGGTCGTCGATCGGTGCCGTCGCCTCGGGGCGCGAAGTCCGCGGACGTCGACCCGAGCGCCTCGTCGCTCAGAGCCAGTCGCCCTGCGCCGCCCGCTTCTCGGTGCCGATGGTGGTGTCCGGTCCGTGGCCGGTGTGCACCACCGTGTCGTCCGGGAGCCGGAACAGCCGCTCGCGGATCGACTCCTCGATGGTCTCCCGCGAGGAGAAGGAGCGGCCGGTCGCGCCGGGCCCGCCCTGGAACAGGGTGTCGCCGGTGAACACGGCGCCGAGCTCCTCGCTGTAGTAGCAGGTCGAGCCGGGGGAGTGGCCCGGGGTGTGCAGCGCCTCGAGGTTCACGCCCGCGATGGTGAACATGTCCCCGTCGGCGACGTCGTCGTCCCAGGGGAGGTCGCCGTGGGTGAGCTGCCAGACCTCGCGGTCGGCGGGGTTCAGCAGGATCGGCGCCTCGAGGGCCTCGGAGAGCTCCGGGGCGAAGCGGACGTGGTCGTCGTGCGCGTGGGTGAGCAGGATGCCCACGCACTCGCGGTCCCCGACGAGCTCCTCGACGGTCTCCACGTCGTGCGGGGCGTCGAAGACGACGCACTGCTCGTCGTCGCCGAGCACCCACACGTTGTTGTCGACCTCGTGGGTCTCCCCGTCCAGGGAGAAGGTCCCCGAGGTCACGGCGTGCGAGAGGTGTGCGGTCACTTCGCCACCTCCGCCACGGTGCGCAGGGTGTCGCCCTCGTGCAGCGAGGACAGCGCCGCGTCGACCCCGGCGAGGTCCGTGCGGCCGGTGACGAAGCGGTCCAGCGGCAGGCGGCCCTGCAGGAACAGGTCGATCAGGTACGGGAAGTCCCGCTCAGGCAGGCAGTCGCCGTACCAGGAGGACTTCAGCGCCCCGCCGCGGCCGAACACGTCCAGCAGCGGGAGCGTGATCTCGATGCCCGGACGAGGCACGCCGACGAGCACCACGCGGCCGGCGAGGTCGCGGGCGTAGAACGCGGTCTCGTAGGTCTGCGGGATGCCGACCGCGTCGACGACGACGTCCGCGCCGAAGCCGCCGGTGAGCTCCTGCACCTTCTCCGCGACCTGCTGCGGCGAGAGGTCCTTGGTGCACAGGGTGTGGGTCGCGCCGAGCTCCTCCGCGGCGGCGAGCTTCTTCTCGTCGACGTCGAGGCCGATGATGGTGGTGGCGCCGGCGAGCTTCGCGCCCGCGATCGCGGCGCAGCCCACCCCGCCCAGGCCGATCACGGCGAGGGATTCTCCGCGCTGGACCTGGCCGGTGTTGATCGCGGCGCCGATGCCGGCCATCACGCCGCAGCCCAGCAGGCCGGCGACCTCGGCCGGGGCGTCCTCGGAGACCTTCGTGCACTGGCCCTCGTGGACCAGGGTCTTCTCGGCGAAGGAGCCGATGCCGAGGGCGGCGGTGAGCTCGGTGCCGTCGGTCAGCGTCATGGGCCTCGAGGCGTTGTGGGTGTCGAAGCAGTACTGCAGCACGCCCTTCTTGCAGGCGCGGCACTGCCCGCACACGGCGCGCCAGTTCAGCACGACGTAGTCGCCGACCTCCACATGGGTGACGTGCTCGCCGACGGCGGAGACGCGGCCCGCGGACTCGTGCCCGAGCAGGAACGGGAACTCGTCGTTGATGCCGCCGTCGCGATAGGCGAGGTCGGTGTGGCACACACCGGTCGCCTCGATGTCGACGACGACGTCGTTCGGGCCCGGATCGGGGATCACGACGTCCACGAGCTCAGCGGGCTTCTTCTCTGCGAGGGCGACGACGCCCTTCACGGTCCAGGACATGCTGGCCTCCTTCGAGGGAACAGGGTCCTGGCCAGCCTATCCGGGACGTTCCGGGTGCGTCTGACGGAGACTGGACGTCAGCTCGCGGAAGGGACCGCACGCGTGCCGCGGGATCCGCCGGAGCCGCCGGTGCTGCCGCCGCCTCCCTGAGAGGGGTCGCTCCCGGCGCCGGGCTCGGTGATCCTTCCCGGGGCAGCGGCCGGCTGCCCCGAGCCGACGCCGGAGAAGTCCTCCGCCATCTGCTGCGCGCCCTGGGGTCCGGATGCCGCGTAGGCGTTGAGCACCTCCTCGGGAGTCTCCCCCTTTCCGCGATTCTCGATGATCTGCTGCATCTCCGCCTCGCTGAGCTGCACGTTGATCGTCTGGTCCTCGCCGAAGGTGTAGGGCAGGTCGCCGTACTTCTCGTGGTAGGAGTTCGGCGGGGCCGAGCCGTGCTGCGGGTAGCGCAGCTCGTAGTACGTGGGGCCGTCCGAGCTGGAGTGGGCGACGCCGTAGGGCCCGTTCTCGTCCATGCCCTCGCCGTGGGGGTTGAACCGATGCTCCTTCACCGAGCTGCCGTCGGAGTAGGTCCGCTCCACGGAGGTGACCTTCGCGTTCTCCGCAGCGGCACCGGCGGAGGTCTCGGTGCCGTCGCCGTCCCCGGCGGTCGCGGTGAGGGCCGATTTGCTCACCTTCGACGTGACGAGATCGGAGTAGGCGTCGTCGACGCCGGGCGATCCTGCCTCCGGCTGCTCTCCTGTGAACATGTAGCCGTCGAACGCTGCCCGTCCCTCGGGAGTGTCCGAGAACTCCGTGTGCTCGATCGTCGACTTCTTGACATAGCTCTCGCCGTCGAACGTGACGTTCGCCTGATCCGGACCGATCTGCAGACTCGCGTCCACGCCGCTCGTGGTGCCGGGCCCCATGTCGACCGCCACGGTGCCGTCCGCGTCCTTGGCGACGGTGGTGACCATCTCCTCGCCCCCGGTGAGAGCGAGCTTGCCGGTCGCGGCGTCCCCGTACCCGAGGCTCGCCCCGACCGATCCCGACAGCTCGCCGGTGATCTTCACGGAGGCTCCCGGCGGAATCGTGTCGGGGTCGAAGGGATTGATGCCCACGGCGTCGTCCGGACTCGAGCCGGGAGGCAGCGTGACCGAGTACGAGCCCTTGCCGCTCACCTCGGACTCGACGCCGCCCTCGACGCCGCGGACCTGGCCGTGCATCTCGGCGCTGCCTGTCACCTCGGCATCGAAGGTCACGGTGAGGGTTCCGTCGGGATTCTCGGAGACCGTCGTGGTGTCGCCGGTCTTCAGCGTCGCCGAGCCGCCTGCGGCCTCGCTGCCCACCTCGAGCTCGCGCTCCTCGGAGACCTCGTAGCTGTAGGTCCTCGTCCCGTCGTCCTCCACGGTGACGCTGCCCTTGCGGGTGGTGTCGCCCGTCTTCACCGATCCTCCGGCGGTGGTGCTGGTGCTGTCGTCGGGCTCGAACACCGACGGGTCGATCGGAGTGCCCATCTCGCTGCGCAGCCCTGTGGTGTCGAAGCCGCCGCCGGCGAGTCCCGTGAGGAGTCCCGCCGCCGTGCCGCTCACCCCGAGGAACGGGCTCCCGGCGCCGACGCCCGCGGGGCCCGTGCCGCGGACGGAGCCGATCAGCCCGCCCAGCGCGCCGCCGAGCAGATCGGTCAGCGGGTCGCCGGGCAGTCCGGCGAGAGTGCGCCCGCCCGCCTCCGAGGCCGAGTCCTGCTCCTCGGCCTGCTCGGTCAGCGATGTGCCGAAGGTGCGCAGCGACGAGGCGAGGGCCACCCCGCGGACCCGGATCCCGACGCACCGCCGGCGGAAGTCCTCCGCATCCGAGCCCTCCCACGGGACGCCGGCCGCGGCATCCATGAGGTCGGAGACGAGCACCTCCACGCGGCGAGCCTGCGTCTGCGTCGTCGTCGCATGTCCTCGCAGAGCCTCTGTGTCCGCGCCGAGGAATGTCATGGGGGCCCTTCCGCCGTCGTGCCGCACCGACGTGCGGCGTACTGCGTGTCAGCGTAGGGCGGGCAGAGCGCGACGGCGATGGGCAGAACTCCCCACCCCTCGCGGTCACGGAAGCCGACTGCACGGAACGGGTGCTCGGACCGCCCCGGGCGGTACGACCGCTCGCGATGCCTCCTAGAATGGTCCGCGGTGCCCGCGCCCCGGCGCGTGCGCCCCCGAGCACTCCAGGACGAAAGCGAACCCCGTGTCCGAGACATCCCCCGCGCCCGGCGGTCCGGTGATCGACGAGCAGTCGATCGCCGCCGCGGTCGACGCCGCCCTCGCCGCGATCGCCGCGGCGCCCGACACCGCCTCCCTCAAGCAGGTGCGCATCGACCACGTCGGTGACGCGAGCGTGCTGACCACGGCGAACCGCGCCATCAAGGACCTGCCCAAGGACCAGAAGGCCGCCGCGGGCAAGCTCGTCGGCCAGGGCAAGGGCCGTGTGCAGAAGGAGCTCGCCGCCCGTCAGGCCGAGCTCGCCGCCGCCGAGGAGGAGGCGGCGCTCGCCGCGGAGACCGTCGACATGACGCTGCCCACGGACCGCCGCCCGCGCGGCGCCGCGCACCCGCTGTGGACCCTCACCGAGCGGATCGAGGACTTCTTCGTCGGCATCGGCTGGGAGATCGCCGAAGGCCCCGAGGCGGAGTCCTCCTGGCTGAACTTCGACGCCCTGAACGCGGACGCGGACCACCCCTCCCGCTCCCTCCAGGACACCCTCTACCTCGCCCCCGAGGACTCCGGGATGCTGCTGCGCACCCAGACCTCCCCGGTGCAGATCCGCGCGATGCTCGAGCGCGGTGCACCCCTGTACGTCGCGTGTCCCGGCACCGTCTACCGGGCCGACGAGATGGACGCGACCCACTCGCCGATGTTCAACCAGGTCGAGGGCCTCGCGATCGACAAGGGCCTGACGATGGCGAACCTCGTCGGCACCCTCGACGCGCTCGCCGCGCACCTCTTCGGCGGCGCGCCGATCACGCGCCTGCGCCCCAACCACTTCCCCTTCACCGAGCCCAGCGCCGAGATGGACTTCCGATGCTTCGCCTGCGACGCCCGGCACGGGCTGGAGCACGACGCGGACCCGGAGTGCCGGGTCTGCGGCGGCACGGGCTGGATCGAGATGGGCGGCTGCGGCATGGTCCACCCGAACGTGCTGCGCTCGGCCGGGGTGGACCCCGAGGAGCACCAGGGCTTCGCCTTCGGACTCGGCATCGAGCGCATCCTCATGCTGCGCAACGGCGTGGCGGACATGCGAGACATGGTGGAGGGCGACGTCCGCTTCTCCCAGCACTACGGGACGGAGATCTGAGATGCCGCGCATCCCCCTGACCTGGCTCGGCGAGCACGTCGAGCTCCCCGCGACCGCGTCCGCGCTCGAGGTCGCCACCGACCTCTCCCGCCTCGGGCTCGAGGAGGAGGCACTGTTCGGCGCGCAGGTGACCGGCCCGCTGGTCGTCGGCCGCGTGCTCGAGCTCGTGAAGGAGCCGCAGAAGAACGGCAAGACCATCAACTGGGTGCGCGTGGACGTCGGCCCCGAGCACAACGAGGACGCCGACGATCCCAAGGATCCCCAGCCCGGGCGGGAGCGTCCGAGCCGCGGCATCGTCTGCGGCGCGCACAACTTCGAAGGCGGCGACCTCGTGGTCGTCTCCCTGCCCGGCACCGTGCTGCCCGGCGACTTCGCGATCGCGGCGCGGAAGACCTACGGCCACACCTCCGACGGCATGATCTGTTCCGGCGAGGAGCTGGGGCTGGGGCCCGACCCCGCGGGCGAGGACGGCATCATCGTGCTGGGCCGCGGCCACGCCGCGGGCCTGACCGGCGAGCCCGGCGACGACGCGATCGCGCTGCTGGGCCTGGCCGACGAGGTCGTCGAGATCAACGTGACCCCGGACCGCGGCTACTGCTTCTCGATGCGGGGCGTGGCACGGGAGTACTCGCACGCCACCGACGCCGCGTACACCGATCCGGCGACGACGGTGGAGACCACCGCGACCCCGGGCGAGGACGCGGGCGTGGGTGTTCGTCTCGCCGACGATGCCCCGCTCGAGGGCGCCGACGGCTGCACCCGCTTCGTCGCCCTCGGCGTGCAGGGCGTGGACCCCTCCGCACAGACCCCGCGCTGGATGGCACGTAGGCTCACGCTCGCCGGGATGCGCCCGATCTCCCTGATCGTCGACGTCACCAACTACGTGATGCTCGACCTCGGTCAGCCGCTGCACGCCTACGACGCCGCGAAGCTCGTCGGCCCCATCACCGTGCGCCGCGCCCGCCGGGGCGAGCAGCTCACGACCCTCGACGACGTCACGCGCACCCTCGACCCCGAGGACCTGCTGATCACCGACGCCGGCGGCGACGGCGACCGCGTGCTCGGCCTCGCCGGCGTGATGGGCGGCGAGGACACCGAGGTATCCGCGACGACCACCGACATCGTACTCGAGGCCGCGACCTTCGACCCCGTCACCGTGGCCCGCACCGCGCGCCGCCACCGCCTGCCCTCCGAGGCGTCCAAGCGCTTCGAGCGGGGCGTGGACCCGCAGCTGCCGCTGATCGCCGCGCACCGCGCCGCGCAGCTGATCGTCGAGCACGGCGGCGGCACGATCGCCGCTCAGGTCACCGACGAGGGCTCGGCGACCGCGCCCGCACCGATCACCGCGGGCCTGCGCGATGCGGAGCGGATCGTCGGCATCCCCTACACCGACGCACAGGTCACGGGCAGCCTCGAGGCGATCGGCTGCACCCTCGCGCACGGCGCCGAGGGCGAGCTGACCGTGACCCCGCCGTCCTGGCGCCCCGATCTCGAGATCCGTGAGGACCTCGTCGAGGAGATCGCACGCCTGGTCGGCTACGCGCAGATCCCCTCCGAGCTGCCGACGGCGCCGGGCGGCCGCGGCCTCACCGTCGCCCAGCGCGCCCGCCGCGCCGCCCGTCGCGCGCTCGCCGAGGTCGGTCTCATCGAGGTGAACTCCGCCCCGTTCGTCGCCCCGGCGATCCACGACCGGCTGCGCTACGCGGAGGCTGACGCACGCCGCGAGGCAGTGCGGATCCTCAACCCCCTCTCCGAGGACGAGCCGCTGCTGCGCACCGAGCTGCTGCAGACCCTCCTGCCCGTCGCACGTCGCAACCTCGGCCGCGGTGAGGAGCAGATCGCGATCTTCCAGCGCGGCTCCGTGTTCCGCGCCCGCTCCGGGCAGGGCTCCGCCCCGGTGCCCGCCGCCGCGCAGCGCCCGAGCGAGCAGGAGCTCGAGCAGATCCTCGCCGCCCTGCCCGCGCAGACCTCGGCGCTCGCCTCGGTGATCGGCGGCGCCTCCGGCCCCGACTCCTGGCAGGGCGAGCCCGCGCCGTGGGGCTGGGCCGACGCGCTCGACCTCGCCCGCCGCGCGGCTGCCGCCGTCGGCGCCGAGCTCGAGGTGCGCCAGACCGAGCACGCACCCTTCCACCCCGGCCGCGCCGCGGAGCTGCGCGTCCGCACGGACAGCGGGGACGGCCTCGCGGTCGGCGCCGCGGGCGAGCTCCACCCCGCCGTGATCAAGGAGTTCGGGCTGCCGGCCCGCACGGCCGCCTTCGAGCTCGACCTCGAGGCCGTGATCGCCGCCGCCCCCGCCGTGGTGCGGGCCGAGCCCGTGCCCACCTACCCGCCGGCGAAGGAGGACTTCGCCTTCGTGGTCGAGCAGTCCGTGCCCGCGAGCGCGGTCGAGGCCGCGATCGTGGTCGGCGCCGGGGACCTCGCCGAGCGGGTGCATCTGTTCGACGTCTTCACCGGCGAGCAGATCGGGGAGGGGAAGAAGTCCCTCGCCTTCGCGATCCGGCTGCGCTCCACCGAGGGCACGTTGACAGCCGAGCAGATCGGCGAGACCCGGCAGCGGATCATCGCCGCGGTGGAGTCTGCGGTCGGCGGCGAGCTGCGGGCCTGAGCACCTCCGTGTCCGGACGGGTCCCGCTCCTCGGAGCGGGGCCCGTCGTGCATGGAGGCGACGGCGCGGCCCCGAGATCCCCACGCGCAGCCCGGGCGCTGGATAGGGTGCGTGCGTGAACTCGACGAACGGACTTCCCGACCCGTCAGCGCCCGCCGACGCCTCGCCCCTCGGACCCCGGTCCGGGCCGGCGCCGGGGCAGTTCCCGCAGCCGGTCCCGCGCCACGGCACGATCGCCTGGGCGCTCGGCTTCCTCGCCTACGTCCCGATCCCCTTCGTGAACGTGCTCGTCGCGGGGATCACGCAGCTCGTCGTCGGTCTCCGTCAGCGCCGCCACGGCGGACTCGCCGCCGCGAACGGCGTGCGCGCCGCGAACTGGGGCCTGATGCAGCTGTGCTGGCCCGTGCTGATGGCGCTCTCCCTCACGCTCGCCGCCCTCACCGGCGAGCCCTCGCCGACGGGCGACGGCATGCGATTCACGCCGGTCATGGAAGCGATCGTGTTCACGATGCTGGGGCTGTACCTCCTGCTCGGCCTGATGCAGCTGGTCTACGCGATCGTCGGCACAGTGCAGGCGTCGAAGGGGTGCGGGGTGCGCCTGCCCGTGATCCCGTTCCTCCGGGCGCCGCAGGGGTGAGGCGGGGCCTCCTCGGGCTCCGTCCTCGCTGGAGGCGCACCGCGTCCACCACGTGAACACGCCCCACCCGCACTGGCTGATCATGCAGAGCGCTGTATATACTTCCGGCATGTCGTCCGCGATCTCCAGCCCCGCCCCTGCCACGTCGTCGACCCCGGGTGCAGCCCGCCCGCGCGTCGCCGTCGTCGGCGCCTCCGGGTACGCCGGCGGGGAGACCCTGCGACTGCTCTCCGCGCATCCCGAGGTCGAGGTCGCGACCGTGACCGCGCACTCGAGCGCGGGGAAGCACCTCTCCGAGGTCGCCCCGCACATCGACCTCGGTCATGATCCGGTCCTGGCGGAGACGAGCGTGGACACGCTCCACGGCCACGACGTGGTCGTCCTCGCCCTCCCGCACGGCCAGTCCGGCCGGATCGCGGCCGCGCTGCGCGCCGAGGACCCGGACGTCCTCGTGCTCGACCTCGGCGCGGACCACCGCCTCGAGAGCGCCGAGGAGTGGGAGGCCTACTACCGCAGCGAGCACTCCGGAACCTGGACCTACGGCATGCCCGAGCTGCCCCTCGCGGACGGTAACCGCCAGCGCGAGCTGCTGGTCGGCGCCCGCGAGATCGCGGTGCCCGGCTGCAACGCGACCGCGGTCACCCTCGCCCTCGCGCCGCTCCTGCGCGCCGAGCTCGTGGATCCCGCGCGCCTCGCCGCGGTGCTGCCCGTCGGATACTCCGGCGCCGGCCGCGCCGCGAAGCAGCACCTGCTGTTCTCCGAGGCCTCCGGCACCGCCGCGCCCTACGCCGTGGGCGGCACGCATCGCCATGTCCCGGAGGTGCTGCAGAACTTCCGCCGGTCCACGGGGCGCGACGACGCCCGGCTCGGCTTCACCCCGGTCCTCGTCCCGATGAGCCGCGGCATCCTCGCCGTGTGCACCGCGCCCGTGCCCGAGGGGACCACCACGGCGGATCTCCTCGCGGCACTCTCCGCCGACTACGCGGACGAGCACTTCGTCTCGGTCCTGCCCGAGGGGGTCTTCCCCGCCACGGGCGAGGTGGTCGGCGCGAACACGATCCGCATCGGGGCGGCGGTCGATGCCCGCAGCGGACAGGCCACCGTGATCTCCGCGATCGACAACCTCGTCAAGGGCACGGCCGGGGCCGCGGTCCAGTCGCTGAACCTGGCCCTCGGCCTGCCGGAGACCACGGGCCTCACCCGCACCGCGCTCGCCCCGTGACCGTCCGTGCGGCGCTCCGACCGGTGCCCGCGCCGACAGATGTCTCCACCCCTCTCGCCCCCGGGCCCGCCGGTCCGTCGGCCCCGCACCCACTCCCAGGAGTCCCCGTGACGATCACCCGCCCCCGCGGCTTCCGCGCCGTCGGCCTCGCCGCCGGCATCAAGTCCTCCGGCACGGAGGACCTCGCCCTCGTCGTCAACGACGGCCCGCGCGATGTCGCCGCCGCCGTGTTCACCGCCAACCGGGTCCAGGCCGCGCCCGTGCTCTGGTCCCGCCGCGCCGTCGCGGACGGCCGCGCCCGTGCCGTGGTCCTGAACTCCGGCGGCGCGAACGCCTGCACCGGCCCGGAGGGCTTCGCCGACACGCACCGCACCGCCGAGCACCTCGCGGACCTGCTCGACATCGCCGCGCAGGACGTGCTGGTGTGCTCGACCGGCCTGATCGGCGAGCGGCTGCCGATGGAGCCGCTGCTGGCGGGGGCGAGCGAGGCGACCGGCCGTCTGGCCGCCGGCCCCGAGGCCGACGCCTCCGCGTCCCGCGCCATCATGACCACCGACACCGTCCCCAAGACCGCCGAGGCCACGACCGCCTCGGGCGTCGTCGTCGGCGGGATGGCGAAGGGTGCCGGGATGCTCGCCCCGCAGCTCGCGACGATGCTCGTGGTGCTCACCACCGACGCGGACGTCGACGCCGAGACCGCGCAGCGCGCGCTGCGCGACGCGACCCGCACCACCTTCGACCGGGTCGACTCCGACGCCTGCATGTCCACCAACGACACCGTCATCCTGCTGGCCTCCGGCGCGAGCGGCGTCACCGTCCCGCTCGCGGAGCTGACCGAGGCGGTGCGCGCCGTCAGCGCCGATCTCGCCCGGCAGCTCGTCGCCGACGCCGAGGGCGCGAGCCACGACGTGCACGTCGTGGTCCGCTCGGCGAGCACCGAGGACGCCGCCGAGGCCGTGGCCCGGGAGATCGCTCGCTCCAACCTCGTCAAGGCCGCGATCTTCGGCAACGACCCCAACTGGGGCCGGATCGTGGCCGCGGCCGGCTGCGTGCCCGAGGCCGTCGCGCCCTTCGACGTCGCGGACCTCTCCGTCACCGTCAACGGCGTCGAGGTGTGCCGCGCCGGCGGCGCCCATCGCGACCGCTCCGAGGTCGACATGACGCCCCGCGAGATCCTCATCGAGGTGGACCTCGGGGCGGGCGACGCGAGCGCGGACATCTGGACCAACGACCTCACCCACGACTACGTCGAAGAGAACAGCGCCTACTCCTCATGACCTCGCCCTCCGGCACCTCGCCGTCCAAGAACCCCCTCGCGGACCTCACCCCGGCCCAGGCCGACGCCCGCGCGAAGTCCGAGATCCTCATCGAGGCGCTGCCCTGGATGCAGCGCTTCCGCGGCAAGATCGTCGTGGTCAAGTACGGCGGGAACGCCATGATCGATGACGACCTGCGGCGCGCCTTCGCGGCCGACATGGTGTTCATGCGCCACGCCGGCATCCACGTCGTCGTCGTCCACGGCGGCGGCCCCCAGATCAACACGATGCTCGACCGGGTCGGCATCGTGTCCGAGTTCCGCGGCGGGCTGCGCGTGACCGACGAGGACACGATGGACGTGGTGCGGATGGTGCTGGTGGGTCAGGTGGGCCGCGAGCTCGTCGGCCTCATCAACAGCCACGGCCCCTACGCGATCGGCATGTCCGGCGAGGACGCGCGCCTGTTCGCCGCGCGCCGCCGCGGCACCGTCGTCGACGGCGAGGAGGTCGACCTCGGCAACGTCGGCGCGGTGACCCGGGTGCGGCCCGAGTCGATCCAGGACCTCCTGGACGCCGGCCGGATCCCGGTGGTCTCCTCGATCGCGCCCGAGATCGACGAGGACGGCCGGCCCACCGGCGCCGTCCTGAACATCAACGCCGACCTCGCCGCGGCCGCGCTCGCCGCGGGCCTGGACGCGGAGAAGCTCGTGGTGCTCACCGACGTCGAGGGCCTGTACCGCGACTGGCCGGACCGAGACTCGCTGATCCCCGAGATCCCCGCGAGCGAGCTGCGCGCGATGCTGCCCACGCTCACCGCGGGCATGATCCCGAAGGCCGAGTCGCTGCTGGACGCGGTGGACTCCGGGGTGCGCACCGCCGCGATGACCGACGGCAGGATCGAGCACGCCGTGCTGCTGGAGGTCTTCACCGACAAGGGCGTGGGAACGATGGTCAGGAGGGACGACTATGTCTGAGACGCAGACGCCCGTGCAGGGCACGACCGCCGCGCCGGGGGAGCCCGGCGCCCAGGAGCTCGCCGGCCGCTACTCCCGCTCGATGATCGGCGTGTTCGGCACCCCGCAGCGGGTGCTCGTGCGCGGCGAGGGAACCCGGGTGTGGGACGCCGACGGCAAGGAGTACCTCGACCTCCTCGGCGGCATCGCCGTCAATGCGCTCGGCCACGCCCACCCGGACGTCGTCGCCGCGATGACGAAGCAGGCCGGCACCCTGGTGCACGTCTCGAACTTCTTCGCCACCCCCACCCAGATCGAGCTCGCCGAGCGCCTCCTGCAGCTCGCCGCGGCGCCGGAGGGCTCGGGCGTGTTCTTCACGAACTCCGGCACCGAGTCCAACGAGGCGGCCTTCAAGATCGCCCGCCGCACCGGCCGGCCCCGGATCCTGGCGCTGGAGAACAGCTTCCACGGCCGCACCATGGGCGCTCTCGCCCTCACCCACAAGGAGGCCTACCGCGTCCCCTTCGAGCCGCTGCCCGGCGGCGTCGAGTTCCTGCCTGCGGGGGACATCGCCGCACTCGAGGCGGCCCTCGCCCCGGGCGACGTCGCCGCGCTCGTGCTCGAGCCGATCCAGGGCGAGGCCGGCGTGCTGCCGCTGCCGGAGGGGTACCTGCGCGCGGCGCGCGAGCTCACCGCCCGCCACGGCGCCCTGCTGATCCTCGACGAGGTCCAGACCGGGGTGGGGCGCACGGGGGAGTGGTTCGCCCATCAGCGCACAGGCGGGGTCGTGCCTGACGTGATGACCCTCGCCAAGGGCCTCGGCGGCGGCTTCCCGATCGGTGCGGTGCTGACCTTCGGCGAGCACGCCACCGGCCTGCTCAGCCCCGGCCAGCACGGCACCACCTTCGGCGGCAACCCGCTCGGCGCGGCCGTGTCCCTCGCGGTGCTCGGCACGATCGCGGAGGACGACCTGCTCGGCAATGTCCGCACCCTCGGTGGGCGGCTGCAGGCGCAGGTGAGCGAGCTCGCGGGGCGCGACGCACGGATCACGGGCGTGCGCGGCGCCGGGCTGCTGCAGGGGATCACCCTCGCCGCACCGATCGCGCCGCAGGTCGTCGCCGCCGCGCTCGAGGCCGGCTTCATCCTCAACGCCGCGAACCCCACCACGCTGCGGCTCGCCCCGCCGCTGATCATCACCGGCGAGGAGCTCGACTCCTTCGTCGAGGCGCTGCCTGCCCTGCTCGACCGCGCCGAGCAGGCCGCCGCCGACACCACCGACGAGAAGAGGTCCTGACATGCCCCGCCATTTCCTGCGCGACGACGACCTGAGCCCCGCCGAGCAGAAGGAGGTCCTCGCCCTCGCCCTCGAACTCGCGAGCGACCGCTTCGCCAAGCGCCCCCTCGAGGGCCCGCGCACCGTCGCCGTCATGTTCGACAAGGCCTCCACCCGCACCCGCGTCTCCTTCGCGACCGGGATCGCCGAGCTCGGCGGCAGCCCGCTGGTGATCGACGCGGGCTCGAGCCAGCTGGGACGCGGCGAGTCCGTCGCGGACACCACCGAGGTGCTCACCCGCATGGTCTCCGCGATCGTGTGGCGCACCTTCGGCCAGGAGCGGATCGAGGAGATGGCCGCCCACGCGACCGTCCCGGTGATCAACGCCCTGACCGACGAGTTCCACCCCTGCCAGATCCTCGCCGACCTGCAGACCATCGCCCAGCACACCGGCGGGCTCGCCGACGGGGACGCGGCGCTCGCCGGGCGCTCCCTCGCCTATCTCGGCGACGGCGCGAACAACATGGCCCACTCCTACCTGCTCGGCGGCGTGACCGCGGGGATGGACGTGCGCATCGCCGCCCCCGCCTCCCATCGGCCCGACCCCGCCGTGGTCGCCCGCGCCGAGGAGATCGCCGCGACGACCGGCGGCGCGGTGCTCGTCACCGACGACCCGCGCGAGGCGGTCGCCGGCGCCACCGCCGTCATCACCGATACCTGGGTGTCGATGGGCCAGGAGGGCGAGGACGGCCGCGGCGAGGCGACCTTCGCCCCCTTCCAGGTCACCGCCGAGCTGATGGAGCTCTCCGGCGGGATCTTCCTGCACTGCCTGCCCGCCTACCGCGGGAAGGAGGTCACCGCCGAGGTGATCGACGGCCCCGCCTCGGTGGTGTGGGACGAGGCGGAGAACCGCCTGCACGCCCAGAAGGCGCTGCTGACCTGGCTGCTGGAGCACCCCGACGAGTCCACGGCAGCGCACGCCATGCCGCATGTGCGCACCCGCGGCGCCCGGGAGCGCGGATGAGCGACTCCCGGCGCGCCCTCGCGCAGACCAAGACCTCCCGCCAGCAGCGGATCGTGCAGCTGCTGACCCATGAGGAGGTCTCCTCCCAGTCCCAGCTCGCACAGCTGCTGACCGCGGAGGGCATCGAGGTCACCCAGGCCACCCTCTCCCGGGACCTCGTCGAGCTGCAGGCGGAGAAGGTCCGCGGCTCGGCGGGCAGCCTCGTCTACCGCCTCCCCCCGGAGGGCGGCACCGCCCGGCCCGCCGGCACCGAGGGCGAGCTGCTCGAGGCGCGCCTGCCGCGGCTGGCCGAGGGGCTGCTCGTCTCCGCGGAGGCGAGCGGGAACCTGGTCGTCGTGCGCACCCCGCCCGGGGGTGCGCAGTATCTCGCCTCCGCCATGGACCGGTCCGTCATGCCCGACGTGCTCGGTACCATCGCCGGTGATGACACCGTGCTGCTGGTCTCCCGCGACCCCGCCGGGGGCGACCGCCTCGCCGAGCGGCTCCTCGACCTCGCGGAGGGCCGACGCGACGCCGCCCTCCTCGACGAGGACGACCACGGCCAGGAGGCGCCGTGAGCCCGGCCCCGCAGCACGCCCTCCCTGCGGCCTCCCGCCCGACGCCGCGCCCCTGACCCCCTGAACCCGGGGCCGGGCCCCGCGCCCGCCCTCCATGCACGGTCCGACCGGACCACCACCCCACGACACAGGAGCACACTCGTGACCGAAAAGATCGTCCTCGCCTACTCCGGCGGCCTCGACACCTCCGTCGCCATCGGCTGGATCCACGACGCCACCGGCGCCGACGTCATCGCCTGCGCGGTCGACGTCGGCCAGGGCGGCGAGGACCTCGAGGTCATCCGCCAGCGCGCCCTGGACTGCGGCGCCGTGGAGGCCTACGTCGCCGACGCCCGCGACGAGTTCGCGAACGAGTACTGCATGCCGGCGCTCAAGGCGAACTCGCTGTACATGGACGCCTACCCGAACGTCTCCGCGATCTCCCGCCCGGTGATCACCAAGCACCTGGTCAAGGCCGCGAAGAAGCACGGCGCGAGCACCGTCGCCCACGGCTGCACCGGCAAGGGCAACGACCAGGTGCGCTTCGAGGTCTCGATCACCTCGCTCGCCCCGGAGCTGAAGTGCATCGCCCCGGTGCGCGACCTGGCGCTGACCCGCGACAAGGCGATCGAGTACGCCGAGCGCAAGGGCCTGCCGATCGCGACCACGAAGCACAACCCCTTCTCGATCGACCAGAACGTGTGGGGCCGCGCCATCGAGACCGGCTTCCTCGAGGACATCTGGAACGAGCCCACCAAGGACGTCTTCAGCTACACCGATGACCCGGCCTTCCCGCCGGTCGCCGACGAGGTCGTGATCTCCTTCGCGGAAGGCGTCCCGGTCGCGATCGACGGCCGCGCCGTCACCCCGCTCGAGGCGATCCAGGAGCTCAACCGCCGCGCCGGCGCGCAGGGCATCGGCCGGATCGACATCGTCGAGGACCGTCTGGTGGGCATCAAGTCCCGCGAGGTCTACGAGGCGCCGGGCGCGATGACGCTGATCACCGCGCACCAGGAGCTCGAGCGTGTGACCCTCGAGCGCGAGCAGGCACGGTTCAAGCGCCAGGTCGGCGACCGCTGGACCGAGATGGTCTACGACGGCCAGTGGTTCTCGCCGTTGAAGAAGTCGCTGGACGCCTTCATCGAGGACACCCAGCGCTACGTCAACGGCGACATCCGCCTGATCCTGCACGGCGGGCGCGCGACCGTCACCGGACGCCGCAGCGAGACCGGTCTGTACGACTTCAACCTCGCCACCTACGACGAGGGCGACACCTTCGACCAGGCCAGCGCCCGCGGCTTCATCGACATCTACGGCCTCGCCGCGAAGCAGGCCGCGGCGCGCGACGTGGCGCTCGGCAACGGCGAGGACCTCGACTCCGCCGAGGAGCAGGCATGAGCGAGAAGGACTCCGCCGCGCCCGCTGCCGGCACGTCGGGCGCCGGCACGACCGGTGCCGACCCGTCGGCCGCGAAGGCGAACGCGTCCCTGTGGGGCGGCCGCTTCGGCTCCGGCCCCGCGGCCGCCCTCGCGGCGCTGTCGGTGTCCACGCACTTCGACTGGCGCCTCGCTCAGTACGACCTGCGTGGCTCCAAGGCGCACGCGAACGTGCTCCACGCCGCGGGCCTGCTGAGCGACGAGGAGCTCGCGGGGATGCAGGACGCGCTCGACCGCCTCGCGGCCGACGTCGCCTCCGGCGCCTTCGCCGCGGTGCCCGAGGACGAGGACGTGCACACCGCCCTCGAGCGCGGTCTGATCGAGCGGGCCGGGAAGGACCTCGGCGGGAAGCTGCGCGCCGGCCGCTCCCGCAACGACCAGATCGCGACCCTGATCCGCCTGTTCGTCCGTGACCAGGCGCGGGCCGTCGGCGAGCAGGTCCTCGACCTGGTCGAGGTGCTCGTGGCCCGGGCGCGCGAGGTGCACGGCGCGCCCATGCCGGGTCGCACCCACCTCCAGCACGCCCAGCCGCTGCTGCTCAGCCACCATCTGCTGGCCCATGCCTGGCCGCTGCTGCGGGACGTGGAGCGGCTGCGGGACCTGGACGCGCGGGCGGACAGCTCCCCCTACGGCTCCGGGGCCCTGGCCGGCTCGAGCCTGGGCCTGGACCCGCAGGCGGTCGCCCGCGAGCTCGGCTTCTCCGACTCGGTGTGGAACTCGATCGACGGGACCGCCTCGCGGGACCTGACGGCGGAGTTCTCCTTCGCGCTCGCGATGATCGGCATCGACCTCTCCCGGCTCGCGGAGGAGGTCATCCTGTGGAACACCAAGGAGTTCTCGTTCATCACCCTGGACGACTCCTACTCCACCGGCTCCTCGATCATGCCGCAGAAGAAGAACCCGGACATCGCCGAGCTCGCGCGCGGCAAGGCCGGGCGCGTGGTGGGCGACCTCGTGGGCCTGCTGACCACGCTCAAGGCGCTGCCGCTCGCGTACAACCGCGATCTGCAGGAGGACAAGGAGCCGGTCTTCGACCAGGTCGACTCGCTCGACCTCGTGCTCCCGGCCTTCACCGGGATGATGGCGACGCTGACCTTCCACACCGAGCGGATGGCGGAGCTGGCGCCGCAGGGCTTCTCCCTGGCGACCGACATCGCCGACCACCTGGTGCGGCGTGGCGTGCCCTTCCGCACCGCGCACGAGATCTCGGGCGCCTGCGTGAAGGTGGCCGAGTCCCAGGACAAGGAGCTGTGGGATCTCACCGATGCCGAGCTCGCGGAGATCTCCGAGCATCTCGACCCCTCGGTCCGGGAGGTGCTCTCCGTGGAGGGCTCCATCGCCTCCCGTGATGCGAAGGGCGGCACCGCCCCGGTGCGGGTCGCCGAGCAGACCGACGCCGCGGCCGCCCAGGTCGCCGGCCTGCGCTCCTTCACCCGGGACCGCGCCGAGAGCTGAGCCCCGGGCGGCTCGGGCCGACGGGGCGCTGCTCCCGTCGGCCCGTTCGGCCGTCGGCCCGCCGATATCGCGTGGCGGCCCCGGCCGCGCGTGGGGGACAATGGCCCCGGCCCCCACAGCCCGGCGCCCGGAGGGCGCCGCACCGCACCACCGAGAGGAAACGATCGATGCATTCCGTCCTGGACGAACTCGCCTGGCGAGGACTCGTCGTGCAGACCACCGGGCGCGAGGCGCTCGGCAGCGCTCTGGCGGACGGACCGATCAGCCTCTATTGCGGATTCGACCCGACCGCGGCCTCCCTGCACGTCGGCCACCTCACCCAGGTGCTCACCATGCGGCGCCTCCAGCTGGCGGGCCACCACCCCTACGCCCTCGTGGGCGGGGCGACGGGCCTGATCGGCGACCCGCGCATGTCCGGCGAGCGAGTGCTCAACGACGCGGAGATCGTCTCGACCTGGGTCGAGAGCCTGCGCGGCCAGATCTCCCGTTTCCTCGACCTCGAGGGCGAGTTCGCCGTGACCATGGTGAACAACCTCGACTGGATCGGGCAGATGAGCGCACTGGACTTCCTGCGCGACATGGGCAAGCACTACCGCCTGGGCACGATGCTCGCCAAGGACACCGTCGCCCGTCGCCTCCAGAGCGACGAGGGCATCAGCTACACGGAGTTCAGCTACCAGGTGCTCCAGGGGATCGACTACCTCGAGCTGCACCGCCGGCACGGGGTCAGCCTGCAGTACGGCGGGAACGACCAGTGGGGCAACCTGCTCTCCGGCGTGGACCTGGTCCACAAGGTCGAGGGGCATGAGGTCCACGCCCTGACCACACCGCTGGTCACCAAGGCCGACGGCACGAAGTTCGGCAAGAGCGAGGGCGGCGCGGTGTGGCTGGACGCGGAGCTGACCAGCCCCTACGCCTTCCACCAGTTCTGGCTGAACGCCGCGGACGCGGACGTCATGAACTACCTGCGCTTCTTCACCTTCCGCACCCAGGAGGAGATCGCCGAGCTCGAGCACGCCACCGAGACGGCCTCCCATGAGCGGGCGGCGCAGAAGGCGCTGGCCGACGAGATCACGTCGATGGTCCACGGCACCCGGGCGACAGAGCAGGCGAAGGCCGCCGCAGCGGTCCTGTTCGGACGCGGTGACGTGCGGACGCTGGACGAGCAGACGCTGCGGACGGTCGCCCGGGAGCTCCCGGGCGCGGAGGCCTCCTCGACCACCCCGCTGGTGGACGCCTTCGTCGAGGCCGGCATCGCGCAGTCCAAGGGCGCGGCCCGACGGGACGCCGACGGGGGAGGGCTGTCGGTGAACGGGGAGAAGATCTCCGCCGACGACCTCGCTCGGGAGGTCGGGGAGCTCGATCTGCTGCCCGGGGGGCATCTGCTGCTGCGTCGCGGACGCAAGAACGCCGCCATGGTGCGGCGCCAGGACTGACCCGCACGGCGTCGCGCGCACGCCCCACCCCATCGAGCGGCCGATACCGGCCCCTCGCCATGAGAGCCCCGCTCCCGACCCACGGTCGGCGACGGGGCTCTCGTCGTCCCCGGCGGAACACGGCCCGTCCGCCTAGCTGCGGACTACGGCGCTTGTCAATCTGACGATAAGGGCCGGTGACCCCTCTCTCAAGCGTGGGTCACATCCGACTCGACGAGCGCTTTCCGTCGCACCGTAAACCCGTACTGACCTGCAGTGATGCACCCCAATCGAGGTGAACAGACGATGAATTGCGCGGCTTGACGACCCCCTCCCGGCCCCGTAATGTCTTCTCTTGTCAGCAGCGAGGACGCAGACGCGAAGGGCCGAGAGCCTCCCCCCGGGGAGCGGGCGGCACGGAGCGGCTGCCTCTCGCCGAGGACCCGCTGGAACGGGAGACCGGGACAGCGGCCGTGGCACCGACGCGGACGGCTCGCAGCGCGAGCCGGCAGTGGCGGGAGGCACACGGAGCGGAGTTGGACCGGGCCGCGAGGAACTGCTAGAGTAGTGATCCGCGCCGGGACGACGAAGCATGAAGTCAGTCGTCGGTCGGGACTCCCGCCGGTAGCGAGCCTCAGAGTCTTCCCCGCAGAGCGGGGATGATGACGATGTGCGCGTGTTGCTTGATATCTCAATAGCGTGTCTGTTTATCGATGCCATTATTTTGAATGGCAAATC